>NZ_CP108115.1:0-3800000 GCF_045206365.1 Streptomyces sp. NBC_00212
ACATCGCTGCGCGATGTGCAAGCGAACCCCCGCGCTGCGCGCGGGGGTTGCGCTCCGCTCCGCGGGAGCGCTGGCGGTTCGCTGCGCTCTCCGCTCAACCCGAGTGCTGCGCACTCGGGTTGGCACCCCCCTGCGCTGCGCTTCGGGGGTGGGGCTGCTGCGCAGCCTGGCCCGGACTGCGTTCGGGCTGTGCGGTTCTTCGCTGCGCTCCGAACCGCGGGCCTCACGCTGCGCGCGAGGCGGTGAGCCGCGCTCCGCGCGGCTTGGGCTGGCAGCAAGGAGGGGTCCGGGGTGATCGGTCGTCAGCTTCTGAGGCCTTGGTAGCGGGGGTGTCCTGCTGCTTCACTCTGAGATTTTCCCGGCGGGCATCCACGGTTTCGGGGAGGGCGCGGGGGCCTGCACAGCACTGCGGAGCATCTCTTTCAGCGTTTTCGGTGGGCCTGCTTCTCCTCCTGAGAGTGCATCAACCGGCCTACTGACACCCGTATATGGCACTCACGGTTCCGCTGCTTGAGGAGCACCACCCAGGCCCCGTCCGGGGTGAGGAAAGCATGGCGGGCCGGCTCGTCTCCGGGCTGAGCGTGCCGGGCGAGGACTCCCGGCAGGTAATGCAGGGCTGCGTCCTTGGCTGCCGCGGTGGCTTGCTCCTGGTCGCCGTTGATGTGGTGAGTGCCTGCCAGCATCCATCGGTGCAGTTTCAGTTCCACGCCGTCGGCGCGTTCGGTCTCTCTGGTGTCCTCTTCGATGAGGACGTACCACTGGTCGGTCATGATCGAATCCTACCTACTGTCGGTGACTGGAAGCGCCTGATGATTTTTGATGCAGCATGTACTGTTGGCAAAAGTCGGTTACATGGTTCAGGCCCGGGAGCGGGATGTGGCTAGCGGGATGTGGCTAGATGCCTGTCTATGAATACTATCCGGATGAATTGGCGCTGCTCGATGTGGTCAGGCGGGCCCGCGGGCTCGCGCTGAACCGAGTGAGGGAGTACCGGCGGGCTGCCCAGGACTGTGAAGGGCACGCACGTCATGCCCCTGCGGAGCCGCGAAGGCCGAACGAACGGGACATCGCCTCGTGCCGGCGCCTCGAATGGGCTGGATCGTTCGAGTCATGGAGGAGCAGCGGCTGGCCGTGTACCTCCCGGACGAGGACCGGAGAGTGACTTGCCGTGAAGAACTGCGGGTGCAGCGTGTGCCTGTAGAGGCTGCCGTGGGCGAGCGTTTCGGTGACGGGCTGCCGGCCGAGGTGCTGCGGTACCGCGTCTACCGGATCACGGCCCAACCCGTCGCCTCTGTAAGAGATCAGCCGCTGATCCGCTGTGTCTTCGCCGGCTCTGAGGGTGCGGCCGTCGAGCACCCCCAGGCCACGTTCAGCCGGTCTGCCAGCCTCTACGAGGACTGCGGCTACCGGATCATTTCCGTCGATCAGGTCCTTCCCGAACCGGGGGCATTTCCTTGATCCAGCTCCGAGAACATCAAGTAGACCAGAAGTCGAGTTTCCGAAAGTGGGTGGGATTCCCTGCAAGATCACCGGTTCCCCCTCAGGGGGCCCGGGGCACGATCGTCTCCGCGACCGGCTCGGGCAAGACGATCACGGCCGCCTCGTGCGCGCTGGACTGCTTCCCCAGCAGTCGGATCCTCGTGACCGTGCCCACCTTGGACCTGCTCGCACAAACCGCCCAGGCATGGCGCCTGGTGGGCCACCGAGCCCCGATGGTCGCGGTGTGCTCGCTGGAGAACGACCCGGTGCTCAACTCACTGGGAGTGCGCACCACTACCAACCCGATCCAGCTCGCACTGTGGGCCGGGTCCGGGCCAGTCATCGTGCTCGCCACTTACGCCTCCCTTGTGGACCGTGAGGACATCGACGCACCCGAGGGCCAGCGGAAGGTCCGCGGGCCACTGGAGGCCGCCCTGGCGGGCGGAGACCGGTTGTACGGACAGCGCATGAGCGGCTTCGACCTCGCGATCGTGGATGAGGCGCACGGAACCGCTGGTGATCTTGGGCGGCCGTGGGCGGCGATCCACGACAACCAGCGGATCCCCGCCGACTTCCGGCTCTACCTGACCGCGACGCCGCGCATCCTCGCTGCGGCCCGGCCGCAGAAGGGCGCGGACGGCCAAGAGGCGGAGATCGCGACCATGGCCGACGACCCGAACGGCACCTACGGCGCGTGGCTCGCCGAGCTCGGGCTCTCGGAGGCGATCGAGCGGGAGATCCTCGCCGGGTTCGAGATCGACGTGCTGGAGATCCGCGATCCCTCGCCGGTCCTCGGGGAGTCGGAGGAGGCGCGGCGTGGCCGGCGCCTGGCGCTCCTGCAGACCGCCCTGTTGGAGCACGCGGCGGCGTACAACCTGCGTACGGTCATGACGTTCCACCAGAAGGTTGAAGAGGCAGCCGCGTTCGCGGAGAAGCTGCCGAAGACCGCTGCCGAGCTGTACGTCAACGACGCCACCGACGACGACCTGGCCGCCGCCGACAAGCTGCCGAAGTCCTCCATCGACGCGGAGTTCTACGAGCTGGAGGCCGGCCGCCACGTACCCCCGGACCGGGTCTGGTCGGCCTGGCTGTGCGGCGACCACCTCGTGTCCGAGCGGCGGGAGGTCCTACGGCAGTTCGCCAACGGCATCGACGCGGCCGGGCACCGGGTCCACCGCGCGTTCCTCGCGTCCGTTCGCGTTCTCGGTGAAGGCGTGGACATCACCGGCGAGCGGGGCGTGGAAGCCGTCTGCTTCGCGGACACCCGCGGCTCGCAGGTCGAGATCGTCCAGAACATCGGCCGGGCACTGCGGCTCAACAAGGACGGCTCCACCAAGGTCGCCAGGATCATCGTGCCGGTGTTCCTGGAGCCGAACGAGGACCCCACCGACATGGTCGCCAGCGCCTCCTTCCGCCCCCTCGTAGCCGTCCTCCAGGGCCTGCGCTCGCACGATGAACGACTTGTTGAGCAGCTCGCCTCCCGTGCCCTCACCAGCGGCAAGCGCAAGGTCCACGTCCAGCGCGACAAGGACGGCCAGATCGTCGGGGCCGACGGCGAGAGCGACGACGGCGGGGGCCAGGAGGAGAACGACGACACACAGGCCGCCGCCGAAGCAGCCCTGCTCCACTTCTCCAACCCGCGCGACGCCACCACCATCGCCGCGTTCCTGCGCACACGGGTCTACCGCCCGGAGTCCCTGGTGTGGCTGGAGGGCTACCAAGCCCTCATCCGCTGGCGGAAGGAGAACGCGATCACCGGCCTCTACGCCGTTCCCTACGACGTCGAGGTCGAAGTCGGGGTCACGAAGGCATTTCCGCTTGGGCGATGGGTCCACCAGCAGCGGAAGGCCCTGCGGGCCGGGGAGCTGGAAGAGCGGCGCAAGACCCTGCTGGACGCCCCGGAGGCCGGGATGGTCTGGGAGCCCGGCGAAGAGGCGTGGGAGACCAAACTCGCCGCGCTGCGCTCCTACCGGCAGGCCACGGGCCACCTTGCTCCCCGCCAAGACCAGGTCTGGGGCGAGGGCGACGGCGAGGCGATGGTGCCCATCGGTCAGCACATCGCCAATCTGCGCCGCAAGGGCGGCCTCGGGAAGGACCAGGAGCGGGCGGCGCAGCGCGCCAAGCAGCTAGCCGCGATCGACCCGGACTGGAACTGCCCCTGGCCACTGGACTGGCAGCGCCACTACCGCGTCCTCGCCGACCTGGTCGACGCCGACGGCAGCCTGCCCGAGATCCAGCCGGGCGTGCTGATGGACGGCGACGACATCGGGCGGTGGCTCCAGCGGCAGTCCCAGGCGGGCACCTGGGCGCAGCTGTCGACCGAGCAGCAGGAGCGGCTGTCCAAGCTGGGCGTACAGCCCGTCCAGACGCCGTCTCCCGCCCCTGCGGCCACGCGTACGACGAAGGGCCCGAACAAGGCACAGGCGACGTTCCAGCGCGGCCTGGTGGCCCTCGCGCAGTGGGTGGAGCGGGAAGGCGTCCACCGGCCTGTCCCGCGCGGCCACGGTGAGCCGATCGTGGTCGACGGCGAGACGGAGCCAGTGATCGTGAAACTGGGCGTATGGGTCTCCAACACCAGGACCCGCCGCGACAAGCTCGCACAGGAGCAGCGCGCTGCCCTCGCGGGACTGGGAGTCGAGTGGGCATGAGTGCTGCTTGATCGGTGCGCAGACCTCTCGGGTCCGTAACCAGGTGTGGCTCGCAGATGGTTACGAGAAGCGGGGCCGACGGACTGGGGTGGCATGAGCGGCGAGAGTCAGGCACCGGCAGCAGTTGGGAGGCTCGCGTTGCCGCGCGGTGTGCTGCGCGTGGGGCCGCTGCAGGGCGAGATGACGCAGTCGTTCCTGACGCGGCTGGCGGCGCGCTACGGCATGGGGTTCGGGGACCTGCTGGCGGCGGTCCTCGATGTGGACGGGCTGCCGAACTCGATGGGCAGGGCACGGCTGGACAGTGAGATCTATCTGAACCAGGAGGCCCGGGACCGGGTAGCACAGCTGTGTCGCGTCCCGCAGGATCGTCTGCTGCGGGCGCTGCCTGCCTGGGCTCAGGAGGAGCCCCGTCGACGGTTCGCTACAGGGCCAGCAGCGCAGTTTCACCACACCGCGGAGAAGGTGCGGTGCTGGGGGCCGGCTTGCCCTGGATGCACGGCGCGGCGTACCGGAATGAGGGAGACCGCTCGCCTGTATCTGGGGCCGCAGCAGCGGGTATGCCTGTCTCATCGCCGGTGGCTGATGCATGTACCGGGCACGGCGGGCCGGGTGGTGGACCTGGCCGGGTGCGGGCAAGTGCTGGACGCCCAGCGCTGTCACGTGAGGCTGCTGCGTCGTTCCGCGCTGGCGTCGGATGCGTTTGAGGTGGCGCGGGCGGTGACCTCGTCGTGGTGGTGGCAGACGTGGCCGCAGGAGCATATGTGGTCGGCGCGGCTGCGGAGCCTGGACAGTGCTGGCTTGGACCAGGATGCGTGGCGGGTTGTGGCTCGGGAACTGGTGGTCTATCCGGAGACCGTTGCCCTGGCCACGCTGCTTGCCAGTGACGGCTTCCGGCGCCGTGTGGTGGCCGATGCGCAGGGCCATGTTCCCTTTCGCCTGGCTGATCTGCCGTCGCTTTTGACTACTGTTGCGGGCTGTGTGCGGAGGCCCTGGTACGTGGAGCAGCTGGCGCAGGAGACGTCAGGTCCTCTCTTTGCGTGGGCGTATCAGTGCGTGCGGGCGCAGGGCGGGACAAGGGCTGCGGAACAGGCGATGTGGGCGGTAGCTCCGGCGCACCGTCAGCGCCCTCTGGTGGACGAACTCGCGGTACGGGCGCGTGTGGGGTCCGGCGGCCGTAGTGCGGGGGGTAAGCGGCGGCGCGGACACAGCCGGCAGGCTGACGAAGCCTTCGCGGCTGGCCTGGTGCATGCCAGCCGCTACGTGCGCGAACACGGCAACCTTGCAGTCCCGCAGGACACCGTGGTCGATTCCTATCGGCTTGGGGAATGGCTGAGCAACGTCCAGGCCAGAGCGTGGGCGATAGCGCCGGACCGTGCACAGGCTCTCGCGGTTTTGGACCCGTGGTGGAACGTCCCCTGGTCGGTGCAGTGGCAGCGCTCGTACTACCGGGCGCGCGATCACGCCGCAGTCGCCGGCCCGCCCGATGCGGCCACGGGATTCCCCGGCACGCAGATCCTCAACGGCGAGTGGCTGTATCTGCAGTGCACCCGCTACAGCACTCTCCATCCTGAGCAGCAGCGTCTGCTGGCGGACATCGGGATCACGGCCGAGGCGGCCTGCACCGCTCTGCCGCGGCGGGTCCCCGTCCAGGCCGGCTTCGAAACGGGGCTGACGCACGCCAGGTCTTACGTCGCCGAGCACGGTCACCTGGCCGTCTCGGGCAAGGACGCGATGTACCAGGGGTATCCGCTGAGATCGTGGCTCGTGCACCAGCGCCGCAGGGCCCGCGAGAACCGGGAACCCACGGAGCACTCCCGCGCACTCGACGCCGTCGATCCCTGGTGGAATCCGCCCTGGGCGCTGACATGGCAGCGCTTCTACGCACAGGCCCGGCGGCTGGTGGAGAGCCGGGGCGGGCTCGATGTGGGGGGCGGCTTTCCTGGAGTCGAAGCAGATCTCGCCCTGTGGTTGTCGCGGCAGTGCGCCGCATATCGGCGTTTGGACCCCGGTCAGCAGCGCCTGCTGGCAGACATCGGCATCACGGCCGAGGAAGCCGCAAAAGTGCAGGGCGGGACGGGGGCACCCCAGGCCGTGAACGAGCAGGTTGCTGCTGCCGGTCTGTGGGCTTTGGACGGCATGACCCATGCTCGTTGCTTCGCCGCGGTACACGGGCACCTTGCGGTTGCCTCCGAGTACGTGCACGACGGGTTTGCCCTGGGCCGCTGGCTGGTGGAGCAGCGCCGCCAGGACCGTCGGCACGCTCAGGCCACCGAAGGCATGTGGCTGCGTGGCCGACTGCTGGCCGAACTGGATCCCTGGTGGAACCCGCCCTGGCCCTATCCCTGGCAGCGGAGTTACCAGCGGGCCCGTAAGCGATGGCGGAAAGGCCAGCTGAAAGTGCCCGGCCCGCATCGCGGCAGGGACGAGGACGAGGTCACAGTGTGGCTGCACCGTCAGTGCGTCCGGCACGACGTTCTGCAACTCGATCAGCAGAGTCTCCTCGCGGACATCGGCATCACCTCTGTCGTCGCCCGCGCAGTGACCGAAGCCGATCGAAGCCCCACCCGCGTAGACACAGGGCTCGCCCACGCACATAGCTATGCCGCCGAACACGGGCACCTCGCCGTGGCCGAACGGACCCGCCACAACGGCTATCCCCTCGGTAGCTGGCTCCTACGCCAGCGACACCGCGTGGCTGACGGGCGCACCGATCCGGCCCGGATTGCCGCGCTGAACGCCCTTGACCCGCATTGGAATCCGCCCTGGCCCCTGGCGTGGCAGCGCGCCTACCACCGGGCACACGCCGCCCCGGCCAGCGGCAACCTGACCGTGGCCCAGCGTCGCTGGTTCACCACCCAGACAAGGCTGTGGGACAGCCTCCATCCCACCCAGCAAGAGCTCCTGGCCGCCCTCGGCGCCGCGCCCGCCACCGAACCCGTACCAGCTCATACAACCGCGCACCGCTATCCACCAGGCGAAGGCCTCCCTCACGCCCGTGCCTATGCCGCCGCTCACGGCCACCTCGCCGTGTTCAAACACGCCCAGCACCACGGCTTCGCCCTGGGGCACTGGCTCATCCAGCAGCGGCGCAAAGCCCGCACCGGCCTCCTGTCCGCCCTCACCCTGCAAGAACTCACCATCCTCGACCCCTGGTGGAACCCGCCCTGGCCCTTCGCCTGGCAACGCAAGTACCACCAGCACCGCACCCTCCACACCACAGGCCAGTCCCTCCCGCCCGAACTTCAGCGCTGGGCCCGCAAACAAACCGTCCTCTGGCACCAACTCCACCCCCACCAACAGGCGCTGCTGAGCACCATCGATATCCGCCCTGAGACTCCGAGTTGGCAAGGCGCCTTGCGTGGAGCGTGACGGTGAGACTTCCGAGAGTGATCACGTAGGGCTAGTCTTTCCTCCTTGTAGGCGAGGGGGCTATATGCGGTACGAGCAGCGCGCCTATGCGCGGGTTAAGTTCCTTGAGCTCATGGCGGAGTTGTACGAGAACGAGTTCGAAGACTTCTTCCACCGGCTCATGTGCTCGAGGTACCCAGACTTCCTGGATGTGCGCACCGCAGGCAGTCTGGGCGATATGTCGGCAGACGGTCTCACACTGCATTCCCGCAAGTTGTATGCCTGCTACGCCCCGCAGACGGTGAAGCCGAGCAAGGTTCGCAAGAAGTTCCACGGCGACCTGGCCGGTGCGCTCGCCAAGCGCAGCGGGCAGTTCAACACGTTCGTGTTCGTGCACAACGATCGACGCGGTGTTCACCCCGAAGTGACAGCAATGCTGTCCGAGGCGGCCACCAGCACGCCGGCCCTGCTGTTTGAGCAGATGGGTAGCCGTCGCTTGTGGCACGAGTGCATGCAACTGGACCAGGTGATAGCGGAAGACGTCCTCCGATGCGAGATCCCGATCAAGGAGATGACGTTCGGAATCGGGATGGATGATCTTGAGCCTCTCCTGAAACAGCTTCAGGAACTCCGGACTTCCTCTGACCCGCTCATGCCTCTGCCAGACGTGCGCATCGAGAAACTGGACTTCAACCGGCTTGAAGGCGAAGCACGCGAGGACCTGCTCCGCGGGATGCGGCAGGCCCACCTCGTGGACGCCTTCTACGCGGGCAATATGCGGGAGCTGGAACACGATGAGGTCGCGCGGGGCTTCCGCGTGTACTACGAGCAGGTTCGCAGACACTGGGCCGATCCTGAAGACGTGCTGTGGCAGCTGCAGATGTACGTGCTGGGCAACGCGCAGCCGCAGCCCAAGGTGCTGCGTGCCGCCCTCGTTGTACTCGCGCATTTCTTCGGGCGGTGTGACATTTTCGAAGCGCCTCCAACTGGCTGGCAGCCCGGGATCGGGATATCGGCATGATCACTCCTACGAAGGGCATTGCGCCTGACCGGTGCCTGCTCGCCGTCGGCGCCCAGGTCCTGCTGCAGTTGGACGAACCGCGGTCTGTCAGTCAGACATGGGCCCGGCTGAAGACCTGGCGGGCCGGTCACGGCCACGCCTCGCCCGTATCGTTCGGCTGGTTCGTCCTGGCACTGGACGTGCTCTACAGCACGGGAGCCATAGAGCTGGACCAGGACATCCTCGTTGCAAGGAGCATGCATGCTGCGCCGCTTGAGCGCTGACGACGGGCGCTTCAAAGAGGTGTCCTTCGTCGAGGGCCTGAACCTGATCGTCGCCTCCACCACCGCCTCCTCCGCAGACACTGACAGCCGCAACAGCGCCGGCAAGTCCAGCCTGATCGAGCTGATCCACTTCCTGCTCGGGGCCCGGGCCACAAACACCACGCTCGCCATGAACAAGGCGCTGCGGCACATCACGTTCAACCTTGAACTGGACTGGCCCGGCCTGAGCAGTCCGCTCAAGGTCCGCCGCAGCGGCCAGCGTGCCGGCTTCGTGACGCTCGACGAGGACGTGACCGGGACGGACGACGGTGCCATGTTTCCCCGCACTGGCGCCGTAGAGCTGCCCGTGGAGCGGTGGACACAATTGATCGAGCGGGACCTCTTCGGTCTGCGCGGTGACCATCCAGGCGTAAGCGGAAGGGTGCTGCTCTCCTTCCTCGCCCGGCGTATTTCGTCGCACGGCTTCAACGAGCCGACCCGTACGTTCTCCCGGCAGTCCGCCCCGGAAGCCGCCTCCAACCTCGCCTATCTGCTGGGCCTGGACTGGCAGCTCGTCGACGAGTACAGACAGCTGGCCGCCCGCAAGGCAACACGTACCCAGCTGAAGAAAGCGGTCGATGACCCCGTGTGGGGGCGCATCGTGGGTTCCACCGCAGACCTCAGAGGCCAGATCACCCTGGCCAAGGCACAGGTGGAGCGGCTCCGTGCACAGGTTGCAGCCTTTCAGGTCGTCCCCGAATACGAACGCCTCAAGGACAGAGCGGACCAGGTCAGCCGACGTATCAAGCAGCTGGCGCAGGAGGATGTGATCGACCAGCACAACCTCGAAGAGCTCCAGGCAGCCGTCACCGAGACCACCGACGTCGAAGTCGACTACCTCGAGCCCGTCTACCGAGAACTCGGCGTCGTCCTCAACGATCAGGTGCGCCGGCGGTTCGAGGACGTGAAGACGTTCCACCACTCAGTGGTCCGCAACCGCCAACGCTTCCTGGAAGAAGAGGTCGCCGAGCTCACCGAGCGGCTTCAGTCGCGCCGCTCGGAGCGGGCACGCTTGGGCGAGGACCAGGCCCGCCTCCTTCGAGAGCTTGCCGAGGGAGGAGCGTTGGAGGCTCTGACGACCCTGCAGACGGCCCTCGGGCGTGAAGAGGCCGCGCTCCAGGCTCTGCGTCACCGCTTCGAAGCGGCTCAGACCCTCGAAGCGAGCGCCCGGCAGATCACCGCGAAGAGCGTGGAACTGCAGCAGGCGGTCGACACCGATCTCCAGGAGCGCCGTCGGCAGACCGACGAAGCCATCCTGCTGTTCTCCCACTACGCCCAGCGCCTCTATGGGGAAGGGCGCGAGGCCTACCTCGCCATCGAGGCCGGCCGCAACAGCCTGACCATCACCCCGCGCATCGACAGCGACGGCAGCCGTGGCATCAGCAACATGGTCATCTTCTGTTTCGATCTGACCCTCGCGGTCCTGGCACACCGCCACGGCCGTGGCCCCGACTTCCTCATCCACGACAGCCACCTCTACGACGGCGTCGACGACCGGCAAGTCGCTGCTGCCCTGAAGCTCGCCGCCGAAGTCACCGTGGAGGAGGACCTGCAGTACATCGTCACGATCAACACCGACAGCCTGGGTATGGCCGCACAGCGCGGCTTCGATCCCGAGCCCTACATCCGCAACCCCCGCCTCACCGACGAACACGAAACCGGCGGTCTCTTCGGATTCCGCTTCAAAACGGCTGGCAAGAGATAGACCAGCGTTGCCCCATCCCGGCGGAGCCTTTGTGGTCGGGTAGCCGGGTCACGTGGCCGTGACCCGGCTACCCGACCACAGCCTTGTGTGACTGAGCACTTGATTTGGCGAGTTGAGTAAAGCCGCTCGCTCGCGTGCATGAAGCCGGGTGATGGGGCTCCGCGTTCATCATCCTGACTTTCGCTGCCGGACTGCACCGGTACTGAACCAGTGCACCAACGTTGCAGCCAGATGGACCGCCATCTGCGCTTCGTCTTGACGCTGCGGGCGGAAGGTGGGGCCGCCAGCATGTCGAGCAACGTGCCCCTTCCAGAGCAGACCGATCAGCTCGGTCAGAGGAGCAACAGAGCCGTCGTTTGTTCCCTCGATCGCAAGTTCCCACTTGTCACTAGCATCCCTGAGGTGTGCATGAACTTTGCCAAGGGTCTCTTTCGTACCTTTCGGCAGCACGACCGGGATGGCCGCAGCCTCAGCGGCTCGGATCGCCTCGTCGTATGCCTTCGACGGATCTGGGTGCCGCCCGTACGTAGCGATCCATGCCGCCCGAAGATGCGTTCCGGTGTCCATGCTCATTGCCTGCTCGGCAGCGATAGCCACCGTGGCGTCGACTCGGCGCTGCAAGCACCGCTGACGCCAATCGACCTCAAAAGCCGAGCCAGCGTCCATGAGCATTTCGTCGAGCCTCTCGACCGCTGCTGCCTTGCTTCCCTTCGGCCAAGAGAAGTCCGGGAGCCAGTCGGCCAGACCGGCTTCCCTCGTGGGTTCAGGGCCTGCGACATCAAGCTCCCACCACAGCCCCTTGTCGAGGTGTAGCACCACGTCGACAACATCAAGTAGCAGTGAGAGATCGCTGGCAGCAACGGCCTCGACAAGCTGCTCGGGATCTGGAGTGTCGAGAGCAATGCGCATCTGCAGAGCAACTCGTCCTGTGAGCTTCGGATGGTCGGCGAGGTACTCGGCAATCCAAGTTTTCAGCGGGCGAATCAGATGATCCGGTACCTCTTCGAACAGAGCCTGTTCCCGCGTCGAGATGTGGCGGCGCGATAAGGGCTGCCAGTCGACATTATTCGGATCTGTCACGAAAACCCCCAAGTGGTCGTTTTTTCGAATGCCACTGTGGCATCGACGAGACGGTCTGCGCGCGGGTTTTCGGCGCTAACTCGCGCGGTTACTCGCCAACTGAAGCGCTCAGTCACAGCCTTGTGACTGACAGGACTCGCTGTTCAAGGTCTACAGGTCGAACTTGAGCGCCAAGAACCCGGCGGCGGTTGTTGCTTGGTGAACCCCTGGCTTGGCAGCAGCGTAAAACCCAGAGCTGGGCGAGGCTCGCGCAGTTGGCCAGCTCGCTTCGATGCTGGTGGGTGTAAGCCGTACCGCCTCCGCAGTAGCGTCTCCCCAGCTGACGTCGTACCAACTGGCGGAAGGACTCCGTGAGTCGACTTACGGAGCCACGGGTAATGCAGTGGCGGCCCATCCCCGCGGGCGCGGGGATGGGCCGCCACTTCAACGAGTCGTCCGGCCTTCTCGCATGAAGGCCTCATGGAGGCTTGGTCTACAAAGACTCTCCCGTCTGTGGGCGCGCGACGCGCTGTCGTGTCAGCACCGTGGCCCGCCGGTGGTGTGGTCCAAGTGCGCCAGGAAGTCCTCAATCTCACGCACGAGAGCTTGCGTTGCTTCAGACAGCCCGACTCCGGCTTCCCCCAAAGCCGAGTCGACCCTGTCTGTAGCTACACGGATACCGGCTGACCGGCATACAAAGCCACTCACGAATGATCTGAAAGCTTCCTCAGCGCGTTCTTTCTCGTGCCCACAGCATGTCGATAGCTCTTCTTCACTTTCGACATCGAGGATATGAAGATAGTCCCGAGCATCTTCGTCACCCTTGAGAGCTGCCCTTTCCCACCAGCTTCGCGCTACATTATCCCTGTCCAGGAGCTCAAGGATTTCTGCCACACGCCGTGTTTCTTGCGGTGTCGCGGAATCATCGATTTCCTTTTTCAGGAGAGCGTGCAGTTCACGGACCGCGCCGATTCGATGGGTTCCGTTTCTGTGGTCTTCCAGGCAGGGGCGGGGGCCGGGGGCCAGCCCGAAGGCTGGCCCCCCTCCGCCTGGACAGGGTCCTCGCTGATCCGAGAGCCCTTTGAAAATGCCTGCTCAGAGCCTTCGAGCAGGAGCCAGAGGGCGAGGAGCCGGATGGTTCCCCGCTCCTCGGGCTGGTGCGTCCAAGCGGACAGGTATGTCATGCGGTGGCCTCCTCGCTGTGCTCGTTGATGGACTTCTTCAGGTTGTTGGCGGCGGCTTTAATGTAGCGCTTCACCGACTCCTCCTTTATCTGGAGGCGCTGCGCAACCACTGCAGGGCTGAGGTCCTGCAGAACACACAGGGTGATAACCTCGCGCTGCCGTTCAGGAAGGCTGGAGACGAGTTCGCCAATTCCTTCCTTAATCATTTCGTAGGCGGCCTCGGGGATTCCGATGCCTGATTCCGTTTCGGGCAGTTCATGAACCGGTACCGTGACCATCCGCTTGTTCCGACGGAACTGGTCAATGACCGCCCTCTTCACTGCGATGCGGCCGTAGGCGGTGAGCGACCCATCCTGTGCAGAGATCGTCGCCCACCGCCGGTACATGTTCAGGTAGACGTCCTGCACAGCATCTTCTGCGCTGTGCAGGTCGCCCGCCTCGACCCGGGCCAGTCGGGAGAACGCCTCGATGGTCTCGAGGACGAAGGACTCGAAGTCCGCTCCCGGTACGGCCTCGCTCACGCGGCCTCCTGCGTGGCGATGGCCCGGTGGCCTGCCGGCTCGGCTGCGTCCTTGCGGAACAGCCAAGCCGGCCGTCCCTGCTCGAAGCGGGCCGCGGCGCCGCCGTCGGGCAGGGACTGCGCCATCGCGACCATGGTGGCACGCTGCTCGCGCTCCGCCCGGGTCTCGATGTGCGCCTTCACAAGCATCTCCACGACGCCCTTGGCTCGGCGCATCGCGAAGAACAGCAGGAGCAGCAGGGGAACCCCGCCCGCTCCTGCCCAGTACGACCAAGTCATCGACCAGGCCTCCCAGTAGAAACGAACTCGTTGATAAAGGCCCAAGGGCCTTCACTTCCTTACACGCCGCCGGAGGCCAGATCCGGATGCCGAAGACCAAGATCTTTTCCCAACTCCCCCTGCCTCCCGGCCTGTCGCATCGTCTTCGCAGGTCACAGGGGTAGCAAGAGGTGACAGGGGAAACGGTCTGAAGGGTCCCGTCGAGTGGAAGTGACGGCGCCGGGGAGAACGGGGCGCCTGGGCATCCGCTGCAAAAGCGCCCGCCGAGACGGCGGACACGAGACCGTGGTGGAGTGACCCATCACCCCGGCCTGCTGCGGACCGCTCCCCTGCCGAGGGAGACGACCTCGTCGCTGATCTGCCGCATCGCGAGCCGTTACGGGATGGAAGCGAAGGTGTTGCGGTCGTGCTGGCAGTGGCGCAACTACCCGCCCGGGCACGACGGAGGAGGCACGCGGGCCGACGCCGAGGTGCTGCTGAACGCGCCCGGACGGCAGCTCCTGGCAGGCCTGTGCGGCGTCGAGGAAGACGTCCTGGCGCGGGCGTTGCCCTCCTGGAGGCAGGAGGACTCCAAGCTGTCGGCCGGAAAGAACGGGGTGCCGGCGGCGGCGTGGCGGACCGGCGGCGCGGTTGCCGGGCCGGTCGCCTTCGGCTGCCGCCTGTGCGCGGCCCGGCGTACGGGGACGGCCGTGCGGGTGGTGCGGTACGCGCCGCGATGGGAGCGGGTGTGCGCCCGGCACCGGCGGTGGCTCCTGGACGCGGACGCCGACCAGCCTCTTGAGCACCTGGACGCGCGGAGTGTGCCGGAAGTGGCCGCGGCGCAGCGGCGGTGGACGGGCGTGGCGCGGCGGGCAGCACGGGCCGGAGCAGATCCGGAGAAAGTGTTCGCTCTGGCTTATGCGGTGGTCGCCCGGTGGTGGGAGCAGGCCCTGCACTGGGATCGGGAGACCATCTGGCCGCGGCGGCTGCACCAGGTCGCGGGCGGCAACGCCGGGACGGAGCTGGAGCGGTGGCGGATCGTGGGTCGGGACGCGGTCGTCTTCCCCGAGGTGGTGGCCGTGGCCGACGCACTGCTGGACCGGCCATGGCCGAGCTGGCGTGGCGCGACAGCGGGGCCGGGCGTCCGCGGCCGCTGCCCGCCGACGGGGCGTTCTGCCGCCGGCTGGGCGAGCGGGTCGGGCGGGGGTGGCTGGGGCCGCTGGCTGCCACCGACTACGGCGGCCCGCTGACCTCGTGGATGGGCGCCGTCATCCGCATCCGCCGCGGCGCGGGGGGCCCGCCCGGCTACGGCAACGATCCGTGGTGGCTGAGGCAGGAGCACCAGCCCGCCACCATGGCCGGACACTTGCGCGTCCTGTCCAAGGAACGCAGCTCGCCCGGTTCGGGCACCACGTGGCGCTCTACGGTGCCGGCCGAGCAGCGGGCACTGATCACCAGCCTGGTCAACGACGCCGAAGAGCAGCTGACCCAGTTGCGCGGTGTCCAGTACGGCAAGACCGCCGACGCCACGCAGCAGTTGCTGGGCAACCTCGGCCATGCCGCCACCCTGATCGACCAGGCCGTACGGGAGACCACAGCAGCAGCCCTCGCGGCCGGGATGGCCCTGGAGGATCTGGCGCGCTGGGCCCGCCTGCCGGCCGACGCCCTGGCCGAAGCACTCCCGGCCCACCGCAACAGGCAGCCGGGAAGGAGCGGTGAGCAAGTGTCAGGAGGCAGGCAAGGTGTGGACGGATCGTGATCCGCAGGGCATACCTCATCGCCCGGCACTCGTGATCAAAATCCGTGAAGCCGCCCGCCGCACAGGCAGGACGGGCTTGACTGGGGCGCGTGGGCAGCAAGGACACAGCGGCCGCAGCAGGTGGCCGCTCACAGCACATACAGACGGACACCGGATCCGAGTGGGAAACGGTCTTCGTCGACCCCATCGGGCAGGTGGTGCAGCAGCGGTGGGCGGACGCGGTTCTCGCGGTGTCCTTCGAGGAGCTGGAGCCGGTGTCGGCGTTCCCGGTGGTGCCGGGGCGGCGGTGGGGTCCTGGGCAGTGGTGGTCAGCCACGACCGGCCGGCATGTGGCGTGCGGGTCGGCCGCGATGCGGGCGCAGCTGATGGTGCTGGACCGCGACCCCGAGGTGGTCGGCCTGGCCGGGCGGCCGGTCCGTCTGCTGTGGCGGGACGCGCGCGGCCAGGTCCGCTCGTGGGTGCCGCAGCTCTTCGCCCGCCACCGCGACGGCACCGCCCTGCTGGCCGACTGCCCCAGCCACCCGGAGGCCGGCGGCGAGCGGGCGCAGCGGGCCGCGACGGTCCTTCAGGCGGCGTGCGCGCAGACCGCCTGGAGCTACCGGCGCCTCGAGCCGCTGGAGAAGACTCTTTCGGCGAACCTGAAATGGCTAGCCGGCTACCGCCACCCCCGCAACGCCGGCCGTCCCCCTCTCGCGGCTGCCGTACGTGAGGTGTTCGCCCAGCCGCGGCCTCTGATCGAGGGCGCCAAAGCGGTAGGCGACCCGATCGAAGTCCTGCCCGCCGTCTTCCACGCCCTGTGGCACGGACACCTCACCACACCCCTGGACGTACCGCTGAACGAGCGGGCCCTCGTCAGCACCGGCGCCGGCGGTGCGAACGGCTGCGGCGGCCCGGGCAGCGGGGATGGACGGTGAGCGTGCGGCGTGGCGGACGGCCGGTGCTGCAGGTCGGAGCGCACGTCCGCTTCCGTGACCGGACCTGGCAGGTCATCGCTGTGGCGGGGCAGCAGGTCCACCTCGCCGGTGAGACAGGCGAAGACGAGACGGTCGTGGCCGGGCACCTGTTCGCCGACCTGTCCTTCGCCATCGTGGGCGCCGAGATGCCCCAGGCCGTGACGCAGTGGGGTCTGTTCGAAACCGCGCCCGAGGACGCGCGGCGCAAGGCGCTGGCCTGGCAGCGGCACATCCGTGAGGTGGAGTCCGGCCTGCCCGGCGGGACGGACAGCGACGGGGTGCCCCGGGCCGAGTACGACCCCGACCGGTTCACGCTCGCGCAGCGCGAGGAGGCCAAGGCGGCGGAGCTGACCGCGATCGGCTTCGGCCCTGTCTCCCGGACCACGGTGCAGCGCATGCGCCTGGCCTACCGCAAGCAGGGACTGTGGGGGCTAGTCGACCACCGCACCACCCGCCGCCCCAGCCCGACCGGGCGCACCGATGAACGCGTCATCGCCGCCATCGAGGAAGCGCTGCGCCGCCAGCGCGGCCGTTCCAAGGGCACCGTCAAAGGCCTGACGCCCCTGGTCGCGCAGATCCTGGAGGACCGGTACGGCCGCGTCACAGTGCCCGCCCCTTCCCAGGCCACCTTCTACCGGCTCGTCCACCAACTCGCCGGTCCCGCCGAACACCCCCACCGCCCCGCCCGTACTCTCCCCTCCCCCACCGGCGGACGGGCGTTCACCCCGACCGTGGCGCTGCGGCCGGGCGAGCAGGTGCAGGTCGACACCACCCGGCTGGACGTCCTGGCCGTCTTCGACGACGGCACCACCGGCCGGCCCGAACTCACCATCGCCGTCGACGTCGCCACCCGCGCCATCCTCGCCGCCGTCCTGCGCCCCGCCGGCACCAAGGCCGTCGACGCCGCCCTGCTGCTCGCGGAGATGGCCGTGCCGCACCCGGCCCGCCCCTCCTGGCCCGAAGCGCTGCGCCTCGCCCACACCCAACTCCCCCAGCTACAGCGGCTGATGGGCCTGGACGAACGCCTTCAGGGCGCAGCCGCCCGGCCGGTCGTGGTGCCCGAGACGATCGTCGTGGACCGGGGCAAGGTCTACCTGTCCACGGCGTTCAGCGCCGCCTGCGAGACCCTCGGCATCAGCGTCCAGCCCACCCCGCCCCACGCCCCCGCCGCCAAAGGCATCGTCGAGCGCACCTTCGGCACCATCAACGCCCTGCTGTGCCAGCACCTGCCCGGCTACACCGGCTCCAACGTCACCCGCCGCGGACCGGACGCCGAAACCGAGGCCTGCTTCAGCGTCGCGCAGCTGCAGGACCTGCTGGACGAATGGCTGATCCACTACCACCACCGCCCCCACGAAGGCCTGCGCCACCCCACCCTGCCCAAGAAGGCCCTGACCCCGAACCAGATGTGGGCCGCGCTGGTCGCCGTGGCCGGCTATGTGCCACTCCCCCTGAGCGGCAGCGACTACCTCGAACTGCTGCCGGTGCGCTGGCAGGCCATCACCGAACGCGGCATCCGCGTCGACCACCGCACCTACGACCACGATGTCCTCGCCCCCTACCGCGGCCAGCCCTCCCCTGTCACCGCGCGCGGCGGCAAATGGGAAGTCCACACCAACCCCCACGACGCCCGCCAGGTATGGATCCGCCTGCCCGACGGACACCTGACAGAGATCCCGTGGATCCACCGCGACCACATCCACCAGCCGTTCAACAGCGCCACCTGGCAGCACATCAAAACCATCACCGCCCGCCACAGCGACCGCGACACCCACGAAGCCGACCTCGCCGACGCCCTCGACCAGCTCATGCGCCGCGCCCACACCGGCACCGCCACCCCCGGCGAGCAACGCCTCCTCACCCGCACCGCACCGCTGAAAACACCCCTGCCCACGGCCGGCACCCGCACGCCCCACGCCCCGGCCCCGCAGGCCGACGGCTCGGACGACGACAGCCTCGATGACCTCGACGGCCTGCCCGACGACGCGGAGCAGGCCAACGGCGAGAACGACCCCGGCGACAACAACGCCGCCGTCCCGTACACCGGACTCGGCCTCTACGACCCCGCCCAGGAAGCCCTCAACTGGTGACCACCCGCCCGCACATCACCACCGCCAGCCACTCCCCCAGCCCGGCAGGCCAGCCCGTCCGCACCACAGCCGACACCCCGTGGGTCGACGCCCACGACGGCGAACCGCAGTGGCCGATCACCACCTGGCAGGGCTGGCAGCACTTCGCCACCACTCCGCCCCTCGCCCCGCCCCAGCCCGGCGACGCGCCTCGCAGCACGGAAGAACGCCTCGCCTACCACTCCGCGTTCGTCACCGTCCGCACCCCCGCCATCGACACCCTCGCCACCCAGGTCCGCACCCTGATGCTGCTCGGCCGTCACCAACAGACCACCGCCCGCCCCTCACTGATCGTCACCGGCCCCGCCGCGGCCGGGAAAACGACCGCCCTCCTCGAAGTCGGACGCACCTGCCACCTCGCCCACACCCGCAAGAACCCGGCCCCGCCCGGACGTGCCCACGAGCAGGTACCGGTCGCGTACCTGCTGGTGCCGCCCGGAGCCACCGCCAAGACCCTCGCCACCGAATTCGCCCGCTACCTCGGCATCCCCATCACCACCCGCATGACCCAGACCCAGATCACCGAGGCCGTCTGCCACACCTACACCCAAGCCGGCGTCCGCCTGGTCCTGATCGACGAGATCCACCGCCTCAACCCGCGCACGACCACCGGCGCCGAAGCCGCCGACCTCCTCAAAGACCTCACCGAGCGCATCAGAGCGACCTTCGTCTACACCGGCATCGACGTCGCCTCAACCCCGCTGTTCTCCGGCGTACGCGGGGCCCAACTCGCCGGCCGCGCCAGCCTCATCACCTGCGGGCCCCTCCCCGCCCGCCACGGAAACACCCGCCCCTTCACCGACCTCATCACCGACATGGAGAACGCCCTCGACCTGACCCAGCACACACCCGACACACTCCCCCGCCACGCCTCCTACCTCCACCAGCGCACCGCCGGCCGTATCGGAAGCCTCGCCCGCCTCATCCGTCAAGCCGCCATCACCGCCATTTGTGACGGCACCGAACGCATCACCAAGAAAGCCCTCGAAGCCATCCAGCTCGACCACCTCGCCGAAGAAGCAAGCCGACCCCGTACCCGCCGAACAGCGACAACGACATGATGCGGACGTGAAGAAGACGACGGGTACACCGGCCCAGGAGGAGTTGGCTGCTGTCTGCGGCCAGGTATGGGACGTCCTGATCGCCGCCCGCGCCGGCTACTTGGCCACCGTCTCAGCGCACTACGACGAGGTCTTCCACGACGTCGTACAGCGAACCGAACGTGCAGGCAGCCTCGGCAAGACGGACATCGCAGCCCTGGTGGTCTGGAAACGGCTCTCCGCACAGACTCGGTGGGTGACAGAGCTGATGTCCCTACCGGACACCCACGTACGAGCCGTCACCGAGCGGGCCGTCACCGCCGTCCGCGACACCGCCCTCACCCGCGGCGAGGCCGCCCGCGCAGGCCGCGGCATCATCTGGGAACTGCCCGGCTTCCGCACCGGCGACGCCCTCGCCTCAGCCATCCTCACCGCAGCAGCACCACAGCGGATGGCCGTCTACGACCGCCGCGTCCAACACGCCCTCGACACCCTCGGCCTCACCCTCACATCCACACCCGGACGCTACGGCCGCTACCTCCAACTCCTCGACGACCTCCTGCACCACGGCGCAACACGAGCCGACGGCTGGACCGCACGCGACATCGACACCGCCCTGTACTGGACCGGCAGACCCGACCCCGCGCCAAGCCGCTGACCAGCACAACTCGCACCGGTCCTCTAGATGCCGGAAGCCCTCGGCACGGCAGGGGCCGCTCTGCCGACCGCTCTGCTGGTGGGTTGGTTCAGGACGGGCCGGGCTGGTCATCGGTGTCCGTGAGCAGGGGTGCGAATTGGTAGTGCCCGCGATAGGTGGCTCGGTTGATGATGTCGCGGGCCAGTTCCTGGTGGTCAGGAGAGGCAAGTCCGGCCAGCAGAACGGCGCGGATGTCGCTCTCCCTGATCCGTGGGGCGTAGTCGTACATGTCCAGCGTGGTGACCCATCGGTGCATCAGTTCCAGGACTGGTCCGAGGTAGTCGGTGGCTGCTTCGGCCAGGAAAGAGTAGATGCGCCGGTCACGGCCGAGGCTTCCGGTCGTCTCGAGGACAACGCTCAGCTGTTCCAGGCGCCAGATGACCGGGAAACCATCATTGCGGGCCAGCGGGCCGATCAGGGCGTGGATCTCCTCGGGTTGCGGTGCAGGTCCATGCGCGCTGTCGTCCCGAGCGGTCAGGCGCCAAATCCACCACTGCATGATGCGGTCGCGGGTATCCGGTGGCAGGTCGCGGTCATGGACGACCTCGCTCAAGAACGAAGCGAGCTGAACTCCAGTCACGGGTGAGGAGTACAGGTAGTCAGCCATGGTGCTCTCGTCGTCCAGTCCGAGCAGACCTGCCAGATAGATAGCCATGAGGTGATCACCCAGCCTCCGGTGCAAGTCCCGGTGATCCTGACCGTCCACTGCGGGTGTGCGTGCTGCGGTGCGGTAGACGTCCATGAGGAGGCTCACGACGGACTCGGTGAGCGACGACATGCTGCTCAGGTAAGCCATCCAGCTGGCACGGCCCAGTGCGGTGTCGAGGTTGAACAGGACCTCGATTCGGCGTCGCATCCAGGCCGGGTCGAGGGCATCGAGTCGGGTGATCAAGGATCCGACGGTCCGTCCGACGGGGCTGGCGCCCGGGGCAGCGGGCGTGCCAGCCGCGTCCAGCAGCAGGGTGTCCAAGGCGGTGAACAGCACCTGGAAGGCTGCGCCGTGTTCACGACGCCGCAGTGCCCACGCGACGGCGGCTCGCAAGGCTGTTTCCAAGCTCTCGTCCCAAACAGACTGCTGGTCGCCGTCAAGGTCGTCTTCTGGTGACCTGGCGGCGCTCCAGACCGACTCGAGTACGTCCCATAGTGCGTCGCCGAGCAGGGTGGGAATCTGCTGGGTGCTCTGCAGCGCCAGTCCCGCCAGCACAAACCGGGCGACGGCCAGGTGCAGGGTGCCGGTGTCGGAGGTATGAGGACGGCTGATAGCCGACTGTACGAGCGGGAGGATGGCGGCCCAGTTGAGTTGCTGGCCGACCTGAATAGCCGTACGGAATCCGTGGAGGACGGCGGCGAGATGATCATCGGCCAACTCGGCGAACTGCGCGGCGTCTACCTGGTAGATGAGGGCCTGGCTGGTCACGGCGGCTTGCAGCTGACTGCAGAAGGCCTCGGCGTTCGTGCCGAACCGGGTTGGTGTGGGCTGGAACTGCCGGGCGTGGCTGATCAGTTCGGTGGCAGTCATCGCAGCCAGGTTCTCCGGCGAGCCCTCCTCTTCGGTCGCCGACCAGGCCAGGGGCTGGGGAATCGTGTCCAACGACGGTGCCAGACCGAGGCTCTCGCACAACTCTCGGTAGCGCCGCAGCTGCTGCTCGGGCAGGACATCGGCCAGTGCGGCATAACGGTCTCGCTGCCAGGCACCCGCCCACTGCTCGACGTACTGCTCCGGCAGCTCCGCACCACCGGAAGTGCTACGGAACCGCTCCACGAACCGTTCGGTGTCCGGCCCGGCGTCGATGACGGCCAGCACCCGTTCGAGAACGGGCGGCCTCAGCGAGCTGGCGTGGGCACGGGCCAAGAGTGCCCACTCACGCTGTGACCGGGCGGCGGTGATCTGGTCGGGGTCCGTCAGGATGCTCTCCACCGCGTCCGGGGCGTTGGCACCGTGACGCTGGAGAATATGCAGGCGGAGCCTGCGGAAGACCAGCCACGGCTGGGACTCCAGGATGGAAAGGACCCGGCGGATGTCTGTGGCCGCCAGGTGGTCTGCCGTGTCGCGGACCGCCTCGGTGAACAAGGCACGGTCGTCTGAGCGCATCCCCCCGTGGCCCGGGTCCAGCACCGGGTACCACACGCCGGACAGGTCCTCCCCGCCAGCGCGGTCAGGGTCCATCCCGGTGGTAAGGAGCGTGCTTGCCAGGCTGTCGGTCAGCACCTCCAACCAAGCCGCCCCCAGGTGACGGGCCAAGGTGGTGTTGTGCGAGCGCAGAATCTCCTGGAGATCGTAGTCGTCGATCCGGCCACCGTGCTGAGCCGCCTGCAGAAGCGCGGCCATCACCGCCAGAGCCTGCTCGGTGTGACCGCCCTGGGCGCAGTGGACCGCGAGTTGGGCGTAACGGTCCGGGGCGATCAGGTAGGCGCCACGGATCGCTTCCACCGCCCGCGGCACCAGACGCGCCGCGTCCGCGGGGGGCAGCAGGAGTGCCACCTCCGCAAGATCGAGGTTGACCCGCGGGTTATCCGTCGAGGGGATCTGCTCGGCGATTGCTGCCACGCCTGCCGGGGCAACGCTGGTCATCCGCACCAGATACGTTGAGGCCGGCCAGGCGGGAAAGACCACCGTGCGCGCTTCATCGTCAGTTTCCGGTGCCGGCGGCGTACTGAAAAACCCGTGCTCGCGCAGGTGCGGCAGCCACCGAGGGGCGTCCAGCAGTCCGAAAAAGCGTTCCTGGGTCAGGTAGTCCTGAGGGAAGGCATTCAGGAGCAGCTTCACATGGGCGTTGCCCGGCTCACGGACGGCAGCCAGGGTCTCCAGACGCTGCAGCACGGTGACGTAGCGGGTCTCGAAGCGGTCGAGCACCACATCGAGCATGTCCTCCAGTTCGGCCAGGCGCACACGGACCGCTGCGTCCATCGGCGTCTGCTCCATACGGACCCGGTGCGCGTAACCGTGCAGTTTCGTCGCCTCTGCCAGCCAGACGACGCCCGCGGGGCTGTCGGTCGGGATGCCCAGCCAGTCCAGCACACCCTTCACCTCGAACAGGTGCCGTCGCTCCTTGGTCGGGTCATTCCGGGTGGCATCGGGCAGAAGGACCTCGCGTAGGGAACTCTCCAGCTCTCGGAACAGGTGCGAGACCAGCATCCCGGTCGAACGCAGCGGCAGATCCTCATCCAACAGGGTGCAGATATCGGCGTACCAGCCCGCGGGCCCGGGCCCGAACCGGCGCAAACGCCTCAGAATCCGCTGCCGCCTATCAAGGTCGACCGGGCCGGGGCGTTGCCCGGACAACCGCTCCAGAAGAACCTCACGGTCCTGCGCCTGTGGCACCGGTGCCACCCCCTATCGGCCGGCCCAGACCAGCGCCCCGACCAGAGAGCTGACCGTCCCAAGGACACGCCGGACTACACCCTGATCGTTCCACAGCCACCCCGTCCTCCCGGCCTCGATGACCGACCTACTCCCCGGCCCCACCCGCCAGCGACCGGCCATCCCAACCACACAGCAAGCCCCTGACCAGCACGAACACGCACCGTTCCATTAGGTACAAGAAACCATCCCCAACACCACACCAGCCTTATCAACAGACACCCAACAACCGCAGGTCAGAAGCCTCTGACCATCGCCGGAGGGACCCCAGAAGCACCCTTCCCTCTTCTCAAAAAATCATCAACACCACAGCTCACACCCAACCCACCACACCAACTGCGAACCCCTCAATCACACCGGGGGTGGAGACGTCGCCGCCCTGACCCGCGAGACTGACCTTGGGGTCGTACGGCATCAAGTGCCGGTAGTTGTACGCCCAGAGTTGGTTGAGGCTGGCCGGCGGTTCCCGCCGGGTGTTCTGCACCAGGGACGTTCCCAGCGTGATACTGCCGCCCGACTCGTATCCCTGCACCTCCAGGACAAGCCCGCTTGCCTTGTTGACCAGGAAACCAGAATCGTATGTCCACAGCTGATTGTCGAAACCGCTGCTCTTCCTCGGCCAGAGAACGACCGAGGCGCCAGGCTCCGCGCTGCCGTCCTTGACATCAAGGACCTGACCGCTGTCCACGTTTCTGATGAAGAAATAGCCCTCAGGGAAATCCCCGGACCCCTGCGTGGCCGCGGGCGCCCGTCCCGGGGTCGCCATCGCCACCGCCTGCGGCAACAGCACCACCGCCAACAGCATCGCCAGCAGCAGCCCACCACTACGCCGCCACACTAAAGAAAACCCCTTCACACCGCCTCCTTCACCGACAATCCGACACATCCGAGACTCGACCATCCCGACAACGGACACAATGAGCACTCCCGATCCTCACCGGATCGGGCGATGAGACGGCCTTCAAACCCCGCAGACCCGGCGAAGACCCCGTACGCGCCAAGCGGGAGGCCGCCGAACTCGCGGCGGTCGACCCGGAATGGAACCCGGCCGCGCTCGGGTCGACGGTCGACCCGCAGCGCCACCACGTCGGCCTCAAAGCCTTGTTGAAGGAGAGCGCGACGCCAGGCGGTGCTCGTGCCCGGGTCGCCTACGTGAGAACTCTCGAAACTGAGACAGCGTCACCCTCCATGAGACAACGCCTCATGACAGCGAAATCTCTCACCCCATGACAGTGAAAGATGACCACCACCAGGCCTCCGACCAGCAACAAGAACCCTCAACCACGACTCCCGCCACTGACTCTCACCACCACTGACACCAACCCGAGAGATCGCAGTCCGTGCTCCCGATCGCCGGGCTAAGAGGTCGCGCAGATAGGCGCGGTTGTGGACCCTGGCAGCAACGCAGGCACAGGTGTTGGTGATCATGGAGTTGCGACGATCTGTGATCACTGGGGGACCCGTGCCTGTACTGCCACCATGGCTGAGCGAACCACTCTGGGGCCAGTTCGCCGCTCTGCTGCCTGAGCGATCGACCTACGCGCCGACCCATCCACTGGGCTGCCACCGCCCGCGCATCAGCGACCGGATCGTCTTCGACAAGATGCTGCAGCTGCTGCGCTTCGGCTGCTCCTACCAGGCGATCGCCGACATGACGTGCTCAGCCACCACGATCCGCAACCGTCGCGACGAGTGGATCCAGCTTGGCGCCTTCGCCAAACTCCAACAGATCGCGCTGGAGTCCTACGACCGGATCGTCGGCCTCGTCCTCGACCAGATCGCCGTCGACGGCTCGATCACCAAAGCTCCCGGCGGCGGTGAGGTCGCGGGGCGTTCACCGGTCGATCGCGGCAAACAGGGTCTGAAACGCTCGGGCATGACGGACGGTTATGGAATACCGCTGGGCCGCGTGCTGGCTGGAGCCAACCGTCACGACTCCCCGCTGCCCGCCCCGACCCTGGACCGCCTGGATGGTCTGGGACCGTTGCCGGACGACATCACCGTGCAGCTGGACGCCGGCTACGACTCGGACAAGACCCGCGCCCTGCTCGACGAACGCGGCCTGTACGGCCGCATCGCGCACAAGGGCGAGAAGGCACCTATCCAGGCAAGTCAGAGGTGGCACGTCGAACGGACCCATGCCTGGCAGAACGCTTTCCACCGACTCGCCCGGTGCTACGAGCGCCGGGCCGCCGTCATCAACGCCTTCTTCGACCTCGCCGACACCATCATCACCGTGCGCAGCCTGATCCGTAGGGCATGGACGACCCATCGCTGGGGCGAACGGCCGAGCCGTCGCCCATGAGCATGCACCTACCCGCGCGGACCTTCCCCAGGCCGACCGTTCGGCTGGAGGTCGGTACCGCTGGAGGCGTCTGGCGATGCCTCGCCCAGGGCGCTGTTGAGTGTTTTCAGTGCGGCGATCACCGTGTCGACCTCTGCGTCGGGGAGTCCTGGGAGCAGCTGCCGCAGCGTCGGTTCGGCATCCCGGCTCCTGGCTTCGCGGGCCTGTGCGCGGGCGTGTTCGGCGATCTTGGCGACAGTCCGGCGTCGGTCGGCGGGGTCGGCTCCCAGCTCGACCAGGCCCCGCTCGTTTAGTGCCGCCACCACCGTGGATACCCGGCTTTGGGCGAAGCCGGTGCGCTGGGCGATGGCCCCCACCGGCTGCGGACCAGCGGTGTAGAGGCACTCCAGCACCAGTAGCTCAGTAGGGCCCAGGTCGGAGGCGTCCTTCATCGCCGAGGTCGCGGTAGCGGTAAGACGCCTGCCGAGATGGTGCAGGTCAGCGAGGTTCATGGGGCTGGTTGGCGGCACCATGCACACCCTCCTTGAGGAAACATCTCCGATGATACATCTACAATAATGCATCACAAGAGATGTATCGTGAGAGATGCATTCCGGGGGCGCGCGCATGAGGGCGCCCAGACATTCCGAGGAGGAGACATGGTCCGGCCGATAGCCCGCGTGCTGCTGTTCCCGTTCGCGATGGCCGTCCTGCTGGTCGGCATCTACACCGCCGCGATGCACGCCCCGACCCCGCACCACCTGAAAGTCGCGGTCGCCGGATCACCGACGCAGACCGGCCCGCTGGCCGCTTCCCTGCGCAAGGCTCTGGGCGACAAGTACGACGTCAGCACCGTCGCGTCCACCGAACAGGCCCGGCAGCTGGTAGCGCACCGGGCTGTGGCGGCCGCCTATGTCCCCACGCCGACGCCCGGTGACCGCGACGCGGGTGCGCCCGGCACGGCGTTCGCTCAACCGCCGCGTCCAAGCGGTCCTTTGCTGTATATCGCTTCGGCCGCCGGCGCCGTCCAGGTCAACCTGGCTGCCGTGCCGTTCGAGAACGTTGCCGTCCAGCAGCACCAGTTCCTCCAGGTCCGCGACCTGGTACCGCTCAGCACCGACGACACCAGCGACACCAGCACCATGTACGCCGCGATCGGTCTGACCCTGGCGGGCTACCTGTCGGCGGTCATGCTCTCGACCGCCTTCGGCACCGCCCTCACCCGCCGGCGCACGGTGGCCGCCCTCGCCGCCTTCGGCGCCGTCGCCGCGATCACTGTTTGGCTCATCACTGGTCCGATCCTGGGTGCCGTGCACGGCTTCGCCCCCGCCATCCTCATCACCGGCTGGCTCACCGTGATGGCCGTCGGCCTGGCCACCGTGTTCCTGTCCCGCTTCTGCGGGCGCATGACCCCGCTGCCCGCCGTCGGGATCTTCATGTTCCTCGGCATGCCCGCCTCCGGAGCGGCCCTGCCCATCCAGAGCATGCCCGCCCCCATCCGCGCCCTGCACGACCTGCTGCCGATGACCTCAACCACCGGCAGCCTGCGCCAGATCATGTACTTCGACAGCGACGGCATCACCCGCTACTGGCTCGCCCTCGGCCTCTGGGCGATCGCCGGCCTCGCCCTGACCCTCGCCTACGACACCCTCAAGGCCCACCGCACCAGCCGCCGCAACAACACAACCGCCCAGCCCCGACAGACCGCCGAACCCGTCCCCTCCCGCTGACCGCGCCCCGCCGCGCACTCACCCCGACACCCACTGCGAGGCCGAACCCATGACCGAAGCACCCCTGCCCTTCCACCACCACGGCCACGACACCGACCCGGCCGCCCCGCCGGAAGACCCACTGACACTGCTCGCGACCCAAACCGAGCTCACCGGCGTCGACTTCACCGGCTTGGACCTACGCGCGGCCCTGAGGCGCAATCAGCATCCCCGCACGTTCACCCGCTGCACCTTCACCGAGGCCAACCTGCGCGGCTCCCACCTCGCCGAATCCGTCTTCACCGAGTGCACCGCTACGGCAGCCGACTTCACCGGCGCCGTGCTCGATCAGGCCCGCTGGCAGGGCGGCAGCGCCGCCAAGGCCAACTTCACCGACGCCGACTGCGGAGACCTCGCCTGCGACGGCGTCGACCTGGCCAACACCAAGTGGAGCGGCGCCCTGCTCGCCGATGCCACCTTCACCGGCTGCCGCATGATCGGAGCCCGCCTCACCGGCCACCGCGGCCTCGGGCTCCAACTCGCCCGCTGCAACCTGGCCGTCGCCAACCTCAACGGCCTCAGCCTGCGCGGCACCCACCTCGTCGGCATCCGCTTCACCGAAGCCGACCTCGGCGGCGTCGACTTCCGCGACACCACCTTCGAAGACTGCCGACTCGCCGACGCTAACCTCCGGGCCACCGACTTCACCGGCGCCGACCTACGCGGCGCCGACCTCGGCGAACTCACCCTTGCCACCGCCGCACAACTCCGCGGCGCCGCCATCTCCCCCAGCCAAGCCGCCCAAATCTGCGCCACCCTCGGCCTGAACGTCATCGGCTGACCCTCAATGGAAACGCAGGCACCGGTCTCCTTGGTGATCACAGAGCGTCGTAACTCCGTGATCGCCAAGACCTGTGCCTGCATTGCTGTCGGGCTACCAACACCACGCCTATCTGCGCGGCCTCTAAGTGTTCGTTGCCCAGTTCGCGGTCACGATGAGGGCGGCGGCGCGGCTGGTCCGTCGGCGCGCTCTCTCTCGATGCGCATCGTTCTGCGAGCCACGTCGAGCTGCGCGCGGATCACCGCATCGAACAGGACCTCCGGATCACCGTCGGGCCCCGCGCTCGCGGACAGCAGCGCGGCGACCTGACTGGCGAGGACGGTGACCAGATCGGCTGTGCCCACCGGCCCGCGGACTTCAATCAACTTGCGCACAGCGTCGTCGATCCGGTCCATCGCCTCCTCGCCCTGGAGGAACAGGCCGAGCCGGTCGGCGAGGAACATCCGGACGATCGCGACGCCGTCGGCCAAGGCGGTGTCCACGTTGAAGTCGGCGCGGGCCTTCTCCGTCTCCTTGAGCACGGCCGGGATCGTGTACGACCGCTGCGGCGGGATGAAGCCCTGCTTCCTCCACTCCTCGTACGGGATGGGGCCGGCGGCATCGCGGCGGGCACGGTGATGCTCGGTGGGGCGGCCGCCCGCGGTGCGGCAGGCGCGACCTACGACCGCCTTGCAGGTGGAGCATTCGACGCGGCGGATCCAGGAGCGCACGAGATCCGTTTCATGATCGGAGCGGAGGTGGCGTCGCCACTCGCCGCCCCACGGGATGCTCTGCGGTCCGTTCTCCACGCCCATTGGCCCCCCTGGGTCCGGTGGTGTGCGCCGTCTTCGGTGCCGTGACGATGACCGTACCGGCGGTGACGCATCCGGTGGGCCCGTGCGCCGGTGCGCTCCCGCCGGGGCGTAAGCGCTCGTTGCCCAGGACTAGACCGTGACGGGATCCTGGGGCCATGTCGAGGGGCATGGGAAGGGTGCAGCGGGCCGTCCTCGCGTATCTGCGCGATGAGCCAGCCGGGCGCAGCAGGATCGACGGCGCCCCGAATCTGACCTCGGTCAGCCAGCTCGCCCGCGTCGTCTACGCGGTGGACGAGCCGAGCGACGCCCAGCGCGCCGCCGTGCGGCGGGCGGTGCGCGGCCTCCAGGCGCTGGAGCTGATCGAGGTCCGCCGTCACGGTGTCGCGTCGGGTCTATCGCCAGCGCCGGGCCCATCCGCGCCGTACGTACCCGCGCTACGAGTACCAGCTCGCCCTCTGCCCCGGCCCGGAAGAGGACTGCGCGGGGTGCGCGGCCGGCGACGTAGCGCGCTTCGACTTCGAACGCGACGACGTCGAACTGTTCGTGCACCACTTCGGCGGCCTCCTCGAGGCGAACCGGCAGCTGTGGCGTTCCACCCTGCACGGCTGGCACTGGTACCCGGTCCAGCAGCCCCGGCCCGACACGGACTACCGCACGTACGAGGTCGAGGTCACCGAACTGTGCGCACGACGTGCCCTCACTGCCGACGAACTCGCCGAGGCCGAACGGCAGGCGCACGTCTTCCTCGCGCCGTTCGTGGCCCGGATCCAGGCCGCGCGCGACAGGCTCAACACCTCGTGATCGCGGACAGGTGTCCGTCGGCTTCGTGAGCGAGGAGCGGCAGGCATACGCGGCCGAGGATCGGATCCACTGCGGCGGATAGCTCGCCGTGCTCCTGGTGCTCCATGGCGTACGTCATCTCGTTGACGTACGTACGAGATCGGACGGCCGCTCGGCCTCGCGGCCGGGCGGGGCGGTCAACGTGCGGTGAGTGCCTGCCGGGCACGGTTGATCACCTGGTGGGCGTCGGCGCCGTAGACGGCGGATTCCTGGAGGGTGTTCCAGACGCGCAGGTACGTGGCAACGCTGTCCGCGTCATCGATCCAGAGTTCTGCGTGCCAGTCTTCGACGATGGCCAGGCGTTCGTCGTAGATCCAGAAGCTGTTGCCGGGGAAGATCTTCAGTGAGGCGTTGAAAGGGATGACCCCGAGTTCGACGGTGTCCAGGCCGATGGCCCCAGCCAGATGATGGAGCTGCGAGGCGAGTACGGACGGTGGGCAGACCAGCGAGCGCAGCGCCCCCTCCCACATCATGATCCGATACTTCCTGCCTCGCTGGTACAAGCCCTCCTGGCGCTGGATCCGGGCACGTACTGCGTCCTCGGTGTCGCGCGGGGAGCGCATGAGTTCGGCGTGCCGGGTGAAGACGTGGCGGGCGTAGTCCGGGATCTGGAGCATGCCGGGGATAAGGCAGTTCTCCCAGATGGTGAGGACTTCCGTCCGGTCGCCCTCCGCCGCAGCCGCGTCCTGGACCGTCTTGTGCCCTGCTGCGAGCTGGCGGCGCCATGAGCGGATGTGCGACTCGAATCCTCTGAGCCGGGCCAGGAGCTCGTCGTAGGTCTCTGGCTGCCCGGTCCCCGCTGCCCACGCCCGGAGATCCTCGGAGGTCGCGGTCTGGCGGCCGTTCTCCAGCTTGCTGACCTTGACCTTGGACCACCCCGGGCCGAGGCGGGTCGCGAGTTGCGTACCGGTGAGCCGGCCCTCAGGGGCGGTGAGCCGCAGTTCCCGGAGCCGAAGTCCGAGATCCTCACGCGCCTGCTGATAGTCCGTGCTCACCGGTACTCACCTGCTCTACTCCCCTACTGCCATCCGTGCCACGAACTCCGGGTATGGGGTGGCGTAGTGCATGGCGACGTCACGCAGCCGGTTGTACTGATTGACGCGCCCGGGTTCCGAGATCAGCTCCACACCCGTCAGGTTCTCCGCCTCGTCCCAGAGGCACAGGGCGACGATGTGCGAGTCGAAGATCCAGAAATCTTCGTCGGGCAGGTTGTGGCGCTCGGCATCCTCGCGCCACATGTTCCGTACCTCTTCGCCCAACTGGGCGTTGTGTTCGGCGTGCGCGAGAAGGTAGCGCTGCCCCTCGGTCGGCGGGTTGTCGACGATGCGCACGCGCGCGACGCTCGCCCCGTCCGCGGTCTTGGCGCTGATGGTGCGCGCCCACGGCGAGTCCATGTCCCACGCCGGTACCTCGCCCCGCACGAACTGCGCGTAGGTATCGGTGGCCCGGTCGACGGCGTACCCGCGGCGCATCTCCAGGTGCCATGCACTGTGCCGGAAGTTCTCGAACATCCCGGCGAACGTCTCCGGGTCGAGAATGCGCGGGGTGGTGTCGCGGTCCTTGGGGCCGAAGTCAATCAGGGTGTTGCGCGGCATGACGATCGGGATCTCGTCTTCGTCGATGTGCTGGAGCTGGGCGAGGGCCGCAGGGTCGGTGAGGCGCGGCCCGTGCACGATGACCTCACCGGTGTCGAGGTCTTCATGCACGGCCGGGCAGGAACCGCCGCCGCTTCCCGTGCCGTTGAAGCGCAGTCGTCGCGCCATGATCAGTTCCTTTCGTTGAGGACTGATCCATCCAGCATCACCGAGGCCAGTGCTCTCCGTACGGACCTTGGCATGCCTCTGTGGATAACATCGCGCAACTCCGTCAGATGGTCAAGAAACTTCGAGAAACTCCCCTGGTGCTCCTCAACTTGCCGTCCGTAGCGTCGAATTCATGGCTACTGGACACGACCGCGATGCGATCGACCCGTACACCGCGACCGAGACCCTGCGCGAGGCGCTCACGGCGGCCGGCATCGTGCTCCCGTCCCTGGGCACCGACGGCGCATCGCCCCACCTGGGCCTCGTCACTCTGGGAAACATCCGGGCCGACGTTGCACTGAAGCTCGCGGACACGCTGCGCCGGGGGTGCGCATGACCCAGCAGCCGCCCCCGGACACCGGCGCCCTGGTCCTCGATACCGCCACCGGCCGGATCGGGATCGTCATGGGGCACGTCGGCCCCTGCGTGCAGCTCCGTCCCCCGAGCGGCGGACAGGAGTGGGATGCCGATCCCGACCACATCCAGGCGGCCGGACCGATAGAAGAACTGCGCGCCAAGGTTGGACAGATCAACGCCGAACGGCGGCTGCGATGACGCGCACCCTGCTCCCGGATCCCGAAGCGCTGACCATCGACCAGCAGCAGGGATGGGCGTGCGCCCTGTGCGGGGCGCGCCTGTACGAGGACCGGTTGATCGGCACCGTGTCCATGCCTACCGGATACCCCGAGCGTACGGAGGAAGTTGACCTCTGGGCGTGCTCGCCGGAGTGTCAGCCAAGGGCCGGCGCACAGGGCGGCGCGTCATGAGCGAAACCTGCCGCGAGTGCGGCCAGTCGACGCCTCAGCCAATCGCGGCCGCCCTGGAACACGTCAACTCGTGCGGCGGACACGTCGTCTACCTCTGCCCCGCGTACCGCCTGGTCCTGAGGCTGCTGCCCCTGAACCAGCACCCCAAGGGCAGCGACGGGCGCCCCCTGTACGAGGCGCCCGGCCCGCCGCCCTGCTCGGGCGCCGTCCTGGAGAGCCTGCCCGGGGTGCGGGTGCTGTCGGTCGGCAACGAGCTGCTGATGCCCGCCACCTACGACGACAGCACGGCGTCCGCAGACCTCATCAGCTGCCCGCGCGACGACGAGCCGCCCGCCCTGGTGCCTGCGGACCGGCTCGCTGAGCAGCTGCAGGAGCCTGCCCGCGAGAGGGCGCCGTTGTCATGAGCGAGGAGCGCCGCCACAGCATGCTGCACGATCCCGACTGCGTGGTCACGGCGGGACTCCCGACCGACCGCGGCGCGCATGAGCGGCTGCTGCGGGCGGTGTTGTCGTGGACCGACCCGGCCGCGCTGCCGCCCGACGACTACGAGCAGGTGGGGCTGCTGCTCACCGGGGCCGGGCACTCCGTCGCCGACGACGTACGCCAACGGGCGGACAAGCTCCCCGCGGATGATCCCCGTCTTGAGCTCACGCGCAACGTGCTGGACGAGGCCGACCGTCGTCTCACCGAGCCCGGCCGCAACACCCTGGACGGCGTCAAGCGCCGTGCCCGGATGCTCCAGGAGACCAAGGCCAAGGACAACGCGGCGCCCGACGCACCGGCCGGCTCGCCAGCGCCCTGAACGTCGCCCGGCGCCTCCCCCTGTGGGCCCGGACGACCACGAAGCCCCCGGCAGCCGCCTGGACCCTGCGGCCGCCGGGGGCTTCTTCATTGGGCTCATATGCCAGGGCCGGCGTGTCCGAGAACGACCGGGGATTCCCCGAGCGGCCCGTCCTCGATCCAGAAGCCGTTCACCGACAGGATCGTCCGCAGCGCCTGGCTCATCGCGGCCTGCTGCGCGCTCCACACCTCGGCAGGCATCTCGGCTTCGGCCGGAGGATCCTGCTGCCAGATCACCCGCAGCGCATCAGCGCGGCCGGGGGCAGGGGCCAGGCCGACGCCGGTTGCTTCGCCTTCCGCATCCGCGTCCATGTCGTACGGCGTGAGGCCCGCCTTCAGTACGACTTCGAGGACCGCCACCGCGAGCTCCTTCTGCCCCGGAGTCAGCGCCGCGCCCTCGAGGACCGATCCTTCGGCGTAGTAGCGCGCCTGCGTCGGCCAGTCCCCGCCCCGCCAGTCCATCCCGTGCCCCTCCTCGTACGTGCTGGCCCTGCTCCCCAAGTCTCCTCCCGTACAGCGTCCAGCACCGCTTGCTACGGATATCGGCGGGCCCTGCACAGGGTGACCTTGGGCAGGGCGGCGCGGGCGTTCTTCTTGCGAGCCGCTCAAGCGTGCCCGGCAGCCGGCTCCCACAAGGGTCGGGCGAGCCCAGTCCCGTCGCAGTGGAAGATCGGGCGTAGCCCTCTGGAAGATTCCCTGCGCCTGCAGCAGCTCTCTGCGTCGAGGTTCGGTCGAAGTCCTCCTGTGCTGGGGTCGCCTTTGGACATGAGGGTTGTCGGACCTGCGGCGACCCCCTGTCCGGCGGGTCTGACCTGCGGAAACGCCGGGCCCTTGGTGACGGGGCGCGGAGGGGGTGATGGAGGGGTCCACGGAGGGAGTCTTCCGGGCCCGGACAGGGCTCTGCTCAGGCTCGCCGGCGGTACTCGCCACAGGATGCTCCTGGAGGGTGGGGCGGGCCTATCCCGCCATTCACCTCCTACAGGCTCGGTTTTCGGCTCCCGTGTGACGCCGATCTCGGAAAACCTGTGGGCTGTGACCGCATCGTGATAGGTGAGCGGCTGCACCATAGACGATGGGGATCGGACGGGGAGGTGGCCTCTATCGGGGTTCCGCAGGACGCGCATGTCCGTGAGAGCAGAGGAAGTCCGTGCTGCCCGATCATCCAGTCCCAGCGGGAGACCTGTCGGGTGCATTCTTCTGAGCAGATGTGCTCAGAGGCGGGGGCCAGTGGCAGATGAGGCGTCCCCCGGAGTGTGGACACAGGGGTTCATGCTGCGGTTGTGAGTCTATCTGCCCGCAGGTGCTGTTGTTCGAACTCGGCGGGTGAGAGGTAGTTGAGGGCACTGTGGCGTCTGCGGGCGTTGTAGTAGGTGAGCCACTGGAAGATCTCCAGCCTCGCCTGACGCACCGTCGAGAACAGCCGCTGGTGCATCGTCTCCCTCTTGAGGCCCTGCCAGAACGACTCGGCGAGGGCGTTGTCGTAGCTCGAGCCGACCCGGCCCATGCTCCTGCGGATCCCGAAACCGTCGCAGACCTGCGCGAACGCGTCCGAGGTGTATTGCGTGCCCCTGTCCGCGTGGAAGATCATCCCGGCGACGTTGCCGCCGCGGCTCGACACGGCCATCTTCAGGGCGTCGATGACCAGCTCGGCACGCATGTGGGTGGCCATCGAGTAGCCGAGCACCCGGCGCGAGCAGATGTCCAGGACGCAGGCCAGATACAGCCAGGTGCCTCCCACCTGCACGTAGGTGATGTCGCCGCACCACTTCTCGTCCAACTGCCGGGCTGAGAAGTCACGGCGGACGAGGTCGGGGGCCGGTGGTGCGAGGCGGTCGGGGACCGTGGTGCGCTTACGCCGCCGCAGGTGACGGCCCTCGATCCCGTTGATACGCATCAACCGCTCGACCCGCTTGCGGTTGACGGCGTGCCCGAACCCGCGCAGCTCGGCGTGGACGCGGCGCACTCCATACGTTCCCTTGTGCTCGGCGTGGATCTCGCGGATCTCCGCGACGAGACCGTTCTCGGCGGCCCACCGTTCTTCGCGGGCATCAGCCCCGGCGAGCCACCGGTAGAAGCCCGAGCGGGAAACCTGAAGGACCCGGCATATCCGCTGCACGCCGAAGTCGGCGCGGGTGTCGGAGATGAAGTCCCAACGGCAGGGCTTCACTTCACCTCCCGAGCGAAATAGGCGGCTGCCCGGCGCAGGATCTCCCGCTCGAGTTCCCACTCCTTCTCGGCCTTGCGCAGCCGTCCGATCTCGGCGCGCAGCCGGGCCAGTTCCTCATCCCGGCCCTCCACCGCCTCCTCGCCGCAGCCGCGGCCGGCCTGCTCGTCGGCCTGCCGCACCCAACTGCGCAGCGTCTCGCCGGTCACCCCGACATCCGCCGCGACCGCCGCATACGTGCGCTTCCCGCCCGCCGCGCGGTACAACGCCACCGCGTCACTCCTGAACTCCGCCGGATACGGAGACTTCCGTCCCACCAGGACACCTTCCCTTGGATCTGCAAGATCCATTGTCAGAGTGTCCACACCACAGGGGTCGCCTCAGTCACCCCCGGACCCGAAGGAGGCGCCACCTTCCTGCTGCGCCTGCCAACAGCTGAATCGGGGAGTGCCTAATCAACGGCTGGCTGGGTCTGTACCGTCAATGGTCCTGGCTCACATCGGGACCGTCAGCGTTCCACAGGGCCATTGGCGAGAGCATGCCGGTGGCCCCCGCCGGGACGGGGGCGACCGAGCACAGTGGAACTACGGCATCGGCCCGAAGGCACCCGGGCGGCCCGGGCCGGAGTCGCCCCGTCCGTCCGGGCGGTCTTGGCCCGACTCATCCCGTCCGTCCGGGCGGTCCTGGGCGGAGTCATCCCGTCCGTCCGGGCGGTCCTGGGCGGAGTCACCTGGTGTGTCGGGGCGGTCCCGGCCGGAGTCGAGCTGACTGGGATCGTCAGTCATCCCGTTGGTGGAGTGCTGGCCGGTACCAGCCATGCCGTCATCGTCAGCGGCTGCGACGCCCGCCCCGCCCAGGATGGTGACAGCAGCCAGAGTCACAGCGGCGAGGACCGTACGGATACGCATGGAAGCCCTTTCGGCAGAGGTCTAATCGGACAGAAAAGAAGTCCCCCCTGCTCTCCGGTGCACAACGCCGCCCGTCGCGCTCCCACCCGAATGAACGAGCGACTCTGCCGCGGACCTTGCGACCTCAAGACCATGTGCTTTGACGCCACGCCCCAGGAGCGGAAGCCGATCACGCCGGGACTGCCGGACCGTGCCTGCGCGTACCGCATCCAGGCACTGCATGGCGGCCTCCACGACTTCGGGCTCCAGCAGCGGGGCCCGTCCCGACTCGGCGACCTCACGCTTGCCGGCCTCGAACTGCTCCAGCGCTGCACAATGTGACCGGGCGTCCACTCGCCGCATCCCGGGGTGAAGGCGTAGGGCAGCAGCGCGGGCGGGCCGTTACTGAAGGCCTCCACGGACACAGAGGTGATACCCAGCGCCTCCAGCCCCTGGCTCGACGACCGCCAGCCAGTCGCCCCGGTGCGGGGCGAAGGAATCGTTGGGCAGGAACACCCCGGTGAGCGAGCACAGCCGCTCCTATGCGTAGCCGTACTGGAACGGATGCGCCTGGTCCTCGCTGAACAGCCCACCGTGGACGACGGCGTGCAGAGCCTCGAACGCCGTGGGGGCGCCCCGCTCGATCTCGGCACTGAAGCAACCGTCGTCGCGAGCCAAGTCGTCGCCGAAGTCGTTGCGGACCACCAGCAACATGTCGTCGCCGGACCCGGTCAGGGCACGCGTGGCAGCAAGGTCGAGATGCCATCCTGCCTCTGCCGCTGTGGCGCTGAGACCAGCAGGTTTACGAAGTTTCCACAGGTGACGGCCCCTCAGCGGTGCCGAGGGACGGGGCCGGGAGATGCCGTCACCGCGGAGGGCGGCGACGTCGGCGTGGGCCACCTCGACGGCCTCCCGCACACCTACAGCGTCGGCGAACAGCGCCATGTGTGATCCTGACGGGGCTGACGTGTCCAGCCCCGGTGCTTGAACGAGCGCCGCAGGCAACACCTCCCCACGCCACGTACGCGCTTGCTGAAGCGCTGCGCACGGCGTTGCATATTCCACCGAGCGAATGGCCGACTGCCCTTGACCACCATCAACCCACACCCCGCCACCGGGCGGATGCCGGGACGGACCTGGACCATCCGACTGGCGGGCCACGCCGACCACACGGCAACGCTCACCTGCAGCACCACGGCCTGCCGGATGCCTCCACGCTCGCCGGACCTGGCCAGGCTCCGTGCGTTCGCCGCGGCCCACGCCGCCGCCCACGCCCGCGCCGCCGGCACCCGGCCCCATGCCGCCTGCGCATGCCGCGCCCACGAATGCGCCGCCCACGAGGCGAGCCCGGTGTCCTGTGCGGGACAGAGCGTGCTGATCCTGCGTCACGACCCGTCCATCGCCCAGGTCTGGACCCTGTCCGAGGTCTGCGCCGCCTGCGCCGCACAGACCCCCCACACCCAGATCATCGCCCGCACCACCCCCCGCGGGACAAACCCGACCGCCGAGGCGCAGCACGCGGTCCGGCCCGTCGCCGGAGGCTTCTCCGCCCCCGCAGGCCCCGGCGGCCCGCCCACCGAACCCGGCACCCGGCGCGCCCCCAAGGCCCGCCACTACCGCGACCAACGGCGCCACACCTGACCCGCACGGCCCACGGGCCGACGGGCTCCCTCCATCAGCTGCCGTCGTACGTCCGCACCCCGGGCCGGCTCGCATAAGCCGCCTCGAAGAGATTTTCAAGCGCAGGGCCTGCCGGTCCAGGGCTTCCCTGCCTGGAGGTTGCGGTGACGGCCGGCCACCAGGCGCACAGGTCCGCTGCGCTCCAGCCGGAGTGGCTGAGGCCATCGCGGGGCAGGCCGGCCTGTGTCGGGGTGTTTCGGTAGGCCGACGCCCGCTCCGGCGGACCGGGCGCCGGCCACGTTCATACCCCGTGGCCGGTCAGGGCGCCCTGCGCGGGCCGTCGCTGCATCAGGGGCCAACACGCGGTGTGTACACGGTAGTTGTCGGCCATCCGTGACGATCGCCCGGACGCTCGACGGGCTCCCGTGAAATCCTGCCCTCGCCCCGGGGCAGGCGGTCGGCCCTATGCCGCCGTGACGGAACGCCACGCCCCGGGGCCACGCCCCCAGGCAGCCCAGCTACGCGGACCATCTGCCCCAGCTCGCCACGGCCGGTGACCTGTCCCCCGCGAGCCGGTTGACCACGGCATGAAGAAGACCCTGCCCGCCGTCCTCGCGGCCGCCGCGCTGGCCCTGTGCCCCGCCCCTGCACACGCCAACGCCACCGTCGAAGACGGCAGAGCCGGCATCCACGTCAAAGGCTCCGGCCCGCGCGTCGACACCGTCGACGGATTCATAGACGGCCACGACGCCGGCGCCCGCGCCCAGTTGTACGCCTTCGCCGCAGGCTCGACCCCGTATGACGTCACCGGCTGGAAGAACGCCACCCGCCGCAGCTGGGCCTGACCACGACCTCGACCGTCAGCTGGGCGTGGAAGGGCGGGCGTACCTTCGACAACGGAACACGCCTGTGCATCGCCTTCAATAATGCCCCCGGCGACAACCCGTGCGCCGTCATCCACCGCGCACCGCGGCGCCCTCGGCCTTGAGCTCCTTCTCCCGGTCCTCTGCCGCGCCCAGCAAGTAGGACACCGCCGACGACCACACTTTGCCGCTCGGCTCGCGCCACACCAGCTTGTAGTCCTTCACCTGGACTCCGTTCCTCACGTCCCGGCCCGCCACCGCAGGCGAACACGTGATCCATCGTGGCATCCGGCGCCGACACTCGCGTCCACGCCCGGAGGCAGCAGCGCGGTCTCTCTTGCGCCTCGCCGATCTGTGGCCCCCGGGCCGATGCCCCGGCCAGGTTCACGCCGGCATGTGCATCGCCGCACCCCGCGCGTCCCTTCAAAGGCCGCAAGCCGCCAGGAGAACCGGTCCTCGCGGAAAGTCGCAGGTCGCAGCTATCGAATGAGAACCGCGCATCGGCCATGCTCACTGCGGCCCCGCTCCTCAACTCCCCTTGCGTGGCTAGCTCCTGCCTCCTTCACTCTGCTGCTCGGGATCGGACAGACGCGTTCGTCCACGTCCGGCCCCGCGCCACCCAACCGCGGCCCGTAAGGCTCCGCCCCTGTCGGTGTGCTCCCGCACGCCCTGTCCCGAAGGATCTCCGTGCCCGCCAACCCCACTCCCCTCTCGCCGACTCCTCCCGCCGGCGGTCCTGCCCAGCCCCCGGCCGCACCGACGGCACCGGTACCGGCGCCCTGGCCGGCATCCCGGTGGAGGAACATCGCGCTCGCTCTCGGCGCTCTCGCCTACCTCCAGTTGATGGCGATGGTGGTCGTCCTGTGGATCCCGTACCCGTCCGTCCGCGGACCGCTCCAGGTGATCGGCGGGATGCTCGTCTTCGCCGGCATGGCTGTGCCCTCCTGGATCAGCGCGGTACGACGACGATGACCGCCCCCACCCCAAATCCCGTCACCGAAGCAGTCGTCCACCGGTGCCCCCCGTGAGCACAGCACGGGGCTGGCCCGAGCCGTCGGGAAGGTGGCAGGCTCGAGCCCTGCCTGCGTGAAAGGAGCCCGCAGCATGACCGACATGCCCGCTGACCGACCTCACAGCCGTCACGAGGAATGCACCGACTGCCACGCCATCCCCTTTGTGGACAACACCCGCACGATCACGGCTACCAAAGACGGGCAGGTCACCGAGACCTGGCACACGCCCGACTGCCCTGGCTACACCGTCACCAAAATCCTCATGGAAGACGGCGTTCGCCGTGCCAAGGAACGGGACGCCTGGGCGCAGGACATCTTCCCCGCCGTACGGGAGCGGCTGCTCAAAGACGCCGCTGCGCGTGCCGGCGGCGACGAGGCAGCGCCGTTCGTCGCTGCCCTGACCGACCTCGTACAGGCCATGGCAGACCTTGCAGGAGACGGTCGGCTTCTCGGCCTGTCTGAATTCGCTGAGATCCTCCAGCGCCACTTCCCTGCTGGGCCTCAGCGACCGGCCGGCCACCTGTGACTGCTGACTTCGGCTGGTCAGTGGGGCGTTGGTGGCTCGGGCGGTTTGAGCGGGGCTCTGGCACTGATCTTGGGAGCGGTCGCGGAGGGTTTCCCCAGTGTTCGATTGAGGGCCCGACCTATCAGCTTGCATGGTCGCCTCGTAGCCTCCGTGTATGACTGGTGATCCGTTCGAGTGCCGCTGTGTTCTCTGCCATGACTACGGCGACCGTGGCGAAGCCGACCAGATGGACCTGATGATCAACTCAAACGTGCAGCAGCACGGCTGGCATGTGGTCATGGTCCCCGAAGACGAGGTCGGCCCGGGTTTTGCGTACACCATCGGCCTCGCGCACACTCATGGTGTGCCTGAGCTCGCCATGTTCGGACTCGACATCCACGCCATGCACCGCATGCTCAACATCCTCGGCGACAAGGCTGCCGCTGGCTGCGTCCTGGAGAGCGGCCAAGAACATCACGACGTTGTGGACGGCTATCCAGTCGCTCTCAAGAGCGCGGACCGGCGTTGGTACAGGGCCTTCTTCGGGCGGGCCATCGGGTTCTACCGGCGGCCTCCTCTGCCCGTCCTGCAAGTTGTATGGCCCGATGCGGAAGGGTGCTTCCATTGGGAAGAGCAGGCGGACCAGAGGCACCGTGAGTCCCAGCCGCAACTATGGCTGCCGCCCGCTGATCACCCTGCCGGGGTCTGGACCGCAGAACTCTGACCACCGGACGCAGGGGTTACTGAAGCAGGATCAGCTTGCGGAGCAGTTCGAATCCGGCCCGGCCGTACAGCTGCCTTTTGATCTTTTTCACGCGTGTCACGGCGCCCTCGGTACCGCCAGAGCTCCAGTGCACGGTCAGTCCCGCGGTCACTGCGTCGATGTCGGAGGTCAGTCGGGCTGCGAAGCCGGTCATCCCGGGTAGCTGTGTGGCGCGGGCGGTGTCGATCCAGTGCGGCAGGTCGGCTCCGGTGCGCTGGGTGAGCATCCGGGCGAAGCCCCGGACGAGTCCGTGTGTTTGCTCCAGCTGAGGGCAGCCGTCGAGGACGGCCTTGAGCTGCTGGATCTCGTCCTCGGCGAGCGTGTCGGGGTGCCGGGTGATCCAGCCGACGACGGTGCGCACGGATGGTGCGGCGGGGTGGGGATCGAGGCGTTGGGCCAGGTCAGACGAGTGCGGGCCCAGTCCCGCAGGCTGCTGTAGGGCAGCGCAAGATCTTGTTCGGCGAGCTCCTCGCGCAGGCGCCAGATGGTGATCTGGCCGTCGGTCTCGTCGATGCGCCGCTGGAGGGGGAGCCGGTAGGTGTCGAGACGGCTGACGCGGGTGCGTCGCCCGGTGACCATGTCCTGGGTTCCGCCTCGCGCCCGGGCAGTACGTCGATGGGCCGGTGGCTCTCACCGTCCGTGATCACGGTGGCGTACGTGTGCCCGCGGCGTGTGGCGAAATCATCGACACCGAGCACGCGTGGCGTGCTGACCTGCGGATCAGGCAGTGCCATGACCCGGCGCAGCACGGTCATCCGGCCCGCGTTCACGCCCAGTTGGGCTGCCAGTCGGGCGCCGGCGCGTCCGGCCAGGGCGAGTCCGATGCGCTCCAGTGTGTGGTTGAGGCGGGTGGTGAAGCGGGCGTGCGGGGTGGTCAGGCGCGGGAATCGTTCGGCGAAGGTGCGACGGGGGCAGTCCACGATGTCGCAGATGAAGCGCCTGACCGTCAGCAGGATCGCGACGCCCTGCCCGCCGATCGGGAGATCCTTGAGCGTGCGCTGGTAGGAGTCGTGCACCCGGGACGCGAACTGGCCGCAGTCCGGGCACGCGGCGCCCGCGGCCCGGCCTCGGGCCACGATGTCGATCGTGCCGAAGACAGCGGTTGCCGCCTCGACGTCCACGTCGTCGTTCCCGTCGAACACCAGCGAGTCCCAGAAGGACGTGTCAGCCTGCATGACCAGCACCGTCACCGGCCGCAGGCGATATCCTCCGGGCTCGGCGCGGACCTGATGGAGCGTCACTATCGCGGTTTCCGGGGTGCGGCGTACGCGGTCTCACATCACGTCAGCACCCCTCAATCGAACACTGGGGTAACCCTCCGCGACCGCTCCCCAAGATCAGTGCCAGAGCCCCGCAAACCGCCCGAGCCAGCGTTGGGGTGTCGAGGGCGGGTCCTGTGCTGCGTATGCGGAGGGCTCCGGATCCGGTGGTGCGGCCCCGGGCCGCTTCCACGCTCCGCAGGAGCGTGGCGAGCAGCGTGTTCTGCTTTGCGTGGGATCGGGTGGAGCGTCTGGGACCACGGCCAACTGCGCGTGGACGCCGCGGTGCCTGCCGTCATGCGCGAGGACGCCGGCCTCGTCCGCACCCTGCGGGCCAGCATCGACCGCTGACGGTCTGCACTACCGGTCCCCTGGCCGAAGGGCGGGGTCTGGTCTGGGGCTTGCGGCGAGATCAGCCGCTGTGCAGGCCGGTTATCAGACCCCACTCGTACGCTGTCCCCGCTACCACGGCTGAGGTGGGGAGGGGTTCATGGCACGACAGCTGACATACGATCAGCGGCTTGCCCTGATCAACAAGTGGAAGACCCCGCCGGGGGCTTGCGAGCAGGACCGGCTGGAACGGGCCGAGCGCATGGTCAAGGACGCGATCAGCCAGCACAAAGCGTTCCAGGGGTCCGACATCACCGTCAGGGCGAAGGGCTCCTACCCGAACAAGACCAATGTCCGTGGCGACAGCGATGTGGACATCATGGTGAAGCTCAACGACCCGTTTCACACTGCTGGTGTGGCAGCGTGGTGGTACGGCCAGCCGAACCAGTTCACAGGTCCGTGGACAGCAGCGACTCTCCGCAAAGAGGTGCATACCGCCCTTACTGCCTATTTCGGGTCGGTGGACGAAGACCACAATCTCGCCTTCTACATCCCTGAAGTCATCGGCAGCCGTCCCAGCATCGACGTGGTGCCGTGCTTCAAATGGGTGCAGTACGACTCCACAGCGCCCGGAGGCGAACGCGTGGGGAGCGTCGTCTACGGACGCGACGGCGCGCGGGTCATCAATTGGCCCGAGCTCCAGCTGGCCAACGGCAAGGCGAAGAACACCAACACCAAGAACCGGTACAAGTTCGTGGTGCGGGTCCTGAAGAACGTGGAGAACGACCTCGCGGCCGAAGGCGTGATCAAGGCGCTGCCGTCGTACTTCTCCGAGTGCCTGATCTACAACGTTCGGGACGACATCTTCCTCGCCGGCGGCCTGGACGACGCGGTCCGCGCGTGCCTGGTGGAGGTGCACCGGCAGGTCTCCTCCTTCTGGAGCCTCCTGTGCATGCGGGAGCCGAACGAGATGAAGAAGCTCTTCGGTGATGGCCAGAAGTGGAACGCATTCCATGCCCGCGAGCTGATCGAGGGTGCCTGGCGCTACCTCGGCTACGGAGGCTGACCATGAGCACGGCCACCACTCTGCGCACCGGCGCCACCATCGCCGCCACCCTCTACACAGCCGTCCTGGTCATCTTGGGCCTGTACCCCTCACAGTTCCGCTACCTGCTCGCCTACATCCCGGCCGCCATCGGGTACGGCGTGGTCGTCTTCGACAAGTGGGCGTGGCACTGGCCCGGCATCCACCGCCTCACCGCACGCCCCTGGGTCACCGGCACCTGGCGCGTCATCCTCTCGCCGAGCCCGGAAAGCCACATACCCGCAGGGGGCAACAAAGGGCCGATCACCGCGTACATGACGATCGAACAGACCTTCTGGGGCCTGCACGCCACCCTCCGCACCAAGGAGAGCACCTCCTCACGGTCGAGCAATGCCACGCTCACCGCCCCGGAGAACTCCGGGACCTTCGAGATCGGGTTCCTGTACGACAACAAGCCCCGCATGGAGCACCAGCCCCGCAGCCCCCGACACGAAGGGGCCTGCCGAATATCGGTCACGGGCCTCACTCCCCTGACAGCCACCGGGCACTACTACACCAGCCGATTCACCGCCGGCGACATGGACTTCACCCTGCTCAACCGCTCCACCCACCACTCCACCTTCGCCGAAGCACAAGCCACCGATCCCGAGCGCACTCCCAGCTGACCGCATACGCGGGAACTACGAGCGGAGGCCGCCCCCCGCCGGAAGCAGATCAGACCTGAGTCAGACCCCAGCACGGCTTCGGCCCGGCTCCCCCCTGGCTGCTGGCTTGCATTGGTGCGGCGCCGCCCAGTGTGATGATCACGGTTCTCCCTCGCAGGAGTGAACCGGTCGCCGCTCAGCTCGACTTCGCCCAGCAATCCTCGCTACGAAGATCACTCCATGTGAGAGATCTCCGGAGGGGTGCCGATGCGCGCAGGAACCAAGACACTCACCGCGGGGACCGCCGTGCTGGCCGCCCTCGCCACCTGGCCGGCGGCCGCGACGGCGGCCACAGGCGAGGAACCCTGCCGGATCAATACCGACGCCGCCGTCATCCGCCAGGCTCCGTCGAAGAACGCGGCGAGGGCCGGGATCGGCTACCGCGACCAGACGTGCCGCTTCCACGGCTACACCCGCGATGTGGCCTGGGCGCACATCACGATGAAGGGATCGGGCGTGGACGGCTGGGTCAACCGCGACCTGATCTCCACAGCCAAGGAGCAGCTCGCCCCCACCGGCCCCTGATGCGCTCCATGCACCGGCTTCGTCTGCTGCTCGCGGTTGGCGTCGTCCTGCTCGCCACGGGCTGCGTCAGCCTGGGCTCCAGGACCGTGCCGCACGGCAGGGAGCCGCACGGCAGGGAGTTCCTGCCCGACGGCGGGCGCCTCACCACCGTGGCCTCCGGACCATCCTGGCCCGACCCCGTACAGCCGCCCGCCCGCGAGACACTGGCCCCCGCCTACGGCCCATCCCCCGCCACCCCGGCCCCGGCCCCGGCCCCGGCCCCGGCCCCGGCCCCGGCCCCGGCCCCGGCCAGCAGCGTAGGGCCGGCGGACCGAACTGCTCGTGACCACCCGCAGCCGGCGGCCGCTCCTGCCCATCACGGCCAGGGCCGGATCACGGCCCGGCACTCCGCACCCGCGCCCCGCCCTCGCCGGGCCCTCCCGGCCAACCCTCAACCCAAGTACGACCCTGGTGCCGTCTGTTCCTGGGCGCAGGGCATCCGCCTCGACCCGTCGGTCGTCCGCGCCTGCCGCCAGCAGCTCGGACACTGAAGTCGGCTGCTGCGCAGGCAGCAGAGCGGGACGCCGCATCCGCGAGGTGAAGCAGGGCGGAGGCACGGCGGCTCACGATGCCTGCGCAGCTGCCCCGCGCCGGGCCTCCGTCGCGCCGGTGCCGCTCATTGGTCATGGCGAGCGGGACTTGGTGGTCTATCTGGCGGAGGAGGCCGGCGGCCGGAGATCGGTGCGGGCGCCGCGTCCGGGGCGGTGCGTGTGGGCGGCGATGACCTGGTCGGCGGCGTAGAGGGATTCACCGCCGCGTCCCGGTCCCCGGCCCTCGGCAACGCGAGCGGCAGCGCGCCGCAAGCAGCGGCCTCGCGGGCCGTCCGTTGATCTTGGGCTGAGAAGGGGCCGTTCCTGACAGTGGGGCTGGACGTTGTGCATGGGTCGGTCCCGCGGGGGGCGGCCCCGCTATCTGGTGTGCGTCGGCGCCCGGGGGTGTCGTATGGTGAAACCGGTTCCTGTGCCGAGGTTTCGGTGGCAGCGACCGGACTTCTTGTTCCTTCTGTGTCGATCTTGGGGTGACGTCTTATTAACCAGGCCATGTAGTCGTCCGTGTTCCCCGCGTGCTGTGTTGTCGCACGTGTCCGGGGGCGGACGTCGCGCTGGCCTGTGTTGCGTCACCCATCCCCGCAGTTTTCCTTCCCGGGTGCAGCTCGGCCGTCTGCCCCGGGCTTTGGTGTTTTCCGGCCCCGGTGCGGCTGCCGGCAGGGCTCCCCGATTCCTTTGGATCAGGAGTTTTCCCGTCGTGTCTTCCTCCGCGCTCGGCAACGAGCCGCAGCACACCACCCAGCGCCCAACCCACCCAGCACCTCACCGCCCGAAAATGGCCCTGGCGGCCTGGATCGCCCTCCTGGTGCTGCTGACCGCCGAGCTCATGGACATCCTCGACCAGTCGGTCGTTCTGACCGCCCTGCCCGCGATCCAGGAGTCGACCGGCGCCGGACCGGTCACGGTGCAGTGGCTGACCACCGGCTATTCACTGCCCATCGCCATCGGGCTGATCACCGGCGGGCGCCTCGGCGACCTTTACGGCCGACGCAGGATCCTCCTCATGGGCGCCGTCGTGTTCACCGCGGCCTCGCTGCTGTGCGGACTCGCTGCCGGGCCGGGCGTGCTGATCGGTGTCCGCATGCTCCAGGGAGTGGGAGTGGCCCTGATGATCCCGCAGGTCCTGGCCACCCTCCATGTCACCTTCGAGGGGAAGAACCGCAGCAAAGCGTTCGGCCTGTACGGGGCTGTTCTCTCCCTCGCCAACGTCCTGGGCCCGGTGGTGGGCGGCCTGCTCACCGAGGCTGACCTGTTCGGGCTGTCCTGGCGGCCGATCTTCCTGATCAACGTGCCAGTCGGCCTCGCCGTGATCCTTCTGGGACGCTGGTTCATCCCCGAGTCGACCGCCAGGAAGACTGACCGGCCCGACCTGACCGGCATGGCATTGTCCGCACTGGCCATCGTCCTGATCGTCTTCCCGCTCACCGAGGGGCACCTCCATCACTGGCCGCTGTGGTGCTTCGCCCTGCTTGGCGCAGGACTTCTGGTGCTGGGCGTCTTCCTGCGCCACCAGCAGCGCAGGCAGGACAACGCACCCCTCGTGCCCCTGTCGTTGTTCCGGGGCAGGCAGTTTTCCGGCGGCATGGCCGCGCAGCTGATGCACGGCCTTCTGTGCGGGCTGTTTTTCATGACCTGGACCCTCTACCTCCAGCGCGGCCTGGGCATGAGCCCCTTCCACGCGGCCCTGGCCTTCGTACTGCTCTCCCTCGGAGAGCTGGCCGGCGCGACAATCGCGGCGAAGAGCAGCGGGCGCTTCGCCCGCCGCCTTCCCCAGGCCGGAGCCCTCATCACGATCGCTGCGATGGCCGCCTACGGACTCCAGGCCGACGCAGGTCAGGCAGACCTGACCCTGCTGGCGATGACTGCCCCGGTGGTACTGATCGGCTCCGGCCTCGGCATGGTCGGCGGCCCGCTCGCCGATCTGTCGCTGGCCAGGGTCCCGCACGAGGACGCCGGGTCCGCCTCGGGCCTGTTCAACACCGCCATGCACCTGGGTATCGCCCTTGGTACCGCGCTGACCGCCCTGGTGTTCTTCGCTACCACCGACGGTTCACCCGACGCCGGACCCAACCGCGACGCGTTCATCACCGTGCTGTGGTGGGTCGGCAGCCTCCTCGCCCTGATGTGGGCCCTGATGTTCTGCCTGCCCAAGCAAGCAAACAACCAGACTGAATGAGCCACCCCCAGGTCCCGGCCACGAAGTCGGCCGGGACCTGAGCCCTCAGCCTTTCTCGTTCATCGGCGTCTGCGGCGTTGCGGCAGGGGGCGCAGGCCCCGGCTGCACGGCAATCACCACGAGGCCAAACAGCTGACCTCCTTCTTCGGCGGCACCCGCATCCGCCCCAGCTTCCGCCCCCCGCTCGAACGACGCCTTGTCAGCACCTGATCCCGAGCCTCTTCAGGAACTCCGTCCGCCGCCCCCGAACGGTGCTCGGCCCGCGTCCACCGCACATCGGGATGGTTCAGAGAAGCTATCTGACCAAATAGGACGAGACATGCCAAACCCCCTAAACCCCCTGGTCGGACTCAGCCTATGCGGCAAACCGCCGCCCGGCACATGCTGGCCGGACGGACGCCGCCCCTGCCGGAAACACACCGTTCTGAGCGGGGGCTAGTTCCCCGTCGTACGCCTCACACCGTCTTGATGCCGCCGCCCTCTACGACATAGTCGCCTCCGGTCATGCTTGCCGCGCGGTCTGAGACGAGGAACGCGACGACGGCCGCGACTTCGTCGGGTTCGACCATGCGGCCGGTGGTCATGCCCATGGCCGCGGGCACCCCGGACACGAATTCGCGGTGCCCGACGCCGTTCGCCTCGGCGAGGCGGGCGCCGAAGCCGTTGTCGTCCTCCCACATGCCGGTACGTGTCGGGCCGGGTGAGACGGTGTTCACCCGTATACCCCGGGGTCCGAATTCCTCGGACAGTGCCTTGCCGAACGCGTTGAGGCCCGCCTTCGCGGCGCCGTACTCGATCGGGCCCGTGCCCGGCAGGCGCGCGCTCATCGACGAGATGTTCACCACGCAACCGCGGCGCTCCAGGATGCTCGGCAGCAGTCGGCGGGTGACCCGGACCGTGCCGAACAGGTTGACCTCGAAGCTCTGCGCCCACAGGGCGTCGTCGGTCGCGAGGAACCCCTGCAGGGTGAACGCGTCTCCGCCGCCCAGGTTGTTGACCAGGATGTCCACGCCGCCGAGTTCGGCGAGCGCCTGCGCCCCCAGTTCCTCGGCGCCTTCTGGCGTACTCAGGTCGGCCGCGACCGGGTGGGCGCCGGCCTCCTTCAGTTCGGCCGTAATCGTTCGGGCCGCGCCGACAACGCGGACCCCCTCGGCGACGAGCTGCCGTGTGATCGCGAGGCCAACGCCTCGGCTTGCCCCGGTGACGACCGCGGTCTTGCCGACGAGATTGAGTTCCATGGCAGACTCCTTGCAGATTTTTGAATCACAGGTACAAAATGAATGCGAAAAAAAATTCTGGCCACCAAGTCGAGACAACCAACTACAACGACCCCATTGCCGCGTCTACGACCCGCCTCAGCTGCTGGGCGTCCTCGGCGGTCTTGGCCAGTACCCGCATGCCGATCACCGTCGCGAGCAACCAGGCGGCCAGCGCCGCCGCGTCACGTCCGCCGTCGATCTCGCCGGCCCGCTGGCCCTCCTCGACGGCCGCCCGGAACGCGCTCTCCGTGCGTGCGAACATCTTGCGCACAGTGTCGGCCGTCGCGGCGTCCGAGGGAGCCAACTCGGCGGCGGTGTTGACCGCCATGCAGCCGCGCCGATCCTGGTCGCCCAAGTCGAGCTCGACCAGGGCCTCCAGCGCGCCCCGCAGCCGGTCCTTCGCCGAACCGGGATGGTCGAGCAGCTCCGCCAGCCAAGCGGCCTGTGAGTCGCGGTAGCGCGCCAGCGCGCGTTCGAACAATGCATGCTTACTGCCGAAGGTGTTGTACAGACTGCCCTTGCCGATGCCGATCTCGTCCACGAGGTCCTGAGGCGCCGTCGCTGCGTACCCCTTGCGCCAGAACACGCCCATCGCGCGCTCCACCGCCACGTCCGGATCGAACTGCTTCGGCCTGCCCATGCTCTAACCGTAGCACTGTTTTTGACCCCAGGGTCAAATATATGTCGCTCCTCGACGGCCGACGTCAACACGGTGTTTTTATCGGGGTGAATCGCGTACAAAGCCAGACGAGGACGTCGCGGTCGTCTTCGACCACCTCGACTTCACTCACCGGGCCATCCGCGACCATGTGGCGTTCGAGGACCACCGCACGATGCTGGTCTGCTTCGCCCTGGCCCGCCCGCAGGACCGGCCCCTGTCCACCAACGACTGCGGACCGGCCGGCGGCCCCATGCACCCGGTGCGCACCTGCATCGTCCAGACCTTCAAACACGCGATGGAAGAGGGAGTCGTGCCACCGATCGCCTCCGTCGCCACCCGTTACTTCGGACCCGCCCTGGTCAGCGGGGAGACCTGGGGCTAGCTCAGCCACGACCGTCTCTTCCCCGGGCTGACCGGCTCCGCGGCTCGGATCCCGAGGCGCCGGGCGAGCCGATCAGGGTTGCGGCCGGTCTCCAACGTGCGGGAGACGACCGGCCGCTCAAAACGCCCTCGCGAGCACTCCCATTGACATCAGGGCTCCTCCGGCTCCTGCGCGCGTTGTGCTGCGTTCGGTGCGGGTTCGCCGCGGTCAGGAAGGCGACGCGGCTGTGGGCCGGCTCGCGTCGCTCCGCGCCCGGCTCCTGCCGACCAGGGCCCCCGGCCGATGGCCGTCGTGCGACGTGGCCGATGCTGTCCTGGACCATTCCCGACGAACACCCTGGGCAGCCATGACCGACTATCTGCAGGCCGTCTTCGACATGCTGGGCCCAGCCATCAACCGTGACGACGAGCCTGCTGATTGGCTGCGCTTGGAGCAGGAGATCGGCAGCCCCCTCCCCACGGACTTCAAGGAGTTCGTCGCACGGTATGCCCCCGCTGAACTGAACGACCGCCTCTACATCCACCATCCCGGATCGGATGCGTGGAACTTGTTGCGCTGGATGCGGGAGACCGTGGAGGCCTTCGACGCGTGCGCGTGGGAGGAGGCCACCGCGGCCTCTCTCAATCCCGGGCACCTGGTATTCGGGAAAGGCGGCCTGATCCCGCTGGCGTCAACGAACGGGGGCGAGTACCTCTTCCTGCTGCCCAGACACGGCAACACACCCCTGCTCGTCGTCCACGTCGGAGACGATGACGACTTCTACGAGTACGACATGAGTTTCACCGAATGGCTCTACCGCTACCTGTCCGACGAGGACATGACCGGGCCGAACAGCAGCAGCGGCTGGGACGGCGCTGCGCAGGTGAGCAAGCTCCCCGCCTGACGGGGCCGATGGTGGTGGGCCAAGGCCTGCCGTGAGACCGCTCATGCGATGAAAGATCGGCAGGCGCAGGGGTCCGTAGGTCGGCCTATTCGTCGTCGAAGTCGAGGTCGAGGTCGGGGTCTTCTTCGGTGTGCAGGCGGGTGTCGAGGTCGGTTGCCCAGGCGTTGGCCCAGGTGCGCAGGTCTGCGAGTTGCTCGGGGGTGAGGCCGTAGTCGTAGAAGGCTTGGTCGTCCCACCATTCGGCGCCGGTGAGGTGGTCGCGCAGCTCGTGGAGGTTGAACTCGGTGCGGGCGTGTCGGCGGCCGAGGGTTTCGAGGTCGGCGGTGGTGTGGTGGCGGGAGGCGGCGTGGACGTCGATGAGGTCGCGGACGGCGCTGCGGTCGGCCAGTGCCCGGACTTTGGTTCCGATCACGTCGTCGAGGGAGAGGACCGGGCCGTACTCGGTGGTGGTGGGCGGAGCCCAGAAGGCCTCTTTGAGGACGTCGACCTCGCACTCCTCGCCGGTGTTCGGGTCGGTGACGATGAGCCGGCCGGAGAGCGGGTCGGTCTCGATCTGCCGTACGGCCCAGCCGCGTTCGGTGAGGCCTGCGCTGACCGTGTGGATGATCTCGTCCATGGGGGCGGGATTCTCGGTGGCGACGTCGAGGTCCTGGCTCAGGCGCTCGACCAGCCCGTGCGCTTGCACCGCATAGCCGCCGGTGACGACCAGAGGGTAGACGGTGCCGATGGCAAGCACGTCAGCCAGCAGTCGGCGGTGCAAGTCGTTCAGGTTCATGCAGCGGTCGCGGTCCGGGCGGGCGTCAGCTCCGGGAAGGCGTCCTCCCACACGTCACGGACCAGGCGACTGATCAAGGTCCGCAGCACCGGCCACTGGGCGATGAGCAGGTCCCTGTTCAGGAAGTCCACCACGTCCTGCTGCTGTCCCTCGGCGAGGACAGTCCGGTACAGGCCCATCCGCGGGCGCAGGGCGTCCACGTCGAAGGAGCGTCGACCCGACCAGACCACATGCAACGGCAGGTCGACCACACCGTGCGCGGGACCTTGCAGGTCCTCCAGCCGGGCGGGCAGCCGCCGGGTATAGCGGGCGCGCAGGATCTCGCCGGCATTGGGCACCGGGAAGCGGGAGGACGTGACAGCCATGCCCCGATTATCCCCTGCCGGAGCGGGCCGGTCACCCCGGACACCCAACTGGATGCCCGGCGCGGTAGGACTGGGGCTGGGCTCGGGCGGCTGGGCGGTCCGAAGCCTGCGCCGCTCGAAAGGTTGTCGTTGCAGGTCATGCGGCGGCGTCGACGGACCGGTCGACCTGCTCGGGGAGGGTTGCAGCACGGCGCACTCGTATTGCCAGCCCTGATTCGGCTCGTGGGGGGCCATCCCCGCAACTACCTGGCCATTCTCGGTGCCACCGCCTGTACCGCTCGAAAAGTCATCGCTGCACGTCATGAGGCATATCGGTACTGGTTGATGGTGCCGCCGAGGACACGGGTTCGCAGGAGCCTGCGGCCATCGAGATCGGTAACGGTGGCGGGCTGGTCCGGGGCGTTGGGCGGACGTTGATCTCGGGCCTGGTGGGGCCGATGCCTGTTGTAGTGATCTTGATATTCGGCGAGGACTCGGCGGGCGTGGGCTTCGTTGACGACCAGGACGTGGTCGAGGGCTTCGCGTCGGATGGTGCCGATCACCCGCTCGCAGTGGGCGTTCATCCGGGGTGCTCGTGGGGCGCTGAGCAGGACGTCCATGTCCTCGGCCGTGAAGACGGCGTCGAAGGATTCGGTGTACTTGGCGTCGCGGTCGCGCAAGGCGAATCGCAGGGACTCCATGCGGGTCCCGAGGCCGGCAGCGAGATTGCGCGCCTGCTGGGTCGCCCATTGTCCTGTGGGGTGGGTGGTGACGCCGGTGATGTGTAGCCTGCGGGTTCCGTGTTCGAGGAACGCCATGGCGTACAGGCGTGTGCCGAGTACGGTGTCGACGTGGAAGAAGTCCGCAGCGATGATGCCCTCGGCCTGGGCGGTCAGGAACTCCCGCCAGCTTGGTCCGGATCGGCGCGGGGCCGGGTCGATGCCGGCGGTGGTCAGGATCTGCCAGACCGTGGACGGTGCGATCGGATGCCCCAGCCGGGCGAGTTCACCCTGGATCCGGCGGTGGCCCCACTGCGGATTCTCGCGCGCCAGGCGCAGTACCAGCTTCTTGAGCGCGGCGGCTGTGGGTGGTCGACCGTTCCGCCCCCGACGGGCTGAGTAGCGGTAGTTCGTTGACTTGGGAGCGGGGTGGCGGTAGTCCGGGTGGTGGGGGTGGTGGTGATGACTGCTCGTCGTCCGTGTCCGCCGGCGCCGGGACCGCTGGAGGACTATGCCGCCGGTTTCGACGACCTGTTCGCCTCCCTGGCCCAGCGCCGGGGCTTCCGCGAGTACCTCACGGGGCTGCTCACGCCGCGGGACCGGAACACGACACTGACCTGTCTGGCCGGGGCGGAACCGGTGGTGGGTGCCCGGGATCCCGCGGTGCAGCGCCTGCAGTTCTTCCTGTCCGAGTCCCCCTGGGAGGCCGGGGAAGTCAACGACCGGCGGCTGGAGTTGCTGCGCGGGCAGCCGGACACCGCTCCGCACGCGGGCGGGGTCATCGTGATCGACGATTCCGGGGACCGCAAGGACGGCACGGCCACCGCGCACGTGGGCCGCCAGTGGCTGGGACGGTACGGCAAGACGGACAACGGTGTGGTCACCGTGACCACGGTGTGGACCGACGGACGCGTGTACTACCCGCTGCACACACAGCCCTACACCCCCGCCCACCACTTCCCGCGTGGCCAGCGTGATCCCGCCTTCCGCACCAAACCGCAGATCGCCGCGGCTCTTGCGGCCCGGGGCAAGGAGGCGGGCTTCGCCTGCCGGGCGGTGGTCGCCGACTGCGCCTACAGCGTCAGCGACGACTGGTACCTCGCCCTGCGCGAGGCCCAACTGCCCTACGTGGTTCACCTTAAGCCGCACCGCGGCACCTGGGCGCCCGCCCACCAGCCGCACACCCCCATCGACGCCGCCCGCACCCTGGCCTGGCACGATGCCGAACACCCCGGCGACTGGACACCCATCGAGCGCCACTTCCGCGACGGGCACACCGACACCTGGTGGGCCGCCGACGCCACGCTCGGCGGCTGGGGCCCCGACAGCCGGGTGCGGCTGGTCGTGGCCACCACCGACCCGGGCACCCTGCCCGAGAAGGCCACCTGGTACCTGGCCACCAGCCTGCCCCACCCCGCTGCCCCGCATGCCGCCACCAGCACGCACCCGCCGGCCGACCTCGCCGAGATCGTCCGCCTCTACGGGCTCCGGCCGTGGATCGAGCAGAGCTACAAACAGATCAAGGACGAACTCGGCTGGGCCGACTTCCAAGTCCGCTCCGCCCGCGCCATCAAACGCCACCAAACCCTGGTGAACTGCGCCTTCTCTTTCTGCTGGGATCAATGGTTCACCCCACCCGGCCCGCTTGACACCACCGCACCCGACCCCTGCCCCGACGACCGGGCAGAGAGGGGGCAGCCCCATGCCCCACCAGCCCCAACCTCCCTGCTGGCCAAGGGCCTTACGCGCCGTCCGGGCATGGCTCACCCCCGCCGCCGTCCTGCAACCCTGGTGGCAGGCATGGACCCCGGCCGCCCCCCGGGCCGGCCCGCCACCGCGGACCGCCCCAACCCCCATCCGAGCCACCCGCTAGAACCCCCGGTCCGGGCCGACCTCCGCGCGTCGGCCCGGACCGGCGAAACGAGCCCCCTATGCCCGACACCGCACCCGACGTAAACGTGCACCTCGCCCTGCACCCCCAGCACCCCAGCGCCGTCGTCGCCACCCTCACCGGTCACACGCTGCACACCGCCCGCGCCACCCTCGCCTCGGAAGGCTTCCGGCCGGTCAGCGACGACACGATGCTCCTCGTCCGTATCGACCACGAGGAGCCCCACTACGCCAACATCACCGCCAACCTCCTGCGCGACGCCAGCATCACCGTAGACATCAGCGACCAGTGCAGGAGGAGATCGACACCGAGTGGACCTGGGCCGACCACCCGATGACGTGGCTCGACCGCGACGAGATCCGGCTCGTGTCCGCAGACGCCCAGAAGATCCATGACGACATCGCCTCCGGCCTTCTCGTCATCCACCTGCACGCTCACGACGGCCACACCACCGTCGCCGTGGGCACCTACCGGCACGCCGACAGCGTCCACCTCCACGGCGAGAACCACCTGCGGGTCGTCAGCGGCTCGTACGACACCCCCGGCGAAGCCATCGCCGATTTCGAGCGCCTGTACGGCGACGCCGTCCGCCCCGGCCCGCCGCCACCCACCGACACCGAACAGCAGACCACCCAGGCCCTCACCGCCTTGTCGACATCAGCGTCGGCCAACACCCCTGACGCACCCGCGGAACCGCAGGCGGCGAAGACAGAGTGGGTGCCGGTGCACGCCGCCGACCCCGGCGACCACGAAGCCCTCTTCAAGGACTTCCTCAACTCCCAACCCGCCTGGGAAAAGTACCGCCCGTACGACGAGACCACCATCGCCAACCACGAATCCCTCACCCTGCGCGTGGAGTTCGCGCACGAGACCGGGCCACGCGACATCAACTGGACCGTCGCCGCCTACGAGACCCCGGTCAGCGACCGCCTGTGGCACAGCACGGCCACCGCCTCCACACCGACCGCGATCATCAGCGCACTGCTGGACACCGTCGCCGCCGAGAACGTATGGGGTCCGCGCCTGTCCCCCCGTGCCACCGAGGCCGCTATCGCCGCAGCGACCCGTCCGCTCGCCGATGCGGGCTGGAAGCACTCCATCGACGGGCGCTACATCTCCTGGCAGGCCCCCGGCCCCGAGAAGGGCGGCGTACAGTTCGACGCCTTCGCCGCCCAGACAACCAACGACTCCCTTCCCACATGGACCATCTGGGGCGGCCACGCCGTCCACCAGCCCACCTGGCAACTCCAGCTGTCCGCACACGCACCCACCTCCCTGGTGCAGGACATCGCCATCGAAATGGCCGAAGGCCAAGGGTCCCGCCGAGCACGGCCCGCAGCTGACGGCCCGGCGCTCCACACCGTCCAAGCCCCGGCTCCCGTGGCGGCATCTCCGCCGGCCACGCACCTTCCCACTCACGGCCGATGAGCCTCTACCCTGCGCAGATGACAATGTTCTGGGTGGGTCTCGGCATCCTGGCCGCCTTCGGGACCCTCTGCTTCTTCCTGGCGCGACAGCTGGCCGACCGACTGCGCACGGTCATGAACGGCATAGCCGTGGAAGGCCGATGCATACGCAGGTACTCGACCGAGGGCAGCGAGGGCAACACCTACTGGCACCACGTCCATGCCTTCACGACGCTCGACGGCCAGTACATCGAATTCGAGGAGGACGCCCTGCTCCTCGCGCAGGGTGACACCGTGACCGTGCGATACCGACCCGGCAGCCCCGCCCGAACAGCGACCATCATGGGCCCCGGAGGAACCTGGTCGCCGCTGTTCGGGAGCCTCTTCGGCATCCTCATCTCCGGCACCTTCACCGCGTTGGGCGTGCTGTTCGTCGTCCTGAGCTTCACCCCGTAGCCGCCCCGAACCGGGCCGCGTCCTCAGCTCGGACAGCCGCCATCGGTAGGTCAGTCCAACGCAGCCGTTCACCGACGAGCGACCGCGATGGCGCCGACCACAGCTCAAATACTCAAGATCGCTTAGCTCGGGTGCGATCGAGCTCGTCCCAGGCGAGTCCCCCTTTGAAGGTGGCACGTTCAGTCGATTCATCACCTAATGGAATGAATGCGACTACGGAGGGTTCCACCTCGTTCACTCTAGGTGCTGCTATGGGTTTTATCCGTTCGTGACCCGTCGACAGGGCCACGATCACGCCGGGAGGCTGCGGAATGACTGAATCAGTGATCAGACGCCTCTGGAAACCCGTAATCGCTTCCGCTGCAGCAACGTGTGCGTTCCTGGCAATGACGAGTCCGGACCCGGCCTCGGCACGTGCCGGCCAGGCTGCCGTCGGCTACTTGAATCTGCATGGGTGCGCGTACAACGGCGGCCTGACCACCGTCACGCCCATCTCCAACAACGCACCTGCCTTCGACTCGGGTACGAACGTGTCGAACACCCCGGACACGGCCACGAAGTGCGGACCGGGAGTCGGCCCCAGCTTCCCGGTGATCTATCAGAATTCAGGCTTCAAGGCCCTGGACCTGTCCAGCGGCAGATACTTGAACCTGCATGGGTGCGCGTACAACGGCGGCCTGACCACCGTCACGCCCATCTCCAACAGCTCACCTGCCTTCGACTCGGGGACGAATGTGTCGAACACCCCGGACACGGCCCTGAAGTGCGGAGGGGGAGTCGCCAACTTCCCCCTTATCCCTCAGAATTCAGGCTTCAAGGTCCTAGACCTGTCCAGCGGCAGGTACTTGAACCTGCATGGGTGCGCGTACAACGGCGGCTCGACAACCGTCACGACCGTCACGACCGTCTCCAACAACGCACCTGCCTTCGACTCGGGTACGAACGTATCGAACACCCCGGACACGGCCCTGAAGTGCGGACCGGGAGTCGGCAACTTTCCCCTGAGCCGTCAGAACTCAGGCTTCAAGGTCCTAGACCTGTCTCACAGCTGATGGCAAGGCTGTATCAGTCAGCTGTCTGGGGTTCTTCGTCCAGGTGCGGTTGCGTCCGAGGGCACGGCACCGGTGAGTGCCCTCGCCTCGATGAACACTCGGGTCCGATTCCCGAGCGAGAATCGCAACGCCGCATCCACTGAGATGGCGTTGTTCATCGAACGTGTAGATGACCCCGGGCTCCGGTCCGGGGCCATCACTCATTTCTTCGTCGCGCGGCGGCTTTCGATGACGTCGGTATACCGGCCGAGGACAGCGAGGACGGAGTCCTCATCGGCCCCGGACACCGCCCGCAGCGGCCCCGTCGGCGTCAGCGGGACCGACTCGCCCGGCTCTCAAAGCAATGCCACGACTCCGTTGGTGATGCTGGTGGGGGGGCTGACGGATGGCGTTGGTGGCCATCCATCGGCAGGGCGATACATAGCAGACGATCCCCGGTTAGCAAAACCGGAGATCCTCCGCACCATTAGTGGTCCACCGCCCATACCTGCCCGTCACGTCGAAAGGCAGCATCACGACGACACCCCACAACTCCACACCCTGCTTGAGCCACCGCCTCCGCAGAAGATCTCTAAGCCGCGGCATAGCTGAGGCGGAACAGGTCCTGGGCACGCTCCAGGTCCCGCTCCGTACGCAGCTGCAGTTCCAAGTCCCCCGTGCCGTGGTGACCCAGCCCTGTCACATCCCGGGTGAAACCCGGAACGAGGTCGACCTCCTTCGGGTCCGCCTTGAGGTAGATAAGGACCTTGGTCTGCTGCGGCGGGCAGACGCAGGCGAAGTTCCGCAGCCGCTGGTAGGCGCGGTACTGCTTGCGCTGCACCCGGGTCACACCGTCACCGAGTCCGACAAGGACCTCGTCGACCGCCTCGGCCAGCTCGGCCATCGCGCCGTCTTGCCGTCGGACACTCGGCCGCGTGGCCACACGCCGGCGAACCCGCCGGCGAGCGGCCGACTGTCCGGTGACCGACGCCACGGTCTCCAGGCCGATGTGGTCACTGCCGTAGTACCGGTAGCGGACCAGGTCGATGCTGCGCCGGTGCTCTCGTACGGCGTGCGCGTCGTAGCGGGTGAAGTCGCCAGCCACACAGATCAGCCTCGGTCCGCTCCACAGGATCTGGGACGCGGCCATCACCCCGAGCCGGTCGCGGACCAGACTCCGGAAGGCGTCCTTGTGGTTCGTCAGCCAGGCCATGTAGTAGAGGCCCTGGTTGATGACGCCTGCGTCGGTGCCGCGCTTGTACTCGACGATCACGGGGGCACCGTTCTCGTCGAGGCCCAGCGAGTCAATCCGTCCCCCGTCGACACAGTCGATGACGTACTCGCTCGCCAGGAACGTGACGCCCAGCATCGTCTCCATGTGCGCCTCGACGAGGTCCTGCACATCCGCCTCGACCTCAGCCGGACGCGGCATGACCTCGCTCACGCCGCCTGCCGTGTTGAACAGCTTCAGACCGACCACTCCCCCTCCGCGATCACGTTGCCAGAGGGCAACGTCACAGAGTTCGGGGATATTTCCGCGACCGAAGCCGTCTTGAAAGGACCGAAGAGTCACACATGCACAGCCAGAACGACGCGATATCCGATACGGACGCCCAGCACAGCCCCGAGCAGATCCGCGCCACCTGGGGCGGAACCGGCAGCGTCGAAGACGCTTCCCGGGCCTTCGGGTTCTCCAGGGCGAAGGGCTACGACCTGGTCCGCCGTGGAGAGTTCCCCTGCCGTGTGCTGCGCCTCGGCCGTACTACCCGTGTCGTTACCGCATCCCTGCTCCGCGTCCTCGACAGTGGCGAGCCGGAGTACAGCGGCCCCCACGTCGGATGCTGTACACCGTCATAACCCACGACGCGATCCCCCCGCGCAGCGAAAACGATGGTCATCGGCCGATGGTGACGCGGCAGGCATCGGCCGTAAAGGCTCCGCTCCGGTGGGAGCGGGTCCTTCGATCGAGCGGACTGTGCCCCCTGACCGAGCGGGAGTTGGGGCGTTGGCGGTAGCTTCACGGTGTCGCCGTCGCTGGGGGTTCCGCATGACTGTCCGCCGTATCGCCGTCACCGCTGTCTCACTGCTGCTCGCCGTCACGGCGGCGGGCTGTTCGGGCGGTACATCCTCCGACAGCGGGAAGCATCCGAAAACGCCAACGCCCAGTGCGTCCGGCAGCTCGGCGCCGGGCGCCGACGGTCCCGGCGCGGCCTTGCAGTACGGGCCCGGCCCACAGGCGAAGTACACCGTGCAGACCCAGCCGCCCGCCGGGTCATGCCACTTCGGATACACAGCGGCCAAGGAGCCGCTGGAGGACAAAGCGTGCACTCCCGGCGCGCTCAACCCGAAGGTCACCACCGCGACGTTGAAGACCACGATCTGCCAGTCCGGATACACCTCGACGATCCGGCCGCCCGCCAGCATCACCGGTGCAGAGAAGGCAGCGAACGCCAAGTCCTACGGATACACCGGCGCGCTGCACGACGCCGAGTACGACCACCTCGTCTCGTTGGAGCTCGGCGGTGACCCCAACGACCCCCGCAACCTCTGGGTGGAGCCGCCGTCACCGGGCCACAAGGCGGGCGCCGGCCCCAACAACCCGAAGGACAGCGTCGAGTCCAAACTCCACACGGCCATCTGCTCCGGCAAGGTCCCGCTGGCCGCAGCACAGAAGGCGATCGCGACGGACTGGACCACCGCACTGGCCACACTGAGCCTCAACTAACCGCAGGCAGAACAGCCAACACGGCTACCGGGCCGCGTACCGGACCCGCGCGGCCGCCAACGATGCGGGGCGGCATGACCTCGGCCGGGCCCGGCCAGACCGCAGGTCGATACCGGCCCAGCATCGCGGCCCGGCGCACGCCTGGAGGCATCGGTACATCAGAACCTGTTCGAGGAGAGCATCGTAGGGTCGGCGGGCGCGATCTCCGGCTTGAGGGCCAGAGGTTGGGGCCTGGGTCTCCGCGTGGCGCCTCGTCAACGGCATCGACGGATATGACATCGACTGCAAGATCGACGGCCTCGACCCCATGCGACTCAAGTCCAGCGTGGTCAAGAAAACCTGACACTTCCGGCCGTACAGACCAGATTGCGCGAGCTACTCACCTTTCCGCTTCAGGGTGACGGTGCCCCACAGCGCAGGAACCTCTTGATGGTCGGCTGTCCTTCTGTACCGGATGGCGGCCTGCGGCGGCGTAGGTGGGGTACGCCCTAGTCCATCTGGTCTGTGCCGGGGGCCTATTGGGCTCTTCCCCGGACTGGACGGGCGGCGGGATGCTCGTGGGTATCAGTGAGCGGTACGCAACGACTCTCATGCGGTGATCCCCTGGGGGGCGATTCTGGGGACCGTGATGGGTCACGGCTGAGGACGGCGCACCGGGTTCGGAGCCCCCGTCGGCGTGGCGCCTGCCGGGCGGTTTCGGGCCGCGGCGGGGTTGCCGCGCCAAGCCGGTCCACCAGGGCCGCCGGGTATACCCGCCACCCCGGAAAGGGGTATTCCTCATGTCGCGCTCCCGCACCATCGCCACCCCGGCGGGCCGGGCCCGCTGGTCCTTACGCACCCGCCTGACCGCGCTGTTCGCCGGCGCGGTGCTCGTCTCGGCGGGCTTGTTCACCCTGGCGGCACCGGCCCAGGCCGACTCGATCGTCCAGATCAACGACTCGGCCGACCCGGTCACGGTCAATACCTCGTACACCTACGTCGTCAACGTCAACTACACAACCGACGCCGACGTGGACCAGACCACCAGCATCACCCTCAGCGGGGCGGCCGCGACGTTCACCGCCGTCACGTCCTCCAACCCCAACGACGCCTGCTTCGCGAACGGCGTCCATGCGCATTGCGACAACGCCGGCTACCACGGCACCTCGGAAACCATCACCCTGACCGTGCTGCCCACCGCTGCCGGTACGGTCACCGCCAGTGCCGCCGCGGTCGGAGACGCCTACGGTTCTGACAGCACCACCACGACCATCACCGCGGCCGGACCGGTGTACACCTTCTCCGGGTTCTTCCAGCCGGTCGACAACCCGCCCACCGTCAACACGATGAACGCCGGGCGGGCCGTCCCCGTGAAGTTCAGCCTCAGCGGCAACCAGGGCCTGGACATCTTCGCCACCGGATACCCCGCCTCGCAGCACGTCACCTGCAACACCGGGGCGCCCCTCGCCCCGATCGAGCAGACCAGCAGCGCCGGGCAGTCCAGCCTGACGTACGACCCGGTGACCGACACGTACACCTACGTGTGGAAGACCGACCGCGCCTGGAAGGACACCTGCCGCACCTTCGACCTCAAACTCGCCGACGGCAGTGACCACACCGCCAACTTCAAGTTCAGCTGAACCACCCCGCACCAGGTGGTGCCCGGCGCTCCGGTGCCGGGCACGCCTCGCGCTGGGCTCCTCGGTACAGGCCCGGGTGTATCCCGATGAGATGCGATAGCCCGGCGACCCCGGCGGAGGCGGTCTGACCACCACGCAGCCACTACAGCGGGAGCGGGTGCGCTGCGAGGCCGCCGACCTGTTCACTCGGGGCTCACGCCCCGGCAGGTACTGACCTTTTCGCTTCGGGTGACGCTTCGTCGGGGGTGGTGGCTTCGAGCAAGTGCCGGGGCAGGGGGCAATGTGCCCATCCCTGTGGCCTGTTGTTCCCTTCCGGGGCGGGTTCGGTTGGCGGCAGGGTGACCTGGCATCGATGGTCAGGTTTGCTGGCCGTGGCCGTCCGCGCCGAGGCCGTCACCGCACAGCGGGCTGAAGTCGAGGTCCAGGTGCGGGTCGTACGCCTCGGGCTCAAGGTCGAGTTCGTGAGTGGAGTACTCGCCGACGCGGCGGATGCACTCGGTCAGGCACAGCGAAGATGTGGGCCAGGTCCTCGGGGTCGACGACGTGGCCTTCCTCCTGGAGCTGGTGCACGATCTCGACGATGTCCAGAGCGTTGTGGAAGCCGGGCGGTAGCCCGCCGTCCTCGTCCGGTGACCGCTGCGCGTTGTATGACACCGTCCTGTATCGCCCGAAGGCGTGTCAGTCAGGCCGAGGACGGCCGGGCCGTGGGTGAGGCGCCGGTTTGGTGCCGGTGGGGTGGTGGCAGTGATGGTTCGTCAGGTTGGTGGTTGTGGCCGTGTCGGTGATGTACGCGGCGACGGCGGCCGGCTTGCGTGTGGAGGGTCCCGGGGCTGTCTCCGAGCCCCGGGACCCTGGTGCACTTCATCCTGACCCGCCGGTTCAACGACCGTCCGCAGCCCGGGTCACCACCGCCCTACGCCCAGTCCATGCCGAACCCTGCGAGCTGCCCAAGCTGCCCGGCGATCAGTCGCGGCGGCTCTTGTGGTGGGAGACCCACACCCCGAGCCGCATGTTGTGGTACGGGCCGTCCAGGGCGAACTGTTCGGTGTGCGATACGGAACGGCGGTCTGCTGCTGTCAGAAGAGCTTCTGGGGGGCCTGGTGGTTGACGGCGGAAGATCGCGTACCGCACTCTCAACGTCCGCCTGCTCCTGCGCCCCCTCAAGTGCATCAGCAGCTCTTCATGCTCGGGTTGCCCAAATGCGAATCTAGAAAGTAGTTTCTACTTGGAAAGTGACGTTGCGTGCGGGAGTGAGTGGATGGACGAGTACCAGGTGGGCATGGACGTTGTGGCTCGTCAGCGCCGGGCCGCGGCTGCGCGGGTTCGGCTGGGCTGGTGGTTTCCGGTGTTGATCGCGGTGTCCTGGGCGCTTGCGGTCAGCAGTGCGTTCCCAGCGGATGGCTACCGGCGCTTGGGCGTTCCGGACCTGCCGTACGGCCAGGTTGGCGGTCTGCTGTTCTTGGCACTGATCGTGGTGTTCTCCGTGCGGTCTGGGATGAATCGGCGGGACGTACGGCCGTTCGCGATGTATCCGTCGTTGCGTCGGCGTTTCCCCGCGTTCGTCCTGGTGTGCCTGGGCGGTGTGGCGGTGGTGTTCGGGCTGGGCCGGCTGAGCGGTTCGTCGAGCGCCGCATGGGCGGCCACCGTGGTCGCGGTGGGCGCGGGGGGCGTGATCGCATTCCTGCTGACCTGGATGGCCGCGGGGATCCGTGGCGACATCCTGACGGGGAGCCAGCGGCGGTGACCGAAACCTCCATGGGGCTGGACCCTGTGATCCATCACCTGCCGAAGCTGTCGATCTGCGCGCTGCTGGCCGCAGGCCCGCAGTGGGTGGAGTTCCGCACGGTCCGGGAGGCGACGGGGCTGAGCGATTCCATGGTGTCCAAGCACAGCCGCGCCTTGGAGGACGTGGGCTACATCGAGGTCCGCAAGGGCGGGGTCGGGCGGCGCCCTCGTACCTGGTTCCGCATGACCCCACTGGGCCAGGCCCGCTACGGCGGGCACGTCGCGGCACTGCAGCAGATGCTCCAGCGGGAACCTGACCAGGACACCAACCCGGACGCCTGACTACCGCGTACGCGCAGCAGCGACCGTGCGGAAGCCGGGCAGAGTACTGCCGGGCACCCTCACCTTCTTGAGGGTGCCCGGCAGCGTCTGATCGAACAGCTACATGCCCAGACAGGTGGCGGCGGCGTTGCCGTAGTACAAGCTCACGGCCGCCGCGCACGCGGGCCCCGCGGCCGCGCAGGGCCCACCGAGGATGCCCATGACCCAGCCGGGAATCGAGGCGTCATCAATGCAGCTCTTGAGGTCGTCCCAGAAGTCCGCCTGCTGGACGTGACCACCCGAGGTGAAGCCCGCCTGCTGGACACGGCCACCCGAGGTCATATCCGCCTGCAGGACGGAAGCACCCGGGGTCGCCTTCGGCACAGGACCGGCCGCCGGGGCCGACGACGTGCCGTCGCCCGAGCCGCTCACGTGCTGCGCAAGAACGCCGTCCCGCCAGGCCGTCAGCACCCCAGAATTCGGCCCCGTGGGCTTGAACTGCGACTCGGCGCTGTGCAGCGCACCGTCCTTGCCGATCTGCACCGTCAGAGCGCTCGCGGCATGCAGTCCCGCACCTCGGATGGGGATCACCAGGGTAGTACCGTCCGGTCCCACGACTGCGCGAGCGCGCCCGATCGCCAGCTGCGCGCCGTCGGGCAAGTGCATCGCCAGCTGGCCGGAGGCTATCTGGCTCTTCACCCGTGCCACCGCATCGGCCTTGACATTCGCGGGGGCCTCCGCATGGTCCTTGCGGAACTGCTGCAACGCGTCCTTGAAGTTCCGCGCCGACGCGCCAGTCGCAGCCACCTGGACCCCCGCAGCCGATTGTCCCGCGACTGCAGGCACCGGCCCGGTGTGCGTCGGAGCACTCGCGCTGGCCGCACCCCCGACGGTGAGCACCATCGTCATCGCCGCCCCCGCAGCTACCGTCGAGAATCCCGAGGCGACCACTGCTGCGACCGTCGGAACACTCCACTTTGCTTTGCGCACAGATTCTTCCCCATCTACTGCCTATTTTCACATGGCTACTTGCGATCGATCACATACAGGGCGAGTCGGTTAATTCGGTCAGTCGCCCCCGGTTTCCCGGCCACCCGAAGTGATCATGCCGGGCGGTGCGGAGCGACGTTAGCGCGCATTTGCGATGGATCTATCGTGCATTTGCGGACACATCAGACTCGCGTATCGAAGGGTCTCAAACCATTCACATATTCCGGCCTAACCTCACCTCAAATGGTCACACCGGCCCGAAGTCGGCCCTATCGACCGGAGGTTGGACGCCCCCATCGGCTACGACGCCCCGAACCTGTACCTGCACTCCTGAGACGAAATGAGAAGGCGGCCTTCCATGTCTTGCGGGGCGTGACGGCCGCAGCGTGGTCGCCATCGGCGAAGGTGCATATGTCTGGGCGGACCGTGGGGCGCCGTACTGGAGGCTCAATTCGCAGCATCGTGACCGCATGCGCGGCGCACAGCAGTCATGTAGGCGCCAGGCAGAGGCCCCGTGGTGCCCGTTTCTGGCGCGCTACTGAGGTTTTCGCCTCGGGGTGACGGCGGGCCGTTGTGGGTGAGCGGGTGCGGGTGAGCCTCTGGTGGCGGGGTGCGGTGTGATCGCGGCCGGTGGGGTGCGGGCGGGCCGGGGTACCCCGTGGGCATGCGGTATACCGGAGCGGGCGGGTCGGGGCCGGGGACGGCGCCGGGGTCCGGGGCGCCGTGTACGGGGCTGTTGGGTCTGGCTGGGGGTGTTCAGGTGCGGGTGGCGCGGTGTTCGGTGGTGGCGCTCACCGAGCCGGGATCGGTCTGGATGTAGACGAAGCTGTCTCCCGAGGCTGCGGGGTAGATGTCGAAGTGCAGAGCACCCGCGATGGTGAGGGTGCCGGTGCAGTCCGGGGCGAGGGTGTAGGTGCCGGTGAAGTGGCTGCCGCGGGTGACCGTGCCGTTCGCGCTGAACGTGTTCGTGCCCCGCACCGCGCCGTTGCCGTCAAAGTGTTCGGTGCCCGCGAACGCGCCCGGTGTGGCCTGACCACCAGAGACGGTCCAGCCGTTACCGGCGAAGAGATACGTGCCCGTCAGTGTGGCCGTGCTGCAGGACTGCTGGACCGCAGCATGCGCGGGCGCACCGCTGGCACCCGCGGAGCCGGTGAGGGCCAGTGTGCCGGCCGCGCCGAGGACGCAGGCCGAGGCCACGGCCAGGCTACGACGGTGTGCGCCGATCCAGCTGAAGTACGAGCGTGACATGGGTGGTTCTCCCTCCCGAGGCACCGTCCTGACCGGCCTTGAACGGCAGGCAGCGGCGAACAGCGCGATGACGAATACGAGCAGAACCAGCAACGCAACAGACGAAAGCCGCCCCCAGCACGGACCGCTCCCGCCTCCCCCGGGACCGGGCTGCCCACGAGCGGCGTCCAAGCTCTGCCGTGCCGCGTCGTTGCTGCGAGAGTTCCACCACAACCGGCGCCCCAGGAAGACGAGTACACGCCACGGCCCGGCACTGCCCGCACCCCCCATCACCGCTACTGAGGTTTTCACCTCGAGGTGACGGCCGTGGAGTAAGGCGGTCAGCCACGTGCGCACGCTGATCCGTGCGCACGTGGCTGGGGGTGTACGTGCTGGGTGAACGCGGTTTGGGGCGGGTGCTGGAAGACCCGATCACCCTGCCCTGGCCGAAAAATGGCCCATTCGTCGCTGTTGGCACGCCGGGTGCAGCCGCCAGTCTGGGCGGTCCACGACGCAGGACGTGTGCACCGTCCCGCCCGGCATTCACGTGCCGTGACGGCCGCCTGGACCCGGCCCCTGTCCCGGCGGCGCACGGATGCCCCGGCGGCAGGCCGACGCTCACGTCCTGGCCGGGCACGGGCGAAGCCCGCACCCGCGTCGCGGACACACCGCGCCCGCGGGGTCGCAGGGGCCCGCCACCGGGCGCCGCACGGAGAGGGAACTGTCATGAGCACATCTGCTCTGAGTCGACTACCGGGCGCCAGAGTGCGCCACCGGCTCGCGGTGCTGTTCTCGGCCGCCGTGCTCTCCACCGCCGGCCTTGCCGCCGCGACTGGGCCGGCCGAGGCCGCCCCGGCCCCGACGGCCGAGGTGGCCGTCACCAACACCGCCTATGTCGCCAACATCGACTCGGACAACGTGTCGGTCGTGGACACCGCCACCAACACCGTCACCGCGACCATCCCCCCGTCGGCAACGACCCCGTCGGCGCCACGGTGACCCCTAGGGCGTGTCCGACGGGTCGCGTGACCGTCCTGGGTACTGGTCGTTTGCTGTGGCTCCGGCGATGATCCGCGGGGCAGTTCTTCCCGGTCTGGAGACTCCCGGGAACCATGGAGAGGTCGGTGATCGGGGGAGGTCAGGGTTTCCAGGGGAGGCGGAGGGCTTCGAGGCCGGGGTTGTTGAGGAGGGCTTCGATCAACGGGGTGGGGCCTGCGACCTTGGTGCCGTGGAGGTCGAAGTGAGTGAAGGTGACCCAAGTCCGGTCAGCGGGCCAGATATTGGAAGGGCTGCATGCCATCAGGTCGGGATGGTGGTAGAGGCTGTGGGCGTCGCCCAGGCGGCCGGTGAGCACCGCGGGGACGTGGTAGTAGAACATGTTTCGGCAGAAGTGGACCAGGCAGCGAGTGTCAGGGCCGTCCGGGCTGTGCTCAATGAGTAGGTCGATCAGCCGGTGCCAGGTTTCCCAGTCGAGGCTGCCTTCGTTCGACCACAGGATGTTGTCCGGCCAGCTGTGGTCTTTCGAGCGCCATGAGCGCAGTTGGTACCGGTCGGGATAGGAGCCTTCCTCGACGATCGCGTCGCCGATGCGTTCGGCCAGCTCGGACCAGCGCACGCGTTGCCAGTCAGGCCCGGGATGCGCGGCCCAGTCCGTCTCATCGTCGCAGTCGTTGGCGCCTTCCGTGCCGATCGCAGCGTCTGTACCAGCCGGAGTGGCCGGGCGTCGCGGGTCCTCGTACATGGCGTGCAGGATCCAGGCACTGTCAGGGTGAGCCGGTGGCTCGAAGCCAAGAAGGCCGTCGTCACCGGAGAGTGCGGCCAGCCAGCGCGTTTCGGTCTCGGCGGGAACGCGTGCCCAGTTGGCGAATGACGCAGCCTCCTCGGGCGTCAGGACCCGCGCAGCCCTCTCGGCCTTATCCGCCGCGAGGATGCTCCGCAGTGCCGGAGGCACCTCGGCCATGTCGGGAAGGCTGTGGATATCTTGCATCTGGCCATTCTCTCAAGCCGCAGGACTCGCCCGGCGACGGTGTCGGTGAGCCGGCAGATCGTGTCTGGCGGCGGCATCTGCTGGTCGCGGACGTCAGGGTGTCGAAGCCACCTATCGGACAGGCCCTAACGGCAGCACGCTCTACATCACCAACTACGCCTCCGCCTCGGTATCGGTGATCAACACCGCCACCAACACCGTCACCACCACTGTCCCCGTCGGCACCCAGCCGTTCGGCATCGTGGTGACCCCCAACGGAAACACCGCCTACGTCACCAACAGCAACGACAACACCGTGTCAGTGATCAACACGGCCACCAACAGCGTCACCGCGACCGTCCCCGTCGGCAACCACCCCGACGGGGTCGCGGTGACCCCCGACGGTGCCCACGTCTACCTCGTCAGCCAGAACAGCAACACGGCCACCGTGATCGCCACCGCCACCAACACCGTCACCGCCACCATCCCCGTCGGCGCGATCCCGACCGGCATCGCGGTCTCCCCCGACGGCAGCCGCACCTACGTCACCAACGCCAACGACAACACCACTTCGGTGATCAACACCGCCACCAACACCGTCACCGCGACGATCCCCGTGGGCGCCTACCCCTTCGCCGTCGCATTCGCCCCAGTCGCAGCCGCCGCAGACCTCGCCGTGTCCGTCACCGCCCAGCCGCACCTGGGCATCCTGGTCCCCTACCTCACCTTCACCCTGACCGCCCACAACACCGGCCCCAGCGCCGTCAGCTCGGCGACCATTACCGCGAGCCTGCCGCCGGGCGCCTCCGCGACGAACCTGTCCGCCGGATGCACCACCACCAGCGGCACCGTCACCTGCACCTACGGCGCCATCGCCAACGGCGCCAGCACCGCCAAGTCCTTCAGGATCCCGCTCAACCTGCTCTCCCTGGGCCAGGTCAAGGTCACCGCCGTGCGCACCGCCTCCGCACCCCATGACCCCAACCCCGCCAACGACACCGCATCCGCCACCTGCACCGTCGTCTCCGTCATCCTGGCCACCTGCCCCTGACCCGGCACCACCCCTACCTGCCCGGTGGGCCGGGGGCTGAGGCGCACCGGGCACCCTCTCCTCGAAGAGTCGGCCGGTCGGCTGGTTGCGCACCTTGATGCGGATATCGGTCTGCCCCACGGCCGCTGGCGTAAGGAACGGGGGCAGCCACCCGGAGAGGCGGCTTCCATTCTGATCCTGATCACGGGGCCGTTGCCGGCCCCTTGTCGCCCATCACAACCAGCGGGATGACGGAGCTACGGTTGTCCGCCACGCCCCGTACCGGCCCACCACGGCCAGCCTCCACCCCATGAAGCCCCAGCCCCATGCAAGTTCCAGTCGCTCCATGCAGATCCACGGGCAAGGCCAAGCTGACCTGGCCGAGGACCGCCGATCCTGGCGACACCGTCATCAACTGCCCCTGACCCCATAGCGACAACCGTCACACACGCATAGCACCAGCACCACAGAGCCGCGGCCACCAGCACCACAACGCCCACCCGGAGGCCGCGGCTCACCCACACCCCCGCCGGTCTGCCCCAGCTCGGCAAGTCGCTCCAAAGGAACCAGGAGCTACACCCATCAAAGTTCCCGTGGACTGCCAGTCGTCACTCAGCGCTCCGTGGACGGCCAGTGCGCCGTCTGCGGGCTGGCCGCAGGGGGCATGCCGCTCCCCGCGCCCTCATCAGAGCGCACTCAAGGACCGTTCACGAGCAACCCGGGCCCTGCCGCTGCCTCTCAATGAGGCGGTAGACCTCCCGGGCCACATACCGCTTCAGGCAACGGATGATCTCCCGCCGGGTCTTCCCTTCCGCCACCCGCCTCTCGTAATACGCCTGGGTACGCGGGTCCCAGCGCAGCCGAGTCAGCACGATGCGATACAGGGCAGCATTCGCCTGCCGGTTGCCGCCACGGTTGAGCCGGCGATGGCATCTGCTGCCCGAGGAGTACTCAACCGGGCTTGCCCCGCACAACGCAGCGAACGACGCTTCGCCGCGCATTCGCTGAGCGTTGTCCCCGATGGTGATCAATAGAACGGCGGCGCTTTCCGGTCCTACCCCTATAGCGCCGAGCAGTTCGGGGTAGTGCCGCTCGATCAACGCGGAGAGGCGCTGCTGCAGCCCCTGGGCCTGCACGAGGAGCTGCTCGATGCGCTGGGCCAGCGCGCACAGCGTGAACCGCGTGGCCTGCAGCACCGGATCTGCTGCCCCGTCATCCTCGCTGAGCCGGGCGCAGGCGCGAATGAGTGCACGACGCTTCAGACTCATCAGCTCTTCCCGCAGTGCAGGATCAGCGGTGACCAAGATCGCCTTGAGCTGGTTCGTGGCCTGGGTAGAGGCTTTGACAGCAGAGTCCCGGGCCGCCTTGTACATCCGGGCGATCTCGAGGGGGCCATTGCCCGCCTTGGGGCAGGAACGCGCACGACCGCTGAGCACGACACGGGCCGCGGCCTCCGCATCGCGGCGATCGGACTTACCATGACGACGACGCGCCGCACGGTCAGGTCCAGGGGCCTCGTACACGACGAAGCCCCGCGACAGCAGATACCGGGACAGGGCCGCACCGTAGCTGCCCGCCCCCTCCACTCCGGCCCGGCGAACAACGCCTAACTGACCTGCCCACTGGGCGAGTTCCCGATATCCGGCCGCGGTGGCCGGGAAACTCTGCACAGCAAGGACCTGACCCGTCGTGGAGACAGCGGCGGCCACATGAGCATCTCGGTGCGTGTCAATACCAAGAACCACCTCCTCTGGATCCAGAGGGGGGTGCTGCTTGGCAGGAGTAGCGCCTGCACAAACGATCACCATCACCACCTTCGATGGCTGCGCGCCTGCGCGGTCACTGGCCCGGAGGGGCGGTCATCGGTGACACAGTGCATATTCCTTACGCAGGACCATCCTCCAGACACACGCTCCGGGCCGGTGCCCATCCATACCGCCCAGCCCCGAGGAACGACAGGGGGATCGAAGGACACATCCGTTCAGAAAAGTCACGAGTCAGATCCCGCAACAGGGCAGTACTGGTGCCACTATCCCCGGCCGATCCCGAAAGGGAGCCGCTGTTCCACTTCACGTGCGGGCCAACGGAAGTCCCCCCGCGGCCAGGCGCCCGGAATGCTGCGCCGGTGCGTAATGGTGCGCACACCACTCGCAGCAGCCAAGCTACGAGGCGATATCCAACTGGGCCACGTCCGGCGTGCCGAACAGGTCGTCAAAGTGACGGGCTCCCTGGGTGGAGATCAGAAAGTACGGGGCACCTGATCCCGCACTGCTGTGCGGCCCTTTCCGTCCCACGACGAGCACATCGTACGGCGACCGCACATCAAGGCCATCGAAGACGTAGTAGACCGGAAGCTGCATCCAGGCAACGAGCTGCAAATGCGCAACCACTGCAGCCCGTTTGCCTGCTGGCGGCACCCCAACTCGAGCCCGGATACCACCTCATCAGCCTGGAGCTCGGCGGAGACCCCAACGCCCCCGCAGCTTCTCGGTCCACGGTCACCAGGGCTTTGACCAACGCGGGACCATCGCCGCGTGCACGGGGGTGGTCCAGGGCCGTACCCTGCGGGTCCGCGCTCGCCACCTGCTCCCCACGTACGCGGGGTGTTGCCTACCGTCGGGGACTGACAATTGCTGAACGCGCCCTGGCCATGACGCCCTCGCACATGGCGAGCAACCGTCCCGGCCCGCGCTGCGGGCCGGGATCGTCGGTCACCTGCCCTCGGGGTGGCTGCGTGTCTGAGTCAGCTCGAACATCTCATCGGAGTAGCGTCTCGCGGCATTGCCGACCTTCCCCAACTGCTCGCGTTCCCCAGCCGGTCCTGGCGTGCGGAATTTAGCCTCGTCGTAGAAAAAGCGGCCGACCTCATAGACCAGCTCAGCACGAGCAGACGCATCGCCAAAGAAGTCGTCGGGCAGAACCGTCTCTTCGCGGTGACGTGGCCGGACGGCAGCACCCTTTGTAGGCCAGGGGGCGTTTCAGAGTGCCCTTCGGCGTCGGAACGCTGAGCCGTCGCGGACGAACAACAGCAGGATCCCCAGGGCGACCAGGAGGCCGACGAGGATACCGGTGCGACTGCTGGCAAAGCCTAAGACGCGGTCCCAGACGCCGACCGGGGTGGCCTTCGCCGTGTCGCCCAGCCAGACGGTGCCGTCGGCCGCCTTCGTCGGCTGGTGTGCGGATTTCTGGATGGTCTGCGGTAGTCCGGGCGCCAAGCGGTTCATGTCTGCCGAACTGAGTCTGCTCGGGCTCAGCTTGCTGAAGTCGACGCCGCCGGTCCGCATGGTGTACGTCACGACCGTGTCGCCGACCCGCGTGGTACGCGAGTAAGTGAACGCCCCATCGCGGATGGACCGCACATACGCGTCGTAGACCTGCTGCGGCCGCCAGCTCCCCTCCAGGGCCGCGGGACCTATCTCGCCGGAGCCGATCAACTTGTCGAACGACGTGGCCTCCCCCTTGTCGTGCCGGTCACGGATCCACTGGGCCACGACGCGGGCCAGGAACGCCTGGCGCAGCGGCGCGTATTCAGGTGCCGTGTTCACCGCCTTCGCGATCCTGGGTACGACCATGTCCTGTTCGACCTGCGCGTTGCGCGCCGTCTCCTGCGGGTCGGCGTTGCAAGTGGTCTGCCCGAGGCCGGCCACCTTCTCGGGTTTGGCTTTGACGTCGAGAGTGGCTTTGAGGACATAGAGCGAGGAGCCGTCCTGACGCACCTCGACGGTGCCGGGAACGATCCACATGCGCGACGAGTAGCAAGTATGGCCGCCTGAAATGCCGAGCCGCCTCCAGTACTCGGCTCCGAACTCGGTCTTGGGGTCCAGCAGTTTCCCCTCGGTCTGCTTCATCTGCCAGTCCGCCTCCAGCAGGGCACGGCCGGTATCGGTGCGGCCCAGCTGTGCGTCGATGATGCGGTCCGGCTCACTGGGATTGAGATTGACCCAGAACTTGTCCGGGCTCAGCGCCAGCCACGTCCGCAGCGCGCCCATGCTGTCGGTCAGCGCCTGACGCCCGGTGCGGGGATCGCTGATCTGTTCGCCTGTGGCAGCCTGTCCGGAGAAGGCGTACTGCACCGCGGAGTCGCCGTCGTCGGAGAGGTAGCGCAGCTGGAGGCTGGAGAGGTCGATGCCCCCGTTCTGCTCCGTGCCCAGTGCCCCGGCCAGACCCCCCTCGCTCTGGCCGCAGGGCGCGGCCATCAATCGGGAGGTGGAGTTCATCGCCTGCGGCTTGTTCACGGGCGTGCACGGGGCGGTGAGGCCCACCTTGTTGAGACCCTTGTCGATCTGCTCACCGGCATGCTTGTTGTAGGCGGTCTCCAGCCGTTTGTTGAGGCGTCTCCATATACTGGCGGCAAGCTTGGCCTGATCGGTCCTGTAATCGTCCCAAGGTGTTACGAACAGGCGCTTGGGGAACGTGTAGCCCCACTTCGTCATTTTTGGGCTGCATACGTTGCAGAAGCCGCGCTGGCCGGCGATACCGGCGCCAGCTTTTTCCTTCATCATCTGGACGGCGTTGGTGATCTCCGCGCGTTCGGCGTCGGTGTGCGCGATGTGCCGCAACGTGTTCGTCATGGTGCGCTCGAACCACTCGTTCATGGCGTCCTCCGAGTGGTAGTCCTCGCCGTGGCTGCCGGTGGCGAGTTCCAGGACCTGCTCGTTTCCATAGACGTCCACCGCGGGCGTGCCAAGTTCCCCCAACAGGGCGTCGTTGGCGTAGTTCTCGGCGTCGAGCGTGCTCGCGGCCAGCGCGTACTGCCATGCGGGCTTGGTGGTGGGCGACACTATCTCTTCGGACAGTCGGCCCATGAACTCGCGGTAACGCTCGCGCACCCACGCCGGGAGCTCGGTGTCCTTCTCGATCCAGGAAAACTTGAAGTACGCCACCTGGGCGTTCGGAGCACCCTCCACGTGAAGTCTGAGTCTTCGCATGTTCAGGTAAAGCGCCTCACCGAGAGGATTGCCAATGATCTTCTCTTCGGCCAGCTCCTTGAGTTCGTCGTTCGTCGGGGACTTACCGACCGCAATCAGGAGGCCGTCGTCGCCGGGCTGGGGAGAGGGCTCTGCCGCGGCCGAGGCGAGATGTTCTCCCGGTACGGCGGCGGGGGCGAGGGTCATGAGCAGGGCGGCGAGCAGCACGCCGAGGTGCGAGAGGCTACGGCGCATGAGTGTGCTCCCCCACCGGCGGGACGATGCCGGTGGCCGCGAGGTACTCGGTGAGTACGGGGGCCGGGCCTATGGTGAGGTCCTCTGCCTGCCGGTCGCTCATCTGCCGCTCGGCCCGGCGGACGACAAGCGCGCCGGCTGCGGACAGCGCTCCTAGGGCCAGTACGGCGACGGCGACGGCGCCGGTCGCGGAGGTGGCGGCCGAGCACGCGCGGTGCTGTCTGAGGTCCTTCATCGACACGGACGGCTTGTAGCCGACTCCGATGCTGCAGGCGGATGCCGTGGGCGCGGCCGGGAGTACGACGCCGAGCGCCAGGACCACGACCACGGCCAGTCGCGCGGCGAACCCGCGTGCGGCGCGCCTCACGGCTGCACCATCCTGCGCTCGCCCTTGGCCCGCATCACCTGTGCCCTCAACTCGACCCCCTCGCTTGTCATTTCGGAATCTCCTTCGGCGACCCAGCCGGCCAGGTCCAGTTGCGCGGACTGCAGGCGGTGCAGGGACCATGCCGTCCGCCGTCCGTGGATGCGCCACGTGCGTACCAACGTCCACAACCTCAGGGCCGGAGAGGCCAGCACAGGGGCCTCGACCGGTGTGACGGGCCCTGCGGGCGCGCCCTCGGCTGCCAGAGCGTCCCGCAGCTGGGTGGCTCGGGTCCGCAGCCCCGTCACCAAGATGGCCACCGCGATGGCCAGGAAGGGGAGTTGCGGCAGCAGCCAGAAAAAGGGCGACGCCACCAGTGTGTCCAGGGTGCTGCCCGTCTCGACATGCTCACCCACCTGCCCGGCCAGCCAGCCCGAGAGCGTCTCGGCCCCGGCCGAACCCCCTATGCCGGCCAGCAGTCCTGCCGCGACGGGCCTGCCGCGCAGCCGGGCTCCGGCAGCGGCGCCGAGCCCGGCCCCGATCAGGGCCCCGAACGTCACCTGCCCGCCCAGCACACCGATGGACTGACGGATCCAGTACTCAAATCCGCCGGTCGGCCCCAAGAACGCGCCCAGGCTGCCGTAGATCTTGATGAAGAGGATGCTCTCGACGAAGTTGTAGCCGAGACCTACCGCCGCACCGAGGACCAGGCCCGTCACGGCATCGGTGACGCGATGGCGCAGCAGCATCAGCAACAGGGCGACGCCGCCCGCGATGAGCAGCCCGTTGGCAACGCTGAGATGCACGACCAGCAGGTCCATCGTGTGGCTGAGGCTGGTAGTGAAGCCGCTGAGGTCCGTCGTTCCGGCCTTGGGTCCCAGGAAGCCGTAGGCGGTGCCGAACGCCAGGCTGGTGTAGGCGCGGCCGAGACCGAAGACAATCAAAGCGCCCCAGGCGAAGGCCAGGAGCAGCGCGGTCCATGACAGCCGCGCAAATCGCACGGTCGCACGCAGCAGGAGCAGCACCAGGACTGTGCTCGGCAGGCACAGCAGGGTGACCGGGAAGTACGAGATCACCACCGTCAAGGGGATGAGTCCGAACGGCAGCAGCAGGCAGCCCAGAGTGACCCAGGTCAGGACGATCGCGCGCCGTCCGTCCCGTTCCGCGGTCCTGCGGCGGGTGAGTGCGGCGAAGATCTGAACCGCCGCTCCGGCCGCGATGCCCGCGATCACCGCCCAGAACACGAGGCGGGGCGTTGACAGCAACCGGCCCAGCGATCCGGACGAGCCCGGGAGCCGATAGAAGATGGACAGAGCGGGCTCGTCCGGCAACAAGTGCGGCCGGATCAGATTGAGGACCAGCTCGATCAAATACAGCGCGATGGCCAGCCGCGCGATCAGCAGGGCTCGGCTCCGCAGCAAAGGGTCGTCTCTCATGGTCAGAAGGCGCCGACCACTCACGAGCCACCTCCGGACAGACCAGGCAGGCCAGTCGGCAGATCCGTCGGGAAGTCCGTGGGCAGACCGGTAGGGAACCCGGAGGGCAGGCCGCCGACATCGGGAGCGGACGGCAGGGGCGGCATCGACGGCAGCGGGGGCAGATCGGTCGGCAACCCCGACGGTGTCGGCAGGTGTGGCACCGCCGTTTCGTTGGCACCGCTCACGTCCACCGCGAGCACCGCGCAGAGCAGTGCGGCACCTAGCGCACCCGCGGTAACCAGCAACCGCGTCTGCCGCGCTTCATGAGTAACCAACCGATCCTCCATCCCCCGTTGAACCGTTCGCGTCCTATGAACCACCAAAAGTTGTCCGCGTTCAGTCACGCACAGGGAGGCGGGGCAGGGAACCCGGAACGATCCGGAACGAAGGTCGCATGACTCATTCCCGCCACACCGAAGACTGGTGTATCTGCAGACGAAGGCGACCACGATGATCGTCGACCGATGGCGACGCGACAGGCACCGGCCGTAAAGGCCCCACCTCGGCGGGAGCGGATCCTTCGATCGAGCGGACTGTGCCCCCTGACGACACGGGAGTTGGGGAGCAGGCGGTAGCTCCACCGTGTCGCCGTCCCTGGGGGTTCCGCATGCCTGTCCGCCGCATCGCCGCCACCACTGCCTCACTGCTGCTCGCCGTCACGGCGGCGGGCTGTTCGGGCGGTACATCCTCCGACAGCGGGAAGCATCCAGGAACGCCCCATGGAAACCTCTTCGCACCTCCAGGCACCAGCGCCACCATCACGTCGGAGGTCTTCGTGTCCCAGCGTCATGCGCGGCTGACGCCCATCCACTACGCGACCCGCTACGGCCAGCATTCAAATACGCGCTGATCTGGTGAAAGCGCTGCCAGGCGGAGGGATCGGGCCGCGGCCCAGGGTGAAGTGCAGGGCCGGGCGGGCAGCTGGGCCGAGTTGCACGGGGCCAGGTCGGACAGAGCGCGGCGAGCACGTTCGGAGCCGAGATCTGGCGTGCTGAGGCTTCGGATAGGAGTGCATCCGCTGCTTCCGGAAAGGAGGGTTTCGCCCGCCGGGATGCGGCCCGCGGAGAGGAGAGGGCTGTTCAGTGCCCGCGATGTTCACCGCCATGACTCCGGGCAAGCCGGCGGACGGCCAGAAGTCCAGGGCCGACATGGCCACCGCCTGCTTAAGCGGTCGTGGCTTGTCGGCTGGCTCGTCCGCCCCTCGTTCATGCGGCCCCGAGTGGGTTAGCGAGTCTTCTTCTTGTCGAACCAGATGGTGGCCGCTGTGGGCACAAGCCCCGCCCAGAACAGGAGGCGAGGTGCGGGCAGGCTTGTCCAGGGGAGTCCGGCAATCAGCAGGGCGCACAGCGTGGCCCAGCTTGATTGGGCGGCGGCGATGCGGGCCCAGCGGCCGCGGCGGATCAGCGAGCGGACGTTGAGCTGCACGCCGCCTCGGAGCTTGCGGTAGCGGCGCCAGGCCCCGAACGCCCAGACCACTGCCATGATCACGATGACCCACAGGCGCTGGCCGATGGGGAGGGGCAGTTCGGGGGCGGGCCGGTCATCCGAGGGGAACAGGTTGACCATGGCGCCCGCCACGACCAGGCAGAGCAGGGCGAGCCATCGGGTGCCGCGCAAGAGGCGGTAGGTGGCGCGGTCGAGTTGCTGCTGCATGAAGGGGTGGTCAGGCTGACCGGCGAGTGCGTCCGCGTACAGCTCGGCGGCCCGGGTGGCACTCACGCCCGGTGCCTGTGCGGCCTTCTCCGTCTGGCGGGTGAGGGCCCCGGAGTGAGTGGGATCGATGCGGAGGATGGCCTCGTCGAGTTGATCGGAGACGGTGCCGTTGCCGCAGGTGCTGGCGATGAGTTGCGCGACTTCGTGGGCGTAGATGTTTTCGGGGCCCAGGCGCAGTGCCTCCATGGCCAGGTCGGCTGCCTCGCGGGAGATGCGATCGGTGTCGCTGAAACTGATTTTCCCGGTGCCGGTTGCCTGGGCGTGTCGGACCACGGCAGTCCGCCACACGGCGTCGGCGAGCATGGCACGAGGGTAGGGCTCGTCGGGAGCCACCCGGACCGCCTCCCGCAGTACGGGTTCGACGTCGAGCCAGCCCCCGTTGCGCACCATCGCCTGAGCACGCAGCAGCAGGGCACCGTAGTCCGCGGGAGCCAGTCTGAGGGCCTCGTCGGCCGCTTCCATGGCCTTCTCGGGCTCGTCCGCGTGCAAGTGGCAGTAGCTGAGCTTCACCCAGGCGCGTATGTCGCCGGGGTCCTCCGCGAGATGGCGGCCCAGCAACTCCAGGGCCTGGTCATGGCGTCCGAACTCGATCAGAGCGTGGGCCCGTTCGACGGCCCGGTCCAGCGCGGTCACAGCTTCCGCTTCTTCTTGAGGTAGGCGACCAGGTCGTCGTACATGCCGCCGTCGTTGGCGTACATCGCGACGTTGCGCGCCGCGGCGAACCACGGCTCCGTCGAGGGCACCGTCTGCTTCGCAGCATCCAGCAGGTCCTTCATGCCGATCATGCGGACGACCCCGGTGCGTACCGAGTCGAGGAGCGCTGATTCGGCTGCGGACTCGCACAGGTGGGCCAGGTCGGCGCCGGACAGGCCGTCGGTCAGCTTGACGAGCTTGCCCAAGTCGACCTTCTCGATGGGACGTTCGCGCAGGTGGTAGCGGAGAATCGTCTCGCGTGCCGGGGCGTCGGGCGGCAGTACCAGGAGCGTGCGGTCGAAGCGGCCGGGGCGGCGCAGGGCGATGTCGACGTCCCAGGGCACGTTCGTCGCGGCGAGCACGAAGACGCCCTCGTTGGCGGTGGCGTTGATGCCGTCGAGCTCGGTCAGGAGCTGGTTGACCGTGTTGCGCATGCCCGCGCTCTGCGTACGGCTGCGCTTGCCGCCCAGAGCGTCCAGCTCGTCGAGGAACACCACGCAGGGCGCCTGGCGGCGGGCTGTTTCGAAGAGTTCGTGCATGTTGCGTTCGGAGTTGCCGATCCACATGTCGAGCACGTCGTTGACCGACACCGACAGGAAGCTCGCACCGAGCTCGCCCGCGACGGCTCGCGCCACGAAGGTCTTGCCGCAGCCCGGAGGCCCGTACAGGAGGAGGCCGCCGCGCAGGCTCTTGCCGTACAGCTTGCGCAACTCGGGGTTGCGCAGCGGCGCGAGGAACGCAGCTTCCAGGCGGTCCTTGACCTCCTGCATGCCGCCCACGTCGGCCAGGCGCACGGTACCCGGAGCATCCACGTCCCAGGCCAGGGCGTCCTCGGGGTCGCCGCTGCCGTCGGTGGCAAGGGGCGCTTCGACGAACCGGGGCGGAATCACATCCTTGAACTGGTCAGCGGCGGCACCCCAGTTGAAGTCGGTGTCGAGGCCGGGCTCCGTGGGCGGGGTCGCCCGGGCCGGCGGAAGCACAGGAGCCGGCGCATCCGCGGAGGAGGGCACCCCCATGGCACGCGCCATCAACGCCTTGGCCTGACCATCGCCCGGCGCGTGCTGCAGCGCGACGGCCACCTCGGTGACCGCGGCGTCCTGCTGCCCGGCGTCCAGCAACAAGCCGGCCAGGTGCAGCCGCAGCGGTACGTCACCGGGTGCCGCCTCGACGGCCGTGCGCAAGCTTCGTATCAGGGGAGAGACCTCAGACATGCGCCCAGCCTACGGACCCGACCACCCTCGTCTCATCACGGGCCCTGCCGATCCGCTGACGACAGGAGTGCCGAGGAGAGCCACCTCCGCGCTCACGTGTTCCTCGCGGGCCGGCATCACGACCTCGTCGTCATGGCATGCGCGACGGCGCGTTCGCCCAACCGCACTCGACATGCGAGTAACTCCTCACAGCATGCGCCGTATACCGCGGGGGCCGGTGCTTCGCTGCCCGTCTCCGAGGTGTCCTAGAGTCGCCGCATGCGACGGAGGACAGGACTGGCGATCGCCGGGGCTGCGACGTTGGCCTGGGGTGAGTGGTTGAACTGGCGCTGGTCGCGAGCTCTCACGGGAAACAGCGGGGGCGATTCCGAGGCCGTGGCCGTGCTGGGCTACCGAAACCCCCAAGCAACGGCGAACTTCGTCAACCGCTGGCGGGTCCGTGCTGGAATTCGCTCCATCGCTGCCGACCGTGCGCGTGGCACTCGCGTGATCTTCAGCGGTGGTGCGACCAGCGGTGGCGTCGCGGAGGCCCAGTTGATGGCTGACTACGCAAAGTCGGTGCTCGCGTTCGACGGCACCGTGCTCCTCGAAGGGTGACCATGCCGGTCAGGCGGCCCGCCGCGTCACGGATGACGGCAAGCCAGGCGCGATAGCGGCACAGCAGTTCGACAGCCCCGGCGACGCTGTCGGAGGGGGCCAATTCGGCCACCGGGCGTGCCAGTTCGCGCGCTTATGGCGCCCCCGCAGGCGCGGGCCCCCAGGGCGTCGCGGGCGTGCACCGAACCGACAACCCCGTCGCCGTCGCGTACCAGCAGCCGCTGGCGGCCGCGGTGGCCAGGACGGTGTCGACATCCGGGTCTGCGTAGACGGTGGTGATCTCCTCGGCGGGAACCTGAAGGTCGGCCGCGGCGATCTGGGGTTCGGTGAGGGAGCGGACGATCAGCGCGACGTCGTCCTCGCCGACCAGGCCGAGGCGTTCGGACTCCAGGCGGCAACCGCCCTCGCCATCGGCAGCCCGATGGCTCCCGAAGTCTGCTGGCCCACGACTCCACCGCTCACCCCCAGACCAGCCAGGGCTGAAAGGGCCGTTCATGAGCAACCCGGTGCCGGACGCTGCCCCTGGACGAGGCGGTAGACCTCTCGGGCCACATACCGCTTCAGGCAGCGAATGACCTCGCGCCGGGTCTTGCCTTCCGCCACACGCCGCTCGTAGTACGCCTGGGTGCGCGGGTCCCAGCGCAGCCGGGTCAGCACGATCCGGTACAGGGCAGCATTCGCCTGCCTGCCGCCACCACGGTTGAGCCGACGATGACATCTGCTTCCCGAGGAATACTCCACAGGACTCGCCCCACATAATGCGGCGAAGGACGCTTCACCGCGCAAGCGGTCGGCGTTGTCCCCCATGGTGATCAACAGAACGGCGGCGCTATGCGGCCCGACCCCCGCCACGGCAAGCAACTGGGGGTAATGCCGCTCGATCAACTCCGCGAGGCGCCGCTCCAGTTCCCGGGCCTGCACGGTCAGCTGCTCGATGCGCTCAGCCAACGTGCGCAACGTGAACCTCGTAGCCCGCAGTACAGGATCGCCACCCGCGTCATCGTCGCCGAGCTTTACGCACGCGTGGATCAGTGCTCGACGGCTCAACCCTGCCAGCTCTTCCCGTAGTGCCGGCTCGGCGGTGACCAAGACCGCTTTGAGCTGATTGGTGGCCTGCCTACAGGCTTTGACGGCGGAGTTCCTGGCCACGTTGTACATGCGGGCAATCTCCACCGGCCCGTTCCCTGCTTTCACACGGGAGTAAGCTCGGCCACTGAGCACGGAACGGGCGGCGGCCTGTGCGTCACCCTGATCAGACTTGCTGCGTCGACGGCGAGCTGAACGGCCCGGTCCGGGGGCCTCGATCACGTCGATTCCCTGGGACAGCAGATACCGGGACAGGGCGGCCCCGTAGTTGCCCGATCCCTCCACCCCGGCACGCCGGACAACACCCAACTGGGTCGCCCATTGGACAAGTTGGCGATATCCGAGCGCGGTGGCCGCGAAGCTCTGTACAGCGAGGGTCTTCCCCGTCAGCGACATCACGGCGGCTACATGGGTATCCCGGTGCGTGTCGACACCAAGAATCACCTCGCCTGCATCCGCAGGACCGTTGCGGGAAACAGTGTTCGCAATGATCGTTCCTCCACCACCGTCAGTAGTTCCAAGTCAGCGTCACCACTGGCCCGGAGGAGCAGTCGTCAGTGACACAGTGCGCATTCCTCACGCAAGGCAGAGCTCTGGACACACTCCCCCGAGACAGTCCTGTGCCCACTGCCCTGCACCGGTGATCGACGCAAGATGGTTAGGACACTGCGGTCAGAGATGGGGTGTGGATCCTCTGGAGTGATGGTCGTGATCAAGCAGTGAGGCGGTACTCCTGCTGGTCGGGGCTGGGGTAGAGGCGTTGGTGTTCGCGGGCCGCGTGGAAGGTCCAGTAGTCCTCGAAGTCGCCGTTGGCGATCAGTGCGCGGAGTTGGAGGACGGCTTCGGCGCCGGTAAGTCCCCAGCGGGCGCCGGTGATGTCGAGGCGGTCGGCGACCAGGTGTCGGCAGGCGCCTTCGACGGCGCCGGTGGCGATCGGCCAGCCGGCCGCGAGGGCGGTGTCGTAGTGGAGTTGGTCGAGATGACCGGTGAGGTAGCGGGCGCAGGTGGTGACGGCGTCGCGGCGGGTGGCGGCAAGCTGTTCGGCGGTGGCCTGGGCGGTCATCTCCTTGGCGGCGCGGCCGGCGTGTCCGGCGAGGATCGCGGTGAGTTTGTCCGCGGCCCAGGTCTCGGCCTCGCGGCTGCCGACGGGATGGAAGGCGTGCGCGGCTGTCCATGTGTACTCGGCGACGTGCACGAAGTCGAGCAGGACGTGAACGGGGATGCCGCGGCGTGCGGCTTCGTTCTGGATCAGGTCGAGTTGATGGCGGGCGCCGTCGACGAGCACGATCCAGTCGCGCAGATACTGCGGGTCGCGGGAAGCGGCCTGCGCGAAGGCGTCAGCGACGACCCGTTCCGGAGGGCGGATCACCGAGGCGGTGCACCACTTCCGCTCCGCTTTCGGGCCCTGCCGGGGTGGCCGCATTTCACTGCGGCCACCGGGCGGGTGCACGATGTCGTGCGGTCGACGCGGGGCCGGGACGACATCGAAGACGCAGGCCACCGTCGCCATCCGTTTGCGGTTGGGCTTCTCGCCCGGGGCAAGACGCCCCCGCCGCCCGGCCGCAGCACTCTTGGCCGCGGCCCGGCGGGTGGCCTCGCGCAGGGCCTCGGGCCGGTGAGGTCGGCCCACGGGCGCGGTTCCGGTCTGTTGACCGGCCCGGTTCCCGTGAGCCTCCTCCCGAACCGGACTTGATCGTTTCCGATCATCCGGCTCTCCAGCGGTTCATGCCGTTATTGCGGCAGGAGGGTCAGCGTGGATAGCGTCATGGCACGGCGCACACACCACGAGGGTTTTGCGCCGCTTCATCGTCATAAACACTGCCCAGGCCGGTTGTTGAGGGCCTTCGGAGCTTTGGAGGTCGGCGAGTTTACGGACATGGTGTACTTGGATATTGTCCGTGCTCCCGCAGAGTTCACATTCCCCGTGGCGGAGCCGACGGATCAGCTCACTGCCCGTGAGGGTGCTCCGCACTGGACGGCGATCGATGATCTTCGCCGTACGCTGCCGTTTCAGCGGAATTCCCCCGAACGTCGCGACCAAAGGGTTCCGCCCTGGGCCGCGTTCGATGCGGGCTTGCAAGCAAGTCCGCAGTCCCTCAGGCGTCTCGACCTTTACCTTGTATTTTCGAGACATCTTGGTGACCTTGGAATTGTGCTTGTGGGCCAGCGTCTTAAGTAAGGAGGTCTGCATCACCCAGTGCAGTCTGTTCAGCCAGTGGACGTTGCTGGCGAGTAGGTAATACTGCACCATGCCCCTGTATTCGGCTCCGAACCTTGCCACGATATTGTAGTCGCTACGGTGCAGAAGCCTGGTCTGGGATGCGGGTTTGCCGCGTTCCATGTACTGGGCGCATTTGGTGGTGAGAACATCGACCGGGACTCGCAGTCCGATCACGCCGTTGACTGCCCGGTTTTGACGGGTAATCTGGTCATTGGCGTGCTGGGCGACGATGTGATAGCCGAGGAATCTTGCCCCCTTTCTGGCGTGGGTGATCAGCGTCTTTTCTTCTGACAGCTCCAGCTTGAGCTCGCCTTTCAGGAACTGTCGGATACGCTGTTTTATCTCCTCGGCTTCGGTGACGGGTCCGCTGAACCCGAGTAGGAAGTCGTCGCAGTACCGCACATACCGCAGTCGCCGATATCCGGGATCTTGTGGATTCCCGTAGGGGATACGGCGGCGCTGCTGGCGCAACTTGCGGAGAGCCAAATGGTCACCGCTTTGTTTCGCCTGTGCGATCGGCGAGTCGAGCCTCCGGTATGCAGGGTTGGCGACCCTGTTCTTTCCTCGGGTGTATCCGGGCACGAGAACTGTCTCGACGAATTCATCCAACCTGTGCAGGTAGATATTCGACAGGATGGGTGAGGCGATGCCTCCTTGTGGCGCGCCGGACAGAGTAGCGTGCCATTCCCAATCCTGAAGGTACCCCGCCGTGAGCATCTTGTGGATCAGCGCAAGGAACCGGCCGTCGTGGATATTATCGCCGAGCGCCGTAAGCATGACAGTGAAGTCCAGGCTCCCGAAGCAATCGGCGATGTCCCCTTCGATAAACCAGTGTGTTCCTTTCCAGGTTTCGGCGACCTCCCGCAAAGCGGTGTGGCAGCCCCGGCCTGGGCGGAACCCGTGTGAATGGTCGGAGAACTGGACGTCGTAGTACGCATCAAGCAGCATACGCACCACTTCGGCGACCAATTTATCCGACCAGGACGGTAGGCCCAGCGGACGCAGCTTCCCGTTCTTTTTCGGGATGAAAGTCCTCCGTGCAGGGCTGAAGATATAGCGCTCGTGGCGCAGAGCATCAATGATCTGCTCGATCTTTCCCAGTGACATACCGTCCACGGTTTCCTCGGTGACCCCTGGCGTCATCGATCCATGGTTGGAATAGATGCGTCCGTAGGCCATAAGGAATAGCTGCGGGTTGAATAATTGTCGATACAGTCGATCCAGCGGCAGGCCCTCCCTGCCGCGCTTTCGGAGGATATCCAGAACCGTTTGGGCGTTCTGCATTACGCATACCCCCACGGTTCGAACATCCGAACAGCCTGGCCCCCTTGGCCCTGTGGACGGCTTTCCCGCCCTCCCTGGCAGGACGTTACTCCTGCGACTACTACGGGGCCTCCGTCACCGTAGGGCACTTTGCCCCTTAGGTGATCCCGGGTACGTCCTCTGTGTACGTAACAGCGCGACTTAGGCATCCCATTCATCCCCTTGAATCCCTTCGTTAGGGATCGCCCCACGCTCTGGAGGTTGCATCGACCGTCATGCGGAGTCGTCGCAGAGCATGGCACCGGTTCCAGACGTCTTTCCGATGGGTGGGCGTATACACCTTCTGGGGATTGGGCTTCAACCAATCCAGGCTTTGCCATATCACGCGGGTCCCTCAGTGCACCGTCCCATACGTCTGGACCCGGCCACTGATTTTCTGGCATGCTGCGGTCCCCGTCACCTTTCGGCTTTGGGTAAGCCATTGGACCCAAGAACTTTCCTCCAAGTTCCTCCCGACTGAATCGGGAATACAACAGAGGCGCCTTACCGGCGCACCATCACCACACCCTTGCCGTCGACCTCGATGATCAGCGGCATCTCGCGGGTGCACGGAGTGGGGATCCTCGCCGTGTAGTAGGCGGCGATGTCGACCGCGGAGGCCATGACCAGTTCTTTGAGGCGGCGCTTGCCCAGGACCTTCCCGCACCGTCGCTCGATCGCTGCGGCGGCCTGGTCGAAGGAGCCGCGGACCGCTTCCAGGGCCGCGAGCCGGGCAAGGCCGCGGGAGTGTCGACCGGCGGGCAGTGACAGCTGGGCATCCGCCGGGTGCACGTTGGCAACACCTCGTCCGCGATGGGCGATCCGGCTCACGCGCACCGGGCCGAACACACACGTCAGCAGGCGGCGATGCCCTCGCTCCCGCCAGGTCCGCGGCTGTCCTTCCGGACCGAGGACGACCGGCTGTCCTCCCTTGTCCCACATCGCGTCCTCCTCCTTCCTGGCGCGAGAATCGAGGTGGTCCTGCATCACCTGCCGCAGCAGCTCGCGTCCCAACTGTTCAATCTGCACTTCGAGTTCGTCATGGGGCAGGCCGCCTGCCGGGCCCTCGGCCAGTGCCGAGATGAGGCGTTCGAAGGCATCGCGGGAGGCGAAGTACGGATCAGGTTCGGGTAAGGCGTCGTACTGTTCCACCGGGCTCTTCTTTCAGCAGATCCGATGTGGTTGGCACCCTCGAATCTACGGAGAAGAGCCCCTTGGTCACCGGGAGTTGGACCGGTCGATGCCCGGACCGCGACGTGCCAGGCCGAACCGTCCCGGCACGTCCTCGTCCAGCCACCCCCGCTCCACCAGACGCTTGAGCTTCACCCTCGTGCCCTCGATCTTCCCGGTCGTCGCCGGCAGCCCGATCCGCGGCACAATCTGCTTGGCCTGCAGCGGGCCCGGTGCGTCGGCGATGACCTCCATGATGTCCCGGTACACATCCGGCAGCACCGTTGTCACCAGACCCTCCCGCCAAGGCGGGACCATCATCACCGCCGCCCCGTGCGGCTCCGACTCCCGCTCAGGCTCCGCCGACACGACCAACTCGACGTCCATATCCGCGGCCGACAACTCAGCCAGCACCTTCGTGACGGTCTCCCGCGTGATCTCCAGCCGTGACAGGTCCTCCCGAGCCTTCTCCATCCTGAGGGCCAACTCCGCGGCCTCGGCCTGGAGTTCCTCGACACGCCGCCGAGCCGCAGCCTCCCGCGCCTCAAGCTCCTCCGGCAAAGACACCATGGCACCCCACCTCCACCTCGCCACGGTAGAAGCACGACAGCACCGCCCACGCGTCAATCAGCATCTTCCCAGCTCAGCTGTCCCTCGAAAGGATCCACACCCTACGGTTTTGGCCTCCTGCGTCGTCCCGGTGCGGGTTCCTGGCACTGCGGCGACCGCTCGTGCAGCGCCGAACGCACCAGGGGGTCGGCGATCGGCGCGCCGGGCTGAGCCGCCTCCCGGCGCAGCGCCTGGCAGGTGGGGCAGTTCTTCTTCACCCGTCTCTTCCCGGGGTGTCATTTTGGGTCGGGGTTCAGGCGTAGCCAGGCGGTGAGGGCGGCGTGCAGGTCGAGGACCTGGGTGCGGTTCAGAGGGGTGGGCTCGTTGTAGTGGAGGCGTACGGCGTCGGGGGTGATGGTGTAGCCGGCGTGGTGGTGGCGGGCGGAGAGCGGGCTGCCCTGGGCTAGGACCCGCAGGTACTGGTTGCTGCGCGAGTTGCCGGGGAGGGGGCGTTGCCAGGCGCGGGCGGTGGCCGGGGTGGGGCGGACCGGCTGGCCGATCGCCCGGTAGAACGCGCTGATCGCCTCTTCCAGGGGCCGTAGGCCGGAGGGGGCTGCGCCGGTGAACGCCTCGATCACCTCGGCGCTGGAGGCTTCGTCGACGCCGTCGTACAGGCGGACCGCGGCCGGGGCGATCAGGACCCGGGAATAGGTGTGCTGCTGACTCTCGTGCAGCCGTCGCAGCAGCATCACCGACTCCTGCACCGGATGGCCCCCCGGCTTGGACGGGAACCGGTTGACGTCGCGGGCACAGTGCAGCCGGCCGGCCATACCGAGCGCGCCGGAGCTTTTGTGGAGGAACCCGGCCTGGGTGACCACCGCGGTGATCTGACGGCCGGTTGTCTGATTCGCCCTGCGGAATCCGATGACTGCCAGTGCCATGCGCGCCCCCCCCGTGCGGTGTCTTGCGCCGATTCTGGACCTGCCCGACCGCGGCAGGTGCCGGTTTCGGGGAGCCGACCCGGATAGGTGGAGGCGCAGGCGAAGGCGAGCGCCGGGCACGCCTCGGTGTCGGTCAGGCCGTGGCCTGGGGCCATGCGTCGAGGGTGTCTCTCCGGCCGTCCGGATGCTGCTCCCACAGGCGGATCGTCGCTGTGGCAGGAGTGGTGCCGTACAGGCCGATCCACTCCCGGAGCTTGTGCTCGGCGGTGGCCCGGCTCGCCCAGGAGCCCTCGACCGCAGGGCCAACCGACCCTGTCGGGGCGAACCGGAGGGTGACGTGGAAGGTGTGGTCTGCCTGGTCCATGCCCGCACCGTACGTCCCGCCCCTGACAACCAGGCCCGGTCGGCATGGCGCAGTCCTGGCGGTCCGCTGCCGCCACGGACACCTGACTCGTCTCTTTGACCGGTCGCGCTGGCCAGCCGGCTGCGGGCCAGGCCCGGGGCCAGCCGACCCGACACCCAGTCCGGGCTTCGGTTACGTGTCGGTCAGGGGTGGGTGGGGGCGGTGTCGAAGAGGGGGTCGAGCGGATCGCCCTCGTGCCCGACGACGAGACAGGCCGCGGCCCACGGTCCCCGGGAGAGCTCCACGAGCCGGGCCAAGGCCGTTGCCTCGGACGGCAGTTTGGCCGGGTCGAGGCCAAGCGCCCGGGCCGCACGGTCGCGTCGCCGATCGAGGTCGGGCATGTCCTCCCGGTATTCGTCGGCGATGGCCCGGAGTTCTTCGGCCGTCCGACCGGGAGCGTCCCGCCACCACGGCACCGCGAGACACAGCCGCACCAACTCCGCCAGCCCGAGCGCGAGCGGGCCGGCCTCGCCGTCGAGGCTCACGTACACCACCGGGCGTTCCTCGCCGCCCTCGCCGACGAAGCAGAACGCGTCGCCCGAGCCCGCCCGTGCGAACTGCTCCAGCCGGGCCCCGGAGGTGTTCACCGAGGTTGCTGCAACGTACTGTGACCCGAGCAAGGGGGAGGGCCTGGGCCGTGTCGAGGCCCTCCCAGCCAGTCAGCCCGGCCGCAGCCAGTACGTTGTGCCTAGGCCGAGAATATGAAGGACCCCGTGCCCACGCCCAGCCCTTCCCAGCTATCGCAGCGCAGTGCCTTCTTCGACAATGCGAAGGTCATGCTGGTCGTGCTGGTTGTCCTCGGACACGGGTGGGAGCAGATCATCACGGTCGACGCGCCGGTGCTGCGGGCCTTGCACAACGTGGTGTATGCCTTCCACATGCCGGCGTTCATTCTGCTCTCCGGTTATTTCTCGAAGAGTTTTACCGGTCGTCCCGATCAGATTCGACGTCTCGTCACCGGAGTTCTTCTCCCTTATCTGATTTTCAATGCTCTCTATGCCGCTGCCTATTACTATCTCCGTGGCGCGCCTTTCAGTACCAATCCCGCCGTTCCTGTGTATCTGTGCTGGTTCCTGATTGCCCTGTTCCTGTGGCGGCTGACGGCTCCGCTGTGGAATGCGCTGCGCCACCCGGTTGCCACGGCCGTGGTCATCTCGCTGGCCGCAGGTGCCGTCGAGATGGGCCAGGAACTGGCCATGGCGCGGGTGCTCATGTTCCTGCCGTGGTTCGTTGTCGGACTGCGCATGCGGCCCGACCATTTCGCCCGGCTCCGCACGGCCGCTGCCCGCTGCTGCGCCGTCGTGGTCTTCGCGGTCTCCCTGTGCCTGGCCCGGGTGCTGTCCCCCGCTCCGAGTGACGACTGGCTCTCCATGTCCAGCGGATACAGCGCCCTGCACAGTACGCCCCTGCACTACCTCCTGGGGCGTCTGGCGCTCTTCGCGCTCAGCGCGGCACTGGTGGCTTCCTTCTTCTCGCTCGTGCCCGGCCGCCGCATGCGGATTACCGCACTCGGCGCGGTCACCCTGTACCCCTACCTGCTCCATGGCCTCCTTATCCGCGCGGCCGAGAAGGCGGGGGTCTTCTTGGTGTTGATGAACTGGGGGCCGGCAGGCACGGCTCTCCTCACCGCTGCCGTCGTCCCCATTGTCCTGTTTCTTTCCGCAGCACCCGTACGTGCCCTGGCCCGCCCCCTGGTGGAACCACGCCTGCCCCGCTGGCTGGCGAAGCCCACGCCCAGCCCTGCCCGGCGCGCCCGGCCCGAGGGCAGCCCAGAACCGCTCCCAACCCGCCAGGACCAGGCCTCGACCTCCCCCAGCTCCCCGGTGATGTCCGCGGACCGGTGACCTCGCCCCGGCACCGACAGCCCCTCACCGCCCGCAGCCCGCTCAGGCCTCCCACGGCCTCGCCGGGGCGTCGCTCCGGAGCCACCGGCCAGTAACACTCACTCCGCGCCAGGGGAGAGCCTTCTCCGAACGGGCCGCCCGCGCAGGAGCCGAGCCCAGGTCTCAATGACGGGCTGACTGGCGCAGACTTCTCCGCACTGGCCTCCGCACCGGCAGTGGTCGGCTATCAGGCCTGCAGGGAGCGCAGCGCGCAGCTGCTTCAACAGCCCTTCCGCGTGCCACTGGGTGATGGCCTGTAAGTCGCTTTTGTGCATCCTCAAACGAAGCTGCCGCACGGGTGTTTCATGGTCGGGTTTACGATCGGCGTCGGCTGTGGCGGTTGCGTGCTCGCAGTGCCCGCCTCTGATCCCCTGCCTTGAGGTATCCCACGTGACGCAACTCGTTTCTCCGTCCCTTCGCCCCCCGGGCGCGCAGACATCCGTCCTCCGCCGGGACCCCTACTACGACAATGCGAAGCTGCTGGCCGTCGTCCTGGTGGTCTGTGGCCACTTCTGGGAACCGCTTATCGAGCAGCCGGGGCAGCGTCACCTCAAAGCCCTCTATCTGCTCGCCTACACCTTCCACATGCCCGCATTCATTCTCATATCGGGCTACTTTTCACGGACTTTCACGGCGCGGCCGCAGCAACTCCGCCGCCTGGCGACCGGGTTGCTCATACCCTTCGTGCTCTGGGGCGCGTTGCTCACTCTCTTCAACAACACGTTCTCCGGCACGCCTACGAAGTGGCAGCCGCTCACGCCGGTGTGGATCACCTGGTTTCTGATCGCCCTCTTCCTGTGGCGCGTGTCCGCCCCGCTCTGGCAGACCCTGCGCACACCAGTGGCCATCGCCACCGCGCTCTTCCTTGCCGCCGGAGCCTTCTCGCTCGGTGCCCAGCTGTCCGTGACCCGTGTCCTGCAGTTCTTGCCGTTCTTCGTCATCGGCCTGACCATGCGGCCGTCCCACCTGGTCTGGCTGCGCGAGACCCGATGGGTGAAGGGAGCAGCCGTCACTGTCTTCGTCGTGGCGGGCGTCGCGGCGTACTGGCTGGCGCCGCGCCTCGGGGCGGGATGGCTGTACCGCAGCGGCAGCGCCGCTGAACTGCACGTCTCATACACGCACTGGCTTGTGCAGTCCGCTGCCGTCTATGCCGCTGGCCTCATCGTCACGGCAGCTTTCCTGGCTCTGGTCCCCGGCCGCGATGCCTGGTACACCGCGCTCGGCGCCGGCACCATGAGCGCCTTCCTTCTTCACGCCTTCATCCGCCAGGCGCTGGTCCACACTCACACCTACGACCACCGTGTCCTTCACCATCCGGCAGGCCAGGCCGTTCTCACGGCCCTGTCCATCGCTCTGGCTCTCGCGCTCTGCACCCGCCCTGTGGGGCGGATCATGAGGCCGCTCATCGAACCGCGCCTGAACTGGCTCTTCCGCCCGAACGGCACGCCAGGGAACCAGGTCCCGTAGAGGTACCCAGCCGCACCGCTGTCCGTGAAATGTAGATCTGTCCCCTATGGGGCAGATGGCGCGCGGGGCCAGAACCAGCGGGTCGGCTCAGCGACAGTCACGACCGAAGCCGTTGCAGGATCTGCGGGTGAATCTTGCGCCGGGAGTCGCATGCTGCACGGGCTGACAGCCGTCGAAGGGAACGTGAGGGTGTTCAGGGGCGGGAGGGCGGTGCCGGGTGGCCGGCGCGCAGGCGGCGGTACCACCACATGGTTTCGGCTTCGCGGTGGTTGAGGCTGCAGTCCTCCATACCGCACGTCTCCCGGTGGTTTTCAGCGGCCGCGCGTGCCGCTTGCAGGGCTGACTGCCTCGAAGCACGACGCTGCTGGCGTCGCGACGGTCCTGCTAGCGGAGCCCGGAGATCCTGCCGCAGTGTTCGGTACCACCAAAAGGCAGATCGCTCACGGTGTACGAGGAGGCAGTTGTGGCTGGGGCAGGAGCGGGCGTGGTGCCGTGCCGCAGCCAGCGCGGTGGATATTCGCATGTCCGATATCCGCTTGATCATCTCGCCCCTCTCCCGGCTTAGTCTTTTTATCCGTCTGTCATGCGCCATGGTAGCTCTGCGGCAACATCGCCGCGGAGGCGTCCGGGGAAGGCCTTCGGCTCACAGGGGCGATGATGTGCGCCGGGTCGGCAGGGGCTGGCTGGCAGCGGTCATGTCCGCCCGACCGGTCGACGTTGCGTGGTGGCTGACTACCGGGGTGGGGCCCGACCGCGGGAGTCCCACGTCGGCCGGTTCACGGCCTCAACCTCGCGGCCAGGCGTCCTGGCCGTCGGCGAGTGCGCCGGCACCGTCCCCCTTGAAGAAGTTGAACCGTTGCTGGTTGTCCCACAGGCTTCCGAGGTCGGCCTTTCCGTCGCCGTCGAAGTCGCCCGCCAGGATCAGCTGTGCGGCGCCCCAGGTCTTGTCACGCCACATGTCAGTCCGCCCTGGGCGTTGCCGCTGTAGCGGAAAAGTGCGCCGTCACCGCTCGTGACGACGACGTCAGCGCGTCCGTCACCGGTGAAGTCGCCGGTGGTCAGCTTGACGGCGGCCTTCCAGCTGCCGTCGTTCTTCCACATGCTCTTGCTGGCGCCGCTCAGCACCCCCTCACTGTTGGTGGGGTAGGCGTACAGGGCGCCGACGGAACCGGCACCCCGTACGGTGAGCAGGCCGTCGCGCCCGGTCACGTCACTCTTGAAGCGGGCGAGCTGGAGCATGCCGTTCCAGTTCATGGTTGCCGCGACCAGCTCCGCGGTGATGCCGTTCATCCGTACGGTCGGCCCGCCCGCATCCCCTTGGCGCACCACCGCCTCGCTGGACCCGTTCAGGTTGACCGTGCTGCCCGCGACCGAGCCGAGGGTGAACGTGCAGGAGTGCAGCTTGTTGGGCACCCATTCGGTCTTGGTGCGGCCGAGCCCGAGGGAGGTGAGCTGCTCGTTCGCTGCGGCGGGTGTGGAGGCGAGCCGGATCGGCTTGATGGTCGAGTCCTGGATGCGCTGGGCGTGCTTGACCATCACCACGTCCCGGGTCCGTGCGCGGGACGAGTTCGACGGCTTCCCGGACGTTGCCGGTGGTCGAGGCGAGGTCGGTGCGGCCGACGGTGACGGTGGTCTTCACGACTGGTTTGCCGGCCGGGGAGGGCTTTGCCGTCGACGGCAAAGCAACTGGCGGCGGTGAGCACCTACTGAGGGGCGACCAGCGCGCCCGTGCACGCCGCGTTCTCGCCGACGTTCACCTTCGCGGGGAACTGCAGGACTCGTTGGGGGCGTCGGGGCCGGTGAGTGCGGTGGCGGGGGCTGCGGTGACGAGCCCCGCGGCGAGGGCGGTACTGGAGAGCAGTGTGGCAGGCAGCACGGAACGTGCACCTCGGACAGACACGAGAGTCCCTCGAGAACGACGAGGAGGAAAAGAAAATAAGGAGAGAGCTGCGCGGACGGCGGGCGGCGGCCAACGCCGCAGAGACGAGAACGCGGGGCTCCACGCAGGTGGGTGTTGATTAGCCAGTTCCGGGGCGGCGGCAGACCGGCGCCGGGGGCCCTCCCCAGGGCCCCCGGCGCGGTTGACTACTTGGCGGGGATGTAGCCGCTGCTGATCTGGTGGTAGTCGGTGAAGCCGTCGCCGAAGCTGCGGCCCATGACGATGGTGCCGTCGGTCTGGAGGCCGAGGATGTCGGCCTTGCCGTCGCCGGTGACATCAGCGAAGGCGAGGCGGCTCTGCATGCCGACGTAGCCCTTGCTGATGGTGTGGAAGTTGGTGAATCCGTTGCCGGTGCCCACTCCCATCACGACCGACCCGTCGTCCTGGAGGCCGAGGATGTCGGCCTTGCCGTCGCCGGTGATGTCGGCGAAGGTGAGGCGGCCTTCCATTCCCTTGTAGCCGCTGCTGATGGTGTGGAAGTTGGTGAATCCGTTGCCGGTGCCCACTCCCATCACGACCGACCCGTCGTCCTGGAGGCCGAGGATGTCGGCCTTGCCGTCGCCGGTGATGTCGGCGAAGGTGAGGCGGCCTTCCATTCCCTTGTAGCCGCTGCTGATCTGGTGGTAGTCGGTGAAGCCGTCGCCGAAGCCGCGGCCCATGACGACCGACCCGTCGTCCTGGAGGCCGAGGATGTCGGCCTTGCCGTCGCCGGTGATGTCGGCGAAGGTGAGGCGGCCTTCCATTCCCTTGTAGCCGCTGCTGATGGTGTGGAAGTTAGTGAAACCATTCCCGTTGCTCGCACCCATGACGATCGAGCCATCAGGCTGCAAGCCGAGAATGTCAGCCTTCCCATCACCCGTCACATCAGCGAAGCTTACGGCCGACGTCAGCCAGTGGCTGGTCTGCTGGATCCAGCCACCCAGGTCATCGACCCGGACGTCGGTGGCGCTGGTGCGGGTTTCGGCGGGGTCGTTGCCGAGGCAGCCGCCCTGCCATGACAGCGAGTTGATGGCGACGAGCTCGGGCGTCGTGCCGTTCGTGCGCACGGCCGGGCTTCCCGCATCTCCCTGACACAGCACGGCAGTCTCCGAACCGTTCAGGTTCACCGAACTACCGGAAGCCGAAGCGACGGTGAAAACACCGCTGTGCAGCTGGTTGGGCACCCACTCGGTCTTGGCCCTGCCAAAGCCCAGTGAAGTCAGCGCCTCGCTCGCAGCGGCCGGCTGCGCGGCAACCTGGACCGGCTTGATCTTCGGGTCCAGGATGCGTCGGGCCAGTTTGACCATGACGACGTCGCGGTCGGCACGTGGCACCAGCTCGACGGCCTCCTGCACGCTGCCGCCCGCCTGCGACAGGTCCGTGCGCCCCACGGTGACCGTCGTCTTGACGGTGGGCTTGCCTGCCTGCGCGGGCTTGCCATCAATCGTGAAGCAGCTGGCTGCGGTGATGACCCATTGCGGGTCAACCAGCGCGCCGGTGCACGCCGTTGCCTCGCCGATGTTGAGCTTGGCGGTGAAGGCGTAGCTACCGCTGGCGGCGTCACTGCCGGTGAGAGCGGAGGCAGGAGCAGCGGTCAGGAGCCCGGCTCCCACTGCAGTGGAGAGCAGGGCGGTCATCCACGCAGCACGTGAACTCTTGGCAGGCATGATGGTCCTTTGGATGCTTCGAAGATAGAGAGCCCCGAGTGGGGCGGCATGGCAGCGGACTGCTCGCGACAAGGAGACGTCCATCGCCTTCTGGTCGCGCTGTCGCGGCGGCAGCCAGGCACGTCTGTTCACGCCGCTGGGCAAGCGGGGCGAAAGGCATGGGCGGGGCTGGCGCTCTCTGGTGGACTCGACAGTCCACGCGTGGCTGTGGACGTCAGCCGGTGACGCGGAGTTCGACAAGGGCGGAGCGCTTGCCGATGGCGCCGGTCTCGCCGACGGGGGTGTAACCGGTCTCCTCGCCGGGCTTGGCTGCGGGGGCGTTGACAACAGATTGCTGACCGTCGTCCTTAGCGATCAGGGTGGCCTTGACCGGGTGCTCCTTGGTCCAGATGCCGTAGGTGTCGGGGAGTTCCAGGGCGAGGTAGCCCTGCTTGCCGCTGATCGCGAAGCAGAAGTAGGTCCCGCTGGTGCGGGACTCGACCTGGACATCCCATGCGGAGGCGCAGTCGGTCAGCATGATGCGGCCGTCGCCCCGCTTCAGCGTGATCTTCTTCTCCGCCAAGATCGTCGCTGCGTTCGGGTAGGCGAAGGTTTCGACAGCGGACGGCATGTCAGCAGCCGTGACGGACGCGGTCACAGGGCCTTGCGCCTGAGGGGCGGCCTGCGCAGTGGTCAGCGCGACCAGTCCGGCCGTTGCCGCAACTGCACCGACAACGCCCGAAATTGCCGCCTTGCGGGCGCGGGGTATGGACACGGAGCCCTCACAATCATGGATGCATGGGCACATTAGAAGCCCATGAGATTCACGTAAGTAAAACATAGGTAAGATCAGCTTGAGCGTGCCCCCAACCACTCCTGATGTGGGGGGGCGTTACGGCTGGCCGGGGGGCGGCAGCCGCGCCTGCTGAGCCGGTCTTTCGCAGCCGCACCTACTTCCCTTCCATGGCCCGAAACGGACATGTCCTGATGTTGCTCCGTTCCTTCGGGCGGCTGGCCGCAGTGATGCGCGCCCGACTCGGAAGGAACAACCAGGTGAAACGCCTACTGCGCTCTGTCAGAGCGCAAGACATCCCAGCCGTACGCACCCGCAGGCGAAGGCACCTCTCTCTGCACGGTATGGCCGCTGGGCTGCTTCCCGCCACGCTGACAGCCGGGCTGCTCGTAGCTACACCCGCCGCTGCATCGGACGACCTCGACGCGGCTGTCTTCCGCGGGCAGGCGGTCGAGCTGTGGGAGACCGGCGGCACGGGAATCAAGGAAGAGGCAGAGAAGGCCCTTCTAGGGTCTGACGAGGACATCAAACGGTTCCTCACCGATGCGCCCACCATCCAGACCGTTGACGATCGAGTAACGGTTAGCCGGATCATCAACGCGGGTGGCCCGCAGGTCCGGGACGCAGCGAAGAAGGCCCTCTCATCCGCGAATCCGGATGATGTGGCAGCGTTCATCAGAGATGGGTGGAAGGCTCCCCTGCAGGTGGACCGTCGCGTCGAAGTGTCGCGGGTCATCAACCTCGGAGGTCCCGGCGTTCAGGACGCCGGGAAGGCTGCCCTTGAAGGCACACCCGAAGATGTGGACAAGTTCCTGGCCGGGGGGCAATACGAAGCGCGGAAGATCGACAACCGTGTCAAGGTCTCCCAGCTGATCAACACGGGTGGCCCGGCAATGAAGGCGGCCGGCAAGGTCGCACTGCAGGGTAGCCCGGAGGACATCCAGGAGTTCTTGGAGATCGGCCAGTTCACGGCGCGCAACCGCGACCAGGAACACGCCTCCATCGCCCAGCTGAATGAGCAGGCTGTGGAGGCCGGCAAGCGGGCAGACGACGCGACGAAGGCGTCTCAGGAAGCCTCTGCGAAGGCGATCGCCGCGTCCGAGCTGGCCAAGGCGGCTGCCGAAACCGCGGCGAAGGAAACCGGCGAAGCCAAAAACGAGTCCCAAAAGGCCGCCCTCAAGGCGAAGCAGGCAGCAGAGGCGGCGAAGGCCGCGGCTGCCGCCTCTCAGACCGCGATCGAAGCGGCGAATGCGGCCAACCGCTCCGCCCGGGTCGCCGCCCTGGCAGCCGCGCAGACCGCAAGCGCCGCTGCCGCTGCCGCGAGCGCGGCTGACGATGCGTACAAGGCATCGATCGCCGCACTTGGCGACAAGAACAAGGCCGAAGAGGCTAAGAATTACGCCAAGAACGCCCAGATGGCCGGCGCACTCGCCAGGACATCGGCGCTCACCGCCCAGCAGGCCGCCAAGGCATCTCTCGCCGCCGCCACCGCTGTCAGCGCGTCGAGGAGCGCCACCGCCAACGCCAATTCCGCCGCGGCGTCGGCCGACGAAGCCGATGCTGCTGCCCAGGCCGCCGGGGTCCATTCCGGTGTGGCTGCCGCTGCGGCTGCAGAGACCCGTCGTCATGCCAACGAGGCCAACCGCGCAGCCAACGCTGCCGAGGCGCTGGCCAGGAAGTCTGCGGCAGCCGCTCTCGAGGCGGGCGATCACGCCAACAAGGCTGCCACGCACGCCGATAACGCCGCGGCCGCTGCGGAAGAGGCCGCGAAGCACGCGGGCGATGCCACTCGGGCGGCGGCGGAGTCGAACAAGCAGGCAGACAAGGCGAAGGAGGCTGCCGACGAGGCCAGCGCGGCGGTCGCCACTGCCAAGAAGGTCTTCGCGATCGCTCGCGAGACCGAGGTCGAGGAACTCAGCACCCGCACCAACGCGGCCATCGAGCGGGCCAAGTCGGACAAGGCGGCCACCGACGACTTCACTAAGCAACTCGCCCAGGTCGCCCTCGATGACACGGCCATCACGAACGACACCGCAGCACTCTCCGCGGAGGCAGACAAAGCGGGTGCCGACACCAAGGCCATCGCCGCCAAGGGCCGCGAGATCGCCCTGCGCGCACTCAAGCACTATGGCTCCTGGCGCCAGGAAGCAGCGGCCAAGGCTCTGTCCGGCACCGACACCGAAGTACTTGACTACCTGCGCACTGGCGCCAAGAAGGCGTCTGCGGACGAGGTGCGCCAGCAAGTGTCCGACCTCGCCTCGGCCAGCCCCTACGAGGCAGTGCGTACGGGTGCCATGGACGCGCTGAAGGGTACAGATCAGCAGGTTCGCGAGTTCTTGAGCACAGGGCAGTACGAGGTGGCGGCCACCGACTACCGAGTGCTGATCTCGAAGATCAACAATGCGGGCGGGCCGAGCGTGAAGGAGGCATCCAAGGCCACCCTCGCCGACGGCAGCCCCAAGGCCATGGCTGCGTTCCTCAACAGCGGCCAGTACCAGGCTCGTAACACCGACGAGCGTGTGATCGCGACGAAGCTGTTCAACGACGGCGGCCCCGAGGTCAAGGGCGCAGCCATGGCCGCCTTGCAAGGCCCGGCAGATCAGGTGCACGACTTCGTCCAGGCCGGCCAGTACATGGCCGACCGAAAGGACCAGCTCACCAGCAACCACGTCGCCCAGGTCCAGCGCCTGATCAACGAAGCCGACGGCGTCGCCGCCACCGCGCAGAAGAACCGCTGGCTCGCCGCCAAGGCCGCAGCAGACGCCAACCAGGCCAAGGACGAAGCCAACAAGGCCGCTGCAGAAGCGCAGAAGAACGCTGATCTGGCAGGCAAGTACGCCGCGGACGCCAAGACTTCGGCCGATCAGGCAGAAGCTAGCGCCAATCGAGCCGCCAAATCAGCCACAACCGCTCGCAGCGCCGCCGATGCTGCCGACCGCGACGCCGACGCCGCAGCCGAATCCGCCGCCCAAGCTGCATTCTCCGCGAGCTACGCGCGAGCCTCCGCCACGGAAGCCCACAGCTCCGCAGCCGACGCTAAGGACTCGGCACTGGCGGCAGGGAAGAGCGCTGGGGAAGCCAACACCATCGCCTCGCAGACATGGGCCGACGTGCTGACGAAGCGCCAGGCCGAGGAGGCAGAAGAGCGTCGGCTCGCCGCGGAACAACGCAGGCAGGAGGAGGCGAGTAAGCCCAAGAAGCACGAGTGCATTCAGTTCATGAGCCGGGACAGCCTTGCGCCCTGCAAATACGACGAGAACGCCGTCATCGTGGTACCCACGGTCGACCCACGCCTCGCCAAGCTGCTCCTCAACGGCGGCATGGAAGTCCTAGGAGTTAACGACCTTCTCGACTGCATCAACGATCCCACCATCGGAAAATGTGCCCTCGCAGTGGCCGGCGTCCTCCCCGTCGGAAAGCTTAAGCTCCTCAAAAAGGGCGCCGACGGCATCGAGGACATCGCCGAGGCATCTCGTGTCGGACGAGTCATCAAATGCGCTACATGCTTCCTCGCCGGAACGAAGGTTCTCATGGCGGACAAGTCCGCCAAGAACATCGAGTCGGTGAAGATTGGAGACAAGGTAACCTCGACTGACCCCGTAACGGGGAAGACTGAGCAGCAGGAAGTTTCCGACCTGATCATCACGGACTACGACAAGAGCTTCAACAAGCTCACCATAGCCACCGATCACGGAAGTGCACTGCTCACCGCCACACGGGAGCACCCCTTCTGGTCCCCGTCGGAAAAGACGTGGGTCGAGGCCCACGCCCTTCATGCCGGAATGACCTTGAAGACTGCCGACGGCAGTACTGCGGAAATCCGGTCCAACACATCATTCACCGAGCGCGCTCGTACCTACAATCTGACCGTTGACCGCCTGCACACCTACTATGTGTTCGCGGGGCATACTCCGGTCCTGGTCCACAATGAGGTTTGCGGAGTCCGCGTGTCACCCATGGCCTCGGACTGGGCCACGAAGGGCGCGCATCTGCACTTCGGTGCAGACGAGGTTCGCGTGTTCGCTAACGAGTCTGGTGGGCTCGGAGCTAAGCCGCTCCGAATGAGCAACGGTTGGGCTTCCGACAAGAGCGTTCAGAAGGTCCTCGACACACTCAACAGCAGCCGCGAACTCCGCCAGGACCTGGTCGAGAAGGCCAGTGCCGCAATGGCCGAGATGAACAAACACAACTGGGGAAACGAAAAGAATCGGGCCGCTGAAATGAGCCGCCTAATTAACACACTGGAGAAGATGGGATGAACGGACCCGAATTCATTGCGAGGGCGGTCGAAACGGGCTCACTGTTCGACTTCTCTATCGGAGCGAAGCTGGCCGAGGCCGAGAAGAAGATCGCTCTCGAATACTTCGATGAGCTTCAAGGTCGTCGCGGCGCAAGAACGCTGCGGCGAGATTATGGCCTCTTCGAGGCCGCCTTCAGCGATGAGTCGGACTGGACCTGCCGGTCCATCACCCTGGAAATCCACCGACTCGCCTCCATGCCCGAGCTTGCGGCCAGGGTCAGGGGGCTGACGGGCATCAATCTCACGCCGTACACGAAATGGACGGATGTAGCGGAGGCGCTCCACGGCCTTGTCGGGTGTCTGCCGTTCGACTCGCCAACCGTCACGCAAGGATATAGAACGTACCGATCAAGAAATACAGGAGTCTCTGTCATCGTGATCGATGACGCATCATCCGAACGCGGCACATATCCTGGAAATGGCGACATCTGGGGTCTGGATATCGTAGACCCGAGATTCCTGTAAACAGGGCTTGGTGGAAATCTCTGCCCGGATCCATATTTAGACGGGCCAGATGGTGCACCATACCCCCGGTCAATGCCGCGCTATAGTCGACCTTCAGGCATCCCGGGCGTAGTGGCGGCACTTGAAGGGCGAGTGCCGCCCGGTTCGCAAGGAAAAGGAAAGAGCCAAACCGCTGACAGGAATAAGCAACCTCGGCCGGAGTAAATCCCGGCCGAGGTTTCGCTATCAGCCTGGCTTTACTGAGCGACTCTGTCGGGAATCTTGAGGACTTCAGGCGCGGTGGCTTGATCGGCGGGCATGCTCAGGGTGGTTCATGAACTTGACGGCCGTACGTGAGGTGCTCGATGTCCATCCGCCCGCGCTCCGGTGTCCAGATCCCGCCCCTGACCGCGCGGGTGGCTCGGGCGAGCAATCCCCGCGGGACGACGGCGATATGGGTGCGGGACCGGCTGGATGGGCTGTGGCGGGACGAGGATTTCGTCGCCTGGTATCCACAGGACGGTCGGCCGGGTCTGTCGCCGGCCCAGCTGGCCACGGTCTGTGTGCTGCAGTTCCTGCACGGGCTGTCCGACCGGCAGGCGGCCGAAGCGGTCCGCTGCAGAATCGATTTCAAGTACGCCCTGGGCCTGGAACTTGACGATCCGGGCTTCCACCACAGTGTGCTGTCCGACTTCCGCGACCGGCTGGCCCAGGGGGACCGAGCAGATGCCCTGCTGGATCTCATGCTGGAGCGATTACGGACGGCCGGGCTGGTCAAGGAGCGCGGACGACAGCGCACCGACTCCACTTATGTCCTGTCCACAGCACGGGAGTTGACCCGGCTGGAGCTGGTCACCGAGGCGGTGCGGGCAGCCTTGGAGGAACTGGCCCGCGACGCGACCGAGATGCTGGACGGCCTGGTGACGGCCGAGTGGGGTGAACGATACGGGCGGCCGGTGCGGATGTGCAGCCAGCCCAGTCACCCCGTCGCCCGGCTCACCCAAACCGGCCTGGATGCCCGCGACCTGCTCGGACGCTTCCAGGAGAATCGCCCTGGCCAGGTCCTGGGACCCATGCTGGAAGTACTGCGGCAGATCATGGTGCAGCACTTCGTCGTCGATGCCCGTGGGCAGCTGCGGCCGCGCACCGAGCGGGACGGCCTGGCACCGGCCAGGATCCGGATCGAGTCGCCCTACGAAACCGAGGCCCGGTGGGTCCGCCGGGGCAACACGCGCTGGACCGGATACCTCACCCACGTCACGGAGACCTGCGGCGAGACGAGCATCAACGTGATCACGGACGTGGCCACCGTGGCGTCCGCGGCGGACAGCACTGCCCTGCCCGGCATCCACGCCCGCCTCCGGCACCGCCGGCTACTGCCCGCGCAGCACCTCGTCGACGGCGGTTACACCTCTGTCGCCCTGCTCGACGCTGCCGCCCGCGACCATCGCATTGACCTGGTCGGGCCGCTGAACCGGGGCAATCCCCAAAAGAGCAGACGCGAAAAGGGCTTCGCCCGCGAGGACTTCACCATCGACTTCGACCAACGCCAGGTCACCTGCCCCGCAGGTCAGACCAGCCGGACCTGGCTGGAACCACCGGCCATGGCCCCCTACACGGTCGTCCGCTTCCATGCCCGGCAGTGCGACCCCTGTCCGCAGCGCACTTCGTGTGCGCCCGGTCTCTCCGCACGCACTGTGAACTTCCTCCCCCGCCACCTCCATGAACTCCTGATACGTCATCGCGCTGACCAGCACGACCACGAGTGGCGGCGCCTCTACGCCTCCCGCTCCGGCGTCGAGGGAACAGTGAACGAGTTCGTCAACAACCATCAGATGCGGCGCTGCCGCTACCGCGGCTTGGCCAGGACCCACGTCCAGCATGTCCTGACCGCCATCGCCGTCAACATCGAACGCCTCGCCCAACAGGAACCCGCCACTTCCACCCACCGTCCCAGGCGACCCACAATGTTCCAGCAGTACCTCGAAGCCCGCGGGCTACCCCGGCCCCTCTGGTGGCGCCAAGGCAAGTGACCTTGGAATCTCAAGATTCCCGACAGAGTCGCTCAGCGTGTTGGTACTCGTGGATCACTCCGCCGAGGCGGTCGCGTCGGCGTATGTCCAGGCGGGTGATCTGCCTGGGGTTGGTGATGGTTTCGGGGAGTGCGCGCAGCGGCGCGGCTGCCTGCAGGGAACGGTGGGTGCGGTGCTCGTTGGAGAACTGCTCGTACTCGCTCAGGACATGCCGCAGGTGGTGCCCGTGCCAGATCAGGGTGCGGTCGAGAAGCTCGCGGCGGAGGCTGAGCACCGCGTCGTACGTTCGCTGAGCAGGTCGAGGGGTTGACCATGCGGTATGGCCGCTACGCGCCGCTTCTGCTGGTGGCGCTGCGGGCGGTGGGCCTGGCACTGGCTGGCAGCGCCGGAGCCCGGCTCTTGAAGGTGCTGAACGTGGTGGTCAGCCGGGTGACGCTGCTGTCCCTGGTGCTCGCGCTGCCCGAGCCGACAGTGGCCTTCCCACGCATCCTGGGTGCCGACGAGTTCGCCCTCAAGCGGTCCCGCCGCTACGGCACTGTGCTCGTCGACGTGGAGACCCACCGCGTCTTCGATGTGCTCGACGGCGCGTCGCGGGACACGTTCGCTGCCTGGCTGGAAGCACATCCCGGGGCTGAAGTGATCTGCCGCGACCGTGCCCATTCCTTTGGCGATGGCGCCCGGCGGGGTGCCCCTCATGCCCGGCAATGTGCTGATCGCTGGCATCTGTGGAGCAGCCACAGACTCCTCCGCCACCCATCCTGCTCGCATGACCGCATCACCCACGGTCACCTCGTCACGAAAATCTTGCGAGGAACGTAGATCGCTGCGCTGATCATCTTGAGTGCGGGAAAGTTGGGTCTGGATGTCCCGACCACGCCGATGGGTCTGCGATGCCGGTGAGCTCGTTTGCAAGGATGGTGTGGGAGTCAGCCAGGGGATCGCGGTTTGTCGCCATGGCGGCATTGCGCCGGCCGGGAGCACGCGTGTCAGATTCCGATTCTTCCCTCGGCTCCCTCGGGGCAGCCGTCGAGCGGGGCAGGTGCGGTCGTCGGGAGGTGCATGATGAGTCGGCAGGACATCAACGACGAGGCCATCCATCTGCGGTCTGCGGGGGTGGATCTGGGAAAACGGTTCCTGCTGGCCTGTGTGCGCACGCCCAGCGCGAAGCGGGCGGGGGCCTGGGGCCTGGAGACTGAGCGGTTTGGGACCACGCGGGCGGAAGTACGCCGGCTGCTGGCCTGGCTGAGTGAGCGTCAGGTCGAGGTGGTGGTCATGGAGGCGACCGCCGACTACTGGCGGGGCGTGTACTACGTGCTGCAGCCGCATCTGAACCTGATGCTGGTCAACCCCGCCCACCTCATGGGAATCCGAGGGGGCAAGAGCGACCCCAGCGACGCGGCCTTCCTGGCCCGGGCCGGCGCGTCCGGCCTGGTGATGGCCTCCTTCGTGCCCGAGCGCGACATCCGGGAACTGCGCGAACTGACCCGCAGGCGGACCGAGCTCGTGCGTGCCGCGGGCTGGGAGGCCCAGCGCTTGGAGAAGGTGCTGGAGGACACCGGCATGAAGCTCGCCTCGGTCCTGACCGACGTCACGGGCGTGAGCGGGCGGGCCATCTTGGAAGCCCTCATCGCCGGGGAACGCAGCCCCGAGTACTTGGCCGACCTGGCCGTCGGCAAGGCACGCGCCAAGATTCCGGCACTGGTCGAAGCCCTGGACGGCGAGTTCACCGACCACCACGCGTTCATGGTCCGCCACTACCTCGACGAGATCGACCGGTTCAAGGCCGCTGTCACCGCCTTCGACGCGCGGATCACCAGTGTGCTGCGCGAGCGCGAGCACGAACTCGACCTCCTGGACACCATCCCGGGGGTCGGCCGGATGGCCGCGGAGATCATTCTCGCCGAGACCGGCGGCGACATGCGCCAGTTTCCCAGCGCCCACCACCTGGCCTCCTGGACCGGCGTCTGCCCCGGACAGAACGAATCCGCAGGCATGAAGAAGTCAGGGCAGACCCGACCGGGCAACAGCAACCTCAAGCGCCTCCTCGGCGTCGCGGCCATGGCCGCGATCAGGAACAAGCACACCTACCTCTCCGCATACTTCCGGCGTCTCGCCGCGCGAAGGGGAGGCAAACAGACCGTGGTCGCGGTGATGCACAAGCTCGCGATCGCCATCTGGCATGTCCTGCACGACCGTGTCCCCTACCGGGAACTCGGCGCCGACTACTTCACCCGTCGCGATCCCGAACGCGCCATGCGCCGCATGACCAAGGAAGCCAACAGCCTCGGACTCACCATCCGCTTCGACCACCTCCCGACCACCGCGGTCTGAGGGGGCCGGAGTTCCGGAGCCAACGGCGCGCGCCCACGAGGGCGCGCGCCGTTGGCTCCGGTGCGACCGCTCACCGTCGCTTCAGCGAGTGGAGCCAGTTGTGGGTGTTGGCGAAGCCGCACGGTATGGTCCTTGACGAACTCGACGCCCGGGGTGAGCCGGACTGGTCGCGGTGCGCCATCGACTCGGTGAACATACGAGCCTTCAAGGCAATGCCACCGTAGTTAAGTCTCGGCCCGTCGGAGAAGGCACGTCACATCCTCACTGTCAGTCCTCCACGGGTCCGGCCCGCGGCGTCAGTCCCGCCCTGTGCTCTCCTGGCCCGCCGCCCACCGGGCGGTGAGCGTGTCCACGGCGGCGATGGCGCGCCTCGTGGAGGCGTCGTCCGTGCGCACCGTGTTACTGAACTCGACGTGCAGGAACGGGACATCTTCGGCTGCCGCCTTGCGGCCCTCGACGTTCTCCGTGCCCTCCAGCGGGCATGAGCGCGCCCAGGCCCGGCACACCTGGAAGCCCTGGCCGAGCAGCGCGTTCGCCAGGCTCTTGCCGTCGGCTCGGCCTGCCGTCCCGGTCCCGGTGGAGGCGATGACGTCGTGGTCGGGATCGGAGCCGTCGGCGAAGCCGTGGACCTGGATGCCAGGCAGGCCGCGCTTGGCGAGCTCGTCGCAGACCGCCGCGAAGATCGTGTCGCGGCGGTGTGCGACGTCAGCCGAGTTACCCCGCCCGGCGTCGCGGTGGGCGCCCGCGATGACGAGGACGCCCCCTGGGGAGCCCAACAGGACGTGTGCGCCAAGCCGTTCGGTTCTGGCGTCCGACACGGGGTGAGGTGCCTGGACCGACCAGCGCACCGGCGAGGACAGATCGATGTAGACCCGGCCCCAGCCGCGGGGCGCGGGAACGCTCTCGCTGCGGTCGGAGAGTTCCGCGTACGTGCGGCCTGTCTCGGCGTCGACGAGGGTGCGCAGCTGGTAGCCGACGTGGGACAGGCGTCGGCCGGCCTCCTCGCGTTTGCCGTCGAGCACGAGTCCGACGGACTCGGCCATGGCGCGCCGGTCGGTGGGGCTTGGTTCGCGATACCCGGAGTCCGCGTGGAACGGGGCGGCGAACTCGGCGATGCGGCGCTCCAGTTCGGCTCTGGGCGGGCCGCTGGGTGGCACGCTGGGCCACGGCCGCTGTCCGTCCGCTTGGTCGTCCCGGCTCATGCCGCTGCCCGAGCGGCCTCCGGCGAGGGTGAGGACCGACGCGATCAGAGCGCCGAGCAGGGCGATCGCCGAGGCGATGGCGATCGTTTTTGTCTTCCTGTGCACAGTCATGGCCGCACCAAAGATACGGGTGAGACGGGAAGCAGAGGGGGGAGACGAAGGGGAGGTGCCATCTACATTCGTTGGTTAGCGACACATATGCGCTCAATTCGGACAACACTCCATCGATCCGGCTGACTGCCTGGAAGGCCGAGGTTGATCGCGCCTCTGGGCCGTTGTTTTCCAAGAATTTGCGCAAAGATCTCGATCAATATATTTTTTAGTGGATTTTGTCTGGGGGTGGGCAACTCTTTACCTACCTGTTGGTCGGGGATCCGGGGTCGCACCCTTGTGCCCCCAGGGCGAGACGACTCCCTCGGGGGTCGACCGCGCACCCCGAAAGAATGGAGAGGGGTATCGCGTTGGCCGCTTCGCGATCGAGGCGACGGCACAAGGGCCGTCGAAGGTCGGATATGTCGCTGATCGGTGGCATACGTCCGCCTATCGCTGTGCTATCGACTCTGCTGCTGTCCCTCGCGGGCATCACCGCGCTCGCCCTCGGCAAACCTGAGAACGCCCTCGTGCCGGAGGCCGTCCGCAAGTCCCAGCAGTACGTCGCCGAGGACGGAGCCATCGCGCTGCGTGCGTCACTCGACGAATCGATCACTGATCTGACCCGCACCGCCGCCCTGTTCAACCAGGGGCGGCCCGCGCCCGCCGACGACGTCCTGGACAAGGTCGGCGACGTGTACCAGAAGTGGCGCGGAACCGCCGTCATGGAGATCGCGTCGGGGAAGCTCCTCGGTGCGCGCGGCGAGAACGTACCGCTCACCGCCATCGACCGGAGCCGCCTTGCCGACGAGGGCGGCCTCGCCCCTCGCATGGTCCGCCTGGAGAACGGTCAGACCCGTCTGGTCACGCTCGCCCTGCTGTCCTGGGAGGGCCGGCCACAGCAGCTCCTGATCGCCTCCAGCAGCCTCAACTTCCCCGGCGTGAACCTCGGCGAGGGTCGGGCCATCGGCGTCGTGGACGCCGAAGGGCGACTCCTGAGCAGCCACGGCGCCCTCGGCGGCAAGGGCGCCAAGGAGCAACTGCGCACCTTCGCGGGCATCGCGGCGAAGAAGGGCAAGCAGAACGCGATCTCGGCCAAGTCCCCCGGCGCGGGCGGCTACACGGGTGTCAGCGGCCACCTCGCCGGGGACACCGTCGGGGACAAGCAGAGCATCGGGGGCTACGCCACGCTTGCCGCGGGCGACCCGGGTGAGGCCACCCCGGCCGGCACCCTCGGCCTCACCGTCGTCACCCAGGTCGGTGTCGTCGAGCACGCCTCCCGGCTCGCCGGACCCGCCTTCGGCCTCATCACCGCGGGCGCACTCCTCGTCATCGGCGCCATCACGGTCATGCTGCTCCTGTCCACGGTCCAGCGCCCGCTGATCAGACTCTTCCTGGAGAGCCGCCGCCTCACCCGCGGCGACCTCGCGCGACCCGTGACCGTGCCGAAGTACGGAGAGGCCGCGCGGATCGGCGCCGCCCTGGAGCGGTTGCGCGGCCAGCTGTGCGGGGCACCCCTCGGCACGCAAGAATCACAACGTCCCGGGCGACGCAGGGGGCTCGGCACCCGCGCGCTGCTCGTCGTGTGCGCCCTGTTGCTGCTCGGATGGGCCGTGCCGCTGATGCTCCTGCTCAACCGGGCCGATGACGACGTCCGCGTGCCGACCCAGACCGTGCACGACCAGAAGGCCCGCACCGCGACGCTCAGCGACCGGGTGCGCCGCGCCCTCAACGAGGGCCACGCCGACCTCTCCGCCGTCGCGTCACTCATCGGCGACCGCACCTCGTCCCAGGACATGAAGACCGTCCTGGACCGCACCCTCAAGGACCACCAGCGCTACGAGTCGGTGTACGTCCTCGGCGCCGACGGCACGATCCTCGCCCGGGCCGGTCATACCCCCCACCACGCCGCGGGAGATGCCCCTTCGAAGAACGCCTTCGAGGTGAGCGGTCACGGAGGCAAGAAGCCCGTCATCACCGCCACCGTCGCGACGCCGGGCCGTCAAGTGACCGCCGTTGTCGGGGAGTTCCGCATCGGGTTCGTCAACGGACTGCTCGGGCGCCAGGGCCTCGGCGAGGTCCGCGTGGTCGACGCCGAAGGCCGCGTCATCGGCGGCGACTCGGGATACCGCGCCTTCCAGAAGCTGCCCTCCTCCCTCCAACCGCTGCTCGACAAGAAGGCCGACCACGGCGAGGTCCGGCGCGACGGCGGGAACGTGCGCGTCGTCGCCGCCGCACCGTTTTCGGGCGGCGGGGCCGCGGAGTCCCTGCAGTGGACGGTGGTCAGCTCCCAGCCGGCCTCCTGGCTCGCCATCCCCGAGTACAGCCTGCAGAACCGCACGGTCCTCGCGGGCCTGCTCGGCCTCACCGCGGCCGCGGCCTGCCTCGGCTGGCTGCACATCGTCGTCGCCCGCCCGCTGCGCGAACTGGCCGACCAGGCCGAGAAACTGGCCGACGGCGACCGCAAGACAGTGCTCTACCCGCGCCACCACGACGAGGTCGGCGCCGTGGTCCGCAGCCTGGAACTGATCCGACAGCGCCTCCAGGACCAGCAACGCCAACGCGACGGCGCCACCCGCACGCCCGCCGCGGCCGGAAGGAACCAGTAACACCGTGCTTTTCCTCTACACCGTGCTCGTGGTGTGCGGGGCCGTCCTGCTGATCTCCGGAGTGATCGAACAGCGACGGCACTACGTCAACCTTGACCGCATCCCTACGCGCGTGCTCGTCAACGGCATCCGCGGCAAGAGCTCCATCACCCGCCTGTGCGCGGGCGCGCTGCGCGGCGGCGACCTCGTCACGGTCGCCAAGACCACCGGAACCGCCGCCCGGTTCATCCACCCGGACGCCACCGAGGAGCCCGTCTACCGCAAGTTCGGCATCGCCAACGTCGTCGAGCAGATCGGCATCGTGCGGCGTGCCAGCGCGTACCAGCCGGACGCACTCGTCATCGAGTGCATGGCCGTCATGCCCGCCCTGCAGGAAATCAACCAGTCCAAGCTGATCCGCTCAACGATCGGCGTGCTCTGCAACGTCCGCGAGGACCACCTCGCCGAGATGGGCCCGACCCTCGACGACGTGGCGCGCTCGCTGTGCCGCTCGATGCCCGAGAACGGCATCTGTGTCACCGCCGAGAAGGACCGCTTCGACATCCTCCTGGAGGAGGCCGAAGCCCGGAACTGCCGACTCATCTACGCCGACCCGGAGATGGTCACCGACGAAGAGCTGCGCGGCTTCAGCTGGTTCACGTTCAAGGAGAACGTGGCCATCGCGCTCGTCGTCGCCGACCTCCTCGGCGTCGACCGCGAGACCGCGCTCCGGGGCATGTACGAAGCCCCGCCGGACCCTGGAGTCCTCTCCGTGGAGCGGTACGTGACACACGAGGACAAGAAGCTTCGCTTCGCCAACGTCTTCGCGGCCAACGACCCCGAGTCGACGCTGATGAACATCAACCAACTGCTCGACCTCGGCGCCATCCACCGCCCCCTGAACGTGGTCATCAACTGTCGCCCCGACCGGGTCGAACGCAACGGCCAGATGGGCGAGATCATCCCCGACCTCGACCCCGACCAGGTCTTCGTCATCGGCCACCCGGCCAAGTCCGCCATCGACGCGATCCCGGCCGCCTACCGAGACCGCGCCGTAGACCTCGGCGGCGACCGGCGCGACCCCGAGGAGTTCATGCGACAGCTCCTCGGCCGGCTCGGGCCCGACTCCTCGCTCGTCGCCATCGGCAACATCCACGGTCAGGGCGAAGTGCTCCTCGAACACCTCGCGGAACTCCCGCCGGACGACTCCGACGAGCCCGCCGCCGCGCCGGCAACGCCCGAGCGGACACCCCAGTACGTCGAGACGACACCGCTGTACGCACCCCACCTCGACCCCTACCAGCAGTACCCGCGGGCGTACGAGGACCGCTACGCGCCGCACCACCACGCGCAGCGCGCGGGGGAGCAGCACCCCCACCCCGAGCCACCCCCGGCCCCTCACCCCCAGCAGAACCCGGCGCACCCCGCGCACCTCGAACAGGCCGAAATCCGCGGCTTGTTCGAGCCGCGCGTACCTCCCGCCGACGACTCCCCGCAGTGGCGCAACCCAGGAGAGCAGCACCGTTGATCCCCTCCGTACTGACCCCCGAGATCGCCGCGATCGGCATCGCGATCGGGCTGCTCTTCTCCCTCGTCTGCTACCTGACGACCAACCTCTCGCCGGGAGGCATGATCACCCCGGGCTGGCTCGCGCTGACCCTCGTCGAGGACCTGCAGCGCGCCGCGATGGTCGTCGGCGTCACCGTCCTCACGTACGCCGGCACGCTGCTGATGCAGAAGTTCGTGATCCTCTACGGCAAGCGGCTCTTCGCCTCCGTCGTACTGCTCGGCGTCACCCTCCAGGCCACCGTCATGATCGTGCTCGCCCTCGAGTTCCCGCTCATGTACGCGAACCAGACCCTCGGCTTCATCGTGCCAGGCCTGATCGCCTACCAGCTGGTCCGTCAGCCCAAGGGACCCACCCTCCTCGCCACGGGCTCGGTGACGCTCATGGCCTACGTCGTCCTCACCGCCGGAATCCTCCTCGGCGTCATGCCGTCCGCCTGACCCAGGATCGGAGCCGAAACAGCCATGCCCCCCAAGAAGAAGCGCGCCACTCTGCACACCCTGACCGTGCTGGCCCTGCTGGGGTCCAGCACGTACCTCACCGTGGAACTACGCAAGGACGAGCGGGACTCGGCACCGGGCGTCCAGACCGTCAAGGACCGTCCTGGCCGGGAGACCGACGCCGGGAAGGACAGCGGCAAGGAGACCTGGGAGCGCCTGAACAACCCCGCGCGCACCGTGCTGCGGGGCGACCAGGGCCAGATCCTCGCCACGTTCACCGACAAGGCGCGCACCGCGACCCTCAAGGGCCCCTCGCGCACCTTCACCGAACCCGCGAGCACTGCGGTCCGCGTCGTCACGGAGGACTGGGTGCGCCTGATGCCCCAGACGTGGCGCCAAGGAGCAGAGAAGGAGGCGTGGTTCAAGGCGTGGTTCAAGGAGAACTTCGGCAGCAATGAGGAAGACCTCTTCGCGACCGCGTTCCAGTACGCCACCGGAGCGCCGGTCAAGAAGGACGCCAAGGGCCTCGCGTACGCAGGCGACGCCAGGTTCGGCCCGGTCAACCCGGACCTCACCAAGCACCGCGGCACACCCCTGCTCGAACAGTCCGACTTCTTCCACTACTTGGGCATCCCGTACACCTTCCGCGACGGCACCACCAAACAGCCGGAGGCAGCCCGCGCCAGAGCCGTCGACTGCTCCGGGTTCATGCGCCTGGTGTTCGGCTACCGGGCCCGCTACCCGCTGGCGTCCGACGACAACAAGGGCGGCGGCCTGCCCCGCACAGCCAACGGCATGGCCCGCTCGCAACTGGGCGCGGACATCATCCCGTTGTCGGGCCCCGCTCCCTGGTACGAACGCCCGAAGAACATCGACGTGCTCCAGCCCGGCGACCTCCTCTTCTTCAAGATGGACCATCACACCGGCGACCGCCTCGACCACGTCGCCCTCTATCTGGGACCGGACGCCGAGGGCCACAAGACGTTCATCTCCAGCCGCAAGGAGGTCAACGGTCCGACGATCGGTGACAAGGGCGGAGTCTCCCGGATCGACGGAAGCGGCTTCTACGCACAGCTGTTGCGGAACGCGAAGAGGCTTTGAGCCCGGAGCCGCAACACCAGGGGCAGGCTACGGGGCCGGGGCCGTATTAGTGGAGGTTCATCTCGGGCGAGGTGTCTCATCCTGGGGGGGCGGGTTTCTCCAGGTTGGGACCGCTTCACCCGTGATCCGGCGGGCCATGGTGTCGATCATCGCGAGGTAGATCACGGCTTCGGAGCTGGTGGGCAGGGTCTCGTAGTCACGGGCGAGGCGGCGGTGCATCATGATCCAACCGAAGGTTCGCTCTACCGGCCAGCAGTGTGGAATCGGAGCGAATCCCCTGGCCCCAGGCTTGCGTTGGACGATTTCAAGGTCGATTGCCAGTCTGGCGGCGCTTTCGGCTATGACGCCGCCCACTACCGGGACCGCGAGGGGAGCTTGGAAGTGCCCTACGAGCACCTCGAAGGCCGTACCCGCTGGGGCGGTGGCTGTCGGATCGACGGCGCGAACAGTGACCCGTGCTCGATGTGGGAGAGCGCATCAGGGACCCCGGCCGGCGGCGCGCCCGCGGCCCTGCACGACTTCCACGACTTCGGGCTCCAGTGATGGAGGTCGGCCTGAAGCGCCGACCGTATGCTCGATGACCTCGAACTGCCCCAGCCCCCGGGTGGCCAGGCCAGCAAGGGGCGTGGCCTGTTGGCATCTGTCAGCGGCGGTCTTCATAGTTGGTGAAGTAGCTGACGACGATAAGGACGCCGAGAACGCCCCCGCCGAGGAGGGCCAGGACCGTCCCGATTCCCTTTCCGTCCATCACGCTGCGCACGCCGCCGGCGAGTCCGCCAACAGACATGCAGATGCCGAGGACGAGGGTCTGTGGACTTTGAGGTCTCAGCCAGTGCCGCAGGCTCGGGCGGCGTCGCCCGCGCGTGGGTGGGCCTGCGGAGTGCGTCATTGGTACTTCACCTTTCCCGGTTCTGCCGGGGCGTCCACATGGGTGTCGCCCGGGGTCCTTGGCTGGTTGGGCGAGTAATAGAAGTCGATCCCTGTCGCGACCACGGAGACCGGCACGCTGAATATTTTCGTCCCGACCTTGCCGATCGTGTTGATGAACGTGGGGCGGTGGTGTTTCCCGGTTACGTTGCCCAGGAGCGAGCCCTTGGCGAGACCCTTGCTGGCCTCGCCGCCGGCTGCGGACGGAGAGCCGCCAATCGCGCCCTGTATCGCGCCGTTGACGTCTCCGTGCAGCGCCGCTTCGACGCCGCCCATCCAGGAGCGGTAACTGAGGAATTCGGCAATGGGTTTGATGGTGCCGCTGCCCCACTTCGCAGGCGGCGTGTAGTCCACCGAATCCATCTTGGACTGCTGCGCCTGCCGGGCGTCGGTCTTCGCGTCCTTGAGGGATCCGTAGTACGTGCTGCCGAACTCGTGCTTGCCCTTGGTGAGTTGCGCCAGGCCCCAGGAACAGGTCGAGTCCGCTTCCGCCGCCCGGCCGAGGATCGCGTCGATGCGCCGCTGCAGGGCGTCCAGATCGTCCTGCGTCACCACCTCCACGGGGTCGCCGTGGGACATGCGGCGGGGCTGGACGCTGCGGGTCAGTGTTCCGCCGGCGAGGATCGTGATGCCGGCGGGTGGGTTCTCGTAGAGGTTCTTGAGGTCGTCCCGGGCCGCCTTGATCTGGTCGTGTGCGGAGCTCAGCAGGTTGGCGATGCTCTCCGCCTCGGTGACCGCATCGGTGAACTCGTCGGACACCCGGACCACGAACGGCTTGGTGACGGTGGCGTTCTCGCCCTTCCACTCGGTGCCCTGAGCCAGGCTGCGCATGCTCCCGGCCTCCGTGGCGACCTTCTTCAAGAGGACCGCCATGGCGGCCCAGTCGTCGGCCGCCGACTGCAGCGGTGAGAGTTTGATGTGGAGCAGCTCTTCGAACGTCGGCACCGGCCCCCTGCCATTCCCGGCGCCGCCGCCGTCGTTGTTCCGGAGGGCCCCTGGTTTGCTCAGGAATCCCTCCGCCCGCACACCCCTTACAGGGGTCACATGACGGGACCTTCCGCCTTCCGCACATGCGGCACATCGGAACCCGAAGTGGGTGGCGGCACGTCCAGGTACTCGGAGATCTTGGAGACCCGCAGCTGCGCGCCGATGAACTGGTCATCCTGGCTCGACGACTTCACCGAGTAGTCGAGATGGTCCGAGATCTGGGCGCAGGCATCGAGCAGCACCTGAAGCTGCCCCTGCCAGCCCTCACCCGCCTTGGCCAGGGCGCCACCCGTGCCGAACCCGTCGCCCTCCAGGCTCTTCGCGGCGGCCCCGGTAGCCTGCTGAGCGTGCTTGCCCGCACTCGACAGATGCTGGTGCAGCAGGAAGGCTGCGTGCCCGATCTTCCCCATGTCGTCGAACTTGAGGACCAGGTCCACGCCATCGGGCGACGGCCCGCCAGGATCCATGCTGGGCACACTGCCCAGCCGCACCTGGGCCTTCGCCTTCAGCACCGCCCACTCCTGATCGAACGACATGCCCCACACCCCGTCAAATGGCTGATCAGACGAGCCTACCCAGGGGTGATCTCAAGGATCCGTCAAGACGAGACGGCCCACAGGAGGGCTGCGTCACAAGGCTTCACAGGGCGCCCGGCCGCGTGAAGCCGCCGGGCTCACTCGCCAGCGTTTTTCGCGTTGTTGGGGCCGGCCGGGGCCAACGGCCGCCCCCGGCAGCCCGTTTAGCGACGCCGCCGTGCCGCGCGCTCCCGTTCGAGTTCCCCGAGCCGTACGAACCAGCCGACGACGCCCAGGAGTCCGAAGGTCCCGACAGCGAGCGCGACCAGGCTCATCGCGACCCGCCACCAGTGCAGCAGTCCGCTGACCCCGATGCCGAGGCCGCCGACTGTGAGGATGCAGAAGAACAACAGCGTACGCGAGCCCTCCAACTGCCGACAGAACTCACCCCAGTACCGCGCCATCAGGCGCCGCGCCCCCGCCCGTGCCACTGCCATACATCCCCCTGTCGCCCCGGCCTGTCACCGCCGATTCCGCGAGCCTACTCAGTGGCCCCGACACCCGTACGCCGCCCTGCAGGCGGCCCCCCTGCTCGCATGACAGTGGCCAGTCCAAGGACCACCCACCCGGGCAGGAGAGTTCTCAGGGGCCAGCGTGACATGTCAACCTGCAGGGGCCGACGGCGATTAGCAGGCCGGGGGCGCTACGGTTCCGGCCAGGCCGCTCAGGGCACCGCGACCCGGGCCGCGTCGGCCTGCGGTACACGTGGGCTCCGGTGCTCCCGGCGGGTGGCTGGGTGGCGGTGAGCACCTGGACGACCTTGCGCCGGGGTGGCAGGAGCTTGCCGCGCGCGGCTTCGACGGCGGCAAGTTGATCAATGGGCGCAAGCACCCGGCCGCGCTCGGTGGACGGTGGATTGGCAGCGTCACTACGTAGGCCTGGCGCAAGCACAGCGGGGCTTCAGCCTGGTTCAGCCGGCTCCGACGGGCAGTGCGCCGATGTGCCGTTCCAGAGCGGCCGGCAGGTCAAGCAGCTGGACGCTTTCCTGCTCGTTGGGGTCGGTCCGCGCGACGAGGCAGATCATGTCCTGGGTGCCGGTGTTGACCGGCATGTGGGGGGTGTTGGCGGGGATGTGGAGGTAGTCACCCGCGTGCAGCACGACGTGTTCGGCGAGACCTTCTCCGTGCCACACCTCGACAAAGCCGGACTGGACGTAGATGGCCGACTCGTGGCCCTCATGCAAGTGAGGGCGGCCCCGCATGCCGGCGGGCATCACCAGCCGATGCAGACACAGCCGCTCCGCCCCGGCCGACTGGGCACTGACCCCTGCTCCGAACGTGCCGCCCTGGAGCCCCTCGTACTGCCCGGTGCGCACGACCGTGCATTGTTTTTGATCTTCCATGCGCGCAGTACACCAGTCCGCCCGCAGGGTGTGATCAGATTGCGCCAAACGCAAACTACACCTGCATCGACCGGAGTTGTCCGGTAGTCACTCCTGGTCCGCGTAACGCTCGGGTCGGCGTCGCCTTCCTCCCGCGAGCTGAATGGCCGTAACGCCACAAACACCAAGAGCCTCCCCGACTCCGGCCCAGATCCGGCCCGTCGTCGCGCATATCCTGGACAGCCACCTGCCGCTGTCGCCGCAGCTACTTCTGCAGGTCGGGCACAGCACCGGTTCGCGGCTCCCCGGGATCCGGTGATGATCGCGCAGTGGATCAAGCATCGGGTGATCGAGCCAGAGAAGCAGGACTGGCTACACGGCTACGACGCCGCCGTCCCCTACCGGGACCGCGAGGAGGACCTGGAGGTGCCCTACGAGCACCTCGAAGGCGCCTATCCACTGGGGCGGTGGCTCTCCAATCAACGGCGCGCGCTGCGGGCCGGGCAGATGCCCAGCAAGCGAGCCGACGATCTGGAAGCGCTCGGAACCGTGTGGGCCACCGCCGACGCCGCGTTCGCCGCACACCCCGGCTCACGGCCAGCCCAAGAATGAACAGCAGGCAGTCGGACGGGGGCTGGCGCTCCCCCACCTCCTGGGACACCCCGGAGCCGCACGGTTCCGCCCTCGCCCCCTCCATCCCATGGGCCTCCCAAATCCCATGGCCTCCCCGGCACGGGTGCGGAGCCTGCGCAGAACCGTTCCTGGAGATGATCGTTGGACAGCAAGAATTCCGTTCCCCCACGGAATCAGCCAGGGCCGCGTCAGCCATCCAAAGACCCAGCACACGCGGCCCCGCCCCGTTGCACCGCAACCCACCGCACTCTCCGCCTGCAGCGCGGTTGCATGCTTTCTTCTATGAAAGTATCTTTGAGGAAAGTTTCTCCGCTGTTGGAGGTCGCTGTGAACGGGTTCATCGGACGCCGTCATGAGCTGGGACTGCTGGAGGATCTGCTGTCCTCGGTCACATCAGGCGGGCGCAGTGGGCGGCCGGGGCGTGCGGTGCTGATCCGGGGGCGCCGGCGGGTGGGGAAGTCGCGGCTGGTGGAGGAGTTCCTGGGGCGTGAGGGGCTGCCGCATGTCTTCTTCACCGCGGTCGGCGGGTCCCGCGAGGAGGATCTGGCGGGCTTCACCGCCGAGGTGGCCGCCTCCTCCCTGCCGGATGCAGCCCGCTTCGCCGACTTCACAGCCCCGCAGACCTGGGACGCGGCCCTGAGCCTGCTCGCTACCGCCCTGCCCACCGATACGCCCAGCCTCGTCGTGCTCGACGAGATGCCCTACCTGGTGCGCGAGGACCCCACCTTCGAAGGCGCGCTGCAAAAAGCCTTCGACCGGAACCTGTCCAAGCTCCCGGTCCTCCTCGTCCTGATCGGCTCCGACATCGCCATGATGGAGCAGCTCAACACCTACGGGCGGCCCTTCTACCAGCGCGGCACCGAGATGGTCGTCCCCCCGCTCACCCCGGCCGATGTCGCCGTCATGCTCGATCTGCCGCCGGCCGACGCCTTTGACGCCTACCTCGTCAGCGGCGGACTCCCCCTCATCCTGGAGGAATGGCCGCAGGGCGCAGACCTTTGGGCCTACCTGCATCACGCCCTGCAACGGCCCACCTCGGCGCTGCTGGTAAGCGGAGAGCGCACCCTGGCCGCCGAGTTCCCCACCGAAGTCCAGGCCCGCACCGTCCTGGGCGCCATCGGCCACGGCGAACGCACCTTCACCCTGATCGGCCGGACGGCGGGCGGTCTCAACCCCGGCTCGCTGACCCGCTCCCTGGAACTCCTCACCAGCCGCCGGATGGTAGCCGCCGACCTGCCCCTGTCGACCCGCCCCAGCCGGGAGACCCGCTACCGGATCGACGACCCCTACCTGCGCTTCTGGCTCTCCTTCATCGGCCCCGGCATCCCGGCCGTCGAACGCGGCCGCGGCGACCGGGTCCTCGAGGCCATCCGCACCAGCTGGACGTCCTGGCGCGGCCGGGCCGTCGAGCCCGTCATCCGCGAGAGCCTGTGGCGCCTGGCCGACGACCACCTCCCCGAAAACACCAACACCATCGGCGGCTACTGGACCCGCACCAACGACCCGGAAATCGACATCATCGGCGCCGACCGCGCCCCCATCGCCAAAAACATCACCCTCGTCGGCTCCATCAAATGGCTCGAGAACAAACCCTTCGACCACCGCGACCTCGCCCGCCTCATCACCCACCGCTCCCAACTGCCCGGCGCCGACCACGACACACCCCTGCTCGCCGTCGCCCGCAGCGGCTGCACCACCCACGGCATCACCCACCTCACCCCCGCCGACCTCCTGACGGCATGGCCCACCAACTGACCGAGGCCGTTCCGCCGTTGAAAGTTGCAGGTCGCGGACCGCAGGCCGTCCCGCCCTCCCTCCGCCACACCGGCCGCAAGGTCCACCACAGCTCTTTGGGAGCACTTCCGTGCGCTCGTTGGGACGCCTGCGAACCGAGTCCGTGCCTGAGGGATGGCCTGAGCGCAGCACGCTGCGCCCTCTCACGGGGATAAGGCAATCCGTAGAGCGAGGCCCTGGCGCTCGCGATGGTGCTGCCCCTGTATGCCGACTCCGACTGGCTGGTGGAGTGCATGGTGGAACAATGATCCCGCTTGACATGAACGTCCGCCGCTGCGGAGCGACTGGGAGGGTCGAATGGATCACTTGGTATCTGAGGAAGCATTCCGTTTCGAAGAGCTTTGGCAGAGGTTCGAGGGGTGGCTCTTGCTCAACACCCCGGAAGATCACATTGCGCTTCGCTCGGGCGCGTCCGATTCGGATATCCGCACGTTGGAAGCTGGAATCGGGTTCGAGATCAACAACGATCTGAAGTCGCTGCTCACGAAGCGCAACGGTGTCGTCGTACGCAGGTCAAGTGCAGAAGCCGGTGCTTTCGTCCTCGGTTACAGCCTCCTCGATGCGGAAGGGATTCTGGAGTGGCAGCAGACTCTCGCTGAAATGACAGAGGACGCTGAAGAAGAGGGCTATGAGGAAGAGGTGGTCGGGCGCACTGCCCATAAGCAGTGGGTGCCCTTCGCTCAGAGCCTTACCGGCGATCTCCTGTTCATTGATCACCGGAGCGACCATTACGGAGATATCGGGGAGATCTCGTTTGGCAGTCCCGAATACACATGGCTCTGGCCCGGTATGGGCCTGATGATGCACGACCTGTGCAACGCCGTGGAGGGTATGTTGCCGCTTCCTGCGCTGGGCCGCCGCCCCTCCGTCCATCAGGGGCGCCTGCTGGAATGGGTCGCGGCCTGAGCGGACATCAGAGCGGCCCTCCGGGGGCTGATGCTGGACGGACGCCGCACGCCGATCCAGGCGATGGCCGACCGGCGGCCGGACGGCAACGAACAGAACCTGCAGCAGTTCATGGACCAGTCCACCTGGGACCCGACGCCGGTGCGGAGGCGGATCGCCGAGCCTAAGCTCGGTCTTGTCCGCATCCCAACCCGCCGCTAGCTCCCCACGGTCATCAACCCCGGTACAGACAGGCAGGCGACCGTGGCGTAGCTCCTCAGACTCCGGCCGTGCAGAACACGCACGCTTCCCAGAACGGCAGCGCGTCCAGCACCCGGTGGCGTACACACGAGGCCATCGCGGCCTCCTGCGGCCCGGGCAGGACGCCCGTGCCGGCCCTCGCGGTCGCAGGGTCGAACTCCTCCACCATCGACCGATACGTGCGCAGGTACCCCTCAGCCCGAGGCGGCTCGTACGTCAGTTCCTCCCACCGGTGGCGGGACAGCGCCAGATCGAGGACGCGCAGCAGGAAATCCTTGGCCTCGGCCCGCTCCTGCGGCGTGTCCCCCCAGTCGAGCTCCGCCAGGCCGAAGCCGACCACCCCACGCCCCATCACGTTCTGGTCCTGGAGCGTCAGCAGCGCGGCGAAACGGAAGTCCCACTGCTCGTGGGCCAGCGCGGACACCGCGAGCATCAAAACGTCCACGAACACCGCCGTGCCGCCATTGGTCATCTCCAGGTACCGGCCGCCACCGCCGCCAAACACGTTCATGACACGAGAGTAGGAGCCTGCCTCTAAACCCCGGCCGGATCAGCGCGACGAGCGTGACGCCGGCAGCAGCGAGGAGCCGTCCGGCCGCCTAATCGGAAAGGACAGCCCCCTCGACGAAGTACTCCAGCCCTGGCTTGAACTCCAGCCGGGGGACGACGGCCAGCACCTGACCTTGCAGGTCACGGGGCACTTCGTAAGCAGCGCAGGCAAGCCACTCGTCCTCCCCCGCTGAGGGCAGGCGGCGGTCGAAGAGGTCGCGGATGCGCAGGATCTCTTCCCGGCTGAGTTCGGTGACGTGAGCTGGGCGTTCGTCAGCATCCCACCCGGTCAGTTCCCAGATGCGTCGATCGTCGGTCGTGTCGTTCACACCAAAAACGATAGACGCGCAGATGACGGGCCTGCCAGCTTCCCGCCCCGGACGGCCGCTGGGCTCGAAGAGCCATTGACCGGCCTCGGGCACCGCGCCAGCCAGGCTGGAGCCTGGGCACCGGTCTTCAGGAGCTGGCGTTCACTACTCATCAATACCCGGCGCTCGGTGCCGTAGCCAATGCGTCCACCTCGACCCGGAAGTCTGGGTGGACCAGCCCAGCGACCCTCACCAGGGAGCACGCGGGCGGGTTCTCTGCGTCCTGGTATTCGTCGCGTACTTTGCGGAACGCGCCCAGATCGTTCAAATCAGTCAGGTAGACCGTCAGTTTGACTACGTGTTCCAGACCAGAGCCCGCTGCCTTCAAGGCAGTGGTCAGATTTGCGTAGACCTGCCGGACCTGTTCCTCAGCGTCCCCTATACCAACCAGGTTCCCGTCGCCGTCCACAGGAACCTGACCCGAGACGGCGACCATCGCTCCGGTGAACGCGACCGCGTGGCTGTATCCATTGACAGGCGGCGAACCGATGGGACGTATGAAGTGCTCCATGGCGCGATCATGCCACGACCGCAAGCCAGCTCCTGTAGAGCACTGCCCATGATCCGCCGGACACGCCCTAACATCCTTCGTCGAAGCGGCACCCAAGCCTGTAGTTCCTACCCGACGGCGGCTGCCCGACGGGGCCAACGGGACTGAAAATTCAGGTTCGCCACACAGAGCGTCGCCCACCTGCCTCTTCCAGCACGGGGGCATCGTGCACGTGTCGCGGAAATTCAGTCCCGTCAGTCCCTCTCCATGACTACACAAGCTTCTGGCCTGTGCAGATGGCGGGCCCCCTGTCAACGGGACTGAAGGCGAACACGTCGCCGAGCCCAGGTCACCCCCGCCGGGCCAGCTCCTTTCCGCGAAGGTTGGGTGCGTGTCCTGCTCGTGAGCCAGCCCCGGGTTGTCGCGCTTGCGCGCGGCTTCGGCTTGCAGCGCGGCGGCGCCTCGTGAAGAAATCAGTCGGCTCACGAAGCACGTGCCGAGGCACGACAGCTGTCAGGGAGTCAGCACGCTGCTTGTCATTACTGTGGAATCTGCAGGATGTCCGGCCACCAGGTGTACAACCGCCCGCCGGGGCTCAGTCGGCCAGCTCTCCGAGGAGTGCCCAGGTACGGCGCCGGTCGGACTCTCCGGCGATTTCCGTCCCCGAGAACACCACCTCCGTCGCTCCGGCATCCCGGTAACGGCGCACCTCGGCGGCGACCGTCCGCTCGTCGCCGATCACAGCCACATCGACGGCCCGCTGGCCGCCGGAGAGCCCGATGACTCGTGCGTAGGACGGGAACTGCTCATAGAACGCGAGCTGCTCGGCGGCTTTCTCCCGTACGGAGTCGACATCGTCGGTGACCACGCCGTGCACCAGGGCGACGATCCGGGGCGCGGGCCGGCCGGCGGCCTCTGCCGCCGCGGTGACTGCCGGAACGATGTGCTCACTCAGTGCGCGCGGCCCGGCCAGATAGGGCAGGATCCCATCGGCCAATTCACCGCTGGCACGCAGCGCCTGGGGGCCCATCGCGGCGACGAGCAGGGGCACGCCGCTTTCAGCGCCCGGCACGCGGGCGGGGATCGGTGTCGTCGCGGTGAGCAGTTCGCCGTGGAAGTCGGCGGTACCGGTCTCGGTCAACTGCCGCAGCGCGGTGAGGAATTCACGCAGACGCGCGATGGGCCGTTCGTAGGGGATGCCGAAGCCCGCCTCTGTCAGGAGTTTGGTGCCGAGCGCCAGTCCGAGATGGTAGCGGCCGTGGGTGGCCGCCTGGGCGGTCTGGGCCTGGCTGGAGACCAGCAGCGGGTGGCGGCCGAAAACAGGGATCGCCGACGTGCCAACATGCAGACCGGGTACTTCTCGCCCAACGACCGCCGCCAGCTGGGGTGAGTCCGCGCCGAAGGTCTGTCCGAACCAGGCCGACCGCAGCCCAGCAGCCGCGGCCTCGTGCGCGAGCCGCACAGAGGCATCGATCTGGTTGTCGGCGTCGATCGCGTTGAGCGCTACTCCTGTAGTCATGTCAGCGAAAACCAACAGCAGCCAGCCCGCATTCCGATCTCTGTGTGACAGCGCCGGACAGCGCCGACTGACCGAGCCGTACGCGGACGGCAGCATCCGCTACCGCAACGAGGCCAACCACCTGTGCCTGCTGTCCCCCGACGACGACCACGGCAGAGTCAGCCTCTACAAGTGCGAGGACATCACCACCGAACGCAGGAACCTGGTCAACCCCTGAATCCCGTCGTGCCGCCGGGCCATCGAACGGCTGGCCCTGCCGGTACGGCGCAGACCGCACCCGAGACACCCATCACCTGCACCGTCCCCGAGCTCAAGCGCTTCGCCCGGGTAGCCACCCGCTAGACAGCAACGCCGGGGGCGACGGGCGAAGTCCGGGACCGCGGCGCAGCGGCCGCCTCTGGGCCTGAGCCCCAAATACATGCAAAGGGCAGTAAAGTTGAGGGGAAGGGTCCTGCCGTATCCCCCGTCGGCAGGACCCTTCACACACCTCAGCTCGATTTTGACGGCAGAGCACCGTCCGGTCCTCGTCAGCTGCCGTCCCCGCCGCTGACCGTCTTCGCGCCCCGGCTCCACCAGCCGGTGCCTGCCGAGGCTGCCCCGCGCCCTATTTGAGGCCGAGCGCGGCCAGGGCGGTCGTCCAGTCCGTCGCGATCGCACTCTGCGCGGCAGCCAACGGGACCTTGCCGGAGCAGACGGCTGTGTGGAGTTTGGACTCGACGCTGTCCTTCGGGTTGTTCGGGCCGGCGCCCGCTTTGTGCCCGGGTGACGGCGGCTCCACCCACAGATTGCGGGGATCGTTGGGGTCGCCGCCCAACTCCAGGCTGACCAGATGGTATCCGGGGTCGAGTGGGGGTGCCGCTGAAGACGTCGACGATCGGCTGTGCAGTCGATCTGCACGCAACACGAGTGTTTATCCGGGGTAGTTCGCTCGCGACGGTGATGTTGTTGTCGATGCCGCCCCCAGCTTCCGGTCGCCTTCTACGCTCGATGGCATGGCTGTTCGGCAGCGTGTGGTGATCGGTGACGTGGTCACCTATGTCGTCCTTGACCGTCGGTGGCGGGTCGTCGAGCCGGTCGAGGAGTACCTGGAGTGCCTCCGGCAGGAGGAGTATTCGCCCCATACGGTGAGGGCCTATGCGCACGGGCTGGCGTGCTGGTGGTCCATGCTGGAGGGCCGCGATGTGGACTGGTCCGGCGTCGGGAGAGACGATCTGGCCCGGTTCAAGCGCCTGCTGCACGATCGGGGCACCGACTCGACGGTGATCACTCTGCGGTCGGCGGAGACCGCGGCCAGCAGCACCGCGGATGTGGGACTGACCTTGGTGCTGAGCTTCTACCGCTACCGCTACCGCGCCGCGGTGACCAGGGGCCCGCGGCGTGCTCGCTCTTGCATGCTGAAGGCTGACCCCACTAGCGATCAGACCGGGGCCTGGGCAGTCAGCGACGGCATCGCATGTGGACGCAGGACCATGAGCGAGCCTTCCAAGGTCGCCACCATGGCAAAGGGGAACCGGTCGACCTCAAGACAGAGCGCAACGTCATCAGGATGGACTCCTTGACGCACTCCCTCTGCCAGTTCGGCGGCGGCGCGCGACTCGGCAGCGCGGCGGAGGAACTCGGCAGCATCCGTCCCAGCCTCGGCGGCTCTGCGAGCGATGTATTGAGCGCACGCCAGATCTTCATCGGCCTGTCCATCGTCGCCAGTGACTACGAACGTGACGCTGTCACTCTTGCGTGTCCGCAAGAGCTGAGCTGTTGCCTCCGCCACCACGAAGCTGGCGCACAGCACCAGAGGCGCCTCCTTGACCGCAAGGGCGCCGACCGTCCCTGCCGTGGTCTTCTGCACGACGGTCCGTCCGCCAAGGTCAACAGACCGCAGCAGGCCCGGCGAGTTGACCATGCCGAACCCGGGTGCGGGCGGACCGTCCTTGAGCGCCACCCAATCCGGGTGGCGAGCCTTGAGCGCCAGGGCTTCGTTCAGCGACTCAGCAAGAACGATTTTTTCCGCCCCCTGGGCAAGGGCCCAGGCAGCCACGGTGAAGGCACGCATGACGTCGACCACTACCGCCACCGACGGGGCTTCGACCAGCTCCGCGATGCCAAGGAAACGAGTGTCCATTCCGGTCATGATCGCGCATGTCCGACCCGAAGCACCCGGAGAGTGATGCGCGGCACATCGGCGGCCTCGGAATGCAACACCTCCGGCTGTCGGCGTCGCGAAAATGGTCCACAACGACATGCCCGGGCACTCGAAGTCGCCCACGGCGAACTCCTCACGCCTCGGCGCATGTTGGAGAAAATGCCGTCAGCAGTTCCCACCTGAAAGATCAGTTAGGGGTCACTCGTGGCAGTTCACCGCCGTCTCGCCGCCGCCACTGTCGCAGTTGTTTTTGCCACCGCATGCGCTTCCTGCTCGAAGGACAAGCCGGCCGGTGACACGAAGCACCCGACACCCTCGTCGTCCACCCCAGGCGCTGGTCCCGGAGCAGCTGGCCCCGCGGGACCGCTGCCCCAGGGGCCGGGCCCGCAGACGAAGTACACCGTGCAGGCCCAGCCGGCGCCGGGCAGCTGCCACTACCGGTACACGGCGGACAAGCAGCCGCTGCCGGATACCAAGTGCACTCCGGGGGCCCGCAATCCGGCCGTCACGCAGGCGAATCTGAAGTCGACGATCTGCGTGCCTGGTTACACGTCGACGATCCGCCCGCCCGCCTCGGTCACCGGGGCGGAGAAGTCGGCGAACGCCAAGTCCTACGACTACACCGGGCCGATGAACGACGCCGAATACGACCACTATCTGCCCCTGAGCTGGGGCGGAGACCCTGATGACGCCCGAAACCTGTGGGTCGAGCCGCCGAGCCCCGACCACAAGCCCGGCAACGGCCCGAACAACCCGAAGGACATCGTCGAGGCGAAGGGCCACACGGCGGTCTGCTCAGGGAAGATCACGCTCGCCGCCGCACAGCAGGCCATCACCACCGACTGGACCACTGCACTCAAGACGCTCGGGCTCACGTGAGATGAGGGGGCGGGCCTACGGCCTTTACTGAGGTTTGACGCGTGATGTCGCTGGGTCGACGCCTTGAACTGCGAAGACGAGGGTTCGCCGCGCGGCATCATGCGAAGATCACCAGTAACGGGCTCTCCCGCATTGGTCGTGAGGCGTGTTGGCCTGGCTCCTGAGGGAAGGGCCCGCTTCGCGGAGCTGCGCTAGTAGTAGCCCTTCGTGCCGTCGAGCAGCTCCCGGACGATGTCCGCGTGCCCCGCGTGGCGCCCCGTCTCCTCGACGAGGTGGATCAGCATCCAGCGGAGGTTGGCGCTGCCGTCGCGGAAGTCGGGGTGGCGGCCGGCGTCGTCCAGGTCGGCCGCGGCAACGATCTCGTTGCTGCGGGCGCACTGGGCCTCGTACTCCGCGAGGAGCTCTGCAAGGGGGCGGCCGTCGGTGTGCCAGTCAGCGTTCTTGCTTGACTCGTCGAATGCGGGGTTCTGCTTCTTGTCGCCGCCGGCGAACAGTACTTCCAGCCATATGTGCTCGGTCCAGCGCATGTGGGAGATGAGACCGGCCATCGTCATGGCCGGTGAGGTCGGGATGACCGGGCGGCGCGCGTCCTCGTCGCTCAGCCCTTTGCATTTCCAGCGCAGGATCTGCCGCTGCAGGTCCAGCCAGCCGATGAGCGCGGTGCGTTCGTCCGCTTGGCGCGGGGGACGTTCCAGTTCCGATGACATGCCGGCGCACGCTACCAGGGCGGTCGGGAGGGGGCACCTGGGCGACGGGCTCTTCCGCGATTTACGATCTTGGTCACGGTTGGGGACATCGGGGTGCTACTGGTGATCTTTGCATGATGCCGCGAGGCGGGCCCTCCTCTTCGCAGTTCAAGGCGTCGACCCAGCGACATCACGCATCAAACCTCAGTAGTTGATAGCAAACTCCGCCGGGCCAGGCGTCTGTTCACACCACAAACCCGCGCTACACCCAAACCGCCGACGGCATGCCGCTCACGGCACCACCAGCACAGACTTCCTCATGCCGCGTCACGACGCCGGATAGAAGATGGTCGTACTCGGCGTCATGCAGAGCGCCGGTGTAGCCATACGACTTGACGCGCGACGCCGCCATCGGGCCGACGCGTGGTCGCCTCCCGGCGCGCGCAGCGGCATAGACCGAAGAACCGATCTTCTTCCCAACGACGCGAGAGGTCCCAGGTTGCGGTCTGTGAACCGGTCCGGTTCGGAACGTCTGCGCCGCTGTTCAAGAGGGTCATGCCCGGGGTGACCGACCGCGGCAACGGCACCGGGTGCTGACCGGGCCGCCAGCAACGCAACTTCGGCCGGCGAACACCGAGCAGCTGAAGCGGCTCGCCAAGTGCGATGTGCAACCGGCCGTACAGGCCCGCAATGCCCCGTCACCGAGCGGCGCGATGACGGGGAGTGCTGTGCGGAGGCGTTCACGCGGGCCCTGGCGGCCCTTGCGCAATACATCGAGCGGGAGCAGCGGAGCGTGGTTCCGCGCCAGCACACCGAACAGATCACCATCGGCGGCCAGGAACACGACGTACGACTCGGGGTATGGGTCTCCACCGGTGACATCCGGAAGCCACTGCCGCACCCCACAAGGTGAGCCGCTGCCGCTGCCCCACACCCCGAAGCGGCCCGCCAGATGAGCCCACGGGCCGTCGCGGAAGACCGAGGGTCAGGGCACGGGAACGAACGCGAAGTTCTGCGTGTCGGCCGTGCCGCATGCCTGGGCAAGAAAGGCGCGGGAGCGGGAGCCATAATTCGCGTAGTCCATGCAGGACGGCTTCCGGGCGATACGGGAGGGTTCTGACTTGATATGTCCGTCTGGGGTCGCGGTGAACTGCTGCGGCAACGCCGAGTTGCCGCACTTCTGCACCTGGTAGCCGGCAGGTCCATGCGGATTCCCGAAGACGGTGACGCAATCACCCGGCCGTGAGACGCTCTTGAGGTTCTTGGTGCCGGGATCGTAGGTGAACTGTTGCTCCGTGTTCACCCGATCGCACGGTCGCGGGATCAAGAGGTAGTCGTTCTGGATGCCACGACGCTCGACCGTTGCGCACTTACCCGGCTCGACGGCTGGAGTGATGGCGAACTTCGCCGGTGTCGGCGGGAACGGCGCGGCACCAGCCGGACCGGCCACCGCGAGCACGGTGGTGAGGGCTGCGACACCTGCCCCAAGGCGAGAGAACAGACGCTGGCGCAATGCTGTGGTCCTTTTCTCGTGTGCCGCCTGTCCTTGGCCCATCGCTACGAGTTGCAGACGCGCCGATGGATTGCGGTCTCTTCCGGTGCCGCTCATCACGAGGGCACCTGCAAGGAACAGTGAATCAGTCACCTCCGGAGCGCCGCTATCACTCACAACGGTGAACGAAGGCCTTCAGGAGAGCGGACCCTCCAGGATGTGCAGTCACGTAGTTACGCGAAGTTCCGCACCCGGCATCCGCGCCGCCCAGCCTGCACGCCGGCATCGCGGCGGCCTCGCCACGTCCCACCGCGGACCCGGTTGGTGACGAAGATGAGGACAACGGCGAGCAGCCGCCGTTGCCGGGCATCGACGATGCCGAAGACCAGGCGCTCATGAAGAAGGCGCCTCTATGGCTGGCGAAACGGGCCCTTGCCCGTGGCCGAGCTCGCCGAGATCGTCGTAGTCAACGACATCCGGGTGCCGTTGAGACCCGCCTCGGCCTCGCCGCGCGGTCATCCCGTGACCGCGCGATCCCAACTCGCCACGCCGGCCGTCCCCACCGCACTCGCTCACCCAAGACCCCACCCTCTCTTTCTTGATCATCGGGCGCAGGGGGACGGGCAGGAGGGCCCCGGCGTCGGAACCATCGAGAACACCTCCCAAGTCCGGCGCTACGTACGCGTCCTGCACACCTTCAACGCCGGCTGGAACTACCCCAACCCCTCACGCGACGAACTCTGACAGGTCAAACACTTCACTCTGCCGGAATGGCCTCGGCCACGGGGTGCATGGAAGGCCCCGCGGCAGTCGATGACCCGAGGCCGCCGGCCTGAATGCACTCCGCTGCCCCGTGCGTCCGACCAGGACGGAATTCGGTCGGCCTTTAGCGTGGGTCACAACGACCCCGGCCCACCGCCGCCAGGATCCCGGACCTTCGGAGGCACCACCATGACCGACATCTCTGAGCTCACCGGGGACTATCTCCTCGACCCCGCCCACACCCGGATCGGCTTCGTCGCCCGCCACGCCATGGTGACCAAAGTCCGCGGCGCGTTCCACCAGTTCGACGGCACTGCCCACCTGGACGGCGCCGAACCGGCCCGATCCACCGCCCACGTGGTGATCAAGGCCGAAAGCGTCGACACCGGCGTGGAACAGCGCGACCAGCACCTGCGCACCAACGACTTCCTGGACGTTCCCCACTTCCCCGACATCACCTTCCTCAGCACGTCGGTCGAGCCCCGCTCCGACACCGAATACCGCGTCACCGGCGACCTGACGATCAAGGACACCACCCGCCCGGTCACCATCGACTTCGCATACACCGGCAACGCCGTCGACCCCTACGGCAATCTGCGGGTCGGTCTGGAGGGATCGGTGACCATCTCCCGCAAGGAATTCGGCGTGACCTGGAACGCGGCCCTGGAAGGCGGCGGCGTACTCGTCGGCGACAAGGTCGTCCTGGAGTTCGACATCTCCGCCATCAAGCAAGGCTGAAGGCCGGGCACTTCGCGCCCCGGTCACGAATGAGGTACTTCGCTGGGCCCCGATGTCCTTCAGGTTCATGAACAGGTTCTTGGCGGGCCGGGTGATCCAGGCCCGCCCTCCCGCGCGTAGAACGGGTCTGGCACCGCTTCGATCGGGTGGTTCCGCCGGCCGCAGAGCTGCCCGGCGTCATAGGCTGACATGGGATTGGTGCTCCAGCGTCTGCAGCCTGTGGGACAGGCGATAGAGGTAGCGGACCTTGGTCCGCAGGATGCAGGGCTCGACGGGTTTGAAAACGATGTCCGCCACACCGAGTTCTTCGGCTTCGGCCGTCCAGGCGCCGCTGTGCGCGGCCCCGGTCATCAGCACGACGGGAATGTGCTGCGTCTGGTCCAGACGGCGCATGTAGCGGACGACTTCCAGCCCGCCGACATCCGGCATCAGTACGTCCAGAACCACGAGCGCGACGTTGCCGTGCAAGAGGGCCTTGAGAGCCCGCTCACCGCTCGCGGCCCGCTCCAGCGGACAGCCGAGCGGGGCAAGTGCGCTCGCGACGGCGAACAGGCTGTCGTCGTGGTCGTCGACCAGGAGGATCTTGGCTTCGTCAGCCATGTCTCGTTCACGCTCCCCGCGTGGCATCGAGTTCGAGTGGCCCCCCACCCGCTGCTGCCCAACCAAGGTCCTGGGACTCATCACCCCAGCGGCTGCGCCACATGTTGTCGCAAACGCTACCCGTCGGCGCCAGATCAACTTGGTACGTCAGCGAAGCCACGAAAGGGCCCCGACGGCAGATGAGGAGGGGACGCAATATACGGCGTGCCCAGGGCCCGGCATGTGCCGTATCGCGCACAAGTCCCTGCGCCCAAGGCTTCGGCGGCAGTGTCAGACTTCTTGTTCCTTCTGTAGTGATCTTGAGGTGACTTCGCATCCCCCAGACCCTGTAGCCGTCCGTATACCCCCACGTTCTGAATCTTCGAACGTGCCCCGGGCGGACGTCGCACTGGCCTGAGTTGCGTCACCCACCCCCTCCGTTTCCTGTCATTTCCCGAGCGCAGCTCTGCCGACTGCCCCAGGTCTCGTGCTTCCCGGCCCCGGTGCGGCTGACGGCGAGCTCTCCGATTCCTGAATCAGGAGTCCCACCGTGGTTTCCCCCGCGCTCGGCAGCGAGCCGAAGCACCCGGCTGCGCCCTCGGCTCACGCCGTATCCGGCACAGCATCCAAGATGACTTCGGCTGCCAGGATCGCCCTTGTGGTGGTCTTGGTCGTCGAGCTCATGGACGTCCTCGATCAGCGGTCGTCCTCACCGCTATCCCCACCCACCAGAGTCGCTCGGCGCCGGACCGGCCGCGGTGCAGTGGCTGACGGCTGGCTACGCGCTGCCCCTCGCCCTCGGGCTGATCACCGGCGGCAGGCTCGGCGACACGTACGGGCAGCGCAGGGTCTTCCTCATCGGCACCGCCGTGTTCACCCTCGCCTCACTGCTGTGCGGCATCCTGCCCATGCTGGCTCCCGTTTCTGTGGGGCCGACCGGTCCGGTCCCACGCCTTCGACGCTTTAGCCGTCTTCGTGCGACGGTCTCTCCAGCGGGAACAGGATCGGACTCAGCAGGTGGAGGCTTCGCCCCGGCGTGGGCTTGTTGTGCCCCTTGGACCTGATGGCGGCGAGGATCTCGTCGATCAGTTCGGCGAGTTCGTTCTGGTCGAGCCAGAGCGGTACCTGGGTGTAGCCCACCGAGTCGGCGGTCGGGTCGGCGTCGTCCCGGTCGAGGTAGGCGTTGAAGTCGGCGTGGAGGCCGGCCAGAGCGGCGGTGAAGGCGTGGCGGTGGTCGTCCAGGGTCATGGATGCAGCCTCGTCGGCGTCGATCACCGCACGTTCGCGGCGCAGGCGGTAGTGGCGTTCGACGGCGCCGTGTACCCGCCGCTCGTGGGTGACCTCCAGCAGTCCGGCGTCGGCCAGCAGGGCGACGTGCCGGTACACGGTGGTCTTGGGGACGTCGGGAAGGCTGGCGCACAGGTCGGAGGTGGTGCGCGTGCGCCCGCCCGACATGGCGTGCACGATGCGCAGCCGTACGGGGTGCAGGAGGAGGTCGAGCTTGTCCACGCACGTACAATCCCACATCTGCTACCGTTTCCAAAGTTGGGAACGCGTTGGGAGGAGTGAGCCATGTCCGAGCAGCCGTCCAAAGTCCGGCCCGAGGCTACGAGCGATGCCCCACCACCCCTGGGCCGGTTCTACGAAGTCGATGGCCGACGCCTGCTGCTGCACCGTGCGGGCAGCGGTGGCCCGGCCGTGGTCTTCCTGCCGGGCGGCGGAGGAGTCGGCCTGGACTACTGGAACGTCCACGAACGAGTCACCGAGCTCACCACCAGCGTGGTCTACGACCGCACAGGTACGGGCTGGAGCGACCGCGCCGAGGAGCCGCCCCGCTGCGCCGAGGTCACCGACGAGCTGCGTCAACTCCTGCGAACAGCTGGGGTGCCCGGCCCTTATGTGCTGGTCGGCCACTCCCTCGGCGGCCTGTACGCCCGCCTCTACGCGGTGCGCCACCACGGCGAGGTCGCCGGCCTGGTCCTGATGGAGACCGACCACGAGAACTACAGCTCCTACATGCCCCGGGAACTGCGCGAGCTGCGGGGTGCGTGGGACCCCGCCCAGGAGCTGCCCGACCAGATGCCCGAGGAGAGCGTCCGGCTCTACCGTCACCTGCTCGGGCAGATGATGGCGCACTGGCCCGAGGAAATCCGCGAGCCGCTCATCGACCGCCACGTCAGCCCAGAATGGATCATGGACGGATACAAGGTGCTGCCGCACCGCGACCGGTTCCTCGACGAAATGCGCCATGCCGGACCGCTGCCCGACGTGCCCCTGATCCTCCTCACCGCCATGGACATCGACGACTTCAAGAAAGCCGTCCTGATCGGCGAGTCCCAGGAACAACTGCGCCAGGAGATCGACGGAAAGCGACGCCTCTACACGGACCTGGCCGCCTCCGCCCCCCGAGGCGAGAACCGCCTCATCGAAGGCGCTGGACACGCCTCGATCCACTGGCGCCGCCCCGACGCCGTACTCCAGGCAATCACAGACCTCCTCGGACGATAACCGCCCTGCCGAGGGGAAGCCGGTCCGAACTCGGCCGCAGCAACCGCCTTCGTCGGCGGCAGTGACCGGAAGGGCAGTGCGTGAGCCGGTGTCGATGTTCAGGCTCGGGTGCCCAGCAGGTCGGTGAGGTGGCGCGGGAGGAGGCGGGCGCTGTCGCGGGCGAGGTCGAGGAACTCGCTGACGAGGGGGTGCGGGGCCGGGCGGGCGAAGACGGCCTGGGAGCAGAGGTGTTGGACGGTTGTGGCCAGGCCGTGTGCGGTGTCGTACAGGACCCAGCGGCGCGCGGCCCTCCCCCGGAAGGTGGTGCGGGCCGGTCCAGGCTTCGGGCAGCGGGCCGATCGCGACGTCGGCGGTGGCATCGGCCATGACGGCGGCGAAGTCGTCGAGGTCGGCGTATTCGTGCAGGACGACATCGACCAGCGGGTGGTGCTGGTGCCAGGCGGCCAGGACGGAGGGAAGCACGCCGAGGGTCACCGACAGCAGGGAGGCCAGATGCAGCTCGCCATGGGTCATGCCGGCGACGGCACGGGCGGCACCGGTCGCGCGCTGGGCACCGGCCAGGGCGTGGCGGGCGCCGGGCAGGAAGGCGCGGGCGGCGGAGGTTGGTGTCCTGTCGGCAGGTGCCGCCTGCACTGCCCGAACTGCCCGCTCGGACCACTCACTCGTACCACGGGGTGTGCGGCCTCGTGACGCGCTTGCCCCGCCGTCAGGTTGCCTCGTGGCGTCGCACGGACGGCACCGCCAGTACTACCGCGACTGCGGTTAGCTGCCACATCACACCGAATGCCAGCAGCCGGTCTGTCCCCGCGGCACCTGCCACCGGCCCGGCCAGCGCCAGCCCTAGCGGCCCCAGCGCGAAGGCGCCCAAGCTCCCGAACGCGCTGACGCGTCCGAGGACCTCGGCGGGGATCCCGCACTGGGTGACGGAGGTGAGCAGTGCGTTGCACGCCGCCGCCCCGACCCCTGCGGGGAGCGCGGCTGCCGCCACCCAGGCCAGCGGCAGCCGCGCGGCCAACGAGGCTGCCGGCAGCGCCCAGCACGCGGACGCGGCCATGGACCAGGCCAGTGCTCGACGCGGGTTCCTACCAAGCAGCGCCAGTCCGCCGCCAATCGACCCGATGCCGTACAAGGCCAGCACCACACCCCAGGAACTGGCGCCCCCGAGCCGCTGCTGGGCGAGGGTCGGCCCCAGCACCAGGAACGGCGCCCACAGGACGAAGTTGAACAGGCTGATGTGGAGGGTCGTGACCCACAGCCAAGTGCGGGAGGTGAACTCCTTCCAGCCGCGCCCCAGGTCGGCGAGCAATCCGCGGCGGCGCATGGCCGGCTGCGACAAGCGCAGCCCAGCCAGGGCGAGGGCGCTGACGCCATAGCTGGCCGCATCGACCGCGACGACTGTGCCGGCGTCAGAGACAGCGACGAGCAGCCCGGCCAGGCCCGGACCTGCGACCGAGGCAATCGCCTGGGCGATCTGCAGCAGCGAGTTGGCGTCCATGACCTCCTCCGCAGGGACCATTCCGGGCACCATGGCCGTCAGACCCGGGCTGAACCCTCCCTCGCCGATTCCGAGAACCGCCGCCAATGCGACCGCTTCCCAGATCCGCGCGCTATCGGTGAGCAGGAGCACGGCCAGGACGCCCTGGGCGGCAAATCGAAGCAGATCCGCCGTCAGCATCACCGACCGGGCTCCAAGCCGGTCGGTGAGCACGCCGCCGAGCAGCAGCACGGCCAGAACCGCCAGGATTCGCGCCGCCATCACCAGGCCGACGGCGTCGACCCCGCCGCCGGGCAGCTGCAGTACGGCGAAGGTCGTGCCGATCGTGTTCATCCCGGAGCCGAGCAGCGACGTGCCCTGGCCAACGAGGAGGCGGCGGAACCGGGAGTGCCGCAGCACGCGCAGACGGCGTGTTGCTGTCTGAGGTTCTGCAAGAGCGGATGGGCGGGTGCGAGGCGTCATGGCTCCGCAATGCTCCGCCACCGGTCTGCTCCCCACAAGGGTTCTCGAGAGAGAAAGTTGAGTCCCCTGCGAGCAATTTTGCTTCGCGGTCAACTGGCGCAGTAAATCGCGTCCATTTACTGCAACATGCCTGGTAGTAGGCTCTATTGTCGAAGACTGGCGTAGGCTTCAAGGAACTCATTTACTGCGGATGTGGCCAACATGATTCAGCACCGCACCGCCGGCGCGGGCGGGTCCCGCCCCGCACCCGTGGATTACAGCGCTGCGGTCGACCGCTACCTCGCCGCAGCCGATCTGGGCAGCGCCTCCCGCCGCGTCTACCGCATCTCCCTGTACGGGTGGGCCTGGCCGCTGGTCGACCGCCGGGCCCCGACCGGTCGCGAGCGCAGGGGCGCCCAGCCGCCCATTGCTCCACTGGCCCTGCTCGACGACCCGCAGGCCCCGGAACGACTTCAACGGGGACTGACCGACCGCGCCGCCGAGGCGCAACCACGCACGCTGGCCCGCGAATTGGCCTGCCTTCGAGCCGCGACCGCATGGTGGCAAGCCCGGGGCTGGATCACCGCCGACCCCGCGGGCGGTCTCACGGCGCCACCGCCACGGCCTGGACCGGCGCCCAATCCCGCATGGGATTGCGCGGCCCCCTCGGCGGCGGCTGCCGGCCCGGATCGGGCGCGCGCTGCTCTCGCTTTGCGCGCCCCGCTGCGGGAATTGACCCTGTGGCACCTCCTCCACGAATCAGGAGCCCCCGTCGAGCGGGTGCTCGCCCTCGACATCGACTGCCTCGACCTGCCCGGCCGACGCACCAGAGCGGGCACGGCCCCACCATTGAGCTGGGGATCGGGCACAGCGCGCCTGCTGCCGATGCTGCTGATCGGGCGTACTGCCGGGCCGGTATTCGTCACCGACCGCCGTGCGCCCGCCACCACGCCTTCAGCCGACCGCTGCCCGGTGACCGACCGAGGACGGCTCTCCTACCGTCGGGCCGCCGAACTGTTCACCGCCGCGACCAGACCACTCGATCCAAGCGGCCGCGACTGGACCCTGCTCGTCCTGCGCGACCGAACACCGCGGGCCGTGCCGACCCGCAGTCTTGCTGCCGAGCGGGGATGGTGACTGGCCGTGCCGGCGTATCGCGACAGCCCGGACAGCTTCCACATGAACCGCATTGGCCAGATGCATCACACCGAGTTCGAACGCACCGTCGCCACCCCGGCCAGACAGGACGGATACGTGATCATCCGAAACCGGGGTTGTGCTGGTTGCTGGCTGCGAGGTGGTGGCGCCGGGAGCGGGCGGGCATCAGGGGGTCGCCGAGGGTGTGGTGCGGGCCGGGGTGGTCGGCAAGCCAGGGGTCCGTAAAGTTAACTGGCTCTGGCTCACATCCGGTGGTAACGCACTGTTGCCGACTTCGCCCACTGCGCTGTTCGGACCCTGGTAGGGCGTTGACCTGGAGTTCATCGGCCGAGGCAGCGGTATGTCCGGGGTGATCGATCCCATGGAATGTGCAGCCGCAACGCCCATGCTCACATCCGTCCTGGCCGCGTCCGAGCCCGCTGTCCTGCAGGATGTTCAGATCGCGACATCAGGGGGAGGGGGTGACGTTGCGTTACCACCGGATGTGAGCCAGGGCCGTTGACGGTACAGACCCGGCGGCTTCGGTGAGCAGTTGTGCGTAGCGGGCGGGGATGCCCAGGTGCCGTTGGAGTCGGGTGGTGGGGTGGCCGTGGGGTGGCGAGGACCCAGGCGGTGTAGGGGCGGTTGAGGCTGAGTGCGTCCTGAACGAGAAGCAGGGGCGGATGGCGTCCATGGATCCGGCCAGCGTGCGGGCGGTGAACCAGTCTCCGTTGTCGATGAGCTGCTGACGGGCCTTTCGGGCGGCGGACCGATGCCGGTGCAGCATGGCAGCCGCCAGCAGGAAGATCGCGGCACCGGCGCCGAGCAGGACACCGCCGATAGTCGGGCGGTCAGCGGCGGGGGCGGCGTTGACCGCCACCAGTTCCAGCCCGGCCAACGCGATCACGCCCAGGATGGTGGCGCCCTCTCCGGTGCGGGGACGGGGAATGCGCAACATGCCGGTTCCTCCCGGTGCTGGATCGCTGTTAGGCGAGGGCCTGTCGGTCGGTGGGGTCGGACTGTTCGTCGTCTTCCAGGTGCCAGTGCAGGTCACGGATGTCGGGTTCCAGAGACAAGCGGGCGATGACCTGTTCCAGGGCGGAGGCCGCATCGCCGGTGACGGTGACGGTGGCGCGCAGGCTGGTGGTGTCCTGGCCATCGCGATGCGCCCGCAGCCCGGTGGGTGGCAGGCCGGAGGCGTTGAGGGCCTGTAGGAGCAGGGCGCGGATGCGGGGTTCGGCACGGCGTTCGCAGTGCAGGTGGACGGTGGCGCGGGCGGTGGTGTCCGGGTCGGTGCCGGCAGCCGGGGCCCGGTCCAGGAAGCGTCCGGCCGGTCGCAGGACCAGGTGGACGGCGAGGACGGTGAGGGTGCCCGCGATGGAGAAGGACAGGTTTCCGGAGGCGGCCAGGACGCCGACGGCGGCCGAGCACCACAGGGTGGCGGCAGTGTTGAGTCCGCGGACCCCGGCGCCGTCGCGGAGGATCACCCCGCCGCCGAGGAAGCCGATGCCGGAGACGACGTAGGAGGCGACCCGGGTGGGGCTGCCGGCGTCGCCGACCGCCTCGCTGTAGAGGACGAACAGGGTGGCGCCGACCGCGACCAGGGCGTTGGTGCGCAGGCCCGCCATCCGGGCCCGCCACTGACGCTCGACGCCGATCAGCGCGCCGCAGCCGGTGCCGACGGCGAGCCGGGTGAGGAAGTCGAGAGTGGTCAGGGAGTGCACCAGGCACCTCTTTCGTGACCGGAGCAGGAGGTTGAATCCCTCTGCACGGGGTGGGGCGGTGTGCTGCTGTTGTACCGGAGGGGTTAGGTGCGGGGTTCGAGAAACTCCAGGCGGTTGCCGAGTTTATCGAAGGCGTAGAAGCGGTCGTGTCCGGGGAAGTTGTCGTCCCAGGTCACCTCGTGGCCGTGCGTCTCCAGTCGTTTGGCGAGGTCGTGCAGTGATTGCACGAGGATGCCGGGGTGGACCTTGGTGGCGGGGCGGAAGTCGGCTTCCACGCCGAGGTGGACCTCCAGGCCGCCGCCACTGAACCAGCAGCCGCCCCGGGTGGCGAGCACCGGAGGCTTTGCCAGTTCGGTCATGCCCAGCACCTCGCCCCAGAAGGCACGGCACAGTTCCTCGGCGCCGGCGGGGATGGCGAGCTGGACGTGGTGCAGCGGGCCGATGCCGAAACCGGGGCCGGTGTTCTCGGCGGTCATGTGTGTCCTTTCTTATTGTCAGTGGTGTTCGTGGAGGTGGGCCGGGTCCTGCGGTGCCGTCTGCTCTGCCAAGTGGAGAGCCGTGGCGAGCAGGGCGGGGAGGTGCAGGTTGGTGGTGCGGTAGAGCATGTGGGTGCCACTGCGGCGTGCCGTTACCAGGCCCGCCGCCCGCAGCCGGGCCAGGTGCTGGGAGACGGCGGCGTAGTGCGCGCCGACAAGCTCCACCAGCTCCCCCACCGAGAGCTCCTGCTGTATCAGGGCCTGCAGCAGTCGGAGCCGGATGGGCCCGGCCACCGTCTTCAACACGGCCACCACCGCGGCTACTTCCACATCCGTGAGCGGCACGGCGAGTGTCAGGGGCGGGAGGAGGACGGCGTCAGGCTCCTGGACAGCATGCACGGGACAGCCTCCTGCCGGGTTCGTGTGCGCGGGTGCCGGGGGTGTGGTGCTGGTGCCAGTGCAGGTCGCGGACGTGGGGTTCGCGGGAGAGCTGGTCGACGAGATGGTCCAGGACGGTGGTCTGCGGGCTGTGCAGGGCGGCCGTCACCCGTAGATGGACGGTGGCCTCGTCGGGCCGGTCGACGTGGAGGGCCTCAAGGTGGGCGCCGGGCCGGCTGAGGGCCAGTACGCACAGCGCGCGGACCTTGGTCTCGGCTCGCTGGCCGCAGTGGACGTGGACCGTGGCGAAGGAGGAGAGGGGGGCGGCTGGTTGGCGGGGCCGCCTCAGGTACGTACGGGGCAGGAATCGCACGGGATACCTCTGGGTCGCTTCCCGTCGGGATGTGAAGGACGGGTACGGGTCAGTGGGATTCGGGATGGGGTCCCGGGATCCGCTGGGGGTTCAGGGCGTAGCCGACCTGGCGCACGGTGCGGATCAGGACCCGGTACTCGGGGCCGAGCTTGCGGCGCAGGCGGGCGATGTGGACGTCGACGGTGCGCAAGTCACCGGTGGCGGTCTGCTGCCACACCTGTTCCATCAGCCGCTGGCGGGTGTAGACCCGGTCCGGGTGGGCGGCCAGGTGGGCGAGCAGCTCGAACTCCATGCAGGTGAGGCCGAGTTGGCGGCCGCCCGCCGAGGCGCGTCGGGTGGCACAGTCGACCACGAGATCGCCGACCTGGTACACCGGCGTCCGCGGCGCCTCCGCGATCGCGGAAGTGTGCGGTTGCTGCGATGCGAGCCATCGCCGTCGACGCCCCCACGGCGCGGCGGTGGTCCCTTGGTCATCGTGGGTGCAGTGGGCCATGTGGTAGCTCAGGGCCATGTCGGTTCCTGTCGGATCGGTGGGGTGCCGCAGGGCAGGGGCAAGGAGTGCTGGCAGGGCGGCCGCCAGCGCAGTCCATTTGGACTGGGCGGGCAGCGGATTCCGCGCGTTGGGGCGGGATGGGTCGGGCGAGGGGCGCCATGCCCTTCCCCAGGGCGGGGAAGGGCATGACGGAGCCTCCCTTCGGGCTGTTCGGGCGGATTCGGGGTGCTAGTGCCAGGTGGCTTCGAGGTGGCGGCGGCCGTCGGGGCCGGTGACGGTGTGCCAGTGGGCGTGCGGCCCCACGTGCCGAGCGCGCGCCGACGGTGTGCGGGTGGCTGCCGGGGCGGGCAGGGCGTGCAGGACGGTGCTGTCCATCGGGCTGTCGGCGAGCCGGCGCAGGATGTGAGCAAGCCGGGCCTGCATGACGCCGGGCTTGCGGGCCGGGGCGTGGCTGATGAGCGGGATGTGGATCGCGGTCAGCAGGGACATGGGTGACTCACCTCCGGGAAAGGCGCGTTGCGCCGACAAGAAGCGGACGGTGTGGGGAGGAGCCGGTGGCCCCGGGCTGCTGGCGGGTACCGGCGGCTTGGGCGAGGCGTTCCACGGCGGGCAGCGGCAGGTCTGCGAAGCGGGCCAGCCAGTGGGCGTCGCGGCCCTGCCGGGCCAGCAGGTAGACCAGGTTGGACGCGCGGGTCGTAGACGGCTCGCCGGGGCGTGGGTCCTGGCCAGGCGGCCGGGTCATCCAGCAGGCAGGTGTGCTCCCGGCCATCGAACAGGGTCAGCCGCAGTGACGGGCAGGCGCACCTCGCCGGGGTGATCCGGCGGACGGCCGTGGCCGTCAGGTGGACCAGGCGACGCAGGACGTGCATTGACGGACTCTCCCTTCCCAGGAGGAGCGGGCGGCCGGGGCGGCGGCGCGGTTCAGCCGCCGCCCCGCGCGAGGCTTACTGGCCGAGTGCGACCTGGACGATCTTGATGACGACCAGGACCATCGCGATCAGGAGGTAGATACGCAGGGCGCCCATGCCGATCTTGCGGGTGGTGGACATGGCCGGCCTGGTGAGTGTCTCCAGGGGCGGCATCCGCCAGCCCTCGCGGCCGGTGCGGTCGATCGGGTCTTCCTTGGTGCCGGTGCGCCGCCGGGTGAAGGAGTACCCGGCCGCCAGGACTCCGGCCACCCCGCAGGCGGCCATGATGTCGAGGATCGCGTTCGCGGTGATGTCGGGGAACAGGACGGAGGCGGTCAGGATGACGGAGAGGGTGACCAGGACGCCGACGACCGCCGCGGTGAAGGCGTTGGTCTTGGGGCCGTTGACCCACGGGCCGAGGACGGCCTTGTCGTTGCAGAGCAGCAGCAGGAAGACGGATGCGGAGGGCAGCAGGACTCCGGCCAGGGTCTGCACGCCCTGGGTGAGCAGGCCGAGCGGGGAGCCGGGGATCAGTACGATCGTGGCGGCCACGGCCACCAGGCCGGCGTAGATGGCGTAGAAGCCCTTGGCTCCCTTGACCCCGCGGTGCAGTGAGTGCTTCATGCCGAAGACGTCACCGATGGCGTAGGCGGTGGAGAGCGAGACCGCGAAGGCTCCGATGATCGAGGCATCCAGCAGGGCCACGGCGAAGAGCACTCCGGCGACCTTGCCCGCGTGGGCCTCGATGCCGGCCGCGACACCGGCGGTGTCGTCGAAGTTGCCGAAGGCGTTCGTTCCGGCGAACGCGGCGGCGGCCATGCCCATGACCGCGGCGGCGCCGATGATGACGATGGCGATGCCGATCCACAGGTCGGCCTTCTCGTACTTCATGAAGCGCGGCGTGATCCGCTTGTCGATGACGTACGACTGCTGGAAGAACAGCTGCCAGGGAGCCACCGTCGTGCCGACGATGCCGATGATCAGCAGCATCACCGTCGCCAACTCACCCGATCCGCCGGGCATGTTGGGCACCACGAAGTCGTGCGCCATCTGCGAGGAGGCCGGGTGAATGATGAAGTACAGCGGAACCAGCAGCAGCGATCCCGCGCACAGGAAGATCGCGGTGCGCTCGAACCGGCGGAAGGACCCGGTGAACGCGGAAGCGATGATGACCGCGGCGGCCAGGATCACCGACGCCACCTTGGGCAGCCCCAGATACCCCGCGGCCAACGTGATGCCGATGAACTCGGTAACGAGGGTGAGGGCGTTGAGCAGGAACAGGTCGATGACCGAGAAGGCACCCCAGAACTTCCCGAACCGCTCCAGGATCAGGCGGGCGTGCCCGACGCCGGTGACCGCGCCGAGCCGAAGCACCATCTCCTGGTTCACATAGAGCACCGGGACCAGCAGGAGCAGGGTCCACAGCAGGCTGGTGCCGTAGTTCTGTCCGGCCTGGCCGTAGGTGGCGAACGCGCCGGCGTCGTTGTCGCCCACCATCACGATCAGGCCCGGACCGACTATCGCGAGCAGGGTCTTGAGCTTGGCCGACAGGCCCCGGCGCTCGCCGTGGTCGTCCAGCTTGATGGTGCCGAGCGCGCCGCGGATGTCGCCCACGTGCGCGTCGTCCAGGACCGCGCTGCGCGGCGCCGGTACAGGCGTCTGGTCGGTGATTACATCGGTCATGGCAAAAGCCCCCCAAATCCCCTGGCAGGGATCGGTATTGAAGGCGCGCGGCAGCCATCTCCCCTGCGAGTGCGCAGCCCGGGCTCCCGGCACGGCGAGGCCGCACGGGTGCCTGGGGAAAGGGGGGCGCGATTGCGCGCGGGAGAGGTGGTTACCGCGTACCGGAGGTCGAGCAAGACATACGGATACGGGTCGCGGGCCTACTGTGGCCCGGACTACTGCAACTGCAGTCCATGTCTCTCGCCTCCTCCCGGTCGGGGCGCACGCGGGCGCCGGACGACACGGCAAGGAGCGGACCCGCCCCGGGGGAGGGTTCACCCCAACTCGTCAGAGCTTTGGCACTGCACGGCGTAATCCCCCTGCAGGGGAAGCCACTTGGGGTCACCCCTTATGTCGGGGAGACCTGTCCTGACCCTGGGCGTCTCTCGACGTCGTGGGGTCAGTGGCCTGTGTCCGTGCAGACGCCTCACCGAACGAGGTGCCTTCTTACGTTTCGAACCTCCAGAAGCATAAACCCATACTTGCACGATCACGCAACCACTTGACGAAGTCTTGACTCGGGTCGGACCTTATGCATACGCGCCGACCGTGCGCCGTGTCACACTCCACGTCATGCCCGTTCTCGAACCTGATCCCCCGCGCCCGCAGAGGCGGTTGCTGCTCCTGCTCGGCCTGATGCTCGCCGTGCCGGCCCCGCTCGCCGTCGTCGCCACCATCGGCGCCCGGCTCGGCTGAACCCCGCAGGCCACACCCCATCGGCCGACCCTCTTCGAGAGCGAGGCGGGACCTACCGCTGGAGCGTGGACACCGCTGCCGGTGGGGCGGGTTCGCGGCGGCGCTGGGCGCTGTCGCTGATCCGGATCAGCAGAGCCACCATCAGCCAGTTGGCGACCATGGAGGAACCGCCCTTGGCCAGGAACGGCAGGGCCTTGCCGGTCAGCGGGATCAGACCCATCACGCCGCCCGAGACGACGAACACCTGGAGCAGGAGCGCACTGGACAGGCCGACCGCCAGGAGTTTGCCGAAGGGGTCGCGGGCCAGGACGCCGATGCGCAGTCCGCGCTGCGCGAGGAGGCCGTACAGGAGCAGGACGGCCATCACCCCGGCAAGGCCGAGCTCTTCGCCGACGGTGGTGAGGATGAAGTCGCTGTTGCCTGCGAAGCCGATGAGTTCGGGGTGGCCCTGGCCGAGGCCGGTGCCGGTGATGCCGCCGCTGCCGAAGCTGAACAGGGCCTGGCCGAGCTGTTCGGAGATCCCGGCCTTCTGCCCGGCGGGCGTGAAGGCATCCATGGGGTGCAGCCAGGCCACCACTCGACCGTGGACGTGCGGCTCCATCGAGCCGACCACCCCGGCCCCGACCACGGCCATGAGCAGGCCGCACACCACCCAGCTGGTCCGTTCGGTGGCCATGTACAGCATGATCACGAAGAGGCCGAAGAAGATCAGGGACGTACCGAGGTCGCGCTCGAAGATGAGCACCAGGAGGCTGAGCACCCAGATCGTCGCGATCGGCGCCATCTGCCGGCCGGGCGGCAGCCTCATGCCGAGGAGGCGTCGGCCGGTCAGGGCGAGCGCGTCACGGTTGACCGTGAGATAGCCCGCGAAGAACACCGCGATCATGATCTTCACGAATTCGCCGGGCTGCACGGACAGCGGCCCCAGCATGATCCACCGCTTGGCGCCGAACTGGTCCGCGCCGAAGAACGCCGGAGCCATCAGCAGTACCAGGGCGACCGCCATCATCAGATACAGGTACCGCTGCAACCAGCGGTGATCGCGCAGGATGACCAGCACGCCGACGCAGACGGCCACCCCGATGACCGTCCACATCAGCTGGCCGCTGCCGGCCTGGGGGATCCTCAGCCGGGGCTCAGCCGCATAGGTGATGTCGAGCCGGTACATCAACACCAGGCCGAGCCCGGTCAGCAGCAGGGCGAGCGGCAGGATCAGCGGATCGGCCCGCGACGCCCAGCGCCGCACCGCCAGGTGCGACACCAGCGCGAGCAGGAGGACGGCGGCGGCGAACCCGGGCAGCCCCGACGGCAGCCGGCCGTCCATGGACAGACCGGTGCAGGTATAGCCGCCCACGGTGATCAGCACGACGAAGCCGAGCAGCCATGCCTCGGCGCGCCGCCGGTTGGGCGCCTGCGCGAGCGCCGCGAACGACATCGTGCGCCCGTAGTCGTCCTCAGAGCCCGCATCCCCCGTGGACCGCGACCGGGTCACGTTCGTCACTCCCCGCACAAAAACCTCCCACCCCGGGAGAACCACAGGCCCAGAAACATCCCACGGCCCGCGCTCGCGGCATGAACGCACCGCAAGACAACAGGCAGCCTGAGCCGGTTCCTGCGGGGCTCTCCTCATAGACACTTGCTAAGTTGCGCCATTATGCAACTAATCGGGACCACGGTACCCCGTCGACCCGAACAGCGGACACCGGATAGGCCGACCGAACGGCGAAGCATCTACCGACCAGAAGACGTTGCTGTTTCCCATCCCCCGCTCCTGCAACACCCGCCCCACCGGTCGGGCCAGTGCCGTGGCCGGGAAGAGCCGCCGGTCGGGGTGGTTGGTTTCGGAGGGGATTGCCGAGGGGCGATGGGTGCGACGCGGGGCGGACTACGGTGTGCGTCATGGCGAGTCAGACCGACCGCGCCGCCCTGGCCGCCGAGGTGTGCCTCGCGCTGAGGAGGTGCTGCCCCGGCTCAAGTGCGGAGCTGATCAGCTCGCTGGCGTCAGGTACGGCGGACGCCTTCAGCGACATCGACGTCACGTGGGTCGTGCCGGACGCGCAGTTTCCCGACTGCCTGGCCCGTGTGATGGAGGCGTTGGGTGAGATTCAGCCGGCCGGCGGCATCCGCAGCGACCCGGACTTTCACCGTTCCGACCGGCGCCGCCTGCTGCTCGTCCGCTTCGCGGGGGTGCCGCTGTTCTGGCGGCTTGATCCGGGGGTCCGCACCGCATCGGTCGCGGATGACCTGCACTACGACGCGGGGAATCCGGCGGCGCGCGCCGGTGAGGGCGAGTGGTCACGGCCGGCCAGTGCCCTGGCCAATGCCGTCGGCGCGGTCAAGGCGGCGGCCCGGCAGCAGGACGACGAGGCCCGCGGCCTGCTGGACCGGCGGTTCGCCCGGATCGGTGAGGACGACCGAGCCACCGGCGCCTGGGTGAACAACGTGGCCCGACTCGCGCGCCGCCGCACTGCGCGATTCCGCCCTGTCAGACCTGTCCGCCCAGGTCACCACGCTCGCAACCTGGCACCTCGGCAGCGATGGCGCCTGACACGCGGGATTCCCTCAGCACCGGGTATTCGTGGCGCCCTATATAGGGGACGCCCCACCGCCAGAAGCCCCGTTGCCCCTTTGGCTTGGGCCGTCGGGCATCGGCTGGGCAGTGCGGGTGATGATCCAGTTGGCTCCGCGGGCCGCCAGCGTCCGGCGGCGCTGCCAGCGAGAGCGCGGCGGGATGACGATGTCTTCTCCTGTGGAGGCAAGGGTGACGGCGGCGAGCCGCCGGGCGGCGTGTGTGAGATCGGCAGCCAGCCGGTCCCTGCGAGGGCCAGGGCCGGTGAGGCGCAGAGCGGTGTAGAGGCCTTCTATCTGGGCCACGGCCGCCCCGATGCGCAGGTTCGCGCTGCCTGCTGACGGAAGCTGTTCCTGTGGCAATTGCACCCCTCGACGTTGACGGTCACCTTCCAATGGTTGTCCAGTTGCGTAATCCGGCAATCATTTGGTTGCGATCGTTCGTGAGGAAGTCGCGCCAGTCAAGCGGCCGTAGAGGCCTCGCCGCGCGCCGGTCTACGGCCGGTGATCCGGCAGGGCACCACCAGGTCTTCCGTCAAGTGGTAAGCGGCGCAGACCCGGTGGTAGCCGTCGGCGATGACCAGCGGAGTATCACGGACCAGAAGTACGGGGGAGAGCTTCTTGCCGGAGTTGACCTTCTGGATGTTGCGTTTGACGTGGATGTTGTCGGCGGGCAGCAGCGGCAGGGCCGAGGCCCGCATGATGTCCTTGGCCTTCTTCGTCTGGGTGGGAGCCGTGCGCAGGGCGTCGATGATGCGCTTCACCTCGCCGGTTTCGAGCAGCAGGCCGAGGTAGTCGGCCGCTGCCGGGAAGTCGTGCTCCTCGGGCTCCGGGAGCCACAGCTTCGTCCATTCCACAGCGCTGTCCCCTGTCCTGGTCGAGCACCACAACCGAGGGAGAAAGCCTAGAACGGACCCGCCCAACTCGGTCCCGGCGTGCGTCACTTCATTGCGGTGCATCCGTGCCTGAGCGCCGTGAGCCGCCCGGCCGGGCGGCGGTCACGTGGCGTCAGGGTCGAACGCGTGCCGGGTCGGCGGCGTTGCGTGTGCGTCCTTGGCCAGGGAGACGGTGCCCGGCGCCCGGCTGTCGGCCGTGTCGTGCACGGCGGCCGTGATCTCTTCCAGTTCGGGGCGCGGGTCGAAGGCGTTGCGGATCTCCTCCAGCTCGGCGAGATTGCCACCGTCCACCATGTGTTTGCGTACGAAGGTCTTCGGGTGGAGGTCCTCGAACTCGAAGTCCTTGAACTCCGGGCCGAGTTCGGAGCGGAGGTCCTCTTTGGCACTGTCGGCGAAGGCTCGCACCTTGCGCAGGACACCGGTGGCGTTCTGGATGAACTCGGGCAGCTTGTCCGGCCCGAAGACGAAGATCGCGACGATGGCGATGGCGACCAGCTTCATCGGGCTCAGTTCCATGAACATCCGCTCGCTCCTTGATCGACAAAGCGCCCGCATGCCGCGAGCGCGACGGGCTACGCCCAATACTTTAAAGGTTGCGCAAGTCGGGAACCATCAGTTGCTGCGGTTCGTCCTGCCAGCCGTAGTGACGCAATCGCTGCGTGCTCGGCCCGGCGGGATCCGGAGGGTATTCGTTATGAGTGCAGACTTCAGTGCGTCCGCCCCTCACGCAGACGATCCGGAGAGGCCGGGCAGGGGCGGCGCCCGTCGAGTCGCTGACAGGCATTGCACACCCCGAGGGGCGTTTCGACCGCGCCCTGGCTCTGCTGCCGCGCGCCCTGGCCAGCAAGGCGCATGTCGTCTTCCTGATTGTGCTTGGTGTCTATCTGATCGTGCTGCCGCTCGCGCACATCCTCACCCCGAGTGCGACGGCCGAGCTGATCGGCGGTAACTACACCAACGTGACAAGTGATGTCGGGGCATGCATCGCGGTGGGAGGCACCCTGCATCTGGTGCGCGCGAACCGCAGGCGCTCCCGCATGGAGGAGGAGCGGTTACGGCTGGCCCGCGAGACGCACCGCCTGCTCCACCACGTGTACGCGAGCCAGGCCCGCGAGCTGGAACGCGACTGCGGGGGCGGTATGGAGCCGCCGTCGGGGCCGGAGTGAAGCAGCTCGCGCCGCACCGCTCGCGATGACCGGACCGTCCGGCACGGATCAGCCCGAGGGGCACAGACGGCCGGCCTGGGCAGCCGCCCCGGGTCAGTGACTCTCGTCACAGCGTAAATGCTTGCAGAGTTGCGCGAGTCTGCAACTAATGAGGTGGGTTATACGTCTCCCTTTCCAGCAACGGTACGGGGGCGTATTGGGGTCGCGGGAGGGGAGCCTCCCGGGCGGACTGATGAGGACGGGCGCATGCAGCAGCGATATCCGGCCGGGCCGGGCGGCAATCCGCCGCGCAGGGGGCCCAGCCGCGCCATGCCGGTGCGGGGTGAGGGGCCGACTCCGGCTTCTTCGCCGCCGGAGGCAGTGGTCGGGCACCGGTCCGGCCCGGTCCGCGGCCGCTCCAACGGTCGCGGGACCACGCGCCCTGCCGTGGCGCTGGCCCTGGTGGTCCCGCCGCTGGCGGGTGCCTGTGTTGATGCTGCCCTTGGTTCCGGTTCGGGGTGGGGGCTGCTGGTGGGCGGTGTGGCCGGTGCGGCCGCGTCGGCCGTGCTGGGGGCCAGGCGAGGCGCACTGTCGTGGGTGGTTCCGCTGCCTGTCCTGGTGGTCGCCGCGCTGGCCGCGGCGGTGCACCTGTTGACCGGGCCTTCCAGCTCCGGCGGCAAGTCGACGTCCACGGACCTGATCCGGTGGGCGGTAGCCGCCTTCCCCGCCATGGCCGCCGCCGAGTGCACGGTTCTGGCCGTGCTGGCGGTACGTGGTCTCCAGTCCCTGCGTACCAGGAGGCGCGACCGTGCCTGACAACCCGTCCTCCCGCCCGCAGAACCGCCGCCGCAAGTCGTCGCCCGGCTCACCGGCCGACGGCCGCACGCGCCGGCCGGGGTGGGTCCGGGTGCTGCGCGCCCTGGTGTGGGTGACCTCGGCCGTCGTGCTCATCGCGTGTGGAGTGACGTGGTTTACGTACCGGTCACTGACGAACGGCCTCACTACGTCGGACGCGCTGGACGCGGTGAAGAAGAATGCGCCCAAGCATTTGGACAGTTCGGTGAACCTGTTGCTGATCGGCCTCGATTCGCGCAAGGACATGGACGGCAACGATCTGCCCAAGGAGTTCGTCCAGGACCAGTTGCACGCCGGGTCCAGCGAGATCGGCTACTACAACACCAACACGCTGATCCTGATGCACATCCCGGCGGACGGCGGCAAAGTCAGCGCGTTCTCCATCCCGCGCGACGACTACGTGGAGACCCTCAACGGCGACGGCTCCTCCCAGGGCGAGCACAAGATAAAGGAGGCGTACGCCAACGCCTACACCGGCGCCAGCGAACGCCTGTCCAAGCAGGGCATCAAAGGCCCGGACCTCGAAGGCAAGAGCCGCGAGGCCGGGCGCGAGGCGACGCTGGCCACCGTGCAGCAGTTCACCGGCGTGCCGATCGACCACTTCGCCGAGGTCAACCTGCTCGGCTTCTACGACATCGCCAAAGTCCTCCAGCCCATCACCGTCTGCCTCAAGCACCCGGTCAAGGACCGCTATTCCGGCGCGGACTTCCCGGCCGGGGTGCAGAAGGTCGACGCCAAGCAGGCTCTGGCTTTCGTCCGTCAGCGCCACGGCCTGGACAACGGCGACCTCGACCGCACCCGCCGTCAGCAGGCCTTCATCTCCAGCATCACCCACCAGCTCAAGGACGAGGGCCTCTTCGGCGACCTCGGCAAGCTGCAGGGTCTGTTCGGCGTCCTCAAGAAGGACCTGGTCCTGGACAGCACCTGGCAGGTGCTGGACTTCGCTCAGCAAGCGCCCAACCTCACCGGCGGCAATGTCGAGTTCCATACCCTGCCCATTACCGGGTTCGCCACCCGCAAGGGTGAATCGGTTAACCTCGTCGACGCAGAGAAGATAAAGGCGATCGTCCAGCAGACCTTCGGTCCCAGCCCCGCGTCATCCGCCTCGCCGGAGGGCGGTGATGACAAGGCCGGTGCGAAGGCCGCGCCGGCCACCGTGGATGTCCGCAACGGCAACGGCACCGGCGGTCTCGCCGACACCGCGCTCAAAGCCCTGACCGCACTCGGCTACACCGCAGGCGATACCGGCAACGCTGCCGCCCAGGCCCACACCACCGTGGCCTACGGGGCAGGCGCCCAGCAGGCCGCGGCTCAGATCGCGTCCCGCCTCAAGTCGGGTACGGCCACCGCCAGCTCCGCCATCCCGGCCGGGCACGTCCGCGTCACCCTGGGCCGCGACTACACCCCCCCGGACAACAAGGCTCCCGCGCCCGCTCCCGGCGACTCCGCCTCCGCGGCGGACAGCGGGGACAGCGGGCCGGTGGTCAAGGCGGGTGGCGTGCCCTGCGTCAACTGATCCGGCGCAGCCGGCGTGCGCCCGTAAGGAAAGGGCATCACAAGCAGCAGAGGGACATGCAAGTCCAGTACACAGCGGGGAGGAACAGGAGTGAACGACAGGGTCAGCGGAGTGGTCCGCTGGTTCAACCAGGCCAAGGGATACGGGTACATCGACGGGGACGACGGCCGTGAGGTCCTGGTCCGCCGCGAAGCCATCGAGGGCGCGACCTTCCTGACCGAAGGACTGCGGGTCACGTACGTTGCGGTGACCGGCTCCGGAGAACTCCACGCAGAACACGTCCACGTAGCAGAACGCGTCCGCCTAGCCGAGTGAGCCTTGGAGCCCGCCGTCATCGGCGGGGTCCCAAGGCGGCTCCGCGCGGCACCAGCGTCCCCCGTTCATGCACAGCCGCGGCTGACCGGGGGACGCTGGAGGCTTGACGGACAACGGTCTGTTGCGCAGTTGCGTAACTATGTGGAGGGTGTGCAGGGCGTCTGACGGTGGGCGACGGGCGCCGCGCCTACACTGGGGGTGCGCCCGGGCACGGGAGGTGACCGGGACGCGAGGGAGGGTGGACGAGATGGCAGCGGGCAGCGGCGAGTTCACGGACCCGTCCGCGGAGGTCCTGGCGGACGCCGCTGCGGCGTTCGGCCTGCTGGCCTCGCCCGCGCGCCTGCACATCGTGTGGGCGCTGGCGCAGGGCGAGAGCGATGTGTCGAGGCTCGCGGAGCGGTTGGGTGGCGCGCTTCCTGCGACGAGCCAGCACCTGGCCAAGCTCAAGCTCGCCGGCCTTGTGGGCTCACGCCGCGAAGGGCGCCGCCAGATCTACTACGTGGACGACCAGGACATCGTCGCCGTCGTGCAGTTGATGATGCGTCAGCTCAGGCGGACCGCCGATCAATCCCCCGAACATCTCCTGCGTTCTGTGGGCACCTGAGGCCGGAAGCAGTTCGCGCTGCGCCGTCAGTGCATGGGCGCTCGCTGGCGAACTGGCCGACAGATGCATGGAGGGACGGACCTGGCCTCGGTTGCTGTCCCGGGGCCAGGCCGCGAGTGACGGCTACCAGTCGCCGCCGCCGAAGTCGCCTCCCGAGTCACCGCCGAACCCGCCGCCGCCAAAACTTCCGGAGAAGTCGGCCGGGTTGAAGTCGGAGCCGCTGGACTCGCCGCCGCCGGGCAGGCTTTCGGGTCCGGCGAAGCCCGGTTCGGCAAACGCGCTCGGCGCGCTGATCAGGCCGCCGAGCATGGTGCCCACCAGGAGGCCGCCGAGGATGCCACCGGCGCCGCCGAAGTAGCCGCCCGCCCAAGGGGCATAGGCGGGCCCGGCGTTCCAGTACGGCTGCGGGCCCTGGTCGGTGTGGACCGTGCGGGCTTCGGGGTCCTGCCCGGAGTTGACGCGTGCGGTGTCGTCGGCGCAGGCCGGAACCGGGCGCGGGCTGCCCCCGGGCGGGGCCCACTGAACGTCGGTCACCGAAGGGCCGTGGCGGGGGTCGAAGAAACACGGCAGTCGGCGCTCGGGCAGAAGTCGGCCAGCGCGCCGGGCTTCCAGGGTGGCCAGGGCGAACCGGCCGTCGGCGAGCGTCTCGGTCACCGGCGAGACGTCCTGCGGCAAACGGGCGGCCGCCATCTGCTCCTTCGCCTTGTCGTAGGCGTCGAGGGCGTGCTCGTAGTCCTTGCGCATGGCGTCAGTGGCGCTGGACTCGGAGGGTGTGAAGGCGAGTCGGTCGAGTTCTTCGCCGTAGGCGGTGATGTCCTCGTCCACCACGGTGCGCAGGGCGTCCAGTTCGGCGCGCTCGCGCTCCTCACGCTTCTTCCGCGACCGCCTCAGAAAGGCGTATCCGGCGCCGCCGCCCACCACGAGCACTCCGCCGACGGCGAGCCACGTAGCGGTGGCGGAGCCGTCCTCGCTCCTGCCCGACCAGGAGCCGGGTGCCTTGCCCTTGGCCTGGTGGAGGGCCTGGTCGACGAAGGCGTTCAGCTCCGTCTTCGCGTCCGCAGGCGAGGACCGCTTGACGGCGCCCACCAGGTTCTCGACGGCGTTCTTGGCCATCACCTGCCGATCGGCTCCCGCGTTGAAGCCATCGCCGAGCCGGATCGCGTACAGCCCGGTGATGCCGGTGAGCGAGCGCACGTCCTTTAGGACAGAGCCGGAAGGAAATTCGGCGCTCTGCGGCAGGACGGCCACGAAGACCGGCTTGTCCGCATCCTTGATCTTCTTCGCGAGCGCCTCGGCATCCGGCTTCGGCAGCTGGGCCTCGGCCCGCGGATCGACGTAGACCGGGCTCTTCTTGAGTGCGTCGGCCACCGCCGCCGTGCCGCTCGCGGCATGCGCGGGAACGGGGATGAGGGCGGCGGCCAGGGCGAGCAGCAACCCGGCCAGAGCCGTGGCCCAGCTCGGCCGTGCGGCCCGGGGATAGGCGGGCATGGGAGATTCTCCTCAGGTGCGTCGGGCGGGTGGGACTCGTACTGAGCCGTACGAGAGGTTGGAGCAGAGGTCGTCGTCGGCGGAGCGGGCCCCGGCGATGCTGGAGGGCACCATGCTCGGTTCGACGAATGCGGGCGCGGCCGGGGCAGCGGTGTAGGACTTGCCCAGGATGATCTTGATGCCTGGTGTGGCCGCAGTGGTGACTTCAGCGCCAGGGAAGACCTGGGCGGCCTTCTCGGCCTGGCCTTTCTGACCGGGGCCGTACTCGATCACGGTTCTGCTCTGGGTACGGACCATGGCCATGCCGGTGCTGGTGACGGTGAAGCCGTGCTGCCCGAGCACATCCGCGGCGCGGGCGGCCAGGCCTGCCACGGTGGTGCCGTTGTACACGGCGACGGAGATGCCCGTGCCGGACACCGACTCCATGGTGCTGGGTGACGGGGATGAATCGCCGGCCTGCTCGTCGTGATGGGTGCCCGCGTCCTGCCCGTCGAGGGTGCGATCGGCCTTCAGCGCGGCCCACAACGCCTCGGCGTCCGGGCGGACGATCGCGACCCGCGCACCCTGGTAACGCCAGGGCAGCGTGACGAACTTGGTGTTGTGCAGATCGATGTTCTTCATCGACATGGCGAACGAGATCAGCTTGTCGGCCGAGCCGAGCCCGGGATCCACGGTCAAGGACTGCGTGGCGGCATTGGCCAGCGGAAGCAGGCTGGTGGGAGTCAGCCCGTCGCTCTTCACCTTTTTCAACAGAGAGGCCACGAAGGCCTGCTGGCGTTTGATGCGTCCCATGTCGGAGCCGTCGCCGATACCGTGCCGGATGCGTACGTAGTCGAGGGCTTTCTGGCCGGAGACGGTCTGCGGGCCCTTGGCGAAGATCTGGGCACCGCGGGTGGTGAGGTGGGGATTGACGTCTCTTTGGTAGATGTCCTGGGGCAGGCAGACCTGGACGCCGCCGACCGCCTCGGTCACCTTCGCGAAACCCTTGAAGTCGACGACCACGGTGTGGTCGACGCGCAGCCCGCTCAGCCTCTCGACGGTGTTCTGGGTGCAGGCCGGATTTCCCTTGGCGGACCGGCCCACCGAATAGGCCGCGTTGAACATGGTGTTGCTCTGCGGACTGGTCCAACTGCCATCGGGCAGCTTGCAGGCAGGGATACCAACCAGGGTGTCGCGGGGAATGGAAACGGCGACGGCGTGCTTCCGATCGGCGTACACATGCAGCAGGAAGGCAGTGTCGGACCGGCCGATGTCGTTCTTGTTGCCGCCGCCCAGAGCGCTGTTGCCACCGGTCCGCGCATCCGTGCCGATGACCAGCACGTTCGGCCCGTTCGAGGAGGCAGGCGGCCGGTCGCCGGAGATTCCGTCCGCACCGAACGTCGCGATGTTGCCGTCGAGCTGGATGTAGATCCAGCCCGCCCCGGAGGTCAGCAGCACGAGCAGCGAGACGCTTATGACGATCCCGATCTTCACTCTGCTGCGCTTGCGCGGCGGGCCCGCCGCCACGGCCCGGCCACCAGCCTGACGCTGACCCGACACCTTCTGGCTGCCCGCCATCCGTGCGCCCCTTGTCCGTGCGGTCTATACCGAAGAAGGGGACGCCTTGATCCCACCCCACAGTTGTACAGTTGCGCAATGTAGCAATCTTTCCGGCGGGTACGCCCCTGACTCTCCCGTCCGGCTCTGCGAGAGGAAGGCGAGGATGGAATGTTCCGAAATGCGCTGGAACCGTGGCATCTGCTGATCCTGGTGACCGTGATCGTGCTGCTGTTCGGCTCCAAGAAGCTGCCGGACGCCGCCAGGGCGCTGGGCAAGTCGATGCGCATCCTCAAGAGCGAGACCAAGGCAATGAAGGAAGAAGGCAGCACGCCACCGACGGCATCCCCCGAGCCCGGCCCGGCTACCCCCGAGGCACCACGCACCATTCAGACCGCCCCGGGAGATACCTCCTCGGCCCGCCCTGTTGCAGAACGCTCCCACGGCACGCTCTGACCCCTCGGCCCAGCCGGTTACACACGGGTACTCGGCCCGCGTGTAACCGTCAAGGTCCGCAGCGCAGCGGTCGCGGCGAAGACGTAACCGACCTCCGTAGGCGCGGTCAGTGTCGGCGCCTTCAGGGGCAGCTGGTGCGGCACTTGCACTATCGGCGGTCGCCTTCGACCTGTATCCACAGCGTCCGCAGGTCCATGCTCACATACGGTGACTGGCCGACCCGTCTCGATTCCCGTATCCAGGTGGTCACTTGGACGGCTGCGTATAGGTTCCGATTGTCGCTGGCCGGCTACCCGTACGCCTCATGCGCCCCCGCTCTCCATCAAGCTCGACCACCGCGAACGCTTCCGTCGCCTGCTCATCTTCGTCTACACCTGCGACGCCACTCCCGCCTTCGCCCGCGCCACCGTCACCTTCTGCCTCCCCGACGGCCAGCTGACCATCGGCCTCGACGAACACAATCCCCACGCCCCCACCTGCGCCGTCGCCCTCATCGATAACCACACCGGACAGCTGAACCTCCGCCGCGAAGCCGCCTACATCTACGGCTTCCAGGCTGGCCTCGACCGCCTCTACAGATGGCGAACGCAATGGACCCACGGCCGGAAATAGGCCGGGCGCAGGCGGAAGCTGCCGGGCTGGATCAGGCTCGCGGGGCTGACAGCAGGCCAGCTGCCGCGGTCAGTCCCGGGGCGGGAAGAGGGCAAGGAGGCGGGCTCGCTGAGCGGTGCCCAGTCCACGGACGCGGCGGCGCTCGGAGATACCGAGGTCAGAGATCAACTGCCCGGCGCGTACCGAACCAATGCCCGGGAGCGCCTCCAGCAGCACACGCACCGGCATCTTGCGGACAGCCTCGGAGTCGCTGGCCAACACCTCGGGCAGGGAGAGGCTGCCGTGCTTGAGTGCATCCTTCACCCCGGCCCGTTCCCGGCGCGCGGCGGTGGCCTTGTCCAGCGCAGCGCGGCGCTGCTCCAGCGTGAGAGGCGGCAGAGCTACCACGGGTAGGTCCCTTCGTCGTACGGCTGAAGTGCCCATCATGCGGCCGCTCTCAAGCCGGTGACCAGCGAGTTGAGAGCACCAACCGCCATCTCCACCCAGCTTTGAAGCTCGGTTAGAACGAGTGGGGCCCGGCCGGAGACGAGCCTTGGGGCAGGGCTTGGCCTGCCGAGGCGGTCGGCGCTGACTGCGGCGCGCCAGGGCGGTAGGTCTTGGTGACGGTCGCCCGCGCGTACATCAGGGAGACAGCGACGTCCTCGGCGTCGATCTCGACGGTGGTGCGGCGCTGGCCCTCCTTGTCGTCGAAGGTGCGCTGCCGCAGCCTTCCAGTGACGATCACGCGAGAGCCCTTGGTCAGCGACTGGGTAGCGTTCTCACCCGCCTGGCGCCACAGCGAGCAGCGCAGGAACAGGGGGTCCCCGTCGACGAATTCGTTGCGCTCGCGGTTGAACACCCGGGGCGTGGAGGCGATCGTGAAACCCGCGACGGGCATCCCGGAGGCGGTGTGGCGCAGTTCAGGATCGGCGGTCAGGTTGCCCACCACCGTCACCAGTGTCTCGCCCGCCATACTCCAGCCCACCCCTTCAACTGAACGTCCAGTTCAAGGACTACCGTACCGGCCTGGGTACGACGGCTTCAGCCGAAGTGCTGACCGCGGCCTCGGGCGACTACGACCGTCGGCCGCGTCAGCTGGGCGGGGATCCGTTCGTCTCCCCGACATACTCGGCCCATCGTCCCGTGCCCGGTCCGGACCGCGACAAGGGCACTGCCGATTCAAGAACCACCACCCTGCGGGCGCCCCAGGGCCCGGTCGAACCCGACCCTGTGCAGCGCCGCCCATACGTGTGGCGAAGCACCGACCACCATCATGTGAGTGCCACTCAAACGTGCCTTCTTGAGCGCGGAGAAGAGCGGGACAATTCCGTCGGTGCTGATGTGCTCCACCTCGGACAGATCGACGTCGAGGGCCTCCGGCCCGCCCCTCAGTGCTTCGTCGAGCAGCCTGCCGACCTCTTCGGCACTAACAGCATCGATGTTTCCGTGCAGATGTACCGCCAGATAGGCGACCGAGCCGCTGCGCCGGAACCCAAGCAGCAGGGATCTGCCGCGGCGCTTCTGCGTGATGTGCCCTGGCGGACGATGCGGCATGGGACAGGCTCCTGGACAGGCGGACGATCTCTCCGACCAGACTGCTCGGCGTACCTGGAGCGGACTGTACGCCGTGGCCCCTCAGTACGCCCGCCGGGCGCGCTGCCGGCAGTCCGGCTCACGGCCCGTCTGGCCGCCGCCTCAGCCCGCAGAAGGCTCCTCCAGCCCAAGCGCCCGGTCTGGATCATCGGCAGCTACAGGGGTGTGTCCAGGCCCGTTGATGCCGCCCGCGAACTGGACTGGCACAGCCCGGACAGCCCCGGCGGCTGGACAGCGGTGACTCGTGCGTTTCGCGACGGGCGCACCGCCACATTCGGTGTGCGGGGATCGGCCCGGCCCGTTTCACCCGAACGCCGGGGAAGGTGTTGCTGTGCGGCGGCGTGCTGCCGTCCATGATGGGGGCATCAGCTGACGGTAGGGAGCGCGGGGCATGAGGGCAACGGTGCGGGCGCGCAGGCCGGCTGTCGTGGTGTCGGCCATGGCCGTGGTCCTTGTGTCGGGTGCTGTTCCTGCTGTCTCGCAAGAAAAGTCACCAGGCGCGGGGATGGGCGCCCCGGCTGTTCGCGCGGGGCAGCAGGGTCCTGTCGGGAGTGTGCCCGATGATGCCTACGACCCGGCCGCTGGCCCCCGGACCATTCCCAAACCCGCGGCGGGCGCGGGTTCACAGCCGGTCGGGTCACGCTGGCTGACGCTCCTGGCCTCGGCCCGGGAGCCAGCCGTGGGCCAGTATGTGACGCTCACCGCGGAGACCAATATGGATGTCGCGGCGGGCCCCTACTGGATCAGCGTCTTCGACCAGACGGACCAGGTCTACCTCGCGCTCTGCGGTGCGGGGACGATCTGCCATGTCTCGGTCACCCGGCAGGCGGCAGGGACCCACGACTACGTTGGCCTGGTGTCCGCCAAGCCCGACATCACCCTCAGCCCGTCCGGCGTGCAGGGAGCGGCTGGGACCTTCGTCACCTGGAAGCAATCCTCGCCACCGAGTCCTCGCTCCTGATACACCTCACCCCGGTTCGCTCTTCCTACACACCGACCTGCTGGCGGGCTAGCGCCCGGCCCGGGCGGCGGCCGCGGTGGCGGCCCGCCGAGTGCCGGTGCCGGGCCTGGGCCTGCGGGCTGCCGGAGGGCCAGGCGGCGACGGGATTGCCCAGCCAGTGGGTGCCATCCGGGAGTTCCTCGCCGCGCATCACCAGGGAGTGGGCGCCGACCGTGGCGGCCGTCCCGAGCCGGGAGCCCGGCAGCACGATCGAATGCGGGCCGAGGGTGGCGCCCTCCTGCAGGTGGACGGTGTCCAGCCGCATCACCCGGTCGTGGAACAGGTGGGTCTGCAGCACCGTGCCCCGATTCACGCTCACGCCGTCCTCCAGCGTGATCAGGTCGGTCTCCGGCAGCCAGTGCGTCTCGCACCACACACCGCGGCCGATCTTCGCGCCAAGGCTGCGCAGCCAGATGTTCAGGAACGGCGTGCCGATCAGTGTGCTGCCGAGCCAGGGCATCGCGACTTCCTCGACGAAGACGTCGTACAACTCGTTGCGCCACACGAAGCTGGACCACAGCGGATGTTCGCCCACCGTGAACCGGCCGACCAGCAGCCACTTGGCCAGCGTCGTCATCGCGCAGGCGACCACGCCGAGGCCGAGCAGGATCAGCCCGCCGCCGGCCACCCCGGCCGCCAGGCCGAACCGGTCCACCACGTCCTGCAGCGCGCCGAAGGCGACGTCGCCGAGCAGCGCGGTGCAGACGATCGGCAGGAAGCGGCACAGCTCGACCACCGCACGGGCCAGCATCAGCCGGCGGAGCGGGTCGTAGGTGCGGCTCGGGTCGCCGCCGTCGGCGACACGGGGCAGCGCGATGGCGGGCCGGCCGAGCCAGGACGAGCCGGGCTCGGACCGCTCGGGGGCGTCCGCGAGCACACCGACCAGGGCGTCGTCGGGCAGTTCGCGGCCCGGGCCGACGATGCCGGAGTTGCCGACGAAGGACCGGCGGCCGACCCGGGAGACGCCGATCCGCAGCCAGCCGCCCCGCACCTCGTACGGCGCGATCAGGGTGTCGTCGGCGAGGAAGGCGCCGTCGTCCACCTGCATCAGCTTGGGGATGGTCAGCACGGTGGACGCCTCCACCCGGCGGCCCACCTTCGCGCCCAGCAGGCGCAGCCAGACCGGGGTGAACAGGCTGGCGTAGTACGGGAAGAGGGTGCCGCGCGCGCCGTTCATCAGGCTGGAGACGATCCAGGTGCACCAGGCGACCTTGCCGTGCGCCGGGTGGTAGCCGGGCTTGATGGGCACGCTGAACAGCCGGACCACCAGGATCAGCAGCAGCGAGTAGGTGGCCAGCGAGACCAGCACCAGCAGCGGCGTGGCCACGATCATCTGGACCATCGCCGGGACGAGCGTCTTGTCGGTGTCGATCAGCGGGTACAGCAGCAGCAGCGACGGCGCCGCGGCGAGCAGCGGCAGCAGGCCGAATCCGAGCAGCGCGACGCCGTACATCAGGTCCCAGAAGCGGGAGCGTCGGTGGTCCGGCGCGGGCCAGCCGTTCGCGGGGCGGCCCGACGGGCGGGCTGGGGAGCCGTGCCAGTACTCGCCGTCGGCGACCGGGTCGAGCACCGAGCTGCCCGGGGCGACCTCGGCCCAGGCGCCCACCTTGGCGCCCGGCAGCAGCGTGGAGCGGGTGCCGACCCGGGACTCCGGGCCGACCTCCAGCGCGCCGAGGTGCAGGATGTCGCCGTCCAGCCAGTAGCCGGTGATGTCGACCTCCGGCTCGATCGAGCAGCCGTCGCCGAGCTTGACCAGGCCGGTCACCGAGGGCATCGAGTGCAGGTCGACGTTCTTGCCGACCCGGCAGCCGAGCACCCGGGCGTAGCGTCCGGCCCAGGGGGTGCCCATCAGGGAGGCGACGTTGAACATCGTGACCACCCGCTCGGCCGTCCAGATCCGCAGGTGCACCGAGCCGCCGCGCGGGTAGTTGCCCGGCTTCATGCCGGCGGTCAGCATCCGGGCCGCTCCGGCGCCGATCACCAGGCGGGCGGGGGCGCTGGACAGCAGGAACCAGCCAGTGAGGATCACCCACCAGGACGTGTGCGGTGCCCAGCGCAGGGTGCCGAAGGTCAGGTTGTCCAGGGCCGTCAGGCCGATCACCCAGCGCAGGCTGCTGATCGTGTAGAGGACGGCGAGCACCAGAAACTGGATCACGCCGACCCGGCGCGGGGTCGGGCGCACCTGCCTTTCCTGGCGGGCCGGGCCGCTGAGCTCGTCCAGCTTGGCGGCGAGGCCGAGCAGCCTGGGGTGGGCGTAGATGTCCGCGACGGAGATGCCGGGGCAGCGGGTGCGCAGCACCGAGACCAGCTTGGCGGCGGCCAGGCTGGTGCCGCCGAGCGCGAAGAAGTCGCCGTCGGTGCCGACCGGCATGCCGAGCAGGGCCTCCCACTGCTCGGCCAGCCAGCCGGCCGTGCCCGTCGGGCGCGGCCCGGCGGCGGACTGGTCGGGGCCGGAGGTGGCCAGCGGCCAGGGCAGCGCGTTGCGGTCGACCTTGCCGGAGGTCTTCGTCGGCAGCCCGTCCACGGTGGCCAGCACCGGGACCAGCGCCTGCGGCAGCCGCTCCAGCAGCAAGGCGCGGGCGGCGGCGGGGTCGTACGGCGCGCCCGGGTGCAGCACCAGGTAGCCGACCAGCAGCTCACCGCCGGCCGGGGTCGTGCGGACGGCCGCGGCGGCGGCACGCACGCCCGGCAGGGCTTGGAGCGCCGCGTCCACCTCGCCGAGCTCGATCCGACGGCCGGACAGCTTGACCTGCTCGTCGGCGCGGCCGACGAAGATCAGGCCGTCGGGCTCTGCGCGGACCAGGTCGCCGCTGCGATAGACGCGCGGGCTGTGCAGGTAGGGGCTGCCGCCGTACTTCTCGGCGTCCTTGGCCGGGTCCAGGTAGCGGGCGGTGCCGACGCCGCCGATCACCAGCTCGCCGGTGCCGCCCCAGGCCACCGGGTGGCCCTGCTCGTCCATGACGGCGATCTCCCAGCCGTCCAGCGGGACGCCGATCCGGACCGGCCGGCCCGGGAACATCTGGGCGGCGGTGGCGACGACGGTGGTCTCGGTCGGTCCGTAGGTGTTCCAGAACTCGCGCTGCGGCGAGGCGACACGCTCCACCAGCTCGGGCGGGCACGACTCGCCGCCGACGATCACCAGGCGGACCCGCTCCAGGCACTCCACCGGCCACAGCGCCAGCAGCGTCGGCACGGTGGAGATCACGGTGATCCCGCGCTCGACCAGCCAGGGGCCGAGGTCGGTGCCGGTCTTGACCAGCGAGCGCGGCGCGGGCACCAGGCAGGCGCCATGCCGCCACGCCAGCCACATCTCCTCGCAGGAGGCGTCGAAGGCGACGGACAGGCCGGCCAGCACCCGGTCGCCCGGTCCGACCGGCGCGCCCTGGAGGAATATCCGGGCCTCGGCGTCCACGAAGGCCGCAGCGCTGCGGTGGCTGACCGCGACGCCCTTGGGCCGTCCAGTGGTGCCGGAGGTGAAGATGATCCAGCAGTCGTCGTCCGGGGTAGGCCAGGAAGGCCGCCCGCCGGGGCGCACGGTCGGGCTGGGCGTGATACTCCGGCCCGCGCCGAGCACCACGCAGACCTGGGCGTCCTCCCAGATCATCGCGGCCCGCTCGTCGGGGTCGTCGGCGTCCACCGGCACGTACGCGGCGCCGACCCGCAGCACGGCCAGGATGGCGACGTACAGGTCCGAGGTGCCCGAGGGCACCCGGACACCGACCCGGTCGCCGCTGCCGACCCCGTACGCCGCGAGCCGCCCGGCGAACTCGTCCACCTCGCGCATCAGCGCCCGATAGTCGAGCACGGTGCCGCCCGCGTCCAGGGCGGGGGCGTGCGGATACGCCTCGGCAGAGGCCACCAGGATGTCGAGCAGCGTCCGGGCGGGAGCGGCGGGAGCGGCGGGCCAGATCGCGCCAGTGGCGAAACCACGATTCTCGATGACGTCCATCAACCTTTACTTGCTGGTCTGCGGCTCGAAAGACGGCGCGGAACCCGTTGTGCCGCAGCCAAGGGGCAGGACGCACATCGAACGGTTGACCGCCTTGGCGTCGATCCTCTGCCGAGGCTAACGGACGCTGGCGGCGAGATTACGCCGAGTAGCGGCTCTTCATCGAACTCTCATATGAAGGTTTTCTGTCCGTTCGACGTTGTTTTTGTGCGTCCATGGCGGATAAGAGCCACTACTCCTACGGCAGTGAGCCAATTCTGAGCCACCGTGCCCGGCCCAGCGATGCGCCGATTGCGGCCGCGCCGACGCCCTACCCCACGGCGTACCCGACGTCGGTCGCATCGCTCAGCGAGTCGAAGAAAGGTGTTCCTAACCGCACCCAAAGAGACTGAACACCAGCGTCGGCAAGAGCGTCCTCGCCCAGGGCATCGACTGGCGCCACCAGGCATGTGGCAAGCGCCAGCGGGCCCTCGATGCTCCTGCCCGGCCTGGACCGAGGTGTAGCCCCGGTGCTCAGCCGTAGGAGAGGTTGGAGCAGGGGTCGTCGTCGGCGGAGCGGGCGCCCCCGGCGACGCCGGAGGGCACCGCGCTCGGTGCGGTGGATGTCGGCGCGGCCGGGTCGGCGGCGTAGACCTTGCCCAGGATGATCTTGACTCTGGGCTTGGCCGTAGCGGTGACTTCGGCGCCGGGGAAGATTTGGGCGGTCTTCTCGGCCTGGTCCTTCTCGCCGGGCCCGTACTCGATGACGGTCTTGCTCTGGGTGCGGACCGCGGCGGTGCCGGTGCTCGTGACGGTGAAGCCGTGCTGCTTGAGGGCGTCGGCGGCGCGGGCGGCCAGTCCGGTGACGGTGGTGCCGTTGTACACGGCGACGGAGATGCCCGTGCCGGACACCGATTCCGTGGCGCTGGGTGACGGGGATGAATCACTGACTTGTTCGTCGTGGTGGTTTCCGGCGTCCTGGCCGTCGAGGGTGCGGTCGGCCTTGAGCGAAGCCCACAGGGCTTCGGCGTCCGGGTGGACGATCGCGACCCGCGCACCCTGGTAACGCCAGGGCAGGGTGACGAACTTGGTGTTGTGCAGGTCGATATTCTTCATCGACATGGCGAAGGAGATCAGCTTCTGGGCGGAACCGAGCCCAGGGTCCACGGTCAGCGACTCGGTCGCGGCGTTGGCGAGCGGGAGCAGGCTGGTGGGGCTCATGCCATCACTCTTGACTTTCTTCAGCAAGGAGGCGACGAAGGCCTGCTGGCGTTTGATGCGGCCTATGTCGGAGCCGTCGCCGATGCCGTGCCGGATGCGTACGTAGTCCAGGGCTTTCTGGCCGGAGACGCTCTGGGGACCCTTGGCGAAGATCTGGGTACCGCGGGTGGGCCGGTTGGGGTTGAGGTCTTTTTGGTAGATGTCCTGGGGCAGGCAGACCTGGACCCCGCCGACGGCCTCGGTCATCGTGGCGAAGCCCTTGAAGTCGACGACGACCGTGTGGTCGACGCGCAGGCCGGTCAGCTTCTCGACGGTGTTCTGGGTGCAGGCGGGGTTGCCCTTGGGGGTCTGGCCCACGGAGTAGGCCGCGTTGAACATGGTGTTGGCCTGGGGCTTGGTCCAATTCCCGTCGGGGAGTTTGCACGGCGGGATGTCGACCAGGGTGTCGCGGGGGATGGAGACGGCGACGGCGTGCTTCTGGTCGGTATAGGTGTGCAGCAGGAAGGCGGTGTCGGAGCGGCCGATGTCGCTCTTGTCGCCGCCGCCGAGGTCGCTGTTGCCGCCGGTCCGTGCGTCCGTGCCGATGACCAGCACGTTCGACCCGTTCGCGGAGGCGGGTGGGCGGTTGTCGGAGATTCCGTCCGAACCGAAGGTCTCGATGTTGGCGTCGAGCTGAAGGTAGATCCAGCCGGCGCCGGCCGTCAGCAGCACGAGCAGCGAGACCGCGATCCCGATGCCGATCTTCGTCTTGCTGCGCTTGCGCCGCCGGCTCGCCGCCGGAGCCCGGCCGCCACCACGACGCCGACTCGACGCCTTACGACTGCCCGCCATCCGCGCGCCCCTTGTCCGTACGGCTCACAAAGAAAAGGGGCCGACTCAACCCACCCCACAGTTGTACAGTTGCGCAATGTAGCAATCTTTCCCGTGGGCGCATCCTGCCGAGGCGTCCTGGCTCGACGAGATGAAGCGGGGGCGGAATGTTCCGCAACGGGCTGGAGCCGTGGCATCTGCTGATCCTGGCGATTGTGATCATCCTGCTGTTCGGGTCGAAGAAACTCCCCGATACCGCCCGGGCGTTGGGCAAGTCCCTGCGCATCCTCAAGAGCGAGACGAAGGCGATGAAGCAGGAGGGCGCCCAGGCGGCGGCCCCTGCGGACTCTCCCCCGGCCGCGCAGCCGGAGGCACCCCACCGGACGATCCAGACCGCTCCCGGTGATGCGGCCTCGGCTCGCACCGTCCAGGAGCACGTCAACAGCAGCTGAAGGGCCACGGCTCAGGGGCTGGCCGCATCGAAGCCGTAGCGCACCGGCTGAACACCGCCGGCACGTCGACGCGTGTCCCGCCGGTAGATGAACAGCGCCTGGACCTTCACGTTCTCCGCCGACTGTTCCACCGCGCACGGGTATGTCACCTGGACGATCGCCGGCCGGCCCGCCACTCGCAGGCGCAGGCCGTGCGCGGGCCCGCCGTCGAGCACAGCCGCTTCCCAACTTGCTGTGTCTTCCGCATCCATGGCGACACTTTAGAGGTTGCGCAACTCGATAATGATTGCGAGGCCTCTCACGCCCCGTCCGCCGGGGACGCACGGCAGACTTCGTGCGGGCCGGTCTTGCCCGATACGGCCCACAACAGGGGGAGCACATGCGCGGAACCTGCACCGGGGACCCACACAGCAGGTGGTGTGACCATCTCAGTGAAGAGGACCTGCCCGCCTTCGAGCAGGCCCTCCAACAGGCCCTGGAATCAGCCGAGATCCAGCAGGCGCTAAGCGCCAGCGGCGGGGTGATCACCGCCGGACAACTGCACGCCCTGGCCTGGGAGGCCCAGGAGAGCATCGCTGCCGCGGCAGCAGCCGAGTATCACGGGCTGCTGCGGCTGCGCCGCACCGACGTGTCCGCCAGCACCTCCGACCAACTGCCCGCCGTGCTGGCCGTGCTCGTCCCGGCACTGGCAGCGATCGCCGCGGCCGTCTTCCTGTTCTTCGGCTACGGCCTGCACCTGGCGAGCAGCCAGCCACAACTGGCCGGCGAGTTCCAGGCGATGGGATGGATCTGCGCGGCCGTCGCAGGCACCGGCCTCCTGGCCGACGTGATCTGGCTGATGGCCACAGCGGTACGCAACCGACCGACGGCCGCGGCCACGACCAGAACTGCTGCACCTGCCGAGCCGGACGGAGGCGACGCGCTCAAGGTCTGGCGACAGGCGCAGCACTGGCAGCGGTCGCTGCTGGTGCGGGGGATCATGCCCTTCCTCCGCGCCCGCGTGGAAGAGGCCCGCAACATGGGTACCACCACCCACTGACCCCGCGCCGGGCCTTAGAAGGCTTCCGCATACCGGTAGGTGAGCGTGATCAGTCGAACTGAGTTCTTGATCGGGTGATCGCGGCGGCGCCGGCGCATGAAGACAGAGTCCCCTCGGTAGCTCGGGGTTGCGAAGCCACTCGAGCACCAAGGAGACCCTGTTGCCGCAGTCTTGCGTGACCGTGCCCGTCGCGTCCAACTCCCGCGTGTCACTGTGCGATTGTCTCGCGCACCGGTTCGGGAACGCGAGTGACCAGCGGGGGCGAACCCCGTGCTACGGCTCGGACATGACGGAGGCGGAGTGGCAGGTCGTCCGGGCTGCGCTGCCGGTGCCGGCGTGGCTTGCGGGCCGGGGAGGGCGACCGGAAGGCTACTGCCACCGGGTCATGCTCGACGCGATCCGGTACGTCGTCGACAACGGCGTGAAGTGGGCGAACCTGCCCTGTGACTTCCCGCCGTTTCGGCGGGTGCATGCCTTCGCCCGCCGCTGGCAGGCCACGGGGCTGCTCGCCGAGTTGCACGACCGGCTGCGCGACAAGGTCCGGGCCGGGGAAGGCCGTTCACCGGATCCGACGGCCGCGATCGTGGACTCGCAGTCGGTTCGGGCCGCGGCGAACGTCCCGCGCTCGACGTCGGGGTGGGACGGCGGAAAGAAGGTGGGAGGCCGCAAGCGGCACGTGGTGGTGGACTGTCTCGGCCTGGTCGTGGCGGTCCTGGTGACCGCGGCGAGCGTGCAGGACCGCGACGCCGCGGTGCCCCTGCTCACACGGCTGCGCGAACTGCACTTCTCCATCCGCCTCGTCTGGGCGGACGGCGGCTATGCCGGACGCCTGGTCGACTGGGCGGCGAAGAGGCTCCGCCTCACTCTGAACATCGTCAAACGCTCTGATGACACCACGGGCTTCGTGGTGCTGCCGAGACGGTGGGTGGTGGAGAGAACGCTGAGCTGGCTGATGCGTTCGCGTCGGCTGGTACGTGACTACGAGGCACTGCCCGTCATGCACGAGGCCATGGTGCTGTGGTCCATGACCATGCTCATGAGCGGCCGTCTCGCCGGACGCCGTCCGGGGGCGTTCAGCCGGCCGGCGTCGCGAGTGCGGTGAACACCCCCGGCCTCACCTGCAGGATCCAACCCCTCTCCACCAGGCGTTTCGCCTTCGACCGCAGTCCCTCGACCTTCGCCGGGACCACGTCCAGGCCGAGGGCCACGGCCAGCTCCTGACACCGCAGACCTGCCCGGCCCGCGTCCGATTCCACTACCTCCACGATGCGTTGGTAATCCGGTGCCAGGACGGACGTCGCCACGCCCTCGGTCCGGTGCGGCACCACGGATCCCGTCATCGCCCCCGGAGCCGGATCCGCTGCCGCGGAGGGCGGCCCGGTCAGCACCTCGGTCACCGTGATCCGGGCATCCACCAGACGCTGCAGCGCGAGTTCTGCCTCACCGAGCACGGCCTGCACTCGCTCAGCCTCCTCCCGCAAACGCGCGACCTCTTCCCGGATCTTTTTCTCCCGGGCCTCCAGCAGACCGAGCACCGACGGCACCAGCCACCCCCCACCAACGAGACGAACGGACGGACCACACCCATCTCTCCCGCCGACAACCGAAGTTCATGCCCACCCAGCCCGAACTGAACGATCACGTTCGGAAAGCGGATGGCGTCTTACATCCTGCTCCCTTGGGGGCTGGCGGCTAGGTCATCGGGATCGAAGGGCGTACGGGCCGGCGACACCATCTCCCCCGTCCTTCTCCAGGCGAACGACGGGCGTCTCTGCCCCGCGGCGCCAGAGTCAGCCGAGTCTGGCACCGATGGTGGCGATGATCGCGACAACAGCAGGAACGGCGAGCATAAGACCCAGGAGAAGCAGGAGCCTCTTCTGGGAACGCGGAGGATGGGGCTCAAGTACGGGCATGGGATGAAGTCTGGCACCAGGCTGATCCAGGTCCGTCAAGTAGGCGCATCTCACGCGGGCAAGAAACCACGGACGACTGGGGCGTGCCCTTCTGCGTGCTCCTGCCCACGACGGCACAGCACCGTGCGCAGTTTCAGCACGGCACCCGGCATCTGCCGCAGCCAGTAGCCAGCCCCTCCCCATGCGCACCGCTGCACCACGCACCCGTCGCACCGCAGCACAGCCAGCGCACGGGGCTCGGGCAGGTCGCGGATCGCCCGGTCAGGGCGGGCAGCAGGTTCACCATTCGTCCGGTCGGATGAGAGGGCGGGGACCAGAATCGGTCGTTTGAGTCCCTGGAGGTCGACCCGTTGACGGGAGATGGAGATATAGGGACATTCTTGAGTGTCGCCTTCACCGGGACCGTCCCAGATTGGCGCCTCCCTCTTCCGCCCCCTACGGTCGCGTTTTGGCACCAGCCGGAACGATGAGGACGGGGACGGGACATGACTGACCGTCTGTATCTGCGGCATTCCACTGACGAGCAGACCAACGCCCGTCAACTTCGTGCTCTGGACGGTCTGCTCGCGTCCGGTGCGCTCACGTACGAGGATCCGCCCGCATCGTCCCGCGTCTACGCGGTCGACCGGCCCGGGTTCTGTCGGCTGCTGGACGAGGCGGCGGTCGGCGACATCATCCGGATCGCGGAGGCGGCGCGGCTGTTCCGCTTTGCCCAAGATGTCCTTCAGATCCGCGCAGTTCTCCAGCGGCGCGGTCTGCACCTGCGCATCGCGACCGGCGCGTGGTACGGCTTCGACCTCACGGCCGACGACCCGCAGACCGAGCTGTTCGTCACCATGCTCACCGGGGTCCTTGAAGTCCAGCGCGACATGATCGCAGAGGACACCAGGGAAGGCGTCGCCGTCGAGGCGGCGGGCAGGACGCTGGGGCGCCCGGCCGCGCTCGACGAGGTCCAGGCAGCCGACATCGTCGACGCGTACGCGAAGGACATCGCGGTGAAGGCGCCCGCCCGGCAGCACGACATCGCGCCCAGGGCCGTCCGCACGGTCCTCGACGCAGCCGGCGCCCGTGACGTCGGCGAGATCACGCGCGAACCCGACGGCATGCCCGCTGGCGTCGAAGGTCAGGAGCGATCGCCCGAGCCTGCGCAGGCACACACCATCGACGTGCCCGGTCTGCTGGCCGAGTACCTCAAAGCCACCGAGGTCGCCGAGATCCGCGAAGCGCTGCGCGGCGGCCGGATTACCCGCCACGAGCAGGGCTACTCGGTACGCGTGACCGCTCCGCTCGCCCTCCACCGGGCCGCCCTTCGGCAATGCACCGCCTTCGTCCGCGACGGTGGTGCTGAGGCCGGGCGCAACGCTTTCCGCGTCTACGCCGATCGGATCGCCACAGTCTCGCCGCCGTGGCTGCCCGCTGCCACGGCGATGACATGGCCTTTGAGGGTCTCCCCCCGGACGTAGTGCACGCGCCCCGATACCCCGGCGCACTGCGCCAGGCTCACACTGTGGGCACGTCTCCTGCCCGGGCACCGCCTTTGGGGACCGAGCGAGGACGAAACGCGCGGCGGACTGGAGGCCTCAGGGCTTGGTGTGCTTGGGGGGTTCTGCCGTGGGGGCACCTGGGCCTGCGGTACCGCGCCAGCGGTTGACTTCGATGTTCTCCAGGACGCCCAGCGCGTCGGGCACCAGGATCGCGGCCGAGTAGTACGCGGTGACCAGGTACGAGATGATCGCCTGCTCGTCGATGCCCATGAAGCGGACCGACAGGCTCGGCTCGATCTCGTCCGGGATGCCGGCCTGCTGGAGCCCGATGACGCCCTGCTCGGCCTCGCCGGTACGCATGCAGATGATCGAGGTCGTACGGGCCTCGCTCACCGGGATCTTGTTGCACGGGAAGATCGGCACGCCGCGCCAGGCGGGCACGTGGTGGCCGCCCACCTCGACGGACTCGGGCACCAGGCCACGCTTGTTGCACTCGCGCCCGAAGGCGGCGATCGCGCGCGGGTGGGCGAGGAACAGCTTGGAGCCGCGGCGCCGGGAGAGCAGCTCGTCCATGTCGTCGGGGCTGGGCACCCCGTCGTGCGGCTGGAGGCGCTGGTCGTAGTCGCAGTTGGTCAGGAGGCCGAACTCCCGGTTGTTGATGAGCTCGTGCTCCTGGCGCTCGCGCAGCGCCTCGACCGTGAGCCGCAACTGCTGCTCGGTCTGGTTCATCGGCTGGTTGTAGAGGTCGGCGACGCGGCTGTGGACCTTCAGCACGGTCTGCGCGACGGAGAGTTCGTACTCGCGCGGCGAGCCCTCGTAGTCGACGTAGGTGTGCGGAATGACCGCCTCACCGACGTGGCCCGCGGAGAGGTCGATCGCCGCTTCGCCGTAGTTGTTGGTGCGCTGGTCGGGCTGCGCCGAGGCCATCGCGAGGTGTGCGTGCAGCGACTCGGCGCGCTCCGCGAGGTTGAGCACGTCGGCCCGGGTCAGGATCAGGGCAGTGCACCCGGTGGTGGCGCGGTAGGTGCACTCCCAGACGGCCTCGCCGGAGACCAGCGCCTGCTCGCCGAAGTGCGCCCCGTCGGCGAGGAAGCCGAGCTCGGTCTCGTCGCCGTACGGGCCGGTGCCGATCTTCTCGACGCGGCCGTGCGCGAGCAGGAACACGCGGTCGGTGACGTCGCCGGCGGTGGCGATGACCTCGCCCGCCGCGAACTCGCGCTGCTCGCAGCGGTTGGCCAGCTCGGTGAGGGCTGCCTCGTCCTCGTAGTCCCGCAGCGCGGGCAGCTCGCCCAGCTCGGCGGGGATGACGGCGACTCGCTCGCCGGTCTGGACGAAGGTGATCCGCCCGTCCCCCACCGAGTAGCTGAGCCGTCGGTTCACCCGATACGTACCGCCCTGCACCTGGACCCACGGCAGCATCCGCAGCAGCCAACGGGAGGTGATCTCCTGCATCTGCGGGACGGACTTGGTGGTGGTCGCCAAGTTCCGCGCGGCGGCTGTGCCGAGACTCTGCTGGGCGCGGTTCTCGAGACCTGCCTCAACCGACATGAACACTTTCCCTTCGACGCAACAATGAACTGCCGCCTCAAGGTTCCAGCCACAAGGGAACCCCGCCATTCTCCCTGCGGGGGAAGAAGCGAAGATCCGTACGAGAATGCCCCACCATCCCCAATCAACACTCAAACACCATGCCCACAAGCGTCGTCGGCCCAGGTTCCCCAGCACCGTCGACAAGCGCGTCGCGGCCGCCTATGGCGCCCCGGCGGAACCCCCATCCGCCTCTTTTGAAGGCTCAGATGAGGCCAGGGCCCAGAGGTCCGTGTAGGAGCCCTTCGGGATGTCCGTCATCGCTGTCGGCGCCCGCTGCTGCACACTATGCCCGCGATGGGGTGCCGGGGCGCATCCCGCGGCCGCGGCGGGATGTATCAAAGCCGAACGTTGAGTACGCCGGGCGTAGGTACCCTCCCGAAAGGTGCAAGCACTGAACGCCGTTGGTCTCCGTGTGGTCCTCGGCAGGACACTCAAACGCCCGCAGCCCCAATCCGGCAGCAAATCCCCCGTAAGAAGGGCGCACGCCTGACGTCGGGCGCCCCCTGGCCGCCCGGCCCGGAGCCGCCCTCCTGCCAGCTCCGCACTGCACGAGCCTAGGGTTGCGGGTCATGACGACACGAACACGGCTCTACCGCAACGGCATATTGGCGCTGGAAGACTTTCCGGCTGAGGACATATCGGAATACATTTCGGAACCGGGGGTGGCGGTCTGGCTCGACCTGTGCGCACCGACCCCTGCGGACTTCGCCATGATCAGCGAAGAGTTCGGACTGCATGAACTGGCGATGGAGGACGCCCGTCACGAGCACCAGCGTCCCAAGCTCGACCGCTACCGCACCCACGCCTTCCTCAGTGCCTACGCCGTCTGCACAGCCCCGGACACCGGGCAGTTGTCCACGAGTGAACTGTCGGTCTTCGTCACCGAGAGCGCCCTCATCACCATCCGCCCCGACGAGCGCTTCGACATCGAGGAGGTCGTCGAACGCTGGGACAACAACGCGGACCTGGCCAAACACGGCGTGGGCTACCTTCTGCACGGACTGCTCGACCACATCGTCGACGGATACTTCGCCGCCGTGCAGGACCTCGACGACCGCATCGAAACCATCGAGGACCTCCTGTTCGAGGAAGGCCGCCAGCAGATCGACACCGTCCAACGCACCTCCTACCAACTGCGCAAAAGCCTCTCCCGACTGCGCCGGGTCGTCCTGCCCATGCGGGAAGTCGTCAACAGCCTTCTGCGCCGGGACTTGCACATCGTGACCGAGCCGCTGCTGCCCTACTACCAGGACGTCTACGACCACGTGCTGAGGGCCGGCGAGTGGACCGAGTCACTGCGGGACATGATCGCTTCGATCATGGAGACCAACCTGACGGTCCAGGGAAACCGCATGAACCTCATCATGAAGAAGGTCACCAGCTGGGCCTCCATCATCGCCGTGCCCACCGCCATCACCGGCTTCTACGGCCAGAACGTCCCCTACCCCGGCTTCAGCACCCAGGCGGGGTTCATCACCTCGACCGCTGCCATCATCATCCTGTCCGTCGTCCTGTACGCCGCGTTCAAACGCAAAGACTGGATCTGAGACCTTCGCCGAGGGCAGCAGCCCGCCGTGGGCACGCACCGCGAAGGCGCGCCCGACGGCCCTGGCCTCGAGCCCGAAGTCCAGCCTCGGCGCTGGGGGGGGGCCGGCCCCGATACATTTGCCGCCGGCCCCCTCCCCCGCCTGAAGCGCCTTACCTTCGGGGCTATCTGCCTGCCGTGAGCCACCGAGACAACACCTCTCAAATTCGCTGCACGGTGGTGGCCCCCGGCGGCGCCGGGTTGCGGAGAGCGCCCAGCACGGCCGCGGGCAGCATCCCAATCCGTCTACAGCTCTGTAGACCATAGACTGGATGGTGATCGTCCCGAAGGGCGCATCTCACGGTTTGAATTGTTCGCGCCCGGCACCGCTCCGTCGATTCCGGAAGGCTCATACTCGTGTCCGCAGACCGTTCTGCCCAGGTCAGCCCGCCACCACAGGTACGCCGAGGGGACGGCGAAACGGGACTGGCCTCGCGCGGTCGCTGGCGCCGGAGGGCAGCCGGCGGCTCCGTCTGGTACTTGCGCCTGGTCGCGGCGCTCAACCTGGTGGCGGTCCTGTCGGTGCCCTTCCGCTCCCAGGTCCGCATTCACAATGCGGACGGGCGCTACTTCACCCCCTACCTGGCGACAGCAGGTCTGGTCTCGGTGGTGCTGTCCCTGTTCCTGGCGCTCGTGATGCGGCGGCGCAAACGAGCAGCCTGGATCTTCAACGTCGGCCTGGCCGGCCTGACGCTCGTTTCAATGATCGTGCTCCTGGCTCTTTCCGACCCGGACGCCAGTTACCGCCGTCACCCCTTCAACTATCTCTCCGCCGGGCTGACCGCCCTGTTCGTGCTGATGCTCCTGGTGGGGCGCAAGGAATTCGTCGCCAAGGGAGACCGCTCGAACATCGCCCTCGCGGTGGGCGTAGGAGTCGGCTCGGCGGCCTTCAGTGTCGCCCTCGGTACGGCATTGGTCACCTGGACCAACACGGTGGCGGGCTCCGCGCTGCGTGACCGTCTCGGATACACAATCGCCAGGATGGTGACGCTCGAACCGCCGGAGCGGGCCCAAGAACTGATTGCCGTCCCCCGTATCGTGGACGTGACGATCAACGTGCTGAGCGCGCTGACCTTGATGCTGGTCCTGTATTCCTGCTTCCGTGCCCCGCGCAGCAGTGAATGGCTGAGCGGCGAGGATGAGCAACGGCTGCGGAGTCTGCTGGCCAAGCACGGAGAGCGGGATTCACTGGGCTACTTTGCCTTGCGGCGCGACAAGACGGCGATCTGGTCTGCGAGCGGGAAGGCCGCAGTGGTGTACCGGGTCGTCGGCGGCGTCACGCTCGCTTCCGGTGACCCGATCGGCGACCCGGAGGCATGGCCCGGCGCCATCGAGCCGTGGCTCGAGGAAGCACGGGAGCACGGGTGGGCGCCCGCCGTCATGGGCGCCTCGGAAGAGGGCGGCGCCGTCTATGCTCGGCACGGCCTGAACGCCCTGGAACTGGGCGACGAGGCAATCGTCGAGCGCGACGAGTTCACCCTCGAGGGCCGTGCGATGCGGGGCCTGCGACAAGCGTGCAACCGGGTGCAGCGAGCCGGGTACACCGTCCGGGTACACCGCCACCAGGACATTCCCGACGCTGAGATGGCAGAGCTCGTGGACAAGGCCGACCAGTGGCGCGACGGTGCCACCGAACGCGGCTTCTCCATGGCCCTGGGCCGACTCGGCGATGCGGAGGACGGGCGCTGCGTCATGGTCGAGTGCCATGACGCGGACGGCAGTCTGGCTGCCCTGCTGAGCTTCGTCCCCTGGGGCGACAGCGGGCTGTCTCTCGACCTCATGCGCCGGAACCGCAGCGCGGACAACGGCCTGCTCGAGTTCATGGTCACTGAAGTGCTGGCCGCCGCTGCGGAACTCGGCATCGAACGGGTCTCGCTGAACTTCGCCATGTTCCGCTCCGTCTTCGAACGCGGCTCCCGCCTCGGTGCCGGCCCCGTCCTGCGGCTGTGGCGGTCGATCCTGACCTTCTTCTCCCGCTGGTGGCAGATCGAATCCCTCTACCGCGCCAACGCCAAATACCGTCCCATCTGGGAGCCGCGCTACATCCTGTTCGCCTCAAGCAGCGACCTGCCGCGGATCGCCCTCGCCAGCGCCCGAGCCGAAGGATTCGTCAACGCACCCCGCCTCCCCGACCTCTTCCGGAGCCGACACACAGCCTCCGCCCCACCGACCGGACAACAACGGTAAGAATCCGGCAACCACGGTCCCGATGGATCTTGACGACCCAGGTTTTGATTTCTCGGTGCTCAGTGAGCCTCTTTCATCCTGTCTCGCAGGGGTGAAATGGGCTGGTCAGCGGTGGTGGTGACGAGGCGGGGCCCCTCGTCGTTGGCGTGGTGATCTCACTCATCACACCGGCGACCTGAGGGGCCCCGTTGGTTCCGTATCCTGCCATGCTCGATGTCCCGCACGAGCTCGTCGAGCACGTCTCCTGGCTGCTGTACGAGCACCGTCGGATCCGCAACACCCGGTGGCGCAAGCTCGGTTGCTTCAAACAGGCGCTGCTCACGCTGGTCCACCTGCGTAAGAACGAGACGTTCGCTGGGCTCGGGGCCGGTTTCGGGATATCCCAGGCCGCCGCCTGGCGATACGTCGACGAGACCCTCGAGGTCCTGGCCGCGTGGGCGCCCGGCCTGCACGAAGCCCTCACCGGCCTCGGCGAGGGCGACCACGTCATCGTCGACGGCACCCTGATCCCCACCGACCGGATCCGCGCAGACCAGCCGTACTACTCACAGAAACACCGCCGGCACGGCATGAACGTGCATGTCATCGCCCGGCCCGACGGGACACCGCTCTGGTTCTCCCGGGCGACACCCGGGCCAGACCCACGACCTGACCGCGGCCCGTGCCCACGGAATCGTCCAAGCCTGCCTGACCAGGGAGATCCTGGTTCTGGCCGACCGCGCCTACCAAGGCGCCGCGGGCGTGGTCGCGGTTGAACTGCTGGTAGTGCTCTGGCTGTTCGCGGTGGTGGTAGTACGGGGTGCGGAAGGTGGCGCCGATCCGCCGCTCCGGTTCGGGAAGTGGAAAACGGTGCGGTTCGCTCCAGGGCCGTGTTCACTCGCGGGCGACGCAGCCAGGCCTCTTCCGCACGGAGGTATTCGGCGGCGATTTCTGCGATGGCCACGGATCGGTGACGGCCTCCCCGGCACGCCACTGCCACATGCACCAGCTGGTGGCGGGAGTCGACATAGCCGCGTAACAGAGCCGCTGTGCTGTCCACGATCGCGCTGATCTCCTTGTTGGCGCCCAGGGTGGTGAGCACGTGGTCACGGACCTCAAGGTCCAGACCGGTGCAGTATCGCATCTGCGGATCGTGGTGTGGGTTGCGCAGCCGGTTGCCGAGATCGAAGAAAAGCGCCCCGTGCTCGATGTGCGAGACAGCGTCGGGGTGCAGGGTGCCGATGGTCCGGATGACGACCTGGACGCCGCCGTGAGTGGGGTTCGCTTGATCCGACCCTGGACATCGCCATCACCTTCCACCACGGCGGCCTCGGCACCCAGCAGGAACTCGACGCCGTCACCGACCGCCTGCGGGAGGCGACAGCGACCGGCGGCTACGCCTACTACGCCGACATCGCCAACTACCTGGTCGACCGTCCCACGCCCCGCTCCCAGAGCCGGTGGCTGAATGGCGAACCTGCCGTACGCAACCGGTGGCACGCCCTGGTCACCACCCGCCGGATGCTCCTGAACGACGGACAGTAGGCCCCAGCCGCCCAACGCTGCTCTCTCCACCATCCGCATCCCGTTGGCCATGTCCGATCGAGGAGCACTCGGTGCCCGTGGTGCCGGGACGGGCCCGGGCAGGCCATAATCGGGGGCATGGCTCTGGCATCCTCCCCCGCTCCTGTGCCACCTGCGCTGACGATCCTGCGTACCCGGTACGCCAGCCAGCTGCCCGCGCGCCTGGACGATCTGGCCGGCCCCACGCACGGCACGGTCGACCTGCCGCTCCATGTCGTGTGGTCGGGGCTGCGCTCCTTCGACGTCGACCATCCCAAGCTGCGGATGAGCCTGTACCGCACCGTCCTGGCCGAAGGCCTGCGCCCCGACCTGGAGACATACCTCAACCGGGACCTGCTCATCAGCCAGTGGCCCGTGCTGCGGACCCTGATCAGCCGGCCGATCCGCGAGGTATGGGAAGACACCTTCCCCGAGCTCGCCGCAACCCGACCCGTGACGGCCGCGTGAACCTGACCGACCTGCACCGCCGGCTGCTGGCCGACGTCCTCGCCATCGGCGCCCCCTATCCCCTGGTGATCACCGGCGGCTACGCCGTCCAGGCCCACGGCCTGGTCGACCGCCTCAGCCAAGACCTCGACGTGGCCACCGAGAACTCCGCCCCGATGGACGAAATCGTCCGCACGGTCAGCGAAGGCCTCGCCGCGCGCGGCTGGGGCGTGCGGCAGGTGAAATCCGACCCGCTCTCCGGACGCCTCATCGCCACCGACCCGGACACCAGGGAGCAGTGCGAGGTGGACATTCTCAAGGAAGCGTTCTGGGCACCGCCCACCACCACCGAGCACGGCCCCGTCCTCGCCCTCGACGACGTGATCGGCACCAAGGTCCGCGCGCTCGCGGATCGCGGCGCGGTCCGCGACCTCATCGACATCCACGCCGCATCCCAACACCGCAGCACCGCCGACCTGGAATCCCTCGGCCGGCGCCACGCCCGCTTCGAGTTCAGCCTCCACGACCTCCGCGACCGGCTCGCCGGCGCGGACTGGCTGGTGGACGAGGAATTCGCCGCCTACGGACTGGACCCCGACCAGATCCAGGCACTCCGTACCTGGGCCGTTGCGTGGGTGACCGACCTCGACGCCCGCCTGCACGCCGAAGAAGACGTCGACTTCGATGACGAATAGGCCGGCCTGCGCGCCTGCCTGTTCTGGGAACGCGTCGGGTTCCAGCGGCTCGGGTGGGCGGGCGTCCAGTACCTCGACGCGTGGTGTAGTCCCATTTCGCGGCAATGAACCTGCGGTGCCAGGCGAGCAGGGTGCCGGGGGGTGACCAGGAAGACCTCGCGCCAGCGCCGCCGGAGTATCAGCACGGACAGGGCGGCGAACCAGAACCGGTCGGCCGGCTCGCAGCGGCCCGGCCAGCCGACGGCGCACGACCGCGTTCTCATGCCGCAACACGAGAAGCTCCGCGTCTTTCGCCGCATCGCCGCCGAACAGCACCGACGGCAGAGAGAGCAACTTCCCGGTCTCCTTGTGCAGCAGGGACACGATCACCCGAACATGCTCCCAGCCGACGGACCGCCACCACTGCCGCCTGCGGCGATGACTTTTCGAGCGGCACAGGCGTCGTCGACACCAGGCCCGCGCCCGCGACTGCCACTACCGCCGGCGCGAGGCCACAACATGAAGATCCACAACTGCGGATGGAGTATGAGCTGACTGACCTCAGGAGCAACCGACCGAAGTCAGTGCGGCCGAGAAGCCCCTCAGGCCGCCGTCAGCGCCGCCAGGGCGCGGTCCATCGCGGCGTTGAACTCTTCCGGCGTCAGCGGCAGCCGGGACTTGACGTCTCGACTCCACTGGTCGGCGAGGACCTCGGCGGATCCCGCTTCGACACCGTCGAGCGCCGCGTCTGCCAGGTCCGACGGCGCGATCTTGTTCACCGGCCAGCCCGCAGCCATGTCGGTGTCGGCCAGGCCGAGGTGCACCGCTGTCACGAGCGTGCCCTGCTCGGCGAGCTCCAGGCGGACGCCGTTGGTCATGGCCCAGGCGGCGGCCTTGGTCAGGTGGTAGGCATTAGCACCCTTGCCCCCGAACCACGACATGGCGGAGAGCACGTTGACGATCGCGCCCCCGCCGTTCCTGGCGAGCGCCGGCGCGAACTCCCGGATCATTCCCAGGTGGCCGAACACGTTGGTCTCCAGCTCGTGCCGCACCGCGTCAAGCGAACCGGTCACCAGGTCGGTCCCCGTCTGGATCCCCGCGTTGTTGATGAGCAGCGAGAGGTCCGGGGCGGCCTCGGCGGCGGCCCTCACGGCTGCGGGATCGGCGATGTCGAGGGGCAGCACCTCGACCCCGGGCAGATCCACGCTCTCCGGCCGGCGGGCCGTCGCGTAGACCTTGCGAGCGCCCCGTTCGAGCAGGCGCTGGGCGAAGGCGCGGCCCAGGCCGCGGTTGGCTCCAGTGACAAGGGCAACTGAGTTGTTGATATCCATGCCCGGTACGCTAAAACCTGACGTTAACGTCAGAGGCAAGCGTTAGTCATCAGGACCGGGGGGAGAGGAATCACCATGACCGTCGCACAGGCCGCGGCCGAGCGGCTGATCCGCATCGGCGAGGTGGCACGGGGGGCTGGCGTCTCGGTACGCGCCGTGCGCTACTACGAGCAGCAGGGGCTGCTCATCGCGGAGCGCAGCCCATCCGGCCAGCGCCTCTACCGACAGGACGCCATCCCCCTGGTCCGCTTCTTCCAGCAGATGTTCGCCGCCGGCCTGACCAGCCGAAGGATCACGGAACTCCTTCCGTGCTGGGACTCCGGGCACACCGACGCCGAGCAACGAGCCATGCTGCGCGCCGAGCGCGACCGGATCCAGGCCAAGGCCGACGACCTGCAGGCTGCCCTGGACCGCCTCGACGAGGTCATCGCGGTCACGGACACGCACCCGTAAGCGCGGTCGGTCGGACGTCGCACCAGCGATCTACGGCTGGAGTACAACCCCCGACCTCCCCCACCACCCAAGCCCCGGCACCGGCACTATCGCGAGGCAGTACCCAGCCGCCCGGTGCGCGCTGGCGGACACCATGCCGGACACCGGCGCCTGGGCTGACCACTCCGGCCTGGACCCCGCCGCCGTGACCGTCTACCGCCGGCAACTCCCCCGCTGAGACCGCAAGCCAGCCTGTGCCGTTCGGAACTGATCGCTGCTGTTCGGAGCGGGTGTGGCGTGCCACGGAGAGCTGCTGGAACCCTGTCCAGGTGGTCGTCTCGTTGGTGTACAAGGTGGCGCGGAAGCTGCTCGCGGTCCCGGCGGTGGTCCTGTGCCGGGACGCGGCCAAGGACGCTGAACTGCTGGTGCTGCGGCATGAGAACGCGGTGCTGCGCAGGCAGCTCACCGCGCCTGTGCGATACGAGCCGACGGACCGGCTGTGGTTCGCGGCACTGTCCTCGCTGATCCCCCGGCGCCGGTGGGTGCAGGTGTTTCCGGTGACGCCCGGGACTCTGCTCGCATGGCACCGCCGGCTGATCGCCCGGAAGTGGGACTACGGCAAGTGCCGGAGCGGGCCCGGCAGGCCGCCGACCGCGAGCGCCCTGAAGGCGCTGGTGCTGCGGCTGGCCCGGGAGAATCCGCGCTGGGGCAGCCGGCGGATCCAGGGCACTCGTCCGCCTCGGGCATCCGATCGGCACGACGACGGTCTGGGAGATCCTGACGGCGGCAGGCATCCATCCGGCCCCGCGCCGCGAGGGCCCGACGTGGCGCGAGTTCCTGACCGCGCAGGCCGAGGGCGTCATCGCCTGCGACTTCCTGCACATCGACCTGGTCGACCTGCGCCGGCTGTACGCGCTGGTATTCCTCGAGCACGCCACACGGCGGCTGCACATCGCCGGGGTGACTGCCCACCCGACGGGTCCCTCAACGGTGCAACAAGCGAGAAATCTCGCCGCCGAGTTGGGCGTCCGGCTCGATTCACCACGCTTCCCGATCCGCGACCGGGACGCGAAGTACACCGCGTCGTTCGACGCGGTCTTCGAGGCTGAGGACGTGGAGATCATCAAGTCACCACCCCGTGCTCCGCAGGCGAACACCCACCGCGAACAAGTCATCGCAACCCTGCGGCACACGACCGGGGCCTTCCCCGTGACCGTGGACACCGGTTGTCATGCGGCGGTGGCCAGCGTAGTTGACCGCTGCTCATTGTTGATCGGGCTGGTCTGGCCGAGGCGGGAGTGCCGTCGCCGGGTGTTGTAGCGGGTCGCCCATCGGAAGACCGCGAGCCGGGCCTCACGGGCCCCGTTCCACCGCTTCCTGCCCTGGAGCGTCTCGCGTTTCATGGTTGCGTTCAGAGATTCCGCGGCTGCGTTGTCCGCGCTCGTGCCCACCGCGCCGCGCGATCTGATCACGCCGAGTTCCGAGCAGACCTGGGCGAACTCCTTCGAGACGTACTGGGCTCCGTTGTCGCTGTGGAACACCGCCCCACGCAGGCCGTCGGCGCCGCGGGCTGCCGCAGCGGCCCTGAGCGCGTCGGTGACCAGCTCGGTTCGCATGTGGTCGGCGATCGACCAGCCTGCCAGCCGCTTCGAGCACAGGTCCAGCACCGTTGCCAGATAGAGGAATTGGCCGCCACCGATCGGGAGATAGGTTATGTCGCCCACGTACTTGGTGTTCGGCGCCCGGGCGGTGAAGTCGCGCCGCAGCAGGTCCGGCACCGGCGTCGCCGACGGCTCGGGAATGGTGGTGCGGATCTTCTTGCGCAGGTGCAGCCCGACGATGTTGAACGTGCGCATGACGCGCTCGACGCGCTTGTGATTGACCCGCCTCCCGGTGTCCTTCAGCTCGGCGGTGACGCGCGGGACGCCGTAGGTGCCGTCCGAGTCCCGGTGGATCTGGGCGATACGCTCGGCGAGCTCGACGTCCGCCCGGGCCCGGGCAGCCCGCGCGTCCGCGCCGTCCAGCCACCGGTAGAAACCGGACCGCGAGACCTGCAGCATCCGGCACAGCCGCTTGACGCCGAAGGCGCCACGGTGATCGTCGACGAAACTGGAAGCGGCTGCTCACCAGCTGGCCTCGGCCGCAAAATACTTCGCGGCCCTCCGCAGGATCTCCCGTTCGAGCTCGAGCTCCTTCACCCGCGCCCGCAGCTGCCGGTTCTCCTTCTCCATCGCGGTGGCCTCCACCGCCCCGGGCCGGGCTGCGGCCTCGGCATCCCGGACCCAGATCCGCAGCGTCTCGTGGTTGATGCCCACGTCCTTGGCCACCGACGCATACGTCCCACCCGGGCAGGCGTGGTACAGCGCGACGGCATCAGCCCGGAACTCAGGCGAGTACTTCGACGTCCCCAACGGGAACTCCTGTCCTATGGATCTTCACGATCCAATGATCAGGGTGTCCACGGCCACGGGGAAACGCCCCTCGGCGCCGAAGGCCCGCAGGGTGGCGACCTTCTCATCGCTGGCCCGGTCCGAGGCGACCAGCACGCTCCGGTACTCCTTCTCGGCCGCCACGAGCGCGAGTCCGATGCCGGTGTTGCCGGAGGTGGCCTCGACGACGGTCCCGCCCGGCCGCAGCAGTCCGTCCTGCTCCGCCTGCTCGATCATGCGCAGACCGATCCGGTCCTTGGCACTGCCCCCGATGCTCAGATACTCCAGCTTGGCGTAGACGGCGGCCGGGCTCCCGGTGCGCGGACGGACCAGCGGAGTGGCGCCGATGAGGTCGAACGCAGACTCGTAAACGTCCATCACGGCACCCTAGCCAATGTTGAGCAGCGCAAAGCCCTTGGCAGGACGGCGAGTTGCTCTCCATGGGGCAGGGCCGGGTTTCCTTGTTTCCTGTTCTCAGGGGCAACGGGAAACCGGTCGACCCGGCTGCGCACCGGTCGCCAGACTCCTGGCATCGGGGCGCAACCGTGCCACCGGTTCATCGAGGAGGATTCCCATGAAGCTGCGTTTCTGGTCCTTGGCCGGTGCTCTTTCGCTGACCGCCGTGCTCATGCCCGTCTCGAACGCGGTGGCGGCCCCGGCCACGCCGTCCTGTACGGACGGCTCGATCTGCTTCTACACCGGGGCCCGCTACAACGGCCAGAGCTGGGAATGGGTCGCCAAGGACGGCTACCACGACATGCCGGCCGCGTTCCACGACAACGTCGGGTCGTTCGTGTCGAGCGCCGACGGCTGCTTCATCAACTGGGACCCCAAGGAGACCCGGCCCGTGCACAAGGGCGACAGCCGGATCGACTACAACAGCGACTTCGGCGGACGCATCGACGGCGTGGGCCAGGTCTGCTGATCCCTCATACACGGGGTGTCAAGCGGGCGGTCTACCGCTGGGCGTGACCGCTGGCGAGTGACCATTCGCGGTTGAGTGTGCCCAGCGGGATCCGGTGCTCGATGACGGGCGTTCCGAACAGGGAGAGCTGGAAGTGGAGTTGGCCGCTCAGGTCGAAGCCGCCGTACAGTGCCCGGGAGCCGGACCTCACCCGTCGAGGTCGGTCAGGGCCCAGCGGCGGCGGCCACCGTCTTCCTGGTCGGTATCCGTGCCGCACGAGACGACCCCAAGTGCGGTCACCTCACGCAGCAGGCCCTCGCCCTCGGGCGAATGGCCGCTCTGGTGGGACAGGACCAGGATGAGCACCTGGTGGTCCTGGTCGGCAAGATGGACGCTGATCCGGCGGCCGCCGTCGGCCAAGGCAGCCCGGGCCAGCAGAACGGTCACCGCGGTGATGCTCGCTTCCCGGTCCTCGGTCAGTCGATAACCCCACTCCCCCAGCTTGGCCGTCACGCGCCGGCCCGCTTTCACGGGAGTCCAGGGGCGTTCTCCAGCGTCCAGTTCGCCGCCCTGCGGTTCGCAATACGAGCCGCCAACCGCGGCCGCACCAACACGGAGCCGGGCGTAGCACCTTCGGGGCGTGGCGGCTCAACCGGCTCCTTCGGCGGAGGCGGAGTCTTCGGCGGGCAGTCGGGACGATGACCGTCCTCGCAGTCGGCGTCCAGCGGCGGCACTGCCACAACTGCCTCCCCACGAACGGGCGTTCAGGGCCCCGCGGGGCCGGGGCCCGTGGTGTTCATCGTAGCGGCGCGGCTCGGGCCTGCGGTGCAGAACGAGAGAAGGGCAGCGTGCAAGCAGGCCTTGTCCGATCGGGGGATCACTGTACAGGGGACAGGCGCGGGTTTCGGGGCGGCGCCACCCATCTATCTGTACGACGTTGGGGCACAGGAGCAGGCGGGCAGCTGCACCGGGACCTGCGCGCGCAGCTCCCAGCCCAGCGGGCCCTCGACCTCGTCGATGATGCCGCCCTGCTGAGTGATGCCGGAGGCGATCTCCTCGCGGACCTCGCCCCAGATGCCTTCCTTCTTCGGTGCCGCGAAGCCCTGCAGCTGGACCGCGCTGTCGTTCAGCACGACCGTGGCCACCACGATCACGTCGCCCGGGCACGCCCCGGAGGCACCCGGACGGGACGCTGCCGGCTGCTAGCCCTGGCCGACTTCCTGCGTGAACTGCAGGATGATGAACTCGGCAGGCCGCACAGCGGCCATCCCGATCCGCGCGGTGGCCGTGAACGGAGCCTTGTTCTCGAACTCGGTATACGCCTGGTCGAGCACCGCCGGGTCACTCGTGATCTGCCCGTCCGGGGAGATCTGGTCGATCAGCACCGGCAGTTGATCTGCCACATAGGCCGCGAGGGCTCCGCTGTCGGCCCCGGTCTTCTCGGCGATCTCAGCGAGGTTCTCCTCCCCGAGGGCCGTGACGACCTCCGGAGAAGTGATCGGCTCGTTGGCCTCCGTGCCGACCCAGGACTGCACCGCGACCGACTGGCTCCTCTGGAGGATGCTGGTGAGCTCGTTCAAGTGCCCCTCGGTGGTCCGGATGAAGCCGAGTGCGTTGCTCGCGTTCCTGGAACCCTCTGCCAAACCCATGGTTTCCCCTAGCCAGTTCCGACGGCCGGACCGCCCGGTCCGTAATCGGAGACTAGCGATGCGTAGTCCTCACCAGGCAGGCTTCGACGCAATCGGTCCCGATGAGCCACCACATGCCAGCGTACGCGCCTGCACTCAACACCAGGCCTCGCGAAGAATCCTGACGAATCCTCAAAACGACCCGAAGAGCCGCAGAGCCCCACCCGAGACACAAACAACGAGCCGACCCCAGGGCCCCCCTCCCGCCCGAGCCCCGCACCCGCAGACGGCCACACAGCCCCACCCCCATACCGCTCTGCACGATCAGCACCGCACCCTCACCAAAATCGGCGCCACCTCACCACCAACACGCCCCCACCAGGATGAGGCGGACTGGGCAAGGACCGGCACGCGCCGAACGGGCCAGCGGTCCAGCCCGCCACGGACCGGTCGCGTGCCCGGTGGTCCCCGCAGTTCCCGGCACCCACCGGGCACACAAAGGGTGCGCGGCCTGCTCCTCGTCACTGGTGCCTCTGGCGGCCGCTGGTGGGAGTGCGGGTCAACAGGTCCTTGCACGCTGGTTTCGCTGCAAATCGTGGGGCTCAGAACTACGAATGGGCCACAGTGGGAAATGATCACGGATTTGTCGGTAGGTTCGGACTCCTGACGGAAGGAGCACCCCGTGGCACCGGCACCCCAGCATCACACCGAGGATGAACTGATCCCCCGGCCCGAACGCACGGCTGGCGCGCTGCGGGCCGCCCTGGCCAGGGTCGCCCCCTCCCGGCTGGAGGAGATGCAGCGCACGATGGACGAGGCGTTCTCCCAGGCCATCGACCACAAGTCGCTGGCCCCGATCCAGGCGTGGCTGCTGGTCTGGGCGCAGCACATCGAGATCGCCAGGCGTATGGATCTGCGTACCCGCTACCAGCAGGCGCAGGACGTTCTGGCCATGTACGACAAGCACGAGCACGACGACGAAGAGGCCGTGAACAAGGCCCTCGCCGAGATCAGCGCCGTACTCGATGAAGCCCAGCAGGCGGTGCGCGGTTGAGCTGGAATTGGGAGTACGCCTTCAGCGCCGAGGCAACAGCCCGGACAGCCCCGGCCCCGTTCCTGCGGGAAGTGGAGAAGAAGGCGGACGAGCTGGTCCGCATGTGCGAGGTCACCTACCTCCACGCCAGCGACTACCAAGGACTCGACCCCAAAGGTGCCACCCTCACCATCCCCGGCGGAATGATCACCTACCAGGTAGTCATCCGCCGCGAGCGCGTGTACATCGTGCAGATCATCGCCCTGGAATGGTGACGCTCCCCGCGAAAGGCGCCTTGGAGCGTGCGACACGGCTTCCGGCGGCTACGACGCCTCCTTCTCGTGGCACGCAGGGGACCGCTCCCGCCCTCGAGCCTTCCGGCGCACGCTCAACGGCGGCTGTAGGGCGGCTCCGCTGCGTGCGTGCGGCGGAAGCGGAGCCGCCACTGCGACCGTATCGGCCACCGCGCCGGTCAGGCACCCGCACTGGCGCGGACGGGGGGGGCGCCGGTTCCCGGGGTGCGCGTAGCCGGTCAGGGTTGCGCACCTCCGAGGCGGGTGATGGGGCGGCTCCACTACACGCGGCGGGGCGGAGCCGCCCCACACGACGGTAGGAGCCCCCACCCCATGCCGCCTGCGGGGCTGGGCCGCCCGAAGGAAGGGAAGCGGCTCCCTGCGGCACATGCCAAGGAAGAACCGACCCCGTCCCGAGGAACGGCAACAACGAGACAAGACCGGTGACCCGCCCGACGCCGAACGACACCACGCGGAGCGGCTCCACCCACCCCAACACCAAGACACCGGGCCCAGACACGGCCCCACAACCCGCAACACCCCGGACAGACCATCACCAGATTGCCGGGATAGCGGAGAGCGTCGATCGGGTGACGGTGACAATCGGGCCCGCCGCCCGGGTGGAAGGCAAGCCCGATCGTGTGCCCCACAGAAAAGAGGCACCCTGAACAACGATGTGACAGGGAGCCGGTGAAGGCGGAACGCCGGCCCGAGGAGAAGAGGGTGGGTTCCGCCGGGATGGCACCCCGGGTACCTCGCCGCGGCCCCGGACGGCTCCGGGCGGCCCGTCCTTCAGAGGCGAGGGGCTTCTCCGGGCGACGGCACGTAGATACGTCCGGCCAGGTCAGGGTCTATGTCGAGGAACTGATGCCGCTGCTCGGCAAGCCCCGGCAGGTGCTGCTGGCGCGCACGCAACTCGTTGATCAGCGACTCAAGCCGCTGCCGGTCCAGCTTCCCGACCTGCGCTGCCTCACGGGCGGCCGGGGAAATACCGCGCCCGGAGGTCTCCGGTGTCACAGAAGGGCACATCACGATCTCCGTTCTTCTGAGAGGCCAGTACGTCCCTCCCCGCGAACGTCTCTCTGAGGAAACGTCCCCAGTCAAACCCTCGTGCCCTCGGGACGCGCCGTCGTGCCCTTCGGATTGCTCGCCCGCGCAACCTGCGCGGTCAAAGGAGGGACTTGCTCACCGGAGCGGGGATGGACGGACAACGCGCACCTCACCAGCTGGGTCGGACTGCACGACTGCCGTGAGCCTGCCTGGTGATCAGGTAGCCGCACTGGGAAACCCCAGGATTCCCGTCAGGCCGCAGCCGACCGCATGAGGTCCAAAACCGCGATCGCTGTGCTCCCGGCCCTGGCCAACGGAAGCCGCTGCCGGACCCGAAATGCACCCCCGGCGCGCTCAACCCGAAAGTCGCCCAGGCGACATTGAAGGAGACGGTCTGCAAGTCCGGCTACACGGCCACCATCCGCCCGCCCGTCTCCATTACCGGACCGGAGAAGACCGCGAACGCCAAGTCGTACGAATACACCGGCCCCATCGGCGACGCCGAATATGAGCACCTCGTCTCCCTCGAGCTTGGCGGAGACCCCAATGACCCGCGCAACCTGTGGGTCGAGCCGCCTTCCCCCGGCCACAAGCCGGGCGCTGGCCCCAACAACCCCAAGGACTCCGTCGAGTCGCAGCTGAACACCGCGATCTGCTCGGGCAAGACGCAGCTGGCAGCGGCTCAGAACACCATCGCCACCGACTGGCCCACCGCGCTCGCCAAACTCGGTCTCAGCTAGACGCCCTGCGGCGGGCCTTCCCTGCCCTGCAGACCACCGACTGAGCGCGCTGCCGACCTCTCCGGTCGCCCCTTGGGGAGCTGGCTGATCATCTCGCTGACATGGCCTCAGCCCCCGTGGCAGGGTGCGGTGATCGGATCACCGAACGCCTTCACCCCGCCGCCGGCCGACGCGGTGTGTGCTCGATCCTCAGGTCCAGCACGATCTCCTTGACCGTGAACCGGACCGGCGACCCGTCCCCGTCCCGCTGCGCGGCCGCCATTACCCCGCGCACCGCCTTGATCGCCTCGGACAGCTCGGTGGGCTCAAACTCCATGATTCCCCCTTGATCGCTTCTGTGCAGAGAGCCAGTCTGCCGGGCAGTACCCGTCGGCGGAGGGACACGGTGGGCCGGAGCCCTCGGGGAGCGCAGCGCAGAGGTCCAATCGTGCTGTCTGTTTGCGCAGTTGAAAACCTTGTGTTCTCAATGCGCCCAGGTGGGATGGGAGTTGGCTGGCGTTACCCCTGGGTCCTTACGGGTGGTGAGGTTACGGGCTGCCCCGCGATTGATGATCTTGGTCACGGTCGGGGATGCGGAGAGGGCTCCGCGAGTTGTCCGGGTGTGATGATCCATCAGGCCCGCGCGGCCATGTCCCATCCCGCTTTCTCCGGCGTCTCAGAGTTGCTCCTGGGCGAGCTGGTCGCCGAGCTCGCGCCGAGCTGGGAAGCGCGCTGTGAGTCCGGTCGGCACGGCCGACGCCAGGGGCTCGGAAGCGGGAGGTGGGGGCCGGGCCGAAGTACGAGTTCGTGTTCGTCGACCGGCTGCTGGCAACGCTGGTCCACCTGCGGAACGGGCTCACCCACGCGGCACTCGGGGTGATCTACGAAGTGGGATCGTCCACTATCGGCCGCGCGATCGGTGAGATCCGCCCGCTGCTCGCCGAGCGGGGATTCGCGGTCCCCGGCCGTCCGGGTCTGCGGCTGCCCACTCTGGAGGACGTGTTCGCCTACGCCAAAGCCGAGGACGTGACCCTGCGGATCGACGGGATGGAGACCCAGGTGAGGCGCCCAAAAGCAGGCAGGCCCGGCCGGCGCGCGTTCGCGTCGGGCAAGCGGAGACAGAACACCATCAAGACAACCACGATCAGCGACGCCCAGGGCCGCACTCTGTGGTCGGGTGCGGTCAGGCCGGGCCGGGCCGGATGCATGATCAGACCGCGATGCGGACCGAGGGCATCGCTGAGCAGTTCCGCCAGCACCCCGACGTGAAGGCCGAGTTCGACGACGACGCTCTGGTCGCGGTAGAAACCCTGGCCGCCGTGCTCGCCGAGACCGACCCAGAGGTCGGCAAGGTGACGGTCGCGACGGCCACGGCCCGCCGGCACCTGGATCTGCCGGTCGACGCCGATAAGGCTGTGTTTCCGCGCAGTCGGCCTACCTGGTTCTTGGCGGGGCCGGGGCTGGTGTCTTTGGGTCGGTGCCTGTCAGGTATGAGTCAGACGCGCGCTGTATGCCGGTCGAGCTCTGCCCGCAGTGTGTCCACGTCGGTGGTGCCCCGCTTGGGCAGGATGGTGAGGCAGGACGCGTTCTTGTCCGTGCTCAGCAGCACGAACAGGTGCGGCGTCTCAACATATCGAGGTGCTGCCTGCCAGGTCAGTGTGGTGGCGGCCTGTTGATGCGCGATGGTGACGCCAGTGTCCGCGATCGTCGCCCGGTACTCGCCGTGGTTCGCGGTGAGCTTGTGGAACTGGCGGGCCTGGAGGTAGGGCATGCCAACCATGAGCACACCGAACACGACGATGCCCACCATCATCGGCATGGGGAGGCTGCCGCCGGTCACCAGCGCCATGATCCCGCTCACCAGGGCCACCGAGCCGCACACGAGCATGATGACGCGCTGACGACGGGCAGCGGCCGAGGCCCTCGCACGGGCGCGGAGAGCCTCCTTGAAGTCCTCTGCCGTCAGTCGGTAGGAAAGGCCCATCCCCGAGACGTACTGCTCTTCCCTGCTCATGTACGACCATTCCCCCGGCTCATTTCGGCTGTCCGACGGGAAATGGTAACCGCCGGGATGACCTGGAACCCCGCAGCCGTATGGCCCCCGAAGCACCGGTGACCGGGCCGGGCTGCTGTGCAACACGAAGAAGCTCCTCGAACTCGACCGGAGGGGCGCCGAGATGCTCTTCGAGGTTCTCACCGAGCAAGAGGAGAAGAACAGCATCGCGGCGGCATCCAACGCGGCGTTCACCGGATGGAGCATGACCTTCACCGACCCCCGGCTCTGCTTCGCCATCGTGGATCGCCTCACCTTCAACGCGACGATCATCGAGACCGGCACCCAGTCCTACCGACTCGCCCACTCCAAGGCCAGGCAAGGCATCGCCACCGATAAGCCCGAGTAGCCTCCCTGGGATTCCTCCGCTGTGTAAGAGATGCTGATCAGCTGGTCAGGGCAGAGTGCGAACTGCGTCGGCGATGGCGGGTCGGAGCTGTTCGAGGGTGTGGTCGGGGCCGAGGATCATGCGGCGGAGTTGGGGCATGGCCAGGCTCCAGCCGACCAGGCCGAGGGTGAAGAACAGCCGGTCGCGGGCCTCGCCGTCCGAGGTGGCGGTCTGGGCGGCGCGGATCTTGTCCTCGTAATGCCGGGTGCGGGTCTCTTCCCCGGGTACGGGCTGGTCTCCGAGTTCGAGCGCCTCCCACATGAGCAGGCGCAGGGCTTCGGGGTGGGCGCGGTGGTAGTCGAAGAGCCGCTCGGCGTAGGCGGGCAGGTCCTCGTCACCGGGCGGAATGGCCTGGGCGAGGTCGGCCATGAGGTGTTCCAGGACGGCGGCGAAGAGCTTGTTCTTGTCGCCGAAGTACTCGTAGATGGCCCGCTTGTTGGCCTTGGCCTGGGTGGCGATGCGGTCCACGCGGGCGCCGGCCACGCCGTGCTGCGCGAACTCCGCGGCCGCCGCCGCCAGGATCCGCTCTTTGGTTGCCTTCGAGTCGTACGCCATGCACCGATGGTAACGAACCAGTTCGTTTGACCGATCGTGGAGCCGTCTGCAACTCTCTTCCCATCTTCCGAACCATCTAGTTCGTTCGCTTGGAGTTGTGATGCCCTGCCCGGATATGCCGATGGATTCCGCACCGGCCCTGCCCCGTCAGCTGCCGCTGGTCATGGCACTGGCCTGCGGGGTCAGCGTGGCGAACGTCTACTTCCCACAGGCCCTCACGCCACTCATCGCCGACAGCTTCGGCATCACGGCGGATACGGCCGCGACCGTGGCGACCCTCACGCAGCTCGGGTACGCCGCCGGGATCTTCCTCCTGGTCCCACTCGGCGACCGGCTCCCGCGCCGCCCCCTGGTCACCGCGCTGCTCGCCGTGACCGGTCTCGCTCTCCTGGCCGCCGCTCTCGCCCCGACCACCGGTGCGCTGCTCGCGACCGGCGCCGTGGTCGGGGTGGCGACCGTGGTGCCCCAACTGCTGCTGCCCATGGCCGCAGGGCTGGTCACGGCCGACCGGCGCGGAGCCGTCATCGGAACCCTGCAGGGCGGGCTCATCGGCGGGATCCTGCTGGCCCGCACCTTCGGCGGCACCCTCGGCGAACAACTGGGCTGGCGCGCCCCTTATCTGGTCGCCGCCGTACTCACCGTGCTGCTGGCGATCGTCCTCCACATCGCCCTGCCCTCCGCCGCCCCGGCCACGCGAGACCGCTACACCGCCCTGCTCGCGGCCAGCGTGCGGATGCTGTGCACTGAGCCGGACCTACGTCGCTCCGCGCTCTTCCAAGCCACCCTCTTCGGCAGCTTCAGCGCCGCCTGGACCGCGCTCGCCCTGCTGCTCACCGGCCCCCGCTACGGCCTGGACGCACAGGCGGTGGGCGTTTTGGCCCTGATCGGCGCGGCCAGCATGTTCTGCGCCCCGGCCGCCGGACGGTGGGTAGACCTGCACGGCGCGAACCGGGTGAACCTGTGGTGCATCCTTGCCGCCCTTGCTGCGGCGGCCGTCCTGGCCGCCGGTGCGGCCGGCTCCTGGACAGGGTTGGCGGCCCTGACGGCCGGGCTGTTGCTGCTCGACATCGCGGTGCAGTGCAGCCAAGTCGCGAACCAGGCCCGCATCTTCGCACTGCGCCCCGAGGCCCGCAGCCGGCTGAACACCGCGTACATGACCTGCTCGTTCCTCGGCGGTAGCGCCGGATCCTGGCTCGGTATCCGCGCCTATGCACAGCTGGGCTGGCTGGGCGTGTGCGCACTCATGGGGGCTCTCACCCTGCTCGCCCTCGCCATGTACCTCACCGGTCCGCGCGGGCACCGGACTCTCGCTGAGACTCCGCCCGGCGCGGCCCAGCCCGAACCACTCGCCCGGTGAGCGGCGGCCGGCCCACAGAACGGGCCCCACCGGCCACCACGGTCCGCCGTGCTTCCCATCCCTGACTCGAAGGATCTTCCATGTCATTCCCGGCCATGCCGCTGGCGGTACTCCAGTTCTTCCGCGCCTCCCAGGACGGCGACGTCGACGCCTGGGCTCAGTCATTCGCCGTAGACGGCGTCTTCCACGACCCGGTCGGCACACCGCCCATCACCGGACGCGCCGCCATCCACGACTTCATCGCCTCCGCGCTGCCCAACTTCCAGCCCTTCCTCGGCCTGACTCCCCTGGAAGCGCACACGGTCGGCAACCGCGTTGCCGTCTCCTGGAGCGGCGCCGCCGTCGCCTTGGACGGCAAGCCGGTCAATTGGTCCGGCATCAACGTCTACGAACTGGGCGAGGACGGCCTCATCCAGGACGCCAAGGCGTACTTCAACCACGCCGCCTTCGAAGCCCAACTCGCCGGATAGCCCCGAAACACAGCCACTGGCACGGGCTCTCAAGAACGGAAAGGTCGAGCCCGGGCCGGGGCCGCGGCAAGGCCCACCGACTTCCCCACTCCAAGGCCAGGCAACACTACCGAAAGGCCCGAATCGCCTCCCCGTCGCCGAGCCACGAAGTGGTCCCACAACAAGCCGCCTCTCGGGGCCACTTCAAGACGCCTGGCCTTACCGAGTGGGGCCAGTCGGAGTCGTCCTGACGGAGCCGAAAGAAGGCTCTGGCAGCGATCACGGGGAGCCGTCGCGGAGCGTCATCCCGGCGTTCGATTGCGAGGGTTTCATGAGACCGCCGCGTGTCCTGTCCGTCTCCCCGGTACCCGTCCACGAGCCGGGGAGCCAGCGAGAGGCGGCCGGGTCCGGCAGTAATCGATCTTGACGTGCCCGAAGTGTGTGGTGTCGAGTTGACGGTGAGAAGTGGCACCAGCGCATAGGGGATCGACATGTTCATAGCGGAAGAGGGCGTTTTCGATCCTGCGGAGATGCTCAACCTCTACGACTCGGTCGGCTGGGAGGGCTACACCAGTGACGTAGACAAGCTCTGTCGCGGTCTTGTGAACTCTCACCTCGTCATCACGGCACGAGACGGATCGGGAACGCTCCTCGGACTGGCTCGGACCATCTCCGACGACGAACACATCTGTTACGTCCAGGACGTCGTGGTCAATCCGGCGAACCACAGGCAGGGGGTTGGCCGGGCTCTGGTCGAGCACCTGATGCGGCGCTACTCCCACTGCCGGTTCTTCCTCCTGTCCACGGACCACGAGTCGTCACCAGAGGGCAAGCGCAATCACGCGTTCTACCGGAGCCTGGGATTCCTGTCCTACGAGGAAAAGGAGATGGCAGGCTTCGGACTGCCAAGGAACCGCCCCGACCTGCGCGATACAGTTCCATAAGCAAAGGATCTTGAGGAGTTGGGGAGTGTTTACTGGAGCAGGATCATCTTGCGGAGTAGTTCGAATCCGGCCCGGCCGTAGAGCTGCCTCTTGATCTTTTTGATGCGGTTCACGGCGCCCTCGGTGCCGCCCGAGCTCCAGCGGAGGGTGAGCCCGGCAGTGACGGCGTCGAAGTCGCTGGTGAGGCCGCGGGCGAAGCCGGTCAGACCGGGCAGATCCACCTCGACGGCGTCCTCGATCCACGCGGAGAGTAGGACACCGGTCTGCTGGGTGAGCATGTCACCAAAGTCGCGGACGAGTTGGTGCGCGGCGGCCAGTTCGGGGCAGGCGCCCAGCACTGCCTTGAGCTGCCGGTGCTCGTCCTCGTCGAGCGTGGACGGGCGGCGGGTGAGCCAGCCGGTGACTTGGCGGACGCCCGGCGGCGCCGGGGGCCAGGCAGGGGCAGTAGGCCACTGCAGGCGGCTGCGGGCCCAGTCGCGGAGGCTGGTGTAGGGCACCAGTCGGCCTTGATCGGCGAGTTCCTCGCGTAACTCCTTGATGGAGATGGCGCCGTTGGTCTCATCGATTCGTCGCTGCAGGTAGGGCTGGTGCACGTCGAGACGGCTGGTGCGGGAGCCACGGCCGGCGACGGTGTGCTGCCACTGGGCCGCGCGAGCGTATCGCTGGACGGTGTGCCGACCCCAGCCCAGGTGCCGGGCGATGGCGCGCAAGCCCATCCCCTCATTCAACAGGCCCTGGACCAGGGCATGATGCGCTCGGCCCGGCGCCCGGTTGGCAACATGTCCCGCACCAGATCTTCCTCAATCATGCCACCGATCTCCAGCACGGCACCTTCCTCGCCCGGAGGAAAGACGACGGCGCGCAGCTGATCACGGTGGGCGGCGACGCACTTCTCGACCGCCTGGCCGAGGTTCTGCCATAAATGGAACCGGTCTGCGATCTGCCGGGCGTTGGGGGCGCCGAGCGTGGCGCCTTCGGCGTAGGCTCCGGCGCGGTCCCGGCAGATCGCCTCCACCCCAGGGTGAGCGGTCAGCCATGCGGCCAACGGCGCCGCCTCGCGCCCGGGCAGCACCTCGATAGGCCGGTGCCGTTCACCGTCCGTGATCACTGTGGCGTACGAGTGGCCGCGCTTCGTAGCGAAGTCGTCGACACCGAGGATGCGCGGGGTGTCGTAGGCGGGGTCGGGCATCGCCCGGATCCGGTTCAACAGTCCCATCCGCCCCACCGTTAACCCCAGAGCCTGAGCAATCCGGGCTCCGGCGCGGCCGGCCAACGCAAGCGCGATCCGGTCCAGCAGGGCGCCGAGGCGATCGGTGCACCGGGCGTATGGGCTGGTCAGCCCCAGTACCTGCTCGGCGAATGTGCGCTGGGAGCAGACGGGCTCAGCACATATGAAGCGGCGTACCGACATCAGGATCCACACGGCGTGCCCGGCGAGCGGGAGATCCTGCAGTCGGCGCTCGTATCGGTCATGTACACGTGACGACGCCCGGCCACAGGCTGGACATGAGCCGTCGCGGCTTTGGCTGCTGAGCCGCACCGACAGTCCGTACGCGCTGTGCACCGCAGCGGTGACCGTTACCCCGAAGCCCTCGAACAGCATTTCCTGCCAGGAGATTTCGTCAAGGTCCATGCCCTGGGCGTCGACGCCGACGGGGCGGTTCAGCCCACACCACCTGAACGTGATGGAGCGTCAGACACCGCGTCTTCCTGCAAGGCGCACCCCGGCGCATGGACCGGAATCGAACAGGCTCTTCACCGCCCGTGACGGCTCCCCGTGATCGCTGCCAGAGCCTTCTTTCGGGCTCTGGCACAGATCTTGGGGAGCGGCCGCGGAGCGTTACCTGGGGCAGTCAATATTCCGGGCGCTCTCGTGAGAGGTGCTGGCATTGTGTGAACCGTGGCAGCGATAGGAAACACATCCGAACCTTCCAGCCCTGAACAGGGCGTCTTTCCGCCCCTGGAAGTGGCAGCGTGGCTGTATCAGGCGAATCAGGTGCGTCCGGAAGACTTGCCGATGGCCGCTGCCCAGGCGCTCGCAGTCGGGATGGACACTCCCGCCCTGTGTGAGCTCGCCGGTCTATCGCGCCAGGCCGACCCCCGGGACATTCGGGCCACATTCGAGCAGGCTCTCGCCGAGTTGGGGATCGTCTTGCCCGAGCGCCGCTTGGCCAGGCGGTTCGCGTTGCGCAGGCTGGCGACGCGGTTTGTCGCCGGCGAGACGAGCCTCGCTGAGTTGGCATCAGAAGAGTGGTTGGAGATAGAGGTCGAGGGCGCTGAGGAGCAAGCATTCGTGGCGCTCCTCCCGCCGTGCGCGTGCTGCATCGAGTACACACTGGGGCTCGACGAGGTGGCATGGGAAGCACAACTACAGATCGCGGCCCGTGCATTGGTCGCGCACCCCACAGTCGGGCCGGACGTCTGACGAGTGGCGTCGGGCAGCGGGTGCTGAGGCAACTCGCCTGGAGGTGTGGTCATGGCAGGTCACTGAAGCAGGATCAACTTGCGGAGCAATTCGAATCCGGCACGGCCGTTGAACTGCCGCTTGATCTGGCCGCAAAGCCACCCGAAACCACAAGCTGACCGCGGCCGAGAAGGAAGCGAACCGCCTGCTCAGCCGCGAACGCGCCGCAGTCGAGCACGGCTTCGCGAACCTCAAGACCTGGCGGATCCTGACCAAGCTCCGCATGAACACACGTCACGCAACCACTCTCCTGCGAGCCCTACTCGTCCTGGCGAACACCGAAGTCCAGCGAAGACGGACGATCTCGCGCCAACGACCTCCCTCCCGACCAGCACAAGGACCCCACCACAACATCACGCCAGACCCGCTGACCAGCGAAAATCACGATGACGGCTTCTCAATGGCTGGAGTCACATCAGGCGACGTTCGCCTCTCCACGAGGTCATGGGTGGGGCATCTCACCGGTCAGGTGAGGTTCTCCTGCGCCCAACGGGCAACGCCGCCGAGCCTGGCCGCCGCTGCGTCGACATCGCCGGTCCGGACGGGCTGATCGACCTCGTAGTCGTAGCCTTCGAGGCCGCTCTTCTCCTCGACCATCCGCGCGATCCGATACGCCTCCGCCATGATCGGCAGTGCTTGTTGTCCCGGGTAGCGGTAGGGGATCTCGATGTAGGCCGAGTCCCCCGAGTAGTCCAGCTGCAGATGACCGGCAGGCCCGTCACGCCACAGGGTCAGGCTGTAGGGGTACTCCTCGGTGGTGACCGGCCCCACCTCCCGCGATATCCGCTGTACGAGCCTGTCCCAAACGCCACGCTCGTCACCGGTCACAGTCATGGGCCTGAGGTCTGCGTCCGGGTCGTACGCGGAATTGATCTCCTCCAGGGTCTCGTCGAAGGTACGGCCCGGAAGAACCCGCAGGAACATGATGTCGTAAGTCACCGTCCACAGCCTACGAGCCCACCCCGGCCATCTCCGAGGTCGCGGTGGGCCAGTCGGATGCCGGCCGAACCGGACTGCCGTCTGCCGGGGCCCTGTGCGTTCGCTCGTTCAGTCCAACGGGCCGCGGGCGCTGGGCGGTTGCCGGCTCAGTGGTTGGCTTGCAGGCCGAGTGCGACAGGCACGCCCGCGAAGGGTGAGCGGGCGAAGGTGAGGCCGGTCGGGATGATGTGTCCCTGTGCAAGCACGGCCTCGATCGCTTCGGCGGCCAGGACCTGCCCGACGCCGTGGATGCGCGTCAGCCAACGTCAGCGCGACGCTGTCTCCTGGCGCGATCCGGGCCGCGCTCACGGCCATCGGCCGTCGGTGGTCACCGCGGTTGCTGTTCCGCGACGACCGCCCAGTCGTCCGCCCCGTGACCGTCGGCGATGGCCTGATCGAAGACAGCCCGCAGCAGCTGACCGATCGGGAGCGGAATGTCGTGGTCGGTCGCCGCATCCAGCGCGAGCTGGAGGTCCTTGCGGCCCAGGACTGTGGTGAACCCGGCCGGCTGGTAGCGCCGTTCGGCAATCATCGACCCATAGCCTGCGTAGACGGCTCCCGGGAAGAGTGTCGAGGTCATCAGTTCGACGAACTGCCCGGAGTCGACCTCGGCGCCTTCCGCGAGGCTGACGGCCTCGCCCAGTGACTGAATTGCGCAGGCGATCAGATAGTTCCCGAGGATCTTCACGATGTTGGCCTGCTCCGGGCGGTCACCGAGTCGCCACGTCCGCGAGCCGATCACATCGAAGAACGGCTGCGCGCGGTTGATCTGCCTGTCCTCACCGGCCGCAAGGATGTTGAGTGCTCCGGCTTCGGCGACCGGGACACGGCCGAAGACCGGTGCCGCGACGTACCCGACACCAAACTCGGCGTGCGCTGCGCCGACCCGGCGAGCCAGGCCGGCACTCACCGTGGCGAGGTTGACGTGAACAGTCCCGGCCGGGGTCTGGGAGAGGACACCGGAGTCGATGAACGTCTCGGCGACGGCGCGGTCATCGGACAGGACCGAGAAGACCACCGGCGCGTGCATGGCCTCTGCGACCGAGGCGGCACGACGGGCACCCGTTGCAACGAGCTGCTCCGCAGGTGCGTCGGAGCGGTTCCACACCACGACGTCGTGGCCGGCCTTCAAGAGGTTGTGTGCGATGGGTCTCCCCATCGCTCCCAGACCGATGACCGCGATGCTGCTCATGCGGAGCACACCCTTCCGTTGAACCGTCTAAGACAGATCAAGAGTGCCATGGAGCTACCATCACTTTGAACCGTCTAAAGCGGTTCGATAGGTGTTGTTGCTCACTGCGGAGTTGAAAATGACCGAGGACGTACGGCGTGTGTTCCGGATGGACAACGAGGTCCTGGCGTTCCGATTCACTGCCACCGTCAGCAACAGAGCCGGCATGGAGCCTAGAGAGCGGCTGACCGGCCCCGCACGACTGAAGATGTGGCTGCAGGCCACAGGGCTCGACGTCCCAGACGTGTCGCCGACCGACCTGGAGGACGCCGCCGACCTGCGCGAGGCGATCTACCGCATCGGGTCGGCGATCGCCGCAGGTGAACAGCCAGACTCAAACGACGTCCACACGCTCAACACGGTCGCTGCCGCCGGGCACGCGAAGGCAGCACTGGGACACGAACACGCAGAATGGCACCTGACGGACACGACCCCTGTCGGTGACGCCCTCGGCGTCGTGGCCGCAGACGCCATCCACATCCTCGGGGGCCCCGACCGCAGCCGCATCAAGAACTGCCAAGGCCCCGGATGCGCGGGGCTCTATCTCGACACCAGCCGCGGAGCCAACCGCCGTTGGTGCTCCATGAACACCTGCGGCAACAGGGTCAAGAAGTCACGGCTCGCCGCGAGCTGACCCAACAGCGCCGCGATCAAACCCGTCAACAACGTCATGACCCGCAACAGCTCGGGCGTGTATCGAAAGCGCCGATGGGCCGGGCAGGTTGATGTCCAAGGCCGGCCTGTCCGTTGACCGCCAAAGGTCGAGCTGGCGTGTCGTGTGCGTGGGTGTGTAGCCGAGACTGTCGTTGATGTGTCTCATGTGCGTGTTGCTGTCGGCGGTGCCGGTCAGGAGGCCGCCGGAGTCCGGATAGTGCCCATGGGCCTGTCGGATCGACTCGGCTTTCATCCACCGGCCGAGGCCGTGTCCACGGTGCTCGGGCAGCACGCCGGTGCCGTAGTGCTGGCCATCGCCTGTGCCGTTGCCGGGAATGACGAGTTCTGTGAATCCGGCGATCGAGCTGTTGGAGGTGTCGACGGCGACGACGGTGTGCGGCTGGTCATCGCTTCGTTCGACGGCCTGGGCCGTGGCCCGGACCCGTTCCACGTCCCAGGCCACGGTGCCGTAGTCGGTGTCTTCCATGGGCATGTCGTCCATGGCGCGGCGTGAGGCGGCAAACGTTGGGGCGAGATCGTCGAGTCTCCCGGCCGGCTGCTGAATGCAGGCCAGAACATAGGGGTCATTGCCGAATGACCCTTTGCTCGACGGTCACATCATTCGGCAGACCGACTGCACGTACGACGCGATGGCGTCCAACTTCAGCGTGTGAAGACAGACTCAGCCATATCCGTGGTGAGCCTGGTGGCATCTCAGGCCACTTGTGCGGTGGCCGCGAGGACCAGCTCGCGCAGGGTGACGCGCTGCGGCTGCTGGTACGCGTAGCCGATGGCCGTCGCCACGTCTTCGGGGGCGAGCACCTCGGTGGAGTCCTTGAAGGCCTGGTAGTCGGCCTTCACCGCCTCGTCGGTGGTGTGCGAGAGCAGTTCGGTCTCGACGGCCCCCGGGGCGATGGTGACGACGCGGACCCCGTGGCCGGCGACCTCTTCGCGGAGGCTCTCGGAGATGCCGTGCACGGCGAACTTGCTGCCGCTGTACACCGTGTGGTTGGCATAGGTCCTGCGGCCCGCGACCGAACTGACGTTGATCACCGTGCCCCGCCCGCGCTCGATCATCCCGGGCAGGACCACCCGTATCCCGTTCAGCAGCCCCCGCACATTGACGTCGAACATCCGCTCCCACTCGTCGGCCGACTGCCTGGCCACCTCTCCCAGCAGCATCACGCCCGCATTGTTGACGATCAGGTCGGCGGGGCCGTACAGCGCCTCGGCCTCCGCCAAGGCGGCGGCCATCCCCTTGGCGTCGGTCACGTCGACGGAGCGGGCGAGGGCGTCGGGGAGACCGAGCGCCTCGATCCGCTCCACCCTGCGCGCCAGCAGGAGAAGGGGATGGCCGAGCGCGGAGAGAGTCCGGGCGGTGGCGGCGCCAATTCCCGAGCTGGCTCCGGTGATGACAGCCAGGGGCTTGGCGGCGGCGTTCAAGTCGGCGTTCACAGCCGCGTTCATGTCGGTGTTCATGTCCCCATCCTTGATCGTCCAGTGGACCCCGAACAACAGCCGGTCGCGCAACGGTCGATAACCTGACAGTTATGGAACGCCGCGACGTCGAGATCTTCCTGGCCCTCACCGAGGAGCTGCACTTCGGCCGCACCGCACAACGCCTGCACGTATCGCAGGCCCGGGTCAGCCAGACCATCAAGCAACTGGAGCGGCGTATAGGCGCGGCGCTCTTTGAACGGACCAGCAGGCGCGTGGAGTTGACATTGATCGGGCGCCGCCTCGCGGACGACATACGCTCCGGCTACGAGCTGATCAGGGACGGCGTCCAGCGGGCGGTTGCCGCGGGACGCGGTCTGGGCGAGCCGCTGCGCGTCGGGTTCAGCAGTCCGCTCGCCGGTGAGCTCGTGCTGTTCGCCGCCTCCGCATACCGCGAGCGGTACCCGACGGCCGGTGACGTCCTGCTGCACGAGACCCCGCTCTGCGACCCTTTCGGCCTGCTGCGCTCGGGCGAACTCGACCTGCTGCTCGCCCAGTTCCCCGTCGTCGAACCCGATCTGGCCACCGGCCCCGTACTGGTCTCCGATACCCGCGTGCTGGCCGTCTCCACCCGGCACCCCTTCGCGAAGAGGCCCTCCGTCCGGGTCGACGACCTCGCCGGGGACAAGGTACTCAGTCTCTCGGGGCCCGTACCGGACTACTGGCTCGACCATCTCCTGCCGCCCACGACTCCGGCGGGCCGTCCCATCGAGCGCGGTGAGCGGGCGGCGACCCGGCAGGAGCTCCTCGCCCTGGTCGGAGCCGGGCGAGGAGTACATCCGACCGCCGCGCACGAGGTCAGGTACTACGCCCGGCCCAATATCGCCTACGTCCCTTTCGACGACGCTCCCCCGCTGGAGTACGGCCTGGTGTGGCAGGCCGCAGCGGACACGCACCGCATCCGCGCCTTCGCCGAGACGGCGGTGGAGACGGTACGGCGGCAAGGCGGTCCGGGGGACGTCTGCGCGGAGTGCCGCTGATCCAGCCCAGGTTCAGAAGTCCGCGGCGCCGCCCCGCCACCGAAGACGTCCTGCCCCGAACCACCCCTACTACCACCGGCCTGATCCATCCGGGCCATACCGGCCCCCTAACGTGCGGCCGTACACCCACACACAACAATCCGCCAACCACCAAGACACAAACGGGAGTTCAAGGAACCAGACAAGAAGGATCAACGGTCGGCGTACACTCCCGCCCGCTCAGGAATCTGCACCACCCTGCCCACACCATCGTCACCACAACGACACCATGATCACGCAATGCCGACGACACCAACAACCGCAACCACCCAGGCCAACACCGACCCAACACAGTGACACCCCATACAGAACCAACGACACCCACACCCAGATTCGCACCAGAGGGTCACCAGATGCTGCATCAGCATGACACCAGATCAATCGCCGAGGTTGATCAGGGCCCAGCGTCGGCGGCCGCCGTCCTTCTGATCGGTATCGGCACCACAGGAGACAACTCCCAGCGCGGTCACCTCACGCAGCAGATCCTCGCCCACGGGCGCGAGACCGGCCTGGTGAGACAGGACCAGGATGAGGGCCTGGTGGTCCTGGTCGGCAAGGTGCAGGCTGATCCGGCTGCCGCCGTCCGACAGGGCGGCCCGAGCCAGCAGAACGGTCACCGCGGTAATGCCCGCTTCCTTGTCGGCGTCGACGCGGTAGCCCCACTCGGCGAGCTTCCCCACAACGTGCCGGGCTGCCTTCGCCGGTGTCCAGGGCGCGTTCTCCAGTGTCCAGTTCGCCGCCCGCCGATTCGCGATCCGCGCCGCCAGGCGCGGCCGCACCGTGACGGCGCCGCTCGCCGTCCTTGGCCCGGCGCAGCGCCAGGCGCTGCTCACCGGTCGCGGCATCCGCCAGGAAAGCCGCCCCCAGATTCGTGCCCGTGACCGCGTCGAACACCTCGATCTCGTGGTCGTGATGCGGAACGAACCGCACACGCACCCGCATGCGGCCCAGCCCGTGCATCCACTCCCCCACGTAATACCGGTTACGCCACCGCACCCCGCTCGCAGTGAGCGTGCATACCCGGCCGTCGTCCTCCAGCGTGAACGCCCACAACACCCCCGCATCCACGTCCTCGACCAGTGTCGGATCGTCCTGCCACGCATCCAGCGGCGTGCGGTCGCCCAACGGCTGGGACACGTGAGCGGTGTTCCACTGATGCACCCAGTCCAGCAGCAGCTCGACGAACACCGTGAACGGCAGCGCCTCACCCGGATCACGGTCCGCCCGCCGCGGCCTGGGCGTCGCACTCGGAGCGTGCCGGTAACGCGGCAGCGCAGCACAGAACATCCGCACCACACACCGGTTCAGGTTCTCCACCGTTCCCTTCAACTCCGGTCGGTACGGCGGGAGCTGCTGCACGGGCACAGCGAACGCACCCAGTGCCGCCCCGACCGTGTCCGACAGGAAATCCGCGCCCTGGTCGATCCTCACCAGCGACGGCAGACCCCCGAGCGGCCCGTACGCCCCTCCCCGCGACAACGCGATCCGCAAGGCAGCCAGGATCGCGTCCCGCGACGGCTGATGCGGCGTCACCGCAGCCCCCGTGACCGCGTTCGTCGCGCAGTCGATGAACCACGTCACCCACGGACACACCAATACCCCGTCCAGGACCACCTCGACCGGCAGATGCTTGTGATCAGCCTCCCAACATGCATTCCGCCACTCCCGCGGCCGCCGCAGATGCACATCGTGCAGACGCCGCGCCCGCTCCCCGCCCGCAAGAGCCGCACGCTGCCCCACACTCAGATCCAGACGGATCGCCCGGTGCAACGTCGCCAACGACGGCACCTCCTCAACGTGCTGCCCCCGCGCACGCGCCCGCTCGGCCTCCGCCACCAACTCCCTGTGCACCGCAGCCGCGTTCCCACCCCACAACGCCAACCGCGCATGCAACTCGTTTGTGACCCTGAACCGCTCCCGCTCGACCGGCCCCGGACGGCCCTCACGGCCGCCCTCAAGCCACCGCCACACCGTCCGCGCCGACAAAGCCACCCACTCAACCCCACCAGGACGACACAGCCGAGAACGCTGACCCGCCGGGCCCGCCACCAGACATCCTCACTCTCACCGCACGGACAGGTGCTCCAAGGCGAAGGCCACGCCGTCAGAAACCGCCTTGTCCGCGGCGGGGAAATGACCGACGAGGAGATGCCACACGTGCCCCATCTCCGGGGCGACCTCCAGGCGGACGGGCACGGAGTCCTCGGCCAGTTTGGCGGCGAGCCGGAGGGCATCGCTGAGCATCACCTCGTGGCCCCCGATCTGGATCAATACCGGGGGCAGCCCGCGGGTGTCGGCGAAGACCGGAGAGGCCAGCGGGCTGTTCGCCGGAGCCCGGCCGAGGACGACATCCGCAGCCCGGCGCAGCCCCTGCCGGCCTACGGACGGGTCAACGCCGTCGAGGGAGAACATCGTGGCCCCCGTGTGTTCCAGGTTGGCCCAGGGCGAGATGACGATCGCGGCGGCCGGCATCGGAAGGCCCTGTCCGCGGGCCTCGACCAGGGCGCTGACCGCCAGCGCGCCACCGGCTGAGTCACCGGCGAACACCACATTCGCCGGGTCCGTACCCTGCTCCAGCAGCCAGCGGTAGGCGGTCACGGAGTCCTCGACTGCGGCCGGAAAGAGCGCCTCGGGCGCCAGCCGGTAGTCCGGCACCAGTGCATGCGCGCGTAGACGCCGGACGAAGTGGCCGACCAGCCCGCGGTACCCCTGCGGATCACCCACGATGTAGGCGCCCCCGTGGAGGTAGACCAGGTACCGGCCTTCGACCGCACCGGCCGTGGTCACACGCTCGGCAGCGACCCCGCCCGCGTCCACGGCGTGGAACGCCACTCCGTCCGGCGCAGGAAGGCTGTCCTGGAAGAACGCACGGTAGGCGAGCCGGAGAGCGTCGAGAGAGCCGGGCCCCGCCCCCTCGGCCGCGTCGATGACGTCACCACTGCGGGCTGCCCACTCCTTGTAGAAGCCGGAAACATCGATCGAGACCATGCGGTCCTCCCTATGAACAGGTGGGCAGCGGCTTGGTGCCGGCTGCCGACGAACACCGCCGAGTCTCAGACACTCACATCAATGTCAAGGTCAAACTGACGAGCAACTCTGCCGGGGCACGTTCGCTCGCATGCGCATCAGAGAGCTGACAGACCGCACCGGCACGACCCGCCGCCTGCTGCGCTATTACGAGGAGCAGCAATTGCTCACCCCAGGACGTTCCGGCTACGGCTACCGCGAATACGACGAAGGCCATGTGGACCGCGTCGTGCAGATCCGCGGGCTACTCGATGCCGGGCCGGGCTGCCCACCCGGATCATCCGGCAGATCCTCCACTGCCTCGACCAGCCGCGGGCCATCTACTTCCCCGACGTGACACCCGAGATGATTGCCACCCTGGAGCACGAACATGACCAGCTGACAGGACGGATCGCCTGTCTGACTGGGGTCTGTGCGATAGGTCAGTAGCTGTCATGCCTCGGGTACGCCGCCGCGCTGGACAAGCCGGTCGGGCAGTGGCTGACCAACTGCCGCCGCCCCGGCGGGCTCGGCAAGGACACCGACCGCGCCGAGCGGCGCGCGGCGCAGCTCGCCGCGGTCGATCCGGAGTGGAACCCGACCGCACTGGGGTGGACGGTTGACTGGCAGCGTCACCACGTCGCCCTGAAAGCCCTGCTGAACGAGGGGGCACAGCTCGCGGAAATCGTGCCGGGGGTGACGTGGCGGAGCGACGACATCGGCCGGTGGTGGGCCTGGGTCCTCGACGGCCGCGCCCGCGGCCGGGCCGTCACCATCCACTCCGCAGAATGCCGACAGGCCACCGACCGCGCCCGACCGCTGCCCACCACGGCGGCCCTGGACGCTCTGGCGCGCCCCGGCACGGCGGCGTGCACCACGTGCGACGTCGCCGAAACCCTCCTGCCGATCCTCCACCACGCCCAGGCCGACGCATCCGATACCGACGACCAGGAAGCAGCACTGGAGTAGAACTACTGGTCCGCATGGACTGCCCGGCCCCGGCGCCGCGCGGACACCGCCGTGGCCGCGCAACCAGACGTTCACGGGCCCATCCCCGCCGCGCCTGCAGACCAAGCCCCCACCCTCCATTTTCTTGATCAACGGGCGCAGGGAGACGGGCAGGAGGGCGCACGGCATCCCGTTCGAAGACCATCTGATCTCCGGGGAGCTGATCACCCCGCCCGACCCGAACGCAGGCCTGGACAAGAACCACGACGGGTATACCGAATTCAGCAAACCGAAGCAGCAGGTACCGCCTCCACCCCCGCCCTACACCGGGCCGCGCATCGACGCATACCTGGCGTTCCGCGCGATCTGGAACCACATCCAGACCCGCCCGTACGGCAATGTGGGCATCATCGTCGACACCCACGACCTGGGCGAGCTGCTGGGTGCTGCGGACGGCACCGATCCGTGGGAGCTGGCCTGGTGGGACCGTCCCGACTGCGGTGACGCCCTCGGCACCCTCACCAAGTCCATCCCGTTCGACTGGGTCGAGAACCATTCCTGGTCGGACCAGGGCAGCAACTACGTCGAGCACCGGATCCGTCTGGGACGGCCCCGCCTGGGACGCAGGCGCTACGACCTGCGCTTCTGCGACGCCGAGAACATCGTCGCCCAGGCCAAACCGGACGGCCTGGGCGACGACTTCGCCAACGAGGTCCAGGTACTGGGCAAGGGCGAAGGCCGTGCGATGGCGCGCGCCCAGGTCTACCGCTACGACGGCCGGCTACGCCGTGTCGCGACCGTCGCCGACAAGACTCTGGCTTCGGATGCAGCCCTGCGCACCCGTGGTGAGCAGGGCTGGCCGGGTGGACGCAGCAGCTTCCGATTCCCGCGATCCAGATCGTCGACCATCCCAACGCGCCGTTCGACTCCTGGCGGTTGGGCGACGACATCCGGGTTCAGGTCCACGTGCCGTGGGTCGGGGACATCGACGTGTGGCACCGCATCGTGGGTGACGAGATCTCCCCGACGGCCGGTGCATTCTCAACCTGAAGCGCAGCGAGGCCTTCGTCTACCGACGGTTCCGGCACCCTAGACGAGGAGTCCGGCCCACTCGGCATCGCGGTAGAAGACCCCGGTGTTCAGGCTGAACTGGAAATTCTTGGCCGCGTCTGCGGACACCGGGAAGGCGTACTGGCCCTCCGCCTGCTCACCGGGCCCGAGCTGTCCCCGGAACGGCTTGCGTTCAGCCTTGGTGTCGAGGATGTCGTAGATGTCCTTGCCGTTGGCGTCCTTGGCGTGGGGCTGAGCAAAGTCCAGGTTGAGCGTGTCGTTGGAGCCGTTGGTGATCGTGATGTTCACACGGAACGCGCGATCGCCCTTCTCCAGCCCGAGGACGCGTTTGCCGGGTGTGTACTCGGTGGGTGCGGCCACGGTGATCTTCACGCCGTCGTCGTAGGTGTGGCTCTCGCCGAACTTCACAGCCGCAGGATTGCTGAGTTCCTTGAACATCGGCATCGTGCGCGGCGAGTCGGGTACGTACGAGGGCTCGTCCGCTACGGCGGTGGTCCGGCCATCCCTGTCCCGGTGGACGGCGTCCTTGACCATGGTCACGGTGATGATCAGACCGACGACGGCGAAGGCTATCGAGGCGCCACCGAGGATGGCGCCACCGAGGGAGGAACTCTTGTTGTCGGCCGTTCCCTTGCGAACATTGCGGTAGCCGATCAGGCCGAAGATGAGGGCGAGGGGGCCAAGGATCCACGCTATCCAGAACAGGACCGGCAGGAACGCGATGAAGGTACTGATGGAGCCGAGGATCATGGCGGTGGTGCCGAGCCCGTTACTTGGCTTCGGCGGTACGGGCGCCCATCCCGCCACTGGGTAGCCGTGTGCGGGCGGGGTGTGGCCGGGCGGCGGCCCCCACTGCTGCGGCTGCGGTTCAGGGGATTCAACAGGCGTCGTCATGCTCGTCCTTCTGCAGTGCAAGGTGCGAACCTCACCCTAACAGCGCTCTTTACACCTTCTTTACTAGATTTTCCCGCGGTCTTCACAGCGCACGGGCCGGGGCGCGCGACGTAAAAGGCCCCGGGTCCGCAAAATCCCGAGCCATGGCGAACTTCCTGGACAACCAGTCGTCGGATGCGAGGCGCATGGCGGCGCTCCTTGCCGAGTACGACCGGCGGCTCCCCTGGAGCGCACCACACAGGCCTCCCGCACGAGCATCGAGGGCGGCGCGCTGCCCATCTACGCCAAGGACGGCACACTGCGCGGCTCCGTCGGTCTCCAGCCCGATGGGAATCCCGAGCACGACTTCCACCGGCTCAACCCGGAGCAGCAGAAGCGACTCGCCAAGCTCGGGGATCTAGCTCAGCGTTCCTGCATGTTGAGGTCACGGACGCAGAACCCGTGGTGTGCCCGGTCCTCGTTCAGCACCACCCGTAGGCACTCGACCACCGACTTGCCTACGGCGTACGGCGGCCAGCCCGGTCCCGCAGGAACGGGAGCGTCTGCGGACAGCTCGTCGACCGTCACGGTCGCCAGCCAACGCTCCAGCTCGGCGGACTGTTCATCTCGCACGGCCAGTACCTCGTCGAGGCCTGGGGTCGCCGCTCGATCGAGGCCCTGTTCCTCCTGACCGGGCACGAAGTCGGACGCCAACCCGATCCCCGTGAAAGGCTGGGTCGATCCCAGGCAGCAGCGGCGAAACCACGAGTCGTGCACGAAAACCAGGTGGCGCAGGGTCTCCACTGCCGACCACTCGCCGGCGACACGCCGGTGCTCGGAGCCCGCGGCCATCGCGCGGAGCCGCTCGACCGTCCTCGCCCAGCCATCCAGTAGCTGTCGATGGGCTTTCCGCAGATCGGCCGGGTCATCTGAGCGCATCAGCAACCGAACTGGATACCGCCGGTCGAGCTCGGCCTCGATGTAGGACGTCACCTCCACGCCGTTGACCACCAGGTTGCTGACCAGCCCGTCGATCACGACGTCCCGCATCACCACGCCGATCAGCCGGGCGCGGGTCAGGTCGCACTCGCGAAACTCGGCGTCGGTCAGATCCTGATCTTCAAAACTCACCATGCCGAGCATTGTGTACCGACGGGCCGACATCAGACGGGCGTCCAGCTGTCGGAACTCACCGGCATGCACTGTTCCTTGTATGCTCCCTTCGGTGACTGGCGGGTCGGCGGCGTCACCGTTCCAGCGGGCGGAGAACACCTGGGTCGAGGTCACTGTGGCTGGCCATCGGGGTAGCTGTGGATCCAGCCGAGCCCGCCGATGTCGAGTTGGGTCCGGCTGCGGGTGACGGCGACGTAGGCCAGGCGTGCCTCGGCGTTATTGACAGGGTCTGGCGTGGGGTTGCCGGAGGGGTCCGTGGTGTCGGTGCCTCTTGGTGGATGGAAGTCGTCGGCGATGCGCACAGTTGGCCATTCGCGGCCCTTGGCCTTGTGTGCCGTGGAGATGGTCACTTGGGCGTGGGGCTCCTGGGTGAGTCGGTGGACGGCATTGAGGACGGCGCGGGTGCCGTGGGTGTCGATGAGGTCGACGAAGGCCTGGAGGTCTGCTCCTGCGGGGTCGTGCTGGGCGTAGTCCTGGAGTTCGGCCCAGGTGGCGAACAGGAAGAGTTCGGGGTGGCTGGCGCGGCGGCCCTCTTTGAGCTGCTGGGCGGCTTCGGCCAGGGTGCGCAGGCCGTTTCCTCCGCCGACCAGGGCGACGCGGTGTCCGGTGTCCAGGTGTGCGAGGAGGTGGGTCATGGCGCCGACGTTGGTGCGGCACAAGATGGCACATGGACACCGCCCTGCGCGACGAGCTGAGGGCGCTGAAGCTGTCGGGCATGCTCGAAAGACGCCCGCCTCGCCCAGGCTCACGGCGGCGAGCTCGGGCACCTCGAATTCCTCCAGATCCTCTGCCAGGATGAGATCACCCGCCGCGAGACCGTCGCACTTCAACGACGCCTGCACCGGGCGAAGTTCGAGCAGACCGTTACGCTCGAGGAGTTCGACTTCGCGGCCTCGCCGAAGCTTCCCGCGGCCCAGATCCGGGACCTCGCCGCCCTGCGCTGGCTCCACACCGGAGAGTCCGTAATTTGGTTCGGGCCCGTTGGCGTCGGGAAGACACACGTCGCCCAGGCGCTCGGTCACCTTGCCATCCGCCAGGGCGCGAACGTCCGCTTCGCCAAGACCAGCCGGGTCCTGGCGGACCTGGTCGGCGGCCACGCGGACCGCACCTGGGACAAGCGCCTGCGCGAGTTCATCCGCCCCGAGGTGCTCATCCTCGACGACTTCGCGATGCGCCAGCTCACCGCGACTGTGTGAAGTAGGCCGACGACCTCTACGAGCTGGTCTCCGAACGGCAAGGACGGTCACTGATCCTGACGAGCAACAGGGCGCCGAGCGACTGGTATCCGCTCTTCCCGAACCCAGTCGTCGCGGAGTCCCTGCTGGACCGGCTCATCAACACCAGCCACCAGGTGATCATGAACGGGCCGAGCTACCGGCCCAACAAACGACCCCGAGCCTCCGGCTCGGGGAAGACAGACTGACTCTCGATCAGATAGACAAGAACCCGGCGAGGACCTGTCCAATTGCGTGATCGCGGGGCTGGGGAATATCACTCTCACCTGTCGGACCGGGCTTGCCGGCCGCCCGTGCCCTCGACACCCAGGTGGCCAGCGCGTCGTCTCGTTGATCCCGAGGTCCTTCGCCACCTGCGGGATCGGCTTGCCGGTCTCCGCCACGATCCGCACAGCCCCCTCACGGAACTCCGCGTCGAACTTCCGCCTCTTGCCCGCCATGACCCTCAACTTCCCCTGCAGTCAGGGTCTCTACGCTACGAGGGGAAGGTCACCAACTTCATCACCGGGATCGTCACCCCCGAACGCCGACGGCCGCCGCGGAACGATCAGTTCAGGGACGGGCACTTCAGAGGTAGGGAAGGACGAAATCGTACTGCCCGGCCCGGCGGTGGCCGTTTCCTGTGGGGCAGCGGCCGTTGTCCGGTCGACCGTTGTAGAACAGGCCGCAGCACTTGTCGCAGAACCGCCAGTTCCGCTGCGACTGGTTCTCGGACACGTCGTGCGGCAGGACGAAGTCGTAGTCGTCCACGGCCCGACGATGGCTGCCACCGATGGGACAGCTGCTGTCGTACCCGGTGCCGGCCCAGTACATCCCGAGACACTTGTCGCAGAACCGCCAGTTCCGCTGCGAGCTCGAGGTCTCGGGTACGTCGTGCGGAATGTGGAAGTTGAACTGCCCCTGCGAGTCGTGGCCATTGCCCGCCGGACAGAAGCCGTCCGTCCCGTAGCCCCGGAAGAACAGCCCGTAGCACTTCCCGCAGAAGCGCCACTCCGCCTGATCGGCCAAGGACGGCGTCCGTGCAGCCGCCGGTCCGGCAACCACGACGGCACCCGCCAGCCCGGCAGCGATACCCAGCGCCCCGCCCAGCACCTGACGTCGACCCAGCCGCCCGCCCCTGGCCCCTGCCTCGTGCCCGTCCTCGCTCGACTTCCTCAGGAAGCCCATACGCCCCACCCTCCTTCATCAACAAGCCCGTCAGCGAAAGCCGATACTTGGTTCCCACCGCTGGTGTTCGTCCCGGCGCCCGGTTGCGGTGAGGACATCCCCGATAGTGATCCGGTGGACGGGCTGCGGATATCCCAAGATTTGGGGGGTTGAAATCGGCTACCTTCGGGGCATGGCCGCGAGGTTGGATTCGATCTGCCGTACCGTCCTGGAACGAGCGACCGATGCTGTGAACGTGACTGATTTGGGCAGAGAGCTCTCACACCAGTTGGCCCGGGTCATTCCTCATGACGGGTATCTGCTGGTGGGCCTTGACCCCGCCAGCGGAGCGGGCTGTTTCCACACGGGTGAACGCGGCTACCACTCCGGCACCGCACATCGACTGAGGACCGACACGGCTCTCGACGCCCATCCACATCCCTTCGCTCGCTTGGCCACCGGCCCATGCCCTGTCGGCGTCCTCAGCGCGGATCATCCAGACTTCCGGCACAGCGCGCGCGTGCACGACGTCATGGCCGGCGCGGGCATCATCAGCGAGATGCGCGTGGCACTGACGGTCTCGGGTGTGACGCGGGGGATGCTGATTCTGCTGCGGGAGCACGGCAGCAGGCCCTTCTCAGCCGCTGACTCGGATCACGCCACACAACTGGCGAGGCCCCTGGCAGCCGCGCTGAAGCAATTCGTAGGCAGTAAGGCCCTGCGGCCGGCCAGCCGGCGGCCTCTTCCCCCTGCTGTCATGGTGATCGGTACCGATGACAGGATCAGGTCGATGACCCCGTCCGGACAGGCCTGGTTACGCGAGTTGGGGCTCTCTCCCACGTCTCCGGGGGCCGACGACCCTGCATCCGTCGGGACGCAGCTGAACATGACCCACCTCGCCCGGCCGGCCACCGGGCCGGCTGTCACCCGGATCCCCACGCCTCAAGGGTGGATCGTGCTGCACGCCCAGGGCCTCGACGGTGCAGGAGCGGGGGATGTAGCCATCACCATCCAGTGCGCCTCGGCCCCTCTACTCCTGCCGGCGGTCGCTGCCTGGTACGGGATCACTTCCAGGGAAAGAGCAGTCATCGAGCAGGCCCTCAAAGGTCTGCCGGTCAAGCACATCGCCCGCCAACTCGGCCTGTCTCCCCACACCGCCAACGACCACTTCAAGGCCATCTACCGCAAGACGGGCGTCAACAGCCGCGAAGAACTTGTCGCCGGTCTGTCCTGAATAGCAGGCTCCGGGAACACGTTCTCGTACGAGACGACGGCGTACGGGACATGCGCGAGCGGATGCGGCAGGAGGCACGGGCGGCCCGGGCCGCAGCGGATCGGCTCAGTGCTCCCGCGGTCACCACGCCCTGGAACTCCTCGCCGCCTGCACCTGTGCCGTTCGGAAACTGATCGCTGCTGTTCGGAGCGGGTGTGGCGTGCCACGGAGAGCTGCTGGAACCCTGTCCAGGTGATCGTCTCGTTGGTGTACAAGGTGGCGCGGAAGCTGCTCGCGGTCCCGGCGGTGATCCTGTGCCGGGACGCGGCCAAGGACGCTGAACTGCTGGTGCTGCGGCATGAGAACGCGGTGCTGCGCAGGCAGCTCACCGCGCCTGTGCGATACGAGCCGACGGACCGGCTGTGGTTCGCGGCACTGTCCTCACTGATCCCCCGGCGCCGGTGGGTGCAGGTGTTTCCGGTGACGCCCGGGACTCTGCTCGCATGGCACCGCCGGCTGATCGCCCGGAAGTGGGACTACGGCAAGTGCCGGAGCGGGCCCGGCAGGCCGCCGACCGCGAGCGCCCTGAAGGCGCTGGTGCTGCGGCTCGCCCGGGAGAATCCGCGCTGGGGCAGCCGGCGGATCCAGGGCACTCGTCCGCCTCGGGCATCCGATCGGCACGACGACGGTCTGGGAGATCCTGACGGCGGCAGGCATCCATCCGGCCCCGCGCCGCGAGGGCCCGACGTGGCGCGAGTTCCTGACCGCGCAGGCCGAGGGCGTCATCGCCTGCGACTTCCTGCACATCGACCTGGTCGACCTGCGCCGGCTGTACGCGCTGGTATTCCTCGAGCACGCCACACGACGGTTGCACATCGCCGGGGTGACTGCCCACCCGACGGGTCCCTCAACGGTGCAACAAGCGAGAAATCTCGCCGCCGAGTTGGGCGTCCGGCTCGATTCACCACGCTTCCCGATCCGCGACCGGGACGCGAAGTACACCGCGTCGTTCGACGCGGTCTTCGAGGCTGAGGACGTGGAGATCATCAAGTCACCACCCCGTGCTCCGCGGGCGAACACCCACGGCGAACGAGTCATCGCAACCCTGCGACGCGAGGTCTTCGACCACCTGCTGATCTGGAACGAGACCCATGCCCGGCAGGTCCTTGACACCTGCGCCCGGCACTACAACCACCACCGCCCGCACCAGGCCCGAGAACAGCTCCCTCCACTCGCCCAGGAGCACCCGGCGCCCGTGGCCGACCCGACCCCTCACCGACTCCTGCGCACGCGAGTGCTCGGCGGGGTGACCAACGAGTACCGGCATGTGTCTTGACCCGCAACGATGTGTTTCCGAACGGCACAGGGTGACCAGCATCGCCGACAGTGCGGCGCCGGCCACACCCGACTTGATGGCCCGCGACTTCACCGCGGATTCGCCCGGCCGTAAACTGGTCAGCGATATCACATATATTCACACATGGGCCGGGTTCCTGTATCTCGCGACGGTCATCGACTGTCACACCAAGGCTGTGGTCGGCTGGGCGATGGCCGACCACATGAAGAGCTCGCCTATATCGGATGCACTCGACATGACGGCACGGAACATCGACCTCGCCGACGGCTGCATCTTCCATTCAGACCGCGGTACTCAATTTACTTCTCGGGAACTCCGGGAGAAACTCCGGTCGTTGAGACTCAAGGCATCAGTCGGTCGCACCGGAGTCTGCTGGGACAATGCCATGGCCGAATCATTTTTTGGCGCCCTGAAGAATGAGCTCGTGTACCGAACTTCGTTTCCGACGTATGCACATGCTCGCCGGGCAATCGTTCGGTACATCGAGATGTTCTACAATCACAGACGCCTCCACTCCGGCCTCGGCTACCGAACCCCCGCAGAAGTGCACGCCGATTACGATGAGTCGCAGGCAGCAGCATAGAAGTCCCTCAACATCCCTGTCCGAGAAGTGCAGGGCACCTCAGAAGATGGACAGGCGCAGAGCGTGGCGCCGTGCCAGGCCCCGATTCGGCAACCCTGTTCCCGACTCGGAAAGTGCTTGCTCGAACCCGTCGCGTATATCGCGGGCATCCGCGTTGCGAGGCCAGCCGGCGAGTTCGCACAACGTCGGGGTGTCCAGCCCGGCCGCGAGCGCCTCAGCCGCGATCATCGGCAGCTCCTCCGGCCGTATCTCATCCGCCTGATAACGGCATGCCACCTCGCCCAGAGTCGTGAGGCCACTCTGCATGGGGGGTTCCGGTTCCGGTGTGGTTCCTTCTGCTCTCATGATTCCTACGGTGTCAGCACCATTCCCAGGGAAGGCCCCCAGGGGCGGCCCGCTGCTCGGCACACCCACGCACGCGATCACCTGAACCCGAAGGCCGAACCCCGAGAAGCACGACACTCCATGCTCGGGTTCCCTCGAAAAGCCCTTCATTTTCCGTGACTCGCGGGCTTCGAGAGGTGTGACCGAGTCACAGAACGTCACCGATCACAGAGAAGCGGGACGGCTTCTGAGCTTGTTCCTTAACATCGGGCCCGATTATGCGGTCACTCTTTGGAGTGACCGCAGGGTATGGGGCGGCCTTCCCCGTGATCCTGAACTCCGCGACGAGATACCGGAGTTCATCAGGAAGGCCGTGGGATGAGTGTGCTGGCGCCAGTCGGCAAACGGGATGGGTCTCGGAACTGTCATGCTTTCGGACGGCCTTCTACGGGTGTCTGTCCGCGCGGGCCGACGCGTTCTTCGAACTGACCGATGCCCTGCTGTGTGCGGACGGCCCGACCCGGACGCCGGTGGAGTTGTCGCTGCTCGCCGAACACCAACGCGGCTACGGCTCGCTGTACGGCGCCCTGAACCATGGCCAGCTCGACACGAACGCCCTGCGTGACCTGCTGGTTGCCCTGCCGCTTCCGCGGTTCGACGGACGGATCGTGCTCACGGTGGACGTCTCCCCGTGGCTGCGGTCGGACGCCGCCTGCTCGCCGGAACGGCTGTTCTGCCTGGTCCACGGCCGCAACGGCCGCTCGTCGGACCACGTGGTGCCCGGATGGCCGTACTCCTTCGTCGCCGCGCTCACCCCGGACCGCACCTCGTGGACACAGGTCTTGGACGCAGTCCGCCTGGGGCCCGTCGACGACGCCGCGGCCGTCACCGCAGACCAGTTGCGGGCTGTGGTCCATCGGCTGATCGCGGCCGGCCAGTGGCAGCACGACGACCGGGACATCCTGATCGTGATGGACGCGGGCTACGACGTGATGCGCCTGGCCTGGGTATTGCGCGACCTGCCCGTCGAACTGGTCGGACGTCTGCGTTCGGACCGCGTCCTGTACCGTCCGGCGCCCTCCCGCGAGGAGTACTACCGGACCCACCCCCGAGGGGCCACCCGCCCAAGCACGGCCAGGAGTTCAGCCTGGCCAGGCCCCAGTCGTGGCCGGAGCCCTCCGTAGTGACGATGAACGACACACCTCGCTACGGCAAGGCCGAGGCCCGTTCCTGGGACCGGCTTCACCCCCGACTGAAGCAACGGTCCGCGTGGATCGACCATGACAGCGACCTTCCCCTCATCGAGGGCACGTTGATCCGCCTCAACGTCGACCATTTGCCCGGCGACCGCGACGCGCCGCCCGTGTGGCTGTGGTCCTCCGCCACCAGCGCGACCCCGGACGACGTTGACTTCATCTGGTCGTGCTATCTGCGCAGATTCGACCTTGAACACACGTTCCGCCTGTTCAAGCAGTCCCTCGGCTGGACCCGACCACGGCTTCGCGACCCGCAGGCGGCGGACCGCTGGACTTGGCTGTTGATCACCGCGCACACCCAGCTCCGCCTCGCGCTGCCGCTGGCAGCCGACCGCCGCAAGCCCTGGGAGAAGGCGACCCGCCCCGGCACCCTGCTCACCCCGACCCGGGTCCGGCGGTGGTTCCGGAACATCCGCCCTCACCTGGGCAGTCCGGCCCGCGCACCCAAACCCACCCGGCCGGGACCGGGACGCCCGCCCGGCTCCAGAAACCGACACACCGCCACCCGCTACGACGTTGGCAAGACCGTCAAACGCCCCGAGACCATCACCGAACGTAACCAACGATGTTAAGGAACAAGCTGAGGGCGAGGAGCACGCCGCGGTGCCCGCCCAGGATGTGCTCGGCCGGCAAGGGGCCTGCGGTGAGGTCCATGTCGCCGATGCGGCCGCCGAGGGCGAGGATCGTCTTCGTTTTCGCGCCGGTCACGGATTCACTCTTACTTGAGGCCGCTGAGCATGACGCCGCGGATGTAGTGCTTCTGCAGCAGCAGGAAGAGGATCAGGACTGGCAGGATGCTCAGGACGAGGCCGGCCATGACGATGGGCATCGTGCGGGTCGGGTCGACGTAGTCCTGCAGGAGCTGGATGCCGACGGGCAGGGTCATCTCGTCCGGGTTGGCGGTCGAGACGAGCAGCGCCCAGATGTATTCGTTCCAGGCGTCGACGAAGGTCAGCAGCCCGAGCGTCACCAGGACCGGCTTGGTCTGCGGCACCACGATCCGCCACCACACGGCGAACTCGCCGGCCCCGTCGATGCGCGCGGCCTCGAGGACCTCGTCCGGAATCGCGACCATGAACTGGCGCGTCAGGAAGATCCCGAAGCCGTTGACGAGGAACGGCATGGCGAGCGCCGCGATGCTGACGGTCAGGCCCGCGCCGCCGCGCCCGAGCAGGTCGTTGCCGCCCGCCAGCGGCCAGTGCACCAGGGTCAGGAAGTGCGGGATGAAGAAGAGAAACGGGGGGAACATCATCGTCGACAGCACAAGGCGGAAGATGAAGTTCCGGCCGGGGAAGCGGAGTTTGGCGAGCGCGTAGCCGGCGAGTGACGACGTGAGCAGCACCGATCCGGTGATCACGGCGGTGGCGATGACGCTGTTGCGGAAGAGCACCGGCAGATCGAGCTGGTCGATCGCCGCCCGGTAGTTGGACAGGTCGAACGCCTCGGGCAGGAACCGGTACGGCAGCGTGCCGGACTCGCCAGGCCCCTTGAAGGACGTCATCACCATGTCGAGGAACGGCACCGCCGTGAGCACGGCACCGGTCACGACCACCAGATACGAGAACCACGGGAAACGGCGGCGGTTCATGCGTCCTCCCCCTTGCGCCGGAAGATCCACAACTGCACCAGGGTGACCACGAGGACCACTACGAACAGCACGAAGGCGGCGGCGCTCGCAGTGCCCCAGTCGCCGTACGAGAAGGCCTGCCGGTACATCTCCAGCGCGGCCACATTGGTCGCGTCACCCGGTCCGCCCTTGGTCATCACGATGATCAGTGCGAACGACTGCAGGCCGGTGATGAACTGGGTGATGCACACGAACAGCAGGGACGGCCGCAGCAGCGGCAGTGTGATCTTCCAGAAGACGGTGACGGGCCCGGCGCCGTCGAGCGCGGCGGCCTCGTAGTACAACTCGGGAATGGACTTCAGCCCGGCGGTCATGACGAGGATTGCCGTGCCGACCGAGGCCCAGGCCTGTACGACCACGACCGAGGGCAGCGCGGTGTCCGGGTCCTGGAGGAACGCCACCGAGCCGAGACCGAGGGCGTTGAGGACGCCGTTGACAAGCCCGCCCGGCTCGTACATGTACTTCCATACGTTGCCGACGGCAACGACGGTCGTGACGATCGGCAGGAAGTACAGGGTGCGCCACAGCCCCTGGAACCGCAGGTTGTCGATGCAGGTGGCGACGAGCACGGAGCCGGCGAGCGCGAGGGCCACGGTGCCCAGGGCGAACAGCAGCGTATTGGTGAGGATCGGCGCCAGGAACGTCGATCCGTCCGCGAAGAGGCCTGTGAAGTTGTCCAGGCCGACCGGATCGATGTCGCCGAGGTCGAACCCTGCCCAGCGAGACATCGACAGCAGCAGCGCGAAGCCGAGCGGCAGGATCAGGAAGACCGCGAAGAACAGCAACGTCGGCGCCAGGAAGAGATAGGCGACGACCACCTGGCGGCGCCGGGTCCGGCCGCGGCCGTCGACGGCGGGCACGACGGACCGCGGGCTGTGCGCCCGCTCCGTCGTCTCCGGCGCCAGGGTGTTCACCATGAGCGCGACACCTCCTGATCGACCTGACGGCGCGTGGTGCGCAGCGCCTCGTCGACCGACTGCTGACCGGTCCACAACGCCTCGATGTTCTTGCGCAGCAGCGACTTGGCCTGCTGCGCGCCCGGCACATTCGGCTCCGGCACCGCGTACGCCAGCGCGTCCAGGAACGGGCGCAGGTTCGGATCGCTGCCCTCGCTCAGGAGCGTCCGCATGTCGTCGGCACGGCCGGTCAGGGAGCCGACCGACACCTGCAGGGAGCTCATCCGGGTCGCTGTCGCACCTTTCTTGGCGCTCTTCACGCTCACCTTCTCGGTGTTGAGCCAGCGCAGGAACTCCCAGGCCTCGCGCGGCTGCTCACTGGCCGCGTTGACCCCCAGCATGAAGCCGGTGGAGAGCGTGGCGCGCTCGTCGTCCGCCTCGAGGACGGGCAGCGGCGCGACGCCGACATCGCGGTAGTCCGTGCCCATCTGGGCCTTCAGGCTCCCGGTCCACCAGCCGGCGCTGACCACCATGGCCACCTGCCCGGACTGGAACGCCTTGTAGACGTTGACGGCGGGGGCGCTCGCACCTTTGACGACGAGTCGGTGCTCCAGCTCGAACACGGCCCGGCCGGCCGGCGAGTCGATGGCGGTGCTCCTGCCGTCCGCGGAGACGAACGTTCCGCCGGCGGCGTTGAGCAGGGCGAGCGTCTGGCCGACGGTGGTGGAGTCGTCGTAGGTCGACAGCCCGAACCCCTGGACCAGCGTGTTGCCGTACCGGTCCCGCTTGGCGGTGCGGTAGGCCGTCTCCTCCAGCTCCCGCCAGGTGCGCGGAGGGCCGTCGATGCCGGCCTCGCGCAGCAGCCGCTTGTTGTAGTAGAGGGCGTACGTCTGCACCTCGGTGGGGTAGCCGTAGACCTTGCCCGCCACCGACGAGGCGCCGACCGCGGCCTTGCCGTAGCCGCGCGTGATCTCCTCGGCGTGCTCGGACGGAGCGGGCCGCAGGACGCCGGCCTGGACGAGCTGGCCGTTCCACAGGCAGTACGGCTGGATGATGTCGGCGCCCTGGCCGGCGGCCTGCCGGACCATGAACGTGGTCAGCAGGTCCGTGAACTCGACGGCCTTCGTCCGCACTTTGACCCGGTCGTGAGTGGCGTTCCACTCGTCGACCGGGCCCCGCAGGGCCTCCTTGAGCGCCCCGCTCGCGTAGTGGGAGAGCAGGGTGAGGACGATCGGATCCCCGGGCCGCCCGGTGCCCTGGTGCGGCGCGGCGCATCCGGAGGCGAGCAGCGCCGAGGGGAGCGCGAGCGCGAAGTGACGGCGGCTCGGGCCGGCGGTGCGGCGTGACGGCATCATCCGGCGGCCTCCCGGCGCATCACGCGGAACACCCGGGTCGTGGTGAAACCGCTCTTGCGGTACAGGTGGCCCGCCGGGGACTGCTCGCCGGTCCACAGGAACCACGCGGAGTGTGCGCGGCGCGCCCGCATCCGCTCCAGGACCAGGTGGAGCAGGACCTTGCCGAGTCCGGTGCCGCGCATCTCCTCCAGCACGCCGAACGGCCCGAACCGCTCGTCCACCGAATCGAACGTGCCGTGCATCGCCCAGCCGACCAGGCGGCCCGAAGGGTCCCGGGCGACGACGATCCGGTCGAGCGGCGTGCCCGCGGCCAGACACTCCCGGATCGTGCACGCCCAGTCCGGGCCGAAGTGGTTCCCGGCGAGCGCGAACAGGTCCACCAAGTCGTCGTCGTACGGGGTGGCGAACTGGTAGCCCTGCGCCGTCAGTTCGTCCAAGCGGCACGCGACATCCTCCGGGATGCGATAGCCGACCAGGCCGCGGTCCATCGCCGCCGCCTCGTACAGAGTGCGAAAGCCCAGGGACTCAAGGAGCCCGGCCGCTGCCGGGTACTCCCCGGCGTCCAGGCCGGGGAGGACGTAGTTCGGGGTGTACGAGGAGAAGTCCACCCGGGTGCGGCCGTGGCGGTGCAGCCAGTCGAGGGCGTCGGTCAGCAGCCGACGGCCGAGGCCGCGCCCGCGGACGGCCGGGTCGACGAAGAAGAACGGGATCCAGCCCTGCTCCGGCTCCAGGTCGGTGCCGGTCATCGGCGTCAGACGGCGCACCGCGTAGGCCGCGCCGACGACACGGTCACCGTCGACGGCGACCCGAAGCCCCTCCGGATCGAAGTTGGCGTCGAGCAGCACCAGGGAGCGGAAACGGTCCGGGGTGATGAGGTCGGCCGGCGCACTCCGGCGCCACGCCTCCACCAACTGCGGGCCGTCGCCCACGCGAAAGCCACGAATCTCGGCCCGGGATTTCGTCGTGCGATCGGTCATCGACGGGTTTGTCCCTCCATACGCAGGTCGCAGACGGCGTCGAACGTCGCCCGCAGCACTGCCTCGGTCTGGTGCGGGCTGCTCTGCGCCACGGCGATCAGGACGTAGTCCACGATGGCGAGTTGGGCGACGTCGCCGGCCATCGCGCCCGAGCGCAGTCCCGCTTCGCGTACCACCATGGTGAGGACGGCGTCCGCGGTGTCGGCGACGGGGCTGGGCGCGGCGTTGGGGCAGGAGGTCTCCGGGGTAGAGCAGCACGTCGTTGCCGGCCCACCGGCCGGGCGGCGCCGGCGGATCGCACGGCGGTAGCGGGTCGTCGCCCGCGTCGACGGCGCGCCGCAACCGGTCGGACCCCCACAGCAGGTCGATGAAGTGACGGTGGCCGGTCCCCTCCACGCCGCCGTCCGCGGTGCGCCAGGCGAAGTTGTCCGGGTACAGCCGCCGCAGCGTGGCGAGCATCGCGACGGCGGTACGCAGGGGAGCGAACGCCTCGCGGTCGGTGATGTGGAGCTGGACCCCGCGCAGCGGCCGTCCGGCGTGTTTGTGGAAGGTCGGTACGTACCGCAGGTCACGGAAGTGCACTCCCGGCAGGGCGATTTCGGCGAGCGAGGGCGCGAACCGCGCGTCGGTGTACGGGGCCCCGACGATCTCGAAGGGCTGCGTGGTACCACTGCCCTCTGAGAGATTCGTCCCCTCGAACAGGCAGGTGCCGGGGTAGACGGTGGCAGTGGCCGGCGTCGGAATGTTCGGCGAGGGCGCGACCCACGGCAGGCCGGCGGCCACCGCGTCCATGGCGCGCTGCCAGCCGACAGCCTCGATCACCGTGAAGTCAGCGGCTCTGCCCGCTACTTGGGGCACAATCGAGGCGTTGAGATGCCGGGCGAGTTCGCCGCAGGTGAGGCCGTGCCGGACGGGTATCGGGGCGCGCCCGACGAAGCTGGCCCACGCCGGGTCGAGCAGCGGGCCCTCGCTGACGAGCCCACCGAGGGGATTCGGCCGGCCACCGACGTGCAGTACGACCGGTTCATCGACGGCCAGACCCGCTGGCTGCAGGACATGCTGTGGGAGACCGCCCTGCGTGAACGGGGCGAGCGCCTCGATGTCAACACTTACCTGGCCCTGCGCCTGGGGACTGTCGGCATCTACGCCACCATTGCACAGTTCGGCCTGGTCGGAGGCACCGAAATCACGGCCCAGGAGTTCGCCAGCCCGTTGTTCCGCGCCGTGATCGAGTCCGGACTCTACGCCGCGACCCTCGGCAACGACCGGTACTCCTATTTCAAGGAGAGCGAGGGGGGCCAGCTCAAATACAACATCTTCACCGCCCTGATGGTCGAGCATCCGCAGTGGACGGAACGGCAGGCCATGACCGAGGGCATCGTGATCCGCGACAGAATGGCCCAGGTGTAGATGAGGCTGCGCGCCAGGGCTCTGGCCGGCGCCAGCGACCAGTTGACAGACTTCCTCCGCTGCATCGACCTCAGCATCAACGGCAATGTGGCAGTGGGGACCAAGAGCTCCCGCTACTTCGCCCCGGACGGCCTCCCAGCTGTCGAGCGCACCGTCGCGCCGCCCCCCGGTCTGCCGCAGGAACCGCTGCCCTACCTGACGGTTGCCTGGTGGTGGGACCATCTTCCCGCAGGTGAAGAGTGAGCATTCCTCGCAGCAGCTTCCTGCGCCCGAGCACGCACGCCGGTTCAGCGCGGTTCTAGAAAAGCGGCAGTCCTGAAACGAATCGCTGTTCACCGGCCTTCCGCTCCGCCTACGGCAAAGGAGGAGATAAAAAATCCGTCGGCCGCGCTCGTGGTGCTGTGCGCAGGACTGTTCCTCGTCGGGCTCGACATCACCGTGCTGAACGTAGCATTGCCGGATTTGCAGTCAGGCCTGCGACCACCCGCCCGGAATCTCATGCGTACTGGAGGTAGTTGGCGCGCACGGTGGTGAACGCGGCAAGGTCGTCCTGCCACCAGGAGACGACGTCCTCGGTGGAGGCGCCCTTGTCGATCAGGTGGCGGACCTGGTCGGTGCCGGCGAGGTGGTCGATGTAGTGGTCGGGCAGCCAGGCGAAGTCCTTATAGGTCTGCTTGGCGGTGACCAGGAGCGCGATGCCGGTACGGACCGGGTCGTAGGCGGTGCGGTCGTGGACGTGGATCTGCAGGCCGCCGACTTCCCTGTCGTGGTGCTTGTCGAAGGTGGGGGTGTAATAGGCCTCGCGGAAGTAGACGCCGGGCAGCACGAGTTCACTGACGGCGGCGGCCCAGGACCCGTCGAGTCCTGGTGCGCCGAGCATTTCGAAGGGATGGGTGGTGCCGCGGCCCTCGGACATGTTGGTGCCCTCGAACAGGCAGGTCCCGGAGTAGACGAGCGCAGTGTCGGGGGTGGCCATGTTCGGGCTCGGCGGCACCCACGGCAGGCCCGTCACGTCGTAGAAGTCCGCGCGCTGCCACCCGTCGAGTCTCACCACCTCCAGGTCGACCCTGCGGCCGGCGGACCGCGGGAGGAACTCGCCGTTGTAGAGCAGAGCGAGTTCACCGGTGGTCATGCCGTGAGCCTGGGCGATGGGTTCGCGGCCGACGAAACTGGCCTGGTCCCTGTGCAGGACAGGGCCCAGCGCGCGGCGTCCGGTGACAGGATTGGGGCGGTCCAGGACCACGAAGCGGCGCCGGGTCATGGCCGCTGCGACCATCGCGTCGTACAGGGTCCAGTTACAGGTGTAGAAGCGGGCCCCGCAGTCCTGGAAGTCATAGACGACCGTATCGACGCCCGCCTTGTCCAGCACGCCGGCCAGGGCCGCGCCGCTCTTGAGGTAGGTGTCGTAGATGGGCAGGCCGGTGGGCTTGTCGACGGCATCCCCTTCGGACTTCCCGGCCTGCGGGTTCCCGCGGTAGCCGTGCTCACCCGTGAAGATCGCGGTCAGCTGCACCCGCGGATCGGCATGCATGACATCAACGATGCCCCGCATGTCGCGGGTGACGCCGCTCATGTTGGTGAGCGCCCCGACCTTCTGGCCCGCCAGCAGCCCGTACCCGTCGGCCGCCAGCCGCTCGAAACCCGGCCGCACCCGCCCAGGCGCCCCATCCGAGCCGCGCCCGACAGGGGCCGCATCGGCAGCGGGAGCAGGTCCCGTGGCGAGCATGGTCACGGCACCAGCGGCACCCGCCGCCGTAGCGGTGGCCAGGAAAGACCTGCGCGAAGTCAACACAGTCACGCACGGTAATGGTGTGTGCAGCGCGCGCCGGACGCGCCGCGCCGACAGGCACAGCAGCGCATCAACTACGGCCGCCAGCAGATTGACGAGCGGTCAAGCGGATGAGCTGTCGTAGCTTGGTACGGCTGTTGTGCTCGACGAGGATCGGTACGTAGTTGGCGATACGAGCGGCTCGTAGCAGCCTTGCACGACATCCCGCACGACTGAGGCCGTCAGCAGGCCGGCGAAGGAGACAGTCAGCCGGTCCGTGACCTCCTGAATGGGGTTGGGTAACGCAGTCTCGAACGTCTTCGCGCCCATGGCGCGCTCCTCACTGTCACGGAAACCGGCCGCCGCAGCCGATCGGTTTCCGAGTGCCCGGCATCGGCCAGTCCACTTCCCACACTTGCACGGATCGTGGCCGTGGAACGGCCCGCCGGATCTGTTCACCAACTCGCCATCTCGGACCGGCCGACCCGCGGACACAACCCTCGACGCCGTGCAAAGAAGCCACCTGGTGCCACTGCGGCTCTTGTCAGCGGGACCTGGCAGCATCGGCACCGTAGAAGTCACTCGCGCCCACCGCGGGCGCGAAGAACACGGGAGTATGAACATGAACCGCAGCGACCTGGTGACCACGCTGGCCGACCGCGCCGAGGTGACCCGCAAGGACGCCGACGCCGTGCTGGCCGCCTTCGCCGAGACCGTCGGCGACATTGTCGCCAAGGGCGACGAGAAGGTCACCATCCCCGGCTTCCTGACCTTCGAGCGCACTCACCGTGCCGCTCGTACCGCTCGCCACCCGCAGACCGGGGCCCCGATCGACGTCCCGGCCGGCTACAGCGTGAAGGTCTCCGCGGGCTCGAAGCTCAAGGAAGCCGCCAAGGGAAACTAGGCAGCAGCCCGTCGCGAGCCCCGAAGGGCAGGCCGACCTGGTCGCCGACGACCTGGCAGTGCGGGCATGGGAGCGTCGTCTCATTTCCGTGGTCGTCCCGCAACGGCGATCGTGCCGTTCTGCCCCTTGGCGCGGGTGGGTCCCTGCGTTCCTCGGCCGGTCAAAAGGCCCCGGTCCCTCCGCCCGTTCCAGTGAGCGGGACGTCCGGCAGACGATCACCGGCATGGGGCAACCCCGGGCCGGGCTCGCGCCGGTGCTCGCTACGAGCCGCCTCCAGCAGGCGCCTCCAGGACGTGACCGTCGGCCGGCGCCGCAGCAGGGCGCGGCGCTCGCGGTCGGTCATCCCGCCCCAGACTCCGAACTCGATCCGGTGATCCAGCGCCTCAACCAGGCACTCCAGCTTCACCGCACATCCTTCGCACACCGCCTTGGCGCGGTGCTGCTGCGCCGCCTCACCGAACAGCTCCTCCAGATCGGCGCCCCCGCAGGCGGCCTGGGTCCTCCAGTCGGGTAATGCGTTCACGAACCCCTCCCCCTTCGTCATCTCCCGCGGCCCGGCTCCCCCGTATTCCGGACGGCCCGATCAGGACGGCCCGCGTCACTTGCTCTGCCACCAGGATCGTGCCGCCGCGTCCAGACATCGTGTCCGACCGGCGCCCGGGCCAGGACACCCGGGGGCGCCGGCTCCGGCCGGGGCTGGCGCGCGAATCGTCGGGCCGCCGTGGCGCGGGAGCCATGGCCCGCACAGGCTGCGCCGTAGCCTCGGCCCATGGAAGAAACGATCGACCACACCCCGCGGGTGTGGACCGTCGGCCAACTGCGCACGGCGCTCGCCGCACTGCCCGACAACACCCCCCTCCATGTCGGTGTCGCGGACGGCCCCGGAGACTTCGAGGGATACAGCGAGTACGCCCTGATCGACCTGGAACCGGTGGAGAAGGAATACCGCGACAGTGGCAAGCTGCGCACCGAGGTCGAGTACACCCTGTTCGCCGACTTCAAGGCCGGCCGGTACGAGCACGACCTGGTCTGAACCGGCTGCCCGCGCGTCAGTGCCGGGTCGGCTCCGACGCGGCACTGACAGGCCGTCAGCATGGCAGGAACGGGGGATCACTTCAGCTCTTCATGCCCGCTCGTAGGATCGACCGTGTGATTGACATCCCGGAGCAGCTCGTTGCCACCCAGGCCATGTACAACGGTGCGGCGGGCCGGGCCTTCATCGCCGCGCTGCCCGAGCGGGCCGCACACTTCCTCGGCCGCTGGGAGGCATCAGCGGCCTTCCAGCGGGGCGTAGCAGCCCTCGCCCAGTACATTGCCCGCGAAGGCCACAGGGGCTTCAGCTGGGCGCGGGCGGTGTAGAGGGCGGCGGTGCATCCAGCCCGGTCAGCCGTGCATCGCCACGCGGTACAGAGTCGCAAGCGCGTCGTCGATGGGATGGGGCTGCGGCTTGCCGGAGGAGTCGAGCCTGTTCCACCTCTGCAGGTTCACAGCGACCGCCATCTGCCGCTTGCCGTCGGCACGGGTCATGGCCAGCGCTCCAGCACCCCAGACCGTGCCACCATGGCCCCAGAAGGTGCCCTGCCCGGGACCCTCCATCGGGTACAGGCCGAGGCCGTAGTCGATCGTCTTTCCCTCTTGGGAGACGACCGGGACAGTGCGTTGCATCTGCGCCAGCGACGACGGGCTGACGATCTCCCCGGCCAGCAGCATGGCGTAGAAGCGGTTGAGGTCCGCGACGGTCGATATCAGCGAGGCTGCCGGCCCCACCCATGACATGTCGTAGACGCTGTAGTCGCGCGGCGGGTCGATCATGCCGAACCACGCCTCGTAGAGCTGCGAGTGCGGCCCGTCGATGTATGGTCCGGCGGGGAGTTCGGTGTCCCGGAGCCCGGCGCGTTCGATGACGTTCTCGGTGATGTACCGCTCGGCGGTAGTGCCGGTCACCTGTTCCAGGAGTTCGGCCAGGAGCAGGTAGTTGGTGTTGGAATACAGCCCCGGAGTGCCGCCCGGGGCGCCGACGGCAGGGGCGGTCACCCCCATCTCGATCAGTTCGGTGCGGTGGAACCGGGTGAACCGGTTGTCGTCCAGGCTCTGGGGCCCGGTCTCCGCGAGATTGGGGAGCGCCTTGAGGGAGGGGTAGGCGTACGGGAGGTACTCGGCGAGGCCGCTGGTGTGGTTGATCAGCATCAGGACCGTGATCGCGTCACCGCGTTCTCCGGGAACCAGCCCCGGAAGGTACCGGCCGATCGGCGTATCAAGAGGGATCTGACCGCTCTCAGCCTGCTGCAGGACCGCGGCGGCGGTGAAGGTCTTGGTGATGCTGCCGACACGATGCCGCATGCCGGCGGTGACGGGACGGCCGGTGGCGACATCGGCGACACCGGCGGCACCGCGCCAGACCTGGTCACCGTCACGCACCTCGGCGAACAGGCCCGGCATCCCGGCGCGGTGGACGTTTTCGATGGCGGCGTTCAGCGCCACGGAATCCAGTGGGTTCTTCACGTCATGCGTCCTTTCGCGTTCCCCGGGGTGAGCTCCGCATCGGCCGCCCGACCCCGGATAACAGGGCACGAGTGGCATGCCGGCCCCCCCGGCATGCTCACGTCCTCATTATGCACGCAGTGCGTGCAACAGCAAGTGCATAGGCTAGGCTGAGATCCGGCGAGAGGAGCAAGATGGCAGGCCGAAGGCGTTGGTCAACCGAAGAGATCCTGGATGCGGCAGCGGAACTGCTGCGCACGAGCGACGCGGATTCGTTCAGCGTGCGCAAGCTGGCCGCGGCCCTCGGGACCGATTCCTCCAGCCTCTACCGGCACTTCCGCAGCAAGACCGAACTGCTGCGCGCGGTCGCCGACCGGATTCTCCTGGCCGCGATGGACGGCTACCGCGCCGAGGGCGACTGGAAGCACCGCATCACGTCCCTGGCCCTGCGCGTGAGAGAGGCCTTCGGGCAGCAGCCCCAGCTCGCCGCGGTCTGGGGACGCTACGCGTCAGGCGGCACCGGTTCCCGGCTGGTCATGGAAGAAGCGCTAGAGGCGCTGCGCGCGTCGGGACTGCCCGACGAGGAGATCCCGGTGCGCTACCACCGGATCGCGGTCCTCATCGCCGCATTGATCGCTTCCGAGGCAGGGGTCAGCGCGGTCACCCCGGAAGAGCACGAACAGGGCATGGAGCTGTTTCGCGTGGCGGTTCTGGGCGCCGACCCCGAACGCTTCCCGGCCCTGGCCCACTTCGCCCGCGACGTCCGCCCCCTCGGGGTGGACCGCCGCGCCGCATTCGAGGACATCCTCGCTGCCCAACTCGCCCACATCGAGGCCGCAATCCGCTCGAGCCACTTGCCCCTGAAGAAGTCTGGATCAGCGTTGGGTTGACCTCCGGGGAGAGCTGGTGAGAGTGGGGCGTGGCCAGCCTGGTGGGACAGGATGAGGATGAGAGCCTGGTGGTCCTGGTCGGCCAGGTGCAGGCTGATACGCCGACCGCCGTCGGTGAGCGCGGCCCGGGCCAACAGAGCCGTCACCGTGGCGATGCTCGCTTCCCGGCCGGCGTCCAGCCGGTGGCCCCACTCCCCCAGTTTGGCAGTCACCTACCGGGCCGCCTTCGCGGGTGACCAAGGGGCGTTCTCCAGCGTCCAGTTCACCGCCGTCGGTTCGCAATACGAGCCGCCGGACGCGGCCGCACCAACGCGGAACCCAGCGTCTCGCCCTCCGCGGGCGGGGCGGCTCCACCGGCTTCATGGCGGGGGGGCTTCGGCGGACACTCCGGGCGATGACCGTCCTCACCATCCAGCGGCACAACCACAACCACCTCCCCACAACAGGGCGTTCAGGACCCCGGGTCCGTGCTGCCCAGCGTAGACACCGCCACGGGCTCAAGGAGAGCAAACGCCTCCCGGCCTGTGTCTCCGCGCAGTCGGCCTGCCTGGTCTTGGCGGGGCTGGTGTTTTTGGGTCGGTGCGTGTCAGGGATGGGTCAGACGCGCGCTGTATGCCGGTCGAGCTCTGCCCGCAGTGTGTCCAGGTCGCTGGTGCCTCGCTTGGGCAGGACGGTGAGGCAGGACGCGTTCTTGTCCGTGCTCAGCAACACGAACAGGTGCGGTGTCTCGACGTATCGGGGTGCTGCCTGCCGGGCCAGCGTGGTGGCGGCCTGTTGATGCCCGATGGTGAAACCGGTGTCCGCGATGGTCGCCCGGTACTCGCCGTGGTTCGCGGTGGGCTTGTGGAACTGGCGGGCCTGGAGGTAGGGCATGGCGACCATGAGCACACCGAACACGGCGATCCCCACCATCATCGGTATGGGGAGGCTGCCGCCGGTCGCCAGCGCCATGATCCCGCTTGCCAGGGCCACCGAGCCGCACACGAGCATGATGACGCGCTGACGACGGGCAGCGGCCGAGGCCCTCGCACGGGCGCGGAGAGCCTCCTTGAAGTCTTCTACTGTCAGTCGGTAGGAAAGCCCCATCCCCGAGACCGCCTGCTCTTCCCTGCTCATGTACGACCATTCCCCCGCTCATTTCGGCTGTCCGACGGGGAATGGTAACCGCCAGGTCGCCCGGTGCTCCGCAGCCGTGTGGACCCCGGAGCACCGGTGACCGGGCCGGGCTGCTGTACAACATGAAGAAGCTCCTCAGACAGCGTTCGAGATCTCATTCCATGTCGAAGGCGGCGAGAGTGGCCGTGCGGCCACCACCTCGTGGCCGCACTCCGCGAAGTACTGCGCCAGTTCGCCAACGGCATCCGAAATTCTTGCCGGAGCCCATGCTGGTCCACCCGGACACGCAGATCGTGGAGGCGATGGTGTCCTGGGTGACGTCCGGGTTGTCTGCGCCGGGCTGACAGGCCGGGTCCGGCAGCGGCATGTAGGACTGCGAGCACGCCCCGGAAGCCGCGGTGGCGGGGGCAGCGTGGGCGGCGGCGTGAGCCATACCGGTGCCGACGGCGAGGCCGGCCGTGGCCAGGGCGAGGGAGGCGGCCGCGGAGACGAAGCGGCGTATCGGGCTCATAGGAGTCGTCCCGCGGGCGGTCATGAGATATCCCCGCTGGTGATTCCGCACAGCCGACGCCATGTGTGATCCTGACGGGGATGACGTGGCCAGCCTCTGGTGCTTGAACGGGCGCCACGAACCATCCCTCACCCCACGACCACGCTTACTGAAGCGCTGCGGACGGCGTTGCCTACTCCCCCGAGCGAATGGCTGACTGCCCTTGACCACCATCAATCCACACCCCACCACGGGCCGGATGCCGGGACGGACCTGGACCATCCGACTGGCAGGCCACGCCGACCACACCGCGACGCTTACCTGCAGCACCGCGGCTTGTCGCATGCCTCCACGCTCGCCGGACCTCGCCAGGCTCCGCGCGTTCGCCGCGGCTCACGCCGCCGCCCATGCCCGCGCCACCGGCACCCGTCCGCATGCCGCCTGCGCCTGCCGCGCCCACGAGTGCGCCGCCCATGAACCCAGCCCAGTGTCCTGTGCGGGACAGACCGTGCTGATCCTGCGTCACGACCCGTCCATCGGCCAGGTCTGGACCCTGTCCGAGGTCTGCGCCGCCTGCGCCGCACGCACCCCCCACACCCAGATCATCGCCCGCACCACCCCCAGCGGGACAAACCCGACCGCCGAAGCAAAGCACGCGATCCGGCCCGTCGCCGGAGGCTTCTCCGCCCCCGCAGGCCCCGGCGGCCCGCCCCCCGAACCTGGCACCCGGCGCGCCCCCAAGGCCCGCCACTACCGCGACCAACGGCACCACACCTGACCCGCACCGCACACGGGCCGGCGGGCTCCCGCCATCAGCTGCCGTCGTACGTCCGCAGCCCGGGCTCAGCTCGCGCAGCCGCCTCGACACCGGGCGCCGGCCACGTCATACCCCGTGGCCAGTCCCGAGCGCCCTTCGCGAGCCATCGCTGCACCAGGGGCCAACGCCCTGTCGGCCCAGCTACGCGGCCCATCTGCCCCAGCTCACCACGGCCGTTGACCTTTCCCCCGCGAGCGGGTTGACCACGGCATGAGAAAGACCCTGCCCGCCGTCCTCGCGGCCGCCGCGCTGGCCCTGTGCCCCGCCCCCGCACACGCCAACGCCACCGTCGAAAACGGCAGAGTCGGCATCCACGTCCAGAGATCCGGCCCGCGCGTCGACAGCGTCGACGGATACATGGCCGGCCACGACACCGGCGCCCGCGCCCACTTGTACGCCTTCGCCGCAGGACCGACCCCGCACAACGTCACCGGCTGGAAGAACGCCACCCGCCGCAGCTGGGGCCTGACCAAGACCTCGACCGTCAGCTGGGCGTGGAAGGGCGGACATACCTTCCCTGCCGGAACACGCCTGTGCATCGCCTTCAACAAGGCCCCCGGCGACAACCCATGCGCCATCATCCACCGATAGAAGCCCGTCAGGCTGCCGCCGATGAGCCCCCGGCCCGCATCTCCTCCAGCACAGCCTCGGGCACCTGCCCACCGACCGGCACCCCCACGATGCGCACCGCGGCGCCCTTGGCCTTGAGTTCCTTCTCCCGGTCCTCGGCCGCGCCCAGCGAGTAGGAGCCGTCGACGATCACACTTTGCGGCTGCCCTGCTCTAGCCATACCAGCTTGTAGTTCTTCACCTGGACTCCGTTCTTCACGTCCCGGCCCGCCACCACAGGCGAACACGTGATCCGTCGTGGCCTCCGGCACCGACACTCACGTCCGCGCCCGGAGGCAGCAGCGCGGTCTCTCGTGCGCCTCGCGCGGATCCGTGGGCCCCGGGCCGATGCCCGGGCCAGGTTCACGTCGGCATGTGCATCGCCGCACCGCGCGCATCCCTTCAAGGGCTGCAAGCCGCCAGGAGAACCGGTCCTCGCGGAAAGTCGCAGGTCGCAGCTATCGAATGAGGCTCGTGCATCGGCCATGCTCACTCCGGCCCCACTCCTCAACTCCCCTTGCGTGGCTAGCCCCTGCCTCCTTACATCCTGCTGCTCGGGATCGGACAGACGCGTTCGTCCACGTCCGGCCCCGCGACACCAACCGCGCGACCCGTAAGGCTCCGCCCCTGTCGGTGTGCTCCCGCACGCCCTGTCCCGAAGGATCTCCGTGCTCGCCAACCCCACTCCCCCCGCGCCGGCCGCTCCCGCCGGCGGTCCCGCCCAGCCCCCGGCCGCACCGCCGGCGCCCTGGCCGGCCTCCCGGTGGAGGAACATCGCGCTCGCCCTCGGCGCTCTCGCCTACCTCCAGCTGATGGCGATGGTGGTCGTCCTGTGGATCCCGTACCCGTCCGTCCGCGAACCGCTCCAGGTGACCCGCGGGATGCTCGTCTTCGCCGCCATGGCCCTGCCCGCCCGGATCAGCGCGGTACGACGACGATGACCCACCCCACCCACCACCACTTACCGAAGGAGCAGCCTGCGGTGCCCCGGCAAGGGCACCGCAACGGTTGACGAACAGCATCGCCGCCTCCGACAGCCGGCATCCTCAGGTGTCGCCGACCGGGCCGCCGCCCAAGTCCCTGGGGATGCGGGGCAGGATGCCACTACCCGCCGCGCGGCGCGGGCGCAGTGCCCGGTCCAGCAGGTCGAACCAATCCGGCTTGTCGGCGAGGTGCACGTTCCACTCCAACAGCCCGGTCCAGGAGCGCACCAGCTCGACCGCGATGGTGTAGGTGAACACCGGGCCCGCGCCGCAGCCGTGGTGACGGACCGCCCACTTCACCGGGCGTGCCCCGGGCGCCAGGCGGAACAGAGCATGCGGGTCCACGTCGGCCTTCACCTGCCAGACACGCAGCGCCCGGTCCGCCTTCGCGGTATCCACTTCGAGAACACCCTCACCATCGGGCACCCCGCCTAGGCAGACATCACACACGGACACCAGGTTGTCGACGATGCCAGGCCCCGCTCTCTGTTGCTTCCGGGACCCTACCCAGCACAGAACCCGCCGGCACGACCCTCACCTCGGGACGCGGATCCCGCAGCCCCGAGCGGTTCGGCGGCTATCGGTCAGAACCTGAATATCCCGCGGATCCTCGGAAGAGGAGAGAGGTCAGACCCGCAAGGCGCAGCATGATCTGCAGCATCACCCACAAGGCCACCGCTGCAGCGAGCCCCACAGCTGCCCACCGCAGCGCCTGGCGCATCGAGGCCGGCCGCCGCCCCGGGCTGTCGACGAACCGACCAGGGCGGCGCGCGCCAACGGGTCCCTGGAGCCGAAGGCCACTCAGAGTGCCGGAACGCCAAGCAGCGGCGCTTTGCTCACGTAGCAGCCCCCTCACCCCGAGAGGTTCGCCGAGATGATCGCGCCGATGAAGCCGTCCGTCGCGACCTGGCGCGCGTGCCAGGAGTCGGTGCCCGGTGCGGCGACATACATCCGGAAGAAGAAGAGCGGATCACCGCTGGATCCGGTGCTCAGACCCACATCAGGGTCTCGTCGGGCGTAGTTCTCCATGGTGACGTAGTCCTTGCCGCTCGACGCGATCGCCGTCCCGAAGTGGTACTCGAAGGTGTTGTCGTTGCCAGCCGCCCGGTTCTGCTTCCGCTGATCCTCCTGCGTCGCATCGCCGTAGCCGACCGTGACCAGAATGTCCCCCGGGTTCGGCGTGGGCATGAACTCGCTCATGCCCAGGGCGCCCAGGGTCTGGTCCACCGCCGCCGGGTTCTCCTGCACCAGTGCCTGGAAGCGGGCGCTGAGGTTGGCTCCGTACGCGAGATACGCATCCGGGCCCGCAGCCGCGGCCGCCGTATAGCCGGTCGCCAGGGAGCTGCCGTCGATGCGGTCAATGAGCTGGGCGAGTCCCTTGTGCCACTTCTCGATGCCTGGCGTGGCCGGGTTGAAGGCGCCGCTCACGAACGCCGCCATCTCGTTGCACCGTTGCGGCGTCCGGACGTCGAGACCCTGCTGGACCTCCTGGCCCTGCTGGCCCTTCTTCTGGACCTTCGGCTCCACCCGGTACAGCTTGCGCTCGCCCTGATCGCCGGTCAGGAGAAGGTACTTGGAGGTCTTGACCAGCCTGACGGCGCCCTTCAGCTTCGCATTGGCCTCGTCGATACGCGTACTCGTCGCGAAGAACACCTTGGGCTCGTTCACGCCGTCCTCGATCGCCAGATCGTGTGCGCTGGAGATACGCAGCGGCACGCTGCCCGCCCGTACCAGATTCGGCGTGAGCTCTGCCGGGTTCTCGAAGTAGCTGCCGTCGCGCTCCTGTTGGCTCACGAAGAACTCGTTGTCGGTGGTCAGATTCTGGTCCTTGCCCAGGATCTTCCGCTTCCGCTTCTGCGGGTAGCCGGGGTCTTCGGGCGCCACCGTCTCCGCCCGCTGGGCGGTCGCCGTCCGCTGGATCGCGCGCACCACCGCCATGTTGCCCGCCACCCGCTGGAGGGCTGCGGCCTCGGCGGGGTGCAGCGCGGCACGGTGCTGGAGCGGGCGGGCGGGTGCCGTGCGGTGGACCGGCCGTGGGCGCTCCGCGCCGGGCCCGGACGGCCTGTCGTGTGCCCGCATCTCGTGATCCTCCATCCTCTCAGGTAGGGGGCGTATCTCGCGATCCCTCGAACTCCATCCACCCTTACCTCGCCACGCCCGCAGAGCCAGAGATGCACGGGCACCGTCGCGGGCAAAGAGAACTGCCCGTGCAGACGGACAGAACCAGACGGCTTAACTGATCGTTTCAGATTGCGGCGCGTAGTCGTCTCAAGCAGATGATGGCGCGGGCTAGGGATTGTGTGAGGTCGTGATCATTGTCGGGTGCCGTCCCCGTGTGGGAATGGAACCTGGTAGGACTCCGGTGTGAGGCGCAGTCAACTCACCGACGCGTGGGAAATTGATCGAGCATTTCCTGCCGACAGGCGAGTACGGCCCGTTTCCCGAGCGTCTGCGGGACCAGTTCGAGGGGGGTGATCTGGCGGTTCCACTCCAGTACCCAGTACCCAGTGCCCAGTGCCCAGTGCCCAGTGGCGGGAGATGCCCGCTGAGTTCGGCCCGTGGCCGACGGTCAACGGACGCTTTCGCATCTGGAGGGACGCCGGCGTGTTCACCGCGCTGGTGGAGGGCCTGTGCCGGACCGGAGGCGTGACATGGGCTATTTCGTCCGCTACTTGCGCCAGCGTGCAGCCCGGGAGCTCTGCGGTCCGGGCTGCACGCTTGTCCGGCCCCGCGTCGTCCTCAATCGATCGCGGTGGCCTCGCGGTCCAGGGTTGCCTTGATGACGCGGAGTCCCTGATCGACCATCTCGGCGATGGGCGCACCGAGGTTTTCCGGCGTCACATCGATGATCCAGACGAAGCGGCTCCGGTTCCCCTCTCCGGCGAGCACCTGCATGGAGGCGTGGTGGTGCGTGGGCTCCAGGGAGCCGCCGACCACCGCGTAGGCGATGCGCCGGGTCTCATCGTCGATGTCGACGATGAGTTCGCGCACCACGGCGCCGTTGGCGAAAGTGACTGTCCTGACGTCGTTGTCGACACGGGTGTCGGTGACGTACCCCGGTGCGAGGCGGTGGTGGACCTCACCGAAGTCGCGGATCGCCGCCCACACGTGGTCAGGGGTGTCCTCGATCAGCGCTTCACGGTGGATGGATGCCATGGGTCTGTCCCTTCTCGGAGTGGAGCGGTCAGTCGCCGGCCGGGGCAGCGGTGAGGCAGAACGGGTGCCCCTCTGGGTCGGTGAGGACGATCCACTGGCCCTCGCCCGGCTGGCAGCCGGGCCGGGAGGCACCCAGGTTGAGCAGTTCCTCGGCCGCGGCGTCCAGATTGGAGACGGTGAAGTCGAGGTGCATGTACGTCGTGCCGTCGGGCCAGCCCGGCGCCTCATGGCCGTCGACGCGGACGAGGGCGAGCTGGATGGAGGGGCCGCTGCCCAGGGAGACGGAGTCCTGGTCGCTGTGGATGATCTCCCAGCCGGTGGCCTTGTGGTAGAACGCGGCGAGCGCTGCCGGGTCTGCGCAGTTCACGACGACCGTGCTGAGCTGCTTCAGAACAGACATGCCGATGACTCCTGAAAATCGATAGTGGAAGTGAACGCAACGGCATACGAGGGGAGGAGCGGGGAACCCATCGCACGCCGCAAGCGTCCTCCCGGCAGCGCGCCCCGGTCTTGAAGATCCTTGCAGCCGGGCGCGGCTGTCAGACCTCGCGCGTAACGTGCAAAGGATGCTCACAGCCATTCCCGTCGCCAGCCGCCCCGACTTCAGCATCAGCGCGGTGACCTGCCGTTCCGACCACACCCGCTGGTCGGCGCCGGAAGTACGCACCGACTACCGCGTGGTGCTCGTGCGCCGCGGACGGTTCCACCGGAAAGCCGCAGGCGCCCCGGCCCACATCGACACGACCCTGGCCTACATGGGCGCACCGGGCGAGGAGGAGAGCTTCGCCCATCCCGCCGGCGGCGACGTGTGCACGTCGATCAGCGTGACACCAAAACTGTGGCGCTCCCTCGCCGGAGACACCCAGGCACCGGCCGTCCAAGCCCTCTACGTCGATCCAAGCCTTGACCTTGCCCACCGCCGCCTGCTCGCCGCCTCCGGCTCCGGAGACGTCGACTACGCGCTCTCCGAGGAACTGCTGGCCCTCCTCGCGACCGGAGTAATTGTCAAATCATGTGGATGAGTGAAACCGAAGGTGCGTTCTGGGGCTGTGGCTCGGGTCAGTTCCGGCCCGCGAACTGCTCGATTGCCTTCCGGATCTCGGCCTGCATGGTCGAGCTGCCGGTGTGTCCGGCGTCCTCGACGATGACCAAGCGCGCGTCCGGCCAGGCCTGCGCCAGTTCCCAGGCTGTGATCGGCGGGCAACCCAGGTCCTGACGGCCCTGGATGATGACGCCGGGGATCCCGGCCAGCCGCCCGGCTTCCTGGATCAGGACGCCTTCCTCCAGCCATGCCGCGTTGCTGAAGTAGTGCGCGCAGATCCGTACGAACGCCTGCTGCGTGGCTGATGCCCGGTTGCCGTGGTCGGTCGCGGTGCCGTCCTGCTCGACGGTGAGGACCGTGTCCTCCCAGGCCATCCAGTCGGCCGCAGCTTTCGACCGGACCTCGGGATCCGGGTTCTCCATCAGCCGCGCGTAAGCGGACAGCAGGTCGCCTTCGCGGTCCGCCACCGGGACGCCGTCGCGGAACCGCTGCCAGGCCTCGGGGGCGAATCGTCCGGCGCCCCGGTACAGCCAGTCGAGTTCCGAGCGTCGGGACGTCATCATGCTGATCAGGATCATCTCCGTGACGCGCTCCGGGTGGCGCTGGGCGTAGGCCAGGGCTAGCGTCGCGCCCCAGGAGCCGCCCTTGACCAGCCACCGGTCGACGTCCAGGTGCTCGCGCAGCAGCTCCATATCGGACAGCAGGTGCTCGGTCGTGTTGAGGCTCATGTCGGCGGCCGGATCGGCGGCATGTGGCGTGCTGCGACCGCAGTTGCGCTGATCGAACCGGATGACGCGGTAGCGCTCCGGATCCCAGGTGCTGATCGGGCTGGCGCCGCCGCCTGCGCCCGGTCCGCCGTGCAGGTTCACGGCGGGCTTGCCGTCGGGGTTCCCGGAGACGTCCCAGTAGATGCGGTTTCCGTCCCCGGTGTCGAGCATCCCGCGGTCGTAAGGTTCGTAGGGCGGGTAAGGGCTATTCATGTGATGAGAGCGTAGTGACTGGACTTCCTGGTCACGCGGCCACGGCGGCAGGGCGATGGGAGTTCCGGCAGCGGGGTGCTCGGCCAGGGTCGACACTCAACGGACTTTGAGTGCGCATCCGGCCGCGGTGACCTCCTCACGCTCGAAGGGGCCTCGGTCCGGACTACGGCGCCCAGGTAGGGCGCGTGGTCGTCAGGCTGCCAGTTCCTTTCGCTCCACGAGTCGGCCACGTTCGAAGCGGGCTCCCGTGCGGACCAGGGGCACCAGGTGGGAGCCGGTGATCGCGCGCCAGCGAGCCTGCGCCGACTCCACCAGCTTGAACACCATCGCGAGCGCGGCGGCCGGGCTGCCGGCGCCGCGGGTGACCTTGGTCCGCAGCTTCACGGTGGAGAACGTCGACTCGATCGGGTTCGTGGTCCGCAGATGGATCCAGTGCTCGGCCGGGAAGTCATAGAACGTCAGAAGCTCCTCTGCGTCGTCGGTGATCTTCGCGACGGCCTTGGGCCACTTGGTGCCGTAGGTCTTCGCGAACGCCTCGATCGCCTTCTCGGCGTGCGCGCGGTCCTCGGCGTTGTAGATCTCCTGCATCGCCTTCGTCGCGCCCGGCTGCGCTGATTTCGGCAGGGCGTTCGAGACGTTGCGGGCCTTGTGAACCCAGCACCGCTGATGCCGGGCGGCGGGGAACACCTCGGCCAGTGCCTTCCACATGTCCATCGCGCCGTCGCCGACGACCAGTTCAGGGTCGTGCATGCCGCGTCGTCGGCAGTCGCGCAGCAGGTCGGCCCAGGACTCGGTGGACTCACGCAGGCCCTCGGCCAGGGCGATCAGCTCCTTGGTGCCGTCCAGGCGGACGCCGAGCAGGACCAGGACGCACGAGTGCGCCTGGCTGAGCCGGACCTTGGGGTGCACCCCGTCCGCCCAGACGTAGACGTAGTCTCGGTCGGACAGGTCGCGGTCCTGGAAGGCGGCGTGGTCGTCGCTCCATTGCTTCGTCAGCCGGGTGACCGTGGCCGGCGACAGTCCGGCCGCCGAGCCAAGGAACTGCTCCAGCGCGGGCACGAAGTCCCCGGAGGAGAGCCCGTGCAGGTAGAGCAGCGGCAGCACCTCGGAGATCTTCGGGGTCTTCCGGCACCAGGGCGGCAGGATCTTGGAGGAGAACCGCTCGCGCTCGTCGGTGGCTTCGTCCACTCGGCGGTCGTTCACCCGCGGAGCGGTGACCTCGACCGGGCCTGCCGCGGTGACCACGGTCCGGGGCCGGTGATGGCCGTTGCGAACCACCAGGCGCCGTCCCCGCTCGTCGGTCTCGGCAGCCAACTCGGCTATGTACTGGTTGACTTCGGCTTCCAGTGCGGCGGCCAGCATCCGGCGGGCGCCCTCGCGAACGATCTCGTCGATCAGGGAGCCGTCTCGTGTCGAGGCGTCGTCATTCACTGCGGTGAGCACGGGCGTGCTTTCCCGACCCGCGCTGCGAACGCGGGCCTACTCGGTGACCATCAAAGGACCACCGGGAAAGGACGCCCTCCGCGTGCCCTCCCGGAACCGATCCACAAGTCCTGAGCATTGCCCCGCGACCGCCATACGCCGCACCGCAGCCGGCCCGACCCCGCTGGACTCCACACCCTCCGGGCGCGACCGGCCCCTCATCGCAGCCGCCCGCGAGGCGATCACCGAAGCCCACCCCCTGTCGGACACGCTGTTGTCGCTCGCCAAGCTGCTCGGCGCCTCCCCCTATCGCCTGAGCCGGGCCTTCCCACGCGAACTCGGCGTGACGGTGACCCACTACCGCCAGCGCGTCCGCATCGGCAGGGCCCTCGACCGCCTGGAAGCCGGGGAGAACAGCCTCAGCACCCTCGCCGCCGACCTCGGCTACGCCGACCAGACCCACCTCACCCGCACCATGCGCCAACACCTCGGCCACACACCGACGGCGCTTCGCCGTCTGCTCAGGGCTCGCACCGTTTCTGACCCGACTCCTGGAAGCGAACTCCCGACCTGAGCTTGGCATTTATCCTCGGTTGCCCCTCGGCGGAGTGATCACGTTGGTTGTGCCGGTCGGGGAAAACCTTTATCGACGCAGGCAGCAGCGCCTCTAGCCTGCAAGCCATGCATCAGGATCGAAGGCGTGATCGACGACCAGTCCGCCACGCGCGGCCGGTGGTAGTCCGGCATCAGGCTCCGGCCATGGCCGAGGGAACTGATGTCGTGCTCGTCGGCTACTTCTCCAGCAAGCAGAAGGACTTCGCCGAGTTGATGGAAACGGCGGCCCAGCAGGCGACGAATCACGGTGCGCGCGTCGTGGGCCGTATCGTTCAACGCCGTGGTGTCTCGGACGGCGGGGCCAAGAAGATAGCCCTCCCCTATTCCTCGCGGACTCTCCTGAGCTACGGAAAGGTCCGTGAAGTAGCCGCGCTCTGCGAGCAGACCAACGCCGACGCGGCGCTCTTCCTGTCAACCCTTACCGAGCGCCAGCACCGCGTACTGACGGGGATGCTCGGCTGCCCCGCTGTGAGCCTGGCCGATGTAATGGCAGCTGGCTGAACCGTCCTTCAGCAACGGTCCTCGAACAGTGACCCGTACGTCGGCGCTCGGTGGGAAGTTCACCGGACGGGCGGACGGCGCTCGCGGGAGCATGCGTTCCGTCATGGAACCGCACTCATACGTAAGGCTGCAGGAGTGAGTCTGCTGGACCACAGTGCCCGTTACGAGGCGTTCGACTTCACGTCCCACTTTCGGGAGGACTTCTACACGTGCCTGACTCGGCGCGGTGACACGCTGTTCGAGTTGTGCGACGCGATGCTCTGTGAGGACGGCCCAGTGACCTCGCCGGTCGATCTGACGTTGCTGGCCGAGCATCGACGTGGGCACGGGGCGTTGTACGACGCGCTCAACAGTGGCCGCCTCGACGTGGGCGGGCTGCGAAAGGCGCTGGCGACGCTGCCGCAGCCGAAGGCCGCGGACGGGCGCCTGGTCCTGGCCGTCGATGTTTCCGCGTGGCTGCGGCCCGACGCCCCGACCAGCCCGGACCGCCTGTTCTGTCACGTCTACGGCCGCTCGGGACGTTCCTCGGACCAGTTCATTCCGGGCTGGCCGTACTCGTTCGTCGCTGCCCTGGAGACGGGACGTACGTCGTGGTGCCAATTACTCGACGCGGTCCGGCTCGGCCCCGCCGATGATGTCGCCGAAGTCACCGCCGCCCAGGTTCGCCGCGTCGTCACCGACTTGATCGGCCAGGGCCAGTGGGAAGTCGGTGACGACGACATCCTGGTCGTCTCCGACGCCGGCTACGACGCCCCGCGCATGGCCTACCTCCTCTGCGGTCTGCCGGTCGAGGTGCTCGGGCGGATGCGCTCGGACCGGGTGATGCGCCGTCCGACGCCCTCGCTCAAGGAGTACGCCTCGTCCTATCCCCAGGGCGGGCGGCCGCCAAAACACGGCAAGGAGTTCCGCTTCGCCAGGCCCGATACCTGGGGTGAGCCCGACGCGGAGACGATTCAGGTCACTGACCGCTACGGCTCCGCCCAGGCCATGGCCTGGGACCGCATCCACCCACGGCTCACCACCCGCTCCGCGTGGATCGACCACGACGGCGAACTCCTCATCATCGAGGGCACCTTGATCCGCCTGACGGTGGACCATCTGCCCGGCGGAGGCGATCCGCTGCCGGTCTGGCTGTGGTCCTCCAAGACTGGCATGACCAGCGAGGACGTTGACCTGCGGTGGCAAGCGTTCTTGAGGCGCTTCGACCTTGAACACACTTTCCGTTTTGTGAAGCAGACGCTCGGCTGGACACGTCCCAGGCTCCGCCGCCCCGAGGCCGCGGACCGGTGGACGTGGCTCGTGATCGCAGCGCACACCCAGCTCCGGCTCACCCGCGAGGCCGCAGCCGATCTCCGCCGCCCCTGGGAGAAGCGGGCCGAACCCGCCCGGCTCACCCCGGCCCGCGTCCGTCGGGGGTTCAGGAACCTCCGCCCTCACCTGCACAGCCCGGCCCGTGCACCCAAACCCTCAACTCCAGGCCCAGGACGCCCACTTGGCTCGAAGAACCGGCGACCCGCCACCCGTTACGACGTGGGCAAAACGACCAGACGCCCTGAAAGCATCGCCGAACGTAATCAACTCAAAGCTCACAAACCATAAAAAAACAAGCTCAGAGCCTGTGTCTAAACTCCGGCCGGATCAGCGCGACGAGTGTGGCGTCGGCAGCAGCGAGGAGCCGTCCGGCCGCCTAATCGGAAGGGACGGCCCCCTCGACGAAGTACTCCAGCCCTGGCTTGAACTCCAGCCGGGGGACGGCAGCCAGCACCTGGAGTTGCAGGTCACGGGGCACTTCATAAGCAGCGCAGGCAAGCCACTCGTCCTCCCCTGCCGGGGGGGGGCAGACGGCGGTCGAAGAGGTCGCGTATGCGCAGGATCTCTTCCCGGCTGAGTTCGGTGACATGGGCTGGGCGTTCGTCAGCATCCCACCCGGTCAGTTCCCAGATGAGTCGATCGTCGGTCGTGTCGTTCACAACAAAAACGATGGACACGCAGGTGACGGGCCTGCCAACTTCGCCCGAACACGCATCACTTCATGTGCGTCCACACACCCAACATGCACCCGAACAGGCCCGGCAGAAAGACCTACCGGAGTCCTATTAATAAGCCGAAACGGCCCACCCGTTGGACGAGTGAGCCGTCACGAAAATTCAATTCTAGGGGCCTATGTTATGAGAATTCGGGCAGCCAATCCCAATCTCCCGGGAATTCACACAATCGCGCGAAGCTCGACTCGAGGCACTCGGAAAGCGTGGGACAGTCGTAGCGAACAAATTCGAATTCGCCGAGTGCAGACCCACCGAGCGAGATGGTCCAAGCATTTCCATCGCTCATGATTCTCTCGCTGTCCACCTTCAGGATGGTGGTTACGCCAGCACGCCCCAGGCTCTCCAGTAGAGACTCGATTCCTGCTGCGTCGGAGATTGCCGAGAGGGAGGGAACCCATTGCCAGTCGCCCGGGAATTCATTCAGTTTGGAGAATGCTTCGCCGAGTCCTTCGTCGAAGCTTGCCCGTTCTAGGTGAATGTACTCCCCTTCTCCCAAGACGGGGCCGGACATGAAGACGGTCCAGGTTTCATCAGCCTGCGCCATCTTCTCTTCGTCTACTTTGAGGAGGACATTCACGCCTGAGCGCCCCAGGCTCTCCATCAGTTGTTGAACTTCCATTGTTCCTGCTTTCACTAGCGTCCGCTAATTGCTCTGCCGATAGCAGTCGCGTCTGCCAGTTTGCCCTCACCCACCTGGAAGACGATGTCCGAGAGCATGCCGGGGGGGACAACGCTTGAGACGTTGTTCCGCTGCACTAGGAGCTCGGCGACCTCGATAGTAGTCCGCTTGACTCCATCGTCAAAGGTGTGACCTTTGACGAGGCCGTATATGACAGCGCCTAGCTTATCGTAGAATGAGTTGTAGTAGCTGGCACTGGCAAGGATTTGCTCCGGGTGGTTGCGCAGGATGATTCCGGTTCCACCGACCTTGCGGTTGATTGCCACGATCTCGTCGGCAGTCACTCCCACCTTGAACCCTCCGTTGACTGCACGGAATGCTCGTGTTCCATTGGCCAGGGCCTGCACGCCTTCGGCGATTTCACCGGCTGCTTTGAGTCTGCCGATGGGAAGGACCATCATCGCGGCCATGCTGCATTTGCCCAGGGTCGGGTCTTTAATGCAGTCCTTGACATCGTTGAGCCCAGTGACTTGCCAAAAGATGGCGGTCATAGTGGGGTCGATATCGAGAGGCTGAAAGTAGTGGTCGCCTCCGGATCCCGTATCGAGCATGCACAGCGGGAGGTTATCCCGGCTGGGGTACGGAATGCAGGGCTTCTTCTTCGCAGCCTGGTTCTGCTGCCTACGCTGCTCTTCTGCCGCCTTGCCCTGAGATTCTATTTCCTGGTTGCGCAGATTGCCGGTGATGGACCAGGCCTGCGAGGCGGCGGTATCCGCTTCTTCCTTGCTCTTGCCGGCGGCGAGAGCAGAGGCCTTGGCCGAGGCTGCTGCGCTGTTTGCTGCTTCGGCCGAATGCCGAGCGTAGGTGGCGGAGAATTCTGCCTGGGCTGCGGACTCGGCGGCAGCGTCGGCGCCCTGTACAACTACGGTGTCGAGAACGGCCGTAACCACACCGCGCTGTTCACCTTCAGCAGCACCGGGGGCAGCTTCAAGGCTCCGGTCAAGGCCTGGGACAGTGACAGCGACTCGTGGAACTGGAATGCCAGCAAGCTGACCGCCGGAGACTACAACGGCGACGGCAAGGCCGACATCGGCATCCTCTACAACTACGGCCAGACCAATGACGGACGCAGCCAGACCGGCCTGTGGACCATGGCCGGCACCACCGACGGCGTCAGCGCACCGAAGAAGGTCTGGGACAGCGGATCCGACAGCTGGAACTGGAACTGGAGCGAGGTCGTCTCCGGCGACTTCAACGGCGACGGCAAACAGGACATCGCCGCCTGGTACACCTACGGCCCCGGCCTCAACGGCCGTGACCGCTCCCGCCTGTTCACCTTCACCAGCATCGCAACCGGCATGAACGCCCCCACCGTCCAGTGGGACAGCTCCATCAGCTGACCAACCCTCGGCAGCGGCGGTCGGACTCCTTGCCCGGAGCTCCTCGACCGTGTGCTCGTTGAATCGGTTGCCTCAACCCCAGTAGGTGCACACCGTCGGGCCCGCGAAGGCATTCAACTACGCGGGCCTGACGCGTTCCCGGAGTCCTCTCCAGGCGACAGCGGGTCACCTGGCCATGGCCCGACCGCGTTCGCTCAGTACGTCGAGCGCGAGCAACGGACCGTCGTTCCCCGCCGGCACGCCGAACGGATCGTCGTCGAGAGCCAGGAGCACGACGTACGGCTCGAAGTATGAATCTCCAACCAGAAGAACCGCCGCGACAAGCTGAGCGGCCGAGCAACTCGCCTTGCGCGCCAAGTTCGGCGCGGACAGAACCAAGACGTCGTCGACAAGCAGAATTCTCTGCCTGGTGAGGTCAGTGTGCAGGTGCAGGTCGTCGGCATGCTGGCGGGCAGCGAGCATTGTGGCTTCCCAGCCACCACCGGCCGACCGGGCTGTGGCCGTGGTCTTGCCGAATACCGCTCGCCGCATGGCGAGTACGGCTGGTTCACCGCGAACCGTCCTCACGTCCTCACGGCCACCGAACGCGATCACGTCAGGGCTCTGGCTGCTGTCGCAGCGCCCTTGAAGGCGATCGCCGCAGCTGTGAGCAGCCAGGCGGTCTGGTGAAGCGGCGGGAAGGGGATGCGCATCGAGGTGAGCAGCAGGTCGAGGGCGAGCAGCACACAGATGCCCGCGTCGATGCCGATCGGGAGGACGTAGGAGAAGTTCCCGAAGCCCTTCTTGAGCGCGAGCTCGCGGACCGCCGCGTACGAACCCGCGAAACCGATCCCGGCGATCACCACGGCACCCGCGACCACCACCCCGATCAGAATCCGGTGCGTGCGTGTCTGGCCCGTCCTCCGCGCCCTCAACTACTGCCGCGCCTCCCCCGGTCTGAGCAACCCTGCGCACTCTCACGCAGCGCCACGCCGCGGGCTGGCGTTCGAGATTCGGCTCAGGGCAGTCATGAAGGATCACCCTCGCGTCAGCGTGGAGGACGCGCGCGCCGACCGGTCTCCGCCGGTGCGGGGTCTGTACGCTCACCGGCTGCCGTGCACCGCGCAGATCATGCGCAACCTGCTGCGCGGCGCCCAGGGCATCATCGAGAGCGTCCCCGAAAGCGGCACGTCCGACCTCAGTCCGAGAGCGGCCCAGGCTGCGGAGGCGGTAGCCGTGCTGGGCGCGGCTCTGGGATAGTAGGGGGACCTCCTCTGTCTGGAGGAGGAGTGCGCGGTCGCGGGGCCGGGGCTCGTCACCGGCGATGGTGGCGGCGGGCCGTCCGTGTCGCGTGCGTCAGACTCTCCCGGCTGCGGGCCCGGCGAGTACGTGCTGGCCGACTCTGCTCTGGGGGCCATGTGTCTCTTCGCCGCTGTGCGTCTCACGTACTCGCCGTCTTCTTCTCCCTCCTGCTCCTTGTGCCAAGCGCCCAGGCCGGGGTTTCCAGACCGTTCCTTCCCGTCGAGTCTGCGAGGGATGGCCGCGTGTGTGCACCGGTCATCGGCCGTTCCTCCGCCTCCTCTGCGCGGGGGAGGCGGTTCATGGTCGCTGCCGCCAGTCCTCTGGCGGCCCGGGCGGGCTGTGAGGTGCTGCAACATGGCGGCACCGCGGCGGATGCGGCCGTGACCGTGCAGGCGGTGCTGGCGGTGGTCGAACCGCAGTCGTCCGGGCTGGGCCGCGGCGCGCAGGTTCTCTACTGGGACCACGGCCGCCACCGCGTCCGCTTCTTCGACGGACTCGCCCAGGCACCGGCCGTGGCCACCGCAGGACTGCGCACCCCTACTGCTGACGAACAGCGTCTCGGCGTCCGGGCCTTCGATGAAGGCGTCGAGCACACCGGGCGCGCCGTGGGAGTTCCGGGCACCGTGCGAGTTCTCGGCACATTGCACCGCGCCTTGGGCCGTCTGCCCTGGGGATCTCTCTTCGGCGCAGGGGAGCGACTGGCAGCTCACGGATTTCCGGCCGGCCGGTACCTTCACACCATGGCTCAGGAGGGCTGTGCTTACCCCGATGTGCGTGCCCTTTACTGCCCCGGCGGCACGCCCGTGCCGGTCGGGGCCAGGGTGGTCAACCCCGAACTTGCCTCAGTCCTTAAAGAGGTGGCGGCCGGCGGAGCCGATGCCTTCTACACACCGCGAGGCAGGATCGCACCGTCCCTTGTGGCACGTGCTGCGGGCGACGTCTTCAAACCCCGTACGGACAGCCGAGGAACTGCGGTGATCCCCTCGCTCATGACCGTGCGGGACATCGCGGACTACCGGGCCCGCGAGCGTGCTCCCTTGTGCGGGCCAGCTTTTGGGTACCGGGTGTGCACGGCTCCGGCGCCGGCCTTCGGCGGCATCGACGTCCTGTCCGTACTGGCCCTGGCCGACCGCAAGGCAGTCGCCACACTGACACCGGGCACCCTCCGGCATGCCCATCTGCTCATCGAGTCCGGACGGCTGGCCGGAGTGGACGCACGCGCTTGCGCAGGCGACCCGGATTTCGGTGACATCCCGGTGGCCGGGCTTCTCTCACCCTCCTACCTCAAGCAGCGAGCCGCGCAGGTTTCTCCCGGCTCCGCCGTTCACCCCGTACGTCCCGGGCTGTGCACCGATGCAGTCCGCGTCGCCGCCGACCATGACGCCACCAGCCAGGTGAGCATCGTGGACGGATACGGCAACGCCCTGTCCATGACCACCACGGTCAATCAGAACTTCGGGGCCGCTCTCCTGGCACGCGGCATGGTGCTCAACAACGCACTCACCAATTTCGCACCCGAAACCGCAGGCGGCCGCAACCTCATGGAACCGCGAAAACGCCCCACCACATCGATGGCCCCCACTCTGGTCTTCGACCCCGCAGGCAGGCCACGCCTGGTCGCCGGCTCGGCAGGCGGCGGCCTCATCCCCGACTACGTGGCCCACCAGGTCCTGGACGTCCTCGTCCACGGCCTCAACCCACACCAGGCCCTCATTCACGGCCATCTCAGCGGCCAGACCACGACGGATGCCTGCGCCGGCCTGCACGACGCCCGCTCCGACGTGGAACAGGGCACCGCAGCCGAACGCTTCCTGCCGGGACTCCGCGCCCTGGGCCACCCCTGTGCCAAAGCGGTGCCGCTCCGCAGCGGGGCCGCCCTCGTAGAAATCACCCCGGATGGCACACTCCTGGCAGCCGCCGACCCTCGCAGGGACGGCGCCGCCGCAGGCGGCTAAGGGTTTGTTGACGCATCCACGCTTGGGCCCACCTCAGCAGTTCGCTGTCTAAGTGGCTGTTGTCGTTCCGAATCTGAGGTCGGTGTTTTCGCTGGTCAGGCATAGGGCCGGTGATTCGGTGGGAGTGGTGGCGTGTTATGTCGTCGCTCCCCGGGAGGTTGCGGATGCCGTCGGTCGTCGGACTGCTGGAAGAGCACGCGCTCGCCGCTCGACGTCGGGTCGACGGGTTGCGGGAGGAAGCCGATCGCATCCAGGCCGAACTGGCCGCGGCCGAGGAGGAATGGCAGGAGTGGGCGATCGCGCGCAGGCGAGTGGGCACGGTCCTGGCTCCGGGCGGCGGCAGCGTCGCAGATGTGGAGGCCGCACCCGGCCCACGGGACGCGGGCGCGCGCCCGGCGCCCGGGCCGGCGGCGAAGGCGAAGTCGCACGTGCCCGTGTGGCGTGAGGGACTGGCCTGGTCGGTGCTGTCGGTGGACTACCAGCGCATTCTCCAGGCCCTGGCGGACCGGCACCGGCTCCATCAAGGGCCGCTGACCTGCCAGGAGTTGGCCGCCATGTTCGGCCTGGACGCGGTGCCGGCCAAAGTGGAGGCGCTGCGGTCGAAGGCGAAACGACTGGCCGCGCGGGGCTGGCTGGCCGAGCGGCAGCCGGGCAGGTTCACCCTCGCCCAGAGTGTGGCCGGGCAAGCCGGCGCGTCATGAGCAGGGTCATCGACCAGCAGACCATCGCCTCGGCACTGGTGGTGCGGCGCTCGAAGTCGCGCGCCAGACGGCGGGTGCGCATCAGGTGGGCGAAGAACCGCTCCACGATCCACCGCTTGGGCAGCACCACGAAGCCGCGCAGGTCGTCGCTGCGCTTGACGATCGCCAGGACCAGCCCGAGCGTGGCCAGGCAGTAGTCGATCAGGCTGCCGGTGTAGCCGCCGTCGGCCCAGACCAGCTCCAACTGGTGGTGTGCGTCGGCGACTTGCCGCAGAAGGGCGTGGGCGGCGGCGCGGTCGCCGGTGTCCGCGGCGGTGACCATCACCCCCAGCAGGAGTCCGAGCGTGTCGACCACGACGTGCCGCTTGCGCCCGTTGACCAGCTTCCCGCCGTCGAAGCCACGGCTGTCCGCACTGACGACGGCGTCCGCCTTGACCGACTGTGAGTCGATCACACCCGCACTCGGCTCCGCGTCACGGCCCAGTTCCTTGCGGACCTGCCTGTGCAGCCGGTCGTGGAACTCCCTGACCAGGGCGTGGTCACGCCAGCGGCGGAAGAACGCGTAGACCCGGTCCCACGGCGGGAAGTTCACCGGCATCGCCCGCCACTTGATGCCATTGTCGACGAGGTAGCGGATCGCATCGAGTATCGCCCGATGGCAGTACACCTCCGGCTGCCCGCCCCGGCCGCGCATCCAGCCCGGCACCGGCAGCAGCGGCCGGACCACGGCCCACTCCGCGTCCGTCATGTCCGACGGATACCGCCGAACACGTTCCGGGTGATCGGCCGCATTCCCGAACCGGTGAGCGACACAATCACACGTCGGTGCAGCCGAGTTGAACTCCACCGGAGCGAGCACGTACAACTGCGGCAACAGAGTCTCCTGGATCTCGGTTGGCTTCGCAACCCCGAGCTACCGAGAGGCCCTGTCTTCATGCCCGTGACCAGCCGCGGCCACCCGATCGAGACTCCCGTTCGACGCACACCCCTCAAGATCGGAACGACAACAGCCACTTAGCTCATCTGCCTGCCAAGGACTGAGCTCACGAAAGATCGAGGCTAGTCCGCCGGTCGACAGTGGAGGGCGATCAGCTCGGCCGTACAGCCTTCTTGGCAGCACCTCACACTGAGACCTTCGATGGTTCCAGGATCCGGCACCTCCCCCCCGTCCCCGTGGAAAAGGCACACTCTCGTCACAAAAATCTCGAATTCCCGTGAATCGCAGATCTTCACGCCTGGCCCAGGAGGGCCCTGCACCTGACAGTGGTGCGGTGCGGCGGCCTGCGCCGAGGTCAAAGGAAGCACGCACGAGGCGAGCGCAACTCCGACCGCCAAGCCCACACGGCTGACTATGCGCATGTTTCAAGACCTTTCCTGTAGACGGACCGTCGAGACCACCAAAGCGTCGCCTTGACAAGCCTGCACCGTGAACTAGGCCAGCCGAGCGGGTCAGTCTCGAACCTGGATCTCGGTTGGCTTCGCAACCCCGAGCTCCAAGAGGCCCTGCCTTCATGCCCGCGGCCAGCCGCGACCACCCGATCGAGACTCCCGTTCGACACGCACCCCTCAAGATCGGAACGACAACAGCTACTTACTCCACAGCGCGGCCGATGAGTTTGTTGCTCCCGGTCGGTCCAAGCTCGTGACACCCCAGGAAAGGACACCGCCATGTCGGAGCTTCTCGTCGACTTCATCACCTCCCTCGACGGCTATGCATCGGGAGAGGGATGGCCCGGGTTCTGGGGCCTCGAGGGCCCGGAGTACCTCGCATGGCTCGGCGAGCAGCCCGAGGCCACCTACCTGATGGGAGCGAACACCTACCGTCTGATGTCGGGCTTCGCCGCAGGCGATGTCCCGAATGGCCAAGACGAGTTCAGGCCCGAAGAAGAGGCGTCCGTCGACGAGCTCACGCAGGCGCCCAAGGTGGTGTTCTCCTCCTCACTCAAGGAGCCACTGACGTGGGCCAACTCCACGCTCGTCCGCGACGACGCCGTCGAGACGGTCCGCGCCATGAAGTCGAGCGGCTCGGGCCTCCTCAGCACGATCGGCAGCCTCAGCCTGTGCCGGACCCTGCTACGAGCCGGACTCGTCGACCGCTTCCGGGTCGTGATGTTCCCGGTGATCACCGGAGCCACGGGCGAAGAACGCATCTACGACGGCTATCCGGACGTTGCCCTCGAGATGATCGAGCACCGCACCTTCGACGGCCGCATCCAGCTGGTCGAGTACAAGCCCCGCGTGCTCGAGCACCCGCCGCTCGGCGTCCCTGCGTGACGACGCCCCGTCCGCCGGTCTGGACGGCTGCCAGGCCGGCGCCGACAGGCGCGGAGCAAGACCCTAGCTTGTTCTTTATCTACCAAGATCTTCCAGGTTTGCCGATGGCCTTGAGGTTCTCGGGGCGTTTGGCGGTCTTGCCGACGTCGTAGCGGGTGGCGGGGCGTCGGTTCTTCGAGCCGGGCGGTCGTCCGGGGCCCGTTCCGCGTGGTTGGGGAACACGGGCCGGACAGAGCAAGTGGGGGCGGATGTTTCTGAACCCTCGGCGGACCCGGGCCGGAGTGAGCCGCGCAGGTTGGGCCGGTTGCTCCCCAAGGGCGGCGGAGGGCGGCGGCCAGGGGCCGGGCGAGTCTGAGCTGGGTGTGCGCGACGGCCAGGAGCCAGGTCCAGCGGTCCGCCGCCGCGGGAGTACGTAGCTTCGGGGTGGTCCAGCCGAGCGTCTGTTCTCCGAAGCGGAAGGTGTGCTCCAAATCGAAGCGCCTCAAAAATCCCTGCCACCAGCGGTCCACGTCCGCTGCGGTGGCTCCGGTCCTCGAGGACCACAACCACACCGGCGGCGCTTCCCGCTCCTTGGAGAGGTGCTCGACTCTGAGACGGACCAACGTGCCTTCGACGATGGGGAGTTCACCGTCGTGCTCCAGCCAGGCCGAGCGGTGGGTCAGCCGGGGGTGGACCCGGTCCCACGCCTGGGCTTCGGCCTTGCCGTAGCTGGTGGTGTCGGTGGCCGTGGTGATGGCCGGTTCGGGCCAGGTCCCGGGCTCGGCGAAGCGGAACTCCGGCCCGTGCTTGGGCGGATGCCCGCCCTTGGGGTTGTAGACGCGGGGCGGCTTCGGCAGCCGCATCACCCGGTCGCCGCCGATCCGGCCGACCAGCTCGACGGGAAGATCCCGTAGTACCCAGGCCAGGCGGGTGACGTCGTAGCCGGCGTCCATGACGATCGTGATGTCCGGGTCCCCGGGCGTCCACTGGCCGGCCGTGACAAGCCGCTCCACCAGCGGCGCGGACTTCGCCCGCCCGTAGACACGGCAGAACAACCGGTCCGCCGAGCACGGCGCGTCCGAGCGCAGCCACGGTGACACGTCGACCGCGAGCACCAGGCGCCCGCCGTCGAAGCGCGGCAGGGGCACGTCGGCCAGAACGGCCCGCAACTTGTCGACGTCGATCCGGCCACGGTTGAGGGCCCCGTACAACGCGCCGTGCCCACGGCGATGCTCAGGCACCAGCGTCAGATCCACTGGTGATTTCACCGGGCCATCCGCACACAGCACCGCGTCCACCAACTCGGACAACCCATCCCGCCGGACGGTCAGACACTCGTAGAACTCGCCCCGGAAGCGTGACGCTTCCTCGAACGCCTGCCGTCGCACACCTTCAGCCAGCACACTCACCATCACGGCCTTCGTCTCGGTCACGTGCATTCCTTGGCCGGAACACACGATCAGGCGAAGGCTGCCTCTACGTCCCGCGAACTCCCTGGTGAGCGACACAGCTCGGGGCGCCGTTCGAGACTGGAAGAAAAAGAACAAGCTTAAGCGGCGCTGTGGACTGCGAACTGCGTGTGGTGAAGGAACACGACGGCGGCGGCGTCCGTCACGTCCGGCTGATCGACGCCTCCGGTTCCGAGGTCGGCCCGGTCTCGTGGCCTCGTCTCCCGTGGCTAGGCGCCTCGTTGAGCTGAACGGCCTGGTGCAGCCCGGCTAGTGACAGGAGGTGGTTCCCGATGCCCGCAGACGCGGAAACGTTTGTTGTACTGGAAGCGACCAGCAGAAGCTTCGTGCTACCGATCATGCAGCTCAACGGTGACCTTCGTGACGCAGTCACCGCCTACTACCTGTCCACCCGGGCCATCGATCAGATCGAAGACCACCCTGTTCTGCCGCCTGTGGCGAAGGCCGAACTTCTGCGCGCTGTAGGGCGAATCCTTCAGACCCGATTCGATGAGACCTCGTTCGCTTCGATCTTCCAACCGCACCACCAGCACCTGGAACCAGTCACCCTCCAGCTTGGCCGATGGATGACTCGCGTACCGCCCGCCAGCGTCGCACCTCACCTATGGGAGGCCGTCTCTGCCATGGCTGGCCGGATGGCCTACTGGGTCGAGCGTGACTTCCGTATCGCTACCGAAGCCGACCTGGACCACTACACCTACACCGTTGCCGGGTCCGTCGGACTCGGCCTCAGTAACCTTTGGCTCTGGCACGCTGGCGTCATCACCGACCAAAACGGCGCCATCGCACTTGGCCGCGGACTGCAAGCGGTCCACATGCTCTGGAGCCGTGACGACGACCTCGCCCGAGGCGTGGACTTCTTCCCCGACGGCTGGACTTCCGCAGACATGCGCGACTACGCCCAACGCAGCCTCACCCAGGCCAACGACTACCTGGGCTCTACTCCCCCCGGGCCCATCTGGAACTTCTCCCACCTGCTGTGGGACATCATCGCCGCCACTCTCAATGCCGCCACTCGCGAGGAAGCGACCCTCTCCCGACAGCAAATCACCGCTCTCGCCAGACGGTACGGGTCTGTCAATTGATCGGATGGGTCTGTCCCACACGTTGCTGGGGTGCCGGTAGGAGCGGAACGGGCGGCCGGTGAGCAGGGCAAACAGCAGCGCCGAGTCGGGGGCGGCGTTGAAGGCTGCCCGGACCACTCACTCCGCCCTAGATGGTGGTGCTGCGGCGCATCCCCGTAGAGCCAGGAAGTCGGCTACCCAGGATGCGGCTTGGTTCTGCCTCGGCCGCGGTATAGAACGGGCGGACGTCCCACCTCTGCGTGGGATCGGTGTCGTCGCAGTCTTCGAGCGTGACCTGGTTTTCGCTTGTCAGGTCGGTGAGGCAGGCGTTGGTGTAGGCGCCGTTCGACAGCTGCAGGTTCTCGAACTGGCTGGTGCGGTTGTCGATGCCCCAGATCGTCTGGTCGCGGCTGTCCTTGCAAGGGCCCAGGCTGAGCGCGCTGAGCCCGTCAACAGAGAGGCAACGGGTGCTCCAGAGGGCCTGCGCCGAGTCGAAGCTTCCGTCGGTATTCGTGTACCGCTGGAGCATGAGGCGCTGGCCGTCGTGGGTCGTGCAGTCGGTCGCGTGCGCGAGATCTCCTTCGCCCTCCGTTTGCAGGCACCTAGCCCTGCTCACGGGGACCGCCACGGCGGCTCAGGCCGATGACCAGTACGGGCCGGTTCGCCTCGTGAACAAGGCGACGGGGGCGACAGCGGCGTGCCAACGGGCCTGACGGATTCGGTTCATGTAAGTGGCACCTTCCGAGTACGGACAGACCGCCGAAGCGGATCACCGCGCTGGCCGGCCGCAGGTTACGGGCTATGCCCCGCATATGGGCGGGAGTGCGACTCCCTGGAGGAGGATGCGTCGACTCTTCCCGCTCAAGACTCCTGTTGCCGCCGTGACGGTGATCGTTGGCAGGCCATGAGCAACATCAAGCGCGTCTTGGCCGCTGCCGCGATCACCGGTGCGGCGCTGTCCTTCTGCGGCGTCGCACAGGCCCAGGAAAGCGAACCGTCCAAGCCCTCGTCCGACTCGGTTCCGGCCGTCAACGACGACAGGATCGACCCTCTTGCCGACGGCTTCATCGACGTCTTCAACACGCAGACGCGGGAGCTGCTCAGCAAGGTCGTCCAAGCGCAGCTAGCCGAAGGCAGCTAGCCGGTCCCGGCTCCCGCGTAACCCGTTGGCCAACCTGCTGTTTTCAAGATCATCAACAAAGGATGAGGATGCGCGTTCAGAAGACCGCCCGCACCGCCCTGACGGCTGCCGCTGCGGCCCTGCTGCCGGCGACGACGGCCGCTCCTGCCCACGCGGACATTCCGAAGAAGGGCGACACGTTCGTGATCTCGACGGTGTTCGAGGGCAAGACCGTGTGCGTGTCGGCACGCGAGGAGGAAGGTGCCGTGCCGGACTTCCCGCTCGTGGAGTGTGACACCAACGCAGCGGCGCAACAGTGGAAGCGTTCCGCCAACGGCCGGTACTTCCAGAACGTGGCGAGTGGGCTATGCCTTAACGACAAGCCGATGCAGAGGCGCAAGAAGATCTGCGAACTCTCCACCCCGGGCCCCGCCCACTGGCATCAAGGAGTCCTGGGCCGGGTGTGGACGAAGTCGCCCGAATCCGGGACGACGTTCTGGGCGCCGTTCCGGCACAGCACTTATGGAGCCATCCTCGACTTCCCCGGACGGTCCGACGGCACCATCCCGCAGGATGCGGTCCCGTTCCATTTCGGTGTCGTGAAGCAGGGCTAGGCACCTGACGCAGAACGAGCGGCAGCCCTCAGTCGGCCCGACTGGCGGAGGGCTGCCCCGTTCCCGCCCGGGAGCATCTCGGACACGACCTGACGCTGCGGCTGGGTACCGCGGACGCCATGCGCTGTCATAAACGGACGACGGTCCGGCGGCTGGTGGCGAGGGCGGAGAAATATCGCCCGTCACTCTCTCGGGCGACTCCGCATTCGGTGCCGCGACGGGCAGCGACGTTCAGCGCGTCCTGGGCGGATGGTCGTTGCTATCAGCAGCCGTGTAGACGGTCGGGTCGGGAAGGAGGGTAACGGTGCCGGAGGTGACGCCGTTCCAGTTGTGGTCGACGCCGTTGTAGCGGGGGGTGACGTACGAGTAGCGCACGTATCCGCTGCACAGCATCTCCAGACCGTGCAGGAATGTCCGTACGACGGGGTCGTGTCCGGTGGGGGTGGCCCGGACCTGATCGTGGAAGGCATAGAACTCGCGCTCTGTTTGCAGGATGAGGTCGCACAGGTGCTGGACGGCTTCCTGGAAATCCAGGCCGTAGTGCTTGGTGAACAGGGTGATGGCGTTGTCGGAGACTTCGCCTGTGAAGTGCTCCTTGCGGTAGGAGAACAGGTCGTTGACCAGGAGGACGTGCCGGATCGCGGCGTCCTTGGCCTCACGCAGCTCAGTGGGGTCCGCGAGGTGGGCGCTGACGTCGATGTTCAGCCCGTACTCGAGCAGGAGGACGACGACACTCCCATGGCTGACAGCCACGTGGGCGGCCATGTATGTGTCGAAGTCGGTGATCGCGCCGGCCACCCGGAGCTGGTCCTCATCCGCGCAGCCGTTGGCGTACTCTTCGACCGCCGCCACCAGGCGCTGCTTCTGCTCTCTGGTCAGGTCCTTGTCCAGGCGGGCGATCAAGTCGAGCATCTCGTGGATGTAGGCGGGGCTGTCGTCTGGCTGAACTCCGCTGTGCAGGGCGGACAGGAGCGGGTCCAGAATGGCGGGCATGCTGGCGGTGGTCCGGTCGGCGGGGCGGACGTCGTCCAGGAGATCGTCGACCGCGGCGAAGTACGTCATCCAGTCGTGGATCAAGTCCAGCCGGTCGGTCGCGACGTCGGGGTAGACATGGGTTGCGATGAGCTCGCACTTCTTGGCCAGGAACGCCTCCACCGACGCCTCGTTGCCCAGCAAGGACGGAAGATGTTCGCGGCACCAGGCCACCGACCGGCGCTCCCCCTGTTCGGCCTGCGGATGAGTGCGGGGAGCCGGCAGGCGCTCGGTGAGTTGGGGCAGGGTAAAGAAGAGGGGCTGCGGGATGGTCATGAGTCTCCTCCTTGCGACTGAGCCGAAGGGGTCAGGGCGTGCGCAAACGCCTTCGCGCTTCAGGCCCCCCGCACCGCGTCAACTGGTGGCCAGAGATGCGAGGTGGCGTCGATGGACACTGGCGGGCACCCGGGAAAGGTGATCAAGAGCCAGCGCGGTCTGCCGCGCAGCGGCTTCAACGGCTGCCTCGTCGGCGCCCGTGGAAGCGATGACAGCACGGATCACCTCGGTGTTCCTGTCGCTGGGCTGGGTCGTGAAAGCGAGTAGGAGCTGTTCGCGCTGGGTTGGAGTGGCCCGGTCTCGAGCGATGAGAACCGGCAGCGTGGGACGCTGGTTTCGCAGGTCGCTCTCAGTCGGCTTGCCCACGGACTCGGGTGCCGAGGTGTACGGAAGCAGATCGTCGCGGATCTGAAAGGCCATACCGAGCGCCTCCGTGTTCGCCGCACTGGCTCCGGCGAGGACCGCGCCGATGCGACACGCTGCAGAGGTGAGTGCCGCCGTCTTGAGACGCACCATCTCCATGTAGCCCTCGACCGAGGTGCCCAAGGCAGCGGCCTGGGCGAGTTCCCGGGCCGCGCCCTCGCAGACCAGCCGTCCGGCCTGGGCCTGTACTCGGGTGGCCGCGACGATCCGGGCATGGGGAACGCCGCGCTCGGTGCATTCGGCCAGCGCCTCGAACCAGGTGAAGAACAGGGCGTTGCCCGTCACGATGGCGACAGCTGGACCGTAGCTGTCGTGGACAGCACGGCGGCCGCGCCGGACGGTGTCCTCGTCGATCAGGTCGTCGTGGATCAGGCTGCCGACATGCGCGCACTCCAGACCGGCAGCCGCAGGCAGCACCCACTCCGCTGAGCCGCCAGCGGCCAGTGCGCTGCGGACCAGCAGCATGGGGCGCAGGAGCTTGCCCGCTGGCAGCAAGGCGTGCCGAGCCGCAGCACCGAGGAGTGAATTGCTCTCGGTCGGCAGTCGTAGCTCAAGGTCGGCCGTCAGGAGCGCGGCTAGGTCGTTGTCCTGCGGCTGGGCGGTGATCGGCGGTGTTGATGCAGGCGGTTTCGCCGGTAAGACGGGGGCTATGGGGTCGGGGAATGCGGTGGTCATATGCCCTCCGGAGCCGTCGGTACCAGGTCGTAGACCGGCGGACCGCAGCGGGACCGCACCAGGCCAAGAAATGCCCATGAGAATGGGCGCAGACGCGGAGCGGCAGGGGGGCACGGAGGCATAGGCAGCGGAGAGAGCGCGGACGCAGCGCACGCCTCTGTGGGGCGTGCCTCAGGTGGTACCTCCATCAGGCATATTTACGTACAGCTGTGGCTGCTACCGCGAAGACGTCGTTGACTGCGCCATTTCCCCGGCCAGGGAATGGTGGCTGTCCGGCGGCACATTGCTAGCCATCACGGAAGCGCGGTCAGAACCCCACAGTTGGCCACTCTGGCCAACTGCGGCGCTCAATGGCGCCAGCGGCGATGATGCGCCGCGGTAGACAGACTCTCGTCAGCAACAGTCGGCTGGCGGCGGTACCGTCTCAGCCCTCAAAGTTGGGCTGGAGTCAGCTCACGAAGCGTAGGTCGATGACCTGGTAGGTGGCGTCGCCGCTGTCGGGGTGGTCGATCTCCAGAAGGACAACGTGATGGCCGACAGACCGCTGCGGCAGGTTGAACGAGAACGTCAGAGGCGTGGGGGCGACCAGACCGACAGGGATCTCCTCGTCCGCCTCGGAGTAGGGCGCGGCACTGAAGGCGCGGCGGTAGACCGGGCTGGCCAGGTCGAACTGGGCCCTGGTCAGGGGCTGGTTGGAGTCCCAGTTGGCCTGGGTGAGGTAGGCACTGATCCTGCGGATCTTGACTGCTCCGCCGAACGTAATGTCTACGGTGAACGCGTCGCCGTTGCGGACTGGGCTGGCGTTCCACTCGTTGCCGAACTCGTCACGGACCCCGTCGAGTTTGAACGCGAAGGGGTTGCCGGCGCTGGCGATCTGTCCGTCCCGGGGAGGCTCCCGGTTGACGATGTCGCTCGGCACGTCGGGGTCCGAGATGCCTCCGCTCTTCTGGTCGATGAACTTTCCGCCCCGCAGCCACGCCTGGCTCGCCGTGAGGTACGTCGCCTGCCGCGACGGCGGGGTGATGAAGATCGGCGCTGCCATTGGGTCTCCTTGAGCAGGGGGCTTCCATCGCTTCCGAACAGACGTCCCCGCAGGTCAGACCGAGGGGCGCCTTTGACGGACAGTAGCGATCGGTGGACTCATAGCGATATGGGGATCCCGGCCAGGCGGAAGCAGACCCAGGCTGAAAACACACCAACCGACCAGAGACCCCAGGCCAGTCCCTCTGTCCTGTCGCAGCGCATCTGGCAGAGAGCGGACCGCTGGCCTGCCAGGGTGCCATGTCGTTTGCAAACGATGCCCCTCGGCGTTCTCAAATGACATGGCTTCCACGGAAGTCCGGCGAGATTCAGAAGGCCGGCTCAGCCGTCCTACTCATCGGCAAGGCCGTCCGTGTCCCCCGGAGACGGTGCCGTGGTCGGTGGTGCTTCCTCTGTCAGCAGGCCCCAGCCAAGGTGCGCGGTGAGGAACGCGGCGACCTCATCCGCATCTGTGCACTCCGCGGGCAGATCACCTGGCCGGGGCCGGTACAGATCAATCAATTCATCCCGCAGCCGAGCATCCAGAACCGGTGCTTGGTAGCAGTCGATGGTTCCTCGGCAGAACAGCCTGTCGAAGATCCGCACGGCAGGGCACCGGCCGGACTGCGGCACTTCCGCCAGATGGCTGTCCTGCCAGGAGCCGACGTAGACGTAGTCGGCATGCTTCAACGCTCCGTCGAGGGTTGGAGTGGGGAGGTCCTTCAGGTTCCAGTAGGTCCGAGCTTCGGTTTCAGGAATGGGTTTCGGGACCGCGGCAAGCCAGAGACGATATTCGAGCATCGAAGCAGCTTGACAGACGATCTCACCACGGACTGACCGTTGCGAACGGCCATCGTGAACGCGAAAGACTGCGAATCTGCCAACCAGAACGCGACGGGACACCCTCATCGCGGTGTCACCTGTCTCGGAGCATCAAGGTGGCCAAGTGGAGCGCTCAGCGGCCAACTGCGGCACTAAGTCACATTCGGCCGGCTCGATGCGGAGCAGCAGAAGCGACTCGTCACGCTGGGGGTGAAACCCTCCGTACAGGCCCGTCCGGCACCGGCGCCCGGCGGTGGGAAGACTGGGGCGGTGCGCGGCGCAGAGGCCTTCACGCGGGGCCTGGCGGCGCTCGCGCAGTACATCAAGCGGGAGCGCACCGTGGTACCGCGCCAGCACACCGAACAGATCACCGTCGACGGCCAGGACCACGACGTACGGCCCGGGGTGTGGGTCTCCAACCAGAAGAACCGCCGCGACAAGCTCAACGAACAGCAGCTCGCCCAACTCGCCGCCCTCGGACTGGACTGGGCGTAGGCCGTCGCGGTGGCCAGACCTGTGGCCGGTCGTTGAGTACCCGTTTCTGAACCTGAAGAGGCCAGGTCAGTGGCAGGACAACCTCGGCCAGGCTGTATGGGTACGTTCGCTGAACGGTTGCGGTAACCGTTCAGCGAACGGCAGCCCTGAGGCGCATGGGGCAGGTAATCAAGCTGTCGTACGGCGTCTTGACCAGGGGCACCCGGGTGCTCGTCTTGGACGGGCCTCGGCCAGGCTGAGGTGAGGGTCAGAGGTTCGCGCTAGACAAGGTCGGACGCGTTGTAGACCCGGTTGCGAACAAGGCCGGGCTGGCAGTCATTGGTGCAGCCCTTCTTGTACTCGTAGTAGCTCTGGATGAACTCCTCGGGGTCTTCATAGCCGTAGATGTCGGTGGGGTACCCCTCGTCCTTGCCGGACTCCGGGGCGTACTGCGGCACGGGGAGGCCGAGGAACCAGCCGTCCTTGGCGGACTCCGGCACGGAGATTCCAGTGCCGGCTTCGATGCCGTCGGCCTGAGCAGGCAGCGCCAACGCCCCGAGTACGGCACCGGCAAGGACAGCGGATGCGGCGATATGCCGCGCAATGATTGTCATGCCGGTCTAACGCTCTACTTCGTCGAGTGGTTGTGGCACTCTGCAGAGAAGCTACGCCCTACCGCGGTTAGGCCGTTTCTGATGGCTCTTGGTTGGTTGGGTGGATCTCGTGGTTGGTCGGGCAGGACGCCCGTATGGTGCGGCGACACGAGCTCACGGACGCGCAGTGGCGGAAGATCGAACCCCTCATGCCCGGCAACGGCAAGCCGGGCGGGCAGTGGGCGGATCACCGCAGGGTGATCAACGGGGTGCTGTTCCGGGCCCGGACCGGGGTGCCCTGGCCTGACCTGCCGGAACGGTACGGTCCCTGGCAGACCGTCTACGAGCGTCATCGCCGCTGGTCGGCCGACGGCACCTGGAAGGCCGTCCTTCAGGAGTTACAGATCGAGGCGGATGCCGGCGACCCGGACGGGGCGCTTGCCCGCCAGGCGGACCGGCAGGAGTGGGCCGTGAACATCGACTCCACCTCCTGCCGGGCACATCAACACGCGGCCGGGGCGCCCCGCAAGCCTCCGGCCGACTACCCGCAAAAAGGGGCGGGGTGCGTGAGGAGGGCGATGGACGCGAGGCGTTGGGGCGCTCACGGGGCGGGCTGACCAGCAAGGTCCATCTGCTCTCCGACGACCGGGCTCGCCCGCTGCACTGGCTGACCTCGCCCGGTCAGCGGGGTGACAGCCCGATGTTCGCCCCGGTGCTGGACGGCTTACGCATCCGGCGCCGCGGCGCGGGTCGTCCGCGCAGCCGACCGGATCGGGTGCGCGGCGATAAGGCGTACTCCAGCCGTGACAACCGCGCCTACCTGCGGCGGCGCGGGATCAAGGCCACCATCGCGCAGCCCGATGACCAGCGGGCCCACCGCAAGCGCCGGGGACGAGCCGGTGGCCGGCCCCCGGCCTTCGACAAGGCCCAGTACCGCCGTCGCAACGCAGTCGAGCGGTGCGTGAACAAGTGGAAGCAGTTCCGCGCAGTGGCCACCCGGTATGACAAACGCGACTACATCTTCAACGGCACCCTGACCGTCACCGCGATCGTCATCTGGCTTCGCGACATCGTCCAAGAGCCATCAGAAACGGCCTAGCCCCTGAAGAGCCCAAGTTCAGAAACAGGCTAAAGCAGCCCCGGCCCGCTCTCTGGGCCATCCGGCTCATCGGGCTCCCCCTCTCTGTCAGCCTTGGGTGAGACGTCCCGCTTTGTCGGGTTAGCCTGAGAGGGCGCGACAGGAGACCCACCCCTCATGACCAGCACCAAGCCCGCCGGATCCGACCCGGCGCCCCGGCCCAAGCGCCGCACGTTCAGCCCCGAGTACAAGCTGCGGATCGTGGCCGAGTACGACGCCGCACCCAAGAACGAGAAGGGTGCCGTCCTGCGCCGCGAGCGTCTGTACCACTCACACGTGAAGGAGTGGCGGGCCGCGCGGGACGCCGGCGCGCTGGAAAAGCTGGTCGACAAGCGCACCAGCCCGGCGAGGCCGAAGAAGTCCGCGGCCGAGGCGGAGAACGAGAAACTGCGCCGCCAGGTGGAGCGCCTTGAGGAGGAACTGGCCCGGAACAAGGCCGCGTTGGATGTTATGGGAAAAGCTTCCGCGCTCTTGGAAATGATCTCCGAGAGCGCGGACTGACACACGCCTGCGACCCGGTCACGGGCGATGCCTTCACCGGCGTCGAGCGCGCCCTGGACATCACCGCCGCATGCCGGCTGACCGGCCGCTCGCGGGCCACCCACTACCGCAGACTCCGGCCGCCGCCCGCCCGCAATCCCCGGAAGCCGCGAGTCCAGCCCTCGGCCCTGGCCGTCGAAGAACGTGCAGCCGTACTGGAGTTGATGAACCGCGAGGAGTACGCCGAGCTCCCGCCCGCCCAGATCTGGGCGCGTGAACTGGATGCTGGGCGCTACCACTGCTCGATCTCGACGATGTATCGGATCCTGCGCGCCAAGGGCCAGTCGGGCGAGCGCCGCCGGCAGGCCGCCCACCCCGCCAAGATGGTGCCCGAACTCGTGGCCACCGCCCCGTCGCAGGTGTTCACCTGGGACATCACCAAGGTGGCCGGTCCGGCCAAGGGCATCTGATTTCACGCCTACGTCGTCATCGACATCTACTCCCGCTACATCGTCGGCCATACCGTCGAGCGGGCCGAATCCGCCGAGCGGGCCGAGGAGTTGATCCGCGAGACCATCGCCCGCAACAACATCGTGCCCGAGACCGTGCACGCGGATCGCGGCACCTCGATGACGAGCAAGAAGGTCTCCCAGCTGCTGATCGATCTCGGGGTGACCCGGTCACACTCGCGGCCGAAGGTCTCCAACGACAACCCCTACAGCGAGGCTCAGTTCAAGACCACGAAGTACATGTCGGACTATCCCGAGCGGTTCGACTCACTTGCCCACGCCCGCGAGTGGTTCGACGCGTTCATCGCGTACTACAACCACGAACACCGGCACTCCGGCATCGGATGGCACACCCCTGCCTCGGTCCACTTCGGGACCGCCGGGGAGGTCCGTGACCAGCGGGCCGTCACCCTCGCCCGGGCATACGCCCAACATCCCGAACGCTTCGGCCGCCGCCCCCGACCACCCGAGATACCCCAGACCGCCTGGATCAACAACCCGGCCAAGCGCCGCGAACCCGCACGACAGACCTCATAACCTCACGAACGTCTCACTGGACTTGAAATCTTCCGGTTTCGGCAGTGCGGACGTTCGGGCGACTGGATCTCTTTGGTCGTGCTCGGCGCGCCATGAGTCTCGCGGCTTGGCGGTCGGAGTCGACCCCAGAAGGACGTGCTTCGGCCAGTAGTCAGTACGTATCTGCCAAGGAATCAGGCCATTTCTCCGGGAGGGCCAACTGGCCTCCTGTACGGGCCGTTTGTCTCTGGTGGTACCCCCACGGTGTGTGGGACGGTGGGCCTGCACGACGCAGAAGGCCCTGGCGGTTCCGACAGGGGGATCGTCTCTGCTGGAGGTGCGCCGAGGCTCACGCCCCGCCCAGTGCTCATGTTCCGGCCCGCACATCGCGCACCACCGCTGGTCCATGCCACTACGGCCCCACGCCTTAGAGGGCCCGGCTCCGCCAGCATCTGGCAGAACGGAGTCTCCTGTGTCCTCGATCCATGCTGCCCGCCCGCCCCGTGCGCGGCTGCTGCGCAGGATGACCGTCCTGTCCTCTGCCGCCGCGCAGAGCGCGCCGGAATGCTGGCGACCGCCGGTACGGCCCACGCCGATGCGAACATCCAGATCACCAACTCCGCCGACCCCGTCCCGGTCAACACCCCCTACAACGACATCGTGACCGTCCCCCAGACAGGGGTCGGCATCTCCACCGTCGTCCTCAACCTCAGCGGCGCCGCGGCCACCTTCACCGGCTGCACCTCCACCGTTCCGGGCCAGACGTGCCTCAACCTCAACGGCGGCACCCAGCTGCAGTGCATCTTCCTCGGCGCCGCCGCCAACGCCACCATCACCGCGACGGTCCTGCCGACCGCCGCGGGCACCGTCACCGCCCAGGCCGCCCTGGACTCCCAGACCGGCGGACCTTCCGGAACCGACAGCACCACCACCACGATCACCCCGGCCGGCCCGGTCTACACCTTCACCGGGTTCTTCCAGCCGGTCGACAACCCGCCCACCGTCAACACGATGAAGGCCGCACGGGCCGTCCCCGTCAAGTTCAGCCTGAACGGCGACCAGGGCCTGAACATCCTCGCCACCGGATACCCCGCCTCCCAGAACGTCACCTGCGACACCGGAGCCCCCATCGAGGAGACCACCGGAGCCGGTCAGTCCAGCCTCACCTACCACACGGCCACCTACACCTACGTGTGGAAGACCGACAGCACCTGGAGCAACACCTGCCGCGCCTTCGACCTCAAACTCGCCGACAACAGCGACCACACCGCCAACTTCAAGTTCAGCTGACCCGGTTGGCACCTGGTGGTGCCCGGCGCTGATGTGCCGGGCAATGGCACTACGCACCATCACTTGTCACTCCGCCGCAGCTTCGGGAGTACACCCGGGGCTCATGGCGGCACGGGAGAAAGCGCAGGTAGCGTGATGGGCCCTGGGCCTATGCCAATGCCTTTGAAGGGCCTTGTGCGCTTCCAGTGCTCCTGCCTGGCGGGAGCAGCGCCGTTACCCCTCCCGTGGCCATGGGCAGGTACCGGGCGTGATGTTCGTGGGGGTTAGTGCCCGAGCCCGATGAATCACTGGGGTTGCCACGGGAATGGCTACAGAGTCACGCATAGACGGCTGGGGAGGCGACTTCCGGATTCCGGAAGTACGGCTCATCACGCCAGCCCGGTGCCATCCGCGAGCCGAGGAGCTCGAACACGAAAATCAGCGGTACATCCGTGACCGTCTGGCGTCGCTCTACCAGGACAGCGGTGAGTTCGAAGATTTCGTCAGGGAACAGCACGCCGGATTCGTGGCCTGGTGCTATTAGTACTCCGTTAGGTCTTCCTGGCGGGCCTGTTCGGGAGCATGGTGGGTGGGTGGACGCACATGAAGTGATGCGTGTTCGGGCGAAGTTGGCGTTGTTCGTGGCGGATGTGTTCGCCTCGGTGCCGCGCAAGGACCAGCGGGCCAAGAGCGACTGCTATCTGCGGGGACTGATGACGGATGGTCGCCGCAAGTCGATCCAGGCGATGGCCGGCCGCCTGCCGGACGGTAACGAGCAGAACCTGCAGCAGTTCGTGAACCAGTCGACCTGGGACCCGGTGCCGGTACGACGGCGCATTGCTGAGCGGATGGTGCCGCAGGTCGTCCCGGATGCGTGGGCGGTCGATGATGTGTCGTTTCCCAAGGACGGGAAGATGTCGGTGGCGGTCGCGCATCAGTACTGCGGGGCTTTGGGCAAGCAGGCCAACTGCCAGGTCGCGGTGAGCGTGCATGCGGTCTCCGACACCGCGTCCTGTCCGCTGCAGTGGCGGTTGTTCGTGCCTCAGGAGTGGGTGGACGATCCCGAACGGCGGCGCAGGACCGGGATACCCGAGGAGCTCGGGCACCGGGAGAAGTGGCGCCTGGCCCTGGACATGCTGGACGAGCTGGCCGGATGGGGGTTGTGCCCGCCGGTCCTGGTGGCCGACGCCGGTTACGGCCAGAACGCCGACTTCCGCGACAGTCTGGACACGCGGGGCATCGGCTATGTCGTGGCCGTCCGCTCGGATATGGCCGTCCACCCGCACGACGCCAGGCCGGTCACGCCGCCCTGGTCGGGCAACGGCCGCAAGCCGCAGCCCCGCTACCGGGACAAGCCGTCCCCGGTGGCCGCGCTGGCGGCCGGCCGGGGACGGCAGGCCTTCACCGAGATGACCTGGCGGGAAGGCTCCCGCGGACCGATGCGCTCACACTTCCTGGCGCTGCGGGTGCGGCCGGCCGGGGTCCGGGCCCGCCGCCTGGTCCAGGCCGCCGCCACCGCCCAGGAGGGAGTCTGGGACGGGGTCCTGCCCGAGGCCACTCTGCTGGTCGAGTGGCCCGAAGGCGCCGAAGCGCCCACCGACTACTGGCTGTCCAGTCTGCCCGCCGACACCGTGTCGGCTGAACTGGTCCGCCTGGCCAAGATCCGCTGGCGCATCGAGCACGACTACCGGGAACTCAAACACGGCCTCGGGCTCGACCACTTCGAGGGACGTTCCTGGACCGGCTGGCACCACCACGTCACCCTGGCCACCGCCGCCCACGCCTTCCTCACCGAACAGCGCCTGGCCCCAAAAGCCGATACACCGGACTCACCCTCTACCAGATTCTCGACATCATCCAGGACCTGCTGAACTGCTGGACCGGCACCTGCACCACCTGCCACCGCCCCCTGCCCGGAACACCCACCACCAGCCAGAACCCAAGAGCCAGAACGACCTAACGGAGTACTACTATCCGACGGCCAAGGACGACCGGATCGGGATCATCGCGGAGTGGACCAGCGCCTGGCTCGCCTATGACGATGTCTTCTCGCACGGGAGCAAGGCGGGCGCGTCGCCCGGCCGGATGCGTGAGATGGCCGACCGTCTGATCGCTGCACTCGACGCCCCGGACGTGGCGGACCCTCCGGTGTTTCTGCGGCCGGCCGTGGATGTGATGCGCAGGATGGCGCGGGGCATGTCACCGCAGTTGAGGGACCGCTACATCGAGACCACCCAGGGGTATCTGAAGGGCACCGTCCAGGAAGTGGAGTTCCGCGCGCGCCGCGAGACGCCGGGCTGGCGGGACTACCTGGACATGCACATCCTCGCCGGGGCGACATGGGTGCTCGACACGGTCGAATACGGCCAGGGATTCGACCTCACTCACGAGCTCGCCGTGTGCAGGGAACTTCGGGAGGCGCGGCGTATCGCCGCCGAGGGTGTGGTGATGGTCAACGACCTCTTCTCGTTCGAGAAGGAGTACTTCACCGGCGATCACTCGAACATCGTGTCCTCATTCATGGTCACCGAGAGCCTGAGCCTGCAGGGCTCCATCGACCGGTTGTGCGAGCTGATTCAGGACGTCGAGCGTCGCTTCATCCTCAAACAGGCCGAGGTGCTGGCAGGCTCGCTCCCCAGGACCCTCTATGTTCCCTACGCACCCAATCCACACGCCCCGAGCTGGGCCAGTACTGGTCAGGGAAGAGTGGGAGCCGCTGCCCCGGGACCGCGTGGCGGTGGCCGGTCGCCCGACCGCCGCCACCCGTACACCTACCTGCTCACTTCCAGATCAGGCCCTGGCCGTTCGTCATGAACGGGTCGCCCCAGTACTCGGCGGACACGACCTTCGTCGTGGCCGACGGGGCCAGCGCGATCGCGCAGCCCGCCTGCGTCTTGCCGTTCGTGAAGCCCTTCGGCAGCGAGTCGCTGGGGCACTTGTCGAACGAGCCGATGATCATCAGGTCCTGCGCCTCGGTGCCGTCCCCGAGGCGGCCCTTGATGTGGCCCACGGAGGCGTACGCCAGGTCGGTGGTGCCGACGTTCTTGACCGAGTAGCGGATGTAGTACGGGACCTTGCCGGCCGCCTTGTCGCCGAGCTTGAGCGGTGTCAGGTCGGCGGGGGCGCCCTGCTCGATCGAGGTGACGGTCAGCGCGATCCTGCCCTTGGTGGTGGTGCCGTACTTGAACGGGAACTGCGCCGCCTCGCCCATCTTGAAGGTCTGCCCGCCCTTCGCGTCACCGGCGGCCCCGCCCTGATCGGCGGGGGCGCTCGGCTGGGTCGACCGATCGGGCTGCGACGACGGCGACGCCGGTGAACTCGGCGCGGTCGTCGGGCTCTTGGCCGCCCCGTCCGAGCCGTCGCCGCTCTTGCACGCGCTCAGTGCCAGCGAACCGACGACGACCAGACCGGCCGCACCCAGCGTGGTGGCCTTGCGCATGGCGAAGATGCTCATTGTTCGTACTCCCCCGTGAGACATGTGACTGTGGAACGCCTGTGGCGCTCTCTGCGAACAGAGTTCCTAGTCCAGGAGCGACCGGCTCCGCCATGCCGATGACCGATTTGCGTAGGGTCGTGGCCGATTCATGACCGCTTCAATACCAAAGCAGTACGAGGCCCGTACATATCCTCACAGCTTCAGCAGCACGCCGCGCCAGCTCCAGCCGACCTCCAGGACCGCGTCCCGCAGGGAGTTCTTCAAGTCCGCGGAGTTGAAGCGGAACGTCTCGACCCGGCGGCGACGGCCGTCCGGCCCCCGCCCGTACGTCCACTCCTGTGGATACCGGGCGCAGGCCCTCGCCCGTATGTGCGCTCCTCCGCGTCCCACTGCTCTTCGAGAGCCCGCACCGAGTGTGCACCGTGCCGACGGATCCGGCAGGAGGCCGAAGTTACGCAGGCAGACGTACACGCTTCCTCAGATGCACGAACTCTCTCGCTGGTGGCCGCAACGACACGAACTCGGCCATGCCGCTCCTCTGCCGAGCAGCATGGCGTCCTACATGTCGCCGACCGGGCCGCCACTCAGACCCCTACGGCCCGCCGGCAGGGGAGAAGGACTTGGAACCGTGGTCCAAGAGAGAAGTGCGTACAGACAGTCGCCCTGCTACGAGCAGAGGGGCTGGTAGGCCCCGACTCGCGGCTCGGACGGTTCCGTGTCCGCGGTTGTCCACCAAGGTTGTGCTTTGGGGCCGCGCACACTGCTCCTGTTCGGCAGCACGGTGGGATGCTGGGTGCGAGTGCCCGGGACGGCCGCCGCCCCGGCTGAAGGGGCGGCGGCCTCATCCGCGCGGGGAACGGTGAGCTCCCCTCCAACGTCCCCTGCGCGAGGTGCCCTTCCGGCGGCGGGGATGCGGGAATCCCTGCCCTGAAGTCACCGGACGGGCATGGGCTGGAGCCGCGGAGTCGGTGCTGCGGCTCCAGCTGGCCTGTCTGTCCTGGTGTTGGTGCCGCCTCGGGGTCTGGGAGAGCAGCAAGTGCGCAGTCACCACTCCAAGTACTGCCAGTGGGTGGACTGCACCCCTCTGCGGGCAGCGTAGGGCGGATACGCCGACGCCGGAACCTTGGCCCTTGGCTTTCGGCCATGTAATCGATCCTGGTGACAGTCATTCGCCACCATTTCCCCGCTCTCTCGTCGATTACGACGTAGATCCCAAGCATTGTTCCTGCGTGGAGGAGCGGCGGCCTATGCCCCCTTGTTGGCCGGTTACGCCCCTCCCAACGCCGCCCCGCTCCGCCCTGGGTTGCCAGCAGGAGCTCATCGGTCTCCCTTGGAGGCGCCCGGCAACTCCCGCAGCCAGTGCCACATGGTCGAGGGGCACGGCCACCAGCTGTCGACCGGCGGGGGAGGCGGTGGCTGTGCTGGCCCCTGATTGCGCTGGCCGGTGACCATACCGGGTAGAGGCGAGGCGCGCCGGCTGCTGGAGGCGGCACCGCTCACACGGATGAATCAGCGACTGCCTGCACGTTTCTGCACCCACGTGCTTCTCTACCGTGGGCGGGTGTCACTCCAGACCCCGGTGGCTGTCTGAGCCAGCCACGCCCCGTCATGCGGGGCTTGTTCAACCGGGGGACTGCCATGGCGGACGAAACTCAACCTACGGACGTGGGACAGGTCCCGGCAGCACAGGGGAGCGCACGCACCTACACCCTGGACGGATACACCGTGGTGGAGCTCCACGGCGAGCTCGATCTCTGCTCGGTTCCAGCGGTCCGGGAACAGCCGGACGCAGCGACCTCATCCGCGGGTGCCCGCGCGATCGTGGACCTGCGGCCCGCTCGCTTCCTTGACTGCTCAACCCTCGCGTTGATCTCTCGCGCCCGACGCCGGGCCTTGCACACCGGCGGTTCCATCGGGTTGGTCTGCACACACCTGTGGCACCTGCGGGTACTGCAAGCAACCGGGCTGAGCACGGTTCTTCACTCGCTCGCCACGGTGGAGGAGGCTATCGCGTACGAACTGCGCGATGCGGACTGACGCGTTCAAGGGGGCACTCGCCCCCCCCTCCCACGGAGGGCGAGCACACCCTTGTGGCCAGTGCCTGGTCATCCGCGGCGGGGCTGGTCCGACAATCCGTCGTCCAGAGCCTCCCGCAAGGCCAACAGCGCGGGGAGATCGGCCCCCACCACGAACCGGTCCAGCAGGACACCCGTACGCCACCCGTGCCCGTCGTTGACGGCCCGCACGATGGCTGCGATCTCCTGGAGCTGGACGTCAGAAGGTAAAGCACCCAATTGAACTACCCCGCTCAACCACAGGACCGAAGCCGGTCCGTGCCCCCACCTTCCCCTATCTGGCAGCGTTCGCCGCACACGCCGACCCCCATGTTCGTTTTTCAGCCACGCTCTTCGCATATGCCAGATGGATGCCCACTTCCGCGAACCTCGCTGACACCTTTTGAACGGGCACCTCTGGCGGACGTCCTTTCGAGAGCGTTCTCAAACGGTAGTTGAACAAACATGTTTCACAGTCCGGCCACGAGCACCTCGGCACATCGCGGGGCACCCGGCGACCCTGGTGACCGTCATTCGTCACCATGCCGCCGCCGTCTCAGCGCTCTGAGGGGCGGCTTCCTGCCAGCTGTCGCGTCGGCAGGACTGGTCCGGTTGAACTACTGCTCAGGGCTGGGGCCTTCGTGTTCTGGTGGCCCTGAGGGGCGAGTAAGGAGGTCGTCAACTCCGGCTAGTTGCAACACCCTTTGGACGAGCGAGGACGCGTGGGGCATGGTCATGCTGCCGCCTGCCAGGTGGCAGTGACGGAGGTGGGCGAGGAGCGCGGCGATCCCGGATGAGTCGATGAAGCCGACTTCGGTCAGGTCCAGCTCAACCGGGCGGTGCAGCAAGGGCGCCAGGGCGGCCCGGAGTATGGGCGCGTTCTCCACGTCCAGGTCACCTCGCACGCGCACCAAGGCCGGGTCGAGGCCGGCGACGACATCGACATGCAGTGATTCTGATGAGGGGGAGCCATCCATGCCATCCTCACGTAATGGGCTGGAGTGCTCATCACGGCACCGCTTCCAGGGACTTCGCCCTTCCAGCGTGACATCACCCGCCATCCCCGCACAGCCCACAAGGGGCGCTCACCATGCCGGACCGGCCCGTACGACTCGCCCTGGGTTCATGAGCACCGCGCCCATCGTCGTGCACCGGATCCAGGGAGATGCCGGCCGCCGGGTCACCATCCGGGGCCGGATACAAGGCGTGGTCTACAGCGACGGCCTCCGACTCCACGATCAGGGACACCAACATGGCCGCGGAGATGGTGGAGTTCACGAAGAACAACGTCCTGGCGCAGGCATCCCAGGCCATGCTCGCCCAGGCCAACCAGCTCCCGCGGGGCGCCCTCCAGCTCCTCCGCTGACACCGAGCCAAGCGGCTCCATGCCATGACCGACATCCGACGTGGATGCGTCGCGGACATCTACGCGACGCATCCACGCAGTTCAGAGTCGATACAGCCAGTTCAGTAGTCGGTAAAGACGCCGACCTCGTCGAGCTGCTCCGGATCGCCAACGTGCCCGACCCCGAAGACGTCGCAGCCGGGCCCTCAGCGTTTCTGGAATGGCGGGACTCACCGCCTGCGGGTTGGGCAGGGAACCCTGCCGGTGATCAGGATATGGATGCGTCGGCCGACTGGTCAGGCCGAAGCCGGGGCTCCAGGAAGGTGGCGGGCGGAGCGCCGGCCGTAGAGCGGGGCTCGGTCCGACGCGGACGTGCCGACTCGGGAGAACTGAAGGACGGGGCATCGCTGTCCAGGACACTGCGCGGGTCTGTGGTCACCCACCCAGTCTCCCCCACTCCCGGCCCCCAGCCAGCAGGCCGGATGGACCGCGCACCCCGCCCCTTCATCCAGCCCGTCCTATGGGGCCGGCGGGTTCCGGCAGCCCCAACCTCACCGCGGCCCCGAGGTACACCAACACGATCACAGGCCGACGGCGGCCAGGGCGGTGGTCCAGTCGGTGGCGATGGCACGGCGGGCGTCGTCGAGAGGGACCTGGCCGTTGCAGACGGCGGTCTTCAGCCGGTTCTCGACGGTGTCCTTGTTGCCGGCGGTCTTGCCGCCGGTGCTGTAACGCGGCTCGGGCCACAGGTTCTTGGGGTCACGGGGCGCGCCGCCGAGTTCGAGGGGGATGAGGTGGTCCTCCTCATAGTCGGCGGTGGAGGTGTCGCTGTAGCCGTACGCGGCGATCTGCTGGACTTTCAGCGGGTTGGTGTAGGACGTCGGCGGACGCACTGTGCTGGTCCACCCGGACACGCAGATCGTGGAGCTGATGGTGTCCTGGGTGACGTCCGGGTTGTCGGCGCCGGGTTGGCAGACCGGGTCCGGCAGCGGCAGGTATGCCTGTGAACACGCCCCGGAAGCTGCGGTGGCGGGAGCGGCGTGGACGGTGGCGTGGGCCATACCGGTGCCAGCGGCAAGGCCAACTGTGGCGAGGGCAACGGCAGCGGAGACGAAGCGGCGTATCGGGCGCATGGGAGGGGATCCCGTCGATCGGCCCGGCCGGGCTGCCGGGCGGCTGACGGCATGACACCACCCCAAGCATCTATGCGAGTAGACCCAGAAGATGAACAACGAGCAACCAGCACAACCCTTGCCCTCCCATGGCACGTGCATGACCGCCCGGCGAGACCCCCTTGACCCGCACACACCCTCCGTAGGTCCCCCAACGACACCGTCAACGTGCCGACCGAGGTCCGCGGGACGACTTCGCGTCGGTCATCTCCGGGAGAAGCCCGGCCATTGGCGACGGGGCGCCGCCCGACACCGGGTGACTCCATTCCATTTCGGCTAATGGCGTGTTGTTCGGCCGGGCGGGCTGGTGTCGGGTCCAGGGCCCGCCACTGTGTGCCTCGTTGACGTGCAGTGCGCTGGAGATGAGCCAGTAGATGAGGGCCGCCGGTGGCGCGAAGATCAATAGCAGGAGCATGAGGCGGGGCGAACGCGGTACCGGCTCCGCAGACCCGTACAACCGGGCGCCCTCCCACCTCGACGACCTCCCGTACGGCCCCAGCCGCACACCAAGTACCCAGCCGTTCACCAACAGGCAAACACCCCTCACACCTCCCAGCCCCTCGCTCCCGCTCCCCCACGCCGCCGCTCCGTCCGACCCGGAGGAGTGAGCCCCGCCCCGTGGCCTGGGCTCTTAGAGAACTCTTATCGGGTTCTGACATATCTGTTCCCGTTGTCCTTCGGGGCTGGTCACCGCCGGGAACAGGCCGGGCGGACCGCCCTGCCCCCAGTCCCAAGTACCACGTGGAGCACAGACGATGACACCCCCCGACACCGTGGCCACGCCCGCTCAGGGCCGCCGGCCCGGCCGCCGTACCAAGCGCTGGGTCCTCACCGCCGCGGTGGTGGCCGTGCTCGGGCTCGCCACCTGGCCCGTGCTCAGCTACTTCGACGTCTTCTCCGACAAGGGCGACGCGATCAGCTTCGGCCAGGACGACAAGCAGAACGGCGAACGGGGCGGAACAAGCAGTTCCAAAGCGTCCATGCCCACGGGCCCGAAGGCCGATTTCACCGTCTCCGGCACCGTCCCGCAGGACGGCAGCAAGATCGCCGTCACCACGTACGAGGGCAAGAAATCCGGGTTCAAGGGCAAGGTGTGGGTCTGGGTCCCGCCCCAGTACAAGGACCCGCAGTACGCGAAGAGCGGCTTCCCTGTACTGATCGCCCTGCCCGGCGGCTCCGGATACCCGAACAACTACTGGATGGGACCCGACCTCAAACTGGAGGCGAGCATCTCCAAGTGGTCCAAGGAGGGCAAGAGCCTGCCGTTCATCGTCGTCATGCCGGTACTCAACCCCGAGGACCACGACCGGGACCCCAAGGACCCCAAACTGGGCCAGTACTGGGACGGCAGTGACATCCCCGGCCAGCCGAAGATGGGCACCTGGCTGACCGAGGACGTGCCCGACCTGGTCAAGGAGAACTTCCGCACGGTCAACTCCCGCGACGGCTGGGCCTTCATGGGCGCCTCCACCGGCGGCTTCGCGGGCCTCAAGTCCGTGCTGCAGAAGCCCGACCGGTTCAAGGCTGTCATCGCGGCGGGCCCCGACATCGTGCCGGACTCCCGCCTGTGGAAGGGCCACGACCAGGAGAAGGCCGAGAACAACCCCAAGGCCCTCGCCCCGAAACTGATCAAGTCCGGGCACCCGGACGTCTACCTCGCCTTCGAGGTCGGCACCAAGGAAACCGCAGCCATACCCCCCATCGAGGACTTCGTGAAGCACTACACGAAGGGCCCCATACACACCAAGCTGGACGTCATCCAGGGCGGCAAGCACAACGCCGCGACCTACGTGCCGAACATGGAATCCGCCGGACTCATCCAGTGGATCAGCGAGCACATGCAGGGCCCCACACCCATCGCGTGAACGGCATCCCGGTCTCCGAGGTGTTCCACGACTTAGGCCGTTTCTGATGGCTCTTGGTTGGTTGGGTGGATCTCGTGGTTGGTCGGGCAGGACGCCCGTATGGTGCGGCGACACGAGCTCACGGACGCGCAGTGGCGGAAGATCGAACCCCTCATGCCCGGCAACGGCAAGCCGGGCGGGCAGTGGGCGGATCACCGCAGGGTGATCAACGGGGTGCTGTTCCGGGCCCGGACCGGGGTGCCCTGGCCTGACCTGCCGGAACGGTACGGTCCCTGGCAGACCGTCTACGAGCGTCATCGCCGCTGGTCGGCCGACGGCACCTGGAAGGCCGTCCTTCAGGAGTTACAGATCGAGGCGGATGCCGGCGACCCGGACGGGGCGCTTGCCCGCCAGGCGGACCGGCAGGAGTGGGCCGTGAACATCGACTCCACCTCCTGCCGGGCACATCAACACGCGGCCGGGGCGCCCCGCAAGCCTCCGGCCGACTACCCGCAAAAAGGGGCGGGGTGCGTGAGGAGGGCGATGGACGCGAGGCGTTGGGGCGCTCACGGGGCGGGCTGACCAGCAAGGTCCATCTGCTCTCCGACGACCGGGCTCGCCCGCTGCACTGGCTGACCTCGCCCGGTCAGCGGGGTGACAGCCCGATGTTCGCCCCGGTGCGGGACGGCTTACGCATCCGGCGCCGCGGCGCGGGTCGTCCGCGCAGCCGACCGGATCGGGTGCGCGGCGATAAGGCGTACTCCAGCCGTGACAACCGCGCCTACCTGCGGCGGCGCGGGATCAAGGCCACCATCGCGCAGCCCGATGACCAGCGGGCCCACCGCAAGCGCCGGGGACGAGCCGGTGGCCGGCCCCCGGCCTTCGACAAGGCCCAGTACCGCCGTCGCAACGCAGTCGAGCGGTGCGTGAACAAGTGGAAGCAGTTCCGCGCAGTGGCCACCCGGTATGACAAACGCGACTACATCTTCAACAGCACCCTGACCGTCACCGCGATCGTCATCTGGCTTCGCGACATCGTCCAAGAGCCATCAGAAACGGCCTAGTCGCGCACGTCGTCCAGGACCTCGTCGGCATCCCACTCGATCCGGTTCAGCAACCGGTGGATCCGGTCAGGGCCCGTATGGCCGGCTTCCTCCGCGAGCGTCCAGCCGTTCTTCCGCTCCAGCGGAGCAATCAGCCCCCGCATATAGGCGAGCGCCGACTGCCGCGGCTCCTCCCGGCTGAACCGGTGCACGAACCGCCCCTGCACCGCATTCAATTCCCCAGCCCACAACCCGACATCAGCGAGATTCCCACCCATAACCACCCCAACGACAAAGCTGCCCACCCGTCACGGCAAGCACCGTTGCAGTACTAGTACTCCAGCAGTACTTCTCCATTTGTGCTGGTCAGGGTGGTGGGAGTGGGGAGTGTAGTGGCGTGGGCGGTGGCATGGGACCGTCTTTGACGCAGTGCCGCTCCAACGAGTGGCCGCGCCGTGTGTAGTGCTCCTGTTGTGGGCATTGCGTCGATGTGATCGAAGATGCGCCCACGCATGTGTGGGACGAGGAACTTGACGGGCTGTTGCGTCGCATCGGGAACCGCTTCACACGGGTGGAACCCAGGCGGTTGGTGCGCGATTACATCCATGGCCTGCTTGGCCAGGTCGGCCGCAAGAACGGCTGGCAGATCGCCGAGTACGCCGGCCACACCACACCTGACGGCGTGCAGCGCCTGCTGTCTCGCACCTGCTGGAACGCGGACGACATCCGTGATGACCTGCAAGCCTACGTCGCTCAACACCTCGGCACCGAGGGCGGAGTACTCATCATCGATGACACCGGCTTCGTGAAGAAGGGCCTCACCTCCGCCGGAGTGCAGCGCCAGTACTCCGGCACGGCCGGCCGCACCGAGAACTGCCAGATCGGTGTCTTCGCCGCCTATGCCACCACCCGCGGCCACGCCCTGGTCGACCGGGAACTGTATCTGCCCAAGTCCTGGACGGACGACCGCCCTCGCTGCCGGGCGGCGAAGATCCCCGAGGAGCGAACCTTCGCCACGAAAGGCGAGCTGGCCCGGACCGTCATCACACGAGCCCTCGCCTCACCGTTGCCCATCGCCTGGGTCACCGCCGATGCCGCTTACGGACAGGACTCCCACTTCCGCCGCTTCCTCGAAGCCCGCGGCCTCTCCTATGTCGTGGCCGTGCCCAAATCCCAGCCAGCCAGCGGCCCGCGCATCGATCACCTCTTCAGCCAGGCCCCGCCCGAAGCATGGCAGCGGCTGTCCGCCGGACACGGCGCGAAAGGGGAGCGGTACTACGACTGGGCCGCGGCCCACCTGCCCTCTGCCGACGCGCCCGACGGCGACATCCCCACCAGCCGGCACTGGGTACTGGCCCGCCGCAGCATCGCCAAGCCTGACGACATCGCCTACTACCTCGCCTGCACCCCGCTGGAGGCGACCATCGCCGACCTGGTCCGTATCGCGGGATGCCGCTGGAAGATCGAGGAGTGTTTCCAGGCCGCGAAGAACGAGTGCGGCCTGGACCACTACGAAGTCCGCCGTTACATCGGCTGGATGCGGCACATCACCCTGGCCATGCTCGCGCACGCGTTCCTGGCAGTCACGGCTGGCGAGGAGCGGAAAAAGGGGGCACCGAACGGGACACACCCGAACTCGTGGACCTCACACCAGCCGAGATCCGTCGTCTCCTGGCAGCTGGCCCCCGCCATCGTCCCGTCAACACCCGGCACATCATGACGTGGTCACACTGGCGCCGCCGTCATCAAGCACAAGCCCGCCGCTGTCACTACACACGGCGCGGCCACTCGTTGGAGCGGCACTGCGTCAAAGACGGTCCCATGCCACCGCCCACGCCACTACACTCCCCACTCCCACCACCCTGACCAGCACAAATGGAGAAGTACTGCTGGAGTACTAGTCCTGGTAGCCATCGGACACCTGGCTCCACACTGAGAACCCCTGCCGAATCCTCCAGAGAGACACAGGCAACCAGTTGCCTATGCGTGGTCCGGTCATCGCGAGGCTGCCTCGGCCCGGCAGAACAGCCGGTCCGGGCTGGTCGACGCGTCGGAACGCAGCCATGGCGAGACATCCTTGGGCTGCGGCAGCATCGCAAGCGCCCTCCCCAGCCCGTCCACCTCAATGCAGCCTATGCCCTACCTGGCAAATGATCATCTGCCGGGTTCGTGGGACCAGGAGCGCGGCCAGGGGCGCGACGCAGAACCGCCGGCTCGCTGGATACGGAGAGCGAGCCGGTCGGCGGTTGCCCGGCTATCGATGTACTCGTCTCTGATCGTGCGGAGGTCGTGAGTTCGGGATCTGACCAGGTAGACGGTCGGCTTGGTGACGCCCCGAGGCCGCCTCGCGGGTTTGAGCCCGGTGCCGCGACCGACGAACCTGGCGAAGAGTCGTGCCCTACCTGCTCGAGGCGCGGCCAACCGCCCCCGCTACGTCCTACTTCTCCTCCGGCTCCCAGGCGCGGAGCAGGTCGAGCAGCCCTGCGTCTCCGTCAACGTGCAAGGAGCCGGCCTGGATCCGGTCGTACAGGTAGAGAACCAGCTCACTGGCCGTGCCGTGGACGGAGGCGCCGGCTGCGTCCGAGTCCTCGCCGGTCGCGGCGGTGGGCGCGGGGATGCGGGTGGTGCGTGCGCCGTCGCCGTCGACGGTGAGGCGCCAGGAGCGGCCCTCGGCGGCGTGGAAGTCGAAGGCCGTGGGCTTGTGCGGCCAGGCACTCGGCGTTGCGCAGACGGTGAACAGGAACTCCTCCACACCGTCGAGTGCCAGCTCGACCGGCAGCGGCTGCGGGGCGCCCCCGGCGAACTGGGCGTCGTAGGTGTGCACCGCGGTCTCCTGGACCCGGTGCCGGGCGGTGCCGCCGGCGGTCTGCGGTGACTGCGACGCGGGCCACCACGTCCAGCAACCGCTCTCCGGTCCCGCCGCGCGCAGGGCGCCCAGCAGAAGCTGCGTTGACGCGGCCAGCCAGGCCAGCAGGGCCTCACGCTCCTGCGGCACTTCCAGCGCGGCGCGCCCGGCGACGGCCTCGGCCGGGGGAGCGTCGGCAGGCCCCGCGCCGACGATGGCGGCCCAGAAACGGTCTCCCCCACCCAGGTGCTTCACCAGATCGAACAGCGTCCACCCGGGGCAGGTCGGCACCTGCGCGTCGAGACCGGGCGCGGCGGCGACCACGGCGCGGAAGGCGGTCGACCGTTCATCGATCAGTCGCAACAGGTCAGGGAACTCAAGATTCTTTTCCACGCCGGATGTCTATCACCGTGCTCCGGTGATCGGACAGCGATTTTCGCAGTCGCCGCCGGTTGGCCATTGCGGACGTCCTCGCCTCCCACCGCTCGGGTGACAAGCTGCGCACTGCTGCGAGGACGCTGGTGGTGGCGGTACGCCAGACGTCGTGCCTGGTGGGTGCTCTAGCCTCGCCGCGCGGCCGGGCACCTCGGCGACGTGGCGTCCACCCGGTGCGCGCGGTCATGCTGCCGCTCGATGTGATGGGCGCGGAGGTCACGACGGCGAGGAGGACCGGTCGCGTCGGGAGTTCATGGCGCGCCAGGAGAGCCGGCCGGGCCGGGTCCGGCGGGTCCAGCGCCGCCTGGGCGCTGGCGGAGGCCGGGGACACCAGCCACCCGGCGACCCGAGTTCCACCGCAAGGCATCGCTCTTACAATGGAACAAACGTCATGAACTGGGAAGACAGCCATTTCAGCCATGCGAACCGTTGATAGCCGGAGGAGCCCCTGCCGGGGCTCCCGCGCGACTGGAAGCCCAACACACCCGGCGGAAAGGCACTCTCGCCGCCGTCCGGCAAGGCTGACGGCGGCCATGGCAAGCGGCTCATCCAAGATTTCCGTGAAGCTGGCCGATGTTTCTATGCGCCCGTGACGCTCCGTCACGCGGTCGGGGACATTCGGGGCGTGTGAGGATCTGCTGAAGTCCCTGCTGCCGCACCTGGCCGGGGTGCTGGTGGAGAAAGTGAGCGTGGAGGGCGGGGAGTTGCGCATCGCGGCGCGTACCCGCCGCGAGGTGGCGCTGCCGTGCCCGGACTGCGGGGCCACGATCGAGACGGCGTCATAGCGGATACGAGCGGGTGCTGGCCGACGGTGTGGTCGGCGGGCGCACGGTCGTGATCACTCTGGAGGTGCGGCGCCTGTTCTGCGACAACTCCCGTTGCGGACGGGTGACGTTCCCCGAGCAGGTCCGGGGACTGACAGAGCGATACCAACGGCGCACGCCACTTCTTCACCAGCTGCTGACGGCGATCGGCATCGTACTGTCGGGTCTGCCGGGCGCGCGGCTCGCGGCGCTGCTGCCCGCGCCGGCGAGCAAGACCACCATGCTGCGCCTGATCATGTTGACGTCGGATCCGGCCGCGCCGACACCGCGGGTGCTCGGTGTGGACGATTTCGCCTTCAAACGCTGCCATGTGTACGGAAGTGCGCTGGTGGACTGCGAGACCGCTGCACCCCGTTGACCTGCTGGAGCACCAGGAGGCAGACACCCTCGCCCGCTGGCTCGCCGCCCGTGAGGGCATCGAGGTGATCTGTCGGGACCGGGCCGGCGCCTACGCCTCGGCCGCCTCCGCAGCGGCCCCCGACGCGATCCAGATCGCAGATCGGTGGCCTGTCTGGAAGAACCTCTGCGACACCGTCGAGAAGGCCATCGGCGCACACCGCGGCTGCCTCGACCCGCCGAACGAGCCCCGGCCCGCTCCGGTCGAGGGCACCAGGCCGGAAGGCATCCAAACCGCCCAGACCCGGCGTCGGCACGCCGAGGTCCACGCTCTGTACGACACGGGCGACGGCATGGCATCGACCGCATCGCCGCCCAAGTCGGCCTGGACCGTGGACCGTACGCCGCTACGCCCAAGCCGCAACTGCTGACGACATGATCTCGAACCATCCGCGCCGCGGACGCCACGGCATCGCCCGCTACGCGCCCTATCTCAACCAGCGGTGGAACGAGGGCTCCACCGGCAGCGGACGGCTGCACCGCGAACTGCGCGAGCTCGGCTGCCTCGGCAGCGCCCGCAGCGTGCGCCGCTGGCTGGAACCCCTGCGCGGAACCGACCCGCCGATGAACGGCCTGCCCGAAGCGCCGACCGTGAGCCAGGCCACCATATGGTTCACCCGTCACCCCGACGGCCTGAGCAGCGAGGAACCCCTCCGCCTCAAACAACTGCTGGACCGCTGCCCGGAGTTGGCATATACGGCCGCTCACGTGCAGGAGTTCGCCAAGATCATGGACCGCCTGGACGGGACAAGGCGGCTACCCGGCTGGATCGACCGGGCCGAAGACGCTGAGCTTCCGATGATCCGAGCCTTCGCCCGAAACCTCCGCAACGACCTCGACGCCGTCATCCGGGGGCTGACCAGCCCGTTCAACTCGGGAATCGTTGAAGGCTGCGTCACAGACCTCAAATCGATCAAAAGACGGATGGCAGGACGCGCGGGCTTCCCGTTGCTGCGAAAGCGAGTCCTTCTCGTGGCCGCCAGCCGCAGAGCACCCAAAGTCACGAAGTCGACGGACCCATGACCGGCTTCACGGAAATCTTGGATGAGCCGTTCAAAATTACCGTTGACAGCAAAGGGCACGGCGAAAGAAAGAAAGCCTTCCACGACCACCGACACAGCGCCCGGACAAGATCGGTTCCACCGTTCCTGAACGGACACCGTCTGAGCGCCCCACCTGGCGACCGCCGCCAACTGGGCCACTCGGTCACACCAACCCAGCCTGAAACTCGGCGAAACCCCGCAGAACACTCACTTGGATCCTCAAGATCCATTGTCAGGGCGTCTACTCCGCGGGGCGGGCCTCAGAAGGCCCTTGCCCCTCCGAGAGGAACAGGCCATCGCAGGTAGGCGCTGACCAGATCGGCGAACTCGACCTTGGTGCGCCGCAGTGCGGAGTTGTGCCCATCAGGTGCGGCCTTCCTGCTCGTCGCCCTCGCCCTGCGGCCGACCCGCTCCTGGTGTTCGGCGGATAACCCCGCCAACGATCTCGGAGTATTCATTCTCGGCACTGGTCCAGAAATCTAATTCCACGTACTAAATTCCATACTCCATCTCCATCTCCATACTCCATCGGATTCTGCCTGCAGACCCTGCGCCTATGTGCTCGAAACGAGGATCTTGATCTTCACCCATTCGGCCGCCTCCCGCTGTCACGCCGGAAGGCACGGAGTGAGGCTGACCATGAACAACGGGCTCACGGCTGCCGGTCGCCTCTGGCGCCTTGTCCCGGCCGTGTGGCGGTCCGGGTCAGCCGCTGAGCCAACCCCCAACCGACTCAAGGAGAACCCTCCCATGCGCCGTACCGCAGCCGTCATACTCGGCACCGCCTGTCTCCTCGGTCTCGCTGCCACTACCGCGACAGCAGCACCCAGCGCTCCCGGCACGAGCACCACCGCCAGTGCCCCCGTCGACTCCTGCGGTGTCGGGCCCTGTGAGAACGTCTTCAACTTCAACATGGACAGCCAGGTCTCCGGCTGGGTCTGGCACTGACTCGCACCCACGTTTTTCCTTGATCGCCTGATCGTTCGGCCGGTATCGGAAAAACAGGAACACATATGGTCCCGGGACCATCACAGTTCCGGGGCCATGTACTACCGCGCGACGGGTGCCCCGACTCCAGCCGCACGCGGCCGGCGCCCCGGGTCCCGGATGCTCTCGAGCCACAACGTCGTCGTCCTCGTCCCAGGGCAGGACGAGGTAGGTGGCGCCCGGGTACAGGGCGGTGAAGGTGTCGGCGATCGTGCGGGCCAGCCCGCGCACGGTTGCCAAAGCAGCTTCGCGGGCGGTGGTGAAATGGTCGGCGGTGGTACGCATTCCAGCTCCTTGCAGGAGGCCGGCGTGAGCAGCGGACCGTCATTCCGCGCCAGCACACAGAACACATCACCCTCGACGGCCAGGACCACGGCGTACGCCTCGGAGTGTGGCTCACCAACCAGAAAACCCGGCGCGACGAACTCAACGAAAAGCAACTCGCCGACCTCGGCATCGACTGGGCGTAGGCCATCAGGGTGACCGCAGCCGCAGCCAGTCATTGAACCGGCAGGTCAAGGAAGTGGAACAGCACGGAGCCCCGGGCAACGGCATGGCCCCGGGGCTCCGTGCTGCCGGACACCGGCACCGCCGACCCGCTGCCGACAGCAGATCCGAGCCCACACCTGTCCACGGACATGCAGGCCGCTCCCGCCGACCGATGGCGGATCCGGCGCCGAACTGCACGGCCCCTGCCACAGGGTGCCCCCGCAGGGCATCCCGCCCAAGCGGGCCCCAGACAGGATCGGTGAGCCGGAAGCGCTGGCAGGCCCCGGGCAGGACACCACACTTCACCGGCGGTGAGCCGTACGCTCCCGCAAACCTCCCCAGGGAGCGGGAGCGCACTCTTTCCAGGCGCACGCGGGACGAGCAGGGAGCGCCCGCGTGGGGAACTGCCCGAGCGGGAGAGCAGGGCCGAGTTCAGGGGCCGGTTTCCTCCGGTGTTGAGCCGGTGGCGCACGTTCTTCCCGCTGGAGGCGTCCAGTGGCGCACTTCCCGTGTAGCTGGCGAAGTGGTGCCGAGTGGGGAAGCGGCTGACGTCGCCGATGTGACCGAGGATCTTGGCCGCGAGCACCGTTCCGAGTCCTGACAGAGAGGTCAGCGTCGATCGTGAGGCGGCGAGCGCGTCGTGCATCTGGGCTTCGTTGTCCCTGACTTGGCGATCCAGTCAGCGCAGGTCGGCCAGCAGGTCCCGGGCGATGTCGCGGCGGCAGTTGTCGGTCGCGGTGAGCGGCCGGATGCCCTTCATCAGGGCGGCGGCTTTGTCCGCCGACAGCCGGGTGGGGGCGCCTCCGGGAAGGAGGTCGCGCAGAACGGCGTGCAGGCGGTTGGTGATGCGGGTGCATTCGTTGACGAGGTCGTTGTGGCGCTCGGTCAGCAGCCGAAGGATCGTGGACTGGTTCTCCGCGGTGACCTTGCGCGGGTCGGTGCGGAAGAGCGCGACCTGTGCGACGTGGAGGGCGTCGGCGGGGTCGGTCTTACGGTCACCGCCCGTGGTCAGGAGCCTGACCCTGGCCGACGAGGTCGAGGGCACGTCGACGACGTCCTCGCCTGCGGCGGCCAAGTGCTGCGCGAGCGTGCGGCCAAGTCACCGGCGCCTTCGACCGCGAAGCGTCGCTCGGGCCACTGCTCGCTCCAGCGCATGAGCTGCTGGAACGTACCGGCGTTCACGGCGAAGCGCCGCTGGCTGGTCTTGTGGCCTGCGGCGTCGATGGCGACGGCGGTGTGAGAGGACTTGTGGGGGGGGGCGGTCCCGATCGTGATCACGCGCGTCGTGACCTGGTGCTCGAAGCGGCAGAAGTGTGCGGTGGGCACCCTGACTTGAAGTAGCGGTCACACACATTCATGCCTCTGTCGAGCCTCGACACCAGTGACATCGACGTCTGTCTCCGCCTGGACGTCGGCAAGGGCGAACACCACGCCACCGCACTGGCCCCGGCCGGGAAGAAAGCCTTCGACAAACGGCTGCCCAACACCGAGCCGAAACTCCGCGAGGTCTTCACCAAGCTGCAGGCCAAGCACGGCACCGTACTCGTCGTGGTAGACCAGCCAGCCTCGATTGGCGCCTGCCACTGGCCGTGGCCCGGGATGCGGGCTGCAAGGTCGCCTATCTGCCGGGCCTGACGATGCGTCGGATCGCCGACCTCCGCCCGGGCGAAGCCAAGACCGATAGCCGGGACGCGCTCATCATCGCGGATGCCGCCCGCGCGATGCCGCACACCCTGCGCGCCATCGACGTCGAAGACGAGACCATCGCCGAGCTGGAGATGATCGTGGGCTTCGACGACGACCTGGCCAGCGAGGCCACCCGCATCTCCAACCGGCTCCGCGGTCTACTGACCCAGATCCACCCGTCGCTGGAGAGTGTCCTGGGCCCGCGCGTCCAGCACCCGCCTTGCTGCTGATACTCGAACGCTTCGGCTCTCCCGCCCAGTTGAGAAAGGCGGGGCGCCGTCGACTGGTCAATCTGATACGGGCCAAAGCCCCGCGGATGGCCGAGCGTCTGGTCGACGACGTCTTCACCGCACTGGACGGGCAGACCGTACGTCGTCCCCGGCACGGACGTGGCCGCACAAATTGTCCCCAGCCTCTCCGGACAGCTGAAGACTGTCCTTGACCAACGCAAGCTCCTCGCCACGAGGATCGAGGAACTCCTGGAGGCCCACCCTCTTTCGAAGGTCCTGATCTCGATGCCCGGAGTCGGGGTCAGGACCGGAGCCCGCATCCTCATCGACGTCGACGACGGCGGCGACAGCGACGGCAGCACCTTTCCGACCGCCGGGCACCTGGCCTCCTACGCAGGCCTGGCCCCCGCGACCAGAGGTTCGGGCTCCTCGATCCGCGGTGAACAGCCCTCCCGCCGCGGCAACAAACAGCTGAAGCGGGCGTTCTTCCTGTCCGCGTTCGCCGCCCTGGCCGACCCGGCCTCCAGGGCCTACCACGACAAGAAAATCGCCCAGGCAAACACCACGCCCAGGCCATCCTCTGCCTCGCCCGACGCCGACCCGACGTGCTCTTCGCGATGCTCCGCGACAGCACCTTCTACGAACCACAGCCAGCCTGCGACTGACCGCGTCCCTTCCGGCTGTCACCGCGACGAAGTGGCGGGCCCCGCCCCAAGAGCGGCCCGCACCTCCTCGAAGCGCCGGTCCTGCGGCGTTCCCGCAGCCATCTCACTCAACGCATAGGCCGTGGTCTTGAAGCCGTCAAAATGACGGAACTCCGCCCCACCCAGGCCCCCAGGCCCCCAGCCGCAACGAGGCAACCTCATCCAGCCTCAACCGCTGGGTCCCCCACGGGTTAACAGCCACGATCCCATCGGGCCCGACCTCCAACCGGACCCGAAGAAGCGACCATCAGAAGAAGACCGCGAAGCCGGCGGCCAGCGCCGACCACAGACCGGCCGACCGCTACGTCGCCGCATCCGGAGCCAGCAACCATCCAACCCAGCAGACCAGCGCTTTCACCACGACAACCGCCGGAATCACAAACCCCGCCAACCGAGCCGGACCGCCCACCCGCCACACCGAAACCGGATCCCCACCCTGGTCACTCATGCCGACATGGTGAGCCACGCCAGCTTGACCGAACCCATAGGGGCCCCCGCATAGGCGGCGTTCGTTTCTCGGCAGGCTCCAGGGAGGAATCTTGCTCTTCACTCATTCAGCCGCTCTCCGCTGTCACAGCAGGAGGTCCGGGGAGAGGCTGACCATGAACAACAGGTTCACGGCTGCCGTCGCCTGGCGCCCTATCGGCGCACGCCCGTCCGCACGGACACCCAAGGGCCGGCCCGGGCCAGCCACCGAGCCAACCCCAACTGACTCGACACAAAAGGAGAACCTTCCCATGCGCCGTACCGCCGCCATCATCCTTGGAGCCGCCTGCCTCCTCGGCCTCCCCGCCACGGCCGCAACAGCAGCCGCCCCCACCCACACCGCCACTGCCAGCACCCCCAGCGACGAGTGCGGCCAGGGCTGCCACGACAACGACTTCAACTTCAACCAGGACAGCGGCGTGGGCAACTGGCACTGACCCACCCCCACTGTTCCCCACACCACCCGCAGAACACAGGTGGCCAAGGAACATAGAGACACACAGGGTCCCGGGACACGGCCACAGCCACAGTCCCGGGACCCTGCATGCCCGACACCAGCCACCAGACTCCCCAGGTCCTCCGACCGGGATCAGCCGCCGAACCGGCACGGCATTGGTTCATCGTGCCCTTGTCACGGGCTGTCCTGTGCACGGGCAAGCCGTACCCGTGGAGGTCGTCCATGCTGAAGTCGAAGGTGAGCCGTCCTGTGCGCGGTGCTGCAAGGACGCCAGGGGATCACTCCCCTGGGGTGGCACCAGCGTCATCCGGTGTCTTCACGTTTCAACGCCGCATGCCCAACTCCCCGAGGGGCGGCAGGACTTACAGCAGCTCCACGCGCGTTTTGGGTCTCCCCCCTGCCGGAGACGACCGCCGAAATCTGCCTGCGGCCGCTTTCATGACGTTCGCGGCCGTGGGTGAAGGGGTTGAGTTTCCAGATGATGGCAGCCTTGGCCCGGGTAGACAGCAGGATGCGCTGCCGGGCGGCGTAGGGCAGCGTGAGCGGCTTGGCCAGGATCGCGGCACCCGCCTCTTCGACCTGGCGCAACTGGACGATGGCCAGGCGCCTGAACGCATCCATGAATACGGTCGAGGTGAACGTCCAGTCGATGGCCGGTTCGTCTGGGTGGAGCAAGGCGCGAGCCCGCTCGGTCGTGGATCGCATCAGCTGGGCCGTGGTGGGCGTCCATCGACGCTCCAGGAGGTCCTGGGCCGTCAGACCGCACGCGTCCAGCGCTTCCAGGGGAAGTTGGACGTAGTCGTTGTCGAGGTCCTCGGCGAGGTCCGTGAGGTCGTCGACCAGTTGCAGGCCGAGCATGATGTCGATCATTGCCTCTGCGTGCCCCGCGGAGATGGTCAGAGGCGCTCCGAGCCGGGAGGCGACCCAGTCCAAGGCGGCGAGACAGGTGCTGTGGATCGGCCGTTGGTGTCGCGTCCACTCCTGCCATGTCCCGGGGGCGGCCCGGTCCGCGTCACGCGTCATCCGTTCGCTGAGCGGCCGGAGGCTGTCGACAGGGAAGTCCAGTGCGTGTGTCAGGTGCACCATGGCCCTGCACACGGGGTCGGTGCTGTCGCCGCGTTCCACGTCTTCTTCGACTGTGGTGATCCAGGCAGAGGCCCGTCGTAGGCGTTCCTCGGCTGACCCGGGTCCGTCATCGGTGAGGTCGTCGATCCGCATGAAGGTCGCCCCGAGTGCCGACATGCCGAGCCTGACCTCGGCGGGCAGCACTCTCACGCAGTCCGACAAGTGGGGGTAGCGCTGCCGGAGCAGGCGCCGGCACACCCGGAATGCCTCGCGCAGGCGGGCGTCGTGGACGCCTGCCTGGCGTAGACGGAGGGGATCACGTGGGCTCCCATGAGGAGCGGGGTGCGTGACTGTGGTGGGCGGCCGGGAGTCACCGCTGGAACTTCAGCGTTCCCGCGGCGGACAGGGTGCGCAGCCCCGTGACGGCGCAGCCGCTGACATCGCTGGTCGGTGTGGCGCTTCCCGTGATGCGGCTTCCGTTCAGCGGACCTGAGGTCACGGTCCCCTCAAGCAGGGCGTTGCCGGGGTTGTAGCCGGTGGTGGAACGTCGGGTGGGGTGGATGGTGGAGGTTCCGGTCCGGTGCCCGTCGGCGTCGTACCAGGTGATGCTTCCTGAGCCGTGGACGCCGGAGGTGCCGCTGCAGCCGGCCTGCGCGGTGCCCTGGATCGTGAAAGTGGCGCTGCGCAATTGCTGGTTGGCGCCGGAGCAACCGGTCAGGTGGAGGGTCGCTGTGATTCGGGTGGGGTGCTGCTGCAGGGTGAGCGCCGGGCTGAAGCCGATCGGGTGGCCCGTGCGGGTCGCGGCCTTGCAGGACAGGGCGAGGCGGGAGCTGTTCGCTGCGACGGTGGTCGTGTTCGGCGTGGCGGACGCGGTCGCCGGTGCGGTCAGGGCGGCCGCGGTGAGCAGGGAGGCGACCGTGGCCGTCCAGGTCCGTGATGTGCGCGGTGCCGACAGGATGCTGTTCATGAACGTGTCTCCTCACGGTGTGACAGGACAGTCGGGGCAGGATCCTTCTCCGTCCTGCCGGGTCGCGGGACTCGTGGGGCGGAGGAAGGGGCCGGGGTGGGCACGGGTGGCAGCAGGCGGGCCAGCGGGGCGGGCAGCCACCAGTTGCGGTGGCCGAGCAGTTGCATGAGCGCGGGGACGACGACGAGGCGGATGACGGTGGCGTCCAGCAGGACGGCGACGGCCACGAGGAAGCCCACCTGGCGCAGTTCCTGACGGCCGGTGGCGAGCAGCCCGGCGAAGACGACGGCCATGGTGGTGGCGGCGAGCGTGATGGGCTGGGCCGTGCCGCTCAGACCGCGTGCCACCGCCTCACGGCAGGCGGTTCCGGCACGGTAGTGCTCGGTGATCCGGTGGACCAGGAAGACTTCGTAGTCCAAGGACAGGCCGAAGACGAGCGTCACGGCCATCAGGGGGACGACGACGTTGGCCGTATGCCCGGTGAACCAGCTCAGCAACCCGAAAGCCGCCCCGGTGGACAGCAGGTTCATCGCGATCGCCTTCACCGGCAGCACAAGACTGCGGAAGACGACGAGCATGAGCACGAAGGTCCCCGCCAGGACGAGCACGGCCACCTGCCGCAGGGCGGCGCGCATCGCCTGTTGCAGGTCGGCGAGGTCAGCCGCCTGACCGGCGCACAGGACCTCCTGCCCGCCGGGAAGAGTACGGCCCGCGCGCCGGCGCAGGTCGTTCAGCAGCGCACCGGCCGCAGGGCGGTCGGCCGGGATGCGGTCGACCACGGCGACCACCGTGAGGTCACGGCCGTTGTCCAGCGCCATGGACGTCACGACCCGCGGGTCACCGGCCAGCACCTCGGTCAGGTCCGTCGTGTCGACCGGGCCCTGACCGGCGGCGTGGGGAAGAGCCAGCAAGGTGACGTTCGCCAGGCCGTCCCGCTCCATCTGCGCCAGTCCCACGCCCATTTCGCTGTGGGCGAGCGAGGCACGGTCCAGGTCCACGCCCAGACGCAGGCCGACCACCGGCACCGCCATCAGAACGAGCACCGCCACGGCTCCGCCCAGGTACGGCCACGGGTGGCGCATCAGGTGACGAGCCCACCGCTCCCAGCTCGCACGCGCATCCGCCGGCCGTCGTACCCGGCCGGCGGACAGGAACCCATCGAGCCGGGGCAGCAGTACAGGCAGCAGCGTCGTCGCCAACGCCGCGGCGACCACAGTGGTCACCGCGGCCGCCACCGCCACGGTACGCAGAAGTCCCACCGAGACGGTGAGCAGAGCGGCACCGGTGACCAGGACCGCTGCGGCGCACCACAGCACCGCCCGCCCCGCGGTCGCCGTCGCCCGGCCGGCAGCGGCTTGCGGGACCAGTCCCTCGGCTCTGGCCTGCCGGTAGCGGATGAGCATCAGCAGGGAGTAGTCAAGACCCAGCCCGAAACCCACGGTCGTGGCCACGACCAGCGTCAGAGTGTCCACGGGCGTCACCAGGCTCAGCCCGGCCACCGCCCCCGTGCTCACCACGACGCCGAGACCGGCCGCCAGCAGGATCAGTACGGCCGACCCCACCGAGCCGAGGCCGAACACCAGCAGCACCAGCGCCGCGGGCACCGTGACGGCCTCGACCGCCCGCAAGTCCCCCACGTCCGCGGCCACAAGCTCCTCCGTCAGCGGTGTCTGACCGGTCACCGCGACCGTGACCCGGCCCCGGGCCGCCTCGGCCACGGCCCGGTGGACCGCCTCGCGCAGGACGGGAAGACGATCGAGCCGTGCGGCGGCGTCGCCGTTCAGCCCCACCAGCAGGTAGGCGTGGTGCGGATCCTGCACGGGACTCTCGGGCACGGCCAGCACCCGGCCGGCTCCCCGCACACCGGTGACCGCCCGTGCCGCCGCCCCCATGGCGCCCTGATACACACCGTCCTCGCGCCGTAACTGCCGGGAGGAGAAAGCGAGCACGACCTGCTCGTCCCCCAACTGCGGCATACGGGCCGCAATGAGACGGGCAGCCCGCTGCGAGGAGCCGTCCTCCGGCACCGGCAGGCCGCTACCGCGCAGATGACCGAAACCGACAGGAATGAGGATCAGCGCAGCTACGGCCGCAACCGCCCACACCACCAGGCTCAACCTGCCGAGACGCCCGAGCCGCCCCGCGACCACCAGGACCGAACCGGTTGTCGCGATATCACTCTGTCTGGTCACGCCCCTCCAACGACTACTCCACCCGGCGGTAACGCGAGGTGGAGAGCGCGCACTCTGAACGGTCCCGGTGTGAGCCTTCGGCGTCGTCTACCAGCCCTGGCCCCACCCCCGCTCCCCCAGACCCGCCCGGCAGGTCGAACCCCAACCGCCGCACCCCGGCAGCCCTGGCGCCGATTCACACAGCGGCGAAAGCCCCCCCCCGCTCTCGACCCAGGCCAGTAGACAAACGGAAGGCTCGCGCCCGGCGGCCGTCCATGTGTCTGGCCGACGCTTAGCGCGGGCAGGGCGGGGCGGGCGGTGCCACGTCACCGCGAGTCGACCACGGCAGCGATAACGGCATGGGCTGTCTGCCGTCGTCCGGTCCGGTCCGGTCCGCTCCTGGGGCACATCCTGTCCAAGGACGAAGGCGGCCGGCACGCCCCCCTTCTCCAACAACGCACCACGCGCTCCGGGCCGCCACCAGGAGCTGAATCGGAACGGGACCGTCACGGATCTGTCCCCCAGCCCCGGAGATCAAGTCGGCTGACCGTGAACGGTCGCCGCGCGATCAATGGCCGTCGGAGAAGAACTCGCGGCACTCGCGCACGGCGTAGTAGACGAGGACGTAGCCAGCGGCAAGGTCGGCCCTGCCCCTGCCGAAAACCTCATCCGTCCTGCTCAGGACGGATGTTTGTACACGTGAAGGGGGCCGCCGAGTCGGTCAGTTCGGCATATGTCGAGGTGAGCGTTTTGATCAGGCTTGTCGAATGGCTCGGGAAGGGCGAAGAGGGGTCGGGCGTTCGTGATGCCCTGGTGGGCCCGTCGTCATTGTAGAACTCCTCGAACTGGCATAGCGCGTGCAGAGGTCGCGCTGGTCGCAGATGAGAGTGCGGTCCAACAGCTCCCGGCGGCAGGTCTGCACCCAGCGCTCCTTGAGAATTCATCTTCAATCCGACGGGGCGACTCCGAACGTCGTTCTGAGCTGGTCGGTTGAGGAGTGATGCGCCTTGGTGTCGGCAGTCGTGGCAGGCTCACCGGATGGATCACACATTCGATGCTCCGCCCGTCGACCGAGAACTCCTCGACTTCGCTGTCGGCTTGGCCACGCGTGCCGGGCAAGTGTCCGCGCAGGGCTTCTTCGGGACGTGGGAAAGCCGCAGTAAGGAAGACGGCAGCGAGGTCACCGAGATCGACCTCGCGGTCGAGGAACTGGTCAGGAACGAGCTGGCCCGCCATGTGCCAGAGGACGGCGTCTACGGGGAGGAAGGGGGCTCGACCGCCGGGGTGTCAGGGAGACGATGGATCATCGACCCCATCAACGGCACCACGTCGTTCACCCGTCGGTGGCCACTGTTCTCGAACGACATCGCATACGAGGACGAGCACGGCCCCGCTGTCGGGGTGATCAACATGCCCATGAGCCGACAGATGGTCGTGGCCGGGCGAGGCCTGGGCTGTTGGGTGCTGACCGGAGAGAACCCGGACCTCAAGTCGGGTCACCGCGCCCGGGTCACCGAGCGCACCAGCACGCGCGGAGCAAGGACCCAGGCTCTCAACCCGGCCGGCTGGCCTGAGGAACTCCTCATCGCTCTCCACCGTCAGGTCTTCCTGATGGCGTCGATGGGCTGCATCGTGGACCTCGTCACCGGCCGGGCGGACGCCGTCGTGATCGCCGGTCCGCCGATGGGCTACGAAGACGTGGCTCCCATGCCGGTCATCGTGTCGGAAGCCGGCGGCCGCGTGACCGACCTGGGCGGCGGGTCCGTACTGAAGGGCGACATGACGGTACTGGCCACCAACGGCCTGCTCCACGAAGCAATCCTGGACCTTGTCGAAGGCCTGCCGCGCAGCCGCGACCTGTACGCCCTCGACGACGGCGCGTAGCGCGGCAGGGTGCCGAAGTTGAGTTCATTCTGAAACGGTCAGTTAGTTAGCCCGCCCTCGCGCAAGGCCCGGTGCGGCGTCAAGCTGCCGAGGCAGGCCGCCCCGGCGGCCGTGGTTGGGCCCTCCTTCGACACCAAGGCGGCGGTGTCCGCCCTCACCGCGATGAAGCCGGCGAGCGAGAGTCGCTCCTCGACGACGCGATGGACGGCATCATCGCGTCCGTCACGATGCCGTCGCCAACCCCGCGGCAGCTCAAGCAGCTTGGACGGCTTCGACGGGTCGCGGCAAAGACGCGTTGGGCCGGGCAGCAGCCGGGTGAGTCGGCGGGTCATGAGCGTGATCGCGGCGAGCGCGAGCATCGCTTCGGGGCGTTCGGGCCGGGTTTCGTAGTCCCTCACGTTCGGGCCGCGCGTGCAACAGCCGTGCCAGTGACCTCTTCATCACCCTGTGGGGCTCGGAAAGTCATCTCTGCTGGTCAGGCGGCGTACCGGTACTCGTTGATAGCACCGCCAAGGACGCAGGTGTGCAGGAGCCTGCGGCCGTCGGGGTCGTGGGCCGTGGCGGGTTGCCCGGAAGCATGAAGGGCGTCGTTGATCTGGGGCTCGGTGAGGTCGATGCCCGTTGCAGTGCCGTTCGAAGTCGGCGAGGACTTGCCGGGCGTGAGCCTCGTTCATGAGCAGGAAGGTGGTTGAGGGCCTCACGGCGCACGGTGCCGATCACCCGCTCGTGGGCGGGCACCCCGGTCTTGTGGCCGGCCACCCACTCGGTGGAGGCGACCAGGGGCTGCAGGAGCGCGTCGGCTTCCTCGCCCTGGAGGACCCGGTCCGCGCTCTCCTCCTCCACCTGCACCGTGGTTGATCCCGCGCCTCCGGTGTTCGGGTCGATCCCGACGAACCCGTAGGGGCGCGACTTCATGAGCAGTGGTTCCTAGGGAATCGATTCCGCGTGTAGTGAGCAGCGTGCTCATCAACACCGGCAAACTGCTCTGGCACCCCACCATGCCCACCTCCGGCGTATCCGACACGGGTGAACGCAAAGTCGGAGCCGCGGAGATCGCCATCAGCGGCGGCACCGCCTCGGTGGGCGGCGAGAACGACGGAGGCACAGCCTGGGACATAGCCACCGGCAAGCAGTTGTGGAAGCCATAGACAACTGCCTGGATGACGGCTATGCCAGTGGCCCCGCGCTGGTCACCCTCCGCCAGTGCGGCGACGTCCACCACCCCACCCTGTCCGGTACAAACGTTGGACCCCGCAACCGGCCGGCACCTGGCCTCCGGGGCGTTTGCCACCACCCCGGACGCTCACCGGAAGATGCTGGACCGGCTGAGGCGCCGAGCATCTGCCTTCTATCCGGTCTTCTGCACGTGGGTGGTGTCGGTGCCGAGGAGGGTGCCGTCGGCGCCGGTCGGCGCGATTTCCGGCACGGGGGTGCCGTGCTGGTCGACGAGGACGGAGTGGGTCTCACCGGCTGCGAAGGCATGACGTTCTCCCCACTGCCGCAAGGTGAGGACGACGGGGAAGAGGTCGCGGCCGGCGTCGGTGAGCACGTATTCCTGGCGGCGGCCCGATGGTGCGGTGCGCTGGGCGAGGAGCCCGTGAGCGATGAGCTTGCGCAGGCGGTCGGTGAGGATGTTGCGGGCGATGCCGGTACGTCGCTGGAACTCGGTGAACGATTGCGTCCCGTCCATCGCGTCGCGGATGACGAGAAGGCTCCACCTGTCGCCGACGAGGTCGAGCGTGCGGGCGACAGGGCACTCGGGGTCGGTCCAGTCGGGGTTCGGGGCGCGCAGGGTCGTGCGCGACATGACACCTCCCAATGAGTTGCGAATCAAAACCATCATGCCGTACGGTCAGATCGGTTGCAATCTGCTACTGATTGGGGAACGTAATGGATGTGTGGCGGCGGTTACTGCTCGCGGTGGTGTGTGGTGTCGCTGTGGCGAGCATCTATGCAGCGCAGCCAGTTCTTCAACCGATGGGGCACGATCTCGGGCTGCCGCCAGAACTCGCTGGGTGGATCGTCTCGACCAGCCAGTTCGGCTATCTGACAGGGCTGGTGCTGCTGGTACCGCTCGGTGATGTGGTGGCCGACAGGCGCCGGCTCATCGCCGTGCACCTGGCGATCACCGCAGTGGGCATGATCCTGACGGCCTCGGCGTCAGCCGCCTGGGTGGCGTTCGTGGGGCTCGCGGCGGCGGGGGTGTTCGCGGTCGTGGTGCAGACCACGGTGGCCTACGCCGCGTCGGTCTCGCTGCCCGCCGAACGCGGACGGAACATCGGCGTCGTGACCTCGGGCGTAGTGGTCGGCATCCTGGGCGCACGGGTCGTCACCGGCGTGCTCGCCGACGTGTGGGGCTGGCGAAGCGTCTATGCCGTGCTCGCGGTGCTGTCACTCGGGCTCGCGGCCCTCGTCCTCGCCGTACTGCCGTCGGAGGGGCGCCTCGACGAGCCGACGGCGGGGTACAGGCAGGCCGTCACCTCACTCGGCGGACTGTTCGGGCAGCGCCTCTTCCTGACGCGCGGGCTCATCGCGTTCTTCCTGTTCGCTTCGTTCGGAACCCTGTGGAGCGGAGTGTCCCTGCCGCTTGCGGGCACGCCCTGGCACCTGAGCGAAACCCAGATCGGACTGTTCGGCATCGTCGGACTCGCCGGCACACTCGGCGCGGCACGCGCGGGACGGTGGGCGGATGCAGGACGGGCGGCCCCCGTCACCGGTCTCGCGCTCACCCTGCTCATCCTCTCGTGGGCGGCAATCTCCCAGCTGCCGTGGTCACTGTGGCTCCTCATCGTCGGGATCGTGCTTCTCGACTTCGCGGTCCAGGCCGCGCATGTGAGCAACCAGCACCTGCTCACCGCCGCGCATCCGAATCGCATCAGCAGCGTCATCGGCAGCTACATGGTCTTCTACTCCCTCGGCTCCGCCCTCGGCGCAGCCACAACCACCGCCGTCTTCAGCGCCCACGGCTGGGCGGGCTCCAGCCTCCTCGGGGCCGGATTCGCGGCCTGCGCGCTCATCGTCTGGGCAGCCGACAGGCAACTCCCCCGCCGTAGTGAGAACCTCCCGTCCGAGAAGGCAGGCACGCACCAGGCGCAGGCGGAAACGGAAGCGGCCGGCCAGGCCGGACAAGTCGTGAATTGAAGCCCCCTCTCACCCACGAACGCACCACATCGGTGGGTCGCGGCGGTGCACCGTACTCCCCCGCCAGGGGCGCGATTCGGTGCTGTACGTTCCCCAGCCGATGCACACCATGCCGACCATTCGGCGCGGCCTTCACGGCCTCCCCTGATCCTCGCCCGGCGCCGCCACCCCCGTCGGCGCTGGGGCGACCACCACGAGGCCCCCGGTGACCGCTGCCCACCAGCCATCACTGGGGGCTTCTCCTGACGGTGGGCTGCACTTCCCACAACGGCCGAGCGAACCGGGCCCGCATCTGCTCCAGATGCATCACGTCCGAGGCGACTGTGCAAGCCAGCACTCAAGGAAGGTGGGAGAGAAGAACGTCAACGATGAACAACTTCTGCGCGACCGCGTGTACGGCTACGGCTACGACGACCCATACCCGGGTCCGCGGCTGGGAAGACCTACGTCGAACTGACCGGTGGGCCGCTGGACGGGATGCTCCTGGACGTCACGGGCTGGACGCCTGACGAGACCGACACCGGCGCGCGCCGCCCTGTCCACTGCGCTCGGGCAGTTCGGAGCCAGCAGCAACGCGCTGTACGACCCGCGTTCTGGCGACTGGGCCCGCTGGGACTGGTCCGGCAACACTCCCTGACTGTTGGTCAGCCGAATCCAGCCGTCCTGCAGGTCAGGCTCCGGGCACCAACTGGCCACCCGAACCGGCTCGCCAAGGTGCGTCTGTCGCCCCTCTGGTGTGATGGCGTGTGACATGCCGCTTTTGGCTTAATACCTTGGGCTGTTTGGCCGCTCACACCCTGTGCTTGTTGATCACGGTCATGTCAGGAGACCGGTGTGTACAGGTCGCGTGAGCAGATCCGCAGGGACAAGCGGCCGATCCGACGATGTCGGGTCGGGTGCTCGCTCAGCGGTAGCACGTGTCGCAGAACACGGTGGCGAAGGCTCTGGTGTGTCCGGCGCCGGCCAAGCGGAAGAAGCCGCCGCCGCGCGAGAGCGAGCTGGAGCCGGTCTGGCGGCTGAGCACGACTTCGAACTCGTGGCGTACTCGACGGTGCGGGACTACGTGCACAAGGGCCGTCCGGAGCTGGTGCTGCCGGCCAAGGAGGGCCGCCAACACCTCGATGGGACCGTCCGCAGTCCATGAATCCGGGCGAAGAGGCTGAGGTCGACTTCGCGGACGTGTGTCTGGACCTGGCCGGTCAGTGACGCAAGTGCGTGCTGTTCACGCTACGGATGTCGTACTCCGGCAAGGCCGTCCACCGCGTATTCGCAACAGCCCCGCAGGAGGCGTTCTTCGAAGGCCACGTAGAGACGTTCAAGTCGCTGGGTGGTGTTGTCCCCTCGGTCCACATTCGGTACGACAACTCGAAGCCCGCAGTGAAGCAGGTGTTGTTCGGGCGTTCGCGCACCGATCCGGCTCGGTGGGCCGCCGCATTTCGATCTTGGGATGGATTTTCGGTGTTCTACTGCACCTGGTGAGGAAGGCGCCCATGAGAAGGGCGGAGTGGAACACGAAGGGGGGAGGTCCGCCCGCAAACACCTGGTCCCACCGCCCGAGATCGAGTCGCTGGCCGAGCTGAACGAGCGTCCAGCGGCGATCGACGTCGCCGAAGGTGCCCGGCACGTCTACGGCCGACCGACCTCGATCGGGTTCCATTTCGAGCAGGAACGGCCGTTCCTGCGACCGCTGCCCGCGGACAGCTATGAGTGCGGGAGCGGCCGGGTGACCATCACCTGATACTCCGGTCCGGCCCAGCGTGCGGGAGACCGCCGTGACGGGCCTGCTCTCCGAGCTGTGGGTACCTCGTACAGTTGGCAGGATGACATCACAGCACATGCACGAGTCCGGCCCGAATGCCTCCGGTGAGGGTGACGAGAGCGTCGAGGAGCTGCTGCGGGGCGCGCATGTCCGGCTGCTGGCCCTCGATTCGCTCACCCCGGAGATAGCCGGGGCCTTGCAGTACGCGCGGGTGGTGGCCGAGGGACTCGTCTTCGCCTATGCCCTGGACCGGCCAACCAGCGTGCGCATCCTGACGGACCGGGATGTGGAGCGGGTGGACATCGAGGCTCTGGGCGCGGCAGCGTACGGGAACCTGATGCGGGTTCCCGTCGAGCACGACGAGGTGCCGGTCGAGGGAGGGGTCCGGCTGCACACCGTCTACGGCGACTCGCATTTCGTCGCGAGTAAAGCCCTGTATCTGTCCGAGGCGGTCCGGCAGACCACCGGCGAGCCTCTCCCTGACGAGGGCGCCCTCGTCGTCGTGCCCAGCCGTCACAATTTCGTGTACTACCCGATTACCGACGGGTCCGTGGTCGACGGCCTCAACAGCCTGGCCGCATACGCGCTGGGTGCGTACGAGGACGGCGGCAAGACCGCCTTGTCGCCGCGGGTGTACTGGTGGCATCGCGGACGGCTCACCTCCCTCACCGCCATCGACCCCGACACCCGGACCTTCTCCTTCGACCTGCCGCCGCGGCTGCTCGCTCTGATGAAGAGCCTGACGCGCCTCGACCGCGCCGGGCGCCTGCCCACCCGCATGGCGCCCCAGGCGCCGCAGAATGGCGAACTTGCGCATTTTGCAGCCGAGTTGATCGACGGGCTGGCGCAGGACTCGGCCCGGCTCGGTGAGGCGTTCAGCGCGGCCGTCACCCTGGCTCATGCCCGTTGCGCCGACGACCCCGGGGCCGCGCACGTCGACACCTGGTACGCCTGGGCCACTGCGGTGCAGCTCGGCTGTGCGCGGTTCACCGGTGCCGAGCCGCAGGAATGCCACCTGGGCGAGGACCTCGTCGTCTCTCTCCCTGCCCTGGATGCCGAACCGCCCGCGGACGCCCGGGGCTGGCTGGATGCCCTCTACCTGGCGGTGGTGTGCCGCAAGATGGACCGGATCCGCCGGCTGTGCGACGTACCGTTGGAGCGACTGCGCGAGGACGACTCGGTCGACGCCTATGTCCTGCACTGGATCGACACGCTGCAGACCTACCTCTCGAACGGCTCCATGGACGACACGGTGCAGGCACTGACCGCCGCCATGAAGGCATCCATGCCGGACGCCGTGACCCACGCGCCAATGGACTTCATGAATCAGATCGACTACCAGCCGGTCGCCCTGTTCCACCGCCTCATCACGGCCGACCACACCGGGTTCGCTGCGACGCTCACCGAAGCCCTCAAGGACCACGCCGACTTCTGGGGCACCTCCACCGCGCCGCGCGCCCGCGTGGCACTCGGTCCACTCGCGATGGCGAGCCTGGCCTTCGACTGGGACATGCCGTTCAACCGGCAACAGGCTCATCTGCCCACCTATCTCCTCAACCGCGAGCGCATCGAGGACATCTGACTACCGGCTGCCCGCCGAGCAGTCGGGCCTGTACGTGCGGTCACCGAGCCAGAACCCGTTCACTGGACGCGCCCGATCGTCATCCGTAGAGATCCTGGGTCGCCGTGGGAATGTCCTGGTCATGCGGGTCATGCGGGACTTGTCGATGGCGAAGCAGGCTCTATTGACGAAGACGCCCGGGTCGGTGCTCAACCGGTTCACCGAGAGGGCGGGCCCGGCTGTGGTTGACATCCGCCGCACCGTCAGCGAGTTGGTGTGTCCGAGCTCTTGAGCCGTCACTCGGCGGGTCCACAGCTGGCACGGCCGCCGGATCCCCGCACCTAGGGAACGCCCACCCCCGCGCCGTAGTCTTGTCGTGATGTCTTTCATAGCCAGAATGTCCGAACGTCCTGCCGTGAAGCTGGCCTGGATCATCGTCCTTGGTGGCGCCGCCTCGGTCGTCGTGGGAGATCCTCTGTGGCGTTGGGTGTCCGGCCTCGGGCCGGGTGCCGGCTTCGCCTTCGGCATGTTCTGCGGCAGCGGCATTCTGTGCTGCTGGGCACTGGCCTCAGCCGCGCTGAGACGGCGGCAGTGGGTTCGCTGCATCGGCGCGGCAGCCCTCGGCTGCGTGGCGTTCCTGGCTCTGGCGTGCCTGGTCCCCGGGCGCAACGGCCGCCTCGTCGGCTCCATTGGCATGGCGAGCGACCGGCGCATGTGGGTGGAGGAGAACCCAGCTGTGTGGGTGGCCATCGGGACCGGCCTCGCCCTCGGCGCGCTGGCCGTCTGGCATGGAGCGCCTCGCCGCGCCACGGGACGACGACGGCGCCCCGGCTCCGTCAAGGAATAGTCGGCGACGGGCCCGGGTCACGTCCGTGGACGTGACCGGAGCACATGTCAACGGACCCGAAGTCGCTCGCGTCAGGCAGCGCGAACCATGGTCGCCGAAGCCCCAGGTCGGCCGGTGAACCAGGTTGCTCCTACCTCTACTTGTCGCATTGGGTCATGGGCCTCAGGCCTCTACCGCTCCATGTCCTTGGCGACCTCTTCCTCCGCAGGAGTGATCTCCTCAGCGGTTGATTTGGTGATGTCGGTTTCGGTGGCCCACTCCAGCCAGGTGCCTCGCGGCCTGCCCTGCGCCGAATGGTCACGATAACGCCGAGTTGAACGGCTCCGTCAAATGTGACGTGGCCAGGCACAGCGTGGGGGTGGGGCCGGGTCGCTCCGCATCGGCAGGTGGATCAACATCCGCGCCGAGGAGGTGGCAAGTTCCCACCCCGGCCTGGCGATCCAGTACTACCGGGCGTCCTGATCGAGGCAACCCCCTGGTATCCGTCCTGTCGGCCACGGGTCCACGCACCGATGGCTCGTTGATCAGCTGACGCTCATGCCGCGTTCAGGCCACTGTTTTCTTTCCTCGAAGACAGAATTGATCTTGCGGGAGGCCGTGAGGTAGGCGTAGTCGATTCGGTCGTCGTCCGGCATCGATGTGCGCGTTTTGGTCTGCATGGTGAGTCGGCGAGTCATGTGCTCGGGATCCTCACCGAATGAGTAGCAAATCGAATCAGATTGCTCGGATAGTTTTTTGAAGTAAACCATGGAGGCCATTACCACTCGCCTTAAAAATCTTCGCGGTTGTTCAGTGGGACTCGATTTTGCCAATTGCATGTCTCGTTGGCTACGCGGTGCGCGCCTCCACCTACTGGGCCCCGTGATCGGTGTGCATCACGGCTCCGGCGAGGCCGCTGCGGGTCCTCACTGCAGCGGCGAGGGCATCGGTGACGAGCTCTGTGCGCATGTGGTCGGCGATCGCCCAGCCGGGGCCAGGCGGCGTGAGCACAGGTCGATCACGGTCGCGAGACAGCAGAATCTCCCCCGCCGACGCTCAAGTACGTGATGTCACCGACATACTTCGTGTTCACCGACTTCGCCGTGAAGTCGTGGCCGATCCGGTTCGGTGCCTTCGCGGCAGCCTCATCCTCGATTGTGGTGCGGTGCCTGCGGCGCAGGCGGACTCCGACCAATCCGATGGCTGCGCATGATTTCGCGCGACGCGCTTGTGGTTCACCGCCTGGCCTCCACCGTCGCGGAGTTCGGCAGTGATCCTCGGGACGCCGTAGGTGCCGTCCGATTCCCAGTGAACCTCGCATATCCGGGCGGCGAGCTGCGCGGCGGCTGCCGTCCGGGCTGCTCTCGCGGCCGCGATGCGGCGCCAGTAGTAGAAGCTCGAGCGGGCGATGCCCGGGATGGTGCACAGCCGCTTCACGCCGTGCCGGCGGTGGTGGTTGGCGACAAACTGGAAGCGGGTCACCAGCGTGTCCCGAAATACCGGGCGGCCTTGCGCAGGATGTCCCGTTTCCTCAAGCTCGCGGACCCGCTTGCGTAAGGCCGTAACTTCCGCCGAGTCCGACGTCGGCGCGGCCGTCGGGGCCGCCCGAATGGGAGCGGGGGCGCCGTCCGTCGGCTGCCCGTGTCCAGTTGCGCAGCGTCTCGGTACGAACCCCCAGATCAGCAGCTACCGACTTGATTGTCGCTCCCAAGCAGGTAGCTGGCGTGCTGACGCTGGGTGTGCATGGCGTCGCTGGTCACGACCGCGCCCGCCAGGTCTGCGAGGGTCTCCAGCAGGGGCTGGAAGCAGGTGATCTCGTCGGTCTTATCGCCAACGTCGAGTTGGGCCAGGACCAGGCCGGAGAAGTGCTCGCAGGCGGCGAGTTGATGAATCTTGCTGCTCATGGCCCTGGCCGCTCCGCGCAGGGTCTTGCCGTCGACGCCACTGCGTCACGCCGGTCGGCCAGCCAACGGCCCACCGCCCGGTCCAACGCGTCGCCGTCGATGCGGCCCAGCAGCCGATGCACCGTCGCCTCCGCCGGCAGGTATCGCTTCGGGAACAGCAGATCGAGCCGTGTGCCGAGACGCTCCAGGACGGACGGCGGGGCCTCGGCGATCCCCCCACCCACCGCCCACAGGGAGTCGCTCCGGCCGGCACCGCGCACCCGGTCAGCGCGAGCATGACGACCAGGGCGTGCCGTACGCCGCACGGATCGCGCGGGTCGGACACCTGGGCCAGACCGCTCCGGCAGGCCCGGAATCTCCCCGGATACGGCCCAGGGATGCTCGCGGAGTTGGTCACGGGCAAGCGGGATCGGCGATAACGCTTCAGCAGGCACGGTTCATTCGCCCGCGGTGTCCTCCGCCTCCCAGCGAAGCAGGTCGCCCGGCTGGCACTTGAGCACCTCGCAGAGCGCGGCGAGCGTCGCGAAGCGTACCGCCTTGGCGCGGCCGCGCCAACAGCAAACCAGGATTCTCGCCTTCGGGGCGTGGCGGCTCTACCGGCTTCTTGGCCAGCGGCGGAGTCTTCGGCGGATAGCCGGTCGATGACCGTCCTCGCCGTCAGCGTCCAGCGGCACTGCCTCAACTGCCTCCCCACAACCGGGTGTTCAGGGCCAGGGGCGGGCCCGTGTTGCCCAGCGCAGACCCCCGACAGGGCCGGGCGGCAAGATGCCTCCGCCGCGCCTCCCCTGCCCCCGCCTCGCGAGGCCGGCAGCAGAACACGCAGCCTCAACGGCTTATCACCGGAACCGACTTGGCCCTCACCACCTCGATGCCACCCTGATGAGTGGAAGCCAGTAGCAGCTCCCAGACCGCCGTCTGGCGGCCGGTTGTGTCGCATGTCGGGTTGGCCAAGGTGCCGTTCGTCGGGTTGCGGTTGCCGTTGACCGCCGGGCCTGGGGCCCTCTCGGCTACGGTCCGGCCCGCGCTCTCGGCATGGCATGGGGGGAAGGAGGCTGGCCCGGTGCTGCTCCGCCGTGCGGTGGAGGGACCTGGTCCAGTGGCATGATGCGCCGCCGCGCCCAGCGCAACAGAGTTGTGTCCATGCGTGATCACCTTGAACGCCGAGCCCGCAGGCGCCGGCTTCTCGCCCGGTTCGCCGTCGTCGCGTGCCTGCCGTATCTGACACTGAAGCTGCTCTGGGTCGCCGGTGCCGACGTCGGAGTGAAGGACCTCGGCAGCCTGTCGCGGGGGCAGTGGATCGCGGCCAACGCGGTGACCTTCGGAATGGACGCCATCGCGGCGCTGATCGCCCACGTTCTGACCCGGCCCGGCGGGCGGCACGTGCGCGCGTGGCTGATCCTCTTCCCGATGTGGGTGGCGACGGGCATGCTCGTCGCGCTGACGGTCACACTGCCCGTGAGCCAGGGCGTCATCGCGACGACCGGCGCGCAGAACCCAGCCATGTCCAACGACATGCTCCGTCCCTGGGTGTTCGGCGTCGTCTACGGCGGGCTCGGCGCCGAAGGACTGGTCTTGCTCGCGGCATTCGCGCTGTACGCCGACGAGCGCTGGGGTGGACTGCTGCGCACCCGCGTGCGGGACCTGACCGATCCGGCCGGCACCCAGGGCATGCAGCGGGTGCTCACCGGAATTGCCCTGGGGTTCCTCGTCTCCTCGGGGATGCTGCACCTTGCGTGGGGACTGGGCTCGGACGTGGGCATGAACGCGCAGTGGATCGCCCGCCGGAACGCTATAGGCCGTACCGGCGACCTGGTGCACGGTCTGGCGGCGCTGGCCGGGGCGGCCGGCCTGCACGCGCTGGTGTTCCGCCGGTGGGCACGGGTACGGGCGCGCGTGCCGCTGGCGATGGCCTGGACGGGAGCGGGTGTCGTGTTCGGGTCCAGCGGCTGGATGGACATGGGTCGTTCGCCGGCCACGTCGGCTCTGCTGGACGTCGGCAACACCGCCGACCTGATCGCCGGACTGCTCACCCTGTGCGTCGGCTGCTTCGCGCTGACGGAGCTGACGGCCGACAAGGGCCGAACGATCCCACCGTCCGCACCTGGCTCTCACCACCTCGCCGCCGCGTCCCGTCCCGAACCACGCCCGGACCGGTGAACGGCCCGCACCCGAGGATCGGCGGACCAGCGAACAGAGCGTCCGGCCGCTCACCGAGGACGTGCGGATCACCGAGGACGTGCGGAATGCCCAGCGCGTCGGCGCCCCCGGCCCTGCGGCCGGATCGCACGGGTCCCATCGCCTCCACCACGACCCACCCAGCCGTCCTGGTGAGTGAGCTGGGCGCCGTCCTACCGCTCGCGGGCCGAGGCCCGCGCGGTGTCCCGGCCGGAACACGCCCATCTGGTACGGGAGTTGGGTGCCGGGACGGTGGCGGACCTCTTGGCTGACCTGCCCGAGCAGGTGTATGACGCGGTGCTCGACACCGTCGGCGTAGACGTGTCCTCGGCGCTCGTCGGGGGTGGTCGACCACGAACCCGATCCAGCTCGCCCTGCGGGCCGGACGCGGGCCGGTCGTCGTACTCGCCACGTACGCCTCCCCCGTCGACCTCGACTGACCCGCACTCAGATCCTCCCGCACCACCGCGCACTGCACGTCGCCAACGACAGCACCCCTCCGGCCAACACACCGCCGAGGAAACCCCGCCCCCGGCCCTGCCACCATCTCCGTCGGCAGCCAACGGTGGCGGCGATGGTGCGATGACGGGTTCGTGCTCAGATACCCGGGCGCAGGGCGCGCGGTTCGTAACTCCTCAGGGCGAGGGGCCCGTAGCTGTAACCGCCGCTTGCCTTCTGCGGCTGCCAAACCCGCCCCCCGTTCGGGTTCCCAAAGCGTGTCCATCCACCGACTTGAGCAGCCATACGGCAGCTTGGACCAGTCACCTACTCAAACCTCGACTACAAGAGGAAATGCCTCATGCGCCGCACCGCCGCAATCCTCCTCGCAACCGCCTGCATCCTCGGCCTCGCCACCACCACCGCGTCAGCCGACGGAGCCCCCGCCCCCGCCGCTGCCCCCGCCGTCGACCTCCCCACCGTCGCCGGGTACGTCATCCAAACCGTCACCGCACTCGGAGGCCTCAGATAACGCCGACGAAGTCCCTGACAGTCACCCCGCGTTAGACCGGCACCCCACCCCACGAGAACAGGAGAATCCCGATGCGTGTCCGCCCTATCGTCACCGCCCTGCTCCTGGCCGGCGCAGCCGTCATCCCCCTGTCCACCCCGAGCGCCGCAACACCCCACCCCACCCCTTTCGGGTCCTGCCAGCGGGAAGGAACCATGTCCGTCGGAGAGCAGGGGTTCTATACCTGCGCCCAAGGCCGGTACATCCCCCGCGACTGCCACCCCGGCGCCCGCCCCGTACAAATCACCCGGGACCAAGTCCTCTGCACCGACGAGTGACGGCGGTGGCTGCCCAGCACGGGGCCAGCCACACCACGTCACGGCCCGCACCCACCAGCGATGCCCGGCCACCCCGGCGGGACACCCGCTACAGGACGGTGCCGTACAGGGCGCGGCGGTCGCCGGACAGCTCACCGAGCTGGGTGAGGACCCGCGGCGGCACGAAGGCCGTCTGAATCACCGCATACGACAAGGGCGTCCGCAGCCATTGGAGCCGGCTGCGGACGCCCAGTCGACTGTACGGCCCCGCCGCGCTCCCGGGGTATCCGATGAAGGAACCTCTCACTGTCAGGAGGAGGAACGGTAGGGACCGTGGCCATCGTGTGGGTCCTCGCGGCCGACAAGGGCACCAGCCTGCGTGAAGCCGATGATGGACTCGGCCTTCACCAGCGGCGTCCCCACCGGGTCACCGTCGCGGCCGACTTCGGCAACACCAACGCGCTGATCCCGGACGGGTTCCGCCTTGACCTGCTCAAACTCATCGCGCACCAGACCAGCGCCCGGCCTGCCCGACGAGCACGTCGTCATCGTCGTCGCCGAGCACAACTTCGGGGCGTCGTCCTGGAAATGGCGGGCGTACCCACTCAGCGAGTCCGAGTACGAGTACCCCAAGCAGTGACACCGCACAGAACGCGAGCAGGGGCTGGATGAATCCGGGCCCTGCTCGCGTTCCGTGGTGCGGCCGGTCAGCGACGGTCCCATCGGATCGGGTACGACACCGTCGGCGTGGGCTGGGGCTTGTTCCCTCAGCCCGGGAGCTTGACCAGATACACCGCCATCTACTGGAGCCGGGGCGCCTGCCTACCGGAGCCGCCTGTGCCACCGGTCCCGGTGGTGCTGCCGAAGCCAAGGACACCAGGGGGCGCAGGCGAGTCAGACCCGACTTGGGGTCCGCGGGAACGCCTCACCGGCCAGGCCCACCCGTATCATGCGACACTCCTCGGATGCCTTCCTGGATAACCCCGCGCCGTCTGGGCGCCGCCGTGATCCTGTGTGCCGTGTTCGCGTCCGGCTGGTTCCTCGGCCAGCCCGTATACGTCCCCGCGTGCACCATCGACACCAGCCGCCGCTACAGCGACTACATCGCGGCGGAAAGATGCACCACCCGGCCGCGCTTGATCGCCTGGATCAACGGCGACTTGAGGTAACCGCCCTGCCAAGCCGCCACCGACCCGCCGCGCAGCCGGCCGCACAACGGCATCACGCTCTCCCCGGACGGCTCGCGCCGCTGGCACTCGCCCTGCCGGCTCTGCCCCTACGCCTACCTCCAACGCCGCCCGCCGTAATCCTCGTGTACGAGCGTCGGCCGACCGGTGAGCAACGGGCGCTGAGCGGGGGCCAGTTGATGGTCTCCGTCCGGGTTCGTCCAGGGCAGCACGCGCGGGGAGTGCTGCCACTCGGCTCCGAAGTCGTAGAGGTAGCCGAGCGGGTAGCTGGGTGCGCACATCGTCGATACCGGGGTGTCGGGCCGTGACACGTCCAGAGGACGTGAGTAGAACGCACAGGTCGGGGCCCCGGTCGAGTGCTGATGTGCCCGGCACCGGCCCCCGCGCGACTTCCCGCAAAAGGGGGCGGTACGCGTGTGGACACCGATGGGCGTGAGGCGTTGGGGCGCTCACGGGGCGGACTGACCTGCAAGGTCCATCTGCTGGCAGACGACCGTGCCCGACCGCTGGTCTGGCTGACCTCGCCCGGCCAGCGGGGCGACAACCCCATGCTCGTCCCGGTGCTGGAGAAACTACGGATCGGGCGGCGCGGGCCAGGCCGTCCGCGCAGCCGTCCGGACCGATTGCGTGGCGACAAGGCGTACTCCAGCCGCGACACCCGCGCCTACCTGCGGCGGCGGCACATCAAAGCCACCATCGCGCAGCCCGACGACCAGCGTGAACACCGTCGCCGGCGAGGCCGGGCCGGCGGCCGTCCCCCGGCCTTCGACAAGGCCCAGTACCGCCGCCGCAGTGCCGCCGAGCGGTGCGTCAGCAAGTGGAAGCAGTTCCGCGCGGTCGCCCGCAGGTACGACAAGCGCGACTACATCTTCAACGGCACCCTGACCGTCACCGCGATCGCCATCTGGCTCCGCGACACCGTTCAAGAGCCGTCAGAAACGACCTAGTACTCCAGTGAGAATTTGTGTCCTGGGCTGGTTCTTCTTTGGTAGTGGCAGCGGCGGGCGGTGGCTTGGTGGTGTCTGCGCCAGTGGGACCAGTTCAGTGCGTGAAGTCGTCTGTCCTGGTGGGGTCTTGGGTGGGGAAGCAGAGTGTCCAGAAGGCGCCGGATCTCCGCCACGGTGAGAGGGACGAGGCTGGCGGTGTCGTTTCTGCAGCCCCCTTTGCGGCCTCCTGGGCCTGGGCCGCGAGGGCGGTCAGGAGTGCGTGGGCGAGCATGGCCAGGGTGATGTGCCGGTACCAGCCCACGTAGCGGCGGACCTCGTATTCGTCCAGGCCGCACTCGTTCTTCGCAGCCTGGAAGCATTCTTCGACGGCCCAGCGCGAGCCGGCGATCCGGGCCAGGTCGCCCAGGTCCGCATCGACGGGTGCGTAAGCGAGGTAGTAGGCGAGTTCGCTGGGGTCGGAGAGGCTGCGGCGGGCCATCACCCAGCGGTGGTGGGTTGGTGGGTCCGGATCGAAGACGATGTTGACGGGGAGCTTCGCCGCCGCCCAGTCGAAGACGCGTGGTCCCTTGGCACCGTTGCCACAGGACAGGGTCTGCCAGGCGTCGGCCGGGGCGTCGTCGATGAGCTCATCAATGCGCCAGACGCCGGCCAGGGACTTGATCTGCTGGGACTTGGGGACGGCCACCACGTAGCCGAGGTTGTGTTGTTCGAGCAGGCGGCGGAAGGACCAGTCCTGTCCGTATGCCTCGTCTGCGGTCACCCAGGCTGCCGGAAGGCCGGCTGCCAGGCAGCGGCGGACCATGGCTTTGGCCAGCTCGCCTTTGGTGGCGAAACCCCGGGCGTCGGGGATTTTGGCCGCCCGGCACCGCTCACGGTCTGTCGTCCAGGACTTGGGAAGATAGAGTTCGCGGTCCACCAGGGCCCGGCCGCGTGCGGTGGCATAGGCGGCGAACACCCCGATCTGGCAGTTGTCGATCTTTCCGGAGGTTCCGGTGTACTGCCGCGACACACCTGCCGATGTGGTGCCCTTCTTGATGAATCCCGTGTCATCGACGATCAGCACGCCGTCCGGGCCGAGGTGTTCGGCGACGTATCCACGCACGTCGTCCCGCACCGCATCAGCATCCCACCGGGCACCGTTCAGCAGATGCTGCAGCCCCGCGGGATCACGATGGCCTGCGTACTCCGCCAGCTGCCAGCCGTTCTTCCGGCTCACCGGCGCCAGCAGCCCCCGCACGTAATCCCGCATCCGCCACCGCAGATCAGCCCGCCCGAACCGGCCCGCCACCCGAGCGAACACCGACTCCAACTCCGCTGCCCAGCAATCGACTTCACCCATCCCCACCATGACTGGACAACGAGAAGAACCAGCTCAGGACACGAATTCTCACTGGAGTACTAGGCGTGGAAGGCCGTGGTCACCTCAAGCGCGGCGCGCTCGGTCGTAACTCGATTCACCGGTGCACTCTCATCGGCATAGCCAAAGGAGATGCCCACGAGCAGCTTTCCTCCGGTGACGCCGAGCTCGCCCCGGACGGTGTCGGCATAGAAGCTCAGCAGTCCCTGCGGGCAACTGTCCACGCCATACGCGGTCATCGCCAGGAGCAGGGTCTGCATGTAGCCGCCGACGTCGGCGGCCAGCCGTGGCCCGCCGTCACCGTTGACGAACAGAAACGCCACATGTGGGGCGCCGTAGAAGCTGAGGCTGTCCGCGTCGTAGGCCGCACGTGCCGCATGGTCGTCGGGGCCGATGCCGAGCGCTCCGTACAGCTCGGCTCCGAACGCGGCCCTGCGCACACGGTGCACCTGCGCGTACATGTCCTCGGAGTACGGAAGGTCCGCCGAGGTGCGCTGCTCGGCGTGGGCCACCCGTAAGGCTTTCGCCAGGCGTACACGCGGCGCGCCGCTCACCACCTCCACCTGCCACGGCTGGGTATTGGAGTTGGACGGCGCGGCGCCGGCCAGCGAAAAGATCGCGCGCATCGTGTCCGCGGGCACGGCCTCCGGACGGAACGCGCGCGTCGCGTGACGGCCGCGTATCAGCTTCTCCGCGCAACCACTCAGCGCGGTGGAGGCAATGGGGGCTCGGCTTTTCATCGCGTACTCCTCTCAGGACATGTGTAAACGCATCCGTTTACCTGAGGTGATCCTAGCGAGATGATCCCGCAGAAGTAAACGCGTTCGTATACTTGCCACATGGGTACGACAACGACGACCGCACCTCGACGGCAGGGACGTGGAGGCCGAGAGCGCATTCTGGCTGCCGCCGCGCAGCTGTTCGCGGCCCAGGGAATCAATGCGACCGGCATGGAACAGGTCGCGGAGCATGCTCCGGTGTCCAAGCGCACGCTCTACGCGCACTTTCGGACCAAGAGCGACCTGGTCATGGCCCACCTGCAGGACCTCGCGTCGTCGGGAGCCACCCTGGAGAGCGGGCTGACCAGCGAGGACACCCCTCCACGGGAGCGAATCCTCGGACTGTTCGACCAACCCGCCGGGGACACGGCTTTGGTGCGCGGATGCCCGTTCATCGATGCCGCCGCAGAGTTCCCCGACCCTGAGAGCGCGGTCCATTCCTACGCCCGCGAACAAAAACTGCGGATGGTTCAGCTGGTTACCGCCTTGGTGAGGGAGCTGGGCTGCCACGAACCCGCCGCGCTCGCCGAACAGCTCGTCACCCTCGCGGACGGTGCGGCCAGTCGTGCCATGGTGCTGGGCGAAGCGGACTACGGTCGGCACGCGCGAGCGGCAGCGGAGGTCCTCCTCGAACGCGCTCTGGCAGGCCGGGGCTGACGGGACATCACACCTGTCTCCACTCCATTGCCCTTCCCGAGGGCGGTAGGCAGGCCTTGGAGCCTGCGTCCCGACGGCAGCCCCACTCGGTGGGCTTGCCGGTCACCCGTCGGTCGGCCTGCCTGGGTGTCCAGGGGCTTTCTCCCGCGTCCGGTTCGCAGCCCAGCCGTTCGCGATCCGCGCCGTCCAGTCGCGGCCCGCACCAACTCAGAGACGGGCGCGGCTCCTTCGGGGCGTGGCGGCTCGAACTACTTCTTGGGCGGCGAAGTCTTCGACGGGTAGTCAGGAAGGTGGCCGTCCTTGGCATGCAGCGGCACAGCCACAACTACCGCTCCACAAGCGGGCGTTAAAGGCCTGGGTACTGCACGAGGCCGCCCCGATCAGCCGCAGAGAGTCACACCACAACTGCCCCTGACATGGGACCTCCAGCCGGCCGCTGTCACGGACCCGCCCACCCAAGCGGGTCACCACCTCTGGCGGGCCGAGTCCGACGTCACAGAACGCCGACGGGTCAGCCGGCTGACAGATTCGCGCCGAACGGGAAAGATCAAGTCTCATGAACCCTACAGAGATATCCCATCCACCGATCTACCAGCGGCTGGTCCGCGAACGCGGCGACGTCCTGGCCGAAACCCGGGCGGTGGCCGAGCAGACCCAGAACGAAGCGCGGCAGGCACTGGACTGGAGCGGGGTACGGCGCGCCCAGAAGATGAGAGAAGAAGGCTCGTTCTCCGCCTTCGGCTGAGAATCCGCTGCGCAGCGGGACAGATCCTCTGGGACCTGGCGACAGCCAGCGGGGCGTACCCCAACCTTGCACCGGACGCTGAGCCAGATCGCGTACCGAATACGGGAGTTCGCCGACTTGGGCGCACGCGGTCACGGCCGGTCGATGTGGACGCTGGTCGACTTCGCCCGGGCCGTGGCCCCCCATACGACCTGGACTGGAACCTTCAATGGGAAACCTCCCAGACATGCAGCGGGTCGTTCGGCTCGCAGAAGCTCCAGACCCAGATGTGGCGCAGCTCCTGGAGCGGGCCGCGCGGCTACAACGACTGGCACGGCACGGAATCGACCACGAACAGTTTCATCAACTACGGATGGTCGACGGACTGCAACGACGGCGGCGGCAGCTACACCTACTGCCCTGTAATGCAGGGCTACGCCAGCGGTACCGGCTAGGGCTCGAAAACCCGCTCCGACAATGATCTGCGCAAGGGATGCGGGACCAGGGCTCCTAATCCGTAGGAGAGGCGCATGACTGCCCCCCCAAGTAACTCTCCCGAGGGCACACCCTTGGGACGCAGCGCGGACGATGTCCGGCTCGGCAACAGCTGCTCCACCGAGCCCCCCCCCCCCCCGCCCGCACGCTGTGGTGGCGTATCCCGGATGTCCTGCGCTGGCCGGTGAAGAACAGCAACGAGAACAGCTGATGATCACCCACGTGCGCCCCCTCGTTTATGAGGGGGCGCTTCACCTCGCGCCGGAATTTTGTCCTGGAGTAAGCCGACGGGGCTCAGGTCTGGCGCCGGTCAGGTCTGGCACTGGGAGGTGGCGGCCGTCGACCAGTTGCTCCAGACGCCGCCGTCAGACTTCGCGTGGACGCGGATCTCGGCCTTGACGTTGAACGGCCCGCAGACGCGGCTGGTGTCACCGATCGCCGTGGGGCCTTCGGTCGCTCCGGCTGCCACGTAGGTGCGGCCTGAGCCGATCTTGACCCAGTGGCCGCCGGAGACGATGCGGAAGAACGCCTCGTAGGAGACGTTCACGCCGCGCGGGCCGGTGTTCCGGAGCTTGGCGTAGGCGGTGATGTCACGGAAGAAGACCTTGCCGTCCTTCCAACGCTGGGCGCTGATGCAGCCGTTGACGGCGACCCGGCCGGTGGAAACGCCGCCCCCGCAGGCGATCCCTGCGGCATGGGCGTCGGCGGTGGGAATCAGCAGGGCGAGCGCGGTGGCGGCGGTCAGGGCTGCGGTACGTCGCAGGTGCATCGCTGGTCCTTCCTGTCGGGGATCTCGGTCTGCCGTGGCGTGGAGGGCACTCTCGCATAGGGACGGCCCGAGTGGACCGCGCCAGATGCCACAGCCCTCGGAAGGGTGGTTTTTACGGTCCTGAATATGCACATGGTGAACAGGAGGCCGTCGCGGTCGAGGGCCGGGCGAGTGAGCGGGTGCGAGGCTTGTATCTCACCGCCCGGCGGACCGCGCGGCTCAAGGCCACGGCGGAAACCGGCTGCAGCGGTCCCTGGCACAGGCAAACCGGGCCGAGGATGTCGAGGCCTTCGCTGCGACGCCGGCCGGGCATGGCTGTGTCAATTGGGCGGTGGGCTCTGATCCCACGAAGTGGACCAGCGCTACCCGGCCTTGGCGGGAGTGCAGCCGCGCGGGTTCGCGTCCATGTAGTCGCTCCAGATCTTCGCGGGAAAGGCGTTCCCCCGCTGTCCCGTGTCACCGCCCACCTCCGACATCGGCAGCAGCTTGCCGTCCATGGGCTGCATACGGAACATTGTCACGGCGGTGGAGGTGTTCTTCGCCCAGCCCACGAACCAGGCCGACTTCAGGCGGTCCTGGTCGCCGGTGCGGCCCGCCGCGACGGGAGCGCCGACGGCACACGCCGTGTCGCCGGCGAACATCTTGCTCCCCGCCTCGCGCAGGACGTCGCCCACCTCGTCGGCAACCTCTCGGGGCAGGGCGCGCCGGGCCTTCGTGCGGCTCTCGAAGCCGCCCACCGACTCGTCGTCCTTAACGAGCTTGGTCACCGAGTAGGGGTCGTTCTGGAGGCCGTGGTTGGCGAAGGTGCCGTACGCGCCCGCCATGCGGATCGCACTGGGCGTGGACGTGCCGACGGAGAAGGTGTCTTCCAGCGGAGCCATGCTGTTCTCCAGCAGGCCCGACCGGATCGCGGTGTCCTTCACCTCCTCCAGTCCCACCTCCTTGCCCAGGCGGACGTAGGTGGCGTTTCCGCCCGTCGCCAGGGCTTGGCGCAGGCTCGGGTGGGAGCTGTCCGGAGCCGCCGTCGCGGACGGGCTCTGGAGCTTGCCGGCGTTGCCGTAGAAGTCCCCGGAGTGCACGGACGTCCGGTCGCCGTCCCTTCTTTCCGTGCCGTACTGAAGAGCCGCCGCGAGGACGAACGGTTTGAAGGCCGAGCCGACCGGCACGCCGAGGGTGTCGGCGTTGTTGGTGAATTGTTTCGTCGCATCGGGCCCGCCGTAGAGGGCGAGGACGGCGCCGTCGGAGTGGCGTACGGAGGCAGCGCCGACCTGGATGTTCCGGTCGGCCTCCCGGTTCTTCGGGTCGATGTTCTTCGCCAGGACGGATTCGACGGACGCGGTGAGCCGCTCCACCTGCTTCTTGTCGAACGTGGTGTAAATCCGGTAGCCGCCGTGTGCCAGGTCCTGGTCGGTGATCATGGAGTGCGCCTTGATGTATTTATTGGCGACGTCCACGAGATAGCCGGTCTGGCCCGCGAGGTTCGTGGCCATGGACTGCTTGTCCGGCTCCGGGAAGGTCCGGTGCTTGTCGCGCTCCTGCTGCGACATCAGCCCGGCCTCGACCTCGCGATCGAGGATCCACTTCCAGCGGTCCTCCGCACGCTCGTGGTTGGCGCGGCTCGTGGCCGGGTCGTAGAGTTCGGCGCCCTTCAGCAGCGCGGCCAGCGCGGCCCCTCGGCCCGGATCGAGCTGCCTCGCCGGAATGCCGTAGTACGCGTGTGCGGCGGCCTCGATCCCGTACGCCCCGCGGCCGAACCAGCTCGTGTTGAGGTAGCCCTGGAGGATGTCCTGCTTGCTCTTTGTCCGGTCGAGCTTGAGCGAAATAATAAACTCCTTCGCCTTTCGGGTGAGAGTTTGCTCCTGCGAGAGATACGTGTTCTTCACATATTGCTGAGTGATGGTGGAACCACCCTGCGTCTCCTGCCCCTCCACCGTACTGGCGGCGGCCCGTAGAATTCCTTGTAGCGAGACTCCGGGGTCGCTGTAGAAACTCTCATTCTCGGCGGCAATCACCGCGTTCTGTACGGATTCCGGCACGTCCGAGAGGTGGACGATATTGCGGTTCACCTTGCCCAGGCTCACCATCTGGGTACCGTCCGCCCAGTAGTACGTGTTGGCCTCCTGGACGGCGACGGCGTTCTCGTCGGGGATGTCCACACTCGTATACGCCCAGGCGAACAGGCCGACCAGAGCGCCCACACCGAGCACGACCGTGCCCAGTAACAACCGCCACGACGGCAGCCAGCGGCGCAGGCCTCTTCTCCCCCGGCGCGGATAGTCGACGAAGCGCCTGCCCCGCGGATGACGCCTCGCCGGCTTCTCTCGGCTCTCCTGCTGCTGCCTCTTGCCCACGGTCCGACCAATCCCTGGATATCGGTGTCGCCGGGAAGATGTACGGGGCACACCGAACGGTTGGCCGCCTTTCATGAGCGTCCTATGACGGGTCTATGACCGTTCCATGACAGCCGCTTCTACGAGACTTCCATGACAGCCGAGGTTGTCACTCACGTTCCGGCCCGGAATGTTCAATCCGCGCGGACTGCTGAACCACGGCCTGGTGCATGCCTTCGGTGTTCTTCGGGAGGATCGGCAGATCGAATGCCTCGCACAGGCCGTGGGCCCGCATCGGACGGCCGGCGTCGGTGAGGATGTGCTACGTAAGCCGGGTGGTCCGGCACGTCGAGGCAGGGCGCCTCCTCGACGGGCGCCAGTCTGAGGATGGCGAGGAGGGTCTTGCGGGTGTCGCGCAGGTTCTCGCTCTCCGCGTCGAGTTCGCCGAGGCGCGCGGTGAGTTCCTCGTTGGACGAACGGAGCTGTCCGGTCTGCTCGCCCAGTTCGCGCTCGCGGGCGTCGATGTAGGCGAGGATGTCCCTGATCTGCGGGCTGTCGCTCACGCTGTCCTCCAGGAGGACAGCGTGGTGCCCGTGAGCCAACACGTCATGACGGAGGTCATCGCCCAGAGGAACCGTGACGCGACGTGGCGAGCCGGTTGTTCGTCGTCGCGGACCAGCCGACGGCAGAACATCGGGATCCCGTTCGTCTGCTCCACGACCCACCGCTTGACCTGCCGGACAAAGCCGGTGTCGGCCAGGTTGCGCTCGACGACTTGGTCAGCCGCCCCAACAGGTCAACGGCGGCCCGAGCTTCGCTCGCCGACCTGGCCGAGCCATGCCTTCCCCACCTCTACGTTCCACCCTCGCAAGATCGTTGACGAAATTGCGGCCAGAGCCTTGAAAATCCCCACCACCTGCTCACTCCTGCCCCAGAACCGCTCGCCGTGATTCCTCACCTTGAGCCGTCCAACTGCCGACGCCCGCACCTGGAAATGCAGTTGTCAGCCCGCACGTACCTTGACAGGATTTCGGACGTGATCGCTGCTGAGGGGTCGAGCTGTCCGATCGTGACGGGGATGCCCGGGGCGGGGAAGTCGACGGTGACCCGGCTGGTGGCCGAGCGGCTGCCAAGCTCCGCGCGGCTCGACGGTGACCAGATCAGCAGACTGATTGTCGGCGGCCGCGTCGGGCTCTTGGCGAGCCGGCCGACGAAGCAGCGCGGCAAGTGGACCTGTGCAACCGCAACCTGTGCATGCTGGCGAACAACGTCTCCGACGCAGGTTTCACGCCTGTGATCGACTGGGCGATCCCCGACCGCAGGCAGTTGGACCTCTTCGTAAGCCTCCTCCCGGCTCGGCAGGTCTTGTTCGTCGTCCTCACGCCGGGCATCGAGGTGTGCCGGTACCGCAACACGGTCAGGGAGCCACGCGAGCGGTTCGACTTCGATGGCTATGAATGTCTCGACGCCGACATGAAGCGCGAACTCGGCGATGTCGGCTGGTGGTTCGACACCGCGGCCCTCACTGCCGACCAAACCGCCGATCAGGTCATCCGCGAGGCTCGCCACCGAGCCTTGGTGCGCTGACTTCCACACAGACCAACTCCCGAAACCAGCCCGGCAGTCCGACGGACCGAAGCTCACCCTGGCCGGAACGGCGACTCGGGCCCCGCGGCAGAGCGAGGCTCATCCCGACTGCCGCGGAACAAATGTCCGCCGGCCCACGCGATGCCCTTCTCCAGCACCGTCCCAGCGGGATACGTCGCCGCCGTCCGCCGCCACGCCACCCCACCACCCACCAGTTTGAACATGTTCAACTCTGGTGAGAGTATGCACCGTCCAGCAACATCAACAGCGCAACAGCAGGGGGATTCGGCGTGAGACGTCGATGGGTGAAGATTCTGGCGATCACGGTCGTGGTGTTTGCCGTGCTGTTCACGGCCGCCGACCGGATAGCCGTGCACTACGCGGACCAGGAAGCCGGCCGGCTCGCCAAGGACAAGTACGACTTCACCAACGCTGCCATGGACGTGTCGATCGAGGGCTTTCCTTTCCTGACCCAGGCCGCCGACGGCACCTTCGACCACGTCTCCCTGACGGCCCGGAAGTTCTACCTCTCCACCACGGGCAACCGGCAGGGCGGCTGGCTCGACATCGACCGCCTGCACCTGGACCTCCAGGACGTGACGGTAACGTCGCTGACCGCGCGCAGCGCCCAGGCCAACCTCGCCACCGGCACCCTGACCCTGACCTGCAAGGACCTGTCCGACCTGGTGACCCGGCTGGCCGGCCGCGGCGGCAAACTCCAGGCCTCCCCCGCCGATGGATCGAACGGCCAGGCAGCGCAATTCAAGGTCACAGGCACGGCGGAAGGGACCGCGCTGGACAGCACCGCGACCCTGCTGGCACAGGGCAACGAGCTCTCCCTGAGCGTCCCCGGCGCCCCACGCGCTACCGCCGCGTGGAAGATCACCCTTCCCGACAACACAGGCTTCACCACCGCGCGTTCCACCCCCGACGGCATCGAGATCACCCTCACCGGCCACCAAGTCACCCTCGGCGCCTCACGCTTCAGCAGATGAACCCGCTTCAAACGCTGCGCTCCTCCGGGCGGCGCCGGTGACACAAAGGTGCGGCCTTAAGCGCCATGGCCTCAGGACGCCCGGGACGTGGCTGCCATGCCTCACAGGCGGCGTGCGTTGCGCCAGGACGCCCGAGCGGCTTCCCCTCGGTACCGTTCGTCCCGCTTGTGCCATTCCGTGAACGTTCGCACCGTAGGGGGCGCCCGAGCTTCGCCCGGCGCCGTGCTGTTTGCTGTGTCCGGGGCGACAGGCGGAACTCCGCGAGCGCCCGGACCCCTGATGGTGACCTCTACTTCTTCGCCGGTACGGGCATCCCCACCGACATGTTCAAACCACCGGTCAAGGTCGGGAACGGCTGGGACAGCTACAACCAGATCGCCGGCGGCGACGACATGACGGGCGACGGCATCGGCGATCTGGTGGGCCGCACCGTGGACGGCGCCCTGTACATCTATCCGGGGGACGGCACTGGCCACTTCGGTGACCGTTCTTCTTTCCGCTGGCCCTCCGGCTGGCAGGAAGCGGACGTGCTCGCCACAGCAGGTGGCGTACCGGCCTACGGAAAGCCCCGAATCCTGGGGGTCGATGCCCAAGGCGCCCTCTACTCGTACCGATCCCTCAACAACGGCAAGCTCTCGGACCGCCGACGCGATCCGGCCCCCTACTACTGCGGTACGAACCCGGCCACGCGCTTCGCGTTCGCATCCGACCTCGCCATGGACGGTGAGGCGGACCTCGTCGCCAGTTGTGACGACCTGCTGTACACGGGTGCCACCGCCACGGAGCAGCAAGGCTTCGGGTGGGGTGGCTTCACGAACTTCACCGGCCCCGGGGATCTGACGGGTGACGGCATGGGTGACCTCCTGGCGCGTGACAGCACCGGAATCATGCATCTCTATCCGGGCGTCAGCACCTACCCTCTCGTCCACTTCGCCGACAGGATCGGACTCGGCGCCGGATGGAACACGTACGACACGATCGTCGGCGCTGGCGACTACACCGGCGACGGCCGAGCCGACATCCTCGCCCGAACTCCCGCCGGTGCGCTGTATCTGTATCCGGGAACGGGCGATCCCCACACGCCCTTCAAAGACCGGGCCGGACTCGGCGGTGGCTGGCAGCAATACACCCACTTGACGGCCATCGGCGACGGCAAAGGAGACCTGCTGGCCGTCAGCTCCGAGGGCGAGCTGTTCAGCTACACGGGCACGGGCACGGGCGGCTTCCGTCCCCGTATGAGTCTCGGCCGCGGCTGGAACATCTACCGGGGCCTGTACTGACAGACGCCTGAGGTGCGGCCTCTGACCATCCCAGAGGGGGTCGGTCGGGGTCGCACGTCTTTTACGGCCGAAGCCCGTCGGCTGATAAACACCCGGGATGGTCGGAGCCTTCGCCTGTGGCGATCGCACCCCAAAGCGGGAATGCCCCGGTCATGAGGGTGAAATTGACGGTGCGGCGGTTCTTCTGCGACGTGTCGAGCTGCTCGCGGCGGACGTTCGTTGCTCGGCGCGACGGCCTGACCAGCAGATATGCCCGTGCCGGACCGAGGCTGAAGGTCTGGTGGCGGGCTGTCGCTCCCCCGACCAACGGGCGCCCGGGGATGCGGTTGCGCCTCGTCCTGGCCGCACCGAGCGGGGGGAATCTGACGGGGACAGCGCCACGCTGGCCGACTGGCTGCAGTCCCTTCCGAGTGCCCAGATCGCGTGCAGGGACGGGGGCAGCGGCTAACGGCCGTGCCATCCGGGAGGCCGCCCCACGCCACCGAGGTCGCTGACCGTTTCCACTTGCTGCGGAATCTGTCCGCCGTCGTGGAGCCTCGGCATGGAGGGCGAGCCTCCTGAAGCCGGCGACGGAACGTCTTATGGGCGACGGGCAGCACATCGCCTCACGCCGAGCTCGGGACCGACGGGGAACCCCATGGCGCCTCCAGCGCCGTGCGCAGCGCATCGGCCGTCTCCCGACCGATCCGCTCGGCGAGCTGCTCTTCCAGCCGTTCAAGGACGAGGCCGGCCTGGCGGTGCGCACGTTCTCCTTCCCCAGTGCGGCGGATCAGCCGCTGGCGGGCGGAGGCCGGGTCGAGGGTTTGTTGGAGCAGTCCGGCGGCGACCAGACCGTGCACGGCCTGGTGCGCGGTCTGCCGGGTGACGCCCATGCGCCGGGCCAGCTCCGACACCGTGGTGCCCTGGTCATCCAGGACGGCGAAGAGCTGCACTTGCGTCGGGGACACGGGCGCGGCTCCGCCTGCTTCCAAGGCTGCCAGCAGTCCTACCTCGAACCAGCGCCGGGCGTCACCGAGCAGTTGGGGGAGATTGCGGCGGGTGGATTGCATCTGTTCCTCACTACGACAAAAGCGGGAATGGGCCATCCCCACGGCTTGCAGGCCCGAACCCGCCATGTCAGGCTACCTGACATTCTTGACGGGGGCAGATCCGAGGAGCACCGCATGACCATCGAGTACGCCACCCGCTATCGGCGGGCCTCGCGCATACCCGCCGAACCGGGCACGCCCTACTTCATCGAAAAGGGTGAGGGTGACCGTGCCCACCTGTTCGGCGACCTGATCACGATCTACGCGGGCGGCGAGCAGACGGAGAACACCTTCAACTTCTTCACCGTGGAGGGCCCCAAAGGCGACCTCATCCCCGCCCACCTCCACCCCGACACCCATGAGGTCTTCTACATCACCCACGGCGCGGTCCGGCTGTTCGTCGAGGACATCGCAGGAAACCAGCAGGAGAAGCTGCTGACCCCGGGCGACTTCGGTTTCGTGCCCAAGAACTGTCCGCACGCCTACCGCATGGAGCGCCACCACAGCCAGGTCGTCGGCGTCGCCGCCGGTCCCGGCGGCACCTTCGAGCGGTTCTTCGAAAACCTCGGCGCTTCCACCGAACAACTCGGCCTGCCCACCGAGCAGGTCATCCCGCAGCCCGGCAAGTTCGCGAGCGTCCCCGAGCAGTACGACGTGCGCTTCCTTCCCGACCACCAGTGGCAGACTCGATGACGGCGACCGGGCCCGCAGTTCGGTAACCGGTCGCCACACCTCACCCCGACCGTGCTCCCGTGCCGAGCGCCGATGAGAAGAGCCGGCGCCCGGGGCCTGTGCTCCTGGGGCGTGTCAGTGACCTTCCGGACGCCCCAGGAGCACAGGCCATCCTTCAACTCCCCTGCGGCCAGGCCACGGGACGAAGCTCAGTCCGTCAGCTGGTGGATGGTCTCTTCCAGGGCCAAGACGATGTCGGCGGAGTGTGCAGCGCAGTGCGGGGTGGCCAGTGCGGTGCTGAGTCGTCCGTTGAAGGTCGTGAGGATGTAGATGGGCGTCCCCGGGCTGAGCATCCGACGCCATCGAGGGCGGCGAGAGACGGTCAGACCGTAACCAGGCATCGTGCGTGTACGACCGACAAGGGTCGGTCGGTCGGGACTTGGGCGCGACGCATCAATGCGGCCGCCCGGCTCGCGGACGACCATCACCCCCTGGCTCTCGTGACGGAACCGCCAGCGATGACTCATGCGTCACCCAAGACACACATGCTGTCGGCGACAGGGGAGAGCAATGGCACTGTTCGGGCGAGGAAAACGGCACGGCGCGGCCTCCGGGGAAGGCTGTCCGGATCACAAACCGTGCAACAAGCTTGCCGGGATCCCGCTCCATGACCTCGACTCCCGGCTCCGCCTGGTGGTCACCCCCATCGCCGATCTCGGCTCGGACTCGATCACCGCGCAGCTCGGCGGGGGCCTGGCCGCGCTCCTGGTGGCGATGGACTTACCCGGCACCGGCGGTGCCCACGCCGTCCCCGCCCACTTCACGCCCCGCTGGAACAGCGCACCTCCCGACCTGCTGGCCCGCGCGCTGGGGAACATGGAGCGCGACCGCGTGGCCATCGAGGCGCTCGCGGGCGGGAACGGCGGCCCTGCCCTGTACGTCGTCACCGGCCAGGACGGCCTGCCGGGCGCGGCGCACGTGCTGCGCCTGGAGCAGGTGCTGGGGCAGAGGCTGCCGCACGGCGCTCTCGTCGCGATGCCGAGCAACAACCGTTTCTACGCCGTGCCGATCCACAGCGGCGACGACCTGGGCCTGCTCGATCCCCTCGTTTCCGCGGTACGGGGCCTGGCCGAACAGGGACCCGTACTGAGCCAGGATGCGTTTTGGCTGCACGACGGCCAACTGGACCCGCTCAACGCCACCGTCAAGAACGGCGAGCTGCGCTATTTCCCGTCGGACGCATTCAAACAGCTACTCCCCCAACTGCGCCGCGACAACGCCCACTGAGTCAACCGCAGAGATCCGATGAAGCCGCGGCTTCGGCGCCACCATGACCGCAGGCCCGCTCTCACTCGCCACTTGGTTGCTGACTCACCAAGGGTGGTCATGCCGGGATGACCCCATCGGGGCCGTCCCGGCAGCCACTCCAGCCCACAACCACCCCTCACACGCAGCGACCGTTGTCGGCGAAAAGTGAGCCGACTCTCCAGGAGGGAAGGGCCCTCACGAGGACCAGAAGGCGTCCTCGGCCTCCTGATCGCCCTGGAACTCCCGGAATTCCACGGCCCGTTGGCCGCTGACGCGCCAGACGTGGACTTCGGGGGCGGACCAGGACCGGCCGTGGCGCTCGGCGGACACGGTGCTGAGGACGACGACGCGCTCGCCGTCGGCGAGAATCTCGTCGGCTTCGACCCTGAGGGTCCCGCCGGGAAGATCCTGGCACAGGCCGAAGAACTTCAGGACCCCCTCGGGGCCGTGGTAGTCGCCGGACAGCGGGCTGCGTCCCGGGACGTGCCAGGTGATGCCGGGGTCAAGGATCTGGAGGACGGCCGGGATGTCACCTTCGGCGAAGGAACGGTATCCCTGGCGGACGAGATCTGCGGGTGAGTCGTTCATGGTGGTTCCTTTGGATGGGGGCCCGAATGCGACCCTGGCAGGTCAAGTCGCCTCGGGTCGGGCACAGTTACCACCCCACTGCTCGGAGCGGCCGACGCGGCCACTCACACGGAGGCACGTCGCGCACGGTTCTTAGCCAGTGCCATGCGCAGCAGGAACAGCGGGCTTGGCGGGACCCAGCCGAGCTGCTTGGCCATGGTCAGGTCGTCACGGTTGGCCCAGTGGTCGATCACCTGGCCGTCGGCGAGGCGGAACCAGTGGGTCTCGGCGACGCTGAACTGCTTCCCGGTCGGCGGCATCGCCGATTCGACGGCCCCGGCGAGGTCGTAGGTGACGAACGGGCCGATATAGCGTCCGGACATGCTGGCGTGTACGACGACGAGGTCGCCCTCCGCGACCACCGAGTTGATCTGCCACGACAGATCGGCGAAGGCGGCTCGCAGCCACAGCGCGGTGGCGCGGAAGGCAGCGGGCCCCGACTGACGGCAGGCAGCGGGTTCGTGGTCCGCTTCCTGATTGGTGGCACGCGGGTGGTAGACCGATGCAAAGTCCGGCAGATCGTTTGTGGCCATGACCTGGATGGCGCGGGCGCACAGCTGCTTTAGGTCCTGGGCGGCGGCTCGGTTCGTTGACGTCGTGGTCGGTGGCTCCACGAGGTGCGCTCCCGTCCGGGGCGCCGCGCCGTGGGGCGCATGCCCCTCTTCAGATGGAGTAAAACTCCATTCGATTTACTGCTACTCTATCCGAATGGAGCCCAAGGCCAAGCGGTCCTATGACGCCAGCGGCCGCCAGGAACAGGCCCGCCAGAACCGGCGCCGGATCGTCGACGCGGCCGCCGCGCTTTTCTCCGACCGCGGCTACGCGTCGGTCCCGCTGACAGAGGTAGCGGCAGCGGCGGGCGTGTCGGTGCAGACCGCGTACGCAGCCTTCGGGACAAAGGCCAACCTGCTCAAGCACGCCATCGACATCGCCCTGGCCGGAGACGACGGGCCGGTGCCGGTCATGCAGCGGGACTCTGCCCAACACATGCTCGCCGAACCGGACCCCTTCCTGGTCCTGGCCATGTACGCCGCCCGCGTCCGTGACGTCACCGAGCGCGCCGGCGGCCTGCTGCTCGCTGCCTGGACCGCCGCACCCAACGACCCGGCCGTGGCGGAGTTGGTCGCCGATCTGGACGGACAGCGACTGCGGGGCATGACGGTCCTCGCCCAATCCATCGCGAACAAGGCCAGGAGCGCGGGCTGCCTGGCCGACGGCGTCACCGAGGAAGACATCCGCGACACCCTCTGGGTCTTCAACTCCCCGCAAGTGAGCGGCCTGTTGATGCGCCAGCGCGAGTGGAGCCCGGACCGGCTCCAGGCTTGGCTGACTCGCACCTGGACCAAGCTCCTGCTCGACCCGCTGGAGAGGAAGGCCGTGCTCGGTCAGCCGAGGCATGTCGACGGCCCTCGCCAATTCCGGGAATTCAGCGGAGGCCACAATGCCGCAACTGCCGACCAGGAGCCGAACGCCGAGCCACAAGAGCGCTGTCCAAAGCCGTGAACACGTGTCGATGTGCTGCCCGAATCTCGTGAATGCCAGACGGAGTTCCGCCGACTGCAGTTCATCGGCCACCGCGAGGAGACCGGGCAGGGTATAACCCAGGCTTTCTAAGCTCCCTGTTGGCAGTTCACCGGCCGCCGCAACTCCCGTGGTACCGGGGCTCAGGGAGCGTGATCTCGTCGCGAACCGACGCAGGACTTCGCCGACTTCCTACGCCATGATCTCGACGCCGTCACGCCACCCTCGGCCTCACACTCCTGTGATGCTCCGGCGTCGTCGGGGGACAGTGTGGGCTGTTGCCTGACGGAACAGACCGAGGGCGCCGGCAGCCAGCGTCCACATCAGGAGGGGAAACACCGCGACCCGCTCCATTCCTCCCATACCCAGGCCCAGGTAATGGTGGGAAGAGAAGAGCCCAAAGGCCGTGATCGCCGTGATACCCAGCAGGCCGGCTGCCCAACGAAGTAGCGCCGGAACAGCGTTTGACAGGCCCGCTCCCGCCAGCACGAGGCCGATGTTGCCCGTTCCCATGATGAGCAGGGCGCCCAGAACGTGCTGGTTCTCGTGTACGTCCGCAGGTGCCAGCCCGGCGAGCACAAATCCCAGGCCGGCACCGGCCAATAGAAGCCGGGCCACAGTGGCGCTCGCGCCTCGGCGCCACATGGGACCAGTCAGCGCGACACCGACCACGAGCAGCGTCCCCAGGGCGATGAAAGAGACGTTCATCAAGTCATGTTCGGGCGAACATATATACCGCGGCTCGGGTTCCCGCTGCACGGCACAGTGAACGTTGCCCAGGTCACTGATGTTGTTCCGCGCCCAACTGTACGGTCTCATCCAGGCTGACTCGGTGATCCCATGAATCACAAAGAACTGCACCACACCCGCGATCCACGCGGAATATCCGATCCGAGCCTTCACCCGTCCACCCCTCTGCCGCACAACTCCCGTACGAGCTAGCGGATCACGCGGCTCCAGCCGCGGGCACTCCGGTCAGCCCCCGAAACGGGGTAGGGCAGCCCCTACGAGCGGCGCCTCTCATCGCTCCGCGAAACCGCGGCCAGAGGTGTCTTTGAGGATCCCCTCACCACTGAGCAGGAACCAGCGAGCGGATCGCGCCAACACCGGCGGTACGCGTTGGCGTCAGGCACCCGGCAGGCCTTGGCCTCCAGCCGTCGCATGGGCTTCGCCGACACCGGCTACGCCCGCCTGCTGGATGCCGCGCACCAGCAACTCGGCGGCCCCGTCGTCCTGGTGTGGAACAACCGGAACACGCACGTCAGCCGTTCCATGTGCGAGCGGGTGCAGTACCACCCACGCCTCATCGAGGGCCCCATCACCAAATCCGGGCTCGATCTCCAACCTCCATAACCGCGCCCGCTTTAAGGATTTCCTAGAAGTACGAGGCCACCAGGTCGCGGTCCACCATGATGGTGTCGCGATCCAGTGCGGGCAATCCCAGGTGGTCACAGATCAGCTGGGTCAGCTGCTCCTGGTAGGTCTCGTTCTGACAATCCAGTCCGGCCGCCGTGATAAGAGGAGCCATCTTGTTGGGCCAGTGTTCTCCGACGTAGTCGGGATCCTCGTAGTCGATGCAGGAGGATATCTGGCCATCCTTGTAGTGGTACGCCTTGGGCCCGTGAGCCTTGGCAACGCACGGGTTGGGAACGAACGCCATCAGCTCAGCGCCCTGGGCGCACAGAGCCGCTATTCGAAGCCCGGACCAACCGTCCCACCCGCGCGCCGTCCAACCGCCGTAACCCGCATCATCAAAGATCTTCAGCGGACCGGACAGCGGCGAACCGAGTGGTGGAGAATGCCCCGTGGACACCCGCCAAGGTTGACGGGCATGTCACCGGCAAGCTGGCCGAGTTCTGATCCACTCCGAATCCTGGCGATGCTGTCACCAGCAACTACCCGCACAATAGGAGGAGTTGAAGCTACCGCAAGGGTTTACCCACGGCTCCAACCATGGATTGACGACCCGGGCGTTCCTCGTTGCCCTCCTGCTGATTGCTCTGCACCAGAGGCAATCACACGGAGGCACCACTGATGCGTATCAAGAAGCGGTTGTGCGTTCTCCTCGCGTCCACAGCTCTGCTGGGCGGTCTCGGTCTCGGCGCCACCTCGACACCGGCCAGCGCCGCGAGCGCGTGTAGCGGACCGAAGGCCCACAACAACTCCGACGGGTTGGTGTTCTTCAAGGGGAGCTACAACCTGAAGAACGGCCCAGCTTCCGAGTGCGGCAGTATCGTCGAGGTCAGCGCCAACACGAGGTTCTACGTGTGGTGTGGCTACTACAACGCCTACGGGAACCTGTGGCTGTACGGGCGCATTTCTGGCTCCGAGACCACGGGCTGGGAATCCTTCGACAACTTCACCTGGATCACGGGCGGCTGGAATCTCTGCTGAGGCCGCCACCCACGTTCGTGCTGCGCCCGCCCCGCTTGAGATGCTGCAAGTACCTCCCGAGGCTTCGGCGCGTTAGCGCACGGCCTAAAGGTTGTTGCGGAAGGTCTGTCTCAGGCAGGCTGGATCGGTGTCTGGCCTGCTGTTTCACCGCGCCAGGGCGAGGTTGTACATGGTGGCGACGGTCTGGACGGCGTGATGGAAGCCGTCGCCTTTCTGACGGCAGTCGCGGAGTAGGCGCCGTCCGCGATCACCGTCGTCCTCACAACCTTTGCGGGTAGATCCGACACATGCCAGACATGCGCGTCGGCCTTGTTGCCCGGAGCCCGCCGCGCTGGGGCTGCAGCAATGACCAGGCGGGTGTCGGCGTCGATGATGACCTGCACGTTCGCCGAGAACCGATAGTTGCGCGACGAGGCGCCTACGGAACGGCCGCGGACCGGGCTGAGAGTCCCGTCCACGATCCACAGCCGCTCAACATCGGCGGTGGGCATAGGGCATGTTGTGAAAGTGCCGACGGGTCGGACGAGGTGACGCTCAGGTCCGGCCCGCCCGCTCGTCTCTACAGGTCGAGCTGGTACTGGAGTGTCGTGTGCGTGGGCACGTAGCCGAGGCTGTCGCTGATGTGTCTCATGTGCGTGTTGCTGTCGGCGGTGTCGGTCAGGAGGCCGCCGAGGTCTGGATAGCGCCCATGGGCTTGCCGGATCGACTCGGCCTTCATCCATTGGCCGAGGCCGTGTCCGCGGTGCTCGGGCAGCACGCCGGTGCCGTAATGCTGGCCATCACCCCTGCCATTGCCGGGGATGACGAGTTCGGTGAATCCGGCGATCGAGTCGTCAGCAGTGTCGATGGCGACGACCGTGTGCAGATGGTCGCCGCGCTCTTCGACGGCCTTCGCCGCAGCCCGGACCCGGTCCACGTCCCAGGCCACGGTGCCGTAGTCGGTGTCGTCCATGGGCATGTCGTCCATGGCCCGGCGTGAGTCGGCAAACGTCTGGGCGAGGGCGTCAGGGACGGTTCCCTGCCATGACACCAGCCGGTAGCCGGGATGGGGACGCTCAATGACCTCGGCAAGGGCGATGGCGTCCACGTCAGCCAGCGCCAAGCGGGCGAACCTCAGAGTGAGCACCTTGCGGAAGCCGTGAGTCGGCAGGAAGTGGTCGCCGGGCGATCCGGCCTGGGCCTGTGCGCTGACGCAGCGTCGGGTGTTGCCCCGGGCGGCGGCCACGACGGTGTCGAGGAGCTGGGAGCCGACGCCCTTGCGGCGCTCCACGGGATGAACGTGGAGGGTCAGTTCGGCCAGATGCTGTTGTCCGCCATCGAACAGGCGCAGAAAGGCCGTCCCGACGGGGATGGAATCGTCGTCGGACGCCAGCCATGCAAGGCGTCGGCTGTGTGCCCCGTGAGCGGGGTCGGTCAGTGGGGTGATGCGTAGCGACAAGGTGTCTCCGTCGTGAGGAGGTGGCAAAGGTCAGTACGCGGGCTCAACTGCTGGGCACTCCTGCGCATGTGCTCCACACCTCCTGGTCGACAGTGCCGGTCCGGATCAACATGGACGGCTGGGAGAACTTAGCTGGCCCATCAGCTCCTCGGCAAAGGGTTAACTGAAGGCTGGTGGCCGTGTGGTCACAGCCACTCGTGATGGCCGCGACCAGCACGGTCGCTTCGTAGCGGACGGCGAGTTTCTCATACCTCGTGGCCACGGCCCGGTGGCGCTTGAGGCCATTGGTCCCGCATTCGACCGCGTGCCTCTCGCGGTAATCGGCCTTGTCGAACGTCGGTGGCCGGCCACCGCGGGAGCCAAGCTTCTTGCGGTTGCGGATCTGGTCCTTCTTCTCCTGGATCGTGCGTCGGATCCCACGTCGGCGCAGGTAGGCGCGATTCCTCCGGGAGCCGTACGCCTTGTCCGCCCGCACCTTGTCAGGTCGTGGCCCCACCCGAGGGACTCGGATCCGCTCCAGGACCGGTTCGAACTGCGAGATGGACCCTTGGTGATCGGCCCACCTCGCGAGCGCCCGAGCCCGTGGTCGTCCGGCTCGACCTCGACACCGCCGAGCGGCTCCTTCTGGAGATCCCCCTTTTGACCGCCCCGGCGGCGTGCTGATGAGCGCGGCACACCGTTGAATCGACGCTGACATCCCAGGTGATGCTGACATCCCAAATGAATCGTGCGCATAGGGTGTCGCCATGTCGCTGAGCCACATAGTCCTCTCGTCCGGCCGTTCGATCGAGCTCACCGAGCTGCGTATGTCTTCGACCTACGGAGGGATGCTGATGGGCTACCCATGCAAGCCCATCAATGACATGAAGGTCCGTGGCCTCCAGCAGCAGGCTGAATGTGCGTTTCCCACCATGCCGGTCCACCTGGTTCCACCCTCCCGCGAGTACTCGGACCAGACCGCCGGTGCCTTCGGCCCCGTCGAGGTGCTGCCTTCCGTGGCCTGCATCGGCGCCTTCCACTCGACGGCGGTCGCCCCTGAGCTCGACCCGGTGCTACACCGTTCCTCCCTCATCGTGGTCTGGTTCCAGACCGTTTTGGATGTTCCCTCGGGTGAGGACGCCGACCTCGCCCTTCGCAGCATTCTCTGGGAGGAACTGGCCCAGGACCACGAGCTCTAGCGACGAGTTTCGATCACAGCCACTCATCGATGGCCGCGAAGAGGACAGTCGCCTCGTAGCGGACGGCGAGCTTGTCATATCGAGTGGCGACGGCGCGGTGTCTCTTGAGGCAGCTGATCCCCAGCGCCATGCGGTCGGAATGGGGCCACCACTGGAGCCGCGCTTTCTGCGGTTGCGTGCCTGGTCGGCCTTCTCCGGGATGGTGGCCACGATCGACTTGGGCTTCTGGCCCTGCTCGACGGCCAGGTGCCGGCCCGCTGCCATCGGTGAAACACGTCGTAGATCCGGGCCCCACGGCCCGTACTCAACGGGCGCGTCCCGCCGCGGAACACCGGTCCGGACCCGGAACCGTATGCCGTCGATCAGCTGGCGCCGAGGCCAGACGGGCGGCCGCCCCGCCTTTGTTCCCTTCGGCAACAACGGCTCGGGCCGGCGTCGGTCCCGGTCCGGAGCGACGAGCCCTGTTCTGCGTGCCTGCGTTCGGAGTTGACGTGGTGGGTGATCATGCCGTCCATCCGGTGTGGTGCAGCCAGTCCTTGAAGGTCATCAGGTCGGGGTGCAGACGGCGCAGGAGGTTGATGTCCCGGTCTCGGGCGTAGAGATCACGGTTGGCGAAGAACTGGAACATCGCTGCGTAGTCGTGGCTGAAGTCGGGGACGACGGCGCGCAGTTCGTCATGCGGCATCGGGATGTAGGTGCTGGGGGTGCCCGTGACCTGAGCGAAGGCAGCTGCGATCTCGTCGCCGGTGAGGCTGTCGCCGATCACCGCGAGGTCGCGGGCGCCCCAGGACTGCCAGTTGTCGAACATGTGGCAGGCGAACCAGGCGATGTCGTCGAGGGCGACGAGCGGGTAGTGGGCGGCGCCGAGGGGGAGGTTGAAGGTCAGGCCGCCCCGGCCGTCCGGTCGGGGGGCGAGTCGATCCCGCAGGTTCTCGAAGTACGGCGCCGTGGTCAGCACCGAGACGTGGTCCGTGTACCAGCCGTCGGTCTCCTTGCGGAGCATTTCCTCCGACCGCATCAGGTCGATGTGGGCTGCGACTGCGGCTTTGCTGTCGAAGTGCGGGACGGGGTGGCCGGTCAAGGACACCGCGCTGTCCAACGAGGACCAGATGAAACGCTCCACGCCGGCCCGCTCCGCGGCGGCCAGCAAGTGCAGCCCTTGCTGATACTCGCCCACGGCGCTGCCCGTCGCGAAGAAGTCGGTGTTGGCGAACACGCGGTCGGCCTGCCCGATCAGGACCTCAAGGGCCGCCGAGTCGGAACGGACCAGTCGCACGCGGTCGGGCGCGATGGCGGCGAGTTCGGTGGCGTGAGCAGACCCCGGGTGGCGGCTGGGGACGGTGATGGTGGCGTCGGTGGTGGCCAACAGGTGTTGGATCACATGGCTGCCCGTGGCCCCGGTGCCGCCGACGACGAGGACGTGGGTCATGGCGTTCTTCCCTGGTGTGTCAGGACGTGTTCGGCCACTTGGGCGTGGGTGGCAACCCAGACGTCGCCGGACTCGCGGATGTGGTCGAGGATCTGGCCGACCATACCCGCGAGGAGCGGTCGGCCTGCGACATGGGCGTGGATGGTCAGGCGGAAGACGCCTGGGCCGGCCTCGGCGAGGATCTGGTTCAGCAGCTCACGGTGCAGGTCGCGGTAGGCGTACGGACCGGCCGCAGCGTCGCGGACGTCGGAGTGGTCACTGTGCATGAGGGAGACCAGAGGACCGCGAGCGGTGGACAGGACCTGCGGGAGGTCATGGTCGCCGCGGTCGCCGGTCCAGCGGTAGCCGGCCTCGGCGAGCAGGTCGTCAGTGTGCCTCGAACCGGTGGCGCGTGGGCTCATCCACCCCGTCGGGCGAACGCCGGTGACTTGGCCAAGGATGTCGGTGCAGCGGCGGATATTGGTCCGCTCGGCGTCGACATCGAGGAGCGCGGGCACCACGTCCTGGGCCCAGGAGTGTGCGGTGATCTCGTGACCCGCCTCGTGCACGGCCATGACGGTCTCGGGACACCGCTCGGCGACCAGTCCGTTGACGCCGACGGTGGCGGGCAGGTCACCGAGGACATCGAGGAGCCGCCAGATGCCGGTGGTGACGCCGTACTCCGCCCAGGAGGTGCTGTGTGTGTCGTCGATGCCGGACAGCGGCCACGCCACGGCCATCGGCGCGTAGGCGGGCCAATGCCCTGGTGACCACAGTTCCAACGCGACGGTGACCAGCGCGACGACTTTTCGCCCGCCCGGCCAGCCGGTTACTGCTCTCATTCGACTCCCCTGCTCGTTGGCTTCCGCGGTGGACGCTACTGAGGCGGTAGGCACCTCCAGGTTCCTGGCAGTGGGCTACCGTCGGGGCATGCGTGAGTACCCCGGCAGCGTCTTCCTCGCCGACTGCCCGGCTCGGCTGGCGATCGAGATCATCGCCGACAAATGGGCGGTGGTCGTGCTGTTCGCGCTGAGCCGCGAACCGTGCAGGCACGGCGAGTTGGTCGACCTGATCGGCGGAATCTCGCGGAAAGTGCTGACCCAGACGCTGCGGCGGTTGCAGGAGTACGGGCTTGTCGACCGCCACGCCGAAGCCGGGAAGGTCGAGTACGTGCTGACGGACTTGGGCCGGACGCTGGTGAAGCCGATCGCCGTGCTGACCGAGTGGGCTCACGAGCACGGCGCGGCCGTGGTGGGATTCCAAGAGTCTAAAACGGACTGAGCCTACCTATTCGGCCTCCCTCTCACGTCCGCCACCGTCGTTGGGGCGCAGACGGGCCCCTCTCAACTGTCCTGCCTTTGCCGGTCTGTTCGTTGCTCAGGTGATGTGGTCCGATCCGCTCGTCGTGTCGGATGGACTGGCCCGCCGCGAGCGGCAGACACCTGTGGTGACGAACGAGGATGCCCGGGACAGGGCACTGCTCCCGACCCGTCCTGCCGGGCCCAGGGTGACTGCCCCCGAAGCCGGGTCATGGGGTTATCCCCCGGAAAGGTGTCGGGCCGGCCCCAGCGCGCCGGGGCCCCCGCACACGTGACGATCTTCTCAGCAGCACCGGACAACAAGCACGTTGGGAACGTGATCACACATGATCAGCAACGGGAAGCATCTCGCCGCGGCGGCCCTCGCCCTGGCCACGACGCTGGCCCCCGCGGCGGCCGCGTACGCAGCACCGTCGGCATCCACACCGGCGGCGTCCGCACCGGCCGACGCATCGGCGTCCGTCCGCGCGCTGGACCGGATCGCCCATCCGCTGCGGTCGACGGAGCCGGGCACCGGCACAGCCGATCTACAAGCCCTCGGGGTGATGGTCGGCGATGCCAAGGTGGTCGGCGTGGGTGAGGCCACGCATGGCTCGCACGAGTTCTTCGCCCTGAAGGACCGGCTCTTCCGCTACCTCGTCGAGCAGAAGGGATTCACCACCTTCGCTCTGGAGATCAGCTGGTCGGCAGGTCTGCGGATCGACGACTACCTCCAGCACGGCAACGGCGACGCACGGCAGGTCGTCCACGAAGTGATGGCCGGATCTCCCTGGGACCGCCAGGAGTTCGTGACCCTCGTCCAGTGGATGCGTGACCACAACCGCCAGCACCCAGAACGCCCTGTCCACTTCCTGGGCGACGACATCGGCGCGCCCACACTCGACGAGCGGGTCTTCGACAACGTCACCGACTACGTGTCGCGGACCCATCCTGAATCCCTGCCGCGCCTGACCGAGCTCCTCACCGGCCTCCGCCCGCTCGACGACGCGATCGCCTACCTTCAACGGCCTCTCGCCGAGCGGCAGCAGAACGCGGCCAAGGCGCAGCAGGTACTGGAACTTGTACAACGTCAGAAATCCAGGGGCGGCGAGGACGTCGACTTCGTTCTCCAGAGCGCCCGCAACATCGCCCAGACCTACACCTTCTTGAGCCTCGACCCCGGCGACCCGGCATCGTTGACCGCAATGGAGCGCTACCGTGACCAGGTGATGGCCGAGACCACGGCATGGTGGCAGCGGCGCACCGGCAGCAGAGTCCTGCTGTCGGCCCACAACGACCACGCAGGCTACGTGGCCTCCGACCCCGCGATGTATCCGAAGACCCAGGGCTCGTTCCTCCGCGACACCCTGGGTGCGGACTACCTCGCCGTCGGCACCACCTTCGACCAGGGCTCCTTCCTCTCGAAGGGCGAGGCGCTCGGCGGCGAGTGGAAGAAGTTCACCGTCGGCCCGGCCGGTCCCTGCACGAACGAGTACACGCTCGACCAGGTCCGGTACCGCGACTACTACGCCGACCTGCGCAAGGCCCCTGCCGCCGCCCGCAGTTGGCTGGCCATCGCGCGCCCGACCTACAGCGTCGGCACACAGTTCCCGAACGACAAGACGCCTGAGGTCGCCATCGGCCAGACCTACGACGTCCTAGTCCACCTCCACACCGTTCGGGAGGCGAGCAAGCTGGAAGGCCCCAGCAAGACCGGGGCCACCGGGGCGCCCATGGCGAGCGCAGCCTGTACGACGTCGTCGGCGCCCGGATCGTAGACGGCGCCGACGGTGCCGGGGGACGCGGCGGTGAGCAGCTGAGCAATGCGCTGGCGGCCCGGGGCGAGCGGGCGGAGGGGGGGCTGGGGCAGCCAGGACGTGGTCATCGTCGGCCTCGCATTCGTGACGAGGAATCGGTTCGGTCCGCCACCAGAGCGCTGTACCGAGCCCGCGGCCGGCAACCTCGCCGGGGCAGTCCCCGCCCAGCGCTGGGGCGAAGTCGACGACGTGACCGGCACAGCAGTCCACCTCGTCGCCGGCGCCTCCCGTTTCATCGGTAGCCTGCGTCATCATGATGCGCGCGTGGATCCTGCCGATGTTGCTTGTGCTCTGCGGCTCAGTTGCTGCGACTGGACTGATCATCATGGGGAACCCCGGCACAGCCGCAGTGTTCCTGCTGGCGTTTGTACTGATAGCAGTTGTGCATTCGGCTCTGGTTTTCCCAAGGCCGATCAGTGCGCTGGAGGCACAGCGCCGCAGCGCGGTCGACGGCAGGCCGGTCGTCTTCTGGCGGCCGGGCTGCAAGTACTGCCTGCGACTGCGCATGCGATTGGGCCGTAACGCCCGCCAGTTGTACTGGGTCGACATCTGGCGTGACCCGGCTGGAGCGGCAACGGTCAGAGCGGCCAACGATGGCAACGAGACCGTGCCGACTGTCGTCGTAGCGGGCCGACCGCACACCAACCCCGACCCTGAATGGATACGTGGACAGCTCCCCTATCCCGCGTGATGAGGAGCGACGTCCTATCGCAGATAGCTACCCGCAGGCCGAAAGACCGTCACCCGAGCGCTGCCGTCCTGACAGAGTTCCTCGACCGGGCAGCCGACTTGGCCGACCGGGCGGTCGCGCGAGGAACCGCCTCTACTGCTGGATCTGTGTCTGACGAGCAGGTGCGGCGGTCTCGCCCCGCCCATTGTCTCGAAATGAAGGTCCGGGCCAGAGGTGCCAGATCCCCTGATCCTGCCGTGGGACCGTAGTCCTGCTGGCCAGGGCTGGGATGGCAGTGTCCGTGCTCGCGGCGGGCGGGGTGGTGCGAGTAAAGATCGAAGGCGCCGTTGGTCGCCATGACGCGAGCCGTACGACAGCTTCGGCGCCGACAAGTGCCCAGCCGGCGCCGGTGATGTCGAGGTGGTCGGCGATGAGGTGGCGGCAGGCGTACTCGACCGCCCCGGGTGACGGTCAGCCAGCTCTGTCGATGACAGGACCGCATCTTGATAACTCTGCGCAGCCTCCGCCAGGTGATCATCCGGCGCTCGGGTGGGCAACGGGTCAGGGCCTGTCTCGCAGGTTTCGTGCCAGCGGAATTGGTGGAACCTTTGACTGTTTTTCAGTAAGCTCACCCGCCCATGATTGAAGTGGACATGACGGGGGACCAGTGGCAGACGACAACAGCGATTGGCGCTTAATCATCGGGGCCATCGGCCTGGCCCTGTCTGTCGCTGCCTTCTTTGGGATACACGACTGGACGCAGTTGAAGGCCGCACTCAGCGGCACATCGCCAACTCCAACGCCCCTGCACACGTACACGCCGCCACCCCCACCCGCCTTCACGTACACGCCACCGCGTCCGCCCGCCCCCATGTACACGCCGCCACCTCCCCCTGCCCCCACATACACCCCATGCACTGCCCTGTACTGCGGTAGGTCACACTTCGACGAGACGTCGATGCAGTGGGTCGGGTCGTCGTGCGGTACCGACAACTGCTCCCTGACAGCGACCTTCAAGAACGACGGCAGCCTGGCGGGCTCGGCGACAGCAACATTCACCATCACCGGGCTCCAGTCCGGAAAGGTGGTCTTCCCCGCCCTCGCCCGATGCTCTGCGGCCATCCCCGAGACCCCACCCGGCGGGGTGGTCAGTACTGGGTGCACGGCCTACTCGACCAACATCAGGAACTTCAGCGCCTATCCGCAGGCCACCTTCGGTGCGACGATCACCACCAGTTGAACCTGGATCCGGCCCCGGCCCGGCTCTTCCACCACGCCCAAGTCGTGATCACACAGGGTGTGTCGTTGCGGTTCGAGACCAGGCACGTGGCGAGGCGGCCCCTGGGGGAAGCACAGCACACCCCCGGAACCGCCGCGCCACGCCCACCAACAGGCCACCACCCTCGACAGACCGTGCCGGACGGCAACACCCTTTGCCTCCCCGGCACCGCCACCCGAAACCCTGGGGAGGTGACGTGAGTTGGCGGAAATCGCCGCCAACCCGGCCCTGGGGCCCTGGAGTCATTGCCTTCAAATGGACACGCCCCACGTCCGGCGCATCGCCCGCCACGTCGAAGCGGAGGCTAGGCGGCTCGCACCCCCTACGAGACGGTGCATCACCGTCGCCGACGACATCGCCGCCCGAGCCACGCCGCAACCCAGGGCCAAGACCTTGACTTGGACGTCCTCGTCGTCGACCAGCGGGCCCAGCCCTGTACCAGCCACTGGGCCTGCACGAAGTCACTCGTCACGGCGAGAACGACATCAGGGTCAGGATGTCCACCAAGCTGCCTCAGCCTGGCAGCGTTGGTGGTTGATGGATCAGAGGAGCTTCTGCGGCGCTTCGTACTGGTCTACGGGTGCCAGGTTGCATGCGGCCTTGGGGCCGGTGAGGCCGTGTCCGCCGATGCCCTCGCCCTCGGGCAGCGGCACCAGGCAGCGACCGTCGACGTTGACGAGCGAGGCGCCGTAGGTGTTGAGGATGCCGCCCGCGCCGTCTCCGTCCTGGCCCGCGATGACGGTGTCGCCGTTGCGGGTGGCGAAGTCCGTGGCACCGTTGCCGCTCGCGCTGCTGCCGCTGTTGCCGCCGTTACCGGTAGTGCCGTTGTTGTTGCCGGTGAGGCTGCTGGTGGTGCTGCTGACGGTGCCGGTCAGGTTGCCGGCGGGACCGTTGCCGGTGAGGCCGCTCACGGTGTCCCCGATGCAGCCGCAGCCGGTACCGCTCGTGGTCGGGCTCTGCGCGAGAGGGGCGGAGAGGAGGTTCTGGAGCGCGTTGGCAGGGGCCTTGGGGGCCTGGGTCGCCGTGGCTGCGGAGGCGGGTGCGGCGACGGCCATCGTTGCGGCGGTGGCGAAGGCCGCTCCGGCGAGAACCTGCTTGATCACGGTTGTGCTCCCATTCGATGGATTGGTAAGAGGTGGCAGGCCCGCCTTGTGAAACCTGCCGCCCCTTGGAACGAAGAACGAGCACAACACGTCACAAAATGCGCCCATTCGGACCAATACGCAGGGGAGCTGATGCGTCCGCTGTCCGCTGGCGGCCTCCCGCGCCCGGAGACGCAGCCACACCCGGAAGCCAACGTTCTTGGCCGCCGATGGCACCGGTTTGGACGCGTGTATCCGGTGCCCCGGCCAGGTCGGCGGCGTCGTGAGCGTGCAGGGTCCCGGGGCCTGTGAGGCCTCGGGACTCTTGGGGCACTCTCCATCCTGATCTTGCTGCGGGTTCAACGGCTTTCCGCGGTCCCGGCCGCCCCGCCCAACCCAATGTGAGCCCGGCGAGCTGCGCGGGCCGCTGTTCGCTCAGCTTGTCGCGTCGGCGGGCGAGGGGTCAGAGGAGCTTCTGCGGGCCCTGGTACTGGTTGACGGGTGCGGCGTTGCAGGCGGCCTTGGGGCCGCCGAGGAGGTGCCCGCCGATGCCCTCGCCCTCGGGCATCGGCACCAGGCAGCGACCGTCGACGTTGATGAGCGGGGCGCCGTAGGTGTTGAGGATGCCGCCCGCGCCGCCGGCGATGAAGGTGTCACCGTTACGGGTCCCGAAGTCGGTGGCGTCTGCCGAGGCGGGCACGGCGACGGCCATCGTTGCGGCAACGGCGAGGGCCGACCCGGCGAGAATCTGCTTGATCACGGTTGTGCTCCCATTCGGTGGGTCAGAAAGGGGGACGGGTCGGCCCCGTGGGGAACCTGCCGCCCCTGGAGGATCACGGACAGGGCGCGGCGTCTGGCACGGCACCTCGCCGTGTTGCTGGAACCTCCCGACAGCTCCGCCGTCACGACGCTCCGGCGCGTTGCGGTGCACCGCACCAGACGCCGCGCCGTGTCCGACCCTGATCCACCGGACGCCCCCTCGAACGAGGGACATGCAGAAAACGTCATATATTGCGCCCATTAAGACTAGAACGATCACATGGGGGGGGTGGGGGTGGCGCGCCTGGTGCCCGTCTGCGGCCTCCCGGAGTCGCGGGCGCAGCCTCACCCGAAGCGAACGTTCTTGGCCACCAACGGCACCGCTATGGACGCGTTTACGGCCCTCCGGCCCGAAGTTCCCTGCCTCCGGCCCCGTCGCGCCGTTGAGCAGGGCTACTTGGGCGCCACGTCCCACGCCAGATCGGGGAGGTAGCTCGGGGCCGCGGTGAAGCCGGTCAGCTTCTTGGCGTTGAAGGCGTAGAGCCCGTCCATGCGCAGCACCGAGACGAACCACGCCCGGTCGACGACGTACCGCATGACCTGCTGGTAGAGCGCGGACTGCTGGTCGGCGGGGGCTGCTGCGGCCTTCGCCAGCATCGCGGTCAGCTTCGGGTCGGAGGTCGCGAAGGGGTTGAAGGCGGTTGCGTGCGGCAGCATCCAGTCCAGGGACAGGGCGTAACTGGAGGCACCGCCGTAGCCGAAGCCCAGCACGGGGTACTTCTTGGACGTCGCGTTCGCGAGCCACTGGCCGATGCTGGTGTCCGTGGTGACCTCGGTGGTCACGCCGACCTTCTTCCACTGCTCGGTGACGGCCTGGGTGACGAGGTCGATGGCGAGGAAGCCCTGCGTTTCCGCCTTCAGCGAGAAGCCGTTCGGATAGCCCGCCTCGGCGAGGAGCTTCTTGGCCTTGGCGGGGTCGTAGGGGTAGTGGTTGTCGTAGTCGGCGGCGAAACCGTCGAGCCCGGGCAGCGTGATCTGGCTGGTGGAGTGCCCGTGCTTCGGCACGAGGGCCTGGGTGATCGCGTCGCGGTCCACGGCGTAGTTGAGCGCTTGGCGCACCCGGACGTCCTTCAGCGGCTCGGCCACGACGCCCTGCCGGTCGGCGAGGTTGACGCCCATGAAGACGCTCGGGGAACCCACGACTTCGAGTCCGCCGGACTTCGCGGTGTCGGCCTGGGAAGGGGTGATGGCCACGGCGTCGGCCTGGCCCGTCCGGACGGCCTGGAGCGCGGAGTTCGGGTTGGCGACGATCTTGATGACCACCTTCTTCCAGTGGACCTTCGTCTTGTCCCAGTAGTTGGGGTTGGGCGTGTAGGTGTAGTGGTCGCCGGAGGCGGTGTGCGCGCTGTCGAGCACGTAGGGGCCCGCGCCGTAGGACCGCGTTCCCATGGTGGCCGGGGCGGCAAGGCCCTTGGGGCTGATCATCGAGCCGATCATCAGGATCTGGGACAACAGCTGCGGAAGGCTGGGGTGCGGGCTCGAACAGTGGATGTGCACGGTGAGCGGGCCGGTCGCGGTGACCGACTCGATGGCCGAGGCCCAGGCGACGTTGAGCCCGTTCTTGCGCGTGTAGTTGAGCGAGGCTGCCGCCGCCTGGGCGTTCAGCGGTGTGCCGTCGGCGAATTTGAGGCCGTCGCGCAGGGTGAACTCGAAGTCGGTGTTGCCCGTGCCCAGGTAGCCCCATTTGGTGGCCAGGCCCGCCTCCAGCCGGCCGTTGGCTCCCTGTCTCAGGGCGGTGTCGTAGGCGAGGTTCACGAACCAGTTGTCGCTGCCGACATTGGCTTTGGCCGGGTCGAGACTGGCGGGTGCCCCGGCGGCGACAACGGTCAGGGTGCCTCCCTGTCCGCCGCCCCCCGCAGTACCGGAAGAGCCCGATCCGCTGCAGGCGGTGGCGGCGAGGGCGAGCACCGCCGCTGTCGCGAGCCCCTGGGTCATGTGCTTCTTGAACATGGCGATTCCTCTACGACTGGGGCTGAGGGACGGCGGGGAGCAGACGGCGCAGCTCCGGAGTGCGATGGCACGCGGCCAGACGGCCGCTGGGCGCACCGGTCTTCCCGGGTGTCTCCAAGGGCAGCAATACGGGCCGCTCGCTGCGGCACAGGTCGACCGCGTGCGGGCAGCGGTGGGCGAAGGCGCAGCCCGTGGCGGAGGGCGCGGCGGCCGGTGGGGCCGCCGCACGGTGTGCCGGGCGGGCGCGCTGGACGCGGGGATCCGGCTCGGGTACGGCGGCGAGCAGCGCCTGGGTGTAGGGGTGTGCCGGTTCGGCGTAGAGCGGGCCGGCCGGACCGGACTCCATGACCCGGCCCCGGTACAGGACGACGATGCGGTGCGAAAGGTGACGCACCACGGGCAGGTCGTGGGCGATGAACAGGTAGCTGAGGGAGAGTTCGCTCTGTAGCTCCGCGAGCAGGTTCATCACCTGGGCCTGAATGGACAGGTCGAGGGCGCTGACCGGTTCGTCGCAGATGACCAGACGGGGACCGGTCATGAGCGCCCGCGCGATGGCGATGCGCTGACGCTGCCCGCCGGAGAACTGGCCGGGGTAGCGGTCCGCCGTGTCGGCGGGCAGGCCGACCCGCTCCAGCATGGCCGCGATGCTCGCCTCCGCCGTCCGCCGCCCGCGGCTCCTGCCCTGGGCGAGCAGCGGCTCGGCGAGGGTCTGCCCGATGGTGCGGGCCGGGTTGAGGGAGGAGTACGGGTCCTGGAAGACGACCTGGAGCCGGGCGCCGAGTGCGCGCCGAGTGCGGGGCGAGGCACGGGTGATGTCGTGTCCCTCGAAGTGGATCTGGCCGAAGTGGACGGGGTTCAGGCCGAGTACGGCGCGGCCGATGGTGGACTTGCCGGAGCCCGACTCGCCGACGAGTCCGAGTGTCTCCCCCGGTGCGATGTCCAGGCTGACGCCGTCCACGGCACGGAGCGGCGGGGTGCGGCGGCCCTGGCGGAACTCGACGGTCAAGTCCCTGATGCTGAGCAGGGGTTGGCTGGTCATGAGCGGGTGCCTCCCTCGGTGAGACGCTGGGAGTGGACGCACCGGGTGAGCCGGTCCGGCGCCGGTTCGGTGAGGGGCACGGGGCGCTTCGTACAGCTCGCGTCGGCCAGCTCGCAGCGGGCGGCGAAGCGGCAGCCGAGCGGCCAGTCATGGGGAGCGGGCACGCTTCCGGGGATGGTCGGCAGGGGCTCGCCGTCGCCCGCCAGGTGTGGGTTGGCGGCCAGGAGGCCCGCCGTGTAGGGGTGGAAGGGCCGGGTGAACATGTCCTCCACGGCCGCCTGTTCCACGATTTGGCCGGCGTACATCACCACGGACCGGTGGCACAGGTCGGCGATCACGCCCCAGTCGTGGGTGACGAGGAGCACCGCCATCCCCGTCGAGGCCTGGAGGCTGCGCAACAGCGCGAGGATCTCGGCCTGGACGGTCACATCGAGCGCGGTCGTCGGCTCGTCCGCGATCAGGAGTCTGGGCCGGCCCGCGAGCGCCAGGGCGATCGCCACGCGCTGGGCCATGCCGCCGGAGAGCTGGTGCGGATAGCGTTTGGCGACCGCCTCGGGGTCGGGAAGGTTGACCATGTCGAGGAGTTCGGTCACCCGGGCGCGTGCGGTGCGGCGGTCGCACCGCTGGTGGCGCCGGACCGCTTCGGCCAGTTGGTGCCCCACGGCGAAGGTGGGGTCGAGGGCGACCATGGGTTCCTGGGAGACGTACGCGATGCCGGTTCCCCGTACCTGGGCGAGTGCGTCGGCCGAGCCGACGAGTTCGGTTCCGTCGAAGAGCACCCGGCCGTCGGCGATCCTCCCGCCGCCCGGCACGAGTCCCAGGATCCCCAGCGAGGTCACCGACTTCCCGCAGCCGGACTCGCCGACCATTCCGACGGTCTCCCCCGCCCTGATGCCGAAGCTCACTCCCTGCACGACGGGGATGCCGCCGATCTCGATCGACAGGTTGCGCACCGACAGCAGGGCCGTGTCGTCCGGTACGTCCGTCGGCGACGCGGGCGAGACGTCCGGCTCGGGGGCGGGAGAGGACGCGAACGGCGCGATCTTGGACACCGCCCAGCCCTCGACGGCCGCGTCGCGGACCGCGTCGCCGAGCAGGGCGAGTGCCATCACGGTGAGGACCAGGGGGACACCCGTGGGGACGAGCATCCACGGTGCGCGGTCGATGGCCTGGGAGGCGTCGGCCACCAGACCGCCCCAGGACGGCTCGGGCGGCTGGGCGCCGAGGCCCAGGAAGCCGAGGCCCGCCTGAATGGCGACGACGATCGCGGCGAAGAGGGCGGCCTGCACGATGACGGTGCTGATCACCCGGGGCAGGAGGTGGCGCCGCAGGATCTGACTCTGGGTCAGACCGGCGACCTTGGCGGCGGCGACGTACAACTCCTCGCGGATGCCGAGGGTTTGGGCGCGCAGTACGCGGATCATCCCGGGGCTCCCCAGCACGCCGAAGGTGATCATCGCGGCGTGCAGGTTGCCGGGGAACACGGACAGGACCACCAGGACGATGACGATGCCGGGCAGAGCGAACAGCAGGTCGGCGGTTCGCACCGTCAGCCAGTCCACCCAGCCGCCGAGGAACCCGGAGGCCAGTCCCGCCGTGACACCGATGACGAGGAACACCAACAGGGCCTCGCCGACCGCCAGGAGGGTGGAGCGGCCGCCGAAGAGCACCCTGCTGAGCAGGTCGCGGCCCAGATTGTCAGTGCCCAGCGGATGGCCCGCGGCGGGGCCGGCCAGTACATGACCCAGGTCCTGGTCGAGCGGCCCGTGGGGAACGAGCAGGGAGGCCGCCAGGGTGGCGACGGTCAGCAGCACCAGCCAGCCGAGGGCGGCCGCGCCGGGCGGGCGACGCAGCACCCGGCGGATCAGCGGGGGTCGGCGCGGGGCCTTCCCGCCCGCTGTCGTGCGGTCCCGCCGCGTCGTCGTGGAACGTTTCATCGGGCACGCACCCTGGGGTCGAGGCGGTTGTAGGCCACGTCCACCAGCAGGTTGACGAGCACGACGAGGACGGTGATGTACAGAACGGCGCCCTGGATGACGGGGATGTCGTGCTGGACGGTCGCCTGCTGGGTGAGGCTGCCGAGCCCCGGCAGGGCGAAGACCGTCTCCACGAACACGGCGGCGGCGAGCAGGCTCACGAGCACGACACCCAGGACGGTCACCACCGGAACGGCGGCGTTGCGCAGGACGTGCCGGTAGAGGATCGACCGGCGGGAGAAGCCGTTGGCCTGCATGACACGGATGAAGTCCCGGCCGAAGCAGTCCAGTACGCAGTCGCGGGTCTGCTTGGCGATGACGGCGACCGCGCCGAGCGACAGGGAGAGGACCGGAAGGACCAGCGAGCGTCCCCACTCGGCCGGATCGTCGGCGAAGGGCACGTAGCCGGTCACCGGGAACCAGCGCAGCTTCACGGCCCCGACGGCGATCAGGACGAGGGCGAACCAGAACGCCGGAACCGCCAGGCCGAACAGGGAGAGGAGGTCGACCGCCCGGATCAGGAAGCCGCCGCGCCGGGCGCTGAGCAGGCCCAGTGCCACGCCCAGGATGCCGGAGACGGCGGTCCCGGCGACAACCAGGGACAGGGAGACGGGGAGCCGGTTGTTCAGCATCGACGTGACCTCCTCCCCGCTGAACAGCGAGGCCCCGAGGTCGCCGTGGAACACCCGCACGAGCCAGTCCCAGTACTGGACGGGTAAGGGGTCGTCCAGGCCCAACTGGGCGCGCACGGACCGGTATTGATCGACCGTGGCGTGCTGGCCGACGATCGTGCGGGCGGGGTCTCCGGGGACCAGGGACACCAGAACGAAGGTCAGGGCGGAGACCAGGAACAGGAGTGGTGCCGACGACAGCAGACGTCTGACCACCAGTCGGAACATTGCCATGCTCACCTCGTCGAAATCGTGCAGTCGAAATCGTGCATGGGTGAACTCGCTCGCGGGTGCGCGGACGGCGCCGGATGCCCCGGGAAGCGGACTGCGCCGGGGCGGAGCTTGATGAGCGGAGTGCGCGAACACTGCGGCCGGGCCGCGCGACGGGTTCGCGCAACGGCCGGGCGCCGGGCCGCACTCCACGGATGGGAGGCGGCGAGTGGACGGCTTCTCCACCTACGACGGAGGCTATAGCGGATTTTCGGCCGCCGCCATAATGAGTCGATAAACGTTGTGTAACTGGCGATCGCCGATCGGCACCACGCGACGCTGTCCGGCGACTCGCTCGTTACACGTGTTGAGATGAACAGTCCAGAGATACGTCAAGTGCCCTTCAATGGCGGCCTGTTGAGGCCGTTACACGTTATGGGGATCAGTTGCCGGAGGCACGCCGTCCATCGCCGACAGCCGGCCGAGGCTGGTCACGGACCGTGTACGCCGCAGCCTCGACCCGGCGCACGGGTCCGGCACCGTACGGAGTGATCCGGAGACCGGTCATGGGCGAGGCCCGACGATCCCCCTTCACCGCGGGCGCGACGGGCATGCAGGGCCTCCGACAGCCAGAGCGTCCGGTTCAACTCGCTGGCAACTCTTGGCAGTTGTGACATCGGCGGAGCTCGGGGCAACATCCCCGGCCCCTGGGTCAGGTCATCGGGCCGGGTGTGGCGGCGGGCGCCGGTAGGCCGAATGGGCCACTCACATCGCGGACCAGTGCGGTTCGCCTTCGCATGGAAGACAGCCGCGCGCCACCGCCGCGGGACCTTCCCCCCTCTGACAGGACGACCCATGCAAACCTGGTACGTGCGCACCATCTACGCCACCGGCGACCCGGCCAACCTCGACGGTGTGCTCGACGCCTTTCGTAGCGAGGCTCCCGGGCTGCTCACCCAGAACCCCGGATACCACCGTTTCGGACTGTTTGCGGACCGTGAGCTCGGCAAGATCCTCATGGGTTCGTGGTGGGAGAGCGAGAGTGCCCGGACGGAGAGCGACGCGCGGCTGCGCGAGCGCCGCCTGGGGCTGCTCGCGCCCTTCGCGGACACCGTGACCGCCGACGACTGGGAGGCCGTGTCGTACACGCCCGCGCCCAAGATCGCGCCGGGCATGTGGATGCGGTCCGGGTACGTGGAGTTCGACCCGTCCGACGCGCCCGCGTACCAGCAGACGTTCGAGGAGCTGGGCCGTCCCCAGCTGGAGGCGCTCGACGGTGCGGTCAGTGCGACGCTCTTCCTGAACACCGCGACGGGGCGCGCGCACGTCGGCGCGATGTTCCGCGACAAGGCCACGCTGGCCGCGACGCGGGGGCCGCAGTCGGCGATCCGCGGCGCGTCCCTCAAGAGGCTGAACGCCAGGCTGCGGTGCCTGGAGGAGTTCGAGCTGATCATGACGCACCGGCCGCAGTCCTAGGCGCTCCGCGGGAAGTGGAGTGCTTCATCTGCGGGCCGGTGGGGGCTGGTCGCGCAGTTCCCCGCGCCCCTTTGGGGCGCTGTGCCGCTTGGGGCGCTGTGCCGCATCGGACTTCCACAAGCCCGCTTAGCACCCAACCTTGATTCCCGTGCGACGTCGTCACCGGGCGCGGCAGATGGCCCGCGGCTCTGCAACTCCTGCAGAACGCGGGCCATTCTGCCCAGCTCACTGGACGGCACCCTCACCGAACGCTTTCCTCCCCCGTCGCCGTGCCCGTCAGTCAGGGACTGAGCGCTGCCGTCAAGGCGGGGAGGTAGCCCTCGCGCTGGCCTTCCGCGGTGGGGTGGTAGGCCACGTCCGCGGTGAAGAGTGACGGAGCATGGATCCACGGGTCCGCGGAGCAGATCTCGTGGCCGGCGAAGGCGGCCGTGACGTCGGCGAAGACGTACCCGTGCGCGCGGGCACGGTCCTTGGTGACGCGGTTGAGGTGGTCGGCCGCGGTGTTGAGCGCGGACTGTTCCCGCCCGCTCACCGGCCCCATCAGGCAGGCGCCTCGGGTGAACAGGTGCGGGTAGCCGAGCACCACCACCCGGGCGTGTGCCGCCTTGACCTTGACGGCACGGTAGGCGGCATCGAGCCTTCCGGGCAGGTCATGGTCCATGGCGTGTTCGGATCGGGCAACACTCTCCAGGCAGGCGCTCTCGCTGTTCAGGGTGCACGTCTTCATGACGTCGGCGAAACCGACGTCGTTGCCGCCGACGGTCATGCTGACCAGCGTCGTGCCGCGGTCGAGCCCGGACAGCTGCGTCGCGGTGACATCGGCGCTGCTCGCCCCTGAGCAGGCCGCGAAGTCGAACCGCCCGGGATGGTGCCCGGCGGCCCACAACGCGGGGTGGGCGAGGGAGCTGCGACGGCAGTCCCCATCGGCTTGTCCGGAACCGACGCCCGAGGCGTACGAATCACCCAGGGCCGCATAGCCGCCAACAGGGCTGATCTTCTCGGATGGTTCACCGGTGGCGTGCGCGGCCGTGGTGGACGCGCATGCCAGAAGGAGGGACAACGGGCCTGCGAGCGTCACCGCAAGGCGACGGCTCAGTCTGGTAGCTCTCGACATACCTCGCCAACGACGAGGACATGGAACAGGACACTTCTGCCCAGACCTGACGTGCCGACATCCGGGGAACGACAACCCGTCCGTCGTCACGCCGAGCCCCCGGCCCGCGGTGCCGTCGCACTCGTACGGCCCAACCAGCGTTGCGAGTCGGGCCCGCTGGCGATGTCCTGACGGGCATGGGCTACCACATAGACCGCCCGCTTGAGGCGGGCACCACACGACGTGACGCTCTGGGTATGGCCATGGCGCTCCTTGGCGGCACCCTCGCCGTGGGGACGGCGGCGCCGGAGGCCACCGCGCTCCCCGATGACGACTGCTTGATCGAGTACGACGCCGAGTTCGAGGAGGCGCTCGCCCTTGGGGACTCCCAGCTGCCGGACGACTCGGACCGGTTCGCGCCGCCCAGCAAGGGCGTGCTGCCGTTGCGGCGGGCCTACCGGGTCACCGAGCGCTACGGAGCCCGAGGCAACTGGCAAGGCGGGCACCACACGGGCATCGACCTCGCGGTGCCGCGAGGGACGCCGGTGTACGCGGTGGGCGGCGGCACCGTGGTCCTCGCAGCCCGGTCGGGCTCGTACGGCAACGCGGTGACCGTCCGCATGCCCGACGGGCACTACGCGGTCTACGCCCATCTGAACCGCATCCGCACGCGCAAGGGCGCCGGCATCCCGACGGGGGCCCGCATCGGGGACAGCGGCAGCACGGGGCGCACCACCGGCCCGCATCTGCACCTGGAGATCCGGGCCCGGCGCGGATACGGCTCGGACATCAACCCCGTGAACTATCTGGCCCGGCGCGGCGTCTCGCTCCACGGGTGACTGTGACTGCCGTGTTCGTATGTGCTCGTCACGTCGTTGGGATGGCCTGGTCGGGTGCAGTTCTTCCAGAACCTGCGTAACACCTTGCCCTTCCGCGCATGCCTTCAGTTGGGCGTCGACGCACGGCGTCCCCGACCAACCAGGAGAGAAGACATGCGCATCCGATCCATCCTCACGGCAGCCGCCCTGACCGCCACCGTCGTCCTCGGCGGCGCCGGCATGGCCACCGCTGACGACACTTCCCCCTCGGCTCTTGACGGCAACATGCAGTTCAGCCTCGATGGCGCAGGCCAATCCGCCGCCAACGGTCCCAGCGGATTCGGCAACGGCCCCGCCGCATCCACCATGGTTGACCAGGACTGACCCTCACCGGGGCAGGCCGGTCCCCACACTGTCCGGGCGACCGCTGCGGGCCACCCCACGGCCACCCCTCCGGGCGAGGCTGAGCCGACTGGCGGCGCGCATGTCGCAGCTGTGATCCAGGCCACTTAGGCTGAGCTCGGAGCTCGTCACAGGCCGTATTCGCCGGCCACCCTGCTTCCTCATGCGAGCCCGGGAGGGATGCCATGCCGGAGCTGTTCATCGGTGGCCAGTGGACGTCCGCCGTCGACGGCGGGGTGCGCGAGATCCGCTGTCCGGCGGACGGCACTCTCGTCGCCGCCGTCGACGAGGCCGGGCCCAAGGACGCGGCCGCAGCCGTGGCGGCCGCCCGCGAGGCGTTCGACCGGGGGCCGTGGCCGCACACTCCGGCCGCCGAACGCGGCCGGCTGCTGCTGCGCGTCGGCGACCTGCTGGAGCGGGACAAGGAGGCGTACGCCCGGGCCGAATCCCTGGATACGGGAAAGCGCCTGGTGGAGAGCCAGTACGACATGGACGACATCGCGGCCTGCTTCCGCTATTTCGGCAACCTGGTCGCCTCCGGTGGTATTGACCGTGTCGTCGACACCGGCAACCCGGCCGCGGACAGCAGGATCGTGCACGAGCCGGTCGGCGTCTGCTCGCTGATCACCCCGTGGAACTATCCGCTGCTGCAGACCGCCTGGAAGGTGGCCCCGGCTCTCGGCGCGGGCAACACGTTCGTCCTCAAGCCAAGCGAACTGACCCCGCACACAGCGATCCTGCTGATGCGGACGCTCACCGAGGCAGGGCTGCCGGCCGGCGCCGCCAATCTGGTGCTGGGGGCCGGCGCCACCGCGGGCGCGCCGCTCAGCTCCGACGAGCGGGTGGACCTGGTGTCGTTCACCGGCGGCCTGGTCACCGGCCGGCGGATCATGGCGGCGGCCGCCCCCACGGTGAAGAAGATCGCCTTGGAGCTGGGTGGCAAGAACCCCAACATCGTCTTCGCCGACGCCGAATTCGACACCGCGGTGGACTACGCCCTCATGGCGGTCTTCCTGCACTCCGGGCAGGTCTGCTCGGCGGGCGCGCGGCTGCTGGTCCAGGACGAGCTGCACGACGCGTTCGTGGACGAGGTGGTGCGCCGGGCACGGCAGATCCGGCTCGGCGGCCCGTTCGACGAGGACGCCCGTACCGGACCGCTGATCTCGGCCGCCCACCGCGAAAAGGTCGAGGCGTACGTGGCCGCCGGAGTGGCCGAGGGTGCCGTCCTGCGCTGCGGTGGCGCACGCCCCGACGACCCGGCGCTGCGCGACGGCTTCTACTATCCGCCCACCGTGCTCGACGAATGCGCCCCCGGCATGTCGGTGGTGCGCGACGAGTCCTTCGGTCCGGTACTGACCGTCGAGCGCTTCCGCGACGAGGCCGAGGCGGTCGCGCTCGCCAACGACACCGTCTACGGCCTGGCCGGAGCGGTGTGGACACAGGACGCCGAGCGCGCCCATCGTGTGGCGTCCCGGCTGCGCGCCGGGACGGTGTGGATCAACGACTTCCATCCGTACGTGCCGCAGGCCGAGTGGGGTGGCATGAAGCAGTCCGGCGTCGGCCGGGAGCTGGGACCGGCGGGACTCGCGGAATACCAGGAGGCCAAGCACATCTGGCGCAACACGGCACCCCGGCCGCAACGGTGGTTCGAGTGACCCGGCCGTCCGAGGAGTGACCACGCCGCCGTGCACCCCGTCCGTACGGAACCAGGAGAACCGCTATGCCGGACGTCCCGCCCGATCGACCGGAACCAGCCGCGAGCGGCGGCCTGGACCACGACGCGGCACTCACCGAGCTGGGCTACAAGCCCGGACTCAAGCGTACGCTCGGCAACTTCCACACCTTCGCCGCCGGAATCAGCTACATCTCGATCCTGACCGGCACCTTCCAGCTGTTCTACTTCGGCGTCAGCTTCGCCGGGCCCGGCTACTGGTGGTCCTGGCCGATGGTCTTCCTCGGCCAGCTGATGGTGGCTCTGTGCTTCTGCGAGCTCGCCGCCCGCTTCCCCGTCGCGGGGTCGGTCTACAACTGGTCCAAGTACACCGGGGGTCCGCACGTCGGCTGGCTGGCGGGCTGGATGATGACGATCGCGACCATGGTGTCACTGGCCGCCGTGGCCCTCGCCTACCAGCTGACGCTGCCTCAGATCTCCAGTGTCTTCCAGGTCGTCGGGGACGGCACGGGCAAGTACGACGCGGCTGCCAACGCCGTGCTGCTCGGCACGATCCTGATCGTCTTCACCACCCTGGTCAACGCCTTCGGGGTGAAGCTGATGGCCACCATCAACTCCGCCGGAGTCTTCATCGAGCTGATCGCCGCCGTGGTGCTGGTGGTACTGCTCGCCGCACACATCACGCGCGGACCGAGCGCCATCGTGCACACCGAGGGCTACGGCCAGGGGCAGACGCTCGGATACCTCGGCGCGTTTCTGACCGCCTCGCTCGCCTCGGCGTATGTGATGTACGGCTTCGACACTGCCTCCTCGCTCGGGGAGGAGTCCATCGACCCGGCACGCAACGCTCCGCGCGCCATCCTGCGCGCGCTCATCGCCTCCTTCGTCCTCGGCGGCCTGATCCTGCTCTTCGCGCTGCTGGCCACCCCTGATCTGCACGCCAAGCAGCTGTCCGTGGAGGGTCTGCAGTACGTGGTGAAGGCCGCGCTCGGCCAGACGGTCGGCCAGGCCGTGCTGTGGTGCGTCGTCATCGCCATCACCGTGTGCGCGCTGTCCGTGCAGACCGCCGGTCTGCGGCTGGCCTTCGCCATGGCCCGGGACAACAACCTGCCGGCCGGCTCGAAGCTGGCCAGACTCAGCCCGAGGTTCCGGACTCCGGTCCTCGCCACCTGTCTGATCGGGTTCGTGGCGATCGCCATCCTGGTCGTCAACATCAACCAGCCGCAGATCTTCTCCGTCGTCACCAGCATCGCCATCGTCATGATCTACGTCGCCTATCTGCTGGTCACCCTGCCCATGCTGGTACAGCGGCTGCGCGGCGGCTGGACGTCGGCGGCCGACCACTTCTCGCTGGGCCGCCTCGGCCTGCCGGTCAACATCCTGGCCGTGCTCTGGGGCGCCGCGATGACGGTCAACCTGCTGTGGCCGCGCGCCGAGGTCTACAACGCCACCGGGCCCCAGCACTGGTACCTGCGCTGGGGCGGAGTCCTGTTCGTCGGCGTCGTCGCGGTCGGGGGCTTCACCTACTACTGGTTCGTCCAGCGCGGGAAGACCGGCGTTCTCGCCGAACACGCCATCGAGGAACTGCCGGAGCCCCCGTCGGCCCACGGCGGAGCGTGAGACCGGGCGCGAGAGGGCGTGTGAGACCGCGCATGACAGCGCATCGTGCGACGAGAAGGAGCTGACGTGGAGGAGTTCGACTACGTGGTGGTCGGCGGCGGCACCGCCGGGGCGGTGGTGGCCGCACGGCTGACCGAGGACCCGTCCGTCACGGTCTGCGTCCTGGAGGCCGGGCCCTCCGATGTCGGCGACGACGCCATCCTGCGCCTCGACCGGTGGATGGGTCTGCTGGAATCCGGCTACGACTGGGACTACCCGGTGGAACCGCAGGAGAACGGCAACAGCTTCATGCGGCACGCCCGCGCCAAGGTGCTCGGCGGCTGCTCCTCGCACAACTCCTGCATCGCCTTCTGGGCCCCGGCCGAGGACCTCGACGAGTGGGGCGCCCTGGGCTGCACGGGATGGAGCGCCGCGGACTGCTTCCCCCTCTACCAGCGCCTGGAGACCAACGACGCGCCCGGTGACCACCACGGCCGCACCGGCCCGGTGACCATCCGCACCGTCCCGCCGAACGACCCATGCGGATCGGCCCTGCTGGCGGCCTGCGCCGAGGCCGGCATCCCCGTCACGCCGTTCAACACCGGCACGACGGTCAAGCGCGGCGCGCACTGGTTCCAGATCAACTGCCGCCCGGACGGCACCCGTTCCTCCGCCTCGGTCTCCTACCTCCACCCTGTTCTGGGCAAGCGGCCGAACCTGGAGGTGCGCACCGGCCTGCACGCCAAACGCCTGGTGCTCGACGGAGACATGCGCTGCACGGGGGTCGAGTACCAGGCGCCGGACCTGATCCACACCGGGAGCGTCGGCGCCCGGCGCGAGGTGATCGTGTCCTGCGGCGCGATCGACTCCCCCAAGCTGCTGATGCTGTCGGGCATCGGCCCGGCCGGGCATCTGCGCGAAACCGGTGTGGACGTGGCCGTCGACCTCCCCGCCGTAGGCTCGCATCTGCAGGACCACCCGGAGGGCGTGATCATGTGGGAGGCGAAACGCCCGATGGTCACCACGTCCACGCAGTGGTGGGAGATCGGCATCTTCGCCGACACCGAGCCGGGCCTTGACCGCCCGGACCTCATGTTCCACTACGGCTCGGTGCCGTTCGACATGAACACCTACCGGCGCGGCTACCCCACCACCGACAACGCCTTCTGTCTGACCCCGAACGTCACCCGCGCCCGCTCGACGGGCACCATCCGGCTGCGCACCCGCGACTTCCGCGACAAGCCGCGCGTCGACCCGCGCTACTTCACGGACGAGCACGACGTACGCGTGATGACGACGGGCCTGCGGCTCGCCCGGGAGATCGTCTCCCGTCCCGCGATGGCCGATTGGGCCGGCAGGGAGCTGGCCCCGGGCACGGACACGCGGTCCGACGACGAGCTCCTTGACTACATCCGCAAGACCCACAACACCGTCTACCACCCGGCGGGCACCGTACGCATGGGTGCGCCGCACGACGCGGACGCGGCTCTCGACCCGCAGCTGCGGGTCAAGGGCGTGCGCGGACTGCGGGTGGCGGACGCGTCGGTGATGCCGTTCCTGCCGGCGGTCAATCCGTGCATCACGACGATGATGATCGGGGAGAAGTGCGCGGACCTGCTGAAGGCCGACGGAGGCTGACGGACCGGACCGGCCGGCATCGCAAAGTGCCGGGCCGGGGTGTTGGTGGGTGCTGGTCGGTCGTTACGTCCGGTTCGCCGCCTGCTTGACGGTCTTGATCACTGGTGCCGTTTCGAGGTGTGTGATGGCCGGGAGGGCGGCGATCCGGGTGGTCAGGTACCGGTACAGCTCCCGTTGGTTCGCGCACACCACGCTCGCGTACAGGTTGGTCGGCCCGGTCGTGGCGGCGGCGAACGCGATCTCCGGATGCCCGGCCAGCGCCTGACCGGCCTCCTCCAGGTGCGCGGGGGCGACCGAGAGCCAGAGCAGGGTTCGGGCGTTCACGCCGAACATGCGCAGGTCGACGTCGACGTCGAGATAGAGCAGGCCGTGTTCGCGCAGCTCCGTCATCCGGCGCCGGACCGTCGTCGGTGACCAGCCGGTCGCCGCGGCCAACTGCTCGAACCCGGCCCGGCCGTCGGTGGCGAGCAGGGCGAGGAGCTTGCGGTCACCGTCGTCGAGCCGCGCCGGTCCCCGTCGGTGCGGCACCGGAGGCGGGCGCAGTCGCTCGACCGCCTCCGCGTCCAGCGACCCGAACTTTCCGACCATGTTGTCCGGGCCGCCGTAGAAGGCGTGCAGCACAGAGTGCGCGGTCACGCCCTCCACCCGCGGGGTGCGGGGCAGTTTGGCCAGCAGCAGTGCCTCGCTGTCCGCCTCGCTCTCCGTACGGACCACGCAGGTGATCTCGGTGCCGCCGGAGTGGAGGCTCACCCAGGACGTGTCGGGGCGTCTGGCCAGCGCCTCGGCGACCGGGAGCGACGCGGCGGGCGCACATCGCACCCGCAGGAACCACAGCACGGCGCCCAGCGCGGTCGAATCGACCCCGCCCAGGACCCGTACCGCCCCGGCCGACCGCAACCGGGCGTACCGGCGGGCGATGGTGCGATCCGACACGCCGAGAACCTCGGCGATGGTGCTGAAGGGAGCACGGCCGTCGATCTGCAGGGCATGCACGAGCCGACGATCCAGGTCGTCGTAGTCGGATGCGTAGTCGGATTCCACCGAACCGAGGTTAGACGGTGTCAAGTACCAACGGAATCACGGCTGTTACTGGCCCGGTCGACTCGGCCGACGCAGCGTTGCTCCTGTCCCGATCGACACAGTCAAAGGAGAGTCCGTGGACACCGATGTGCTCATCGCCGGCGCCGGCCCGACCGGAATGACGCTGGCCAACGAGCTGCTGACGGCGGGGGTGTCGACCGTGCTCGTCGACAAGCTGTCGCAGCGCAGCGACCTGTCGAAGGCAGGCGGCGTGCAGTCCCGCACTCTGGAGGCGCTCGACCAACGGGGCCTGCTTGAGCCCCTGTTGGCCACCGGAGATCACCCCGTCACCACTGGCCACTTCGCCGGTATCCCCCTCCCGATCCACTCCAACCGGCACCGTCTGCCCTGGCGGTCCGTGCCGCAGGTGGTCATCGAGGGGTTCTTCGAACAGCACCTCGCCGCACACGGCCTGCGCGCCCGGAGGGACCACGAACTGGTCGGCCTCGCCCAGGACCACGACGGAGTCACCGCGACCTTCGCCAACGGCGCCGCCCTCCACTCCCGTTACCTCGTCGCCGCCGACGGAGCGCACAGCACCGTACGGTCGCTGCTGCGGGCCGAATTCCCCGGTCAGGCCGGTACGTTGACGATCATCGCCGCCGACGTCCGGCTGGGCGGCGTCGACCCGGCCACGTCGCACACCTGGGGCGAGGACGGGCACTGGGCGGCGCTGTTCCCGCTCGGCACCGATCCGCAGGGCAGGCAGCTGCGCCGACTGGTCATCGGCGGGCCGGGCCGGTCGCTGCCGAGGGAGACCCCGGTCACCGAGGACGAAATCCGGCACGGCCTGAGCACCGTGTTCGGAACGCGGGTGCACCTGCTCGAACTGCGCTACGCCCGCCGTATCACCAATGCGTCGCGGCAGGTCGAGCAGTACCGGCACGGGCGGGTGTTCCTGGCGGGCGATGCCGCTCATGTCCACCTTCCGCTGGGCGCGCAGGGCATGAACACCGGGATGCAGGACGCGCTCAACCTCGGTTGGAAGCTGGCCGCCGCCGTGCACGGCTGGGCACCGAAGAACCTGCTCGACACATATCACGCGGAACGGCATCCGGCCGGGGCCGCCGTGTTGCGCAACGTCCGGGCACAGAGCCTCCTGATGGACTGGGCAGGTACCCGCGATCCGGACGTGCTGGCCGCCCGGGAGCTCTTCACGGCGATGGCTCAACTCCCGGACGTCCAGCGCCATCTCGCCGACCTGATGTCCGGGATGGCCCTCCGCTACCCGATGCCGGGCGACGAAACCCATCCGCTCGTCGGCCGGCCGGCACCGGACCTGGACCTCGGTACGGCCCGGGTGCACGAACTGCTGCGGTCCGGGCGCGGCATCCTGCTCGACCCGGCCGACGCGTTCGCCACGATCGCCGGCCCCTGGTCGGACCGGGTGGACCGGGTGGGCCAGGGCGCCGACACCGAGCCGATGCTCATCCGGCCGGACGGGTACGTGTGCTGGGCCGACGCAGGGGACCTGGAGCCGGCGCTCGACCGCTGGTTCGGCGAGCCCCGCTGAGCCGACGGCATGTCGCACGGAGCGGGCCCGGGCGGGCCGGGAACAACGCGGCACGGCCCGGGCGGGGTTGAGACGTCCCTCTCGCAAACTGCGGGCTTGCGGCGCCATGCCCGTGAGACCGTGCGAGCCAAGCCTGGGCGACAAGGACCCCAGCATCGCCGACGTATGCCTGGTGTCACCACAGGCCCTGCGTGGCTGGAGAGGTGAACAGGCGTGCCCCGCCCCTCGTTCGCGCGGCCCTCTGTGGCCCTTGCGTCGCAGCACATCCGGCGGGAGCTGCACACGTTCGTCCCCCGCACCCAGCTCGCAGAGCTCGGGACGGACCGGCCGACACGGTGACGCGGCGTGGCAGCGGTGCGGATGAGTCTCGCGGCTCCGTGAGACGAAGCCGCGAGACGTGGGTCATCAGGCCCTGACGGCCCGGCGTTCGGCGGTCACGCGGAGGTCGTCCACCGCTGCTCGGAGCCGCCGGTGCAGTTCCACTGGACGATCGGGGCGCCGGGCGTCGTACTCGAACCACCGACCGCGGCGCACATGCCGCTCACCCGGTTGCTGATCTGCGTGAAACCCGTGTCCGGGTTCGTCTGGAAGTACCAGGTCTGCTCCGGCCCGTTGTCGCAGCCGTACTGGATCAGCTGGACACCGGCGTTGCGCGAACTCGCCGGATCGGCCAGGCACTTGCCGCTGTTCTTGTTCCTGATCTGGTAGCCGCCGCCAGTGTTCGAGACGGGGTAGAGACCCCAGTACTGCTCCGCGCCGCCGTAGCAGGACCACTGGATGATCCCGGCCCCGCCGGCCGTGCTCCCGCCCCCCACCGACATGCAGTGCTGGCTGTTCAGATTCCAGAGCTCCACGATCTCCCCGTCTCTGACCGCTGGCGACGCGGTCCCACCGCTCTGGTGCGTCGCGGTCGGTGCCGCAGCCGACGCCGGCATCACCCCCGCCGCGAACGCGATCGCTGCGAGCGCTACGATCCCCGCGCCGACCTTGGTCCGGGTGCGTGCCGTTGCGCTGTGGCTGGCCTGCCTCACGATGCGTCCCCTCCCATAGTTGGCTGCCGAACCCTTCACCGGCCGGGCAGCGACTACACAATCGACTCCCGAAACCGCGGCGGCTAGGCTTTTGCACCGCAATGCAAAGGCTCCACGACCAGTACCGTCAGGGATCCCACCGGGAGACGACGCGTTGATACGGATCCGCCTGAGCCGCGACGACCTTGAACGCACAACAGTCGCCGACACACCCGCCTTCGGCTACGAACTCGCGCTGGGCGGCGCCCATCTGGCCGGCCGAACCTCCGTGAGCCGACTGTCGGCATGGCGGTGCGAGGTCGCCCGCACCTGGAACCCCCAACACAGCAGACTCTTCGACCTGTATACGGACATCTACATTCCGGGCTTCTTCGCCCCGGTCACCCATCCAGCGCCGGAACCGGTCGATCTGGAGTCCCCGCCCGCGGTCGCTCAGCTGCGAGACCTCGCCCTGTCCAGGGCCCTGACCCCCTTCACGCGAGCACTGGCCGACGGACACGAAGGCGCCACCACCATCTTGAACCGGATGCTCGTCAGCCTTCGCGCCACCGCCCTCGACCCCTACAGGCGGCGCATCACCTCAGCGGTGGCGACCGCGGCCGCCAAGGCCCAGGCCCATGGCGCGGTCGCCGGCCCCGGCGCCCTGCTGAACTCCCTTCATCCATCAGTCAGTTGGGACGGCCGGCATCTGCGCCTGAACACCATCTTCGACGGCGAAGAATCCCTCCAGGGCCGTCCCGTGATCCTCCAGCCTTCGGTCCTGACCACCAGGATCACCTTCAACCCCTTGACGGACTCGGTGACCGTGAGTTACCCCGCAACAGGAGCCACCCTCGCCCGCGACCCTGAACTCCACGCCCCGCCCCAGGCCCTCGTGACGCTCCTGGGCACGACCAGGGCCGCAGCACTGATCACTGTGATCAGGACGCCCGCCCTCACCACCGGGCGACTCGCCGCGGTCCTCGGCGTATCCCCCGCAGCGGCGTCACGACATGCCTCGGCCCTACGCGAAGCCGGACTCATCGCCACCATCCGCAACGGCCAAACAGTCCACCACCACCCGACCCGGCTTGGCCACGACCTCGCCCACGGATCCAGCACCGAGGCTCCCGGCCGCGCGACTCAGGCACTCACCTCGTCACCTCAGCACATGGCTGGAGACGACCGCGCTCCGGAACGAGCGTCTCGCACCGATCACCCAGCACGAGGTGGACCCGTCGGCTCTGACTGACCGGTTCCAAAATTCCGTGGTGGTGTCGCTGCCGCACTGCTGGGATGAGGGCATGAACTTTCAGCACACGTCGGGGACCGAAGTGGTCGTACCGATCGCGGTCCGCGACTTGACGCCCGCCGATCTTCCGGCCTGCTCCTGGTCCGGGTCCCCCACCCATCTCCAGCAGGTGGCCAAGGAGTTGGAGCGTGCGGAGACCGGCGAGGTGGATTACCTGGCGGCCTGCACGGCAACCGGTCTGCCCGTGGCGATCGGCGGCATCGACTACCGTGCCACTCCCGGTGCGGGCTATCTGTGGCAGCTCGCGGTGATGCCCGCGTTACAGTCGCACGGCGTCGGCACGCTGCTCATCCGGGCCGCGGAAGGCCGTATCCGGTCACGTGGAGTGCGGCGGGCCGAGCTGCGAGTCGAGGAGAACAACCCGCGTGCGCGCGCCCTGTACGAGCGACTCGGTTACGTGGCCTACGACCGGCAACCGGACGCCTGGGACGCGGAGGCCCCCGATGGCTCGATCCTCCGGTACGAAACCATGTGCACGCTGATGCGCAAGGGCCTGCCGTAAGTGACCTGGGTCTCCGCCCCTCGGACGACCTTCGGGGCGCGCCTGCGAAGCAGGTCGTCGAAAAGCGCCGCGCGGTGGAGTGCGGAATCAACCGCCTCAAGCGGCACCGCGCGGTCCCACGAGATCCGACAAGCCGGCCGTCCTCTACGAAGCGACCGTACTGGTCGCAGCCATCAACGAGTGGCTGCAACCAGCGTCCTCATGCTCATCCTGGTGGCTTTTCACTGTTCTTCGGTGTCGAATGCCTGAGCAACGGCGAGGCTGTCCTCGTAGATATGGTGCCGGGTGACCAGGCCGTCTTCGAAGGTGAGGTGCATAGCGAACCGCGCGCGATACGCATGTCCGGTGGACCGAGCAGTCTGGCGGATCTCGCCGATCACGACCGCGTCGTTGCTGTCGATGAGGATGCGCTCGACCTCAGTCGCCACCTGATCCGGCACATGGTGCTCAGCAAGTTCGCGATAGTGGGCTGCCGCGTCGGCCCGGGTGGACCGATGACGGATCCAGGGCGTGACAGTACGACCGTGCTCGGCCTCCGGCCAGTTCAGCTTCCAATCGCTCTGCTCGGCGTACAGCTCAGCGATGCGCTCGGGGTCGCCCTCACCGATTCTGCGCAGTAACTCCTCAACGGCGGTCCGTGTGTTCGTAGATGTCTCTATGGACATGATTGACCCCTCCATATGGTCCGCGTCCTGCTCACGCGGCGAGAACCCCAACCTAGCCCGCGCAGTCCGGCCGAGACGATTACCTCCGAAGTAAGGCGGCGAGCGCATCATCAGAATCCACTTCGAAGCGCCTCTATTGCTGATCATTTCGGAATGAGCGTGTGAGTGGCTTGACGAGTCGGCGCGGGGGCGGCAGCAGGCGCTTATCGAGCGTGGTGTCGCCGACTTCCATTCGGAGGCGGGCTGACGGAGCGCTCGCCGCCGGTGGCATCGGACGGGCGATCGCCGAGGCGTTGGGCGCGCGAATCGCGCTGACCGGTCGCGACGCCGAGCGCGGCCCAACACCGTGGCCTGGGCAGGTGATCCGATAGCGCTGCCGTGGGGACGGGGTTTGTGACGGTTCTTGTGAGCCATCGCCGTATTTGGGCTACCCGGGCTGTTCTGCCAGCGGCAGAACACCGGCCGGACCGGGCCCGACGATCACTACAGTCCAGTCTCATGACGACGATTACGACGCGTACGGTCGAGTATCCGGCCGACGGTTTGACGATGATCGGGCACCTCGCGCTCCCGGCCGGTGTCGACCGCCGGCCCGCGGTGCTGCTCGGGCCAGAGGGCACGGGGCTCAGCGACGTCGAGCGCCGCAGGGCCGACGCTCTCGCCGAACTGGGATATGTAGCGCTGGCCTTCGACCTTCACGGCGGGCGCTATTTGGGCGACCCCGAGGAGATGCTGGCCCGTTGCATGCCGCTGCTCGCCGACCCCGACCGGATGCGAGGCATCGGCCACGCGGCGCTCGACGTGTTGCGCACCGAACCGCGGACCGACCCCGACCGGATAGCCGCCGTCGGCTACGGCACCGGGGGCGCCATCGCGCTGGAACTCGGGCGCGACGGCGTCAACCTGCGCGCGATCGGGACAGTCAACGCAACTATCACGGGCCGACCGGGCGAGGCGGCGCGCATTCGCTGCCCGGTGTGGGCCGGGGTCGGGTCGGAAGACCCGATCATGTCGCCCGCGCAACGGAACGCGTTCACCTCTGAGATGCAGGCCGCGGGCGTCGACTGGCGCCTCGCGGTTTACGGCGGCGCCTTGCACGCCTTCCACCACCCGACGGTCGACCACACCGTGCGTCCCGGCGTCGGCTACCACCCACAGCACGCACAGCGAGCCTGGCGCGACGTCGTCGACCTGCTCGCCGAGTGCCTTCCCGTGACGGAGGACCTGGGGGTATGACCCAGGCAAACACGCTGGCGCCTGGCCTGGTCGGCGTCGGGCACTGACAGTCCCCTCCCCTCAAGTCCGCACAGCGGAACCGCATTGGGGCAGATGCTCGATTGTGGAGACGTAGGCACAACTGCCGCAGTAAATGCCGGATTTACTGCGGCGGAGCCCCTGCCGTGATCACCGCGACCTGCGGCGGGGCAATCCGTCGTCCTCGGGGCGAGGTGTACGCATTTACTGGGGCAGTGCCGGGAGGACGGGGCGGGCGTGACGATCGAACCAGTGACCGAACTCGGAGGCGGGGGCGCGTTGCGGTTGCCGCGCGCCCGCGTCGTGCCCATGTCCGCTCCTCCTGCCACGTACATCGCGGCGGTCGAGCGGTGCCTCACCGGCGCGGGCATCGCGAAGTCCTCCGCGCGGATCTACAGGATCTTGCTGACGACGTGGGGATGGATGCTCACCGGCGAACCCGCGCCGACGAGTCCGGCCCGCCGGAGCGCGAAGCCGCCCCTCTTACCCGTCGCCGCGATCGACGATCCGGCGCTGCCGGAGGTGCTGGCCGAGCTGGCGGCGGCGCGGGCGGACGAGATGGGCGCCGACACCGTCAACCGCGAACTGTCCATCGCTCACAAGGCAATCGGCTGGTGGGGCAGGGCCAGGGCTGGATCGGAGCCGATCCCACGATCGGCATCGAGCGGCGGCCGGCACCGCCCGACCGCACCAAGGCCCTGGCACTGAACCAGATCGCCGCGCTGTGGCGCCTGGACGTCGCCCTGCGAGAGAAAACGCAGTGGAAGATGCTCTACGAGTCCGCCGCACGGGCCGACGAGGTGTTGTGCCTGAATGTGGAAGACCTGTACCCACAGGACAAGCGCGGCAGGATCACCGCCAAGGGCGGGGCGACCGAGTGGATTCACTGGCAGTCCGGCACCGCCCAGTCGCTGCCCCGCCTCATCGGCCGCCGCACCCGCGGCCCGCTGTTCCTCACCGACCGCAAGGCTCCAGCCGGAACACCCACGCTCGACGTCTGCCCGGAGACGAGCCGGGCCCGGCTCTCCTACCGCCGCGCTGAGGAGATCTTCGAGGAGAAGACGCGGCTACTGGCCAACCCGCTCGCCTCACCCGAGGACATCGAGGACCTGGACGGGTGGACGCTCCACCGCCTACGTCACAGTGCCCTGACGCACGACGCGGAGGACGGCACCTCAACCCCGATGCTGCTGGCCCGCTCCCGACACGCCTCCGTCCGCTCCCTGGAGCGGTACGCCCGTCCCGGCGTCGACTCGGTCGCCCGGCACGTCGCCGAACGCGACCCCGCTGCCCGCCGCCGCAGGTGAGTCCAAGCGCATCAGAACTTCAAGATCATCCCGTTCCCCCTTTGGCGCGTATCTCGGTCACTCCCCCTTTGCCGCTAGTAGTACTCCGTTAGGTCGTTCTGGCTCTTGGGTTCTGGCTGGTGGTGGGTGTTCCGGGCAGGGGGCGGTGGCAGGTGGTGCAGGTGCCGGTCCAGCAGTTCAGCAGGTCCTGGATGATGTCGAGAATCTGGTAGAGGGTGAGTCCGGTGTATCGGCTTTTGGGGCCAGGCGCTGTTCGGTGAGGAAGGCGTGGGCGGCGGTGGCCAGGGTGACGTGGTGGTGCCAGCCGGTCCAGGAACGTCCCTCGAAGTGGTCGAGCCCGAGGCCGTGTTTGAGTTCCCGGTAGTCGTGCTCGATGCGCCAGCGGATCTTGGCCAGGCGGACCAGTTCAGCCGACACGGTGTCGGCGGGCAGACTGGACAGCCAGTAGTCGGTGGGCGCTTCGGCGCCTTCGGGCCACTCGACCAGCAGAGTGGCCTCGGGCAGGACCCCGTCCCAGACTCCCTCCTGGGCGGTGGCGGCGGCCTGGACCAGGCGGCGGGCCCGGACCCCGGCCGGCCGCACCCGCAGCGCCAGGAAGTGTGAGCGCATCGGTCCGCGGGAGCCTTCCCGCCAGGTCATCTCGGTGAAGGCCTGCCGTCCCCGGCCGGCCGCCAGCGCGGCCACCGGGGACGGCTTGTCCCGGTAGCGGGGCTGCGGCTTGCGGCCGTTGCCCGACCAGGGCGGCGTGACCGGCCTGGCGTCGTGCGGGTGGACGGCCATATCCGAGCGGACGGCCACGACATAGCCGATGCCCCGCGTGTCCAGACTGTCGCGGAAGTCGGCGTTCTGGCCGTAACCGGCGTCGGCCACCAGGACCGGCGGGCACAACCCCCATCCGGCCAGCTCGTCCAGCATGTCCAGGGCCAGGCGCCACTTCTCCCGGTGCCCGAGCTCCTCGGGTATCCCGGTCCTGCGCCGCCGTTCGGGATCGTCCACCCACTCCTGAGGCACGAACAACCGCCACTGCAGCGGACAGGACGCGGTGTCGGAGACCGCATGCACGCTCACCGCGACCTGGCAGTTGGCCTGCTTGCCCAAAGCCCCGCAGTACTGATGCGCGACCGCCACCGACATCTTCCCGTCCTTGGGAAACGACACATCATCGACCGCCCACGCATCCGGGACGACCTGCGGCACCATCCGCTCAGCAATGCGCCGTCGTACCGGCACCGGGTCCCAGGTCGACTGGTTCACGAACTGCTGCAGGTTCTGCTCGTTACCGTCCGGCAGGCGGCCGGCCATCGCCTGGATCGACTTGCGGCGACCATCCGTCATCAGTCCCCGCAGATAGCAGTCGCTCTTGGCCCGCTGGTCCTTGCGCGGCACCGAGGCGAACACATCCGCCACGAACAACGCCAACTTCGCCCGAACACGCATCACTTCATGTGCGTCCACCCACCCACCATGCTCCCGAACAGGCCCGCCAGGAAGACCTAACGGAGTACTACTAGCCCACCGCCGCGCTGGCCAGGACCGCGTCGACCTCGCGGTTGTCGGCCGGTTCGGGTGACTCGGTGACTCCGAGGAGGAAGGCCGACCGGTCGCCGGTCTGCGCGACGATGGTGAGACGCATCCGGCCTGCCCTCCCGCTGTCGTCGCGCGTGCTCAGCACCACCGTGTACGCGGAACGGCCGCTCACTGTCGTGGGCCGGGACTCCTCCACCGTCGACTTGCCGTCCGGGTAGAAGAACTCCGCGTTGGAACGCGCCGCCGTCTCCGTCCGCTGCTGCAGCGCGGACTCGTCGACGGGCCCGCCCCGCCCGGCGAGCACGGCGGATCCGCCATGGCCGTCGGGCCCCTTCGTGGTGATCGAGGAAGTGAAGGCCTGGATCAGGCTCTTGCCGTCGTTGCGCTTCCAGCCCTCCGGCACGGCGTACGAGAGGCCGGCCGCGGTATCCGTCACGCGCGGTCGCCCGGCCAGCGGGGAGTTGTCGTCGTCCCGCGTCAGCCACCACACCACGCCGCCAGCGAGAAGCACCAGAACCAGCGCGCCGACGGTGACGACCGTCCAGGCACGCCGAGTTCGCCGCTGCCCATGTGGCAGCGGAGGTGTCGGCGGCAGGGGCGGCGGGCAGATGGAAGGCGGTGTTGTCATGGCCCCAGCTTCCAGCTCCCGGCCAGGCACGGACCTGAGCTGTCGTACTCAGTTCAGTACTCAGGTACTTCACTGGTCTCACGAAGGAGGAGGCAAGTGGCGGGACGTTGGCCTGCGTGACTGCCAGACCGTCACCAGTACGCCAGCAGCCAACCCTTGAGATTGGTTCCGGGGGGGCAGCCCCACCAGAAGGGTCCACCGACCGGTGGACGGAAGGTACAACCGGGCGGTGCTGTCGCGCGCATGGCATGACCGGCAACGCTTTCCCCATGAAAGAACTACCTGTGCGCACCGCTCGTTGGAGCGCCCTGCACCCCTGGCGCGCGATCACTGGATGGCTGGTGTTCGTGGTGCTGTGTCTGGGCCTAGGCATCGCGGTCGGCACCCACAACGCCACCACTGAGGACTACCGGGTCGGTGAGGCCGGTCGCGCGGAGGCGATGGCGTCCGAAGGACATCTGCAGCGCAAGCCCGTCGAGCAGGTGCTGGTCTCGGCCAGATCCGACACTCTGGACCAGCGGGCTTCCGAGGCCGCCGCGCGGGACATCGCTGCCCGGATGACGAAGCTGCCCGAAGTCGAGGGCGTGGCCGGGCCGCGCATCTCGGGAAGCGGGAAGGTCCTCTTGGTGCAAGTGACCATGAAGGGGCCGGAGTTGGACGCACGCAAGCACGTCGGTCCGTTGCGCGCGCAGACTGCCGCGGTGCAGAAGAGTCATCCGGATCTGCTGGTGGAGGAGACCGGGAGCCCCTCCACCAGCCAGGGTGTGGAGGCTCAGCGCGGCAGCGACCTGGCGCTCTCCGAGGCGATCACCCTGCCGGTCACCCTGATCACCCTGCTGCTCGTGTTCGGCTCCCTCCTCATGGCCACCGTGCCGCTGCTGCTGGCACTCTCGTCGATCGCCGCGGCCATGGGCCTGTCGATGGTGGCCTCGCACGTCTCGCCCGACGCCGGGGTCGGCACGAACGTCATCATCCTGATCGGCCTCGCGGTCGGCGTCGACTACACGCTCTTCTACCTCAAGCGGGAACGGGAGGAGCGGGCGCGCTCCGGCGGCAGGCTCGGATCCGAGGCACTCGTAGAGCTGGCCGCGGCGACCTCGGGGCGGGCGGTCGTGGTCTCCGGACTCGCGGTCGTCGTCTCCACGGCCACGCTGTACCTGGCCTCCGACGTCATCTTCTCCTCGCTGGCCACCGGCACCATCGTCGTCGTCCTGGTCGCCGTGGCCAGTTCGCTGACGGTACTGCCCGCGCTCCTTGTCAAGACCGGGCAGCGGGCCGAGCGCCGGGCGGCCCGCAGGACGCGTACGCCACGGAGGGTGCGGAAGGCCGGAACCAGCCGGGTGTGGGCGGCGCTGATGCGGCCCGCGAGCACGCATCCCGCGGCCACCCTGTGCATCTCGGTGCTCGTTCTGCTGGGCCTGGCCGCCCCGTTGACGGGGCTGAAGCTGGTGGAGATGGGCCGGGACACCCACTCGCGCGCCATCCCCGCGATGCAGACGTACGACCGGCTGAACGAGGCCTTCCCGGAGCTGCGGGTCACACATCAGGTCGTCGTACGCGCCCGGCCGGACCGCGCCGATGAGGTGGCCGCAGCGTTGGAGGAGCTCGGGCGGCGCACGCAGGCCGACCCGCTGTTCACCGGCCGGCCTCGGCTGCGGACTTCGGACGACCACCGCGTCAGTGTGCTGGAGCTGTCCGTGCCCTACCTCGCGAACTCCGCCGAGGCGGGGAAGTCCCTCGCCCGCCTGCGGGGCGACTACCTGCCCGCCACAGCCGGGCGGATACCGGGGGCCGAGACCGGGGTGACCGGCGATGTCGCCCGGGCCGCCGACTATCCCGCCCACCAGAACGGCAAACTGCCCCTGGTCATCGGGGCGCTGCTGCTCGTCACCTTCGGAATGACGGTGCTGGCGTTCCGCTCCGTGGTGCTCGCGTTGATCGGCGTCGCACTCAACCTGCTGTCCGCGGCGGGCGCGCTGGGACTGCTGGTCCTGGTGTTCCAGGCCAAGTGGGCCGAGGGCCTGCTGGACTTCCACTCCACCGGTTCGATCGGCTCCCGCGTACCGCTGTTCCTGTTCGTGATCCTCTTCGGTCTTTCGATGGACTACCAGGTGTTCGTGGTCAGCCGGATCAGGGAGGCCGTCCTCGCCGGCGTACCGACCCGCAAGGCGGTGCTCGACGGGATCGGCAGCTCGGCGGCCGTGGTGACCAGCGCCGCGGTGGTGATGGTGACGGTCTTCGCCAGTTTCGTCTTCCTTCACATCATCGAGATGAAGCAGATCGGTTTCGTGCTGGCGGCCGCCGTGCTGCTCGACGCCTTCATCATCCGGATCATGATCCTGCCGTCGGTCATGCTGCTGCTCGGCGAGAGGAGCTGGTGGCCCTCGCGCGGCATGCGGCGGGCGACCCAGCCGGCGGCCGTGGCGGTCGAAGTAGGTTGATCCACATGATTCCACGGTCGAGGGCCGACAACCGTCCCAACTCCTTCAGCGGCACGGCCTTCGGCCACCCCGCCGACCCGTTCTGGGCCAGGACGCTGCGCCGGTGGAACGCGGTCTGCTGGGTGCTGTTCGGCGGTCTTGCCGCCGGTCTTGCCACGATGGAGTACCTGGGCGGCGGCACGTACTGGCCGTTGTTGCTGCTAGGCGCTCTGGTGCTCTGCTACACGGTCCTCGACCGGTTCCCCGGCAACCCCGTGCTCCGCCCGTACACCTATCTGTGGGTGCTGGTCCTGGGGCTCGGCGGGATCGCGTATCTCTGGAGCGGCTATGCGGCGCTGTTCATCGTGACACTGCCGCACTTCTGGCTGTTCGCCAGGACCGTGCGGTCCTGTCTGGTCTTCACCGGGCTCGCCACCGTGTCGACACTGACCGGGAGCTGGCTGCGGAAGGGCTGGAGCCTGGAGTACCTGGGGTCCACGGTCGTCTCCACCCTCATCGTGGTCGCCGCCAGCGTGCTGATCGGGCTGTGGGTCCACTCGGTCGTGGCCCAGAGCGGCGAACGCGCCAGGCTCATAGAGGAGTTGGAGCAGGCCCAGCTCCGGCTGTCCGAGGCCCACCAGCGGCAGGGTGCCGCCGACGAACGGGAGCGCATGGCGCGCGATATCCACGACACGCTCGCGCAGGGATTCGCGTCCATCGTCGTCCTCGCCGAAGCCGCGCGCGCGGGGCTCGACAGCGATACGGACAGGAGCGCCCAGCAGTTGCGTTCGATCGAGAGCACCGCGCGCGAAAACCTCGCCGAGGCGCGCGAACTGGTGGGCTCCGCAGAGCAGAGCCGGGTGGCCGCCGGCTCGGTGGCCGAGACGCTGCGCCGGACCCTGGACCGGTTCACGGAGGACACCGGTCTCACTGTCGTCGCGGAACTGGCGGACCCCGTGTGCGACCAGCGGACGAGGGTCGCGCTGCTGCGCTGTACGCAGGAATCGCTGGCCAATGTACGCAAGCACGCGGCGGCCTCCACCGTGAGCGTCGTGCTCACGCCGCAGCCGTACGGCGTCGAGCTGGAAATCACCGATGACGGGCGCGGCTTCGTGATCGGGCAGTCACGCGGGTTCGGGCTCGACGGGATGCGCAAACGCCTCGCCGAGCTGGGCGGCCGGCTCACCGTCACCAGCTCGGTCGGCGACGGTACGCGTGTTCTCGCGATGGTTCCCATGACTCCCACGGAGCACGAGGTGACGGCATGACCAGTGGGAAACTCCGCGTCATCGTGGTCGACGACCACACGGTGATGCGCGCCGGGGTCATCGCCCTGCTCGCCTCCGAACCCGGCATCGAGATCGTCGGCGAAGCCTCCGACGGGCGCGCGGCGCTCGAACTCGTCGACCGGCACGAACCCGATGTCGCACTGATCGACCTGCGGATGCCGGTACTCGACGGGGTCGCGACCACAACCGAGATTGTCGCCCGGCATCCGCGGACCCGGGTACTGATCCTGACCACGTACGACACCGACGCGGACATCGAGCGCGGGGTCGAGGCCGGCGCCATCGGCTATCTGCTCAAGGACACCACCCGCGACCAGTTGGCCGACGCCATTCGCGCGGCGGCGCGCGGGGAGACCGTACTCGCCCCGCGGGTGGCCCAGAAACTCGTCGCCAAGATGCGGCAGCCCGTACAGGCTCCTCTCACGACCCGAGAGGCCGAAGTGCTGAACGCGGTCGCCGACGGGCTCACCAATGCGGACATCGGCAAGCGGCTCGTCATCGCGGAAGCCACCGTGAAGACCCATCTACTGCGGCTCTTCGCCAAACTCGATGTGAACGACAGGACCCGCGCCGTGGTCGTCGCCCTCGAACGTGGCCTGCTGCACCGGCCTTCGTAGACACGGTCGATCGCCTGGTCAGGTCCGGATCGTGCAGGAGCTCCATGAGGGGTATTCGTCGAATCAGTGCCAATTATCCTTTGACCAAGCAAAAAGGATGCCCAGCAGGATCAGTAAGGACCCGCCACCGGTCCTCATTCGGCTGATAATCCGGCTTGCTGGCTCCCAGCTCAAGCAGCCGGGCCTCGGCCTCGTCCAGGTCGTCGACCGCGAAGTCGAAATGGAACTGCTGGGGAACGGTCTGGTCGGGCCAGGACGGAGCCCGGTAGTCGTCGACCCGCTGGAAGCCGATGAAGAGTTCGTCCTCGCAGTTGAGTCCGGCGAAGTCGGCATCGGATTTCGGGTGGGGTTCAAGGCCGGTGGCTTGCTCGTAGAACGCCGCCAGAGCCAGCGGATCAGCGCAGTCGAGCGTTATCGCGCGCAACCTCATCTGCGGGGACATGGCACCTCCGAGCCGATCACCAAACCTCTGCGATGCACACCATAGAGGTTGAACGATCCGGTCCAATCCCCAGGAGGGCGGGCCGGGTTCCGCTGATGCGGAAGGCGGGGGTTGGTCGATCTCAGCTCCGGGCGGGCTCTGACGCCGGCCGGGGTGGCTATCGGAAAGGGTGGCCGCTGTTCGGGTAACCGGCAGCGTGTCCATCCACCGGCTTGAGCAGTCGTGCGGCAGCTTGGACCAGTTACCGAGCCAAGCTCAACTACCACCACATCAAGGGGAAATCCCTCATGCGCCGGACCGCCGCAATCCTCCTCGGAACCGCCAGCATCCTCCCCATCATCATCAAAACCGTCACCGCACTCGGAAGCCTCAGGTGACCTCGGCGAAGCTCTCCGACAACCCCACGCCCACCACGTCAAGACCGGCCTCCCAAGGGTCCGTGAGGAACGCCTGAGACGGGCGCCAGGACAAGCCTCGCTGCGCGCCCGCCTTGAACCCCCGTACTACGTATCCCGTACTACGTATGAGGTGTTCTCGCGTGTCCCTTGCACAGCAGTCATGCGGCATGTCTCCCCGGTCCTCCATTGGGGTGGGTGACGTGCCCGATCACCAACTCAGGCGGTTAGAGCAGCGACTCCATCGACTGCCGAGCCGAACACCACGCCCCCCGCCCCGAAAGGCACAACACCATGCGTCGAATCACCGCCGTACTTCTGGGAACCGCCGCACTCCTCGGTGCCCTCACCACCCCTGCCACAGCCGCGTCCGGAGTCGGCAACACCTCCGCCACCGTCCAAACGCTCCTCGCCACAGCCCAAAACACCATCACGGGAGCCCAGGTGACGGTCCGCGACATGACCGGCGGCCTGTAGCCACCCGGGCCGGACAACACCACCCGCCCTCGCGCAGCCTCAGCCACGAGGGCGGGCGTCTCCGCCTCTTGGACCACTCCCAGCAGACCTCACAAGCACGTGGTTACAGTTCCCTGGAGGACCGCATCACCAGCGCAGACCTGCGGATTCGCAAGCGGTACGTGATCCTTCCGCTGCTTCTGCGCCCTCCGGCGGCGACCACCCGGCCGATGTGGATCGGCGGGTGGAGCCACCTGCGGCATTCGACCGGCGAGCAGCCGTACCTCTCGCGATCGTTTCGCCGAGCCTCAGCTCGGCCAGTCCCTCCCAAGGAGTCGCACCCCTTCGAGAGTCGGGCACACCCGCACCGCCACAGCTCCGGCTCGGTGTGCGGCAGGCGCTGCGTACGGGCAGGCCGACCGGCAGGGTTGTTGCAAAGTCGGCGACGTGGTCGCTTCGGCCCCTTGAGGGCGCAGGTTCGACCGTGGCGTCTGTGCTGGTCATGGTCTCGACGCCCATCATGCACCGATGAGCCGTCGTAGGCACTCGCCCGAGGCCAGAGACTCAACTACCTGGCCAGGTGCGATGCGGCAGCCACAGGACTTTGCAACAACCTCTGGTTAAAAGGCGCTGTTGTTGCAGCCCATGCTCGAACCAAGGTGGGTGTTCTGCGCACCCGGGTTGCCCTCGCCGTTGAGCGCGTTGCCCAGCACGCCGTTGAGGATGCCGACCTGGCCGAGAACGTCGACGTTCAGGTCGTGCGACCGGCAGTTGCTGCTCTGCCCGATACCGAACTGGTCGCCGCCCTTCCCGCCGTCGTGCGCCTGCGCCGTGCCCGCGGCCAGCATTCCGAAGCTGCCCAGGGCAGCGACCAGGACGGCCGCCTTGCGAAGCTCGTTCATGTGATCTCCAATGGAGTGACGTGGATACGATCCGTGGCAGATCGATTCCTTACGGTCACGGAAATTAGTATTAAAGACCCCTAAACCGCCCGATGGCGCGCCGGAATCCGCCGACCTTGTTGCGGAACCACCCTGAAGTCGTAATGCATACAAGCGGGCCTTCGACGTCATTCCCCCCAGTCCCGAGCCATCGGCCGCATCGACTTCTGCCTCCAGCAGCAGGCCCCACGGATACAAGACGCCTTTGGGCGCAGCTCCTTGGGCGGGACTGGCCGAGCCGGACCGCGGCGTGGGTGAGGGAGGGCTCGGAGTCAGGCTTGTTGCCGCTTGCCTGGTGGGGCCCACGGCTTCGCGAGGGCCGGCGGGCCTTCCAGGGCTCCGCGGAACTTTTCCTTCAGGCTTTTCGTCGGCGCTTCCTTCTCTGCCTGCGAGTGCATGAGCCGGGCTGTGGTCACCCTGATGTGGCACTCGCGGTGACGCTGCCTCACCAGCACGACCCAGGTACCGTCCTGAGCGAGGAACGCATGCCGGGCCGGCTCGTCTCCCGGCCGCGCATGCCGGGCCAGTACGCGTGGCGTGTAGTGCAGCGCCGCATCCTCGGCCGCCGCAACCGCCTCCGCCTCATCCTGACCGATGGGGTGAGCGCCCACCAGCGTCCATCGATGCAGCTTCAGTTCCACACCGTCGGGGTGCTCGGTTGTCCGGGTGTCCTCCTCGATGAGGACGTACCACTCGTTGGTCATGGTCGGCGTCTACCTCTCTTTCCGGGGCTTCGGGGCGTCAAAGCTGGGCTGTGCCCAGCCGGTCCAGACCGCTGTACGGCCCGGAGACAGGGCTGCTTCGCTCCACTCCACAGCAATAAGCAAGGGGCGGCTTCGCACGTAGTCGCCCCACGCTTTTCCCCAAAGGACCAAGCCGAGCGCCGAAAAGGCCAACCCCCCTTCTGAGGTTATACAAACGCCCCCTCACCCACCGAGGTCGGTGTCACGCCGAACGGCGACGACCGCCGTCTTCCGGATCAGGATCCATTCCGCAGGCCACCGACGTGGCAGGGGGGGATGCCAATGACCGCGCAGGTAACGTCCCTCGCCTCCGGGCCATGCTTTCCTGCACAGTCTTCGGCCGACCGGTACCGGCCGGTTGGGCGTATTGGGCGAAATCCGGCTGGCCGGACGCCGTCAGCAGCATCCGCGCGGCTGGGGCACGCTATTCCTGTCCGGTGACCAAGCCCGCACCTCGTACAGCCGAGACCCCGCCCCCTTCGACCAGGACCTCCGCGCGTACGGCCAGGATCCGGCGTACGCCCTTCGCCCTCGCGATGTCCGGCGCCGCCCTGCTCGCCTGCTGCCTGGGGCCCCCGGCGGCCGCCGTGCCGCCGCGGGCAGACGTGCCCGCGCTGGACGCGAGCGTTTCGGACGTCCCGGCCTCCAAGCTCGGCCGCAGCTGGCATCCGGGATGCCCGGTCCCGCCGTCCGGACTCCGGTTGATCCAGATGAACCACTGGGGCTTCGACGGCCGGGTCCACCCAGGCGAACTCGTGGTCGGCGAGCAGGCGGTGGCCCCGCTCCTGTACGTCTTCGAGCGGGCCTTCGAGGCGCACTTCCCGATCCGGCAGATGCGGGTGATGGCCGAGTTCGACGGCAACGACGTGGCGGCGATGGCCGCCGACAACACCTCTGCCTTCAACTGCCGCTCCGTCACCGGGGATCCCACCCAGGTCTCCCAGCACTCCTACGGCGACGCCGTGGACATCAACACGCTGGAGAACCCGTACGTCGATGTGAACGACGTGGTGTATCCATCGGCCGGTGCCGTCTTCCTCGACCGGAACCGGCACGACAAGGGCATGATCCACCGGGGCGATGCGGTCAGCACGGCAATGCGCGAGGTCGGCTGGCTATGGGGCGGACGCTGGTCCCCACCCGACTACCAGCACTTCTCGGCCAACGGCCGCGCAGCCGCACCCGCGGCCCGGCAGGGCAGGCACGAGCACTGAACCGAGCCGGCCCCGATGACCTGCAGGTTTCGAAGCCGGTGGATGTTCTGGGCGCCGCGCTTGGCGCGGGGCCACTCGGAGCGGAACAGCGCCGAAAACGGGCGCTTCCCACATCCGGCGCGGCGCACGACCCAGCGATACGATTGTGATGCATATCACCTTGAATGAGGGTGCGGCCATGAGCGTATCCGAGGCGACATCTGTCACGCGCGACGGACGGCCAGGCTTGAGGCGGGAGATCGGCTTCGTGGGGCTGATCTGGGCATCGGAGGGGTCGATCATCGGATCCGGCTGGCTGTTCGGCGCCCAGAAGGCGCTGGGGGTGGCCGGACCCGCCGCGATCATTTCCTGGGGAATCGGCAGTGTCGCGATCTTGATTCTGGCCTTGGTGCACGCCGAGCTCGGCGGGATGTACCCGGTCTCCGGCGGCACGGCCCGCTTCCCGCACTACGCGTTCGGCGGAGCCGCAGGAGCGTCGTTCGGATGGTTCTCCTGGCTCCAGGCGGCCACGGTCGCACCCATCGAGGTGCTGGCGATGATCACGTACGGCCAGCACTACTCCTGGGCGAAAGGCTGGCTGACGATCAAGGGCGGCCAGGACCTGCTGACCGGTTCCGGGATCGCCGTCGCGATCGTGCTGATGGCGGTCATCACCGCCGTCAACTTCCTCAGCATCCGGCTGCTGGCACGCACCAACAGCGCGGCGACCTGGTGGAAGGTCGGCATCCCACTGCTGACGATCTTCGTGTTCGCCATCATCTCGTTCCACGGCAGCAACTTCACCGCCGCCGACGGGTTCAACCCCTACGGCGCGAAGGGCATCCTGGGCGCGGTTTCCACGAGTGGCATCATCTTCGCGCTGCTGGGCTTCGAGCAGGCCGACCAGCTCGCCGGCGAGAGCGCGAACCCGAAACGCGACATTCCGCGTGCGGTCATCGGCTCCATCGTGATCGGCGCGATCATCTACATCCTGCTGCAGGTCGTCTTCCTCGCCGCGCTGCCCGCCTCGCAGGTCCAGGGCACCTGGACCACCGCCGCGTTCAACACCCTGACCGGTCCGTTCGCCCAGGTCGCCACGCTCATCAGCCTGGGCTGGCTGGCCACCGTCCTCTATCTGGACGCGGTGGTCTCCCCCGCCGGTACGGGCCTGATCTACATCACCGGGTCCTCGCGGGTGTCCTACGGCCTCAGCCGCAACGGCTACGTTCCGCAGGTCTTCGAGAAGACCACCCGGCGCGGTGTGCCCTGGCCCGGCCTCATCGCCGCGTTCGTGACCGGCTGCATCTGCTTCCTGCCGTTCCCGAGCTGGCAGTCGCTGGTAGGACTGATCACCAGCGCCAGCGTGCTGATGTACGCCGGTGCGCCGCTGTCGTTCGGCGTATTCCGCAACCGCCTGCCGAACGCGGACCGTCCGTACCGTCTGCCCGGCGGATCCTGGATGTCGCCACTGGCCTTCGTCGTCGCCAACCTGCTGATCCTGTGGTCGGGATGGCAGACCGACTGGAAGCTGGGCGTGGCGATCCTCATCGGCTACGTCATCCTCATCGCCAACCGGGTGTTCAAGATGAACCCGATCACGCCACAACTCGATCTGCGGGCGGCACAGTGGTTGCCCGCCTATCTGATCGGCATGGGGCTCATCGTCTACGCCAGCGACTTCGGCCCGCTGAAGCACCCGTGGTTCCCGCTGTGGTGGGACATGGTCGTGGTGGCGGTGTTCAGCCTCGCCATCTACTACTGGGCGCTCGCGGTGGCCCTGCCGACCGAGAAGATCCAGCGGATGATCGACCAGGTCGTGGTCCCGGAGGAAGCGGACATCCACTGATCCCGCGATCTGATCCCGCGATCCCGCTGATCCCGCTCCTCCCGCTCCGCGTATGACGGAGGGATCCGCCGGGCGATTGACGGGCCCCGTCCGGTCGTGGTCGTCAGCGCTTGGTCGCGACGTAGTAGACGTTGATCGGGTCTCCCTCGACGGACTTGATGTCGATGTTCGCGAACCCCGCCTCTTCGAGCATGCGCAGCGCCGTCTCCCGGCCCCATACCGTGCCCAGCCCGGCTCCACCGGTGCCGAGCGAGGTCGTCATGCAGTAGAAGACCGAGAATCCGTAGAGCGCGGGCCCGAAGGGGTGCTCGATGTTCTCCTCCAGTCTGCTGGAGGCGGCGATGTCGCCCATGAGGAACGTGCCGTCCTCTCGCAAGGCCCGGGCAATCGCCGTGAGTGTCTCGGCCGGCCGGGCGAGGTCGTGGATCACGTCGAAGGCGGTGATGAGGTCGTACTCGCCGCTGATCTCCGTCGAATCGGCAAGGGTGTAGTGAAGGTTTCGCAGGCCGGCACGGGCCGCCGCGGCACGTGCGGCGTCGATCCCAACCTCCGACTGGTCCAGACCGTGGAAGCGGCTGGCGGGGAAAGCCGTCGCCAGCACCAGAGGCGCGTGGCCCTGTCCCGTGCCCACATCGAGGACGTCCATGCCGTCGCCGAGGCGTTCGGCCAGTCCTGGCACCAGCGGCACGATGGTGTTCACCAGCGCCAGGTCGTAGACCCGCGCGGTTTCCTCCGCCTGTAGCGCCTGGAAGCGCGGATAGGCCGAGTACGGCAGACCGCCACCGTCGCGGAAGCAGCGTACGACCTGCTGCTCGACCTCGCCCATGAGCGCGAGGTAGGGCATCATGCCCGCCATGTTGTCCGGGCCCGCCGCAGTGGTCAGCGATGCCGCGTGCTCCGGCGGCAGGAAGTAGGTCCCCGGTTCGGGGTTGTACTTGACGAATCCGCCGACGACCATGCCGCCCAGCCACTCACGCACATACCGCTCGTCGAGGTCCGCCGCCTTGGCGATCTCCGCGCTGGACGACGGTGGAAGGCCGGCCAGGGCATCGAAGAGGCCGCACTGGGGGCCGACGCTGGCGAGCAGCCCCAGCACCGCTTTGTTGAGCACGTCAACCACTTCGGCGGCAAATGCCTCCTGGGTAGCGGGATCCAGTGGCGTCTGCCGCGCTTCAGGAACCGACATGATCCCTCCTCCGCAGGGCCACACACGCCGAGGCACATGTCCAGAAGTGCGCTCATTACCAGGCTATGCCCGAATGGAAGTCCTGGGTTTCTACGGACGAGTACAGCGGGCCCCGGGTCCACTGCGCGTGTTACGCGAGAGTGAGCCGCCAGAGCGGGAGTCCACGACACCTCAGCCCAGAGAAATCAAGCTGAGCTGGAGCCTGTCAGTCGCGCGGCCGCGCGTAGTTGGTCGCCAAGGCGCCGTTTGAACTCGGTAAGTTGAGCCGGGTGCATCTCAATGTATTGACGGTCGTAGGCGATCTCAACGGCTACGGCGACGCCGACCAGGTTGGTGGACAGCTTGCACTCCACATCGGCTGTGGCAGTGGCGATTCCTCTGTTGTGTGAGGGGTCTGTCGAGGGGACCTTGGGGCCTCCATCCGGAAGCGCTTCGACAGCAGGTACCGGCGGTGGTCCTCCGATGGCGTCGATGCCTTGCTGATGGCGTCCGCCGGCAGGGACCTTCTTGTCCTTGAACGTGGCGACGGTGGTTCCGGAGGTGCTCTGTCCGCGGAGCACACCCATTCTCCGGCGTGGTGTAAGGCACTTAGGTGGGAGTGTCGGCAGGTCCGTCGAACTGCGTGTCGTATCCCTTGCTGCGGGCCGTGGAAAAGTCGAAGAATCCGTACAGGGCAGTGCGTGCCTTGTTCTGCCGGGCGATATCAGCGAGCCCCTCCGTGGTCGGCGGGTGATACGGCAGTCCGTAGCTCCGCATACAACGCTCCGACACGATGTCGGTGGACTTCTGCAACGCAAGGATCTGAGTCGAGGTGGGTATGTAGGCGTCGATCGGCAGACTGATGGCGTCGCCGACGTCACCTCCGGGATCGACCCCCAGGGCGGGCGCAGGGGCCGGGTTGCCTGGTTCGAGCACCCAGCAGTCAGCAGCAGCGCTACCAGCCCGACGGCTGCTCATAGTTGATGCCCTGTCCCACAGGCAAATAGGTGTAGTGGTCCGTCCCATGCACGTTACTCATGCAGGGTGTTGGCGTTGCAACCAACATTGGCGATCGCGCTCGCCCGAGTGAGTGGCTGCCGCGACGCCTGCGAGTACTGCGGTTCCAGCGAAGGCACCGGCGGGAAACTTCCTACGCAGGTTCAAGACATTTTTCCTTCTGGGCCCTGCGGGAACGTCCCGCACTTCGGTGAGCCCCGCTACGGGTGACGCTATGGACACGGTCCGCCGGTCGTCCTAGATTTCGTGCCAGTGCGAGGTCGGACGGGGGATTCGGCGCCGATCGTCGAGTGCCAGGGGGAATATGAGATACGGCGTGCTGGGGCCGTTACACGCCCAGATCAGCGGACGCGAGGTCCGGTTAGACGGACCGCGGCAAGCCAAGATGCTGGCCGCGCTTCTGATCGACGTGAACAACATCGTCGCCATGGAACGGCTCGTCGCCGTGATGTGGGACGGGAAAGCACCCGCCACTGCCGTCCGCCAGGTCCAGGACGCCGTCTCCGGGCTGCGCCGCAACCTCGCCGCGTGTGGAGCACCCGGCTCCCTGATCAGCACCCGGCGCGGCGGCTACCAGATCCACCTGGCCCCGGACCAGCTCGACCTGCTGGAGTTCGACCACGCGCGCAGCCTCGCCGAACGGCACAATGCCCCGTCCGATACGGCTGTCGCGCTGCGGCGGGCGCTGGCGTGCTGGCGCGGCACCGCTCTGGTCGACATCTCCAGCCGGGTCCTGGAGCTCGATGCGGCACGGCTGAACGAGAAGCGCGCGGACACGCACAAACAGTGCCTGGGCATCGAACTCGACCTGGGGCGTCATCGTGAGGTCATCGAGGAGCTGACCGCCCTGCTCCGCGACTCCCCCTACGACGAGCAAGTCGCCGAACACTTGATGGTCGCCCTCTACCGGTGCCGGCGCCAAGGCGAGGCACTGCAGGTGTACGAGCGGCTGCGCCGGACACTGGCCGACGAACTCGGCGTCGATCCCACCCCGCCGATCCAGGCACTGCATCAGCGCATCCTGACCGCCGATCCCTCTTTGGCGGCTCCGGTCCCGGCGAGCGGTTCCTCGGACAACCCACCGGAAAGTCCCGACGCGCCAGCCACCGGACCGGCCACATCGATGGCGATGCCGGTGCGTCAACTACCGCTCGACGTCCCCGACTTCGTGGGCCGGGCGGAGGCGCTGGCCGAGGTCGCCGCGCTGCTCGACGGGCCGGCGCCGAACCGGGCCCGGGTGGCCGTCATCGTGGGCGGTCCCGGTGTCGGCAAGTCCTGCCTGGTGACCCACGCCGCGCGGCTGGCGAGCGCCACCTTCCCCGACGGCCAGCTCTACCTCAACCTCGCCGCCACATCGGACGAGCCCCGGGACCCGGGGCTGATGCTGGCCGAGGCGCTGCGCGCACTCTCGATCGCCGGCAGCGCGATCCCGAGCGGCCTGTCCGAGCGGGCCGCGCTCTACCGCTCGTTGCTGGCGGACCGCCGCATGCTGGTGGTGCTGGACGACGCCGGTCACGCCGACCAGGTGGTTCCGTTGCTGCCCGGAGCCGACGGATGCGCCGTATTGATCACCAGCCGCACCCTGCTGACGCAACTTCCCGGTGCTCGGCACATCGACCTGGACGTGCTGAGCCCGGCCGAGGCACGGGAGTTGTTCACCGGAATTGTCGGGCGGCCGCGGGTCGAGCGGGAATCCGCGGAAGCCGACGCGATCCTCGACTGCTGCGGCAACCTGCCGCTGGCCATCCGGATCGCCAGCGCCAAGCTCACCGGCCGCCCGGCCTGGTCGCTGCGGGTGCTGCGGGAACGGATCGAGGACGAGTCCCGGCGGCTGGCCGAGCTGAGGATCGGGGACCTCAGCGTGCGAGCCAGCGTCGAACTGAGCCTGCGGCTGCTGCCGGCCGACGCGGTGCGCGCGCTGAGCCTGCTGGGCCTGCTCGGCGCCTACACCCTGCCCGGCTGGGTGGTCGGCCCGCTGCTGGACCGCGCGGACGCCGAGGAGGTCCTTGACACCCTCGTCGATGCCAGCCTCGTGCGCCTGACCTCCACCGACGCCACCGGTCAGCCGCGCTACCGCCTGCACGACCTGATCAGGACCTGTGCTGTGGAAATCGCCGCCCCGCTGCCGGCGACGGAAAAGCGGGACGCGATCATCCGTGTGCTGTCCACCTGGCTCGATCTGGCCGGGCGCGGGACCGAGCGGCTGCCGGCCGGGCTGCTGACTGCCGCGCCCGGTTCGGCGCCACGCCGGTCGCTGCCCGACGCGGTCGTGGACCGGATGATGGCCGACCCGGTCAGCTGGTTCGACGCGGAACGCGACAACCTGCTCGGCGCGGTGAAACTGGCCGTGGACTGGGGACTGGACGAGTTGGCCTGGGAGCTGGCGGCCGGCCCGGTCACCTACTACGACCACCTGTGCCTGTATCAGGACTGGGAGCACGGGCACCGGCTCGCGTTGGACGCGGCCGAGGCCACCGGCAACGTACGCGGCGCATCGGTGCTGCTGCGCGGTCTTGGCCAGCTGCACATCTACCGGGACGAGTTCGACGGCGCGACCCATGCCCTGGAGTCCTCCGTCGGGCGGTGCCAGGACGGCGGGGACAAACGCGGCGAGGCGTTGTCGGTGGCGATGCTGGGCACGGTCAGCCGGGTGCAGGGCCATTACGACGAAGCCGTCGAGCGTGTCGAGCAGGCGCTGGCCATCGCGGTCGCTGAGGGCGATCGGCACCTCGAAGCGCAACTGTCCTGTGCGATGGCCGTGATGCGGCTCATGCAGGACGAACTGGACGAGGCGGAGTCCTGGTTCGACGGAGCCCTGCGCCAGGCCAGGGCGCTCGACGACGGACATCGAGTGGCGGTCGTGCTGCGGCGGTTCAGCCGGCTGCACGATCGGCGTGGTGATCCGGACGAGGCGCTGCGCTGCCTGTGGCAGGCGTTGGCCACCTTCGAGGAGTTGGCCGACGAGCGGTGTGCCGCGTACACCCTGCTGGAAGTTGGCCGCGTGTACGCCGGTCAGCACGACCGGGCCCGGGCGACCCCGGCGTTGGAGCGCGCGGCGGACCTGTTCCACCGGCACGGCGACCGCCAGGATGAGGCCGCGTGCTGGCAGCTGATCGGCGACCTGGACGCCGCCGCCGGCCTCCACGACCTGGCGCGCCGACACCGCGATCGGGCGCTGCGGCTGTGGCAGACGATCGGCGACACGCACCTGACAAAGGCTCCAACACCACCATCGTCGCCGTGACCCTGCTGACGAGGTGGGTGCCGAAAAACAACGTCCATATGAGGTCGAGCGGCGCGATCCTGGCGAGCCGACGGTCCGGTCCCGCTTCCGGCACGGGGTCGAAGGTGCACGCCGCCCACGACGCACGTCGCCGAGTCGCCCGGTGACACACCCGTGAGACCGCCACACAGGTGGCGGTCTCACTCATGCCGATCCGGTTCAGACCTACGTCTCCCTGGCTCTCGGCGCGCTTAGTGGACGTGCACCGTCACCACGTCAGAGGCGTGCAGGCGCACGGGCTTCTGGTCGTGCGTGCTGGTCAAGCCATACAGCACCGCCCGGAATTGCAGGTTGCCGCGCCGCGCGGACGTGCCCTGTGCGGTAACCCGCGCATCGCCCTTGACCGCAGCGCTGCACGTCTCCTGATGCCACCCCTCGCCGAACCCGTTCTCCTCCAGGCACAGCTGGTGCAGGTAGCCGGCGCTGTCGTCGCCTCCGTGCGCCTTGACCGTGATGGTCTTGCCGATCTGAGCGGTGTGCGGCGCTGCGATGTCCACAGCACCTTTAGCGAACGCCGGCGCCGTGGCCAGAGCCACCGAGGCAAGACCCAGCACACCCATCACAGCCACCCGGCTGCCCCTCGACTTCCGCCCGGTCTTCTTCGTCCTGGTCATGGACTTCCTTTCCATTGATCTCCCCCACATGGTGAGACCCCACCCCTTCGCGAAAGCGCCCTGCGCGCCTTGCCGACTACCCAGATGAACCGGCCGCTCCGTCCGTTGCACCCCACCCGCTCCGTTACAGAGCCACGACAAATCCCGCCCGGAGTAACGCTTCTGACTAATAGTCAGCAAATGGCCCACCTGGAACCGGCCTGCGGGTACACGGGCTGGGAAGCTCCGCGAGGCCCTGCGCCGCTCCGAGGGCCTTTCCGGGGCTCACTCTCCAGACCGGGCGCTCCTCCCCACAGGACGTCGGGCAGCGACCAGTCGACGTATCCCTCCAGCGCGGCCGCACACTCGTCGATCACCGCAGTGAACTCAGCGCTTTCGCAAATGAGTTGGCGTCCCATGCCGGCCCACTGCGCGCCCTGTCCGGGAAAGACGAACACCGGACGGCGTCCCGCCTGGCCCGGCGAACACCCGGTAAGTGATCCGCGCAGGGCCGCCGGTTTGATGCCGGCGCGCTCCAGGGCGTCCCAGGAGATCTCAAGGAGCAAGGCGCTGCTGGGGGGCCATGGCCAGGGCTTCGCGGGGGGATATCCCGAAGAACGCCGGGTCGAGGTCCCCCGCCCCATGCAGAAAGCCGCCGCGCGTGGTGTAGGTCTTCCCCCGCCTGCCGGGGCGCCGCGTCGTAGAGCGCGTCCAGGTCCCAGCCGCGGTCGGCCGGCATGTCGGTGGTGGCGTCCCTGCCCTCGGTGAGCAGCTTCCACAGCGCTTCGGGGGAATCGGCGCCGCCGGGGAACCGGCTGCCCATCGACACGATGGCGATCGCCTCGCCTGCTGCGCCGGGCGAGTCCTTCGGCGGTTCTGAGTCGCTGATTTCTGTGCGGGGCGTTACGTCTCTCTTCGCGCGACGGCGCTGTCGTCTTCCGGTCGCTCAGCCGCAGGCGTTGATGGCGGCGACCCGCTGCGCCACCGGCTCCCGGTCGGTGAATTCCCGGGCCAACTCAGCCAGTTCGCGCAGCGTTGTGGCCGACTTGAGGGCGTCGTCGTCCACCGGAATTCCGCTTTCCTGTTCCAGGATGAGCGCGAGTTCCACCAGGGCCGGGAAGTCGATGCCGATATCGGTGAGGAGGGCGTCCGGGGTGAACTGATCGCCGGGCACGGTGAATTGAGTGGCGGAGAATTCCTTGATGGTTTCGTACACGGGATGTCCTTTGTGGTAAGCGGATCCCTGGCCGAGGAAATGCGGTCAGGTGGCGGGCCGGGGATCGGCGACTTTGCAGTCCGGCCAGGTGAGCGTCGCGGATCCCCAGGTGAGGCCCTGCCGAACGCGGAGCCGGCCGCGCCGAAGGCGAGGTGAACGTCCTCGAACTCGGGCCGCTGCCCGATAACGGGACACCAGGCCTTGTAAACGGCCTCCTTCATGCTGAAGAGCAGCCGGTCCCAGGCGACTTGGGGGACGGTGTCGATCAGCCTCTCCACCAGCCGCAGCTCGTCGGGCAGCGCGATCGAGTCCAGTACGCCTTCAGGGAGCGGGGTGTTGGGCTCCGCGTCGATGCCCAGCATCTCGACGCGGGAGGTGCGGGCTACGGCCGCGGCGCGGTAGCCGGCACAGTGGGTGATGCTGCCGAGCACTCCGTCCGGCCAGCGGGGTGCGCCGTGCCGACCAGGAAGGATTGGCGCGGGCGGATGCCCCAGCCCCGCCTGCGCGCGCCGGGCGCACCAGCGTGCGGTGGTGAACTCGCGCCGTCTGGCCTCGGTCGTGTTCTCGACGGGCTCGGCCTCCGCGGGGAACACGCTGACGTCCGGCGGGTCGCCGAGCGACTCCACTCCGGTACGACGACGCCCGGCAGAATTCAGTTCGAGCGCGCTCAACTCCACGAGATGGAAGCCGAGTTGGAGATTCACGTCCCGGCGCGCGCGGCGGGAGGCGGCTTCGCGCGGGAGTGCTCGCTGTCAGGCTGAGCCATGGCGGAGAGGGCAGGATTCGAACCTGCGTGGACCCCAAAGGATCCGACCTCGGCGATGCTCCGGTCCCCGATCAACCACTCCGGGCACCTCTCCTTGTTCCCGGCTCCGGTCTCCCGCGCCGTTCACAACACCTACGATGCCAGACCTGCCTGACTCATCCCTGACATCTGGCTGATCCCGCCGCCCGGCCCTCGGTCGCAAGCTCAACTACCCCGCGCTCGACGGAGCATGGACCGGGTGCTCGGTGAGTCCCGGTGCCCAGCCAGTGGCTCGGCACCGGGACCGCCCGTCTTACTTCTGGAAGGCGGCGTTGTTGCAACCCATGCTGGAGCCGAGGTGGCTCTGCTGCGCACCCGCGTTGCCCTCGCCGTTGAGCGCGCCCCCGAGCACACCGTTGAGGAGGCCGACGGAACCGAGGACGTCGATGTTCAGGTCGTGCGAGCGGCACTGGGTGGCCTGGGAGACGCTGAACATGTCACCCTTCCCGCCTGCCTTTCCGCCGTCCTCCCCGTTGCCGAAGAAGGAGTTCGTCCCGCCCCGGCTCCCACCATGGGCGTTTGCGGTGCCTACGCCGAGGAGGCCGACGCTGCCCAGTACGGCGATTACCACGGCGGCCTTGCGAAGCTTGCGCAATTTCATCTCCGATAGGTCGAACGGAAGCGATCAGAAGTTGATCGACTTCGTACGACCATGGAAGTTAGTGCGAAATATGTCCCAACTCATCCGTGACACGCCGAATTTCACGACTGCCGCGACCTAATGGCTGGTTGTCCGGCAAATGGCCTCCGAGGCGGCTCGGGCGTCCGGCTGCCGCCAGAAGGGATCGTCGGTACCGGAGGACCTCGCCCTCGGGCAGCTCCGATGCAAAAAGGCCCGGATCCAAACGGATCCGGGCCTCTTCGGCAGTAGCGGGGACAGGATTTGAACCTGCGACCTCTGGGTTATGAGCCCAGCGAGCTACCGAGCTGCTCCACCCCGCGTCGGTGAACACCACCCTACGCCACCTGCGGCGAAGCCCTGACCACTCGGGCCCGCTCCACCCTCTCTGACGCGACAGCGCCCCGGCCCAGGGCGGGTTGGACCGGGGGCCACGGCTCGCCCCGCTACCGTCGGCGAGGCGTCAGCGTCTTTGATCAGCTGGTGACGACGGCCGACGAGCGCACCGAGCGCGTAGCCGGTGACACCGCGAGGCGTACCACGCTGCCCGGGGCGAGAGCCGGTGCCCCGGGCGGCAGGGCCCAGGCGGTGGTTCGGTCCCCGTCGCCCGTGTCCAGCGCGAGGAAGCGCGGCGCCTGTTCACGCCGGCGCGGCTCCATGCGCAGCACCTCTCCGGTCACGGCCCGCGGGGCGCGGCGCTCCAGTACGGCGAGGGTCAGGTAGTACACGGTCAGCGCGCCGAAGCAGGCCACCGCCACGGTCTCGGCCACCAGCGGCTCCCCCATGGCTTGGTCGAGCCAGTCGTGGGAGTCGGCGAAGTTGCCGGGCATCATCGCGAGGAACGCGACGAGCAGCGTCCAGCGGCTGAAGCGCCCCGCGACGGCAACACCCAGCAGAGCAACGCCCACCCATCCGGCACTCAGGACCAGCCCGGGGCGCCGCAGGGAATGGGTCGTGTCCACACCACCGGTGACGGCCCAGTCCGGCTGCCGCAGCAGCGCGAACAGACACAGGCCCACGGCCACCACGCCTGCGGCGCAGGCCAGTTGCAGCAGCCGGGGCGCGGTGGCCCCGAAACCGGGGCGCAGCCGAGGGTAACGGATCCGCACCGGCCGCCAGGTCCCGCCGTACGCGGACCAGACCCGGCGCTTGTCACCCGCGTCGAAGCCCAACAGGCGACCAGCCCGGCTGGTGACGCCGAGCGCGGTCCCGAAGCCGAGGTAGCGGTCCCACACCGTGACGGCCGCGGGCGGCAACTGGGCGAACTCCTCGTGCGCGTGCAGCCAGGCGGTGACTCCCGCCCAGTGCCCCGCCCGTTCGAGGCCGCGCGGGGTGGCCCGCTCACCGAGCACCCGGGCCAGCAGCCACATCAGGGCGACCGCTGGTGCGGCCCCGATCAGTACGGCGCCGCGGATCCCGTGTCCACCGGAGACGACGGCCACCGCGAACAGCACTCCGGGGGCGAAGGCGGTCACGTACAACGCGCTGGCGAGCAGCGGTGCGAACCGGGCGCGGGACAGCTCGCGCTGCCGCGCCTCCGCGACGATCTCCTGGCGCAGCGCGCTGTTCCAGGATTTCGCGCGCTCTTCGGCGCGGAAGGCGATGGCCCCGATCGGGGCGCCCGCGTCCCCGGCCCGCTCGACGACCCGGTCCAGGACGCGCCGCTCGTACGGCATGAGAGGTCCGGCGTCCTTGCCGGTGACGTGCACGGTGCTGCGTGCCGGGTCGTCGTCGGGCTGCCGCACCTCGATGAGGCCGCGGGCCGCGAGGTCCAGGAGGGTGGCCGCGGCAGCACGGTCGACGGACCGCCACCGGTTCGCCAGCAGCGCCACGACGGCCGGGGGCTCCGGGTCCGGCCCGAACTCCTGCGTGGCAGGGCCGGTTTCCACGGTGCCGTTGCGCGTGGCCGCCAGGGCCAGCCCGAACACCGCGAGCCACACACCGATCAGGGCGGCGCCGCCCCAGTACATCTGCGCTTCGAACGTCACGCGAATCTCACCTGCACCGCGTCCTGCGGCGCCGCGCCTGCCTCGAAGTAGTCCCTGCGCGCGTGCGCGCCGCCCAGGCCGGCCAGGATGTTGCCCGGGAAGCTCTCCAGAGCGCTGTGGTAGCTCTGTACTGCGCTGTTGTAGAACTGCCGCGCGTAGGCGATCTTGTCTTCGGCGGTGGTCAGTTCGTCCTGCAGCGTGGCGAAGTGCCGGTCGGCCTTCAGCTGCGGGTAGCTCTCGCCCAGCGCGATCAGCCTGCCGAGGGACGCGGTCAGCGCGTCCTCCGCGGCCGCCTTGTCCATGACCCCGAGGCCGCCGTCGACCGCGGCCCCGCGTGCGGCGACGACGGCTTCGAGCGTGGCCCGCTCGTGCGCGGCATAGCCGCGCGCGCCCTCGACCAGATTCGGGATCAGCTCATGCCGCCGCTTCAGCTGGACGTCGATCTGCGCCCAGGACGCCTGCGTCTGGTTGCGCAACCGGACCAGCCGGTTGTAGGTACGCACCAGCCACCAGGCCAGCCCGACGATCAATACGGCGATGATTGCGCCCACGATGACACCCACGGTGTCGCCCCCAAAAAAGAAAGAATCCATGAATCGGTCCCCCGGCCGAACTCGGAGATCCTAATCCCCCGCGAGCGACTGCGTCGCCGGGAACAAGGCGAGGTCACGGGGCGTGGGACGGCCTGCGCATGGCGGGCCGGGTCAGCTGTCCTGCGCCCGGATCCGGTGCTCCGCCCAGAACTGCGTCAGGTCACGGCCGGACGCCGCCTGCGCGGCTCGCATGAAGGCGGCGTTGGTCGAGACGCCGTACCAGTGGTCGCAGGCGTACCGCCGCAGCGTCCGCTCCATCGCCGGGCTGCCGAGTTCGCGCTCCAGGTCGTGCAGCGCGCACGAGCCCGCCCGGTAGACGACGGCGGTCCAGCCGTTGTTGCCCGGTGGACGGGCCCAAAAGCCCATCGTGGAGGTGATCGCGGCGTCGGGGCGCGGCCAGTACACATCGGCCCAGCAGCCTTCCCCGTTCTCGCCGTAGAAGAGGTCCTGCGCGTACGTGGCGAACGCCTCGTCCAGCCAGGGCGAGGTGTATTCGTCGTTGCCGACGATCCCGTACCACCACTGGTGGGCGATCTCGTGGACCACGGCACTGTCGTCCGGCCCCGCCCACACCAGCATGAAGCCCGGGTACTCCATGCTCCCGAACGTGAAGTCCGGGCTCAGGACGATGTCCAGCTCACCGTACGGGTAACGGCCGAAGCGCTCCCCGAACGTGTCCACGGCTCGGGCGCCCTCGTTCCGGGCGAGTGTGACCCCGCCCGCGTCGGTGTCCGCGGTCCAGTACGCCCGTAGGGTCACGCCGCCCGGGCTGGTGGCGGTGGCCGTGTGGAACGGGCCGGCCGCCCAGGCGAAGTCCCGTACGTGGTGCGCGGTGGAGACCGTGACGGAGCGCCCCGCGGCACCCGGGCGGGTCGTCGTCGTGCCGGTCGCCGGTACGGAGAGTTCCGACGGGTGGTCCAGGACGACCCGGAAGTCCGCGGCGAGGGTGAAGTAGCTCTCCCCGAAGCCCACATCGGGAGCCAGCTGCCAGCCGGCCTCGTCGCGTACGGACAGGACGGGAAGCGCGTTGCCGAGATAGCGGTACGCGCCGCCGCGGCCGAACCGTGCCATGCGGTCCGGCACGGTGAGTGACACGTCGAAGGACACGGACGTCCGGGCGCCCGGAGCGAGCGGGTGCGTCAGGCCGATGCGCAGCGCGGTGCAGTTCACGGAGGGGGCGTCGGCGGTCCCGCCCTCGAACCGGGAGACGCGGACCGGCGACGGCGAGCCGGGACCGCCGCAACCGTCGGCGCCGTTGCCCCACAGTCGTACGTACACCTCGCGCAATGCCGGGCCCGTGCCGGTGTGCGTGAACGAAATCCGCTCCCGCCCGGTCCAGTTCGTGCCCGTGGCGTCGGAGCGCAACGCCACGTCGTAGCCGATTCGGTCGGGGGTGCGCGAGGTCCCCTCGGCGCCATGAGCGGTCGGGACGCCGAGGAGGGTGGTGGCGATGAGAGCGAGGAGTTCAACCAACCACAGACGCCGACGAGTTGAAGTCATGAGCGCGAGGCTAGAGAGGGGCGTGGGCGGACGCGACCCCTCCGACGAAGGCCGCCGCCCATGCGAGCCGGAGCGCTCCACGGAAGCGCTCCACGGGCTGGTGGATCCGCACGTCGGCAGTCGTGTCGAGCCCGATCGGCGCCCTCCGGTTCGGGCTGACACCTCGGATGGAAGCAGCCGACGCGGCCGATGCCTCGTCAGTGGGTGTGACGCGGCAGACGCTCGATGAACTCCGCAGGAGCGATCGGACAGCCCGACCAGGGTTGGTTTCCTCAGCGGAATTTGATCGTTGTCAGGCCATGAAGAAGAGAATGCTGTTCACGGCCCCACTCATCCTCGCGCCCATGCTGGTAACCCCAGCCGCCCACGCCACGGGCGAGGGCGTCCTCACCATCAGTCCGCGAACGCAAAACGTGTGCGTCAACCTCACGCGGGACATCAAGACCATCGATCTTCCCCGTGGCTACCGAGCCAGCATCCATCGGCAGAAGAACTGCAGGGGACACGTCCTCCTCGAATCCACCGATCGCCGGATCACCGGTCTCCCCAGCGGTGCCGCGAGCGTCCACGTCTTCAAGGAATCCTCTGGCATCCGTCTCCCTCTGGTACACAACCTCGTTGGGGATTCGGCCGCAGGCTCGGTCTGAGTACTCACTCGGAAGCCGTCTCGGCCGCATCGCACCCCGGAGACGTGGCGCGCATGAGGACGGCGGCCGATTGAGTTCGGTCAATCCCAGAGAACGTGGGCCAGAACAAGGCCCAGGCCGAGCGCCTTCAGGCGCTGGTACCGGACCAGGCGGGTTGCGATCCGCTCCCCGGGAGGGTGGCCACACCCTTGCCGCCACCGCCACGGCAGCTACCAGCGCCTACGGGCAATCGCGTAGAACCGCCCCGGCCGCGGGTGGCGATACCGAAAAAACCCGCCGATTTGTTTCCCCCTGGCCTCGGCCAGGCCCCGGGGCGGCAGAGTGGTGGTATGACTACGTACGAGACGATGCCGTTCCACCTTGAGACCGAGCGGCTGATCCTGCGGCCCTGGGCCGAGTCGGACGCCGCCGAGTTCTGCGCCCTCCTCGCGGAACGTGGCAAGGGGACCCCCACGGTCGAGCACATCCGGACGTCCATCGCGGAGTTGCTCACCGCGACGGCGACTACGGGGATCGCCCTGTTGCCCATCCAGCGCCGCGACGAAGGCGATTTCATCGGCTACTGCGGGCTGATCATCGGCCGCTCCACCCTGGAGGAGCCGGAGATCGCGTATGAGCTGTTCCAGCGCGCGCATGGACGTGGCTACGCCACTGAGGCGGCCGGCGCGGTGCTCGATGCCGCCATTGCGACCGGGCGGAAGCGGCTCTGGTCGACCGTCGGCACGTGGAACACACCGTCGCTCCGCGTCCTTGAGAAGCTCGGGTTCGAGCGGGATCACGTCTCCACAGAAGAGAACGGTGAAGTGGTCTGGCTCACCCGTTCGTTGCCGTGACGAGAGAGCCCGCCCCCGGGGCTCCTTGCTCATGGGGCATGCTGAGATCGTCCACCACGCCAGTGGCAGTTCCTCAGGTGAGGCGGCGGAAGACGCCGACGAATGCGATGTAGGCGATGGCGGCCGTCCCCACCAGCCAGTAGTACGGATCGCCGCTCCGTCCGGACGCCAGGTCGCCGATGAAGGCGCAGAGGTTCCCCAGGGTCAGCACCACTCCGGTACCCGCCCAGGCCCGCTGGCCGATCAAGGCGAACCGCTCGTCGGGCTCCTCCGTCAAGCCCCGATAGGTCTCGCTTCGGCGCCCCAGCAGGATCAGGGCGAGGCTGCACGCCGCCATGATCCCGAACATCACCAGACCGAGACCCAGGCGCCCCCCGACGGTCGCGGCCACCAGGCAGACGACTCCGATCCCGAGGAAGAACGCGGGAACCGACCGCCTCACTGACTTCCTACTCATCGGCTGGGCTGTCTTCGACATGGAACATCTCCTCAATGCTGACCTCGAAGAACCTGGCCAGGGAAAAGGCGAGCGGCAGGGAAGGCGTGTACCGCTCCGTCTCGATGGCGTTGATCGTCTGCCGCGAGACCCCGAGGGCCGCGCCCAGCTGCCCCTGGGAGAGCCCCTTCGACGCCCGCAGTTTCCTGACCGTGTTTCGCACGCTGTAAAGCGTGCTTGTCATGGCTCGTGATTGTCAAGCCTGCTTTACATGCGCCGGCCAACACACGGTGCGGGTCTGGCTGAATGTGCCCGGCCGCTCGCCACCCTCGCCGGGCTGCACCTCGACCCCTCGCGCGCGACCGCCGCCCCCGCGATCGGTTTCGGCCACATCCGTCTCACGCGCCCCAACTGGCTTGGATCTGAGGCAAGTTGTGTCTCACGCCTCTACAATCGACGGCAACATCACGGCCGTGCGAGGTCATGGCGCGTCAAACGATGTCGGCGAACGACAACTAACAACAAATAGGGGCAGCGCAGAACGCGTCGAGGGCAGCATTGCTGAACTCGGTTCGGGGGTGGGCCGGAGTAAGGGCCGGCCCACGGCGCGCGCTTCGCGTGGCTCGGCGGAGGGCGGGTCGCGGGTACGAGTGCGGGGCGCGTACAGGTACGGGGAACGGGGGCGCAAGGATGTCGGTTGCCGATGCCGGCGGCTGGGAATTGTTCGGGCTGCCCATGGTCGTGCCGCGGGCGACCGAATACGCGCGGCTCGGAGTCGCGCCCGAGGCCACCGCCGAGGAGATCCGCGCGGCCGCCGCCCGCTACGACGCCCAGCTCCAAGCGCGCGGCGCGAGTCAGGACGAGATCGTCGCCGCTCACGCCGTCAGCCTGGAGAGCGCCGAGGCCCGTGCCGCGCACGACGCGCGCTTTCCGCCGCTGCCGCTGCTGCGCCTCGAACCGACCTGGGAGCCCGTCCTCGACGACCGGGACGCCGGGCTCACCGTGCTGCGCCGGGACATCGAGACCTTTCTGACGGCTGCCGGCGAGAGCGTCCACCACCCCATGGACACCACCCGCACCGACTTCACCAGTGACTTCACCCGTACCCACGTGCTCGATGGCTTCGCCGACGAGTGAACAACGAGTGACCCCGGAGGGCCCCGCATGGAAGACCAGCTGCACCGGGTCGTCGGCATCGACCTCGGCACGACCTACTCCGCCGTCTCCGCCTACGACCCCGACGACCTCGCACCCAAGATCCTCGCCGACCCGGAACACGAGGGAGCGGCCGCCGTCGCCACGCCCTCGGTCGTACGGATCGACCCCGCCACCGGTGCGCTGGTCGTCGGCCATGACGCCAAGGACGCCATCAGCCAGGAGGCGGGCGCCGGCGACGCGTTGGTGGAGATCAAACGCGAGATGGGCGCGGTGTTCACCCCCGAGCTGCTCCAGCACTTCGGTGCGAGCGGCAGCTACGCGGTCGGCGACCCGGTACGGGCCAGGCTCGGCACCGAGTGGCTGCGGCCGCAGGAGATCAGCGCCCTGGTGCTGATGCGGATGAAGCGGATCGCCGAACAGGCGCTGGGCACCGACATCCACGACGCGGTCGTCACCGTGCCCGCGTACTTCATGGAGCGGCAGAAGAAGGCCACCGAGGAAGCCGCCCTGCTCGCCGGGCTCTACCCCCGCCAGCTCATCCCCGAGCCCACCGCCGCCGCCATCGCCTACGGGGTCGACCGGGCCGAGTCCGAGCGGCAGATCTACCTGGTCTTCGACCTGGGCGGCGGCACGTTCGACGTGTCGATCATCGAGACCCGGGACGACGAGATCGAGGTCATCGCGACCGCCGGTGACCAGCGTCTCGGCGGTGGCGACTTCGACGACGCGGTCGCCGCGTGGATCGTCGAGAACCTCGGCGAGGCGCTGCCGAAGGACATGGACCGGCTGCGGATCAAGGCCGCCGCCGAGGTCGCCAAGCGCGAACTGTCCCTGCGTTCCACCACCACCCTCGACCTCGGCGGCGCCACCGCTCCCCTGGAGCTCGACCGGGGCGGCTTCGAGGCGCTGATCCAGCCCATCCTCGACCGCTCCCTGCACCAGGTCGACGAGGCGCTGCGCTTCGCCCGGACCGCCAAGGGCGTGGAGCGGGAGCACATCAACGCGGTGCTTCTCGTGGGTGGTTCCACCCGCATCCCCCGGGTCAAGCAGATGCTGCTCGACTACTTCGACCAGGACGAGGGGTTCGTACGCGGCGACGCCAACCCCGACACCCTGGTCGCCCGGGGCGCCGCCATCGTGGCCAACCGGTTCGAGCCGTCGCCCGCGTTCGACCTCGCCACCCGGCCGAACGCCGAGCGGTCCGCGGACGAACAGGACTACACCGTCACCCTGATCACCGAACACACCCTGGGCGTCGGGGTCCAGCAGGGCCGCTTCAACGCGCTGATCCCGCGCGGCACCAAGATCCCGGCCCGCCAGGTGAAGACGTACACCAATCCCGAGCAGGCCCACCGCATCGAGGCGGCGATCTATCAGGGCGAGGGCGAGTACGTCTACGACAACGCTCTGATCGGCACGATCCACCTCGACGAGATCGAGCCGCGCCCCGAGGGCTACCACCAGTTCGAGGTCGAGTTCTCGCTCGACGTGAACGGGCTGCTCGGGGTGCAGGTCACCCACACCAACACTGGGCGCGAGTACCAGGCGACCTTCGACCAGAGCACGACCATCGGCGAGGTCGACGAACTGGCCGAGCGGCGCGCGGTGTTGGCGGGTCTGTACGCCACCGTCCGACCCCGCGGTGCGGCGCCCCAGCGAGGACGGACCGGGGCGGATGCCGCGTCCGGTGCCGGCCCCGGGGCGTTCACCGTCCCCGCGCCCATCGCCCCGCCCACCGCCGCCGCGCCGCTCCCGAGCCCCGTCGCCTCCGTACCGGAGCCCGTACGGAGTCCCGTCCCGGTGCCGGCCCCCGCTCCGGTGCCCGTCGCCGAGACCGACCCCGGCGACGTGCCGGCCGAGTACCGGCGTGTCGTCAAGAAGGCGCTGCGGGCCGCCAAGGACGGGCAGGCGCCGGGCGCGCTCACCGATTCGCTGGGCGCGTTCCTGGAGGGCGTGCGCGCGGGAGCGGACGAGGACACCCTGGACGATCTCGCCGACCGGCTAGAGGACGCATATGACGACAGCCGTCGGTGACCGGACGCGGGTCATCGAGGAGGAGCTGGGCGCCGAGTACGCGGGGGCCGGCTGGTGGGGCTCGCTCTACCGCGCGCCCCGGCGCCGGCGCTGGTACCGGCTGATCCCGGTCGAGGAGGTCAGCGGGGAGCAGCGGGCCGAGCTGCTCGCCTGGCAGACCCGGCCCCGCCGGCCCGACCTGGTGCCCGTGGTGCCTGAAGAGCGCGGAGAACAGCGGCAGTTCGCCAACCGCTGGTTCCAGATCGTCAGCTACGAGACCGACGCCGGGCGCAGTCTGTCCGACGCCCTCGCCGAGCACGAGCCCGCCTACCGGATCGCCTCGGTGGCCGCCGCGCTGCGGGCGTTCCCCGGCTGGCGCGAGGCGATCGGCGCCGGCCTGGTCGCGCTGCCCGCCGACATCGTCCTTGCCGGGCAGCGGCCGCTGCTGCTGCCGCTGCCGGCCTGGGGCGCGCCGTCACTCACAGAGGTGTTCGCCGAGCCGGAGCGGATCGCGCATCTGACGCCCGAAGGGGCTCGCGGCCTGCCGGCCGGGGCCCGCGACCCCGGCCTGCACAGCCTGGGTGTCACGGCGCTGCGCTGCTTCGAGGCCCTGCCGGACGACGGCCCCGAGCGGCTGCTCCAACGGGCCGCCTGCGCCGCCGTGTTCGCCCCGCCGCGGCGCGAGGGCCGGCTGGCGTCCTGGATGCGGCGCGTGGAGCCCGTACGCACGGTCCGTGAGGAGCTGGGCGAGCTCACCGGGCCGCGGGCCGCCGCGCTCGACGACGCGGCGGTGCGTCAGCTGACCGACTCCCTCGACCGGGCGCGCCGCGCGATGGACCCGCTGACGGCGGTGCGGTCGCTGCGCGACGCGGGCGAGGCACGCCGGGCGGTCGGGCTCGCCCACGCGGCCCTCGTCGACCGGCCCGGCTACGCGCTTCTGCTGCTCGCGGCCGAGATCGCCCACCAGGACCTTGGCGAACCCCTGGAGGCGCTGTCGCTCCTTGAGCGCGCGGTGCAGGCGGACCCGGAGCGCACCGAGGCGTACGCGGCGCAGCTGTCCATCATCGGCGGCTGGTCGGCGGTCCAGGTCCGCCTCGCCGGGGCCACCGACGACTCCTATGCCCAGCGGCTCCAGGCGACGGCCCGGGCGGCGTTCGGCCGGCTGCCGCACGAGCTGCGCCGCGAGCACGCGCACGAGATGGCCTCCTGCCTGCTGGGCCAGGGCGAGCTGGCCGAGGCCAACGCCTTCGTGCACCAGTGGCTGCACGACGGGGGCACGCTGATGTGGTGGCGGTTCGACCTGATGCTCGACTACGGCGAGACCTTCCTCGGACTCGGCCGCCTCGACGCCGCGGCCCACATCTCGGAGCAGGTCAGGGCCGGACTGCGGCGCGTGCGGGAGAACGGCCAGATGGACCGGGGCGAGATCCACGAACACGGCATGAGACTCGCGGACTTCGACCTCCGGCTGCACGAGGCACGGGGCGGGAAGGGACTCGCATGACCACGATTCTGCTCTTCGTCGTCCTGCCGGTGCTGTTCCTGACGAGCGTGGCCAGCGCCGGTTACTTCCTCCTCGTCGTGCCGAGCCGCTGGCGGCTGCCGTACGAGGAGTCCCTCGCGCTGCTCGCCAGCGACGACCGCGACGCCCTCGAACGCGCCGACCGGCTGCTCGGGCAGGCCGTCAACGAGGGTCCGCGGGGCCGGGCGCTGAACCGGATCCGCTTCGCGCAGGCCTATGTGCGGGCCATGCTGGGCACCTACGAACCGGCCCGCTACGGCGCCGCCGCGACCGTGCTCGACGAGCTGATCGCCGCCGAAGGACCCACGCCCGACGGCGCCTACCTGGAGCTGTGGGTCCAGGCCCGGCTCGGCAACCACGACCGCGTCACCGATCTGTACGCCGAGCACCACGCCGTCCTCGACGCCCGGCCGCAGAGCCGCCGCATCGCCGCCATCTCGCACCTCCAGCTGGCCACCGCGCACTGGCGGCGCCGTGAGACGGACGGCGCCCTGCACCACTTCGACCGGGTCCGGGAGCTGGGCGAGCTCACCGAGAACATCCCTGCCGAGGTGAACGACCTCCAGCTCGTCAAGGGCGTACAGGCGGTGTTCGACGGGCGCACCGACGACGCACGTGAGGCGTTCGCCGACGCCCGCGCGAGGGCGGTCGAGCGTGAAGTGCCCATGGTTCAGGCCGAGTTGGGGCTCCTCGTCTGCGACTGGGCGGACGGTGACCCCGCGCGGCTCGGCGATCGGCTGGGGCGGCTCGCGGAGCAGGTGGAGCACGGGGACGAGGAGGGCGACCTCGCGAAGGAGGACCGCGCCACGGCGGGGCGGCTGCGTACCGGCATCGCCATCCTGCGGCTCGTCGCGCTCCTGCGGGAGTGGCTGGCCGAGCCCGCGCTGTCCGGGGCGCCGGCGGCGGACGGCTTCGAGGAGTTGCGGCGGCGGGTGGACGCCGTGCGCGAGGCGGACCCCGAGCTCGGTGACGCCGCCCTCGTGGAGGGGCTCGTGCGCTACTACTTCGCGTTGAGTCAGCCCGAGCGCGAACAGGCCCTCGCGACCCTGGACGCCGGCACCGAGCTCGCCAAGGGCATCATGCTGCCCGAGGTGCTCGACCTCATGGAACGCGAGCGCGCGCTCGGCGGGGAGGGGGACGCCCTCTCGCGCTATCTCACCCTGGTCGCGGAGCTCCTCGACGATCCCGACCGCTCCGAGGAGGACCGGGCCCAATTCCGGCGCCTGAAAGCGAAGTTCACCCCGTTCGGCGACCCGGGCGACCTGGAGGAAGGTGCGGCCGTGCACCAGCGGGCCGCGTCCGACGACCACCGGCGCCGCTCCCAGGCGCTCCGCCGGCGGATCGAGCTGATCGTCTACCCGCGCATCCGCGACCTCCCCGACGACGCCCCGGCCAAGCTGGCGCTGCGTGAGCTGCTCGCCGACCTCGACCGCGCCTCCGGGGTGTACGCCGAGGGCGCCGAGATCCTGCACGGCGCCGAGCAGAAGCTCATCACCAGTACCGGAGAGATCCTGCTGCCCGAGGAGCCCGAGGAGATCTATGACCAGGAATCTGCCTAGCCGGCGGTCCGGGGCAACTCCCGGACGCCTCAAGGGACTTGTGCCCCGCAAGCATCCCCAGGCCGATCGCGCCGGGCTGCTCGACCGGCTGCCGCCCGTGGAGCACAAGCCCGCGGCGGACGAGGACCAGCTCTTCGAGCAGAGCTCGCTCGCGCGGGTGCTGCTCCTGCTGGTGAAGGTGGACCAGGAAGCCGAGTACCTGCTGTGCCGGGAGCTGGCCGAGCACGCGCTCGGCACGGTCCCCGACCCCGGCGAGACACCGCAGGAGGGAGAGCACCACGCATGACCGGCACCAGCCGTGACCACACGTTCCAGGAGATCCGCCCCGTGCAGTCGCTCCACGCGCCTGCCTTCGAGTTCACCGAGGTCACCGGGCACGGGGACTTCGCCGAGCACGACAGGCGGCTTGAGGAGCTGGCCCGCGAGGCGGCCGCCGCGGTCGCTTCGGAGACCGCCCTGGTCCTCGCACCGCCCGTGGCCTCGCTCCTGGAGATGTCCCTCGACCTCGGCAGCGACGACGAGGACCTCCTGGAGGACGCCCGGGCGAACGCCGCCGCGCGGGAGTACGAACTCGCCCTTGAGCTGCTCGACGAGTACCTGGGCGCGCATCCCGAGCACCAGGAGGGGCGCTATCTGCGCGCGTACTGCCTCTACCACCTGAACGGGCAGGGCCAGTTGGAGGCCCTGCGCATCCTGCGCCCGCTGCGCGAGACGCCCCCGGCCGACGACGGCCTGCGCGACCGGATCGGGGACCTGCGCCGTGAACTGCGCCGCCGGCTCACCCCGGCCGAAGTCACCGCCTACACCCAGTCCGTGCGCACCGACCCCCGGGGCGCGCTGGCCCGCGTCGAGGCGTTCCTTGAGCTGGCTCCCGAGGAGGGCACCCTGTCCTACCTCCTCGCCCTCGGCCAGGCGCGCGGCGGTGATCTGGAGCGGGCGCTCGACACCGCGGAGCGGGGCGCGGCGCAGGCGGACGTGGACGGCGAGCAGGTGGCCGCGCTCGCGCGCAGACTGCGGCTCGCGCTGCTCGCGCCCCATGCCGCGCCGGCCGTCTCCGCGTTCAAGACGGGTGATCTGGACCGTGCCCGGCGCGAGCTGGCGCGGATGGATCCCCGGTGGCGCCGCAGCGTCGTCGTCGACGACTTCGACGCCTATCTGGCCCTCCTGCTCGGCCGGACGGACCGGCGCGCCGCTCCCCCGGCGCCGCGGCTGCCCGCCGACCGCACCGAGGACCTGTACTCGCTCATCGCCGACGCCGACGGGCAGCGCGCCGCCGACCTGATGCGCGCCGGCCAGGCCGAACAGGCCGAGCGGCTGCTCGCCCATGTGCTCGCGCTGGTGCCCCGCTTCCCGTGGCTCAACTTCCTCTACGCCGCCTGCCTCTACCGGCTGCTGCGGGACCCGGACCGGGCGGCCGCCTGCGCCGAGATCGCGCTGCGCGACCCGACCCTCGCTCAGGCCCGCGAGCTCCTGGAGACGATCAAGAGCTGGCAGGAGGCCTCGCTCGTCAACCCCGTGGTGGACGCGTACGTCGCCGCGATGGAATCCGTGCGCGGTGGAGTGAGCGTCGAACGGCTCGCGGCTCTGCGGCTACGGCTGGTCGACCTGGAGCGGACCATCCCCGCCCTGTCCGCGGCGGTCCACAGCGAGACGGGCGCGCAGATCGTCCGCGAGCTCGGGCAGGCCATCGGACAGCGGCTCGTGGAGATCGCCGACGCCATGGCCGTGGGAGGCCTCTACGAGAAGTATGACCGCCTCATGTCCGGCGTCAAGGGCGGCATCTCAAGCGCGCCCGACGCGGACCGGCTCGGGCACGCGCTGGACGGGATCGCCGCGGAGATCAAGAGCGCGCGCAAGGCGGCCGGGAAGGGCGCGGGCGACCAGCTCGACGAACTGGCCGCCCTGGTGGTCTCCCGCCGTGCGGAGGTCGAGAAGGTCAAGACGGGCATCGAAGTCTCCGCTCTCGTACGGCGGTTCAACCAGCTGGCCGAGGAGCAGTCCGATCCCCTGGCACGGCTGCGCGCCGATCCGTACGCGGTGCGCAGCCGGCTCAACGGCATCCTTGAGGACGCGCGCCGGCTGCGCCGCGGCGCCAAGCGCACCCTGGACGCCCGCGACCAGACGCTGCTCGACGAACTGATCGGGACGATCTCCAGGACGCTGCGATGACGCCGGCCGGGCAGGACGCCGCGCCGGCAGCGGGTGGCGTCGGGGCCGCGCCGCCGTCCGCCGCCGGGCAGTGGGACGTGTTCATCAGCTACGCCCGCGAGGACTACATCCAGGCCAAGGACCTGCACGACGCCCTCAGCGCCTGCGTGACCGCGCACGGCGGGGCGCCCAGGATCTACCTCGACGTGTCCCGCACCAGCGGCACCCCGCTGGGCGCGGACTGGCAGAGCTTCCTCGAAGAGGCCCTGCCCCGCAGCCGCCATGTGGTCGCGCTCTACTCGCAGACGTACTTCGACAAGCCCGTCTGCCAGTGGGAGCTGCACGAGGCGTACAAGCTGAACCCTCCCGAGGGCGGGCGGCTCGTTCCGCTGCTCATCGACCCGGGCGCCGCCGCGAAGGTTCCCTACATCGTGAACCGGATCAACTGGATCCCCACCTCGCGGCCGCACTGGATCGACGAGGTGCGCGGGGCCGTGGGGCTGCTCCCCGCCGGGACGCGCACCACCCTGCGGTTCGACACCTCGGTCGCCGAGGCGGTCGTCGGCCACACGCTGGCGCCCGTGAGCGTCACCGGCTCCGTACCGGAGGGCACCCCGCCGTGGCCGGTCGACGGCACGGTCACCGTCAGCGCCGAGCCGGCCGGGGCCGAGCTGACCGGCACGCTCACCGCGCCGGTCGTGCGGAACGCGGCCGTCTTCACCGACCTCGCGTTCCGGACCGCCACGGCGGAGGTTCGGCTCGTCGCGACGGCCCCCGGCTGCGAGCCCGCCTCCACCGCGCCCTTCCCGGTGCGGGCGCCCGAGGAGCCGCCCTCCTGGGACGCGGCCGACCGGCCCGCCCTCGCCGCGCGCGGACGCCCGGTGTTCTTCCCCGACGGCCGGGCGCTCGCCGTCCTGGACGGCCGGGGCCTGACCGTCCACACGGCGGGGCACGAGGCCGCCAGCACCGCTCAGTTGCGGGACCGGCCCCGGCTGTGGGCGCGCGGGCGGCGCTGTCTCGCCGTCGCCGACTGGTCGGGCCGAGTGGTGCTTGCCGACCCGGACGGCCAGCTCCGCGCCGTGGACCTGCCGGCCCGGCACGGCGGGCGCTTCAACGTGCCAGGGGCGCTGGCCTTCGGCCCGGACGACACCTTGTACATCGGCCTGTGGGGAGGGACGGTCTGGCGCCTCCCGCTCGACGGCGGCACACCGGAGCGGGTGCTCGAACACCGCGCGGGCGTCCAGGTGTTGGCGGCCGAGAGCGACGGCCTGCTGGTGGGCGGCCTGGACGGCGGACTCACCCGCTACACGGGCGGCCGGGCCGGGGCGGAGCACACCTTGGAGCCCCTGCTGCTCGCCATGGCCCGGGTGCGGGACTTCGTGCTGGTCGTCGGCGAGCAGCGGATCCACCGCCTCGACCCGGCCGGGGGGCGGCTGCTCCAGGTCTCCCAGCCCGTCGGCGCGGTCACCGCGACGCTGCCGGGCGGGGAGCTGACCGCGATCGTCGACGCGGCGGGCCACGGCGTGTGCTTCGATGCCGAACTGGCGGTACGCGTCGGCTTCCACACGGTGCCGGGTGCCCGGCCGGTGGCCGCTGCCCGGGACGGATGGCTGCTGGTCCTCGAATACCCCGACGGCTCGCACGCGCTGGTGCGCGAGGGCCGTACGACGTATGTGTCGAGGCATCCGATGACGCTGTCCCCGGACGGGCTGCGGGCCGCGGTGTCGGACGGGGAACGACTCCTCGTCGTGCCGCCCGAGGAGCTGGGCGGCGGCCCGGCGGAGGGGAAGCGGGCATGAGGTCCCCGAGGGCGCTGGAGGGCCGGCCCGACGTGCTGTGGCGCATGACCGGGCAGCTGTGGGCCGACTTCGAGCAGCAACTCCCGCTCACCCAGGGGCAGTTGGACGCCGTCGTCGAGGCCTGCTTCCGGATCGGCGTGTATCCCGCGACCGAGCCCGCACAAGCCCTGACCCTGCTGGCCCGCGCCCACCGCCTCGACAACGCCAACCCCAAGCACCCCTACCACGTAGGGCTGCTCTATCTGCGTCACGGACGCCTTGAGGCCGCCGCCCGCTGGCTGACGGCGGCCGCCGAGCTGTCTCCCGCCAACCACCGCATCTGGGCCCATCTGAGCCTCGCGCACCGGCAGCTCGACGAGGCCCGCGCCGGATCCGACGGCTACGGCGGCGACGACCGCAGCCGTGCGGAGGCGATCGCCGACACGATCCGCGCGGGCCGCGACGACTTCGACCCGGAGGGCGCGACACCGCTGCCGCTGCTGCGGCCCGGCGAGTGCCGCTGGTCCGGCGTCCGCGACATGGCGGCCGACGGACGGCTGCGCGGCCGGACCGCCGAGCGGAGCCGGGACGTACTCGCCGTCGAGCTGGCGGACATCGCCGAACTCGCGGGCCGACGCCGGGGCGGGACGGCCGCGTTCACCGTGCTCGCCGTGCAGTGGATGGTGTACGGCTATCCGACCGCGACGGTACGCCGCCTGGCGGGAGGGCTGCCGCAGGAGGACGGGCCTGCGATCCGCCTGCTGCACCTGGTCTGCGACCTGTTCGAGACCGACCGCACCGAACTCCCCGAGCGGCTCGCGGCCTGCCTCGCGGACGGGTCGCTGCCCGACACGCTCACCGCGCTCATCCATCGGCAACGGCTGTTCTGGCGGCCGCTGCGCTTCCCGGACCTCGGCGCCCACGCGGCGGCCAGGGCCTTCACGGACGGCGATCCCGCCCGGCACGAGAAGGCCCTGCGTTCCGCGGAGCGGGCGCTCGGCGCGGGGCCGCCCGAGCCGATGCGCGATGTGGTGGCGCCGACCGCTTCCGCAAAGGCGCCGGCAGGGCCCGATGAGCGGCTCGCGGCGTTCGAGGAGGCGGCCGCCCGGCTCGGCGCCCTCAGCGACGACGCGGTCGGCCACGCCAAAGCGTTGGCGAAGGGCGCGCTCGGGGACGCCGCGGACTTCGCCCGGGTCTCGGGCGACAAGGAAATCCTGACAGTGCTGGTCGGCCGTCTGGAGGGAGTGCGACAGGCGTGGCTGGAGGCGCTCCAGCGGTTCAAGGACGCCGAACCGGCCGGTCTGATCATGGAGTTCGAGGAGTTCCGCCGGCGGGTGGAGGAGTGCGAGGCGCTGTTCCAGCAGCCACTGGGCAGTCTGCGCAGCATCCTGACCAAGAAGGTCGAGCGCAACCTGACCGCCAAGTCAGCGCAGTTCGCGGGGGTCGAGCCCGCTCCCTCCACCCACGCCCTGGATCTCGGGGAGCGCCTGTCGGTACTGGAGACGGAGCAGCCTCCTGGGACCGCGACCGGAGCCGGCGCGCCGCCCGCCGACCGGATCCCCGCCCCCGCGCCACCGCCCGCCCACGCCGGCCCGCGTGAGCGGGTCGCCCACGCCCTGGAAGCCGCCGAGGCCCGCCTCGACGCCAACTTCGACGACGCCTGGCGGACGCTGGACGCCTATCCGCCCGAACTGCGGCACCGCGAGGCGGTCACCTTGCTGCGCACCTACCTCGGCGGGCAGCAGGCCGAGTCCGATCTGCGCCTGGGACGCACCACGGCCGCCCGGCGGCGCTGGGGCGCCATGCTGAAGGACGACCCGCTCCACCCCGGCGTGCTGCGCAACCTCGCGGTGGCGCACACCTCCGCGGGCGACCTCGCCCCGGCCGCGCAGGCGTGGCGCCGCCATCTCGAAGCGCTGTACCTCAAGGACCTGGCCCACGGCGACATCCGGCGCGGGGCCGCCGAGCGCGCGGAGGTGCACCGCATCCTGGCCGGATCCTTCGGCACGGCCCCGCTCTGCGCGGGTTCGGCGCCCGACAGCGAACTCGACGGTGACCTGCGCGAGGTGCCGCCGGTCCTGGCCGGCACCGGCAAGGTCGCGATCGCCACCGCCCATCTGCGCCTCGAAGAGCTCAACCACACGCTCTCCCACCGCAGCCCGACCCTGCTGCTCGGGGTCGGCCGCTCGGTGGGAGAGGCAGAGCTGGCCACCGCCCGTGACCGCGGCACGGACGCCGTCGAGGCGGCCGTACGAGAGCTGCCGGCCCGGGTGCGTGAGCCGTTCGCGAAGCTGTGCCGACAGCGGATCGAGGAGGCGTACCGAGACGCGTCACAGACGCACGGGCGCACCCGCAGGCCCGGCGACGAGGCCGAGGAGCAGGCGCACGAGAAGTGGGTGCGCGGCCGCATCCTGTGGCGGCTGCGGCTCGTGCGGGCGCTGACCGGAGCGGAGGCGGAGTGGCCGCTCACCGAGTACTCCGGCGATGTGATCGCGAACCTGCGCCTCGTGGACGCGATGCCGCTGGACCCGGCGAACGAGGTGGTGCAGCGCGCCGCGAGGCTCCTCGGCATCCCGGGTGACCCGGCCGAAACCATCGGTCGCCACAACCAACTCGCCCAGCTGGCCTGCCAGTTCGCGCTGAGGCACATCTTCGACGCGGCCGAGGAGACCTCCGCGGGTGCGGCCACGCAGGACTTCCCCGAGCGGTTCCGGCGTACCGCCCGCTCCTGGGGGCGCAACGGCGACGCCATTCCGGAACGGTACGTGGACCTCCTCGACGACCCGGTGCAGCTCTACCGTCCCTCCGCGCGCTCCGCGTTCGCCATCCTGGAGACGTCGGCGGTGCCCGGCGACGAGGCCGAGCGCCGCGTGGTCGCGGCCGCCGTGACCGGTCTCGAACGGTGGGTGGCGCGGCTGCCCGGCGCCACCGGACCCGCCCGCGCCCTGGCCAGGCTGCTCGCCAGCCTCGATCGGCACAACGAGGTCCTGGAGGTGCTGTCGACGGCCCGCCGCGAGGCGTTCGGCGAGTTCGGGCGCCGCAGACTCGCGGTGTCGTTCGTCCGCCACGACATCGCCCGCGGTGAGTACGCCGAGGCCGTCACGCAGCTGCGGGCGCTCCTGGACGGCGGCTTTGACGACGAGCGGGTGCGCAATCTGCTGATCGAGGCGTACAACCACTGGATCAGCTCGGGCCGGCAGGTGCCCCCGGCCCGGCGCATCGCCGAGGACCTCGCGCGGTGGAACGACCCCGAGACGGTCGACAGCCGCCGCGTCCTGGTCGTCGCGGCGACCATGGCCGCGCACCGGGACCGCCCCGACGGGGCCGGGGTCGGCCCGCTCGTGGACGAACTGCGCGAGCTGTGGGAGACGGATCCGGGCAATACGGAGGCCCGTTACCAGCTGGTCCACGCTCTGTACGGGCACGCCTGGCAGGTCCGCGAACAGATCCGGTCCGCTGCGGGCGGCCGCCGCCGCACCCTGCGGGACCAGCTCGACGTGATCCGCGCGGAGTGCGAACAGCACGCCACCGGCCTCCTCGGTACCGGGGAGGCCAGATTCGCCGGGGGCGAGGCCGGTTCGCAGGAACTCGTCACCGACTCCGGCGCCCTCAAGGACGAGACCCGGCGCGCGAAGTTGCAGGAAATCCTCCGCGCGGTACGCCCCGACCGCGCCTGACCGAGCGACGGGACCTCGATGCTCCAAGGCCACCGTATGGTCCGAGGCCACCCAACATCGCGGCGCACAGATCTGGCGCCGCATCAGGCAACGTTCGCCCGGTCGTGTCGTGCGGGAGGGGCTGCGGCATCGTTGTGTGCGGGGCCGGGGATAGGCTCAAGCATGCGATCTCGAACAGGCGGCATGTGGTGGGGCACCACGATCGAAGCGCCAGATCCCAGCGGCTTGGCGAGGTTCTACGCCGATCTCCTCGACTGGCACATCGGGCACGAGGAGCCGGGAACAGCCATCGTCGCTGCCTCCCCGCAGGGACCGTTCTTCGTGTTCCAGCAGGCGGATGGCTATCGGGCTCCGGTGTGGCCACCGGCCGACGGCGACCAGCGCCCGATGATGCACTTCGACTTCCAGGTCGGAGACCTGGACTCGGCGGTCGCCGAGGCAGTCGCCCTGGGCGCCACCGTTGCGGAGTTCCAGCCGCAGGAAAACGTCCGGGTGCTCTTCGACCCGGCCGGCCACCCCTTCTGCCTGTGCCGCGACGACGAATGAATCAGGCAACGTTTGCCCTGCTGACGACTCGTGCGGGCGCTCCTCGGCGGCATGGCTGTTCCGCCAGACGATGATGTAGCGGCGGATCATGCTGCCTGAACCTTGTGGCCGGCGTGGGCGGCGCCGTGACCGTAGAGCTGGTCCTTACCCAGGCCGTAGGCGGCGAACAGGTCTCGCACTCCGTGCGGGCGGGTGTAGGTCGCCCGTCGGCGGGGTCTCGGTTGGCGGTCGGGATTCTTATGTCTCCCGCCGCATTCGGCCCACTGCCGGCCGGGCACGTCCCACACCCGGTCATCACTGCTGAACGTCCCCTCGGCGATCCGTGACACGGGCGTGGACTGCGCGGACGACAACACCATCTGAGCACGGCGCCAGGTCACCACCGACCCGGTGCCCCTGCGGGCGACGACCCGCAGCAGCCGTCCCTTTCATCGTCAATCGCCCGCAACGCCCTGGTGACGGCTGCCCGTTCAGACCGGCAGGTCGCTCAGCCAACCCCGCCCTTCCCCCGGCGACCCAACAGCCGGGCACAGTACGCCAGTTGAGACGTGGACAGCTCAAGAATCCGCCGCCGGGAAGCGCATGCGAACGACTTTCGCCCATTGCGAGGGGCAACTTCTCAGTGGTGGCGCGGATTGTTGCCAGCATGGTCCGGACATCACGCCAGCCTTCAAGGACGGGCACGAGAGTGCCGCGCTTCTTGGAGGGATGGCACCACCACACGAAGGGGTCCACTGATGAATCGAACCCTCGGAACGGTTCTCACCACAGCCGTGTTGGTCGCGACCGCCCAAGCCGGGATAGCCGCATCACCGGCTGCTGCCAGTTCCGTCCAGAACATGATCAAGAACGCGGCCACCGGCAAGTGTCTGCAGGGGACGGACAACGGCACCCCATACGCTCACGAAGTGAAGATGGTGCCCTGTACGCGCAGCAATCCGGCCATCTGGTGGGGGCTCACCGCCGGCGAGATCATGATGGTGCGCGCCGGCGGAAGTGCCAGCCAGGTCTGTCTGAGCATCCCGAAGTCACCCAAGGGGGACTTCGCCCATGACGTGGTGACGGCGCGCTGCGGAGATCTGGACTACAACCAGAGCTTCACCACGATCCGTGGCACGAGCACGATCGGGTCCCCCGAACCCTGCTACGTCGGCCACTACTCCTCCAGTGACACCTGGGCTTCCTGCTACGTCAGCAGCGGGAACAACACCAAGTGGACGTGGCTCTCCTAGCTGGTACTTGAGCGAGGCCCACTCTCTGTGCAGGCCGACAGATGTGCTCTTCGAGAACGAAGAGGTCCCGGGGAGTCTCGCGCGCGAAAGCGGCACGCAGGCCCAGTCCTTCTCTCGCCGCAGTGATGGCCGTGCATGCGGGCCGCGCCCGCATGCACGGCTGGACGATCCCCCCTCACGCGAAGAGAGGCAGGATCGCCGGTACGAGGTCTGTAAGGTCACACCAGACCGCCCCGGGATCAGACGGGCAACTGTCGCGGCCGAACCGGCCGCGTCGCCAGGAACAGAGCCACCAGCCACCCGAGGAAAGTCGCCCCCAGGACGACGTTGACGGTGAGAACCACCCAACGGCTTTGCACGCCTCGGCGGAACGCGATGTACGTCGGCAGCAGGTAAAGCACGAAAGCCAGCGCGGCGAGCAGAACAACCTCCACCGGCCCTATGTCCCCGAACACTGCGAACTGCCTCCTTGGCTGCCACTCAAACCCACCGGTCCAGCGTACTCATGCGGCGTGCCCGCGAGCAGGTGTATCCGTTTGGCACGCCAGTTGGCGTCCGGCTCGAACAACGCCGCCGGCCCGTCACCGATGGCATCGGCAGAGGGGGCGCATCTGGCCGTCCGGAACACCGTTCGTATCGGCGAGGGGCGAATGAGCGTGGCTGCCGTCCTTGTTGAAGCTGTAGCTGACCCTGGGTGTGGCCGTCGCGGTGGGTGCCGTGGCGGCGAGCAGGGCGGTCGATGCCATGGCGACTCCGAGCGCGGTAGCGAGTCACGGCCCCTCCGCCCGCTCGCGCAGCCACCCACCGGCCACCGCTGTCAGTCCGGAAGGAGCTCGCCCAGCCTGGCGAGGATGGCTTCGATTTCGGCGGGTGCCAGAGGTACGAGTTCAGGTAGCAGCTCTTCCCTGCCCTCCCGGCCGGACATGACCCAGATCGACGGTGAACCGGCCCGCAGCGCGGTGCCCAGAGCGGCGGCGTCCATTCCCGATACGGCGGGGTCCACCTCCAGCCCGGCGCGTTCAAAGGGCAGCCCGGTCGGATCAGGGACGGACTCGGCGGTGATTCCGCGAAGGGCGCCGGCCCGCGCGACGAAGTCCGCCACCTTGTCCGCCTGTTGCTGCCGCCACGCCGCCATGTCCAGTTCCTGTCGCGCCTCTAGCGCGGCGAGGACGCCGATGACGGCTTCCTTGCTCGCCTTCATCGCACGGCCGATGCCCCGCTCCTGCGCCCGGACCGCCGCCACCAGGCGGGCTCGGCCCACCACAAGCCCCGCAGTCGGAGACCCCAGGTACTTCTGCCCGCTGACGGTCACCAAGTCCGCCCCCGTACCGAGGAGTTCCTCGATCCGGAAGTCCTGGGCGGCACCGTCGATGACGACGGGGACCCCGCGACGATGCGCGACTGCCACTGCTTCGGAACACTCGACACCGGCCCCGCGCACGAGGCGGGACGACACCAGCAGCAGGCACGCGACATCGGGACGTGAGAGGCCCGCCTCCAGGTCTGCCGACGTGTACGCCGCATCGGTCCCTACGCGAACGGGGACCGCACCCGCCAGTCGGACGGCCTGCTCGATGGGGTGTCCGTAGTTGACGGCGTGTCCCGCCGGGAGGACGACAGCCCGGGGCATACCGGTCGCGTCCGGCAACGCCGCGATGCGCTCCGGGGACTCCCCCGTCATCGCGGCTGCGACCGCGAGGGTGATCGCCGATGCCGTGCAGTGGACCACGGTCCCCGCCTCCGCCCCGGCGAACCGGGCGAGGGCCCGATCGGCCGCGTCCTGCAGTTCCTCCATCACGAAGAACTCCGACAACGCTGCGGCCACGGCGGTGGCAACGCCCTCCCCACTGCGCGAAACGCCCACCGGGGTGTACGGGCCCCGCGCGTTGATGATGCGAGTCAGGCCGTATGCGGCGTGCAGTCCCATGGACGACATCCTGCCCTTCACCAGAGTGATCGGTCGGTCCTCGCCCCGGCCGGAGCCTGAGCGGGCGAGCCGCCGACCGTACCGACTCTTCCGCCCCCGCTCCCCCAGTTTTCGGCCACCGCGTGAGAGACTCCTCCGGTATGGAATTGTCATGGACCGGACAGCCACACAGTCTCGGTGCGCACGATGATGGGGGACGACGCCATGAACAGATCCGCCTCCCGGCGCTTGGGCCGGGCCGGGGTCGCGCTGGGCGCAGCCCTGGCGTCGGTCGCACTCTGCGCCACGGTGAGTGCCGCGGCGCCCGATGGCACGGATGGCCTTACGGGTTCGGGCTCCGTTGCGCGAACAAGTACCCAACGCGCCTGCCCCGTCGTGTACTTCGACCTGGGCGAGACCCTCGTGCACACGGCCGACGACGGCAGCACCGGCTATCAGCCCGGCGCGGCCGCCTATCTGCGTGCCTTGCGCGAGCACCACATCAGGATCGGCCTGATCACCAACGTTCCGCCCTCCTGGGGCGCGACCGACGCCGAGCGTGCCGCCAGGCTGAAGAAGGAGGTCGACGCGACGTGGCGAGGCTCCGCGCCCTTCGCCTGGCAGGACTTCGGCGACCGGATCCTCACCCCGCGAACCGAGGCCGAACGCAAACCGGCACCGGTCCTCTGGCAGCGCGCGAAGGCCGACTCGGGGCGCTGCCGACTCGTCTACGAGGCGGAGACGACCGAGGAGGTCGACGTCGCCGGCTCGCTGGGCTACGTGCCCTACCAGGTGGGACAGCCGCACCGGCCCGCGTTCCTTCCCGTCGCGCTGATCGAACTCCTCGGCCGCCTGCCCCACTGACCCACGTCTGCGCCCGTACACCCGCTGCGGCGCTCATCCTTCCCGGGTGCGTACCTCAGCGGGTATCCGTCCGCGCTTCGGCCAGGTGTCCGACTACGGCCCGCGGCGTGCGTCTCCGGTCCGTCCGACCGGGTCACCGGTGCGATGCCCGACAGCCGCCGCATCCCTTGCCTCGACGTCAGGCGCCGGGGCCCCGGCCGCAGCGCGACCCCGTTTCACCACGTCGCCGCGCAGGAGCAGTTGAACGGCTCCGAGCAGCACCGCCGTCGCGAGCGCGCTGTGCCACAGCAGGGCGTCCAGGTGACCGGCGGAGACGTAGGCGCCCACGGCGATCGCGGCCAGGGCGCACACCGCGCGGTCCACGATGCTCTCGACCGAGAGGAGCGTGGCGCGCGGGGCGTTCACGGGCATGGCGTCGTTGACCAGCTTGCGCTGCACCGGGTACACGAAGCCGGTCGCCGCGGCGAACAGGCAGAGCAGAGCGACGACGGCCCAGGGTCCGACGAGAGTCATCGCCGCGAGGGTGCCCGCCAGCGCGAGGCTGAGGATCGACACCCAGGCGACCGGTGTCAGGCGACGGCTCAGCCACTGGGGACGGGCCGAGCCCACTGCCTCCGCCACCGTCATCGCGGCCAGCACTCCGCCGTGGGAAGCCTCCCCTATGCCGTGGTCCAACAGGATCGGCTGGAAGAGGTTGACCTGGCAGATGCGGGACAGCGTGAAGACCGCCACGCCCTGCACCATCACCAGGCCCAGCCATCGCGACGAGGCGACGCAGCGCAAAGCGGCGCCCGCGTCCCGCAGAAACGCCCGGCCCCTGCGCCCGCCGTCCTTCCGGGCGGCTGCCGCTTCCCGCGTCCCGCGGTCCGTCCCGGCGAGCCGGGGCAGCGCGACGGCGCAGGCGAGGGAGCCCGCGGCGCTGGCAGCGCTGAGCACGTACGGCGCCGTGTGGGCGACCGCCATCAGGGGCCCGACCAGCGGCCAGCACACGACCTTCGCCGCGAGCCCCCACGCCCGCGCGGTTCCCTCCGCCTTCAGATAGTGCTCCTCGCACTTCTCGGCCCGCAGCCCGTCGTACAGGTAGGCGCTCGCCGCCCCCGAGGTGAGCGAGCGGCCCATGGCGATGGCGAGGAAGTGGAGGAGGAAGCCGCCGTACGAGGCGCTGACCACGGGAGCCAGGTTGGCCGCCGTCATCACCACCGCGCCGGCCCGCAGGCAGTTGCGGGCGCCGATCCGGTCGGCGATCAGCCCGGTCGGGATCTCGAACAGGCAGAACGCCACGTAGTAGATGCTCTGGATGCCGAAGATCTGGCCGTCGGACAGTCCGGCCTGCTTCTGGTAGGCGTAGAACACCGGCATCCACCACAGCAGGTTGAACAGCAGCTGGAAGCCGTAGTTGAGCCGGATGATCCGGTGGGCGGTGTCCGTGAGGGCGCCCTCTCCCGTGCCGGGACGCGGCGCGAGGCGCGGGCTCACAGCGCGTACGGGCGGATCTGGACCAGCCGGAAGTCGCCCCGCTCGGTCATGAGCCACTCGATGTCCAGCGGCCTGTCCACGTCGGCCTCGCTGAAGTGGGACTGCAGGAGCCGCCCGGTCAGGGACAGGTCGGCGAGCCGGGCGCGGGTGGCGGCGGGCAGCCCGTCGCCCCAGGAGCCGAGGGCGACGGTGCGCCCGCCGCCCTCCACCGTGTTGTACAGGTACTGCTGGGGCAGGACCGAGCCCTCGACCACCCGCTCCGGGGAGCCGGGGGAACAGTTGAGGTAGACGTTGCGGAAGTCCGCGCGGCGGGTCGGGTCACAGGTCACCAGGACGCCGCCGAGAGAGGCGGGCACGTACTCCTGGATGATCACGCCCATGTACGTGTCGTCGAGGGAGATCCCCACCTGGTGGCGCAGTCGCACACTGCGGGGTGACACCAGGGAGGCCCACACCTGGCGTACCGCGTCCAGGAGTTCACCGGTGCCGTGGACGGTGGTGACGGAGTCGTAGACGCCGGCCGCGGAGAATCCGGGCAGGTCCTCGGCGTTGGACGAGGAGCGCACCACCAGGCGCCCGTGTGCGGCGGGCGGCGCGGGGAAGGCCTGGCTGATCTGCCGGATGACGGACTCGGGGACGGGCGTGTGCCGGATCAGCTGCTGGAGTTGCAGGCAGATCGGGTCCAGGACGTCGGTGGCGTCGAGTTCGAGTGCCATCTTCAGTTTGCCGATGCCCTGCTGGATGGCGGGCGAGGAGGCGAGGAAGTGCTGCTGGAGCGCGAAGGGGAGCGCCACGCCCTCCGGTGCGCCGACCGTCGCCGATACGAAGTCGGCCGCCCGGGCGCGGAGTTCGGGCAGGGAGGGCGCGTCGAGGCCGAGCCGGGTGGCGAGGTGGCCGTAGAGGTCGTCGCGCGGCGGGCGAGGCCGCCCGTAGAAGGCGATGAGGTCGGCGGTACGGCTGTCGAGCACGTGGTGCAGCTCGCCGAGGTTGGCCGCCTTCGTGCCGTAGCGGTCGCGGTCGGCGGCGCGCAGCCGGTGCAGGGCAAGCACGGGGGCGTCTTCGAGCAGGGGCGGTTCGAGGCGGATGCGCTGCTGGTGCCAGGCCGGCGCCCGCAGGACCGGTTCCTGGTCGAGCCGCTCCAGGGAGATCTCGTCCTCGCGCACCTGGTAGCGGACCCACGCGCCGTCCAGGTCGTCCTTCTCGACGAGCTGCTCCAGATCGCGCACGATCGCGTTGGGTATCCCCCAGCCGGAGGCCAGGACGTTGGTGTGGGAAAGGGGGGTGATCGGCGCGGTGTTGACGAATCCGGCCGCCCGGGGAACATCGTCGGGCAGGCACGGCATGGCCACGATGTCCACCCAGCCGAGACTTCCCGCCGCGGCCGCGTACTCCTCGTCCGTCCGGAAGAACCGCAGCCGCCCGATGGCCTCGCCGGGGTTCAGCGGTGTCCGGACCCTGGAGCCGAAGAGTTCGTGGCTCAGGATGCGCGGCAGGCGCTGTTCGCTGATCGCCGCCAGTTCCTCCTCCTGCGCGTGGTTGGCGGGCTTGAGCAGCACCGGGAGCCGGCCGTCGACCCGTTCCCGGACGAACTCGTAGAAGAATTCCAGTAGTTGGCCGTGCATGGTGTCGGCCTCGGTCGTCTCCAGGACGAGGAAGGTGCGTTCGCGGCCCTCGGCGTCCTCGTCGGTGTGCAGGGACAGCACACCGAGCAGAAACCGGCGTCCGGGGTCCGTGTAGACGGAGGCGTTGAACGCGTCCAGGGTCGCGTCCAGTTCGGCGAGTTCCATGCCCAGGACGCGGGTGGCGATGTAGTTGACGTGGAAGGGGTGTGTCGACGTGTCCAGCAGGTGCCAGGTGTTCTCGGCACGGTCGACGACGACCTTGAGGTAGGGGTGGCCGGCCAGCACCCCGGAAAGGGTGCGGAAGAGTGGCAGGGAGAGGTTCTCACCGACGACGGTACGGTCCGTGGCCGGCTCGCAGGCGCCGGTGAGCAGGTGGGCGGTCACGCGGAGACCTCCTCGGGCCGCACGGCGGGCAGGACCTGGGGCAGGGCGTCCACCAGCGTCTCGAAGTCACGGATCACCGTGCGCGCGTCGGTTGCGGAGAGCAGGCACAGGGCCGCCATGGTGTTGGCGCCCGCGGCCGGGTCGTAGACCGGTACGACGCTGCCGTCGGCGAGCGAACTCTCCGCGACCACCGACAGCTCGCTGCCCCGGCTGAGCGGCACGCCCTTGGCGACGACCGGGAAGTCCCAGACCTTGCGGTCGCCCCAGGCCTCGCCCCGGCCGTCGACCGCGAGGACGACGAGGGAGCCCGCCGCGCCGCGCGCCTGCGCCGGGGTGAGGGCCTGCCCGGGCCACTGGACCGGGCGTCCGACGAGGTGGTCGACGAGCATGCCGACGAGGTCGAGCCCGAAGACGTCCTCGATCTGCGGCACCGTCATCGCACCGCCGAACCGGGCGGCCGTCTCGATCAGCCACATGCTGCCGTCCGCGCCGAGCTTGATCTCGGTGTGCGTTCCGCAGTCCCGCAGGCCGAGGGCATCGACCGCCTGCCGCGCGAGCGCCACCACGCGGTCCTGGGCATCTGGGGACAGCAGGGCGGGGGTGATGCCGGCGCGCTCGGTGAACGGCTCGACCGTGGGCATCCGGCCGCTGACGCAGACCGGGTGGAAGGTGCCGTCCGCCACCACGCCCTCGACGCTGACGTAGTCGCCCCAGCCAGGCTCGTCGAACCAGTCCGACGCGGTGCCGGTGACGATCCGCTCCACCACGAAGTGGCCCTGCGCCTCGGCGACGTGGAGTTCGGCGTACCCCAACTGGGCCGATTCGGCCATGACTTGGCGCGAGCGGTGCCAGGCGGCGGACAGTTCGTGCGGGGCGCGGATGATCTGATGCGCGGTGGAGCCGGCGCTCCAGGCCGCCTTGAGGAGCAGCGGGAAGGGCAGCACAGCGGCCGCCTCGTGCAGGTCCGCCTCGGTGTCCACAGCACGGAACTCGGGCTGCGGAAGCCGGTGTTCCCGCCAGGTGCGGCGCATCAGCCGCTTGTCGCGAGCGAGCGCGGCGGCGCCGCCGGCCCCTTTGAGCCCGAGCACCTCGCACGCCTCGGCGACGGCCACGACCGCGTATTCGGAGAAGGTGAGCACCGCGTCCGCGTCCATGCCCTCGGCCCGCGAGACGATCAGGGACACCAGGTCGGAGCGCTCCGCGTCGGCGGGGGTCACGATCGAGGCGCACAGTTCTCGGGCGGAGCGTGCCACGCCGGGAGGAAGAGCGCTGAGCGCCAGCAGGTGCACTTCCGCCCTCGCGGCCGTCCGGGACAGGACGTGACCGAGCGGCGGACCACCCTTGGCATGCACTAACAGCACCTTGCTCACTGAAGTTCGTCTCCATTCGTCCGTGTCGGTACGTGCCGGATGCGCCGCGGGCGCCACAGGTGCCGTCCACACGATGTGTCGTCGTACTGATCGGCGATGCGCGCCGGGCGCAGGGAATCCCCCGTGTTCGTGTCGGGGCGTGTTCACCCGCACACTCAAGGGGACCACGGCAACCGGCGCCCACATCGCCCCGGGGGACGCCCGCCGTTCAGGCAAATGCCTGATTCACCGGACGTGTTGGGGCACCGCCAGGTGTCGCGAGGGCTCACAGAACGGCCTCCACTTCGGCCGAGAACCGAGCATGCACGGGAGGGGGACGGGATACCCATGGCGATGTGACAGTGCGTCAGCCGGTTGCGTACGGACCGTATACGGACGGAGAGACCGCTGTGGATGATTACGGCCTCAAGGCACTGCTCGACCACCTTCCGGTGTTCTGGTGGGAGGTCGACGAGCCGTGGCAGGTGCGCGAGCGGGGAGGCGGCGCCTTCGCCGACACCGAAACGGCACAGCGCTTCCTCGACCGGATGCGTCAGGAGCTCGCGGCCCCGGGCCACCTGTCGCAGGAGGGCCGCTGGCAGGCCCGGTTCGACGGCCGCACCTTCGATGTGAGCTGGCCCCTGGACGAGCGCCGCGCCCACCACCGTACGCACGGCTTCGCCGTGGAGGTCGGCTCCCGCCCCGAAACCTCGCGGCAGTACGCGGCCTTCGCGGGCCTGGTGAACCTCGCCCCGGCCGCCGCCTTCATCCGGGACAGCGACGGCCGCTATCTGTGGGCCAATCACGCCTACGCGCACCTCTACGGCACCGTTCCGGAGGAACTCGTCGGGAAGTACATCGAGGAATGCGACGCCCCGGCCGAGGCCGCGCAGTTCCGCGCCCTGGACCAGGAGATCCTCACGCGGGGGACTCCCGTGCGGCACACCCTGGACTACCGGCGTCCGGACGGCAGCGCGGGCCAGGCGGTGGGCCACCGGTTCCCTGTGCGGGAGAACGCGCGGACCTGCGTCGCCGGGATCTACGTGGACATCACCGATCACCTGCGCGCCATGGTCCAGCGGCAGGAGGCCGAGGACGACTTACGAGCGCTGCGCGACCACAGCGGCCTGCCCTGCGCGCTGCTGTCGGCGAACGGACGCGTGGTCACCGCGAGTTCGGCCGCCGCCGAGCTGTTCGACCTCAGCCTGCCCGACCTGGTCGGCCGTCGCGCGCACACCCTGCTCGCCCCCGAAACCGGTCTCGACCGGCTGCACCGCAGGTGGAGCGGTCTGATAGCACGCCGCACCAGACGGGTGGAGACGTCCGCGGTGCTGGTGGACGTCCAGGGGCGGCAACGCCGCGCGCAACTCCATCTGACCACGGTCGGCCATTCCGCCGCCCGCGCCCGCCACGTCTGGGCCGTCGTCACCCACCTGAGCCTCGCCCACGACCCCCATCCGTCACTCACCCCGGCCCAGATCCGCATCCTCTCCCTCCTGGCGGCGGGCAGCAGCAACGGCGACATCGCCGCCTCGCTCAAGCTGTCCCGGCAGACGGTCGACTACCACATCAGCCGCCTGCGGGAACTCCTGGACGCCGACACCCGGCCCGCCCTCGTCGCCCGCGCCTACGTACTCGGCATCCTCGCGCCCCGCGCCTGGCCGCCGCGCTCCGCCACAGCGGCCCATCCGCTCAGTACCGTCTGACGGGCGGCGGCAGGGCTGCTGCACCGCCCTGCCGCCGCGCGGCCCGCCCGCGCACCTCGAAGGCCCCTCAGTAGTCCGGCAGGTCGAAGGCGACAGCCGCACGAAATTCCGCCGAGTCCTCCCGGCCGAGCCCATCCGGACCCGCCGACTCCGCGTCTCCCTCCGGACCGCCCGCTCCCGTCTCGGCGACCAGCATCTCCTGGCCCAGCCTGAGCAGCGCCTGATTGGCCGTCACATGAGCGCGCAGGCGGTCCTCGTAGGCACGGTAGGCGGCCACGTGGTCGCCGTCGGCCAGGTGCAGCTCACCCGCGAGGACGTAGGCCGCGGTCAGCGCCACGCTGGTGCCCTGCCCGGTGAGCGGGGAACAGCAGAATCCGGCGTCGCCCAGGAGCGCGACGCGCCCCCGGGACCAATGGTCCATCCGGATCTGCGCCACCACGTCGTAATGGAAGGCGTCGGTCTCCCACATGGCCTTCAGGAAGCGCGGCACCTCCCAGCGCAGGGACTCACAACGCTCGGCCACCAGCCGCTTCTGCGCCATGAGGTCACGCGGCAGCAGCCCTTCGTACGGCTCCTCGGAAGTGAAGCCCACGAAGACCCGCAGTTCGGTGTTGTCCCGCACCGTCATGGCCATGCAGCCCCACACGTCGTCGACACCTGGCTGGTGGAACACCTCCCAGCGGTCGAGGCCGAGGTGGTTGGGGGCGCTCCACGACGCGACGTAGACGCCGATCGGATGCAGATAGTCGGTCTCAGGGCCGAAGACCAGCCGGCGGGTCGCCGAGTGGAGGCCATCGGCTCCCACCACGAGGTCGAACCGCCGCTCCACGCCGCTCGCGAAGTGCACCCGGACGCCGCCGTCGTTCTGCACCAGCGTTCCGATGGAGTCTCCGAACAGGTACTCCACGCCGCTCCCCGCGGCCCGAGCGAGCAACGCGGCCAGATCGTCGCGGAGGATCTCCACGTCGGGCCCGTCCGAGGGTCCGCCACTGGTGGTCCACCCCACGGTCCGCCGCACTTCACGGCCATCCGCGTCGACGTGTGACATCCCGCGCAGCCCCGTCTTCCCGGCCCGCACATCCTCCAACAGGCCCATCCGCTCGACGACTTCGATCGCGCTGCCGCGCACGTCCACCGCCTGTCCGCCGCCGCGGAGGTCCGCAGCACGCTCGACGACGGTGACACGGAAGCCGTAGCGCGCCAGCCAGTAGGCCAGGGCCGTTCCGGCGATGCCCGCGCCGGATACGAGGATCGAGGTGGGGCGTGAGTGGTGCGGCCGGCTGCTGTTCGCCATGGTGACCTCCCGAATCGGTTCGATGTGCCCATCCTCGGCAGCCGCACCGACAGAACGCCGACAACCACGTGTCGGCACCGACAGAACGCCGACAGACCGCAAGAGGCCGGAACCTCAATCCCCTTGCCCCGATAGCGCTCCCCCCTCATTTCCTGATTCTTCCTGATGCACCGGGTCTGTATATGCTCCCCCTGGTTTGGTTAAGGAATGGGTAAAGGGTGGGGAACGTGCAGGCCGTCCGTAAGATCGCGAAGTTCGCTGTGCCGGTTGTCGGCTCGCTCGTGCTCGCCGTGGGGCTGACCGCCTGCGGCGGTGGTGGCACGAGCGGCGGCGACGGAAAGAAGAGTGGGGCGAGCGCGTCGCAGCGCAAGGACGCGGGAGCCGTCCTGGCGGCCGCCGCCAAGAAGACCGGCGAGCAGAACTCGTACAGGACCCGCCAGTCCGGCGGCTCCTCCGAGGACGGGGTCACGGACATGGCCTGGCAGCGGACGCCCTTCTTCTCCTCCATGCGGGTCCACGGGAAGAAGACCAAGGACAACCCGAGCGGTGAGACATACCTCGTCGACACGGCCGACGGCTCATACACGAAGACCGACAAGATTCCCGGCAAGGACTGGTTCAAGATGGACCCGTCCAGTGACAAGAAGTCCGACCGGTCGCGATCTCGGGGGCTGCTGACGGAGTTCCTCGGCGCCCTCAACGCCACGGGCAGCGCCAAGTGGATCGGCACCGAGCAGGTCGGCGGGCGCCCCACCGACCATTTCCAGGGCACGGTGACCATCGCCGAGCTCGCCAAGTACCGGGGTCCCGCGATGGACAAGGAAAGCCACGACTGGTACGTGGACGTCATGCAGAAGGGCGCCAAGGAGCAGGCCGTCATCGACCTGTGGGTCGGCAAGGACGACCTGGTGGCCAAGTCCCGGGAGGTCAGCTCCGGCAAGAAGGGACAGGAACAGATCGTCGAGGAGTACTCGGACTACGGCACCGGCCTCAAGGCAGAGGTTCCGCCCGCGGACAGAGTCGCCACGTTCGACGAGTACATCCAGGCCCTCGCGAACGGCCCGTCCGCCTGATCCCAGGCGCAACAGGCCGTTCATTCGGGGTGGGTGTTGTGGAACGTCAGACTGTGCCTGAGCCCTTGAGGAAGTCGGCGTTGAACGCCTTCTCGATGCCGCTGACAACTGCCGAGTCGCTGACGATGAGGCCGAGTTCGCGGTTGTGGTTGAGCGAGTTGTCGGAGAAGTTCTCCGAGCCGGCGAACACCTTCGCAAAGGAGGTGCCGTAGTCGGCGACGATCGCCTTGGCGTGAATGTAGTAGCCGGTGGAGCTTGAGAAGGTGGCCACCTTGCCGCCCGCGGCGATGACCTGCTTCAGCTGCTTGCTGTATTGGGAGGACTGGTTCTCCGCGACGACGCGAACGGTGACGCCACGCTTCGCGTCCGCGACGACCGCGTTCACCAGCGCGGCGTCGCCGAACTCCTCCTCCTGGACATCGAGGCTGTGCTGCGCCCCGTTGACCAGGGCCAGCAGGCGGCTTTGCGAGTCGGTGGGCGACCAGACCAGGTCGGTGCCGTCGGAGGGGGTGACGGCGGTCTTCGCGTAGTCGGCGTCGAAGACCTTCTCGATCGCGGCGACATCGGCCGCGTCGGAGTCGAAGACGCCGTAGTCACGCGACGTCGCGTAGTACGTGGTGTCGAAGTTGCCGGTGCTGATGTACGACGTGGCGCCGTCGACGGTAATGGTCTTCTGGTGGGTGTAGACGTATGCGGAGGACGAGTACGTCACCCCGGCGCCGGCCGCCGACAGCGCCTTGTAGGCGGCGCCGTCGATGGACGCGTGCTGGGAGTCGAAGACCACGCGGACCTTGACGCCCGCCTTCTGCTTGTTGACCAGGTCGTTGACGAGAGTGGTGTCGCGCAGCTCGTAGATCGTCACGTCGACCGACTTCTTCGCGGAGTTGACGAAGTCGTAGATCGCGCCCTCCTTCTGGTCCGGCAGAACGACCAGAGAGTAGGTGCCTGCGGCGTGGGCGGCGGGCGCGAGGACGCCCATCGCAGCCAGGGCGCCTGTGGCGAGGGGAGCTATGAGACGGCGGGTGGGGCTCACCGGAACTCTCCAGACATAGTTGGGGGAAGCACGCAACGCGCGTAGCGCACCCCAGTAAGGCACAGCGCCGAAGGCTCGGTGAAGTCCAGTTGAGTGAACAGCGGGGCAGCATTGCGCAAAGTGACGAAGCACTCGTTCCCGCATCAACTACCGCTTGTTTAGGGGCTGTTGGCGTGGCGGCGCAGCCAGATACCGCGTACCGCGCGCTGCTCACTCCCCTTCCGTCGCCCATGCCCGCGCCCACGCCCCGGCCCATGCCAGGGCGTGCCCCAAGACCAGCCCAGCGGGGCGGAGTCAGACGCCGGTGGTGCCATCGATACATTCGCGCAGCAGATCGGCGTGTCCGCAGTGGCGGGCGTATTCGGCGATCATGTGGGTGTAGATCCACCGCAAGGTCACGGCGCCGCCCATGAACGGGCTGGTCTGCTCCAGCGCGCGAGCAGCGCAGTTGGCCCGGGAAAGCGCGATCTCCGCCTCCCAGGTCTGCCGGGCCGTCGCGATGGAGACGTTCTCGGTGAGGTCGAACCCGCCGTCGTGGCCTTGAGGATCGTCATCCGGGGCATGAATCGGCCCGACCTCTTCGCCGGTCAGGACCCGGCGGAACCAGTTCCGCTCGACTTCGGCCATGTGCTGGACTAGGCCCAGAAGCGTCAGCGGTGAGGGAGTCACGGAGGCGCGCCGCACCTGCTCCTCGCTCAGCCCTTCGCATTTCATGGCCAGAGTTGAACGATAGAAGTCCAGCCAGCTCTCCAATGTGGTGCGCTCGTCGGCATCGAGGGGCGGCATGGGGCGTTCGACAGTCATGACTGCGATCATGGCAGGAGGGTCTGACAGACACCCCTGAGCCGATCTCGATCAGCAACCGCCTCGTGCGGTCTGCTGAGCCTCCGACGGAGAACGCCGCCGCGCCCACACTTGGGTGGATGCGCGCCTCGTGCTCGGGGCAGCCGCTATCTCTGGGCTCATGATCATTTCTCGTGGGTGGCTGCGGGCCGCCATCGCTCTCACCGCCCTGTCCTCCGCCGTCGCCCCGGCCACTGCCCCGGCTTCGGCCGCAACCGCCACCGCCCGGAGTCAGTCCGCTCTGCGCCTGGCCTTGCCGGAGCCGCCCCCGGCCGAGGTCGCCCGGGGCGAGCTCGGCGAACTGAACGTCGAGGCCCCGCACACGATGTCCGGCTACAGCCGGGCGAAGTTCCCGCACTGGGCCAAACAGTACGGCGAATGCGACACCCGCGAGGTCGTCCTGCAGCGCGACGGGCAGAACGTCGCCCAGGACGACAAGTGCCGTGCGGTACAAGGGACTTGGTACGGCGAGTACGACGGCAAAACCCTCACCGCCGCCGGCCAGGTCGACGTCGACCACATGGTTCCGCTCGCCGCCGGCTGGCGGGCCGGAGCGGACCAGTGGGACACCGCCAAACGCAAAGCATTCGCCAACGACCTGGAACACTCCCAGCTGATCGCCGTCTCCGCGGCCTCCAACCGGAGCAAGGGCGACCAGACCCCCGACCTGTGGAAGCCCCCGCTCCGCTCCTACTGGTGCACCTACTCCCGGGCCTGGACCGACGTGAAGCACGTGTACGGCCTCAACGTCACCCAGGCGGAGAAGACCGCACTCGGAGAGATGCTCGACACCTGCACGGACCACTGATGCCCACCCCGGAACCAGCCGTGTGCGACGACCAGGTCACCGCGGGGCCGGGCGGCGCGATGACCGACCAGGTCGGCGTCATCACCGGCGACCTCACCATCCAAACCACCCGCCGGGCCAACAACCTCGTCCACGTCGCGATCCAGTACACCGGCGCGGACGAGTGGTACACCCTCACCGGCAGCCCGACGACCGTCCCCGACGGCGAGCTTGAGCAGTACCACGAGCGCGTCCGGGCCGCCGTCGAACACGGCGAGGGCGCCGTGGCCCCGGCCTGACAGGACCCATGCCGCAATCCGCTGAAACCACGTCGCTCAGGGCCGGTGGCAAGCACGCCGGCCGGCCCGGTTCCGCTACGTTTGCCTCTGCCGCTCCAGCGGACGTGTGCGGCTCGTTCACCTGGCGGACGGCCTGGGTAAATCGATCGCGAACTGGGCCTGTCCATGCTGGAGTTGCCGGTTGCGAGGCCGAACCGGACACATGAGGAGAGCACCATGGAGCCGATCACCGTACGGATCTCCGTGCGCGGGTACGAGACCGATGCACAGGGGCACCTGAACCAGAGCGTGTACCTCCAGTACGCGGAGCACGCCCGCTGGTCCGCGCTGGAGCAGGGCGGGATCCGGCAGAGCGCCCTGCTCGACAAGGGGGTCGGGCCGGTCACCATGGAGACCACCATCCGCTACCGGCGGGAGCTGCGCGCGGGCGACGAGGTCGACGTGAGCTGCGTGTTCGTCTGGGGCGAGGGAAAGTCGTTCCGGATCGAGCAGACCATCCGACGGGCCGACGACGGGACGGTGGCCGCCGAGATCACCGCCATCTGCGGCATCCTCGACCTCACCGAGCGCAGGCTCGTAGCCGACCCGCGCGACATCTTCCGCGCCCTGGCCTCCGACGAGACGGTCTTCGGCCTCTAGCCGCTCCATCGGCCAGCCACTCGGGCTGGGACGTATGCCGACGTGCTGCCCGGGCGGGCTGCCCCCAGGAAGCACACGTCCTGGTTGTGCGGCGCCGAGCTGCGCACACTCGGTTCGGCGGACACCGATCCGTCCTGCGGGAGCCTTGCCACCTCCCTCAGCGCACCAAGCACCCGCACCGAACGAATGAGGAAGGACGCTCGGCCTCACGTCGCGCCCCATCACGCCTGGACCGACGTGTCGCGCCCCCGTGATCCCAGTCCTCACGCCGCGTACGCGCCGCGCTTACCAGCGGGTCGCGGCCCGACGACGGAACGGATGGGGCGACTTTCCCACCGCCGATGCGTAGGTTAGGTTAGGTATACCTAACCACGCATTGTGTGTCTGTGACGTCCCTCTGGAGAACCCGCATGCGCTCCCACAGTTCCCGCACCAAGCAGCCGACCCCCGCCGAGCGGATGCGGTCGATCATCACGGCGGCCCAGTCCATGACCGTGGTGACCGACGGCCACCACCACGAGGTCTACAACCTCGACGGAACGGGCTTGTTGGGCCGCATCCACCTCCACGACCAGGGCGACCCGCTGGAGCCCGACCCTCCGGCTCCTCGCATCCCCATCCGTCTGGAGCTCACCGACATCGCCCCCACTCCCGTGCGCGATCGTCTGCGCGCCCGCGTCACATTGTCCGGGCTCGTAGCCGCCTCCTACAGCGGGGATTCCGTGGACAGCACCTGCATGGACTTCGGCCAGGCGGCGATCGAGGACGCCGAGGGGCGCGCGTACGTCACGCTGGAGCAACTGCAGGAGGCGGAGACCGACCCGATGGCCACCGGCGAGGCCGGCATGCTCACCCACCTCGTCGACGACCACCCCGATCTCGTCCCCCTCCTCCTCCGACTCGTCGAGCCGCGGCTCAAGAACGGCGTGGTGCGCGCCCTGCCGCTGGCCATGGACCGCTACGGCATCACCCTGCGACTCGAACACCCCGCCACACACCGGGACGTACGGCTTCCGTTTCCCACGCCCATGACGGACATCGATCAGGCCGGCCTTCAGTTCCACGCCCTCCTGACCGCCGCACGCCGTTCCTCCCACCACCGCCTGCCGGCCTGAAGATGAACGCACAACACGGTTCTCTTCCGAGTCCGACGACCTGAGTGGCCGTCACATCGCCCAGGGCGAGTGCCGTGACGATCCCGGCAATCTTTCGGCAGTTACACCTCATGACGATCCATGCCTTGCCCGATCGCCCCGCGAACGTTCACCCGCGAGAGCCGCGGGCACCACGACGCCTCCCCGCCTGCTCCTGCGGAGAACGTCCCAGGACCGCCACGGCCGAGTCGTCGCCAGCACTGCCCAACCAGTCGCCCTCAGCTGAGTCCGGGGAGGGGAAGTCCCCGCCCCGGACAGTGCAATTGAGCTGCCGTACCGTTTCCCGGCTCCGTTAGCGGACGGTGACGTTGAAGACCGGGGAAACCGTGGTGCCGCTGATGATGCGCAGGTCGTTCTTGCCCTTCAGGCCGAGCTTGACGCCGAGCGAGTAGGAGCCGTTGCGGGAGATCGGCGCGGAGGCGGGGAGAGTGACCCACTTGCCGTTCTGCTTCTGCTGCAGCGTCACCTTGCTGCCCGCCTTGAGGCCAGTGGTGTTACCAGTGACGCGGAACAGCTGCCAGGCGCCGACCGAGGACACCGACGGCTTGACGGTGATGCCTGCCTTCACAGCCACCGCCTGGTGGGCGGCCGGAGCGGACGCGGCGGGAGCGGCGGCCATCGCGGTGCCGGCCAGGGCGACGCAGGCGGCGCTCAGGGCGCCGACGGTGGCGATGCGCAGGGAGTGACGCTTGATGACGGTCATGGTTTTATCCCTCTCGACATGGAATATCCGGCTATGCGCTGTAAGCGAGGTAAGTGCCCTTGGCGCAGTCTCACCTGGAATGACGGTCCCTCGCCCAGATGCGTTGTCGGTGCTCTGTCACCGTCTCGTAACAGCCGGATCGGCCGGGGCGCAGCGGATCCCCAACTCGCCAGGGCTCGTTGACTTTCAACCCCATCGGGTCGGGTACTCAGCTTGCTCGGCTCGGACGAAGGCGACCTGGTCGCCCGCGTTCTGGCAGAGGTGTTCGTGGCTTGCAAGAAACCGCTCGGGGTGGGCGGCGGCAGCGGCCGTGGCTGTCTTCGAGGGGGCGGACTGGTCTGGGTGGGGGACGGTGGGTGACCGGGGTGTTGGCGAGTCGTTGAGCCCGGCGCATATGGAGAGTGCACACGGGTCCCGGCGCCTGACCAGCCCCGGGACCCGGCACCCTCACCCCCCACGCCCGCAACCGGCCGGACGCGGACACCAGCCGTCGGGGACCGGGGGCGGCGAGGCCCGGCCGATCTCGGGCCGGCATGGCAGGGGCTGGTCCGAATGGGCGCACTTTGTGACGCCTTCTGCCCGTTCCTCGTTTCCAGAGACGGCAGGCTCCCCCTCCGGGCAGACCCGCCACCACCCCCGCCAACCCACCGAATGGGAGCACCACCGTGATCAAGCAGGTTCTCGCCGGGGCGGTCTTCGCCACCGCCGCAACGATGGCCGTCGCCGCACCCGCCTCGGCACACACCACGGGAACCGAGGCCAGGAGCATCCCCACCAGCGCGCACGAGAGCATCCGCACCGCCCACGCCCCCTCGGGCAACTCCACGAGCGGCGGCGCCAAGGACTTCGCAACCCGCAACGGCGACACCGCCATCACCGGCGACGCAGGCGGCATCCTCAACACCTACGGCGCCCCCCTCATCAACGTCGACGGACGCTGCGTCGCCCCCCTGCCCGAAGGCGAAGGCATCGGCGGACACCTCCTCGGCAGCCCCAAGGCAGCCTGCAACATCGCACCCGTCGACCAGTACCAAGCCCCCCAGAAGCTCCTCTAACCCCACCCCGCACCACCAGCCCCACCCCACAGCCCCCCTACCACCCAGGGGGCTGTCCCACATCCGGCACCCGGAGGCTGCAGACAACAATCCAGGTCACCGGCGAATCGCCCGCGCGAATCCGGCCGCAGTCGCCGAGCTCTGCAAATCCCGCACCCGGCCTCCGTCAACGCCTGTCCCACCACATCGAGGCCAGCCTCGCCTCATGGCCGCCGGGCGAAGCCGCCACCTTCGCCCGCCACCTCCACCGCTTCGTCACCGACGGCCCCTTCACCTGATGCTCTGTCAGGGTGCGACCTTGCCGACGCCTCCCAGCGCCTGGGTGGCACGCTGGTTGATCTGCCACAGCTGGCCTTCACGGTTGCTGACGTAGATCCAGCCGTTGACGGTGTCCAGCGCGAGCCCCTCGCATGTCCCCAGGCCGGAGGCCACCACGCGCTGCGCGCCGTCGGCGAGGGCGATCTCGTACAGGCGCCCGCCAAGGTGGTCGATGGTGTACGCCCGGCCGGCGCCGTCGAGTTCTACGCGGATGGTGCTCGCCCCAGCGGGAAGGCTGGTCACGACCCGCTTGGCGCCGTCGGCCAGGCTGACCTCGTACAGCTTGCCGCCGTTGTCCTTCTGGCCGACGTACGCCTTGCCCTTCCCGTCCAGCGCCACTCCGCCGATGCCCCCTCCCAGGCTGGCGATCGTGCGCTTCTGCCGGCCCGGGAGGTCGACCTCTACAAGGAGCCCGTCGGTCCAACTGGCCACGTACGCCTTGCCGGCTCCGTCCAGCGCCACGCCGTAGGCGCCCGTGACAGCGACGACCAGGCTGGAGGAGCCGCTGGACAGGTCCACCGCGAGCAGGCGCCCACCGGACCAGTCGGTGGTGTAGGCCGTGCCCCGCCGGTCCAGCTTCACATCGCCGATGTCGCCCAGGGTGGCGGCGGCCACGCGCTGGGCGCCGTTGTCGACCCTCACCGTGCACAGCCTCGCGCCGCCCCGGTCGGCGACGTACACCGTGTTCCCCGCAGACGGGTCGACCGCCAGGCCTTCGGACGTCCCCAGACCCGTCGCGATCAGGGCGTAACCCTTCTTGTTGCCGAGGAGCTTCTGCAGATCTTCGAGCTTCGGAGCGTCGTCGTCGCTGATGCTCACCTTCGGAGGCCCGAACGACTTCGTGGTCGACGAGGCCATGGTGGACGTCGAGGCGGGGTCCTCGGACACCTGACGCTGAGCGGCGGCCGCTCCCTGGGCGTTCTGAAAGAGCGGGCCGAGGAAAGCCATGACGTCGAACGCCCCGTGCGCGGTCTGGCGCATGACCCAGGGGTCGCGCTCACTCTCCAGCTTTCGTACGGCTTCCGAGACGTCCCCGGCTCCCGGAGTGTCTTTGTTGAGCGCCTGAGCGGACTTGTCGGCGGAACCGGCCTGGTCCCCGCCGTTGTCGAAGATGTTCTTGAAGGACATCGACTTCCCTCTCTGACCCTCTTAGAGGGACTGCTTCTGGTTCTCGTAATCGAGTACTTCCGGCTGGAAAACCCGGTGTTCTCCGGTACGGACAGCGACGATTTCGGCTGTCCCCTTCTGCATGAAACGCTTTCCTTCGTCAGCCAGGTCGAAGCGGCTGGAGTCGACGTCGCGCTCGCCGAGTTTCCACACAATGACCTTGGAGTACTTCGGTTCGGCGGCCTGCGGGGGAGTCTCCTTGACCGCCACCGGCTCGGGATAATAAAGGGCGACCCAGCCGCCGAAAGTGACGGGGAATTCGTAGTCGAACTGGCGGATCTGACGCCGCGTCGTGGCCATGACGTCCACCCGGCTGCTGAGTTCCAGACTCATCGAGGACTGGTGCTTCCACTCGGTGGTCAGCGAACCGCTGACGGAGCCGGTGATCCCGAGCAGCAGCTCCCCCCACAGCTCCCCGGTGCCGGTGACGGAACTCGTGGAGGTGGTGTTGCTCGTCGCCTCCGTCTGGGACTCCGTGTTGACGCCCTGGTTGTCCTTGCTGTTGAGCAGGGTGGTCTTCTGGTACTGCTTCATCTCCATGCTCTTCTGGAGCTGCTGCTGGAGCGATGCGGTGGTCTTCGCCCCGAAGGTGAGCTTCACCTCCCCCTGGAGCGACCAGCTGATCGTGTTCGAAATCGTGAACTCGACCGTGTCCGTCACGGTGATTTTGATCGGGTCGGTTCCATTGACGTACGTCTGCTTGGAGATCATGTCGGGAGGGGGCTGCTGGATGTCGCCTCGCTCCTCGACGACCGGTGCGCCGACATTCATGTAGGCGCGCCAGCCGCGCTCGTGCGCGGTCGCCTCATCTTCAGGAAAGCCGCCGTAGCGCACCTTGTTCAGGGAGAACCCAATGGGGTTGATCTGCTCTCCCCCATTCTCAGGGGTTCGCTTGAGCACGTTCCTGAGTTGGTTGCGCTGCAGGATGGCAGCGGCCTTTGCCGCGATTTCGAGCTCTTCCTGGTTCCGCGTGGTGAGCGGGTGGCGCATAAACACATCGTTGATGTAGGCGGTGCCCACATCGTTCCTCGCGCTGCCTTGTCCCATGCTCTTCAGACCCTCCCCTGCGTGGCGGACTCGTGACGGTACGCAATCAAAGGCGGCAGGACACCCGTCCGAACCGGCCACACGGCAGTAACCGGACAGAAAGCCGCTGACCAGGGGCATGATCACGATCGGGCGGGCGTACCCCCGGGGTCGCCCGACCGCCCTCGGCGCGCCAGGGCTTGATCCTTTGGGGCCAAGATCCACTAATGCGGCGCCGGGGCCGTCGTCCCGGCCGGGCGCGCGATGTGTCCGGATCTACGGTTCCGGGGCCCACCCGGCCCGGACCGCCCGCCGCATCGACTCGATTTGATCTAGGTCGAATGTTCGACCCCGTCCCGCAGTGGCATCCTGACCAGCCCGGATGCTGCCCGCCGGAACACGGCCGAAGCGCCTGCGGATGTACGCCTGTCCAGCCGCAGCCGGGGCGTGCCTCAACCGGTCGCGAAGGCAAGCCAGTTGATCAGCAACTGGTTCACCTCGTCACGGCGCTCCTGCTGGATCCAGTGGCCGCAGCCGTCGAGAACGTGGGAGGACACCAGGCCCGGCAGGGTGGTGGGGTACGCCTTGATCGCGTCCGCCAGCCAAGTGGTGGAGGCGTCGAGGGCGCCGCCGATGAACAGGGACGGCTGGGTGATGGAGGCGCCGTCGAAGTCGGCGAGGTCTTCCCAGTCCCGGTCCATGTTCCGGTAGAGGCTCAGGGCCCCGGTCATGCCGGTGCGTTCGAACTCCGCGGCGTAGACGTCGAGGTCGTCGTCGCTGAGCCAGCCGGGCAGCCGTCCGGCGGGGAACCGCTCGCGCAGCCTGCCGCCGCGCGTCACGAAGTGCGGGTCCGCCTCCTTCGGTGCGGGCATGGTGTCGGCGGAGAAAGCGGCGTAGAACCCGGCGAGCCAGCCGCGCACGTCGGGTTCGATCTCGGCCTCGGCGCGGCCCGGCTCCTGGAAGTAGGACACGTAGAACTCCTCGTTCCCGCCCATCCGCGCGAATACGTCGCTGGGCCTCAGCCCGCCGCGCGGCGCGTAGGGCACGCTCAGCAGCCCCACCGCGCGGAAGACGTCCGGCTTGATCAGCACGGAGTTGGCGGCGATGGCCGCCCCCCAGTCATGGCCGACGACCACTGCGGACTCCTCGCCCAGGGCGTGCACCACCGCGGCGTTGTCCGCCACCAGCTCCCGCATCCGGTACGCGGCCGCGTCGCCGGGCCTGGACGAACGGCCATAGCCCCGGACGTCGATGGCGACCGCTCGGTACCCGGCCGCGGCCAGGGCGGGAAGCTGGTGGCGCCAGGAGAACCAGGACTCCGGGAAGCCGTGCACGAGCAGGACCAACGGCCCGGTGCCCTGCTCCACCAAGTGGATCCGGCCCGCCGGCGAGGGGACCAGGCGGTGCGTGGCGTCTGTGCTCGTGCGCGTCATCAACTCTCCAGGGTTCGTGGTCTGCCCGTACGAAGATCGGCGCCACCATCATGTGACGGGCGACGCGGGCGCGGCGAGCTTTGTTGCCGGTTCGGCAAAGGAATTCTCACGGGCTCGGCCTGGAACAGGTCGTCACTCCCTGCGGCACTGTCCGGGCCACGTCTGCCAGGTCCCCGGCCGGGCCGCCGGACCGCATTCCTCGTTCCTCGCCTCGTGGTGGCGGCATTCGCCGTCACGTACTCATGGCCGCCCGGACGCCCGCCTCCAGCACCCGAGGAGCACTCACCAGGACGCCGGAGAACCCGCTGTGACGCCACCCGCCCAGCCCCTGTGCGGAGTTCAGTCGAGGAGGAGTGGGTTGGGGAGGTCGGCGGCGGGGTGCATGCGCAGAAGGGTGTGGAGGACTCCCGCCAGGCCGGACATGAGGCTCGGCGAGAACGCTTCCCGGGCGAGGCCGCCGACCGGGCCGCGCTGTTCGAGGCCGGTGAGGATCTCGCCGTCGAGGTCGGCGGAGGCGCCGGAGCCCATCGACGTCAAAAACTCCCACAGGCCCAGATCCCCGTGACACAGGGTGTGGCTCCAGCCGAACCCCTCCGCCGCGCAGGCCCCAGCGGCCCGATGGGCCATGTCGAGGTGTACGGGGTCGCCGGTGCGGCGGTGGAGGTCGAGCATGCCGATGCCGATGCCCGCACTGCCGTGGCACCAGCTGGTGAAGAAGTCCTCCTCCGCGCCGATGCGGACGTCGAGCCAGTTGCCGTCCTCAGGGCGGTAGAGGGACTCCTGGAAGGCGAAGGCGCGCTCGGCGAGGCGGCTCCAGTCGCGGCGTTCGGCCGCGGAGCCGGCGTCGCTGAGGGCGAGTCGGGTCAGCGCCCAGCCGATTCCGGTGGCGCCGTGCGCGAAGCCGCCGATGCCCTCCGGGTTGAGGCGTGTCGGCCACCGGGCGCCCACGGCGTCGGTCACGGCAAGCCCGGCCAGCCTGCGGCCGACGCGCGCTGCAGCATCCAGCCAGTGGGCCTGCCCGGTCGCGTCGGCCAGATTGAGCAGGGGGACGACCGCGCCGGCCGCGCCGTTGAGGAGATCCACCTCCACGTCGTCCTCGACCAGCGGCCCGTCCGTGAGCAGCAGGGCCCGCTCGGCGGCACGCTTCAGGTGCCGGTCCTCGCCAACGACCCGGTGCAGCGCCAGCCATGTCCACACCTGTGACGCGGCGCCGCTGAAGGCACCGGCCGACGGCGTGGGCGTCCGGTCCTCGGTGCTGACCAGCACGCGCAGTGCTCCCTCGAACGTCTCGCGCACGCCCGGCACGTCGTCCGCCCGCCCGGCCGCCACCTCGGACACGTACTCGGCCAGCGTGAGCGCCACGCCGCCCTGGCCGGTGTAGAGGTCGGCGGGCAGCACCCTGATCGACCACCCGGCGGGGGTGAAGACGGGGCTGATCCAGGTGGCCGTACCGTCCTCGCCGCGCACCGCCCCGTCGCACAGCCTCCGCACCATCTGCGCGGCCAGCTCACGGCGGCGGCGCTCCCGGTCGCGGGCGTGCGGATCGCGGGCGGCGGCCTGCACCCGCGCGGGCAGCGACCGCTCGTTCAGGTACGCGCCCACCAGCGCGTCCTGGATCACCGACTCCTCCAGCGCCAGGTCGGCGCTGCGCCAGTCTTCGACGGTGCGGCGCACGGCCGAGGCGTCCACGGTGAAGCCGTACATTGGTACGTCGCCCACCAGCAGGTCCGCGATCTCACCGTCGATGGCCGGAAGGTCGGTCGGCGCACCGGGCAGCGCGTCGGCGTTGCGCCGCAGGATGTCCCGGGCCCGCTCGACCGCCGCCGCCTCGTCGTGCAGTGAGGCCGGATGCCACAGCATGCGGCCGATGTCGACGTACGCCTGCGTCGGCCGCAGGATCCGCCGGGCCCTGACACTCTCGAAGCGGCGCAGCAGCCGGTACGGGTCGGTCCCGGGGCGGCGCAGCTGGGCGGTCATCTCGCGGAACCCGGCCAGGACCCGGTCCCAGTACGTACTCAGGACCGGAGCGGCGGCGGGGTGGTTGCCCGCGACGGGCATCGCTATCAGGTCCACCTCGAAGTGGGCCGTGGCGGTGCCGCCGTCGGTGATCACCGGGTGCGGGATCAGCGGCTGCTGGCCGGGCAGGGCACCGATCCCGGAGATGTCGACGCCGCCGAGCGCGAAGCCGGTGCCGCGCACGGGCAGCAGTCCGGTGCGCAGCACGGTGCGGCGGATGGCTGCCGCCGCCACGTCCACCGCGTCGCCCCGGCCGCTGGGCGGGAAGGGCGCCGGGGCGTCGAAGAGCGTCTCGGCGTCCACGATCACCGGCACGGGCCCTGCGGCGATCATGTTCTCGGCATGCATGTCGGTGCCGCCGGTGAATCGGAGGACGGCCAGCCAGTGTCCGATGTTGCGGTAGAACTCGGTGAGTTCGGTCTCGTCCGTGCAGTAGCGGTGGCGGATGAACTCGGCCCAGCCGTAGCCGTCGCGCGCCAGCGTTCTGGGCACGCGGATGCGTCGGTCCGGTGCCGGGGCGCCGGGGAGGTCCGTGAAAAGGTCGTCCAGGAGCTCGCCCAGCGCCACGTCGGCTTCCGAGGGCCGGGGTTTGTACATCACGGTCCCGCCGGCGAAGTCGACCTGACTGACCGTCAGCCCGCCCCGGTGGGAGTCGCCCACCCCGAACTCGACGGCCCTCACCTCACCCGCGGGTCCGCCGAGAAGCGGGCCCAGCAGCGCGCGGTCCGCCGCCAGTCGCTCGGCGAAGTCCGCCGCTGCCGCCACCGAGAGCCGTGCCACCGCCGCGACCCGGGGGCCCACGCTCGGATACCGGCCGCCCAGCCGGGCCAGGTACCCCTCCTCGCAGGCCTGCTCGATGAACGCGTCCCATGTCTCTTTGCCGAACCCGGCATCCGCGCCCGTCCCGGCCAGGCGCATCGCGTGCAGTTCGATCAGGAACAGGCGGGACAGTTTCGCGTGCAGCGACCGGAGCAGGGCCGTGTGGCCGGCCTCCAGCAGTACCTCCCGTTCCTCTCGGCCCAGGGGTCGCGTCTCGGCCAGGCGCCGGGCCAGTTCGTCCCGCCAGGGGCGGGCGATGCCGCATACGGGCTGGGCGAAGTGCTCCGTCTCATCCTGCGTTCCCGGCAGCGATCCGCTCACCATCAACCGTCCCCGTCCCATCGCGAGTTCGCGCCGGTCAGGCGCCTGAAGGAGCCCGCGAGGCGGGCGGTCGGTCATGCGGCGGGCCCTTCGTGAGAAGTCGTTCCCCCACGAAGGGCCCTGTGATTCGCTGCGACGATCAGCAACACCAGCTGCCGTGCGACCCGCTCGGGCTGGAGCAGAAGCCGTAGAGGGAGTCGCTCGAATCGGTGAGCGCGGCCTCGGCGGCGGCGCCGCCGACGTAGAGCGGACCGGCCGGGTTGAGCTGGCCGTACGCGCTTTCCGCGCCCGACAGCCAGGCGTTGAGCACGGCGCTTGCAGGAACACTGGTCTGCGGCATCTGCGGCCTCCGGACAGAGGGATCGGGACGGATCGCCCAGCCCCGAGTATGGCCATATCCGAACACCCGTCAGACGAACAATCCAGCCAAAGTCGTTCGGTCGGAGATGCGCACGACACCTATCGGCGGGAGCCACACCGCAGGCCGGACGAGGCCCGCGCGGCCACCCGAATCACGCCGATGGCATGATCGAGCTCTCGACATGCGCCCGCATCACTCTTCCCCCACCGCACGACGACGCTGTGTCACAAGAAGGGTGATCCGCGCAACCAGCATCCAACACATCGGCAAAACAATTGATACCTACAGATTCACAGAGATTTCCGCGAATAAGCCGCAGGATGAAGTCCGCCCCGTGGTCTCGGCCACGCGTGATTCTGTGGGCGACGGCGGGCGTGGTGGCCCTCGGATTCCTCATCGCTCTGGAGATCGCCGCCCGCCGCTACGGCGGCGTGCCGGGGCCGATGGCCACCCAGGTGCGCGAATTGATATTCCCGCCCAAGCCGGGGCCGCTGTACGGCGGTCTGGCATTGATGATGGTGGTGCTCACCTGGCGGCAACGGTTCATCGCGGCCGGCGTGGCGATCGGCGTCGACGTCCTCTTCGTACTCGCGCGGTGGGCCCTGGACGCCGAAGTGCCCGAGGACCACTTCTTCGGCAACGGCGCGTTGTGGGCGATGCTGGGCTGCGCGGTCTTTGCCATCACGCGCCGCACCGGCCGTGAGCGCGCCCTGCTCCTGAAGGGCGTCAGCCTGGGCCTGCTCCTCGTGGCCGGCCGCAAGACCGGTGACACCTGGCTGCTCATCACGTCGAAGACCCGCCCGACCGTCCTCGACCCGTATGTGGCGACCGCCGATCACGCACTGGGAAACCCGTCATGGCTGGCAGGCCGCATACTCAACGCCAGCGGCCCGATCGGCACCCAGACCCTCGGCCTGATCTACGCCCAGCTCGCGGTCGCAGCGATCGTCGTCGCCCTGTACCAGCTGCGCAACGTGGCCGCCGAGCGCCGCTTCCCGCGCCACCACCTGGTGCGCACCTTCCTGGTGATCGGCCTTCTCGGGCCGGCCGTCTACATGATCTTCCCGGTGGTCGGACCGGTCTTCGCCTACGGCCCGGGCGCCTCCGGCACCGGCGGCGTGCAGTGGGCCGTGGCCAACCTCTGGCCGCACACACCGCCACCGGTCACCGTCCCGCACCCGGTGCCGTACGACGGGATCACCCCGCGCAACTGCATGCCGAGCCTGCATACGGCGTGGGCCACCGCGATCTTCATCCACTCCCGCAAGGGCCCCCGGCTTCTGCGCTACGCCGGGACCTTCTGGCTGATCGCCACGCTCAGCGCCACACTGGGCTTCGGCTACCACTACGGCGTGGACCTGGTCGCCGGCGTGGTGTTCGCGCTCACCGTCGAGGCGGCGCTGCGCACATTCGATCGCGGCTGGGACCGCTCGGGAATCCGGCTGGTCGCCTACGGCACGGCGGTCTTCGGCACGCTCCTGGTGTCGTACCGCTGGCTGCCGGTGCAGATGGCCACACATCGGTGGGTGTTCGGACCACTTGTCATCCTGTCGATGGCCTCGGTCATCTACGGCTACCTACGAACGACCCATGCATGGAACCCCAAGGCCGCATCGGCGCTCCGACCGGAACCGCAACCCGAACTGGTCTGAGCCCCGGCCCAGCAGGTCGCGGGCGCCCCACGCAGTACGTCACGCCGCGTACAGCGGGACGGGCGCCCGCGGCGACTATGCACGAATGCCAGGCGGCACGATCAGGCCAACCGGCATGGATCCGGCCGCCGTTCGCGGCAGGTTGTCCGCGAACTCTCTCAGAATTGTCCGTGATCGGTAACGGAGGCATCCCCTGGCCGCCGCGCCTCGTCCTGCCAGGTGACCAGGGACCGGCGGGGGACTGCGCGAGATGAGGCGAACATGGCACGGCACAACGGCGGGCGGGGTTGGTACGGCAAAGTGGTCGGGGCCGCGCTCGGCGTGACGATCCTCGCCACCGGCGCCTCGGTGTGGACCGCGCAGGCGGGCACCACGGACGACTCGAAGCCCAAGGCGAACGCGCCGGCCACTGACATCAAGCCGGTCGCGGACACCATCGCGCACTCCTCGGACGCGGGAGCGCACGGCGTCAACATCACCATCGACGACGGCCCCGACCCGGTGTGGACCCCGAAAGTCCTTGACCTGCTGCGGGAGTACGGGGTGAAGGCCACGTTCTGCATGGTGGGGACGCAGGCGAAGGCCCACCCGGACCTCGTGAAGAAGGTGGTCGCGGCCGGGCACCGGCTGTGCGACCACTCGGTGTCGCACGACACCGCCATGGACAAGAAGCCCCAGAGCTACCAGTCGCATCAGATACTCGACGCCGAACGCATGATCACCGAGGCGTCGGGAGGCGTCCGGCCGATGTACTACCGGGCGCCGGGCGGGGCCTTCACCCCGTACAGCCGCGAGCTCGCCGCGTCCCGGGGCATGCGCCCGCTGGGCTGGAACGTGGACACCAAGGACTTCGAGCGTCCGGGTACGGACGTCATCGTCGCCACCGCCGAACGGGAGCTGCCCAACGGGCCGACGCTCCTCTTCCACGACGCGGGCGGTGACCGTACCCAGACCATCGAGGCCCTGCGCAAGCTCCTGCCCCGACTCAAGTCACAGGGCTACACCTTCGGCTTCCCGGTGCACTGACCTCCGGCTGGTCCACGGCGCTCGCTGGTCACCAGCCGGTCACGCGCTTCCAGAAGCCCTGGATCTCGGGTGCGGTGTTCGCCGTTCGGGCGCTGTCGATGACGTGGTAGCCGTGGTGCTGGGCGGCGGTGGCGCAGGCGTGGTTGGGCAGGATGCGCAGGCGGGTGCCGATGGGCAGGTCGGGCAGGCGGGCACGGTCGCGGGGGCTGAGGGTGCCGTGTTCCTGGCTGGCGGCCGTCATGACCAGCTCCGGGAGCAGGTTGCCGGCCAGGTCGGTGACCAGGCCGAAGCCCTGGTCCTGCGCCTGTACGGAGGTGCCGCGGTCACGGGACATGGCCATCCAGCCGCCGTCGGTGATGACCCATCCGTACTCGGGGCGGTGTCCGATGACGGTGACGACGACCGACAGGGCCAGGTCCTCGATGCGGCAGACGCCGATGCCGGCCATCACCAGGTCGAAGAAGACGTAGTTCCCGGCGCGCAGTTCGGTGACGCCGGTGAGATCGTCGGCCGCGTGGGCCGTGGGGGTGGAGCCGATGCTCACGCTGGCCACGGGCAGTCCGGCAGCACGCAGCCGCTCCGCCGCGTCGACGGCGGTGTCGCGTTCGTTCTTCGCCGCCCGTCGCAGTTCCTCTGCGGTGTAGGCGAAGTACGACTCCCCCGCGTGGGTCAGCACTCCGTCCAGACAGCTCGCGGCATGCAGGATGCGGGCGATCTCGACGAGTTCGGGTGCGTCGGGCTTGAGGCCGCCGCGGTGGCCGTCGCAGTCGATCTCGATCTGGGTGGGGATGGGAAGGCCCGCCCGGCGGGAGGCCTGGGCGACGAACTCCGCCTGCTCCGCGCTGTCCAGCAGGGTGCGCAGGGTGACTCCGCGGCGCAACAGCGCGACAACGCGCGGGAGTTTGTGGGGGTCGATGCCGACGGCGTAGGTGATGTCGGTGTAGCCACCGTCGGCGAACGCCTCGGCCTCGGCAAGAGTGGAGACGGTGATGGGGCAGGGAGCGCCGTGCCGCAGGAGGGCGGCCACGTCCAGGCTCTTGGCCGTCTTCACGTGGGGGCGCAGGCCAACTGCCAGCCGATCGGCCCGAGTTGACAGCCGCTCGATGTTGCGCCGCACCTTGTGTACGTCGACGACGGCGAACGGGGTGTCGGGATCGGTCAGGGTCCGGGCGGTGTCGGGGCCGGCGGTGTCCGAGGGGGTGTTCACAGGGAGATCTCCATCTTCTTCAGGAGGGCGAGGCCCAGGCACAGGTCCTGCGGGCCGATTCCGTAGGGGCCGAAGACCGTTCCGGATTCGGAGCCGAATCCGGAGCCGGACGCGGGCGCGGGGTCGACGGCCGAGCCTGCGGTGGTCACGAAGTGCCCTCTCACCTGGCGTAGTTGTCGACGGTCGCCCGGGACACGCCGAGCAGGTCCGCGATGGCCTGGGTCGCATCGCGCGTGTCGAAGTGCCCGTCCTCGTGCAGTTTCCGCACCAGTGCCTTCTTGTCCTCCCGCCCCAGCGACCGGGGCGTCGCACCGCGCTCCGCGGCCGGCCGTCGGGGAACCGGTTGGGGTGGTTCTGGATCACGCTGCCGTAGCCGGGGTCATCGACCCGATCCGCCGTCAGTTCTCCTTCAGCTCTTCTTCAGCTCCTCGGCGAGCATCACGAGGATGCCGCTGGGGCCGCGGACGTACGTGAGCTTGTACACGTCCTCGTAGGTCGCCACACCGCGAAGCGGACGGCATCCGTGCTTTGCGGCTGCCTCAAGGGCTTTGTCGATGTCGTCGACCGAGAAGGCGACGCGATGCATGCCGATCTCGTTGGGACGAGTGGGCTCCGACTCGATCGCTTCGGGATGGATGTACTCGAAGAGCTCCAGACGACCGTGACCGTCCGGCGTCTGGAGCATCGCGATTTTGGCGTGATTGCCATCAAGGCCGACGGCGGTGTCGGTCCACTCACCACTGACCGTGTCACGGCCGACGACCGTGAGGCCGAGGTCGGTGAAAAAGGCGATCGTTGCTTCGAGGTCGCGAACAGCGATGCCGACGTTCTCAAGTTTGATGGCCATGCGCCGCATGCTACCGAGCCGGGCCGATCAAGTACTGGCGGCAAGGACGCAGCCGTCTCCCAGGACGCCGGTCCGGCGCCGGCGACTCAGTGGCCCTTGCCGCCGAACACCCCGAGGATGCGCTCGGCGGCGAGGGTGGCCGTCAACTCGCCGTCGCGGACCTGCTGTTCGAGGGCGGGGGCCAGCGACCGTACCCCGGAATCCGCGTGCAACCGGCCGAGCAGTTCGTCGCGGACCATCGTCCAGGTCCAGTCGACCTGCTGCTCGCGGCGCTTCGCGGCGAGCCGGCCGGTCGAGTCGAGCAGGGTGCGGTGCTGCTCGACGCGTTCCCAGACGGTGTCGAGGCCGGTCGACTCGCGGGCGCTGCAGCTCAGTACGGGTGGCGTCCAGGCCGCGTCCGCCGGGTGCATCAGGCGCAGGGCGCCCGCCAGTTCGCGGCCCGCGGCCTTGGCGTCGCGCTCGTGGGGGCCGTCCGCCTTGTTCACGGCGATCACGTCGGCCAGTTCCAGGACGCCCTTCTTGATGCCCTGCAACTGGTCGCCGGTACGGGCGAGGGTGAGCAGCAGAAAGGTGTCGACCATGTTCGCGACCGCGGTCTCCGACTGGCCGACGCCGACCGTCTCCACCAGGATCACGTCGTAGCCCGCCGCCTCCATCACCACGATGGACTCCCGCGTCGCCTTGGCGACCCCACCCAGCGTGCCGGCGGTGGGCGAGGGGCGTACGAAGGCGGCCGGGTCCACGGCGAGGCGTTCCATGCGCGTCTTGTCGCCCAGGATGGAGCCGCCGGTACGGGTCGACGACGGGTCGACGGCCAGCACCGCGACCCGGTGCCCGAGCGAGGTCAGCATGGTGCCGAGCGCGTCGATGAACGTCGACTTGCCGACGCCGGGGACCCCGCTGATGCCCACCCGCCGGGCCTTCCCGCTGTGCGGGAGCAGTTGGGTGAGCAGGGACTGCGCCAGGGTCCGGTGGTCGGGCCGGGTGGACTCGACGAGGGTGATGGCGCGGGCGATGTGCGCCCGCTTCCCGTCGAGTACGCCCTTCGCGTAGGTGTCGAGGTCGATGGCCATGGGGCTCAGAGGTCGTGGCCGAGGTCGGCGGCGAGCTTGTCGACCAGGTCGAACGCCGCGTCCGGGATGACCGTGCCGGGCGGGAAGACCGCCGTCGCGCCCATCTCCAGAAGGGTCGGCACGTCCTGCGGAGGGATCACCCCGCCCACCACGATCATGATGTCCTCACGGCCCTCCTCGGCCAGTTGCTCGCGCAGCGCCGGTACGAGGGTGAGGTGGCCGGCCGCCAGCGAGGACACGCCGACTATGTGCACGTCGGCCTCGACGGCCTGCCGCGCGACCTCCGCCGGGGTCTGGAACAGCGGGCCGACGTCCACGTCGAAGCCGAGGTCGGCGAAGGCGGTGGCGATGACCTTCTGGCCGCGGTCGTGGCCGTCCTGGCCCATCTTGGCGACCAGGATGCGCGGGCGCCGCCCCTCGGCCTCCTCGAAGGCGTCCACCCGGGTCCGGGTGCGCTCCACGGACGGCGACTCGCCTGCTTCGTTGCGGTACACACCGGAGATCGTACGGATCTGGCTGGAGTGCCGCCCGTACACCTTCTCCAGGGCGTCGGAGATCTCCCCGACGGTGGCCTTGGCGCGCGCCGCGTGCACGGCCAGTTCGAGGAGGTTGCCCTCGCCGCCCGCCGCCCGGGTGAGGGCGTCGAGGGCGTCCTGGCACGCGGTCTCGTCGCGCTCGGCGCGCAGCCGGCGCAGCTTCTCGATCTGCTGGACGCGGACCGAGGAGTTGTCGACCTTGAGGACGTCGATCTGCTCGTCGCTGTCGACGCGGTACTTGTTCACGCCGATGACCGGCTGGCGGCCGGAGTCGATCCGGGCCTGGGTGCGGGCCGCGGCCTCCTCCACGCGCAGCTTCGGGATGCCCGCGTCGATGGCCTGCGCCATGCCGCCGGCCGCCTCGACCTCCTCGATGTGCTGCCAGGCCCGTCGTGCCAGGTCGTACGTCAGCTTCTCCACGTACGCGCTGCCGCCCCACGGGTCGATGACCCGGGTGGTTCCCGACTCCTGCTGGATCAACAGCTGGGTGTTGCGGGCGATGCGCGCCGAGAAGTCGGTGGGCAGCGCGAGCGCCTCGTCGAGGGCGTTGGTGTGCAGCGACTGGGTGTGGCCCTGGGTGGCGGCCATCGCCTCCACACACGTACGGGTCACGTTGTTGAAGACGTCCTGCGCGGTCAGCGACCACCCGGAGGTCTGCGAATGGGTGCGCAGCGAAAGGGACTTGGTGTTCTTCGGGTCGAACTGCTTGACCAGCCTCGCCCACAGCAGGCGCGCGGCCCGCATCTTGGCGATCTCCATGAAGAAGTTCATGCCGATCGCCCAGAAGAAGCTCAGCCGCGGCGCGAACGCGTCGACGTCGAGGCCGGCCTCCTGTCCGGCCCGCAGGTACTCCACGCCGTCGGCCAGCGTGTAGGCCAGCTCCAGGTCGGCCGTCGCCCCGGCCTCCTGGATGTGGTAGCCGGAGATGGAGATGGAGTTGTAGCGCGGCATCCGCTGCGAGGTGAAGGCGAAGATGTCGGAGATGATCCGCATCGACGGCTTCGGCGGGTAGATGTAGGTGTTGCGGACCATGAACTCCTTGAGGATGTCGTTCTGAATGGTCCCGGCCAGCTTCTCCGGCGGTACGCCCTGCTCCTCGGCCGCGACGATGTAGAGGGCGAGGACGGGCAGCACCGCGCCGTTCATCGTCATCGACACGGTCATCTTGTCGAGCGGGATGCCGTCGAAGAGCTGCCGCATGTCATAGATCGAGTCGATGGCCACGCCCGCCATGCCGACGTCACCGGTCACCCTCGGGTGGTCGCTGTCGTAGCCGCGGTGGGTGGGCAGGTCGAAGGCGACGGACAAGCCCTTCTGGCCGGCCGCGAGGTTGCGCCGGTAGAAGGCGTTGGACTCCTCGGCCGTGGAGAAGCCGGCGTACTGCCGGATCGTCCAGGGCTGGTTGACGTACATCGTCGGGTAGGGCCCGCGCAGGTACGGCGCGATGCCCGGGTAGGTGCCCAGGAAGTCGAGGCCTTCCAGGTCGTGCCCGGTGTAGAGCGGCTCGACGGTGATGCCTTCGGGCGTCTCCCAGAGCGGCTCGTCGCCGCCGGCCGCCTTCTTGAGGGCGGTGCGCCACTCGGCGGCGGAGCCGTCGGTGCGCGGTACGCCCAGGTCGACCCCGGAGAAGTCGGGGATTCCCATCAGGACACTCCCATGCGGTCGAGGGTGGCGGAGAGCAGGGCGACGGCGTCGCAGCCCGCGAACACATGGGCGCCGACACCGCTGTACCGCGTGGGCCGCCCGGCGAGGAAGACGTGCGCGGCACCGGCCGACGCGAGGGTCTCGGCAGCGGCTTCGGCCCGTTCCTCGTACAGCGCGTCGCTGGAGCAGAGGCAGGCCTCGGTGGCGCCGGAGGCCCGGAACGCTTCGGCGGTGGCGTCCCCGGTGACCGGCTCGATGCCGCCCGCCTGGAACAGGTTGGAGGCGAAGGTCGCCCGCGCGGTGTGGGCGGCGGCCGGTCCCAGGGTGGCCAGGAAGATCCGCGGCCGCGACCCGGTGGCCGCGAGGTGCGCGTCGGAGCGGGCGCGCAGCGCCTCGAACGCCTCGTCGCGCCGCACCCGGGGCAGTCCTCCGGACGGCGCCGGCGGTGCGGGAGCTCGTTCGACCGGGGGCTCGGCGAGGTTGGGGAACTCGCTGACGCCGGTGATGGGTTCGCGCCGCTTGGCGAGCTTCGCGGAGCGTACGGCCCAGGTGTTCGCCAGGTCGACGCCGATGCGGCCCGAGCGCAGCGCGGCGGCTTGGCCACCCGCCCGCTCGATCCCCTGGAAGAACTCCCAGCCCGCATGGGCGAGCTCATCGGTGAGCCGCTCCACGTACCAGGAGCCGCCGGCCGGGTCGATCACCCGGGCCAGATGCGACTCCTCGACCAGGATCGACGAGGTGTTGCGGGCGATGCGCCGCGCGAACGCGTCCGGCAGCCCCAGCGCGTGGTCGAAGGGCAGCACGGTGACGGCGTCGGCGCCGCCCACTCCGGCGGCCAGGGTGGCGACCGTCGTCCGCAGCATGTTCACCCACGGGTCGCGCCGCGACATCATCACGGGCGAGGTGACGGCGTGCTGGAGCTGCGGCGCCGGTGCGCCGCAGACCTCGGTGACGCGCGCCCAGAGCCTGCGGGCGGCCCGCAGCTTGGCGATGGTCAGGAACTGGTCGGCGGTGGCGGCGTACCGGAACTCCAGCTGGGCGCAGGCCTGTTCGGCGGAGAGACCCGCCTCGGTCAGCTCCCGCAGGTAGGCGACGCCGGTCGCCAGCGAGCAGCCCAGCTCCTGCGCGGCGGAGCCGCCGGCCTCGTGGTACGGCAGGGCGTCCACGGTCAGCGCGCGCAGCCCCGGGTACTCGTCGGCGCACTTCCGCGCTAGCCCGGCCACGGGTGCGAAGCCGAACGCCTCTCCGGTACGTGCCTCGTGGCCCAGCGGATCGGCCCCGAGGTTGCCGCGCGCCGCCTCCTTGGCGACCCCGCGCTCCTCATACAGGCGGAGCAACTCCCTTGCGGCAGGCTCGACTTGACGCCCCGCGTCCAGGACGACGGCCGCGAGGTCGAGGTACACGCCGTCCAGGACCTGGGGCAGGCGCTCCACCGGGAACCCGCCGTCACCGGCGACGAGCCACAGCGAGGCGACCCCGTTCTCCAGGTCGGCGAGCACCGCACCGTCCGCGACCGCGGTGTGCCGCTGTCGCACGTCCCAGCCACCGGTGGTGCTCCCCTCGGCACGGCCACCCCGCACGAAGGGGGCAAAACCGGGGAAACCGGGATCGGGTACGGCATCGTCCGCCGTGTACAGGGGACGCGTACCGAGCCCGTCCTCCAACGTGGTGGACAGAGCGTCTTCGGCTGCCGCACCCGAGAGCTCCTTGCCCGACTTGCGCAGTACGCCTTCTACAAGGCGCTGCCACTGCTCATGTGTCGCATCAGGAAACTCGGCTGCCAGCGATAGCCCGTCATCAGGCAGGACCGTCATGCTCGAATGCTAGGCCAGTCCCGCAAAGGAGCAGCAGAGCCCAGGGCTGTGACCTTGCACTCTTTGGATGCCCCTTGATCGTTCGACCACTTCCCCGCTACAGCGGAGCGCCGGGGCGGGCTTCGCCATGTGATGGCCCGTGCGGAATCAGGCCCCCCGATCAGCAGAAACCAGCCCGCGCCGGAAGCCTTTACGGCAGGCTCACCCTCAAGAGCGAGCATTGTGGGGAGTCACTCGGGTCGAGGTGAAAGTCCGTTTACTGTACGGACGCGCCGCACGCCCGTCGCGGGCGCCTGAGGAGGGATCCCGTGTCATCGCCCTACGACCCGCAGTTCGCCCCCGCCGGTGATGTGGGCACCGCTCTCATGATGATCGACTCTCGGCTCAGAGGCGTCCACAGCGGCAGGACCGGGACCGACTCCGAACAGCAGGCGCTGACCGACCACTTCGCGGCGTCGCTGGACGCCGAGGGAATCGATGACGTGCTGGACGGGGTGTGCACGCTCATCTTCATGTTCATGACGTGGCTCCGCAGGACCCACGAGGAGCACGGCAAGGACGTCATCGAGTACGTGGTGCCCACCCTCGTGGCCACGATGCGCCAGATGCCCAAGAGCGTGCGCCCCGAGGCCATCCCCACCATGGCGGGCCTGGTCATCGCCGCCGGCACCGACCTGAGCCCCAACCTGTGGCGCAAGCAGTACGGGTACTGGACGGATGAGGAAATGAACTCCCTGGAAGTGACTGCCTTCCTGCTCGCGGAGCACATCAACCGCATCGCCGCCGACCCGGACTTCGCCACCCGCCTGATCTCCCGGGCACTGTCCGGCGCGGACGAGGACTGAGCCGCGATACGGAGAGACGGTCCGGCCGGGATGGTCCCGGCCGGATCCGTTGCCTCAGGCCCCGTTCACCCACGCGGCGCGCAGCGCCTTTTTGTCGACCTTGCCGACCTTGGTCGTCGGCAGTTGGGACAGCAGCACGGTCTTCCGGGGCCTGTAGAGCTCTCCCAGTTCGGCGGTCACCGCCGCGCCGACCTCGTCCGGGTCGATGTCGGCGCCTTCGGCCGTGGCCAGGAAGATCTGTACGGCCTCCCCGTACTCCTCGTCCGGAACGCCCAGCGCCGCCGCGTTGCGGACGCCGGGCAGGGTGAGCAGGAAGTCCTCCAGGACGCGGGAGTAGACGTTGTCGCTGGTGCTGCCGGTGACGATGATGTCCTTGGCACGGTCGACGAGATAGAGGTATCCCTCGGCGTCGAGATAACCCATGTCACCAGTGCGCAGCCAGCCGCCCTGCAATGCCTCCGCGGTGCGCTGCGGGTCCTCGTAGTAGCCCAGCATCACCGTCTCACCCCGGACACACACCTCCCCGACCTGCCCCACGGGCAGCGCCACCGCGCTGTCTTCACCACGGACCTCGATCTCGGTGTCGAATATCCCGCGCCCGCAGCTGCGCCAGAGTTCGGGCCGCTGGGCTCCCTCCGAGGCAAGGTTCTCGGCGGCGATCGCGGTGATGCCGAGCGCCTCGGACTGCCCGTACCCCTGGCTGACCACCGGGCCGAAGACCTCGACGGCCTGCTGCAGCCGGCTGGGCGACGAGGCCGCTCCCGCCACGACGATCCGCCGCAGCGCAGGGAGGGTACCCACCGTGCACTCCAGGTGGTCGAGGAGCGCGTACAGCATCGGCGGTACGAACATGGTGGTGGTGATCCGCTCCTCGCGCAGCACCTTCAGCGCGGCACCCGCCTCGAACTCGGGCAGCACGACAAGGGCGGACCCTGTCACCAGCGCCTGGATCGAGGTGAGGTGGCCACTGCCGTGCGTGAGCAGCGTGGAGGCGAGCACCCGGTCCGTGCCCGGGTTCATGGCCGGGAAGAACGCGGAGCCGGATCCCTGTGGGCCGTCTTCCACCGAGGCCACCAGCATGTTGTAGAGCTGGTGGCTGTGTGCGGCGAGCTTGGGGCGGCCCAGGGTGCCGCCGGTGTAGAGCACGGTGACCGGCTCGTCCGCGCCCGGGGCCCGCACGTCCTCGGGGCGCACCGCCGGGCACTCGGCCGCCAGGGCCAGCAGGTCCTGGCACTCCAGCTCGCACGGACCAAGGCTGACCAGCACGGGGGCATGGACACTGCGGCCGGCCGCATCGGCAGCCCGCGCCGCGAACAGCGGATCCGTGACCACCACACGCGCACCCGACTGCTCAACCAGCGCGGCAAGCTCACCCGGCCCCGGCTCCGGCGGCAGGAACACCACACGACAACCGATCAAATGCACCGCAAGCTGCACCAGAACAGAGTCCACACGATTGGCCAGGAACAACCCCACCCCGTCACCAGGCGCAAGCCCCTGCCGACGCAACGCCTGCCCCAACCTGAACAGCCGCCGCCGAGCCTCCCCCCGACTCAACCGCTGCACACCCTGGACGAGCGCCTCGGCATCCTCATCCTTGTACCAGTGCTCCAAGATGCGGTCCACATACGTCCGGGGCGATGTTTCCTGCGGGTTAACGGTCATCGATCCATCCAAGCATGCGGCGCAGAAGCCATCGAATCCCAGGGTATATCTCCGGCCACCCAAGGATGTGATCGCCGCTGGGTCGCAGGACATGGATTTCTTCACGACCGCGGACATGCCGTCCGCCATGTTCCCGGCCCGGTCAGCGACCTGACGGATCGGCACTGACCGGGCGTCACGCGACTACGCTCAGTCGAGACAGAACTCGTTGCCCTCGATGTCCTGCATGGAGATGCACGACTCGTTTTCCTCATCGGCGCGCAGTACTTGCACGCATACCGCGCCGAGCGCGATCAGTCGTGCGCATTCGGCCTCAAGCACGGCCAGGCGCTCTTCGCCCACGAGCCCGGTGCCGACCCGCACGTCGAGATGCACCCGGTTCTTGGCGACCTTCCCTTCGGGAACGCGCTGGAAGTACATACGCGGACCCTGACCCGAAGGATCCATACAGGCAAACCAAGAACCCTGATTCTCAGGTGGCAGCGAGCGGTTGTAGTCGCCCCACGTGTCAAACCCGTCCGGCGGCGACGGTACGACGTACCCCAGCACCTCGCACCAGAAACGAGCGACGCGCTCAGGATCCGCGCAGTCGAAGGTGACTTGAAACTTCTTGATCGATGACATCGGCGCACCATAACAGGGGGCTCCGTGGCTCACCTCCCGGTAGGCGTCGACCAGTTGACCGGGGACGGTCTACAGCGTGCGTGGAGCCGGACCGTGACGAGGAGACCGCCGGCGGGGCAGGGGACGAGAGCTCCGAGGACGGCGAACTGTTTGCGGGTGAGCACGACCTAGCGTCCGCCGCGGAAGACCTCCCGGCGGGAGGGGTCGACCCGCAGGCCCGCGAGTTCGCGGACGGAGGCCGGGCGTGCGCGCGTCTGCGGTCGAGCGCCCGCAGCCGCAGGACGAGCTCCCGCAGCTCGAACGGTTTGGTGAGGTAGTCGTCGGCGCCGAGCCCGAACCCGGAAGCCTTGTCGTCGATGCGGTCGGCAGCGGTGCGCATGAGGATCGGGATGCCGCTGCCGGAGGCGACGATCCGCCGGGCGACCTTGCCGGAGGGGCCGACCGGACACACGAGTCGGCCTGCCGGTGTTGGCACGGGGCTAGGCCGGTCCGACGGCGCTTGCGCCGCAGTACGCCACCAGCGGCGCGACGCCAGTCCGGCCAGCACCGCGCCGGCGGCGTTGACCAGTACGTCGTCCACGGAGGACACCCGGTCGAGCCGCAGCACGTACTGTGCGGTCTTGACCAGGACCGAGCAGCCCGCCCCGAGCGCCAGGATCCGAGGCACGGACGCCGGCACCGCGAACCACATCGGGGCGAAGAACCCCAGTGCCGCGAAGCGCTTTTCGCTACGCCCGCGATACGCGAAATCACCGGCCTCCGGGCACTTCCTGACAAGCGGCGTTGCCTCCGGTCACTCGGAGACCGTGGCGGCCGGCGGGGTCCACCGGTGGGTGCGGGGCAGCGTGCCGGTGATGCCGTAGTCCTTCTTGAGCTGTTCGGGGATGGCGTAGTGCATGACGCGGCCGCGGGTGAGGGAGGACAGTTCGAGGACGGCGGTGAGGTGGCCGAGGCGGTCCAGCGCCCAGGCCCCCAACGGGGAACGGTCTTCGATGGTCTCCAGTACGCCGAGGAGGTGGGGCACGGCTTTGACCAGGGTGTCCCACCGGGTGCGCGGCACCTGGAGCCAGTCGGCGCACGTGTCACCGACGAGGTGGCGGATGAGCGCGGAGACGATCGGGTCGAAGAAGGTGCCGGGCACGATCTCCTCGTAGAGGTCGATGAGTTGCCGGGTGAGGTGAGCGCCTTCGTCGGACGGCCCCATGTGCCGGATCATGTACAGGTCCAGGAACTGGCGTGCTTCCTCAAGGGACTTGGGGCAGACCTCCTGGTCGACGCCGAGCATGGCACCGACCACGCGCCAGGCGTAGTAGTACGCTTCCGCGCCTTCCGTCGACATGTGGATGCCGAGGCGGTGCAGGCTGTCCAGGACCAGCAGGGAGAAGAACATCTGCCCGCCGATCATGTCCTCCTGACAGATCGGTGTTCCGTACACCGCGGTGTCCCAGCGGTTTTCGCGCCGCAGATGGTGACGGATGGAAGCGTGCAGGAGGCGGACCTTCTGGGCGGCGGGGATGAAGCGGCTGCCGGCCTCGAAGGCGTCGGGCCGCATCAGGTAGACCGTGAACTGACCGGTCTCCGCCATCCGTTTGGAGGGGTACTTCAGCCCGTGGGTGGCCGAAAGCAGTTTCGCCACGTGCGGGACGACGTAGCACGCGGGCATGGAGGCGAAGGACAGGGCAGTGGAGATGTGCACGTCGTTGTCGATGAAGAACAGCCGGGCCTTCTCCATCTCACCCCAGTCCACCCAGGACGGCGGCGCACTCGTGGCCTGGAGGTATTCCCGGGCCACATCGGGCAGCCCGTCCGGCAAGGGGGCGCCGGCGGTGGAGACGTACCGCATCAGGGTGTTGAACTTGCCCACCTCCCCCCGTTCGAAGAGGGCGGCGACCGTGGCGTCGGCGAGTTCGTCACCAGCCCCCCGCAGGGCGTCCATTGATGCCTCGGTGTAGGTCACGACAGGGCTCCTTGTCATCCACGGGTCATCCACGGGTCATCCACGGGTCATCCGGCGACGGGCGGGGACGGCGGCCGGTGGCACGCCTGACCCCGCCGTACCGGGTCAGGACAGGCGGACCGCGGCCGAACGCGCCAGCTCGGTCAGGGCAGCGGCGGCGGGCGCGGGTGCGTTCAGGTCGTGCAGAACACCGAGGGCCTCCTCGACCCGCGCGGTGATCATGGCTTCGATGCGGTCGGGAGCCTTCAGCCGGCACATCAGCTCGCGGATCTCGTCCAACCCGTCCGTCCCCGGGTCGCGGCGGCCGAGGAGAGTGCCCAATCGCTTCCGCTCGTCGTCCGCCGCGAGCCGCCAGGTCTCGGCGAGCAGGGCCGTGGGCCGGTGACCGCGTACGTCGTCGGCGTTGGCCTTGCCGGTGCGGCCCGGGTCCCCGAACAGGCCGAGCAGATCGTCCCGGAGCTGGAACGCCTCGCCGAGCGGAAGCCCGTACGCCGAGTAGCCGACGCGCAGTCGCTCGCCTGCCCCCGCCAGAGCTCCGCCGATCAACAGGGGCTGCTCGACCGTGTACTTGGCGGTCTTGTACCTGATCACCTTCAGCGACGCCGTGGTGTCCGGATCGGCCCCGGTACGCAGGATCTCCAGGCACTCCCCCGCGATCAGCTCCCGGGCGAGCACCGACCACAACGGGCGGGCCCGCGCCAGGTACGCGGCGGGCAGACCACTGGTGGCGAACAGCTGCCCGGCCAGTGACATCAGCAGGTCTCCCACCAGCATCGCGAGCGACCTGGCGGCGGCGACGGCACGCGGCCGACGGCGTACGACACCTCGTAACTCGATGTGCGCCGTGGGCCGGCCGTGCCGCAGCGGACTGTCGTCGATGAGGTCGTCGTGCACCACTGCGGCGGCATGCACCAACTCCATCGAGGCGGCCGCCCGCACCAGCGCGTCGCTGTCCGGCTGCCCCACCGCGCGCCAGCCCCAGTAGCAGAACGCCGCGCGCAGCCTTTTCCCGTCGGCGACCGCGGCCTCCAACTGGCCGGCCACCGGGCCCAACAGGGCATCGATCGCCGACAGTTGCTCGGCCTCCTGGGCGACGAAGCGGTGCACCACCTCGTCGACGCGGGCCTTGAACGCGGCCGGCTCCCACCGGTCAGACGTCATCGGCGCCCCGGGCCAGGGCGTGCCGGGCGAGGATTTCCAGATGGGCCGGGGGGACAGCCGCGTACCGGTCCACCACCAGGCGCCCACGCGCCATCAGATCGTGCTCGGCCTGCGCCGCCAGCTCCGCGGCGTCCGAGCGGCGCAGCAACCCCCGCACCGCCCCCAGCGCCGAACCCAGTGTGCTCACCGCCAGATCGGCCAGCCCGGCCGCCAGCAACACCGCCTGCTCGTCCAGGCCCCCGCGTCGTCCCGCTTCGCGCGCCATCCGTCCCCCCACCCACATCACGCCCGGGCGGCGCCGTCATGCGCCGTCCTCCCCAGGATCGCGTCGCACCCGATCCATGACCGGAAGAACTCACGATCGAGTGATCACATCGCTTGTCCGTACGGGGGTTGGTCCGTCGCGGGCCGATGGTGGTGGGGCCGGGGCTTCGTGAAGGCGGTCGCCCGACCGGGCACCGTTCGGCCTCAAGGGTTTGACGGTCCGGCCGATCGGGATACCCGTGGCACGTGATTCCCTCTCAGGTCGACGACACGCTGCCGGAGCTGGCGCCCTTCCTGCACGCGGTGCGAGCCCGCAGGCCCGACGCCGGTACGTGGTGCGAGGCCTGGACCGTGCGGGACGTACTCGTTCACCAGGCGGGCAACGCCGAGGAACTCGCACGGGTGCTGGAGGCGTTCCTCGCGGGCTCGCCGGTGGAGACCCGGGGCTTCGACCGGGAGGAACCGTACCGGCGGCTGTCGGACGCGGAGCTGTGGTCGGCGTTCATGAGCCGCTGCCAACGTCTTGCCGAGATCGCCGCGGCCGCCGCACAGGATCTGTCACCGGACACGGAGGTGACGTGGACCGGCCGCACCGTGAAAGTGCCCTTCTTCGCGGAGCACATGCGCGAGGAACTGATCCTGCACCGCTGGGACTTGAGCGGTGACGACCGGACCGCGGTGCAGGCGCTCACCGAGCCGTGGATGACAGAGCACAGCGTGGTGTCCGTCGGCCGGCCGTTGCTGGTCAAGGGCCGCGCCGGCCTTGATCTTGGGCCCGAGGGGAGAATCGAGGGCCGGCTGCGCACGCCGGGGACGGACGACGTCGTGGTGACCGCCGACGCCGACGGCAACAGCATCCGCCTCGCCACCCCCGAAGGCCCCGCCACCATCGAGAGCGACGCGGCCACCCGCGTCCTGCTGCTCTGGGGACGACGCCCCGCCGACCCGTCGCGCTGGCACAGCTCGGCCGGCCCGGAAACCCTGCGCAGGGTACGGACCCTCCTGGGCGGTTACTAGGCGTCGGCGTTCGACAAGGCGGCCGGCCGGATGGCCGTCCTCACTGACGAACCATCAGTTCTCGCTCTTCGCGGCGGAGCCCCACTACGCGCTGGTGCGACGGGCGACGGCCACGCCCCAGGGGATGCCCAGCAGAACGAGCAGCCCCAGTCCGAGGGGCAGAGGGGCCGGGCGGGCCGCACCGAGGACGAGGCTCACAGCGGCGGCCGCGGCACTGGTGAGGGCGAGCGGGCGGTACAGCGCCCGGTCCTCGTGCCAGGCGCGCAGAGTGGTGGCCACCACCATGGTGATGGCCAGGACGGTCGCGCAGGTGGCGCTCAACAGCCATGCGGTGGCGGCCGGGGTGCGTGTGTCGTGGGCATGCTCGACGAGACTGACCATCGCGGCGCCCATCGCCGCGATCGCCGCGGTCAGCGGGAGATGGGCGAACAGCCAGCGGACGGCGGCGGCACGGGTGGCCACGGGCGGGCGGTGGCCCGCGTAGTCGAAATACGTCCACCACGCCCCGAACCCGACGAGGACCGCGACGAGACCCACGGTCAGGGTCCGGGCGTCGACCCCGTACTCCTCGGTCAGCCCGTCGACGACTCCGGTCACCGTCTCTCCGAGGACGATGATGATCAGCAGTCCGAACCGCTCGATGACGGCATCCGTGATGGCGAGAGCTGCCCGTTGGGCGGAGGGAGACGTCGCGGTGTGCATCATGACGGCGAGACCGGCGAGGTAGAGGACGTCGAGCGCACCCCAAGCCGGCAGGCGGGCCCGCTGCGGCAGCGACGTGCTCGCCACGAGGAGGACGGCGCAAGCGGCGGTTCCCGCAACGTACGGGCGCGACAGCCTGCGGTACTCGGGGCGGTCGCCGCGGGAGGCCAGGGCCCACAGGACCGCCAGAAACGCGAAGAGCACCCCGGCCGTCACGGCGAACGCGGCCCCGAGCGAGCCGCCCACCCCCGGGATGAACGCGCCGAGCGGCACGAGGACGAGGATCTGGAGGAGGAACGTCGTGCGGCCTCGGACGTCATCGCGGCCGTGCAGCTCGTGATGAAGCGTGCCGTTGAGCCACGCGATCCAGATCAGCGTGAATACGACGGCGTACTCGCCGAGGCCGCGCCACGTCAGCCGACCCGCCAGGTGGTGGGCGGCCTGCGCGACGAGGACGACCATGACCAGGTCGTAGAAGAGCTCCAGGGGACCGACGACCCGTTCGCGGGGCTGCTCCCCGTGAGGGCGGGGCGGGTGCCACAGCTGCTGGCGGATGCGGATCCATCGGGATTCGGGTGGCATCGGTGACCTAAGCGCCGGGTGGGTCAGGGCGGGTGGGGCGTCTTGGTGGAGAGGGGATCACCGAGTGGCGGGCGCCGCAACTCGGACTCGCGCCGCGCCCGCACCGTCCGCGAGGTCCTCTCACGCGACCAGGCGAAGCCAGGCCTGCGCGAGGGCGGCGTGACCCGCCGGCGTCGGGTGTACGCCGTCCGCGGCCCAGTACTCCGGCTCGTTCATCGCGGCGAGTTCGGCGAACATGCCGTCGGCGGCGAGGAGATGCGCGCCGTACTCGCGGGCGAGCCTGCGCACGACCTGGATTTTCGGGTCCAGGTCGGTGCGCCATTCCTTTCGCTCTTTCTCTCCGATGAGCGTGGTACCGGCCTCGACGACCCCGCTTATCGGCAGGAGGAACGGCTCGATGAGGATCAGTTCCGTGCCCGACTCCGCGAGGGGCGCTAGCAGGCGGTCGTATCCCGCTTCGAATTCCTCCGCCGGGATCACGTATCCCTCCGGGTCCAGCGTGTGCCAGCCCATGTCGTTGACCCCGGCGAGTATCGACACCACGTCCGGGCGCGCATCGAGTACGTCTGTCTGCCAGCGGGCTTCGAGGTCCAGCACCTTGTGGCCCGCGATCCCGGTGTTCAGCCAGTTCACGGGCCGGTCGGGGTGCCGGAGCCCCCACTCGCCCGCGACGCGCAGCGGGTAGCCGAACCCGAGACCGTCTTCGCTCTCCAGCCGCTGGCAGTCGGTGATCGAATCCCCGGTGAACATCACGGTGCTTCCGGGTCGGAGTGTGATCGTCATGTGTGCTCCTTGACATCGGATGAGGAGGGGAAAGGCGGCAGCAGATCAGCCGGAGAGGAATTGCTGCTTTAGATTTCCGGGCTGCCGAGCCAATTGCTGGCTGCCCGCTCAAAGGATTCGGGATCAGGGGTGCGATCACCTGTCCAGGCGACCACCCCGTCGGGTCGGACGAGCACGGCGCCCAATCCGAGGTCGTTCCCGGCCGGCCCGGCCGCGTACCGTATCCGGCTCTCCCAACCCATCGCCGGACGGTGCAGGCGGCGGTCGGCGCTGAAATCGAGCGCGACGCCTCGTCCGTCCTGCATCAGGTCGCCGAGGCGGGTGCCGTTGTCGAGGCAGAGGTCCGGGGCGTTGCGGCCGACCAGTGGATGCTCGCCGCCGAGGTCGTAGCGGATCGACGATCCCGACAGCCTCTCGAACGCGTAGGTCGTTCCGTCACGGGTTCCGAGCAGGTCGCGAACCACTCCTTGGATCGCCCGGGCATGCGGGTCGGGGCTCATGACCGCCACCTGGGCGCGCGACCAGTCGAGCACCCGGGCACCGATCGGATGGCGTTCGCGGGTGTAGGTGTCGAGCAGCCCGTCCGGCGCGTACCCGTGCACGGTCGCCGCGAGCTTCCAACCCAGGTTCATGGCGTCGCCGATGCCGGCGTTGAGTCCCTGGCCGCCGAGGGGCGAGTGGATGTGGGCGGCGTCGCCCGCGAGCAGGACACGTCCGCGCCGGTAGGTCGTCGTCTGCATCGCCCGATCGGTGAAGCTGGAGGCGAGTTGGACGTCGCTCAGCGTCACGTCGGTGCCGGATACGCGGCGCAGTACGGCCTGGAGATGGTCACGGGTCGGCTGCCGCGAGCGGTCGAACGTGCCGCCGTCGTAGTCCATCATGCCGATGTGTCCTTCGGCGGCCATCCTGATGTACGTGCCCGTCGGCGTCAGGTTGATCCCGGGGCTCAGCTTGTCGGGATCGGCGATGGTGCCGAGCATGAGGTAGCCGGTGAACTGCGGCTCGGTGCCGACGAATTCGAAGCCCGCGAGCCCGCGCACCACACTGCGTCCGCCGTCGCAGCCGACGACCCAGCGCGCCGCGTACTCGTGCCCGCCGGCTCGCGCGACCGCGCACTCGTCGTTCTGGGAGATGGCCGAGACCGTGACGCCGCGCCTGATGTCCACGCCCAGCTTCGCCGCACGCTCGGACAGCAGCGACTCGACCGCATCGAGGTAGGTGAGCATGCCGTCCATCGCCGGGCTGGGAAGCCGGTAGGGCAGGGCGGCGACATCGACTTGGGCCGGATCGAGCACCATGCCGGCGAAATGGCCCACGCCCCGAAGGGATGTCGGCTCGTGCCCGTCGTGGCCCGCGCCGAAATCGTCTCCGGCGCCCGATGCCGTCCGCAGCCGATGCAACATCCCGCGGCGGTAGAACGACTCGACCGACGCGACGGACAGGCCCCTCATCCCGAACGGCTTCGCCTTGACCGGGGAGCAGGGCTCCGGTTCCCGTTCGAGTACCAGGACGGAGCAGCCCGCGAGGCCGAGCTCGCAGGCGAGGAACAGACCGACCGGGCCTGCGCCCACGATCACTACGTCGTGCATGAGAGATCCCCTTTCCAAACCGTCGCCGGGTGGGCACCCGGCTGGACCTCTCGAAAGGTGCCAGGCCTCACCTACATCGGACCGACAGCCCCCGACATGCGACCGACGCCGGACCGACAGCGCCGAAGAATCACCAACTCCGGTCGCCTGTAGGGACATTGGGGCACGGGGGTGGACGGCCGGCCGGATGACTCGGCGGGCGAGGAAAGCGATCGCCTCGAAGCCGCGGTTGCTCCCCGCTCCTCAGCCTTCGGTTGGCGCTGTCGTGTCCGGCGACGGGTGCGGGCCGGACGCAAGGTCGCAGACCACGCCGAAATGGTCGGAGGGCCACCGTGGGCCGCGTGCGGTGAGGTGCGGGGTGGTGAACGCCAACTCGGCGTGGGCTGCCCGGAGTCCGGCCGTGAGGATGTAGTCGATACGTCGCGCCGGTTCGCGGGCTTTGCGCGCATGCACGTTGACGGGTGTGTACGTGTGGCCCGGGCCGCGGCCGCCGCGCGCCCACGCGTCCTCCATGCGGCTGGTCAGCCATCGGATCTCGGCCGTGTCCGGGGCCGCGTTGAGGTCGGCCAGGAGGACGACGTCGCGTCCCCCGTGCCTCGCCACGAGTTCCGCGAGGAACCGCACCTGCTGTTGCCTGATGTGCGCGTGCTCCCATTCCCAGGTCAAATGCGTGACGAGCACGGTGGTCGAACCCACCTCGGCGCACAGCACCGACCGGGGCTCGACACCCGGAGTCGGCAGCGGGACTACCTCGTACTGTGTGACGGGCGCCCGGCTGAGCAGCGCATTGCCCTGGGTGGCACGGGTGCGCGTCGAGCAGGCCGGCGCGTAGGTCACGTGATGGCCCAGGGCATCGGCGATCCGCTCCGCCTGGCACCGCGAGCCCCTGCGCCACACCTCCTGCAGACCGACCAGGTCGGGAGCGAGCCGTACGAACTCGGCCCTGACCAGGGGCAGCCGCCGGCGCCAAGCCGAGCCCCGGCCCCAGATGTTGAGAGTGACGGCACGCTCCATGTCCACCACCACACCGTACGCGTGCCTGCACAGCGCGGCGTGGCTGCGCCCGGCGGCCCGGCTCTTGTCCCCCCTGGCCACGCCGGTCGTGGGCTGCCAGACTGCGGCGGTGAACATTCGGGGGGATGGTCGGCTTGGCCTGCAGCCGTTCGCGGCACGGCCGGTCGCGTTGGTGGCGGCTGTTCTCTTCGCCGTGCTCGTCGCACTGTCCGGGCGATACGGCTTCCACCGCGACGAGCTCTACTTCCTGCTCGCCGGCCGGCATCCGGCCTGGGGCTACGTCGACCAGCCGCCGCTGACCCCGTTGCTCGCCCGGGCCGGCACCGCCGTCTTCGGCGCGAGCCCAACAGGTCTGCGGGTCGTACCCGCACTGCTCTGCGCATGCTCCGTGGTGCTGACCGCCCTGCTGGCCCGGGAGCTGGGAGCCGGCCGCGGCGGGCAGGTTTTCGCCGCCGGGTGCTGTGCCTGCTCGGGATACGTCCTGGCCATTGGCCACTTGCTGTCCACCAGCACCTTCGATCTGACCGCCGAACTGGGCGTCCTGCTCCTGACGCTCAGGCTGCTGCGGACCCGCGACAGCCGCTGGTGGCCGGCCCTGGGTGCGGCGATCGGGACGACGCTGCTGAACAAGCAGCTCGTCCTCTCGCTGCTCCTCGCACTGTTGGTGGGCCTGCTGGCAGCCCGCCCCTGGCGCGAGGCCACGCGGCGCCCCGGCCCCGGGGACGCACGGCTGCTGCTCGGACCCCTGCTGGCGCTGCTCCTCGCGCTCCTCATCAGCACACCCACGCTCTGGTGGCAGGCCACGCACGGCTGGCCCGAGCTGAAGGTGGCCCGCGTCCTCAGCCACGTCGACGGCCTGTCGGGACGGCTGCTGTTCGTGCCGCTCCAACTGCTCCAGTTCTCCCCGATCCTCGTTCCGGTCGCGATAGTGGGCCTGCGCCGGCTGCTCCGCGACGACGAGCTGCGCTGGGCCCGGCCGGTCGCCCTCGCCTACCCGGTGCTCTGCGTCCTGGTGCTCGTCGGCGGCGGGAAACCCTACTACCCGCTCCCGCTGCTGCTCGCCGTGACGGCGGCCGGCTGCGAGCCCGTCGTGCGCCGAGCCCGCCGGTCCTGGCGCACCCTCGCGCCCTTCCTTCTCGTGGCGGCGGCCACCAGCGCCCTGGCCGCCCTGCCAGTACTGCCGGTCTCGGCGGTCGCGGTGACCAACGCCGTCGACATCGACCAGGGCGAGCAGGTGGGCTGGCCCCGGTTCACGCGTGCCGTCGCAGCCGCCTGGACGTCGATCCCCACCGCGCAGCGCGCCCACGCCACCCTGCTCACCTCGAACTACGGCGAGGCGGGCGCGCTCGCCCGTTACGGCCCCGCCTACGGGCTGCCCACCGCGTACTCCGGCCACATGAGCCTGTACGAGTGGGGCCCGCCCCCCGACAGTGCCGACGGCCCCGTCCTCCTCGTCGAACAGGCCGACGGACAACACCGCCTGGAACAGCCCTTCAGCGACTGCCACACCGTCACACGGATCGACAACGGCCTCGGCATCAACAACCAGGAACAGCACGCGGAGGTGGTGCTGTGCACCGGCGCGCACCGACCGTGGTTCGTGCTGTGGCCGTCACTGCGCCAGTACTGACGCACCGTCAGTTGCTCGGGCTGGGCCGGTCGACCGCAAGGCCTCGTATGCGCCCTGTGCAGGCCGCACCAGGGCGTGGCGTTCGGACACCACGCGCCTCCGCCATCCGGAGTGTCCGCTTCAAGTCACCGGCTCGTCCTGGCAGTTGTGACATCGGCCGGGCAACCCCGCCTCCTCGTGACCCGTGTACAGAGGTGTGCAGCAAATAGCTGCGCACCGCACGGAGTCCGGCCGGGGCGTGCCGATGTCCCGTGGAGTCCCACGCAGACTGAAACGGAGAATCCAGCATGACTGTTCGTCGTCGTACGATCTCGCTCGCTCTCGTCACCACCGGCGCGGCGCTGGCCCTGACCGCCTGCGGAGGCGGCTCGGACCACGCGGCCGCAAGCCCTTCCAGCGGCGGCGCGAGCCCGGGCACCGCCACTGCGACGGCCACGCCCGGATCCGGTGGCGCCAAGGCCGGCGGTGGAAGCGGATCCGCCTCCGCAACCAACGCATCCGGAACCGGCGGCACGAAGACGGGCGGAAAGGACGCCACCAGCGACTCCTACGCCTACAAGCACCTGTGCACAGCCGGGCAGCTCTCGATCAGCACGAAGGAGCTCGACTCGAACCCGGACCAGTACGTCATCGCCGTGACCAATCACGGCAAGGCCGCCTGCGGTCTCTCCTCGTACTACCCCAGGGTCGACCTCGGCTCGAAGAACGGCGCGGACCGCTCCCACAACATCCACCCGCTCGTGCCCAGCGGTCTGGGTGGCGCCCCCGCCGTGCCGGTCTACGCGGGTCGCACCGTCTACGCGGTACTCGATGTCGACCCCAACGGCGCCAAGGGCAGCAACGGCGGCATCGACGAGATCAACGTCCTCGCGGACCAGCGCTTCCCGAACGCCGAGACGCACAACTTCCCGATGAACGAGGGAGCCACCGTCGTCCAGCACCCCAAGCTGGGGCTGTACCGCGACAGCGTCGGTGACGCGGTCAGCAGCATGCGCACGGCGGACATCAACGGCAGCTGAACCGGCCGCCCGCCCCCTGGCCCTCGTACGGCGTGCGAGGACGATGGCGACGAGCCCGCGGGGCGGAGAAATTCGGGCACGCGGCATCGGTCTCTGGAGGCAACCGCTCCGTGGCGGACGTTTCCGGATGTCAGGCTTGCACAGTGGGCCGGACGACGATCTCACTGATGTCGATGCCGGCGGGCTGCTCGATCGCGTAGCCGATCGCGGATGCGATGGCGGAGGGCGGGATGGCGATCTCGTCGCGCTGTTGGGCGATCGCCGCCGCCGCTTCGGGGCTCCCTCCCTTGCCCACGCCTTCGGTGTTGGTGAACCCCGGTGAGACGAGGGTGACACGCAGGTGAGGTCCCGACTCCTGCCGCAGCCCCTCGGTCAGCACCTTCACCGCCGTCTTGGTGGCCGCGTAGACGCCCTGCGGGGATTTCACGACGTAGGCCGCGGTGGAGGCAACGTTGACGAACTGGCCGGAGCGCTGCCGCCGAAAGATGGGAAGTGCCGCCGCGATGCCGTTCAGCAAGCCGGTGACATGGGTGGCGACCATGGCGTCCCAGTCGTCCTGACGCAGCTCGTCGAACGGTGACACCGCCATCGTGCCGGCGTTGGAGACCAGGACATCGAGCCGGCCGAACCGGTCGACCGCCGTGTCCGTCAGGCGCTTGAGATCCTCTCGGCGCGTCACGTCGATGACGGCGCCGACGGCTGAGCCGCCCCGCGCCGTGATCTGGTCCACCACCGCGTTCAGCCGATCCTCCCGTCGGGCCCCGAGTACGAGCCGGGCACCTTTCTCCGCGAGGTAGGCCGCCGTCGCCGCTCCGATGCCACTGCTGGCACCTGTGATCGCTACGACCTTGCCCTCAACACCCGACATGATCAATGTCCCTCCAAAGTGGATGAACGCAGGTCAGGTCATGACCTACGATAGAAGTGGGGGCGCCACCACTTACGCCAAGGCTAAGTGGATGCTCCCCCACTTAGCAAGGTGAGAGGGAACGAGAGAGGAGAGTGGCGACCGCTGATGGCCGACAGTGCACAACGCCCGCTGCGAGCCGACGCACGGCGCAACAGAGACAAGATCCTCGCGGCCGCGGTGCGCGTGTTGGCCGAGGAGGGGCTGGACGCGCACCTGGAGCGCATCGCCAAGGAGGCGGGCGTGGGCAGCGCGACCCTGTACCGCAACTTCCCCACCCGGGAGGCCCTGATCGAGGCGGTCTACCGCAACGAGGTGGCCCAGCTGTGCGACGCGGCCCCCGGCCTGCTCGCGCAAAAGCCGCCCTACGAAGCCCTGCACGACTGGACACGCCTCTTCCTGGACTACGTCACGACCAAGGCCGGCATGATCGATGCCTTGCGCGCCATCGCTGCCAAGGGAAACAGCCCCTACGGCCACAGCCGGGACATGGTCCAGGCCGCCATCACCACCCTCATGGACGCGTGTGCGGCCGCCGGGGCGATCCGCACCGACATCAGCCCCGCCGACATGAGCGCCGCCCTCGAAGGCATCGCCCTCACCTCGGCCAAACCCGAACAACGCGAACGGGCCGAGCGTCTGCTCGACCTCATCCTGGACGGCCTCAAGACCCGATCGTGAGGGCAGTTCTGGGGGCAGGTGACGCGGCGCTCAAGTGACGTGGAAAGTCAGGCTGGTTGGTTGCCGAGTGGCGGAAAAACGGATACCCCCGGTCAGCCCCGCTTCCGCTCCGGTCCCCCGGATTCCTCACCGGCGGCACCACCATCCGAAACCACTGGTCACACCCACAGTCGAAGACTCGGGCCCGGCACCGCGCCCGGACGCGTACCTCGCTCAGCACAGCGATCCGCCCCGCTGGATGAGATCCAGCGGGGCGGATTCCGACAGGGCCCCGTGTCGTCGGGGCTCTCGGGCGCAGGGGCCGACGGGCGGCCCACACTGCGTCAGCCGCGCAGCACGCGGCCCTCCTTGTCGGTGCGGTCGTTGCTGACGAGGTAGATGATCCCGTCGATCAGCGCCCAGAACCCGAGCCCGCCACAGGTGAGCAGCTGAGCGATACCCACACCGACGGAACCGACATAGAACCGGCCTATGCCGAACGTGCCGAGGAAGAGCTGGAGGATTCCGGCGACGATCTTCGACTTGTCCGAGTACGGGCGGCCCTGGGGGTCGTAGCCGAAGGGAGCGGCGGGGCCGGCGGGGACAGTCATGGTGGTGCTCCTGGGAAGAGGTGTGACAGGCCGGGCGGACTGCCGAGACGGCCCAGGGGGGAACCTCGCTCATCGCGCACTGACTCGACTACGGCGGCCACGAGCAGCCGTGAGCCGTCCCCCCTACGCATAACGATCATAACCCGCACATACGGGGCATAAGGACACGGGCATGGCAGCGGAAGCGGAAAGGGAAGAGGGGCGGAGCGACGGCCCCTCTTTCGTGATCGATTCCCGACCGCGGCATCTCAAGTGACGTTGCGCAGTACCGCCCAGGCCACCGCCGCGAGCAGGATCAGCACTTGGAGAGCCGGACCGATCTCCGGTCTCCACGACCGGCCCCTCAGCCCCTCCAACGTCCAGCGGCCCCACAGGGCCAGCGCGAACGGGGCGACGAGCAGCAGGGCCCGGTTGTCAAGCCAGGCCTCGGCGAGGTGACCGTGCATCAGGTCGTATGTCATGCGGGTGCCGCCGCAGGCCGGGCAGAGCAGTCCGGTGACGAGCCGGAACGGGCAGGCGGGCAGCAGGTGTCCGCCTTCGTGCGGGTCAGTGCCCCACAAGTACCAGGCCCCTGCGGCGCCGACGACGAGCACCGTCAGGGGTGCCACCGCGGGATGCCGGGCGAGGCGGCCCCGCGCCGACGCCGACCGGACCGAGTCAGCCACGCAGGATCCGGCCCCGGTCGTCCGTGCGGTCGTCGCCGACGAGGTACATGATCCCGTCGATCAGCGCCCAGACCCCGAGCCCGCCGCAGGTGAGCAGTTGAGCGATGCCCACACCGACGGAACCGACATAGAAACGGCCGATACCCAGCGAGCCCAGGGTGAGCTGAAGGACTCCCGCGATGATCTTCGACTTGTCCGAGTACGGGCGGCCGTAAGGGTCGTAGCCGTAGGGCGCATTGGGGTCGCCCGTATAGAAGCCGGGCGGCGGCGGATACCCCGGCGCCTGCTGGTATCCACCCTGCGGGTGGCCGTAGGGACCTGCCTGGCCGGTCGCGCCGGGATCCTGGTTCGGGTGGCCATGACCGGGCGGCTGGATGGGCGGCTGCGGCTGCTCGCTCACAGTGGCTTCACTCCTGAAATTTACGGAAAGATGCCGATCCTAACGCAGGGCTTGGTTGACAAGTCCAACCGGCGCCGATCACTGACTTCTCCGCGAAATCAGCACGTTACGGCCGGGACCAGGCCGATGCCAAGGCGGACGGTCGGCGCCGCAGCCGGCCACGACAGAGGGGGCGTTTGGAGCCGCCCTGCTGTCGCCCCCGCCGCCGAGTTGCCCCCTGGGGTTGCCCTCAACACCCCGGATGTCTCAACGGGAGTACACGGCAACGCCGTTGGAGACGGCGCGTTCCTCGCCATGGTCAAGGGCGTTGCGCACCACGAGGCGGCCGGTGTGGTCCCGGGTCGCCAAGGTGGCGGATCCGCCGCCGTCCAGGTAGGCGCCCGCATCGCACCCCAAGGTGGCCAGAAGACGGGCGAGCTCGCTCACGGTCAGCCCGCTGGACGTTCCTTCCCTGCCGTCCGTCGACAGGAGGCGCATCACGTGGCCGCCCCGAGTGATCCCGATGGCCGAACGCGGTTCGGCAACCACCGTGTCCAGACCGGGGAACGGCCGGCCTCGCACGACGATCGGGTGGGCGCCGAGAGCGAAGGCGAACGGTGCGCGGCCGCTGGAGGCAAGGCGGTAGTCCACCTTCACGGCCGTCCCCGGTTTCAGTGCGCGCAGGGCTTTCGCTCCGGCCTCGCGGCCCAGCAGAACGACGCTGCCCTCCGGGATCGGCCCGGACCCGGGTGCCGACGAGACGGAACGGACCACTCCGCGCCGGACCGTGACCTCGTAGGCGTCCCGGGTGCAGGGCGCAGCCCGGACGTCGTCGGTACCGCAGACGGCGCGGGCGCGGGACGTTGCACCCCAGCGCGGGGTGAAGACCCCGATGGAACCGACGGGGAGGGCATATTGGTTGAGGCCCCGCAGGGGCAGGGTCCCGTGGGCGGCGGTGCGGATGTGCCCCTGCAGCGTCAGCCGGCCGGTTCGGGCGCTGCCGTCGACGCCGATCCCGAAGACGTCTTCGGTGGAGCCGCCCCGAGGCAAGGGCCAGCCGAAGCGCTGCCCGTCGGGGACCGCGGCCTTCAGCGGCCGGCCGTCCCGCACCGCCGGCCCGGAGGTCGCGCCGGTCGCCTGCACGCCGGGATGCTGCGACTCCTCGATGTCGAAGAAATCGCCGTTGACAGCGGCCACCGCCCTCTGTCGCGCAGCCATCACGGACACCTTCTCGCGCGCGGCCACACCCCCTGCGTACAGCAGGCCGGCCCGTACTCCCCGACGGCCCAGATCCACCGTCAGCACATGCACCCGGGCACTGCCGTGCGACGTGCGCACAGTGAACGCCCGGTATCCGACTCCAGGCGCGACCACCTCCGATACCGCGGCTGCGTCTGCCGGTACGGCTGCGGCCCGCACCGAGACCTGGGCGGAAGCGGAGGCTGACGTCCAGGAGGACGCGGCACCCACAACAGCGAACACGAGCACTGCTACAGAGCTCTTGAGCCTCTTCACCCCATCACCATGCCCGAAACCGCACTCCGCGCACCGCTCACCTTCCGGCCATCCCCACCAACAGCCCCAAAGAGAAACCGGTCTGACACTCACTCGGCCGCCCACCGCCCGGGGCGCCGGTCCACCCGCCGGCCCCTTGACCGCTTCAAGCCGGGGCAACTCGTCGGAGCCTGTCGGTATGGGTGACGCGGGACGGGGTGGGCCGGGATGCTCTATCCATGGACGAGTTGCTGCTCGGCCGACTGGGCGGGATGCTCGGCGTCCGGTCTGCTGCGCGTGCTGGCCGGGCAGCACCCGTCGGGCAATCGATGGCAAGCGCGTGGAACACGACGTACCTGGGTCGGACTCGACAAGCCAAGGAGCTTTCGGTGCAGGATTCCTCGGAGGCGATCGAATCGATGGAGCAGCTGGCCGTGGCCTGGCGCGCCATGGTGCGCGACCGTGACGCGGGCGCGGACGTAAGGGACTTGAGTGGGATCGCCGTGCGTTGGGCCGACTGCCGCTTCGCGTTCTGGAACTGCCTCACTTTGACCGACGTCGACGCGGATGCGGGGCTCGCCGAGCGACGCCTGGGTGAGGCGGTGGACATCATGCGCTCGAAGAAGCATCCGGGCTACCTCTGGATCTTTGAGGACCTCCTCGGTGAGGGGGCGCGTGCCGCGCTGGCGGGAGCAGCCGAGCGGGCCGGGCTTGAGTACGCCTTCCCCGGCACCGGCATGGCCGGAGACCTGCTCCCGCTCCCCGAGCCCGCCCATCCCGAACTGACCTTCGCGCGCGTGAGCACCGACGAACAGCTCCAGGCGTACGCGGACCTCAACTCGCGTGCGTACGGCTTTCCGTTGGAGGACGGCCGCGACGGACTCGTCGGCTCCCCGCTGTGGAAGAGCGATGTGCACGCCTATCTGGCCATGCGGGGCGACGTTCCGGTGGCGTGCGCCGCAACAGTGGGGACCGCGGGACGCCTCTTCGTCGTACTCGTCGCCACAGCCCCACAGTGGCAGCGCAGGGGCTACGGCGAGGCGGTGACGAGGAAGGCCCTCCACGAGGGAGCCCGGGCCACCGGCCTGACCCGCGCGACCCTGCACGCCACCGCCGCCGGAGCGCCCGTGTACCCCCGCATCGGCTTCAAGCCGAATACACCCATCCACTTCTATACGCTGAAGAGCTGATCCCCCCACCTCTCAAGTCCTGTGCCTGAGCTGCCGGTTCACCCTGTTCGCAGAGCGGGTTGCGGGTGGCCGCCCGGTACGGACGGCGCTCACGAGGAGGGCGCTTTCCGCCAGGGTTGGCGGCCTTTCACCGAGTCGGTCGGCCGGTCCGATCCCGCCTTGTCGTGACGGCCGCGCAGTGCCGAGGCGCCCGCGCCGACCAGGGCCATCACCGCGGCGACGGTGAAGACCGTGACGAGCCCGTGGTGGAAGGGCCCGGAGACGAGCTGGGGGAAGAAGCGCGTCCCGGTCAGGGTCTGCACGTTGTGGGCGGGCAGTGTGTGCAGTACGCCACTGGGGCCCAGCAGGTGGCTGATGGGGTTGTTGCCGAGGAACGTGGCGAACAGCGTGCTCACCGGCGGCAGTCCCGCCACCTGCGCGGCGGTGCTCGCGGGCACGCCCTGGGCCTGCAAGCCGCTGTTCAGCGCGTGCGGAAGCGACCCGGCGAGACCGGAGATCATCAGCGAGAAGAACAGCCCGATCGACAGTGCCGTACCAGAGTTCTGGAACGTCGAGCGCATGCCGGAGGCAGCTCCGCGCTGCTCGGGCGGCACACTGCCCATGATCGCCGAGGTGTTCGGGGCGGAGAACATCCCCTGGCCGAGCCCACTGAGCAACAACAGGGCCGCGAAGGCCGGGTAGGGGAAGTCGACCGGCAGGGCGAGCAGTCCGACGAACGCGGCGGCCACAAGGAGCAGCCCGGTGGTGGAGAACAGCCGTGCGCCGAAGCGGTCCGACAGATAGCCGGAGGTCGGTCCCCCGATGAGGAAGCCGACGGTCAGCGGCAGCATGAAGATGCCGGCCCACAGCGGCGTGCGTTCGAAGTCGTAGCCGTGCAGCGGCAGCCAGATGCCCTGCAACCAGATGATCAGCATGAACTGCATGCCGCCACGGGCGATCGCGGTCAGGAGCGAGGCCAGGTTTCCGGCGGCGAACGCACGGATACGGAACAGACCGAGTTGGAACATCGGCTCGGCGATGCGCGTCTCCGCGATGCAGAACGCGGCGAGCAGCGCGACCCCGACGCCCAGCCCGCCGAGCACCCAGGGGTTGGTCCAGCCGGTCGACCGGCCGCCGTAGGGCTGGATGCCGTAGGTGATCGCGGCAAGGAGCGCACCGGCGCCCGCGCTGAAGGTGAGATTGCCGATCCAGTCGATGCGGCCGGGCTTGCGGGAGCCGATCTCGCGCAGGCTGCGGTACGACCAGAAGGTGCCGACCACCCCGATCGGCACGCTGACCCAGAACACCGCGCGCCAGTCGATGGTGGCGAGCAGACCACCGGCGAGCAGCCCGAGGAACTGCCCGGCCAGCGCGGTGATCTGGTTGATGCCCAGCGCCATACCGCGCTGTTCGGCCGGGAACGCATCGGTGAGGATCGCCGCCGAGTTCGCGGTCAACATGGCCCCGCCCACGGCCTGTACGACCCGGAAGCCGATCAGCCAGAGGGCACCGGCGCCGCCTTTCAGCGGATCGAGCGACAGGGCGAGTGAGGCGCACGAGAAGATCGCGAAGCCCACGTTGTACATCCGGACGCGGCCGAACATGTCGCCAAGGCGGCCGAGCGCGACCACGAGCACCGCGGAGACCAGGATGTAGCCCAGCATCATCCAGAGCAGGTAACCGATGTTCCCGGGGGCGAGCGGGTCCAGGCCGATGCCGCGGAAGATGGCGGGCAGGGAGATGATCACGATCGAGCTGTCTATGGTGGCGATCAACACGCCCATCGTGGTGTTGGACAGCGCGACCCACTTGTAGCGCCCGCCCGGGACGGGCTCGGCGGCCCCGGGCGGGCGCCGGGCGTTCACAGCCGCTCCCCGAGCCGGTCGAGCAGCTCAAGGAGCGCGAGGAGTTCGCGTCGCTCGGCGGGGGTGAACTCCTCATCGATGGCGGCGGCCATCCGCTGCACGGATACGGACCGCCGGTCGGCCGTCATCTTGCGGCCCGCGTCCGTAACCGTGATGACCGCGCGGCGACGGTCGTTGGCGTGCCGCCCGCGGCTCACAAGACCGCGCTCCTCCAACGCGGCCAGCGTGGTCGCCATGGCCTGCGGACGCACCCCCTCCAGTTCGGCGAGTGCCCCCGGAGAGTCAGGCCCGTACGAGTCAAGGCGGGCCAGCACGGACGCCTCCGAGAGAGCCAGGTCCCCCACCACACTCTTGGCCGCCCGCACCTTCCGGGCGATACGGCCCACGCTCAGCCGGAGCGCCGCCGCAAGCTCGGCCGCGTCCTCCGCGGGCGGTGTCATCCCATCCATAAACACTAACAATACATTAATTAACTTACCGTAACTACCCTTGCGGCCGTCGGGTGCCCGGCCCGCCGACGCATGACCCCGCTTGTTGTGGAACTCAGCCGAAGCGGGCGGCCAATAACACAGTTCGTCATGTGATGCCGGATATCCCCGGGTGGGGGACACGCTGGGGCCGAAGTTCCGTTTCGCCCGGAGATGCTCGGCTCCATCCCCGATGATGGGGACCGCCCGGGGCAACCCATCAAGTAACGCTGGGAGTACGCACATGACGGTGGAGGCCGGCGCACGGCAGGAGGAGCGCGTCGCGGGGCGGGTGTGGACGGTGCGTCTGGACCCCTACGGGCGCCCTTCCGCCGGCACGGTAAGACTTTCCTGCTCCCGCCCCGCCTGCGCCGATCAGCGCTTCCCCGACGGCGCCGCTGCCGGGCGCAAGGCCGCGGTCGGCCACGTCAACACGCACCTGGCCCGCATCCGCGCGGGCGGCGGTCCGCGCGGTGAGGCGTGGTGTGCCTGCCGCGCCGCCGACTGCGCCTGGCACACGCCCGACCCCGACGCCGGACGGCGGGGCGGGGCACGGCCGGTGACGGGGGCGGTGCGGTGCGGGGGCCCGGTGGTCCTGACGGTGTACGCGGACCGTACGGGGCGGCTGTGGCGGATCGCGGAGATGTGCGCGCGCTGCGCGGCCGCCATTCCCGACTGCCGCGCCCTGGACACCGCCCTGCCTCCTGCTCGGCAGGGCCAGGCCGCCAGTGGGGCGGCCGCGGAGCCGGAGCCGACGGACAGCACGGCGAGAGCCGTTGACAGTGTGGCCGCGCTGTTCTCCGACCATCACCCCTCCCCCGTCGGCGGCACGTCGTCCTCCCCGGCCACCGGGCCGACGCCGGTCCCACGTGCCCGCGCCGCCACGCTGGGCGAGGCGTCCGGGCGGGGGAAGCAGTGGGGGAAGATCGCGCAGCGGACCGTGCCGCACGACCTCCAGCCCGACGCCCTGCGGGTCGAACTCATCGAGCTGGGTGACGCCTTCCGCGCCTATCAGCAGCGCACCGAACCCGACCCCGCCCTCCTCGCCGAGCTCCACGAGCGCAAGGCCCGAGCGTTCGCCCTCTGGGCCGACGTCAGTGGCGACGGCTCCCTGCGCGACGAAGCGAGGCGCGCCGAGAAGGCCGCGGAGACCACCCGGGAAATGCAGAACAACCGCGTCGGCCGGATCATCGGCAACACGGGGAACGGCGACGAGCCGGTAGTGCAGCGGTTGCTGACCCAGAAGCAGTCCGTGCACGCCCGCAGCGTGCTGGAGTACGTCGAAGCCCACGCCCCGCACCCCGAGGCCGAGGTCCGCCTCGCGGTGCTCATGCTCACCCTGCGGGCCGCGCGCGCCGGCACCGGGAACGTCACCGGCCAGGACCTCACCGGCTGGCTGCAAGGCGATGCCGAGCACGTGCTGGACCAACTGGTCGCGGCCGACTGGCTGCGCCTGCCCGGCACGGTCGCCGACGCGCTGGCCTCCCAGCCCGAAAGCCCCACCGCCATCACCGTCCCCGCCTTGCTGCCCGAGCGGCCCCGACCGTTCGCCTTCGGCAAGACCACCCGCTCGAAGCTCTCAGGCTGGGCCCAGAAAGCGGTGGGCGACCGGAAGCTCCGCAAGAAGAAGCTCGGCGCCACCACCCGGCTCCTCGCCGTGTACACGGCCGCCCACACCAGCCCCGACGGACGGCTCGGACGCCCCGAGGACGACGGATTGCCCCTGAACGAACCCGCCACGTTCTGCACCCTGCTCCCCCACCAGGTCGCCGAGCACGTCGAGCTGCTGGTCGCCGCCGACTGGCTCGCCGAAGCCGACACCACCGGCGGAAGACTCCGCGGCCACCTCGCCGAACGCGTCCTGCCACTCGGGGGGTTGCTGTAACGCGCCGCCAGGGAAACCATGACGCCGTCAGCCCCGCCGGAGGCTCCACGTCCGGTGACATGCCCCCAGTCGGTGCCGTATGTGACCCACCGGCGTCTGTGACGCCGTGCCGACCCTCTCACCAGCCGCCAACGTGTCGCTAACGCCCCGACTCCGCGCCGTTAGCGACGCGCGCGGCCAAAATCCCGGAGCGCTTTCAGTCCTCAACCAGCACGCGGCAGTTGGCGCCGTCCGGCAGGCGCGGGATCCTAGCCGGACGATTCCGCCTTGGGTAGGTGCTGGGAGAAACTGGTGGGGTGAATGAGGTGTGAGGTTTCACACGCCGCGGGGAATTGCCTCGCGGCGACTTCCAGCAGACTCTTGCATCCGTCAGGCCCCGCATACGGCACCCCGAGATCTGCGCAACTCAATCGGTGAGCCACATGCCGCCCGAGCGTCACGCGGCGTCTCCCGCAAGGGAGTTGCCCGTCGGGCCAGTTCTTCCCGTGACCAGCAGTTGGGAGGAGAAAGCCAGGGGCACGATCGCGTCCGCGAGGTCACCGTGCGCACACAGCTGGAAGGAAACCGTGTGAGCCGGATATCGGTCCGGGGATTCGCGGTGGCGTCTGCCACTGCGGTCACCACCGTTGGCGCCGTGGTCGGCGTCGCCGCGGCGGGCCCCGCTGCCACTTCGAACGACAACTTCGAGGCCGCCGCGGCCGATGGCACTCTCCTCGCGGACATACCCGCCGGCCAGCAGGCCCAGGTGCAGACCGCATCCCTGACGCAACAGGCGGACGCCCAGTCCGCGCAGGCCAGTGCCTCGGCGAAGAAGTCCGCCGAAGAGGCGGCGCGCCTACGGGCCGCCCAGGACGCCAAGGCCAAGAAGAGCGCCGCCGACAAAACCAAGGCCGACAAGGACAAGGCTGACAAGGACGCCAAGGCCCGCGATCTGGAAACCCAGACCGCCAGCCGCTCGGCGAGCCGGAGCACCTTCCAGGTCCAGAGCTCGTACTCGATCTCCGACGTGCAGGCGATCGCCCGGCAGATCATCCCCGCCGACCAGTTCCAGTGCTTCAGCAACATCGTGAACAACGAGTCGAGCTGGAACTACCAGGCCACCAACGGCACTGCCTACGGGCTCGTCCAAGCGCTGCCCGGCTCCAAGATGAGCTCCGTGGGCTCGGATTGGCAGACCAACCCGGCCACCCAGATCAAGTGGGGCCTGAACTACATGAACGAGCGGTACGGCAGCCCCTGCGGCGCCTGGTCGTTCTGGCAGAGCCACGACTCGTACTAGGCCGATGGCCGATGATCACCGGTACGAGCTAGGTGCGGATCCCGCCCCCGCTGCTCAACGAAGAGGCCCGGATCCTTGATGGATCCGAGCCTCTTCGACGTGCGCTCAATCGCCCCTTGTCGGGCTCAGCGGCTGAGGGCGTCGAGATGCCGAGACAGCACCTGATGTCCTTCGGGGGTGGGGTGCAGGCCGTCCAGGAGCAGTTCGGTGTTGCCGTGCAGGGGCTCCCACATGTCGAGGTGGTCGACGTGGTTCTGAGCACACCAAGTCCGTATGGACTCGCGCAGGGCCTGCGCTCGGGCCTCGGTGAACCGCAGGCCCTCGTAGTCATGGGTACGCGTCTCGTCGACCCACGTCGGTCCCATGACAACGAGGCGTGCGTTGTGGCTCTGGGCCGTGCCGACCAGCGAAACGAGGCTGTCCGCGATGTGCGCAAGGCCATCGGGGCGGGCCTGTGACGGGTCGAGCGGCAGGGCGCTGTCATTGATGCCGGCGGCGACAAGGATGGTGTCGGGTCGGCGAGCGGCAAGGAGCCCGGGCGTCTGCTCGCATACGTCGATCAAGGTGCTGCCGGGGATGGCCAGGTTGAAGACCCGGTGATCGGCCTCGTTTTCGGCGATGTGGCTGGCCGCGAGGCGGGCGGCCCAGCCACCCTGTGGGTCGCAGCGTCCGTAGGCGATGCTGTCGCCCACGATGACGACGCGCGCTGCCGGGCGGAGCGGTTTCGCGTCCAGGTACGCCCAGGCGCTCTCCCCGGAGGAAAGCAGCACTCGTCTGCGGACGTAGTCGTCCACCTCGTAGGCATCGGCGGCGGCGAGGTCTCGCTCGGTGAGGTGCAGGACGGCGCCCTCGACCGTGGCGCCGAGCTTTCGCTCCAGGGTCAGGTGTACGTCGATGCCGCTGGTGGCGATCACCGACGGATCGGTGATCGGCAGGGGCCTGGTCGTGTGGCCGGCCAGCGATGCCGCGGAGCTGGGCACGGGTTGGCCGAAGAGAGCGGTCTGGACCCGCTCGTCCAACAGCGTGCCGAAGGAAAACAGGGTGTGGGGGCGGAACTCGGTCACCGTGAAGCCGTGGCCCTTCTTCTGGAATGATCAGTTCAGCCTACCGGCCGAGCCGCACGGGAAGACGGGCTGAGCTGGCACAACGCACGACTTGAGCGAGTGCATCGACCTTTGAGCGGTTCGGCCCACTCCTGCTCTGGTGTCCTGTCGGGCCTGCTCTGGTGTCCTGTCGGCCTGGGGCGCACGCTACGCGTTGAGGGAACGGCCGCAGTCAGCCTGCGCGCCGAGGGCCGCTCCTGGCGCCTGTGGCTCTCCGCGGACGGCGCACGAACCGTCCCGCTCCCCGAACCCGGCACCGCTGCCGATGAGGGCCCGAACGCAGCCGACGCCTCCGCCCGGGGCACGGCCGACGAGCTGGTCCTGGCCATGTACGGCCGTATACCGGTGGACTCCCTGAAGCTCGACGGCGACCGACGTCTCTTCGACCTGCTCCTGGCCTGGGACCCGGAGGACTTGAACCTGACGGTGCGTCACGCGGTGCGCCCCGAGGCCACACCTCCCGCCAACGGCCACCACGGCCACGGCCTGGTGGCCCCGGGGCCTCTGCTCTCGGCCTCCGCCAAGTCCCGCCGGACGCCTCGGCCGACCGGAGCTCGCGAAGGGAGCGGCGGCGTATCCGGCGGCTGGGCGTTCGCCGCGCTCGATACGGCAGGCTCCAACCGACCCAGCGACTGCGGCATCTCAGCAACTGCCCCTACTTCCGGGGGTTTTGACGCTGCCGATGCTGGCGCCGGGCACGCTCAGGCCTCAGGTGCCGACGGTGTCCAGCACGGAGTCGTCCAAGGTGCGCGCCCCCGGCAGCCGGTGCCGGGCGGCGATCACGGCGGCGTCGATGTCCCGCGTCCCCGTCGACACGCACAGGGTGTACGCCACGTCGCCCAGGCGCCGCCGAGTCGCCTCGCTTCCCTCACTCGCCTCCAAGGCGCGGAGCGCGGTGTATTCGTCGAGGAGTTCACGGAGCACTGCGGGGTGGGCCATCAGCATGGGCGGGAAACCTCCGGTCGGCGCGGTGTGGACCCCTCTCGGATGCCCCCGGTTCCCGGTCCTACACCCCCCACCCGTACCGGACGGGGGCGCCCTTGGACGATGGCGGAGTGCGTGCGGCTGCGCAGGTCGGCGAGCGCGCGCACATGGCAGCGCAGCGCCCAGGGGCCGACGGGCTTGACCAGGAACCCGGCGGCGCCCGGTTCTTGCAAGCGGGGACGAGGGCGCCGATCTCGTCGGGTACGGCGCGGAGGGCCTCAGAAGCGCCGGGCCGACTCCTGTGCGTGGGCCATGCGCCGCAGGCTCAGCAGCACCGGTTCGTACAGCACCGTAAGCGCGACGGCCGCCTCGATCTGGCCGGTCGGGGTCGGCTGCTCCTCGACCATGTCCAGGTCGGTGATGGCCAGTTGTGCTGCGAGTCGCCCGTACGGGAGCAGTTGCTCGATGCCGCAGGGGTAGCCGAGCCGGACGAGGGCGGCGACCGAATCGACGAGCCGCCGGTGGGCGGGGTTGTGCGGGTCCAGGCCGGGGCCGCAGGACCAGCCCAGCCGTTCCAGCAGGGCCTCCACCGAGCGGCGGGCGGTCTCGACCGCCGGGTCGTCCTCGGCCGGCTCCTCGGCGCTGGGTAGCGCCTGGGTCGCCGCGCCCAGCCGCAGGTGATGGTCCAGCGACTCGTCCTCCGCGGCCGCGATCACTTCGCGCGCCGCGGCCACCGGGACCCCGCCGATCTGGATCAGCGCCCGCACGAGGCGCAGCCGCCGCAGGTGGTCTTCGCCGTACTCGGCCTGGGTGGCGGAGATCCGGCGCCCGGGCTGGAGCAGCCCTTCGCGCAGGTAGTACTTGATCGTGGCGGTCGACACACCGCTGCGCTCGCTCAGTTCCGCCAGCCGCACGCTCTTGCACCCCCTCTTGGACAGTGGCACTATCCAAGCATGGATAGCGTCGCTATCCAACAGGGGACGGGAGAATCTCATGGGTAGTGCACCCATAACCGGGGGACGGGTCACAGCCGCAGCGGAGGGCGACGTGGTCGTCTTCCTCATCGGGATGCGGATCAACCGCTGGCGGGCCGTACGTCACTGGCTACCCGTCATCGCCGCGATGCCGCGCATGCTCAAGGAGCTCTCGCGGGACGGCGAGAGCGGGCTGCTGGGCCTGCGGGCGCTGGGCGGCGGCGGCCCCCGCGTGCACGGTGTCGTGCAGTACTGGGAGTCGCGCGAGAAGCTGCTCGCCTACGCGTCCGCCCAGGGCCGGGAGCATCACCCCGCGTGGGCGGCGTTCAACCGCCGCGCGCGGGGCGCCAAGGGTGCCGTGGGGATCTGGCACGAGACGTACATCGTCCCGGCCGGTTCGTACGAGTCGGTCTACGTCGACATGCCGACGGCCGGTCTGGGTGCGGCGTGGGGAGTCGAGCCCATCGGCCGCCGGGGGGACCGGGCGGCCCAACGGCTCGCGAGCGGAGCCGCTTAGAGGTTTCGGCGGCTGCTCCCGCTCGCCTCCGGCCCCTCAGTCCCGCAGGCTCCGGCCTGGCCGGCGGTCGCGGCCTGCAGCAGGGGCCAGCCGTCGAGCTCCACAGCCCGCCGCTCCGCCGGCTGCCACCCGCGGGCCAGCGCCGCGTCGAGCAGGGCCCGGACGGCGCCCGGTTCGTGCAGGTTCAGGGAGCCGCCCCGGATGTACCCCACGTCCCCGGAGCCCAGGGGCGCCCCGCCCGGAACGTATCGGTCGGGGCCCGCGGCGAAGACGATGCGCAGCGGGCCACCGGTGCCGGACGGCTGCGGGGACAGCGTGAGGGTCTGGCGGCAGTCCGCGGACCGGCCGTTGTCCAGCACGGTGTGGCGGTGCCGGAGCGTCCACATGTACACGCGCCCGTCGGCGACCAGACGGCGGGGCTTCTTGAGATGACGGGGCACGGAGCCGAGGCTACCCGCCGGTGGAGTGCGGGCGGTGCGGGTCAGCCATGCCGAAAAGGCGCATCAGAACGCCGGGAAGGCCGCCCCCGAGACGTGGAACGGCTCCCGCTCGCCGCGGAAAGCGCGTGACGCGGAGGTCACCGCGCCGGGACGCAGTTCTTCGATCCGTCCTGCGGCCGCCAGGGCCGACAGTGTGGGGCCGCCCAGGTAGGACGCGGCGAGTTCGGTGGCGGACAGCCTCATGTCCGGGCGGGACCGGGTGCGTTCGCACTTGACGGTGTCACCGGCGGACTGGAGGCGGTAGCGGCCGGTGTTCCAGAGGCAGAACGCGTCCTCGACCTCCAGGACCACGTCCAGCGGGGCCGCGTAACGGCGGACGGCGAGGGCTCGCTCGACGTCGGCCAGGCGGACCCAGAGGTTGTCCACCAGCGTGGTGCGTGCGGCCCGGGGGTTGTGCAGCAGGTGGGGCAGCACCTCATCGGGTGCGCCTTCGTAGGTGAGGTCGTCACGGGCGTCGAGGTTGATGAAGTAGTACCTCAGGGACGCGTACGCCCGGAGGTCGGTGGCGGCCAACTCGACGATGTGCGCGGTGTTCCCCCGGGAGCGGTACAGGGCGCATCCGGTGACCTGGCCGTCCGGCTCCGTGTGGAGCGCGAAGCGCAGCGCGGTGGCACCGTCGCGGACGTGTTCGGCGTCGTAGCGCCGGGCGTTCCAGTACTTCTCCGCCCGGTCGACCCAGCCCACCGCCTGCTGACGGGCTGCGTCGTGGACCTTTTCGAGGAAGGGGCGGGCCTGGTCGGCGGGGCGCAGACGGATGGTGCCCGAGCCGCGGACCACGTACAGCGCGGCCGGGTCCTCGGCATGATGGCCATGGGCATGCTCCCGAAGTCCACGGGGACACGCCCGGCGTTCGAGGAAGCCCTGCGCATCGGCCGGCGCACCGGCGACGCGACGGTGAGCATCCGAGGGCTCCTCGGTGCCGGGGCACTGACTTGCGGGCGTGGAGGCGCTGGCCGAGGCCCGGAGTCTCGCCGAGCAACTGGACGGCCACGATCTGCTGCTGACCGTGCCGATGTACGAATCCATCGTGCACACCAAGGCGGGCGACCACGAGCTGAGCGTCGAGGGGCCATGGACGGCGTGCTGCGGGCCCGCCGGTTCGGCCTCGGCCGCAGCCGGGGCGCCGACCTCGTGCGCTATGCCGCCCGCGGTCTGATCCTGACCGGGCGGTGGGAGCAGGCGGCCACGCTCCTCAAGGATCCGCCCCCGGTTCCGCGACGGGCCCTCCTCTCGTTCGTCGGCCAACTCGCCCTATTGCAAGGGGACTTGACGAAGGCTGAGGCCGCTGCGGCCGAACCGGTCGGCACACGGCTCAACGTGGGGCTCTTCCACCAGGACCAGTGGCTGTGCCTGCTCGCCGTGACCCAGGGCGATCCGGAGCGGGCCGACCGGCTGCTGGGCCGAGCGCTCGCCGACCCGGCCCTCACCGAGATCAACAGCAGCGACGCGCGCCCGGTCCTGGTCGCCGGAGCACTCGTTCAGCGCGCCCGCCTCGCCTGCGGCGCCGACGACGCGCTGTCCGACCGCGTCGCCGCACGGCGCGGCCAACTCGCGGCGGCCGACCCGGCATACGGCGAGGACGGCCGGTTCGACCGGGCACAACGCGTCTTCCTGCGCGCACTGCTCGACGACGGGGGATGGGACCTGGCGGTGACGGCCTGGCGGGAACTGCGCCAGCCCTACGAACTCGCACAGTCGCTGATGTACGGCGGCCGGGCGGCGCTGGCCGCGGGAGACCGGACGCGTGGCCGGACCCTGCTCAGGGAAGCCGCCGAACTGGCAGCCGGCCTCGGCGCGGCACCGCTCTCCCGCTCCCGCGAGATCGCCCTGACCGGCCGTCCCCCATCGACGCAGGATGCCCTCACCGCGCGCGAACGTGACGTACTCGCCCTCATCGCCGATGGCCTGAGCAACCGTCAGATAGCCGAACGCCTCCACATCTCCCCCAGCACGGCGGGCGTCCACGTCTCCCACATCCTGGCCAAACTCGGCGCCGCCAGCCGCACCGAGGCCGCGGCGATCGCCCACCGGCAGAGCCTGACAGCCCATCCGGACGGAAATGCTCCGGATGCCGCCGGCCCGACCAGTGCCGCCCCGGCCGGATCCCGTCCCCCCGGATAGGGAAACCCCTCACACTCACCGCACTGCCTGGCCGCCACCACCCCCGTTGCGGACACTCGTGCGTCGGCGCGGCTCCCGCCACGAGCGGCGTCGTCAGCACACCCGCACCCGTCCGCTGCCTCCCCAACAGCCTTCCCCACCAGCGGCGGACGCCCCCGTGTCCGTAGCGAAAGGAACCCCCACCCCCATGGAGATACGAAGAGCCGCGAGGCTCTTGACAGCCGCGCTCGCCTGCGTGTCCGCGTCCGCCATCGCCCTGCCCGCCGCCACGGCGGCGCCGACGCCGCAGCCCGTACCGGCCGGCCCCGGCGCCTTCGCGGCGGCGCCCTACACGGCCGATCCGGCACCAGCCGTGCGCAGCCGCGTCGTGGCCGCCGCGCAGAAGGCGCTGGCGGCTCACGCGGGTGCCGCGCACAAGGCCGACGGCGACGCCTTCTCGGTCCGGAACCTGGTGGTCGACCGGGACGGCTCCGCCGCCGTCCGCTTCGACCGCACGTACAAGGGTCTTCCCGCCTACGGCGGCGACGTCATCGTGCACCTGAAGAAGGACGGTACGTACCAGTCGCTCGCCACCGGTTCGGGGACCTCAGGGGCGGTCTCCACCGAGCCCCGACTGGCCGCCTCCAGCGCCGCGAAGGTGTCGACGGCCGCGTTCAAGGGTCACGTCGACTCGGTCTCCGCCGCACACCTCGCGGTGCAGCTGGAGGGCGCTGGCGCGACGCTGGTCTGGGAGACCGTCGTCAGCGGCACCCGCCCCGACCAGACACCGAGCCGCCTGCACGTCCTGGTGGACGGCCGTACCGGCAAGGTCGTACGGACCAATGACGAGGTGAGCACGTTCGCGGCCGAGGGGGCCGCGCACGCCGCCGCCTCGAAGGTCGGTGCGGCGGCGCGGGCCGCCGCACCGACGGTCGCCGGGACGGGCCAGTCGATCTACAGCGGCAGGGTCTCCCTTGACGTCACCCAGTCCGGCAGCGGCTACTCGATGACGGACCCCTCGCACGGCAACGGCTACACGACCAACCTCAACCACGCCACCAGCGGCACGGGTTCGGTCTTCACCAGCTCCAGCGGCACCTTCGGCAACGGCTCGACCAGCGACCCGGCGTCCGCCGGGGCCGACGCGCACTACGGCGCGGCGGAGACGTTCGACTACTACAAGAACGTCCAGGGCCGCAACGGCATCTTCGGCGACGGCCGGGGCGTACCGTCGCGGACGCACTACGGCAACGCGTACGTGAACGCGTTCTGGGACGGCACCCAGATGACGTACGGCGACGGCCCGTCCAACGCGCGCCCGCTGGTCGAACTCGACGTCGCGGGGCACGAGATGAGCCACGGCGTCAGCGGGGCGCTCACCGGCTGGGACGAGACCGGTGAGACCGGCGGCATGAACGAGGGCACCAGCGACATCTTCGGCACCATGGTCGAGTTCTACGCCAACAACCCGGTCGACACACCCGACTACACCATGGGTGAACTCATCAACATCAACGGCGACGGCAAGCCGCTGCGCTACATGTACAACCCCTCCCTCGACGGCTCGTCGCCCAACTGCTGGAACAGCGGCAACGGCAGCCTCGACCCGCACTATTCGATGGGCCCGCTGAACCACTGGTTCTTCCTGGCGGCCGTCGGCAGCGGCGACCACGGCTACGGCAACAGCCCGACCTGCAACAACTCCACGGTCACCGGACTCGGCAACGACAAGGCCGCCAAGATCTGGTACAAGGCGCTCGCCTCGTACGCCAACAGCAGCGAGGACTACCACCAGGCGCGCATCGACTCGCTGAAGGCCGCCGCCGACCTCTACGGCACGCACTGCACCGAGTACAACACCGTCGACGCGGCCTGGGCAGCGGTCAGCGTCACCGGCGCCGACCCCGTACCCGGCAGTTGCAACAGTCAGCCGGGCTCGCCCTCGGTGACCAACCCGGGCAACCAGAACGGCGTCGTCGGCACCGCCGTGTCCCTGCAGATCCAGGCGAGCGACCCCGGCGGCAAGACGCTCAGCTACAGCGCGACCGGGCTGCCCGCGGGCCTTTCGGTCAACTCCTCCACCGGTCTCATCTCCGGTACTCCGACGACCGCGGGCACCGCGTCCGTCACCGTCACGGCGAAGAACACCGACAACGCCACCGGCACGGCCTCCTTCACCTGGACCATCACCGGCGGCGGCAACCCGCCGGGAGGCTGCGGCAACCTCCCGGCCTGGAGCTCGACCGCCAGCTACGTGCCGGGCGACCAGGTCTCGTACAACGGCCACAAGTGGTCCTCGCAGTGGTACTCGACCGGAGCCGAGCCCGGCGCGCCCGGCTCCTGGGCCGTCTGGAAGGACGCGGGCGCCTGCTGAGTCCCGCCTACTGAGTTACGTCAACTCCCGCACTGTGCCGGGCCGTTGGTCTTCCGACCGGCGGCCCGGTCCGCACGTCGACAGCCTGCCCGTCCAGATCTTCAATTGGTCTTGACCTTTCACCGAGGGCAGTCCTACATTCGGCGCGGCACGATGAAGGACAGGTTCATGATCGATGACTGAGGCATGAACGAAGCGGTGTCCGGGAGGGCTTGCGATGACCGAGCCGACCAGCCTGTCACCCGGCGTCGAACGCACCGCCCTCCGCGACACCGTACGGACTCACCTGTCGCGCGGAGGCGGCGTCCTCCTCACCGGCCCTGCGGGCATCGGCCGGACCACGGTGGTGTCTCAGCTGGCCGCGGAACTGGGCGCCCACGGTCACCGGGTCCTGCGCTCTTCACCCTCCCCCGCCGAACAGGACAGCCCCTTCCTCGGACTCATCGACCTGCTGACCGGCGTCGCCGACGACACCCTCGCCGCACTGGCCGCCCACGAACGAGCCGTACTCGGAGCAGCCCTGCTGCGCAGCGAGGAGACCGGTCAGGCCGCCGGGCGCGACGCGCTCGTCCTGCGGATCGCCGTCCGCAAGGTCCTCGCCCTGCTCTGCGACACCGGTCCGCTCCTGCTGATCGTCGACGACGGGCAGTGGCTCGACCGACCGACGGCGGACGTCCTCAAGTACCTTGCCCGGCGGGCCGATCCAGGCCTGTCGGTGCTCGCCACGCTGCGGACGGGGGACGAGTCCGGCTCCTCGGCCGAGCGCTCCGTACTGGAGCTGTGCGCGCAGCCGGTCCGCCGGATGTGCGTCCCTCCCCTGACCGCCCACGAGGTCGGCGAGCTCCTGGAGCGGCACGACCACCCCCGCTGGCCCCGGCCGCTCGTCGCGCGCCTGCATCACGCGAGCGGCGGCAACCCCCGTACGGCACTGGAACTCAGCTCCGCTCTCGACGAGCGCGTCCGCCTTGAGGGCGCGGCCCTGCCCGACTCGACCGAACCGCTTCCCGTCCCGGACTCCCTGCGCCGGCCGATCCTCGACCGGATCGGCGCCCTTCCCGCCGGCGCCCGGCAGACGCTGGTCATCGCGGGCACGGCCTTGCGCCCCACGGTGGAGTTGCTGCGGCGCGCGGGCCGCCACCACGTCGCGGCCGACCTGGACGCCTGCGTGCGGGGTGGCATCGTCCGCATCCTGTCGGCGTCCGACCACGGGACCATCAGGTTCCTGGATCCGCTGACGCCGATGGTGCTCCGGACCGAGACACCGTACGAACGTCTGGTGGAGGCGCACCGCGCGCTGGCCGACGCGTCCGACGACGCGGTCGAGCGCGCGCACCACATGGCGCGGCTGACGGCGGGCCCCGATCCGGTCGTGGCCGCCCGGCTCTCCGCCGCCGCCTCGGCGGCCCGCCGCCGAGGCGCTCCCAAAACCGCGGCGAGACTCGGCCGCCTGGCCGCCGAGTACACACCCGCCGGGCAGACCCACGTCGACATCGACCGCAGGCTCACCGCCGCCGAGGACGGCATCGAGGCCGGAGACCTCGATTTCGCCAGGCAGCTCGCGCACGACGTACTGGGCGACGCCGATCGGCCTGCCGACCGGGTACGCGCCTGGAACGTGGTCATCGACTCCTGCGGCCAGGCGATGGCGGAGATCGCGGACGTCTTCCCGGAGGCGGTACGCGACGCCGGTGGCGACCCCGAACTGCTGGCCCAGCTGCACTACCGGATGAGCTGGCGGGAGTGGATGGTGGGCGGCTCCGCGCCGCGCGCCCACGGCCATGCCGTCCGCGCGGCCGGGCTCGCGGCCCGGACCGGCGACCGGCGGACCGAGCTCTTGGCGCTGACCCAGCAGGCGGCCCTGGAGCTCTTCCTGGGACTCCCCGAGGCGGAGACGACCCTGGCGGCGGCCCTCGCCGCACCACACGACGCGCACGTGATGACGCACCACAACGGCCCCGTTCACCTCAAGTACCGGTTCCACCTGGTGCGCGACGAGCTGGACGAGGCACGGGCCGAGCTGCGCACCCTCGTGTACCGGCTGCGCCAGCGCGGCTCGGCCGACAGTCTGAGCCAGTGCCTCATCGGGCTCGCGCAGGTCGAGATCCAGCGCGGACGCTGTCGGCCGGCCCTGACCATCGCCCACCAGAGCCTGCGCATCGTCGAGGAGGCGGGGCTGAGTCAGGGGCCCGCCTGGTACGCGGTCTCGCTCGCCGAGGCGGCCGGCGGCAGCCTGAGCCGGGCACTCACCGCGGCGGAGACGGCCAAACGGCACAGCGAGGATGACGACGACCGGCTCTTCCTGCCCAGGGCCCTGCATGCCGAGGGAAGGATCAGACTCTTCAGCGGCCAGAGCGGACAGGCGGCTGAACTCCTCAGACGCGTAGGCGAGTTGGAGACGGCGCAGGGTCAGCGGGACCCGGCGACCCGACGCTGGCACGCCGACCTCGCGGAGGCCCTGGCCGCCGACGGCGCACCGGACGAGGCGGAGGCGGTCATCTCCCTGGCCCGCCGCCAGGCCGAGCGGCTCGGCCGGCCCGGCGTCCTGGCCACGCTGGACAGGGCGGCAGCGGCGGTCGACGCGGCCCGCGGTGAACTCCCGCAGGCGGCAAGGGAGTTGGAGAGGGCCGCGGCACGGCTGCGGGCCACCGGATACCCCCTGGAGGAAGCCCGCACCAGAGCGGTCCTGGGTCGCGTCCGGCGCCAACTCGGAGACGAGGCCGCCGCCCGTGCCGCCTTCTCCGCCGCCCTGCGGATCTTCACCAAGGCCGACGCCCGCCCCTGGGCCGCGCTGACCCGCGCCGAACGCGATCACGCGCAGGACAGCTCGGCGTGCTGGCCCGAGGCAGGCTCCTGGTCGGACCACCTCACGTCGACCGAACGCAGCGTGGTCGCCCGCGTCGCGCAGGGCGCCACCAACCGCGAGATCGCGGCGGGCCTGGTACTCAGCGTGAAGACGGTGGAGGCGGCCCTCACCCGCGCCTACCGCAAGCTGGGCGCCAAGTCACGAGTGGACATCACGCGCATGGTGATGACACGGCCAACGGCGTGAGCGCGGGGTGCTGGCAGGGCAGGGCAGGTGCCCGCCTGATCCGGCCGGTGGGTGTTACGGCGTCGGCCATACGACGGTGGTCTCGGCGGGCCGGTCGTAGTCGATGCCGGCGACGCCCCAGCCGTAGAGCTCGCGGATCTGGCCGATGAACCAGTCGGCTCCGGCCGCCGATCGGTCGAGTCCTGATTCCGGGTCGGCCCACAGTTCGCGGACCTGGTCCTGGACCCGCGGGTCGAGCTCCCAGCCGTCAAGACGGACGCGGCCCTCGTCGTCCGTCACGAGGGGGGTGGTGCCGGTGAGTTGGTCCCACAGGTCCGCTGCCTGCTGGGCGGTGGTGCGGAAGCCGTCGCCGAGGACCGTCCGCAGGAACGTGGTGTACAGGGCGATGGAGGGGATGGCGCTGGAGGCCTGGGTGACGGCGGCTCCGGCGACGACGGTCATCGCCCGGCCCCGGCCCGCGAGGACGCCCGCGTTCAGACGTCCCGCGGTCCGCTCCAGGTGCTCCTTGGCCGCGCCGATGGTGCCCTGGCGGTAGATCGGGGCGGTCAGGTCGGAGCCGATGTAGGTCAGTGCGGCGGTGGTGAAGTGGTCGGCGAGCAGGGACCGTTCGGCCAGGGCCCGCACCCACAGCTCCCAGTCGGCGCCACCCATGACCTGCTCGGTCCCGTACTTCTCCTCCTCGGTGGCGGCCTCCAGGCGGATGCTGGTGACCTTGGGGGTGTTGTCCGAGAAGTCCAGCGCCGGCGCCTCGTAGGGCTCGCCGAGCGGCTTGATCACCGAGTGGTGGACGGTGCCGGTCTCCGGGTCGGTACGGCGCGGGGCGGCGAGACTGTAGATCAGGTGGTCCACCTTCCCGAACCGCTGCTCCACCAGGTCCAGCACCTCACGCTTGCCCTTTTCGGAGAAGGCATCGGTGTTGACGAAGACGAAGTCACGGCCGGCTTCGGCGGCGAGGCGGGCCGCGGCCGCGGTGCGGTACCAGCCGGCACTGGCGGTGCGCCGCTCGGTCTCCGCACCCTCGTACGCGACGCCGACACCACGGATGCCGTGCTGACGGAGCCCGGTCAGCAGCGTGGCGAGGCCGTAACCCGCGCTGTGGCCGAGCAGCAGGACCACGGGACTGCTGCCGTCGGATCGCGGCGGAATCTGTTCCCACATGCGGGTGACCGTCGCCGCGGACCCGGTCGGGTGGGAGTTGACGATCAGGAAGCCGCGCTGCTTCGGATCGATCTGCCGGAGGGTCACGTCGGGGTCCGTTCCGCTAGGGGGTGCAAGGAGGGCGGGGCAAGGCCACGGCCTGCTCGCCCGGGGTCGTGACGGTCAGGGACCGCGCCGGATGGTGACCAGCTCGGCCGGGGCCGGGCCGTCGGTCCCGGATCGCACTCCAGATGTCCGTCATCGAAGATCGTATCGACGCCCGTGGGCACGGAACTCTCCGAGCGCACCACGGAATATCCGCTCGGTGGTTGTCGAATCCGGCCTTGACGGCATTCCTTGTCCGACCTCGACGGCTGTCCTTGAGCGATAACACCTTTCCGTGGCGAGTGCGGGAGGATCCGAAGATTCAAGGACGCCGGCGTCCTGCCATCGGCAGGATGAGGGCATGGACCATGGGGATGCGGGACCAGGCCGAGCGCGACCGATCACGGTGCGGGTGCCGGTGGAGCCGGTGGAAGCCGCCGTGGAAGCCGACGCTGTTGACGCCGTCGCGCGCATAGGGAATTTGGTCGTGCGGGGCCCGCTGTTCGGGGTGGCGGCACAGGATGACGGGGACGGACCGGCGTGGCGGGTGATCGTCGCGGTCACGCTCGGCTGCCCTCAGCAGGCCCGGGACAGCCTGAACTCGCGGCTGTGGTTCCGCGCGAAGGACGACGCGGACGGCCCGGAGGAACGGCGCGCTCTCCTGGCGGCGGTGACCCGCCTTGAGACCGAGCGGGTGGACGAAGTCGCCGTGGCCGGGACCCGGTTCCGCATCGTGCGTGCCGAGGAGTACGCGGCCGTAGGGGCCCGGGGCGCCATGGAAGGGCCGCGCCCGACCGATCCCGAGCCCCTTGTCCCCGACTGGTCCCGCGCGTCCAGGGGCCCGGAGGTCGACGACGGTCTGGTCCTCGACCCGACGGCGCCGGTCACCCCGACTCAGGTCGCGGAGCAGCTGGCACTGCGGGACCTCTGCTACGCCGGCGACCGGTTCCCCGAAGACGTACGCGCCGACTCGCGCCGGGCCCTGGACCTGCATCCGGACATTCTGCTGTTGCCGCCGTCGTTCACGGTCGTGGAGCGGTCGACGAACAGCTGGGCGCCGGTCAGCGGTCCGCATGCGAGCGCGCACTCCGCCCGCAGGTCCCTGGATTTCGCCCTGACCTGGACGTGGCCGCGCATGCGTGGCCTCATCCCGATCGACGCCGCCGTGGACGTCGACGCCCGCGCCGAGACCGAGGGCGACGGAGCCGCGCGACCACGCGAGGACCTGGCCGAGTACGCCAAGGCCGCCACCGCACTCCGGGCCGGTCGCGTCAACCGCCTGAAGTTCCAAGGCACCGTCTACCAGATCGCCCGCACCCGTCGCCTGCTGCGCTGGGGGTCCGACGGCCCCGAGGGCCCGCGCCCGTCCGACGTCAACAGCCAGGACCCCATGCGCCTCCACCCGGTGCTCGACGAGGAGGGCCGGATCGTCTCCGACGACTGACGGCGGTCGGCTCCGTCGGGGGTGCCGGGGCCGCGCCGGATCATCGCCCCGTTCGCGAGTGCGTACGGCTCAGCCCGTCACAGCTCGCGCAGCGCGGGCAGCAGCTTCTTCTCGGCCCAGTCGATGAACGGGAGTTGCTGTGGGCCGCCGATCTGAATGAGGGCGATTTCGGTGAACCCGGCTTCGGCGTAAGGGCGTACGGCGTCGACGAAGGCGTCCACGTCGTCGCCGCACGGAATGGACCGCGCCACGTCCTCGGGGGTCACGAACCGTGTCGCCGCCTCGAAGCCCGACGGGCTCGGCAGCTCCGAGTTCACCGGCCAGCCCCCGGCGAACCAGCGGAACTGGTCGTGGGCGCGGGCGACCGCCGCGTCCCGGTCGCGGTCGAAGCAGACGGGCAGCTGGCCCACCCGCGGCTTGCCGGCGCCGCCGTGCCGGTCGAAGGAGGCGAGGAGTTCCGGCTTGGCCTCGGTGGCGATGACCAGGTCGGCGGCCCGGCCGGCCAGGGCGCAGGACCGCTCGCCGGAGACGGCGACGCCGATCGGCGGCAACTCGTCGGGGAGGTCCCACAGTCGGGCGTTCGCGACCCCGAAGTGGGCGCTCTGCTGGTTGACGTAGCCGCCCTCGAAAAGCTCGCGGATGATCTCGACGGCCTCTTCGAGCATGTCGAGGCGCACCTCCGGAGCGGGCCAACCGGCGCCCACCACATGCTCGTTGAGGTTCTCTCCGGAGCCGAGTCCGAGCCGGAATCGGCCTTCGGACAGGATCTGCATCGTGGCCGCCTTCTGCGCCACGACGGTGGGGTGGTAGCGCAGTGTCGGGCAGGTCACGAACGTCATCAGCGGGATCCGTGTGGTGGCCTCGGCGGCCGCGCCGAGCACGCTCCACGCGTACGGCGCGTGCCCCTGGCTCTCCAGCCACGGAAAGTAGTGGTCGGAGGTGACGGAGAAGTCGAACCCGGCACGCTCCGCGGCGACCAGATCCGCCACGAGCTCGCGCGGACCCGTCTGCTCAGTCATCATTGTGTAGCCGATTTGCACCATATTTCACGACTAACCGTGCTGCGCCGATGGAAAACATCGGCCCGCTGTCCGTTTGCGGGTTCCCGACCGCATCGGTTGCGCCGAATCGCTTCCGGTGCGTGACAGGGGGCTACGCGGTCCGCAGACCGTCCGCCGTCGAGGAGTCGTCATGGTCATAGTGGCCGTTCTCATCCCGCCGCTGCTCCTTGGCGTGCTGCTGGCCCTCGGCCGGTACGAGGAGCGCCTCCTCGGCGCCCCCACACCGATCGAGGACCGGCTGCGCGAGCGGCGCGGGTACGCGGTGCCGGACCGCCCGTCCGAACAGCCGCGGCGGCCCGCCCGGCCTGCACCGTCGCGCAAGGTGGGGCCGCCCCGGTGACGGTGCGCGGCCGTCCGGATCGCGCGTCCGGGCCGGTCCTGGCACGATGGACGGGCGGGCCCCACGGCCCGGCCGGTCCGTGCCCCCCGTTCAGTCCCTCGCCGCACGGAGCCGGCCGAACCGCCCGCCTCGGCCTCAACTCCCGCCGAGGGCCCGCTTGAGCTCGGCCTTGTCCATGCTGGACCGGCCATGGATGTTGCGGCGCTGCGCCTCCGCGTAGAGCTGGTCGTACGTTGGGCCCTGTGAGCCGCTGTGCGAGCGCCGGCCGCCCCGTTGGGACGAGGACATGTCCTGGATGGAGCTCTTGCTCGCGGTCCTGGACTCGCCGGCGCGGGCCCGTTCCTTGTTGACGGTCCTGGCCGCGATCTCTTCGGCGCGCTTGGCGCTCTCGCCGCGCTCCTCGGCGCTCTCCTTGATGTGCTCGTACTGGCGCTCCCGCTTGGGGCTCGATCCGCGAGGCATGCTGTCTCCTTGGCCACTCGGGGTGATCGGGGGTCACTTCACACCTTGAAACGCCGCGAGAGGCTCCGCAATCCACCGACGGTCGGGCGGGGGTTGCGTACGGCCTACGGAGGGGTCGCTGGACGCCGGTCCGGGGTCGGCGCAAGAGCAGGGCGCGGGAGAGGGGCCAGGACTTGGCAACGGCTTGATTGACCCGTTCGAGAACGGCGCCCTATGCTCCACGTGTAGTGATGAGATAAGGAAGCTGGTGAGATTCCAGCACGGTCGCGCCACTGTGAACCGACCGCCCGCGAGGGTGGCCGGTGAGTCAGACACTTGTCCGTCACTTCGCCCCGTTTGATCCAAGGGACGCAAGATCCCGAGAAGGAGGGCCCCGCCTTGAGCAGCATTTCCACATCCCGCCCGGCGTCCACGCCTGTCGTCCTGCCGGTTTCGAAGTCGGTGCTGTGGCTGGTCGGCACCGCGATCCTCGCGCTGGCCGTCTACTACTTCATCGGCGTCGACCAGGGGGCCGTCTCGGTCTTCGGCAACGACATGCACATCCACGAGTTCGTCCACGACGGGCGTCACTTCCTCGGCTTCCCCTGCCACTGACCCACACGGAAGTACGGACAACTCGACATGGAAAAGAAGCTGATACTGCGCGGCGTTCTCGTCGGCGCAGTGGCAGGGCTGCTCGCATTCGTCTTCGCACGGATCTTCGCCGAGCCGCAGATCACGAAAGCCATCGACTACGAGAGCGGGCGTGACGCCGCCCAGGCCGCACTGGACAAGGCCGCCGGCCTGCCGGTGGAGGCAGCGGACCCCGACCTGTTCAGCCGCACCATTCAGGCCAACGTCGGTATCGGTGTCGGCATGATCTTCTTCGGCATGGCCATGGGCGCGCTCTTCGCCGTCGCCTACACGGTCTGCCTGGGCCGGACCGGCGCCCTGCGCGCCCGCACGCTGGCACTGCTGGTGGCCGGTGGCGGTTTCCTCGCGATGTACCTGGTGCCGTTCCTCAAGTACCCGGCCAACCCTCCGGCGATCGGCCACGAGGACACCATCAAGCAGCGCAGCGGCCTCTACCTCATCATGGTGGTGTGCTCGATCGCCTTCCTGGTGGCGGCGGTCTGGCTCGGCAAACGGCTCCAGGCTCGTTACGGCAACTGGAACGCCACGCTGATCGGCGGCGCCGTGTTCGTCGTCGCGATCGGCATCGTGATGCTGGTCCTGCCCTCGCTCGGGCACCTGGCCTACAACAAGGAGAACTTCGGCAACCAGGCCACCGAGACACCGCTGCCCCTCAAGGACGCCAAGGGCACGATCGTCTACCCGGGTTTCCCCGCCGACGTTCTGTTCTCCTTCCGCTTCTTCTCCGTCGCCGCACAACTCCTGCTCTGGGCCGCCATCGGGCTGTTCTTCGGCCCCTTGGCCGAACGCCTTCTTGAGCCCCGCCGGGAATCCGCCGACGCCCCCGCGCAGGGCCCTGCGCCCGTCCCCGCATGACGTTCGCTCCGACGTCGGGCGCGGTGATCACCGAGATCACCGCGCTCGGGCCGTTCTTCGCCCTGCACACCCACGCCGTGGACGCGCGGCCGGTGGAGCCGTGGGTCCCGATGTCCCGGCAACTCATCGAGGCTCGCGTGTCGGCCGTACGGGGCTGGCTGGCCACGGCCGGAGAGCAGCCGCTCGATGCCGTTGAGGTACGGGTGGCCGCGTCCGTGACCCACCTCGGCCTGACCGCGAGACTGCTGTCGCCGGCCCTTGCCGCGTTCGTGCTGCACGAACGCCTTCTCACCTTCGGCCTCTCGGACGCCCACTGGCAGCCGGTCCTGGGCGGCCCCATCCCCCTGTCCGTCCCGAGCACCGCGGTGAGCGCCGGACCGGTTCCGCCCGAAGCACTCGCCACCTTCCTCGACGGCCCCATCGGTGAACTCGCCACCGCCATGCGGCCGTTCTCGCTCTCCCCCCACATCCTCCGAGGCAACATCGCGTCGGCGCTCAACGGTGCCGCGACCATGATCGCCACCGCTGCACCGGAGCTCGCGGAGCGAACCCGTACGACGCTCACGCTCCTCCTGGACAGCCCGGCCCTGCGGGATTCCGCCACCACAACCGCCAACGGCGCGTTCCGGCGCAGGAGTTGCTGCCTGATCTACCGCGCCGCCCCGGGCCACAAGGGTTCCCTGTGCGGCGACTGCGTGCTCAATCGCGACGCGGGCCGCGCCAGGAACCGTTGACGGCCCCGCAGTTCTACGAACCGTCACCGTGCGAAAGCTCGGCCCAATGCCTGCCGGCCGGGCCACCCGCCCCTGCGCGAGCGGCCCGGCGGTTCTCCTTGGACTCGGCTCCTACCGGTGGGTGAACTCCGGGAGCCGCTTCTCGGTGAAGGCCGTCATGCCCTCCTTCTGGTCCTGCGTGGCGAACACCGCGTGGAACAGGCGGCGCTCAAAGCGCACCCCTTCGGCAAGGGTCGTCTCAAAGGCGCGGTTCACGGACTCCTTGGCCATCATCGCGACGGGCGCCGACATACCGGCCACCGTCTCCGCGACCGCGAGCGCCTCTCCGAGCAGGTCGGCGACCGGCACGATCCGCGAGACCAGCCCGGCGCGCTCGGCCTCGGCCGCGTCCATGGTCCTGCCCGTCAGGCACAGTTCCATCGCCTTGGCCTTGCCCACCGCGCGGGTCAGCCGCTGGGAGCCGCCGATACCCGGGATCACCCCGAGTTTGATCTCCGGCTGGCCGAAGACGGCCGTGTCGGCGGCGAGCAGGATGTCGCAGAGCATGGCCAGTTCGCAGCCACCGCCCAGGGCGTAACCCGCCACCGCGGCAACGGTCGGCGTACGCAGTTGTCCGACCCGGTCCCATGCGGTGAACCAGTCGCTGAGATACATGTCCAGGTAGCTCCGCGGCCGCATCTCCTTGATGTCGGCGCCGGCCGCGAACGCCTTCTCCGACCCGGTGAGGACGATGCAGCCCACGTCCGGGTCACGGTCAAGTGCCTCGGTGGCGGCCACGACCTCGGCCATGACCTGGAGGTTGAGCGCGTTGAGCGCCTTCGGCCTGTTGAGGGTGACCAGCGCGGTGCGGCCCCTGCGTTCGACGAGGATGGTCTCGTACGCGGTGTCGGTCATCGGGTTCCGTTCTGTGGTTCCGCCGCCTGGGCCGCGTCGCGCAGCGCGTGGACGATGCCGGAGAAGTCCTGCCCGGCTCCACGTCCCTCGGCGAACGCGGCGTACAACTCGGCGGCGCGCAGCCCAAGTCCGGTGTCGATGCCGCCCGCGTGCAGGGCGTTGGCTGCGAGGCCCAGGTCCTTGGCCATCAGGGGCGCGGCGAACCCGGGTTCGTAGCCGTGGTTGGCGGGGCTGGCCGGGACCGGGCCGGGGACGGGGCAGTTGGTGGTGAGCGCCCAGCACTGGCCGGACGCGGTGGAGGCCACGTCGTACAGCGCCTGGTGGGACAGGCCGAGGCTCTCCCCCAGGACGAATGCCTCGCTGACGGCGATCATCGAGATGCCGAGGATCATGTTGTTGCAGATCTTCGCCGCCTGCCCCGCGCCCGGCCCACCGCAGTGCACGGCTTTCTTGCCCAGCACGGACAGGAGGGGCGCGGCCTGGGCGTACTCCGCCTCTCCTCCGCCGGCCATGAAGGTGAGCGTGCCCGCCTCGGCGCCCATCACGCCGCCCGAGACCGGTGCGTCCAGGGCCCGGTGGCCGGCGGCGACGGCGGCCTCGTGGGCCGCGCGGGCGTCGGCCACGTCGATCGTGGAGCAGTCGACGAACAGCGTGCCGGGCTTGGCGGCCGCGAGCAGCCCCTCGTCCTGGTAGAGGGCGAGGACGTGGCGGCCGGCGGGCAGCATCGTGATCACCACGTCCGCCTCCGCCGCGGCGGAGAGGGCGGATTCCGCCACCTCGACACCGGCCTCCGCGGCCGCCGACAGGGACGCGGGAACGAGGTCGTAGCCGAGCACGCGGTGACCGGCGGCGGCGAGGTTGGCGGCCATCGGGCCACCCATGCGCCCGAGCCCGATGAACGCGACGACGTTGGTCACCAGGGCACCTCCTGAGGCGATGCGGAGTCGGCCAGGCGCAGTTCGCGCTCGCCGAGCGGGGCGAAGAAGCGGGCCACTTGGTCATCGGTGACCTCGCCGAGGGAGGCGGGCGACCAGTGGGGGGTGCGGTCCTTGTCGATGACCTGGGCGCGGATCCCCTCGACCAGGTCCGGCGTGCCGAGCGCCGCACAGGACACCCGGTATTCCTGCTCCAACACCCTTTCCAGCGGCCCGAGTTGGCGGACCCGGCGCATGGCGGCCAGTGTGACCTTGAGGGCGGTGGGCGACTTGGCGTTGAGCGTGGCGGCCGCCTCCTTGGCCTCGGTCACCCCGCTCACCAGGAGCCGGTCGATGATCTCCTCGACGGTGTCGGCCGCGTAGCAGTGGTCGATCCACTCGCGCCGGTCGGCCGGCTCACCGGGCGGCGGCTCGGCCACGTGCCGGGTGAGCGCCCCGTGCACGGTCGCCCCTGCGAGATCGGCCGTCAGCGCATCGAGCCGCTCGGCCGGGACGAAGTGGTCGGCGAGCCCGCACAGCATCGCGTCGGCGGCGCCGACGGGCGCGCCCGTCAGGGCCAGATGGGTGCCGAGCTCTCCTGGGGCGAGCGCGAGGAGGTAGGTGCCGCCGACGTCGGGAACGAAGCCGATGCCGGTCTCGGGCATGGCCACGCGGGAGCGTTCGGTGACGATCCGGACGGTGCCGTGGGCCGAGATCCCGACGCCGCCGCCCATGACGATGCCGTCCATCAGGGCCACGTACGGCTTCGGGTAGCGGGCGATGCGCGCGTTGAGCCGGTACTCGTCGCGCCAGAAGTCCGCCGAGGCCGTGCCGCCGGTGCGCGCGTCCTCGTAGATGGAGCGGATGTCGCCGCCCGCGCACAGGCCGCGCTCACCGGCGCCGCCGATCACGACGGTGTGCACGGCGGGGTCGTGTTCCCAGCCCGTCAGGGCTTCGTCGATGCGGCGCACCATCGCATGGCTGAGTGCGTTGAGTGCCTTGGGCCGGTTCAGGGTCACGTACCCGGCGTGGCCTTCCGTGCGCAGGAGGACCTCGTCGGTGCTCATCGCAGGGTCTCCGTGAGCCCGCGGGCGACGATGACGCGCATGATCTCGTTGGTTCCTTCCAGGATCTGGTGCACCCGGAGATCGCGGACGATCTTCTCGATGCCGTACTCGCTCAAGTAGCCGTATCCGCCGTGCAGTTGGAGGGCGCGGTCGGCGACGGTGTAGCCGGTGTCGGTGGCGAAGCGCTTGGCCATGGCGCAGAGTTGGGCCGCCTGCGGGTCGCCGCGGTCCAGCGCTTCGGCGGCCGTACGGACCAGGGCGCGGGCGGCGGTGAGTTCGGTCGCCATGTCGGCGAGCCGGAACTGGAGCGCCTGCGCGTCGAGCAGCCGGGCCCCGAACGCCTCGCGGTCGGCGAGGTGGGCGAGGCTGCGGTCCAGGGCGCTCTGGGCGCCGCCCAGGGAGCAGGCCGCGATGCCCAGGCGGCCGCCGTTGAGGCCGTTCATGGCGATGCGGAAGCCCTCGCCCTCGGCGCCCAGCCGGCGGTCGGCGGGGATGCGGACCCCGTCGAGGACCACCTGGCGGGTGGGCTGCGCGTTCCAGCCCATCTTCCGTTCGTCGGGACCGAAGGAGAGCCCCGGGTCGCCGCGTTCGACGACGAAGGCGGAGACGCCGCCGGGGCCGTCGCCGCCGGTGCGGGCCATGACGATGTACACGCCGGAGGATCCGGCGCCGGAGATGAACTGCTTCACTCCGGTCAGCACGTAGTGGTCGCCGTCGCGTTCGGCGCGGGTGCGCAGGGCCGCCGCGTCCGATCCGGCGCCGGGTTCGGTGAGGCAGTAGCTGCCGAGGGTCTCGGCGGCGCAGAGGCCGGGCAGCCAGCGGTCGCGCTGGCCCTGGTCGCCGTACTGGTCGATCATCCAGGCGACCATGTTGTGGATGGAGAGGTAGCCGGCGATGGAGGGGCAGCCGGTGGCGAGGACCTCAAGGACGAGTACTCCGTCGGCGCGGCTGAGCCCGGAACCGCCGGATTCCTCGCGTACGTAGATCCCGGCGAGGCCGAGGCCGGCTGCGCGGCGCAGCACGTCGACGGGGAAGTGTTTGTCCTGGTCCCAGGTGATGGCGTGCGGGGCGAGCTGATCCTGGGCGAAGTCGAGGGTGACCTCGGCCAGGGCGAGCTGGTCCTTGGTGAGCAGGGTCGTGGTCACGCGGTCACCCCATCGTCGGGATGGTGAAGCTCGCGCCTTCCTTGACCCCGGAGGGCCAGCGCGAGGTGACGGTCTTGGTGCGGGTGTAGAAGCGGACGGCGTCCGGGCCGTGCTGGTTCAGGTCGCCGAAGCCGGAGCGCTTCCAGCCGCCGAAGGTGTGGTAAGCCACCGGGACCGGGATGGGCACGTTGACGCCGACCATGCCGGTGTTGACCCGGCGGGTGAAGTCGCGGGCGGTGTCGCCGTCGCGGGTGAAGAGGGCGACGCCGTTGCCGTACGGGTGCTCACTGGGCAGCCGCAGGGCCTCCTCGTAGTCGGCGGCGCGGACCACGCACAGCACCGGGCCGAAGATCTCCTCGCGGTAGATCCGCATGTTCGGCGAGACCCGGTCGAAGAGCGAGGCTCCGGCGAAGAAGCCGGACTCGCTCCCGGGCAGGGTGAACCCGCGTCCGTCCACGACGAGTTGGGCGCCTTCGGTGACGCCGATGTCGACATAGCGGTTGACCCGGTCAAGGGCGTCGCGGCTCACCAGCGGGCCGAAGTCGGCGTCCGGGTCGTCGGAGCGGCCGATGCGCAGGGTGGCGATGCAGTCCTTGAGCCGCTCGACCAGGGCGTCGGCGGTCTCCTCGCCGACCGGTACGGCGACCGAGATCGCCATGCAGCGCTCCCCCGCCGAGCCGTAGCCCGCGCCGATGAGCGCGTCCACGGCCTGGTCGAGGTCGGCGTCCGGCATCACGATCATGTGGTTCTTGGCGCCGCCGAAGCACTGGGCGCGCTTGCCGTGGGCGGCGGCGGTCGCGTAGATGTGCGCGGCGATCGGGGTGGACCCGACGAAGCCGAGGGCTTGGACCCGCGGGTCTTCGAGGAGGGTGTCGACGGCTTCCTTGCCGCCGTTGACGACGTTCAGGACGCCCGGCGGCAGACCGGCCTCAAGGAAGAGCTCGGCCAGGCGCAGCGGTACGGACGGGTCGCGCTCGGACGGCTTGAGGATGAAGGCGTTGCCGCAGGCCAGGGCGGGTGCGGCCTTCCACAGCGGGATCATCGCCGGGAAGTTGAACGGGGTGATGCCGGCGACGACGCCGAGCGGGCTGCGCAGCGAGTGCACGTCGATGCCGGTGCCCGCGTTGTCGGTGAACTCTCCCTTGAGCAGATGCGGGATCCCGGCCGCGAACTCGACGACTTCCAGGCCGCGTTGGATGTCGCCGTGCGCGTCGGCGACGGTCTTTCCGTGCTCGGACGAGAGCAGCCGGGCCAGTGACTCCCGTTCACCTTCGACGAGTTGGAGGAATCGCAGCATGACGCGGGCGCGTCGCTGCGGGTTCCACTGGCCCCATGCGACCTGCGCCTCCGCGGCGTCGGCGATCGCCGCCTCGGTGTCGGCGCGTCCCGCGAGGGGGACCCTGGCCTGCACCGCGCCGGTGTTGGGGTCGTACACGTCGGCGTAGCCGCCGGAGGTTCCGGAGGTGTGCTTTCCGCCGATGAAGTGGGTGAGTTCACGGACCATGGAAACCTGCTCTCGTCAGGTGGGCTCCGAGGAGGCGCGGCTTGGCGGCGGCGCGGCACCGATCGGGGTGCGCACCGCTGGACAAGGCGCGGGACAGCGAAGGACGAATGCCTTCGGCGAGTTACGAACGCGCGGCCACAGCCGCGCACTTCGGGTACTCCGCCGGATCACCAGGGCCGTGGTCACGTACCGGTGCCATGCGTGTCTTCTCCATCCTCGTGGACAACACGGAACACCCCACGGCCGGTATCCTGACTCCCGGATCAGCGCGCGTCGCCCGCCTTCCCGACGTGCTGGCACGTCAGTGGCGTACTGCTCGGCGACACACTCCCCGGTCACAGTGGCGGGACCGCGCCGGATTCACACCGGCTTCCCTGCACCGCGGGCTTACCCACGAACATATAGTTGGACGTCCTAGTAAGTCCACCCCGTCCCTCACTCATTGCGCAGTGGACACGGTCCGCCGGCCGGGTCCGGTGTAGGAGCCCAGCGGGCGGATGAGTGCGTTGTGGGCCGGTTGCTCGGTGATGCGGGCGGCTCATCCGGTGATGCGGCTCATCACGAAGATCGGGGTGAACGTCGGGATGCCGGAACCCATGAGGTGGTACGCGAGTCCGGCCGGGTAATCGATGTTGGGGCGGATGCCCTTGCGGCAGAAACGCGACCTCCTCGAACGAGCACCGGGCGGCGAGGTCCTGGACCGGGTAGCTGCGGTACGTAAGGGAGTTGGTCACGAGCCCCGCCTGCTGTTCCTGTCGCCGTGGCTGACGGAGGGTCAGCGAGCCTTCCAACTCGCCGCACAAATCGCCCTGTTGGAGCATGGGCCGCTCCTGGACCGCCTTGTCGACGCGGCTGGACTGACACCTGCCCGCTGTGGATGGCGTACGCGGCGTTCTCCTCCCCGGCCGCATCCTCACCCAGGTCGCCGAAATGCCCGACGGGAAGCGCTACTTCCGGGTCGCGCGGACCGTCACCCGGAGCGGGGCCGGGCATCGTCGCCGCGCGCCGAGTTCGCCATCGCCCTGGGCTGCGAACTGCGCCACGCGCACCGCTTGGTCTACGAGCGGAGGGCGTCGCCCTGGACTACCCCCGGGCGGCGACCCCGATCGGGCTCGGCTGCCTCATCTGCGGACGCCGCGACTGCGCCCAGCGGGCCCGGCCCCCGGCCGGCGGGCGGCTGGCCGTCGAACCTGACCGGCGTACGTACGTGCCGTATCCGGTGGAGACTTCGGGCTACTCCTGACGGGCCATCAGCCGATGGCGGACTGCTCCCCGGCCACCGGGTAGGGGACGAAAGTGCTGCTGTTCTCGTCGACGGCCAACCGGCGGTCCAACGGCGGTACGGCCCGCTGAGGGCAGTCCGTGCGTTCGCAGAGGCGGCAGCCCATGCCGATGGGGACGGCGGCGGAGGTGTTGTCGAGGTCGAGGCCGTCGGAGTAGACCAGCCGTGCGGCGTGCCGGATCTCGCAGCCGAGGCCGATGGCGAAGGTCTTGCCCGGCTCGCCCCAGCCGCCCCGGTGCCGGGAGATCGCGCGGGCGGTCCACAGATAGCGCTGGCCGTCCGGCATGGCGGCGACCTGGACGTGGATGCGGCCGGGCGCGGCGAACGCCTCGTACACGTTCCACAGCGGGCAGGTGCCGCCGGCCCGCGAGAAGTGGAAGGCGGTGGCGGACTGACGCTTGGACATGTTGCCCGCCCGGTCGACGCGCACGAACGAGAAGGGCACCCCGCGCAGCCGGGTGCGCTGGAGCGTGCTGAGGCGGTGGCAGATCGTCTCGTAGCCGAGTCCGAAGTGGTCGGTCAGCCGCTCGATGTCGTAGCGGGACTCCTCGGCGGCCGCGTGGAAGCGGCGGTAGGGCAGGATCAGCGCGGCGGCGAAGTAGTTGGCGATGCCGATCCGGGCCAGCGGCCAGGCCGCGGAATCCTGGTCGAAGTCCTCCGAAGCGAGGGCGGACATCCCCTCCGCGTGTTCGAGGAGCGCGAGCTGGGTGGCCATCCGGAACGCCTGCTGGCCCGGGCGCAGCCGGCTGGACAGGTGCAGGACCCGGGCGCCGGGATCGTAGTGGTGCAGGAGCCGGTCGGAGTCCGTGGCCAGGCGCACCCCGTGGCGTTCGGCGAGGCGCGCGGACAGCGCGCGCACCACCTCGCCGGGGCGTACGCCGATCTCGGCGGCGAGGTCTTCCGCGGCGAGGTCCAGGTCGTGCAGGTAGTTCTGGCGCCGGTAGAAGAACTCGCGGATCTCCTCGTGCGGGGAACGCGGCTGTGCCACCGCGCCCGGCCCCCGGCCCTCCGCGACTTCGGCGAGCTGCTCGGTCAGGTGTTGGTTGCGTCGGCCGAGGTCCACCAGGACGGTCGCCACGGCGGGCATGCGGGAGGCCAGGTCCGAGAGGTCGGAGGCGGACACCCGGCCGGCGGAGACCTCACCGGTGAGGGCGTCGCGCAGGTCGGCGACGAGACGGCTGGTGTCGCGCTCGGAGAAGAAGCCCGGGTCGACGCCGAACGCCTCGGTAAGGCGGAGTAGTACGGGCACGGTCAGGGGCCTTGAGTCGTGTTCCATCTGGTTCAGATAGCTCGGCGAGATGGCGAGGGTGCGGGCCAGTTCGGCCTGGCTCATGCGGCGTTCCTCGCGCAGCCGGCGCAGCCGCGCTCCCGCGTACGTCTTGCTCACCCGTGGCTCCCGTGTGGTCACGATCGTCGGCACTGCTCGCGATCGTAGCCGCGCGGGCGAGCTTCGCGGACTTAACAGAGTTGGCAAATCACGGGACGAAGATTCGCAGAAGTTGGCATCTTTCCCTGGTTGCTGGCACTGAGTGCCGATGCCAGAGTCGTACCGCGGCCCGCCGGACTCCGTCGGGCAGAGCGGAACCGGGGTGCGATTCATGCCCTGATGTCGGAGATCCCGGCCCTTCCGTCCGGCTCTGCACCATTGCTCGGATTGCCGACCCAGAGGACCGGCGGGCCGCACCCTCAAAGCTCCACGGCACCCGGTGCCATGCATTCGCACAGTTCACGATTCTCGGGAGACGGTCATGGCACAGGCAGAGAAGACGACGGCAGCGGCGGCGGAGCTGGCTCAGCGGTGGGCGACCGATCCGCGGTGGAAGGGCATCGAGCGCACCTACAGCGCCGAGGACGTGGTCCGGCTCTCCGGCAGCGTCCGCGAGGAGGCCACGCTCGCCCGGCGCGGCGCCGAGCGGCTGTGGCGCCAGCTCCACGAGCTGGACTACATCCACGCCCTTGGCGCGCTGACCGGCGGGCAGGCCGTCCAGCAGGTGAAGGCCGGTCTCCAGGCGATCTACCTCTCCGGCTGGCAGGTCGCCGCCGATGCCAACCAGGCCGGGCACACCTACCCCGACCAGAGCCTGTACCCGGCCAACTCGGTTCCCCAGGTGGTGCGCCGGATCAACAACGCGCTGCTGCGCGCCGATCAGATCGCCACGGCCGAGGGCGGCACCGACACGACCGACTGGCTGGCCCCGATCGTCGCCGACGCCGAGGCCGGCTTCGGCGGCCCGCTCAACGCGTTCGAGCTCACCAAGGCGATGATCGCGGCCGGTGCGGCGGGCATCCACTACGAGGACCAGCTCGCCTCCGAGAAGAAGTGCGGCCACCTCGGCGGCAAGGTGCTCGTCCCCACCTCCCAGCACATCCGCACCCTGAACGCGGCTCGCCTGGCCGCCGACATCGCCGACGTCCCCACCCTCATCGTGGCCCGCACCGACGCCCTCGCCGCCAACCTCCTCACCAGCGACGTGGACGAGCGCGACGCCCGGTTCGTCACCGGCGAGCGCACGGCGGAAGGCTTCTACCGGGTGCGGAACGGCATGGCTCCGGTCATCGCACGCGGCCTGGCGTACGCCCCGTACGCGGACCTGATCTGGGTCGAGACCGGCACCCCGGACCTGGCCCAGGCCCGCGAGTTCGCCGAGGCCATCCACGCCGAGCACCCGGACCAGATGCTGGCCTACAACTGCTCGCCGTCGTTCAACTGGAAGGCGTCCCTGGACGACGACCAGATCGCCAAGTTCCAGCGCGAGCTGGCCTCCATGGGCTACCGCTTCCAGTTCATCACCCTGGCCGGCTTCCACTCCCTCAACCACGGCATGTTCGACCTGGCCCGCGGTTACGCCGAGCACGGCATGACCGCGTATGTCGACCTCCAGGAGCGGGAGTTCGCGGCGCAGGAGCACGGATTCACCGCGGTGAAGCACCAGCGCGAGGTCGGCACCGGCTACTTCGACCAGGTCTCGACCGCCATCAACCCGGCATCCTCGACCACGGCACTGACCGGCTCCACCGAGGAAGAGCAGTTCCACTAGAACGCCGTCGGGCCCGGCCCCAGGGCCGCGCTCCTCGTGCCTCACGTTCCAACGCGATCAGCCGTCCCCGTGTCCAGGCGGGGGCCGACAACCGTCTCCGTCCGGCCCCCGCCCCTCCCGCTGAGGAGACCCGCATGTCCATCTCCGCCCCGACCAGCCGTGCCCGGGTCCTCGGCGCCCCGGGACACCGGCACGACGAGATCCTCACCCCTGAGGCCCTGGAGTTCGTCGGCCGCCTCGTCGACGAGTTCGGCGACCGCCGTCTGCATATCCTGCGGGAACGCAAGCGGGTGGCGTCCCGGCTGGCCTCCGGCTCCCCGTTCGACTTCTCCATCGCGACCGCGGGCATCCGCTCGGACGCGTCGTGGCAGGTGGCTCCCCCGGCGCCCGGTCTGACCGACCGCCGTGTGGAGATCACCGGTCCGCCGGAGCGCGGCATGGCGGTCAACGCCCTCAACTCCGGTGCGCGGGTGTGGATGGCGGACTTCGAGGACGCCACCTCACCCACCTGGGACAACGTCATCGGCGGCCAGCTCAACCTCCTTGACGCGATCGAGCGCCGGATCGACTTCACGAACCCGCAAGGCAAGCAGTACCGCCTCGGCGAGCAGACCGCGACGATCGTGGTGCGCCCCCGCGGCTGGCACCTGCCCGAGGAGCACCTGGAGTTCGGCGGCCGCCCCGCACCCGCCTCGCTCGTCGACTTCGGGCTCTACTTCTTCCACTGCGCCCAGCGGCAGATCGACGCCGGACACGGCCCGTACTTCTATCTGCCGAAGCTGGAGAGCCGTGACGAGGCGCGGCTGTGGAACGACATCTTCGTCTTCGCCCAGGACCTGCTCGGCATTCCCCGGGGCACGGTCCGGGCCACCGTCCTGATCGAGACCATCACGGCGGCCGTCGCCATGGAGGAGATCCTCTACGAGCTGCGCGAGCACAGCTCCGGCCTGAACGCCGGGCGCTGGAACTACCTGTTCAGCCTCCTCAAGACCTTCGGCCACCGCACCGACTTCCTGCTGCCCGACCGGGCGAAGGTCACCATGACGGCCCCCTTCATGCGGGCCTACACCGAACTCCTGGTGCGCACCTGCCACAAGCGGGGTGCCCACGCCATTGGCGGCATGGCCGCCCAAGTGCCCAGCAAGGACGCGGCCGCCCATCAGGCGGCCCTGGCCAAGGTGCGGCTCGACAAGGAACGTGAGGCCGAGGACGGCTTCGACGGCTCCTGGGTCGCCCACCCCGCCCTCGTCCCGGTCTGTCGCGAGGTCTTCGACGGGGTGCTCGGCACCCGTCCGCACCAGCTCGAACGCACCCGTGACGACGTCGAGGTGACGGCGGCTCAGCTCGTGTCGGTGCGCCGCACCAGCGCGCCGCCCTCGCCGGAGGGCATCCGGACCAACATCGCCGTCGCTCTGCGCTACTTCGACGCCTGGCTGCGCGGTCAGGGTGCCGTCGCCATCGACGGCCTGATGGAGGACGCCGCCACGGCCGAGATCGCCCGGGGCCAGATCTGGCAGTGGCTGCGGCACCGGGCGGTCGAACGCTCGACGGTGCTCGACCTCCTGGAGGACGAACTCGCCGCGCTGGGCGCAGAGTACCCCTGGGCCGCCGTCGATCAGGTCCGCGCGCTCTTCGAACGGACCACCCTGGCGAAGGAGTTGCCGGACTTCTTCACCACCGACGCCTACGCCCGCCACCTCGTGCAGCGCACGGAAGGACAGTCATGACCTCAGCCATCAGCCGGATCGGAGTGGTGGGCGGCGGCCGGATGGGCGCCGGAATCGCCGAAGTGTGTGCCCGCGCCGGTCTGGACACGGTGGTGTGCGAGGCCGACTCGACCGCCGCCCGCGCCGCCCGCGAACGGATCGCCGTCTCGCTCGAACGGGCCGTCCAGCGAGGCAAGTTGGACCGCACCTCCGCCGAGGACGCACTGGCCCGCATGGTCTTCACCGGCAGCCTCGACGACCTGGCCGACCGCCAGCTCGTCATCGAAGCCGTCGTCGAGAACACCGAAGCCAAGACCGAGATCTTCGCCGGCCTGGACAAGATCGTCGAGGACCGTGAGGCGATCCTCGCCACCAACACGTCCTCGATCCCGGTCATGCGTCTGGGCATGGCCACCCGGCGTGCCGACCGCGTCCTCGGGCTGCACTTCTTCAACCCCGTCCCCGTGCTGCCGCTGGTCGAGATCGTCTCCTCGCTGCACACGACGCCGGGGACCGTGGCGGCCGTGGAGGACTTCGCCACGCGCACCCTGGGCAAGACGGTCGTCCGCTCGCAGGACCGGGCCGGCTTCGTCGTCAACGCACTCCTCGTCCCATACCTCCTGTCGGCGATCAGGATGACGGAGTCCGGCTTCGCCACCCCCGCGGACGTGGACGCGGGCATGGAGCTGGGCTGCGCCCACCCGATGGGACCGCTCAAGCTGGCCGACCTGATCGGCCTGGACACCGTCGCCGCCATCGCGGAGTCCCTCTACGAAGAGTTCAAGGAACCCCTGTACGCCCCGCCGCCGCTGCTTCAGCGCATGGTGGAGGCAGGGCTGCTCGGCCGTAAGAGCGGGCGCGGGTTCCACACGTACGACCGGGGCTGAGGGGCCCGGGTTCGCCGCCGGGCAGAGGGCCGGCGGCTGCTGTGGAGAGGGGCGTGGAACAGGTTGGGAGACCTTGGCCACGCCCCTTCACGTACGCGTCGGCGACCGGGCGGCGCGCGACCGTCTCCCGCCGGGGGCGACTTCATCGGTTGCGCGACGATCACAACTCGCTTGCCAGCCAACCCAGTTGCACAGTGGCTCAACCGCCCGCCGAAATGCAACCGTTGCACAACACAGGTCCCGCACTCCCGCGCAGGTCACGCCCCATTCGCCCAGCGCGCACCAGCACTTGACCCGTCGGCCCGGCGCGGTCGTTGAGCGGGACACCATTGCTCCACCTCTTGACGCCCCACTTCCGGCGTCGCTTAACTCACGTCTTAAATTAAGCCATGTGCACCTTCAGGAGTCGAACGCGGTGTCGGCGTCTCCGAAGGCGACCTCACGGTTTTCGCTGGTGGCTTGACCCCGTCCACGGCCGCGGCTTCCCCACCGACATGCGCGAGGTGTACGGCATCGAACTGCCCGAGCGCCCGGGCGACTTGGAGACCATCGCCGCCCCGCTGGACTGGCTCGGCCTCAACTACTACTTCCCGGCGTACGTCGTGGACGACCCCAACGGACCGGTGCCCTACGGCAGTTCAGTGCGCCGCGAGGACGTGCCGCGCACCGGCATGGACTGGGAGATCGAAGCGGACGGCATCGAGTCCCTGCTGCTCCGCCTCACCGACGACTACGGCGCCCGGAAGATCTACGTCACGGAGAACGGCTCGTCCTTCCCGGACGCGGTCCGCCCGGACGGCAGTGTCGACGATCCGGAACGCACCGACTACCTGGAGCGCCACCTGGCCGCCTGCGCATCGGCCGCCCGCAAGGGCGCCCCGCTCGCCGGCTACTTCGCGTGGTCCCTCCTGGACAACTTCGAGTGGGCATACGGCTACGACAAGCGCTTCGGCCTCGTCCACGTCGACTACCGCACCCAGGCCCGCACCATCAAGTCCAGCGGCCACCGCTACGCGGACATCGTCCGCACCCACCGCGAGCAGGCCGGCCGGGCAGCCTGAGCCTCTGTTCCGGAGAACACCCGCACCGCGGTGGGCATGTGCACGCACGTGCCTACCGCTGGGAATTGCGGGGCCCGTTGGCGCGACATGCTTAACGTCCAGTTTCCGGTTCTCGCACAGTGGACGCGGTGCGACCTTTCGGCCGTCCACCGGCTTGACTGCCGGCCCGGGCTGTTCTTCGCGGGCAGGGCCCTGACCGGCCTCGCTACGGGTGCCTTCGTGCCAACCGCCTATGCGTTCGTGGGCGATCAGATTCCGTACCGGCACCGCGCGAAGGCCATGGGCATCGTCGTGTCGAGCTGGTCGATCTCCCTCGTCCTCGGCGTGCCGATGAGGTCCTTCCTCGGTCAATGGGTCAGCTGGCGTTGGACGTTCGGCCTGCTTTCGAATGTGCTGACCACCTTTTTGAACATGCTCGGCTTCTACGGGATGTACACCTACCTCGGCAGCGCTCTGCAGTTCCGGTTCGGCAGCGGAAGCTCCACTCAGCACGCTGCTCAGCGAGAGTTCACCGGCCCATCGGGGAACCAACCTTGCCGTGGCCCTGGGTGCGGCCCTGCTCGGCCCGTTGTTCGCGGCGCACGGATTCTCGGCCGTCGGCTGGGTCTGCGCGGCCGTCGCTCTTGTCGCCTTCGCCCTGAGCCTTTGGGCACGCAGGCGGGGAGGGCTGACATGCGCCGCGGGCCTCACGCCATCGCCCGCACCGGCCTACGCAGCAAGTAGACCGCCGCAGTCGAGGCCAGGACCGCCATGCAGCCGATGAACACAAGGCCCGCTCCTTCCAGGCCGAGCGGATTCACCAGTACGCCCACCCCGATCACCGGCACCGAGATGCCCGCGTACGCCACCACGAACAGGGTGGAGATCACCGCCGCACGGTGGCCCGCGGGGGACGCCTCGGCCACCGCGGACAGTGCACCTCGAAACGCCAGCCCCTGGCCGCAGCCGCCGATCAGCGCGCTCAGCACCATCAGTGGCAGCAGGTCCCAGCGAAGCGCGCCCGCGAGCAGCGCGAGTCCGGCCAGGAGGGCAGCGCAGCCCACGGGCAGTGAACGTCGCAGCCCGACCCGGCCGACGGCCAACTGTCCGGCGGTCGAGGCGAAGAAGGCCAGGGCGACGATCAATCCGATCTCCGCGTGATTGCGGACGCCCAGGGACTGCGTCAGGAAGGCGGGGCTGACCGATGTGAACACCCCGAACAGCGCGAACCCCACGAACGACCCGATCGCCGCGGGCACGAACACCGGTCGCACCTGCGCGGGCAGACCCGGCCGCTGCGTTCGCGCGCTGCTCAGCGGCTGCGGCTCCCGTACGGTCTCCGGGAGCCGCAGCACGACGACGGCCGAGCCGACCACCAGAGCCAGGTGCACGGCGAACGGCAGGTAGAGCGGCCACGGTGCGTACTGCGCGAGCACTCCGGCGAGCAGGGGGCCGCAGCCCAGGCCGCCCATGTTGGCGGCCGTCGCCACGAAGGTGGCCCGAGAGGTGCCACCGCGCGGCGCCAGTTCCATCACGTACGCCGTGGCGGCCCCGGTGAACAGGCCGACGCACAGCCCCGACAGCATCCGGCCCGCGAAGAGCCAGCCAAGACCGGTCGCGCACAGGAAGCTGACCGCGCTCGCCGCCGCGAATCCCAGGCCCCACAGCAGCACCGGTCGGCGGCCCACCGCGTCCGACGCGTTGCCCGCGAGCAGCAGCACGCCGATGACGCCGAACGCGTACACCGCGTACACGACCGTGACCGTCAACTCGGAGAACCCGAACTTGTCCTGGTAGAGGCCGTAGAGAGGGGTCGGCAGCGTCGTGCCGGTCATGCACACGACGAACACCGCCCCGCTGAGCAGACACTGACGCCATCCTGAGAGATCATCGGCCATGCCACCGACGGTAACTCCGCGGGCCGCTCCGTCCCGGCCCGGCGTGACGGGCGCGCCGGTGGGAAGTGTCCGGGACGTGGGTCGCGTCAGTCGTGCCGGTCCGGTCGACCGCCCTTGTCGGAGCGGTGCGGCAGGTGCGGCAGGTGCCCGCGGCGCAGTTGGAGCCAGATGTCGCGTGCCCGGCGGCCCGCGTGGGTGCGGCTGCGTGCCACCATCTCGCGCGCCTCCGCCTCGGACTCGACCATGGCCGACGAGCCGCGCAGCGGCTTGCCCGCGGTCTCGCGCAGGAACAGGGCCGAGACGACACCGATCGCGCCCGCGGCCATGAGGTAGTAGGCGGGTACGAGTTCATCGCCGGTCGTATTGACCAGGGCGGAGGCCACCAGCGGGGTCGTACCGCCGAACAGCGACACGGAGAAGTTGAACGCGAGCGACAGTCCGCCGTAGCGCAGGTGGGTCGGGAAGAGGGCGGGCAGCGTCGCGGCACTCGTCCCCGCGAAGCACACCAGGAACAGGCCGAGGACGGCGCAGCCGATGGCGGGGAGGATGATGCCGCCCTGGCGGATGAGCTGGAAGACGGGCACCGAGAAGACGACCATCGCGGCCCCGCCCCACAGGAACAGCGGCCGTCGGCCGTAGCGGTCCGAGGAACGGCCGACGGCGGTGATGGTGAGGACGACGAGCACCATCGTGCCGAGGACCAGGAGTTGGGCGGTGAGCTCGGGTTCACCGAGGGTGGCGCTCATGTAGGTCGGCAGGTAGGACGTCACCATGTAGTTGGTGACGTTGTAGAGCAGGACGAGACCGATGCACACGAGCATGGCCTGCCAGTGCTGGGTGACGACCTCCTTGAGGCGGCCCTTGCCGGACATGCGGGCCTGTTCCAGGCGCTCTTCCTCCTCGGGCGTGGCGCCGCCGCGCGCCACCGCCTGGCGTCCCCGTTCCTCGGCCTCCTGGAACGCGGGTGTCTCGTCGAGCCTGAGCCGCATGTAGAGGCCGATGAGCCCGAGTGGCCCGGCAACATAGAACGGGATCCGCCAGCCCCAGTCGACCATCTGGTCCTCGGTCAGGACGCCGGTCAGGACGGTGACCATGCTGGAGCCGAGGGAGTATCCGACGAAGGTGCCGAAGTCGAGCCAGCTGCCGAGGAAGCCGCGGATCCGGTCGGGCGAGTACTCGGCGATGTAGGTGGTGGCCCCGGCGTACTCGCCGCCGGTGGAGAAGCCCTGCACGAGTCGGCACAGGAGGAGCAGGATCGGGGCGGCGAGGCCGATCGACTTGTATCCGGGCAGGAATCCCACCGCGAAGGTGCTGATCGCCATCATGATCATGGTGACGGCGAGGACCTTCTGGCGTCCCACCCGGTCGCCGAGCGGTCCGAACACGAGCCCGCCGAGCGGCCGCACGAGGAAGGCCGCCGCGAACGTGGCGAACGTCGAAATGACCTGGGCGCCCGGCGAACTCGACGGGAAGAAGACCTTGCCGAGGGTGGCGGCGACATAGGCGTAGACACCGAAGTCGAACCACTCCATGGTGTTGCCGAGCGCGGCCGCGGACACGGCGCGGCGCACGGCGGGTTTGTCGGCCACCTTCACGTCGTCCGGGCTCAGGCTCTTCTTGCGGCGGCGCAGCAGCGTCCGCACCATCCGTTCGGTCCGCGGGCTTCCCGAGCCGAATCCGCGACCTCGATCGGCCGGGGGTGCGGGCCCCCGCCTGGTTGGTTTCATGGGCACCTGCGCGTCGTCGTCGGTGGGGTCTGACTCAGGTACCTGCGGCTTGTGCCCCCTCGCCGGTACGGGCGAGGGGGCACACGTGCCGTCGGCAGGGTCACCGCTGCGGCGAACCGCTCTCCGTGGGCGCGTGGCACACGCCGCCCTCCACCATCTTCAGGTGCGCGGCCACGATGGGCCGTGCCTCCTTGGCGGCCGCCTGGATCTGGCTGTCCTTGCCGGAGCTCAGCTCCTTGTCGATCAGCGCGAGCGCCTGCTGGTGACCTGCGCTCTGGTCCTTCAACCAGGCGGTGTCGTACGCCGCGGTGCCGTTCTTCGGCTTCAGCGCCTTCAGCTGTTGCTGCTGGGCGGCGCTGGGCTCCTTCGCCATGGCGATGCCCTTGGTCTTGGCGAGGGCCGCTCCCTTGGCGTCCAGCGCGGTGTGGTCGCGCACGATGATCGCCGCGACCTGTTTCACGCAGGCGCTGTTCGCGTGCGTACCGGCGTCCTTGCCCGCGGCGATCTCCGCCAGGTTGGCCTGGTGGATCGTCTGCAGGAACACCGCGTCCGCGGATGCTGCCGGGCTGGCCGCGCCGAACGCGGTCGCGGTTCCCGTGAGGGCGAGCACCACGGCAGCCGCCGCCGTCGCGCAGGTGTGGGTGAAACGCATGAGACCTCCACGTATCCGTGGACCGGGTGAGGGCCACTTCGGCATCCGGACGGCACATGAGTGCCTGTCCGGGCATATGGCTCAACCCGACACATCCTAGGGCCGCTTCCCCACGCCCGCCCGTTCAGATCACTCCCTGTCACGATCGAGGCGGAAAGCCCTGGTCAGGTGAGGACGGCTCTGGGGCTGTCGCTGAATCTGGTCGGGAGGCTCATGGGCGGCTGAGTGGTGCGTCCGAGGGCAGGGCGATGTCCTCACGTACGTGGGTCGGTCGTCGAATACCAGGAGTGGCCCGCCGGGGTTCCGGCGAGCCACCAACTGGGCGGTGATTCAAGGGAGTTCAGGGCAGTGGGGCACCGTAGTAGCGGCCGATCATGTCGCGGTAGGTGGGATCGTCGAGGTGGGTGGCTGGTTGGAACTCCGGAGAGTCCTTGACCTGGTCCCGGGTGAGGGCGACGTGGATCCTCTTCTCGTCCGGGTCGAGCCTGGTGACGGTGCCGGCCGGCAGCCGGACGCGCTTGCCGAAGATCCACGGCCCGGTGTCGACCACAAGGTGCGCGGAGCCGACATCGTCGGAGTGGTGGTCGACCTTGCCGATGTCCCCGTCGGCCGCCTCGACCTTCCAGCCGCGCAGATCCGCGCCGGCGAGATGGCCGCTGGTGTCCTGGTAACCCCAGAGATCCTTGTTCGTCACGGGGATGGCTCCTTTCCGTTCGTGTCGCGTTCCCGTTCGTGTCGCGGCGGGCCCCAGTCACGTGGCCCGCCGGTTCGATGCGTGTCTCACGCCCTCCCGCGGCCACCTGGGGGGGCGACCCGCATGTCTCCGTCGCCGACCTCTTGTCCGAACCCCCGGACCGGCAGGTCCCGCTCGATCGCCCAGGTGGCTTCCCGCAATCGATCAGCGGCGGTCAGGCGCGTACGGCCCGGTCCTCGACCATCCCGGCGCGGAGCTTGGTCAGAATGCGGGAGAGCAGGCGCGAGACCTGCATCTGCGAGACCCCGAGCTCCCGGCCGATCTCGGCCTGCGTGAGCTCGCGCCCGAACCGCATGCTCACGATGCACCGCTCGCGCTCGCTCAGCGCGCCCATCAGCGGCGCCAGGGTCTGGAGGTTCTCCACCTTCTCCATGCCGGGGTCGTCCTCGCCGATGAAGTCGACGAACGTACGGCTTCTGCCGCCGGCCGTGCCGCCCGCCTCTTCCGTGTCGGCGGACATGTCGAGGGAGCCCGCGGTGTAGCCGTTGGCCGCGACGAGGCCCTCGACGACCTCCTCCTCGTCCCGGTCCAGGTGTGCCGCGAGCTCCCGCACCGTCGGGTCGCGGTCCAGATCGAGGGCGAGGCGCTCCTTGGCCTTCGCGATCTCCACGCGCAGCTCCTGGAGGCGGCGCGGCACGTGCACCGCCCACGTCGTGTCGCGGAAGAACCGCTTGATCTCACCCACGATGTACGGCACCGCGAAGGAGGTGAACTCCACCTCGCGCGACAGCTCGAACCGGTCGATCGCCTTGATCAGGCCGATGGTGCCGACCTGGATCACGTCCTCCATCTCGCCGGTCCCGCGGTTGCGGAACCGGCCCGCCGCGAAGCGCACCAGCGAAAGGTTCATCTCGATGAGCGTGTTCCGTGCGTACTGATACTCCCGGGTGCCCTCCTCCAGGACCTGAAGCCGCTCGAAGAACACCTTGGACAGTTCGCGGGCGTCCTTCGGCGCGACCTTTCCCGCATCCTCCACCCAGGGCAATTCCCCCGCCCCGGGCTCCATGGTCGTGGCCGCCGTCCGGTCCGTCCGCTCGCGTCCCGTCACCTGCGCCGCTGCCATGAGGACAACCTCCCTTGAGTCACCTGACCGCATCCGTCGAAGCCATCGGGTGCCCGTCGTGAATCGGATCATGCATGCGAGTTCCCTACGTGGCCGAAGTACGCGGTGCGAGGCGGGCTTCCGGCCCCCGCTAGCGCGGCAGGGCGACGCAGACGCTCTTCCCGCCGTCACCACAGGGCATGACGGCCACGCTGCGCGAGAGGTGGCGGACCAGGTGCCAGCCGAATCCGCCCTCGTATCCGCGCAGGTCCGGCGGGCGCTCGCGCGGCGGGTCGGGGCTGGGGTCCCGCACGCTGATGTGCAGCAGGCCGCGGTCGGCCGCGAAGTCCAGGGCGGTGGCGCCGCCCGCGTGCCGGAGCGCGTTCGTGACGAGCTCGGAAACGACGAGAACCACGTTCTCGGCGGTCTCTCTCGTGGGCCGGGGCGCCAGCGTGGAGAGGAACGCGCGAGCCGCGTCACGTGCCTGGGCCGGCGTGGCCGGACCCGTGCTCCGTAGGGCGGAGCCCGGCAGTGGACCGGTATCAGCAGACGGGCGAGCCATGTTCGAGACCCCCAGAGGATTTGCCCGTGGTTATGGATGTGGTGGGGCTTCTGCCCAGATTCGGCGCGGTCGAACGTGTGCGCGTCAGGGGATCGCACGGCACACCGGCACCGCGCGGCCCACCCCGGCTCAACGCACGACCGCGCGCTCCACAAGCAGCCGTACCGCCGCCGCGATCGACTCGGCGTCGATGCCCGCAAGGTGCAGCTGCTCCTCGGGGCTCGCCGAGGCCGGCATGTGCTGGACGCCCAGGCGGACCAGGCGCGGCACCGGGCGGCCGTCGGTGAAGACCTCGGCCACCGCGTCGCCGATCCCGCCCTGCACCCGGTGGTCCTCGACGGTGACGAGGCATCCCGTCGCCTGGGCCGCCTCCCGGAGGGTCTCCGCGTCGGCCGGCTTCACCGAGTACAGGTCGATGATCCGTACGTCGACCTCCCGGTCCAGGAGCTCGCCCGCGCGCAGCGCCTCGTGGACGGTGATGCCTGCCGCCACGACCGTCACCCGGTCCCGGTCGCCGCGGCGGAGCACCTTGGAGCCGCCCGGCCGGAACTCCTCGTCGGGGCCGTAGATGACGGGAGTGCCGCCCCGGCTGGTGCGCAGGTAGCGCACCCCGGTCAACTCGGCCATCGTGGCGACCAGTTGGGCCGTCTGGTGGGCGTCGCACGGGTAGAGGACGGTGCTGCCGTGCACGGCCCGGAACATCGCGAGGTCCTCCAGGCCCATCTGCGACGGGCCGTCCTGGCCGATGGCGACCCCGGCGTGCGAGCCGACGAGGTTGATGCCGACCCGGCTCACAGCTGCCATCCGTACGAAGTCGTGCGCGCGGGTCAGGAAGGCTGCGAACGACGCGGCGAAGGGGACGTAGCCCCTGGCCTGGAGGCCCACCGCGGCCGCGACGAGCTGCTGCTCGGCGATGTAGCACTCGAAGAACCGCTCGGGGTGGGCCTTGGCGAAGAACTCCGTACGCGTGGAGTCGCCCACCTCGCCGTCGAGCGCCACCACGTCCTCGCGCGCCGAGCCGAGCGCGGCCAGTGCCTGTCCATAGGCGTCGCGGGTCGCCACCGAGTCACCTGCCTCGAAGCGCGGCAGGTCCAGCTGTCGGCCGGCCGGGTGCCGCCGGGCCGGGGCCGCGGGCGGCGGGGAGACCTCGACGCGGACGAACCGGGGGCCGCCGAGTTCCTCGATGGCGGCGTCCGCGTCCGGCAGCGGCTTGCCGTGCTGCCCTTCCCGGTCCTCGACCTGCGCGACGCCCCGGCCCTTGCGGGTGCGGGCGATGACGGCGCTGGGCTGCGAGCGCGTGGCCGACGCCTCGGCGAACGCCGCCTCCACCGCCTCGACGTCGTGCCCGTCGACCTCGATCGTGTGCCAGCCGAAGGCTTTGAGGCGGCGGGCGTACGCGTCGAGGTCCCAGCCGTGCCGGGTCGGCCCGCGCTGGCCGAGCCGGTTCACGTCGATGATCAGCGTCAGGTTGTCCAGGTGCTCGTACCCCGCGTGCTCGGCGGCCTCCCAGACCGACCCCTCGGCCATCTCGCTGTCGCCGGACAGCACCCACACCCGGTACGGCGCGTGTTCGAGCCGCTTGCCCGCCAGCGCCATGCCGACTCCGACCGGCAGCCCCTGACCGAGCGAGCCCGTCGCCACGTCCACCCAGGGCAGCCGGGGCGTGGGATGTCCCTCCAGGCGGCTGTCGCGGCGGCGGAACGTCAGGAGTTCCTCGTCGTCGACGACGCCCGCCGCCCGGTACATCGCGTACAGCAGCGGTGAGGCGTGGCCCTTGGAGAGGATCAGCCGGTCGTTCCCCGGGTGGTCGGGTTGGTCGAAGTCGTAGTGCAGATGGCGGGCGAGCAGGACCGCCGCCAGGTCCGCGGCGGACATCGAGGACGTCGGATGGCCCGAGTTCGCCGCGGCGGCGGCGCGCACCGTGTCCACCCTCAACTGCTGTCCCAGATCGGCGAGTTCGCGCACGGCTTCGCGTTGCATGTCACTCCTTGCGCTCGACGGCCCGTCGGGCGGACCTGCTGGCGCGTGCTGTCGGGCGTGGCCGGGAGCGGGGGCGGCGGCGCGCCTCCGGCGGCCACGCGGGCCGGAGACCGCTCACCGCGTCGGGTATCCCCGAGGGCCGAGCCCAAACGGTCACGCGCTGCCGCCAACCGGATCGGCGCGCCGGCGACCGGACCGGCCTTTCGTCACGCCCGCACCGGATCACCGCCGCGGGTTCGACGCCCCGAGCCTGCGGGGACGTGGCCAACAACCGGCTCAACTGGCATACGGCCTCACCAGCGGTCGATGCCCATCGTCTTCGCCGCACTGTGGATGGCGTCGTAGTGCGGGATCGACATGTCGGACTTCTTCTGCTTCGCCGGCAGGTTCCGGTCCGTGTGCCGGAACTCGTCGCGCGCGGCCGCGAGCAGGCTCGTGCCGTAGCTGACGGGCACGTCGTCCTTTCCGTGCACGGGATGCGACTTGGCCGCCGTCTGGCTCCCGGCCTTGGCCAGGATGCTCCGCGCCTGGTTGTACGCCGCGGGCTTGATCGTCTTCGGGTTGGCCGCCACGGCGTGGGCGCCGCTCACCGCGTGCGCACCGTCGGTGACGACGGCGGCGGAGGCGGGCGCGACGACCGAGGCCAGAGCGCCGACCGCCAACGCGGCGGCTATACCCGTACGGACGATGAACTGCATACGATTCCTCGCTCACTGGATGAAAAGCGTGCTGAACCTTGCAACAGGAAGCCTGCCGCATCCGGGCAAAAAGGGACGAGTGCCGCTGGCCGGATCCCGGTGGCCACTCCCCCGGCACGAGACGGCGAGAGCCGCACCCGCGCCTGCTCGGACGCGCCCGGCGTCAAAGCGCCGCAAGGTGACGCATCTGTCCGGATTCGGCGTCCCGCGCGGCGCGGCGGACTCGGCTTCCGCGTTCAGCGAGCCGTCGCCATGTACCCGCGCTGGCAAGGAAGTTGGGTACGTCACATGCATGGGTCGGCGAGTCGGGGGCACTCGGATCCCAAGCCCCCTCAGGGCCAGGTTCCCCCGGCGTGGCCCGGGCTCGCGGTCCCGCACATCCACACCTCTCCCGGATGTGCGGGACCGCTGTATGTCCCGCAACCTGAAGGCGGTCCCGGCTCGCGGAGCGCTACGGGGCAACCCACGTAGGCGGGGGCGTCCACCAGCTCAGCGGCGGCGAGTGCGGGGTGTGGCGGCGGGGTCGCGGGCGGTGGCGTGCAGGTGCTCCAGGGCGTCCAGCACGATGGTCCGCTCGTGCCAGGACAGCCACGCGCCGGCCTGCCGGCCGGTCTGTTCCAGGGCTGCGAGCTGGGCCGGTTGCAGGCCGACGCAGCCGCTGGGCGTCACGCCGTACGGTGCGCACGCTCGTGCCGAGCCGCTCGGCCAGGTCGGCGGCCGTCCACTCACCCCCCGACCGCAACAGGGTCAGGGCTCTGAGCACGGGGTCGAGGTCCATGCCGTCAGCCTTCCCTAAAAGGAGGACAGCTTCGGGCCCTTCTGCCTCTAGCGTGAACCGAGTCACCGAAGGAGAGGAAGCCATGCAGATCGCCGTCACAACGCCGACCGGCAACGTCGGCCGCCACGTCGTCGCCACACTGATCCGCGCAGGGATCCGCCCACGCGTCTTGTCGCGCCACCCCGACCGGCTGGCTCCCGAGGTCCGGGACCAGGTGGACGCCGTGCCGGTCGACCAGTACGACACCGACGCGGTGGCGGCCGCCACCGAAGGTATCGACGCCCTGTACTGGGTGAACCCGACCAGCGGCAGCGACGACCCCCTCGCCGACTGCGCCCGCGCCACCGGCAGCGTGGTCCACGCCGTCACCGCCAACGGGATCGGCCGCGTTGTTTTCCAGAGCAGCGTCGGAGCCGAGAAGCGTCACGGTGCTGGGGAGATCGACGGCCTGGCACACACCGAGACGGCGCTGGACGGCCTGGGCATCGATGTCACCCACCTCCGCTGCGGCTATTTCTTCACCAATCTCGAACCCCAACTCGCCGCCCTACGAGCCGGAGTTCTCCAGGTGATCCTTCCGCTCGACCACCCCATGGCCTGGGTCGCGCCCCGCGACATCGCCGAGGTGGCCGCCACCCGTCTCCTGTCCCCCGCCTGGTCCGGACGCCGCGTCCAAGCGGTGCACGGACCCGCCGACCTGACATGGCATCAGGTCGCTGCCGTCCTCACCGCCGCCACCGGCCGAAAGATCAGCGTCGAGCAGATCACGGACGATGCCATGCGCACGCAGCTCCGACAGGCCGGGATGTCGGAGGCGACGGTCGAAGCCGTGCTCGGAATGTCGACCGGCCTGCGCGAGGACTTCGTCCCCGAACAGCTCCGCACGATCCGGACGACCACCCCGACCACGCTCGCGGCGTGGGCCTACGACCATCTCCGGCCGCAGCTGATCAACGCGTCGTAGACGACCAACGCCCATCAGGCGCCGTTCGCGACGGCACCGACCACCCATGCCCCACAACAACCGCGGGACAGGCCCTAGACTTCCTGCCGGTCTGCCCGGCGATGGGTGACATCCCGGGGGGCTGCGGAGCGTGAGGAATCTCTGTGTCTTTGCTCGTCGACAAGGTCTGCGTCGTCAACGGTGCCGCCAGTACGATCGGCCGGGCGGTGGCCGACCGGTTCGCCCGGGAGGGCGCCTTCGTCATCGGCGTCGACAAGGACGACCACACGGTCGGCAACCACACGGTGCGGGCCGACCTGACCGACGAGTCCCAGGTCCAGGCGATGTACGACGATGTCGTGGACAGGTACGGCCGCCTCGACGTCATCTACAACAACATGGGGCTGATGGACCGCGGCGACCAGTCTGTGCTGGACACCAGCCTCCAGACCTGGCGCACAGTCCACGACGCGAACCTGACCAGCATCTTCCTGTCCTGCAAGCACGGGATCCCGCACCTCCTGAACACCGAACCGTCGGGCGGGTCCGTCATCAACTCCGCGTCGTTCCTGGCCGCCGTCGGGTCGGCCACGGCCCCCATGGCGTACGCCGCCGCGAAAGCCGGCGTCGTTCAGCTGACCAGAGATCTTGGCGTCCATCTCGCGCGCAGCAAAGTGCGTGTCAACGCGGTGCTGTTCGGGCCCATCGAAACACCGGACCAGCGGGCGGTCTTCGATCGAAACCCTGGCGCTCTGGAGAAACGCCTGGTGCACTGGCCCATGGGGCGATTCGGCACGCTGGAGGAAGCCTCCGGAACGATCGCCTTTCTCGCCAGTGACGATTCCGGCTTCATTACCGCCACCGCGGTGCCGCTCGACGGCGGCATCACCGAAGCGTTCACCGTCCCGGAATGACCGCGCCCCGCACCCGGATCCCCTCCCGGAACACAAGCGGAAAAGCATCCGGAGCGAGGTGTCGGCGGGCTCACTGGGATCGCTCCCGATGCGAGATCAGGGTCAAGTGCCCGCGCCAGCACGCTCGTTGACCTTCGCGACACGGCCGCACCCGTCCCGCCCTGTGCGCCAAACGGTGGGCGCGCACCTGACACATGCACGCTGGGGCGTACACGCCACGGCCTCTGATGGTGTGTCACATTCTGTATTTGGTCACGCCGTGGGATGTCTCCGGGCGGACCGGCCCATCACGGGCCAGAGTGTGCGTGTCCGGTCGAACCAGTGCCGGGCCTCAGCACGATTCGGCACCTTCACGTCCAACGTAGGTGCCGTGAACTAGGCCGTTTCTGATGGCTCTTGGTTGGTTGGGTGGATCTCGTGGTTGGTCGGGCAGGACGCCCGTATGGTGCGGCGACACGAGCTCACGGACGCGCAGTGGCGGAAGATCGAACCCCTCATGCCCGGCAACGGCAAGCCGGGCGGGCAGTGGGCGGATCACCGCAGGGTGATCAACGGGGTGCTGTTCCGGGCCCGGACCGGGGTGCCCTGGCCTGACCTGCCGGAACGGTACGGTCCCTGGCAGACCGTCTACGAGCGTCATCGCCGCTGGTCGGCCGACGGCACCTGGAAGGCCGTCCTTCAGGAGTTACAGATCGAGGCGGATGCCGGCGACCCGGACGGGGCGCTTGCCCGCCAGGCGGACCGGCAGGAGTGGGCCGTGAACATCGACTCCACCTCCTGCCGGGCACATCAACACGCGGCCGGGGCGCCCCGCAAGCCTCCGGCCGACTACCCGAAAAAGGGGCGGGGTGCGTGAGGAGGGCGATGGACGCGAGGCGTTGGGGCGCTCACGGGGCGGGCTGACCAGCAAGGTCCATCTGCTCTCCGACGACCGGGCTCGCCCGCTGCACTGGCTGACCTCGCCCGGTCAGCGGGGTGACAGCCCGATGTTCGCCCCGGTGCTGGACGGCTTACGCATCCGGCGCCGCGGCGCGGGTCGTCCGCGCAGCCGACCGGATCGGGTGCGCGGCGATAAGGCGTACTCCAGCCGTGACAACCGCGCCTACCTGCGGCGGCGCGGGATCAAGGCCACCATCGCGCAGCCCGATGACCAGCGGGCCCACCGCAAGCGCCGGGGACGAGCCGGTGGCCGGCCCCCGGCCTTCGACAAGGCCCAGTACCGCCGTCGCAACGCAGTCGAGCGGTGCGTGAACAAGTGGAAGCAGTTCCGCGCAGTGGCCACCCGGTATGACAAACGCGACTACATCTTCAACGGCACCCTGACCGTCACCGCGATCGTCATCTGGCTTCGCGACATCGTCCAAGAGCCATCAGAAACGGCCTAGGGGTTCACATGTCTCCTCGCATCACCCGTACCGTGGCGCTCACCCTGGCCGCCGCCGGCCTCGCCGCGGCGGCCGCCGCCCCCGCCGGCGCCACCGTCCGGCCCACCCCGCGCCACCAGATCATGCTCGGGGCGATCCAGTACGACAGCCCGGGCAAGGACGACCACTCCCAGCGGAGCCTCAACGCCGAGTGGGTCACTGTCACCAACACCGGCCGCACCCCCGTGGACCTCAAGGGCTGGACGCTCACCGACCGCGCCCACATCACGTACACCTTCCGCAGCCTGCGCCTGGCCGGACACCAGTCGGTCAAGGTCCACACCGGCAAGGGCCGCGACACCAACCGTGACGTCTACCAGGACCGCCGCGACTACGCCTGGGACAACCACGCGGGCACCGCGACCCTGCGCGACCACCACCACCGCACCATTGACGCCAAGTCCTGGCGGCACCGCTAACCACCGCCGCGCGAGGGGACCATCGACATCGGCCTGCTGCGCGAGCCACCCGCCGACGACGCGGAACTCGGTTTCGCCACCGTGCTGACCGAGCGCTTCGTGGCCGTGCTGCCGTCCGCGCACCCCCTTGCGGCCCAACGGGCCGTCCGCGTCGAGCAGTTGGCGGGCTCAGCCTTCGTACTGCTGCCCCGTTCCGTCGGTCCGCCCCTGTACGACCGGATCACCGACTTGTGCACCGCGGCGGGCTTTACTCCGCACGTGGTTCAGCACGCCGTGGAATGGCAGACCGTCTGCGCCCTGGTGGAAACCGGCCTGGGTGTGTCACTCGCCCCGGAGAGCATCCGGCGCATCCGCCTCAAAGGCGTCGCCTTCCGCAAGATCGAGCCCGGCACCGCCCGCACACGAGTCGCCGTCGTCTGGCGCAGGAACGACCCGAACCCGCTGGTCGCGCGCCTCCTCGCCATGCTCGACGAAGGCCTGCTGGGCAGATCCGCGCCGCGCTACTAACCGGAGGGGAGCCAGGGCACGCGGATGGCCGTGGTGCGGCGGAGTAAGCGCCGCACCACGGCCGGATGCGTCCGCTTACGGGATCGTCCAGTGGTGGTCGTCGTTGTCGCTGCAGTAGTACAGCGTGAGCCGGGCGTTGTCGCCCCCGGTGCGTACCCCGTCGACGTCGAGGCACAGGCCGCTGGCGACGTTGACGAGCCAGAAGCCTCCGGAGCGATTGACGAGGGCATAGAGCTGGTTGTCGCCGGTCGTCTGGTTGCAGTAGTACTCGCTGACTTTGGTGCCGGCGTTCACGCTGCCTTAGTTCGGCACGTCGAGGCACAGGTTGTCCTTGACGTTGCGGAGGTTGTAGAGCGGGTAGCCGTTGGAACTGTCCCCCACGTAGTCCCAGTAGAACAGCTGGTTGTCGCCGGATGATCCGTTGCACGTGTATTCGTTGACGGGCCCGTTGACCGTGCCGGCACCGTAGCCGGGAATGTCGATGCACTTGCCGGTGACGACGTTCTTGACGAGGTAGAGCCCGTAGGTGGTGGCGGCAGGCGTGACATGCTGCGCGGCGCGGGGCAGGGCGGTCGTCTTGGTCGGGGACGCGATCCGTACCGGGGTGGAGGTGAGGGCCGCCGGACCGGCGGAGTCCGCCCGAGCGGGGGCGGCGGTGAAGGCGAGCGCAAGCAGCGTGACGCCGGCGCAGAGCGTGCCGATGAGCCGTCTGGTGGGTTTCATGGTTCGTCCTTGTCTCTGTTGGTGGATCTGCCTTCCCGTGTCTCGGCGGTGAGTAAGTCGTGAGCCGTGCCACGTTCTCCCTGCAGCGCCGCACCGTGGCGAGTACGCATCTTTTCGGTTGCGTGCGCCCCCCCAGTAGCTTTCATCGTGTACGCGCAAAAGCCCTGATGAAGGCGTCAAGTGCACAGGGGGCCAACCTTGATACGGATTCATCTCGGGGCCGAGGGCTTGGGCAACGTCAGTGTCCGCGCCCTCCCGGACTTCGACGCCGAGCTGGCGGCGGCCGGCAGGGCTCACGCGCGCGGCGGGCACCCCCGGGACGCCGTGGCGCAGCTCTACTCGCGGAGCACCTCTCCAGATCTCGCCGAAGGCGTCAGCCGCCTGTACCTCTCCCACCTGTTCGCCCGCCGCAGCCCCACGCCCTTCACGAAAGCCCTCGCCGAGGGCGACGAGCGGGCCGGCAGCGTCCTGGCCCACGCCATTGACCAGCTGCGCAGCACCGTCATCGAGCCGCATCAGTCGAGCATCCGATCCGCGGTCGCCGCCCGAGCCGTCGGTCTGTCCCAGATCTACGTCGGCAGCGGAGCCTCGGCGATGCTCCAGCATGTCGGACACGGAATCAGGCTCCGCCGCGGCGTCCTTGAACTACCGACGGCCTTCGATACGGACCTTGAACTCGGCCGGGCATCCCTTCAGATCCAGGCAGTGGCCCTCAGCCGACAAGTCACCCTGGCCGAGCCCGCCGGCGATCTCCTGACCATCCGGATCCCCGCCGGAACCGCCCCGCGAACCGAACCGGGACACATGGCAGCCCTGCAATCCCTGCTCGGCACAGGCAGGGCGGAAGCACTCGCGAGCATCGTCATCTCCGGAGGACTCACCGGCCGACAACTGGCCTCCCTGCTCGGCGTATCGAACGCCGCGGCGAGTCGGCACGCCGCGGTCTTACGGCGTGGCGGCTTGATCCAGACCATGCGGAGAGGGCAGTGCGTCGCGCACGTCGCCACACCCCTCGGCTACCGCCTGGCACAGCCAGAAACCGCCACCGGGCCGTGATCGCCTCCCTGGTGTGATGCGCCGGAGACGAGAGGCGAAGGGGATACCGATCCTGTTGCGGGCCGTTGCATCCGGTGCCCCGCGTTCTGTGCCTACGGGCGCGGGTGGTCTTCCTCGTCGTACGTGCTGATCTCGATCAGGTTGCCGTCCGGGTCGCGCAGATATGTGCTGGTGATCGGCCCCCGGGCTCCGGTGCGCGGTACTGGGCCTTCTTCCACGGGCACTCCGTTGGCGGCGAGGGCGGCCAGTATCTGGTCGTGCGGTGTGCCGGTGAGCAGGCACAAGTCGGCGCTGCCCGGGGTGGGGCGGGTGGCGTGCGGGAGGAGTTCGTGGTCGGCCCGATGGAGGTTGATCTTGCTGGTGCCGAACGACAGGGCGTGGCGGCCGTCGCCGAAGGTGACCGGGCGCATGCCCAGGACGCGTTTGTAGAAGTCGATCGTTCGGTCGAGGTCGGCGACGGTCAGGACCAGGTGGTCCAGGGCGGTGATCCGGATCGCCGGCCCCGCGTCGGGGGCGTACCGGCCGAGCGTTCGCACACAGGCGTCCCATGCCGCGGTGGAGAGCAAGTCGCGCGAGGCGGTGAACAGCCGGTGTAGGGCGGGTCCATGGCGGTCCGCGAGCTCGGCGTTGTGCGTCAGGACGTCGAGTTCGTTGGCGGCCGTCACTTCGAGGAAGGCGCGTGCGTCCGGCCCGGGCAGGAGGTGGTCACGGCCGGTGAAGCGGTCGCGGAAGAGCACCGGGCGCCCGCTCCCCAGTCTGGGATGGACGACGCCGCGGTCACAGCTCGCGTACAGATGGACCCATGCCTCGGCCCGTTCGCCGATCAGCTCGACGAGGAGGGCGCGCTCGGAGGTGTCCGCCAGAGCTTGGGCGAATCCGTCGGTTCCGTACACCGCGTGGCACAGCCCCGCGGCCCGCAGGTCCGGATCCGCACCCCACTCGCCCAGGAGGCGGGCGACGCGGATCAAGTGGTCCAGGAGCGTTCCGCCGGGGTGGTGCGTCTCGGCGGCGCCTCGGGCGCGCAGGAACTCCTCGACGGCGGGCCAGTTCTCGGCCGAGGAATCGACCGGCGGCATCATGCCTCCCGGTTCGACTGGCGAGCCACCTCTGCGACCAGCCGGGCCGTGGCCGGGGTCTCGATCCCGTGGGCGGCTCCGGCGCGCAGGACCGCCCCACCGATGGCATCGAGTTCGAGCGGGCGGCCTGCCTCGGCGTCGCGCTGCATCGAGGACTTCATCGCGTGCGGGGCCCGGTCGAAGAACGAGAGCACGGTGTCAGTCGTCACCGGTGTGCCCGCGGCCCGCGCCACGGCGGTGATTTCGTCGACCACGGCGAGGAGTTCCGGGCGCCTGTCGGTGCGGACGGTTCCGACATCGGTCCGGTACCGGGTGGTCAGCAGGGCGAACGGGGCGAGGAAGGCAAGCTTGTCCCAGAGCATCGCGGTCTCATCGGTGCGCAGCGTCACACCGAGGCCGGCGTGCCGCAACCGGGCCGCGAACTCGTCGAGCGGCGCTGCCAGTTCGAGGTGGGCGAAGGGACTCGTGTGGCTGATGCGCCCCGGTGCGGTGCGGGTGGCCTCGACCTTGATCGTGCCTGCCACGACCTTCGCGGCCGGGTAGCGTTCGCGCAGCACGGCCAGGTGGTCGAGGCCGTTGAGCAGCGGGATCACGAGCGCGTCGCCGAGGACAGCGGCCGGTACACGGTCGAGCGCCTGGTCCAGCGCGGTCTGCTTGACCGTCACGACGACGGCGTCCACCGGCTCCCGCAACTGGGTGTCGGCCTTCACTCCCGCGGTGAAGTTCCCGTACTGCGTGCTCTCGACGCGCAGCCCGTCCCGGTTCAGCGCGGCGGCGGTCTCCTCCCCGGCGACGCAGATGACGCGGTGTCCGGCACGGGCGAGCAGCGCGCCGATCAGGCCTCCGACGCCGCCCGGTCCGAGGATGGCCACCGTCAGATTGGTTGTGGTCACGTGCGCTCCTGTCGTCCTTGAGAGACCTGTGCGGCGGGACCGAGGTGCTCAGCCCGTCGGCGGGAGGCGGGTCGGCACCCGCCCGGCGTTCCACCGTTCCGGATCGGCGGAGACGACGGGCGGGTTGCCGCCCTGGGCCCTGCATCGATGATCAAGCATCCCGGAAACCCAAGTCAATCCACGGGTTTGCTGCCAAATACCCAAGCGATAGCTTGGGTCACCGTGACTCTTGACGATCTTCGTGTCTTCACCGCGGTCTGCCGGGCCGGCTCCCTGAGCGCGGCCGCCCGCGACTTGTCCTGTACGCAGTCCGCGGTCAGCCAGCATGTGAAGCGGCTTGAGCGGGAGCTGGGCCTGAGCCTGCTCGAACGGCACACGCGTGGCGTGGTGCCGACGCCGGCCGGGCGCATGCTGAACGCGGCGGTCACCGAGGGCCTGGGCTGCATCGACCACGCGCTGCGCCGAATAGAGGAGGCGGCACGCGCGGAGGGCGGTTCGGTCCGGGTCACGACGGGAGCCACGACCGTACGGCACTTCATGTCGGCGGCCGTCGTCGACTTCCGGCGGCGTTTTCCCCGGGCCAGCCTCGAATTCCAGACCGAGACCTCCAGTCGCGGCTGCTTCGACGCGCTCGCCGCGGGCGGCGTCGACCTCGCGTGGATCACCCTGCGGCCCGCGACGCGCGCCATCGAGCAGCATCCCGTCGTCGAGCTTCCCTGGTCGCTCGCCGTCTCGGCCACCGATCCGCTGGCAGCCAAGGCCTCCCTGGAACCGGCCGATCTCCAGGACGCCCGGCTCATCGGGCTCCCGGAGAACTCGACCTCGCGCCTCCAACTCAGTGCCTGGCTCGCGGAATCCGGGGTCCGGCCGGTGTTCGACACCAGCGTCACCGACTGGGACACCGCGATCCTGCTGGCCGAACTGGGCCTGGGCCACGCCGTCGTCCCGGCCCTGCCCGCCTGGAGCGGCCCCGGCCACCCCGATCTGCGGCTGATCCCGATCCCCGCGCTCCCGGCGCTCACGGCGGGCTGGGCGGTGCGCCGCTGGGACGACCTCTCCCCGCTGGCCCACGCGTTCGCCGAGCTGGTCGCGCACCATTGCGGCGCGCAGTCCGTCCTTTGATGGACGCCGATGGGGGCGGCTGCGTCGTTCAGCCCCAGCCGGGTACCGGTGGGAGCGGCCACCTCGGCGGGACCGGCAACGGAAGGTCCGAGCGGAGCCACGATGCTCCGCCGCGTCCCGCGAGCCAGGCGAGCAGGGCGTGGCCGCTGCCACTGACGCGGGGGCCGGTCGCGGACAGCGTCCAGGTCCGGGCGAGGTCCTCGGCGTCGGCGCGGGCGAGGGTCAGCAGCCGGTGGTAGGCGTCGGCGCTGCGGGCGAGGTGGGTGACGACATGGCCACGACTCCAGCCCGTCAACAATGAGGGCCGGCCGGCCTGTTGGTCGGTCAGCGAGGCGAGCGTGGCACCGAGACGGGCGGAACCGCGGACGCCGTCCAGGACGCGAGCCACGTCGGGCGCGGCGGTGGCGATGTCGTCGGACACGGGTTCGTACTCGTCCCGGCTCAGGTCCGCCCCGACGGCCGCGATCGTGTCGCCCTCGACGAGCGGATCGGCGCGGTTCAGGACACCGAGTTCAGGATCCGAGGTGACGATGGTCGCGCCGGTGAAGAGGATGCGTCGGCGTGGATCGCTATCCTGCCGCCGGATCTCTTCGAGGACGGCGGCGCTGGTGGTGTCGGCGGTGGTCATGGGGAGGTCCTGTTCCTCGGGCGGGGGAGCCGCGTGTGCAGGCTCGGCTGGCCCCAAGCTTCGTACCGCCCTCGGCCAGCAACCAGGATCCGGTCCGCCTGGGTGCGGCACACCCGGGCTCGCCCCACGTCCGATGCGCTGGCCCGTCGGGTGAAGTACGCGCACCACCCCCGGATGTGGGCCGCACGCTCTACGGCCACGTACTGGCGGGAAATGCCCCTCACGGAGTGGGCGTGCTGCTGGTGTTCGACGGCTCCCGCAGCGCTCGGAGATGGCCTGCCTGGCTCGTGGCCGCACGGCTGCGCGGATCACGGACCGCGATAAAGTCCCCGCATGTCAGACGCGTTGGCAACAGCGATAACCGCGGCGGCGGGCCTCGGCGGGGCGCTCCTCGGCGCGGTGCTTCCGCAGCGTTTCAATGCCCGCGAACGGGCCGCGGAGGCCGAACTCGCCGATCGCAGGCGGTCGTTCGAGGAGCGCCGAGCGGCGTACACAGCCATGAACCGCGCCTCAGAGCAGTTCCACACCCTCCTCAAGGACGCCCTGCACCGCATGCGCGACAGCGTGTACACCGAGGAGGACCGTACCCGTCTCGAAGAGTCCCGCAGGGAGTACCGCGACCGCTATGCGGCAGCCCAGATGATCGTCCCGCTGCGGATCATGGAGGCGTCGCGGGAACTCAACAAGGTGCTCGCGGAGGTCGACGCGGCGGCCAAGCGGATCGATCGTGGCCTCGCGCGTGACGGGGAGACCGCCGAGCACCTGCTCGTCGAGGCGAGACGGGCAGAGCCCCGGCTCGTGACGATGCGGACACTGATGCGAGAGGACCTCGGGATCCGGGACGAATGACGCCGGTCGTCAGCGACGGGTGTTCTGTGAGTCGGGCAGGAGTGCCAGCAATAGGCGGGGTATTTCGGCGGCAACCCCTCAGAGCCCGGCGGGCGCGCGCTCGGGACGTCCGTGGTCAGGGACCCGTCTCAGACGGGTTCGGCACCGGAAGGACGTTGCCCGCCGCGTTGCACCGTACGGTCCAGATGCCCGGCGTGCCCGCCTCGTGGACCCGTACGTCCACGGCGGGTGGCTGCTTGCCGCCGGGTACTTCGGCGTTGGCGGCGGTGCAGACGAGCTGGGTGACTCCCAGGCCGCCGCCGTTCATCTTCGCCACCGGGACCGGAAGGTAGAGGTCCACCGCCCCGGACTCGGCCGTCGCGGTCGGGCGGCCCGGCATCGGGGGGACCTCGGTGATCAGGCCGCGGGCCCGTTCGGCCGCGTCCGGGCCCGCGAGCAGGAGATCAAGGGCCTGCTGTGGGCCGGCCGGGGAACTGACGCGGCGGGCCACGGCCTGGACGCCGAAGGGGCTGACGAAGTACAGCTGCGCGTAGGCGGCCACGCTGCCCGGTTCGCGCAGGCCCGACGCGGGCGGACCGGCCGCTGCCGGGCCGGTGGTTCCGATGCCGCAGCCCGTGAGGGCGGCCATCAGCACGGCCGATGCACAGACGAGGTGGCGTTTCATTTACGGCTCCTCACCCAGTGTCGCGATCGGCAGGATCACGGTGAACACCGCACCTGCGCCTGGGTAGTTGGCGGCAGTGAGGGTGCCGCGGTGCAGGCGTACGTTCTCCGCGGCGATGGCGAGGCCGAGGCCGCTGCCCTCGGAGCGGGTCCGCGCGGCGTCGCCCTTGTAGAAGCGGTCGAAGACGTGTGGGAGGACGTCCTCGGGCATGCCGGGGCCCCGGTCGACGATCTCGATCACCAAGCTCTCGTCCGTGACGCGTGCCCGGACCGTGACGGGTGGTGCGCCGTGCCGCAGGGCGTTGGCGATCAGGTTGGCCAGCACGACGTCGATGCGGCGGGCATCGACCCGTACGCGCTCGTCGTGTTCCGGAAGGTCGGTGACGACCTCCTCCGGCTCGCGCCAGCCGCGTAGATCGAGCGTCTTGTGGACGAGGGTGCGCGGGCTGACGTCGTCGAGGTGGAGGGCGGCGGCGCCCGCGTCGAAGCGGGAGATCTCCATCAGGTCCTCGACCATGCGGGCGAGTTTGCGGGTCTCATCGCTGATGAGGAGCACCGCGTCGGCGGTGTCCGGGGGCAGTTGGCCGGAGTGGGCGTCCTCGTCGAGCGCGTCGGTGACGGCGGCCATCGCGGCGAGCGGGGTGCGCAGTTCGTGGGAGACGTCGGCGGCGAACCGGCGGGCGTTCGCCTCCATGCGGCGCAGTTCCGCGTCGTCCCGCTCCAGCGCCGTGGCCATGGTGTTGAAGGTGCCGGTCAGTTCGGCGAGTTCGTCCTTGCCCGTGACGTCGAGCCGCGTGTCGAGCGCGCCGGAGGTGATCTTCTCCGCGGCCGTACGCAGTTGGCGTACGGGGCGCAGCACGCGGCGGGCGGCGAACAGGGCCGGGACGGTGGCGAGGGCGAGCGCCGGGATGGCGCCGGCCCAGGCCGCGGTGATCAGGGCGGAGATGTCGGCCTGCTCGGCGCGCAGGGTGAGCGCGGCGTAGACGACGAGGCCCGACGGTTTCCCGGCCGCCGCGCCCCGGGTGTCGTAATTGACGGGCATGGCGATGAGCAGGCGCGGGCCCGCGGTGCGCTCGCACACCGTGGTGTTGTCCCGGCGGGCCGCGGTGCGCAGGGAGGTGCTGATGGGGCTTGCGGTGCCGATGGGCGGCCCGTCGTTCCGGGACACCGCGGTGTTCCAGCCGCGTGAGCCGCCTACCCGGTCCAGCTGTTGCGTGAGGCCCCGCAGGTCGGTGTCCGTGGGCTCGGCCGGCAGGTTCGGGGCGAGCGAGTCGACCTGGAGCCGCAGGTCGTGCACGGCCGCGCTCTGGGTGCGCTGGAGGATTCCGCTGCGGGCCTGGCGGAAGGTGAGGGCCGCGGTGATCAGTGCGCTCAGCGCGGCGACCAGCAGGAACGCGACGACCAGGCGCGTGCGCAGACCCCGTGCCGGCGCGAGTTTCACGCGGGCACCGGGCCGAAGCGGTAACCGAAGCCCCGCACGGTCTGGACGTACACCGGGTGGCGCGGATCATCCTCGATCTTGGACCGCAGCCGCATCACACAGGCGTCGACCAGGCGGGCGTCGCCGTAGTAGCTGTGTTCCCAGACGTCTTCGAGGAGTTGGCGGCGACTGAAGGTCTGCTCCGGCGCGCCGCTGAGGAAGAGCAGCAACTTCAGCTCGGACGGGGCCAGTTGGAGAACTCCGTCGCCCTTGCGGACGCTCAGCGCGCTGCGGTCGATCTCCAGGTCTCCGACCACCGTCGGTCCCGCCTGTACGTCTGTGTCGGCCTGCGAGGGGGCGATCCGGCGCAGCACCGCCCGCATCCGCGCCTCGATGAGCGCACCGCTGGCGGGCTTCACCACATAGTCGTCGGCGCCCGCTTCGAGCCCGACCACGACGTCCATGTCGTCGCCGCGCGCGGAGAGGATCACGATGGGGAGCTGGCTGGTCTCGCGGATGCGGCGGCACACCTCCAGGCCGTTCATGCCCGGCAGCATGAGGTCGAGGAGCACGAGGTCCGGTTTGAAGGCGGCCAGGGCCTCCATGCCGTCCTCACCGGTGCCGACCGCCTCCGTGTCGTGCCCGTAGCGGCGCAGCCCCAGGACGACACCGCGGCGTACGGCCGGATCGTCCTCGATCAACAGCACGCGCGTCATGAACCGGGTCCTTTCCACGGGGCCAATGCGCATTCAAGGGAATAAAGGGAATAGCGGTACTAATACTGCCGCATCGCACCCACGGTGCCTGTCACTGCTGTCCCGGCGAAGCCCGACACCGTGACGGCTTGAGAGGTGTCCTCACCGCAGTTGCTGGATGTCGACGGTGCCCGCGCCCGGGGCCGGAACGGGGATCGACACCCACAGGGCGACCCCGATCACCGCCAGGGCGGCCACCGCGGCCGGGCCCCGGCGCCCTCGCGCCCAGCCCGAGCGGAACCGGACCGGGTCCTCGACGAGCCGTTTGGTCACCGCCGCGGCAGCGAGCGACACCGCGACGGCCGCCGCTGTGGCGCCCCACTTCCCCAGCCCCGACAACCGCGGCAGGAGCAGCAGATAGACGGGCCAGTGCCACAAGTACAGGCTGTAGGAGAGCTCTCCCAGTCGGCGTGGCAGGAGGCTCCCCGCGATCCGGGCCGCGCGGGTGCCGGGCACCTGCGCGATGACGGTGATCAGTACGGCGGCGGCCAGGGAGTGGAGGAAAAGGCCGCCTTTGAAGAGCAGCGGGGCCTTCTCGCCGTCGGTCACCGTCCAGGCCGTCGCGAGCCCGGCCACCAGAACCAGGCAGAGCGCGTCGGCCGCGCGGCTCGGCATCCTGGCGGCGAGATCCCGTACCGGTGCGGTCGCGGCCAGCGCGCCGAGCAGCAGGGCGACGGCCCGCGTGTCGGTTCCCTCGTACGCCCGGGTCGTGTCCACGGCGGCTCCGAGCGTGACCATCAGGGCGAGCGAGGCAAGGACGCCGAGGGCCGCCAGGGCCGCCACCGTGCGCCGGGCGTGTCTGCCCCAGGCGGCGATCACCAGCACCAGTGGCCAGAGCAGATAGAACTGCCACTCGACGGCGATGCTCCACAGGTGGGCGAAGACGCGGGTGTCGGAGGCGTTCCAGTAGCCGATCCGGTCGGTGATGTAGTGCCAGTTGACCGCCTGGGCCGCCACCCACGGCAGGTCGCCGAGTGCGAAACGGAGCTGCTCCGTGGTGCCGAGGACCCAGACCGCCGGCACGGTGACCACCACGACGACGACCAGTGCGGGCAGCAGACGCCGGGCCCGGCGTGCCCAGAAACCGGGGAGCGCCACCAGCCCACCGCCCTGAGCGGCAGCGAGCAGCAGCCCGGTGATCAGGAACCCCGACAGGACGAAGAAGAGGTCGACGCCGAGGAACCCGCCGCTCAGGTGCCCGGCGTGGAACAGCAGCACGGCCGCCACCGCGAAGCCGCGCAGCCCGTCGAGAGCGGCGATGTGCGCGTGGCCGCTGCCGCCGGGACGCGGGGAGCGGTGGCGGGCCGGCGCGGTGGACGCGAGAGGGAGAGCGGACATGGGAGCTCTTCAGCCGCCGCACTTGAGGTTGGCGTACCGGGCGTCGCCGGTCCACGAGCCCTTCGCCCACGCGTCCACGGGCGCGGCCTTGAACCCCGCCTGTGAGCCGAGCCGTTCGCTCAGCCACTTGGCGAAGGCGGCCGCCCCCTGCTGGCAGTTGTGGATACCGTCCGAGGAACGCTGGGCCTTGGCTGCGGCGGCATCGGTACCCCACAGGTGCGCGGAGTCGAGGAAGACGGCCGCCCCGCCGCTGTTCTTGGCGGCTTCCTCCGCCGCCTCGGGGGCGGTACGCATCTGGGGCTCGTGCTTCTTGTAGAAGTCGTCGATCTTGACGGGCGGAGCCGGTACGAGGACGAGCTTGGCTCCCGCGTCCTTGGCGGTCCTGGCGAGCTTCTCGTAGGCGGCGCGCTGCTTGTCCTGCGGGCCCCAGTCGTAGGTGGTGATCTGGTAGGCGATGACGGTGGGCTTGAACGACCCGATGTTGGCGGCCAGTTCCTTCCAGGTGTCCTCGGATATCTTGCCGGTGATCTCGTCGCCGCCGTCGACGACCGTGCCGCCGCCGTCGGACGAGGCGTCCTTGAAGTCCACGCCGCTGGCCTTCAGAGCCGCCCCCAGGGCCGGTGCCTCCGCGCCGGCGATGGAGTCACCCACCCACAGCACCTTCGCACCGCTGCCGGCCGCCCCCGCCGTCGTCGGTCCCACGGCGTCGGCGGTGCCCTGGCTGCCGCAGCCGACCAGAGCGACGCCGAGCACGGCAGCGGCGACGGCTGTTGTGCATACGGCGCGGAGAAGGTGTCGACGGGAAAGAAAGCGCCCGGTTGAACCGGAATGGTTGCTGTTCATGCCCCCAGCAAAACAGCGCCCCGGGGGCCACGGGCCGGTCGTCATCGTTCGCTCACACAACGCAAAAAGAGCTGTCAAAGAGCTGCCGGGCCTGCTGCGGCCCTGAGGCTTGACGACCGCCTGCACGCGGCACCGGCATGCCGTGCCTCCGCTTGCGGTGCGGAGCTCAGGCGGACTCGCGCACCCGGCGGCGGTTGGCGGCGACGACGAGTCCGCCGGCGACCGCCAGGGCCATCAGGACGGCGGCGAAAAGGGTGGCTCCCCTCGTCAGCCCCACCGCATCACTGAGATAGCCCGCCGACACCGGCAGCACACCGGCGAATACGTAACCACCGACATTGAGAGCCGCGTTGGCCTCCGCGAGGCGCTGGGACGGGACGGTGGAGTTGAGCAGGGACAGGCCGCCCAATTGACCCATGCCCTGGCCCGCACCGGCCAGCAGCGCGGAGGCGATGAGCACCGGGACGGACGAGGTGTGCACCGCGACGACGAGGGTGACCATGCTGAGGGTGGTGCTCGCGGCTCCGGCGGCCAGGATCGTGCGCCGGGAAAGTTTCTGGACCGCGAACTGCACACCGGTCGCGGTGAGGAACATGGCGAAGGCCATGGCTCCGGCCACCACCCGGCTGGTGGTTCCGAGCAGTCCGGACAGCAGGGACGGCCCGAGGGACAGCACGAAGGAGGTCGCCGTGATCCCGGGCGCGAACACGGCGATTCCCAGGGCGAGTTGAATGCCGGCGCCCTGCGGCACACCGGGAATACGCACCCAGCCGCCCCCAGAAGGCGCCTCGGGCCGACGTACGGGCATCCGTACGACTGCTGTGAGGGCGGTGATCAGCAGCGCCGCCTCGACGACGAAGACGGTGACGGTGGGGGCGGGCAGCGTCTCGGACAGGATTCCGGCCAGGAGCGGGCCGAGGCCGGCACCGAAGACCATGGCGCAGGAGGCCGGCAGGGCGGCACGGTGCTTGCGCTCCTGACCCGCCACATCGGTGACGGCCGCCATGCCGGCCGAGACGACGACCCCGACGGCGATACCGGTGAAGAGCCGGGCCACCACAAGGGCGACCACCGACGAGGCGGTCGCGAAGATCGCGCACGCCGCCAGCGCGAGAGCCAGGGCCGGCAGGAGGACGGGCTTACGGCCGAGCCGGTCGGACACCACGCCCGAGACCAGCAGGGAGCCGAGCAGGCCGACGATGTAGAACGCGAAGATCACGGTCAGGGTGCCTTTGGAGAACCCGATGTCGCGCTGCCACAGCACGTACAGCGGGGTCGCCGCGTTGGACAGGATGAACACGGCGGTCACGGGCCAGGCCGCCAGCCAGATCCACCGGGCGGGAGCCTGCGAAGCCGCCGCGAGCCGCCCTTGCGGCGCCTTGGCGCGCCGGTCCTCAACCACCGCGCTTGCAGGCATTGTCCGACTCTCCGACATGGTCGTCCCCTCCACCGAGTCCAGTACGAGATAAGTCGAACTTAGCATGCAGTACGATGAAAGTCGTACATAGGATTCGGATGCGAGGAGGAGCCCATGACATCGACGACGCGCCGGGCGGCCGCCATCAAGACCCCCGCGGAACCCGAGAGCCTCCCCCAGCCACTCGTCGAACCATCCGTCGACGACCTGCGCCTGGAAACCGTGCTCGGAGCGCTGAGCGACCCCCTGCGCCTGACCATCGTGCGCAAACTCCTCCTGGAGTCGGATCAGTTCGACCACCCCTGCGGCTGGTTCGGCATCGACCGCCCCAAGTCCTCCCTCACCCACCACTTCAAGGCACTGCGCGAGGCGGGCGTCACCAGACAGCGGCAGTACGGCCTCGAACGCCGCAGCCAGGTACGCGTCGACGACCTCAACGGGCGGTTCCCGGGGCTTCTCGATCTGGTCGCGGCGTGGCTGCCCCAGGGGTGATAGGGCCGTCAGCCGGTGCCGCTCTGAGGCATTCCGTGGCCGGCCGGCGCGCGCTGCACCTGGCGGCGTCCCATCTGGGCCGAGAGCACGTAGAGCAGTGCCAGGCTGATCAGCCAGCCGACCACCGCGGAGAACTGGTTGATCGTGAACTTGAACACCTGGCCCAGGAGCAGGTCCACGAGGAGCGCGGCACGCAGAGGGCGCAGCGCGGCGTTCCCGTCGCGGCGCAGCAGGGCCGTGCCACGTACGGCGAGTACGAGGGATGCCAGTGAGCAGGCGAGTGCTCCGGCGATCGCGGTCCACTGGGTCTCATCGGCGAGGTTGCCCGTGAGGCCGTCGGCGGCGACGGCGATCAGCAGGAGTGCCGCCTGAAGTGTCGCGCCCCACGCGGCGATGCGGACGAACCGCAGGTCTCCGGACACCCGGGCCACCAGCCACGCGCGTACGCGATGCGCCGCGTGGTGGTGCGGGCGAAGGTCCCGGGCCGGGCGCTCGGGGACCGCTTCGAGCAGGGCCGCCAGGGCCGTGTCGAGTTCGGTGGCCGGCACACCGGTGCCGCGCAGGCGGCGCAGCGCCTCGTCCCGTTCCTGCGGGGTGAGGCCGCGGAGAATGCCATTGAGTGCGGTTTCGGCGGCGACAGCCGAGCGGGTCGCGACGGGAGCCGCCTCCCGGTCCGTACGTTCGCGCCGCGTGGCCCACCAGGCGAGGCCGGTCAGCGCGACGAACGTCAGATAGATGATTCCCGCGGCGGGCCGGTAGAAGTAGCCGTCGACGGAGACCAGTTTGCCGACCTCGTCGATGAACAGGCCGAAACCGATGCCGCCGACCACTGCCCCGCTCTGCCGGGAGGCGACTCCGGTGAAGACGAGCATGACCAGCAGCCCCGCCAGCATCAGCAGCCCGCCCCACAACATGTGGGCGATGTGCAGCCCTCCCTTCCCGGCACCTCCCCCGAGCTTCGGGTAGTCGGCCAGCGAGAGGAACGCGCGGGTCACCAGGACGGTGAGGACGCCGACGAGAACGAAGAGCCGAAGGTGCGCCGCGGCGCTCGCGGTACGCAGGAATCCGTGGGTCACAGGCGTACGGGACATACTCCGAGCCTCGCCCATGCGCCCCGCCCGCTCCATGGGGCCAACACCCGTCTCTCCCACGGGCTGGCCCCCCTCGGCAGGGGTGTTGCCAAATGCGCAGGGGGGATGCACGTGCCACTGGTGTCTAGCCCTCTGCTGCGTTCCGCTGCCTCTGAAGGAGCGGAACCAGGACCGGTTGGGGAGCGTCCCAGGGGCATGCATAGAGGACTGCGGCACGCATCGGCAGGGCTGCTGGCTCTGGGCGTGGGCCTCACACTGTCCTGCTGCGACGGCCTCGCGGGCTCGGGGACGGCACGGCCCATCGACCGGACCGTCACCGTCCAGGGCCGAACGATCACCACGACCACAGAAGTCGGCGGATGCCAGTCGGCCCGGCTCACGGCGCACGAGAGCGGGAAGAGCGTCTCTCTCACGCTGAAGGTGAAGTCGACGAGGAAGAGTGGCGAGGCCTGTCCGGATTACATCGGCCTGAGGCCCGTGAGCACCACCTTGCGGCAGCCCGTCGGCTCACGTTCCCTGGTCGACGCCACGACGGGCAGCGCCCTGAACGCACGTTGACATCGGCCGTCGCGACAAGCGGGCGTGGTGTGGCGTGTTCGGCCGCCTCGCGCGGGCCGATGCGGACCTGACCCAGGTTTCGGCCGGCCCCAGAACCCGCGTCGCACCGCTTTCCCTTTCGTCCTGCCCATGAGGCCTACTGGTGTCCAGGCACCGGCCGCCCGACGAGCTTCCCCCCGGCCCGCAACGCCGCCAGCACCGTGTTCACCGCGTGTGAGGACTGGTCCTCGCCCGTCGCGCGGCGGTGGTAGTTCAAGCCTCCCGGGTTCTCCATGTTGATCTCGATCACGTAGGGGAAGGCGAGGTCGATTCCGCAGTAGTAGATTCCGTGGGCCATCATTCGCTTTCCGAGGAGGCGGACGAAATCCTCTTCCTCGGGGGTGAGTTGGAGTGCTTCGAAGCGAGCTCCTACCGAGGCGTTGGCGCGGTTGTCGTTGTCGCGGTGGAAGCGCAGGAATCCGGAGACCGGAGTGTCGCCGGCGATGATCACGCGCTTCTCGTTCGTCCGCACATTGGGGATGTATTCCTGTACCGCGGTGTGGCGTTTGGCCATGCCGATGATGTCCCGGCCGTAACTGATGTACCGCGACCCGGCGTTGCCCGTGGCGGAGCTCAGCAGTGCCGAGCGGTTGCGGTCCTTCTCGTTGACGACGTAGACGTCCGCGCCGCAGCCCTCGTTGGTCGGCTTGATGACCCACGAGCGGTCACTGTCGGAGCTGACGAGCCCGTTCAGGAAATCGAAGTCGTTCGACACGTAGGACACCGGGAGGTGCTCGGGCGGCACTACGGCGCCCAGGTTTATCTTCGAGTTCAAGTAGAACAGCGCCGTCGCGTCGTTCACGAACGGCACCCTCTGGTTGAGGAGCCAGATCAGCTGGAAGTAGTCCTTGCTCGACTCGGGGTGCGTGCCCGCGAGCACCCACACCAGATCGAAGTCCTCCGCCGACGCATAGGACTCACTCAGCGTCGGAAAGTCACCGCCCGCCGCGAATTCCCGCGACAGCTTGACCTGGTCGCACACGACCACGGAGTCATGGACGCACAGTGAATCTATGTCCCCGATGGACACCTCGTGCCCCTCGCGGTACAAGGCGCTCGGGATGATCGAGTGGTTGTCGAGTTTGAATTTGTACGCCTCTGACACCAGGACCAGGATCTTGTACACGGGGCTCGCCTCTCTCGAATGTCAATGGGACTGCTGCGCTTCAGTGGGACCGTCCGCGTCGAGCCGCGACATCAGCCATGCCTCGGCCTCGAAGAGGCGCCGCTCGACCTCCGCGGCGTCGGCGCCCCGCACGATCACGAAGCACAGATGGGACGCGCTGTAGAACGTCACCGCGTCCGGTGCGATCTGCTCGTTCACCTCGTAGTGGGTCACCCACGGGAACGGCGGCCTGCCGGGCAGCGACACGGGGCGGCCCTGCGGCAGGATCGAGACGGATCCGTGCACCTCGGCGGGCGGCGCGGTCGCCGGCGGGTCCACGGGCAGATCGCAGGACAGCCGCAGTGAGGCGGTGTGCAGATCCACCCCGTACGTGGCCCGGGTCAGCGCGGGAATGCGGTCGCCGCCGACGCGTGAGGCGATCTCGCACAGCACCAGCTCGTCGTGCGGCGTGTGGAACACCTCCAGGTGGTACGCGCTCGCGGGCGGGACGTCGAACGCGTCCAGCGTCCGGTCGAAGAACTCCTCCAGCCTCTTCGCGAAGGCGTCCTCCGGTCGCAGCTGCAACGATCCGTTGTTCTCTCCGGAGAACACGCCGAGACAACTGCGCAGATAGCGCGAGGAGGCCACGAAGCGGTAGCCGTCGCCCAACACCGCGTCGACGTGGTACATCTGCCCCTCGACGAAGTCCTCCACCATGAGGTCCTCGCGCCAGAGGGTCCTGCTGAACGCCACCAGGTCGTCCTCGCCGCGCAGCACCGAAATGTCGCGCGAGCCACCCTGTTTGACCGGCTTGACCACCACCGGATAGTCGAACTCCTCGATGAATTCGGTGAGCTCGACGAACGAATCCAGGCGGGCGAAGCGAGCCGTGGGTACGGTGCGGCTCGCGACCTCCTTCATCACCACCTTGTCGCGGAACGACAGGGCACTCTTCGCCGACTGCCCGGGAATTCCCAGGCTTTCGCGCATCCGCGCGGCCCGTTCCAGGTCGTATTCGTTGTCCGTGACGATGTGCGTGAACGGCTCTTCCCGGGCCAGCCGCCGGATCATGAGTTCCGGGTACGGAACGGCCTCGCAGTTCTCGACGTGTTCGTACCGCGCGAAGGACTCCGTGTTCTTCAGCTCGTGGTGGCTGAACACCTGGAGCCGGTCGACCAGTTCGGGGAGCATGGCCGCGTAGTCGAGTTTCGGACCGTAGTTGATGACTGCGACATTGCTCATGGGCTGTCGTCCTCCCGTGTGGGGCATGGGGCGTGATGCGTCAGTGGAGGCGGCGCACGCCGGGGGTGGTCCGGTGGCGGATGTCCCACTGGGTGCGGCGTACGTAGGCGCGCTGCAGCCAGCGGTCCCGGCCGTCGTAGCGCGCGGTGAACCGCGAACGGGCGTGCAGGCCCTTGCGGTTGTTGATGAGCAGCACTTCTCCCGGGCGCAGGAACACCTCGTGGGCGACCTCGCGGCAGACGCCCTGGAGCCGGTCGAGGGCCGAGCGCGCGGCGTCGTCCAGCGGGTGGACACCATTGGCGGCCGCCGACACCTCGGGACTGTGCTCGGGCCCGGCGATCATCGGCACCGGATCGGACAGCACGTCGACGCCGCCCGCGACATCGCGTACGTAACTGCCGGGCGCGTTCATACGGAACCGGGGGCTGCGCAGCGTCTCCAAGGTCGCCGGGTCGAGGGCGCGGGAGATGTCGCGTGCGTCCGCGTAGTAGGTGGCGGCCACGCCTTCGTGGTCGGCGCGCAGGCAGCTGAGGACGAGGAAGTCGGGGCTGGCGAGGTCGTAGCGGCCGCTCGCGTCGTGGACGATGTCGTTGTGGAAGTTGAGGAAGACGGACGACCCCTGGTTGGTCTGGGTCGTGGCGCCGCCCTTGACGGGGACGACGTCGTGCACCAACTGGCCGTTCTTCTCGGTGGCGAACCCGACCGGCTCGCCGATCAGTCCGCTCAGGCCGAGCAGCACCCCTTCCGCGACGAACGTGGCCTTGTCGAGGCTCGGCCCGCCGTCGGCCGGCGTGCCGGGCAGGACCGCGTCGACGGGTGCGTTGCGGACGTATCCGACGCCCGGGGTGTCGGGGTGCCGGCCGAAGTCCTGGATCTGCTGGAGCGTCCTGGTGGGCAGCTGGGCGAAGATCTGGAGGTAGCGGGCCATCGAATAGTCGATGTCGGCCACCGGGTCGTGGACGACGGCCAGTTGGGCGCCGAGCCGGTCGCGCACACTGTCCGGCAGGTCGATCTCGGCGAGCGTGGCGTCCTGGGCGACGGCGAGGTCGAGGGCGTTCATCTTCGTACTCCTTCCTGGAGCGGTTCAGGTCCGCGGCTGCTCGTCGGAGCCGCCGGGGGACGGTGTGGTCAGACCATCAAGGTCCGCCGGGCGGGGAGGTGGTCGTGCAGTTCCTGGGCCAGGCGCACGGCTTCGGCCTCGTCGGCCGCGACGTGCACCGTGGTGTGGCCGCCGCCGAGTTCGGTCACCGGGATGCCCGCGGGGCGTCCGGGCGCCAGCCCGTGTCGCCGTTCGCACGCCTCGTGGTCCACGTATCCGCCGATCACCGCGACACCCGGGCTGTCCTCGATGCGCAGCGCGGCCACGCCGTCCGAGCGGAACGCTGTGTGCGCCCGCTCCGCCGAGGGCTGGTCCGGATAACGGAGCACCACGGAACGGGAGTTGAGGATCACCGCGTCGGTCGGGGCGGCGTCGGCTTCGATGACCGTGCCGGAGGGGAAGGGGGCCGTGTTGCGGCGGCAGACGATCTTGACGCCGTGCTCGCGCGCCAAGCGTACGGAGCGGTCGTGCAGCACCTTGGCGCCGTGCCCAGACATCATGGTGGCGTCGTCGTAGGACACGTGCTCCAGGAGCCGGGTGCCGGTGATCAGGTTCGGGTCGCAGCTGTGGATGCCTGCGACGTCGGAGTGGATCTCGCAGGTGTCGGCGCCCAGGGCGACGGCCGCGGCGACGGCCGACAGGTCGGAGCTGTTCTTGCCGAGCCAGGTGGGCCGGCCGAGGTCGTCCACGGCCTGGCCGCCCGGGACGACGACCAGGTCGTGCTCGGCGAACGCGGCCCGCAGCGGTGCCGGGTCGATGCGGTCCAGGCGGGCCCACATGAAGGACTCGGCGGTCGTGAAGCCCGTCTGGTGCCCGGCCAGTACGGTGGCGCGCCGGCCCAGGTGGCGCAGCGCGGCCGTCAGGAGGTGGGCGCTGACCGTGTCGGCGAGGGTGAGCAGAGCGGAGGCGCACTCGTCCGCGGGGTGCGGGGCCACGGTGAGCAGTCGCTCGCGCAGGGCTTCGGTCTCGCCCGGCATGGCGCTCACCACGACGGCCAGCGGGCGTCCCTGGGTGTCGAGTCTTGCGGTGAGTTCCTCGGCCAACTCCCCGTAGGCTGAGGGGGATTGGAAGGTTGATCCGCCGAACTTGAGTACCGCGGGGGCGAGCGACATCACAGCACACCCCTGTCCTTGAGCGCCTCGGCGATCTGGATGGCGTTCAGGGCGGCGCCGATCCGCAGGTTGTCGGCGACCACCCACAGCCAGAGGCCGCGCGGGTCGTGCGGGGTGACGCGGATCCGTCCCACATGGACGTGGTCGGCGGCTCCGGCCGTGCGCGGCGTCGGGAAGGCTCCGACGACCTCCCGGTCGTGGACGACGACCTCGGGCAACTCGACGAGAGCGGCGACGAGTTCGGCCCGGTCCACGTCGTTGTCGCACTCGATCCACACGGCCTCGGAATGGCCGTTGACGACGGGGACGCGGACACAGGTGGTGGTCACGTCGAGGTGGGGAATGTCCAGGATCTTGCGGGACTCCCGCAGCATCTTCTGCTCCTCCATCGTGAACCCGGTGTCGAGGAGTTCGTCGATGAAGGGGATGACGTTGAAGGCGAGCCCCGGGGTGAACTCCTCGGCCGGGACCGGTGCTTCGGGGTCCGCGAGGACGATGCGGCTGCCCTCGGCGAGCTCGGCGATCCCGGAGTGTCCCCGCCCCGAGGCGGCCTGGTAGGTGCTCACCACGACGCGCCGGATGCCCCAGCGGTCCGCGATCGGACGCAGCAGTCTGACCAGGGGGATGGTGGAGCAGTTGGGGTTGGCGACGATGCCGCTGCCCGGCCGCTCGGCGAGCCGGTCGGCGTTCACCTGCGGGACCACCAGGGGTGTGTCGGGGTCCATTCGGAAGGCGTTGGTGTTGTCGATGACGAGGGCGCCCTGCGCCACGGCCGACGGCACCCATTTGGTGCTGACCGATCCGCCCGCGGAGAAGAAGGCGAGGTCGACGCCGGAGAAGTCGAAGGTGTCCAGGGACTGGACGCCGTACGGGCGTCCGTCGACGGTGAGCTCGCGGCCGGCGGAGCGCGCGGAGGCGACGAGGTGGATCTCCCGGTAGGCGAAGTTCCGCTCCTCGATGAGCCGGATCAAGGTGGTGCCCACGGCGCCGGTGGCGCCGACCAGAGCGATCCGGGGAGCGTTGGGGGTGAGGGGCATGGTCGGTCGTTCCTTTCCCGTACTTGGGGGGCCGCGCTCGCCCGGTCGGCGGGCGGCGCCGGGCGCGTCACAGCAGGTGTGCGAGTACGTCGCGGAGGCCTTCGGGCCGGTCGGCGACGGGCAGGGGCGCGACGAAGTGGACGGGCGAGCCGAGCGCCGCCGCCCCCGCGTCGGCCACCTTGTCGTCGCCGACCATGGCGACGTCGGCGCCCGCGAGCCCGAGTTGTTCGTGGGCGGCCTGGAAGAGGCGCGGATCGGGTTTGTCGAAGCCGTGCTCGAAGGAGAGCACGTACGCGTCGACGTACTGGTCCATGCCGTGGTGGCGCAGCACCGGCCGCAGGTCCCAGCCGATGTTGCTCACCACCGCGATGGCCACGCCGTGCCGGTGCAGGGTGTCGAGCACCTCCAGGGCGTCCGGGTAGGGCTGCCAGGCGGGGGCGGTCATGTGGCGTTCGTAGAGGGGGGTGATCAGCTCGGGCCAGGGCAGGCCCGCGGCACGCAGCAGCCCGGTGTACGCGGCGCGGTGCCGGACGACGTCGAGGTCCCGCTCGTGCCACAGGCGCAGCAGGGCCGGGTCCACGTCGCGCGGTGCGGGTCCGCCGGGCACCGCCCCGAAGTCCGTCAACTTTCCTGCCCAGTACCGCACTTCGGCCCCGCCGATGTCCCGGCCGGAGTCCGCCACGACGGCGCCGAGCCAGCTCTCGGCGTCTTCGAGGTGGAAGAGGGTGCAGTTGAAGTCGAACATGCAGCCCTTGACGGCCATGTGGTCTCCTTGGGTCCTGGCGCCGCGGTTGATCACGCGGGCGAGTGGTGTGCGGTCTTGCGGGCCCGGCGGGTCAGCTCCCCGAGCAGGGCCGCCGCCGCGGCGAGTGCGGCGATCGTGGTCATGGCCCGGGGCAGCCCGAACGCCTCGGCGAGGAACCCGATGGCGGGCGGGCCCAGGAGGATGCCGGAGTGTCCCAGCGTGGAGGCCACGACGACGCCGTGGGGGCCGCCGAGCGCGCCCGCGCGGCCGACGGCGGTCGGGAAGACGTTGGCCAGGCCCACGCCGGTCAGGGCGTACCCGAGGAACACCAGCCACAGCTCGGGCGTCAGGGCGGCCACCAGCATGCCGGTGGCGGCGAGCAGCCCGCCCGCTATCAGGACGGGTGACTCCCCGAGGCGTTCGAGCAGCCAGGTTCCCGACATCCGGGAGACCGTCATGAGCAGGGCGAACAGCGCGTATCCGGCGGCCGCCGTGCCCGGCCCGGTGCCGAGGTCGGTGGAGAGGTGCAGCGAGCCCCAGTCGGCCATCGCGCCCTCACCGAACGCGGTGCACAGGGTGATGAGTCCACACACCGCGATCAGCCGACGGGTCCGGGGCGACAGCGGTGCGCGCGGTGTCGGGTCGGTCGTGCCGGGGCGCGTCCCGGCGCCCGTGGGCAGCCCGGACGTGACCAGGACCCGGCCCGCTCCCAGGGTGACGGCGAGTCCGATCAGACTGAGGAGCAGCATGTGCGGGGACGGGCCGAGGTGGGGGGCGAGCAGTCCGCCGATGCCCGCGCCGGCCAGGGCGCCCGCGCTGTACGCGGCGTGGAAGGAGGGCAGGATCGGGCGCCGGATCGTCTCCGCGAGGTCCACCGCCGCCGCGTTGAAGGCGACGTTGAGGCCTCCGTAGCCGGCCCCGAACACCAGCAGGAACAGGCCGAGTTCGAGGGGCGAGCGGGCCAGCGGCGGCAGGATGATGGAGAGGGACAGGACCGTCGCCGTCACGATCGTGACCCGGGTGACCCCGAAACGGCGGCACAGCCGGCCCGTCATCAGCATGGTGGCGACGGTGCCCGCCGAAAGACCGAGCAGGGCGAGGCCGAGGGCTCCGGCGGAGGCGTCGATCTGCTGCTTGATGGCGGGGATGCGCACCACCCAGCCCGCGAACACGAAGCCGTCCAGGGCGAAGAAGAGGCTGATCGCCCAGCGCAGCCTGGTCACCGGCAGGTCGGCGACGGGCCGCTGGGCCGGCCCTGTCCGCATCACTTGCTCCATCGACATCACCTGTTTCCGTGCGGCGGCTCGTCGGCGAGTGCCGCCGCGAGGGCGTCGCGCAGGATGCGTCCGGCGATGTCGATCTCCTCGGCGGTGCAGTTCAGGGGCGGAAGCAGCCGCACCACGCCGTCGTCGCGGCCGCCCAGTTCGACGATCAGGCCGCGCAGCAGCGCCTCGCGCTGGACGCGCAGGGCGAGGGCCGAGGCGGGGCGGCCCGTGTCGGGGTCGGCGAGTTCCACGCCGACCATGAGCCCGAGGCCCCGGATGTCGGAGACCTGGGCGGTGAGGTCGCGCAGGCCTTCCAGGTGGGGTGCGAGCTGATCCGCGCGGGCTCGGACGTTGGCGAGCACGCCGTCGCGCCGCACGGCCTTCATGGTCGCGACACCGGCGGCGAACGCGGCCTGGTTGCCCCGGAAGGTGCCGCTGTGCGCGCCGGGCCGCCACACGTCGAGCTTCTCGTCGTAGAGGATGATCGCGGCCGGCAGGCCGACGCCGCTGAGGGCCTTGGAGGCGACGACGACGTCGGGAGTGATGCCGTACTGCTCGAACGCGAACCAGGTCCCGGTGCGCCCGCAGCCGCTCTGGACCTCGTCCACGATCAGGGGGATGTCCAGTCTCCGGGTCAACTCCCTTAGCCGCCGCACGAATTCACGGTCGGCGGGGATGACGCCGCCCTCGCCCTGTACGAGCTCCAGGACGACCGCCGCCGGCAGGGGGATGCCCCCGTTGGGGTCGGTGAGGGAACGCTCCAGGTATCCGGCGCAGTTGACCTCGCAGGAGTCCCGTCGCATGCCGAGCGGGCAGCGGTGGCAGTGCGCGTACGGGAAGAAGTGGACGCCCGGCATGCGGCCGGCGATGGGCGCCTTCTGCTCGACGAGTCCGGTCACGGACAGCGTGGCCAGGGTGCTGCCGTGGAAGCCGCCCTGGAAGGACACGATCTCCTCGCGTCCGGTGGCCGTCTTGCACAGCTTGAGGGCGGCCTCGACCGCGTTGGCGCCGGTCGGACCACAGAAGTGGATCTTCGTGCGGTCGCGCATCGCCTCGGGCAGCATGCCGAGCGTCAGGTCGGTGAACTCGTCCTTGACGGGCGTCGGGAAGTCCAGCCCATGGACCAGTTCGTCGAGTTGGCGATGCGCGGCGGCCAGCGGCTCGGGCGGGTTGTGGCCGAGCGGGAGCACCCCGGCGCCGCTCAGGAAGTCGAGGAAGACGTTGCCGTCGAGGTCCTCGACGTAGCTGCCCGCCGCCCTGCGGATCGCGATGGGCAGCCGACGGGGGTAGGTGCGGGCGTTGGACTCGCGTCGGCTCTGCCGTTCGAGCAGCTCCGCGCTGCGCGGTCCCGGCAGTTCGCCGGTCACCCGGGGGCGGGGCGGAAGGGGGGCCGCGTCGGCGCGCGGTTCGGGCTCGGCGAGGCCGACGGTCTGGCTGGTCATGATCCACTCCACTCGGACGGGGAGGCGGGAAGCGTCTTGAGGTCCCCGGGACGGGGGGCTGTCCGGGCCCGGGTCACCAGGGCGACGACAGCTGTGGCGATGAGGCCCTGAAGGGCGGCGTAGAGCCAGAAGTTCCCGGCCGCGCCGTCGGACTGGGCGTGTGCGAAGAGCTGGCCGCCGGCTATGCCGCTGGCGAAGGATCCGAAGCCGACGGCCATGCGCTGGCTCCCCACCGCGAGGGTGGGCCGGCCCGGGACGGCCTTGAGCGCCTCCAGGTCGTTCTTGAGGAAGATGACGGCCTCGCCCACACTGACCAGGACCGTGCCCACGAGGATGGCCACCAGGCCGTTCTGCGAGAAGGCGAGCAGTCCCACGGTGAGCGCCGGGAGGCCCACCACGACGGCCCGCTGATAGCTCACCCGGCCGATCCACCGGGCGGCCAGCGGCTGGCCGACGATGACGAGCACGCTGTTGATCACCAGGGCGAGGCTGTAGACGATCGCCGAATGCCCCGCGGTGATGAAGACCCCCAGGTAGTTCTGGAAGTACCAGTAGACGTAGGCGCTCACGAGGGCCACGAGGGCGGGCGGGGTGAGGAACGCCTTCGCCCACTCCCCTCGCCCGCCGTCCCCGGCCCGGCTGCCGGCCGTGAGACCCGGGAGCAGGGTCGCGTGCAGCACCGTCATGATCGCGAACAGCACGGTGACGACGGCGAAGACCAGGAACGGCAGCCGTACGACAAGGACACCGGCGATCATGGTGCCGAGCGCCATCCCGGTGTTCAGGGCGGAGTTGTTCACCGAGAGCAGCACCGGCCGGTGCTCGTCGGAGACCTCCCCGACGAGGTACGCCTTGTTGGCCGGGGAGTAGAGCGCGTCGCCGCAGGCGGCGAGGATCACGGCGACGACCGCGAGCCGTGCCGTGCTCAGGCCCGCCATGAAGAGCCCGAACCCGCAGGTGCGGATGGCCAGCCCGACCACCATGGCCGTCTTGAGGCCGATCCGCTCGGCGATCAGCCCGCCGGCCAGGCAGCCGGAGAAACTGAGGAACGACGTCGCTCCGAGCAGCAGGCCGACCGTGCCCATGGCCATGCCGAGCCGGTCGTGCAGCAGGATCGCCAGGTAGGGCAGCACCATGAAGCTGGCCAGCGGCATGAAGAACGACGTGGCGAGCAGGAACCGGAGGTTCGCGGGCAGCGCGGCAAGGCCCGCCCACAGCTCAGAACGACGGATGCCAGACATCGCCGTCCTCGAATTCGATCCAGTACGTCCGGGCGATCTCTTCCTTCGTGCGCTCGGCGGCCGCGCTGTCCGGCACGCACAGCCAGATCAGGCCCGGCCGCTTGGCGTTGTCGGCGACGGGCAGCGGCACTTCGCCGGGCCGCACGTTGATCTCGAAGTCGTCAACTCCCTTGATGTCTCGCAGGAGTTCGGGGTCGGCAGCGCGCAGGATCGGTTTGCGGGGCGGGATCAGCGAGAGCACCATCCCGATCGCGTGGGTCGGGGGCAGATGCGGCGAGGTCACCTGCTCGCCACCGGGCAGGAGGCTGCGCAGCACGGTGGCGATCTCGTCGACGCCGGTCGCGTGCTCGACCATGCGGAAGATGCGGTGCCCGCCGATGCGGGTCTGCGACTCGATGATCACCGGCCGGCCGTCGGAAGCGATCTTCACCTCGGTGTGGGTGAGCCCCCAGGTGTGCCCGATGGCGTCGAGGAAGGAGACGACGGTGTCGCTGATGTTCTGGATGTGCCGGTCGTAGGGGGCGGGCGGCGGCACGGAGATCTCGGTGATCGCGAGGTTCGGGTGCCCGGCCAGTCGGCACAGCGAGATCCCGGCGACGGCGTGCCGGCCGCCCAGCGTCACCGTCTCGACGCTGTAGAGCTCGTCACCGGCGATCAACTCCTCGGCCAGATAGCCGCCTTGCTGCCACATGTCCGCGTCGTTCAGTACGTCCTGCAGCTCGGCCTGGCTGAGGATCTGCCGTACGCCGACGCTGCCCGCGCCGGCGACGGGCTTGACGATCAGCGGAAGGCCGTGGCGGGCGTGGAACTTCGCGAGGCCTTCCGCGTTCTCCACCCGGGCCCAGCCGAGCGCCAGCCGGGGGTGGTCGGCGAGGATCTCGCGCATCCGGTCCTTGTAGCGAGTGGCGGCCACGGAGGCGAGCGACAGGCCCTTGATGCCGAGCGCGTCCGCGATCACGGCGGCGCTCTCCAGGCCGAACTCTCCGAAGGAGACCGCCGCGTGGAACGGCTGCTCGGCGTGCATGAGGCGGGCGGCCTGCAGACAGGCGACCGTCTGCTCGGCGGGTATCGCCCGGACATGACGGCACCGTGCGAGGACGTCGAGGTCGCGCGGGCCGAAGTCGGCGGTGTTCCCGATGAAGCTGACGTCGAACCCGAGCTCCAGGGCGCTCTCCACGACTCCGGCCCAGCCGCTGAGGACGAGCAGGTGAGGTGCGCGATCAGGCACGGCCTTCTCCTTCCGCTGTCCTCCGGTCCATCCGTACGCGCAGTTCGCCGGAGGCCGACAGCACGTTCTGCAGAGCGAGTTCGGCGGTCGCGCCGGTGGCGAGCAGCACGGCGACGCAGCCGTCCTGGTGCGCGGTGGTGCGGACGTCGGCTCCCACGGGCAGCGCCGGGTACAGAGCGGGACCGCCCGGGTGACCGGCCAGCGTCTCCTCGCCCTCGCACCCCTGGAAAGTCCCCGTGTGCGGGGCGTAGATCCGGGCGTGTGCCGCTCCCTGACGTACCGTCAGCGGAAGGTCCATGAGGGCCGGGCGGCGGCGCCGTACGAGATCGACGAAGGCGGCGTACACGTTGATGTCGAGCGCCCGGGAGATCTCCTCGCCGATCAGTGCGCCGCCGAGCCTGGGGTTGATCTCCACGAGCTCGAACCCGGTGTCCGTCATGATGAATTCGGTGTGGGCGAAGCCTTCCGTGTAGCCCACGGCCTTGAGGACCTGCTCGATCCAGTGGTCGACGTCCCGGGCCACGGCCGGCGGCAGCGCGACGGGGAAGGCGAGCGCCTCCTCGCGGAAGACCGGGGGCGCGGACAGGATGCGGCTGCTGACCCCGATGACGCGGGTGCGGCCCTGCCAGGTGAGCGTCTCGACGCTGAACAGCGGCCCGCGGAAGTAGGGTTCGGCGATCGCCCGGCCGCGCAGGTCGCTGCGCCGCACCTCGTCGAGTACGGCGGCGAGTTCGGCTTCGGTGCGGGCGAGCCACACGTGCTCGCTGCCGGTGCCCGCACTGTCCTTGACCACCAGGGGCAGTCCGAGGTCTGCGGCCAGGGTGGCGGCGTCGTCCGCCGGGGACAGCGGAGATCCGTCGGCGCGGGAAAGGCCGTGTTCGTACAGCCGCCTGCGCAACTGGGCCTTGTCGCGGACCAGCCGTACACTCGCGGGGTCCTGGCCCGGCAGGCCCAGGCGCTCGCGGACGGCGAGGGCGATCAGGCTCCAGGTGTCGGTGGTGCTGAGCAGGCCCGCCACATCACCGATGGCACGGACCTCGGCCTCGACGGCGGCGGTGTCGTGCGTGTCGACGTCGTGGACGACGAGATTCTCCGGGTGGCCCGCGGCGAATTCATGGGTGTATTCCGACCGGTCACCGCACAGGAGATGGACGGTCATGCCTTCTTCGGCCGCCGCGGCGGCGAGCCGGTTCAGGCCGAATTGCAGCCATTCCAGGGCAATGATGTTCCGGCCTGGTGGTGTTTTCACTGGGTTCTCCTTGACGGATTCCGGCGCCGCGGGCCAGGGGTGGGTGCGGCCGGTGAGGGTCGGCCGCACCGCACCGTTGTCGAGCCGATGGGTGTCAGACGGCGGCGACCGCGTGTTCCACCGCGGGAATTCCGAATGTGCGGTGTGCGGTGCGGGCCACGAGGAAGGAAATGTCGTCGTCGCTCAGGCCGTTGGCCTTGGCATTCTCGATGTGCGCGACCAGCGGGTGCGAACCGGCGGCGACCACGCCGTTCTCCTCGTACCACAGCCGGTTGTCGCCGGTGTGGTGCAGTGCCCGCCCGCCGAGCCGTGCGGAGTCGCACCGGTCCGTCATGATCATGGCGTTCCGCGGGCCCATCAGCTGGACAGCCCGGGTGGCCAGGGCCAGGTCCACGTGTTCGCCGTCGAAGTTGATGCAGGCGGCGATCCGGCCGTTGACGGCCTGCTTGATGATGGCGCCGGGTACCGGGCCCGCGACCTCGCTGATGTTGTCGAGCGTCCAGTTGGGCACGTCGTACGACGCGATGACCTCGTCGCGCTGGGCCCGGGCGCGCTCGGTGCGGAAGGCGTGCCGGATGTTGAGCGGCATGTCGTTGAAGAGGTGGTCGGTGGTGACCCGTACGCCGTTGCCCTTCCACTCCGAGGCGTAGGCGGTCTCCACGATGGCGTCCACCGTGGCGGCGCTGCGAGCCGGGTCGTCGCGGGTGAAGTGGCCGAGTGCCGGCCTGACCCCGTGGGCAAGGAGGGTCGGCACGATCCAGTCGAACCCGCTGTCCTTCAGGTGCGGTTCGTCCTGGAGCACCGACTCCGGCGAGAAGGCGTCCGGCGATACGACGGTGTAGACGAGGCCGTGGTCGCCGAGCGCGGCGAGCCGCTCCCACTCCGCGCGGCTGGGCGCCCACACCGTGGACTGGGGCGTTCCGCCGCGGTGCGAGAGCAGCGGGCCTTCGAGCGCCACGCCGGGTATGTGCGGGAGCAGCCCGTCGGCGCGCTTGGCGGCGTAGCGGCGCATGAACGCCTCGAACTCGGTGAGCCGGTCCCGGTGCAGATACATCGTCGGCAGGGCGAGGACGCCCTCGCCGGCGCACCACATGTCCAGGCGGTCGAGGTCGACGCGGGTGAAGTCGGAGAAGTCCACGTCCCCGAAGCCGTGGCAGTGGACCTCCACCGGACGCATGCCCCGCTCGTCGAGGGAAAAGGGCTGCGGGCCGGAAGGAATTTCTGTAGAGCTCATCTCGATATCGCTCCCTACGATTTCGGGAAGGCCGCCGGACCAAGTCTCCGGAAGCGCTTGCTGATTGAGATCCCATTGCGTTCCTGCCCATCGATTCTGTCGGGTCGCAGCCCGCCGGACCAAGGGCACTTACCTGCACTGCAACAAGCTGAGGTCGCAGTGGGTCATGGGCAGTCCCCTATGCTCGTGCCGCCCGGAAGACAAAATCTGAGGGAGTCGCTCCGATGCCCCAACTGGCAAACGGTTCTGAATGCCGCGTACTCGTATCCAGTATTTCTTCGGACTCGCACACCTGGAACCTGGTCTACCTTCAGCTCCTGCTGGAGGAGATCGGGCACGAGGTGCGGAACATAGGCGCTTGCACGCCCGACGAGCTGATAGTCGAGGAATGCCGTCGCTTCCTGCCCCATCTCGTCGTCATCAGCAGCGTGAACGGCCACGGCGCCCTCGACGGGCACCGCCTCATCACGCGCATCCGAGCCGAACCCGGCCTGGAGTCGCTGCCCGTGGTGATCGGCGGCAAGCTCGGCACCGAGGGCGGCGCCGCCGGTACGTACGGGCCCGGGCTGCTCGCGGCGGGCTTCACCGCGGTCTTCGAGGACGGTTGCTCGATCGAGGACTTCCGCGAGTACGCGCGGTCCCTCGCGCCGTCCGCGCTGACGGTCGCGCACAGCTGACACATCCGCGTTCCGAGCCGGTGGCGCCCCCGTTCGCCGGGGGACCACCGGCTCATCCGCGTACCCGGTTGGCGAGCAGTGTGCCGGCGGTGGCGAGCACGAGGCCGCCGAGCGTGAGCGGGCCGAGGTGCTGCCCGAGCATGAGCGCGGCCAGGCCGGCGGTGACCATCGGCACCAGATAGAAGAGGCTGCTCACCTGGCTCGTCCCGTGGCGCTGGAGCAGGCCGTAGAGCAGCCCCACGCCGACGATGGAGTTCACGAGGGCCGCCCACAGCAGGGCCGGCCAGTACCCGGCGGTGAAGGTGACGTCGAACCCTTCCACGAGGAACGCCGGCACCAGCGCTGCCAGGGCCGCGGCGAGCAGTTGGACCGCGTTGCCCATCACGGGCTCCATGCCCGCGCAGAAGCGCCGCTGGTAGACGGTCCCGAGCGAGATGCCGAGCAGACCGAGGACGAGGAAGGCGATGCCGACCAGGTGATCGCCGCCGAGGGTGAGGCTCTCGGAGACGGCGAGGACGACCCCGCCGAGACCGAGGCACAGCCCGAAGTACTGCCCACGGGTGACCCGTTCATGGAGCACGGGTACGGCGATGAGCGAGGCGACCAGCGGGTACAGCGCGATGACCAGCGCGGCGAGACCGGAGGGCACCCCGCGGTCCATGCCGACGTAGATGCTGGAGAACTGCACTCCCTGGACGAGCATGCCGGCCACCACCAGATGGCCCAACTGCCTTCCCCTGGGCCATTTCTGACGGAAAATCAGCCCGAGTGCGAGGAGCACACCGCCCGCCAGCGCGAAGCGCAGCCCGGCGAAGGTGTAGGGGGACGAGTGGCGCAGGCCGAACTTTCCGGAGATGAAGCCGGAGCTCCACACCACCACCAGGGCCACCCGGGCGACCAGATCGCGGCCGCCCCGTGCGCCCTTTTCGGCTGGGGCGGCGCTCGCGGCTTGGGGCAGTAATCGGGTCCCGTCCGACGTCGCGGTCAGGTTCACGCGCATGGCATCTCCCGGCGCTCTGTGACGCTCCGCGGCCCGCCGTCGGTTCGGTTCGCCGGGGCGGAGCGTCTGTGCTTTAAAAAGCACGCTAATGCAAGATACTGTCCGTCGCACGCCGTCGGGGCCCTTCCTGCATCAAGCTGCACGCCGACGGGCAAAGCATAGAGAGCTCTATTTTTTTCGTTGCATCCAGCACGTTCGTACGGTATTTTGCACATGGGTCGACGACGTGCCTTGTGCGCTCCGCGCCAGGCCGCCGCCCCGAGCACCTCACTGCCGGGAACACGACATGGGGGACCGATGAACGCAGACCTTGATCCACAGCCAGCGCACCAGTTAGCCGAAGCGCAAGATCAGGAAGAGCTCTACCAGCTCGCGGTCAGCGTGCAGGCGCTGAGCGTGGCCCAGGCCGCCGAGACACTCGGCTGGGACACCGCCCGCGCCTCCCGCGCCCTCCATCTGCTGGTCAACGCACGGCTGTTGCAGCCGTCGTCCGGCACTTCCGACATCTTCCTGCCCGTCGCGCCGAAGGCCGCGGCCCTGCGCCGGCTCGCTCCGCTGCAACAGCAGATCGAGCGCATGGAGCGCCGCTCGGAGCAGATCCGCGACGAACTCGCGGGCTTCCACCGGGTCCACGAACGGGCCGTGCGCAGCGCGGACGCCTCCGACGGCTGCCAACCCGTGACAGGCGTGAACGCCATCCGCGACTGGCTCATGACGTCCGCCATGAGGTGCCGCCACGAGATCCTCCTCGCCCAACCCGGTGACGGCTGGCGGGCCGACAGCACCCTCCTCGAAATGACGGAGCCCCTCGCCTCGCTCCTTGAACGCGGCGTCAAGGTACGGACGATCCATCAGCACACCGCCCGCTACGACACGGCGACCCGCAGAGGCGTGGCGCGCGCCGTGGACGGAGGTGGCGAGGCGCGCACGTCGAGCGGTCCCCTCTCCCAGATGGTGGTCTTCGACCGGGAAACCGCGCTGATTCCCGGCGACGACGGGCAGAGCGCCGTGGCCGTCTCCCAGCCCGGCATCGTGCACTTCACGACGGAGGTGTTCGAGCAGACGTGGATGGCGGCGATGCCCTTCGACGGCCAGATCCGCGCGGCCCAGGCCGGCGAGCTGCTCACCGGCATGCGCCGGACCATCATCGTGCTCCTCGCGGAGGGACAGACCGACGCGATGATCGCGCGGCGCATCGGGGTCAGCGTGCGCACCTGCCGCAACCACATCGCCAAGATCTACCAGGAGCTCGGCGCACAGAGCCGTTTTCAACTCGGCGTCCTCGTCACCCGGTCCGGCCTGCTCGGCCCGGCCGAGGACGCTGCCCCCTGCTCCACGCTGGTCAGAGCCTGACGCTTCTCTAGGATGCACCCATGAGCAATCCCCCGCCGTCGGAACCCGCCCCCGACCAGGCAGCCCGCGACCCCGAGCTGGGCTTCCCGCGCCCGGGCGAGGTGCTCCGCCGCCTCCGTACCCACAAGGACATGTCCTTGCGTCAGGTCGCGGCCGAGTGCGGCCTTTCGGTGTCGTTCCTCGCCGCGCTGGAGCGTGGCGAGACCGACATCGCCCTGGAGCGGCTCGGCCGCCTGGCCAAGGTCTTCGGGCACGACGTGGGATCGTTCCTGGGGTTCTCACGGGGACGCTCCATCCCCTCCGTCTTTCCCGCGAAGGACCAGGAGTCGTTCGACCGGGCCCCGGGTGTGCGTTATCGCGTGCTGCGCGTGCCCGAGCTCGGGTACCAGGTCCTCACCGCCGACTTCGAGCCGCACTCGGGTCTCCTGGAGGAGCTGCAGCACGAGGGTTCCGATCTCATCGTGATGACGGAGGGCACCGTGATCGCCCGGTACAACGGCAGCGACCACGAACTGCGGGCGGGCGACTGTGCGCAGTGGTCGGCCGGCTATCCGCACAGCTTCCGCAACGACACCGACGAGCCGGCCCGGTTCGTGGCCGTGCTCTTCTCCAGCCTCTACTGACCCGGCCCGGTGGGACGGGCAGCGCGCACGCCGAAGGGGTGCCCAGGCGGAAACCGCCCGGCACCCCCAAGGAGACGTTCACGCGCGTCAGGCGCCGTGGTCACCGCCGGTCCGCTCGGCTATCAGGTCCTCTATGTCGACGGTGCAGTCACCGCATCCGCTGCTCGCCTCCGTCATGTCACGTACGGACGAGACGTCGTGCGCACCGCCGTCGACCGCGGTGAGCACCTCGCCCTCGGTGATGTGCGCGCACAGGCACAGCAGGGCGTCCGTCGGCTCAGCCCGGGTTCCCATGAAGGGCTCCTTCCGCCTCGACCGGCGCCAGCCGGTGGACCATCTCCTCGGCCTGCGGGCGCTCGCGCAGCGCCGCTCGGCGGATCTTGCCGGAGGCGGTCACGGGCAGCCGGTCGATGAACTCCACGACCTTCACCCACTTCTCGCGCGGCAGCTCACCGGCCTGGAAACGGTGGATCCCGGCCGCCGTCGAAGCGTCCGGCGCCTGCCCCCGGGCGGGGACGACGAAGGCCTTGGGCTCCCACAGCCCGACCGGGTGCGGGACCGCGATCACCGCCGCCTCGGCCACCAACTCGCTTCCAAGGAGGGAGCGTTCGAGCTCCAGCGGTGAGATGCGGTGGTCGAAGGACTTGAACATGTCGTCGGCGCGGCTCACATAGCCGTACGAGCCGCCCTCGTGACGCACCATCAGATCGCCCGTGTGGTAGACGCCGCCCGCGAACGCCTTGGCAGTACGGTCGTCGTCGCCCGCGTAGCCCGTCATCATTCCGGCGGGGCGCGGGGCGAGGCTGACGCACAGTTCGCCGGGGACGCCGTCGGGCACCTCTTTGCCCGTCTGCTGGTCGATGAGCACCAGGTCGTAGCCCGGCAGCGCCCAGCCCACCCGGCCTGGCGCCGGGGTCCGGCCCGGCGGGCTGCCGATCTGGGCGGTGGTCTCCGTCTGCCCGAAGCCGTCCCGCACCGGCATGTCCCACGCCTCGCGAACGGCCTCGCCGAGCGCCGGCTCCAGCGGCTCGCCGACGGCGGCGGCCTCTCTGAGCTGCGGGGGCCGCTCCCCCAGGCCGTCGCGCACCATGCCCCGCCACACGGTGGGCGGCGCGCACAGGGTCGTCACGCCCCGGGTGCGCAGCATGTCGAACACCGCGCCGGGTCCGGGCCGTGGGTCCGACGAGGCGACGACGGTGGCCTCCGCGTTCCACGGGACGAAGAACGAACTCCAGGCGTGCTTGGCCCAGCCGGGCGCCGACACGTTCAGGTGGACGTCACCGGGCCGCACCCCGTTCCAGTACATCCCGGACAGGTGGCCGACCGGGTAGCTGAGGTGGGTGTGCGCCACCATCTTGGGTCGTGAGGTGGTACCCGAGGTGAAGTAGCAGAACAGCGGGTCGTCCGCCATGGACCAGCCGTCCTGGCTGAACTCCCGTGCGCCGCCCAGGGATTCGTCGTAGCCGATCCAGCCGGGGCTCCGCTCCCCCACCGCGATCCGGGTCCACTCCCCCGGCACCGACGCGAAGCGGTCGGTGAGCGCGGAGTCGGCCACGACGTGCCGGATGCCGGCGCGCCGGACGCGGTCGGTCAGGTCGGCGGGCGTGGCGGTCGTGTAGGTCGGCACGACGACCGCGCCGAGTTTGATGGCCGCGAGCAGGACCTCCCACAGCTCCACCCGGTTGTCGAGCAGCAGCAGGATCGGATCCTTGCGGCGCACCCCCAACACCCGTAGCCAGGACGCCACTTGGTCGGACCGGCGGGCCATGGCGTCGAAGGAGTACGTGGTGTCGTGCGCGGCGCCGGAGGCCTCCGCGATGAGCAGGGCCGGGCGGTGGTTGTCGCGGGCTATGACGTCGAACCAGTCGAGTGCCCAGTTGAACCGCTCGGGGCGAGGCCATCGAAAGGCCCGGCGCGCGGCGTCCAGGTCGTCGTGGTGGTGCAGCAGGACGTCACGGGCCTCCCTGAACGCCTTGGTGGCTGCTGATTCCTTTTCGGTCATGAGGGGTCAAAACCTTTCGGGTCGTCGGTCGTGGGGCGGCGGGCACTAGCCGAGCGAGGGGACCTTGCGGCCGGCCAGGACGGCCTCGTGCCGGCTCTCCGCGCGGGCGGCCGTCGTCGCCTCGGCCTGCGCCATCACCTCGGCGCGCTGGGCCATGACGTCGCGCGCGACGGCCTCACCGACCTTGGTGAAGTCGGTGGCCAGGCCCGGGCGGCTGTTGCCGATCTGGGTGAACCAGCGCACGTGCTCGGTGGGGACGCCGAGGGCGTAGAGCCCGGGGTGGACCCGGCCCTCGCCGTCCAGGGCCCGGAAGGTGCCCTCGGCGATGTCCAGGCCGCCGGTGGGGAAGGAAGTGCCGGACGCCGGGTCGACGTTGACGAACTCGCGGATCAGCCCGTCCGCGAGCAGTTGCCGCGTCAGCGGGGAGACGTCGCTGTGCAGGCTCGGCCGCGGGATGCGCGCGTCGATCAGCACCTCGGCGTGGACGGCCGACCCGGCCACCTGGGGCGAGCGCACCACGAAGCATCCCGCCTCCGCATCGGTGGTGAACTCCGTCGCGGGACCGGCGACTTCGACGGTGCCCGCCGCCATGAGGGCCATGAGCTGTTGCGCGCGGGCCATGGGCGGGCCCGCCGACAGCAGGGCGTTGACGGGCACGTAGTCGTTCAGGAAGTCGTCCCGGTGGGAGTGCGGCCGCAGCCCTCCGTAGTCGATCGCCCAGCGGAGCACCCCGCGCAGGTCACGCAGGGTGTCGAGGGCTGCCTTCAACGGGCCGTCCAGCGTGCCCAGTTCGGCCTCGTCGAGGTCGGCGCGCATGACCTCCAGGAGCCGCTCGCGCCAGGCGTCCCGCGTGTCGAAGTGCTCCTTGGCGAACGGCCTCGCCAGCGCCCACAGGTCGAGCGGCAAAAGGTCGTCGAGCCCGGCGATCGACAGCAGGGCGGCCTCGCCGTGGCCGGTGCGCAGAGCCGTCGTGTAGCGGCGCCCGAAGTCCAGGGCCGCGGCTTCGCCGGAGGTCGCCCGCACCCGGGTGGTGTAGTACACGTGCCTGATCTCGTCGAGGACGAGCGGCAGGATGTCCTCGTTGAAGTCGAGGAGGCCGCTGCCCGACTCGGCCTCCCGGCGCGCCCGGATCGCGGTGAGCCGTTCCTTGGTCAGGAAGAGCGACTCGTGCACATGGTTCGGGGCCTTCTGGTTGCGGCCGCGCGGCGGGATCGGCAGTCCGCTGCGTGACCCGGCGACGATGCGCGGTTCGCGCCCGCTGGGCAGATAGCGCAGCCGCCCGTCGCCATCGCCACAGAAGCTGCCGCCCCGGCCGACGGTCAGGGACAGGAGCACGTCGTAGAAGGAGAGCCCGAGCCCCCGGACCGCCACCGTCGATCCGGGCCGCACCACATCGAGGTCCAGGTCGGCCGCCGAGTCGCCGCGCAGATAGCTGACCTCGGGGTGCGCGTCGGCGAAGTCGAGCATCTCCTGGTCGAAGGGTTCCGGGTCGTTCCTGGGATGCCCGGTGGCCAGCACGACCTTGTGCACGGGCAGTTCCCGGTCCCCGTCCAGGGTGAGGACGTAGTCCCCAGCGCGGCCGGGACGGATCGAGGTGACACCGGCGACCAACGGAATCATCCGTACATGGGAAGGCAGTTCGTCGGTGATGGTGCGGTAGACGTAACGGAGGTAGCGCCCGTAGTCGCGCCGGGAGGCGAAGTCGTCCTCGTCCACGGTCACTTGGCCGTCCGGTGCGGGGTGCTGGTCGGCGAGCCACTGGCCCAGGGAGGGGCCGGCGCCGGGGCGCGCGACGCCGCCGTCGGGGTCGCCGGAGAACATGGTGACCTGTCCGATCACCGTGTTCATCGTGAACCAGTCGTCCTGGTCGGTCCGCCAGATGCGGCCCGCTCCCACCTCGACGGCGTCGATGGCGTAGATCCGGACCGGTCGGCGGTCGGCGGTGTCCCGCATGAGGTGGACGGCGAGACGTTCGAGTACGGAGATGCCACGTGGGCCGGTGCCCACGACGGCGATGGTGTAGGGGGTGGCTGTGGATACAGCTGTGTTCAAGGGACTCTCCTTGGTGTTCAGGACGGGTCGCTATTGGGGGTGCAGCTGGTCGGCGCGGTCGAAGGTGTACTGGACGTGCGAGAGCATTCGCAGGAAGCCGTCCGCGTCGAGGGCGCCGCGCCCGGCCTTCGCCGGCCGCAGGGGCATGGCGCCGGTGGAGGACCACTGCAGGCGGCCGTCCCCGTCGATGAAGCTGCGGGCCCGCTGCGCGTTGTCGGCGTGCAGGCAGTACGGCACGTCCAGGTAGCCGCGGGCGAAGGCCGTGACGAGGGCCCGGCCGATGTCGCCGTCCAGTTCGAGGACCGCGTCGATCAGGGTGCGGGCCTCGTCGTACACCCCGTCGTCGGCGGCTGCGACGTGGGGTGCCGGACGCCGGTTCTCGTCGGCGGCCGCTTCGGCCGCCGTCACCAGGGCCCGCAGGTTGTCGTCCACGGTGGGGATCCGGTGACCCTCGGCCTCGGTCTTGACGATGAGGCGCTCGACGCCGCTTCGGGCGGCCAACGTCGCGCTGTGACGCAGGAGTTCGCGGGCGCCGTGCGGGGTGCGGGGGTAGACGCCCATGTACGTGTAGAGGACGAGGTGCCAGTCGGTGCCGCCCAGGTACTCCCCGGCGAGCCGGCGCAGCGCCGCGAGCGCGGCCGCGTCCTGCTGGAAGTCGGTCTGCTGGGTGTAGCTCAGTGAGAGGTCTCGGATTCCGTGCTGGGCGAAGAAGGCACCTTCCAGGACGGACAGGGCCACGAGCAGGGCCGGCGGGCACAGTTGGCCGAGCATGCAGCCGCCGAAGCTCTCCAGGTGGGCGCTCGGCGACCGCTCGGCGAGCAGCTCGCAGCAGCGCGCCCACTCCTGCACGGAGCGGGCCAGCGGGGTGCGGCCGTAGGGCAGGCAGTACGAGACGGGGCCGCCCTCGGTCGCGTCCAGGCCGGAGTCGAGCAGGGCCCGGAAGATGTCGAGCGGCAGCGCCGAGCCGTGCCGCACCTGCACGGCGAAGTCGCCGCCCAGGCCCTCGACCAGGGCGCGGGTGATCTGCGCGCCGTGCGCGACGATCGGATATCCGTTGAGGTTCTCCTCTTCGTCGAGGGCCTGGCGGGCCGCTCGGTGGTCGCCGACCCGGGTGTAACTGTCCAGGGTGATGGTGCCGACGGCACGAATCGGAAGGTCGCGCACCTTGTCCAGGAATTGGCGCATCGTCCTGGGGTTCGCGGTTCCCATGCGTGGCTGAACGATCAATTCGCCTTTCGCTCTCGCCCGCGCCACGACGGTGCGAAAGGGAGCCGTTCCCGCCGGCTCGAACGTTGCGATGGACTGAGACGTATCCATGGATGATTCGACTCCCGCGAGAATACGATGCACTCCGGCAGAGTTTTCGAATGGCTCACCGTTGGCAGCATAGGCCCCCTCTGCACCTCGCTCTCCTTCAGCTTGCTGCAGTGCAGGAACCATCCCGCCGTGGAACTGGCTTCCGTGATGTGGCGCGCGTAAGAATCGTCGAGGAAATCAACCCGGCGCGCTGGCAGACCCGTTGGAGAGCATGCCATGCCACCTCGTTCCACCCATTCCGTGGCCGCTCAGCAGATCCGGTCGGCCCGCGCCGGATTGACCGGCGTCTTCTTCATCAATGGCGCATTGTTCGGCAGTTGGGCATCTCGAATCCCCGCGGTCAAAGAACAGGTAGGCAGCGGAACGGGCGCACTCGGGCTTTCTCTGCTGGGCATAGCGTTGGGCGCGCTGCTTTCGAAACCGGTGTCCGGTCAGCTCGTGGCCCGTACGGGCAGCGGCCCGGTGACCCGATGGGGAATTACGCTCAGTTGTCTTGCGCTGCTGCCTCCCGCTTTCGCCCGCGAGCCGCTCGAACTCGGGCTCGCACTGGTCGGATTCGGGGTGGCCCTCGGCATGGTCGACGTCGCGATGAATGCGCACGGAGTGGCCATCGAGAGGCAGCTCGGACGCCCCGTCCTGTCGTCGCTGCACGCGTCCTTCAGCGCCGGTGCGCTCGCCGGTGCGCTGTCCGGCGGGCTTTTCGCCGCGCACCACACGCGCCCCTGGCATCATTTCGCCCTGGTCTCCGTGGTGTTGGGGGCCGCCGCGCTGTGGGCGGCCCGCCGACTCCTGCCCGCTTCTCTCGACGTCGCGGCGGATCGGGAGCGCGACCGGTTCTGGATCAGGATTCCCGAGGGCCGGCGCCTCTCGCTGTCCCTGCTGGCCCTCGCCGGGTTCTGCGGCATGGCGGCCGAAGGAGCGACCGCCGACTGGGGCGCGCTCTACCTGCACGACGACCTGGGCCGGAGCGCCGGATTCGCCTCGCTGGCCTACGCGTTGTTCTCCGTCACCATGGCGGCGGGGCGGCTGGCCGGCGATCGCGTGGTGGCCCGCTGGGGCGGAGCGCGGGTGGTGATCCAGTCGGCGGCCTGGGCCGGCGCCGTGTTCGGCCTAGCCCTGATGACCGGCAGTCCGGTGCTCGTACTGCTCGGATTCACCGGCCTGGGCATCGGCCTGGCCGTCGTCATGCCGGTGACGTTCTCCCTGGCGGGCACGGTGGGCGGCCGCCGGGCCGGGCCCGCCATCACGTACGTCTCCAGCATCAGCGGGACGGGGCTCCTGGCGGGCCCGCCGCTCATCGGCTTCCTGGCCGAAGCGGTCGGGCTGCGGGCGGCGCTCAGCACGGTGACGCTGCTGTCGTTCGCCGCGGCCGGCCTGATGTACGCGATCACCGCGCGCCCGGCGCGACCCCTCCTCGCCGTGCCCCGGCCGACCCAGCCCCGATGACCACACGCTTCTTCGCCGAGCGACACCGAGACCGAGAGGAACCCCTCAGCATGTCCGGCCTTCAGCCTTCCGATCAGAACGTGCTGGCAACCGCCGTCTGCGACAGCCTGGTTGTCGCCATGGATCCCGAATCGCGCAGGTCCTGCATCTTCTTCTGGGAGAATTCGCGCGATCTCCTGCTCGCCGTCGTCGATGCCGTGAAGGAACACGACGACCCCGAGATCCACGTCGCGGGAACGGGCCTTCTCGAATCCCCCGCCGACCCCGGGCGCCATCGCGCGTTCCAGAAAGCGCTCGCCGCGGCTGACCGCGATCATCCCGCTACGGCGAAACTCTTCGCGGCGGCCTGGGCCGCCGAGTGCGACAACCGCCTCGGCCACCATCTCGGAGCCCTTTACCGGGACGGCACGGACGATATTTCCGTGGCCGACCTGCGCGCCCTGAAGCCCCTGGCCGAACCGGTGGGCAACGAGAGCGCCGAGATCCTCGTCGTCATCCCGTTCCGCGACCGCGACACCGGCGGAACGCGCCTGCGCAACCTGCTGGCCTGTCTCCTCTCGCTGGGCGACCAGTCGTTCCCGCGCGCCCGGTTCCGGGTCACCGTGGTGGAGTCCGACGACACACCCCGGTGGCGCGAGGTCATCACGCCCTACGTCGACCATTACGTCTTCGCCCCCAAGTCCGGGGAGTTCAACAAGTCGTGGGCGGTCAACGTCGGCGTGGTGAACACGCCGGGCAGCCCGGAGGCGATCTGCGTCCTGGACGCGGACATCCTCACCGACCGCGACTTCATCGCCCGCAACGCGGCACGCTTCCAACAGCCGGGCACCGGCGGCCACTTGACGTACCGCAACATGCTGAGTCTGACGGCGCCCGCCACCTCGCACGCCATCCGCCAGCGCGTACAGCACCAAGAAGAGACGGCCGACATCCACGCCATGCGCGGATTCGTCCTGCGCCGGCCGCCGGGCGCCTGCGTATGGGCCCGGTCGTCGGCCTTCCACCGCATCGGGGGGTTCGACGAGCGCTACGAGGGCTGGGGAGGCGAGGACAACGACTTCGTCTACCGCATGGACTTCTCCGCCGCCTTCGACAAGTACGACGACCTCCTCTTCCACATGAACCATCCACCGGCGGCCGTGCTCAAGGAGAACGGGGAGCTCGTCAACGCCCATATTCCCGGGCTCAGTTGGAAACCGACGGAACCCATCGGCCGTATCGACCGGTTCGCCACCTACGCACCGGCATAGCAGCAGAACGCCCCCGCCCATGCGACAGCCGGAGAGAACGGACAGGAGATGCCCCTTTCCCACACGATCGTAGATACGCCACGGACGCCCGATTCCCTGGCGCCCGAAACCACCTCGCACCGTTCGGCCCTCACCCATTCCGGAGTCGGCCGCGGAACCGTCGGCGAACTCTTCCAGGGGCCCTACTGGCTGGACGGGCGGCCGCAGATATCCCTCATCTCCCTGCCCGTCGACCGGTTCTCCTGGTGCCACTTCATCGAGGACCCGGATGCGCCGCCCCTAGCGGACAACCCGATGCCCGGCCGCGAGAAGTCGTGGAAGGCGGTCGAGGAATTCCTCGGAATCCATCGACGCACCCTTCCCCGCGGCCATTTCGAGTTCGTCAGCGAATTGACGGTCGGGACCGGGATGGCCAGCTCGACAGCCGACATCGTCGCCACCCTGCGTTGCCTGTACCACCTGTTCCGCATTCCCTACGACGAGTGGACCGTGCGCAGGATCCTCAGCCGGATCGAGCGTTCGGACAGCGTCTTCCTCGACGAATTCGCCCTCTATCTCAGCGGCCGCCACCAGCTCGTGCGGCGGCTCGGCGACACGACCGGTCTGTACGCCTGCTACCACGTGGAGCAGGGCACGGTGGAGACCGACGACCTGGGCGAGGAGCTGCTCGCCCACTACCACCGGCGCCGCACCGCGTACGACGTCTGCCGGGACGACATCATCGCGGCATTCGACCGCGGCGACGGCCGGGAGATCGCGGCCTGCGCCTCCCGCAGCGCGGCGCTCTCACAGGAGGTGGTCGCCAAGTCGTCGTACGACAGCCTCGCGCGCAATGCCTCCTCGTTCGGCGCCGACGGAGTGTTCGTGGCCCACACGGGGACGGTCATCGGTTATCTCTTCACTCGCAGACCGAGCCAGCACCGTCTGGACGGCCTTGCCTCTTTCTTCCGTGAACTCGGCAGCCAGTGCTACTTCGACCGAACGGGATGGGGACATGTTTGATCACGCCGCGGACGCGATGAAACAGCCGGACGTCATACGCCTCAGTGAGGACATCTACGTCCTGCGTTTCGAGATGATGAAGCTCTATTCGGCTCTGACGGCGGTGAAGACCCTGCTCGACCGGGGTGAGATCACGCCCGATACGACTCTCATGGACAGTTCCAGCGGAACGTACGGCTACTCCCTCGCGATGGCCTGCCACAAATACGGACTGCGCTGCCGGATCGTCTGCTCGACGAAGGTCGACGCCGACATCCGCCGCCAGCTGGAGATGCTCGGCGCCACCGTGGACCAGATCGAGATCCCGCCGGGGCCGCTGGTCGACAAGATGGACCTGGGCGTGCGCCTCAAACGCATCGCCCATCTCCTGGAGACCGAGGAGAATGTGTACTGGATGCAGCAGTACCACAATCCGGTCCACTACCTCGGATATCGGGACTGCGCCGAGATGCTGCAGAAGGAATTCGGCGGCGCCCCGTTCACGCTCGTCGGCGGCGTCGGCTCCGGCGCCTCGACCGGTGGCCTCACCACCTATCTGCGCGAGCTCAACGACGACGTCGAGCTGGTGGGGGTGCAGCCGTTCGAGAGCGTGACGTTCGGCAGCGACCCCGTGGAGGATCCGGTCGCGAGCATCTCCGGCATCGGCAGCCCCGTACCCATGAAGAACGTCGCGTACGAGCTGTACGACCGGGTGCACTGGATCGGATACCACAGCGCCATCGCGGCGACGGGCGACCTGTTCCGGCGGCACGGCCTGTACGCCGGCATGTCGACGGGCTGCAACCATCTCGCGGCGCGCTGGGAGGCCGCGCGCAACCCCGGCCGGCCGTGCGTCTTCATCGCGGCCGACACCGGGCACCGCTACGCCCAGACCGTCTACGCCCACCCCCGCGTCAACGACCCCATCGACGCGCTCGTCCCGAACACCGTCGACGACCTCGGCCAACTGGCCTTCCCCTGGTCGGTCATGGACTGGGGCCGTCGCACCTTCGAACCCAAGAACCCCGAGAGCTGAGAGCCGACGCAGTGAACACCTCCGGCAAGAAGCACGTCATCGCCCTCGAATGGCTCCAGTTCGGCCTGGGCCGCCTCACCGAGGCCGCCGCCCGACAGGGCCTCACCGTCCACCTGCTGACCTGTGACCGGGCCGACTACCTGCATGAACTGAGCACGGTCGACAGCCCCCACCTGGTCGTGCACGACACCGACACCAACGACGTGGACGCCGTGGTCCGCACCATCCGCGCCATCGGCGACGTCGGAGAATCCGGCGACGTCGCCGGGCTCATCAGCACCACCGACGCCTGGAGCCTGGTCTCCCTCGAAGTCCGCGCCCGGCTCGGCCTGGAGGGGCAGGACCCCGCGTGCGTCCGCCTCGCACGCGACAAGACGGCCCTGCGGCAGCGCCTGTTCGACCACGGCCTCTCCTCGGCTCCGGGTTGCCGGGTCGACCCGGGCACCGACGACGCGGCGTCCCTCGCCGCCACCATCGGGCTGCCGCTCATCGTCAAGGACGGCTCGGGAACGGGCAGCAAGAACGTGTGGCTCGCCCGGAACCCGGCCGAGCTGGATCACGTACTGGAAGGGGCGCGCAAGGCCCAGCTGCGCGGGACGCTGACCGCCGAACCGTACTTCCCCGGGCCGCTGTTCAGCATCGAGACGCTCACCTGGCAGGGCGAGACGAGGGTCCTCGGCATCAACAGCCGGGTCCTGTCACCACCCCCCTTCTTCCGCGAGGAGGCCACCGGCTTCCCCGTGGCGCTCCCCGCCGGCCTGGCCACGGCGGCCGAGCGGTGGATCGAGCGGGTCCTCACCTGCGTCGGCTACACGGAGGGCTTCGCGCACACCGAATTCGTCCTGGGCGCCGACGGGTTCGACCTCATCGAGATCAACCCCCGGCTCGGCGGCGGCCTGGTCGGCGAGGAACTCGCCCACACCTTCGGCATCGTGCCGGAGGCCGCGTTCCTCGATCTCGTGCTGCGCAGGCGCCCGCGCCTCATGGACCAGCCGCTCGTCCCCCGCTCCGGCACCGGCCAGGCGCTGGTCTACGCTCCCCGCAACGGCGTCTTCCAAGGGTGCGACGGCCAGGACGTCCTCGCCCGGCACCCCGGCTCCCCCGTGTTCTTCCCCGTCCTGGCGCCGGGCACCGAGGTCACCGCCACCTCCCACCAGGAGGGCGTGGTGGGCATCGTGTTCACCACGGGTGCCACCGCCGAACTCGCCCTGCACAACGCGCTGTCGGCCGCCGGAGAGATCCGCGTACGCATGAAGGACGACGACGCGGACGACTGAACCCCCTGCCTCATCCCCACCTGGAAAGCCGTCCCCCACTCCCTGGACCCGCTCCCCGCGGGTCCCCCCTTCCTGCCCGCCCCTCAGGTCACTGCTGACCCAAGGAAGGAACGCGCATGCCCGGTGCCCACGCGACACCCGTCAGCGAATGCGAGAACACCTCCGTCGTCGGACACATCCTGCTGCCCGACGACGTGCGCGACACACTCGCCGACGGACTGGCCGAACTCGCCGGCCCACCAGGGGACATCGACCTGGCCATGACCCACTACCACCAGGTCTTCGCCCGGCTCCCCCTGGCGACGCTCCAGCAGATCCTGGACTTCGGCCGGCACAACGACACACCCGGCGCCCTGTACATCCGCAACCTCCCCCAGGACGCCCAGCTTCCCCCGACTCCCTGGGACGGCCTGCCCAGCCGCCACAAATCGACGTTCGTCTCCGAGGGCACCCTGCTCGGACTGAGCGGACTCCTCGGTGAACCGGTGGGCTTCCTCACGGAGAAGAACGGCCAGGTCGTGCACGACATCGTCCCCGTCAAGGAAGGAGCGACCACTCAGACGAACCAGGGCTCGGCCGTCTTCCTCAACTTCCACAACGACATCGTCCACGACCGCACCGGCTACTACGACATCGCCAACCCCGACTTCCTGGTGCTCAACTGCCTGCGCGCGGACCGCGCGCAGGCCGCCACCACGTTCTACGCCGACGCCCGCGACATCTGCCGGATGGTCGGCCCCGACGCCATCCGCGTCCTGCGCAGCCCGCTGTTCAGGATGAACGCGCCCGGCAGTTACGTACGTGAGGTGGCCGGCGACGCGGACGTGCTCTCCGACCCGGTCCCGATGATCAAGGGTCCGGCCGGCTTCCCCGAGATCTCCAGCGCGGCCAACGGAGTTCACACCCTGAGCCCGGTCGCCGAGACGGCCCTCGCCCTGTTGCAGACGGCGTGCCGCGCGGTGGCCCACGAGTTCAAACTGCGGCCCGGCCATGCCCTGCTCATCAACAACCGCAAGGGCCTGCACGCACGTTCACGCTTCGTCGGCCACTACGACGGCCAGGACAGGTGGCTCCAGCGCACCTACGTCCGCCGAAGCCAGTGGCAGATCCGCTACCGCGCCGTACCGGGCACCCGCCGGATCCACTGAGGCTGGCCTTGACCGGGGGCCGGCTCCGCCCGGCCACGAACTACGCGACCCCGCCTCCCTGTTGGACCCGGGGCGTGGTTCCCCTACGACCGTCCCCGGGCCATGCCGATCAGGCGGTCCAGCACCTTCCCGTCGCTGACCCGCAGGCCGTCGTGCTCCCACTCGTTGGTCACCCAGGTCCGCAGGCCGCGTACCGCGTCGGCCGTCGCCAGTGAGTCGGCGGTGTCGACGTACATGTCGTCGTGGTACACGGCTGCGAACACCGGGACCTGATTGGCCGCCAGGACGTCAGGGGCGTACAGGTCGGGCCAGTTTGTGCGGTTGGCCAGCAGGTCCGCGGTTTCTCGCAGGGGGCGCAGCGCCGGGTCGGTCTCGAACATCCAGGGGTAGATCATCTCCCCGGTGAACAGCATGGGGTCGCCGTCCGTCAGGGCCTGCGCGGCGTCGAACTCGGGGAACTCCGAGCGCACCCGCTCGGCGGCCCAGCCGGTCGGCCCGGGGTCCACCGACCGCTGGCCGTAGATGGATTCGTGCAGTACGGCGTAGAGCGGGCCGTCGGCGAAGGACAGCTTCGACTGGACGCCCGCCAGGAACGTGTCGGACAGCTCGGGCCCGGAGGTTCCCTGGACCCAGGCGTCCTCAAGCAGGTAGTGCAGGAGGTGGGAGCCGTTGCCGCTGCCGAGCAGCAGGCCGAGCGCCTGGAAGGCCCGTACGGTCAGCCGCCCGCCGTCGGGCAGCTCGGCGGGTGCGGCGAGGAGGTGCTCGGCGACCCGGCGTACGGCCTCGACGTCCTCGGGGTAGCGCGCGTAGTGGTCGGCGTTCTTGCGGGCGACGCGCGGGTAGGCCGCCCGGTACACATCCGCCGCGCTGCTGCGCAGGCCCGCCAGACCTCCGGTGACCAGCGCCTCGCGCAGCCCCTCGGGGGCCAGCGACAGGTAGGTGAGGGTGCAGAAGCCGCCGAAGCTCTGGCCGAGCAGGCTCCACCGGCCCTGGTCCCCGAGCAGCTGACGGCGAATCAGTTCCGCGTCGCGGACGATCGAGTCGGCGCGGAAGTGGGAGAGGTACTCGGCCTGCGCCGCGGCGTTGCCGCGCAGGGGCAGGGTCTGTCGGGTGGCGGGGGTCGAGCGTCCCGTGCCGCGCTGGTCCAGGAGCAGGACCCGGTAGTCCTCCAGGGCCCGGTCCAGCCAGCTGTCCCGGCCCACCGGCCGGGCCGCCCGCCCGCCCGGACCGCCCTGGAGGTAGAGCAGCCACGGGAGTTCGGCACGTTCCTTGGCGGCCGCGACCACCTCACGGGCGTACACCTCGATCTGCTCGCCCTGCGGCGCTTCGTGGTCCAGCGGCACCTGGAAGAGACGGTCGGTCAGGACGACGCCCGGCTGTCGGATCACGACGGACATGGGACTCCTCTGTGGGTGACGGGTGCGGCGGGGGTGTGCGCCTCGGAAGGGCAGGTGTGCACGGGGGGCTGTGCTGTCCCGGGCATGGCCGCCACCTTGCCACATGGTCCGGCTCGGCCCACCGGTGGACGAAGGCGGGCGGGTTTCCTGACGCGTGCGGGGCAGGGGCCTGCGAACGTTCCGGCAGCCCGTGGTGTACGAAGTGCTACGTGAACGAACCGATTCAGCCCGCGACCGTCCGCGTGTTCATAGCGCTCGCCCCGCCCGACGACGCGAAGGAAGAGCTGGCGCGAGCGCTGCGACCCGCCTACGACGCGTACCCGCGGCTGCGGTGGAACCGCATCGAGGACTGGCACATCACCCTGGCCTTCCTCGGCGAGCTCCCGGCCGAAACCGCCCCGCTCCTGCGGGAGCCGCTCGCGGATCTCGCGGCAGCGCGCCGGCCGCTGCGACTGGCGCTGCGCGGCGGCGGGCACTTCGACGCGCGGGTGCTGTGGAGCGGGATCGAGGGGGACCTCGACGGGCTGCACCAGCTCACGGCCGATGTCCGCGGCGTGGTCAAGGAGTGCGGCATCGTCTTCGAGGACCGGCCGCTGCGGCCCCATCTGACGCTGGCCCGGGCCCGCCGCGACGACCCCTCCAGCGTCGTGACCGTAGCCTCCGGCCTCGCCGCCTTCACCGGCCGGGAGTGGGAGGCCGAACGCCTGCACCTGGTGGCGAGCAACATCGGACGCGGCCCGGGTCCCCTCCACTACCGCGACATCGAGGCGTGGCGCTTCAGCGACGGCCGGTGAGCGGCGCAGGGCGTGTGCCCCTGGACTGAGACGGCGGCGCACGGTGGACTGTTCCTCACCACCAAGTCTCATGCCGCGAAGGCGTCGACCGCCTCGGCGATGTCGTCTCCGGTCAGGGGGCGCTGCATGTCACTGAGCAGGCGCGCCAAGGCGGGCAGGGCAGTCTCCTGGCCGGCGAGGGCCACGCTCACGTAGTCCCGGTGTGGGATCAGGACCATGGCAGCCCGGTAGCCCGGGAGCCGGCCGTTGAGATACATCTGGCCCGACGGGCCCAGCGCCCATCCGAGCCCGTAGGACATGGGGTCGTCGGGCCGGGTGCGCGGACGGCTGATCTCCGCCAGGAGGGCCCGGTCGGCGAGCAGGCCCTCGCCGACGGCCAGGAGCTCCGACACCGAGGACCACAGGCCACCACTGGGCCGACGGGTGCGGGGATAGCCGAGCGGCGGGAGTTCGGTGGTGCCGCTCCACCCGGTGACGGAGGCAGCCGGGGTCTCGAAACCCGTCCGTGCGAAGCCCCAGGGGGCGAGGAGGCTCGCCTGCAACGCGCTTTCGTACGTCGTGCCGTTCAGCGTGGCGAGGACCGAGCCGGCCAGGAAGTAATTGCCGTTGTAGTACGACCACCGCCGCCCGGGCTGCCGCTCGTTCCCGGCGCGGACCACGAGCCGGGCGGCCTCCAGGAGCGCGCCGTCCCCGTCGCCCAGCGCCGCCACCGTCGCCCCGTCCACCGATTCACGCAGGCCGGAGACCTGGCCCAGGATCTGCTCCACGGTGATGCTCCTGTCGGCCCGCCAGTCCGGCGCGAGGCCGGGGAGCAGTTCGACGACAGGGGTGCCCAGTGGCACGCCCTTGTCCCGCAGTGTGCGGAGCAGCGCCGCGGAGGTGAAGACCTTCGTCAGGGATGCGATACGGAAACAGGATTCCGCGGTCACGGTGTCCGGCCCGAGGGCGGCCGTCGTCCGTGCGCCTTCCGTCGACGAACCCGCCGCCACGGCCGGGACGACGCGAAGCCCTGTCTGTTCTGCCATCAGCTTCTGAAGATTCACGGAGCTCATGGTAATGACGGGGCTCGGGACCGGGGGAGGTGGTGGCACGGGCTGGGGAGAGCGCGCATGGGGCGGGAACCACGGCGGTCCTTCCGGTCGACGCGTCGCCCTCCTCCGCGCTTGGCATACTTCACCGATGGACAGACCGACGCCGTCCTGGCGCAACACGACGCACGACTGGGCCCGCACCGTGGACGCCGACCACCTCTCGTACGTCCGGGACGACTCGGCCACGTTCACTCCCGGCGGTTTGCGGCACCTCATCCTTGAAGTCGTCGCTTACGCGGCCGACGAGGCGGAGTCCAGGGGTGCGGGGCGGTGCGTGGTCACCCTCCATGCCGATGGTTCCGTGTCGGTCGCGGACAACGGGCGAGGCACCGACACCCGCTACGACGCGGACGGCCGGCCCATCAAGAAGCCGGTCATGGCGACGAAGGACCTGCGCTTCTTCGATCACCCCGAAGCGCAGTCGCTTCCCGACGGTCACCCGCGCCGGGGCATGTCCGTCGTCGCGGCGCTCAGCGAATGGCTCGTGCACACCAACCGTCGGGCGGGTGGAGCGTGGGTCCAGCGCTACGCGCACGGGGTCCCCACCACTGGTCTGACACCGACCGAGGACGACGGCACGACCGGTACGACGGTCCATTTCCATGCCCCCCAACTCCTTTGCGGTACAGGTGAGTTGACGGAGAGCGAGCTGGCGTCGTTCGTCGCGGCGTGGCCGCACCTGACCGTCGAGGTGGGCGACCACCGGACCAGCTGACCCGGCAGCCCCACCGCCCACGCGCTCACCCTGCCCGGATCGATGCACGCCACTCGCAAACCCGTGGAAAGTGGTTTGCCGGCCCGGTGCCCGATGCGTACCGTCGCCGTCCATGACCCCGACTCTGCGTACTGAGCGACTGCTCCTGGAGCCCTATGTCCCTGAGGACGAAGAGGGGTTCGTCGCCCTGTTCCAGGATGCGAGGGTGTCACAGTGGATGGGCGACGGACGGGCCACCGAGGCAGCGGACCGGGCCCTGTTCGGGCGGATCTTCACGAAGGTCTATGCCCAGAAGCTCTTCGATGTCTGGGCCGTTCGCAGGGACGGTCTGCTGATCGGGCACGCCGAGATCAAGCCGACCGATGTGGTCGGGGGCCACGAGATCATCTACGCGCTGGCCCCGAGGGCGTGGGGCTCGGGCCTCGGAACGGAACTGGCCGAGGCCCTCGTCGCCTACGGGTTCGGCCCGCTCGGCCTGGCCGAGGTACACGCCACCGTGGCCGCGCCGAACACCGCATCTCTGAAGTTGCTGGCCAGGATCGGCTTCGAGCACGTCCGGGACGTGATCGAGGACGACGGCAGCACTACTCGCGTACTGACCCGCGCCCTGCCCGTCCCCCACTGAGCCTCTCCGGCCCCGCACATTCCGCGCGGCTCACAGCAACCCCGCCCGAGCCGCCTGGATGCCCGCCTGGAAGCGGGTGCGGGCGCCCAGCATGTCCATCAGTTCGTGCACCCAGCGTTGCACCGTTCGGGGCGAGACTCCCAGGTGGCGGGCGATGCTGTCGTCGGTCAGGCCGGCCGAGAGGAGGGTCAGGAGTTCGCTTCGGCGGTCGCCGGCCGCGCGGCCGGGGTCGTCGGCGTCCGGGACGCGTGGGGCCCGGTGCCAGTACACCTCGAACATGGCCACCAGCGCGTCGAGGAGCGATGACGGCCGCACGAACAGCGCGCCTCTCAGTTCCGCGCCGTTCGACACCGGCAGCATCGCCCATCGGTCGTCCACCACGGCCAGTTTGCAGGGGAGTTCGGGCAGTACCCGGGCCTCCTCCCCCGCCTCGATGAACTCGCGGAGCTCGGCCAGTCGGCCGGGTGCGCGCACCGCGTTCGCCTCGTAGACGACTCGCATCCGAACTCCCCTGGCCAGCAAGGGCAGTTCGACCCCGGGATCGGCCCGCATGATGTGCGGGGCCTTGTCGAAGAGCAACACGTCGTGGCGGGCGCCCTCCTGCATGCTGCGCCAGCGGTCCGCGATGGCGGCGCGTCCGGTCACCATCTCCACGAGGCCCGCGGCGGACGGCCGTCGCGCCCGGTGATACGTCCGCATGAGCTCGCCGATGCGGCCCCGGGTCCGGCACAACTCCTCCTCGCGGCGCAGCAGAAGAGCCTCCACGGCCACGTCCGGCGCTGCGGCCGACCACTGCGGCCGCGCCCCACGCCGGCACACCAGCCCACGTTCGGCGAGCAACTCCAGTGTTCGTGCCGCCTGTTCGTCGCGCAGGGTCAGGTCGGCGGCGATCCGTTCCGTGGTGCGCCCCGGCCGGGAGAGGACGTGGAGGTAGACGCGCTCTTCCGGTTCCGGTACGCCGAGTGCCACGAGCAAGCCATCGACGGACGGGTCGGTCGCCGGTCTGGTTGAAGTCCCGTATGCATCGGGGGAGTTGGGGTGCATCCTGACCGCCTCTTCCTCGGTCGCGCCCGGTCGCGCGGCGCGAGCGCCTACCGCCCGTGGGCCCGCTCTGTCCACCCCCGGGGCATCATGTCATGTTCCCGCCATGGCGGGTTCCGGATCCCGCCCGCCCCTGGAGAGTTCCGGCCACCCGCCGCCACCATGAGCCCGGCCCACCCGCCGCCTTCCCCCACTCCCTCACCCAGAGGAGACCGGCACATGGGTACCCGCATACGCCCCCCACGGCAGTTCCGCAGAACCAACCGCGCCAGATCGGCCGCCGCCGGTCTGCTCCTGGCCGCAACCGTCGTCGCCCCACTCGGCGTCGGTACGGCGACCGCGTCCGCCGCCACCTTCGGTCCGTACAACGCGCACATCAAGGACAGCGTCTGGGGCGGTTACGTCGCCCAGGGTTCGTTCACCCGCATCACCGGCTCCTGGGTCGAGCCGCACGCCACCTGCAACTCCAGCAACGACCTCTTCGCCCCCTGGGTCGGCATCGACGGCTACGGATCAGAGACGGTGGAGCAGACCGGGGTGCAGACCGACTGCTCCAGCGGCAGCCCGCAGCTCTCCGCCTGGTACGAGATGTACCCGGCCCAGCCCATCTACTGGGACGATCCCGTCTCCGAGGGCGACAGCATGACCGGCACCGTGGTCTCCGACGGCGGCGGCGACTACACCCTCACGCTGACCGACAACACCCGGGGCTGGACCGAGCACACCACCCAGAACCTCGGCGCCCAGAACGTCAGCGCCGAGGCCATCATCGAGTCCCCGACCCAGAGCTACCCGTCCTTCGACCGGCTCGACTTCTCCGGCATCAGCGTCGACGGACAGGTCTTCGACGCCTACAACCCCGAGCCCCTGACCAGCGGCGGGTACAGCCCCGGCCCGCTCCGGAACGGCGCCTTCTCCATGAGTCCGGGCGGCAACTCCCCGCACACCTCGCACCCCGCGACCCGCCCGAGCGCCATCCGTTACTGATCGCGAGCTCCAGCCGGGCCGCCCACGCGGACGAAGCGTGGGGCGGCCCGGTTCAGCGGGCGCCGAGCAGGTGGTCCATCGCCAGCTGGTCGAGGTGCTCGAAGGCCATGCCCCGCTGCCCCGCCTCCTCCACGTCGAAGCCCTCGAAGGCCGTCCGGTCGGCGAGCAGTCCGGCGAGCCCGTCCTCGGCGGTGGGCCGGGCGAGATCGTCCAGGCGTGCCGCGCGCAGCGCCTCGCGCACCTCGGGGTCGGCCCGGAAAGCGGCCGAACGCGCCTTCAGGATCAGGTAGTTGCGCATGTTGCCGGCCGCCGACGCCCACACCCCGGCCATGTCCTCGGTGCGCGGCGGCTTGAAGTCGAAGTGCCTCGGGCCCGGGTAGTCCGCGGATTCGAGCAGGTCCACCAGCCAGAACGCATCGCGCAGGTTGCCGGAGCCGAAGCGCAGGTCCTGGTCGTACTTGATGCCGGACTGGCCGTTCAGGTCGATGTGGAAGAGCTTGTCCGCCCACAGGGCCTGGGCGATGCCGTGCGTGAAGTTGAGCCCGGCCATCTGCTCGTGCCCGGTCTCGGGGTTCACGCCGACCAGTTCCGGGCGTTCCAGTCGCTCGATGAACGCGAGCGCGTGCCCGACCGTGGGCAGCAGGATGTCGCCGCGCGGCTCGTTGGGCTTGGGCTCGACGGCGAAGCGCAGGTCGTAGCCCTGCTCGGTGACGTACTGACCAAGGAGGTCGAAGGCCTCCTTCATCCGGTCCAGGGCGACGCGCACGTCCTTCGCGGCGCCCGATTCCGAGCCCTCGCGCCCGCCCCAGGCGACGTAGGTGTGTGCGCCCAGCTCCACGGCCAGGTCGATGTTGCGCAGGGTCTTGCGCAGGGCGTACCGGCGGATGTCGCGGTCGTTGGCGGTGAACGCGCCGTCCTTGAAGACCGGGTGCGTGAAGAGGTTCGTCGTGGCCATCGGCACGACCATGCCAGTGGCGTCGAGCGCCTGCCGGAACCGCTTGATGTGCGACTCCCGCTCGGTGTCCGGGGCGCCGAAGGGGATCAGGTCGTCGTCGTGGAAGGTCACCCCGTACGCACCGAGGTCGGCGAGGCGCCGGACCGACTCGACCGGGTCGAGGGCAGGGCGGGTCGCGTCGCCGAACGGGTCGCGCCCCTGCCAGCCCACGGTCCAAAGACCGAAGGAGAACTTGTCCTCGGGGGTCGGGGTGAAGCGTTCCGTCATCCTCTTCGCCACCTTCACGCGGGTCCGTCCGGCACCTGCCGAGCTATTTGTTTTGTGACCTGACAAATACTGCCCGATCGCTTCGGCTTCCGTAACCCTGGGGCGTCGCCTAATTTGGTGCACCACATTTGTCATCCCCTCGGCCAAATCACTCCCGCCCCCTCGAACCCCGCAAGAGAGGTGCCCGGATGCCGCACCGCCCGGTCGTCATCGGCGTGGACAGTTCCACCCAGTCCACGAAGGCCCTGTTCGCCGACGCAGCCACCGGAAGGACGCTCGCTGTCGGTCGCGCCCCGCACCACGTCGACGGCTCCGCGGGAGCCCGCGAGAGCGACCCGGAGCAGTGGTGGCAGGCGCTGCGGGAGGCCGTCGCCGCCGGCCTGAAGGAGTCGGGCGCGCCGGCGTCCGCCGTCACCGCCATCGCGGTGGCCGGGCAGCAGCACGGCCTGGTGACCCTGGGCCGGGACCACCGGCCGCTGCGCCCCGCCCTGCTGTGGAACGACACCCGCGCCGCCCCGCAGGCCGCCGCCCTCACCGCGGCGCTCGGCGGCCCGGCCGCCTGGACCGCCCGCACCGGTTCCGTGCCGGTCGCCGCGGTGACCGCCGCCAAGTGGCGCTGGCTGCGCGAGTACGAGCCCTCGACCATCGCTCGCTGCACGGCGGTCCGGCTGCCCCACGACTTCCTCACCGAACGACTCGCCGGGGTCGCCGTCACCGACCCCGGGGACGCTTCCGGCGCCGGCTGGTACTCCACCGCGACCGGGGCCTACGACGCCGAGATCCTCCAACTCATCGCCCTGGACGCGGAGTTGCTGCCCTCCGTGGCCGCGACCGGCGGCGCCCGCGTCGGCACCCTTACCACCTCCGCCGCCGAAGCGCTCGGGCTGCCGTCCGGTGTCGTCGTGGCCGCCGGGACCGGTGACAACATGAGCGCGGCCGTCGGCCTCGGGCTCGGTGGCGCCGGGCTCCTGGACCATCCCGTGCTCAGCCTCGGGACCTCCGGCACGGTCTTCGCCGCGACCCGCACCCGGCCCGCCAACCCCGCGCTCAGTGGGTTCGCCGCCGCCGACGGCGGATACCTCCCACTGGCCTGCACCCTGAACTGCACCCTCGCCGTCGACCGCGTCGCCACCCTGCTCGGTCTCGACCGCGACGACGCGGCACCCGGTGGCGAGGCCGTGCTCCTGCCCTACCTCGACGGCGAACGCACCCCCGATCTCCCGCACGCCGCCGGGCTGCTCACCGGCCTGCGCCACGCCACCACACCGCAGCAACTCCTCGGCGCCGCCTACGAAGGCGCCGTCGTCACGGTGCTGCGCGCGCTGGACGAGGTCCTGCGCGCCTGCGGCCTCGACCCCGACTCCCCCGCCGTCGCGGCCAGGCCATTGCGCCTCATCGGTGGCGGCGCCCAGGGCCGCACCTGGGTCGAGACGGTACGCCGCCTGTCGGGACGGCCCCTCGTCGTCCCGAGCGGCACGGAGCTGGTGGCCGTCGGCGCGGCCGCGCTCGCCGCAGCGGCCGCGTCCGGCGCCGATCCGGTCGCGATCGCCCAGAGCTGGGGAGCCGGTCGCGGCGCTGAACTCCCGCCCGCAGAGCGGGACTTGGAGTCCTGGGAGCGCATCGTCTCCGTACTCGACAGCGCGGCGCCCACCCTGCTCAACGGCGGCTGAGTCGACAGCTCGTGGGAGCACGAACACGCGGGCACACCAAGGGAGTTGTCTGAAGCATTGACGAATCCCGGGCCCGGATCTAGCTTCATCGCGTCGCACTTCGTACGTCATATATGAGACGCGAGATCCGAGGCGCCCCCATGGCCTTCACGCCCACCCCCATCCCCTCCCGCACCCAGTTCGTCCTCGACGCGATCCGGCACGCCATCCTCACCGGCGCGCTCAGGCCCGGCCAGGCCCTGGTCGAGACGGAGTTGGCAGCCCAGTTCGGGGTGTCGAAGACTCCGGTGCGGGAGGCGCTCAAGACGCTGGCCGGGACCGGCCTTGTGGTGATGAGCCAGTACAAGGGGGTCGCCGTCCGCCGGGTCGACGCCGACATGGCCCGCGAGGTGTACGACGTACGGCTGCTGCTCGAACCGGAGGCGGTGCGCCGCACGGTCGCCCGCAAGGTCCCGCTGGCAGCGGCCGAGGAGGCACTGGACCGTGCCGACCGCGCGCAGGACGGGGCCGAACGGGCCCTGGCCAACCGGGAGTTCCACCGCGCGCTGTACCTGCCGTGCGGCAATCCCCTGCTGACCCGGATGCTCGATGAGGTGCGCGACCAGGCCGCCCTGGTGTCGGCCGTGGCATGGGCAGCGCAGCCGTCGTGGGAGCGGGAGGCGGCCGAGCACCGCGCGGTCCTGCGCCACGCGCTGGCCGGGGACGCGGACGGCGCGGCCCGTGCCCTGCACGACCACATCGGGTCGTTCATCCGGCGGGCGTTCCCCGAGGACGCCGGTCGGCCTTCCGACAAGGACAGCGCGTGAACACACCCGACTTCGCCACCCAGCGGGAGGCACTCGCCGATGTCGTGGCGATCCCCGTCACCCCTTTCGCCGCCGACGACACCCTCGACACCGCCGCGCACCGCGCCCTGCTGAACCGGCTGCTCACCGGCGGCATCCGCACGCTCACCCCCAATGGGAACACCGGCGAGTTCTACGCCCTGAGCCCCCAAGAACGTGCCGCTGTCCTGGAGTTGACGTGCGAGGTGGCCGCCGGGCGATCCGCCGTGCTCGCCGGTGTCGGGCTTGACCTGCCGACCGCGATCGCCTCCGCCGAGCAGGCGCGGGCGGCCGGCGCCCAAATGGTGATGGTGCATCAGCCCGTCCACCCCTATGTCTCGCAGGACGGCTGGGTCGACTACCACCGGGCCATCGCCGACGCCGTGCCCGAGCTGGGCGTCGTCCCCTATGTACGGAATCCGCGGCTGGGCGGACAACTCCTTTCCACACTGGGCGTGTTGTGCCCGAACGTCATCGGTGTGAAGTACGCGGTCCCGGACGCGACCCGCTTCGCCGCGTTCGCCCGCGACGCGGGCTTCGAACGGTTCGTCTGGGTCGCCGGTCTCGCCGAGTCGTACGCCCCCTCCTACTTCGCGGTCGGCGCCACCGGCTTCACCTCGGGCCTCGCCAACGTCGCCCCCTCCCTCTCCCTCGAACTGCTCTCCGACCTGCGCGCCGGCGACTACCCGGCGGCGATGAAACTCTGGGAGCGGATCAGGCCCTTCGAGGAGCTGCGCGCCGCCCACCAGTCGGCCGACAACGTGGCGGTGGTGAAGGAGGCCCTCGCGACGCTCGGCCTGTGCCGCCGCGACATCCGCCCTCCGAGCAGCGAACTGCCCGGAGAACAGCGGGCGTTGGTCGCCGACCTGATCTCCGGGTGGCGGACATGACCGTACGGCCCGAGCAACTGCGCAGCCATCAGTGGTACGGGGCCGACGGGCTGCGCGCCTTCTCGCACCGGGCCCGGACCCGTCAGCTCGGCTATCTGCCCGAGGAGCACCTGGGCAAGCCCGTCATCGCGATCCTCAACACCTGGTCCGACATCAACCCCTGCCATGTACACCTGCGCGAGCGGGCGCAGGCCGTGAAGCGCGGGGTGTGGCAGGCGGGCGGCTTTCCCCTCGAATTCCCGGTCGCCACCCTGTCGGAGACCTTCCAGAAGCCGACGCCCATGCTCTACCGCAACCTCCTCGCGATGGAGACGGAGGAGCTGCTGCGCTCCTACCCCGTCGACGGCGCCGTCCTGCTCGGCGGCTGCGACAAGTCCACCCCCGCGCTGCTGATGGGGGCGGCCTCGGCCGACCTGCCGACCGTGTTCGTGCCCGCCGGACCGATGCTGCCCGGCCACTGGCGCGACGAGGTCCTCGGGTCCGGCACCGACATGTGGAAGTACTGGGACGACAAGCGGGCCGGCCTGATCGGCGACTGTGAACTCGCCGAGCTGGAAGGTGGGTTGGCACGCTCGGCCGGGCACTGCATGACGATGGGCACGGCCTCGACACTGACGGCGGCGGCCGAGGTCCTCGGGGTCACTCTGCCGGGTGCGTCCTCGATCCCGGCGGTCGACTCCGGCCACGACCGGATGGCCGCGGCGAGCGGGCTGCGGATCGTCGAACTCGTCCACCAGGACCTGAAACCGTCGCGGATCCTGACGGCCGAGGCGTATGAGGACGCGGTGGCCACCGTGCTCGCCCTGGGCGGCTCCACCAACGCGGTCATCCATCTGATCGCGATGGCCGGGCGGTCCGGGGTGCGGCTCACGCTCGACGACTTCGACCGGATCGCCCGCACGGTGCCGGTCCTCGCCAACCTCCGACCCGGCGGCCGGTACCTGATGGAGGACTTCCACTTCGCCGGCGGGCTGCCCGGGTTCCTGTCCCGGCTCACCGACGTGCTCCACCTCGACCGGCCCACGGTCGCGCACGACACGCTGCGCGAGCAGCTCGCCGGGGCGCTCGTGCACAACGACGACGTGATCCGGCCGCGTTCGAGGCCGCTGGCCGGCGAGGGCGGGCTCGCGGTGCTGCGCGGCAACCTCTGCCCGGACGGCGCGGTCATCAAGCACATCGCCGCCGAACCGCGCCTGCTCAGGCACACCGGGCCCGCGATGGTCTTCGACGACTACCGCACCCTTCAACGCACCATCAACGACCCGGCCTTGGCCCTCACCCCGGACCATGTCCTCGTGCTGCGCAACGCGGGCCCCAAGGGCGGCCCGGGGATGCCCGAGTACGGCATGCTGCCCATCCCCGACCACCTCCTCAAGCAGGGGGTACGCGACATGGTGCGGATCTCCGACGCCCGGATGAGCGGCACCTCGTACGGCGCGTGCGTGCTGCACATCGCACCGGAGTCGTACGTCGGCGGCCCCCTCGCGCTCGTCCGCACCGGAGACTCCATCACCCTCGACGTCGAGTCCCGCAGCCTTCAACTGAACGTGCCCGACGGCGAGTTGGAGCGAAGGCGCACCTCCTGGACGGCTCCGCCCGTACGGTACGAGCGTGGTTACGGCGCCCTGTACGGTGAGCAGATCACCCAGGCCGACACCGGGTGCGACTTCGCGTTCCTGACCGGGACGGGCAAGGTCGCGAACCCGTACGCGGGTTGAGCCGCCCCTCCGGACGCCCCTCGCGCAATCTTGTCCGAAACTCGCACCATTACAGAACGTCACAGAGGTGAGTTCCTCAGATCATCGGGGCATGAGGACTACCAGGGGCTTTACGATTCGGCTCCGCTTCGCGCCCCGCCGATGGGTCACGGAGAGTGAAATAATCCAGGTGTCGGCGCGGTATTCGGCACCTGGCACACAAGAGACGGGCAGGCGCGACGTGGGCGCTGACGAACTCGCCTTCTGGCTGCGGACTCGCACCGTGGGCGGCACCATCATCATCGAACTGCACGGCGAGCTGGACATGCTGGCCCATCATGAACTCGGCCCGCGCATCCATGCGTTGGTCTGCCGGGCCGACGCCGATGTGGTCCTGGATCTGCGTGCGGTGACGTTCCTGGACGCGGGCGGCATCCGGCTGCTCCTGGCGGTACGCGAACACGTGGCTCGCCGGGGCGGTGTACTGCGCCTGATACGCGGCACCCCTCGCATATCCCACATATTGCGGATCGTCCGCCTCGACGGCTCCTTCACCGTGCTCGACACACTTCCCCGCGCCCTGGCCGAGGGTGCCACCACCGACGAAGGCAGACGAGCCTCCATGTGATGCCGTGCGCCTACTTGTTCCGAATTGCGTTCACCAGCCCGGCGACCAGGTTCGCCCGCCCGGCCATGGCGTCGACCACCAGATACTCGTGGTCGGCGTGGGCACCGCCTCCGACCGCTCCGAGGCCGTCAAGGGTCGGCACCCCCATGGCGGCCGTGAAGTTGCCGTCGCTTCCGCCGCCGACCGCCTTGCCCACGATGCCGGGAACCAGCCGCTCGGCCACCGCGAAGAGCTCGGCCGACGCCGACTCGGGCATCGGGGGCCGGCCGACCCCGCCGTCGACCGTGATCGTCGCCTCGTCGAGATGCGGAGTGAGCGCGGCGAAGGCGGCTTCGATCCGCTCCTTCTCCTCGGCCGTCTCGACCCGTACGTCGACGACGACGGTCGCCTCGGCCGGTACGACGTTGTCGAGGGTGCCCGCCGCCGCGACGGTCGGGGTGACGGTCGTGCCGGTCTCGGGGCGCCCGAACGCCGCGATGTCCAGGACCTGATGGGCCGCCTCGATCAGGGCGTTCACCCCGGCCGCCGGTTCAAGGCCCGCGTGCGAGGCGCGGCCCGCGACGGAAACCTGGAACGTGCCGCAGCCCTTGCGGCCGGTCTTGAGGCCGCCCCCGTCGGCGGCACCCTCGAAGACGAGCACCGCCCCGCAGGCCAGGGCCCGCTCCTCGATGAGCGCGCGGGAGGAACGCGAGCCGACCTCTTCGTCGGCGGTCACCAGGATCTCGACACCGGAGCGGTCCTCAAGCGCCGCCAGACCGTGAATGGCCTGCACCAGACCGCCCAGCATGTCGAAGACCCCGGGGCCCGTCGCATGCCCGTCCTCGACCTTGAAGGGGCGGCGGGCCAGGGTGCCGAGCGGGAACACCGTGTCGTGGTGGCCGAGGATCAGCACCTTGGGTTCGCCGCCGCCCGACCAGTGCACATGCGGCCCGGCCTCGCTCTCCACGAGTACGGCGTGCCCGCCCAGGCGGCTCTCGATGACGGCGGCGACCGTCTTGGCCGATGCCGCCAGGGCGTCGAGGTCTCGCGACGGGGACTCGACCTCGACCAGCGTCCTGAGGTCCTCGATCATCGCGTCAACGCTCACCGTGTGCATCGTCATGCCGCCAGGGTAGTAGGTGCCTGAGCAGCCCCTACGCCGGAGCGCTCGCCGCTTTCACCACCGTCGGCTCCCCCGCCGGCGACGCCCCGGCCCAGTGACGGACGTACACCAAAGGGACATGCCGAGATCGCCGCTGTCTGGGTACCCGCTCCTACAGACCCCACAGCGACGACCGGCATGCAGAGGTGAGTGATGTGACCGCACCCGAAGACGGGTTCACACCCGAGAACTGGGCCGCGCGCGACAGCAGTACGCCACTGATCGGCGTCCGGCCCCGCGCCGACGTCGACCTGGCGCTCAAGTACCTGACGGTGCGGTCCGAGGCGCCCGCGCAGTTCGCCCTCGGCGCGGCCGCCGCCTACCGCTGGGCCATGGGCCGCGCAGCCCGCGCACCGGTCACGGGCACGGACGCCCGCCGCGTACCGGATCTGCGCCTGCTGACCGCCGAGATGGACGCGGCGGTCGTCCAGTTGGAGGACCCCACCACCGAGGCGGGCGTCCGGGACTTCACGCGCGGCGTGCACGACGCCCTGGCGTGGGTGTGCGGATACAGCGACGGCCGGATCTGAGTCTGCGTCAGCGACTCAGGACGCGTCGGTCCGGGAGAAGACGTGCTCGTCCAGGATCAGGCCGATGGCGACGGCGGCCGGGATCGCGACCAGGGCTCCGACGATGCCGAGCAGCGCGCCGCCGAGCAGCACGCCGACGACCGTCACCAGGGGATGGACATCGACGGCGAACCTCATCACGCGCGGCACGATCAGATAGTCCTCGGCGACCCGGAACGCGACGTAGAAACCCGCTGTCGCGAGCGCCACGGGCAGCGACACCGACAGCGCCACCAGGCTGACGACGAGGCCGCCGATCGTGGTGCCGACGATGGGGATGAGGTCCATCAGCGCGATGAAGACGCCGAGCGCGGCGGGGTAGGGCACGTCGGTGACCACGCACCAGACGAACGTGGCGAGCCCCGCGATCACCGAGGTGACCACGTTGCCGAGCATGTAGCGGCCCACCCGGTTCAGGATCTCGTCGGTGACGGCCTGGGCGTGCGGGCGTTTGCGGGCCGCGACGAAGCGCAGGCAGAACGCCTTCAAGGACGGCAGGAACGCCATCACGTACACCGTCACGACGATGACGACGACGGCCGAGGTCACCGCCCCGACCACCACGCGGCCGGCGCCGAGCAGGCCGCCCGCCAGGCCCGCCGCCCCGCCGTTGGAGAACTGCTCCTTGACCTTGGCGATGACGTGGTAGCGGTCCTCGAACCTGCCGAGCGCCGAGTCGTGGTCCTTGATTTGCTTCAGCCAGTCGGGCACCGCCTTGACCAGCGCGTTGACCTCGTCGGTGACCGGGGGCACGACCAGCGCGAGGAACCCGGCGAAGAACGCGAGCAGCACGATCAGGACCAGCAGGACGGCCCAGCCGCGGCGCACCCGGTGGCGGGTGAGCCAGGCGACGACGGGCTCCAGGGCGAGCGCGAGGAACATGGACAGGAGCAACAGAGTCAGGAGACTGCCGACTTCGAGGACGGTCTGTACGGTCAGCCACGCCAGCGTCGCGCCCAGGCCGACGGCGAAGCCGATGGCGAACCAGGACCTGCCGCCGACCACGATCCTCGTCCGCCGCGCTCTCCCGGTCCGCGACGCGGGCCCTACGGAGGACGTCTCGGCCGGGTCGTGGCCCCCGCCCGCATCAGACCCGGCGGACGTCATCGCGGCCCCCCTGTCCGCCCGCTGCGGGTGAGGCGCAGGCCGGCGATGACTGCATCTGCCAGTACCTCTCTCCGAGGCCGGGGCGGGGTGCGGGTACGCCGCCACACGGAGCGGCCGCCCCACGCGACACGACAGCGGCAGCTGCCGGAGCGGCCTCTCCCAGCTCCGACCCTAGCCAGGTATCCCGTCGGTGGCCCTGCATGCCGGTCCCGGCACCGCCATCCGGCTGACGGCGGGGAGCGGCGGGGGTCGCGATCGCCTTGTGCCGGCCGGGTGATTGACCGAGGAAGCGCCGGGTACTGGTTGGCCGCGCAAGCACCGGTTCTCAAGGGCGCTCCCCCAAAGCGCCGGCACAGCGCGCCGTCGGTGGCACGCCTGCCGACGGTGCTTTCATGAGCAAGCCCAAGAAATCGGGCCAAAAAGGTGACTCCGGGATTTCGGCGAACCCCCGCACCGGCACGCGGGTTCCTTCCCGGCGCTCGTCCTGCTCTTCCAGGCGGGCATGTGCGGATTCGCGCTCACCGGCGAGCTCTTCAACGCCTTCGTCTTCTTCGAGCTGATGAGCGTCGTGGCGTACGCCCTGACCGGCTACCGCGCCGAGGAGGCGAAGGCCGTCCAGGGCGCGCTCGCCTTCGGGGTGATCAACTCCCTCGGCGCGTACGCCACTTTGACGCCGGGGCGCTGACCTTCGGCCTGGCCCCGGGTCTGGCCGGCACGGTGGGCACGGCCCTGCTCGGCAGCCTCGCACTGCCGGGCGTTGTGACTGGGTGAGCAGCAGTCAACTCTCTTAGACAGAGACGTAGTTGGGCGCACGGCGGCTCCTCGTGGTAGCCGAGGGGCCGCCGCGAAGCTCGGATCACATGGGGTCGATGCCGCTACTGTCGCCCGACGCCTTGCTCTGCTCCTGAAGACGGCGGGCCTTCTCCTTCAGCCGCTCGCGCTCCGCCGGGTCGGACGCGCGCTCGGCGGCCTGCTCCAGTTGCTCCGCCTTCTGGCGCATCTGCTGGGCGCGGGCACCGAACTCGTCTGCAACGCTCATGATCACTCCTGCTATTCGGGGGGGCAGATGTCTCCAGACAAACAGCGCCCTGAGCCCCGCGCATCCCGAACAGTCACACACAGTCACCGCGTGGGGTACTGAACCCAAGCGGGCCACGCCGTCCGGGACTCCGTGCCTTGTCGGCTTCGCTCACCCGCCCGCTTTCTGCGAGTGGGCCGCCCGGGCGGAGAGGTCGTCGAGCCTGAGCGCATTGGCCGGTGGGTCCGGCAGGACGATCCGCCGCCGCGTGCTGCCGTCGGGCGTGACGTGGAGCAGCTCGCCCGGTTCCATCAGCCGCCACTCGGGATGCTCGTCCATGCGCTCGCTGGCGACGACGACCGCCGGGGTGTCGGCGAGATCCCCGGAATGGACCCGCATCCGGCCCGCGCTGCCGCTGTGGTCCAGGTGCCGGGCCCCGTGCGGGCCGCCCGCCTCGCGCTCCAGTACGTACAGCTCGTGCGTGGCCGGGTAGCGCAGGGCCCACAGTTCGTCCGGGGTGGTCAGGATGAAGTTCAGGGAGTAGAGGGGGAGTTGGGCCGCCATCCAGCGCGTGGCGTGTTCGATGCCGGTGCCGATGTCGCCCCGAGCGGCGCGGATCTCGCGGGTGATCAGCGCGAAGATCCGCTCGGAGTCCGTGTCTCCGGCGACCAGGGACAGATCCGGGCCAAGGCGGGCCTCCAGGGCTTGCAGGTCTTCGACGACACCGTTGTGCGCGAACAGCCGCCCGTCCTGCTGGAACGGGTGGGTGTTGGGGGCGGTGAGGCCGCCGGTCGAGGCGAGCCGGATGTGGGCGAGGAAGGTGGCCGAGCAGATCTGCCTGGCCTCCCGGGCGAAGTCGCGGTCCTCGTACGCGGCGTCCGGGGCCTTGCGGACCTGAGGCGTGCCGTCGGGGTCGAAGTACCCGAGGCCCGTACCGTCCGGGTCACGGTGGCTCTGCGCCGTGAGGCTGTCGGGGGCGTCGAGCAGCCAGAAGGTGGCCCGGCTGCGGCGCGGGGCACTACTCAGTCCGAACAGACGGCACATCGACGCCACCTCCACGCTCGGCACCGGACCCGGCCCCGGCCCGGGCATGCTGCCCCCGCTTGAGGGTGAACGCAACGCGGGGAACGGACCTATTTCGTGCCGTTCAGGGTGAAGGTGGCGCCGTCGGGGTCTTTGAGGCGGACCCAGGTGCCGGTGGCGGAGATGCCGTCGGCGAGGAGGGTGGCGCCGTTGGCGCGGGCCTTCTCCGCGTGGCCGTGGGGGTCCTCGACGGCGAAGTGGGTGTGCCAGTGCGGGCGCAGGCTGGGATCGGGGGCGGCTTCGACGGCGCCGGAGGTGAGGCGGGCGACGATGTGTCCGGCGTGCCGCAGGACGACTTCCTCGTGTTCGTACTGGACGTCGCAGCAGCCGGGCCGGTCACACGCCCAGTCGAGGACCTCCCCGTAGAAGATCGCGGCGTCGAACGCGTTGCGGGTGTGCAGCCGCGTCCAGGCGGGCGCGGTGTCGCGCCACGCCTCCCAGTTCGACACGAGCGGGCCCTGCCAGATCCCGAACACGGCCCCGTCCCGGTCGGCGGCCAGCGCGCCCCGCCCGGTGTGCAGAGCCACCGGGCCGACCGCGACCGTGGCGCCCCGCTCGCGGATGCGGGCCGCGGTGACATCGGCGTCCTCGACCGCGAAGTACGGCGTCCAGGCGACCGCGACCTGGAGGGACGGCGCCAGCGCCCCGATCCCGGCCACCGGAACCCCGTCCGCCAGCGCCACCCGGAACTCCTCGCCCAGCTCGGCCGGCACGAACGTCCAGCCCATCGTCGCGCCGTAGAAATCCGTGGCGGCACTCAAGTCACGGGCCATCAGGCTCACCCAGCACGGCGCCCCGAACACCGGTGCGCCGGAGCCGAGTTGGGCCGTGGAGTCTGTTGATGGGGGCGTCACGAAAACCCTCGCTTCCAGTAGTCCCCCACACCAGCCGGTCGGCCATGGTCGCTTCCACTATCCCGCCGCCGCGCGGCCGGTGCCCGCCGACGGGCCGGCGGCGGGCACCGATGCCCCCTGCCACAGATCGCGGCGCTTCGTGTTGCGGATGCGGCCGTACGGGTCATGCTGGAGAAATCCGCGCTGTGCTCAATCGGCTACTTCTGGTAGGCCTCGCGTGGCTGCGGACGCGGGAGTGGCCGGCGAGCCGCTCCTGCCGACAAGGGAGCCGCAGTGGTCACCATCGACAGTCCCCGGAAGTACACCCTGAGCCTCGCCGCGACGCCTGACCGCATTCCCCAGGTCCGCCGCATCGTCGCCGCCCACCTGCGCCACTGGCGCCTGGAAAGCGTCATCCAGCCCGTGAGCCTGGGCGTGTGCGAACTGCTCACCAACGTCCACCGCCATGCCCGGGGCGACCACGACTGCGTCCTGGAACTGCGCTGGGCCCGCGGTCGGCTCACCGCCTCCGTCGCCGACACCGACCCCCGCCTGCCGCGCCTCCGCGGACCGCGGCCCTTCGCCGAACGCGGCCGCGGGCTCGCCCTGGTCGCCCACTTCAGCGACAGCTGGGGCACGCACACCACCCCCGGCGGCAAGGTCGTCTGGTTCACCCTCACCGCCCAGCCGCAGGCGCTGCGGCCACTGCGTCCGCTGCCGCCGCTGCCCACTCTGAGCGCGGCGGCGACCCTCCCCGCTCTGCAGTGCTTCGACATCGAGCCCTACGAGCCGGCCCGGTGGGACGACACGTCGTGCCTCAGCGAGGCATGAGGTCCGGGGGCTCGCGAGCCGCACTCCGAGGTCGTCGCCTACCGCCGGCGCCAGGCCCTGACCGACGGCGGGGTTCCCGGCCCTGACCGACCTCATCACGACCGAGGCCACCACCCCTTGACGCCGACTCGGGGCCTGACACGGCGGCGCCGGCGGCTGATGGTCCCAACCCGTCCAGCGCCTTCGTTCCTTCGTACGCAAGGAACGCACTAGCGGACTACCACGGGGCGCGGAGAGGAAACCTCGCACCGGCACATGCGAAAGGCACCCTGGGTGCCAGAGTGCCTTCCGGAGCGGTCGGTGCGCGAGCGGGTCGAGAAGTGCCGCGCAGAAAGCTTTCAGGTCATCCGGCTTGCGGTGTTCATTCGCCGCGCTCCATCTGGGCGAAGATGCTGGTGTCGAGCTGGGACAGCAGTTGTGCGGTGTCCGCGTACACGGCCAGCGCGCCGGCCTCTTCGAGGTCCGCTCGGGCGATTCCTCCGCAGAGCAGCGCCACGGTGCGCACGCCCGCGGCGCGTCCCGCCTTCATGTCCCAGACGGTGTCGCCCACGAACACCGCCTGCGCGGGATCCGCCTCGGCCAGCTCCAGCGCCCGCCGAACCGGGTCGGGGGCCGGCTTGCCCTCGCTCACGTCGTCCGCGCTCGCGACGCCCGCGATGACGTCGTCGGCGTCGATGGCGCGGCGCAGCGCCTTCAGTTCCGGTCCCCCCGCGGACGTCGCCAGCACGATGCGCCAGCCCCGGGCGGCCAGCTCCCGCAGCAGGTTCCCGGCTCCGTCCAGCGGGGGCAGCCGCTCGAAGTAGGTGCCGTACAGGGCGGTGTGCGCAGCGGTGAGCTTCCCGTCCTCGTCCTGGTCGCGGTCCTCGCCGAGCAGGTGCGCGACGAGGTCGTCCGAGCCGAGCCCGATGGCGCGGTGGATGTCGTGCATCGCCGCGTCGTGTCCGGCCTGGCGCAGCGCCTCCCACCACGTGACCACGTGCAGGTGGTTGGTGTCGACGAGGGTCCCGTCGACATCGAAGAGAGCCGCACGTGCCATGTGCCCACGCCTTTCGTTCCGCCCTGCCCGGGGGCCGCCGCCCACTGCCGATCATGCCGCCATTCGCGGACCGCAACATCTCGTGGGCCCCCGGGGCCCCGGGCCGACGGGTCACGCGGCGTGTCGGCACCCCCGCCCAGCATGAACTCCTCGTACCTGGCGAGGGCGAGAACCGCGACGGGTTGCCCCGGCTCCGCACCCGAAACCTGTCGCGCGCCGGGTGAACGGCGAGGTTTCGGCCGGAGGGGTTCGGCAATGGGTGAACTCTGAGCGAACGAGACACCGAGGAGGCCACAGTGGCCATCGCAACGTACTGCCCCGTGGCCCTGGACTGCCCCTTCTGTCTCTGCCGGGACTGACGCCACGCCCCTTTCGACCTGGCCCTTCAAGCGAGCGAGAAGCACGGAGAACAGCGTGAACGACTCACCTTCCTCGGCCTCCCCGGGCGCCGGATCCGACTCCCCCGACCTGGTGCAGGTCATGCTCGGCGAGTGCTCCGTGGCCGACGCGGACGCGGTCTTCGAGGTGCTCGGCGCCCACTTCGCCTCCGACCGGGCGGGCACCGTGCCCGGCCGCCGCGAGGGGCCGCGCCCGGCCGCGTGGGCCGGAAGCTTCGTCGTCGACCACGCGCCGGCCGAGGTCGCCGGGGTGCTGCTCGCCGGGCCCGTCACGGCCGATCTGCAGGGCGGACCCGTCGCCGTGGACCGGCTGCGCCGGACGCTCGCAGCGGCCTTCGCCGTGGAGACGGCGGGCAGTGCGGCGGGCGACCAGGAGGTGGATCTGCAGGTGCGGTTGACCAACGGGTAGCGCCAGGCGCTCCGCGAGGAAGGCCGCTGGTTCGACTGCGGGGCCGTCGGGGGCAGGATCATGGTGCTCGGCTCGCCCACAATGCTCAGCACCGATTTACTCTGGATAGCAGGAGCTGGAACTCTTCCGCGAGATCGGAGGGCACCATGGTCGTCCTCGGAGTCATCCTCCTGGTCGTCGGTTTCGTGACCGGCATCTCCATCCTGTGGACCATCGGAATCATCCTGCTCGTCATCGGCGCCATCCTGTGGCTTCTGGGATCGGTCGGCCACGCGGTCGGCGGACGGAGGCACTACTGGTAGGCACGCGGCCTGACGCTCCATCAGCCCGGGATCGGCACGACGCGCGGTCCCGGGCGGAGCCACGCCTCACAGGCCAACGACGACCTCACAAGCCGATGACGATCAAGGCCGTGTCGTCGGTGGCGCCGCCGGACGGCATCAGGTCGGCCAGGATCGCGTCCGCGAGGGGTTCCGGGCCGGCGCCGTGGTGGCGGGTGAGGGATGCGGCGAGTCGGCGCAGGCCCTTGTCGATGTCCTCGTGGCGACGCTCGACCAGTCCGTCGGTATAGAGGACGAGGCTCGCCCCGGCGGCGAAGGCCGCGGTCGCCTGCGGGCGGGCCACGGGCTCGGGGCGGGCGCCGAGCGGAGGGTCGGTCGCGCCGTCCAGGAATTCCACTGTGCCGTCCTGGTGGAGCAGGGCCGCGGGGGGATGGCCCGCGCTGCTGTAGGCCAGGGTGTGATCGCTCCAGTCGATGACGGCGAGGAAGGCCGTCGTGGACTCGGCGCCCTCGACCGAGCGGGCGTACAGACCGAGCACGTCGAGGGCCCGGGCGGGGCCGTCGGCCACGCGGGAGGCCGCGCTCAGCGCGCTGCGCAGCTGACCCATGACCCCGGCGGCGGCCAGTCCGTGGCCGACCACGTCGCCGACGGCGACCGCGAGCCGGTCCCCGGGCAGCTCGGCCAGGTCGTACCAGTCGCCGCACACGTTGAGCGCGCCGACGGCGGGCCGGTAGCGCACCGCCGCGCTGCGCTCACCGAGCGGCCCCGGCGCGGGCAGCATCGCGGCCTGCAAGGACAGGGCGACCTCGTGTTCGCGGGCGTGGGCCCGGCGCAGCCGCTCGTTGAGCTCCTGGAGTTCCCGGGCCCGGGTGTACAGCTCGGCCTCAAGCACTCTGGCCCGGTCCCCGTCCGCCCCGCCGGCCCGGTCGCGGGCGCGCATGAGCTCGGTGACCTCCTCCACCCGGTGCAGGATCAGGACCACCTTGCCGTCCTCATCGAATACGGGGGTGTTGACCGGGCTCCAGTACCGCTCCTCCCACACACCGGGACGTGAGGGATCCACCACGTCGTAGCGCTGCAGCGCCATGGTGTCGCGCTCGCCGGTCTCCGCGACCCGGCGTAGCGAGGCGAACAGGTTGCGCATGCCGCTCGCGTCCGGGTCGCCGGGGTTGTCGGGGAAGACGTCGAAAATGTAGCGGCCGACGACCTGCCTCCGGGTGCGGCCCGTCATGGCGAGGAAGGAGTCGTTGACCTCGGCGTACACGAGGTCCGTGGTCAGCAGGGCCACCGGGCCGGGCAGCGCCCGGAACACCACCTCGTAGTCGATGCCGGACCCGTTCACGATGCACCTGCCCGCGCGACGCCTCTTCGATCTTGTGCTCTTCACGATAGGCGGCAACGCGGGAACGGGCCCGCCGGGCGGGCCCGGAAACGCCCGGAGGGCAACCGGATGCCGTCGCATCCGGTTGCCCTCCAGGTCAGCGGGTCCGCGCGGTCAGAGCACCGGCATCGGATAGGTCGGGTACTCGACCCCGGAGACGTGCTGGACGACCCGGATGACCTGGCACGAGTAGCCGAACTCGTTGTCGTACCAGAGGTAGAGGATCGCGTTGTCGCCGTCGACCTTGGTCGCGCCGGCGTCGACGATCGAGGAGTGGCGCGAGCCGACGAAGTCCATGGAAACGGCGTCGGGAGCGGTCGTGAAGTCGATCTGGCGCTTCAGCGGCGAGTGCAGCGACACGTCGCGGAGGTAGTCGAGGACCTCCTCGCGGGTGGTCTCGCGGCCCAGGCGCAGGCTCAGGATGGCGATCGAGACGTCCGGGACCGGCACGCGGATCGAGCTGCCGGTGATCGGCGCCTTGAGGTCGGGCAGCGCCTTGGCCACGGCCGAGGCCGCACCGGTCTCGGTGATGACCATGTTCAGCGGCGCGGAGCGGCCGCGGCGGTCGGCCTTGTGGTAGTTGTCCAGGAGGTTCTGGTCGTTGGTGAACGAGTGGACGGTCTCCACGTGGCCGCGCAGCACGCCGTACTCGTCGGCCATCGCCTTCAGCGGCGGGACGATCGCGTTGGTAGTGCAGGAGGCACAGGACAGGATCTGCTCGTCCGGCTTGATGGTGTCGTGGTTGACGCCGTGGACGATGTTGGGGACGTCGCCCTTGCCCGGGGCCGTCAGGACGACCTTGTCGATACCGGGGCGCAGGTGCTGCGAAAGACCCTCGCGGTCACGCCACTTGCCCGTGTTGTCAATGAGGATGGCGTCCTTGATGCCGTGCGCCGTGTAGTCGATCTCGGACGGATCGTTGGCGTAGATCACCTTGATGGTGTTGCCGTTGGCGATGATCGTGCTCGTCGCCTCGTCCACCGTGATGGTGCCCTGGAACTGGCCGTGGATGGAGTCGCGGCGCAGCAGCGAGGCGCGCTTGACCAGGTCCGCCTCGCCGCCGCCGCGGACGACGATGGCGCGCAGCCGCAGGCCGTTGCCCGAGCCGGCCTTCTCGATGAGCAGGCGGGCGACGAGGCGGCCGATGCGGCCGAAGCCGTACAGGACGACGTCGCGGCCCTCGCGGCACTCGATCTTGTTCTCGCCGATGGCGCCGACGACGGCCTGAGCGGTGAACTCCTCGACCGAAAGGCCGCGGTCGTCCGCCTTGTACGTCGCGGCGAGCATGCCGATGTCGATCTGGGAGGGGCCGAGATCGAGGGTGGTCAGAGCCTGCAGGAAGGGCAGCGTCTCGGTGACCGAGAGCTCCTCGCCGGCTATCTGGCGGGCGAATCGGTGGGTCTTCAGAAGGCTGACCACCGACTTGTTCACCAAGGAGCGGCTGTGCAGCAGGACCGTGACGTCCCGCTCGCGGTGCAGCTTCCCGATGATGGGGATCATCGACTCCGCGATCTCCTCGCGGTTCTTCCAGTTGGTGAACGAGTCGTCATTGACAGTCACAGGTTCATCTTTCGAGCTAGGCGGCGCTCATATGCTAACCCCCCGCTGATTTTGATCGTTCAAGTGGTGCCCTTCCGGTGGGCGCCCGGCGCCGCTGTGTCCAGCGGGCGGCCCGGTCGTCGATCCCCTCCTGCGGCGACGACCGGGCCGCGCGCACTCAGCCGATCGACCAGTGCTGGAGCGCCGAGCCGGTGTCCGGCTGCTGGGTGACCAGTGCTCCGTCGGTCGTGGCGGCCGTGGTGAGCAGCAGTCCGCTGGACTTGGATTTCACCGTGTATCCGCCACCGGCCAGGGCGGTGACGGCCCAGTGCTGGTTGGCGCCGCCCGTGCAGGCCCACTGGATCACCTTCGCCCCGGCCGCACTGGAGCTGTCGCTGACATCGACGCACAGCTTCGACTCGCCGCCCGCGATCTGGTAGCTCCCGTCGGACTGCCGGATGAAGACCCAGTTCTGGTTGGCCCCCGCGTTGGGGCTCCAGGTGATGAGCTGGGTGCCCTGGGTCGTCGAGTGGCCCGGGTCGTCGAGCGCCTTGCCCGAGGCCACCAGGGTGTGGGTGCCGTCCAGGGACCCGCCGGTCGCGGAGCCGGTGGGGGTGAGAGTGAGGGTCTGCTCGGCCGCGCTGCGGGCGCCGCCGACCGCGCTGCCCGTGGTGTCGGTCCAGCTGCGGGTCGGTGTGGTCTCGGCGAGCCGGCCGGCCTGCGCGGACAGGCCGAGTACGAGACCGCTGTACCGGTTGACCAGGCGATAGGACCCGGTGGAGGCCACGGGGACGATGAACCACTGCTGTCCCACCGTGGGGCCGCCCGACCCTGCGGCGGCGACGGTCGGCTTGGCTCCCCAGGCACGTCCGGCCTTGGTGGTGGCGGGGACGCCCAGGAGCTGGCCGGTGGAGGAGTTGGCGATGCGGTACGAGCCGTCGCCGTCTGCCGTGAACACCCAGGACTCCAGGGCGGATCCGGTGGCCGACGCGCCCGAGGTCGTCGACGAGCCGCCCAGGACCTGGGCCAGGACCCGGCCGTCTCCGCTGCCGATCCGGTACGACTTCGTGACGTCGACCGGAGGCGCGGCGGGCGCCGAGGAGCCCACCGTGACGTCCACGTACTCGCCGCCGGCACCGCCCTGGCAGTCGATGGAGCAGTACGACCTGAAGGTCTTGCCGACGATGGTGGAGTTGGTGCGGTTCGCGCCGTCGAGAAACCACCGGTACCAGGAGTTGTTGGTGTAGCTGCCGGTGTCGCCGATCAGGTGCCACTTCTGGCTCGCGAGGTCGTCGGTCGCGTAGAAGCGCTGCGGCGCCGTCCCGTTCACCGCCTCGGGCTCGCCGATGTACAGGCCCAGGTAGGCGTTGTAGGTGATGTTCATGACGAACAGCGGTGATTTCGTGGGGAGTTGACCCGCCGCGATCTGCTGGCTCACCGTGCCCGCGTTGGCGGGGTCGTAGTCACCGGAGACCGGCGTGTACCCGGTGGAACTGGCACCGTCGACCGGCACCATGTTGCTCTCCAGACCGCCCACACCCGGCTGCGACCAGTGGCCGTCGTACCACTTCTGCCAGGAGCCCCGGGCCATCTTCGAGGAGATCGGCGCCCGGGCGACATGCGCGAGGCTGTCCTCCCAGTTGCCGCCCTTCGCGACGATCCGCGAGCCGTAATAGACGTAGAAGTAGCCCGACGCGGTGTCGACGAACAACCGCTGGTCACCGTCGCCGTAGGAGTACGTCTCGTGCGGGAACTGCGTGGTGTCGCCGCGCTTGGTGCTGTACGGCGAGGTGATCGCGTGGTCCTTGATGGTCCAGGTGCGGCCCTGGTCCTTCGACACCGCGTAGTCGATCGCGTCGAAGTGGATGCCGTCGTTGAACGGCGCCGGGGTGAACTCGTTGTGCACAAGCCCGTACCAGTCGCCGGTGTCCGGGTCGACCCACATCCCCGACAGGTCGCAGTAGTTCTTCTGCGAATAGCCCGCGTTGCCGACCGCGTACGTCGCCTCCAGGCCGGTCGGGCTGTTGTTGCAGCGATAGGTGGTGTCGTTGTTCTTGTCGTTGGCGTTGGCCGGGTTCACCGCGTCGCTGATCGCGCTCGACCGCGAGGCACTGTCCATGTCGGTGCCCGTGAAGAAGTCCCAGTACCGGGGGTCCTTCGCGCCGTACAGGGTGGCGGACTGCTGGAAGTAGAACGTGCCGTCCTTGTCGACATAGGTCGAGGCGGGGGTGTCCGTCGGGTGCGCGTACGGCACGGGGGATCCGACGGTGATCGTGTACGTGGCGTCCGGGGACGCGGCCGCCGCGGGCGGCGCCACCGCGGCGGCCAGCGCCAGAACCGCGGCGCCGACGGCGGCGACTGCTCTGAAGGTGGGGGAGGACACGGGCACTCCTTCTGATGTGGGAGCGGTGAACGGTGCTCGCCGGCGGCGTGGCCGACCGCGTGGTGGGCAGTCTGTGCACCATGCGGCACACCGTCCACGGACATCCGTCGGCCGGACTTGGACTTTTGTCGGCCACGGCGGCGGGCGCCGCGCTCCGACGCGGGCCGTAGCACGGAGGCGACACCCGCGTCCCCGAATATGCCGAATACATACCCGCCCGCGACAGCGACGGGAATGCGCCACCGGAAACTGACTCAAAGCCAATGGATATGCGCTCCTGAACCCGACCTGCGACCCGTCCCTAAAGTGCACGGAACGAGATATTCCGGGCGGCTAGTTTCGATACTCCTAAAGGATGAGTAAGGTGTGGATCGCTGTCGGTGAACCTGCGCAAGAGCTCGGACTCCGGCGTAATTCCGCATGGCTGGAATTCGTAGGACGCAGGGTGTCGTCTGCGGGGACGGGGAGAGGATCGTGGCTGCCGGCTCGTTCGAGGGACACTACGTGTGGCATCCGGCGGCCGACGATCGCGAGCTGGCACGCGCGTGCACGGACGTGCGGGCGGGGCGCTACCTCGGCGCCCACAACGTGCTCGAAGAGGCGCGCGGCGACTACGAGTTGAGGGCCCACCGGTCCCTGGTCCTGGCCTCGGAAGCGGCCGACTCGGACCTCGCGGAACGCTGGATGGCCGAGGAACCCGGCCCGGAAGCGGCCCTGTTGGGCGCGCGCGTGGCGATGATCCGCGCACTGCGCATGGCGGATGCCGGGGACGCCCGGGCCGATGCCCTGCTGCGCATAGCGCAGGCGGCCTGTATGCGGGCGGCGCGGCTGCTGCCCCAGGACCCGACCCCGTGGGTGGCCCAACTGGCCCTGGCCCGCATCGACGGACCCCGCGATCCCGCCCCGAGGGGGCTGCTCACCGCGCCGCCCGGCCCCTGGCAGATGTTCGCCCATGTGCTGCGGCTCGACCCCTGGCACCGCGAGGCCCATCACCGCTTCCTGGCCTGCTTCTTCACCCGTCACGGCGGCTCGGCGAGCGCCCGGTGGGACGTCGCCTCGTTCCTCAGCCACCGGGCGCCCGCCACCTCCGCGCTGCGGCTCCTGCCCCTGGTCGCCCTCGTCGAGGACTACGACCCGAACGTCCTCCTCGCGGACCACACCTGGCAACAGCCGCAATGGGCCGCGACCATCCTCGGCATTTACCACAACTGGTTTCCGCAGGCGGCCAGTTACCGTTTCACGCCGGTCCTCGATCTGGCTTATCTGGCGCACGCCCTGTTCATGGCGAAGCGCGAATTCGAGGCACGGGAAGTCCTCACGGCCATGGGCCCGTACGCCTCGCGCATGCCCTGGAGCGCGTTCGGCGACCCCGGAGAACAGCTGACCAGGGCCAGGAGGTCCTGCGGACTCCCGACCCCCGCACCGGCCTGATCACCACCGGCGCCGCAGACCCGCCCGCGAGACCTACGCGTCTTTTCACCCCCGAGGAAAGGTTGCCACTGTGTCCGAGCGCACGTCCCACACCCGCTCGTCGAGCCGAGACCGGGAATCATCCGTGGCATTCGACGACGATGCCACGCTGCACGCGATGGGATATCCCCGGAAACTCACCCGGAGATTTCACGCCTTCGACAATTTCGCCATATCCTTCACCATCATCAACATAATCTCCGGAATTTTCTCCGCATTCGGTTTCGGAATGGGAGCGGGCGGCCCCCGCATTCTCGTCTTCGGCTGGATCGGCGTCTCGGTCATGGTGCTGTTCGTGGGCGCCGCGATGGGCGAAATCGCGTCCGCCTACCCCACCAGCGGCGCCCTGTACTTCTCCGCGGGCAAGCTCGCCAAGCGCCATCGTGGCGCCTGGTCCTGGTACACGGGGTGGCTGAACTTCGTCGGCCAGGTGGGCGGCACCGCCGCGACCAACTACGCCGCCGCCACCTTCATCCAGGCGTTCATCGGGATGCAGTGGCCTTCGTACGAGCCCACGCAACAGCAGACGGTCGCCATCGCGACGGCGATCCTGCTGGTCCAGGCGCTCGCCAACACCTACACCGTGCAGCTGGTCGCCCTGGTGAACCGGATCTCCGTGTGGTGGCTCCTGGTCGGCATGGTGGTGATCGTCGTCGCCCTGACCGTGAAGCCCTCCTCGCACCAGCCGGCCTCGTTCGCGACGCACTTCGTCAACAGCACCGGGTTCAGCAACGGTCTGTACGCCGCGATGCTGGGCCTCCTCGTGACGAGCTGGACGTTCACCGGCTTCGACGGCAGCTTCCACATGTCCGAGGAGACGGTGAGGGCCACCGTCAACACGCCCAAGGGCATCATGCGCGCGATCATCTACTCGGCGCTCGCCGGACTCGTCCTCATGCTGGCCCTCGTGTACGCGATCCGCGACTACGCGGCCGAGATCACCTCGGCGGCCCCGCCCGTGCAGATCCTCGTCGACGCGCTCGGCGCGGGCACCGCCAAGCTGCTCCTGCTGATCGTGATCGGGGCCATGCTGTTCTGCGGCCTGGCCAACATGACCAGCAACACCCGGCAGATCTTCGCCTTTTCGCGGGACGGGGCGATGCCGGGGTCGCGCTGGTGGCATTCGGTGTCGCTGCGCACCCGCACCCCCGTGAAGGCGGTGTGGCTCGCCGCGGCCTGTGCGCTGGTGCTGATCATTCCGGCCTTGTGGTCGCACACCGCCTTCACCGCCATCGTGAGCGTCAACGTGGTCGGCCTGTACCTGGCGTACGGGGTGCCCATCTTCCTGCGGCTGCGGCTGGACGACTTCGCGCCCGGCCCGTGGAACCTGGGGCGCTGGGGCAGGCCGGTGGCGGCGGTCGCCGTGATCTGGATCGTGCTCAGCAGCGTGCTGTTCATGCTGCCCCAGGCCTCCCCGATCACCGTCGACAACTTCAACTACGCGCCGATCGCGCTCGGCGCGGTGCTGCTCATCGCCACCGTCTGGTGGTTCGCCACCGCCCGTCGGCGCTTCCAGGGGCCGGTCAGCTACGGCAGCCCCGACGAGGTGGCGGCGATGGACCTCATCTGACACGGAGTCACCTCAGGCGTCGGGTACCCAACTGCCGTGGAAACCAAGGGGTATCCGGCCCGGCAGGTGGATGCGGGCGACCGGCTCTCCGGTGAAGTCCTGGGCGGCCAGGATCACCAGGTCGCTCGCGCCCCGCTCCGGATCGTGGACGTAGGCGAGCGCGTAGCCGTCGTCCTCGGCCGCCTTGTGGCCGTGCGCGTCGCGCGGCACGAACACGGCTTCGCCCGCGGCCGCCGCCTTCGGCAGCCGGTGCACCTGTGAGGTGCCGCGCAGCAGGTCCTGCTTGATCAGGGCGCTGCTGAACGCCTTGTCGGGCGGGACCCCATCGACCGTCTCGTACGCGGCGAAGAACTCGGCGGCGGCCGCGGAGTAGCCGTACCGGTGGCGCCTGGACACCGTCGCCTCGTTCACGCGCGGGAACTCCTGGGGCCGGTCGTCGATCCGCCGCTGGTGGACGCGGCCGTGCTCCAGGTCGATCGTCCAGCGGTCGAGCGCGGGCGTCCCCGTCGCGGCCGGGCCACCCGAGCCGCGCCCGGCGACGAAGAACGGCGCCGGGTAGGTGGTGAGATCCATGACCACGGTCGCTCCCTCGTCGTACGCGTTGAGCGTGTGCGAGTAGAAGACGGGGTCCACCTCGAACCAGCGGACCGGGCCGCCCCCGCGCGGCATGACTCCGACCCGTGCCGCATGGTGGTCGTCCCACGCGTACGGCACGGGAGCGCCGCTACGGGCCGCCTCCGGATCGAAGGTGACCGGGATGTCGATGACGACGACGTGCCGCTCGGTGAGCCCGAAGTCGTGCACCATCGAGCCCGCCGGCATGGGGATCCGAGTCGTCCTGGTCACCTTCCCGGTGCGGTCCACGACGATGTGGCGGACGTGGTCCCAGGTCGGGTAGTACGCGATGGCGTGCAACTCGTCCGCGTGGGCGTCGTACTTGGTGTGTGCGGCGAAGGACCCGCTCAGCGTGGCGCGGAAGTCGTACGGGCGCAGCGTGTTGAGCTCGCCGTCGAGCTCGTACGGCAGCGGCCCGCTCTCCTGCATCGCGAGAATGCGGCCCTTGTACGGGATCACATGCGTGTTGCAGGCGAAGTCGTTCTCGGGCACCGGCCCCGGGTACTTCTCCCCCAGTTCCCCGGCGACGGCGGCCGAGCGGACCCAGCGATTGCGGTACCACTCGGCGCGGCCGTTCCTGAGGCGCACGCCGTGCACCATGCCGGGGCCGATCATCCAGTGGTGGGCCCGCGGGTCCTCGATACCGAAGGCGTTGGGGCCGTTGCGCAGATAGCGGCCGTTCAGCTCGTGCGGGATGCGGCCGGTGACGGGCAGCGAGAACGCTGTCAGCTCTTCCGTCACCGGCGCGAAGACGCCTTCGAGGAAGGGGCTTTGGCCCGGGGGCGCGGAGGCGGCGGGAGCCATGGGCGCGGGTGGGCCGCCGCGCAGCGCCGTCGTGCCTCCCGCCAGCGCGATCGCCGCCGTGCCCCGCAGCACGTTCCGCCGAGTGTGACCGGTCATCGCCGAGCCCCCTGCCTTCTGTTCTCGCCGTACGGATCTGTCGCTCACGATCCTGTGGCAGGACCCGGGCCCGGGTCAGGAGGCTTGGGGCCCGGAAGGGGGTGGTGCCAGGCCCCCGGACGCCAGGTGGTTGCAACCCGCTTGCAACCACCCGCATGGTGAGGTGTGGCTACCGGATCCGCACGCCATGGCCCGCAGGGGGCTGTTGCGCGGGCCGGAGGAGCGAGGGAGAGATGACGCCCGCGGAACATCCGGGAACACCCCCGGCAACCGACGCCCCACCCGTTGAACTCACGTCTGCGGCACGCGAGTTGATCCGCACACTGCGATCGAAGCACGGCCCGCTGATGTTCCATCAGTCGGGCGGTTGCTGTGACGGCAGCGCGCCCATGTGCTACCCGGAGGGAGAGTTCCGTACCGGCGGCTCGGACGTCCTGCTCGCCTCCCTCGCGGTGGAGGGAGTGGCTGAGCGCGTCCCGTTCTGGATGCCGAAGAGCCAGTACGAACTGTGGCGGCACACCCGGCTGATCGTCGACGTGGTGGAGGGCCGGGGCAGCGGGTTCTCGCTCGAAGCGCCGGAAGGCGTGCGGTTCCTCATCCGGTCGCGGCTGATCTGAACCGCCGCCCCCTGGGGCCTCAGTCCCGGTCGTGCACGGCCACGATGCCGTTGAAGACGCCGACGTACGCGGTGCCGTCCGGGCCGATGGTGATCGGCGCCCAGTTGTTGTCGTACCCGGGGCCGGTTCCGGTGAGCTTCTTCCAGCGGACGGCGCCGGTGCGGAAGTCGACCGCGGTCAGGTACCAGGCGTCGATGCCGAGCGCGTTGGGCTCCTTCTCTTGAAGTGTTCTCCTCCGTGAACGGAGGAGATTCCTGCCTACCTTGCGGTGGCGGGCTTGACGCGGCGAGCGCGCCTGGCGACTGCCCTCCCGGCAGCCGGGATGAGCGCGAGGCCCATCCGGTACAGGTGCAAGATGTTCCGGCCTGCATTGTGGTCGGCGTTGCCTGACCAGCCGCAGTCGGGGTTCTTGCACACGAACACGGCCTGAGACTCCCGGCTGCCGGGAGTGGTGAACCCGCACATCGAGCAGCGCTGGGAGGTTCCAGGGGCGGGAACCTTGTGGACTGTGCCCCCATGACGTGCGGTCTTGTACGTCAGCATGGTGACGGTGCGGCCCCATGCCTCTTGGCTGATGGAGCGGTTGAGGCCGGATTTCTGGGCAACGTTCTTCCCAGGTTCCTCATCGGTGCCCTTGGCGGACTTGACCATGTTCGTGATGTTGAGGTCTTCTACCACGATCACGCTGTACTTCGCCGCGATCTCGCTGGTGGTCTTGTGCTGCCAGTCGAGGGCTCGGCGCTTGGCTTTCGCACGGAGCTCGGCGATCTGGTCGTAGGTGCGGTGAAGCCGGTTCGAAGTATGTTCGCCGGGTTTGCGGTACTGCTTGCGCCGGGCGGCTCGCTGTTCCAGGCGCAGCAGCTTGGCCTTCTCGTTGGGGTTCAGCCACTTGTCGCGGTCGGCCGTGCCGTCCGCCGTCTTCGCTGGGAGGCAGTGGTCCTGGTGGTTGCCGTCGGACAGGGCCAGCGGGATGTTCACTCCAGCGTCGATGCCGACCTCGGGCCCCGTGTGGGGCCCAGGCGTGGCTTCAAGGGTCTGGACGCGGAAGGCGATGTGCCAGCCGAGAGCGTCTTTGACCAGCCGCGCGCCGGTGATCCGGTTCTCGGCGTTGGCGTGTTTGCCGACCGGCAGGTTTTTGGTCCAGTGGAAGCGGACTCGGCCGATCTTGGGGATGTTGACCATGCCCCAGCGGCGATGCACGCGAGTGATGTTCAGGTCACGGCCCTGCGGGATGTCAACGGACATCACCGTTCGGAGTCGGCCTTTGAAGTTCGGTGCGTCGGCGCGGCCGTCCCAGCAGTTCTTCCATGCCTGGGCGTACGTCTTCAGAACCGCCTGGGCGGCCTGCGCGGGAAGTGCGGCGAGGAAGTCGATGTCCTTGCGGGCCTGCCGGATGGCGGCGTCCGCGTTCGCCAGGGTCCGCTTGTCCTTCGGCATCATCTGCCACCATGCGTGCAGCAGATTCCACATCGTCCGGGCCGCATGCGCCTGATCATCCGCCTTGAGTACGAGCGCAGGAGACAGCGCCAGCCGGGCTGAATGCCCGTGCCGCTTTTCATAGACGAGTTCCGCACTCACGCCATCACCGTAGCAATTTCACTGATGTCACCACAGAGGAACCCAAACCCTGGTGTACGCATGGGCTGTCATGTCGTCCACCACGTGCACGTTCGCTTGGTATTCGTCACCAAGTACCAGCACGGGGCCTTCACAGACGAGACACCGACCCGCTGGGCGGCCCAGCGGCCCGGACACCGGCCGGCCCCACCAGGGTGCCCGCGGTGACGGCGAGCGTCAGGGCCAGTGCGCGGGCGAACACTCTGCGGGACATGCGGCTCCTCGGTATGCGTACGTACGAAAGTCGTCGCGCCGCCACCGGACGTTAGAGGTGCCTGCTTGAAGTGTCCATGGAAGCTGAGGGGGTTTCATGTTCACGTCATGAGGGTGCAACACGAGCTCTGAGCCCACCTGGTTGCGGCTCGGGCCCCGTATGGGGCGCGGGGAACGGCGCGAGCAACCACGGACGGCCCGCGCCCGAAGGCGGGTTTCAGGGGCGCGAGGAACTGCGCAACCAACCCGACCGGCCCCGCCGGGCCCGCACCCGAAAGCCGCACCCCGCCAGGGGTTACTGAGCGAGCCGCCGCTCCAATGGCGTGCGGAAGCTCGGCTTGATGCGCACATCGCCGAAGAACGCGGCAAGCCGATCCGCCTCGACATCGATCACCGCCCGCGCGTCCCGCCCCACCCCCGCCCCCGCGAGGACCTCCGTAACGATCGAGCCGTCGGCCCGCTGAGCCCACCCACCCACGACCCGCCCGTTCCACCAGACGCTCGGCCCGATGTTCCCGTTCGTGTCGAAGAGTTCGGCCGTGTGACCGGCATCGAGGTACCAGTCACGATGCCGCCAGCCCATCGGGGTGGGGTCGAGGGCGGGAAGCAGCGCAGCCCAGGGCTCGGGCTCGGCAGGGGGTTCGAGGTGGGCGGGCAGCGCATGGCCCGGACCGGCGTCGAGGTCGACCTCGACCGCGTCGGTGCGGGCCAGCGCCTTGCGGGTGTCGGTGAGCGTCCACCCCGTCCACCACTTGACGTCCTCCGTGGTGGCGGGCCCGAACGCCGCCAGGTACCGCCCGGCGAGCTCCGCCTTGGCCTCGTCGACGGGCAGGTCGGGGTGCGGTTCGGCGGGGATCCAGCGGTACTGGCTGGAGGCCCAGGTGCCGAGCGGCCGGCCGCGCCGGATGCGGCTCTCGGCGGCCATCACGCCGAGGAAGCGGCTGGTGATGCGGGGCCGGGCCTCGTACGGCTTGCCCTCGGCCTGGACGATCTGCGACTTCAAGTCGGGTACTTCGTCGGCGAGTTGGGCAGCGGTGGCCTCGCCGCGCCGCTGGAGGGCGGCCAGGACCGCGGCCTCGGTCGCGGCGAACCAGCGCTCGTCGAAGCCGAGTTGTTCCTGGATGACCTTGGCGAGGTTCTTGCGTTCGCGGGCCGCCACGGCGCGGGCGGTCGACGCGTCCACGACGGGGGCGAGCTCGCGCGGCACCACGAACATGGTGCGCCGCATGCAGAGCATCCGCACCAGCGTGTGGTCCTCGTACAGCGCGCGCTCCAGGTCCGCCACGGCGGGGTCCTTCAGCCGGGCGGCGACGCTGAGGTACACGGACGCGGGGTCCGTGGCGTGCAGGCCGAGCACCGCCTCGGCGACCGCCTCCGGGGCGTTGGCGCGGGCGGCGGGGGTGAGCAGGTGGCGGGCGCCGAGGCGGGCGCGCCGTTCCTCGGCGGTGATCTTCCGGCGGGCCTTGGTCATGGCTTGAGGCTACCGACCACACCTGCCGTCGCGTTGAGGCCGTCCTGGATGGTGGTCGCCATGCTCGTCCCGGCCAGGAAGAAGCCGAGCAGGGCGCAGACGATCGCGTGCGAGGGCTTGAGCCCACCGCTCCGCAGGAAGATCACCGCGAGCACCACCAGCAGCAGGACCACCGAGATCGAAACAGCCATGACGAGCCTCCTCCGCCGCGCCGGATTCGCGGCATTCGGGCGTCAGTGTGGCGGAGGAGGCGCTGCTCACCGGCTCAAGACATGTCCGCCGTACGGGTGTTGACTGCGTGTGATCCCGCTACTCGCCGTGGGCACGGAGGAAGGTTTCGAGTCCGGCGAGGTCGTCGGTGTTGAACCAGTCGATCCCGGCGGCGTAGAGCTCGCGCCACAGGACGTCGCGTTCGGGCCCGGCGGAGTCGGGGGTCGCCCAGAACCTCAGCCGCTGGCGGCCCGCGTGGCTGCGGGCCACCAGGTCGCGCAGCTCGGCGCGTTCGGCGGCGGGGAAGGGCCCGGTGCCGGTCCAGGTGAAGTGGTCGGTCCAGGCCTCGCTGATCAGCGGGATGAAGGAGGCGGTGGCGGCCGTCCCGAGGTCGTCGAGCCGCCCGTCGTAGAAGGCGTACCGCACCCGCTGCGCCTCCATGGGCGTACGGGCGCCGCGGTCGCCGGAGATGACCGCGGTGACGGCGCCGGTCCGCACCCGGCCGTGCGCGCATGAGCTGAGGAGGTGCCGGTAGGGGACGAGGTGCCGGTCGAGTTCGAGGTAGGTGGCCGCGCCCTCGGTCTTGATGTCGATGAGCAGCTGGAGCGGGTGGTGGTAACCCCGGTACACCGAGCCGTGGTTGGCGCGGATCAGCTTGCGCAGCGGGTCGAGATAGAGGGATTCGAGGGTGCGGCTCGGGTCGAGCTCGGCGGGGTCGTGGCCGACCAGGAGCCGGCCGTCGACGAGGAAGATGTCGGCCTCGACGCTGGTGAAGCCGTGCGCGAGGGCGTCGAAGAGGGGGTGGATGTGCTCGTAGTCGTTGTGCGCGTGGGTTCTGCGCAGGGGCCTGGGACGGGAGGGATGGGCGGCCGCGCGGGCGGTGCCGGCCAGGGCGGGCACGGCGACGGCCGCGGCGAGGGTGGCGACGGCACTGCGGCGGGTGAGGTGGGCCATGGGTGCGCTCCCGGGGAACGAGGGACGGACGCGACCGAGTATGCGTCGCGTTGCGCACAACTGACGTGTGGCTACCATGAGTTGGCCGGTCCTTCGTCCCCGTTTCACCCGCCGGTCAGGCCTGCGGCGGGGCCTCCCAGCTGACTGTGCGGTCGCACCAGCGGTCGAGGAGTACCTGGTCGTGGCCGACGGCCAGCAGGGACGCCTTCGTCTCGCGGCGGTAGTTCTCGACCGCCGCGACCAGCGCGGCCGTCGTCGACGCGTCGAGCATCGCGGTCATCTCGTCGCAGATCAGCAGGCGTGGACGGAGCACCAACGCTCGTGCCAGGCAGGCGCGTTGGAGCTGGCCGTCGCTGACTTCGTGGGCGCTGCGGGTCAGGAGGTCGCCGCCGAGGCCGACCGCGTGGGCCAGCGCGTCCACGCGCTCGCGGATCTCGATCCGCCGGCCGGTCGCCTTCAGGGGCTCGGCGATCAGGTCGCGCAGCCGCAGCCGCGGGTCGGCGGAGAGGCGGGGCGACTGGAAGACGACGCCCACGGTGGTGCGCAGGGCGCGCGGGGCGCGGTGGCGGTAGTCGGTGACGGTGGTGCCGTCCAGGACGACTGTTCCGGCGTCGGGTCGGTGCAGCAGGGCCGCGACTCTGGCCAGGGTGGACTTGCCGCAGCCGCTGGGGCCGAGCAGGCCGACCGCCTCGCCGTGGGACACGGCGAGGCTGACGTCGCGCACCACGGGCCTGCCCCGCTCGTAACCGGCTGTGATGTTGCTGAGCTCAAGCACGGCTGGGCTCCTCCGCGTGGGCGTGGTGGCAGGCGGCCCGGCCGTCGAACCGCGGCTGGGTGCCGCAGAGCGCGTCGGCCAGGTCGCAGCGGGGTGCGAACGCACACCCCGCCGGGAGGTCTCCCAGCTCCGGCGGCATGCCGGGGATGGGCTGGAAGGATCGTTCCGGCAGGGCATCGAGCAGACCACGAGCGTACGGGTGCCGGGGACCCGGCTCGCCGAAGAACCTGGTGGCGTCGGCGAGTTCGACGATGCGGCCCGCGTACATCACGGCGACCCGGTCCGCGATCCGGGCGGCGGCCGCCAGGTCGTGCGTGATCATCAGCAGGGCGCGGCCCTCGTCGACGGTGCGGCGCAGTTCGTCGGCCGTGCGCTCGACCAGGGCGCGGTCGAGCCCCGTCGTCGGTTCGTCCGCGAGCAGCAGAGGTGCGTCACCGACGAGGGCGAGCGCGGTCGCGGCACGCTGGGCGAGCCCGCCGGACAGTTCGTGCGGGTAGCGGTCGAGGTGGTCCGCAGGGAAGGCCGCCCGCCCGGCCACGTCCCGCGCCGCCGCACGCAGCGCCTTGCGCGGGGCGGGGGTCAACTCTCTTATGGTTTCCTCCAGTTGACTGCGCACCGTGCGTACGGGGGTGAGGTGGGCGGCCGGGCTCTGCGGTACGAGGCCGATGCGCCGGCCCCGTACCGTGCGGGCGAGGAGCCGCTCGTCGGCGGTGATCAGGTCCGTGCCGTCGTCGAGCAGCGCGACGCCCTCGGATTCGGCGTTGGCGGGCAGCAGGCCGAGCAGCGCGGAGGCGAGGACCGACTTTCCGCAGCCGCTCTCGCCGACGAGCGCGAGGCACTCCCCCGCCGCGAGGTCGAAGGAGGCATCGGTGACGGCGGCGATGTGTCCGCCGCCCCGCATCCGGAAGCGTACGGAGAGGTTCCGTACGGAGAGCGCGTTCGGGGCCCCAGACGTCACCGAGGTCACAGCGGTCACAACATCAGCTCCGATCGGCGGCGCGGGCTGAGCCGTTCCCGCCAGGCTCCGGCCAGGCCCGCGATGGCGAGGGTCGGCACGATCAGGAGGAGGCCGGGGAACAGGGTCGGCCACCAGTCGCCCGCGAGCAGCGTGCCGCGTGCGCTCTGGACGAGGTTGCCGAGGCTGGCCTGGTGGGCGGGCAGGCCGAGGCCGAGGAAGGACAGGGCGGACTCGTGCCACATGGCGTGCGGCACCATGAGAACCGCGGCAAGACCGGCTTGCGGCCACACAGCGGGCAGCAGATGACGGACCGTCACCCGCCACCGCGAGGCGCCGCCCGAGATCGCCGCGTCGATGTAGGGGCGCGAGCGCAGGGACAGGATTTCGGAGCGGACGATGCGGGCCGTCGAGAGCCAGTGCGTCAGCGCGACCGACACCACGACCGGCCACACTCCTGGGCGGAACATCGCCACGACGAAGATGCCGAGCAGCAGGTGCGGTACGGACGAGCAGGTGTCGACGAGCCGCATGACGACCCGGTCGGTCCAGCCCCCGAAGGCTCCGGCGACGGCGCCGACCGCGGTGCCGATGAGGGTCGCGGCGAGCGCGGCGACGGCGCCCACCAGCAGGGAGACCCGCAGTCCGTACACGCAGCGGAGCAGCAGGTCGCGGCCCACGTCGTCGGTGCCGAACGGGTGGGCCCAGGACGGGGGTTGGAGCTTCCTGGCAAGGTCCACGGCCTGTTGGTCGAGCTGGACCAGGGGCGGCACCAGGACGACGGCGAGCACGACGACGGCCAGGATGACGGCCGAGGTGCGCACCCGCACGGTGCGGGTGGATCTGCCGAGGCGTACGTCAGCCATCGAATCCCACCCTCGGGTCGGCGAGTCCGTACAGGAGGTCGGAGAGCAGGTTGCCGAGGAGCACGGCGGCGGTCGCGAGCACCGTGAGGGCGGCGAGCAGCGGGAAGTCGACGGAGGTCGCGGCCTGCACGGTGGCGGCGGCGATGCCGGGCCAGCTGAAGACCGTCTCGACGAGCAGCGCGCCGGTGATCAGCTCGGGCACGCGGGAGCCGATCAGGGTCAGCATGGGGAGCATGCCGGAGCGCAGGGCGTGGCCGGTCAGGACGGTGCGTTCGGCGAGGCCGCGCGCCCGCGCCCCGCGCACCGGGTCCTCGGCCAGCGCGTCGCCGACGCCTTGGCGTACGTACAGGAAGAACCAGGGCAGTTGGGACAGGCCGAGCACGCCTGCCGGGAGCATGAGGTGGCTGATGACCTGGCCGGGGGTGACCGTGTCGCTCGCGGTGTCGGTGAGGCCCCCGGCCGGCAGCGCACCCAGTTTCAGCGCGAAGAACCAGATGGCGAGCAGGCCGAGCCAGAAGGCGGGGGCGGCTTCGAGGGTGTAGGCGGCGGAGCTGACCGAGCGGTCGAGCCAGCCGCCGCGGCGGCGCGCGGCGAGCACGCCGAGCGCGATGCCGAGCAGGATCGCGACGGCGAAGGCGGCGATGGCGAGCAGCGCCGACCAGCCGATGCGTTCGGCGATGACGTCGGCGACGGGCTGGCGCAGCACGCTGGAGTCGCCGGGGTCGCCGCCGAGGGCCGAGGTCAGCCAGTCCCACCAGCGCTGCACGAACGGCTGGTCCACGCCGAGGTTGGCGCGCAGTTGATCCAACTCGGCCTGGGACGCGGTGAGTCCGGCGGTGCCCGCGTACGCCTTGACGGGGTCGAAGGGGGACGCGGCGGCGACCGCGAAGACGCCGAAGGTGACGGCGAGCAGGACGGGGACGGCGGACAGGATCCGCCGGCCGGCCATGCGGCCCATCGCCTCCCACGGAAGGCGGCGGCTCACTTCTTCGGGGTCCACTTCTCGACGTCCCACCAGGGGCCGGACGCGAGCCCGTGGTCGTGCGGTTCGACCTGGGTGGAAGGGCCGTCCCACTTGTCGTTGACGACGTACAGGTGGTCGATGTGGGTGAGGAAGGTGTAGCCCGGGTTCTTCACGAGCTCGCGCTGAACGGTGTCGTACGCGGTCTTGCGGACGGCCTGGTCGCCGCTCTTGCGGGCGTCGTCGAGGGCCTTGTCGACGGTGTCGTTGGCGTACGAGGCCATGTTGTTGAAGCCGTCGCCGGCGAGCGAGGACTTGAGCAGGTTGTACTGGTCGAAGTCGGGGTCGCCGGGCGAGCCGCCGCCGGCGAGGACCGCGTCCTGCTTCATGCGGGGCTCGATGACCTCCCAGGTGCCGGACTGGGTGGTGACGGCGATGCCCGCCTTCTTGGCGTCGGAGGCGAACGCCAGGGCGTGGTCCTGGCGGAGCTTGTCGCCGGAGAGGTACCAGAGCGGGAAGGCGGCTTTGACGCCGTCCTTCTCGCGGATGCCGTCGGCGCCCGGCTTCCAGCCCGCGTCGTCGAGGATCTTCCGCGCCTTGCCGAGGTCGTGGGCGCGCTCGGTGCCGGCGGCGAACCACGGGCTGCCGGTCGGCACCGGGCCGTAGGCCGGCTTGCCCGCGCCTTCCAGGATGCGGTCGACCATGGCCTCGCGGTCGACGGCGAGGTCGAGGGCCTGGCGCACGGCGGTGTCACCGGCGACCTTGTTGCCGGTGGGCAGGGTGACGTTGCGGTAGTCGTACGTCTTCGCCACGTACGTCTTCTTGCCTTTCTCACCCTTGAACGTCTTGGCGAGGTTGGGCGGCAGGATCGCGCCGTCGAGGTCGCCGGCCCGCAGCCGGGTCGCGCGCACGTCGTCGTCCTTGATGATCGCCATCGTGAACTTCTTCACGGCGGGCGCGCCGCCCCAGTAGGAGGGGTTCGCCGAGAAGGTGATCTTCTCGCCCTTCGACCACTTGGTGAGCGTGTACGGGCCGGTGCCGACGGGCGCGCTGGAGAAGGCGCCCGAGTTGACGTCCTGCGGGGCCGCGACGTGTTCGGGGACGACGGGCAGCACGGTCCGCTCGGCGAACGGGGCGTAGGGGTACTTGAGGGTGAAGACCACCGAGTCGTCGCCCTGGGCCTCGACGGACTTCACCGCGTCGAGCTCGCCCTTGGAGGGGTTGTTGGTCTTCGGGTCGAGGATCTTCGTGTAGGTGAACACGACGTCCTTGGCCGTAAACGGCTTGCCGTCGCTGAACTTCACGCCCTGGCGCAGCTTGTACGTGTACGTCAGCCGGTCCGCGCTCACCTCGGGCAGCGCGGTGGCGAGCGCGGGCCGCAGCTTCATGTCCGCGTCGAAGGTGAGGAGCCCGTCGAAGAGCTTGGAGTTGCCGTCCTTGCCGTAGCCGAGGAGCGGGCTGAGCGTCTCGGGCTCGTAGGCGATGCCCACGACCGCGGAGTCCTTCTTGCCGCTTCCGGCCGCCCCACCGCCCGGGTTGGAGCAGGCGGCCGTGCCGACGGCGAGAGCCCCGGCCAGTACGGCGGCGGCCGTGGCACGTATGGAACGGGCGGTCATGCGGCCCACACCCCTTGCTGAAGATCCACTGCTATTGCGAACAAATCGCAATTAAACCCGCCAGTAAAGGAGGGGTCAAAAACGGCACGGCCCCGGTCCGTGCGGGTGGCGCGGACCGGGGCCGCGGGAGGCGGGGGCGAGGGCGCTACTCGCCCGTCGTGCCGTCGATGGCCTCGCGGAGCAGATCGGCGTGGCCGTTGTGGCGGGCGTACTCCTCGATCATGTGCGTGAGGATGTAGCGCAGCGAGATGGTCTCCTCGCGGAACTCCACTGTTTCGTCAAGGGAGTTGAAGGCGTCGGCCGCGGAGCGGGAGTCCTCGCACGCGGCCCGCCAGGCGGCGAACGCCTCGTCCACGTCGGCGTCCGCGACATGGAACTCGCCGAACCCCCCGTCGGCCGTGCGAGGCCAGTAGGACGTGAGCCGCTCGCCGTTCAGGACGAGCCGGAACCAGCTCCGCTCGACCTCGACGGCGTGCCGGACCAGGCCGAGCAGGGTGAGCCGCGAGGTCGGCACGGCCTTCTGCTTGAGCTGTTCCGCGCTCAGGCCCGCGCACTTCCAGGCGAGGGTCTCGCGCTGGTGGTCGAGGAACGCGGTCAGCGACGTGCGGTCGTCGGCCGTCTTGGCGGGCTCGGTGCGCCGGTGATCACTCATCGGCCGATGATGCCAAGGCGCGAGGGAGCCAGGTGCTCGCCGTCCGCAGGGTGGACTGCCGGGTGCTCCCCCGTCCGCAGGAGGACGGGGCAACACCCGGTCCTCCCTCAGGATGCCCGCAGGTCGACCAGTTCGGCGATCGCCGTCCGGTGTTCTCCGGCCGAACCGAGTGCGATCTGGGCCGACTTGGCCCGCTTCAGGTACAGGTGGGCCGGATGTTCCCAGGTCATGCCGATGCCGCCGTGGAGCTGCACGCACTCCTCGGCGGCGCGCACGGCGACCCGGGCGCAGTACGCCTGGGCGACCGCCACCGCGAGCGGCGCCTCGGGGCTGGCGGTGGCGAGCGCGTCGGCGGCGTTGCGGGCGGCGGCCCGCGCGGAGACGACCTCCAGCCAGAGCTGCGCCATCCTGTGCTTGAGCGCCTGGAACGAGCCGACCGGCCGGTTGAACTGCTTGCGCTCGCGGGTGTACGTCACCGTCTCGGTCAGGCACCACTCGGCGACGCCCAGTTGCTCGGAGGCGAGCAGCCCGGCCCCGGCCAGCAGGCCCCGGCGCACGGCGGCGAGCGCCGTGTCCGCGTCGGCCAGCGGCGTGCCGCTGACGCCGTCGAGGGTGACGGCGGCCAGCGGGCGGGTCAGGTCGAGCGGCGTGAGCGGGGTGACCGCGACATCCGTGGCGTCGACGGCGTACAGGCCCTCGCCGGTCGGCACGAGGAGCACGTCGGCGGTGGCCGCGTCGGCGACCGCGCTGACGGTCCCGGCGAGCGTCCCGGGCAGCCGCACCGAGTGCGGGCCCGCCGAGAACGGCACGACGAGGGCCGCGGTCCGGCGCCCTGACGCCAACTCCCTTAGCAGGGAGGCGACTTCATCGATCTCTGGATCCAGCGCCAGGAGCACTTCGGTTGCTACGACGGCGCTGGTGAGGTACGGGACCGGCGCCACCGCGCGGCCGATCTCCTCCAGAACGACCGCGGCCTCACGGTGCGAGGCGCCCTGTCCGCCGAGCTTCTCGGGGACGAGCAGCCCCGCGAGGTCCATCCCGGCGCCGAGCGAGCGCCACAGCTCCGGGTCGTACGGCGTGTCCGACTCGGCGCGGGCGAGCGCGGACGGGGTGTCGGTGCGGTCGGCGAGCAGGGAGCGCACGGCCGCCCTGAGGTCGTCCTCGGCCTCCGAGTACAGCAGGTCGGGGGTGGCTTCCGCGTCGGTCTGCGCTGTCTGCGCTTTCATCGGGTCAGGTCCTTCCAGGCGACGTCCTTGTCGTTGCGCGGCTCGGCGGGCAGGCCGAGGACGCGTTCGGCGACGATGTTCAGGAGCACTTCGCTCGTGCCGCCCTCGATGGAGTTGCCCTTCGAGCGCAGATAGCGGTATCCGGCGTCGCGGCCGGTGAAGTCGACGAGTTCGGGCCGACGCATGGTCCAGTCGGAGTACAACAGGCCGTCCTGGCCCAGGAGTTCGACCTCCAGGCCGCTGATCTCCTGGTTGAGCCGGGCGAAGGCGAGCTTCATTCCGGAGCCCTCGGGGCCGGGCTGGCCCGCGACGAGCTGCTGGCGAAGGCGCTCGCCGGTGAGCCTGGCGACCTCGGCCTCCACCCACAGGGTGAGCAGCCGCTGGTGCAGGTCGTGGGTGCGCAGCTCGGGCCGGTCGCGCCAGGCGCGGGCGACCGGGCCGATCATGCCGCCCTCGCGCGGGATGCGCATGCCGCCGATGGAGACCCGCTCGTTCATGAGGGTGGTCTGGGCGACCTTCCAGCCCTCGCCGATCTCGCCGAGCCGGTGGGCGTCGGGGATGCGCACACCGGTGAGGAACACCTCGTTGAACTCGGCCTCGCCGGTGATCTGGCGCAGCGGCCGCACCTCGACACCGGGGTCGGTCATGTCGCAGATGAAGTAGCTGATGCCCTGGTGCTTGGGCAGGCCGGGGTCGGTGCGGGCGATCAGGATGGCCCAGCGGGCCAGGTGCGCGCTGGACGTCCACACCTTCTGCCCGTCGACCACCCAGCCGTCCCCGTCGCGTACGGCACGGGTGCCGAGCGCCGCGAGGTCGGAGCCAGCGCCGGGCTCGCTGAACAGCTGGCACCAGACCTCTTCGCCCACCCACAGCGGGCGCAGGAAGCGCCGCTTCTGCTCCTCGGTGCCGTACTTGAGGACGGTCGGCGCGGCCATGCCGAGGCCGATGCCGATCCGGCGGGGGTCGTTGTCGGGCGCCCCGGCGGCGGCGAGTTCGGCGTCGACGACGGCCTGGAGCGAGCGCGGCACGCCGAGGCCGCCGAGGCCGACCGGGTAGTGCACCCAGGCGAGCCCGGCGTCGAAGCGGGCCTTGAGGAAGTCGAGGGGCTCGGTGCCGGCGGGCGGGTGCTGAGCGAGCAACTCCCGCGTACGGGCGCGGAGTTCGGCGGCGTCGGTCATCGGGCTGCTCCGTCCGGGAGGACGACCACGCGGCCGGTGGTCGTGCCGTCGGCGACGCGCTGCACGGCGGCCGCGGCGTCCTTCAGCGGGACCCGCTCGCTGATGAGCGGCTTGATCGCGCCCTCGGCGGCGAGCTTGGTCAGCTGCTCGTGGCAGCGGACGATCGAGGCCGGGTCCTTCTGCGCGTACAGCCCCCAGTGCAGCCCGACGATCGAGTAGTTCTTCACCAGGGCGTGGTTGAGTGCGGGCGCCGGAACGGAACCGCTCGCGAAGCCGACGATCACGATCCGGCCCTCGAAGGCGACGCACTTCGCGGACTTGGCGTACGCGTCACCGCCGACCGGGTCGAAGATGACATCGGCGCCCCGCCCACCGGTGGCCTCCTTCACGGCGGCCACGATGTCGTCGGTGCGCCGGTCGATGACCAGATCGCACCCCAACTCCCGTGCCACAGCTGCCTTTTCGGGCCCACCGACGACGCCGATGACGCGCGCCCCGGCCGCCTTGCCGAGCTGTACGGCCGCGCTGCCCACTCCCCCGGCGGCGGCGTGCACGAGCAGCGTCTCGCCCTCCTGGAGGTGGGCCCGGCGGTGCAGTCCGAACACGCCGGTCTGGTAGCCGATGTGCAGGGCCGCGGCCTCGGCGTCGTCCAGGGCCTCGGGCGCGGGCAGCAGGGCCGCCTCGTCGGCGACGACGTACTCGGCGAGCCCGCCGTACGGCAGCGCGGGGTTGGCGATCACCCGGCGGCCGTCCTCGGTCTCGCCGCAGATCTCCACGCCCGGCGTGAACGGCAGCGGCGGGCGGATCTGGTACTGGCCCCGGCAGAGCAGCGCGTCGGGGAAGTTGATGTTCGCGGCGCGCACCCTCAGCAGCACCTGGCCCGGGCCCGGCACGGGCCGGTCCACCTCTTCGAGCCGCATCACCTGGCCCGGCTCGCCGTTCTCGTGCACTCGCCATGCCTGCATTCGGGGCCTCCACACGCTGGGCGCGATACGGCTGCGTACCGCTGAGTACGTTCCACTGCTCGCGGGCATACTAAGCGGTCGCTTGCGCGAAGGGAAACAGCTTGGCTGATCGGGCCCGCGTCCGGTGTACGGACCTGCGGCGGAACCGCGCCGGCCCGACGAGGAGACCATGCACCGTCAGGTCGCGGCGGAGCTCGGGCCCCGCACGGCCATGGCGGTTTGGCGCGGCAGCCGGTAAGGATGCGCCATGACGGACGACGCCGCACCGCCTCCGCGTCCCACCCACCCCGGGCTGCCCGCGCCTCCCCCGCTCGGGGCGTGCGCGCTGCCGCCCGGGACGTACGACGGCAGCGTGGTCCTGGTGACCGGGGGCGGGTCGGGGCTCGGCAAGGCGATGGCCGCCGAGTTCGCGCGGCTCGGCGCCGATCTCATGATCGTGGGCCGCTCGGCGGACCGGCTCAAGGCCGCCGAGCAAGAGCTGGCCGGGTTCGGCGGGCGGGTGGCGGCCGCGGTGTGCGACATCAGGGAGCCGGAGCGGATCGTCGAGGTCTTCGACGCGGCCGAGGCTGTGCTCGGCGTCCCGACCGTCCTGGTGAACAACGCCGCCGCCAACTTCCCTTCTCCGGCCGAGGACTTGTCGCCGAACGCCTGGCGGGCGGTCCTGGACATCACGCTGACCGGAACGTGGTTCATGACCCGCGAGTTCGCCCGCCGCCACCTCGCGGCCGGCACCCCCGGCTCGGTGATCAGCATCGGCGCCTCGTACGCCTGGACGGGCGGCCCGGGGCACGCCCATTCGGCGGCGGCGAAGGCGGGGGTGCGCAATCTCGTCGAGACGCTGGCCGTGGAGTGGGGGCCGTACGGCATCCAGGTCAACGGTCTGGTGCCCGGCCTGATGCCGCACCCCGATCTGCCGGAGGCGATCCGCGCCGGGCTCGACCGGGCCGCCGATGAGGGTGAACTGGCCCTGCGCCAGCCCGCGTTGCGGGTCGGGCTGCCGCGCGAGCTCGGCTGGGCGGCCACCTTCCTCGCCTCTCCGTACGCCAGGTTCATCAGCGGTCACACGCTGGTGGTGGACGGTGCGAACTGGCAGCGGCGCGCTCTGGTGACGCCGCCGGTGAGCAGCGTGCGGGAGCAGCTGGGGCGCGGGCCGTTCGGGGAGTAGCCCCGGTTCGGAAGGGCTCTCACTTCCCGTCGAAGGCCGGCGGGCGCCGGTCGGCCTTGGCGGCGTAGCCCTCGCGGGCGTCCTCGGAGGTGAGGGTGAGGGCGGCGGTCAGAGCCGTACGGTCGAGGGCCGCGGCGAGACCCGCGTCGGCGAAGGCGTCGATGTTGCGCTTGACGGACCGGACGGCCAGGGGCGCGTTGGCCGCGATCTCGGCCGCGAGATCGCTGCCGATGGAGTCCAACTCGCCCTGGGGGACGACGTGTTGTATCAGTCCGATGCGTTCGGCGGTGGGGGCGTCGATGCGGCGGCCGGTGAGCGCGAGCAGTTTGGCCCAGCCGGCGCCCGCGTCGCGCGCGATCCGCAGATCGCCGCCCGCGTCGACGGCCACGCCGATCCCGGTCTCGGGCAGCGCGAAGACGGCGTCGGCGGCGGCGATCCTGATGTCGGCCATCAGGGCCAGCTCGAAGCCGAAGCCGAGGCAGTAGCCCTGGGCGGCGGCGATGACGGGCTGCGGCAGTCCGGCGAAGGCGGCGAAGCGCTCGTGGACCCAGCGGATGCCTTCGTAGTAGTGGTGGGTGCGTTCGGCCGGGGAGCGTCCGGTGATGGCGCCGCCGGGGGCGGTGACGTCGATGCCGGCGCAGAAGGCGCGGCCCTCGGCCCGCAGCAGCACGACCCTGACCGACTCGTCGAAGCGGATGCGGTCGGCGAGCAGTCCCAGTTGGCGGCTGGACTCCCAGCTCCACCCGTTGAGCCTGTCCGGCCGGCACAGGCTGAGGACGCCGACGCCGGAGCCGGTGACATCGAGCCGAATCCGTTCCTCGCCCTCGGCGACCCGCCGGTCCAGGATGTCGATCATCACCTCACCCTTTCCTTATGCTGACTATCCGTCAGGTTCGTCGAGACTAAGGGACTTCCGTGCATGGCGCACCCCTGCGGGAGGGGTCGCCGCCGGGCCGGGTGAGGCTCCGGCCCGGGCTTTGGCAAGCCCTTGCTCTTCGTTGGGCGCGAGTTCACCGGTTCCCTCCACCGCCCCACACCCAACAACGCCACACTGACTGGCAGGTCCACGTCACTGGTCTCAACCGACAGCTCTGGAAGGGGCGTTCATGGCCGAGTTGACACGACGCAGACTGCTGGGATCGGCCGGAGCCATCGGCGGCGCGGCGGCACTGTCCCTGCTGCCGCCCAGTGTGCAAAAGGCCGTCGCCGCCGGACCACCGCGCAACGGCTCGCTGCGCGACGTCGAGCACGTCGTCATGCTGATGCAGGAGAACCGGTCGTTCGACCACTACTTCGGCACCCTCTCGGGCGTGCGCGGGTTCAGCGACCCGGGCGCCCTGAAGCTGCCCAACGGGCGTTCGGTGTTCTACCAGCCCGACGCGGTGAACCCGCGGGGCTACCTGCTGCCGTTCCACCTGGACACGCACAGCACCAGCGCGCAGGCCATCCCGTCCACGAGCCACGCCTGGGCCGTGCAGCACCAGGCGTGGAACGGCGGCAAGATGGACCAGTGGCTGCCCGCACACCGCAAGGCGGACGGCGTCAACGGGCCCTATGTGATGGGCTATTACACGCGCGAGGACATCCCGTTCCAGTTCGCGCTCGCGGAGACCTTCACCATCTGCGACAACTACTTCTGCTCCGTCTTCGGCCCGACCTGGCCGAACCGCCTGTACTGGATGACGGCCAGCATCGACCCGGGCGGCACCAAGGGCGGCCCGGTCACCAGCAACTCCGCGCCCACGCCGTACCGCTGGACGACGTACGCCGAGCGGCTCCAGGCCGCCGGGGTCAGCTGGAAGGTCTACCAGCAGGACGACGACTACGGCTGCAACCTGCTGGAGCAGTTCCAGGCCTTCCGCGACGCGAAGCCGGGCTCACCGCTGTACGAGCGCGGGGTGCGCCCGCAGCCCGAGGGCACCTTCGAGGACGACGCCCGCAACGACCGGCTCCCGGCGGTCTCCTGGATCATGCCGACGAGCTACCAGTCCGAGCACCCGGACTATCTGCCGGCCGCGGGGGCCGACTTCGTGTCCCAGAAGATCGAGGCCATCGCGTCCAACCCGAAGGTGTGGGCGAAGACCGCGTTCATCCTCAACTACGACGAGAACGACGGCCTGTTCGACCACGTGGCGCCGCCGACCCCGAAGGCGGGCACCGCGGACGAGTTCGTCGGCGGGCTGCCCATCGGCGGCGGCTTCCGGGTGCCCGCCATCATCATCTCGCCCTGGACCGTGGGTGGTTGGGTGGCGAGCGAAGCCTTCGACCACACCTCGGCGCTGCGCTTCCTGGAGCACTTCACGGGGGTCAAGGAGCCGAACATCAGCCAGTGGCGCCGCCGCACCTTCGGCGACCTGACCTCCGCCTTCCGCTTCAGCAGCACTTCGCCCCGGCCGCCGAAGCTGCCGGACGACACGGCGAAGCAGCTGGAGGAGGCCAAGCGCGAGGTGGCCACGCTGCCGAAGCCGACCCTGCCCGGCGCGACCCAGCACTTCCCCAAGCAGGAGCCGGGGCACCGGCCGCACGTGTAGGTCCCACCACCCTGCCCACAAGGCGCCTCCTCCGTCCGGGCTGCTCCCAGCCGGACGGAGGAGGTCCGCTCGCCTCAGGCCGTCGGGGTTGCCGAAGGGCTCGGCGCGCCCGAGTGGCGCTGCGGCAGCAGTGCCTTGCAGACCGCGAAGGCCTGCGCGGACTTGGGGTCGGAGGTGTTCAGGCCGCGCATGCCGCCCCCGGCGCCCGGGGAGGCCGAGGGAAGCACGACCCCGTGGTCCTTGAGGCAACTGGTGAAGGCCTTCATCGCGGTGCTGTCACCGCCACCACCCCGGCCGTTGAACTGCGGGCGCTGGCTCGCACAGGCCTGGGCGGCCTGTCGCTGGGCCGGATCCGCGGAGGCTCCGCCCCCGAAGCCGCCGAACCCGCCGCCTGCGCCCCCGGGCCGCCGGGCCGCGCCGCTCGGCCTTCCGGCGCCCTTCGGCCGGCCGCTGCCGCTCGGCCGGGGCGCCATCGTGACCCCGTGCTGCGCCAGGCACTGGCGGTAGGCGTCCATGCCCTTGGCCCCGGCGGAGCTGGAGGCGGCGGGCTTCGCCTGAGTGCTGGGGGCGGCGGCCGAGGACGAGCAGGCCGCGAGCAGCAGGCCGCAGGCGGCGACCGCGGTGGCGGAGACGGCGGCCCGCACGGCGATCGCGGTGCGCGCGGTGGCGGGCCGGCGCTTGGTCCAGGTCATGTCCGGTGTCTCCTCGGTGCGTCGGTCTGACGACGGCCTCGCTGGAGTGGTACGCCGTCGGCGACCCATGACTGAACCGCACCCGGGTGGGCGCCTCCGGGGGAAGGGCTGGGAGTTCCCTGGGCGTCCGGGCCCGTACGGGGCTCCAGGGGCACCCGTGGTGATCCGATACGTAACCCGACGCCCGCAATGCGAAGTTTCGCCCGTGTCGGCGCTCCCAGGGAACTCCCAGAAAGCTCCCAGGGGTTCCAAAGTGCGGGCGGCCAGGATCCGCCGTCATGAAGGTGCTCCCACGACGGCGCAAAGCCGTCCTGATCAACTCGGTGCTCGGTGTGGCCGTCCTGGCGGGTGCCGGCGGCGCCTACGCGGCAGTGACCAGCCACAGCGACACCCCCGCGCGGACCGGCTCGAAGACCGTCGCGGTCACCAAGGGCACGGTCCTCGCCACCGTGTCCGGCTCCGGCGCGCTGGCCTCGCCGAGCGACGCCGGGGTGAACTTCACCACCGGCGGCAAGCTCACCGAGGTCGACGTCAAGCCGGGCGACAAGGTGTCCCGGGGCCAGGTCCTCGGCAAGGTGGACGCCACCGCCGCCAAGGAGACCCTCGCCCAGGACGAGGCGTCGCTGACGGCGGCCCAGGCCAACCTCACCAAGGTGCAGGAGGGCCAGCCGAGTTCGAGCACGGCCTCCGGTTCGGGCGGCGGCTCCTCGACGCGGGGCTCCGCCAACACCGCGCCCGCCCCGGCCGCCTCGCCGACGGTCGACCCCGCGCAGCTCGCGCAGGCCGAGGCGCAGCTCACCCAGGCTCAGAACGCGGTGGACGCGGCGCAGCGCGCGGTGGACGGGACCACGCTCACGGCCCCGGTCGCCGGGACCGTGGCGTCCGTGTCGGCGAAGACGGGCGACACGGTCACCGGAACCGGCGGCAATGGCACGAGCGGGGGCAGCGGCGGCTCGGGCGGCGGATCCAACTCCGGCTCCAGCAACGCCAGTTCGGCGTCCTCCTCGGCCCTGTCCGGCTTCGTGGTCCTCACCAATCCGTCCGGCATGCAGGTCACCGCGAACTTCTCGGAGGCCGACGCGCTCAAGGTGAAGCCCGGCCAGGCGGCCACGGTCACGCTGAACGCGGAGTCGGGCACGGTCCTCAACGCCAAGGTTCTGTCGGTCAGTTCACTGCCCGTCAGCTCCGGATCGGGCTCCGGCGGGGGCGGCGGCAGCAACAGTTCGGGGAGCGCCGTGCAGTACGCGGCCACCCTCACCATCACCAGCCCCACCACCAACCTGCGCACCGGGCTCAGCGCGAGCATCCAGGTCGTCACGGGCGAGGCGTCCGGCGCCCTGTCGGTGCCGACGGCCGCGGTGACCGGCACCGGCGCCGACCGTACGGTGACCGTGGTCAAGGCCGACGGCACCACCGAGCGCACTCCGGTCACGGTGGGCCTGGAGGGCGACAGCTCCGACCAGATCCTCAGCGGTCTGAGCGAGGGCGAGAAGGTACAGCTGGCCAGCGTGTCCGCGACGGGCAACGGCGGCTTCCCGAGCGGCGCCTTCCCCGGCGGCCTCGGCGGCGGCGGTGGCGCGCGCACCCGTGGGGGCGGCGGCACCGGCGGCGGTGGCGGCGGCTTCCGTGCCGGTGGTGGCGGGGGTGGCCGCGGATGACGCCGCCCCTGTGGCCGCGCACAACCGCGGCGCTGCCCGAGGCAGCGTCCGGCGACGGGCCCTGGGCCCCGGCGCCGGTGATCGAGGTGCGCTCCCTGATCAAGACGTACGGACACGGCGACGCGGCCGTCCACGCGCTCAGCGGACCCATCGACCCGGTGAGCGGCCGGGCCCTCGGCGTCGAACTCGTCGTACAGCAGGGCGACTTCGTGGCCGTGATGGGAAGTTCGGGCTCGGGCAAGTCGACCCTGATGAACATCCTGGGCTGCCTCGACGTGCCGACCTCCGGCCGGTACCTGCTCGACGGCATCCATGTCGGCGGCCTGGACGAGCGCCAGTTGTCGCTGGTGCGCAACCGCAAGATCGGCTTCGTCTTCCAGTCGTTCAACCTGGTGCCGCGCACCCCCGCGCTCGCCCAGGTCGAGCTGCCGCTGGCGTACGCGGGTGTGAAGCCCGCCGAGCGGCGCCGGCGGGCCGAGGCGGCGCTCACCCTGGTCGGGCTCGCCGACCGGATGGACCACCGCCCCAACGAGCTCTCCGGCGGCCAGCAACAGCGCGTGGCCGTCGCCCGGGCGCTGGTCACCGCGCCCGCGATGCTGCTCGCGGACGAGCCCACCGGAAACCTCGACAGCCACAGCACCGAGGAGGTGCTCGCCGTCGTCGACCGGCTCAACGCGGCGGGACGCACCGTCGTGCTGATCACGCATGAGGACGAGGTGGCCCGGCACGCCAAGCGGGTCATCCGGCTCGTCGACGGAAGGATCGTCGAGGATGTGCGGCAGGCTCCCGTCGACGGTCCGCCGCCCGCCCTGCGCGAGGACGACTCCCTGGTCGGAGGCGGCCGGTGAACCCGTTCGAGACGCTGCGCTTCGCCTTCGGCGGGCTCGCGGCGAACAAGGTGCGCTCCGCGCTGACGATGCTCGGGGTGCTGATCGGTGTGGCCGCGGTCATCGTGCTGCTCGCGGTCGGCAACGGCTCCTCGCAGGCCGTGAAGAACTCGATCGAGAAGCTCGGCACCAACGCGCTCACGGTGTCCTCGGGCGGCGGCTTCGGCGGCTCGCGCTCGTCCGGCGCCACCGTCACCAAGCCGCTGACCGTGGACGACGCTCGGGCGCTCGCCGACCCCGCGTCCGCTCCGCACATCGAGTCGGTCGCCCCGGAGACCACCACCTCCCAGACCGCGCTGTACGAGGGCACGTCGCACTCGGTGAGTCAGGTCGTGGGCACCTACCCGGCGTACTTCAAGGCGTCCAACAGCAAGGTGACCAAGGGCGACTACTTCAGCTCCGACGACGTGCTCGGCTCGCGCAAGGTGGCCGTGATCGGCTCGACCACGGCGACCGACGTGTTCGGCACGGACGACCCGGTCGGCAAGAAGATGACGCTGGGCGGCACGCCGTTCACGGTGGTCGGCGTCCTCGCCACCAAGGGCGGCACCGGGTTCCAGGACCCGGACGACGTGGTGATCGCGCCGCTGCCGACCGTGCAGAACGCCTTCACCGGGTTCGGGTCGATCGGCCAGATCCTCGTCGAGGCGAAGTCCGCCGACGCGACGACCCAGGCGCAGAACGAGATCACGACCGTCCTGATGGGCCGGCACGGCATCAAGGACCCGAACGCGCTGGACTTCCGGGTCAGCAGCCAGGCTTCCCTGCTCACCACGCAGGCCGACACCAACAAGACGTTCACGGTGCTGCTCGGCGCGGTGGCAGCGATCTCCCTGCTCGTCGGCGGGATCGGCATCACCAACATCATGCTGGTCACGGTCACCGAGCGGACCCGGGAGATCGGCATCCGCAAGGCGATCGGGGCGCCGCGCGGCGTGATCCTCGGGCAGTTCCTCGCCGAGTCGACACTGCTCTCGCTGATCGGCGGCGGGCTCGGCGTCGCGGCGGGTCTGATCGGCTCGCACTTCACGATCGTCGGCATCAAGCCGGTGATCATCCCCGAATCGGTCGTCGGCGCCTTCGCGATCGCCGTGGCCATCGGGCTGTTCTTCGGCGGCTACCCGGCCAACCGGGCCGCGGGTCTGCGGCCCATCGAAGCCCTGCGGCACGAGTGAACCCCATGTACGGACAGGGAGAGGACATGTTCGGCAACGCCGAGATTTTGGAGAGCGTCGGCCCCACGGAGACCGGCGATCCGGAGGACATCCTCGCCGAGCCACCGGACACCCGGGACATTTCGGCCGAGCTCAGCGCACCGCCGCGGCAGCAGCTGCCCTGGCTGACGCTGCTGCTCGCGGGCGGTGTGGTGGCGGGGCTCGCCTTCGCCGGCGGCGCCCTCGTGGAGAAGAACCAGAGCCAGGGCAGCACGCCGTCCGCGGCCGCCCGCGGCGGCGCCGCGCAGAGCGGTCAGGGCGGCCAGCGCCAGGGGTTCGGTGCCGGGCAGGGCGGCCAGAGCGGCCAGCGGCAGGGCGGCGGCATCCCGGGCGCGGCGGGCGGGCTGACCATCGGTACGGTGAAGCTCGTCGACGGCAGCACGATTTACGTCACCGACACCCAGGGCAACGTCGTCAAGGTCACCACGGCCGGCAGCACCCAGGTCACCGAGTCCAAGAGCGGCAAGGTGTCCGATCTGCAGCCCGGCCAGACGGTGACGGTCCGCGGCAGTCAGAATGCCTCCGGGGACGTCGCGGCGACCACCGTCACCCAGGGCGGCGCGAGCGGTTTCGGCGGTGGCCGGGGCTGACCGCGCACCCACCGCCCACGCCGCCACGAGGAGGAACCCGATGGAAACGGCCACGCCCGAGGCGAGCCTGCTGGTCGTCGACGACGAGCCCAACATCCGGGAACTGCTGTCGGCCTCGCTGCGCTTCGTCGGCTTCAAGGTCGTCTCGGCGGCCACCGGGGCCGACGCGCTGGCCGCCGTCGCCAAGGAGCGCCCGGATCTGGTGGTGCTCGATGTGATGCTGCCCGACATGACGGGTTTCGCCGTCGTGCGCAGGCTGCGCGAGGAGCCCGGCGGCGGCCCGGGCCCCGACCATCTGCCGGTGCTCTTCCTCACCGCCAAGGACGGCGTCGACGACAAGATCAGCGGCCTCACTGCGGGCGGCGACGACTACGTCACCAAGCCGTTCAGCCTGGAGGAGCTGATCGCCCGGATCCGCGCGATCCTGCGCCGCACCGGCGGCCCGAGCGGCGAGGGCCGCCTGGTGGCGGGCGACCTCGAACTCGACCCGGTGGGCCACCAGGTCCTGCGGGCGGGGCGGCCGGTCTCCCTCTCCCCGACCGAGTTCAAACTGCTCGCCTACCTGATGACCAACGCCGACCGCGTCGTGTCCAAGCCGCAGATCCTCGACCATGTGTGGGCGTACGACTTCGGCGGCGACCTCAGCATCGTCGAGTCGTACATCTCGTACGTGCGCCGCAAGGTGGACTCCGGGGCCGACGGCGCGCCCAAGCTCATCCACACCGTGCGCGGCATCGGCTATGTGCTGCGTCGGCCGCAGTCCTGAGGTGCCCGCCCGATGCTGAGATACCTCCGGGCGAGGCTCGGGTGGCTGCCGCGCCGCTTCGCCGCCCTTTCGCTGCGCTCGCGGCTCGTGCTGCTCGCCATGGCGCTGGTCGCGCTCGGGCTCACGGTGAGCGACACCGTCGTCCTGAGCTCGGTGCGCGGCCAGTTGGTGCAGCGGGTGGACCAGCAGCTGAACCGGTTCGGGGATTCGGTGGCGCACCGGGTCGGCGTCGAGGGCACCCCGGCGCCGCGTGCGGGCCGGTCCGGCCGGGCCTGGCTGCCCAGCCAGTACGTGATCGCCTTCGCGGCCGACGACGGCAAGGTCACCGAGCAGTTCCGCCAGCCCGTCGCGGCGGGCGACCCCCGGCCGCTGTGGCCGGTGATGGACGCGGACGAGCTGCGGGCCCACCTGGGCAAGCCCTTCGAGGTGCCCAGCGATCACGGCGGCGGCACTTGGCGGATGCTGATCGTGCCGGTCGCCGGCGGCGACCCGGCGCTGCCCGCCGGCGTCGTCGTGGCCGCGCCCCTGGAAGAGGTCTCCTCCACGGTCGACCACCTCGCCACGGCCTTCCAGCTCATCGGCGTCGTCGTGGCCCTGCTGCTCGGGGTGGCGGGCTGGTTCGCGGTACGGGCGGGGCTACGTCCGCTGCGCCGCATCGAAGCCACGGCGGCGGAGATCGCGGCCGGACGCCCGCTCTCGCACCGCATGCCGGATGCCTCACCGCGTACCGAAGCGGGCCGGCTGACCAGTGCGCTCAACGGGATGCTGGCGCAGCTGGAGTCCGCGTTCGCGGCGCGCGCCGAGTCGGAGGAGCAGATGCGGCGCTTCGTCGCGGACGCCTCCCATGAGCTGCGCACGCCGCTGGCCGGCATCCGGGGCTTCGCCGAGCTGTACCGGATGGGCGCGCTCCCCGACGACGCCGATGTGAAGCGCACGATGGCCCGCATCGAGAGCGAGGCGGTGCGCCTGGGCGGCCTGGTCGAGGACCTGCTCACCCTGGTCCGCATGGACGAGCAGCGCCCGCTCCAGCTCGCCCCGATGGATCTGCGCACCCTGGCGGTGGACGCCCTGCACGACACGCGGGCCCTCGACCCGACCCGCGAGGTGACGCTGACCGGGCCGGGCGGCGAGGGCGCGCCCGGGCCCGCCCCGGTACTCGGCGACGAGGCACGGCTGCGTCAGGTGGTCGCGAACCTCGTCGGCAACGCGGTCGCGCACACGCCGTCGGGTTCCCCGGTACGCATCGGGGTGGGCGCCGTCGACGGCCACGGCATCATCGAGGTCGCCGACTCGGGCCCGGGCCTCGTCCCCGAACAGGCGGCCCGCGTCTTCGAGCGGTTCTACCGCGTGGACGCCTCGCGCAGTCGGCAGACCGGGGGCGGGGCAGGTCTTGGCCTGGCGATCGCCTCGGCGCTCGTCCAGGCCCACAAGGGGCAGGTCGAGCTGGAGACCGCTCCGGGCGAGGGCGCGCTCTTCCGCGTGCTGCTCCCCGCGGCACCCTGACCGGCTCCCACTCCCCCGGACCGGCCCGAGTGCGGACGGGACCGAGGGCTCCTAGCGTGGCTTCATGATCCGGTTCGAGCAGGTCAGCAAGGTCTACCCGGACGGTACCCGTGCCGTCGACGACCTGTCCTTCGAGGTCGCGGAGGGCGAACTGGTCACGCTCGTCGGCCCGTCCGGCTGCGGCAAGACGACCACGATGATGATGGTGAACCGGCTCATCGAGCCCACCTCCGGCCGCATCCTCGTCGACGGCGAGGACATCGCCACCCTCGACCCGGTCAAGCTGCGCCGCAGGATCGGTTACGTCATCCAGCAGGTCGGGCTCTTCCCGCACCGTACGGTCCTCGACAACACGGCGACCGTCCCGGCGCTGGTCGGCTGGAAGCGGGCGAAGGCCCGGGCGCGGGCGGCCGAACTGCTCGACCTCGTCGGCCTCGACCCGGCCACGTACGGCCCGCGCTACCCGGCCCAGCTCTCGGGCGGCCAGCGCCAACGGGTGGGCGTGGCCAGGGCGTTGGCAGCGGACCCTCCCGTCCTCCTCATGGACGAACCGTTCGGAGCGGTCGACCCGGTCGTCCGCGAACGCCTCCAGAACGAGTTCCTCAGCCTCCAGGCGACCGTGCGCAAGACGGTCCTCCTGGTCACCCATGACATCGAGGAGGCCGTACGGATGGGCGACCGCATGGCGGTGTACGGGGCCGGGCGCATCGAGCAGTTCGACACCCCGGCGTCGGTCCTGGGGGCGCCGTCCACCTCGTACGTGGCCCAATTCGTGGGCGCGGACCGGGGGTTGAAGCGCCTCTCGGTCACCACGGTCGAACCGGACGACCTGGAACAGCCGCCGATCGTACGGCTCGACGAACCCGCGGAGGCGGCCGCGGCCCGGCTGCGCGGCGAGGAGGCGCGCTGGGCCGTGGTGCTCAACGAGGAGGGCGAGCTGCACGGCTGGGTCGCGGCGGACGAGCTCTCCCTCGCGGGGGCCGGCTCGGTCGCCGACCTGGCCCGGCGCATGGAGGCGTGGGTGCCGGTCGGGGCCCCGCTCAAGCAGGCGTTCAGCGAGATGCTCCAGTACGACGCGGGCTGGGTCGCCGTGGTGGACGGCGCCCGCTTCCTCGGCGTCCTGACCCCGGCGAAGCTGCACGAGGCCCTACGGAGGTCGGTGGACGCGGACGCGCTGGGGGTGGCGCGGGGGGAGGTGGACTTCGACTCTGTCGCGGATGCGTGAGGGGTGGCTGCGGTGAGGGTGCCTGCCCACCCTCCCACCCGTTCCGCGGGGTTGAACAGGCTCGGCCCCAAAGCCCCCTGGAGGCTCCGCCCCCAGACCCACATCCCCTTGGTCCGCAGCTTGGTGGTCCGTTCTGCCCACCCTCCCCCAAGCTCTTATGGAGCAGAGGGGACCCCCATCGCCCTGCGGAACGACTGCCCACAACGGACGACGGGCTCCTATGCGCCGCGAATGCAAGCCCCCACCACCGCCCCGTCTGGCGATCAAGAACGTCGAGCCACCCCGGGCCGGGAGGCACGCACGGACGGCACCCGCCCCTGGCCGGGCGGGCATACACGGACACCAGCCCACTCCTCAGCCCGTCCGGCGTTTGAGGACGAGCGCCCTTAAGGCGCGAACGGGGGTCCGGGGGCGGAGCCCCCGAAGCAGGGGTGCAGGGGACGAAGTCCCCGCAGGGGGTCTGGGGCGCAGCCCCCGCCGGGGTCCGAGGGGCGGAGCCCCTCGGGGGGTCTGGGGCGCAGCCCCAGGTCTCAGCCCTCCCCACCCCCGTCACGGGCGGGCAGGTGGGCAAACCCCCGGGGGCGCAGGGGGCGGAGCCCCCGCAAGGGGTCTGGGGCGCAGCCCCAGGGCTCAGCTCATCCAACCCTGAGCAACGGGCGGGCAGGTGGGCAAACGCCCCGGGGTCTGGGGCGGAGCCCCAGGAGGGCGGACCTGGCCGGGTGGAAACCCGGGCCCGCATGACCCTTACGTTCCGCGGAGCGCGTGGCTACCATCCGGTAGCCCTCGTAACGGGCCCCCACAACACCCCCCGCTGGAGCCGCCATGCGCCTCGCCACCGCCGCCACCGCGCTCGCCCTGCTCACCGGCACGCTCACACTCGCCCCCGCCGCGCAGGCGGTCCCCGCCCCCACCCCCGTACCCGTCGTGTTCGTGCACGGCCGCAACGCCGACCCCGGGGTGTGGGGCACCATGAAGGACCGCTTCAGGCAGGCCGGTTACCCCGACGGCGACCTCTTCGCCTGGGGGTACGACTCCAGCCAGTCGACCAATGAGGTGCTGGCCGGCCAGTTCGCCGCGTACGTCGACTCCGTGCGCGCCCAGACCGGCGCCGCGCAGGTGGACATCGTCGCGCACAGCCAGGGCAGCCTCCCCACCCGCTGGTATGTGAAGTTCGGCGGCGGCACGCAGGTGGTGCGGCACTGGGTCTCGCTCGGCGGGCCCAACCACGGGACGAGTCTGGCGTGGGCGTGTTCGATCTGGGACCAGGGGTGCCGGGACATGACGCCGAACTCGTACGTGGAGAGCCATCTGGCGAGCGGCAACGAGACGCCGGGCCCCACCCAGTACGCCACGTTCTGGTCGGACTGCGACGGCTTCATCCTGCCCAACAGCAGCGTGCCGCTGTCCGGCGCGGTCAACACCGACGTCGGCTGCCTCGCCCACAACGACTTGCTGACCGACGCCCCCACCGCTGAGGGAGTCCTCAACTTCCTTGAACAATAAGGATATTGACGCCACATCAGGCCTGATCAGATCAGGTGCTTCGACTTGAGATAGTTCCTCGCCACGTCCTGCGGCAGTCGGCGCCAGCTGTCGACCTGTTCGTTCAGGGAGGCGAGGTCGGCCGTGGTGAGCACCGTGTTGAGCTTGTCCAGCGCGCCGGTCACCCCCGTGCTGCCGGCGCGTGAGCGGTTCACCACCGGCACGATGTAGTCCGCGTTCTGGAGGTGCTTGTCGTCGGCGAGCAGCACCAGGCCGAACGCGGAGAGCGTGGCGTCCGTCGTAGTGGTCAGGACCATCTGGTCCTGACCACTCTGGACGGCCTGCTTTGCCTGTGTCGTGCCGACCCCCTTGGGGTCGACGGCCGTGACATCGATGCCGTACGTCTTCTTCAACCCCGGTTCGCAGTAAGGACGTTGGACACATTCGTCGCCCGCCGCGAGCCGTACCGGAAGCTTCGCCGCACCGAGGTCGCTCAGCGTCTTGAGGTGGTGCTCGCGTGCGTACGACTCCGCGACGGCGAACGCGTTCTGGTCGACCGCCCTGCCCGGGTCGAGGACCGTGAGGCCGCGCGGGGTGGCCAACGCCCGCAGTGCGGTCATCGTCCGGTTCAGGTCGGGTGAGCCGACCGGCTTCGCGTCGGGCCCGTGGGCCTTGGCGTTGAGCCAGTCGGCGAAGGTGGCCGCGTACTCGGGCACCACGTCGATCTGCCCGCTCTCCAGAGCGGGTTCATAGATCTCCCGGTTGGTCACGGAGAGGATCTTCGTGCTGTAGCCCGCCTCGCCGAGGAGCAGCGCGTACATCTGGGCGAGGACGTCGCTCTCGGTGAACCCGGCGGTGCCGATCGTCAGGTGCTTGCTGTCGCCGGGCGGTGCGGTGACCGAGCCCTGCTTCTCCAGGCTCGGCCCGGTGGTGCAGGCGGCGACCGTCGTCAGGGTGAGGCCGGCCATCAACAGGCGCGACCTCAACAGCCGCTGCCTCATCCGAAGCCGCCCCTCGCCCACTGCGGCGCGAACCGCTGGACCACCTCGAAGATGCCCTCCACCACCAGCGCGAAGACCGCCACGAGTACGGCGCCCGCCACCACTTGGGGCGTCGAGGCGAGGTTGAACCCGGCCGTGATGATCCGGCCGAGCCCACCGCCTCCCGCGAGGGCTGCCAGCGTGGCGGTCGCGACGAGCTGGACGGCGGCGATCCGCACGCCGGTGAGGATCAGCGGCAGGGCGAGGGGAAGTTCGACGCGGAGCAGGAGTTGGCGTCCGGTCATCCCCATGCCCCGAGCCGCCCGCACCACGTCGCGGTCGACCTCGCGCATGCCGACGTAGGCGTTGGTGAGCAGCGGCGGCACGGCGAAGAGGATCAGCGCGACGATGGTCGGCCACTCGCCGTAGTTGCCGAGCGGGGTCAGCAGGAGCAGCACGAGAACGGCGAAGGTGGGCACGGCCCGGCCCACGTTCGAGATGTTGACGGCGAGCGTCCCGCCCTTGCCGAGGTGGCCGAGCACGAGCGCCACGGGCAGCGCGATGAGGCAGCTCAGGACGAGGCACAGCGCGGTGAGCCAGAGGTGTTCGCCGAGCCGGTGCCAGATGCCGTTCTCGCCGGACCAGTGGGCGGCGGAGGTGAGCCACGACCAGGCGTCGGAGAGCGTGTTCATGCGGGTTCCGCCCTCGTCCAGGGCGTAAGGAGCCGCTGGATGCCGAGCAGCACCAGATCGGCGGCGACGGCGATCACCACGCACAGCACGGAGGCGGTGAGCACCTGTGCCTTGAAGTAGGTGTTCATCCCGGAGTAGATCAGGTTGCCGAGCCCGCCGTAACCGACGATGGCGCCGACCGTCACCAGGGAAACCGCGGACACGGTGGCGATGCGGAGACCGGCCATGGCGGCGGGCACGGCGAGCGGGAGTTCCACGGCCAGGAGCAGCCGTACCGGCCCGTAACCCATGCCCCGGGCCGCCTGCCGGGTGTCCTCGGGGACGGCGCGCAGCCCGGCCAGGATGTTCCGGACGAGCAGCGTCAGCGAGTACAGGACCAGGCCCGCGATGACGATGGACGCCGAGAGCCCGTACACCGGGAGCAGCAGCGAGAACATGGCGAGGGACGGGATGGTGTAGAGCACCGTCGTGATGCCCAGGACCGGACCCGCGGCCCAGCGCCAGCGGCGGGCCGCGACGGCCAGCGGCACGGCGATGACCAGGCCGAGCAGCACCGACACGGCCGTGAGGTGGAGGTGCTGGAGCACCGCGTCCCAGAGGATCTGCCGGCGGCTCGACAGGTAGGCGCCGCAGATCCATTCGTTGCGCGCGAGGCAGTCGTCGGGAGGCGCGGTCACCCGTCCATTGGAGCCCCCGGCCCGGGCCGGCCGCGCGTCCTGCTGGGCTGTCCGGGGCATACGTTGTGATACCTGGCCAAAAGGGGGACGCTCGGGGTAAGTGCGGCCGGGAGCCACCGGAGCGTCGAGGCCACCCGCCCGGTCGGGGATGGGGTGCGTTTCGCGAGGACCTGGAGAAGGGGGCTCGCCGTCCTTGGCTGACCACCGCCCGGCCTCCTGAGGCCGGACCACAGGGGTGGCCCGGCCCCGACGGACTAGAACCCCGCGTCGCAGCAGCCGTCGCGGCGCATCAGTCGGCCCACCCCCAGCCAGTCCTCGGCCTTCGCCGCCGCATGCCGCTCGTGCGGCTCGTAGGCGGAGACCAGATCGGCGGTCGTGTACGGCACCCCTCCCCTGAGCACGCCGGTGGTGCGCACCAGTGAGCCGAAGTCCGTGAACGGGTCGCCGTCGACCAGCGTGAGGTCGGCGAGCTTGCCGCGTTCGACCGTGCCGAGGTCCTTGTCGAGCCCGAACAGCCGGGCCGGCAGTACGGTGGCGGTGCGCAACGTCGCGGCTGGGGAGAGGCCGCCCAAGTGGAGGGCGCGCAGGCTCAGATGAAGGGAGAGCCCGACCGGGACGAGCGGCTGGTCGGTGCCCAGCGCCACGAGGCCGCCCCCTTCGAGCACCCGACGGTAGACGTCGGTCTCCGTGCGCAGGGTGGCCAGTTGGGCGGGGCTCGGCGGCGTGCCCGCCGACTGCTTCACGGCCGCCGAGTCCCACGGCGGCATCACGGTGGTGACCCGCGGATCGTCGGCGAGACCGGGGTCCGCGCCGAGCAGCGGCGCGGAGGTGAACGGTGTGACGATGAGCGCGAAGTTGATGCCACGGGCCGTGTAGATCCCGACGACGTCCTCGTAGGCCTTGCCCGTCGCGGAGGTGGCGTGGCCGAACTCGGCGCGCTGGGTGGCCAGCAGATGGGTCGTCAGATCCTGGCCGACCTCGACGCCCGGGGACACCAGGTGGCTGCCCGAGCGCACGCCGAGCCGCTCGTGGGCGAACCGGGCGGCCTCCTGCATGACCCAACTGGGCGCCCGCACATAGGTTTTGACGAAGTCCCAGTCGAGTGCGGCGCCACGTTCCAGCGATCGCTGGAGTCCGGCCTCGGTGCGGTGGGCGCGGCCCATGCTGTAGGCGACCCGGGATCCGTCGAGCAGCTCCCCGGTGGTCAGCAGCCGCGGCCCGGCGAGCTGTCCGGTGGCCACGGCCTCGCGGATGCGGGCCTGCTCGTAGGCGAACCCCCCGAGTGACACGGCGGTGGTGATCCCGTAACTGAGCTGGCCGACGGTCTGACGGCCGCCGTACGTGCTCTGCCACGGGTGGGTGTGGGTGTCCCAGAGCCCGGGGAGGACCGTGCGGTCGGACGCGTCGACGGTGCGCAGGGCGCCGCGCTTGCGGTGGGGTTCGACGGAGGCGATGCGTCCCGCGCGGACGACGATGTCGACGTCGTCCCGCACCGATTCGCCCGTGCCGTCCCAGAGCCGTCCGGCGTGCACCACGGTGTCGGCGGGTGCGGGCCTGCGCTGGTCGAGCGCCACGCGCACGGTGCGGGCGGCGCCGCCGTCGACGCCGATGAGCCGCAGCTTGGCGCCGGACAGGTACAGGAGCGTCTTGGAGTCGCCGGACCAGGAGGGGTGGTCGGCGGGTTCGGTGGTGAGGGTGCGCGGCGGACCTTGCGGGGTGCCGTCGGGGGCTACTGGCAGCAGGCACAGCGCGGATTCGACGACGACCGCCATCCAGCGGCCGTCGGGGGACCAGACGGGCCCCGAGTCGTAGCGATCGGCGATGGAGACGTGCGGGGCCACGGCGTGCAGCCGGTCGGCGCCGGTGGTGGTGTCGACGACGCGGATGACGTTGTAGCCCTCGCGGAAACGCAGGTTGAGCCGGTTGCGGTCGCACAGCGCGACGTAGCGCCCGTCGGGCGACCAGGTCGGGCGGCCGGGCAGCCCGCCCGCGCCGAGCGCGGTCACCAGGACGCGTTCGGCGCCGCTCGCCAGGTCGCGGACGACGAGCCGCCCCGACATGTCGATGGCGGCGAGGCGCTTCCCGTCGGGCGAGGGCGCCGGGTGCACCCGGCCGCCCGTCGCGAGCGCGCTCTCCTCGCCGGTGGCGAGCTCCCGCCGGTAGACGCCGAGCAGCCCGTCGCGGTCGTCGGCGTACAGGAGCGAGCGGCCGTCGCGGGCCCAGACCGGTCCGAGCAGATAGCGGGTCGCGGGCGACTGGCGCAGTCGCTCCGGCGGCCGCGAGCCCGAAGTGTCGGCGATCCAGAGCGAGTTGAGGGCGGCGAAGGCGATGCGCCTGCCGTCGGGGGACAGTGCGGGCAGGTGGATGCCGCGCACCGGGCGCACCCGCTCCTCGCCGAGGTCGTACGACTTGACCTGGTAGCGCGGCCGGTCGACGGGCAGCTCGCCCGTGAAGGGGATCGCCTTGGGCTCCGCCGGGCTCTCGGGGCGTACGAGGGTGAACTGGCCGTCCAGGGTGAGGAGCAGCTCGCCGTCGGCGGTCCAGCGCGGGGGCATCGGGGCGATGTCCCCGGCGACCGGGACGGGCTTGCCGTCGACGACGAGTGTGCAGGAGGCGTTCGGTGCGGCGGTGGTGCGCAGGTAGGCGAGGCGGTGGCCGTCGGGTGCGAGGGCCGGCGTCATGACCTGGGCGTTCTCGGCTTCAGTGTGCTCGACGGTGACCGCGCCGGCGCCCTCGGCAGGGATGGCGGCGACGGTTCTGGCGTCGACGCCGAGTCCGAACGGCGTGGTGACGGCCTTGGCGCGGACGAACAGGATGCGCTTGCCGTCGGGCGACCAGGTGGGGTCGAAGTCCTCCCACGGGCCGTCCTGGAGCGGGCCGTCCTGCCCGGGAAGCCCCGTCAGCTTGGTCAACTGACCGGTGCGCAGGTCGAGTTGATGGATGCGGTACGGGCTGCCGGCCACCGGGTCGCCGCCGCGTTCGGAGGCGAAGACGATGCGGGTGCCGTCGGGCGACCAGGCGGGGCCGCGGTCGTCCCAGGGGCCTTCGGTGCGCTGGCGCACGTCGGTTCCGTCGGGCCTCATGGTCCAGATGTGGTAGCCGCCGCCCTTGTACGCGCAGAACGCGACGAGTTCGCCGTCGGGTGCGTACACGGGCCGGGTGGGTTCGAGTCCGGCCGGGGTGAGCGGCTCGGCCTTGCCGCCGGCGCGGGGCAGCGACCACAGGACGTCCTGGATCTCGGCGATCAGCTGGTCTCCCCCGGGCGAGAGGCTCGCCGCGCCGTTGGTGGAGGCCGTGAAGGAGAGCGAGAGTCCGGTACGTGGCGCGGCGAGGGCGGGGGCGGGCACGGCGCCGACGGCGGTGACGGCCCCGGCGGCGCCCGCGGCGGCGAGGAGTTGACGGCGGGAGAGGGAGAGGGGGGTGGCGGTGTTGTCACGGTCCATGACACAGCACGCTCGCGCACCGTACGGCGCAGGGGCAACACCGCCATTCCCGCCAAATCGGTACGACTGCCTGTCAAACCCCTTCAGAATCAGCTCACTTGGGCCGACGGTCAGGCGGTGTGCACCTCCAGGACCGTGACCGAGTACGGCGCGAAAGTCGCAGTGAAGGTGGGTGCCACTCCGTTGACGGTGCGGCCGCGCGGGACGACCGCGAGCGGGTCGGTGAGCGTGTTGGTTGCCTGCGGATTCGCCCCCGCGAGCACGGTGACGGCGGCCGAGGCATCGGTGCGGGCGACGCCTTGCAGCGTGACGGTGGTCTTGCGGGCCGTGCCGCCCGTGTTGACCACCGCGAGGTAGACGCGGCGGGCGCCCGGGTCGTGGGTGGTGACGGCGATGAGACCCGGCAGGGCGCGCACCGCGGTGGGCAGGACGACGGTGCCGCGCCGCGTGAGCAGGAGCTGCTGTGCGTAGTAGCTCGGCGAGTTGTAGCTGGTCAGCGCGTCGTAGGCGATGAGGTTGGTGGCCCAGGTGTTGTCCCGTACGTGGCTGAACAGCGGGGCGTACGACTCCATCAGGACCTGGTCGGAGTTGCGGATGATCCCGGCGAGCCAGGAGGCGTCGCCCAGCGCGGCGTTGAGGTCGGGGGTGGGCCGGCCCTCCTGCGAAGCCCACTCCCCCACGAACACCTTCGGGCTGTTCCGGTCGCGCTGGTCGTACTTGTGGGAGCCGGCCTGGAAGGCGGACGGCGACTGGTAGTAGTGCTCGTCGATCAGGTCGTACGGGCGGGATGCCACCGGCGTCGTGGCGATCAGTTTCAGCGCGGGGAAGCGAGCCTTGATCGCGTCGTGGAACGCGGCGTAACGCTCCTCGTAGGAGCCGGACTTGTCGAACCAGTCCTCGTTGCCGATCTCGACGTACTTGAGGGGGAACGGCTTGGGGTGGCCGTCGGCGGCGCGGCGGGCGCCCCAGGTGGAGGTGGTGGGGCCGGTGATGTACTCGATCTGGTCGACGGCGTCCTGCACGAAAGGTTTGAGCGCGTCGCCGGTGACGTGGGAGCCCTGGAGCGAGTATCCGGCGTACACGCACAGCAGCGGCATGCAGCCCAGGTCCTGCGTCATCTGGAGGTATTCGGGCAGGCCGAGGCCGTCCGTGGACCAGTAGCCCCAGGCCGAGTTGTGATGGCCCGGGCGCTGTTCGACGGGGCCGATCGTCTTCTTCCAGTCGAAGCGGTCGGCGATGACGTTGCCTTCGAGGTAGTTGCCGCCGGGGAAGCGTAGGAACTTCGGTTCCAGGGCGGCGAGTTTCTCCATCAGGTCGACGCGCAGCCCGTTCTCGCGGCCCTTGTAGGTGGGAGGGAAGAGCGAGACCTGGCTCAGCCACAGCGTGCCGGGTGCGGAGGTGGTGACGACGAGACGGGCGTTCGCGGTGGTGGGGGCGCCGGCGGCGGTGCGCAGGGTGAGGTCGTACTTGCGCCACGATCCGGTGAGGGGCCCGGTGGTGCCGGTGGCGTGGGCCTTGCCGTCGGTGCCGGTGATGGCGACAGTCAACTTCCCTGTGACATCTGCCGACTTGGCGTAGAGAGAGGCGCGGTACGTGGTGGACGGGCGGACCGGGATGCCCCAGTAACCCTCGTTGGCGACGCCGTCGCCCGCCGCCTTCGCGGTCACGCGCAGGGATTGGGTGAGGGCGGAGTTGAGCGGCTGAGCGGTGTCGATGGCCAGGGATGCGGCGCCGCTGGCGCTCCAGTGGAGCGGGGTGGCCGCGGCCATGAAGCTGCGGTTGTTGACGAGTTCGGCGTAGAGGCCGCCCTCGCCGCTGTGGTTGATGTCCTCGAAGAAGATCCCGCCGAGTTCGCTGCTGACCTGCGGGCCGGGGTGGGTGGTGTCGACGGTCAGGAGGGGCTGGGTGGAGTCGACGGGTACGCCAGCGAGAGCTGCTGCATCGGCCGCGGTGAGGGCGGCGTCGAAGACCTGGACGTCGTCGATCAGGGCGTGGGCCTGGTCGACCCCGACCCCGCCGAACAGGCCCCGTCCGACCGCGGTCGCGCCAGTGGCGCGCCAGCCTCCGGCGTAGGGCACTTCGCCTTCGAGCACGCCGTTGACGTAAAGGCGTATGACCCCGGCAGCCGTGTCGTCGACGCCGAGCAGGTGGTACCAGACGCCGGTCACGGGCGCGGCGGCCGCCCCGGCGACACCCGCCCCGCCGTTGGCCGAGTTCGAGTCGGCCGGCAGCCGGGTGAACGCGAACGCCCCTGTGTCGTTGCGGAGTTGGAGATAGAACCCGCTCACCGCGAACCCGTCGACCGACACGAAGGTCTGGTAGCCGGCGGTGCCGGTGAGCCGCACCCACGCGGCCACACTGAAGCTCTTCGACGTGTCCACCACCGGACCGACCGCCGACGCGTTGCCTCCCGCCGAGATGTCGAGGGCGGCGACGCCGGACTTCGCGGCGCCCCACTTCGCGCCGTCCACGAGGGTGAGCGTGCGACCATGCCCTGAGCTGTCGGCGGCAGTCGTCCCCGTGCCTTCATCGAAGGCCCAGTGGGCAACGGGCGCGGGGAGCGCCGACTCGGCGGCTCGCGCGGGAGCCCCCGCGAGGGCGGGGCCGATCGCGCCGGCCAGCGGCAGCGCGCCGAGCGCGGTCACGATCGCTCTGCGACTGGGCCAGGAGGCCGGGGCTGGGGTGGGCTGTGTCATGCGGGTGCTCCTCAACTCTCGCCGTGCGTTCGAGATTTCGGACGACGTTCTGCATTTCGACGCCGGGAGCATTCCGCCTCCCCCGCCCCCGCGTCAATGCCCCTGGACCAGCTTGGAACGGTTCCTGTCCGACCCATTGACACCTTCGGCCGCACGTCATTACCGTCACGCCAGAATTTCGAACGCGTGACGAAATTTCGAACAACACGGACAGCAGCCCCGGGAGCAACTGCCTTGCGAATCACGGGAATCAGCACCCACGTCGTCGGGACCCCCTGGCGAAACCTCACCTACGTCCAGGTCCACACCGACGAGGGCCTCACCGGCGTCGGCGAGACCAGGATGCTCGGCCGCACCGACGCGCTGATCGGCTATCTCCGCGAGGCCGAAGCCAACCACATCGCGGGATCCGACCCGTTCGCGATCGAGGACCTCGTGCTGCGGATGAAGTACGGCGACTACGGGCGGGCCGGCGAGATCGTGATGTCCGGCATCGCCGTGGTGGAGATGGCCTGTTGGGACATCAAGGGCAAGGCCCTCGGCGTCCCGGTGTGGCAGCTCCTCGGCGGGAAGGTGACCGACCGGGTCAAGGCGTACGCCAACGGCTGGTACACCACCGAGCGCACCCCGGGGGCCTACCACAAGGCGGCGCAGGCGGTCGTCGAGCGCGGATACCGGGCACTCAAGATCGACCCGTTCGGCACCGGCCACTTCGAGCTGGACCGTCAACAGTCCCTGTACGCCGTCTCGTTGATCGAGGCGGTGCGGGACGCGATCGGCCCGGACACCGAGCTGATGCTGGAGATGCACGGCCGGTTCTCGCCGGCCACCGCCGTGCGCCTGGCCCACGAGCTCGCGCCGTTCGACCCGGCGTGGCTGGAGGAGCCGGTGCCGCCGGAGAACCTCAAGGCGCTGGCGAAGGTCGCGGGCAAGGTCGACATCCCGATCGCGACCGGCGAGCGCATCCACGACCGCATCGAGTTCCGCGAGCTCTTCGAGTCGCAGGCCGCCGACATCATCCAGCCGGACGTCGGCCACGTCGGCGGCATCCTGGAGACCAGGAAGCTCGCCGCGACGGCCGAGACCCACTACACGCTGGTCGCGCCGCACAACGTGGGCGGCCCGGTGCTCACGGCGGCCAGCCTCCAAGTGGCGGGATGCACACCGAACTTCAAGATCCTGGAGCACTTCAACGACTTCGCAGACGCCGAGATCAAGAGAGTCGTCAAGGGCGCCCCACAGGTGGTCGACGGCTACTTCGAGCTGCCGGACGCGCCGGGTCTCGGCGTCGAGCTGGATGTGGACGCGGCGGCCGAATTCCCGCAGCAGCAGGCCCGGTTCGACCTGTGGGCCGAGGGCTGGGAGAAGCGCGACCCGTCCGGGGCGCGGGGATGAGCAGCCGCGCGATCGTCGTAGACGCGCCGGGCCGCCACCGCCTGGTCGCGGGCGAGCGCCCCGAGCCGGGCCCGGGTGAGGTCGTGGTGCGGGTCGCCGCCGCGGGGATCTGCATGAGCGACCGCGAGGTGTACGACGGCCACCGCGACCCGGGCTATGTGCGCTATCCGCTCACGCCCGGACACGAGTGGGCCGGGACCGTCGAGGCGGCCGGGCCGGGCGTGGACCCCGGGCTCGTCGGGCGCAGGACGGTCGCCGAGGGCTTCCGCACCTGTGGCACCTGCGAGCGGTGCCGGCGGGGCGAGACCTCGCTGTGCACGGCCCCGTACGCCGAGACGGGGTTCACCCACCCCGGCGGCTTCGCCGACCATGTGGTGGTACCGGCGCGGCTGCTGCACCCGCTGCCCGACGACGCGGACCTGAGCGCCGCCGCCCTCCTGGAACCGGCCGCCGTTGTCGCCGCCGCCGTACGGGCCGGCGCGCCCGAGCCGGGCGAGCGGATCGCGGTGCTGGGCGCGGGCACCCTGGGCCTGCTCGCCGTGCAGCTCCTCTCCAGCTACTCCCCCGGCGAGCTCGCGGTGATCGACCCCCGCTACGACCGGGCCGAGCTGGCCTGCCACATGGGGGCGACCGAGGCCCGTACGCCGGAACTGTCCCACGACGTGCGCGGCCACTTCGACCTCGTGGTCGAGACGGCGGGCGCACCGTCCACCGCCGCCGACGCGACGCTGCTCGCCCGGCGCGGCGGCCGGGTCGTCCTCACCGGAATGTTCGCGCCGGGTGCCACCGGGATCGACCCCGTGCACCTCTCCCTGAGTCAGCTCACGGTACGCAGCGTCTTCGGCGCCTCGTCCGCGGCGTGGTCCTTCGCCGTGCGGGCGTACGTCACCGGGCAGCTCGATCCGGCGGCACTGATCACCCACGAGTTCCCGCTCGACCGGTACGCGGACGCGCTCGCTCTGGTGGGCGGAGGCGACCCCAAGACCGGAAAGGTCCTGCTGCGCCCGTAGCGACTGGCTTCCTCCTGCCCCCATCACGTCATACCCAATGACCCGAACCACGTTCGAGATACCGAACATCGCGAAGGCCCGCTCACTCAAGGAATCCCGCCTGTGACCGACACTTCAGCCCCCTTCCTCACACCCGCGGGACCCCGCCGCCCCGGCGAGCGTGCCCTCACCGCGCTCGGCCTGGCCGCGCCCGCCGACAACCCCGCCGACTCCTCCCCGCACGTCTTCCCCGACGGCGGCTCCTGGCGCACCGAGATCCCCTCCGTCGAGGGCCCCGAAGCGCTCGCGATCGTCCTCAAGGAGTCCTTGCGGCTCGACGTGCCGGTGCACCGGGTCAGCCAGGGCAGCGGCGTGTGGATGCTCTCCGACGCCGAGATCACCGAGATGGCCGAGGCCTGCGCGGACCGCGGCATCGAACTCTGCCTCTTCACCGGACCCCGCGGCACCTGGGACATCGGCGCCTCGTCCCGTACCGCCTCGGGCGGCGCGGGACTGCGCGCCCGGGGGCACGACGCGCTCGCCGGATGCGTCGAAGACGCCCTGCGCGCAGCCGAGTTGGGTGTCCAGTGCCTGCTCGTCGCCGACGAGGGGGTGCTGTGGACCCTGCACCGGCTGCGCGAGCGCGGCCTGCTGCCCTCGGACACCACTCTCAAGGTCTCGGCGCTGATCGGCCCGGTCAATCCGGCGTCGGTCTCGGTGTACGAGCGGCTCGGCGCGGACTCCGTGAACGTGCCATCCGATCTGACGGCCGCTCACTTCACCGAGATCCGACGGGTGTCGGGTGTCCCGCTCGACCTGTACATCGAGGCGCCGGACGACCTCGGCGGCTATGTGCGGATGTACGAGGCGGCCGAGCTGATCCGCCGAGCCGCCCCGCTCTACCTCAAGTTCGGCCTGTCCAAGGCGCCCGGCATCTATCCGTACGGCGCGCATCTGCGGGACGCCGCCCTGGACACGGCCCGCGAGCGCGTGCGCCGCGGCCGGCTCGTGCTCGACCTGCTTGCCCGGCACGGCGCCGACGGCGGCATGTCCTCGCTCGGCTCCCGCCTCCCCGGCCCCCTCAACCGCTTCTCCCCCAAGGACTGATGACCATGCGCCGCATCCGCAGAGCAGCACTCGCCCTCGTCGCCGGATCCCTCGCCCTCGTGCTCGCCGCCTGCGGGCAGAGCAGCGAGGGCGGCAGCAAGGACACCAAGAAGGGCGGCAAGGGCTCCACCATCGGCATCGCCATGCCGACCAAGTCGTCCGAGCGGTGGATCAACGACGGCAACAACATGGTCAAGCAGTTCCAGGACCTCGGCTACAAGACCGAGCTCCAGTACGGCGAGGACAACGTCGACCAGCAGGTCGCCCAGATCGAGAACATGATCACCAAGGGTGTGGACGTCCTGGTGATCGCCGCGATCGACGGCCGCGCCCTGAGCGACGTCCTGAAGCAGGCCGCCGAACAGAACATCAAGGTGATCTCCTACGACCGGCTCATCCTCGGCTCGCCCAACGTCGACTACTACGCCTCCTTCGACAACGAGAAGGTCGGCGTGCTCCAAGCGACGTACATCATCGAGAAGTTGGGGCTGAAGGACGGCAGCAGGAAAGGCCCGTTCAACATCGAGCTGTTCGCCGGATCGCCGGACGACAACAACACGCGCTACTTCTTCCAGGGCGCCCTCAAGACGCTCCAGCCCTACCTCGACAAGAAGCAGCTCGTGGTGCAGAGCGGGCAGACGAACCTCAACCAGGTGACAACGCTTCGCTGGGACGGTGCGACAGCACAGAAGCGCATGGACGACCTGCTGACCAAGGCGTACTCCTCGGTCCGCGTCGACGCCGTGCTCTCGCCGTACGACGGGATCTCCATCGGCATCCTGTCCGCGCTGCGCTCCGGCGGATACGGGACCGCCGCCAAGCCCTACCCCGTGGTGACCGGTCAGGACGCCGAGGTGGCGTCGGTGAAGTCGATCATCGCGGGCGACCAGACGCAAACCGTCTACAAGGACACCCGGGCGCTCGCCAAGCAGGCCGTGCAGATGGCCGACGCCGTGCTGAACAACAAGACGCCCGAGGTCAACGACACCAAGACGTACAACAACGAGAAGAAGATCGTGCCGTCGTTCCTGCTCAATCCGGTGAGCGTCGACAAGTCCAACTACCGTGCGGAGCTGGTGGATTCCGGCTACATCAAGGCGAGTGACCTGAAGTGACCGCACCCGCACACGAGCCGCCCGCTGTCCTTGAGATGCGTTCCATCGTCAAGACGTTCCCCGGCGTTCGAGCCTTGTCCGACGTGTCGCTGACCGTCGCCCCGGGCGAGGTCCACGCGATCTGCGGGGAGAACGGCGCAGGAAAGTCGACCCTGATGAAGGTGCTCAGCGGGGTTCATCCGCACGGGAGTTACGAGGGCGACATCCTCTTCCAGGGCGAGCCCTGCGCCTTCAAGGACATCCGGGCCAGCGAGGCGCGCGGGATCGTCATCATCCACCAGGAACTCACACTCGTTCCCTATCTGTCGATCGCCGAGAACATCTTCCTCGGCAATGAGCACGCCACACGGGGCGTCATCAGCTGGCACGAGACCCTGAAGCACGCGTCCCGGCTCCTGAAGCGGGTGGGCCTGAGCGAGCATCCGGGGACCCGGGTCGCGGACATCGGCGTCGGCAAGCAGCAGCTGGTGGAAATCGCGAAGGCCCTGTCCAAGGAGGTGAAGCTGCTCATCCTCGACGAGCCGACGGCAGCGCTCAACGACGCCGACAGCACCCATCTCCTCGATCTGATAACGGAGTTGAAGGAACAGGGCATCACATCGATCGTCATCTCGCACAAGCTCAACGAGATCGCCGCGGTCGCCGACTCCGTCACCGTCATCCGCGACGGCCGCACCATCGAGACCCTCGATGTGAAGGACCCGGCGACGACCGAGGACCGGATCATCCGGGCCATGGTCGGCCGCGACCTCGACCACCGCTTCCCCGACCGCACCCCGTACGACGGCGACCCGGGCGCGCACCCCGCTCTGGAAGTGCGCGGCTGGACCGTGCACCACCCCATCGACCAGCAGCGCAAGGTGGTCGACGACGTCTCCGTGCAGGTGCGGCGGGGCGAGATCGTCGGCATCGCGGGCCTGATGGGCGCCGGCCGCACCGAGCTCGCGATGAGTCTTTTCGGCCGCTCCTACGGGCGCAACATCAGCGGCTCGGTGTGGAAGGACGGCCGCGAGATCCGGACGCGAACGGTGCCGGAGGCGGTGGGCCACGGCATCGCGTACGTCACCGAGGACCGCAAGCAGTACGGCCTCAACCTCATCGACAGCATCGCCCGCAACATCACCACGGCCGCGCTCGGCCGGGTGTCCCGGCGCGGAGTGGTCGACGAGCACGAGGAGCGGCGGGTCGCCGAGTCGTACCGCACGTCCATGAACATCAAGGCGCCCACCGTCTTCGAGCAGGTCGGACGGCTGTCCGGCGGCAACCAGCAGAAGGTCGTACTCAGCAAGTGGATCTTCGCGGGTCCCGATGTGCTGATCCTCGACGAGCCGACCCGCGGCATCGACGTGGGTGCCAAGTACGAGATCTACACCGTCATCGACCAGCTCGCGGCCCAGGGCAAGGCCGTCGTCTTCATCTCCTCGGAACTGCCCGAACTGCTCGGCATGTGCGACCGCATCTACACGATGGCCGCAGGCCGGCTCACCGGTGAGGTCCCGCGGGCCGAGGCAACGCAGGAAGTGCTGATGCGCCACATGACCACGAACAACATGACCACGGACAAGAGGTAGTCGCCATGGGTCCGGTCACCACCGACACCCCCCGGAGCGCCCCGCCGACGCCCGGTTCCCCGCATCCGGCGCCCGCCGCGCTGCTCCTTGACGCGGCCCGCCGCAACATGCGCCAGTACGGGATGCTCGTCGCGCTCGGCCTGATCATCGTGCTGTTCCAGATCTGGACCGGCGGGGTGCTGCTCAAGCCGAACAACGTCACCAACCTGGTGCTCCAGAACAGCTACATCCTGGTCCTCGCGATCGGCATGATGATCGTCATCATCGCGGGCCACATCGACCTGTCCGTCGGCTCGTTGGCGGCCTTCGTGTCGGCCGCGTGCGCCGTGATGATGGTCGAGCACCATGTGCCCTGGGTGCTCGCCCTGGTCGTGGCCCTGATCATCGGGGCGGTCGCGGGCGCCTGGCAGGGGTTCTGGATCGCGTACGTCGGGATACCGTCGTTCATCGTCACCCTCGCCGGGATGCTGCTGTTCCGCGGCGGCACCCAGATCCTGCTCGGCTCGCGCTCGCTCGGCCCGTTCCCCGACGGCTTCCAGAAGATCTCCACGGGCTACCTGCCGACGGTCGGCCCGAACACCAACTACCACAACCTGACACTGCTGTTGGGGCTCGCCCTGACAGCCGTCGTGCTGGTCCAGGAGGTGCGCTCCCGGCGGCGCCAGCAGGCGTACGAACTCGATGTGCTGCCCCAGGGCCTGTTCATCACCAAGTGCGTGGCGATGGTGGCCGCCGTCCTCGCCTTCACGATGACGCTGGCCAGCTACCGGGGTGTCCCGGTGGTGCTGCTCCTGCTCGCGGCGCTGCTCATCGGACTCGGTTTCGTGATGCGCAACGCGGTCGTGGGGCGTCATGTGTACGCGCTCGGCGGCAACCAGGCGGCGGCGAAGCTGTCCGGCGTCAAGGACAAGCGGGTCACGTTCTGGGTGTTCGTCAACATGGGGGTGCTCGCGGCGCTGGCCGGCGTCGTCTTCGCGGCCCGCCTGAACGCGGGTACCCCCAACGCGGGCGTCAACTTCGAACTGGAGGCCATCGCGGCCTCCTTCATCGGCGGCGCATCGATGAGCGGTGGCGTGGGCACGGTGTTCGGCGCCGTCATCGGCGGCCTCGTGCTCGGTGTGCTCAACAACGGCATGTCCCTGGTGGGCATCGGCACGGACTACCAGCAGGTCATCAAGGGGTTCGTGCTGCTCGCCGCGGTCGGCTTCGACGTCTACAACAAGCGCAAGGTCGGTTCATGAGTCCCTCGGATGTCCCCCCTCCCCGAACTCCCTCAAGGAGTCGCTCCATGAAGACCAGCAGACGTACGGTACTGGCGGCAGGCGCCGCCGGTCTCGCCGCGACGACGGCGCTCGGCGCCGGGACTGCCCAGGCCGGGCCGCGCCGCTCCCCCGCCAAGAAGCATTTCGGCACCCTGGCCGACGGCACCGCGGTGGACCTCTGGACCGTGGCCAACGGCGCCACCCGGCTCCAGGTCCTGTCCTGGGGCGGGGTGGTCCACTCGCTCGAAGTCCCGGACCGCCGCGGCCACTTGGCGAACATCGCGCTCGGCTTCGACAACCTCGCCGACTATGTCGCGAAGAGCCCGTACTTCGGCGGCCTGATCGGCAGGTACGGCAACCGCATCGCGGCGGGACGGTTCACGCTGGACGGCCACATCTACCAACTCCCCCTGAACGACGGGGCGAACAGTCTGCACGGCGGCACCCAGGGCTTCGACAAACAGATGTGGCAGGTGGAGCCGTTCACCCACGGCTCGGAGACCGGGCTCGTCCTGACCCGGGTCTCCCCCGACGGCGAGATGGGCTACCCCGGCGCACTGAAGGTCCGCGTCACGTACACCCTCACCGCTCGCGGCGACTGGCGGATCGACTACGAGGCGACCACCGACCGGCCGACCGTCGTGAACCTGACCAACCACACCTACTTCAACCTGACGGGCGAGGGCAGCGGCTCCGTCTACGACCACACCCTGGAGCTGGCCGCCGCGCGCTACACCCCCACCGACGCGGGCCTCATCCCGACCGGCGAACTCGCCCGAGTGGCGGGCACGCCCTTCGATTTCAGGCGTACGAAGCCGATCGGCCGGGACATCCGCGACGGCGGCGAGCAGCTGGTCCACGCCAAGGGATTCGACCACAACTGGTCGCTGGACAAAGGCATTTCGACCTCGCCCGCCCACATCCTCACGCTCACCGACCCGTCGTCGGGCCGGGTGATGCGGATGTACACGACCGAGCCGGGCCTGCAGTTCTACACCGGCAACTTCCTCGACGGCACCCTGGAGGGCACCTCGGGCCGCACCTACCGCCAGGGTGACGCCCTCTGCCTGGAGACCCAGCACTTCCCGGACTCACCCAACCACCCGTCGTTCCCGTCGACGGTGCTGCGCCCGGGCACGACGTACCGCACGTCGACGGTGCATTCGTTCTCGACTCGCTGAGGCTCGACGCGTGCGTGTGCCTCAGAGGAATCCCTCTGGGGCACACGGCCTTTGACGGCCCATCACCCAGCGAAGGGCGTGGCGGGCAGGCCACGCCCCGCCCCTGGAAGTACGAGCACCGAACCGGCCAGGGGGTGTGGTGCGGCCTGTCCCGCGCGGGCGGTGGTGATGTACAGATCGGTGAGGTCCGGGCCGCCGAAGGCACAGGCGGTGGGGCGCGGCACGGGCAGCTCGACGACCTGGTCGAGACTGCCGTCGGCCGCGTACCGCCGGATGGCACCGCCGTCCCACAGCGCTACCCAGACGCCGCCCTCCGCGTCCACCGCGAGCCCGTCGGGGTCCCCGGCAGCGGCCTCGACCGAGACGAACTCCCTTCTATTGTGGGCGAGTTGGCCGTCGAGGTCGAACACATCGATGGTCCGGGTCGAGGTGTCGATGTAGTACATGAGCCGCCCGTCCGGGCTCCAACCGGTGCCGTTGCTGACGGCGACGTCACCGAGGATCTCGGCCGCGGTGCCGTCCGGGGCGATCCTCGTCAGGGTGCCGCCGCCGGGCGCCTCGTCGTAGCGCATGGTCCCGGCCCACAGCGCCCCGTCGGGAGCGACCGCCGCGTCATTGGCACGCCGACCGTCCACGGGGTCGTGGAGGAGCCAGCGGAACCCGCCGTCGGGGCCGTACAGACCGACGCCGTCCCGGAGGTTGACGACAAGGCCGCCCCCTACGCGCGGCTTGGCCGCACCTACGTGCTGCTCGGTGGCCATGACCGTACGGCGGCCGTCGGCCGGATCGTAGGTGTGGATCCGCGAGGAGAGGATGTCGACCCAGATCAGCCGTCCCGTCGCCGGGTCCCACGTCGGCCCCTCGCCGAGCTCGGCCCACTCCCGTACCGCGAGCTCGTACCTCACCGCACACCTCGGTGGCCGAGCCGCACGGAGAGGTCGCCCGCGCCCTTCTGAGCGAGTTCGGCGAGCTCGGCCTCGCGGTCGCCGCTCCACCTGATCATGGGAACGGAGATGGAGAGCGCGGCGACGACCCGGCCCGTACTGTCCCTGACCGGCGCCGCCACGCAGCTGACGTCGGCATTGGACTCGCGGTGCTCGACGGCGGTCCCGCGGGCACGGATCTCAGCGAGGGCGGTGCGCAGGGCGGCGGGGTCGGTGATGCTGTCCGGTGTCATGGCGACGAGTTCGCGCCCTTCGAGGCGGGCGTCGAGCTCGGCCTCGGGCAGCACGGCGAGCAGCATCTTGCCGACGGAGGTGCAGTGCGCGGGCAGCCTGCGGCCGGCGGCGGAGACCATGCGGACGGCGTGGGTGGAGTCGACCTTGGCGATGTAGATGACGTCGGTGTCCTCCAGGATCGCGACGTGCACGGTCTCGTCACAGGTCTCCGCCACCTCGCGGGCCACCTGCTGCCCCTCGGCCGCGAGGTCGAGCTGCTCGGCGTACCGGCTGCCGAGCTGGTAGGTGCGTACGCCGAGCCGGTAGCGGCCGGGCTGCTCGGGCACCGGCGCCAGGTAGGAGCGGGCGGCCAGAGTGGTGAGCAGCTCGTGGACCGTGGTGCGGGGCAGCCCGAGCCGGCGCGTGACATCGGGCGCGGAGAGGCTCCCCTCGCTCTCCAGGAAGAGTTCGAGGACGTCCAGCGCCCTGGTCACCGCGGGAACCAGTCGGCCCATGCTCGGCCACCCACCCTTCTTGTTCGAAACTCCGGCCACCGCCCGGAATGACGAACACAGGCTAACCACAGGGGTGTTCACCGGGCAATGGGCCTGCGGTTACGGCCACGTCTGCAGCCCCAGGCGGACAGGCAGCTCCCTGAGGGCGTGCGAGCGGAAGGAGGTGCGCCAGGCGAGGTCGCCGGACGGGACGGCGAGAGCCAGCTCGGGGAATCGGCGTATCAGGGTGCTGAAAGCGCTGTGGAGCTGAATGCGGGCGAGTGCGGCCCCGAGGCAGTAGTGGATGCCATGGCCCAGCGCGAGGTGGGTGGTGTCCTCGCGGTGGATGTCGAAGCGGTCGGGGTCGGCATGGCGTTCCGGGTCACGGTGGGCGGCGGCGAGGCAGAGCAGGACGGTGTCGCCGGACGGGACGGTGACCCCGCCGATCTCCACCGGCTCGGTGGGAAAACGGCGGATCGCCATCTGGTTGGGGTTCACGTACCGGAGCAGTTCCTCGACGGCCCGCGGCATGAGGCCCGGGTCGGCGCGCAGCACGGCCAGCTGGTCGGGGTGGTCGAGCAGGACGAGGAGTCCGCCGCTGATGACGTGCTGGGTGTTCTCGCTGCCCGCCATGAGGATGAGGAAGGCGAGCGAGACGAGCTCGTCCTCGCTGAGCCGGTCGCCTTCGTCACGTGCTGCGATGAGTTCGGACAGGAGGTCGTCGCCGGGCTCCGCGCGGCGGTCCGCCACCAGGTCGAGCAGAAAGCGGTGGATGCGCCCGATCGCCGCGACAAGCTCCCCTGAACTCCCCGGATCCAGCATGGTGGTGACCCATCCGGCGAAGGCGTGCCGGTCGGCCTCGGGCACGGCGAGCAGGTCACCGATCAGCGCCACGGGAAGGAGATTGGCGAACGCGGTGATCAGGTCGACGGCGCCGTCGGCCTTCAGCCGCTCGGCGAACGCGTCCGCGAGCTGCTCGGAGGCGCCCTCGATCTGCTGCCGCATCCCTTCCACATAGCGCGGCGTGAAGGCCTTGGAGACGAGCCGGCGAAGGCGCATGTGGTCGTCGGGGTCGATGTTGAGCAGGTTGGCGTCCAGGGCGGGCGGCAGCGAGAACCCCTTGTAGCCGTTGCCCGCGTGGGCCTTGTTGACCGAGAGCCGGGGGTCGGCGAGCCCCGCGCGGACGTCCGACTCCCTGAGCACCAGCCAGACCTCGGATCCGTCCGGCAGCCGTACGTGGTGGACGGGCGCCTCTTCGCGCAACCGCTCGTAGGTCGCGTACGGATCGGCGAAGTGGGCGGCATCGAAGGGCTGCGGGAGGTCTGGGTTCTGTGTCACGCGGGGTCCTTGCGCTGGTCGGGGCGGGCATCCACACCGATCTTCCCCCGAGGCGCACACCTCGCATCAAGCGCGGGTGACCTCCACCGGAAGCCGCTTGATCCCGTTCACGAAGTTGGAGCGCACGCGGGGCACCTCCCCCGTCAGGCGGATGTCGGCGATGCGGGGGATCAACTCCTCGAACATGATGCGCACTTCGGTACGGGCGAGGAGGTTGCCCAGGCACAGGTGCGGGCTGCCCTTGCCGAAGGTGACGTGGTCGTTGTCGGTGCGTGTGACGTCGAAGGCGTACGGGTCGGCGAAGACCCGCTCGTCACGGTTGCCCGAGGCGTACCACATGACGACCTTGTCGCCCTCCCTGATCCGCTTGCCACCGAGTTCGACGTCGCGGGTCGCGGTGCGGCGGAAGTGGTAGACGGGCGAGGCCCAGCGCAGGAACTCCTCCACGGCGGCCGGGATGAGGGCTGGGTCGCGGCGGAGCCGGTCGAGCTGTTCGGGGTGCTCGATCAGAGCCAGCATGGTGTGCGAGATGGCGTGCCGGGTCGTCTCGTTCCCCGCGACGACGAGCAGGAGGAAGTAGTTGTCGAAGTCCTGGGCACTGAGCGGGACTTGATCGCGCGGGGTCTCGTTGACGAGCCGCGAGACGAGGTCGGTTCCGTGGCCACCGCGGCGCTGCCGGGCGAGTTCGCGGCCGTACTCGAAGACCTCGACGGAAGCGGGCGAGCGGAACGGCAGGTCCCGGTACTGCTCACTCTCCGCGCTGTCGAGGAGCACATCCGCGTAGTCGGGGTCGGTGTGGCCGATGATGCGGTTTCCCCAGTCGATGAGCCGCCGGTTGTCCTCGGGCGGCACGCCCAGGAGCCGGGCGAGGACGTTGATGGGGAAGTCGGCGGACACGTGCTCCACGAAGTCGAAGGCCGGCTTGGCCAGGGCCGCGTCCAGGGTCCTGGCGGTCAGGCCGCGCAGGAAGTCGGCGTAGCCGTTGATCACGTTCTGCCCGAACTGGCGCTGGAGCAGGCCGCGCAGCGCACGGTGGCGCGCCCCGTCCAGTTCGAGGATGGAGGCCCGCTTCTTGATCTGGTCGTCGTCGAGCTCTTCGAGGTTGACGAATCTGGTGGAGGTGAACGTGTCGGCGTCCCGGTCGACGCGGACGATGTCCTCGTGGCGGGTGACCGCCCAGAACCCGGAGTTGGGGGCCGGCTCGGGCTGCCAGTGGACGGGGTCCCGGTGGCGCAGGGTGTGGAACATGCGCCACGGGGTGATGCCGTCGGTGAACCGGTCGAGGTCGGCGAGGTCGACGTCGTCGAGGGGGATCGGGTCGTACGCGGCGGGGCTGGCCTCGGCCATCGGCGCTCCTTGAGCTGAGCTGCGACGGGGGACGCGGGCGGGCGGCGCGCCCGCGCGGGTCACAGGTGGTACGCGTACTCCGTGAACTCCCAGTCCGTCACGTGCTGTTGGAAGCGCTCGACCTCGTTGCGCTTGTAGGCGAGGTAGGCCGCGGTGAAGTCCTTGCCGAGGATTCCCGTGAGCGCGGTGTCCCCTTCGAGGGCGTCGAGCGCGCTCGGTAGGCAGTCCGGAAGGAGGGCGGACCTGGCGGTGTCGTAGCCGTACCCCTCCAGCGGCGCGGGCGGCTCCTCGGCGGCCTGGATGCCGAGCAGCGCCGCGGCGATGGTCGCGGCGATGAGTACGTACGGGTTGGCACTGGCATCACCGAGCCGCAGTTCGAGCCGGGCGCCAAAACCGCGCTCGGGCGGGATGCGGACCATCGCGCTGCGGTTGTCCAGACCCCAGTCGACGAGCCAGGGGGCCACCGTGTCCGGCCCGAAGCGCTTGTACGAGTTGATCGTCGGGTTGACCAGGGCGGCCAGCGCCGGGGCATGCGCGAGCAGACCGGCGACGGCGTGCCGGGCGGTGTCGGAGAGGCCGTAGGGGCCGGTGGGGTCGTCGAAAACGTTCCGCGTCTCCCCCACGTCACCGGCGGCCGCGCCCGTCTCACCCTCGGCTCCCGCCTCGCAGGACAGGTGCAGATGGAACCCCGAGCCGCCCGCGTCGTTGAAGGGCTTGGCCATGAACGTGGCGAGCCTGCCCTCCTTGCGGGCGAGCTCCTTGACGGCGGCCTTCAGCCGGAAGGCACGGTCGGCGGCGCCCAGCGCCTCGGAGTGCACGAGGTTGATCTCGAACTGCGCGCCGTCGAACTCGTGGTTTCCGTGGGTGATCCCGATTTCGAGATCGCGCAGCATCCGCAGGGTCCGCAGGAGGTGGTTGTCGGGGTCGGCGCGCAGTCCCGCGGTGTAGACGGCGCCCGCGACCGCGCTGTACCGCCGCCAGCCGCCGGGCGCGCCGGGGTCCGGATCGCACAGGAAGTATTCGAGCTCGGGGCCCGCAATCGGGCGCAGTCCGTGTTCCGCGCAGCGGGCGAGCACCGCGCGCAGCAGGGCACGCGGCGATTCGGGGACGGGCGCGCCGGTCGCCGGGTCGGTGACATCGCCCAGGCAGGAGGCGACGCCGGGTTCCCAGGGCAGCGCGAGGAGCGTGTCGAGGTCGGGGCGCACGACGATGTCGGGGAGCCCCGCGTCCAGGCCGCCCGCGATCGGGACGACATCGCCCTGCGGGCTCGTGTGGTAGACCGCGCGGCAGAACGAGAGGCCGTGCGAGCAGGCCGCGGGCAGCTGGTCGACGAGCACGTCCCGGGCGCGGTCGGTGCCCATGAGGTCGGGGTAGGTCACCCGGACCACATCGATGCCCTCGACGGACAGCCGCTCCGTTAACTGCTTTGCATCTGAAGGTACTTGAGCACTCACCGACGTCTCCTCGGGCTGAGCGCACGCTATTGGTTTGGCTTCAAACGGTATGGACGCGAGGCGGCTTCCCGCAAGGGTCCGGTCATGAACTCCCCATCGCGGCAGGGGCATTGACCCCTCGGCGACACCTCTCTATGTTGTTTGGTATCAAACGAGTTCGGTCGAGCCGAGCGGCGCCGGTCGAGCGGTTTGGTCATACGGCTCGGTTACGCAGGTCGGTCACAGGGAGTCGGCCCATGAAGGTCGCCGTCGACATGAACAAGTGCCAGGACCACGGGCAGTGCGTGTTCGCCGCCCCGGATGTCTTCCGCCTCGACGACAGCGGACGCCTCGCGTACCTCGGCGATCCCGGTGAAGCGTTCCGCGCCGACGTGGAGGAAGCCGCCGACGTCTGCCCGATGCAGGCCATCCGGATCGAGGCCTGAGCGCCGTGACCGCGCGCGTGGTCGTGGCCGGGGCGTCGCTGGGCGGCCTGCGCGCCGCCGAGCAGTTGCGCGCCGTCGGCTGGACCGGCCCGATCACGGTGGTCGGCGACGAACCCCACATGCCCTACAACCGGCCCCCGCTCTCCAAGCGGGTCCTCGCGGGGACGGCGCCGTTCACCTCGCTGCCCCTCACCCCACGGGCCAACACCGCCGATGTGGAATGGCGGTTGGGGACGCGGGTGGCGGGCGCCCGGCTGCGGGACCGCGTCGTCGTCCTTGAGGGCGGCGAAGAGCTCGGCTTCGACGCCCTGGTCGTCGCGACCGGCCTGCGCTCTCGGCGGCTGCGCTGCCCCGGGCCCTCCGGACCGGGCAGCGGCCGCCATACGGTCCGTACGCTCGCCGATGTGCGCGCGCTGCGGGCCGAACTGGGCCTGCCCGGCGTGCGGTTGGTGGTGATCGGGGCCGGGTTCATCGGCTGCGAGGTGGCCGCCACCGCAGTCGGTCTGGGTGTCGCCGAGGTGACCGTCGTCGATGTAGAGCCCCTGCCGATGCTGCGCCCCCTCGGCGGGCTCCTCGCCGGGGCGCTGCTGCGCCGGCACGAGGAACGCGGAGTGCGCTTCGCGCTGGGCACGGGGGTCGCCGGGTTCGAGGGCGGAGACCGCGTGACCGGGGTCGCCCTGAGCGACGGGCGGGTCCTGCCGGCCGATGTGGTCGTGGAGTCGGTCGGCTCGGTCGCCAACACCGAGTGGCTGGCGGGGAACGGCCTCGACCTGTCCGACGGCGTACTCACCGACGAGCACCTGCGGGTGCGGCGCGTCGGCGACGGTGCGGGCGGCACGGAGGCCGCTGCGGCGGGACTGCCGTACGTGGTCGCCGTCGGTGACGTCGCCCGCTTCCCCAACGCCCGCTACGACGGGGTGCCGCGCCGGGTCGAGCACTGGTCGATCCCCGGCGACACGGCCAAGCACGCCGCGCGGGCGCTCGCAACCCAACTCCTCTCACACACAAGCGACTTGACGCCCTTCGCCCCCCTCCCCTCCTTCTGGAGCGACCAGTACGACTTCCGGCTCCAGTCCTTCGGCTCGCCCGAGCTCGGGCACGACGACGTCCGGCTGCTCGACGGCGAGGCGGACGGCGACATGCTGGTCGGCTACCACCGCGACGGGCGCCTCGTCGGCGTGATGGGGCTCGGCGGGCCGGCCGTCGGCGCGGCCGCCGCCCGGCACCGGCCGCTCCTCCTCGAAAGCCCCGCCCTCAGCCCGCGAGGAGTCGCCCCGTGAGCAGCGTCCGCGGCTACTTCCATCCCAAGACGGCGACCGGCGAATCGTCCATCGCCCCCGCGCCTCCATGGCTGTACTCGGGCGACGTCCTCACGGTCGAATACCGCACGGATCCGGAGCGCGTACGCGAACTCCTGCCCCACCCGCTGGAGTTGGCGCCCGAGGACCCGGGGGCGGTCGCGCTCGTCTGGGCGGACTGGCAGTCCTGTTCGGCGTCGAAGCGGGAGCTCCTCGACCCGGTGCGGGCCCAGTACAAGGAGGCGTTCGCGGTCGTGCGCTGCTCGTACCGGGGGCAGGTCTACTCGCGCTGCGTCTACATCTGGGTCGACAAGGACTTCGCGGTCGTACGCGGCTTCCATCAGGGTTATCCGAAGAAGCTCGGTTCGATCCATCAGACCCGGCCGCACCCGTTCGGGCCGGCGCCCCGGATCGAGGCCGGGGCCCGCTTCGGGGCCACCCTGGCGGCGGCCGACCGCCGGCTCGCCCAGGCCGTGGTGACACTGCGTCAGCCCTCGCCGACGGGAGGCTTCGTGAACGGGCACCCGATGGCGCACCACCGCTGGCTGCCCTCCATCGAGAAGGGCAAGGGCCTCGCCCTCGACGAGCTCATCGAGTCCGGCGCCGCCTCCTCGGAGGCCGGGCAGGCGTGGCTGGGGGACGCGGACCTCGAACTCTTCGCATCCCCCACCGAAGAACTGGCCCGCCTCGCGGTGCGGGAGCCGATCGCGGCGTACTACCGACAGGTCGGCGTCGTATGGGACGGAGGCCGGCTCCTCGAATCCAACACCTCGGGAGCCGAGTAACTCCCTTGCCACGTCAACCAGTTGGAGGCTCCTGTGCCGATCGGTCGGAGGACGGACATGACGAGTGAGCACATCGCCTCAGTCGCCGGGGTCGCCGTCGACACCCGGCACTGGATCGGCGGGGCACGCGTAGGCTCCCCCACGACCTTCGCCGATGTTTCCCCGATCGACGGCCGCGCGCTCGCGGGGGTGGCGCGCGGCTCCTCCTTCGAGGCCGGCGCGGCGGTGGCCGCCGCGAAGGCCGCCTTCCCCGGCTGGGCTGCGACGCCCCGCGCCGAGCGGGCCCGCATCCTGCACGCCATCGCGGACGGCGTACAGAAGCGGTCCGAGGGCCTCGCCCAGGTCGAGACCCTCGACAACGGCGCGCTGCTCCGCTCCCACCGGCGCGGGGTGATGCCGAGGGTGGCGCACAACTTCCGCTTCTTCGCCGATCGGCTGCTCACCCTGGGCCTCGACGACTTCACGACCCCGGCCGGCGCCGTCAACCACGTCTCCTGGGACCCGGCGGGGCCGTGCGTGCTGATCACGCCGTGGAACGCGCCGCTGATGCTGGCCACCTGGAAGGTCGCCCCGGCGCTCGCCGCAGGCAACACGGTGGTCCTCAAGCCCGCCGAGTGGTCGCCGCTCACCGCCTCGCTGCTCGCCGACATCGCGGCTGACGCCGGACTCCCGCCCGGGGTCCTCAACGTCGTCCAGGGCTACGGTGGCGAAGCGGGCAGCGCGCTGGTCTCCCACCCGGACGTGCGCCGCATCAGCTTCACCGGTTCGGTGCCCACCGCCCGCCGCATCGCGGCCTCGGCGGCCGAACGCCTCACCCCGCTGAGCCTCGAACTGGGCGGAAAATCACCGCTGTTGGTGTTCGCGGACGCCGATCTCGACCTGGCCGTGGAGCTGGCCGTGGAGCAGTACGACAACGCGGGGCAGGTGTGTCTGGCCGCCACCCGGCTGCTCGTCGAGGAGTCCGTCGCGACGGAGTTCACCGCCCGGTTCGTGGCGAAGGCCACCCGGCTCCGGCAGGGCGACCCGCGCGACGAGGCGACCGGCGTCGGGCCGCTGATCCATCCCGCCCAGTTGGAGAAGGTCGACGGATTCGTGCGGCGCGCGATCGCGTCCGGCGCACGAGCCGTGATCGGCGGCACGCCCAACGCCGAGCTCGGCGGCACCTACTACCGCCCCACCCTGCTCACGGATGTGGCACAGGGCAGCGAGATCGTCCAGGAGGAGGTGTTCGGCCCGGTCCTCACGCTCCAGACCTTCGCGGACGAGGACGAGGCCCTGGAGCTCGCCAACGGCACCCGTTTCGGGCTCGCCGCGACCGTCGTCACCTCCGATGCCGGGCGGGCCCGGCGGGTGACCGAGCGGCTCGTGGCGGGCACGGTCTGGGTGAACTGCTTCTTCGTACGCGACCTGCGGGCCCCCTTCGGCGGCTCGCGCGCGTCCGGCACCGGCCGCGAGGGCGGCACGTGGAGCTTCGACTTCTTCTGCGACGTCAAGAACACCGTTACGGCACCGGGGAGTTGAGGGACCATGGGCGAGATCGTCGGGGCGGGCCTGCTCGCGCACGTGCCCACCATCGTGCTGCCCGAGCCGGTGCGGCGCGAGCTCAACGAGGGCGAGGAGATCAGCCTCGTCACCGGACTGCGGCAGCTGCGCGCGGACGTCTTCGAGAGCGACCGCTACGACACGGTGGTGGTCCTCGACTCGCACTGGGCGACCACGGTCGAGTTCGTCGTCACCGCGCAGAGCCGGCGCGCGGGCCTGTTCACCTCGGACGAGCTCCCCCGGGGCATGTGCCGGATGCGGTACGACTTCCCCGGCGACCCCGAACTCGCCCACCATATAGCCGAGTTCGCCCCTCGCCACGGCACCTGGATCACCGCCGTCGACGATCCGTACCTTCCGGTGCACTACGCCACCGTGAACCTGTGGAAGTTCCTCGGCGAGGGGTTGCCCGACAAACGGTGGCTGTCCATCGGGGTGTGCCAGACCGGTGACATGGAGGACCATCTGCGGCTCGGCCGGGCGCTCGCCGACGGCATCGCCGCCACACCCGGCCGCAGGGTCCTCCTCATCGCGTCCGGCGCCCTGTCGCACACCTTCTGGCCGCTGCGCGAACTGCGCGACCACGAGGCGAGCGACCCCGCCCACATCCGTACGCCCGAGGCCCGCGCGGCCGACCTCGAACGCATCGCCTGGTTCAAGGAGGGCCGCCACGCCAAGGTGCTCCACACCATGCCGGAATTCCGGGAGTTCAGGCCCGAGGCGCGCTTCGCGCACTACCTGATGATGGCGGGCGCGCTCGGCGGCGACGCGTGCACCGCGCCCGGCCGCCAGTACGGCGCGTACGAGAACTCCATCGGCACCGGACAGGCCCACCTGTGGTTCGACCGCCCCGCCGACGGCTGGACCGGCACGGGTCCACCCGCGTCCGCCGCCCCGCGCCACCCGCACCGACGCGACCGGGAGGCCTGACATGAGCGAGTACCGCCGCATTCTGCTCGACGGGTCCGCTGTCCAGGTCGTGCGCGAAGGGGAAGAGCTCGTCGCCGGGGACGGCCGCCGGGTGAAGGCCGAGGAGGCCGCGCATCTGCCACCCGTCATGCCGTCGAAGGTGGTCGCGGTCCACCTCAACCACCGCAGCCGAGTGGCGGAGTTCGGCGCCCAACTCCCGTCCGCACCGACCTACTTCCACAAACCGGTCTCGGCCCTCAACTCCCACCGGGGCGCGGTCGTGCGCCCGGCGGGCTGCAAGTGGCTCAACTACGAGGGCGAGGTGGCCATCGTCATCGGCAGGACCGCCCGCAACATCGCCCCCGACGAGGCGGCCGCGTACATCGCGGGTTACACCGTGGGCAACGACTTCGGGCTGCACGACTTCCGCGACACCGATGCCGGTTCGATGCTGCGCGTCAAGGGCTCCGACACGCTGTGCCCGCTGGGCCCCGGCCTCGTCACCGACTGGGACTTCCGCCACAAGTACCTGCGCACCTACGTCAACGGCAGGGTGGCGCAGGACGGTTCGACCGACGAGATGCGGTGGGACATGCACTACCTGGTGGCCGACATCGCCCGCACCATCACGCTGCTGCCCGGCGATGTGCTCCTGTCGGGGACCCCGGCCAACTCCCGTCCCGTACAGCCCGGAGACGTCGTCGAGGTCGAGGTCGAAGGGCTCGGGCGGCTCACCAACCACATCGTCGCGGGTCCGACACCCATCCGCTCCGACGTCGGCGCACAGCCCACCGAGTCCGAGGAAGTGCTGTCCACGGCGCTCGGCGGGGACTGGGAGTTCCGCGGCCTCCGGGCACCGCGCCGATAGGGCGCGCCCATACGGGCACCGCACCGGGCATGCCACGGGGACGCCCGGCGCGGTGCTGCACCACCTCGGAGCCCGTGTCCGAACCCCGCCCGGGCCTGCGACGCCCGACGGAGTTCGGACACCGGCTCTCCCTCACCCGCAGACCGAGCCCCTGACAGGTGATCCTCGTGGACGGCAGGACGGCCGCAAGACAACCCATCGAGCAGGACTCCCCCGCCGCCGGACGGCTCAAGCCGAACGCGCTCGGTGTCCTCGGCATCCTCTTCCTGGTCCTGTCGGCGCAGGCACCTCTGACCGGCATCGCGGGTGCGGTACCGCTCTCCGTCGGTCTGGGCGACGGGCCCGGCGTGCCCGCCGCCTACGTGGCCGCGGGCGCGGTGATCCTGCTGTTCTCCGTCGGCTTCGTCGCCATGAGCCGCCACGTGGTCGACGCGGGGGCCTTCTACACGTACATCGGCCGGGGCCTCGGCCGCACCTGCGGTGCGGGCAGCGCGGCGGTCGCGCTGTTCGCCTACTGCACGGTCCAGGCCGCGATGTACGGCCTGTACGGAGCGACCGTGAGCGGCATCGTGCAGCAGCACACCGGGGCTGAAGTGCCGTGGTGGATATGGGCGTTGGCCACCATGGCCGTCGTGCAGGTGCTCGGCGCGACCGGCATCGAAATGGGGGCCAAGGTCCTCGCGGTGTTCGTCCTCGCGGAGATGAGCGTGCTGCTCGCCTTCGGCCTGGTGACGCTGTTCCGGGGCGGCGGCCCGGAGGGGCTCGGCTTCGCGCACAGCTTTTCGCCGGGCGCGGCACTCAAGGGCGCTCCGGGGGTGGCGCTGATGTTCGCGGTGGCGTCAATGTTCGGCTTCGAGGCGACCGCGATCTACGGCGAGGAGGCGCGCGAACCACACCGCACCGTGCCGCGGGCCACCTACCTGTCGATCCTCGTGGTCACCGCCTTCTTCGCCTTCACTTCATGGATGGTGGTCTCCTCGTACGGTGCCTCCGGCGCCACCGGGGCCGTGAGCAAGGCGCTTGCGGGCGGGGACGGATCGGCGTTCGTGTTCGCGCCGATCGCCGGGCGGTTCGGCGGCTGGGCGAACGACGTCCTGCCGGTACTGCTCGCCACCTCGCTGTTCGCGGGCATGCTCGCCTTCCACAACTCGGCCAACCGCTACCTGTTCTCGCTCAGCAGGGAAGGCCTCCTCCCGCGCGGCCTTCGCACCCTGAACCGGCGGCACTCCCCCTGGGTCGCGGGCAGTGTGCAGACGGCGGTCGCCGTGCTGCTCGTCGTGCCGTTCGCGCCGGCCGGCAAGGACCCGGTGCTCACCCTGTTCTCCTGGTTCAGCGGGGTGGCGGTGCTCGCGATGATGCTGCTGTACTTCCTGACCTCGGTCTCGGTGATCGTCTTCTTCCGCCGCGAGCGGCTCGACACCCGGCCCTGGAACACGCTGATCGCCCCGGCGCTGGGCGCGCTCGGCCTGGCGGGCGCCATCTGGCTGATCCTGGCCAACCTGACGACCCTCATCGGCGGCGACCGGACGACGGCCACCTGGCTCGCGCTCGCCGTCCCGGTGGTCCTGGCGCTGGGCGCGGGGGCGGCGCGGCTCGTCCGTGGCAGAGCTCGGTGAGTTCCTCCGGGCGGCCGCTGATCGCGATCCCGGGCCGACCGATCCGGGGCGGAACGCCGTGAGCTTCGCCGCGCGCCCGCTGATCGCGATCCCGGCCCGCTTCGCGGCCTCCACGTCGGCACTGCGGTACGCGGCCGAGGTCAACGCCCGTGCGCTGATCGAGGCGGTGTGGCGGGCGGGCGGCGAGCCGGTCACCCTGCATCCCCATGCGCCGGGCGGCCGGGCGGATCCGGCGGAGGTGGGCGCCCGGCTCGCCCGGTTCGACGGCGTCCTGCTGCCCGGGGGCGGTGACGTCGCCCCGGGCCGGTACTCCGCCGAACCCCATCCGAGCGCGTACGACGTCGATGCCGAGCAGGACGGCTTCGACCTCGAAGTGGCGCACCAGGCACTGGAGTTGGGGCTTCCCCTCCTCGCGGTCTGCCGCGGCATGCAAGTCGTCAACGTGGCTCTGGGCGGCACCCTGCACCAGGACATGGGCGGCCCCGAGCGCTCACACCGGCGCTACGTGCACCGGGTGGCCGTCCGGCCCGGGACGCTTCTCGCGCGGGCCACGGGTGCGACGAAGGTGACCGCGTCCTGCTATCACCACCAGCGGATCGACCGCGTCGGCGTGGGCCTGACGGTCACGGCCCGTGCGGCCGACGCCACGGTGGAGGGGCTCGAACTCCCCTGCCACCGGGGTTGGTTCGTCGCGGTGCAGTGGCATCCGGAGGACACGGCGTGCGGTGATGCTGCGCAGCGGGGGGTGTTCGGGGCGCTCGTACGGGCGGCAGCCCGCACCGGGGGTTGAGAGATCCTGGGGGTTTGCCCCAGACCCCGGCGGGTTCGCCCACCCGCCCGCCCGTAGGCGCAGGGTTGGACGGCGCAGCCCCTGGGGCTGCGCCCCAGACCCCCTGCGGATTTGCCCACCCGCCCGCCCGTGACGGAGGTTGGATGAGCTGAGCCCTGGGGCTGCGCCCCAGACCCCCGGGGGCGGGCTGCCCACCCGCCCGCCCATGACGGGGTTCAATGGGCTGGGCCCTGGGGCTGCGCCCCAGACCCCCGGCGGGGACTTCGTCCCCTGCCCCCCTCCCGGGGGGCTCCGCCCCCGGACCCCCATATCGCGCCTGAACGGCGCTCGTCCTCAAACGCCGGACGGGCTGGGGGTGCCTGTATGGGCGCTACTCAAGGCGCCGGGCGGGCTGGGGGCTGTAGGCACCACGCGAAGAGCCGGGTGGGCTGGGGGTACCTGCATGGAAGCCACCCGAGGAGGCGAACAGTGGGGTACCCGCATGGGCCGGCACCAAGTGTGGAGGGTCGCGGTGGGGGGGTGCCTGCGTGGCCCGCTCGAAATCTGGGACAGGCCGGGTATGCCTGCACCACACCCTGCCAGGGGCGCGGGGAACTGCGCGACCAGCCCCCACTGGCCCGCAGCCGAACAATCACAGACCCCAGCACAACAGCTCCCCCCAGCGCATCTCATCCCGCAAGGGGCGCGGGGAACTGCGCGATCAGCCACCCACCGGCCCGCAGCCGACCGGCAACACACCCAGCGGAGCTCCCAGCACCCCCAACCCCCGGAGGCCACGCGGCGGAGCCGCAGAGTGTCACAGCGGGAAGGGGTGGGGTGGGGCCGAATCGCGGGGTCTGGGGCGAAGCCCCAGCAACACCGGGCCCCCCGACAGGCCGAGCCACTCAACCCTTCGGCCGGCGCCCACTACGCCGCGGCGCCGGATCCGCCCCGCCCAGCAGCTCGCGCCGCCGCTCCTCCCCCCGCTCCTCCACCTGCAGCACCACCCGCCGCAACCCGTCCGCCACGCTCCGGCACTCCGCGTCACCCAACTGCCCGGTCACGAATGCCTCTTCCTCGTTGAAGCGCGGGAAGAGGCCCTGCATCAACGCCTCCCCCTCGTCGGTGAGGCTCAGCAGTACGAGCCTGCCGTCGGTCGGATGACCGGCCCGTTTCACCAGGCCCCTCGCCTCCAGCGTGCGGGCGACGCCGGTCAGCGTGCCCTTGGAGATGCCCGCCTCCTCGGCGACATGGCGGGTCTCCGACTCCCCCCAGATCCACACCACCCACAGCACGACGAACGCGGTCCACGTCAGATCGCAGCCGCGCAGCACGGAGTTCTCCAGGTGCTGGCGGACCGCGGAGGCCGCCCGGTAGATGTTGGCCACCACGGCCATCTGATCATGGCGGATCGGCGCACCGCCGAGCTTCGCCTGCGCCAGCTGCTCTGCTTCGGTGATGGATCGCCGGCCGGGCACGGGCCACACCCCTTCGACGCCGCGGGGGCGGCATGGTTCGAGGACATCGTTCGGACTCAAATTGTACGAACGACGTAACGACGTCCGGAAGCCGTCTCGCCCCCCCGAGGGCGACAACTCGCCCTCTTGCGGGACGACTTCCTCACCGCCCGACCCCGACGACTTCCGCCCCCCTACCGCGCGGGACGGTTTCCCCACCCCCTCGCCTGGGCCCGCAGTCAGCCGAATCGCACGCTCAGCGGCAGCCGTACGCCGAAGCTCAGGGTCTGTCCCGGTTGTGCCGCATCGAGGAATTGATTCGGGTCGCAGTCCGCGTCCTCGTACAGAATGGCGGTGCTGTTCGTTCCGTTGTGGACACTCAGTGCCTCACCGCTGAGGATGAAACAGAAATGGTCGGGCGGATTGTCGATCGTGGTGATTCCCCCGGTGTCCGCGCGTTGATAGCTGAAGCTGCCCGTAGCTGCCTGGGCATCGGTGCAGAGCCCGGCCATCGCGGTGAAAAGCGAAAGCGCCGCGCCGGCGACCAGAACCGACCTGGTCACCCTTTTGCCCGTGAGTTCCCGCCCGAGTGCACGCATGAGTACACGCATCTGCGACCTCTCCCTGTCTGTGCCCAACTCTCCCTGTAGCTGGGCTATTTGAGCGTGCTGCACCGGCGTGGGAGCGGAAAGCGACTCGCCCCCGTCGTCACTCGGACGGCGCAGCGCGCACCTCGACGCACGGGCGCGGGCGGGCGCCCGGCAGGTGGGTACGCGCCCATTCGAGCGGTTGCCAGCGGCATTTTTCCTGCGGAACCATCGAGGGACCCAGAGGGGGGTGCCTATGCACAGGCGACTTACGCCACGAAAAACTCTGCGGAAAGCCACGCGCAAAGTGACGTCCGGAAAGCGCGCGGCTCCCATTCGGCGGCTGGGAACGGTGGTTGGCGGGGCTCTTCTCCTGATCGCCCTGCTGCCGTCCAGCGCACAGGCGGCCGATGGAAGGTTCCCGTACATCCGGTTCGACACCGGAACATTCGACGAGCTCGACAATCCGCCGAACGGCCTGTGCCTGCCACTTACCGGCGGTGCGGCTCACGCGGGCAACGACACCGACGCCACCGCGTTCGTCTACGCGGACACCGGCTGCCGGCAACTTCTCGCGATCGTGGGCGTGGGAGGGACGTGGGACGAGACCGGCCCGCCGCCGCTGCCCGCCCGCAGCGTGGGCTTCGGCTCGGGCTAGCACCTGCCCCGTCCAACCACCCCAAGTCACCTCAATTGCAAGGGAGTTGATTCATGAACGTACTCCGGCGGGCGAGCAGGGTCCTCGTGACCGCGGCCGCCATCGGAGCCACCGTCCTCGTCCTCAATCCCGCGACGGCCTCGGCCGACTCCCACGGGAGCTCCGTTCGTTCGGGCGTCGCGGCCGACTACAAGTGGTTCACCTGGGACGACCTGAGCGTCGGTGACTGCCATCAGACGGGCGGCCACCTGCAGCTCTACTCCGACGGCAAGCTCACGTTCAACGCCACGACCTGGACGACCCGCACCATCAGCGGGGACATCTGGCACTCGCGGTTCAAGCTGAACAACGGGGCGGGCCAGACGATGTACACCACCGGGACCTACGACAGCCCGACCATGTGGCCGAGCAAGCACCACACCTACACGGTGCAGGGCACCTTCGAACCCAGCGTCTACAACGCCATCGCGAGGGTCGTCCAGCACTCCGAGTGCTGAGAGCCCGTACCCACGAGCGGCGGCGCCGTGCTCTGCGAAGCACGGCGCCGCCGCCTCTTCATGTGCCGCTCGGGATGCGCGGGTGCCGCTCACTGGGGCTTGAAGGAGCGGATCTGGTAGTTGCCCTGGAGGTTGCCGCCCTTGCCCGCCTCAGTGGATCCGACGCGCGCGTGGTAGTTGGTCTGCGTGTAGTACTGGACGCGGTGCCCCGTCTTGTTCCACACGGAGAGCACGTTCTGGCCCTTCTGGATGAAGGAGCAGTTGCCCGCCGTGTTGGCGAGGCTGGACTGCGACCACTGGCAACGGGTTCCCGAACCGTTCCAGCCGCTGTAGATGCAGAAGTATCCGGGTGAGCAGTTGTAGGCCGCCGCCCGGGCGGGCGCCGCGGGGGCCGCGGTCGCGGTGGGTACGACGCCCAGCGCGGCGGCCAGGGCCACGGAGGCGACGGCGAACGAGTGGATACGACGCATAAGGAGCAACTCCTCTTTCTCGTCGGCGGTCCGGGCCGGCCACACCTCGTGGGCCGGCCGCACAGGACCGCATGGGCGCGGGGAAGCCGGGCCGAACGGTGGCACCGATGGACCCGCCCCGCGAAAACACCGCCCAGTATTTCGTCGCCCCCAGTGCACCAGCAGGGCATTTCTCGCCGACCGGGCAAGGCTGGAAGCACGGCGGCGCACGCTCCGGTCGTGCGCCGGGGGCCGCCCCACGCGCCCCGCGGCCTGTCGCGTTGGGGCGGACGGGTGATATTCGGCGGGCCTCTCGGCGGGGCGCCGTCGCGGCACCGCGCAGGCATGAAAGGGAGTCGGACAGAGCTCCGTGTTGTATGACAATCATCCGAACCAGAGGACTGTGCATGCCTGCCCCAGCACTCCACGCCTTCACGAGCCCGCGCACGCGGGTCGCCGCCGTCGCGGCACTCACCCTCGCGGGAACCGCCCTGGCCGGCACACCGGCCGCTTTCGCCGCCCCCGGCGACAACGGCGACGTGAAGATCCACGCGATGGGAACGCTCTTCACCGACCAGAGCAACAACCCGAAGGTCTGCGGCTTCTACCTCGACGCCTTCAACTTCGACACCGTCCAGGGCGTCACCTGGAACATCAGCCCCCAACCCGCCAGGGCCGGCGGCGCCACCCTCACCGGCGCCGTGCGGCTCACGGCCGGCACCGGATACACCGCCCCGCTGACGCTGCCCGACGGGGAGTACAAGCTCGTCTGGAACATCGCCGGCGGCAACGGTGCGGGCAAGCAGAAGGTCTTCAAGGTCGACTGCGCGCCGGCCTCCACGCCCAGGGCCGCCACGCCGGTCGGCGGGGTGCCCGCGGGCGGCGGCGGCCTCGCTCAGACTCCGGGCGTCACGCAGGCCGGAGCCGCGGCGGGCGTGGGACTGGTCTCGGTCGCCGGGGTGCTCTACATCCGCCGACTCCGACGCCGCACCGATGGCGCAGCGTAAACACGCCCCCATCGCCCGGCACCGGACGCGCGCCTACCGCCTGACGAGGACGGCGGCCCTGGCCCTGTCCCTGGTGGTGGGCGGCGTCTGGTGGGCCCAGGACGACGGGCCCTCACCGGCTGGCGCCGACGGGCCCCGGTTCAGCAAGGTGGCGGCCGCCCCGGTCGGCGACAGCCGGGGCCCGGCGTCTCCGCGTCCGGCGTCCCCACGTCCGGTGGCGCCGCGTCCGCTGCCCCCGTCCCCGGCGGTCTCGCTCGCGATCCCGTACCTCGGCGTCACGGCGCCGCTCATCCCCCTGGGCCTCGACGCGCAACGGCACCTCGCCACGCCGCCCGTGGACAACCCCAAGGTGGTGGGCTGGTATCAAGGCGGGGCGGCTCCGGGCGAGTTGGGCACGGCCGTCGCCGTCGGGCATCTCGACACCAGGACCGGGGCGGCCGTCTTCGCGGGCCTCAAAATGCTGCGCCCCGGCCGTCTGATCGAGGCCCGCCGCGCCGACGGCAAGGTCGCCGTGTACACCGTGGACAAGATCAAGACGTACGACAAGAAGCGCTTCCCCGACCAGGCGGTGTACGGCCCGACAGGTCGCCCCGAGCTCCGGCTCATCACGTGCGCGGGCCGGTTCAACGCGAAGACGGGGTACGAGAGCAACCTCGTCGTCTTCGCCCACCTCACCCAGGTCCGCACGACCTCGGCTCACCGGGGCCACAGGGCCTAGCGCACCGTTCGCCTCAACTCGCGGCCGGAAAACGCCCCTTGGGGTTCCGGTGACGTTCCGTGGCTATTGACACTCCTGTCAATGACATGGACATTACTAATCGCTCATCCGGCTCCCCCGCCGCCCCACCCGCGCGGCCGGGAGCCGTGCTCCACCCCCCACCCTCGTCACATCCATGACGCACGGTCCTGGAGGAGCCACCATGAAACGACGCAGAACCGCCCTGGCCGCAGCCCTGCTCACCGCCACCGCCGGTCTCGCCTCGATGCAGAGCGCCCAGCCCGCCACCGCCCACCACGCCACCACGCCCTCCCCGGACGCACCCCACCGCGGCACGGTCGCCGGGGCCCGCACGCCGGACCACAACCCGGCGAGGGACCGCGCCGTAGCGGCGCTCAAGAAGGGCCGCAGCACCACGTTCCGCAAGAACCAGGCCGACCCCACGCACAACTGGTGGGGCGTGTTCCCCCAGCCGGGCACCCACGACGGCATCACCGCGACCCACACCGTCGATCCGTCCTACCGGGTCAGCGACGCCGACAACTTCACCTACGCTCCCACCACCAAGGCGCAGAACTCCTGCATGGAGGTGGTCACCGCCTACTGGAACAGCGGCAACGAGATATAGGCCTGGGACTGGTGCGGGGCGGGCGGTCCGGCCAAGACGGTCGCCGTCGACGCGGACTTCAAGGCGAAGTACACCCAGCCCTCCGGAGACGAACTCGCCTACAGCGTCCAGCTGGTGCGCGACAGCGGGTCCGGCAACAGCTGGTCGTCGTACCTCTACAACTACCAGTCGGCGCAATGGGAGTTGCTGTACCGACAGGCCGGTCAGGACCAGAGCGGGCTCGACCACGGCTGGGACATGTTCGAGATATACGCGAGCGTGAACCCCTCGACCGGCACGGGCTACTACTGCACCGAGGCGCACGACACCGTCTTCGACAGCAGCGCCATAGAGCTCCGCCACAACGGCACGTGGAAGCCCGCGAGCCCGTCCGACTCGCCGTGGACCGAGGAGAATCCGTCCGGACAGGACTTCCTGTGCCCGCAGTTGAACTTCATCCGGGCGGGAGCCGACGACCACTGGACCGTACGCCAGTAGGCGCAGGGCCTGCCTCGCACAAGGCGCGCACCTTTTTCCGGGCACGGCACTAGGAACCTCAGGGCCGTCTCGCTACCCTCCGCGCATGATTTCCACGGTTGTCTGGGGTACCGGCAATGTCGGCCGTGCGGCGATACGTGCCGTCGAGGCCCATCCGGCGCTGGAGCTCGCGGCCGTCCTGGTCCACGACCCGGCGAAGGTCGGCCGCGATGCCGGTGAACTCGCCGGTGTCGAAGGCCAGTTGGGCGTCGCGGCGAGCGACGACATCGAGGCCGTGCTCGCCGAGCACCCCCGGGCCGTGGTGTACGCGGCGTCCGGTGGCATCCGGCCCGACGAGGCCCTCGCCGATGTCACCCGCGCGATGCGGGCGGGCGCCGTGGTGGTCACCCCCGCGCTGTATCCGCTCTACGACCACCGCGGCGCCCCGCCGGAGTTCCGGGACCCGGTGCTCGCCGCCGTCGCGGCGGGCGGCGGGTCCCTGTTCGTGTCCGGTGTCGACCCGGGCTGGGGCAACGACGTGCTGCCCCTGCTGATCAGCGGGCTCGGCAGCACCGTGGACGCGATCCGCTGCCAGGAGATCTTCGACTACTCCACGTACGAGCAGGAGGAGTCGGTGCGCCATCTGATCGGCATGGGGCATCCGATGGACTACGAGCCCCTGATGCTCGCCCCGTCCGTCCCGACCATGGTGTGGGGCGGCCAACTCAGGCTGATGGCAAGGGCGTTGGGCGTCGAGCTCGACGACATCCGCGAGACCTTGGAGCGGCGCGCGCTGGATGCGACGGTGAGCACCCGCACGATGGGCACCTTCGAGGCGGGCACGCAGGGCGCGGTGCGCTTCGAGGTGCAGGGCATCGTCGAGGGCGAGCCGCGCATCGTCATCGAGCACGTCACCCGCATCCACCCCTCCTGCGCCCCGGACTGGCCGGTGCCGCCCGACGGCGGCGACGGGGCGCACCGGGTCGTCATCGAGGGGCGCCCGCGCATCGAGGTCACCGTCGAGGCGAGCGACGAGGGCGAGAACCGGTCCGCGGGCGGCAACGCCACCGCGGTCGGCCGCCTGGTGAACGCGATCGACTGGCTGGTGGCCGCGGAACCCGGCCTCTACGACGCGCTCGACGTCCCGCTGCGCCCGGCAGTCGGCAGACTCGGAAGGAAGCAACGATGAGGATCGACATCCCCGAGGGCCAGGAGCCGATCGGGTACGTGTGGGGCGACATGGTCCCCGGCATCGGCATGGCCGCCGCGAACTTCTCCCTGTCGGTGTACGCCCACACGACCCTGGGACTAAGGGAGTTCGAGGCCGCGCGGCTGCGGATCGCGCAGATCAACGGCTGCCAGTTCTGCCTGGACTGGCGGACCGACCGGGACGGCGAGAAGGTCGAGGAGACGTTCGCCGACGCGGTCACCGAGTGGCGCACCACCGACGCCTTCGACGACCGCACCCGGCTCGCCGCCGAGTACGCCGAGCGCTACGCCCTTGACCACCACGGTCTCGACGAGGAGTTCTGGGCGCGGATGACCGCGCACTACAGCCAGGTCGAGATCGTGGAGCTGAGCATGAGCATCGGCTCGTGGCTGGCGTTCGGCCGGCTCAACCACGTGCTCGGCCTCGACTCGGTGTGCGTACTGCCGACGCACTGAAAAGACGCACACTGAAAGGGCCGTCCGGCGTCCCGGGCGGCCCCGCGTTCGCGCCGTCACGTGAGATCGGCGGCGATGATCTTCTCGATGTTCCGTTCGGCGAGCGCCGTGATGGTGACGAACGGATTGACGCTGGTGTTGCCTGGGATCAGCGAGCCGTCGATGACGTACAGGCCCGGATAGCCGTACAGGCGCCCGTAGTTGTCGGTGGCCTTGTTCAGGACCGCGCCGCCCAGCGGGTGGTAGGTGAGCGTGTCGTTCCAGATCTTGTACACGCCGAACAGGTCGGTGCGGTAGATCGTCCCCTCCGTCGCGTTGATCTTGTCGAAGATCGTCTTGGCCATGTCGATGGACGCCTGTTTCCAGGCGGTCTGCCAGTCCAGGTCGACCCGGCCCGCGACGGGGTTCCAGGAGAACGTGCCGCGGTTGGGGTTCTTGGTGATCGACAGGTAGAACGAGGCGTACGTCTCGATGCCGGTCGGCAGCGGCGCGACCTCGGCGAACGCGCCTCCGGCGGTCCAGTTGTCGATGCCGCCGCACGGGATGGACGCCTGGACCTTGCCGGTGGGGTCCCACATGTAGTTGGCCCGGCCGCACATCACGTTGCCGTTGTCGCCCCAGCCCCGGCCGATCTCGCCGTTGAGGTTGGGCAGGGCGCCGGTCGCCTTCAGTTTGACGAGGAGCTTGCTGGTGCCGACGCTGCCGGCCGCGAAGAACACCTTGTCCGAGGTGACGGTCTTGGTGGTGGTGACATCGCCGTTGGTGTTGAGCTGCTCGATGACGACGGTGTAGCCGCCGGAGCCCGGGGAGACCGAAGTGACCCTGTGCAGCGGGGAGATGGTGACCCTGCCGGTCGACTTGGCCTGCGCCAGGTAGGTCTTCTGCAGCGACTTCTTGCCGTAGTTGTTGCCGTACAGGATCTCGCCCGCGACGGCCGACTTGGGGACGGTGCCGGCCGACTCCTGCTTCATGTAGTCCCAGTCGTACACGTCGGGCACGAACACGAACGGGAAGCCGGAGCGTCCCGCCTGCTTGCGGCCGACGCGGGCGAACTGGTAGCAGTCCACGGTGTCGAACCAGGCCGGGTCGATGAGTCCGGACCCGAGTCCCGCGTTGGCGCGCGGGTAGTAGGTGTTGTACATCTCGTCGGGGTTGACGGACGGGAGGATGGCGCCGAAGTTCTCGCGCTTGGGCGTGACCGCCATGCCGCCGTTGACCAGCGAACCGCCGCCGACGCCGCGGCCCTGGTAGACGGTGATGCCGCTGAAGTCCTCGGCATCCAGGATCCCGGTGTAGCGGGGGATGTCCTTGTCGATCGGGATGCCGAAGAAATTGCTCAGGGGCTGCTTGGTCTTGGTGCGCAGCCAGTACGAGCGGTAGTCCGGCGCGGTGGTGTTGCAGAAGATCTTGCCGTCCGAGCCGGGCGTGTCCCAGGCCATGCCCATCTCGATCATCTGCACGTCGACGCCCGCCTGGGCGAGCCGCAGTGCGGCGACCGAGCCGCCGTATCCGGTGCCTATGACGAGCGCCGGGACATGGGCGCCGTCTCCGATCGGGGCTGCCTGGGCTCCGGTCGCCGCATGCGCAACGGTGCCGTGACCGACGAGCGCCGCGGCGCCAAGAATAGAACCCGTTCCAGCGATGAATCTTCGCCGCGAAACACCCTGGGAACCTGAAGTTTGCATGGTAGTGTCACTCATGTGACATTCCTCACTCTCGATGGAGTGAGAACAGGTTCTACTGGCGGTTGCGTGATAAGTCACTACATACCTAGAGGTAACTTGTGGCTCATTACGCGCTCTTGAACGGGGGCGCGGGCGCCGGTTTGCGGTTGATCGGGGTCACGGGGGTGCGGATGGCGACCGGGGTGCGGCGCGGCCCGGACCACGGCGCGGGTACGGCGTCGATGTCACGCGCGATGCGCATGGCCAGCGCCTCGTAGTTGACCCGCCACCCCCGGAAGTGCGGCCACGCCTCCTCGGGGGCGCGCTCGGCGGGATAGCCCTGCTCCTGCATCCGTGCCACCCCGGCCAGGAAGTCCTCGTAGGTGAGCTCAAGCGGACCGTCCGGGTGCGGATCGGGGTCGTACGGGATGCCCTGGAGGTCGGCGATGTCGCGGAGGCAGACGAATCCGGCGCGCAGCGCCATCCGTACGTCGGACTGCGGTTGGGAGGGATTGAAGGCGAGTTGCAGCGCGGCCGCGTCCATCACCGCAAGGAGTGCGATCAGCCAGTTGCGGGTCGCCTTCGGGGAGCGGAAGTGGATGAGGACCGGGTAGGTGGTGTGGCTCTCGCCCACCTCGGCGCTCCACCGCTCCCAGCCGACGAACAGTTCGCCGACGCTGCTCACCAGGTCGACCTGGGCGTACCGGGCGAGGATCTCCGGGCCCCAGGGCGGGCTGCCGGCGCGCGCCTGGAGCAGGGTGACCTCGGTTTCGCGGCGCTGGTAGGCGGCGTACAGGGTGGGCAGATAGCCGATCTGAAGGCCGATCACGATGGGCCCGGTGGCCGCCGCGCAGAAGTCGATCGCGTTCAGGCTGGCCCGGTTGCCGGCGGCGAAGCCGAGGGTGAAGAGCGAGGAGCCCGACTCGGTCATCGACTCCCGCAGACCGAGCCCGCTCACCGCCGCTTCGAGCAGCCCGTAGCCGATCATGAAGAAGAGCAGCCAGCCCATCAGGGTGACCACGATGGACAGCGGCGCGACCGGCGCGAGCACCCGGTCCTTGGCCTCGGCCCCGTGCAACAGGTCGGCCACCCGTTGGAAGGGCCAGCGCACCGCTTGCTGGACGATCCGGGTGAAGCTGGATCGGGTCGGCCGGGGAATCACCAGGGTGCGCAGCACCGAGGAGAAGATCCCGAGCACGAGGACGGCGCCGAGCACGCCGAACACTGCTCTCACCTGGACGTTGTTCCTTTCCGGTACGCCGGGCGGCGGCTGCCCCCGCCCGGCCACAGGAAGGTTACGTCGCCCCGGAGTCAGGGCGCGGAAGGCGCCCTCCGGCGCTCTCCTCCTCGGGCGGGCGCAGCCGCCTGCCAGCCTTGTTCGAGAAGCGCGAAGGCGCCTCGCACCGCCTCGCGCGAATCGCTCGCCGCCCTCGCCAGGCTCAGGGTCTCCAGGGCGAAGCGCGCCAGGGCCGCGCACACGGGGTCGTCCTTCGCGGCGCCGATGTCCTCGGCGATGGCCCGGGCCAGGGCCACCTCGTGGCGCAGCCACATGCGGTGCGCGTAGTCGCGCAGTGCCGGGGTGCCGTCCACGAGCGCGATGAACCGGGCGAATTCCGAGTCCCCGGCACCGGCGTCGATCTTGTTCTTCAGGATGTGCTCGCGCAGGGCCGCGGGGATGGAGCGGCCCTGCGGGCGCTCGCGCACCGCGGCCACGAGGGCCGCCTCCTGCCCGGCGTCGTCGTCGAAGACCAGCGCCTCCTTGCCGGAGAAGTGCTTGAACAGCGTCGTCGTCGACACATCGGCGGCGTCCGCGATGTCCTTGATGCCGACCTGGTCGTAGCCGCGCTCCAGGAAGAGCTTCAGCGCCGCGTCGGCCAGCGCCTGCCGGGTGGCCGCCTTCTTGCGCTCCCGGCGCCCCATCGTCTCGGTCATGACGGCCAGCCTACCTCTGGGTTGTCACGATAGGAAAGTTCACTCATTGCACTTTTTTATTGAGTGTGGTTTTTTGGAGTGGCCGGGCACGGCGCTCCGCCCCCTTCCGCCCGGCTCACCCGCACCCCTCGTGGAAGGAGTGATCAGCCATGTCCGCATCCGTACCCGAACAGGCCGCCGCGCCCCGGAACGTCCGCTGGGCGCTGCTCGGCGTCATGCTCGCGATGCTCCTGTCGATGCTCGACAACATGGTCGTCGGCACCGCGATGCCCACGATCGTCGGCGACCTCGGCGGTCTGGAGCACATCGCCTGGGTCGTCACCGCTTACACCCTGGCCACGGCCGCCTCGACTCCCGTGTGGGGGAAGTTCGGCGATCTGTACGGCCGCAAGCACATGTATCTGGCCTCGGTCGCCGTGTTCGTGGTGGGCTCCGCGCTGTCCGGGGCCGCCCAGTCGATGACCCAGCTGATCGCCTTCCGGGCGCTCCAGGGTCTGGGCGCCGGCGGCATCGGCGCCGGCGCCTTCGCCCTCATCGCCTCCCTCGTGGCGCCGCGCGAGCGCGGCCGCTACCAGGGCATGACGGCTTCCGTGATGGCGATCGGCACGGTCGGCGGCCCGCTGATCGGCGGCTTCGTCACCGGGCACCTCGGCTGGCGCTGGGCGTTCTACCTCAACCTGCCGCTCGGCGCGGTCGCCTTCGTCTGGTGCCTGCTGATGCTGCACCTGCCGGCGCGCCGCACCCCGGCCCGCGTCGACTGGCGGGGCATCACCTTGATGACGGCCACCATCTGCGCTCTCGTCCTGGCCGCGACCTGGGCCGGATCGACGTACGCCTGGGCCTCCTGGCAGATCCTGGGCCTGTTCGCGCTGGCCGCCCTGGGCACGGCCGCTTTCATCGCCGCGCAGAGGCGCGCCCCCGAACCGGTGCTGCCACCAAGGGTGTTCACCGGTCACCGCAACTTCCCGCTGGCCTCCGCGCTGATCCTGGTGGTCGGGGTCGTCATGTTCGGCTGCGCCCTGTACCTGCCGTTGTTCCAGCAGACCGTCCAGGGGGCCTCGGCGGCCGACTCGGGGCTGCTGCTCCTGCCGATGATGATCCCGGTGGTGTTCGTCTCGCAGCTCGGCGGCAGGTACATGTCGGCCACCGGCAAGTACAAGATCTTCCCCGTGGTGGGCGCGGCTTTCATGGCGGCCGGGCTGTTCCTCCTGTCCACGATGGACGTCAACACCTCGCGCACGGTGACCGGTTGCTACATGGCCCTGGTGGGCATCGGGCTCGGCGCTCAGATGCAGATGGTGATGACGATGGCGCAGAACAGCGTCGAGATGCGCGACATGGGTGCCGCCTCGGCCTCGATGAACCTGTTCCGCACCATCGGCGGATCACTGGGCGTCGCGGTCTTCGGCTCCCTGTTCACCGGCGCCGTCACGGCCCACCTTCCGGGTACGGGGTCGGGCGGCCGTCCGGATGCCGGCACGCTCGCGCACCTGCCCGCCGCGGCCAAGGACGCCTACCTGCATGCGGTGACCCGGGGGACCCATCAGATCTTCCTCACTGCGGCCGTGCTGTGCGCGGCCGCCTTCGTCGCCGCGCTGTGCGTCAAGGAGGTCCCGCTCCGGGGCAAGCCGCAGCCCGCTCGGCCGGACGCGCCGAGCAAGGCCGCCGTGTAGGGGCTACGGGCGGCGCCGGGGCTTGCCGCGCTTGGCCGCGCCCTTCGCTGCGCCGGAGCCGCCGCGCGGGTTCTTGGCGCCGGGCTTGCCCGCCTTGCCGCCCGCCTTGCCCTCAGCGGGCTTGCGCTGGGCGCCGCCCGTGTCGGACCGCTTCTGCTTCGGCTGGGGCGGCGTCGGCGTACGGCCCCGGGAGCTGTTCACCGTACGACCGCGGACGATCCCGATGAACTCCTCGACCAGGTCGGGGGTGGTCTCCTCCTCCGGCCACGACAGCGCGACGCGGGACTCGGGGACACCCGTGATCGTCCGGTACGTCAGGTCCTTGCGGTGGTAGAGCCGGGCGAGCGACTGCGGCACGACAAGGAGGCCCACTCCGGCCGCCACCAGCTCGATGGCGTCCTCCGTCGTCGCGGGGCGCTCCAGGGCCGGCCGGCCCGGCGGGCGCTCCCAGTCCAGGGTGTCGTCCAGGGGGTGCAGCACGATCTCGTCGGCCAGCTCCTCGGCGGACACCTCCTCGACCGCCGCGACGAGGTGGTCCTTGGGGACCACGACGACCGTCGTCTCGGTGTAGAGGGGGATCGCGCTGAGATCCGTACGGTCGATCGGCAGCCGCACGAATCCCGCGTCCGCGCCACGGCCGCGCAGCACGTCGGGCGCCTCGGCGGCGGTCACCGTGCTGAGGGTCAGGGGGACGTCGGGCAGCCGCTCGTTCCAGATCCGCACCCACTTGCTCGGCGTCACACCCGGAACGTAGGCGAGCCGGAACGATGGGGGGTCTTCCGAGCCTGTCACCCCGCCAGGTTACCGGTCGTGGTCAGCGGTATCGCACACGCTCGCTACTCTTGACACATGACGTCGCACCAGACCACCCAGACGATGAAGCCCGCGACCGCGGCGAAGAAGCTGGGTGTGTACCTAGAGGCCACCCCCGCCGAGTTCCAGGAGGGTGTCGTCTCGCGTACCGAACTGAACGCCCTGCAGGCCGACCCGCCCCAGTGGCTGCAGGACCTGCGACGCACCGGCCCGCACCCCCGGCCGGTGGTCGCGGCCAAGCTCGGCATCTCCATCGCGGGTCTCGCGCGCGGCGGGGTCACCGAGGCCCTCACCACCGAGCAGATCGACGCGCTGAAGCAGGACAACCCCGAGTGGCTGCAGAAGGAGCGCGCCACCCAGGCCGAGGTCCGCAAGGAAACGGTCCGCATCAAGGAGAAGCACGAGAAGGACAAGGCGAAGAGCGCGCAGCAGGCCGACGAGTCCGGCGGCCCCCGCTCCTGACCCACCCCGGCGTCCACAGACGCCAAGCGGTTGCACGAGAGTGCCGCTGACCGGTTGCCAAGCACCTGGTCAGCGGCACTTTTGCGTGGGCATGACCCCGGGCCGAGCGCCAACTCCCTTAACCACGCGGCGAATTGCCATTCCTGACGCAGCGTCACCGTCGGCACGCCCGGCCATCGGATCGGGGTTGCGCAAGACGGGGGTCGGGCGGTGGCGGTTGGGGCATGATGCCGCCATGGCTGAGATCAGCGGAGAACTGTGGAACGGGGACGTCACCGAGTCCCACTACCGCGCGGAGAAGGCGACCTACCGTGCGGCCGTGTTCGAGCAGTACAAGCTGTGTGTCGAGATGGCCGACCGGGTCAGCGCCCGCCGCAACCTGGCCAACACGTTCTTCCTGACGCTCCACAGCGGCCTGGTCGCCTTCCTCGGCGCCTGGCTGTCCCAGTCGCAGCACGGCAGGCTCTCGGTCCTGCTGCTCCTCGCGGGCCTCCTGGTGCTGCTCGCCCTGTGTGCCACGTGGTGGTTCACGCTGCGCTCCTACCGGCAGCTGAACGAGGGGAAGTTCCTGGTGATAGGCGCCCTGGAGGAGCGCCTTCCGGCCCGTGCCTTCCACCGGGCCGAATGGGAGGCGCTCGGCAAGGGCCAGGACTGGCGCGCGTACCTGCCACTCACCCACGTCGAGCGCTGGATCCCCGTCATCTTCGCCGTCACCTACGTCCTCGGATTCATCGGCCTCGCGGTGTGACGCGTACCGGGCCGCGCCCCCAACGTGACCATCAACCACCCCGGCCCGGAAGGAAGTTGTCACGTGACCACGATCGCCGTCACCGGCCACATGGACCTGGCCCCGGGGGCGGCCGGGCCCGTGCGGGCCGAACTCCACAAGCTGCTCGGGGAGTTCGAGGGCGACGACCTGGTGGGGCGCTCGTGCATCGCCCGGGGCGCCGACACCCTCTTCGCCCAGGAAGTACTGGCCCTCGGCGGCCGGCTGTCCGCGATCATCCCGTCCCGGGACTACCGGGAGGCAGAGGTGCCCGAGGAGGATCTCGCGCGCTTCGACGCCCTGCTCGACGCCGCCGAGGAAGTGCTGGTCATGCCGTACGAGCACGCGGGCCGCGACGCCTACGAGGCGGCGAACCGCCGCCTGCTCCAGGGGGCGGACCGGCTGCTGGCCGTATGGGACGGCAGCCCGCCCTCGGGCCTCGGCGGAGGAACCGCGGACGTCGTGGCCTCGGCGCGGGCGGCCGGGGTACGGGTCGACGTGGTGTGGCCGCCTGAGGCCGTGCGGACCAGCACCCAGGCCTGAGCGGGCCTGCGCATCTGTTCAGTCAAAACTGGACAGTCTTGACTGAAGAACTTACGGTGGGGACATGGACGACACCCCGCAAGGCATCTCCGCGTCCGCCGTCCGAGCGGCGCGCGACCTGCGGGTGGTGTTCAGCAGGCTGCGGCGCCGGCTCCGGGAGGTCGCGGACACGCAGGACCTCACCCCCTCACAGGTGTCCGCGCTCACCCTCATCGACAAGGGCGGGGCCGCCTCGGCCAGCGCGCTCGCCGCCGTCGAGGGCGTGCGCCCGCAGTCGATGGCCGCCACCCTCGCCGCGCTCGACCAGCAGGGTCTGATCCAGCGCAGCCCCGACCCCGAGGACGGCCGCCGCCAGCTGGTCACCCTGACCGGGGCCGGCCGCGAGCGCGCCGAGGGCAATCGGCAGGCCCGCGCGGAATGGCTCACCCAGGCCTTCCAGGACCGCTACACCGAGGAAGAGCGCGCCACCATCACCGAGGCGATGGCCCTGCTCGAACGCCTCGCCCAGCCCTGATGCGCACAGCGGCCGCCCACCCGGCCCGTACGACGCACGCCGAGACCACCTCAACCCCCTGAACAGCGCGCAAGAAAGGCACCACCATGGCTCTCACCACGCTCGACCCGAACACGGCACTCGTCGTCATCGACCTCCAGCGGGGCATCGTCGCCGCGCCCACCCAGCCCCACACCACCGCCGACGTCGTGGCCCGCACGGCCGAACTCGCCGACGCCTTCCGCTCGCACGGGCTGCCCGTCGTCCTGGTCCGCGTCTCGTTCGCCGCCGACGGAGCGGACGCCACCCCGGGGCGCACGGAGGCCGGTCACGGGGGTGGCGGCCAGCGCCCCGAGGGCTGGGACGTCATCGTCGACGAGCTGTCCGGGCACCCCGAGGACATCCGGGTCACCAAGCGCAACTGGGGCGCGTTCCACGGCACCGACCTCGACGTCCAGCTCCGCCGCCGCGGCATCACCCAGATCGTGCTGACCGGGGTGGCCACCAGCATCGGCGTCGAGTCGACCGCCCGTGCCGCGCACGAGCACGGCTACCACGTCACGCTGGCCACCGACGCGATGACCGACCTGACCCCGGAGGCCCACCTCAACAGCGTCGAGCGGATCTTCCCCCGCCTCGGCGAGACCGGCACCACGGCGGAGATCGGCGAGCTGCTGGCCAAGACCCGCACCAGCTGATACCCGCTCTTCAGCCGACCCACGTTCCGGTGAGGGCCTGCACGGCCGAGCCGTCGAGGTCGGCGAGCTTGGTGCCGGTGAAGTCGCGGGCCCAGTCCGAGGTCTGGATCCGGAAGGGCGGCCGGTCGGCGGTGAGCGCGGCGACGATCGGAGCCGCGGCTTCGTCCGGAGTCTGGGCGCTGGTGAAGGTCTTGGTCGCGCGCTCGATGTAGGCCCGGAGCGCCGGGGCGTACGGACCCGCGGCCTCCAACAGGGCCGGTACATCCAGCTCTTGGCTGGCGACGAACTCGCTGGCCACGGCGCCCGGCTCGACGACGGTGACGTGCACTCCGAGGGTGGCGGCGACGGGCGCGAGCGACTCCATGAAGCCCTCGACGGCGAACTTGGCCGCGCAGTAGGCCTCGTTGAAGGGCTGCCCGACCACACCGCCGACGCTGGTGACGGTGATGACGCGGCCCTGCGAGGCGCGCAGATGGGGCAGGGCGGCGCGGGTCGCCTCGACGACGCCGAAGAAGTTCACCTCCATCGTGGCGCGCACCGGGTCCATGCCGTCCTGCTCGACGGTGCCGACGTACCCGGCGCCCGCGTTGTTCACCAGCGCGTCGAGCCGCCCGTACTCGTCGATCACCTCGCCCAGGCAGGCGACGACGGATCCGGCGTCGACGACGTCGAGGCGCTTCACGGCGATACGGTCGGCGACCCGCGCCTGAGCCGCGGCCTCCCTCAGCGGGCCCTCCTTCCCCGTGTCGCGCATGGTGGCGACGACCCGCAGGCCGGCCCGGGCCGCGCCGACCGCGGCGGCCAGGCCGATGCCCGAGGACGTTCCGGTGATCAGGACAGTGCGTTCGGCGGTCATGCGGTTCTCCTCGGTTTTTCGGCGAGCGTACGCGTCCTCATGCGCCCGGCACCGGATGACCGGCCTCGATGCCCTCGCTGTCGCTCAGCCGGAACGGCTGCCAGTCGGACGGGCGCGGGGCCGGGGCCGCGGCCTCCTGCGGGCTGAGCAGAAACCCGACGTGGTCCCCGCCGTCCATACACCGCTCGACGCGCCCCACGAACCAGTCCGGGACCTCGTCGAGGAGGACCGTGCCCGCCGGGCCCTCGCGCCAGGCGACACCGGCGAACTTGTCGACCTCGTCGCCGGTCCGGCCACCGAAGTGCGCGGCCAGGCCGTACTGGGCGCGGCCCAGCAGGTGCACGGCGAGAAAATCGGCCGAACGGGCCACGCGATACGTCCTGTTGGCCGTGGACAGCCACACCATGAACCGCACCGGCACCATCGAGCACTGCGAGGCGAACCCCACCAGACATCCGGAGCGCTCCGCACCGGCCGCCGCCGTCACGACGTACATCGGGTAGTCGAGGCGGTCGAGGAACTGCTGCACGGCACTCACGCTGCTCAATCCCTCACCTCGTCGTCCGCGGGCTGCAACCAGCCGACCACAGGAACCGGCCCACGGCACGCCCCGGGTCGGCCGATCGGCCGAAAGCTGCGGCCCGGCCCGCCGGGCGGAGTGTGGGAGCGGAGGCCGGGGGAACCCGGGCGGAGCGCGGACCCGCGGTGCCGTGCACCTACGGCGCTCGCCGTCCGCACCCCGCACCCACCGTCCGTACGAAGGGATTCCTTCACCATGGAGAACATCTGGGCCTACCCCCAGGCAGCCGCGTACCAGCCGGGTACCGACCTGACCGGGTTCAAGGTCGAGGCGACCGACGGAAGCATCGGCAAGGTCGACAAGTACTCCGAGGAGGTCAGCTCCTCGTACATCGTCGTCGACACCGGCCTCTGGATCTTCGGCAAGCACGTCCTGCTGCCAGCCGGGGTCCTGACCCGCATCGACGCGGTCGAGAAGAAGATCTACGTCGCCTGCACCAAGGAACAGATCAAGGACTCCCCCGAGTTCGACAAGGAGAAGCACCTCGGGGACCCGACCTACCACGAGCAGATCGGCGGCTACTACGGACGCCCGCACATGTGAGGCACCCGTTCTCGCGATGCCCGGCCGTCAACTCGGGCCGGGCATCAGCCAGTTGAGACCCCCGACGATCGCTGGGTCACCGTGCCGCGAGCCACTCTTCGAGCACGGCCTCCCGGCCGCGCGAGCGCAGGACACCCGGCTCCGCCGAACTCCACCAGTCGCTCAGGACGGCGGGCGAGCACGCGCCCTCGACGAAGCGGGCGAGCAGCGCCTGGGACAGGTCGACCTCGCGTCGGCTGTACGCGGTCGCGGCGCCGGACAGCACGGTCGTCTCGATGCGCCCGCCCCCCGCGCTCACCGCCACCGTCATCTCCTCGGGGCTGCCCGGGTTCCACACGTCCAGGGCGACCGCGGCGACCGATGCCGCGCGGCCGGCCCACCGTCCGCCGGTCGACCGGACCGGCACCCCGATCACCTCCACAGAGGCCACATCGGACCAGATCCATTCCTTCGGCTCGGGTCCGACGACCCGCAGCGAGTCAGGTGTAAGCAGCACGTCCGACGCCGTCATGGCGCTGGGGGTGCCCAGGTGGACGTTGTCCGCGTCGATCCAGAAGAGGCCGACCATGCAGCCCTGCTTCTGCGCACCGGGAGACGCACCGGGGGACGTGGGTGTCGATTCCAAAGCGAACTCCATGGTGTGCGCATGGGTGTTGTCCATGGTTTTCCGCTCGACCCTAGATCACCTGTGAACGGCCTTCGAACGGCACCGACGAGTTTCGGGCAGCGTCAGGTCGATGCGGGCCGCGACGAGCGTCGAGTCGAGGCCGAGGCCTCTCAGACCACTCGGCCGGTGACCATGTGCAGAGCCATGCCCGCCCCCGCGAGCAGGAAGACCTCGTTCATGCTGTCGGCCAGCGAGTGCGCCGCCCCGGAGAGCAGCGCGGGCGACCCGGCCAGGGCTCCGGCGCGCCCGCCTTGGCGGCGGCGATGAGCAGGTTGGCCCCGAGCGCCACCAGGACGGTCAGCCGGGTCTTGCGGTCCTTCTTGCCTACGGTCACTTCCCATGTCCTTGCGACGGCCTGCCATTTGACGGTTTATCAGGCCGCGCTCATTCGGGCGATGGCGCGCGTGGCCGGTCAGCGGCGGCCGTTGCTCCGGGAGCCCGCGTAGGCGCGGCGCTTGCGCACGGACGAGGCCTCCTCTGGGTCCTCTTCCTCCTCTGCCCGGTCCGCGTCGTCCTCGTAGCCCGCGTCGTCCTCCTCGTAGCCGCCCTCGCCCTCGCCCTCGGCATCACCTTCGCCTTCGGCTTCGTCCTCGTACTCGTACTCCTCGTCGGGTTCGGCCTCCGGTTCCTCTTCCTGCTCGGGCTCGGACTCGCCCGTGTCCTGGTCCTCGGCCTGGTCCTCCTGGTGCCCGGCCTGCTGTTCGGGCTCCCGTTGCTCTTCCTCCTCGGCGATCGCGTCCTCGTGGCTGACGACGACCTCGCCGTCCCTGATCTCACCGCGCCAGCCGCCCTCGGCCTCGCCGCGCAGCGCGATGTGACGCGCGAAATTCTTGAGGTCGAGCCGGGCGCGACGGCCCTGGGAGCGCCATATGTTGCCGGTCTTCTCGAACAGGCCCTTGGGGTAGTACTCCATGACCAGCAGGACGCGGGTGATGTTCTCGCCGAGCGGGTGGAAGGTGACGACGCCCTTGGCCGTGCCCTTGGCGCCCTCGGAGGTCCAGGCGATGCGCGCGTCCGGCACCTGTTCGGTGGTGTGCGCCTTCCAACTGCGGCTGGACCAGAAGACCTTGACCTTCCAGTCCGATGTGGTGTCGTCGGCGACGGTCGCGCTCTTCACGCCCTTGGCGAAGGTGGCGAACGACTGGAACTGGGTCCACTGGTCGTAGGCCTCGCGCACCGGGACGCCCACGTCCACGGACTCCATGATGACGGTCGGCCTGCGCCCCGCCCCACCCTTCTTGCGCTTGCCACCGAGCCCCTTGAGCAGCTCTTTCGCGTTGTCCTTGAGATGCGAGGCGCCCATTTCCACCGCGGCACGGACCGGCCCCTTGCCCTCGGCGACCTTGCGGCCGCCTTCGAGCGCCAGCTTGGCGAAGCCGGGGCTGCGGCCCTCGGCGATGTCGTTGAGCTTGACCGTGGTTTCGCCGAGCTTGTGGCCCATGCCCATCAGGAGGCGCTCCCCCTGCGCGAGCAGATACCCCTGGAGTTCCTGCTTCAGGCGGTCGACCGCGGGGCTCTGCGTCAGTGGATTCTTCGTCTCAGCCACGGCGGTCACCACCCTGACCGCTCCGCCGGCTCGCCGTCTTCTTCGTCGGCGCCCGCTTGGCCGTACGCTGCACGGACTTGGCGGTCTTCTTGGCCGAACTCGCCCTGGGTGACGTGGACTTGGCGGCTGCCAGCCCGGTCGGTCGGGACTTCGCGGAAGACGTCCCTTCCCTGGTCGGTCGAGATCGCGAAGACGACTTGGCCGAGGCCCTGCCCTCGCCGTCCGCCTGATCTTCGTCCTCGTACTCCGCCGCACCCGGAACATCGGGCACCACGCCCGAGATCCGGTCCTGGACATCCAGCGTGCGGTCGTGCAGCCGGTCGGCGATGCCCTCGATCTGCCGGTTGAGGAGGGCGCCCGTCGCGGCCTTGCCGACGCCGCGCAAGTCCTCCCGCAGCTGGTCGCCGATCTCCTTGAACTGCGGGTTGTCGGCCAGTTGGGCCGCCGCGAAGTCCGCGATCGCCCGCGGGCTCAGCTGCAGCCGCTTGCCCATGACCAGTGTCCCGATGCCGAAGGCGAGCTTCGCCTTCTTCGTCCGCCCGAGCAGATAGCCCGCGCCCACCGCGAGCCCCAATCCCAGCCGATTGTTCATGCCTTGACCCGTCCTCTAGTCGTCCCGTCTCGCGAAGGGGAGCCCGTGGAGGCTTCATCACGCCGGGTAGCCAACATGGCCAGAGCCAAACCCCGGCCGTGGGGTGCCTCCGGGGTGGGTCTTCGTCGCCGTACCGTCCCAGGGCCCGGACTCCGCGCAGGTCACGGCGGGGGCATCGTCCCAGCGTCCCAGATCCGCCGGAGCGGCTTGTGCGGCGGGCGGGATCCCGCGGATGCTGCCGATGCACCCACAACACCTCGTAGCCGAAGGGGAGTTGGGCCTGGCATCGGAGCTAGCACAGTCATGGCCAACCGATGGGGGAACGGGCGGAGCCGGGTCGAGCCGGTCGCTCTGGGAGTGGTGGCGCTGTTCGCCGCCGCGGCCCGGTTCGCGCCCTCCGCGCACGCGGGGTCCTCGTGTACGGGCGCGGGCTGTTCCAGGACGGCGAACGACAGCTCGTACCATGCGGTCGCCTACCGCAACTGGTGCCGAGGGGGCGACATCACGGGCTCGTGGACGGCCACTCGTCCGACCTGTACGTCCGGCAAGGTGAAGGAGCAGACCTACTACCTCGCGCCGCACAGGCACACCCCGTGGACCGTGGACTGGGACGCCTTCCAAGTCGATCCCGGCTGGTGCGTCAAGGATGGTGGCGACCGCGCGGGCCGCCTCGGTGAGGGCCCGCCGGCGGCCTGAAGCACCAACGGCACCTTGGTGCCGCCCCAGTTGTAGAAGTACGTGCGGGCATAGCGCACGTACATGCCGATCAGATAGAAGCGGACGGCGTAGGCGATGGACCGCGCGGCGTCCAGCGGCCGGTCGGTGGCGGCGCGGTAGGCGCTGCCCGTGTTCCACAGCACCGGGTGCACACCGGCACCGTGGAAGGTGCGGTCGATCAGGCCGGCGAGGGCGACCAGGCTCTCGGGGGTGTCCCCGTCGTGCTGGGGGGGTAGAGCTTGATGCCGGCCGCGTCGCAGTCCTGGTAGCCGCCGGCCGCGGCCAAGTCGAGCAGGAAGCGCTGGGACGCCGGGGTCCACAGGTGAGCCCGGTGGCGCCGGGCGGGAATCCGGCGCGGGCGGCACCACAAGGACCCGGCCCCGGGCTCCTACGGCTACATGGCCGGGGACTACCACCTGGAGACCGGCCCGTACCAGACCTGCCCGGCCGTCTCGCTGGCCAAGTCCGGTACGAAGGTCTGGTACCACTGCTACGTGACCAACGCCCACGGCAACAAGTGGACGTACGTCCGCGTCGAGGGCTCCAGCACCGCGGGCTGGATGTCGAACGACAACATCACCCGCCAGCACGGCGCTTCGACCCCCTGTTAGCCCATCGGCTTCTTCGAAGGTGAGGGCTCAGCCCCTGCGGCGCAGGACCGCCGACAGGTGGTGTTGCAGGGGCTGGCCGACCGCCGCGAGGTCATGGGTGAACGTCAGCGTGTCGTCGTCGGTCAGCTCGTAGCGGCGGCGGGTCGCATTGACCTCCTTCGCGGTGGGCGTGAGGGCCACGTCGTTGGTGGAGAGGTCGACCGTCTTGCCGTCAGCGGCGCCGACCGCGATCTCCGCGATGCCGGTGGGCTGGGTGATCAGGGCCTCCACCCGCCCGTCGGCCTGGAGCCGCCACCAGCCGCTCTCGCGCGCCGAGGGACGCAGGGGCGCGCCGTCCTCGTCGAGCAGCCAGGCCCGGGCCTCGTACCGCAGGAAGGGCCGGCCGTCGTGGCTGAAGGTGACCTCCTGCGCGTACGCGAAGTCCCCGGTGATCGTCGGATATCCGCCCTCGCCCCGGCCGAACCAGGTGCCCAGCAGGCCGGTCACGGGCGCGAGCAGGGCGTGCGGGGCAGGCGCCTCGTCGGGCCGGTGGCCGTCGGGGTAGGGGTAGTCCGGTGCGGGGTCGAACACGATGTGCGCTCCTGAGGTCGGGGCCGATGCCAGACGGAAGCCTAGGGGGTCGATCCTCCGCAGGTCCCGCTCCACCGCCCGTCGCTCCTGCTCAGGTAGGGCCTGGTCGGCCCGTGTGGTGGATGTCGGGCCAAGGGCCCGGCGCTATCGTCGAGTGCGGTCGGCGAGCGACGGGGAAGGGCTCACATGGTGCGCGTACGGACGGTCGCCCGAGCGGCGGCGATCGGGATGGCTCTGGCATTGACCGTCGGCGCGGCCGGGGCGGCGCCCGCCGCCGGGCCGGGGGCCCTCGACGGGGTGTGGCGCATGGACGGCTACGGCACTGTGGTGACGATCGCGAGCGGGAAGCTCACGACGTACGACACCACCCGCGTCAGCTGCCTGCCGGGTGCCGTCACGGCCGAGCAGGTCGGCAGTCCGGGCCCGGGCGGAGCGACCCGCTTCGGCGAGGGCTCGGTCGGTTCGATGACCCTCACGCCGGAGGGGCGGGGGCACGCGGTCCTCGCGCCGGACGACGCGGCCGGCGTACGTCATCTGGAACGGCTGCCCGCGCTGCCGCAACCGTGCGGGAAGCCCGCCGAGGAGGGGCCGCTCGCCGTGTTCGACCGGTTCTGGGCCACCTTCGCGGAGAACTACCCCTTCTTCGCCGCCAAGGGCATCGACTGGCGGGCAGCCAGGGACCGATACCGCCCGCTCGTCACACCGACCACCACCGACGCGCGCCTCCAGCAGATCCTCACCGACATGATCCGCCCGCTGAACGACGCCCACACGGGCCTCGTCCACGGGGGCAGGACCGTCTACTTCGGTCTGCGGCCCGGCACCAGGGTGCCGACGCCGAACCTGCGAGCGCGCGCGGCAGACGCCGTCACCCACCAACTCGTCGCCCCGGCACGGACGTTCGCCCAGGGCAAGCTCGTGGTGGGTCAACTGCCGCACCACATTGGCTACTTGAGGATCGATTCCTTCGACGGGTACGTCGACGGGGACGACTTCCAGCGACAAGTCGCCGAACTCGACCGCGCTCTGGACGCGTTGCTCACGCCCGGTGCCGCCGCAGGATCCGATCCACTGGGCGGCCTCGTGATCGACGTTCGGCTCAACGGAGGCGGCTCCGACGCGCTCGGCCTGCGGATCGCCTCGCGGCTCACCGACCGCGCGTACACGGCGTACCGCAAGGTGGCCCGCAACGACCCCGACGACCCGGTCCGCTTCACCCGCCCCCAGCCGATCGTGGTGCACCCCGCCACGGCCCCGCGCTGGACCGGGCCGGTCGCCCTGCTCACGAGCGGCAGTTCCGTCAGCGCGGCGGAGACGTTCACGCAGGCACTGATGGGCCGTGACCCCGAGGTGACGCGGATCGGCGAGAACACCCAGGGCGTCTTCTCGGACGTCATGTTCCGCCCCCTGTCGAAGGACTGGGCGGTCATCCTGCCCAACGAGAAGTACCTCGATCAGGACGGCCGCTCCTTCGACGGCCCGGGCATCCCGCCCCGGTTGCGCACCCCCGTCTTCACCGAGGACGACCTCAGCCACGGGCGGGACTCGGCACTGACGCTGGCCCGCCGGGTGCTCTCCCGCGGCAATTGAAGCCCTCCCCGTTGCCGTGGTGGGGCGCCGCGTGCCGCAGCTCACCGTCCGGTATACGGAAACGTGGTTTCCGGGTCGCCGGTCGAGCGCATAGGGTGCGAACGCAGCTGGTTCGCCCCGTCCGCCAGGCGGGATGCGTCGTAAGAGGGAACCCGGTGGGAATCCGGGACTGCCCCGCAGCGGTGAGCGGGAACGACCGCCGTCATACGCACTGGGCCCGGCCGGGCCTGGGAAGCGACGGCCAGTAGATGCCTCAAAGAGCACGAGGCGTGCCCGCGAGTCCGAAGACCTGCCACTGCCCGTGTGCGACCGTTCGCGCACGGAGATCCCGGTGACCTCGTGGGCGGGTCGGCGTACGCACCAGCGGCAGCGGCACACACCGCGGCCCCGGTCCGTCGTCCCTTCGCGCCTTCGTCCCGTTCCGGGGTCCGCTCCACCGAAGAGCTCGCGAAGGAGAGTCTCGTGACGACCAAGCCCGCAACCGCGGCAGCACACGCCACCGTGTACGGCTACCCCCGCCAAGGCCCCAACCGGGAACTCAAGAAGGCGATCGAGGGCTACTGGAAGGGCCGTGTCGGCGCGCCCGAACTCCGGCGCACCGCCGCCGAACTGCGGGCGGCCACCTGGCGGCAGCTCGCCGAGGCGGGCGTCCACGAGGTGCCGACCGGTGACTTCTCGTACTACGACCACGTCCTGGACACCAGCGTCATGGTGGGGGCCGTCCCCGACCGCCACCGCGAGGCCGTCGCGGCCGACGCCCTGGACGGCTACTTCGCCATGGCGCGCGGCACCCAGGACGTGGCGCCGCTGGAAATGACCAAGTGGTTCGACACCAACTACCATTATTTGGTACCGGAGTTGGGGCCGGACACCGTCTTCGGCGCCGACTCCTCCAAGCAGGTCGGTGAGCTGACTGAGGCCCTCGCGCTCGGGCTCGCCGCGCGTCCCGTGCTCGTGGGACCGGTGACCTACCTGCTGCTCGCCAAGCCCGCGCCCGGCGTGGCCGCCGACTTCGAACCGCTGACCCTGCTCGACCGACTGCTCCCGGTGTACGCGCGGGTGCTGGCCGATCTGCGGGCGGCCGGAGCCCAGTGGGTGCAGCTGGACGAGCCCGCGCTCGTCCAGGACCGCACTCCCGCCGAACTGAACGCCGTCGCCCGCGCCTACCGCGAGCTCGGCTCACTCACCGACCGCCCGAAGCTCCTGGTCGCCTCCTACTTCGACCGGCTCGGCGAGGCCCTGCCGGTCCTCGCCAAGGCGCCGGTCGACGGGCTCGCCCTGGACTTCACCGGTCCCGCGGCCGCCAACCTCGACGAGCTCGCCGCGGTCGGCGGCCTGCCCGGCAAGCGGCTCGTCGCCGGGGTCGTGGACGGGCGCAACGTGTGGATCAACGACCTGGAGAAGTCGCTCACCACGCTGGCCACGCTGCTCGGTCTCGCCGATCGTGTGGACGTGGCCGCCTCCTGCTCGCTGCTGCACGTCCCGCTGGACGCGGCCGCCGAACGCGGCATCGAGCCGCAGATCGCGCGCTGGCTCGCCTTCGCCCGCCAGAAGACGGCCGAGGTCGTGACACTGGCCCGCGGCCTGTCCGGCGGCACCGGCGCGATCACGGCCGAACTGGCCGCGAACCGGGCCGACTTGGCCTCCCGCGCCGGTTCGGCCATCACCCGCGATCCGGCCGTACGCGCCCGGACCTCCGCCGTCACCGAGGCAGACGCCCGGCGTACCCAGCCGTACTCCGAACGGTCCGCCGCCCAGCGCGCCCACCTGCGCCTGCCGCCGCTGCCCACGACGACGATCGGCTCGTTCCCGCAGACCGGCGAACTCCGCACCGCCCGCGCCGACTTGCGGGCCGGGCGGATCGGCACGGCCGCGTACGAGGAGCGCATCGAGGCCGAGATCCGCGAGGTGGTCTCCTTCCAGGAGAAGACCGGCATCGACGTCCTGGTGCACGGCGAGCCCGAACGCAACGACATGGTCCAGTACTTCGCCGAGCAGCTCACCGGGTACCTCGCCACCCAGCACGGCTGGGTCCAGTCGTACGGCACCCGCTATGTGCGCCCGCCGGTCCTGGCCGGCGACATCTCCCGCCCCGAGCCGATGACGGTCCGCTGGACGACGTACGCCCAGTCGCTCACCGACCGCCCGGTCAAGGGCATGCTCACCGGGCCCGTCACCATGCTCGCCTGGTCCTTCGTGCGCGACGACCAGCCGCTCGCCGACACCGCCCGCCAGGTCGCCCTCGCTCTGCGTGACGAGGTCAACGACCTTGAGACATACGGCAGTTCGGTCATTCAGGTCGACGAGCCGGCGCTGCGCGAGACCCTGCCGCTGCGAGCTGCCGACCATCGTGCGTACCTGGCCTGGGCCACGGAGGCGTTCCGGCTGACGACCAGCGGGGTGCGGCCGGACACCCAGATCCACACCCACATGTGCTACGCCGAGTTCGGGGAGATCCTCGCCGCCATCGACGATCTGGACGCGGATGTGATCAGCCTGGAGGCGGCCCGCTCCCACATGCAGGTCGCGGACGAGCTGGCCGCGGCGGGCTATCCGCGCGAGGTCGGTCCGGGGGTCTACGACATCCACTCCCCCCGCGTCCCGTCCCAGGACGAGACCGCACACCTCATCACCCGGGCCCTGCGCTCCGTACCGGCCGAACGGCTGTGGATCAACCCCGACTGCGGCCTGAAGACCCGCGGTTGGGCCGAGGTCCGCCCGGCCCTTGAACGCATGACGGCTGCCGCGCGCGAGGCCCGGCGGCAGTTGCCCGACGCGCACTGAGGAAGGGGCGGGGGCACCGGATCGTCGGTGCCCCCGCCACCGTCTCAGTAGCACACGTGGCTCGGGGCGTCGGGGCCACAGTAGTTGGTGCCCGCGGTGGCGATGCTGTCGGTGCCGGGGTTCAGTGTCATGGTGAGCGGTCCGGGCTTGAGCCAGCCGAGATCGTTGGATTCGGCGACGCTCCCGGTGGCCGCGGTTCCGTCGACGCCGGTGAGCCGCCCTGTGGCGTGCCCCCCGTCGGTGATCTGGCCATTGACCACTGTGTCGCACGGCGGGGCGGCCTGATCGCAGGTGACGTACAGGCGCTTGCCGATCTCGAACGAACCGTCGGCATTCACCTGGAGCCAGTTGCCGTGGCCGATCCAGTGGCCGACGAACGAGGACACGTCGACCGGCTTCGCCGGGGGCGCTGTAGTGGCGGACGGCCGGGTGGGAGCCGGATCGGCCGAGGCGTGGGGGTGTCCGCTGCTGCCCGAGCAGGCGGTCGTCAGGACGAACGCCGTCACCGCCCCAAGGATGAGGCCGAAGCGTCGGGACAGGGCGGAGTTGCGGGGCGGAAGCGGGACCACGGGGGACTCCTTCGCGGGTGGGGGTGTGAGCGCGCCGGGAGGCGCTATCGCGGTGGGCGGCACGGCGCGGCGTAGTCGGTCTCCTGCACGTACTGCTGCCACTGGGAGCTGCTGATCGGATCGCCCGTGGCGGAACAGAGCCGTTGGACGAGGCGTTCGGGGTCGGTGTCCCGGATCGCGATCGCCCCCGGGGCCCCCTCGCTGAGGACGAGTCGGCCGCCGCCAGGGAGCGGGTCGGTGAGGGCGAGTCTGTTCCCGAGGTCGTTCGTCATCGGGGCGAAGTCGGCGGTCGCCGCGGGACGGCCGGAGGCGGATACGTCCCAGAGGTGGATCCCGCCGGTGTCGTCAAGGCCGGCCAGGGCCGTCCCGTCCGGGCTGAAGCGCAGGGCCCGCAGCGGGCCGGCGGTGGGGGGTGCGGTGCCCAGCGGCTTCGGTGCGCCGAGCTGTCCGACGTCCCACACGGTGAGGACGCCGTCGATGCCGGACGTGGCGAGCAGGGCCCGGCGAGGTGACAGCGCGGTCGCGGTGACCGAGCCGATGCGGGTCATCGCCGGGGTCGCGGGCTTCGGGTGGGCCGGATCGCTGAGATCCCAGAGCGCGCTACGGAAGTCGCTGGTGTCCAGGGTGGCGCCTTCGCTGCCGGACAGCACCCTGCCGTCCGGCCCGAAGCTCCAGCTCACGACGCCCCGGCCGTTGCTGGGCAGGGTGGCCAGCAGGGACGGGTGGGCCCGATCAGCCACGCCGAGGAGGCGCAGCCGGCCGTCGGAAGCGAAGTCGGCGGTGAGCATCCGGCCGTCGGGGCTGAAGTCCAGGGTGGTCGGCTCGTTGGAGTCGTCCTGCCTCAGCTGGACCGAGCCGAGTTCGGTCGGCCGCCGGGGGTCGGTGAGGTCCCAGAGCGACACGCCGCCGCTCGCGCCGACCGCGAGCACCCGGCCGCTGATCGCCACGCCGGCTCCCCCACCCGTCAGGTGGGCGGTGAGCCGTGGCTCCTGAGGGGTGCTGAGGTCCCAGATCTCGACCCGGTCCGCCGAACTCGTGGCGAGCAGCCGACCGTCCGGAGCCAGTGCGATGCCCGGCGTCCCGATGGACCGGGCGGGTTCGGGGACGGTGGCCAGGGCCGGGCGCGCCTGTCCGCCGCGCACGTCCCAGAGTTCGACCTCGTCGCCGGGTGCCCGAATGGCGTGATGTGCCTGGTCCAACGTGGCCAGAGTTCGCCCGTCGGCGGTGAAGGCCAGGGCGGCGCTGCCGCCGTTCAGGGCGGGCCGCGCCACCGGGTGCGCCGGGTCGGAGACGTCCCACAGCAGGGTGCCGGCCGGTTCGGGGGCAGGCACCGTGGCCGCGAGTGTCTTCCCGTCCGGGCTGAACGCCACCGCGGTCAGGGGGCCTCGTTCTCCGGGAAGAACAACCGGCGAGGGCGGGCTGTGCGGGTCGGTGATGTCCCACAGGTGTACGGCGCCGTCGTCGCCGGTGGCCGAGAGGGCGTGCCCGGCCGGGGCGAACGCGACCGCGCGTGCCGGTGCCGACAGGGTCAACCGCGTGAGGAGTCGCGGGTGTTCGGGGTCCTTGAGATCCCACAGCCGCACACCGTGATCCAGGCCCGCCCCGGCCACCTCAAGCCCGTCGGAGCTGACGGCCAGGCCCGCGACCTGTGCGGTGCTGCCGTCGAGCGGCGGGAGGTTCCGCGGGTGCGCGGGGTCGGTGAGCTGCCAGCTCCGGACGCTCCGGTCCCGGCCCGCCGCGGCCAGCACCTGGCCGCCCAGGGCCAGGGCACGGACCGGACCTTGCCCAGCGACGAGGTCGGCGAGCCGCCGGGGGTGGGCCGGTTGCGCCGTGTCCCACAGCTGTACGGTCCCGTTGCCCGAGCCGATCGCGAGGAGACGCCCGTCGGCGGCGAGCGCGACGGCCGTGGCGGCACCGTCCACCGTCAGGGCGGCCTCGTCGGCATGACCGGCGAGGCTCCACAGCCGAACCGTCCTGCCCTGGGCAAGGGCGAGCAGTCCCCCGCCCGAGCTCACGGCGGTGACGCCGGGCGCGGTGATGGTGCCGGGCAGCGGCAGGCCTGCCGACAGGGCGTCGATGGTGTCCCGGGTCGGCGCCAACTGGTATGCGGCGATGCGCAGTTGCTTGGCGAGGCCTGGTTGGGAGGCATCCAGCACGGCAGCCTCGGTGTCGAGCCGGTGCGAGAGGTTGGTGCGCCGGTTGGCGGCGCTGTCGCGGTGCTGCTGTACCGCGACGACAGCGGCGAGCGAGGCGGCGATCAGCGCCAGGCAGAGAGCCACGTACCGGATGGTGCGCCGCCGCCGGTCGCGGGCGCGCAGGTGTTGGCTGTGCTGTACGAACTCCGCTTCCTCGGCGGGGATTTCCGGTGCCCGGGTGCCGAGCCACCGCTGTGCCTCGTCGATCCGGCGCTGGTCGAGGGTGAGTTCGGACGGGCGGCCCTGCTCCTGCCAGGTCCGCAGAGTGCGTCGGAGCTCCTCCTGCCAGCGGCGGAAGTCACGGTTGTGCTCGATCCAGTCACGGAGCCGAGGCCAGCTCTCCACCAGGGCCTGGTGGGCGAGTTCGGCGGTGTCGAGGCCCGTCGGGCGGCGGGTCACGACGACGAGCCGGGTGCTGGCCAGGCGGTGGATCAGCGACCAGTCGCGTTCGGAGAACTGGTCTCGGTCGGCGACCCTGCGCAGGTCGGGGCCGCGTTCCCCGGCGTCCAACCGCTCACCAGGGCGGACCAGTTGAATGAAGATGCGTTCCAGTGCCTCGTGCTCGGTGTCGTCCGCCCACTCCCACAGGGTGCGCTCCGCGTTGCCGACCAGTGCGCCTTGCACCCCGCCGAGCTCCTGGTAGGCCCTGGTGGTGAGGAACCCACGCTCCTGCCGCGCCCACAGCTGGCTGAGGGTGTACTCCAGCATCGGCAGCGCGGCCGCACCGCTCGGGGTGTCGCGTACCAGCTGCTCGACCAGACCGTCGGCGAACCGGATGCCGGGGTGCCCCTCCAGCGGGCGCGCGATGGTCTCGCGCAGCTGCTCGCGCGTCATCGGCGGCACCACGACATGGGTCGTCTCCCAAGCCGCCCGCAGCACGGGGAGCCGCTCGACGTGCGGCAGGAAATCGATGCGGGTGACGACCACCGCCTGGGCCGGCCGGCTGCCGTCGGCGCGGCGCGAGGTCAGGGCGCCCATCATCGTGTCGAGCCGACGAGCCGTTTCCGGCGCGTCCACCAGCAGCGTCTCGAACTGGTCGGCCACCAGCAGGAGTCTGCGCCTCCCGCCGTGGCGGGCCAGGGTCTGTTCGAGCGCGGTGCGCAGCCCGCCCTCGTCCCGGAGCTGACGGGACAGGGCGGACCACCGGTCGTGCCAGTCCGCCTTGCGCGTGTCCTCGTCACCGGCGGACGCCAGTGCCCAGGCCAGCAGTTCCTCGGCGGTCAGCCGCAACCCGTGCGGCACCCGGGCGACGAGGTAGGTGCCGGGGTCGGCCCGGGCCAGCAGACCGGCACCGATCAGCGAGGACTTGCCGACACCGGAGGCACCGAACACCGGCAGTACCGGAACCTGTTGCTCGGCGACCAGTTCGAGCAGCCGGCGCGTCTCGTTGGCGCGCCCGTGGAACACCGCACCGTCCTGCTCGGTGAACGGCCACAGTTCGCGGAACGGACTGCCGCTGATCAACCGCGAGCGCAGTTGCGGCCACTCCCGCGCGAGCGACTCCACGGTCAGCGCATAGCCGGTACGGCGCCGCTGGTCTCCCTCCACCGCGACGACGACCCCGATGACGCCCTGGTACTCCTCGTCCCACACCGGCGCCCCGCTGAAGCCGCCGGCCAGCGGGAAGCCCACCCCCTCGTCGAACGTCAGCTGCCACCAGCCGGTCCCTTCGCGGCCCTCGACGGTGCCACGGGTCCAGATCCCGGCGTCCTTGCTTCCGTTCGACCCCGGGTATGTCGGGAACCCGAACGCCCGCCAGCGGTGCCCGGCCAGGTCGTCCGCCTCCAGGATGCGCATCGCCACGGCGTCCGCCGGGGGCGGGCCGGCCAGCCTCAGCACGGCCACGTCACCGCTGTTGTCGGCGGCCACCGGCACGCTGAAGTGCACCGTGGCCGACACTTTCGGGCGCCCTGCCAGGAGGGGAAAGTCGACGGTCACCTCGAAGCGCGCGGGCAGCGGCTGGTCGTCCGGGAGGCCGGCGATGGCCGAGACGACATGGGCGCAGGTGAGCAGCAGCCGGCCGGGGATGAGGAACGCGGCGCCGACCGGGAGCCCGTCGTGCAGGACCCGCGCCGTCCCCCGCTCCCAGGCCTGGGTGCTCGGCGCTCCTGGCGACGTCATTCGTCGCCCTGGTGGCGACTCCACTCCAGTTCCAGTGTGATGTGCGCGTCCCCGGACCCCTTGGCCACGACGAGCCCCGCCTCGGCCGTGACCTTGATCCCGAACTCCGCGCGGATGCGGTCGGGGCTCCTGGGCAGGTCCGTCAGGCGGTTCACCACCGCCTCGGCGACGTGCCGGATGCGCGTCAGGCCCGCCTCGAAGGTGTCCACGGAAGACGCGATCAGGCCCTCGCCGCGGCTCGCCCGCACGACTCCGGAACCCTGGTCGTCGGACAGTTCGACGACGACCGACTCGCCATTCTCGAAGGGCACACTCAGATACACGCGACGACCTCTCTGGTGGCTGACGTTTCGTCAAACTCGGCACATCAGAGCCTAGTTGAGAAGATCTGTCGCTGTACTGTCAACCGGTCGGCCCGCCTCGGCGTGTCGGCCGTGCGAGCGTGAACGCAGGGGGTGGCCCCTCCGGCCGAGCCGGGCGGGGAAGCCACCCCCTGCGCGCGGCGCCCCTATGCGTCCGCGACCGAGGTGTAGTGCGAGGCGTCCCCCGCGATCGAGTAGCTCTCCTTGCCCTCGATGCCGACCGGTAGGTCACCGGCGACGGTCACGCGGTGCAGGCGGCGCGGCAGGCCGTTGTAGTTGTCGATGGCGTAGTGCTGGGTGATCCGGTTGTCGAACAGGACGAGCTGGTTCGGGGACCAGCGCCACCGCAGGACGTTCTCCGGCCGGGTCACGTACGCCTGGAGCAGATCGAGGATCTTGCGGGACTCGGCCACCGACAGGCCGACGATCCGCTGGGCGAACCCGCCGATGAACAGGCCGCGTTCACCGGTCAGCGGGTGGACGCGGACGACCGGGTGGGCGGTCCGGAAGTTGATGGAGGTGAACTGGGCGCGCTGCTCGGCCTTGTCCTCGTCGACCTCCTCGTCCGGCACCGCATAGTCGTAGTCGTTGGTGTGCTCGGCCCACAGCGTGTCGGCGAGCAGTCGCAGCGGTTCCGGCAGGCTCCGGTACGCGGACGCCGAGTTGGCGATCAGGGTCTCGCCCCCGTACGGCGGGACGGTGATGCTGCGCAGGGTGCTGGCCTGCGGTGGGTTGAGGACGAAGGTGACGTCGGTGTGCCAGTGGTTGGCGCGGCCGCGCTCGCTGTCCACGGGCAGCACGTTGGGCGCGTCGTCGACGGCGGGCACGGTGGGGTGGGCGGTGGTCAGGTCGCCGAAGTGGCGAGCGAAGGCCTGCTGGCCCTCGTCGTCCAGGTCGATGTCCTCGAAGACCAGCGCCTTGTGCTCGTTGAGGGCGGCGCGCAGGGCGGCGACGCTCTCCGGGTCGAGCGGCCTGGCGATGTCGACGCCGGACACCTGGGCGCCGATGTGCGCGGTGACCTTGCGGATCTCTATGCCGGACATGGTGGGGTCCTTTCAGACTCGGGTGAGGGTCGGGGAGGTGGTGTGCTGGTTGGCGGGGCGCGGGAGGCCGTAACGGTCGCGCAGGGTGCCTCGCGGGCCGTACTCCGTGCGGAACAGGCCGCGGGCGCGCAGGATCGGCACGACGTGGTCGACGAAGAGGCCGAGGCCGGAGGGCAGGACGGCGGGCATGATGTTGAAGCCGTCGGCGGCGCCCAGGCTGAACCAGTTCTCGATCGCGTCGGCCACCTGCTCGGGCGTACCGGCGAAGGTGAGGTGGCCGCGCCCGCCGCCGAGGCGGCCGATGAGTTCGCGGACGGTGAGCCGCTCGCGCCGAGCGAGTTCCACGACGAGGGTGTAGCGGCTCTTGGCCCCCTCGATGTGGCTCTCCGGCGGCAGATCGGCGGGCAGCGGGGCGTCGAGTTCGAGAACGCCCGGCTCCAGGTTCAGCAGGCGTTCGAGCCGGTGGAGGCCGTGCTCGTGGACGATGTGCTCCTCCAGGACCCGCTCGTGCGCACGTGCCTCGGCCTCGGTGGAGCCGATGACCGGCACGATGCCGGGCAGGATCTTGAGGTGGTCGGGGTCCCGGCCGGCCGCACGCGCCCGGGTCTTGAGGTCGGTGTAGAAGGCCTGCGCGTCCCCCAGCGTCTGCTGCGCGGTGAAGACGGCCTCCGCGTACCGGGCCGCGAAGTGCTTGCCGTCCTGCGAGGAGCCCGCCTGCACGAGCAGCGGGTAACCCTGGGGGCTGCGGGGGACGTTGAGCGCGCCCTCGACGCTGAAGTACGTGCCTTTGTGGCGCGGCGGGTGGACCTTGCGCTCGTCGCCCCAGACGCCTTGCGCCTTGTCGGCGACGACCAGGTCGTCCTCCCAGCTGTCCCAGAGCTTGAGCGCCACGTCCAGGAACTCGGCGGCCCGCTCGTACCGAGTGGCGTGAGTGGGTTCGTCGTCGAGCCCGAAGTTGCGGGCGGCCTCGGCGCCTGCCGTGGTGACGATGTTCCAGCCCGCCCGGCCGCCGCTGATGTGGTCGAGGGAGGCGAACCGGCGGGCCAGGTTGTAGGGCGAGTTGTACGAGGTGGAGGCGGTGGCGATGAGCCCGATGTGCTCGGTGGCCACCGCAAGGGCGGTGAGCAGGGTGAGCGGTTCGAGCACCCCGGCCGGGCGCTGGCCCACGTTGCTGAAGAGGACGGGGCCGTCGGCGAGGAAGAGCGAGTCGAAGGTGCCGCGTTCGGCGATGCGGGCGAGCTCGCGGAAGTGGTCGAGGTCGACGCTCGCGTACGGGTCGCTCTCGGGCAGCCGCCACGACGCCTCGTGATGCCCGGTGCTCATGAGGAAGGCGTTGAGGTGGAGTTGGCGCCGGGTCACTGGTGGTCCTCCTGATGTTGTGCGTGCTCTTGGTGTGCTGTTACGCCGAGGGCGGTGAGCAGCCGTTCCCTGTGCTCTCCCCCAAGTTCTCGACTTCGCTCGAACAGGGAGGGGCCCCCATGGAGCGGGTCGCGGTACGAGCGCGGGTGCGGGCGCTCGATGGTCAGGTCGAGGCCGATGCGGCCCCGGTCGAGCACGAGGACCCGGTCGGCGAGGACGATCGCCTCGTCCACGTCGTGCGTGACGAGCAGGACGGAGGGCCGGTGGCGCTGCCACAGCTCGCGCAGGAGTGCGTGCATGCGGATCCGGGTCAGTGCGTCCAGGGCGCCGAACGGCTCGTCGGCGAGGAGGAGTTCGGGCTCACGGACCAGGGAGCGGGCCAGCGCGGCGCGCTGTGCCTCGCCGCCGGACAGCTCGTTGGGCCACGCCCGCTCGCGCCCCGCGAGCCCCACTTCGGCGAGGGCGGCGCGCCCGCGTTCGGCGGCCTCCTTGCCGTCCGTCCCGAGCAGTACGTTGTCGAGGACGCGGCGCCAGGGCAGCAGCCGGGAGTCCTGGAAGACCACGGACACGCGCTCGGGGGCGGCCAGTTGACCGCTGCCGGTGACCTGGTGGTCGAGCCCGGCGATGGCGCGAAGCAGCGTGCTCTTGCCGGAGCCGCTGTGCCCGAGCAGCGCGGTGAACTGGCCGGCCGGGAGGTCGAGGTCGATGTGGTCGAGGACCGTACGGCCGTCGAAGGAGCGGGTCAGTCCCGCGAGGCGGACCGCAGGGGCTTCCTCGACCGTGGTCAGTTGCTCAGCGTGCGTCGCCACGACAGCACCCTCCGTTCGACGATGCGGACCGCGCTGTCGGAGACGAGACCGAAGACGCCGTAGATCAGCAGGCCGACGAGGATGATGTCGGTGCGGCCGTAGTTCTGGGCCTGGAACATCAGGTAGCCGAGTCCGCTGGTGGCGTTGATCTGTTCCAGGACGACCAGGGAGAGCCAGGAGCCGGTCACGCCGAGCCGCAGGCCCACGAAGAAGCCGGGCAGCGCGCCGGGGATGACGATCTGCCGGACGAAGCGGACCCTGGACAGGCTCTGGACTTCGGCGAGTTCGACGAAGCGGTGGTCGATGCCGGACAGCGCGGCGTGCAGGTTCAGGTAGATAGGGATGTAGACGACGATGGCGATGATCGCGATCTTGAAGGTCTCGCCGATGCCGAGCCAGAGGATGAACAGCGGGATCAGACCGAGGGTCGGGATCGCCCGGTTGAGCTGGACGGTTCCGTCGATCAGCGCCTCGCCGACCCGGCTGAGCCCGGCCGCGAGCGCGAGGACCACGCCGGCGGTCAGCCCGAGTGCGAACCCGTATCCGGCGCGTTCGAGCGAGGTGAGCACATCGGTGGACAGCGTTCCGTCGCTCCACAGTTGACCGGCGGTACGCAGCACCGTCCACGGGGCCGGGATCGCGGCGGGGTCCAGTTGACCGGCGGCGGACGCGGCCGCCCACAGGGCGAGGACGAGACCCGGGCCGATGAGCCGGGAAGCGGGCAGCCTCTTGCCGGGCGCGAGGGCGCGGCGCCGGGCGCGAGGGCGCGGTGGGGCTTGCTCGGCGGGTGTCGACACCACGGGTGTCGCGGCGGTGGTGGTCATGGCCGTCACCTCTGGTACTCGGCCGGGACGGCCTTGGCCGCGAGACCCTCGAAGCGCCGGTCGAAGAGCGAGTCGACCTTGAACCTCTTCACGAAGCCGCCCTCGGCCAGCAGGTCCGCGGTCTCCTGCTCCCACTTCGCCGCCTCGTCCCAACTGGGCGGAAACAACGGCTTGTTGGCGAGCTTGGTGATCGACTGGGCCTGCGCGGTGGTGAGGTTCTGGGTCTTGACGTAGAACTCCTCGTTCCAGGCGTCCGGGTGCTCGTACGCCCACACCTGGCCCTTCGCCCAGCGGGGGACGTACGCGGCGACCGCGGCGGCCTTCGCGGGGTCGGCGAGGACGGAGGTGGGAGCCCACAGCAGGTTGAGGAGGTCCACGACGTCGGTCGGGATGGTGTGCGCACCCTTGGGCCCATACTGCTTGAGGTAGGCCGGGGCCTGACTGTTGGCGAGCGGGGCGATGTCGACCTGGCCCGCCTGGAGCGCGGTGAAGAACTGATTGCTCGTCAGCGGAACGAGGTGTACGTCGTCATGCGTCAACCCGGCCTGCTTCAGGGCCCGCAGCAGGACGACGCCCTGCGCCTGCCCCTGCGAGAAGGCCAGCTTCTTTCCCTTGAAGCGCTGGACGTCCCTGATGTCGCTGCCGGGCTTGGTGGCGAAGACGTAACTCGGCTTGCGGGTGATGTCGATCGCCACGATCTTCGCGTCGTACCCCTGGAAGTGCGCCTGGATCGGCGGGATGCCCGCGTTGTTGGCGACGTCCAGGGACTTGGCGCGGAAGGCGTTGATGACATCGGGACCGGCGCCGGTGTTCACCCAGTCCGACACGGTGAAGGGCAGGTCGGTCAGGCCCGCCAGCTTGAACTGGAGCTGTTGGACACCCTGGTACGAGGCGATCTTCAGGCTCGTGCCGGAGGGCACAGAGGCGGCCAGCGGGGCGGACGTGGACCCCTTGACCTTGGAGTCGGCCGCGCTGGCACCCGCACAGCCGCTGAGTCCGGCAGCGGCGGCGACGCCCAGCAGGGAGGACAGGAACAGCCGCCGGTCGACACCGGGCACGGCTGGGGACACTGGTGGCATGGAGGGACTCCGTGAAGTCAAGGGGAACTCAGAAGGACACAGCAGGGTGGAATTCGTGCGCCATTGCGGAATATGGGCACGGCGAAGTCAGGAAAGCCGGGAGGAGAAGTGCGCGCGGAATTCAGCGCACGCCGAAGGCGCCGTAGGGCTGGCCCGGTAGAGCTACCGGGGGGCAAGGCGGGCTCGACTGCGCTATTGCGTCAACGTGCCCGCAACAATGCGTCGCTTCGTCGTCGTACCAACCCGCCGGGCCGCCGCGTCACATCAGCAACAAAGGGTGCGGCCGATCCGCATCAGGTCGATGAAGCGGCACTTGATCAGCGGAACCTGCCGCGAGGGTGCCTGCGCGACGCCGGTGATCATCGAGTCGCGGACCTGCCGCGACTCGATGGTCACTGGGGAGAATTCCTGCGCGCTGCTCATGCCCAGAATGTTCGCGGCACGGCGCGACCCGTGTCAACATTCGGAGTTTCTGAATTAATTCGGCCCCGCCGACGCACCCGATATCGCCGACGCACTCAGCGGATCGCGGTAGAGCACGTCGAGAGCGACGGACCCGCCCGCCACGGCAAGGACGGAGTCCGGGAAGCTGCTGGGGACGACCAGCGCCGCACGCTCCTCCCCCACCGCCTCGCGCAACGCATCGAGGCAGTCGTCCCGGTACAACACCCCGGCCTCGGTGATGACGACCGTCTCCGGGTTGAGTACGTCGAGCAGCAACCGGGCCGCCCGCCCGACCATCCTGGCCCGCTCCACGAGGAGTCGTGCCGCGACCGGATCTCCGTCGGCGGCGGCGCGCACCACGTGCATCGGGTTCATCGTGCCGATGACACCCGCCTCGCGCGCCCGGCGGCACAACGTCCGTTCGCTCAACTCGACTTGGAGGCACCCGGTCCGGCCGCAGTCGCACGGCTCCGTACCGCCCAGCGGCAGATGGGCGATCGCCCCGGCCTGCGAGCGGGGGCCGTGGTGCACCTCGTCGTGGGTGGCGAAGGCGGCGTCCACCACATTGCCGACGAAGAGGTGCAGCACGCTCCGGCTCCCCCGCACCCGCCCGAACAGTCGCTCACCGTTGACCAACGCCCTTGCGTGTCCGTCCACTTGGACCGGCAGGCCGGTGTGCGCGCCGATGGCCTCGCGCACGGCCACGTCGCGCCAGCCGAGGAGCCCGTGCTCGACGATGGTGCCCGAGTCGCGGTCCACCCAGCCCCCGGCGGCGACCCCGATGCCCAGCGGCGTGCGGTCGCCGGCCTCCGCGAGGAGCGCGCCGAGCCCGTCGGCGGCGTTCGCGAGAACCCGCCCCGGCTCGGTGCCGTCGCCGTGACCGAGGCGCCGCTCGACGACCACCTGCCCGCGCAGGTCTAGCAGCGCGACGGTGGTGTACGGCACGGCCACGTGCACCCCGCCGACCACGAACCGGGAGGCGTCCAGATCGACCGGTATGTGCGGGCGCCCGGCCCCGTTCGACTGCCGGGGCGCGGCGGCCTCCCGGATCAGGCCGAGCGCGCCCAACCGGGCGCAGTGGTCGGTCACCGATGCCGGCGAGAGGCCGGTCAGTCGGGCGATGGTGCTCCGGGCGACGGGACCGTGCTCAAGGACGGACCGCAGGACGACGCTGGCGCTTGTTCTGCGCCGCGCACTGTCCGCTGCCCGCCGGGCAGCTGGGGGTGCTGTTGAAAGGGACATGGGTACTTCCTCGGGAGCTGGTCCGACACCGCGCCGTCTCGTGGTCGGCGGTCCGGACTCGCTCGGGCCGCCTCAGCTGGGGCGACAGGTGGCCGCGCCCTGGCGTCGCAGGTCGACATAGCGACGCGACGCGAAGTTCTCAGCCTGGGCGACCATGGCTCGAAGCTAGCAAACCGGCCGACGGCTGCCCAGGTGCCGCCCACGGTACGGACGGCCCTCTCGCCGTCAGCAGGATGTCCCGGGGCCGGGCGTGGAGTGCGGGTTGGCGGCCGGGCCCTCCGTGCTGAGCAGCACGACCACCGAGGACGGGTCGAGCCCCAGCATCGTACGGCGTTCGTCGGCGCCCACACCGGTGAGCACCGCCCGCAGTCCGGCGAGCGCCGCGGCGCCACAGGGGCCCGAGGAGACGCCGAGGTCCGCGAGGCGGGCGGCCGCGTGCGCGGCGTCGGAGTCGGTGATGGCGACGGCTGCGTCCAGGCCGTCGCGCAGGTAGGGCCAGGCGATGCTGGAGGGGGTGCCGCAGTTCAGTCCGGCCATGGTGGTGACGCCGGTGGTGATGCTGACGGGCGCACCGAGCGGGAGGCTTTCCAGGACGCAGGCCGCGGCCTCCGGTTCCACCGAAAGCAGCGCGGGGGCGCGCCCGGAGGGACGGCTGCGGTAGTGGGTGACCACGGCCTGGGCCAGCGACCCCACCCCCACCGGCACGGCTACGAGGCCGGGCCCCGCGGCGGCTCCGGCGGCCGTCAACTGCTCGTCGATCTCGGCGCAGAGGGTGGAGTAGCCCTCGACGATCCACCCCGGGATCCGCTCGTAGCCCGGCCAGGCCGTGTCCTGGACGAGGACGGAGTCCGCCGCCGCGCTCGCCTCGGCCGCCAGCCGTACGGCCTCGTCGTACGGCCCCGCGACCCGGGTGACCTGCGCCTGCTCGGCGGCGATGGCGGATGCCGCCTGCGGATGCACCCCCTGCGGCACGAAGACATGGGCGCGCTGCCCGAGCAGGCGGGCCATGCGGGCCACCGCGCGGCCGTGGTTGCCGTCGGTGGCGGTCACCAGCGTGACCGGGCCCGCACCCTCGCCGCTCGCCGCCCGGTCGGCGAGGATGCGGTGGACCGCCCAGGACGCCCCCAGCGCCTTGAAGGCGGGAAGGCCCAGCCGGCACGACTCGTCCTTGACGAAGACACGCGCGACTCCCAACTCCCCTGCCAGCAAGGGGAGTTCGGCCAGCGGGGTTGGCGCGTAGTCGGGCAGCGAGGCGTGGAAATCCCGTACGTCGGTGGGAGCGGGCTCACACCGCCAGTTACGGGCGCCGGGCCGCGCGGACCACGGCAGGGTACGGAAGGTGGAAGCGTTGTCTGGCACCCGACCAGGATGCGGCGGCGCCGTCCCATCGGTCCAGCGAATGCTTCCGACCTATACTCATCGAAAAATCCGACCTTGGGCCATGGGGAGCTGTCGAGACGAAGGCCCACGACGGCGAGGAGAGCGGACCGGCGATGTTCGATCTGCACCGACTGCGCCTGCTGCGCGAACTCAAGCACCGTGGCACGCTCGCGGCCGTCGCCGCGGCCCTGTCCTATGCCCCCTCCTCCGTCTCCCAGCAGCTCTCGCAACTGGAGGCCGAGGTCGGCGTCCCACTCCTCGAACCGGTCGGGCGGCGAGTGCGGCTGACCGAGCAGGCCGAGATCCTCGTCGCCCACACCGAAGCGGTGCTCGAACGCCTGGAGCGCGCGGAAGCGGACATCGCCACCTCCCTGACCGACCTGACCGGCACGTTGCGCATCGCCTCGTTCCAGACGGCCGCCCTGGCTCTGGTGCCGACCGCGCTCAGCCTGCTGCGTGACGCGCATCCGCACCTGCGCGTCCATGTCACGCACATGGAGCCGGAGAGCGCCCTGCCCGCCCTTCAGGCCCGGGACTTCGACCTGGTCCTCACCGAGTAATACCCCGGCGACCCCAACCCGCGCCCCGCCGAACTCGAAGCGGAGGACCTCCTTGACGACCTCCTCCGCCTCGCCCTGCCGAAGGCCGACATGCCGGGCACCGGGACTCCGTCGGCGGCGCTGCGCGCCCTCGCCGACCACCCCTGGGTCATGGAGCCCGAGGGCACGACCGCGCGGCACTGGGCCATGACCATGTGCCGCGACGCCGGCTTCGAGCCCGACGTACGGTTCGAGACCCCCGACCTCCTGCTCCACCTGCGCCTGGTCGAGCAGGAACACGCCGCGGCGTTCCTGCCCGACCTCGTGTGGAACGGGCGGCGCCCGACGGTCCCGCTGCGCCAACTCCCCCGCGGCCGGCGCACCCGGCGCGTCTTCACCGTCGTACGCCGCGGAAGCAGCCGCCACCCCGCGATCCAGGCCTGCCGAAGCGCCCTCCTCCGGGCGGTGGACCCGCCCTCCAACAAGGCGTGACAGCAAGGGAGTTCACGCCTGGTCGGGGGCTCGCAGGTCGTCCAGTTCGGCGGCGAAGAGTCGCCCGGGGTCGAAGCCCATCCCGGTGAAGTGGCCCGCGGCTTCCAGGGACAGCACGCCGTGCAGCCTCGTCCAGAAGGCCAGGGCTCGGCGGAGTGCGGCGGGCGGAGCGGGGTGACCCTCCGCCCACTGCCGGTGCTCCGCGAGGTGTGCGGCGAACGGTGACGCGGGGCCGTCCAGGGGCAGCGCCACGCACGCGTCGAGCAGCATCCTCATGATCTCGTCGGCGATGCCGGTGATGTCATCGGGCGCGTGGTAGCCGGGGACGGGCGTGCCGTAGACGAGGAAGTAGCGGTTGGGATCCTCCAGGGCCCAGTCGCGCAGCGCGTTCGCCAGGATGGCGATGTCGGGGCCGGACTTGGAGGCCTCAGTGGCCGCGCGGAGGGTGTCGGCGAGGCTCCGGTACGCGTCCCGGACGAGCTCGGTGATCAGTTCGTCGCGCCCGGCGAAGTACCGGTAGAGCGCGGGCCCGCTCAGCCCCATCTGCTTGGCGATCGCGTTGAGGGACAGCGCGGACGCCCCCGCTGTGGCGATCTGCTCCCACGCGTGCTGCTTGATCTCTCCCCGGACCTGCGCGCGATAACGCTCGCGCGGCGTCTTGGCACCCGACTCCGCCACTGGCCTGCCACCTCTCCGTACGGTCGCGGCTACAGCCGCCAGATTTAGTTAGAGGCTATCACGAAGGTTATTGACGGCTAGCGCTGCTGGGTGTTAGAACTTCAGGCGTTAGAGCATCTAGCAAACGGCAAACCATCTAAAGCCCACGAGGTGGCGGGCACGTCCAGCCTGTACGTCCGCCGCCCACCCGCACCGATCCGCACGCATGGCCACTCGCACCAACTCGCACCAACTCGCACTCAAAGGGGAACGTCATGTCAGCTTCAGAAGCAACGTCGTCGAACCGCCGCGTCCGCAGCACCAGCCTCCATACCGCCCTGGTCACCGTCCCACTCGCCGTCGCCGTCCTCGGCACCATGTCGGCGGCGCCCGCCGGGGCCGCCCCTCACCCCGGCACGTCGCTCACCTGCCGCGGGGAGGGCGTCGACCCGAATGCCCGCGTCCGCTACCGGACCGAGACCGTGATCCACGCGCCGCTGAGCACCATTTGGAAGCTGCAGACCGACGTGGAGCGCTGGCCGTCCTGGCAAGCCGTGGTCAAGACCTCGGAACGGCTCGACCAGGGCCCCTTCCGCAAGGGCTCGGCGTTCCTGTGGACGACCCCGGTACCGCCCAACCCCTCGACTCCCGCCACCAGCCTGGACATCACCTCGACCGTCCGGCAGATCAAGCACAACTCGTGCATCCGCTGGACCGGCCCCGCGATCGGTGAAGGTCTGCACATAGACGGCGTGCACGTATGGAACTTCACGAAGGTCAGGGGCGGCGTCCTCGTGCGCACCGAGGAGACCCACACCGGTCCCCAGGTCGACGCAACCGTCCCCGCCGCGACCAAGATCCTCAGCGATGGCCTTGAGGGGTGGCTGCGCGACCTGAAGTCCGCCGCGGAAGCGGGCCGGTCGCGCTGATTGCCGCGCCCGGCCGGGCCGTCGCCCTCCTCGCGTGCCTGAACGGGAGTTCTGGCTCGTGCCCGGAAAGGGTGGCCGATCGTCCCGAATGCCCCCTGGTTGTTCATCCAGTGCGTGTCTCGCCGAGACGACGTTTTCCGTGTGCTGAACCAGTCGTTTTCGGCCTCTGCCCCGGCTTCACTGGCCTGGATGCAGTGGTCGAAGCACGGGGGAAGACATGGATCTGAACACGGTGGCGGACGTGCGGGACGCGCGGCTTCGTGAGCCTTGGCAGCCCGGTGACGCGTGGCTGGGCGGCGGCACCTACCTGTTCTCCGAACCGCAACCGCACCTGCGGCGTCTGGTGGATCTGAGCCGCATGGGATGGGAGCCGCTGAGCCTCGGCGAGGACGGGGCGCTGGAGATCGCGGCGACGTGCACCATCGCCCAACTGTCGCGATTCGGGCGGCAGTTCACGGCTCGGGCGGCACCGTTGTTCGAGCGGTGCTGCCGGGCCTTTCTGGCCTCGTTCAAGATCTGGAACATGGCGACCCTAGGCGGAAACCTCTGCAACGGGCTGCCCGCGGGCCCCATGATCTCGCTGACCGCCGCACTCGACGGCTCGTGCCTGCTCCAGTCGCAGACGGGCTCGCTGCGGAGCGTCAAGGTCGTCGATTTCATCACCGGCGCGGGCCGCAAGGTCCTCGACGAGGGCGAACTGCTCCGCTCGGTCACCCTGCCCGCGCGGGCCCTGGCCTGCCACACGGCCTTCCGGCAGGCATCGCTGTACGGGCTCGGCCGCTCGGGCGCCCTGGTCATCGGAACGCTCGACCCCGTGGACGGCTCGATGGCGGTGACGATCAGCGCGGCGACCGTGCGGCCGTTCCGCCTCTGGTTCCCGCTGCCTCCGGACCGGGGCGAGCTGCGCCGGGCGATCGAGACGGCCGTCGGCGAGGACGACTGGTACGACGACATCCACGGACTGCCGGAGTGGCGGCGCCACATGGGGCTGCGCCTCGCCGAGGAAGTGCGCCACGAACTGACTCACCTCTCCGGGGACGGTGTGCGATGAGCTTCGACATCGAGGTCAACAATCAGCGCTTCGACACCGAGCCGAGGGCGGGCCAGTGTCTGCGTACGTATCTGCGCGAGCGCGGCTGGTTCGGCGTGAAGAAGGGCTGCGACCAGGGAGACTGCGGGGCCTGCACCGTCCACGTGGACGGCGAGCCAGTACACAGCTGCCTGTATCCGGCGGTGCGGGCGGAAGGACGGAGCGTGACGACCGTCGAGGGGCTCGCCTCGCCGGATGGTGAACTCCACCCCGTACAGCAGAAGTTCCTCGACGCCCAGGGTTTCCAGTGCGGCTTCTGCACCGCCGGATTCCTGATGACGACGGCCGCCCTCGAAGCCGAGCGGGGCACCGAGCACGACGACCACAAGCTGGCCGACCTGCCCCGCGCGTTCAAGGGCAACATCTGCCGCTGCACCGGCTATCGCGCCATCGAGGACGCCGTACGAGGCGTGCGGCACACCGAACGCCCCTGTGCGGGCAAAGCAGTTGGCAAAAGCATCGGCGCGCCGGCGGGCCCGCAGGTCGTGACCGGGACCGCGCGCTACACCTTCGACGTGGAGGTGCCCGGGCTCCTCCACATGAAGCTGCTGCGCTCCCCGCACCCGCACGCCCGGATCCTCTCCATCGACACCGCCGCCGCCCTGCGCGTGCCCGGGGTGCACGCCGTCCTCACCCATGAGGACGCCCCCGACACCCTCTACTCCTCCGCCCGCCACGAGCACCCCACCGAGGACCCCGACGACACCCGCGTCCTCGACGACACCGTCCGCTACGTCGGCCAGCGCGTCGCGGCCGTCGTCGCCGACAGCGAGCAGGCGGCCGAGGAGGGCTGCCGCCGGGTGGAGGTGGTCTACCAGGAACTCCCCTACGTCATCGACCCGGAGGAGGCGATGGCGCCCGGCGCCCCGATGGTCCACGAGGGCAAGGGGCCCGAGGTGCGGATCGCCCGCGTGGAGAACAACGTGGCCGGTGAGGTGCACGGCGAGATCGGGTCCGTGGCGGACGGCTTCGCCGCCGCCGACGTCATCTACGAGGAAACCTTCCGCACCCAGCGCGTCCAGCACGCCAGCCTCGAAACCCACGGCTGTGTCGGCTACTTCGAGCCCAAGGAGGACGGCACCGGGGAGCGCCTCACCATCCGCTCCTCCACCCAGACCCCGTTCCTGACGCGCCGCGCCCTGTGCGCCCTGTACGACCTGCCCGAGGACGAGGTCCGGGTCGTCGCGGGCCGGGTGGGCGGCGGCTTCGGCGGCAAGCAGGAGATGCTGACCGAGGACATCGTCACGCTGGCCGCGCTGAAACTGCGCCGCCCGGTGAAGCTGGAGTACACCCGGGCCGAGCAGTTCTACGGCGCCACCACCCGCCACCCCTTCAAGATCGGCATCAAGGTGGGAGCCCGCGCCGACGGCACCCTGACCGCGATCCAGATGCGCGTGGTCTCCAACACCGGCGCGTACGGCAACCACGGCCCGGCCGTGATGTTCCACAGCGTCGGTGAGTCGTTCGCCGTCTACCGTGCCCCGCACAAGAAGGTGGACGCGTTCTCGGTGTACACCAACGTCGTTCCGGCGGGCGCGTTCCGGGGCTACGGCCTCGGCCAGGTCACCTTCGCCGTCGAGTCGGTGATGGACGAGCTGGCCCGCCGGCTCGGCATGGACCCGCTGGTCTTCCGGGAGAAGAACATCATCGGCCCCGGAGAGCCCATGCACAGCCCGATCGGCGAGGAGGAGGACCTGCACATCGCCTCGTACGGGCTCGACCAGTGCCTGAACGTCGTCCGCAGGGCCATCGCCGAGGACGAGAGCTCCGCGAAGGCGCCCGAGGGCTGGCTGGTCGGCCAGGGCACGGCCATGGCGATGATCGCGACGGGGCCGCCCGGCGGGCACTACGCCGACGCCCGGGTGTCCCTCCTCTCCGACGGAACGTACGACATCGCCGTCGGCACGGCGGAGTTCGGCAACGGCACCACCACCGTGCACAAGCAGATCACCGCGGGCGCCCTGAACACCACCGAGGACCGCCTCACCGTCCGCCAGTCCGACACGGACGTCGTCCGCCACGACACGGGCGCCTTCGGTTCCGCGGGTACGGTCGTGGCCGGCAAGGCGGTCCTGCTGGCCGCGACCTCGCTCGCCGAACGGCTGCGGACCTTCGCCGCCCGGCACACGGGGGTGGCCCGCCACCTGTGCGTCCTCGGGCCCGAAGCGGTCGACTGCGCGGGCCGGGTGGTGACGCTCAAGGAGCTCCACGAGGCGGCCCGGGCGTCGGGCGCGCCGGAGGAGCTGGCCGCCGACGGTCACTGGGGCGGCTCGCCGCGCTCGGTCGCCTTCAACGCGCAGTGGTTCCGCCTCGCCGTGGACCCCGGCACCGGCGAGATCCGCATTCTGCGCAGTGTCCACGCGGCCGACGCGGGCAAGGTCATGAACCCGATGCAGTGCCGTGGCCAGGTCGAGGGCGGGGTCGCCCAGGCACTCGGCGCGACGCTCTTCGAGACGGTGCGCGTCGACGACCGGGGCGAGGTCACCACCGCCGCGTTCCGCCGCTACCGCCTCCCTCAGTACGCGGATGTCCCGCGCACCGAGGTCCACTTCATGGAGACCACCGACGCCATCGGCCCGCTCGGCGCCAAGTCGATGAGCGAGAGCCCCTTCAATCCGGTGGGCCCCGCCTTCGCGAACGCGCTGCGCGACGCCACCGGCATCCGGTTCACCGAAATGCCGGTCACCCGGGACCGCGTCTGGCTCACCATGGACCGACAGGCCCGCGAGGCCGCCAACTAGGGCGCGGGGCTTGGTACTTGACGGCTGGAAACCCGGCAGCGCTACTCGTCCTCCTGGTATGAGTGGCGCTGCTCGGTCCACGGGTCGGCGAGGTTGTGATATCCCCGCTCCTCCCAGAATCCGCGCCGGTCCCGCGTCATGTACTCGATGGCGCGCAGCCACTTCGGCCCCTTGTAGCCGTAGAGGTGCGGGACGACGAGGCGGAGTGGGAAGCCGTGCTCGGCGGTGAGGGTCTCACCGTTGCGGTGGGTGGCCATGAGGGTGCGGTCCGCGGCGAAGTCGTCGAGTCGCAGGTTGGCGTTGTATCCGTACTCGGCCCACGCCATGACGTGGGTGACCCGCGGGTCGGGCGGCGCCAGCTTCAGGAGGACGGCGGCGGGCACACCGTAGAACTCGTGGCCGAGGGTCGTGGTGCCCGACGCGCAGTGCAGGTCCGCCGTGATCGTCGCCGCGGGGAGCGCCATGACCTCGTCGAAGGTCCACGAGTACTTCTCACCGGTCGCGGTGGAGCCGAAGACCTGGAGGTTCCAGCGGTTGGCGCGGAACCGCGGCACGGGGCCGTAGTGGGACACCGGCCACCCCTTCACCACCCGCTGCCCCGGAGGGACGGGTTCGCTTCCCACCACAGACCTCCCTCTTCCTCCACATCGGAAACAGCAACAGCAAGATCAAAGTGGCATTAAGCCTTGCAGATGCTACCTCTTTCCGGCTGTTCACCTCTTGGATGATCGCCTGTACGCATACCGGCCATAGGGGCTTGTTTCTGTGGGCTGATCCAGTAGCCCCGCGACTGCGCACCTTGATTCACTTGCGGTACCGGGACGGGGCGGAGGAGTGGCTCTCGCCGCCACGGGGACACACCGGCAGGGAGGCCTCGTACGCCGTTCGCGGTTCGGCGCGCGGGGCCTCCTAGGGCCTGTCCGGCGGATCTGGTCGCCCACGAGGCGCCTGAACCTTTGTGGTCCTGGTGAGCGGGGGTCTGGTGCGTGCAGCTGCAAGGCGGAGGAATGAGGCGACGCGGAGCGTCGGCGATTGACGACAACGCCGCAGATGGGCGTGCCAGACCCCCGCGTCCCAGACAAGATCCGCCGGACAGGCCCTAAAGATTCCGGGGCTCGGGACCGCCCCCATGACACGACATCTCGGCACGAGAGATGGTCTGGCATATGCAGGCAGGGTGGGCGCATCCTTGCGTGGATGCCAGCCCCTGGGGCCGGATTAGCTCGAATGTAAGGAGTGGGCGATGGCCGTGGTCGTCGTACAGCAGGCGTCCGCCGGGGTGCCGGCCGCGGTGGGCGGGGCGCTCGGCGCGGCGGGTCTCACCGTCCGGCTCGTCCGGCTCGACGGGGGCGAGCTTCCCTCGATCGATCTCAGCGATGTCGAGGGTCTGATCATCCTGGCCGCGCCGCATCCCGCCGGCGCCAGCGGGCGGCCCCTGGTACGGGAAGCACTTGCCGCACAGGTGCCGGTCCTGGCCCTGGGGAGCGGCGCCGAACTGCTGGCCGAGGTGACCGCCACGGGTTCCGCCTCCAAGGGGCCCGCGGTGGAGCCGACCCGGGCCGCGAGCACCGACCCGCTCTTCGCGGGCTCCCTGCCCCCGGGCTTGCGGCCGGATCCCGCGGAGGTCGCCCTACCGCCCGGCGCCGTCGTCCTTGCCGCCGCCCAGGGGTACCCGGGCCAGGCGTTCCGTCTCGGCGGCAGCGCCTGGGGAGTGCGGTTCGCCGGGGTTCACGACGGCGAGGACGACACTTGGACGGGTCAACTCCTGTCCCGTTTCGCCATTTTGGTGGCGGCACGGGCCGAACACACCGCCACTCGGGCCTTCTTCACCCATCGAGCCGATGCCTGGGAAGAGCGGTTCGCCCACCAGACGCCGGCCTACGAGGCCGCGGCGTTCCGCATGCAACTGGGGCCCGGCGCAACCGCGTTGGACCTCGGGTGCGGCACCGGGCGGGCCATGCCAGCGCTCCGGGAACAGGTCGGGGCGCACGGCCGCGTACTCGGCATCGATGTCACACCGGCCATGCTGGCGGCCGCCGCCCGGCACGGCCGCACGCGGCACGGGCACCTGCTGGCGGCCGACTGCGCCCGGCTCCCCGTGCCCCGCCGATCCGTGCACGGAATCTTCTCGGCGGGGCTCCTCGACCACCTCCCCGACCCCCGCACCGCCCTCGCGGAGTGGGCCCGCGTCGCCACGTCCGACTGTGTGCTCCTGCTCTTCCACCCCTCCGGCCGCGCGGAGCGAGCGGCCCGGCACGGCCGCCCCCTCGACCCCGGCGACCTCCTCGCGGAGCACAATCTCCGCCCAGCCCTGGAGGTGACCGGCTGGAACCTGGACGAGTACGAGGACGCCCCCCATCACTTCCTGGCCCACGCCACCCTCGCCGGGTAGCCCGGCGGCGGGGGGAAACAGGCCCACGACCTTGTCACCACCCGCAAGGAGGCACCACATGGGCGCCGGAGACCACGGCAGTACGGTCCGGGAGCGGCTGCGCGCCATGCCGTAAGCACGGCGCGGGGAAGAAGAGCGAGGTCCAGACCCTCGCCGCCACGCACCACCGAGGGCACGGTCAGATCGCCATGGCCTCCTGGATCCAGCGGTTCACCCGGTACGGCAGCCACCACGCGAGCTCGCCCACCTCCAGGACCAGGCGCTCCTCCACGAAGTCGGCGAGGACCGCGCGGGGTACCGATGTGGCGGGGGCGCCGTAGGCCAGGGTCTCGATGACCTGCTGGTATTCGGGCTCATCGGCGGTGAAGCGGCGCAGGTCGCCCCAGCGGCGGTCGCGGATCTGGACGAAGCCCGGGCCCTGCCGCCACAGGCACTTGCAGAGGTAGTGCCCGTCGCGCCACCGGCGCAGGTCGCCGGCCGCGTCGGCGGGTCCCTCCAGGCGCTGCGGCGGCTGGAGGTGACTGAGGGTCCGCCAGGTGTCGTCGGCCGCCCCCGGGTCGAGCCGCAGCTTCCACTCGACCAGGACGGCCCGGGCCGTCAGATCCCGCACGAGGCTCAGGGCGCGTACGGCGCGGTCCGCTCTTCGCGGGTCGTTGAGGTCGACGGGCTCGGGCAGGCGGACGCGGCGTGCGCCCAGCTCCCACAGTCGGTCGCTCTCCTCGCCCATGGGCCCGGTCAGTTCCACCTCTCCCAGACACATCCCGGGCAGGGCGCAGGCGTCGGGGTCGTAGTCGCGCCAGGCGGCGACCGTGAGGGCCTCGGTGGCGGTGGTGAGGGCGGTGCTCATCGGCCTTGCTCCTCCTGCTGGTACTGAGTCGGACACACGCGGATTCAGACGCTCACGGGCTCAGGCCTGCCGGACTGTTCGGCGGCGTCGAGCGCGGCCTGCGCGTGGCGCATGAAGTCCAGGCGCAGCAGGTCCTCGTTGACGGCCGAGGGCGCGATGTGGACGTACTGGCCGCCGTCGGTGAAGACCAGGCCCAACTCCAGCCAGCTGTCGATGAGTTGCTGCACCTCGTGCTCCTCGCGCGCGGCGCCCTTGGCGCGGGCCGCGGCCTTGCGGGTCAGCGCGGCGGCCGTGTGCGGCTGGTCGAGGAGGCGGAAGGCGACCAGTTCGAACGGGTCGGTCAGCTCCATCGCGCGCCAGGCGAAGGTGCGCCGCCTGCTGACCAGGACGATGCGGTCGCCCAGGTCGGTGTGGGTGAGCCGGGCGTCCGCGTGGTGCTTCTTCCAGGCGTCGAGCGCGTTGTTCAGCGCGGTGACGGTGGGCGCGGTGATGCCGCGCTGCGGGGCCTCGAAGACGTACGCGAGGTCGTAGAGCTCCGACTCCGGCAGGTCGTAGGTGAAGCGGTAGTGCTCCTCGGGGCGCAGTCCGTCGAAGCCCAGTTCGGGGCGGTTGAAGTACGGGCTGAACCGCTCGATCGCGATGCGTGCGGAGAGGTCGACGGGCGGGTCGAGGTGTTCCAGGGCGGGGATCTGGGCGATGACCGGGTCGTAGTCCTCGGCGGTCTCGCCGGGGAAGCCGTGCAGGTAGTTCCAGGCGACGGAGAGGCCGGTCTCGGCGCCGTCGCGGAGCATGCGGACGTTCTGGCAGCCGCTGACGCCCTTGTCCATCAGGTCGAGCACCCGGTTGTTGAGGCTCTCGATGCCCGGCTGTACGTAGATGAGTCCGGCTTCGGCGAGCGTACGCAGCTGACTGCGGCGCATGTTGGCCTTGATCTCGATGTGCATCCGCAGGTCGTAGCCGCTCTCCATGATGCGCGGCAGCACCGAGGTGAGGTAGCCCATGTCGAGGATGTTGTCGACGAGGTACATGTCGAGCACCCGGTGGCGCCGGGCCAGCTCCATGATCTCTTCGAAGAACGTGTCCGGGCTCTTGGAGCGGAACTGCATGAACGAGCCGTTGAGGCCGCAGAACGTGCAGTGGTGCTTCTCGCCCCACCAGCAGCCGCGGGCACCCTCGACGACGAGCTTGGGCTCAACCCAGTTGCGGGCCACGGAGGCGGCGAGGCGCTCGAAGTAACCGCTGTAGTCGGGGGCCAGGATGGTGGCCGGCGGCAGCGGGCTCGTGGCCATCGGGTTGACGACGCTCCTGCCCTCGGCGTCGCGGTGGCACAGGCCCGGCACTCCGTTGAGCGCCTCTCCCCGGGCGCCTTCGCCGATCGCGGTCAGGAGCTGCGGGAAGGCGGACTCGCCCTCGCCGCGGATCACATGGTCCACAAACGGGAAGTTGCGGTGGACGGCCTCGCCCTGTTCGCCGTCGCAGTTGGCGCCGCCCATGACGGTCACGATGTGCGGGGCGAGCCGCTTGACGTGCTTGGCGGCGGCGAGGGCCGCGGTGTTCTGCTGGAAGGTGGAGGTGAAGCCGACGACGTCCGGTACGTACTCGACGATCCGCCGGGCGATCATCTCCACGAACTCCGGTACCTGGCGGTGCAGTTCCTGCGACATGTGCAGCCGCGACTTGCGCAATTTGCCCTTCATCGCGGCCGCGAACTCCTCGTCCCGCCAGGTGGGGTCGTCGTAGAGGGCGGAGGAGAACACCCAGTCGCCACAGCCCATGAAATAGGAGGAGAGCGCGTAGTACTCGTAGTCGTCGGCGGTGAATTCCGTACGTTCGGTGATCCAGTCGGTGAATTCGAGATTGGCGTGCAGGATCTCGGCGCGGGCGCCGGGCACGCGTTCGTCCACGCTGCGTTTCAGGATTCCCAGGGCCAGCGAGGGAAGGTCGATCGGCGACCAGGGCATATTGACCAGCAGGACACGCATGTCGGCTCCTCGGGAGGTGCGGAGACGTGACGGAAGTAGGGCCCGGGGGGCCGGAGTCGGGTGGGTGGTGCCGGCCGGCCCGGCGGCGGACCGCCGGGCCGGCCGCGAGGGTCAGTCCTCTTCGCCGTCCTCGGCGTTGCGGAACGGAACCTTGATGGTCACGCCGACGCTCGGCTTGCGGTTCTCCTCGTCACCCGCGAGCGGGTCATTGTGGATGATGTCCTTCTGCATGGCCGGAACTCCTCTCTGTGTGGGTGGTGCCTGTGCCTGTTCCGGCGGGCGCCGCTGAGCGCGCCCGTCCGGAATCCCCGGTCCGGTCGGAGCGGGGCGTTCGGGGGGTGGTGCGGGGCCGTCCGCGCAGTTCGCGGTCGAGGAAGACCACGGCGCGGCGCAGGACGGCGACGTGGTCGTCGGCCTCGTAGCCGTCGTGGCCCGTGTCGAGCCACATCGACTCGTGCCGTACGCCCGCGTGTTGGAGGGCGGTGAGGTAGTCGCGCACTTGGCCGGGCGGGCACTTGGCATCGCGGGTCGCGGCGGCGACGAGGAGGGGTGCTTGGACCGCGGCCGCGTAGTGCAGGGGTGAGCTCCGCTCGTACCGTTCGGGCACCTCGTCGGGGGTGCCGCCGAACAGCCGCTCGTCGAGCGCGCGCAGGGCCGGGGTGGCGGTGCGGTGGGCGGCCGCGCAGTCCGCGACGGGTTTGACGGCGACGCCCGCCTGCCACAGCCCGGGATTCACGCCGAGGGCGAGCAGCACCAGGTAGCCGCCCCAGGAGGTGCCCCACAGCCCGACCGCGTCGGCGCGGACGACGCCGCGGGCGGCGAGGTCGGCGCGGACCGCGATCAGGTCCTCGACCTGGGTGAGCCCGACGCCCTGGCCGAACGAGCGCCGCCAGCGCGGCCCGTATCCGGTGGAGCCGCGGTAGTTGACGCGTACGACGGCGAACCCGGAGGCGACCAGTGAGTGCACCACCCCGTCGTAGGCGTCCCGGTCGTGATCGGCGGGCCCGCCGTGCACCAGGAACACCGCGGGCACCGCGCCCTTACGTCCTTCAGGCAGGCTGAGCAGCGAGTGCACCGGGCCGTCCGGGCCCGGCGTCCACAACTCCCGGTGTTCGCCGGGTACTTGGCCCGCGATGCCGTGCGTGGGAGGCAGCGGGGTGTCCGCGGTGGAGGCCATGCGGGGCGGCGTCGCCGTGTCCGTCCAGAGGTAGTGCACATCGGATCCGGCGCGGGGCGCGGCGTCCAGCAGCGTCCCGCGCGGGGTCGGTACGGGTTCGGCGGTGCGCTCCGTCAGGCGCACGCGGTGCAGGGTGCTGCGGCCGTGCCGGTCCTGGCGGACCAGGAGGGAGCGGCCGTCAGGGTGCCAGCGGGCGGTGATCTCGGTGTCGAAGGCGCACCAGGAGTGCGTGACGACTCCTGTCTCCGGGCTCCAACTGGCAAGTGAATAATGGTCGTTGGACTCGCGAACGAGCAGCAGCTCGGCACGGTCGGAGACGGGTGCGAAGCCCAGCGCCCAGAGCCGGCCGCCTGCCTCGTCCCCCGTCAGTACCGCGCGTGTGGTGCCGTCGTCGGCGAGGACGGTCACGGCCCGCGCCGAGCCGGCCGCGCCGCTGAGCGCGAGGAGGCGGCCGTCGGGGGTGATCCCGGACAGGGTGGCGTGCCCGTCGACGCGCGTCACCTCGCGGGCGGTGCCCCCGCGCGGGCCGAGGTGGACGGCGGTCGACCGTGTGTCCCCGAGCCCCATGGCGACGCACGCGTCGGCACCGACGGCGAGGCCGCGCGGCTCGCCCTCGGGCACGCCCACCAGGCCCGGCCGGTCCGGCCCGCCCTCGAACGGCTGGAACCGCCAGCGTCCGGTGCCGTGTTCGTCCTCGTCGAACCACCACACGTGGGCGTCGCGGTCGATCGCGCCGTGCAGGGTGCCGTGCGGGCGGTCGGTGACCTGGCGGGACCTGCGCGTGGCGGCGTCCCAAGTGAACACCTCGCAGCGGCCGTCGGCGTCGCCGGTGAACACCATCCTGGTGGGATCCGCTGCGCACACCTCGGGCAGCGCGGCCCGGTACACCTGGTAGCGGCCGGTCATGCCGTCACCTCCGCGAGGCTGGACCGTACGACGGTCGTCCGCCAGGCCAGCGCCGCGAGGACCACCGCACAGACCACGGCGGGCGCGGCCGTCCCGACGCGGGTCACGCACACCCCTGCCAGGACCGGCGCGAGCGCGGCGGAGCCGCCCGCGGCGCTCGCGAGGACCGCTCCGGTACGGGCCTGCAGTCCGGGCGGGGTCTCCTGAAGGGCACGGGACTGGAGCACGACGCCGACCAGCGGCATCAGCAGGCAGAACACGCCGAACAGCGCGCCGTACGTCCAGGGCCCGTCGGCGGTCGCGAGCCCGGCCGCGAGCGGAACGAGCAGCCAGGACACCGTCACAAGGAGCCGCGCGGCCCCGATCCGGCCCGCGATGCGCGGCGCGGCCAGCGAACCGGCGAGCCCAGCGGCCCCCGACAGCGCGAGGACGAGCCCCATCGGCGCGCCGCCGTGGCCGCCTTTCTGGAGAGTGAACACGGCCCCGTAGTAGAGGGCGACGATCACGCCGTTGACGGTGGCGGTCCAGATCAGGACGAGCCGGAGGAAGGGTGACGTACGGACGAGGGCGAGCCCGGCCCCGAGCTCCTCCCGGATGCGGCGGGCGGGGTGTGGCCGCCGGGTCGTGGGAGCCGGAGCGGTTGCGCCGCTGTCCACCTCCACCTCAGGCGCGGCCCCCGCGTCGGCACACCGCTCCGGCCGCAGGTTGGAACTCAGCGCCCGTACGCACCCGGCGGCCACGGCGTAGGAGACGGCGTCCGCGAGGAAGGGCAGGGCGCGGGCGGCTTGGTAGAGCGCGCCGCCCAGCGCGGGGCCCAGGATCAGCGCGCCCTGGTCGCCCGCCGAGAGAGCGGCCACCACGCGGGGACATTCGGCGGGCGGGGCGATCATGGCCACGGTGCCGGCGGCGGCGGCCTCGTACACGGCGGTGGAGAACCGCTCCACCAGAACCGCGCCGAGCAACAGGGCGAGCGACGGGCGTCCCGCGGCCACGGCCACCGTCACGCCGGCCATGGCGAGCGCCGAGACCGTCGCGGACCAGAACATCACGGGTTTGCGCGCGCCCCGGTCGGCGGGGACAGCCGCGAGCGGGGCGAGCAGCAGCCCGGCGGCCGTGGACACCCCGGCGACGAGACCGACCACGGCCGCCGAGTGGCCGAGCCCGAGGAGCAGCAGCGGCAGAACGACACCGGAGGCCTGTGTGCCGAGCGCGTCGGAGGCGCTCGCGCACCAGAACAGCCGGACGTCACGGGACACGGGCCGACGGGCCGCCCGCTTGTCGGCGGCTGTGGTGCCGGGGCTCATCGGCGCCCCGCTGACACCACAGATGTCCCCGGTGCGCCCAGGGACTCCGGTTCACACACAGCCACCCCACAGTTGGTCAAGTTGCGAAGAATTTGTGCAGGAAGCGAAACGAGCGGGAGCGTAACCAGGCGTCCGCCGGAGTCACAAGGGTTCCGTCGGCGAGGCCGAAATCGGACTCCGTAAGGGCCGGGCAAAGAAACCGATTGCTTGATCGGGAGCGGGAGCCGCTCTGAGGGCTCGCGCCTGCCGGGGCGAAAGGGAAAGGGAGCGGAATCGTCCTCGGTGGCGTGGCGTCAACGCACCCCCGCTCCGCCCGTTCACTCAGGCGAACTTCCAGGCCGAACAGGCGAGTTGACGCACTCCGTCCGGCCGATGCACCTTCCCGCCGGCGAACCGCCGACCGCCCGCGGGCCCCGAACACCCCACGCCCGGCGGACCGCCGCCTCCTACCCCCCCCGAGCCCACCCGGCGCTCCCACGCACGCCCCGACGGCGATCCAGCGGAACGGTTCCATCCGGTGCGGTCATTGGCCGGAAACGTGCGAGGGGGAGGACGACCGGCGCGCACCGAAGGGGTGGGCGGGGCCGCGCGAACCCGGAACGCTTCCTACTTGTTCGGCCCCCGCAAGCGGCCGAACGCCTTCGTGATGGCGCCGAGCGGCGAGGCGTCCGTCTTGACCGGCCGCGGTCCGGGCAGCCGGGGCACACCGTCGCCGCCGTTCGCCTCGGCGAGCGCGGCGTGCGCCGCCTCGGCGGCCTCCCGGTACAGGTCGCGGGAGTTGGTCATGACATCGAGGGCCTCGGCGTACTTGGCGACCATGGCCTGGGCATGTACCAGTTCCTCGTCCGGGGTGAGCAGGTGCCAGCCCTGGCGCAGCCGCCTGAGGGCGGGCTCCGCTTCGGTGGGCATCGGCTGCGGCAGCGCGGCGAACTCCCTGATCCTGTCGAGGAGTTCGGTGGGTTCCGAGCCGTCGAGGAAGACGGTGCGGACGGTGTATCGCTCAGCCTCGTACCACGGGCTCTGGGGCGTGGTGGGCAGGACGACGGCGCCGCCGCGCGGCATCCGTACGTTCAGCTCCCGCTTCATCGCGAAGTCGGCGATCTGCGCCTGCTCGGGCGTGCCCCGGTGCTCGACCACCCGGTGCCGCAGGCTCGGCGGCAGGAACGTCGAGACCGGCCGCTGCCCCATCGCGTCCGGAGTCATCGCCTCGTGCACCACGACGTGGATGAACCAGCTCTGCCGGGTGCAGTCCCGCAGCAGGTGGCGCAGCTCGTCGTCGTCCTTCGGCAGGTGGTTCGTGCTCCGCAGGCGCAGGCCCGGCAGGGTGTCGTGGTCCCAGGCGATCTGGTCGCTGTCGGGCCAGAACATGGTGGCGGGCGAGGGCCAGTGCGCGTCCCACGCCCGCTCCGCCTCGGCGGCGACGATCCACGTGACGCCCTCGTCCCCCTTGCGGCGGCCCTCGGGTTCGTACGTGGTCAGCTGAGCGCGCACGGTGACGTCGTCGGCCACGCGCCAGCGGGCCTCGAAGAGACGGCGGGCCGAGGGGCCGGGGTCGGCGGCCTCGTCCCGCGGGTAGAGGGCGGTGGAGCGGGCCGCCTCGACGGGGTCGAGGTCCAGGAAGTCGTCGAGCACCCCGGCCGCCTTGAGGGCGATCAGGTTGCGCCGGACGTCCCGCTCGGGCTCGGGCCCGAGGTGGCGCCCGCGCCCCAGCCACGCGGTGTCGGGGACGGTGGTCGAGGAGGTGCTGTTCTTGGCCATGGAGTCGTTCTGTAGGCGATCGGGGCCCGACCAGTATGCTCTGCGGCCCTCCGTATGTAATCGGCACCAGGTCCACGACTTCGCCGTGCTGTACGGGCATACGTAGAGGTAGAGGTCGAATGGGACGCCGTGTGCCCCTGACGCGGGGGCTGCGCGGTGGGCACCTCGCGGTACTGGCCCGGTGGCGGCCCGGGCCCCGGCCGGGTCAGGACGTCGCCCGGGCCGCGTAGGCACGGACGTCCGCGTCGGGGTCCGACGTGGCCGTGGCCAGTGCGCTGCGCGCTTCGGGGTGCCTGGGCGGCCTCTCCGGCCAGGACGGGCAGCAGCCCGGCGAGAGTGCGCAGCAGGTGGACTTCCCGCAGCCGGACGGACCGACGACGGTCAGCACCTTCCCGGGCGCCACGCGCAGGTCGAGCGCGGCGAGCACGGGCGGGCTGCCCGGATGTCCCAACTCAGCGCTGTTCAGGTCGAGTTCAGCACCTTCGGGCACGGCGGTGGCGGGCGGTGTCGTCGTGGTGCTCATGCGACCGGCTCCTTCGCGGGGACGGCGGGAGTGACGGCTCGGCGGCTCACGGGACGCGCGGCCGGGCGGGGCAGCCAGTTGGTGGCACGGCGACCGAGCAGCTCCACTGCGGTGGAGGTCAGCCGGCCGAGCGCGCCGATGGTGACCATGCCGACGAAGACCCCGGGATAGTCGACGACGGTGTACGCCTGCCAGGTGCGGTAGCCCACCCCGTACTCCCCGGAGATCATCTCCTCGGAGATCGCACAGATCCACGAGACGCCGACGCCACCGACAGGCCGCCGAAGATGCCCGGCAGCGCGCCGGGAAGGACCAGCGAGAGCAGCACCCTCAGCCGGCCGCCGCCCATGGTGAGCACGGCCTCCTCCCACACCGGGCTCAGGGCGGGCACCGCGTGCCGGGTCGAGACGATCACGGGGAAGAAGGCCGCGGCGAAGGTGATGAAGACGATGCCCTGCTCGTTGGTGGGCAGCAGCAGGATCGCGACCGTCACGAGGGCGATGGCGGGCACCGGGCACGCCACCTCGATCAGCGGGCCGAGCAGGTCGGCGGCCCACCGCGAGCGGGCCACGGCCGTGCCGGTCGCCACGCCCAGGACCGCGGCGAGCAGGAAGCCGATCGCGATGCGGCGCAGGCTGAACCCCAGGTCCTGCCAGTACTCGGCCGTCCTGGCCCGGTCGACGAAGGCGGACGCCACCTCGCCGACCGTGGGGAGCTACTCGCACCTGAGCCACAGGTCGACGTCGAGCGAGGTGAGCAGCTGCCACAGTCCGAGCGCCCCGGCGAGCGAGGCGGCGCAGCCGCTCGATGCAGAGCACGTCGCTGTGTCCGGGCAGGCCGAGCCGGTGGCCACTGGGCCAGGGGCGCGGAGCGGGCCGACGGTGCGTACCTCGTTGGTGACCCGGCCGTGCTCGTTCAGGGTCTCGGCAAGACCCTGGAGCCGGTTCAGGCCGTGCGGGCGCTTCTCGCACACCACCACGGTGCCTACGCCGGGCTGCCGGTCGACCAGTTGCTCGTCGCGCAGCATTTCCAGGGCCTGGCGCACGGTGTTGCGGCTGGCCCGGTAGTCGGCGGCGAGGGTGTGTTCCAGGGGGAGCACACCGCCGGGGAAGCCGCCTGCCAGGATCTGGTGGCGCAGCAGGTCGGCGAGCTGCCGGGCCCGGTCGGCACGCAGCCGCCGGCGGCGCGCGGCGGCGACTGGAAGCGAGGCGGGGGCAGGTTCGGCTGGCATGGCAGGGAACGTACCGGCCGGGCCCGTCCGATGGTGTTGCCACAGCATTGCGCCACTTGACGCCGCATACGAACGCTTCTGACCTGTGGCTTCGCCAGAGGCGTGGCAAGATCTGCCACGTTCCCGCCCACAGGGTGGACACTCTGGGCGCCCTTGCGCCCCGGGGGAGCACCTCCAACGGTCAGCGGCGCGTGTTCTGAGCCCCCGTCCCCGACGGGGCGAGGACCGCGGCCGCCACGTGGTCGCGGAACCAACTGTGGCCGGGATCACCGGAGTTGCGGGGGTGCCAGGCCAGGCCCAGGTCGATGGGCGCCACGTCGAACGGGATGGGGAAGGTGCGCAGCCCCAGCGCGGCGGCGGTGCCGGGGAGCCAGTCGGCCAGGGTGAGGGCGACGAGGTCGTTGTCCCGGGCGAGGATCATCGCGCTCGTGTGGCTGGGGACGACGACCGCCACGCGACGTTGCAGCCCGCGTTCGGCGAGGGCCTGGTCGATGGGGCCGCGCCGTTTGCCGTGCCGGGAGATGCCTATGTGGTCGGCGGCGGCGAACCGGCGGGCGTCGATGCGCTTGCCGAAGAGGGGATGACCGGTGCGAGCCACCCCCACCAGGTGCTTCTGCGTGATGTGCCGGGTGCGGATCTCCGGCTCCAGCTGCCCGAGGACGCCGAGCTCCACGTCCACCGTGCCCTGCCGCAGCGCGGGCCCGCCCTCCAGCGCCTCGGGCAGGAACACCACGTCCACATGCGGGGCAGCCGCCCGGATCCGGTCGGTCAAGGGCCCGGCCACCCCCGCCAGGAGCAGATCGGTCGCCTGCACGGTGAAGGTGCGCTGGAGGTGGACGGCCTCGAAACCGGCCCCCGGCCGCAGGACGTTGTCGCAGCCACGCAGCAACTCACTGACCTCTTCGCGGAGTTCGAGGGCTCGGGGAGTGGGGACCATGCCCTGGCCGGCACGGACCAGGAGCGGGTCGCCCACCGCACGGCGGAGCCGGGCCAGGCTGCGGCTGACCGCCGCGGGTGACGTGCCGAGGCGCTCGGCGGCGCGGCTCACGCTGTTCTCCTGGAGCAAGGCATCCAGGACACGTAGCAGGTTGAGATCCATGAGGCGCCCCTGAGCTGTGGTTTTACGATGAAGTCAATGATGTAGTGCCAATTCTTGCATTGCTGAGGGGGCTTCTCGGGCGAAGAGTGGAGATGTCCGCGAGAACGCCGCGCCCACTGCGGCTACCGCCGGACCAACCACCCATCAGATAAAGGACATTGGCCATGCGACAGTCCCCCCGTGCCGGTCGAGAAGGCGATGTGCTGGCCGTGGTCAGCCAGAGCGGCCCCTCGGTCTCGTTCTTCGACGCCTGCGACGACCACTACCTCGGCTCGCTCGAAACCATCGCCCAGCCACACGAGTTGTGCTTCGATCCGACCCAGCGGCTGCTGTGGTGCTCGAACACGTACGACTCGGGCTTCTACGGCGCGAACAGCGGCCGGCGCACCGAGCTCACCCTCATCGACCCGGACACCCGCGGCATCGTCGAGGTCGTCGACCTCGCCCCCGAACACGCCCCGCACGGACTCGCGCTGGACGCGGCGCGCGGCCGCCTGTACGTCACCGTGGAGGGCTCCGACGACCGGTCCGGCGGCGTCCTGGTCATCGACACGCAGACCCGGCGGCCCCTGGGCCGGATCGACACCGGAGCACCCGGCTCGCACTGGGTCGTCATCGACGCGGCCGGCAGGACCGGGTACGTCACCAACAAGGAGGCCCGGTTCATGTCGGTCCTCGATCTCGAACGGGGCGTACTCGCCGCGAAGGTCGAGGTGGCGGGCAGTGAGGGACTCGCCGTCTCGGCCGACGGCACGCGCGCCTTCGTCGCCGCGCCACACTTGGGCCCGTCCCCCTCCGAGGAGGCAACACCCCCTGGAATCAAGGTGATCGACACGAAGACGGCGTCCGTCATCGACACCCTTCCGCTGGCAGACACCGTCATGCCGGTGCACCTCACCTCGACGGGCAGGCTGCTCGCGGGCGAGGTACGCATGGAGGACGACCCCACGTCCGGCGGCAGGCGCATGGCACCCGGCCGCCTGACGGTGTTCTCCGCCGACACCCACAAGCAGCTGGGCCAGGTCGAGGTGGGGCCCTGCCCGCTGACCATGACGTCGTCCCCCGACGGCCGCATCGCGTACGTGGCTTGCCACGCCTCATCCACCGTCGACGTCGTCGACCTGGAGACGCTCACGACCCTGAACCGCATCGATCACGCCGCGCTGGGCGAGGTGGGCGCCCACGGCCTGGCCTACATCCCCCGCCCGGCCTGACACCCACAGCTCGGGGGACGAGGCAAGTCCCTCTCCTGAGGTCGCTGTGCGAGGCTCCTCGCCCCGGCAGTGCGACAGGTCCCCGGACACGATGTCCGGGGACCTGTCAGGCGTTTCCCCCGCAGATCCGTGCCGGCCTACTTCTTCGCCTTCTTCTTGTCCTTCTTCTCAGCTCGGGTCTTCAGAGGCTTCTTCTTGGTGTCCTTCTTGGAGTCCTGCCCCTTCGCCATGCGCAACTCCGTTCGTCGCCCTGCGAGCCGATGACTGCTCGACGGTAGCCGCCACTCCCCACGCCCAACCAGCCATCCGCACGCCAATCGAGGTGCCGTCCTGGCTCAAGCACTCGAATCCGCGGAACCGACCCCCGCCTGAACGCGCCGTCCAGCATGGCTGGATTCCGTCGGTACCCGGCCAAACATCCCGCGGGCGCGATCATCGTATCGAGCTAATGTCCCCGACTTCCCTTGGTCCAGGGGGCGAACCGGCCGTTAGTGTCCTTCTGGCTCTGGACGGATTTCCGTTCGCATACCCGGATTACCCTGGTTTCCCTCCCCTTGCCCGGCGGCGTCCACGTGCGCCCGTCACCGCCCTGACCAAGGAGTGCGCGCCGATGACTGTTGATTCGAGCCCCGACACCCGACTGGAGCCGCCGCAGCAGTCCAGCCTGGGCACGGCGGCCGCCCGCAACCTTGCCACCACGACCAAGTCCGCCCCGCAGATGCAGGAGATCTCCTCTCGCTGGCTGCTGCGGATGCTCCCCTGGGTGGAGACCAAGGGCGGGGTCTACCGGGTGAACCGCCGCCTCACCTACACCGTCGGCGACGGGCGGGTGGAGTTCGTCCAGGACGGCGCCGGCGTCCGGGTGATCCCCAGTCAGCTCGGCGAACTGGCCCTGCTGCGCGGCTTCGACGACGTGGAGGTCCTTACCGGAATCGCCGATCGCTGCGTCCAGCGCGACTTCGGGGCCGGCGAGACGCTGGTCGAGCGCGGCGCGCCCGCGGACCGGCTCCACCTGATCGCCCACGGCCGGATCAGCCAGACCTCCGTCGGAGGGTACGGCGACGAGCTCGCCCTGGACGTGCTCGGCGACGGCGACCGGTTCGGCGAGATCGCCCTGCTCGACGAGAACGCCCGGTGGGAACACACCGCCACCGCCGAGACCTCGGGCACCCTGCTCACCCTGTCCCGCGCCGACTTCGCGGCCGTGCTGTCCGGGGCGCCGGGCCTGCAGGACCACGTCGAACGCTTCAAGTCCCTCCCCCGCCGGCGACAGAACCACCGCGGCGAGGCCGAGATCGCGATGTCCGCCGGCCACCACGGGGAACACGGCCTGCCCGGCGCGTTCGTCGACTACGAAGCCCGGCCGCGCGAGTACGAGCTCTCCGCCGCGCAGACCGTTCTGCGGGTCCACACGAGGGTCGCCGACCTCTTCAACGGGCCGATGAACCAGACCAAGGAGCAACTCAGGCTCACCGTCGAGGCGTTGCGCGAGCGCCAGGAGCACGAGCTGATCAACAACCGGGAGTTCGGCCTGCTCCACAACGCCGACTTCAAGCAGCGCATCCAGCCGCGCTCCGGCCCGCCGACCCCGGACGACATGGACGAGCTGCTCTGCCGCCGCCGCGGCTCCAAGTTCTACCTGGCGCACCCCAGGGCGATCGCGGCGATCGGGCGTGAGTTCAACGCGCGCGGCCTCTGCCCGGACCAGGTCGACCTCGGCGGCCAGCGGGTCCAGGCCTGGCGCGGGGTCCCGATCCTGCCCTGCGACAAGATCCCCATCACCAAGGAGAGGACCAGCTCGATCCTCATCATGCGTACCGGCGAGGACAACCAGGGCGTCATCGGCCTGCACCAGACCGGTCTGCCGGACGAGTACGAACCGGGTCTGTCGGTCCGCTTCATGGGTCTCGACGAGAAGGCGATCACGTCGTACCTCGTCAGCACCTATTACTCCGCCGCCATCCTCGTGCCGGACGCGGTCGGCGTCCTGGAGAACGTGCAGATCGCCCGCCGGCCCAGCTAGCGGACCCGGCCCGCCCGGCGTGGCGCCACCCCCCTTCCGGGGTGCTCGCGCACGCCCGAAACACCCTGGGCAAGACGCCCATCCCACCAAGGAGCCATGGATGCCCGCGCCTGAGCCGACACCTCCGCGGTCGAGCCTGCCCGAGGCCGCTGCCCACTTCGGGGCGTACGTCCTCACCGACGCCGCGGCCCGCGCCCGCGACATCACGGCCGCCACCGGCGGCCCGCCCGGTGCACCCGCCCTGCCCGCCCCGTCAGCCGACGTACCGGCACCGAGCGCCGGTCTGGAACGGGTCCTGCGCGGTCCCACGGGCCTGGGCACGGCGGGCCTGCGCCTGACCCTGCCGGAGGAACCGCCGGCGCCGGCTCAGGGCACGCCGGTCCCGGGCCTCTACCACCACCCGGTGCCCGAGCCCGACCCGGTGCGGGTCGAGGAGGTCAGCCGCAGGATCAAGTCCTGGGCGCTGGACGAGGTTTCGCTGTATCCGGACGACTGGGAGGAGGAGTTCGACGGCTTCTCCGTGGGCCGGTACATGGTCGGCTGCCATCCGGACGCGCCCACCGTCGACCACCTGATGATCGCCACCCGCCTGATGGTGGCGGAGAACGCGGTGGACGACTGCTACTGCGAGGACCACGGCGGCTCGCCCATCGGCCTCGGCGAACGCCTTCTGCTCGCCCACACCGCCCTCGACCCCCTGCACACGACGCGGGAGTACCAACCGGAGTGGGCCAAGTCGCTCCACTCGGACGCGCCCCGGCGCGCGTACCGCTCGGCCATGGAGTACTTCGCGCAGACGGCGAGCGCCTCGCAGATCGACCGGTTCCGGCACGACATGGCCCGGCTGCACATGGGATACCTCGCCGAAGCAGCGTGGGCCCAGCAGGACCACGTACCCGAGGTGTGGGAGTACCTGGCGATGCGCCAGTTCAACAACTTCCGCCCCTGCCCCACCATCACCGACACCGTCGGCGGCTACGAACTGCCGGCGGACCTGCACGCGCAACCCGCCATGCAGAAGGTCATCGCGCTCGCGGGCAACGCGACGACCATCGTGAACGACCTGTACTCGTACACCAAGGAACTCGACGCTCCCGGGCGGCACTTGAATCTGCCGGTCGTGATCGCCGAACGTGAGGGCCTCTCCGACCGGGACGCCTATCTGAAGTCGGTCGAGGTCCACAACGACCTCATGCACGACTTCGAGACCGAAGCCGCGGCCCTGGCCGCAGACTGCCCCGTCCCAAGCGTGCAGCGCTTCCTGCGCGGCGTTGCCGCATGGGTCGACGGCAACCACCACTGGCACCAAACGAACACCTACCGCTACAGCCTGCCGGACTTCTGGTAGGAAGAATGGAATCATCTGTGACCAGCACCGAACTCACCGCCACCGACGCCTCCGTCTTCATCCCGGGCCCGACGACGCCCTATCAGGGGGACATCGCGCGGTACTGGGACGGCGAGGCCAGGCCCGTGAACCTGCGGCTCGGCGATGTCGACGGTCTCTACCACCACCACTACGGCATCGGTGACGTCGACCATGCCGCGCTCGGCGACGCCGACGACAGCGAGAGCGAGAAGAAGCTGATCACCGAGCTCCACCGGCTGGAGTCGGCGCAGGCCGAGCTCCTCCTGGAACACCTCGGTGACATCGGGCGGGACGACACCCTGGTGGACGCCGGCTGCGGCCGGGGCGGCTCGATGGTGATGGCGCACCAGCGCTTCGGATGCAAGGTCGAGGGTGTCACCCTGTCGGCCAAGCAGGCCGAGTTCGCCAACCGGCGCGCGGGCGAACTCCGCATCCAGGACCATGTCCGCGCCCGCGTCTGCAACATGCTCTCCACGCCGTTCGAGACGGGGCAGGCCGCGGCGTCGTGGAACAACGAGTCGAGCATGTACGTCGACCTGCACGACCTCTTCGCCGAGCACTCCCGCATCCTGAAGGTCGGCGGCCGCTACGTGACCATCACCGGCTGCTGGAACCCGCGGTACGGCCAGCCCTCGAAGTGGGTCTCGCAGATCAACGCGCACTTCGAGTGCAACATCCACTCGCGGCGCGAGTACCTGCGCGCGATGGCCGACAACCGCCTCGTCCCGCAGGCCGTCATCGACCTCACCCCCGACACCCTGCCGTACTGGGAGTTGCGGGCCACGTCGTCGCTGGTCACCGGCATCGAGGAGGCGTTCATCAACTCGTACCGGGACGGGTCGTTCCAGTACGTCCTGATCGCGGCCGACCGAGTCTGACCGCCCGCTGACCGGGGAGGCCATGTCCTGGGACGGGCCTCCCCGGGACATGGCCGGAGCGCTCAACGGGCCGCCGGTCAGCCGCAGTTGACCCAGGAGTTGGACTTTATGTAGTGGGACGCGCCGTCGGACGCCACCTTGTATCCCCTGGGGACGACGCCACTGGATCCGCCGTGGTTCTTCGCCGAGTACCACTTGAAGTCACAGGAACTGCCGTGGTTGTACCACGACTTGAAGTTCTGGAAGACGGGGTACTGGGTCAGGTCGTCGTTGGTCCCCGCGACCTGCTGCCGGTGGCCGGTGTAGTTCGCCCCGGCCCAGACGCAGAAGTAGCCCGCCGGGCAGTCCGCCGCAGCCTGCGGACTGGCCTGTGCCGCACTGGCGCCCCCGACCAGCAGGCCACCGGTCAGCGCGACGCCACCGGCGATGGCCGCGAGTTTCTGGGTCATACGCATGTGTTATCTCCTCTGAGACATGGGTGGCCGCACCGAGCCAATCATGGGAGTGGCGGAACGCATTCGCGCCCAACTCCTATGGGCCCTCTCGGCTTTCCCCTCCTGACCCCGATGACGGTAGGGGAATCGACCGGACCAGCACATCCAACGAGGGTGTGGTGGCGGCTGCAACGACAGCGTTACTGACCTTTCCGATGGGTTGTCGGGCTGGTGTCATCTGTAGGTGGCGAGAGGCCGGTGCCGTCGAGGCAGCCGTCGATGAGGGCTGGTGTGTGCTGGATTCGCCGCAGGCCGCTGCGGACGGCCCGGACGAGGTGGTCGCGGTCGGCGAAGACGATGTTCGCGGTCACGGCCCGCCGCAGAAGGGACCAGATGCCCTCCACCGGATTCAAATCCGGTGAATACGACGGCAGCTGGACGATGGTCAGCCAGTCATGCTCGGCGGCATAGTCCCTGAGGTCGGCGCTGCGGTGGACATTCAGATTGTCCCAGATCACCACGACGGGCCCGCCGAGCTGGAGATGGGCCCGCACCAGCAGATCACGGTAGTCCCGCCAGGTGAACCCCCTTTGACTGCCCAGGTGATGGCCCTGGACGCGTGGGCGGTAGATGAGCCGGCTGCGCTCACCGGCCTTGTAGCAGGCGAGTGCGGCCAGGGTCACCCGTCCGCGGGAGGAGCCGTTGAACTGGATCACGGGGGTCTTCCCCCTCGGGGCCCAGGTCCGGCCGCGGTGCGACGTCATCGAGACAGCGGCTTCGTCCTCAAAGACGAGCCAGGCCCCGCGCGTCGCCGCGATGGCTTTGCCGACGGCCAAGTCTCCTTCACCCAGCCTGCGACGCCCGCCCCATCACGCTCCACCGCGCGCCGCGCAGGCTGCTGGCACGACCAGCCGTGACGCCGCAGCAACTCCCACACTCCGCGGATCGACAGCCACACGCCGAGCTTCTCAACGAGAAGGGTCTGCACCCGCGACAGGGTCCACCGCTCGTTCGGCCATCCGTGGAACACCGTCCCCCGCAGCAGTTCCTCCTCCAGTCCGGCGAACTCCTGCGGGCCGACCTTCGGACTCTTGGCCGGCCCCGAACAGCGCAAACCGGCCCTGCCGTGAGCCCTCCAGTCCCGCCTCCAGCGTTCGACCGAACGGACGCTCACCCGCAGGTCCTTCGCGATGACCGTGTTCTTCCCGCCCCGCTCAAAGCCCTCGGCTGCCAGCATCCGTACCCGTTCACGGGCGGCCTGTTCATGAGCCCGGAGCCCACCCCCTTGCGCGTATCGCATAGCCCAGGCATAGCGCGGAACACCGCCGACATCACGCCGACAACCCATCGGAAAGGTCAGTAGGCCGACACACCATGCAACCAGGGGTCTACAGCGCTGGTTGGAGGGACGGCGACCCACCGAAATAGTTCCCTGTGGCCAGTTCCATATCAGGGGCTGTCACCTCGACAGGAGCGGCTGGACCGGTGCCGGGGTGCGTTTGGCGGCGTGGCTCACGATGGCCGATTCGACGTGGGTGATGCCCAGGCCGACCAAGTCGTGGGAGAGGAAGCCGTAGAGGGCGGCCAGGTCCGGGAAGTACGCGGCCGCGTGCAGGTTGGAGGGGCCAGATGTCGCGAACGCGCCGTGCACAGAGGGGTGGTCGGCCAGGGCTCGGCCGGCGGCGGCCAGGTGGTCGGGGGCCACGTGCAGCATGAGTTTGGCCTCGATGGGCAGCCCGAGGCGGCGGGGCTCGACCAGGACCTGGGTGATCAGGCGTCCCTGGGCGGCGAGTTGGGCGAGGCGGCGGCGCACGGTGCTCTCCGGGTGGCCGGTGCGCGCGGCCAGAGCGGCCGCGGACAGGCGCGCGTCGGGGGTGAGCGCGTCGATGAGGGTCTGTTCCAGGGCGTCGGTGTCGACACCGTACGGGCCCGGAGAACCGGAATCGGATGCTTCGGGGGCTGGTTCGGCCGGGCTCAGGGCCGCGCGTTCGGGCGCGGTCAGCACTTGGTGTCGCCACTCGGAGGTGAGCCGGAAGACGTGCAGGATCGTGGCGGTCTCCAGCGACGTCACCGCCTGGGTGGACGGCAACTGCCGGAAGACCAATGGGTCGCGTGATCCCGGCTCGGTGCGGGCGACCGCGAAAATCTCGTCGCCCGAGGTCGTGACGTCGATGAAGGGGATGTCCTCGCGCGCCGCGAGCGCGGCCACGATCGTGTCGAGCTTTCCCCGCAGGACCCGGATGCGCAGGAACAGGGCCCCGGCCGAGCCGCCGTTGCGTGGCCGCGCGACCGGTGAGATCACCACGCGCACGGTGCCGTCGGCGCCGAGCGCCTGCAGCCGGCGGCGCACGGTCGCGGGGCTGAGCCCCAGCACGTGGGCCGCCCGCTCCGCGGTGAGGCGGCCGTCCCACTGCAACGCGGCCACCAGCCGCTGGTCCTGGTGACTCAGTACGGAATCCACCGATGCGCGCGCCATGAGGGCAAGTTTCGCCCATTCCGGGGTGCTGCGGGGCCCTTCGCCGTGAACACGGCCCAACCATGGATGTCATCCACTCCGCCCCGTCCTTGACGTACGTCGGCGGCTTTCACAGCTCCCGGAGACAGCACCCCGAGAACGACGGATCCACCATGGAGGTCCACATGCCCGTGTCCAAGCAACGGGAAAAAGTACGCTTCGCCAGCGGCGGCACCTCATGCGCCGCTTGGCACTACCCGGGGTCCAACGGCGGCTGCGTGATCATGGCCGGCGGAACCTCGGTGACGAAGGAACCGGCCTCGGACCTGTTCGCCGCGAGGTTCAACGAAGCGGGTTTCGCCGTCCTCGCCTTCGACCACCGGCGGTTCGGGGAGAGCGGGGGCGCGCCGCGCCAGATCGTCCGCATCGACGAGCAGATCGCCGACTGGCACGCCGCGATCGAGTTCGCGGCCGGTCTGCCCGACGTCGATCCGGACCGGATCTCGGTCTGGGGTTTCTCGCTCGCGGGCGGCCACGTCTTCCACGTCGCGGCCGACCACCCTCGACTGACCGGCGCGATCGCTCAGACCCCGCTGGTCGACGGCCGCGCGGTCGCTCCCAACGCGCTGCGTTCCATGACGCCTTCCGCGCTGATCCGGCTCCTCGGGCTGGGCGTCGCGGACGCGCTCGGGGGCCTCGTCGGGCGTCCGCCGATCCTGATCCCGACCGCCGGACCGCGCGGCGCCGTCGCCTCGCTCACCACGCCCGACGCCATGGACGCCGACCGGGCGCTCGACCCCGAGCGCCGCCACACGAACTGGGACCAGACGGTGGCCGCGCGGATCGCCCTACAGGTCGGCAGGTACCGGCCGGGCCGCCATGCCTCCCGGATCCGGTGCCCGCTGCTGGTGGTCGTCTGTGACCAGGACCAGAGCGTGCTCACCGCTCCCGCCGTCGAGGCGGCCGGGAACGCGCCGCAATCCGAAGTGGTCCACCTCCCCGGCCGCCACTACGCCCCGTTCCTCGAATCGCACGAACAGGCCGCCGAGGCGGAGATCGCGTTCCTGCGGAAGCAGCTGGATCGCCACGATTCCCGCGTTCCCCCGTCTCCCGGCGAACAGTTCACCCGCTGATCGGCCTGTTCACGCCGCGCCGTAAACCACCCACGTTCTCCGACGCGTGCTGCTCGTTCACGCCGGAGGTCCCAGGACCCGGGCCGGGGTCACTCCGGTCCGGGGGCAGGTGTGGCCGGCGGAAGCGAACAGGGCGCGGGTACGGGTCATCACCAAGAGCCTCTCCACCGCGGGGCCCGCCGCCCGAATGCTGATCGTCTTGCCCTGTGCCAGAGCACGATGACGAATACGGAGCACCGCGTTCAGTCCAGAACAGTCGCAGAAGCCGACCCCGTGAAAGTCGAGGACCAGGCCGCCCTCCGAGCGGTCCAATGCCCTGCGCAAGTGCTGGTACAGAGGCTGCGCAGTGTCGAGGTCGAGCTCGCCTTCGACCAGGACGACCGTGCGTCCGCGATCAGCGGGCGTCGACGGTTGCGCGAAAGGACCTATCTCGGTGCCCCCGGCTCGCGGGGACAGGCCTGGAGCTGTCATGGCAGCCTCCCCAAGAGGACTCCACCCGGCTACGTCCGTCCCCATTAATCTCCCCTCCGCCCCGTCATGCGTCAAGCGATACCGGAAATGGAATTCCGCCTTTTTGTTGCGTGAAATCGGCGTCCTACGGGGAGGGACGGGCGACGGGCCACAAGCACGTACAGGGTGGACGTTCCACGCCGGCCACGCCCGCCTCCCGCGCCGATCGCGGAAACCCGCGCCGCCAGCATGCGCGGGTCACCCGAACGCCACGCTCCAGGCGCGCGGGGCCCGTAGCCGTGATGGCGTGGAGTGCTGTCCACTGTACGGAGGACTGTCATGTACGAAATGCACGTCGGCATAGCCGTCAGCGGCGCCCGCCCGGTGTGGCACGTCGTCGCCCACGGCCAGCGCGCCGCCCTGTGCGGCCAGCCTTTCGGCCCTGAAGAGGACACGCAGACCGATCACCACTGCCTGCCGTGCATGACGGCCTTCCAGCGCCGCATGCAGGTGACCGAACCCGCGTGACCTCCAGACACTCGCATGCCGTTCAGGTGGAGGCCGTTTCGCCGATGATGAAGTCGATCAGGGCCGGGAGCCCTCCCTCGGCCAGGACGTGGCGCTGACGGTCGGCGCCCGTGCCCTGGCGCAGGAGACGGTGGAGGAGGGGATCGACGTGGCGGCCGTCGCCGTGTTCCGCGAGGACCGGGGCGATGTGCTGGGCCAGCTGGGCCAGGACATCACCGGCGGGGCGGGGGCGGCCTCCGGGGTCGATGAGGGTGGTGCCGAGGCCGTGGCGGGCGGCGTGCCACATCGCGGCCTGGAGCAGTTCGGGAGGGCAGGCCGGCTCGGGGACGGCCTCCTTTTGCTCGCGGATGGCGGTGGCGGCCAGGGCGCGGACGATTCCCGCGAGCATCACGGCGTCGTCCGCGCGTAGCTGGACGTCCATGCAGCGCACTTCGAGCGTGGGGTAGCGCTCGGAGAGCCGGGCCTGCCAGTAGAGCTGCCCCGCGTCGGCGACGGTTGCGGACGCGACCAGCGCGGCGATCCGTTGTTCGTAGTCCTCCAAGTCCTCGAACCGCGGCGGCAGCCCGCTGACCGGCCAACGGCTGAACGAGGGGGTGCGCCAGCTCGCGAAGGCGGTGTCGTTGCCTTCCCAGAACGGGGAGTTCGCCGACATGGCCAGGAGTGTGGGCAGCCAGACTCGGAGGCGGTTGAGGACCGCCACACCCACTTCCCGATCCGGCATCCCGACATGCACGTGCATCCCGTTGATCAGCATGCCGTCGACGAGGTGACCGCCCTTCCTGCTCAGTTCCAAATACCGGCGCTTGTCCGTGACCGGCACGGACTCCGTGCCCGCCACAGGAGCCGCGGCGGTCGCCGCGAGCCGGCACCCGGCCCGCTCCGAAGCAGTGCCCAGGGCATGGCGCAGACGCAGCAGATGACCGGCTACTTCCTCCAGGCTGCCGCACACGGGCGTGGCGGCCTCGACCTGGGCCTGCAGCAGCTCCAGCTGCACCTCGTCGTCCTCGGCCAGCGCCTCCAGCCCCGCGGCGCGGCGCACCTCCTCGGACAGAGGCACGGGGTGGCCGGTGACCGGATCAAGCAGCAGGTACTCCTCTTCGACCCCGATGGTGATCATGGCCAGTGACTACCCGCCGCACGGCCGACCGTACCGGCACCCGCCTCACCCGCGCCCCGACCACGGGGCCTTGTGCCGGTGGGGCCGCCGAAGGGGCGCCCCCGCTGTGGTCAGGCCTTGCCCTGCATGTCCCGTCGTGCGGGGTTGCTCTGCTCGGCGGCCTTGGGGTCCTTCGCGTCCGCCTCGGCGCGAACCTCCCGTTCGATGCGCTCACCGATCGACTTGTCGATGTTGGACCAGTACTCGAAGGCGCGTCGCAGAACCGGCTCGGTGACCCCGTTGAGGAGGTGGCCCGCGACGTTGTCCACCAGCCGGTCCCGGGCCGCGTCGTCCATGACCTCGCGCACCATGGTGCCTGCCTGGCCCCAGTCGTCGTCCTCGGCATGAGAGACGTAGGCCGAGCGGGTGATCTCCCCGTCGGTGTGCCAGCTGGGCGGGTTCCCGTACCGGTCGGTGTCGGCCGCGGGGCCGCCCTTCGAGTTCGGCGCGTAGACCGGGTCGACGGTCTTGCGGTACGCCATCGCCCCGTCCTTCGAGTACGTGTTCACCGGAACGACCGGGGCGTTGACGGGCAGTTGCTGGTAGTTGCCGCCGATCCGATGACGATGCGCGTCCGCATACGAGAACAGCCGGCCCAACAGCATCCGGTCCGGGCTGGGGCCGATCCCGGGGACGAAGTTGTTCGGCTGGAACGCCGCCTGCTCGATCTCCGCATGGTGGTCGGTGGGATTGCGGTCCAGAGTCATCCGGCCCACTTCGATCAGCGGGTAGTCGCCGTGGGGCCACACCTTGGTCAAATCGAACGGGTTGAACCGGTATTCCGCCGCGTCCTCGTACGGCATGACCTGCACATGCAGAGTCCAGCTCGGATACTCGCCGTCGCGGATGTGCTCGAAGAGATCCCGCGTGTGGTGGTCGGTGTCGGCCGATGCCATCTGGTCGGCCTCGTCCTGAGTGAAGAACTCGATGCCCTGGTCGGTCTTGAAGTGGTATTTCACCCAGAAGCGCTCACCCTGGGCGTTGATCCACATGTAGGTGTGGGAGGTGTAGCCGTTCATGTGCCGCCAGGTGCGGGGGATGCCACGGTCACCCATGAGCCACGTGACCTGGTGAGCCGACTCCGGCGAGAGGGTCCAGAAGTCCCACTGCATGTCATGGTCGCGCAGATTGTTGTCCGCGCGGCGCTTCTGGGACCGGATGAAGTGCTGGAATTTCATCGGATCCTTGACGAAGAACACGGGGGTGTTGTTACCCACCATGTCGTAATTGCCCTCGCTGGTGTAGAACTTCACCGCGAAGCCGCGCGGGTCCCGCCAGGTGTCCGGGCTGCCGCGCTCTCCTGCGACCGTGGAGAACCGGACGACCAGTTCGGTCCTGGCGCCGGGCTGGAAAAGCGCGGCGCGGGTGTAGGCACTGACGTCACCGGTCACTTCGAAATGCCCGAAGGCACCGCTCCCCTTGGCGTGCGGCTGACGCTCGGGAATCCGCTCCCGGTTGAACTGCGCCATTTGCTCGATCAGGTAGGAGTCCTGCAGCAGGACCGGCCCACCAGGGCCGACGGTGAGCGAGTGTTCGTCACTCTCCACCGGAGCGCCGGAATCAGTGGTGGTCGGCTCACGCGAAGTGTCGGTCATCGATCTGTCCTCCGTCAGACGGTGCAAGGCGAAACACTGGTCAATCAACGGCACGACGTCGCGCCGGCCCGTGCTGGGCGAGTCGGCGGCTCAGCTCGTCCAGGGGAAGCCGGGCTCGACAGACCCATCGCTCCTCCTCGTCACATGTCGCCCCCTTCGCGGTCCGCCAGTACCCCTGAGCGGCGTACCCACACCCCCTACCTCTAGCCGCCGTACGCCGCTCCCGCCAGCCGGACGCCCCGCACGGCCCGGTGGGGTCAGCCGACGGGGGAAGCGGTGTGCACGGTCGTCGTCGGGCCTGCTGCCGGGGCGGCTCACGCGTGCGGCGGGCCGTGGCCGGAGTTCGAGGAGCCGGAGACCCAGGTCGACCGACCTGCTGTGCTCGCGACCGTGTGAAGGTCGCAGCGCGGGGCGAACCCGTCCGGCGCGGTCACGGTGCTCCGGGCCGTCGGCCGAGCTCACCCCCGTGAAGCTCGGCCTCGACCCGGCCGGCACCGCCACCACTCCCCCTCGACACTTCAGTGGCGGAGAAGCATTGGTAACGTACACCAGAGTGACTGTCCGGCGTCAACCAAAGTGTTGCCGGGGGCCGGCCCGACGGGCTTCGAGCAACACTGTGGTGGGCAAAGGCTCGACATCACACCAAGGAGGTCGTGTACGTGGAGGATGACGAGTCGCCCACCTTCGCCCAACTCCTGGACCACCTCTTCCGCGAGGTGCACCCCCCTTCCCGGGGGCCCTACACCTACGCGGAGGTCGCCGAGGGAATCCGCAAGGCCGCGACCGGAGAGGGGCGTGGGGTGACGGCGAGTGCCATCCAGCAACTGCGCACCGGGGCCAAGCGGAACCCGACGCGGCACACCATCAAGGCCCTGGCCGACTTCTTCGGCGTACCGGCGGGCTACTTCGTCGACAGCGCGGCCGCCGAACGCACCAAGGCGGAGATCGGCCTCCTGGCCGCCATGCGCGATCAGGACGTGCGCAAGGTGGCCCTGCGCGCCAACGGCCTGAGCGTCGACAGCCTGAAGATGCTGTCCACCGTGATTGAACAGGCCCGGAAACTCGAAGGACTGACCACCGACGACCCCGCGCAGGACCTCGACCTGGACGACTGAACCCCTCACCGGGCGACGATCACGCGCTCCCCGCGCCCCGACACGGCACCCCCTTGCGACAGCTCGACGGCAGGGGGCATCAGGTGTTTCCCGGCACAAGCCGGGCACCCCGAGCCGCAGGGCCCGACGGCGGCGGCACCCCGCCCTCGAAGCGGAGTCGCGATCATGTCAGCATGGGGCCCGCATACCGGGCTTCCAGCCAGAGGTGTGCCCCGGCCGACCGCCCCCGACCGGCGTCACCGGAGTGAGGACATGGACCTTGAGCAGCTTCGCGCCACGTGTGAGGCGCGCGTCGAGGCGCTTCGACTCCCGCACCGCTTCACTACCCGCGACCTCCGCGACGCCGTGGCCGAGCAACGCGGACGCCCCATCGTCCTGCGCCCCTTGAGCACTCTGGGCGCCATGGACGCTCCGTGCGGCATCCGCCTGGAGACCCCGGACGCCGACCTGTTGTTCTACGAGGAGGCCACCTCCCCCCTCCACCAGAACCACATCCTCGCCCACGAGATCAGCCACATCATCTGCGACCACCCCGGCAGCCTGGAACTGGACCAGGACACCCTGCGCGCGATCGGGTTCAACCCCACCCTCGTGCGGCGCATGTCCGGCCGGACCAGCTACACCAGCGAGGACGAGCGCGAGGCCGAGGTGATGGCCAGCGTGATCCGACAACTCATGTACCGGGGACGCGAAGGCCCGTCGAGCCGGCCCACCAGCGGCGCCGAGAGCTGGGACGCGCTGTTCGCCGAGCCACACAGGAAGAATCGCCACCGGAAATGATCAACATCGTGTTCACGGGCACGGCCGTCGTGCTGCTGTGCTTCGCCGCCTACTGGGTGCGCGGACGCGGCGGACACCGCCCCACGGGCACCTGGGCGATGGCGGCGCTGCTGACCTCGTTCGCCCTCGCCTTCGCCTCCTACGCCCCTGCCGTGGAGCGCGCGGTCGAATCGGTGGTCCCCGATGTCGCCCGCCTCCTCAGCAACACCTTCACCCTGACGGCGGCCACCTCGATCCTCGCCTTCCTCTTCCAGCTCAATCTGGACCGCGAACGGGCCCACCGGCAGATCCGACTGCGCGTCATCGCCCTCGTGATCTCCGTCGCCGGCATGACCGCCTTCTTCGCCGCCGAACAACTCACCGGACGCAACCCGGTGTTGTACGCGTGCTACGTGCTCATCTACATCTCCTACCTGGTGTACGCGGCCAAGGACTTCATGCTGCAGACCTGGGTCCAGTCCAAGCGCTCGTCCCGCCGCAGTCAGCGCTGGGGCCTGCGCACGACTTCGGCCGGCTGTGGCTTCGCCCTCGTCTACGCCGCGTACAAGCTCTTCGCCCTGGTCTCCATCGGGCTCGGCCTGGGGCTCGTGCCCGACAACGCCCGGTGTTCGAGCCCGCTGACCCCCGTCCGCTGTACGTTCAGCGTGACCGCGCCCGCCGTCGCCGTCCTCCTCATCACCGTCGGACTCACCCTCCCCGCCCTGCTGTGGCCCCTCAGCCAACTGCGCCGCCGCCGCTGGGAACGGAACTCGTTCACCGCCCTTGAACCCCTGTGGCGGGAGGTCACCTCGGCGGTCCCCGAGGTCGTGCTCGACCCGGGCAGCACCGAGGCCGGCACCCACGACCTCGACTTCCACCTCCACCGCCGGGTCATCGAGATCAACGACTGCGTGCTGGCCCTGCGCCGGTACCGTCAGGCATCGGTACGGGACGCCGCGGCGGCCGAGGCCGCCCGCCGGGGCACGGCCGACACCCCCGAGGGCGACGCCGAGGTGGAGGCGGCGGTCATCGCCGCGGCCGTCGACGCGAAGCGCGCCGGGCTCCCCCTCGACGGCGACGAGGCCCCGCCCGCCGCAGGCACCCGCTCCCGCAAGGGCGACCTCCCGGCGGAGACCGCTTGGCTGCTGCTCGTGGCGGACGCCTACGCGCGGCGCCCGGCAGCCGAGAACGCGGGCGTGGCCTCATGACCGCCCCGCGGCAGGACCCGCTGCGCGATCCGCGCTTCTTCGCCGATCCCTACCCCACCTACGACCGGCTGCGCGAAGGCTGCCCGGTGCAACGCATTCCCACCGGCTCCGGCGGACACCACGCCTACCTGATCACCGGCCACCCCGAGGCCCGCGAGGCGTTCACCGACCCCCGTCTGTCCAAGGACACGGCCCGCTTCTTCGCCGGCCGTCCCTCGAACCGCGACCTGCACCCGGCGATCTCCCGCAACATGCTGGCGAGCGACCCACCCGCGCACACCCGCCAACGGCGGGTGGCGACGCCCCTGTTCACCACCGGACGCGTCCGGGAACTGCGCCCGTACATCACCCGGGTCGTCGACGACCTCACGACCGCGTGGCGACCGGGCACGGAGGTCGACCTGGTGGCGGACCTGGCGGTGCCCCTGCCGGTCACCGTCGTCTGCGAGCTCCTCGGCGTGCCGGAATCCGACCGCGCCACGCTCGCCGGCTGGTCCCACGACCTCTTCGACGCGACCGACAACGGCCGTATCGACGCCGCGTCGCACCGGATCGGCGACTACCTGACCCATCTCGTCGACACGGCTCGCGCCACCCCCGGCGACGGCCCGCTCCACTCCCTCCTGCGCGACTGCGACGAGGGCGGCCTCGACCGGGACGAGGCCGTCTCCCTGGCCGCCCTCCTCCTGGTCGCCGGGCACGAGACCACCACCCACTTCATCGGCAACGCGGTCCTGGCCCTGCTCCGGCACCCGGAAGCCTTCGACCGCCTGCGCCAGGACCCGGACCTGATCCCCGGCGCCCTGGACGAACTGCTCCGCCTCGACTCGCCGGTGAGCGTGGCCACCTTCCGTCACAGCACGGAGGACCTGCGCGTCGGCGGGGTCGACATCCCGGCCGGCTTCCCGGTGCTCATCGCCCCCGGGGCCGCGAACCGCGACCCGGCCGCGTTCCCCGACCCGCACCGCCTCGACCTCGATCGCGACGCCGGCGGCCACCTCTCCTTCGGCCACGGCATCCACCGCTGCCCGGGCGCCCCCCTGGCCCGCGCCGAGGCGGAAATCGCGCTGCGCACCCTGGTGATCCGCTTCCCGGACCTCCATCTGGCCGTCCCCGCACCATCCCTGACCTGGCGTCGAACCCGCCTCACCCGCGGCCTGGCCACCCTCCCCCTGATCCTCTGACCCACAACAGGTCACGCTGCGCGTCAGAAGGCTTTCTCGATCGGGGGCCGACACCAAGGAATTCCGTAGTAAGGAACTAGGGAAAGCAGGGTCGGCCGGAATTCCCGGCGACCCTACGCTGGCCGGGTGCCTCATTCTCCTCTTTCCGAACCATCTGATCCTGCTGGTTCCGCCGAATTCGGCCTCATGGAGGCCGTGGCGGTGGCCGCCACCGATGTCGGGCTTCGGATACGCGGGCCGGGCAGGTGCGAGATCGACGTCGGCCCGCGCACCTACGCGCTGACCGCGGAGCCGGACGCCGTACGGCAGTTGGCGGACGTGCTGACCCAGGTCGTGCCCACAATACGGCGCAGCGCACCGGTCCGCCGGCAGCTGTCGCCGGACGACGCGCGGCGGCTGGAACCGTTCGTCAAACGGTTCCGGGACATGGGGATTCTGCTGTTTCCCGGGGAGAAAGTCCGCCTCGACGACGAGCCCGGCCGTCGGTTGTATTCCTATATCTGCCGGCGGAGCGAGGATCCGGATCGGATATTCGCGGGCCTCCGGGAGAAATGTATTGCGGTGTCCGGTCCCGAGGAGGTCGTCTCCGTCTGGTCGCCGCTGCTCGCGGAACAGGGCCTGAGCGTCGCGGAACACGGCCGGGACATCACGGAGCACGGCCCGAGCCCCTCCGGTTCGGCCCCCGCCCTGCGGATCGTCGTCGCCTGTGATGAAGCCGGTCTCGCCGCGGCCAACCGGCGGCTGTGCGCCGAGGCCACCGACTGGGTGCCCGTACTGTTCGGTGCCCAGCGCGTGCGGATCGGCCCCTGGGTGCGGGTCGGCGAGTCGGGCTGCCTGCGGTGCCACCTCCCCGCGCGCCCCACGCGGCAGGCGTTCCGCCCGGCCGGATGGGCCACCTTCCAACCGGGATGTCTGCACTGGGCCGGCGGCCTCGTCGCCCACCTCGCGCTGCGCAGCCTGCTCCCCATGAGCGCGGAGCACGCCTGGGGCCGGGTCACCACGCTCGACGTGTCCAGCGGGGAGCAGTCCTCGGTCACCACCTGGCGCGACCCCTTCTGTCCCGACTGCGCCGCACACGCCCCCGCCGCCCGCGAGTGGGTGGCCCCATGACCCTACGCACCCTGATCGAGGCCCTCGGATTCGCCGTACGCCCCTATCCCCTGCCCGCCCGCCTCCGCGGCACCGCATACGCCCTGGTCCCCGCCGAGCACCGCACCCCGCGCCTGGAACCGTCGGGCGCGGCGATCCCGCTACTTGCCCTGACGGCCAGTCAGGAACCGCAGGCGGCGCTCCGGATCCTGGCCGCCCGAGCGGCTCAACTCAGGCTCGGGGATGCGGAGTTCGGCATCGGCGCCGCCGTCACCCGGGAAGTCGCCGTGCGCGAGGCGCTTCGCGATGCCCTGGAGCGTCGCACTCCGCCGACCGTCGCACACCGGCTCACGGCATGGTCCGACACCGTACGGTCGCCCCTGCATCCCGCATGGGACGTCCAGCTCGACTGCCATCTGTACGGCGACGTCGACTCGGCGCCCTGGGTGGGGGCGGTCCTGCGACGGGACGACCGGGAGATCCGGGCCTTCGGCTGCGGCACGACGGTCCGGGGCGCCCTCGGCCGCGCCCTGGACGAGGTGTTGACCCTGGCCGCCGAGGACCGGTGGAGTGCGCCGGACAAGGATCCGGAGTTCGTCGGGGAGGTCGTGGGTGTCCCGGAGGGCGAGTGGGTCGAGCCGGCCGGCGCCGAGCTGCGGACGGTGCACGACGGCCCAGGCGGCACGGTCGTCCAGTGCCGCCTGCCCGGGATCGCTCCCCGGCCGGAGCCCGTCGGCCGCCTCGCGCCGGTCGATCTCTCCCTCGGCGGCGACCCGGAACTCGCCCGGATCTCCCGCACCTTCCACGAGAACTCCAAGATCCGCGCCGCGTTCCGCACGCTTCCCCCGGTCGACGTCGACCGTCTCGCCCCGGACACCCGCCGCGAGCTGGCTCGCCCGTACCGCGACTACGGCCGCACCCGGACCGAGCAGCCGTGGCCGGTGCAGGGTGCCCGCCCTCTGCTGCCCCTGGACACCGCGCTGCGACGGCGTCGATCGGCGGCGCCCATGAGTCGCCGACCCCTCCAACTGGCAGACGTGGGACGCGTGTTGGAGCTGTCCGTCGGCATCACCGGAACGGCGCGCACTCCCGACGGGGTCGAACTGCCGTTACGGGCCACGCCGTCGGCGGGCGGGCTCTGCTCGTACGACCTGTTCGTACTGGCCCGGCACGTCGAAGGGCTCACGCCGGGCGTGCACTACGTCCATCCGGGGCGCCGAGTCCTGCAACTGGTCGCTGACGACTGCCCGTTCGAGGACGTGGCCGCGCACACCGGCTACGCCGGGCGGGTCGGGGAGGCGGCGGCCGTGGTGGTGTTCGTCGCCGCGTTCCGCCGCGGCCGGTGGAAGTACGGGGAGCGCGGCTACCGCATGGCCCTCATCGAGTGCGGCCATGTCGCGCAGAGCGTGGTGACCGCGGCGGCGGCGCTCGGCCTGGTGGCGCATCCACTCGCGGGGTTCGTCGACGACTACTTCGACCGGCTGGTCGGGGTGAACGGCACCGACGACGCCGTCGTCCATCTGACTCTCCTGGGGGAGGCCCAAGCATGATCAGGGAAGACAGCGTCATCCGGCTCGTTCCCGATGTCCGGCTGCACCTCCAGGACGACCACAGTGGCTTCGTGGAAGCACCCGGTGGCGTGCGGCGGCTGCGCGGCAGCGGCCTGCGGCTGCTCGCCGACCACCTGCTGCCCCGGCTCGCCGAGCCTGCCAGGGCCGCCGACATCGCCGTGGCCCTCTCCCCCGAGGTGCCGCGCGCGCGGGTCCTTGAGCTGCTCGAAGGGCTGCGGGAACAGCGGATCGTCGAGTACGCGCAGGGCGATCGGCCGCCGGGCACCGGGTCGGTCGCGGTGCTCGGGCCCGCCGCGCTCACCTGTGACCTCGTGGCCGTACTGGGTCGGACGCGGGTGGCGGTGCACGACCTCGGCGACCCGGCGCAGCCGCCGTCCCGCGCTGCCGATCTGCTCATCACGGCCACCGCTTCCGTCTTCGACCCGGGCGCCGCAGCGGTCAACGAGCGGTGCGTGCGCGAGGATCTGCCCTGCCTGTTCTTCGGCCTCCTCCCGGGCGGCGCCGCGTTCGCGGGACCGCTCTGGTCGCCGGGGCGTACGGTCGCCTGCTACGCCTGTCTGCGTACCCGGATCTTCTCCAACTCCGTGCACGGGCCGGTGTGGAGCGCCTACACCGCCGCCCTCGCCGCGTCCGGGACGCCCGCCCTGGACCAGCGGGTGCCGCCCTGGACCGCGGCCCGGCTGGCCGGCGCGGTGGCGCGGCGGGCGACGGCCTGGCTGGAGCGGCGCGATGACGACCCGCCGGGTGAGCTCCTCTGGCTGGACGAGGACGGCGGCGAGACCACGCGTTTCGTGCTGCCGGTACCGACGTGCCCGGTCTGCGGGGGCCGCGAGAGCGCCGGGACCGAGGCCGCGGCGCCGCTCACCGCGGCCGTCGACGACAAGGTCGGCGCCGTACACACGGTCTCCGTGCGCCGGGCCGAGAGCGGGCCCGCGATCTACCTGGCCGGCAGCACCTCCCCCGACCTGTCGTTGCTGCGCCCGAACCTGGGCGTGGTCCGCAACGGGGGCGCCGGGTTCGCGAAGAAGGAGGCCCTGAACGCGGCGATCGGGGAGTCCCTGGAGCGCTGTGCGGCGGGGCTGTACCGCTCGTCGCGGCTGCGGACGGCGTCGTACGCGCAGTTGGGCGAGGAGGCGGTCGCGCCGGGCGCGTTCGGTCTCTTCAGCGCCGAGCAGTACGCCTCCCCCGGTTTCCCGTTCGCGCCGTTCACCGAGGACACCCGGGTGCGCTGGGTGCGCGCGACCCGCTGGGCGGACGGGGCGCCGTGCTGGGTACCGGCCTCCCAGGTGTACCTGTACTACCGCCGCACGAAGGAGGAGGCTCCGATCGCGGCGTCGATCTCCACGGGCCTGGCGGCCGGGCCCACCTTCGCGGACGCGGTCCTCGGCGGCCTGAGCGAGATCGTCGAGCGGGACGCCCTCGCGATCTCCTGGCTGCACCGGCTGCCGCCGCGCCCGGTCCCCGAAGAGGTCGTCGCCGCCTCGTCGCAGGTCAGCTACCACCTGTCCGGTGCGTCCGGCTGGCGCGTCTCCTTCTACGACGTGTCCCTCGATCTCACCCCGCCGGTCGTCGTCGCCGTCATGGACCACCGCGGCGCCGGTGGGCCCGTCCTCTCCTTCGGGGCCGCCTGCCGCCGCTCCCCCGTCCGGGCCGTCGAGAAGGCGTTCCTGGAGGCCGCCCAGGGGCTGACGTACGTGCGGCGCCTGGTCAAGGCGTACGAGGGCTTCGACGCCGCCTCCGGCTTCGATCAGGTCGACGAGTTCAACAAGCACGCCATCCTCTACACCCGGCACCCCGAACTGCGGCCGCGCGCGGGCTTCCTCGTCCATCCGAGCGTGCCCACGCCCTGCGACCGCCCGGCCCGACCGACCCCTGAGGACCTCCCGGCGGCAGCCGGGGACGACGTCGACCTGATCGTCAAGGAGCTCGCCTCGATCGGGCTGCACACCTACGTCGTCGACCTGACGACCCCCGACACCCGGCGGCTCGGCGTGCACGTCGTCCGGGTCCTCGTGCCCGGGCTGCAGCACCTCTCGGGCGCCCACCGGTTCCGGCTGCTCGGCAACCCCCGGCTCCACACGGTCGTACGCAAGCTGGGCTTCGACTCGGTCCCGGACAACCCGTATCCGCACCCGCTCCCCTAGGAGACCTGCCATGGCAGCCCGTTTCGTCGCCGTCCCGTCCCTGGCGGTGGTCCGCAAGGAGGACTTCGCCTCCACCTCCCTGATCCCCGAGGCGTACGCACGTCACATCACGAGCCGCTGCCTGCCGCCGGACCACGCGCCGGTGCACTGCTCGGTGTCCGGCGAGGCGGTCGGCTCGGGCGTCCGGCTGCGCTTCTCCTCCAAGGTCGACGGGCTCGGCGGACCGGCCATGCTCACCCACAAGTTCTTCTTCGTCGACGGCGAGGAGACCCGGGAGCGCTTCCACGTGGTCACTCCGGAGAGTCCCGAGGTCACGACGGATCTGCTGGTCCTCTTCGACGGCCGGGAGCGCGACTACTGCCACGCCTCGGTGTACGACGCCGAGAACAGGCTGCTCGCGGTGCACGCGATCGTCTTCGACAAGGACGGACGCACCACCCCCTACCCGTTCACCCAGCGATACGTCTCCCCGCTCCACCTCGGCCGGGCCGACCTGACGGAGACGGTGGACGACACCGGCCGCCGCGTCCTGCGCTTCACCGTCGGCCTGACCGGTCTCACCGAGCCGGCCACGGTTGCCCTCGCCCGGCAGGGCATGGGCTGGATCGAGCGGGTGGAGCTGAGGTGCTCGCCGCGGCAGCCGGAGGTCCATCTCGACCTGCCGCTCGATGACAACCCGCTGCTCGCGTGCGGGGATTGGGTCCTCATCGCGGTGGACGAACAGGACCGCTTCCTCGCGCAGACGCTGGTGACGGTGCAGAGCGCGCCGTGACGGACCTGCGGGTGACCCCCTCCGGTCTCCGGCTGATCGCCGTTCCCCACCGCGGATCCCCGCTCGCGGCGGTGCTGCTGCGCCTGCCGGTGGGCAGCGCCGACGAGTCGCCCGGCGCGGAAGGAACGGCCCATGTGCTCGAACACCTCGTCGTGCGCTGCTCGTTGGCGGGCGGTCTGGTCGGTGACGGAGTGCCGATGTCGGCCCGCACCGGCAGGGAGGCGACGGTGTACGAGACGGTGGTGCGACGGGCGGACACACTCACGGCGGTGCGCGCCCTGGGTCGGATCTTCGATGAACTGGACGTATCCGTACCGGAGTTGAGCGCCGAGGTCATCGCGATCCGGGAGGAGCGCGCGGAGCGCTGCGCCGATCCCTCCTGGCAGCTCCGGGAGGCGTTGCTCGGGGCGTTGTGGTCGGGGACGTCGTGCGCACACCCGGTGCTCGGGAGCGCGCGGGTGCTCGACGCGCTCACCCCGCGACCACTGCGTGACGCCCATCGGAGGTGGTACGACCCGCGGGACGCGACCCTCGTCATCGTGACGGACGGAGCGGCCGAGCTGGTGCCCGAGGTGACCTCGATGGTCTCGGGGTGGGGGCCGGGCCGGCCGGGCCGTGCGCCCCACGCACTCGTACAGCCCGCGTCACCGGGCGCCGAGGTGACATACGGGTCCGCGTCCGGGGTCGCCGTGGCGCGTCCGGGGGCCGCGTCGGCGGTTTCGGTTCTGGCCTGCGATGCCGTCAAGGCGGCGACCGGTCTGGTCGTGCAGACTCTGCCGCTGCGAGGGTGGTTGTGCGTGTGGGCCCTCATGGCGGCATCGGGGGCGCGGCCCGCGCGTCAGGCGCTCCTGAACGCCCTCGCAGCCACCCGCGTGCGGCTCACCGCGCCGGGTGGGGCTGACTGGCTGCGGGCCTCGGTGCTCATCCCCCGACTGCGGGCTGAGGGCGATGTCGAGGCGGTCGCTCGCCGGTACGCCGAGCCGCTCGCGGGCGAGTTGACCGCCGGTTCCGTGGAGGAGGTCGCTGCCGTGCTCACTCAGTGGCGGGGCTGGTTCACGCAGGAGCTCGGATGAACGACCGCGGCGTGGCAGCCGCGCCGCACCTTGTCTTCGCCCTGCCCGAGGGTCCCGCGGGCCCCGTCGCAGCGGCGAGTCTGGCCGTGCCGCTCGCCGGGGTCTCCCGGCCCGCGCTGCTGGCCGCGCCCCTGGTCGCCGCGGGGTGGGCGCGGGCGGTGGCCCGGGCCGCGCGGGCGGAGGGACTGGTCTGCCGGGTGGAACCGGTGGTGACGGCCGACCTCGCCGGGGTCACCGCCGAAGTCCTGGGCAGCGAGAAGGAGTTGTTGCGTCTTCTGCCCGACTGGTTTCCGAGGGAAGGGTCGGCCGTGGATGCCGGGGTCCTGGACCGGCTGCGCGCCGAATGCCTGGTCCGGTCGTCGTCCGGCGAACGCGGCCCCGACCTGGTCCGGCGGGCGCTGTTCGGGGGGCGGCACCGGTACGGCATCGTCCACGGGGAGCGCGTGCGCCGCATCCGGACGGCCGATGCCCGGGAGGTCGAGGCGGCCGCGGCCGAACTGCTCGGGGAGCGCCCCGCGTTCCAGCCCTTCGATACCACCCCCGCCCTCGCACCCCGGACCGTCCCGATCGAAGGGCCCCGCTCCCACTACCTCCTCGGCACGCCGGGCGTCCCCCTGTCCTCCGGCCGGAAATCCGCCCTGCACCTCGCCTGGGCCCTCCTGGGCGGCAGAGAGGGCATCCTCGACCGGGTGCTGCGCAAGGAGCGTCAACTGACCTATTCCGTCGCCGCGTTCAGCCGGGAACTGGCCGAGGGCGGGTACGGCATGTGTTTCGCCGGGTGCCGGCCAGAGGCGCTGGACGAGGTCGCCGGGTGCGTGCGCGCGGCGCTGGGGGAACTGGGCCGGGCCGCCGTGGCGCCCGATCCGCTCAGGGCGGCGAAAGAGCGGTTGATCGTCCAGCGGTATCGGGCGCTCCAGTCGGAGCGGGCCCTGGCCGAGCGGCTCGTCGCGTATCGGGTGGCGGGCCTGGGGCAGGCCGAACTCGACGGCTATCCAGCGGCGTTGGCGGCGGTGAGCGGTACGGAGGTGAGCGCCGTCGCCCGGGACCTGCTCGCGCCGGAGCGGTTGATCGAGGTCCGGATGATGGGTGCGGCCGAGCGGTGACGGGGGAGGCACCGCCCGACCGCGGTCTGTGGGTTCCTGCCGCGGCCCGCGACGTTGTGCCGCGGTCAGACGAGTCCGAACGCGGAGGCACGTTCCACCGCCTCCAGTCGGCTGCGGGCGCCGAACTTCGACAGCAGGTGGCGTACGTGGTACTCGACGGTGTTCTCGGTGACGTGCAGGGCGTGGGCGATGTCCTGGTTGCGCAGGCCGCGCCGGAGCAGGTCGAGGACTTCGTGTTCGCGCCGGGTGAGGTGCGGGGTGGGGCCGGTGGAACGTTCCTGGAGCAGTTGGAAGAAGCTGCGGTCGGTGACGTTGACTCCGAGTTCGTGGGCGATGCGGATCGCTTCGGCCGTGCGGTGCAGGTCGGCGGTGTCCTCCAGGTAGACCCGACAGCCGCGCCGCTGCCAGCGTTCGCAGCGGCGCCAGTCGCGACGGGGGCCGAGGATCGCCAGCTTCAGGTCCTCCCGGATCGCCTTCGCCCGGGAGAAGGTGCGGTGGATCTCGCTGTCGTCGATCCGTTCACCCACCAGCATCCATTCGGCCTGGACGGAATGGATGGTGGCGGCCAGCAGATCGGAGTCCGCGCACTGATGGATCTCCATTCTTCCCTGCAGGATGCTGCCCGAAGGTAATCGTTCGGCCGCCTTCCACCAGCCCACGAGCACCACCGCACATTCGTCTCTGTCCGTCGTCACACAATTCGGTGAAGACAATTCGAAGGCCATAATCCCTTCCGATACAGGAATGCGGGGACCGAGGCGGAAATAAAGACGATCACGGACGCGCATATGCAAGAGTCATGTAAACATACGAAGTGGGGCAACTGTCAAGCTTGTCTCAGTCGCGTGGTGGCCAGATTTCACTTCCCGGCCCTCGGATTTCCGTGGATCCCGCCTAAGGAAATCCGTGGGATCCATGGATCGCGCGTCATGAATTCTCGCCGCGCGATGCGTTTTCCTGCGCCGCCATGGCCGCTCTGATCATCCCCAGCTCCTCCCGGATGCCCTCCAGAGCGTCGGCGATACGGCCGAGAGCGTCCGGCGCGGGGAGCTCGGCGGGCTCGGGGGACGCGCGGGACGCGGGCGACTCGACGGGTTCCGGGGATGCGAGGTGCGCCGCCGCGACGGCGGAGGGCGCGCCCGCCCCGTCGGGCACCACGTATCCCGCCAGACCCATCAATTCCCAGTAGTCCAGGCCGAGCACCTGGGCGAGCCGGTGCAGCACGCGCGGCGAAGGGGTGCCGACGTAGCCGCTCTCCAGCTTGAACAGATAGCCCGACGAGATCTCGGCCTCCGCCGCCGCCGACTGCGTGGACCGGCCGCGCGCCTCACGGGCCGCTCTGATCCGGTCCCCCATGCGCTGGGTCGGCCGGGGGGTCTGTTGCTTGGTCACATTCACTATGGTAGTCACATTCACTATGGAGTACAAGCATCCGAAGACGACCCGCAGCACGGCGGCGCTCACCGTCGCGTCCCTGGCGCTGGCCACCGACGCGCTCGTGTACGGCATGGCGGTGCCCCTGCTGCCGAAGCTCACCTCCGAGAACGGCGCCGAGCCACTCGACGTCGGCATCCTGTTCGCCGTCTACGCGGCCGCGCTCGTGGCCGCCACACCTCTGGTCGGTGCCTGGGTGGACCGCCGGGGCAACCGTCGGCCCATGCTGGCCGGGGTGATCGGTCTGGCCGCGGCCACCCTGCTGTTCGCGTTCGCCCACGACACGACCCTGCTGCTCGTGGCGCGAGCGCTGCAGGGCGCCGCCGCGGGCGTGGTGTGGACGGCCGGCCTGTCCCTGATCGCGGCCACCCACGCACCGGCCGAGCGCGGCAGGGCCATGGGCATGGCCCTGTCCTCGTTCGCGGTGGGCATGCTGATCGGCCCACCCCTGGGCGGACTGCTGAGCGGCTGGTTCGACCCGCGCGCGCCCTTTCTGCTCGCCGCCGTGCTCGCCGTCGCCGATGGCGTGGCCCGCTGGTACCTCGTGCCGCGCGAGGGCGCCGTCGCCGCGGCGCGCGGCACACTCTCGGAGATCCGCGGGCGTGCCGGTCTGGCCCTGGTGGCGCTCCTGACGGTGGCGGGCGCCGCGCTGCTGGCGTTCATGGAGCCCATCCTGCCGCTGCACCTGTTCACTACAGAGAATGCCGGTGTCGGCGCGGTCGGCCTGGTCTTCGGCGCGGCCGGTGTCGCCGCCACACTCGCCCCGCCGGTCGCGGGGAGCCTGCTGCGCACGGTCACGCCGGGTCGGGTCGCCGCGGGCGGCTGCGTGGTCGCCGCCGTCGCGATGCTCGCCCTGGGCTCGGTGCACGGCCTGATCGCGACCGCCGCCGCGCTCGCCGCGGTGACCGTCGGCGCCTCGTTCGTCCTCACCCCGACCATCACCGTCATGTCGGAGATCGCCGAGGCGAAGCAACCACCGGCCTACGGCGCGGTGTACGCCCTCTATACGCTCGCTTACACGGGAGGGCTCACGATCGCCCCGCTCAGTGCCGGCTGGGCCATGCAAGGACTGGGTTTCACCGGGGCCGCCCGGGTCGCGGCGGCTGCTGCGGTGCTGGTCGCCGCCGTACTCCTGGGCCAGCGCCTGCGCCGTCCGAAATCCGCGCCGGCCGGTGCGGAAACGCCGTCCGGATCAGAGAAATCCGCTTGACCGCTCGGATCACCGGGCCCGGCGGAACAATTTCTCAGAAGGTTTAACTACGGAATTCCGTGATGGCCTCCGCTCTCCTGGCTCTCGTAGTGTCGTTCGGGCCAGATCACCCGCGAACGAGGGGAGACGAATATGTTCGACATCGAGATCACGGTCGTCGACGAGCAGGTTTCCAGTCTCGAAGAGATCGGCATGGACGAGGGGTGTAGCAGCAGCTCTTCCTGCAGCTCGCTCGACATCTCCGACGTCGACTTCGAGTAGCGACAAGTCGTACGCCGTCAGCGGTCCGCGGCATCCGCCGCGGGCCGCGCACTTTGCCCACCGGAGAAAAGAACGCGCCAGAGAAGCGAGCGGAGGGTCATGCCCAAGCCATTCGACGTGGTCGTACGCGGCGGACGCTGGTTCGACGGCACCGGGGCGGCGTCCGCCGTGCGGGACCTGGGCATCGAGGACGGCGTGGTGACCGCCGTCTCGGCCCGCCCGCTGCACGCCCGCGAAGGCGGGCGGACGATCGACGCCCGGGGGCGCTGGGTCCTGCCGGGCCTTCTCGACATCCACACCCACTACGACGCCGAGGTCCTGCTCGACCCGGGGCTGCGCGAGTCGGTACGGCACGGCGTCACCACCGTGGTGATGGGCAACTGCTCGCTGTCCACCGTGTACGCGACCCCGCTGGACTGCGCCGATCTGTTCTCGCGCGTCGAGGCCGTACCGTACGACTGCATCCTCGACGCGCTGACCGCGCACCGCTCCTGGGACTCGGCCGAGGGGTATGTCGACGCGCTGGACAAGCGGCCGCTCGGCCCGAACGTGGCGGCCTTCCTCGGCCACTCCGACCTGCGGGCGCACGTGATGGGGCTCGGCCGGTCCGTCGACCCGAAGGAACGGCCCACCGAGCGGGAACTGCGCCGGATGGAAGAGCTCGTGGCCGCGGCCCGCACGGCGGGCCTGCTCGGTCTCTCCACCATGACGAGCCCCTTCTCACGGCTGGCCGGGGACCGCTACCGCTCCGCCCGGCTGCCCTCGACCTACGCCTCATGGGGCGAATACCGGCGGCTGCACCGCACACTGCGCCGCACCGGCGGCATCCTGCAGAGCGCCCCGAACCCGGCGATGCCGCTGAACACGCTGCTGTTCCTCGCCGCCGCGGCCGGCCGGGCCCGACCGGCGCTCCGAACCACCCTGTTGACCGCGATCGACCCGAAGGCCGCCCCCGGCCTGGCCACCGCGCTGACCCGCACCACCGCCGTCACCAGTCGGCTGCTCGGCACGGACCTGCGCTGGCAGCACCTGCCGGTGCCGTTCGAGCTGTACTCCGACGGGATCGACCTGGTGGTGTTCGAGGAGTTCGGCGCGACCGCCGCCGCGCTGCACCTGCGCACCGAGGCGGAGCGACGCGCGCTGCTCCTCGACGACGGCTTCCGCAAACGGTTCCGGCGCGAATACCGGCGCCCCCTGCCACCCCGCGCCTGGCACCGCGACCTGTACGACGCCGAGATCGTCTCCTGCCCCGAACCCGGCCTCGCGGGCCGGAGTTTCGGCGCGGTCGCGGACGAACGCGGGCAGCACGTGGTGGACACCTTCCTCGACCTGGTCGCCGCGCACGGCACCCGGGTGCGCTGGCGGACCACCCTCGCGAACCACCGCCCGGCCGTCCTGGACCGCCTGGCGGCAAGCCCCGTCGTGCAGTTCGGGTTCGCCGACTCCGGCGCCCACCTGCGGAACATGGCGTTCTACAACGCGCCGCTGCGGCTGCTGAAGCGGGTGCGGGACGCCGAGCGCGCGGGCCGTCCGATCCTGTCCGCGGAGGCCGCCGTGCACCGCCTGACCGGGGAGCTCGGCGCCTGGTTCGGCCTGCCCGCGGGCACCCTGCGCGAAGGGGACCGGGCCGACCTGGTGGTCGTGGACCCGGCCGGCCTCGACGACGAACTGGCCGCCTATCACGAGGCGCCGGTGGCGGCGTACGGCGGTCTTTCCCGCATGGTCAACCGTAACGACGCCGCCGTGGACGCGGTCTGCGTCGCCGGCGAGGTGGTCTTCGAGGCGGGCAAGTTCGCGGACGGCTACGGCACCACCCGGGCCACCGGACGGTTCCTGCGGCACGGCGAGGTCACGCGATGAGGGTCCTGGTGACCGGCGGGGGCGGCTTCCTGGGGGGAGCGGTGTGCGCCCAACTCGCCGCGCGCGGCGACCGCGTGCGCTCCTTCCAGCGCCACCACCAACCCGCCCTGGCGGAGCTCGGCATCGAGCAGCACCTCGGCGATCTGCGCGACGCGGACGCCACCGCGCGAGCAGTCGAGGACCAGGACGCCGTGATCCACTGTGCCGCGCTGGCCGGGACGTGGGGCCCGGCCCGCACCTACTTCGCCGTCAACGTCACCGGCACCGCGCACATCCTGGACGCCTGTCGCTCCCGGGGCGTCGGGCGTCTGGTCCACTGCTCAAGCCCGGCGGTGGTGCACACGGGCGGCGACCTGGAGGGCGCCGACGAGTCGCTGCCGTACGCGGCCCGGTTCCTCGCCCCCTACCCGCACAGCAAGGCGCTCGCCGAACGGCTGGTGCTGGGCGCGAACTCCGCGCACCTCGCCACGGTGGCGCTGCGCCCGCACATCGTGTGGGGGCCCGGCGACCCGCACTTCGTGCCCCGCCTCGCCGAGCAGGCGCGGCGCGGCCGGCTGCGGCGGATCGGCGCGGCCACGAAGCGGATCGACACCGTCTACATCGACAACGCGGCCGAGGCCCATCTGCTCGCCCTGGACCGGCTCGCCCACGGCGCTCCCCCTGCTGGGCGGGCGTACTTCATCACCCAGGGCGACCCCCGCCCGGTCGGCGAGACCATCGACCAACTGCTGTGGGCGGCCGGAGTCGGGCCGGTGACCCGCGAACTGCCCGCGTGGGCGGCCCGCCCGCTGGCCGCCGCCCTGGAGTACGGGGCGCGGGCCCTGCGGACGGGCGAGCCGCCGCTGACCCGCTTCCTGGCCAACCAGCTCACCACGGCCCACTGGTTCGACATCACCGCCGCCCGGCGCGACCTCGGCTACGAGCCCCGGGTCACGACGGACGAGGGGCTCCGGCGGCTGCGCGCCGCGCTGCACCGGGCGAGGCGTGCCGAATCCGGGGAGCGGCCGCCGAAGCACGCCCCGACCGCCGAGTGAGCGACCGCGCGGTGACCGAAGCCAAGGAGGAGGACCGGTGAAGGCTGTCCTGGAGAGCTTCCGTGTGGCCTGGTGGACGGCGGTGCTCGTCGTGGGGTTCGGGCTCGGGCGGCGGGACAGAGTACGGGCCGCACGGCTGCTGCGACGGTATCTGCTGCGGATGGGGCCGCTTTACATCAAGGCCGGGCAGGTGCTTGGCACCCAGTCGGGGCTGCTGCCGCGTCAAGTGACCGAGCAGTTCCGGGAGTTCTTCGCGCAGCTGCCGCCGATGCGGGACGCGGCACTGGAAAGGGTGCTGCGGCGGGCGCTGGGGCGGCCGCCGGAGGAGGTGTTCGACTCCTTCGAGCGCACCCCGGTCGCCGCCGGTTCGGTGGCGCAGGTGCACCGGGCCGTCTTGAACGGGCGGCCCGTCGCGGTGAAGGTCGTGAAGGCAGGCGTGCGCGGTCGCTTGGAGGCGGGCTCGGCGGTGATCGGCCGGCTCGCGGCAGTCGCGCACCTGCTGCCCCGGCTGCGCGGCTACGACCTGCCCGGGCACTTCGGCGAGCTGCGGCCGCTGCTCGTCGGGCAGTGCGACCTGGTCCAGGAGGCCGCCCGGCAGCGGGAGATCGGCGAGAACTTCCGCAACCACCCGTTCGTAGGGGTGCCGTGGGTGCACGAGGAGTCCTACGGCCCGGATCTGCTGGTCATGGAGTACGTGGACGGGGTGCCGGGCGACCGCGTGGACGAAGTGACGCTCGGGCGGCCGGAGTTGGCGGCGCGCCTTCAGGACGCCTTCTACTGCATGGTCTACTTCCACGGCGTCTTCCACGTCGACCCGCACCCCGGCAACATCCTCTTCCGCCCGGACGGCCGGATCGTGCTGCTCGACTTCGGGCTCGTCGGGCGGCTTTCCGAGGACGACAAGTGGGACCTCGCGTCCTTCTACTACGCGTGCATGCGCGGCGAGTGGGACCTGGCGGTGCGGCGCTTCACCCGTGCGTTCGCGGTGCACCCGCAGAAGGTGCTCGGCCACGGGGCGTACGAGGCGGAGCTCGGCGAGGTGCTGCGGCGGCACTTCGAGGAGGAGGCCTCGCGCTGGTCGACGCTGGCGTTCCTCGACGACGCGATCCGGCTGCTCGGCCGGCACGGCACCAGGATCACGACGACGTTCTCGGTGCTCGCCCTGTCCCTGCTGACCGGCGAGGGCTTCATCTCGGCCGTCGACCCGGACATCGACCTGTGGGCGACGACCCGCCGCTTCACGGGCCGCTTCTCGCCGTACCTGAACGACGACCTGCGCCAGGCCTTCCGCACCGAGATCGCCGAGCGCTCGCCGCGCACGGCGGCCCTGCGGGAGGAGGCCGCCCGGCATCTGGTCGCGCCCACGCACTTCGACCGGTTCGTGCTGCCGAGCCCGTTCCCGCTGGCGGTCGCCGGGGCGAGCGGCTCGCGGCTGCGGGACCTGGACGGCAACGAGTACATCGACCTGTCCGGCGGGTACGGGCCGCACATCCTCGGCTACGCGCACCCGGCGGTGGTGACGGCGATCCAGGAGGCGGCGGCCCGGGGCGCGGTCAACGCGATCGGCAACCCGGACGAGGTGCGCCTCGCCGCGCTGATCGCGGAGGCGTTCGGCGCCGACCACAAGGTGGTGCTCGCCAATTCGGGCACCGAGGCCGTGCAGATCGCCCTGCGGATCGCCCGCGCGTACACGGGCCGCCAGCAGGTCGCCAAGTTCGAGGGCCACTACCACGGGTTCTCCGACCAGGGCCTGGTCAGCTCCTGGTTCCGCTACCGCGGCGAGGCCGAGGCCCCCGAGCCGGTCGGCAACTGCGCCGGCATGCAGCAGACGGTGGTCGACGACACGCTCGTCCTCCAGTACGGCGAGCCGGCCTCGCTGCGCCGGATCGAGGCGTACGGCGACCGGCTCGCGTGTGTGATCGTCGAGCCGATGCCGTCGGCGCTCGGCGACTTCGACGCGGCGTTCCTGCGGGAGCTGGCCCGGGTGTGTGCGGCGCACGGGGTCCTGGTCGTGCACGACGAGGTGGTGACCGGGTTCCGGGTCCATTACGGCGGGGTGCAGCACCTCGCCGGGGTGCGGCCCGACCTCACCTGCCTCGGCAAGATCATCGGCGGTGGGCTGCCGGCCGGAGCGGTGGTGGGCCAGGCGGATCTCGTCGACACCGCGCGCACCAGCGGTGACCCGTTCCGGGACGTCGACAGCCGGGCGTTCGCGGGCGGCACGATGAGCGGCAACTCGGTGACCTGCGCCGCGGGCGCCGCGACTCTGAGCGTGCTGCGCGACCGCCCGGAGGTCTACGCCCGGCTGCGCGAGCGGACCGCGTGGCTGGTCGCCGACCTCACCGCGCAGGCCGCCGACTGCGGGGTGCCGTGCGCGGTGCGAGGCCGGGACTCGATCTTCTCGGTCGCCTTCGACCACGCCGCGCCGCACCGGGTCCGCGACCGTCTCGCGGGCCTGGACGTCACGGCCACGCTGGCGCTCGCCTACCACATGCGCCGCTACGGGGTCTTCCTGCCGGAGCTGCACACGATGCTGCTCAGCGCCGCACACTCCGACAGCGATCTGGAACAGGTTTCGACGGCATTCGGCAAGAGCCTGCGCGACATGCTCTCGACCGGTTTTTTCGACGCTCATCAGAACTCAGGGGGGATCGAGTGAAATTCCTGGCGATCGAGCACAGCTTCCCGACCCGGGTGGTCACCAACGAGGAGGTGCAGGCGCGGGTCCGGGAGGCGAGCGCCCCGCATCTGTCCACGTCCGAACTCGCCACTGTGGAGAGCTTGGTCGAGGCGTGCTTCGCCTCCAGCGGCACCACCGTGCGCCGCCACCGGGCCCCGGGCGAGACGCCGAGCGGCTTGGCCGTGGACGCCGGGCGCCGGGCGCTCGCGTCGGCGGGCCTGGACCCGTTGGACGTCGATCTGCTGCTGTACGCGGGGATCGGCCGGGGCGTGATCGAGCCTGCCTCGGCGACCACGTTCCAGGATCTGCTGGGCCTGCGCCGGGCCAGCGCCTTCGACGTACTGGAGGCGTGTGCGAGCTGGGTGCGGGCCCTCCAGGTCGCGGACGCCTTCCTGCGCACCGGCCGCTACCGCACCATCATGATCGTGAACGCCGAGTTCGGGGCGGCCGACGTCTACCGCTACGAGCTGCGCTCGCTCGCGGAGTTCGCGCACTGGCATCCGACGGTGACCCTGGGCGAGGCGGCCACCGCCACCATCGTCACCGCGCAGCCACCGGGCGAGGAGGACGACGGATTCGACGCGGACTTCCGCACCCATGGCGAGGCACGCGACCTGTGCTTCGTGCCGCTGCCCGGTTTCGACGCCTACTTCGCCAAGAAGCCGGCGGCCGCGGGCGAGCCGCGCCCGCTCCAGTTCGTGTCGTTCGGGCTGAGCCTGATGGAGTTCGGCACCCGCAAGCTGATCGAGCACTACCGGGAGGAGCCCCGGTTCGAGGAGTTCAAGGCGGACCTGGTCTTCGGGCACTCCGCGAGCGACGGGGCGAGCCGGCACGTCGTGACGGAGTGCGGCATCGACGCCGCGAAGTACCGCTTCCACCATGCCCGGCACGCCAACACGGTCGCGGCCGCGGTGCCGGTCAGCATGTCCGAGGCGTTGCGGGACGGCGAGTTGGCGGAGGGCGACCGGGTGCTGCTGCTCGTGGCCTCGGCGGGGATCACCACGGCGCTGGCCAGCTTCGTCTTCCACGGACCGCGAAGGGATGCGGCATGACCAAGAACATGATCTTCGAGCGGCTCGTCGAGACTGTCTCGGCCGTGGACGACGGCGTCGACACCTCGGTGCTCCGGCTAGACGAGACGCCCTTCCAGGCCTACGGGCTGAACTCGCTGAGCCAGTTGCGCGTCGGCGTCAGGCTCGCCGAAGTGTGCGGCGTGCCCTTCGAGGACAGCGACTCGCTGCTCGCGATGTCCCCACTGGGCCTGGTGACCCTGGTCGAGCGACGGCTGGCAGGTGCGGCATGAACTTCCTGGACGCGGTCCGCGATGCCGTACGGGACGCCGATCCCGGCAGCGGTGTGCACTTCTTGTCCCCCGGCAGGCCGGAGGTGTTCCTCTCGTACGACAGGTTCCTGCGCACCAGCGCGCTGCTCGGCCGCAAGCTGCCCGAGGACCGGGTGGTGGTGATCGCGGCCGATGATCAACTGCCCACGCTGCAGGCGTTCTTCGCCGCGCTGTGGGCCGGCGGGCGGCCGCTGATCCTGCCGTCACCGCGCGCGCTCGGCGGCGAGGAGGCGTTTCGCCGGCACATCGAGCGGACGCTCGCGATGTTCCCGCCGGGCCAGGCGGTCCTCGCACTTCAGGAGGGCCTGACCGAGACCGAGTTCCCGGACCCGGTGGTGATGCTGCCCCGCGAGGCCGACCGGTACGACGCCCTCGACTTCCTTCCCGCGGCGGCCGGGCCCGGCGGTGACGCGGTCGCCTTCCTCCAGGCCACCAGCGCCTCCACCGGCGACTCCAAGCTCCTCGCCGTCTCGCACGCCAACGTCTGCGCCAATCTGCGCGCGCTGTACGTCTCCCTGCACGCCGGGCACGACGACCGGGTGGTGTCGTGGCTGCCGCTCTTCCACGACATGGGCCTGGTCGGCATGGGACTGCTGAGCTTCTTCCACGCCTGGCCGCTGTACATGATGAAGCCCACCGACTTCATCGTGCGCCCGCACCTGTGGGCGCAGGCGCTCAGCACCTACCGGGGCACGATCACCGCAGCGCCGAACTTCGGCTACGACCACGCCCACCGGGCCGTCGACCCCGGCGAGTTGGAGGGCTGCGACCTGTCGGCGCTGCGCTGCGCGGTGATCGGCGCGGAGCCCATCCGGCTCACCACCATGGCCGGCTTCCACCGCGCCTACACCCCCTACGGCCTCCGCGACGGCAGCCTGATCCCCAGCTACGGCATGGCCGAGTCGACGCTCGCCAGTTCCATGTGGACGCCGGGCGAGACCCCGCGCTACGTGGTCGTCGACCCGGTCGGCCTGGAGAGCGGTGCCTCGCTGCGGCTCCTCGGCGAAGGTCTCCTCGGCGAGGAGCCACCGGCGGGCCCGGGCATCCCGGTGTTCTCCGTGGGACGGGCCCTCGACGGACTGACGGTCACGCTCATCGACGAGGAGAGCCGCCCGGTCGAGGCGGAGGGCGTGCTCGGCGAGATCATCCTGCGCGGCACGAGCGTGGCCCTCGGCCGGCTCGACCCGGCGACCGGCAGCCCCGAGCCCTTCCCCGAAGGACTGCCCACCGGCGACCTGGGCTTCTGGCACCGGGACGAGCTGTTCGTCCTGGAGCGCCGCAAGCACGTCATCATCCGGCAGGGCCGCAACCACCTCGCCACGCTCCTTGAGGAGCAGGTCTCGCGCATCCTGGACCACCCCGCCCACGAGATCATCGTGTTCGAGGCCGACATCCACGACCCGGCGAGCGACATCACCGCGCTCGTGGAACACGACGGCGGAGCCCATGAACTGACGGCTCATCAGGCCAGGCAGCTGCGCCTGCTCGACCTTCCCGTCGACGTCGTCCTGTTCGCCCGCCGCCGGGTCATCCCGCGAACCACCAGCGGAAAGAAGCGCTACCACACCACCCGGCAGCGGCTGTCCGACGGAAGCCTCAAGGCCGAGCGGACGCTACGGACGCTGCTCGAACCGACGGCTCCGCACGGCCCGTCGCACCGCGAATGACGTACACGTACACGAGATGAGGACGTTCCCTTGCCCGACCCACCCCGTGGCCCCTCCCCGCTGTATCGCTGGGGCGGGCTCATGGCCCGGTACCGCGCCGTGGTACTCACCGCCTGGCTCGGTCTGCTGATCGCGTCGGCGCTGTTCTACCCGAGCGTGGAGTCACGGCTGGCCGCTCCCGACTACACGGTGCAGAGTTCGCAGTCCGGTCAGGCACAGCGGCTCATGGAGCGCCACTTCCCGGACGCGGGGGCGGAGCACGGCGTGGTCGTGTTCCGCTCCGCGCGCCTGACGGCCGACGATCCGGCGTACCGGCGCTCGGTCGAACACGTCCTGGCCGCGCTGCCCGCGGACACCGTGCGGCCGACCGGGCCGTACGGCGCGCCGGGGCAGATCTCGGCGGACGGGCATGCGGCGGTGGCGACCTTCCCGATGACGGGCAGCCTCTCGAAGCGCTCCGACCAGGCGGCGGATCTGCAACGCCGCATCCGGGAGGCGGCCGTGGGCCAGCCGGTGGAGGCCTACCTCACCGGCCCCTCGGCACTCACCGACGACCTGTCGGCCGTCGAACTGCGCGACCAGTCCGTCGCCGAGGCCATCGGACTTCCGATCGCGCTGCTCGCGCTGCTGCTCGCGTTCGGCGTGCTGGTCGCGGCGCTCGTGCCGGTGATGATGGCGGTGGGCGCGGTCCTCGTGTGCACGGCGCTGCTCGGACTCCTCGCGGAGCCGCTGAGCCTGGACCGGTTCGTGACGGTCGTCGCGACGGTCATCGGCATCGGGATCGGCATCGACTACGCACTGTTCGTGATCAGCCGGTTCCGCGAGGAACTGGCCCGGCTCGGGGACGACAGGGCGGCCGTCGACACCTCGGTGTCGATCGCACTGCGCACCTCGGGCCGGACCGTGCTGACCGCGGGGCTGATCGTCGGGGTGGCGCTCGGATCGATGGTCCTCATCCGGGGCCACATCTTCATGGAGATCGCCGTCGCGTCCGGCCTGATGGTCCTGTGCTGCCTGTTCACCTCGCTCACCGCGCTCCCGGCGCTGCTCGCGGTGCTGGGTCCGCGGGTGAACAAGGGCCGGCTGCCGCGCTGGCTGCGCATGGCCAACGACCGTGGCCGCTGGGCGAGTTGGGCCTCCATCGTGCTGCGCCATCCCTATCGGCTCGGCGTTCCGGCACTGTGCCTGCTGGTGTTGCTGGCGACGCCGCTTGCCTCGATCAAGCTGGGCGTCGACTGGGGTCTCGCGTCCCTGACCGGCACCCCCTCGGGCAAGGGCCAGCGGATCGTCGCCTCGTCCTTCGGCCCGGGCGCGGTCGGCCCGGTGCAGGTCGTCGCCTGCGGGCCGGCCGCCGAGCCGGGGGTGGGACGGCTGGTCGCCGACGTCAGGAACGACCCGCGGATCGCCCAGCTGTTGCCCGTCGAGCGCTCGGGAGACTGCGCGAGCGTGCAGATCGTGACGACGAAGCGCGTCGACTCCCCCGAGGCCAGCACCTTCGTCCGCGACCTGCGGTCGGGTCCGGTGCGGGCCGCGTTCACCGATTCCGGCACCCAGGTACGGGTGGGCGGGCTCAGCGCGCAGTACGTCGACCTGGCCGACGAGACCTCCGGCAAGCTGCCGCTGGTCGTACTCGTCATCCTGGTCCTGTCGTTCTGCTATCTGCTGGTGGTCTTCCGCAGCGTGCTCGTACCGCTCAAGGCGGTCCTGCTCAACCTGGTGGCGACGGCCGCCGCCCTCGGCTCGACCACCGTGATCTTCCAGTTCGGGTGGGGCGAGCACGTCCTCGGCTTCACCAGTTCGGGCACGCTCCAGGCGTACCTCCCGGTCGCCCTCTTCGCGGTGCTCTTCGGTCTTTCCATGGACTACGAGATCTTTCTCGTCAGCCGGATCATGGAGGAGCGGCTGCGCACCGGCAGCGACCGGGAGGCCGTCCCCGCGGGCCTGGCGCGCACGGCCGTGCAGATCACCACGGCCGCCGCCATCATGGTGATCGTCTTCGGCAGCCTGCTCTTCGCCCGGGTCCTCGAACTCAAGCAGTTCGGCTTCGGCCTGGCCTTCGCGATCCTGCTGGACGCCACCGTCGTACGGCTGTTGCTCGTCCCCGCGGTGATGGCCGTGGCGGGCGGCGCCAACTGGTGGCTGCCCCCCTGGCTGGAGCGGCGGCTTCCGGCCGTGTGGAAGGAATGACCTTCGCCGGGCTTCCCCGGCGCTCCGACCGATCTCCCTGTCGAGAGGTGGACCATGTCCCGTACGAACGGCTATCGCGGCGTCTCCCGGGCGGCCGCGGCCAAGCACTACGACGTCTCCGACGACTTCTTCCGCATCTGGCTCGGCCCGAGCCTGGCGTACGCGAGCGCGCTGTGGGACGGCGAGGACGACACCCTGGAAAAGGCCCAACTCCGCAAGACCGACTACCTCCTGGGCCAGGCGGGTGTGCGTCAGGGCAGCCGGGTGCTCGACGTGGGCTGCGGCTACGGCGGGGAGATGCAGCGGATGGTCGCGGACTACGACGTCGAATCCGTCATGGGGATCACCCTGAGCGAGGCCTCGGTCGCCTGGACGCGGAACCTGGCGATCCCCCGCGTCGACGTACGCTGCGAGAACTGGGCGGACCACCGCCCCGCCCACCCCTACGACGCGATCCTCTGCGTCGAGGCGATGGAGCACTTCGCCCGGCCCGGGATGTCCGGCCGGGCCAAGGTCCGCGGCTACCGGGAGTTCTTCACGCGCGCCCGCGAGTGGCTCGCCCCGGAGGGCAGGCTCGTCGTGCAGACGATCACCTGGGGGCACCGCTTCCCGATGGACCTTGACCTGCTGCGCGGCCTGTACCTGGCCAGCCAGGTCTACCCCGAGTGCAACCCCTCCTACCTGGGCGAGTTGCAGGCCGCGAGCGACGGCCTGTTCGACCTGGTCGCGGTGCGCAACGACTTCGACCACTACGGTCGTACGCTGCAATGCTGGCTGGCCAACCTGGAGTCGGACTACGACCGTGCGGTGGAGTTGGTCGGACGACGGCGGACGGACGACTTCAGGACGTGCATGACGACCGCCGTCCGCGTCTTCGAGGAGGGCTGGTTCTATCTGCACCGGCTGACCTTCCGCCCGGTCCCCCGCCCGGTCGGCCCGGCCCGCCGCTTCCTGGTGAACAACGTCATCGGCCGCGACTCCCTGCCGACACCGAAGCTCTTGCACCGGCGCCCCGGGGCGATCTGACCCGGCCGTCCCCGCGCGGGCCGGTGGCGGAGGCGTCCTCGATCATGCTCGACCCGACCTCGCGCACGCGGGCGGAGGGCCCGGCGGCCGACGCCGCATCGTCCAGCGCAACAGGACCACCGAGCACACCGCGGCGAACGCACACCACGTCGAGACGAACTCCTCCCGCCACAGCACGAAGGACACCACCACGCCGACACCGACCAGCGCACCGAGGAGGACAAGGCCGCCGTCGCCGGACAAGAGCAGGGAGCCGATGGTGGCGAGGAGGTAGCCGGCGAGGATGAGCCCCGCCTGAGCCAGTCCTACGGAGTACCCGACGGTGTGCCCGCGGATCTCGGCCCGCACGGTACGGGTCGCCAGCACATGGACGAGCGCCGCCGAGGTCAGGACTCCCGCTGCCAACGGGAAGAGCAGGCGCCGGTGGGCGTTCGGGAGCGCGGCACACCACACGGCCGCGGGTACCCAGAGCGGCAACAGCGGGAGCGCGATGACCGCCCAGGCGACGGTGGCGGGCCCGGTGCCACCGCCGTTGTGCCAGACCGCGGCCTCGATGATCTGGTGGAGCCCCAGAAGAACGGGGAGCGCGGCCAACGGCACGTCACGGGGGCGCCGGGCCGCCAGGGTCACCGAGGCGGCGCCCACCGCCGTGATGGCCGTGCCCGCCACGAGATCGGCCGTCGCGCTCCAACACATGCCGGCAACGCTACGGCCGCCCTGGGCTGCGAACGGGCCGGACGCCCCGCCGAGGTCCGGGTAAATGGGAGATGCGTGCTCCTGCGAGGACGAGGATCACCGCCAGGAACAACATGCTGGTGCCATGTCAGCCGTGGCGCGCCCACCGGGCCGGGCGGTCACCGCGCGGCCGAAGCCTTGGCGGCCGACCGGTGGTCGGGGGCGGTCCAGCCGTCGCGGCGGTTGCGGTGGACGGTGAAGCGGTCGAAGAGCACCGGCGTCGGGAACGGGTTGGCCGTGGTCGCTTCCTGGGAGTGGTAATAGCTGACGGTGATGCTGGTGCGCCCGCCGGGGAGACGGCCGGGGTCGACGTCGAAGACCGCCATTCCGTAGGGGTGGGCGGTGTCGGGGTCGCGGACCGCCGACCAGGTGGCCTTCTCCTTCGCGTCGGGGTCGGCCTTGAACGGCAGACGCTTGGTGCGCACGAAGGCGTCCGGGATGCCGCTGCCGTCGGAGTCGCCGAGATAGGTGTCGTCGTGCGAGGCCGTTCCGCCACCGCCCAGAATCAGGTGGACCGTGCCCTTGGAGGTGTCGACTTCCTTGAGTCCGTCGTCGACGACACTGGGCCGCAGCAGGCTGCCGGGGTCGGTGCCGCGCACCGGGTGGGTGCGCTCGTAGTCGTGGTCGTGACCGCACAGGACCAGGTCGACCGCGTACCGGTCGAACAGGGGCAGCAGCTGTTCTCGGATGCCGATGTCGCCGCCGTGGCTGGCGGCCGAGGACGACATGGCGAACTGGTGCATCGACACGACGATCCAGTCCACCTCCCGGCCGGCACGCGCCCGCTTCAACGTCCGCTCAAGCCAGTGCAGTTGGGCGCCCTCGCTGTAGCCGCTGATGTAGACGGAACGGCCGGTGGCCGGATCGATGCTGGCGTCGTCCTCGATCGCGATGTCATTGCCGTCGACGGAGAGGAACAGGACCGAGCCGACCTGGAAGCCGTACCAGTTGCCGCAGAAGTCGCGGGTCTGGTTGTCCGGCAGGTCGAAACGGGCGTGGTACGAGGCATAGCCCAACTCGCCGCCTCCTGCCTCGACTTCATGGTTGCCCGGTGCCGGCATCCAGGGCCGGTTGCGCGCCGAGACCGACATGTTGTTCATGAACGCGTCCCAGCACTGCGGCTGGCGGTCCTGGTTGTTGTTGGCGTACGCCAGGTCACCGTTGAGGAGGTGGAACAGCGGGTTGAACTGCTCGACCTGGCGCACCGCGGCGGCGCCGTGGATCGCCGACTTGCTCCAGGAGGCGGACCCGGTGCCGAGGTCGCCGAAGCTGGTGAACCGGAACGCCGCACGCTCGCGGCCGGGGGCGGTACGGAAGGTCCCGCGGACCGGCGAGGCGCCGTCGTGGACGATTTCGTACACGTACGTGGTGTCGGGGCGCAAGCCGTGCAGCTTCGCGTGGTGGGTGTAGGTCTCGACCTTGTTCAGCCCGTCGACGTAGGTACGCGTCTCGGCCGGGACCGTGTGACCCAAGCCGCCGCGGGGTGTGCCCAGTCGGAGCCGGGGCCGGCGCACCGAGGCCCCGCTCGCCCAGGAGACCGTCATCTCACGTGACGGCTCGTTGCCGTACTGCAGGTGCACCTGCTCGGGGCCGGGGGTCCCCGCGACGGCGGGCCGGCTCCACAGCAGGGCCGAGCCCGGCACCGTGGCGAGGGCGCCGGCGGCTGCCGTGCCCCGAAGAACGGTTCTGCGCGAGGGGTGTGTCACTGCGGCCTCCTGAGTCCCGGAAATCGTCCGGAGAGTGACAGCGGAGACCGACAGGTGAGCCAGCGGGGAAGGGACGGACGGCGAACACCGCGTGAACGGGCCTTGCCGGAGCGGCAATTGGCCACGGAGTGGGGCGAGCGGGCTGCTACTTCGGTCTCCGCAGGCCTATCACCGTGCTCCGTACGCAACTTGAGGTGGCTCGGGCTCACACCTGGTGGCCCAACCCCCGCTGGCCAGAGCCTGGCCTATCGCTTGGGGGTCTTGTCCTCCATGGCCCCGGCACCGCCTCGGATGGCGGGCTGCCTCCCTCCCACCTGCACAGGCCGTGTGGCGCCCGACTGCTCCTGCGCGGAGGCGAGTTCGCGTACCGTCGCCATGTCGCTGAACGGAAGCAGCTGTTCGCCGACGATCTGGTACGGCTCGCTCCCCTTCCCTGCGATCAGGACGATGTCGTCCGGCCCGGCGGTGGCCAGGGCGAAAGCGATGGCCCGTCCCCGGTCGGCGTACCGCTCGAAGCGGGTGCCGCTCGTCACCAGGCCCGGCGTGATCTGGTCGAGGATCGCTTCGGGGTCTTCGTTGCGAGGGTTGTCGGAGGTCAGGACGACCAGGTCGGAGTGGGTACCGGCGATCTCCCCCATCTGCGAGCGCTTGGTGGTGTCCCGGTCGCCGCCGCAGCCGAAGACGGTGATGACCTCGTTGGTGGCGAATTCCCGGATGGCGGTGAGGACCTTGTCCAGCGAGTCGGGGGAATGCGCGTAGTCCACGATCACTGACGTACCGCGGGGGGTCTGGAAGCGTTCGAAACGTCCCGGGACCGGTGGCATCCGGTCGAGGGCTGCGACCAGCCCCTCCAGGTCGTGCCCCAGAAGGTGGCACGCCGCCACGGTGGCGAGCGCGTTGGCCACCGAGAACCGCCCGGGGACAGGGATCGCCGCCGGGTACTTGTGCCCGTCGTGGTGGAGGGTGAAGCGCGTACCGAAGGCGTCCATGCTCAGCTCGCTCGCCCGGTAGTCCGCCTCGGCGTCCAGGGCGTACGTGGTGACCTGGCCGGGCATCATCGCCCCGATTCCGGCTCCCACCGGGTCGTCGGCGTTGACCACCGCCCGCCGGCACAGCCCCTGGAACAGGCGCAGCTTCGCGTCCCGGTAGTTCTCCATGGTGCCGTGGTCGTCCAGGTGGTCCTGGGTGAGGTTGGTGAAGATGCCGACGTCGATGAAGGCGTGGTCCACCCGGTGGTTCAGGAGGCCCATCGAGGTGGCTTCCAGGACCACGGTGCTCACCTCACGGTCGCGCATCTGTCCCAGTAGGTACTGGAAGTCCGGCGACTCCGGTGTGGTCAGCACTGATCTCGGCATGGGGATCAGTGCGTCGCCGATCCGGCTGCCGGCCGTCCCGATCACCCCGACCCGTGCGCCTTCGGCGAGCCGCAGCACGGACTCCACCATGTACGAGACCGACGTTTTCCCGTTGGTGCCGGTGACGGCCACCATGTCCATGTCCCGGCCGGGCTCACCGTAGTAGCGAGAGGTGACGACTGCGGCCGCCGTCCGGGTGTCGGGCACCCGTACGACACACACGCCGGCTTCCGTCGCCCGCACCGAGGCCGGGAGGTCGGCCGTCGCAGTGCCGACGAGCACCGCTACGGCGCCGCGAGCCAGGGCAGGACCGATGGCCTCGGGGCCGCCCTCGCGATGCCCCGGCACCGCGATGAACAGGGAGCCGGGCGAGACGCGGTGCGCGTCGAAGCACGTTCCCGCGGTGATCTGTGTGTGCGGATCGCCCAGAAGAACCTCGTGGTCGTGTCCGGCCAGCAACTCGCTCAACTTCACAGGGGGCCTCTCAAGGGTGCGGCCCGGTCGAACGTCCAACCGTCGCCGACAACGGCGACGGCACGCCGAGGGGCCGCGGGAATGGTGCGGGAACATGCAAGGGCTGGGCGACAGGGAGGTGCGGGACAGACGGCTCAGTGGTGCGGGCGACTGCGGAATGCGCACCAACTGGAGAAAAACGGAACTGTGAGAAGGCGCCGGCGCGGCGGCAGAACTCCGCGGGCGGAAAGGACGACCGGAATCGGATCCGTCAGGAACGGCCGGCCCGGGCTAGCCGAAACCGTGCAGCGCACGGCAGCAGGTCCGTGGCGCAGTGGGGCACAGCACGCGCGGGACGCCTCTCAGGCACTCCCTCACCGCATATGTGCAACCCATGGGTGGAGTGTACGTCCCACAGAGCCGCACGAATCCCGCCCCGGGGACGACCGGCCCACCCCGGTGCAGAGCAGGCCGGAGCCCGCCACCCTTTCGGGGTTGGCGGGCTCCGGTCTGTCATGGGCGAGTCCGCGAGCCGGGCTACCGTCCCCGCAGCACCGCCTCGATCACGTCGAGCCCGTGCCCCAATGCGTCCTCGGTGATGTTCAGTGCCGGTGAGAACCGGAGTACTTCTCCGCCGACGCGGGACCGCAGCACACCCATTCGCAGGATCTCGTCGTGGTCCGCGCCTCGCCCTCGACGGACTCCCGGCAGTTCGCCCTAGTTCGGTGCCTGGAAGCCGCCGATCGTCTGCTCAAGCAGTTCGGCCAGCCTCAGCGGGGTGCGGTCCTCGAACATGGGGCCGATGAGCTGCACTCCCACCGGCAGGCCCTCGGGGGACCGACCCGCGGGTATGGCGGTGGCGGGCAGGCCGGGCATGGTGGCCAGGCCAGCCCAGACGAGCTGGTCGAGGTACGGGTACTCGACGCCGTCGATGTCGATTCGCCGTTCCAGCGGATTGGGGTTGTGGTCGTGCGGGAACGCCGGAGTGGGCGTGATCGGGCACACCACGGCGTCGAACTCGGCGAAGAACTGCCGCCAGCCGTGGCGGTGGAGTTCGCGACGGTTGTTCGCCTCCATCCAGTCGCGGTGGCTGAACACCATGGCGCGCAGCCGCGCAGCGTCCAGGCTCTGGTCGTCCGTGCTCAGTCCGGCAGCTCGGGTCCGCAGCTGCTCGTACGATTCGATGGGAAAACGCGCAACGGAGCTGGAGATCAGCAATTGCGTATAGAGCGTCGCGGCCTCGCTCAGGTCGGGCAGCAGCGGACTGTGCCGTACGACGCGGGCGCCGCCGTCGACCAGCGCGTCGGCCACCCGGTTCACGCCCGCACGCACAGCGTCCCCGGTCGCGATGAACGGATGCTGGTCGAGGACCAGGACCCGGAAGTCGCAGAGCCGTTCATGGCGCGCGGGCGGCAGCGTCAAGTCGTACGCGACGCCGAATGTCAGCGGGTCCGGGCCGGCCATGACGTCGAGCAGGAGCGTGAGGTCGCGGGCGGTGCGTGCCATCGGACCGACGACGGCGAGGTCGAGCTCTGACGGCAAGGCCGGCGCGGGCGGCGGGACCATGCCGCGGTTCGCCGCCAGCCCGAGTGTCGGCTTGTGCGCGTAGATGCCGCAGAAATGCGCGGGGGTGCGCAGCGAACCGCCGATGTCGGAGCCGATGGACAGCGCGCCGAATCCGGACGCCAGGGCCGCCGCCGATCCGCCGGACGATCCGCCCGCCGTGCGAGCTTGATCCCACGGGTTGTTGGTGGTGCCGTAGATCTCGTTGAAGCTCTGTATGTCTTGCAGCCCCAAGGGCACATTGGTCTTACCGAGCACCACCGCGCCCGCGGCCTTGAGTCGCGACACCTGCACCGCGTCCTCGGGCGGCATGTAGTTCCGGTGTTGCGGCATGCCCCAGGTCGTGGGCAGCCCGGCGATGTTGTAGGACTCCTTGACCGTCACCGGAATGCCGAGCAGCGGCCGGTCCTCACCGCGGGCACGCGCCTGGTCGGCACCGCGCGCGGCGGCCCGTGCACGGTCGAAGTCCGGCACACAGATCGCGTTGATCGCCTTGTCGTCGCGCTCGATACGGGCGATCGCCTCGTCGGTCAGTTCCGCCGAGGTCACTTCACCAGCACGCAAAGCGGCCGCGAGTTCTTCTGCCGTCTGAAGATTCCAGTCCATGAATCCGACCGTACAGACCTCTGGGACAGGCCATGAAATGCCGCTTCGCGCAACGGGATTGCCGTCTCCATGCTCATCGTCTTCCTCGCCGGATACCGACAATTCCGCCGCCCGCCGGCGATGGCGACATGCAGCGGGCGGTGCCCTGGCCCCGCCCAACATTCCCGACCGCTGCCGAGCGCGAGCGGTCGAAGAAGATGGCCTACGGCCACAAGACCGAGTACCGGCTGCGGAGGGTGGCACGCCGTGCGTGAGCGTGAGCCGCCTTCTCCCGATCGACACTCGGCAGGATCGCCAGCCGCTCACGGGGTGGCTCCCAAGGCGCCCCGGGCGGCGTTCTCGTGGGAGCGGCAGAGGACAGAGCGACAGCTCGCGATGTCTCGCTGAGCATTCCAAACCGTTGTCACTCGCGCGCCGCAATGCACAGACCCGGGTCCTTGAGGGCCAGTGTCAGACGTCAGTCAACTGGCTGACCACCGCCGCCTCACCCCAACTGAAACGACGTCAAACTCGTGCGCGGTGGTGTCCATCCGGAAGGTGCGGGAGACGGGCCGTGCCCTAGATCACGGGGGCAGTTTCGGCGGGAATCTGCCATTCCGGAGTGCGCCGTTCTACGCTCGCCGAGGCGCCAGGACCTCCACAGAAACAGCACAGACCCGACACGGAAAGCGATCATGAAAAGAACCGCGAAACTCTTAACCGTGCCGGCCCTCGCCCTGGCCCTGTTCACGCCCGCCCTTGCGGCCCTCGCCGCTTCGGCCAGCGCGGCGACGACCGACGCCTACACCTTCACCAACACCGACGGCGCACTCAACGCGACGGGCACCGGCGACGGAAACCAGATCTCCGTCACCCCCGACGGCACCAACTACACGAACTGGCGCCTGATCAAGCTCAGCGATCCCGGCACGTTCAACATCGCCAGCACCTCCTCCGGAAAGTGCATCTACGCCTCCCAGCCCGCCGTACAGCAGTCCTGCGGCAAGGACGGCGAGCAGTGGCACTTCCGCCCCGTCGACGGCAAGCCCAACACCTTCGGCATCGTCCGCCGCGACGACAGCAGCGGCACCGAGTACTGCATGGACAACCGGGGTGGCCTCCACCTGTGGGGCATCCTCGCCCAGCCCAACGCCTGCAACGGCAGCGCGAGCCAGGAATGGACGATCCCCGCGTCGAAGGCGGCCGAAGCCAAGAGCCTCGCCCTCGACTACTACGCCGACCTGTGCTCCAAGAAGACCTCCACCTGCTCGTGGACCGAGAAGTCCGAAGGGCAGCCCGCAGCGCTGCCCCGCCAGCCCGCCTCGTCGGTCTGGTACAACGACACCGCTTCGTCCATGAAGCAGGTCTTCACCACGATCTACCACTCCGGATGGTCGCAGGCGTTCTCCGTAGGCCTGTCGTCCTCCGTGGGAGTGTCCGTCCCGCTCCAGGCCATGATCTCCAACCAGCTGACCACGACGACGGTGTACACCTCCGACGAGACGACGATCAACGGCATCGCCGTGGACGTCCCGTCGAAGAACTACGCGTGGGTCGACTTCGCGGCCGTCGGCAAGAAGGTCACCGGCACCTGGACCTTCAACACGGACAACCAGCCGTGGACCACGGACGCGACGGTCACCGTCCCCGTCATCAACTCGGCCGCCGGATCCACGATGTACATCGCCCACACCAGCACCGACCCGTCCGGCAGCAGTGGCAGTACGACCAGCCCTGATGTGAAGCCGCAGACCTTCGCCACGACCACGACGAAGACCTTCAGCCTTCCCGCGGGAAGTCAGGTGACGTCGTCCAACGGCACCGTCACCGCGACGGACACCGACGGCACTGTTGCCACCATCCTCCCCACCACGCTGACGGACACCAACGGTACGACCCACAAGGTCGGCCTGACCGTCTCCGGCAACACGGTGACCCAGACCGTCGAAGGCGTCACCGGCGACACGATCACCGGCACCGTGAGCCCGCCGGTCTTCTCGGTGAAGGCAGCCGCCGCACCGGCCGCCGCGAAGAAGACCATGATGAAGACGGCCGCCATGATGCGGCCTGCCGCGTCCAGCGACAAGAGGGGCCGCATGAACTGCATCGGAGACAAGATGGGCGAGGGAGCCACCTTCGGCCTCCTCGGTGCCGCCCTGGGGCAGCCCGAAGCCGTCCTGGGCGGAGTCTTCGGCGGCCTCATCATCGGCCTCGCCGAATGCACCAGGTGACCTGACCCACTGCTGAACGAAGCGTCCCCCTGCCTGTAACCAGGCGAGGGGACGCCGTGTTTCCGGAGCAAGCCACTGCTCGCGGCGCGGTCGCGATCGTCAGCGACAGCGCGACGACGACGCCGGCCCCGCCGAGTCATTCGCCGCAGGCATCATGGAGATGCTCATGGCGTACGAGGATCTGCGCCCTCACCGCGACCGCGGGTCGATCGGCGAGCGGGACGTCGGCCTGATCGATGGCTTCAACCACGCCCTGCGCAACCTAGCCTCCGGCTACGCATGGCACCCGGACTACCGGGACGAGTTTGAACCCACCGGCATCGAGGCTCACATCATCCACGTACTCAAGGACGGCGCTGTCACCTCCACCGCGACGGGAAAGGAGACAGCCACGCAACGGGGCGATTACCCGCGCGGCCACACCGTCAACGAGCGCGTCAAGCACTGGTTCAACCCAGCCGGGTTGAGCAGCAACGGCGGCCCAGTTTCCGCGCAGGGCATGCGAGCCAGCGGTGCAACCGACCTCGCCGACCGGGGGCAGCAACGAGGACCTGAAGGAAGCGGGCCGGTGGGCGAAGGGCTCGCCCATCCCACGGCGCGTGTACGTACGGCCCGTGAGGAGAGCCGAGCGCGCCCCGTTCGCCAACGTACCAATGTACGGTCGGTACACCACCGGTGCACGGGGCGGCATACGCGGCAACCAGGAGACCGGCACACTGCTCTACCAGTTCATCGCCGACCGGCTTGACCAGCGGATGCGTAACGGCTTCCGCCAGGGTGGGCGGGACGCCGGCCGTGCATACGCCGACGAGCTGGGGCACTGTCATGCGCCTACACCGACAGCTCACCGAGGCTGCGCATGCCGGGCAGGCAGACGAGGAAGCCGAGTTCCTGCGGCAGCTCACCAAGCGGGCCGCAGCCTGGAGCGACGACCACGGCTATCCCCCAACCACCAATACCTAGCAAGCCAGTCCACCCTCGAACGCCAACTCAAGGGCCCTCAGCACGAACACCACCAGCCGCACCGCACTCGTCCGCCCATTCGCCAACTGCACGGTCGAGCCTCGGTATTAGGGGCCAGCGCCTGACCGCTGCTGGATGTGCAGCCTGAGGCCCACGAGCAGGCGAGGCCGGGCCCATGCGGGACCCGGCCTGCCACAAACGAGGGGATCAGTGGTTGGTGCCCGATGCCCAGACCGCGCGGCTGCCGTCATAGATGACGACGTTGCCGTCGTCCTGTATCACCAGGCGTGAGCCCGGGTGACCTTCGGTGTTGGAGGCCCACACCGGATGCCCGGAACGGGTGTAGACGACGAAGTTGCCGTCCCCCTGGAAGTTGGCGGTCCATCCCTGGCCGACGGTATTGGAGGCCCAGCGGGCCCGGTTGAACTCGTCGTAGATGACGAGATTGCCGTCGGACTGCATCACGAGTCGGGCCGTGTTGGAGCTGACCGACTGATCGTGGTTGAGGGTGAAGGGCGCGTAGCGCGTCTGGTCGGAGAAGGCTCCCATCGTCGCTGTCTTGCCAGTGGCGGCGGAGGGGGTGTGGTTCGAGGGTGCCGCGCTCGCCTGTCCGACGAGTGTCAGGCTGGCGATTGCGGCGGTTGCGAGGAGCGTGATGACTCTCTTCCCCACGAGCGAACTCCTTGAGTCAGGCAGTTCATCAATCAGTGCCTCGGTCGGGCACCGCCCCCGGACAGTGGCATCAGGGCCGCGACGGAAGGGTCCACTCCGTACCCATATGACGTGTTCGTGCCACTCTTTGACCTGAACTCGCGGGCGTGAACTGTCAGGGGCGACCAGTCGGCTGGCCCACGGTCGTCCGGAGCCGCCTGCCCGGGATCGCTCCCCGGCCGGAGCCCGTCGGCCGCCTCGCGCCGGTCGATCTCTCCCTCGGCGGCGACACGGAACTCGCCCGGACCTCCCGCACCTTCCACGAGAACTCCAAGATCCGCGCCGCGTTCCGCACGCTTCCCCCGGTCGACGTCGACTATGACCGTCTCCCAGAGGGCTGGGCTGGTCCTGACTGGTACTACGGCCCTCAGAAGGCAGGGGCGGAGCGAGCGTCGATGGCAGCGTGGGGAAGAGCTCGTTGCCATCCCCTGCCGGTCTCGGTCACGCCAGGGGTCGGCAATGGGGCAAGCGTGCCCTCGTCGCGAGCGATTCTCAGGCGCACTGGACGTGCGGCGGCAGACCGGTGTGTCGACATGACGCACCGCCAGAAAGGTCAGCATTGGGTCAGCAATGGGATTACTACACCCTCCCGCACAAGGTCACACACTGGGCAACAGATCTCCTCCCGCGCACCGGGAGTGAGCGACTCCGCACCATGTCGATCGGCCACCTCCAGAGCCGAGTTCCGCGCTCCCCACAGGTCGGGCTGATCGCACAAATGCGCAGATCACCGCACCCGACCCCGCGCTTTCAGGGGCACTGCCGACAGCTCCGGCGCCGGGATCGGCCCCCGTCGCACCCCTTCACCTCACCGAAGCGCGACCCCGTCATCCAGTCCGAACGGGCCTGCTGGATGTCCTCGTTGGAGCGGCCGATGAAGTTCCACCACATACCAAACGCATCGCTGCCTTCCACAGGTCAGGCGCGCCTTGGTCCCTCAGCTGTCAGCAAAACGTCAGCATCGGACCTGGGGAGTCGAAGAGAGCATGGCCACCAAGACCCTCGCCCACGGCATGGGCACCTTCTTCAAGGACTGCACCCGCCCTGAGGCGAAGTGGCCGAAGTGTCCCCACCTGTACAAGATCCAATTTCGTGACACCGCTGGGAAACAGCGCGTTGAGTCCGGGTTCGAGACTGACACGGCAGCGATCACACGTTTGACGGATATCTACAACGCGAAGAGGGCAGCCCCAGCCAGGCGAGCAAGGCGGCTCGGATAGCGAAGTACGGGGCGATGCGGCTTGGGGAGTACGCAGCTGAGTGGCGTGACAGCCAGCGGCATCTGGAGGTTTCCTCGCTGAGGCATCTGGACTCGCTGCTGGAGCACCACGTCTTTCCGGCGTTGGAGAGCCGGCGGATGGACTCGTTCGACCACAAGGTGGTGGACGGGTTCATCAAGACGATGGAGCGCAACGGTGCCGGTCTGGCCACGCAGCCCAACGCCTTCGACAAGCTCAAGTCGATCCTGCTCGATGCCCACCGGCTGGGGATCTACGAGGCCAGGCCCCTGGCGGGCGTGAAGCCACCGCAGTACGACCCAGCCAAGGCCGTCATCCCCTCGCCCGCCCAGTTGGCCGGGATACGGACCGCCGGCGACGACACTTTCCTGTTGATCTCAGATCTGATGAGCGGCTGCGGAATGCGTAACGGCGAGGCCGCGGCAGTGAACGTCCGCAGCATCGTGGCCAACGACGTCTATCGAATCACCGAGCAGGTCAACCAGACCACCCACCAGTACGCGCGCCTCAAGCATCGCAAAGTCGGGGAATACCGGGACGGAACGTTCCCCTGCCGGCCCGCACCCGGCAGTCCATCGACTGGTACGCCGACAAGTACGGCGCAGTCGACGGCTATCTACTGCGCCACCCCCTGGACCCCGGCAAGCCCTTCCCTTACTACTACCTAGGCAACAAGTGGCAGCGCATCAAGAAGGCCGGTGAGGTGGACATTCCCGACGGGATGGTTCTGTACGGATTCCGGCACTTCTTCGCGTCCAACTGCCTCAACCAGGGCATCCCGATCACCCACGTCGCCGAGTGGATGGGACACAAGAGTCTGGACATCACGTTCAAGATCTACAGACACCTCATGCCCGGCTCGATCGGCAAAGCGGCCAAGCTCCTCGACCTCGGACTCACCACGTAAATCGTTTCAGCCCTCGCTAAGACCGTGTCCTATGTGGTGGGGCGGGGTAGGACCTCAATATGGGGCAGGGGGCGTGGAGTTGGATTGTTCCGGACGGGTTGCGGGAGATCGCGAAGCCGTTGATTCCGCCGTCCAAGGTGCGGCCTCAGGACGGCGGAACTCAGGAGCCCCAGTCGGCGGTGCGCAACGAAGACGGTTCGTTCCAGCTGTTCCGCATAGGGGACGCGGTGGCAAGCAGAGATGTCCATGCCGCGATGCCGGATGCCGCCCGCCTCTGCCGAACGATCTGAAACTCGTCGGCGGGCGGCGGGTGAGACAGGTGCCGCGCGCCCGCCGAGGCGACGCCGATCCGGAGGGGCGTCGCATTGTAGGCGGTCAACGGCCCTCGAACCTCTGGCATTTCCCGCAGTCTTTCGTGATGAGGATGGGGGCGCGCGGCGGCTCGGGCCGATGACGGACAGCCCGCGACTCCCACCGGGACGGCCCCGCGGAACAGCCCTGCGGGGAAAGTCTTGTTGGCGAAGATCGAGGTACTATCAGCGTGTTTGACAACCAGCAGAACCAGCATCTGTCGCGGCGCCGTCTGCTCGGAATGGCAGCGCTCAGTAGCGCCGCCGCCGCCGGAATGACCACGATCTCCGCCGCCCCGCGTGCCGCGGCCGCCGAAAAGCGGAGTCCGCAGGCCGACAGCGGCTCGTTCGTACCCGCCGTGGTGATCGGTACGGGATACGGCGCCGCGGTATCCGCGCTGCGGCTCGGCGAGGCCGGGATTCCGACGCTCATGCTCGAAATGGGCCAGCTGTGGAACAAGCCCGCGGACGACGGCAACGTCTTCTGCGGAATGCTCACGCCCGACCGCCGGTCGAGCTGGTTCAAGTCGCGCACCGAGGCCCCGTTGGGCTCGTTCCTGTGGCTGGATGTGATCAACCGGGACATCACCCCGTATGCGGGAGTGCTGGACAAGGTGCACTTCGACCAGATGTCGGTGTACGTGGGGCGGGGTGTCGGCGGCGGCTCGCTGGTCAACGGTGGCATGGCCGTCGTACCGAAGCGCGCGTACTTCGAGGAGGTGCTGCCACACGTGGACGCCTCGCAGATGTACGAGCGGTACTTCCCGCGCGCCAACTCCATGCTCAAGGTGAACCACATCGACCAGGGCTGGTTCGAGAAGACGGAGTGGTACAAGTTCGCGCGGGTCTCGCGTGAACAGGCGGGCAAGGCGGGCCTGAGCACCACCTTCGTCCCCAACGTCTACGACTTCGGCCACATGCGACGCGAGGACGCCGGTGAGGTGCCCAAGTCCGCGCTGGCGGGCGAGGTCATCTACGGCAACAACCACGGCAAACAGAGCCTGGACAAGACCTACTTGGCCGCCGCGCTCGGCACCGGCAAGGTCACCATCGAGACCCTGCACCAGGTCAAGGCGATCCGTCAGCAGCCGGACGGCAGCTATGTTCTGTCCGTGGACCAGATCGACGCCGACGGCAAGACCGTCGCCGGCAAGGAGATCGCCTGTGGCCATCTGTTCCTCGGCGCCGGCAGTCTCGGCTCCACCGAGCTGCTGGTGCGCGCCCGGGACACCGGTGCGCTGCCCGAGCTCAACTCCGAGGTCGGCGCGGGCTGGGGCCCCAACGGCAACATCATGACCGGCCGGGCCAACCACGTCTGGAACCCCACCGGTGCTCACCAGTCGTCGATTCCCGCCCTGGGCATCGACGACTGGAACAACCCCGCCGCCCCGGTCTTCGCGGAGATCGCGCCGATGCCGGCCGGCCTGGAGACCTGGGTCAGTCTCTATCTGGCGATCACCAAGAACCCCGAGCGCGGCACCTTCGTCTACGACAAGGCCAGCGACCGGGCGGTGCTGCGCTGGACCCGGGACCAGAACAGGCCCGCGGTCGACGCCGCGAGGTCGCTCTTCGACCGGATCAACAAGGCGAACACGACGATGTACCGCTACGACTTGTTCGGGCCGCAGCTGAAGAACTTCTCCGACGACTTCTGCTACCACCCGCTCGGCGGCTGCGTCCTGGGCAAGGCCACCGACGGGTACGGCCGGGTCGCCGGCTACCGCAACCTCTATGTCACGGACGGCGCGCTCATCCCGGGGTCCATCGGAGTCAACCCCTTCGTGACCATCACGGCCCTGGCCGAGCGGAACATCGAGCGGATCATCGCGGAGGACGTCAAGACCGCGTCCTGAACGCTCCGCTGGAATGGCGGTCCGTTCGCTGCGGGTCGTCCGCGGCCGATCGCGCGGTTCCCGTGCCCCTTCGCGGGGCGCGATACCGCAGCGGGCCGATGCGCCGCCGCATGGCAGGGGTTCGCAGCCCACCATGCGGCGTTCGCGGTGGCGGAGGTCCCGCGTACGCCGGCACCTTGCCGCGCCGGTCTCCGGCACCGCACCCGGTCTCCGCCTCCGGTACGGCATCCGGCAGTCGGTTCGCCCCGCCCCGAAATGCCGGACGGGTTCTACGGATTTTCCGGTGGGCGGCGTGAGATCAAAGGGGGGTGCGGCCAGTCGATCCGCACGAGGGGGTGCTCGCCGAACCCCATCCGTCCGCGTGAAAGGGAATCCATGGAATCCGCCCGACGGCCGATCCTCTTCGTCAGTCTTCCGGAGAGCGGGTTGGCCAATCCACTGCTCGTGCTCGCCGAAGAGCTCTCCCGTCAGAACGTTCCGGATCTCTGGTTCGCCACCGACGAGCCCCGGCGCGAGGATGTGAAGCGGATATCGGTCGGGTCCGAGGTTGAGTTCGCCTCGCTGGGTGAGGTGGTCACCGAGTTGTCGGCGGTGACGTGGGACGACGCGGTCTATCGCGAGATCACTCAGCCCTCGCGATTCAAGGCGCATCGCGCGGTGATCCGGCAGTCCTACAAGCCGGGGCGGCACGAGGAGAAGTTCCGTAAGCTGGCGACCATTGTCGACGAGGTGCGGCCGGCGCTGATGGTCATCGACTGCATCAGTTCTTTCGGGATCGAGTTGGCGATTTCTCGGAAGATTCCGTTCGTGCTGAGTGTGCCGTTCGTGCCGAGCAATGTGCTGACGGCGTTCACTCCCTTCTCCAAGGGCTACACGCCGGGGGACTTCCCCGTACCGCACACGGGGCTGCCGCACCCGATGACACCCGCCCAGCGGATGAGCAACGCGCTCTTCAAGTGGCGGACGCTGGCGATGTTCTGCACGCCGCGGATGGGCAAGGTGGTCGCGGAGGACAACCAGCGGCGGAAGGCGCACGGGCTCGGGCCGCTCAGTCCGATGGCGCGCATCGAGCACGCCGATCTGGTGCTGTGCAATTCGATCGCCGAGCTGGACTATACCTTCGACATTCCGGAGAAGGTGCGGCTGGTCGGTGCGATGGTGCCGCCGTTGCCGGAAGCATCACAGGACGACGTTCTCTCGCAATGGCTGGATGAGCAGTCCTCGGTCGTCTATGTGGGGTTCGGGACGATCACCCGGCTCACCCAGCACCAGGTCAATTCCATGGTGGAGGTCACCCGTCGGCTTGAGGGTCGGCATCAGGTGCTGTGGAAGCTGCCGTCGGAGCAGCAGCATCTGCTGCCGCCGAAGGAGTCCTTGCCGGCGAATCTCCGTATCGAGAACTGGGTGCCCTCGCAGTTGGACGTGCTGGCCCATCCGAACGTGAAGGTGTTCTTCACCCACGGTGGCGGCAACGGCTACAACGAGGGCGTGTATTTCGGCAAGCCGCTCGTGGTCCGGCCGTTGTGGGTGGACTGCTACGACCAGGCCGTCCGCGGCCGGGACTTCGGTATCAGTCTGACCCTCGACCGGCCTCGGGACATCGATGTCGACGACGTGCTCGACAAGCTCACGCGGGTGCTTCAGACCCCTTCCTTCCATGAGAACGCGAAGCGGCTCGGTGCCCTGCAGCGTGCGGCCGGCGGCCGGGAGACCGCTGCCGAGCTGATCCTCGGGCATTCGGCCCTGGCTCCGGCTCCGGCGTAAGGCCGCGCGCACCCACATACGTACCAGGACCACGAGGAAGACCAGGAAGAGGCAGCGGATGTCTTTCAAGTACCCGGTTTCCAGGCCCGCTCTGGACGGCAGGGAGTTGGAGTATCTGACCACCACCGTCGAGGACGGCTGGATATCTTCTCAGGGCCCGATGGTCCAGAGGTTCGAGCGTGCCTTCGCCGAATACAACGGGATCGCGCACGGCGTTTCCTGTTCGTCGGGGACGGCGGCGCTCACGCTCGCGCTGCGGGCATTGGGAATCGGCCCGGGTGATGAGGTCATCGTCCCGGAGTTCACGATGATCGCTTCGGCGTGGGCGGTCACCTATACCGGTGCGACGCCCGTGTTCGTGGACTGCGGGGACGATCTCAACATCGATGTCACCCGCATCGAGGAGAAGATCACGGCGCGTACGAAGGCCGTGATGCCCGTTCATATCTATGGCAGGCGTTGCGATATGGACGCCGTGATGGATATTGCGTACCAGTACAACCTGCGGGTTGTGGAGGACAGTGCCGAGGCCCACGGCATCCGTCCGGTCGGGGACATCGCGTGCTATTCACTGTTCGCCAACAAGATCATTACGGCGGGTGAGGGCGGCATCTGCCTCACCGATGACCCCAAGCTGGCCGGGCAACTGGCGCACCTGCGGGCCATGGCCTTCACCAAGGACCACAGCTTCCTGCACAAGAAGGTCGCCTACAACTTCCGCATGACGGCCATGCAGGCCGCCATTGCGCTCGCCCAGGTCGAGCGGATCGATGACATCCTCGAAACCCGGCGGGAGATCGAGCGGCGTTATGACGAGGGCCTTGCCGGCGTTCCTGGTATCACGTTGATGCCGCCGAGGGACGTGTTGTGGATGTACGACCTGCGGGCCGAGCGCCGTGCGGAGCTACGGGAGTTCCTGGCCGGTGAGTCGATCGAGACTCGGCTGTTCTTCAAGCCGATGAGCCAACAGCCCATGTACTTCCATCCCGACTGGCCCTCGCTCAAGGCACATGCGTTTGCCGAGGACGGGCTGTATCTGCCCACCCACACCGAACTCACGGCCGCCGACCAGGACTTCGTCATCGACAGGGTCCGCGCGTTCTACGGCGCCAGCTGACGGACCGTTCGAGAGGGGATACCGACCCATGACGCACACAGGCCCGGCCGTGCCGCGGACCTGCCCGGCCTCGGCCCAGGCAGGTCCGGCCACGGACACGACGGATTCGCCGATGGTCGAATTTCCGCTGCGCCAACCCGGCGTGCCGTTCCCACCACCCCATTACGCCGACTACCGCGACCAGCAGGGGCTGGTCCTCTCGCACCTGCCCGACGGCAAGCGGGTGTGGCTGGTCACCCGGCACGAGGACGTTCGCGCCGTACTGACCAACCCCAAGATCAGCTCCAACCCCGAGCACGAGGGATTCCCCAACGTCGGGGAGACCGTGGGAGTGCCCAAGCAGGATCAGATCCCGGGCTGGTTCGTGGGGATGGACTCCCCCGACCACGACCGGTTCCGCAAGGCCCTGATCCCGGAGTTCACCGTGCGGCGGGTACGGGCGATGCGGCCCGCGATCGAACGCACGGTGGAGGCGCGCCTGGACGAGATGCTGGCCGCGGGCAACACCGCGGACCTCGTCGCCGACTTCGCGCTGCCCATCCCCTCTCTGGTGATCTCCTCGCTGCTCGGAGTGCCGCCCACGGACCGTGAGTTCTTCGAGTCCAGGACCCGCGTCCTGGTCTCCCTCCGCAACTCCACCGAAGAGCAGCGCAAGACGGCCGGCAAGGAACTGCTGCGCTACATCAACCGACTGATCTCCATCAAGGAGAAGTGGCCCGGCGACGACCTGGTGAGCCGACTGCTGGCCAACGGCGTCATCGCCCCCCATGAGCTGTCGGGCGTGCTGATGCTGCTGCTCATCGCCGGCCACGAGACCACGGCCAACAACATCGCGCTCGGCGTGGTCACCCTGCTGACGCACCCCCAGTGGATCAATGACGAGCGGGCCGTGGAGGAGACGCTGCGCTTCCACTCCGTCGCCGACCTGGTGTCCCTGCGGGTGGCGGTCGAGGACGTGGAGATCGCCGGCCAGCTCATCAAGGCGGGCGAAGGCATCGTGCCGCTGGTCGCCGCGGCCAACCACGACGAGTCCGTCTTCGAATGCCCCCACACGTTCGACCCCTCCCGGTCCGCCCGCAGTCACGTGGCCTTCGGCTACGGCGTGCACCAGTGCCTGGGGCAGAACCTGGTGCGGATCGAGATGGAGGTCGCCTACCGGAAGCTCTTCGAGCGCATCCCCAACCTCCAACTCGCCACACCGGTCGAGGGGTTGAGCATCAAGTACGACAGCGTGCTCTACGGGCTGCACGAGCTTCCGGTCCGCTGGTAGCCGCCCGGCCCGTCCGTCCGGGGCGCGTGCCACCGACCACCGGGCGGGCCCACCTTCACCGCAGGAGAGACCAGGAGAGACATCGATATGCGTATCACCGTTGCCCCCGACCGCTGTGTGGGGGCGGGCCAGTGCGTGCTGAACGCGCCCGCGCTCTTCGACCAGGACGATGACGGACTCGTCACCCTCCTCGCCGACCCGACCGCCGACCAGGAGACCACGGCCCGACTGGCGGGTGCCCTGTGCCCGTCCCGGGCCATCACCGTGCACGAGGGCTGAGGCCCGACCGGGGCAGGAGCCCGGCTCCGCACCCCGGCGTTGTCCCCCCACCAGACGAGAGTGCTTGAGACCCGGGAGTGATGGTGCCCGTCCACACAGATGACTACGTGATCCAGCCGCCCACCGACGCGGCGGAGGTACTGGGCGGCTACACGCTGTCCGATGTGTTCGAGGCCGCCGTGGGATCCGCTCCCGACTCCGTGGCCGTCGTCGACGGGGACCGCTCGTGGACGTGGACACAGTGGCGAGCGGACGTCGACGCGCTGGCCCGCGGTCTGCAGGAGTCGGGCGTCGCGCCCGGCGACGTGGTGGCGGTGCAGCTGCCGAACTGCTGGGAGTTTCAGACCCTGCACCTGGCCGTCGCGGCCGTCGGAGCGGTGCTGCTGCCCGTCCACCAGGGCACCACGGCCTCCGAGGTCCATGCGCTGCTGACCCGGGCGGAACCCGTCCTGTTCGTTCTGTCGGCCTCCGGGAGCGAGAGTGCCGCGACGTCCCGTTCGCTCGTGGAGAGCGTGCCGTCACTGCGCGGCGTGCTGCTGACCGGGGCATCGCAGGAGGCGTGTCAGGAGACGGGTGCCGAGTCGCTGGACGGGCTGCTGGCGGCCTGGGCGGGCAGCGGGCCCCGGCCGGTGGACGTCACCCCTGACCAGCCGCTCGTCCTGATCGCCTCGTCCGGGACGACGTCGGCACGGCCCAAGCTGTGTGTGCACAGCCACGACGGTCTGCTGTCGAACACCGCCGCCGTCACCGCCGAGGCCGCCGACGCCTTCGACGGAACGGTCCTCACGACCTGCCCGATGACCCACCTGTTCGGTCTCCAAGCCATGCACGCGGCGCTGTTCGCCGCCTGCGGGCAGGTGCTGCTCACCGGCTGGGACACGGACCGCTTCCTGGGACTGGCGCGGGAGCACGACCCCCGGGTCGTCTTCGCGGTACCCGCCCAGCTGCGGGATGTCGTCGGCAAGCTAGCCAGGACGGGCGAGCCGGCGGGCTTCGCGCCGCACCAGGTGCGTACGGCGGGGGCCGCCCTGGCGCCCGCGATCGCCGCTCAGGTACGCGGCGTCCTCGACTGCGAACTGGTCGTGGTGTGGGGCATGTCCGAGATCGGCACCGGCTCCTGCACCCGGGCCCAGGACCCCGACGGCAGCGTGGGCCGGCCGGTCCCCGGTGCGGACGTGCGGGTCGTCGACGAGAACGGCGAGGTGTGTGCGGCGGGCGAGAGCGGTGAACTTCAGTACCGGGCACCCGGGATGTTCCGCGGCTATTTCCGCGAGCCGGAGCTGACGCGCTCGGCCCTCACCGAGGACGGCTGGCTGCGGACCGGCGATCTCGCGGCCGTCGGCGCCGACGGAGTGGTGACCCTGCACGGCCGGACCGCCGAACTGATCAACACCGGCGGCCGGAAGTTCAGCGCCGCCGAGGTCGAGGGAGTGCTCGCGGGTCTTGCGGGTCTGGGCCCGCTGGCCGTGGCCGGCGCACCGGACGACCGGCTCGGGGAGTACCCGTGCCTGATCGTGACGGACCACGCGGACCGCACGATCGGCCTGACCGAAGTGACCGCGTTCCTGCACCGGCTGGGCCTCGCCGACCACAAGATCCCCCTCGAACTTCTCACCGTGCCCGAGCTTCCCCTCTCCCCCGCCGGGAAGCTCGACCGCCGGGCGCTCCATGGGCTGCTCACCGGCCTTGAGGAGGTGTCCGTCCCGGCCCGGCTCGGCGCGATCCCGCCGTACACGGTCGAGGAGGCGCTGGACCTCGTGCGCGACTGCGTCGGCCGGTTGCTCGGGAAGGACGGCACGTCCGTCCCGTTCTCCCCCGAGGCCGACTTCCGGCAGCTCGGCCTCGACTCCATCCTCGCGGTACGGCTGCGGAATCTGCTCCGGGAGGAGACCGGGCTCCTGCTCCCGACCACGCTGGCCTTCGACCACCCCACCCCGCGGGCCGTCGCGCGGCTCCTGGCCGAGCGGGAGGAGCCGACCCGGGAAGAGCCGCGTCGGACCTCGCCGGACGATGCCGACCCGGTGGCCATCATCGGCATGGCCTGCCGGCTGCCGGGCGGAGCCGGCTCCCCCGAGGCCCTGTGGGAGCTGCTCACCGACGGGGCCGACGCCATGTCCCCCTTCCCGGAGGACCGTGGCTGGGACCTGGACCGGCTCTTCGACGAGGATCCCGACCAACCGGGCACCACCTACGCCCGTGAAGGCGGCTTCCTGCGCGACGCGGGCGACTTCGACGCGGGCTTCTTCGGCCTGTCCGACATGGAAGCGACGGCGATCGATCCCCAGCAGCGGCTGCTCCTGGAAGCGGCCTGGGAGACTTTCGAGCGGGCAGGCATCGCCCCGGAGTCGTTGCGGGGGACCCGTACCGGTGTGTTCGCCGGCGCGATGGACCGCGGCTACGGCGCCCACGCGTCCGCCACGCCCAACGCATGGGAAAGCATGCTCACCACCGGGACCGCCGGTAGCGCGACCTCGGGGCGCATCGCCTACACCTACGGGCTCGAAGGCCCCACGATGACGGTCGACACCGCCTCCTCCTCGTCCCTCGTCGCCCTGCACCTGGCCTGCCGGTCCCTGCGGTCCGGCGAGACCGACCTGGCGCTGGCCGGCGGCGTCACCGTCATGGCGACCCCGACGCCCTTCACACACTTCTCCCGGTTGCGCGCGCTCTCCCCCGACGCCCGCGCCATGCCGTACTCCGACTCCGCGAACGGCTCCGCGTGGGCGGAGGGCGCGGGGCTGCTGCTGCTGGAGCGGCTGAGCGACGCCCGGCGCAACGGACACCGCGTCATGGCGCTCGTACGGGGATCCGCCGTGAATCAGGACGGCGCCTCCAACGGGCTCACCGCGCCGAGTGGGCCCGCACAGCAACGCGTCATCCGCCAGGCCCTGGCCGACGCCGGGCTGACGCCGCAGGACGTGGACGCCCTGGAAGGGCACGGCACCGGCACGCCCCTCGGCGACCCCATCGAAGTCCAGGCACTACTGGCCACGTACGGCCAACAGCGCCCCGTGGACCAGCCGTTGTGGCTGGGGTCGGTGAAGTCGAACATCGGGCACACCCAGGCCGCCGCCGGTGTCGTCGGGGTCATCAAGTCGGTTCTCGCACTGCACCACGGCGTCCTGCCGCGGACGCTGCACGCGGACACCCCCTCGGCCGAGGTGGACTGGTCCGCCGGTGCGGTACGGCTGCTGACCGAGGCTCAGCCCTGGCCACGGGAGAGCGGACGCACGCGCCGGGCGGGGGTGTCCTCGTTCGGGCTCACCGGGACCAATGCGCACGTGATCCTGGAGGAGGCGCCGGGCGAGTCCCCGGAGGAGGCGCGGGGTGCGTCCGGGCCGGCGCGGGTCCCGGAGCCGGCCGACGACCCGGCCGCGCCCTGGGTGCTGTCCGCCCGGAGCCGGGCGGCGCTGCGCGCACAGGCACAACGCCTGGCCGAGCACGTGACGGCCCACCCGGACCTGCGCGCCCAGGACGTCGCCCACGCCCTGACCACCACCCGCAACCTGCACCGGCACCGGGCCGTCGTCACCGGCTCCGACCGGACGCAACTCCTTTCCGCAGCGGCGGAATTCGGGCGTGGCGAGCGCGCCCCCGGCGTCATCCTGCACGATGCCGCGCCGGGCGGACTGGCCTTCGCCTTCCCCGGGCAGGGTGGCCAGCACACCGGCATGGGACACGCGGCGGCCGCGGCTTTCCCCGCCTTCGGGCAGGCCCTGCACGAGGTGTGCGCCACGGTGGATCCCCTGCTGGCGCTGCCGCTGACCTCGGTGATGTGGGCGGCTCCCGGCTCCGAAGAGGCAGCCCTCCTCGACGACACCACCTACACCCAGCCCGCGCTGTTCGCCATCCAGGTGGCCCTGTACCGGCTGTTCGAGTCCTGGGGCCTGGTCCCCGATCACCTGGTGGGGCACTCGTTCGGCGAGATCTCCGCCGCCCACGTCGCCGGTGTGCTCTCCCTCCAGGACGCGTGCACCCTGGTGGCGGCCCGCGGCAGGCTCATGGCCGCGCTGCCGCCCGGTGGCGGGACGGTGGCGGTACGCATCACCGAGGACGAAGTGATGCCGTGGCTGGCGGAGTTGAGTGACTGCATATCGATCGCTGCCGTCAACGGGCCGAACTCCGTCGTGCTCTCGGGCGCCGAGGCCCCCCTCATGGCGCTCACCGACCGGCTCCGCGCCGCCGGTCACAAGACCCGGCGGATCGCGGTGAAGGTCGCGGCCCATTCGCCGCTGATGGGCCCCATGCTGGAGGAGTACCGCGCGGTCGCCCGCGGGCTGTCCTACGCCGCGCCTGCCGTTCGGGTCGTCTCCACCGTCACCGGCCGCCCGTTGACCACCGAGGAGGCACTCGACCCGGACCACTGGGTGCGGCACGTGCGGCAGTCCGTACGCTTCGAGGACGCGATCGGCCTGCTACGGGACGAGCGCGTCACCGGGTTCCTGGAGCTGGGTGCCGATCCGACGCTCACGCCGATGATCGACGAGTGCATGGAGTCGGCCGCCCCGCAGACCGGGGCCGCCGTGGTGCCGAGCCTGCGCGCCGGAGTGTCGGAACGGCACGCCCTGCTCGCCGCAGTCGCCCGGATGCACGCCCATGGCGCTCCCGTCGACTGGGACGCGGTGCTGCCCGGGGCCCGGCCCGTGCCGCTGCCGACGTACGCGTTCCAGCGGCGGCGGTTCTGGCTGGCGTCGACTCCTGCGGGACCGACGGGCCTGGCTGCCTACGGAGGCGTCGTGGATGCCGCAGGTGTCGGGGGTGCCCCGGTCGGTATGGGCGGGACGGCGGCCGGTGAAGAGCCGTCGGGGCTGGACGCCCGCCTGTCCGGCCTCGACGAGGCCGCGCAGAACGCACTCGTGCTGGCCCTGGTTCTCGACGAGACCTCGGCCGTGCTCGGCGGCCAGGAGATGCGTGGCGAGGAGGGCAATCGCACGTTCAAGGAGCTGGGCATCGACTCGGTGAACGCGGTCGAACTGCGCAACCGCCTCATCGCGGCCGCGGACATGCGACTGCCGGCCACGCTCGTGTACGACTTCCCCACCCCGAATGCGGTGGTCCGGCTCGTACGTGAGCGCAGCACGGCGCGGCCCGCCTCCCCCGTGCGCGATGTGGAGTCGATCGTGGCCGAGTTGGAGGACCTGCTCATGACCGGCACGGAGGTCTCGGAGGAGACGGTGGCACGCCTGAAGGCGGTGGCGGCCGCGACGGTGGGGGCCGGCGGTGGTACGGGCGACGGCCCCGGTGGGGCACTGGACCTGGCATCGGCCAGCGACGAGGAACTGTTCCAGCTGATGGACGCGGAGAGCTGACGGTCGAGGTGCGGGCCTTCTCCGAAGCCCCCGCACCCACCCGTAGGCAAGCGGGCCGCGCACGCCGGGGAGCCCGGCGTGCGCGGCCCGCTTGCCTACGGGGCCCGACACACTGCGCCAACACTAGAAAATCCCGCATCATTTCGGGCCATAAAGTCCCGTCATGAACTCCCATTCCACGGCGGCGGTGCAAGCCGCCCGCCACCTCGCCGTATCGTTCGTGGCCGCCGTGTCGGCGGTGGGGCTCACCGCGCCCCACGCCTCGGCCGAGCCCCTCGCCGCGCCCGCCGGAACAGCGCCCCGGCACGCGCCGCAGACATCACTCACCGCACCCGGCATTCCGTTCACCGACGCCAAGGTCACCCAGCGGCCGGACGGCTCGTTCGCCGTGTCCTGGAAGGCACCCGCGGCCGGTTCGGTCACCGTCTACGTCGGGGACAGGGTCGTGGCCTACGGCGGCGCCGAGGCCGACGTCACCGTACGTGGACTGCCCCCCGCCGACCGGCAGTGGTTCCGCCTCGTCCCCGACCAGGGCGACCCTCTCACCCTCGCCGACCGCTCGTTACACCTGGAGGGCGCGCCCAACTTCCGCGACGCGGGCGGCCACCGCACCGCCGACGGCCGGTGGGTGAAGATGGGCGTGCTGTACCGCACCAACGACCTGCACGCGCTCACCGACGCCGACCTGGCCAAGCTCCAGCGCCTGGGCATCCGTACGGACGTCGACCTGCGCATGCCGGGCGAACGCGCCGAGGACCCCGACCGCGTGCCCGCGGGCGCACGCTATATCGCCGCCGATGTCTTCGGCGGCGACGTCAAGCGTGAAATGCCCGCCACGGCCGCCGCGTCCGAGCGGATGATGACCCGCTCCTACCGGTGGCTCGTCTCCAGGCCCTCCGCGCTCGACGCCTATCGTTCGCTGTTCAGTCTCGCCAACGCCCCCCGCTCCTCCCCGCTGGCCTACCACTGCGAGGGTGGCAAGGACCGTACGGGCTGGGCCACCGCCGCCCTGCTCACGGCCCTGGGCGTGGACCGCGACACGGTCCTGCGGGACTACCTGGCCACCAACGACTACCTCGCGGCGCGGAACGCCGCCACCCTCGCCGAGCAGACCCCCGAGATGGCCGCCCGCCTCAAGCCGATCCTGGACGCCAGGGCCGAGTACCTGAACACCTCCTTCGACGAGGTCAAGGCCCGCTTCGGCGCCTTCGACACCTATCTCCAGGACGGACTGGGCCTGAGCAGGCAGGCCCTGGAGCGACTGCGGGAGACCCTGCTCGTCGACTGACCGGCCGACTCGTCGACTGGTCGGCCTGCCGGCCGAGAAGCCCTGACGGACTGCACGAAAGAACGCCCCTCCCGGCGCGCTGCCGGGAGGGGCGTCGTGTGTGGTCCCTTCGGTTCAGGAGAGGCCGATTTCGTTGTCGAGGAGGTCGAACACCTCCTCGTCGGAGGCGGACTCGAAGTCGAAGTCCCCGTCGGAACGGGAGTCGTCGTGCCCGGCTGCCGCGGGGGTGTCCCGCAGGGCGTCCCACTTCGCCCTGAGGACCTCCAGGCGGCCGGCTATCTGCTCGTGGACCTCCTCCGTGACGTCGAGCCCGCCGAAGGTCTTCTCCAGCCTTTCGAGTTCGCCCAGGAGTGCCTCCGGTCGGGAGGGCGACTCGGGTGCGATCCGGGCGTGGAGGTGGTCGACGAGCTCCGCCGGCGTCGGGTAGTCGAAGAGCAGGGTCGCCGGCAGGCGGATTCCGGTGAGGGCACTGAGGCCGTTGCGGAGTTCGACCGCGGTCAGGGAGTCGAAACCGAGGTCCAGGAAGGCGCGGTCCGGGTCGATCTCCGTGCCGCTGGCGTGCCCGAGGACCACCGCGACCTGGCCGCCCACGGCGTCCAGTACGACCTCGCGTCCCTCTGCCGCAGACAGGCCGGTCAGCCTCTGCGCGAAGGCAGCCGAGGCGTCGCCCTCCGTCGCGGCCGCCGCCGTGCGCCGACCCGCGGTGCGGATCAGGCCGCGCAGCAGTGGCTGGGGCTCGCCCTGCGCGCGGAGCGCCGCGAGGTCCAGGCGGACGGGCAGTGCCATGGGCTCGGTCGTTCCAAGCGCGGCGTCGAAGAGGGCCAAGCCCTCCTCGACAGACAGCGGCGGCATACCCTGCCGAGCGATCCGCTGGACATCCACATCACTCAGACCACCGGTCATACCACTGTCCTGCGACCAAGGACCCCACGCCAACGACACCCCAGGCAGACCCAACGCACGACGATGACCCGCCAACGCATCCAAGAAAGCATTACCCGCAGCGTAATTACCCTGACCAGCACTACCAACAGTCCCAGCCACCGACGAGAACACCACAAACGCATCCAGATCCACACCCCTGGTCGCCTCATGCAAATGCCACGCCGCATCAACCTTCGGACGCAACACCCCCGCCAACCGCTCCGCAGACAGCGACTCCACCACACCGTCATCCAACACACCAGCCGCATGCACCACAGCCGTCAGCTCATGACGGCCAACCAGATCAGCCACCGCCACCGCATCAGACACATCACACGCCTCGACAACCACCTCCGCACCAAGCAGAGCCAACTCCGCAACAAACTCCCCAACACCCTCCACAGCCAAGCCACGCCGACTCACCAACAACAGACTCCGCACCCCATGCACCACCACCAAATGCCGAGCAACAATCCGCCCCAGACCACCCGTACCACCCGTGATCAGGACCGTACCGGAAGGATCCCATTCGACGCCGGCTGCGGGAGTGTCCTGCCGCTGCACTCGGGCCAGCCGCGCGGCGAGGACCTGTTCGCCGCGCACCAGCAGTTGCGACTCGTCCGATGCCAACGCCGTCGGGATGAGCGTTACTTCGGCGTCGCCCTCCACATCCACCAGACCGAAACGACCCGGATGCTCCGACTGCGCCGACCGCACCAGACCCCACACCGCCGCACCCGCAAGATCCGCACCAGACACCGCACCCCGCGTCACAAACACCAGACGCGAGGACGCCAACCGATCCTCCGCCAACCACGACTGGATCACCCCCAGCGCCCCCACCACCGCGGCATGCACCGACTCCACCGTTCCGGCGGCCCCGATGGCCGGCGGGACGAGCACGATCTCGTGGGCGCCCGCTTCCGCGATGTCGTCGAGATCCGTGTGGGGCTGGAGCGAGAGTCCGTCGAGGATGCCTTCGGCGTCCTTGCCGAGCATGGTGAGGGAGCCCACAGGCTCGCCTGCGAGGTGGATGCCGGTCCAGTCGACCTTGAAGAGGGAATCGCTGGCCTGCAACTGCCCGGCGCTGATCGGACGCACGGTCAGGGACCGTACCGAGGCCACCGGCGCGCCGGTGGTGTCCGCGATCGCGATCGACGTGTCGTTCCCGGTGGCACGAATGCGGACCCGTACCCGGGAGGCACCGGACGCGTGCAGGGTCACCCCGCTCCACGAGAAGGGGACACCCCTCTCGTCCGGTCCTTCGCCACCCAGTAGCGCCGCATGCAGCGACGCGTCGAAGAGTGCCGGGTGCAGCCCGTAGGCGTCGCCGTCCGTGCCGTCGGGAAGCCCGACCTCCGCATAGACGTCATCGCCCACCTTCCAGGCCGCCCGCAGGCCCTGGAACACCGGACCGTAAGCGAACCCGGCGTCCGCGAACCGCTCGTAGCAGCCCGCCACGTCGAGCGGCTCGGCGCCCTGCGGCGGCCACACCGCGGCATCGAACGACGGCGCCTCGGCAGCCGGGGCCAGGACACCACTGGCGTGCAGCGTCCACGGTGCCGCTCCGTCACGCGCGTGCACCGACACCGGCCGGCGACCCCCGTCATCGGACTCACCCACCCATACCTGCACCTGGACCGCGCCGTCCGACGCGGGCAGCACCAGCGGCGCGGCGAGCGTCAGCTCCTCCACCTCGCCGCAGTCGACCTCGTCGGCTGCGCGGAGGACCAGTTCCACCAGTGCCGTGCCGGGCACCAGCACGGACCCCAGCACCACATGATCCGCCAGCCACGGATGCGAGGACACCGACAACCGCCCGGTGAACAACACCCCACCCGAGCCCGCCAGTTGCACCGCCGCACCGAGCAACGGGTGCCCCGCGGAATCCAGACCCGCGAACCGCACATCACCGGAACGCGCCACCCGACCCGACGGCCAGAACCGCTCGCGCTGGAACGCGTACGTCGGCAGGTCCACCCACCGCGCACCCGAGCCGGCGAAGACGGCGGACCAGTCGACGGGCACGCCGCGGGCGTGCAGACGTGCCACAGCCGTGAGGAGTGCCGGTGCCTCCTCCCGGTCCTTGCGCAGTACGGGGGTCAGTACCGACTCGTCCGCCGCGGACTCCGCGGCGAGCGCGGAGAGGGCGCCGTCGGGGCCGAGCTCCAGGTACGCCGAGACGCCCTGCGCTTCCAGTGCGCTGACCCCGTCGGCGAAACGCACTGCTGCGCAGACGTGACCGACCCAGTATCCCGCGGAGCACAGTTGCTCCTCGGTGGCGGGTTCGCCGGTGACGTTCGAGATCACGGGGATGCGCGGCTCGCCGTAGGACAGGCTCTCGGCGACGGCGCGGAAGTCGGCCAGCATCGGTTCCATCAGCGGCGAGTGGAAGGCGTGCGAGACCCGCAGCCTGCTGGTCTTGCAGCCCTCGGCCTCGAAGTGCGCCGCAATAGCCAGCACCGCATCCTCGACACCGGAGACCACCACCGACGACGGACCATTGACCGCCGCGATCGACACCCCACCCGTCAGATGCGGAAGAACCTCCCCCTCCGTCGCCCTGATCGCCACCATCGCGCCGCCGGCGGGCAGGGCCTGCATGAGCCGTCCGCGAGCCGCCACCAACGTGCAGGCGTCAGCCAGCGTGAAGACCCCGGCGACATGCGCGGCAGCGATCTCGCCGACGGAGTGTCCAGCCACGTACTGCGGCCAGACGCCCCAGGACTCCACCAGCCGGAACAACGCCACCTCGATCGCGAACAACCCGGCCTGGGCGTAGGCCGTCTGGTTCAGCAGCTCCACGTCCTCACCCCACACCACGTCCCGCAACGGACGCTCCAGATGCTCATCGAGGGCCGCGCACACCGCGTCGAACGCCGCCGCGAAGACCGGATAGCGACCACACAACTCCCGCCCCATACCCAGGCGTTGCGACCCCTGACCCGAGAACAGGAAGGCGAGCTTGCCGGCGCGGGCCCGGTCCTGTGCCACGACGGCCGTCTCACTGCGGCCCTCGGCCAGGGCTGACAGCGAGCGCAGCAGCTCCTCCCGGTCCCCGGCCAGGATCACCGCGCGGTGCTCGAACACCGCGCGGCCCGTCGCCAGTGAGTAGGCGACATCCGTGACGCGCGGCGCCGGCTCACCGTCCAGTCGGGACAGCAACCGCCCTGCCTGGGCGCGCAGCGCCGACTCGGTCCGGCCGGACAGCGGCACCAGCACCGGCAGCGCGGCCCCGGCCGTCTCGTCCTCGGCGGCGTCCGATGCAGCGCAGGCGTCGGTGTTGGTGTCGGTGTCGGCGGGTTCGGGCTGTTCCAGGATCACGTGCGCGTTCGTACCGCTGATCCCGAAGGACGACACACCCGCACGACGCGGCCCGTCCCCCCGCTCCCACTCAACCGCAGACGTCAACAACTCAACCGCACCAGCATCCCAGTCCACATGCGACGACGGCTCACCCACATGCAACGTCCGCGGCAACACACCATGACGCATCGCCAACACCATCTTGATCACACCCGCAACACCCGAAGCCGCCTGCGCATGACCAATATTGGACTTCACCGAACCCAACAACAACGGCCGACCCACCGACCGCTCCTGACCATACGTCGCCAACAACGCCTGAGCCTCGATCGGATCACCCAACGTCGTACCCGTACCATGCGCCTCCACCACATCCACATCCGCCGCCGACAGACCCGCACTCACCAACGCCTGCCGAATCACCCGCTGCTGCGACGGACCATTCGGCGCCGTCAAACCATTCGACGCACCATCCTGATTCACCGCACTACCCCGCACAGTCGCCAAGATCCGATGCCCGTTACGGCGCGCATCCGACAAACGCTCCAACACCACAATCCCAGCACCCTCACCCCAACCCACACCATCAGCCCCATCAGCAAACGCCTTGCAACGCCCATCCGAAGACAACCCACCCTGACGCGAGAACTCCACGAACGTCGACGGCGTCGACATCACCGTCACACCACCCGCCAACGCCAGCGAACACTCCCCCAGACGCAACGACTGCGCCGCCAGATGCAACGCCACCAACGACGACGAACACGCCGTATCCACCGTCACCGCCGGACCCTCAAAACCAAAGGTGTACGACACCCGACCCGAAGCGACACTGCCCGCGCTACCGCTGCCCTGATAGCCCTCGAACTCGCGCCCGGACAGCAGCGTCGAGTAGTCGTGATACATCACGCCGGCGAAGACGCCAGTACGGCTGCCGCGCAGGGTGGCCGGGTCCATACCGGCGCGCTCCAGCGCCTCCCAGCTCGTCTCCAGCAGCAGTCGCTGCTGGGCGTCGGTGGTCAGGGCCTCGCGGGGGCTCATCCCGAAGAACTCGGGGTCGAACTCCGCCGCGTCGTAGAGGAATCCACCGGAGCGGGTGGCGATGGCGCCCTCCCGCTCGGGATCGTCGCTGTCCTCGATCTCCCAGCCTCGGTCGGTGGGGAAGGCCGAGACGGCGTCCACCCCCTCGGACACCAGGCGCCACAGGTCCTCCGGCGAGGCGACGCCGCCGGGGAAGCGGCAGCTCATGCCGACGATCACCACCGGGTCGTCCGTCAGGGACGGGAGAGCGGACACCGGGAGCGGCGTCTCGGTCTCCGTGCCGAACAGCTCGCCCAGGAGGTGGCCCGCCAGGGCGTCTGCCGTCGGGTAGTCGAACACGGTCGTCGCCGGGAGCCGCAGTCCGGTGGCTCGGCCCAGCAGGTTGCGGAGTTCGACGGCGGTCAAGGAGTCGAAGCCGAGGTCCTGGAAGGCCCGGTCCGGATCGATCGTCTCCGGGCTCGCATGTCCCAGGACCACCGCGATCTGGGCGCGTACGACATCGAGCAGCGCCTCGCGCCGCTCCGCCGTGGACAGCCCAGCCAGGCGCTGCGCGATGCCGGCTGCCGCGACCGCGCCGGATCGGCGGGTCCTCGTGCGGATCAGGCCGCGCAGCAGTGGCTGGGGCTCGCCCTGAGCGCGGAGCGCCGCGAGGTCCAGGCGGACGGGCAGTGCCATGGGCTCGGTCGTTCCAAGCGCGGCGTCGAAGAGGGCCAGGCCCTCCTCGACAGACAGCGGCGGCATACCCTGCCGAGCGATCCGCTGGACATCCACATCACTCAGACCACCGGTCATGCCACTGTCCTGCGACCAAGGACCCCACGCCAACGACACCCCAGGCAGACCCAACGCACGACGATGACCCGCCAACGCATCCAAGAAAGCATTACCCGCAGCGTAATTACCCTGACCAGCACTACCAACAGTCCCAGCCACCGACGAGAACACCACAAACGCGTCCAAGTCCACACCCCTGGTCGCCTCATGCAAATGCCACGCCGCATCCACCTTCGGACGCAACACCCCCGCCAACCGCTCCGCAGACAGCGACTCCACCACACCGTCATCCAACACACCAGCCGCATGCACCACAGCCGTCAGCTCATGACGACCAACCAGATCAGCCACCGCCACCGCATCAGACACATCACACGCCTCGACAACCACCTCCGCACCAAGCAGAGCCAACTCCGCAACAAACTCCCCAACACCCTCCACAGCCAGACCACGCCGACTCACCAACAACAGACTCCGCACCCCATGCACCACCACCAAATGCCGAGCAACAATCCGCCCCAGACCACCAGTACCACCCGTGATCAGGACCGTACCGGACGGATCCCAGGCCATCCCCTGCTCGGACTGGGTGTGGGCCAGCCGCGGTACCAGCACCTCGCCACCGCGCACCAGCAGTTCGGGCTCGTCGGTCGCGAGCCCTTGCGCCAGCACGGTCACATCGGAGTCGTCGGCCAGGTCCACCAGGCCGAAGCGGCCCGGGTTCTCCGACTGCGCCGACCGCACCAGGCCCCGCACGGCGGCACCTGCGAGATCCGCGCCGGCGACGCCCCCGCGGGTGACGAACACCAGGCGCGAGGCGGCGAACCGGTCGTCGGCCAGCCAGGACTGCACCATCTCCAGCGCCCAGGCAGCCGCGAGGTGTACGGACTCCACCACTCCGGCGGCGCCGGCGGGCGGCGTGACCAGGACCGTACCGGGCACGGTCGCCCCGGCCAGGGACTCCAGATCCGCGAGAGTTCGCCATGGTTCGCCCTCCGGACCGGTGCCGAGCTCGACACGCTCGTCCGTGAGCGGGACGGGAACCCAGTCGACCTTGAAGAGGGCGTCACGGTCGGCGGCCTGCAACTGCCCGGCCGAGAGCGGACGCACCACCAGCGACTCCACGGAGGCGACCGGCGCACCGGAGGTGTCCGCCATCGCGATCGACATTCCGTTGGCCGTGCCTCGGATTCGAACGCGGAGGTGGGAGGCTCCGGAGGCGTGCAGGGACACTCCGGTCCACGAGAAGGGGACTCCGCCCGCCTCCACTCCACCCCGTGCCGCCGCGTGCAGGGCGGCGTCGAAGAGCGCAGGGTGCAGCCCGTAGGCGTGGCCGTCCGTGCCCTCCGGGAGCCCCACCTCGGCGTATACGTCCTCACCGAGCTTCCAGGCCGCGCGCAGGCCCCGGAACACCGGGCCGTACGTGAGCCCGGCATCGGCGAGTTCGTCGTAGCAGTCCGCCACGTCCACCGACTCCGCGCCCTTCGGAGGCCATACCGCGGCGTCGAAGGAGACCGCCTCGGCTCCCGTGGTCACCACACCGCTGGCGTGCAGCGTCCAGGGGCCCTCGGCCTCACGCGCATGCACCGACGCCGGGCGGCGGCCCGAACCGTCCGGCTCCCCCAGCCAGACCTGTACCTGCACACCGCTGTCCGACGCGGGCAGCACCAGCGGTGCGGCCAACGTCAGTTCCTCCAGCAGGTCGCAGTCGACCTCGTCGGCTGCGCGGAGGACCAGTTCCACCAGCGCCGTGCCGGGCACCAGCACGGACCCCCGCACCACGTGATCCGCCAGCCACGGGTGCGAGGACACCGACAACCGCCCGGTGAACAACACCCCACCCGAGCCCGCCAGTTGCACCGCCGCACCGAGCATCGGATGCCCCGCGGAATCCAGACCCGCGAACCGCACATCACCAGAACGCGCCACCCGACCCGACGGCCAGAACCGCTCGCGCTGGAACGCGTACGTCGGCAGGTCCACCCACCGCGCACCCGAGCCGGCGTACAGCGCCGCCCAGTCCACGCTCGCGCCCCGGACGTAAAGCTGCGCCAGGGCACCCAGCAGTGCCGTCTCCTCGGGCCGGTCCTTGCGCAGTACGGGAGCAAGCACGGCGTCGTCCGGTAGCGACTCCTGTGCCATCGCGGACAGCACACCGTCCGGGCCGAGTTCGAGGAAGCGCGTCACCCCTTCTGCGTGCAGAGCCCGTATGCCGTCCGCGAAACGCACGGCTTCGCGGACGTGCTGGGCCCAGTAGTCGGCGTGGCCGAGCTGTTCGGGTTCGGCGAGTCGGCCCGTCAGGTTCGACACGACGGGGATCGTCGGCGTGCCGAAGGACAGCCGTGCCACCACCGCGCGGAAGTCGGCCAGCATCGGTTCCATCAGCGGCGAGTGGAAGGCGTGCGAGACCCGCAGCCTGCTGGTCTTGCGGCCCTCGGCTGTAAAGCGCGCCGCGATAGCCAGTACCCCATCCTCGACACCGGAGACCACCACCGACGACGGACCATTGACCGCCGCGATCGACACCCCACCCGTCAGATGCGGAAGAACCTCCTCCTCGGTCGCCTGGAGCGCCACCATCGCCCCACCAACGGGCAGTTGCTGCATCAACCGGCCCCGGGCCGCCACCAGCGCGCAGGCGTCCGGGAGGGAGAAGACGCCCGCCACGTGCGCCGCGGCGACTTCACCGACCGAATGCCCCGTCACGAAGTCGGCGCGCACGCCCCACGATTCCGCCAGCCGGTACAGCGCCACCTCGATCGCGAACAACCCGGCCTGGGCGTACACGGTCTGGTTCAGCAGCTCCGCGTCCTCGCCCCACACCACGTCCCGCAACGGACGGTCCAAGTGCTCGTCGAGGGCGGCGCAGACCGTGTCGAACGCCGCCGCGAAGACCGGATAGCGACCACACAACTCCCGCCCCATCCCCAGGCGTTGCGACCCCTGACCCGAGAACAAGAAGGCCGTCTTCCCCGCACCGGACGAGCCCTCCGCCAGTCCGGCGTCGGCCTCGCCCACCGCGAGTGCGGACAGGGCGAGCACCAGTGCTTCGCGGTCCTCACCCCACACCACCGCGCGGTGCGGGAAGCTCGACCGTCCTGTCACCAGTGAGTGGCCGATGTCCTGCGCGGACCGCCCGTCGCGGCCGGCGACGAGGGGCAGCAGGCGCACCGCCTGGCCACGCAGCGCGGCCTCGTTCTTACCGGAGAGCACCCACGCCAGCGCGCCGGGCACGATCACCGGGGTGTCCGATTCGGTGTCGGCGGGGGCGGGTTCGGGCTGTTCCAGGATCACGTGCGCGTTCGTACCGCTGATCCCGAAGGACGACACACCCGCACGACGCGGCCCGTCCCCCCGCTCCCACTCAACCGCAGACGTCAACAACTCAACCGCACCAGCATCCCAGTCCACATGCGACGACGGCTCACCCACATGCAACGTCCGCGGCAACACACCATGACGCATCGCCAACACCATCTTGATCACACCCGCAACACCCGAAGCCGCCTGCGCATGACCAATATTGGACTTCACCGAACCCAACAACAACGGCCGACCCACCGACCGCTCCTGACCATACGTCGCCAACAACGCCTGAGCCTCGATCGGATCACCCAACGTCGTACCCGTACCATGCGCCTCCACCACATCCACATCCGCCGCCGACAGACCCGCACTCACCAACGCCTGCCGAATCACCCGCTGCTGCGACGGACCATTCGGCGCCGTCAAACCATTCGACGCACCATCCTGATTCACCGCACTACCCCGCACAGTCGCCAAGATCCGATGCCCGTTACGGCGCGCATCCGACAAACGCTCCAACACCACAATCCCAGCACCCTCACCCCAACCCACACCATCAGCCCCATCAGCAAACGCCTTGCAACGCCCATCCGAAGACAACCCACCCTGACGCGAGAACTCCACGAACGTCGACGGCGTCGACATCACCGTCACACCACCCGCCAACGCCAGCGAACACTCCCCCAGACGCAACGACTGCGCCGCCAGATGCAACGCCACCAACGACGACGAACACGCCGTATCCACCGTCACCGCCGGACCCTCAAAACCAAAGGTGTACGACACCCGACCCGAAGCGACACTGCCCGCGCTGCCGTTGCTGCGGAAGCCCTCGAACTGGTCGCCGACGAGGAGGTCCTCGTAATCGGTGTACATCACACCCGCGAAGACGCCGGTACGGCTGCCGCGCAGCGACGTCGGGTCGATGCCCGTCCGCTCGATGGCCTCCCAGGTCGTCTCCAGCAGCAGCCGCTGCTGCGAGTCCGTCGCCAGCGCTTCCCGGGGGCTCATCCCGAAGAACTCGGGGTCGAACTCCGCCGCGTCGTAGAGGAATCCACCGGAGCGGGTGTACGAGGTACCGAATGCCTCGGGGTCCGGGTTGTGGAGGGCCGCCACGTCCCAGCCGCGGTCGGTGGGGAAGTCGGAGACCGCGTCCACGCCTTCGGACACCAGGCGCCACAGGTCCTCCGGCGAGGCGACGCCGCCCGGGTAGCGGCAACTCATGCCGACGATCACCACCGGGTCGTCGGCCGTACCCGTCGAGGACGGCACCCGTGTCGGCAGCTCGACCTGCACGTGCTCGCCGAACAACTCGTCCAGCAGAAAGTCGACCAGCGCGCCGGCCGTGGGGTAGTCGAAGACGGTGGTGGACGAAAGCCGCATGTCCGTGGCCTTGTTGAGCCGATTGCGCAGCTCGACGGCGGTCAGAGAGTCGAAGCCGAGGTCCTGGAAGGCCCGGTCCGGATCGATCGTCTCCGGGCTCGCGTGCCCCAGGACCACCGCGACCTGGGCCCGCACCAAGTCCAACAGCGCCTCGCGGCGTTCCACCGCGCCCAGTCCGCTCAGGCGACTCACCAGGCCGGAGACGGTGGCCGAGCCGGCGACCACCGAGCGTCGGGTGCGGGTCCTGATCAAGCCGCGCAACAGGGGAAGCACCTCCCCTTGCTCGCGTAAGGTCGCCAAGTCGAAGCGCACGGGAAGGAGTTGGGCGTCGTCGGCCGCCAGCGCGGCGTCGAGGAGGGCCAGGCCCTCCTCGACAGACAGCGGCGGTATACCCTGCCTGGCGATCCGCTGGACATCCACATCACTCAGACCACCGGTCATACCACTGTCCTGCGACCAAGGACCCCACGCCAACGACACCCCAGGCAAACCCAACGCACGACGATGACCCGCCAACGCATCCAAGAAAGCATTACCCGCAGCGTAATTACCCTGACCAGCACTACCAACAGTCCCAGCCACCGACGAGAACACCACAAACGCGTCCAGATCCACACCCCTGGTCGCCTCATGCAAATGCCACGCCGCATCCACCTTCGGACGCAACACCCCCGCCAACCGCTCCGCAGACAGCGACTCCACCACACCGTCATCCAACACACCAGCCGCATGCACCACAGCCGTCAGCTCATGACGACCAACCAGATCAGCCACCGCCACCGCATCAGACACATCACACGCCTCGACAACCACCTCCGCACCAAGCAGAGCCAACTCCGCAACAAACTCCCCAACACCCTCCACAGCCAGACCACGCCGACTCACCAACAACAGACTCCGCACCCCATGCACCACCACCAAATGCCGAGCAACAATCCGCCCCAGACCACCAGTACCACCCGTGATCAGGACCGTACCGGACGAGTCCCAGGTCATCGCCTGCTCAGACCGGGCACGGGCCAGCCGCGGTACCAGCACCTCGCCACCGCGCACCAGCAACTGGGGCTCATCCGACGCCAATGCCCGCGGGAACACCGCCGCTGAGGCGTCGCCCTCCACATCCACCAGGCCGAAACGGCCCGGATGCTCCGACTGCGCCGACCGCACCAGACCCCACACCGCCGCACCCGCAAGATCCGCACCAGACACCGCACCCCGCGTCACAAACACCAGACGCGACGACGCCAACCGATCCTCCGCCAACCACGACTGGATCACCCCCAGCGCCCCCACCACCGCGGCATGCACCGACTCCACCGTTCCGGCGACCCCGGAATCGGCCGTCACCGCCGCCAGCACGGTGCCGGACGCACGGCCGGATGCGGCCAGGGAGGCCAGATCCGCGTAGTGCTCGACCGGGTCCGCGCACCACGCGGCCGTCGAACCCACGGGGAAGCCGATCGCCGCGACGGTCTCCGCTGTCCCGGCCTGGGGCAGGTGTACGGGGTTCCACTGGACGCGGAACAGCGCATCGTGGCCGATCGAGTTGGTGCCGCTCTCCCACTGGTCCGCGGAGATCGACCGCAGGACGAGTGCGCCGATGGTGGCGACGGAGCCGCCCTCGGTGTCGGCGACGTCCACGGACACCGTGTCGCTGCTGTGCCGGGTGACCCGGACCCGTACGGCCGCGGCGCCGGAGGCGTGCAGCGAGACGTCCTCCCAGGCGAAGGGCACGACCTGCTGGTCGACTCCGTTGAGGGTGACGACGTGCAGGGCCGCGTCGAGCAGTGCCGGGTGGAGGCCGTAGGCCGGTGCCTCGCCTTCGGCCGCGGCGGGCAGGGCGACCTCGGCGAAGACCTCGTCGCCACGGCGCCATGCGGTGCGCAGGCCCTGGAAGTGCGGGCCGTAGTCGAATCCGCGGTCAGCGAAGCGCGGATAGAAGCCGGTCAGATCGACGGGCTCGGCGTCGACGGGCGGCCAGGGCGCCGAGGCGAAGTCGGCGGCGGCCGGCTGCGGGTCGACGGCGAGTACGCCGGTGGCGTGCTGCACCCACGGGCGGTCGCCGTCGCCCTCCATCCTGGAGCGCACGCTGAAGGTGCGGCGGCCCGCCTCGTCGGCGGGGCCCACGTGCAGTTGGAGGTGCACGCCGCCGTGCTCGGGCAGGACGAGCGGGGCGGCCAGGGTCAGTTCGTCGACGCGGTCGCAGCCCGCCTGGTCGGCGGCGCGGACGGCGAGTTCGACGAATGCCGTGCCCGGCAGCAGGACCGAACCCATGACGACGTGCCCGGCCAGCCACGGATGGGTGGCGAGCGACAGGCGCGTGGTGAACAGCACACCGTCGCCGTCCGGCAGTTCCACGGCCGCGCTCAGCAGCGGGTGCCCAGCCGCTTCGAGACCGACGGCGCCGATGTCCCCGGTTCGGGTGTGGTCGGGGGTCGGCCAGAACCGCTGGTGTTGGAAGGCGTACGTCGGCAGGTCGACAGCGCGGGCGTCCCGGCCGGCGGCGGGGAACGCGCTCCAGTCGATCGTGGCGCCGCGTACGTGCAGTTGTGTCAGGGCCGCGAGGAGGGTCTCCTCCTCGGGGCGGTCCCGGCGCAGGGCGGGGACGAGGACGGTCTCCTCGGGAGCGCTCTGGCCGGTGGCGTCGTCGTCCGGCAGCGACTCGCGGGCCATGGCCGTAAGCGTGCCGTCGGGGCCCAGTTCCAGGAAGCGCGTCACGCCCTGCGCGCTCAGGGTGCGGATGCCGTCGGCGAAGCGCACCGCGGCCCGCACGTGGGTCACCCAGTATTCGGGGGTGCGCAGCTGGTCCGGGGTGGCGAGGTCGCCGGTCACGTTCGATACGACGGACAGTTCCGGCTCGCCGTAGGACAGGCTCTCGGCGACGGCGCGGAAGTCGGCCAGCATCGGTTCCATCAGCGGCGAGTGGAAGGCGTGCGAGACCCGCAGCCTGCTGGTCTTGCAGCCCTCGGCCTCGAAGCGCGCCGCGATGGCCAGCACCGCATCCTCGACACCGGAGACCACCACCGACGACGGACCATTGACCGCCGCGATCGACACCCCACCCGTCAGATGCGGAAGAACCTCCCCCTCCGTCGCCCTGATCGCCACCATCGCGCCGCCGGCGGGCAGGGCCTGCATGAGCCGTCCGCGAGCCGCCACCAACGTGCAGGCGTCGGCCAGCGTGAAGACCCCGGCGACATGCGCGGCGGCGATCTCGCCGACGGAGTGTCCAGCCACGTACTGCGGCCGGACACCCCAGGACTCCACCAGCCGGAACAGCGCCACCTCGATCGCGAACAACCCGGCCTGGGCGTAGGCCGTCTGGTTCAGCAGCTCCACGTCCTCGCCCCACACCACGTCCCGCAACGGACGCTCCAGATGCTCGTCGAGGGCGGCGCAGACCGTGTCGAACGCCGCCGCGAAGACCGGATAGCGACCACACAACTCCCGCCCCATACCCAGGCGTTGCGACCCCTGACCCGAGAACAAGAAGGCGTCCCGGCCGGTGTGCGCCGTGCCGGTGTCCAGGGCGGGATCGGCCTCGCCCGCGGCCAGTGCGGTCAGGGCTCGCAGCGCGGTGGCGTGGTCGTGGGCACGGACGGCCGCGCGGTGGACGAGGGCCGTGCGGTGCGTCATCAGCGTGTGGGCGACGTCGGTGAGGCGGGGTGCGGGCTCGTGGTCCAGGTGGGAGCGGAGTCGGGCCGCCTGGGCGCGCAGGGCGTTCTCGCCCTTGGCCGAGAGCAGCAGCGGTACCGTCCCGTCGGGGGCGGTGGTGGGCGGTTCGGGTTCGGTGGCCGGGGGCAGTTCCAGGACCACGTGTGCGTTGGTGCCGCTGATGCCGAAGGCGGAGACGGCCGCGCGTCGCGGGCGGCCGGTCTCGGGCCAGTCGGTGTTCTCGGTGAGCAGTTCGACGGCGCCCGCGGTCCAGTCGACGTGTTCGGTGGGTTCGTCGACGTGCAGGGTGCGCGGCAGCATCCCGTGCCGCATCGCCAGCACCATCTTCATCACGCCCGCCACACCGGCGGCGGCCTGGGTGTGCCCGAGGTTGGACTTCACCGCGCCGAGCAGCAACGGCTGCTCCGCCGGCCGCTCCTGGCCGTAGGTGGCCAGCAGTGCCTGGGCCTCGATCGGGTCGCCGAGTGTCGTACCGGTGCCGTGTGCCTCCACGGCGTCGACGTCACCGGCGGCCAACTGGGCGTTGGCCAGGGCCTGTCGGATCACCCGCTGCTGGGACGGGCCGCTGGGTGCGCTCAAGCCGTTGGACGCGCCGTCCTGGTTGACGGCGGAGCCGCGTACGACGGCGAGTACCTGGTGGCCGTTGCGGCGGGCGTCGCTGAGCCGCTCCACCAGCAGCAGGCCGACGCCTTCGCTCCAGCCGGTGCCGTCGGCGGCGGCCGCGAACGGCTTGCAGCGGCCGTCGGGGGCCAGCCCGCGCTGCCGGGCGAACTCCACGAAGGACGACGGGGTGGACATCACGGTCACACCGCCCGCGACCGCCAGGGAGCACTCGCCCTGACGCAGCGCCTGCGCCGCCATGTGCAGAGCCACCAGCGAGGAGGAACACGCGGTGTCCACGGTGACGGCGGGTCCTTCGAAGCCGAAGGTGTAGGAGACCCGGCCGGAGACGACGCTCAGGGCGTTGCCGGTGAGCCGGTGCCCGCTCGCTTCGTCCTGTGCCGTGTCCAGGACGGCGCCGTAGTCCTGGGTGTTGGTGCCCGCGAAGACCCCGGTGCTGCTGCCGCGGAGGGACTCCGGGTCGATGCCCGCCTGTTCGAGCACCTCCCAGGTGGTTTCCAGGAGCAGTCGCTGCTGCGGGTCCATGGCGAGAGCCTCGCGCGGCGAGATGCCGAAGAAGTCGGCGTCGAAGCCGGCCACACCGGCCAGGAAGCCGCCGTCGCGGACGTAGGTGGTGCCCTGGTGGTCGGGGTCGGGGTGGTAGACACGGTCCAGGTCCCAGCCCCGGTCGGTGGGCATGGGGGCGATGGCGTCGCCGCCCTCGGCCAGCAGCCGCCACAGGGCCGCGGGCGAGTCCACGCCGCCGGGGAAGCGGCAGGCCATGCCGACGATCGCCACCGGTTCGTCGAGGGCGGCGGCCGATGCCTGTACGACCGTGGCGGGCCCCGTGGCGCCCAGGACTTCGGCGCGCAGGTATGCGGCGACCGCGGCGACACTGGGGTGGTCGAACAGCAGGGTGGCGGGCAGCCTCAGTGCCGTCGCGGCGGAGAGCCGGTTGCGCAGGTCGACCGCCATCAGCGAGTCGAATCCCTGCTCGCGGAAGGCGCGTTGGGCGTCGATGGTGTCCGGCGTGGGGTGGCCGACGGACTTGGCGGCCTCTTCCCTGACCAGGGTCAGGAACGCCTGTTCCTGTTCGGCGGGCGGCAGTGCGGCGACCCGGTCGCGCAGGAGGGAGCCTTCGCGGCGCGGGCCGTCCGCGGGGCGGACCGCGCGGCGGGCCTCGGGCAGGTCGCCGATGAGGGGGCTGGGGCGGACGGCGGTCAGGGCGGGGGCGTAGGCGCTCCAGTCGATGTCGGCCACGGTCACGTGGGTCATGCCCTGGGCGAGGGCCTGGCGCAGGGCGGCGAGCGCGGGGGCCGCGGCCATGGGCAGCAGTCCGTCGCGGCTCATCCGGTCGGCGACGTCACTGTCGACGGCCATACCGTCGCCCGCCCAGGGGCCCCAGGACACGGAGGTGGCCGGGAGGCCCTGCTGGTGGCGCTGTTCGGCGAGGGCGTCCAAGTAGGCGTTGGCGGCGGCGTAGTTGCCCTGTCCGGCGTTGCCCAGGACGCCGACGATCGAGGAGAACAGCACGAAGTGGTCCAGGTCCAGGTCCTGGGTGAGCTCGTGCAGGTGCTGTGCGGCCTGCGCCTTGGGGCGCAGTACGGTCTCGAAGCGCTCGGGGGTGAGCGCTGCCAGTACGCCGTCGTCCAGCACGCCCGCTGCGTGCACGACGCCGGTCAGCGGCAGGTGCGGCGGGATGTCTGCGAGGACGGCCGCCAGGGCGTCCCGGTCGGCGACGTCGCAGGCAGCGAGGGTCACCTCGACGCCGCGGTCGGTGAGTGCGGCCGCGAGTTCGGGTGCGCCGGGGGCCTGGGGGCCGCGGCGGCTGGTGAGTACGAGGTGTTGGGCTCCGGCGTCGGCCAGCCAGTGGGCGAGGTGTGCGCCGAGGGCGCCGGTGCCGCCGGTGACCAGGACGGTGCCGTGGGTGCTCCACTGGGCGTCGGTGTCGCCGCCGGGTGCGGTCCGTTCCAGGCGGCGGGTGAAGACCCCGGCCGGGCGGATCGCGACCTGGTCCTCGTCGCCGGCGAGGGTGCTCAGCAGCGCGGAGACGGTCCGCCCGTCCAGGTTCTCGGGGAGGTCGACGAGCCCGCCCCAGCTCTGCGGGGACTCCAGCGCGGCTACCCGGCCCAGGCCCCAGGTCTGCGCCTGTACGGGGCTGTTGAGCGCGTCGTGCCGGTCGACGGCGACGGCGCGGCGGGTCACGCTCCATAAGGGTGCCTGGATGCCTGCGGCCTCCAGGGCGCGCAGCAGCGCGGTGGTGGCGGTCAGGCCGCGCGGCACGGAGGGCAGCTGCGGGTGGGGGCGCTCATCGAGGGCCAGCAGGGAGAGCACGCCGTCGACCGGGGTGTCGGCCCCGGCGAGGGCGTCGCCGGGATCATCGGTGTCGGGTAGTTCCCGTACGTCGGTGTGCAGACCCTGGTCGCGCAGGGCGTCCAGGAGGCGGACGGTCCACGGGTCGTCGGTGGCGCCGTCGGGCAGGACGACGAGCCAGTGGCCCGTGGCGACGGGGTCGTTGGAGACGGTGCGCGGGGTCCAGTGGGTGCGGTAGCCGAAGCGGTCCGCGGCGGCCTGGATGCGGCGTTGCCGGCGCCAGGAGGAGAGGGTGGGCAGGAGGTTGCCGAGGGAGTCCGCGTCGCTGCCGTCGATGGCGAGGACGGCCGACAGCTCCTGGAGGTCCTCGCGTTCGACGGCGGCCCAGAATCCGGCCTCGCCCGCCTCGGCGGCGGCCGCTTCCGCCGGCTCGTGTTCGGCCGGGTCCAGCCAGTACCACTGGCGCTGGAAGGCGTAGGTGGGCAGTCCCACGTGGGGAGCGCTGCGGGCGCCCAGGCAGGCGGACCAGTCGACGTGGGCGCCGTGCGCGAAGGCGGTGGCGACGCCCGTGGTGAGGGTGGGTGCTTCGGGGCGGCCGGTGCGCAGGAGGGAGACCAGGACAGGGGGGAGGGGCTCGTCGGGGGCGGTCAGACAGTCCTGGACCATGGGTGTGAGGACGGCATCGGGGCCGATCTCCACGAAGGTGGTGACGCCCTCGGCTTCGAGGGTGCGCACGGCGGCGCAGAAACGGACCGCTTCTCGGACCTGCCGGACCCAGTAGTCGGGCGAGCACAGTTCGTCGTCGGTGGCGAGCTCGCCGGTCACCGTGGACACCACGGGGATGCGGGGGGCATGGAAGGTCAGGCCGCCGGCGACGCGCCGGAAGTCCTCCAACATGCCGTCCATGTGCGGGGAGTGGAAGGCGTGACTGACCCTCAGACGTTTGGTACGGCGGCCCTGCGCTGCCCAGTGGGCCGCGATCTCGGTCACGGCCTGTTCGTCGCCCGAAATGACGGTGGAGTCGGGCCCGTTGGCGGCGGCGACGGAGACCTGCCCCTCGTGGCCCGCCAGGCTGTCCCGGATCTCCTCCTCGGTGGCCTGGATCGCCACCATGGCGCCGCCTTCGGGCAGTGCCTGCATCAGGGTGCCCCGCGCGGCGACCAGTCGTGCGGCGTCCTGGAGGGTCAGCACGCCGCTGACGTGGGCGGCGGTGATTTCGCCGATGGAGTGGCCGACGACGGACTGGGGGGTCACGCCCCAGGATTCGACGAGCCGGAACAGGGCGGTTTCCAACGCGAAGAGGGCGGCCTGGGTGTAGGCGGTCTGGTCGAGGAGGGCGGCGTCGGCGCTGCCTTCGTCGGCGAAGACGACGTCGTGCAGCGGCCGGTCCAGGTGCGGGTCGAGCTCGGCGCACGCCGCGTCGAAGGCGGCGGCGAACGCGGGGTACGCGGCGTGCAGTTCGCGTCCCATGCCCAGGCGCTGGGAGCCCTGCCCGGCGAAGAGGAACGCGGTGGCGGTCTTGGCGGCGACGCCGCTGACCAGGCCGGTGGTGGTGCGGCCCGTGGCCAGGGCGTCCAGGCCGTCCAGGAACGCGTCCCGGTCGTCCGCGACGAGTACCGCGCGGTGCCCCATCAGGGCCCGGGTGTCCACGAGGGCGTGGGCGACGGCGGCCGGTTCGAGGTCGGCACGCTCCCGTACGTGGCGGCCGAGGCGTTCGGCCTGGGCGCGCAGGGCCCCTTCGGTGCGGGCGGACAGGATCCAGGGCAGCGTGCCCGACCGGGCGGCCGGCTCGGAGGCGGCTTGGGCCTCGTGGGCGGGCGCCTGTTCCAGGATGACGTGGGCGTTGGTGCCGCTGATGCCGAAGGAGGAGACGGCGGCGCGGCGGGGCCGACCGGTGCTCGGCCAGGGTTCGGCCTCGGCGAGGAGCCTGGCATGGCCGTCGCTCCAGTCGACGTGCCCGGTGGGCTCGTCCAGGTGCAGGGACTTGGGCAGTTGCCCGTGCCGCATTGCCAGGACCATCTTCATCACACCGGCGATACCGGCGGCGGACTGGGTGTGCCCGATGTTGGACTTCATGGAGCCGATCAACACGGGCCGGTCCGCGGGGCGCTGCTGCCCGTACGTGGCCAGCAGGGCATGCGCCTCGATGGGGTCGCCGAGGGTGGTGCCGGTGCCGTGCGCCTCCACGGCGTCGATGTCCGCGGTGGTCAGGCCCGCGCCGGTCAGGGCCTGGCGGATGACGCTCTGCTGCGAGGGGCCGTTGGGGGCGGTCAGGCCGTTCGAGGCGCCGTCCTGGTTGACGGCCGAGCCCTTCACCACGGCGAGTACGGGGTGGCCGTTGCGCACCGCGTCGCTGAGCCGCTCCACCAGCAGCAGGCCGACGCCCTCGCTCCAGCCCGTGCCGTCGGCGGTGTCCGCGAACGGCTTGCAGCGGCCGTCGGGGGCCAGGCCGCGCTGGCGGGAGAACTCCACGAACAGCTGCGGCGTGGACATCACGGTCGCGCCGCCCACCAGGGCCATGCCGCACTCGCCGCGCCGCAGCGCGTGCATCGCCAGGTGCAGGGCGACCAGCGACGAGGAGCAGGCCGTGTCCACGGTCAGTGCGGGGCCTTCCAGACCGAGGACGTAGGAGATCCGGCCGGAGGCGATGCTGATGTGGTTGCCGGTCAGCAGGTGTCCGCCGACCTCGTCGGTGCGTCGGCCCGCCTCGGCGTCGTAGCCACCGTAGTCGGTGCCGACGAAGACGCCGGTGCGGCTGCCGGCGAGGGATTGCGGGTCGATGCCGGCGCGTTCGACGGCTTCCCACGCGGTTTCCAGCAGCAGTCGCTGCTGGGGGTCCATGGCGAGCGCCTCGCGCGGGGAGATCCCGAAGAAGGCGGGGTCGAACTCGCCTGCGTCATGCAGGAATCCGCCCTCGCGGGCGTAGGCGGTGCCCTGGTGGGCCGGGTCGGGGTGGTAGAGCCCCTCCAGGTCCCAGCCACGGTTGCGGGGGAACGAGGAGATCGCGTCGACTCCGTCGCGTAGCAGTTCCCAGAGCTCTTCCGGCGCGCGGACGCCGCCGGGGAAGCGGCAGGCCATCGAGACGATCGCGATCGGCTCTCGCTGCTTCGCCTCCGTCTCGTCCAATTGCTGACGAGTCTCGTGAAGGTCTGCGATCGCGCGCTTGAGGTACTCGCGCAGCTTCTCCTCGTTCGACATCAGGACGCCAATCGTTCGGTGGAATGCCGGACTTCGGGAACAGAGCGTCGACACGCACGTCCGACCGGTTCCCCGCCATCTTCCACGCGGTGGACTGCGGGTTTCCGTAGTTGAGTGCCGGAATGCGCCGCGGCGGGCGGCCCGGTGGCCGCCCGCCGTGACGTTCTGTTCGTGTGCGCTGGTCAGGTGTGTGCCGTGGTTACGCCTCGCCGAGGGTGGCGAGCCATTCCTTGACGATCCGCGCGGTCTCCGGAGCGTCGTCGCGCACCATGGAGAAGTGGTCGGCTTCCACGAGGCGCACCTCGGCCGTCGGGAACGCCTTGCTCTTCGTGTCCTCGGCCGCAGCGGCCGCGATGGCCTCCAAGGCGACGGTCTCCTGGGTGGCGCGGACGACCAGCACGGGGGCGGTCGTGTGCGATACCTCAAGTTGGCTGAGCAGGTTCATCCACCGTCCCATGCCGGACAGCCTGGAGTTCGTCATCCGCACCGGCGATTCCTCGTCGACCCGGAAGTTGTGGTGCATCAGCCTGTCGTAGTCGATCTCGTCCTCGTCGTCGTGCCGGATGCTGACCGAGTCCAGCAGCACCACCGCTGCGGGCTTGATGCCCCAGGTGGCCTCCAGCAGACCGGCGGCGGCGTAGGCGTAGGTACCGCCGGAGGAGTGCCCGGTCAGGATGAACGGGTTGCCGTCGCTCGCGCGCAGGGCGCTCTCCGCGATGGTCCTGACCGCGGTCATCACCGTGGTCGGTACCCGTTCCCCGGCGGCGAAGCCGACCAGGGGCAGCGCGCAGACGTGCCGTTCGCCCCGGAAGGGTGCGGCGAACCTGGCGTACTCGTGGACGCCGCCGTTGGCGGTGGGTGTGCTGACGCAGATCATCCGCGGTTCGGCGGGGCCTTCGGCGAGCGTGGTCGGCAGCGGCAGTTCCTCCAGTTCGGCTGTGTTCTCGAAGGTCTGGCGCAGGCCGGTCAGGGCCCGCAGCATGAGCCTGGCCTCCGGGAACTTGCCGTTGTCCATGGCGTCGAGGAACAGCCGCTCCAGCGAGTCGGGTTCCGGCCCGGCCAGGAGCAGGCTCCCCGCGGACGCGGAGCCGGCGAGTCCGGGCTGTACGGCGAATTCGCTGCGCAGCCGTGCGCCGAGGTCGGCGGAGGTCTTGGTGTCGAAGACCAGTGTCGCCGGCAGTTGCAGTCCGGTGGCCGTGGCGAGCCGGTTGCGCAGCTCGATCGAGGTCAGCGAGTCGAGACCGAGCTCGTAGAAGTCCCGGCGGGGCTCGATCTCCGCCGGGGACGCGTAGCCGAGGATGAGGGCGGCCTCGCCGCGGACGAGGTCGACGAGGTGGCCGACGCGCTCGCCTTCCGGCAGCTCCAGCAGTTGCTGGGCGATGGTGGCCGGGGTGCCGGACGTGCTCGTGGCGTTCGAGGCGGTCCGCCTGCTGTGGCGGACCAGGCCGCGGAACATCGGGGGAATCTCCCCCTGCGGCACCCGGGCGCCGGGGATCAGGCCCACCGCCATCACGACGGGCTCGACGTAGTCGCGAGCGCTGTCGAACAGTTCCATGCCCTCCTTGATGGAGACCGGCGCCATGCCGTTGAGCCGCATGCGCGCCACGGTGGCCTGGTTCAGCGATTCGGCCATGCCGCCGCCGTCCCAGTGGCCCCACACCAGCGACTGGCCCGGCAGGCCCAGGGCGGCGCGGTGCCGGACCAGGCCGTCGAGGAAGGCGTTCGCGGACGCGTAGTTGGCCACGCCCGGGGCGCCCAGCACGCCGGAGACGGAGGAGAACATGATGAACCCGGCCAGGCCGAGGTCCTTGGTGGCCTCGTGCAGATGCCAGGCGGCGTCCACCTTCGGGCGCAGCACCGGCGTCAGGCGCTCCGGAGTCAGCGCGGTCACCACGCCGTCGTCGAGGACACCGGCGAGGTGGACGACCGCGGTCAGCGGGTGCTCCGCCGGGATGGCGGCCAGGAGTCCGGCGAGCGCGTCCGGGTCGGCCGTGTCACAGGCCACGATCGTGGGCAACGCGCCCAACTCCCGCAGTTCCTCGGCGAGTTCGTCCGCCCCGGAAGCCTTCGGGCCGCTGCGGCTGACCAGCAGCAGGTGCCGGGTACCGTTCGCGGCGAGCCACCGGGCCAGTTCGATGCCGAGGCCGCCGGTACCACCGGTGATCAGTACGGTCCCCTCGGGGTCCCACTGCGACGGCCGTGTCTCGGCGTCGGTGGGCAGCCACGCCAGCCGCCCCATGAGCACCGCCTTGTCGCGCACGACGAACTGGGTCTCGCCGGAGGGCAGCAGGCCGGGCAGCGCCTCGACGAGCACCGCCAGGTCGCCGCCGTCACCGTTCTCGTCCAGCTCCTCGACGTCGGCCAGGACGAAGCGGCCGGGGTGTTCCGCGATCGTCGAGCGCACCAGGCCCCAGAGGGCGGAACCGGCCAGGTCACCGCCGTCCACCGCACCACGCGTCAGGAACACCAGCTGGGAGGTGGTGAAGCGCGCGTCGGCGATCCACTCCTGCGCCAGCAGCAGGGCCTGGGTCGTCAGCTCGTGCACGGCCGCCGGGAAGCCGTCCTGCGCGCGGGGCACGGGAACCACGACCAGGTCCGGGGTGCCCGTGATGTCGGCGAGTGAGGCGGTTCCCAGGGGCGCCAGGACGGTGCTCCGGAGATCGGGTACGTCCTCTGTGCGCGGTGCCGGGATCCACTCCAGGCGCAGCAGCCGGTCCCGCTGGCTGCGGACGGCCCGCTTGGGAGCTTCCGCCAGGGCGCGCAGTGTGAGGTGGCGCGCCGACAGGACGGGTTCCCCGGCGGCGTCGACCGCCGTGACGCTGACGGAGTCCGCACCGGTCTTCGTGATCCGTGCCCGTACCGCCGAGGCGCCGGAGGCGTGCAGCGACACGTCCTTCCAGGAGGCGGCGTAGGAGAGGCGCTCCTCGTCGCCCGCGCCGCTGAACGCGGTGCCGTGCAGGACCGCTTCGAGCAGTGCCGGGTGCAGGCCGAAGGACGGGGCGTCGGAGGCGAGGCCGTCCGGGAGTTCGGCTTCGACGAACGTGTCGTCGCCGCGGACCCAGGCCGCTTGCAGCCCGCGGAAGGCGGCGCCGAACTCCGTCCCGTCGTAGTAGCCGTCCACGTCGACGTCGGAGGCGTCGCGGGGCGGCCAGTCGGACGCGTCGAAGTCCGCGGTGTGCTCGCCGGTGGTGAGGGTGCCGGTGGCGTGCCGGGTCCACGGTTCGTCCGGTGTGGCCTGGGGCCGTGAGAAGAACCGGATCTGCCGGTCGCCCTCGTCGTCGGGGGCGCCCAGCCACACCTGGAGCACCAGGGCCGTGCCGTCGGTGAGCGCCAGCGGTGTGTCGAGGGCGAGTTCGGCGACGCGGTCGCAGCCGAACTGGTCGCCGGCCCGGACGGCCAGTTCGACGAAGCCGGAGGCCGGGAAGACGGCCGTGCCGCCCGCCACGTGGTCCTTGAGCCAGGGGTGGGTCTCCATCGACAGGCGGCTGGTGAACAGCATGCCGTCGCCGTCCGCCAGCGGCACCGCCGCGCCGAGCAGCGGGTGCTCGGTGGGCAGCAGACCCGCGGAGGTCACATCGCCCGCCAGTGCCCTGCGCTTCGGCCAGTACCGCTGGCGCTGGAACGGGTAGGTGGGCAGGTCGACGTGGCGGGCGCCGGTGCCGTCGAAGATCCTGGCCCAGTCCGCGTCGACTCCGGCGACGTGCAGCTGCGCCAGGGTGGTGAGCAGGGCCGTCTCCTCGGGGCGGTCCTTGCGCAGGGCGCTGACGGCGACGACGGCGCCGACACTGCCGTCGGTGCCATCCACGTTGTGCGGGACCATCCCGGTCAGTGCCCCGTCGAGGCCCAGCTCCAGGAAGGCCGAGACGTCCTCGGCGGCCAGGGTGCGTACCGCGTCGGCGAAGCGGACGGGCTCGCGGACGTTGCGGACCCAGTAGTCGGCGCAGCGCATCAGGTCGTCCGAGGCCCGTTCGCCGGTCACGGTCGAGACGAGGGGGATGCGCGGCTCCTGGTAGGTGAGGCCCTCGGCCACCTGGCGGAATTCGTCCAGGATCGGGTCCATCAGCGGGCAGTGGCCGGCGACCCGCACCGCCACCTGCCGCGTCTTGCGGCCCTCGGCGGCGAATGCCTCGGCGATGCGCTGTGTGGCGGGTCCGTCGCCGGCGATGACGACGGCCTGCGGTCCGTTGATCGCCGCGATCGAGACGCCGTCGACGAGCCGCGCGGTCGCCTCCTTCTCGCTCGCCTGGATCGCCACCATGATGGCGCCCTGGCCCTCAAGGGTGTTCATCAGCCGCCCGCGGGCGGCCGCCAAGGTGCAGCCGTCCTCCAGCGAGAGGACCCCGGCGACGTGCGCGGCGGCGATCTCTCCGAACGAGTGCCCGCCGACGAAGTCGGGGCGGACGCCCCAGGATTCGACGAGCCGGAACAGCGCCACCTGGATGGCGAACATGGCCGGCTGGGTGAACACGGTCCGGTCCAGCCGCTCGGCGTCGGTGAGCATCACCTCCCGCACCTCGTCGTCGAAGTGGGCCAGTACCGCGTCCAGTGCCTCGGCGAACACCGGGAACCGGTCGTACAGTTCGCGGCCCATCCCGACCCGCTGCCCGCCCTGGCCCGGGAAGAGCATCGCCAGCGAGCGGTCCTCGGCCGTACCGCGCGCCACCTCGTCCCCGGCCAGCAGCACCGCGCGGTGCTCGAACAGCGGCCGCCCGGTGGCCAGCGAGAAGCCCACGTCGGCCGACGCGAGTTCCGGCCGCTCACCGACCCAGTCCCGGAGCTGCCCGATCCCGTCGGCCAGCGCCTGGGGCGACCTGCCCGACACCAGCCACGGAACGGCCTGCGGCTCGACGGGCCGGGTGTCCCGGTCCGGCCGCTCGGCGCTCTCCGGTGCCTGTTCGAGGATGGCGTGGGCGTTGGTGCCGCTCATGCCGAACGAGGAGACCGCGCCGCGGCGCGGGCGGCCGGTGTCCGGCCAGTCGGTCTGCTCCGTGAGGAGCTTGACGTCGCCCGCCGTCCAGTCGACGTGCGAGGAGGGCGTGCCGATGTAGAGGGAGCGCGGCAGCACACCGTGCCGCAGCGACAGGACCATCTTGATGACGCCGGAGACGCCGGCCGCCGCCATGGTGTGGCCGATGTTCGACTTGAGCGAGCCCAGCATCAGCGGCTGTCCCTCGGCCCGGTCCTGACCGTAGGTGGCGAGCAGCGCCTGGGCCTCGATCGGGTCGCCCAGGGCCGTGCCGGTGCCGTGCGCCTCGACGGCGTCCACGTCGCCCGTCGAGAGCCCGGCGTTCGTCAGGGCCTGGCGGATGACGTGCTGCTGGGACGGGCCGTTGGGTGCCGTCAGGCCGTTGGAGGCGCCGTCCTGGTTGACGGCCGAGCCGCGGACGACGGCGAGGATCTCGTGTCCGTTGCGGCGGGCGTCGGACAGCCGCTCCAGGACGAGTACGCCCACACCTTCGGCCCAGCTCGTACCGTCGGCGTCGTCGGAGAACGCCTTGCAGCGGCCGTCCGACGCCAGCGCACCCTGCCTGCTGAATCCGGCGATGCTCATCGGCGTGGACAGCAGCGTCACGCCGCCGGCCAGTGCCAGCGAGCATTCGCCGCTGCGCAGTGCGTGGGCCGCCAGGTGGAGCGAGACGAGCGAGGAGGAGCATGCGGTGTCGACGGTGAGGGCCGGGCCCTCCAGGCCGAACGTGTAGGAGAGCCGCCCGGAGAGGACGCTGCCGGCGAGCCCGGTGCTGGCGTGGGCCTCGACGTCCTCGCTGGAGTTCATCAGGATGCTGCCGTAGTCGGAGCCGCTGGTGCCGACGAAGACGCCGGTCTCGGTGCCCCGCAGGGACACCGGGTCGATGCCGGCCCGCTCGATGGCCTCCCAGGAGGTCTCCAGCATCAGCCGCTGCTGCGGGTCCATCGCCATGGCTTCGCGAGGGGAGATGCCGAAGAAGGGGGCGTCGAAGTCGCCGAGGTCGTCCAGGAAACCGCCCCTGGACGAGGAACTGCGGCCCTGGTCGCCCTCCGCCCCGCCGAGCAGGGTCTCCAGGTCCCAGCCGCGGTCCGTCGGGAAGGCGGAGATGCCGTCGCGCCCGTCGACGACGAGCCGCCACAGGTCCTCCGGGGACCGAACATCGCCGGGCAGCCGACAGGCCATGCCGACGATGGCGACCGGATCGTCGGCGGACGCCGTGCTGATCGCGGCGGGGGCGTGAGCCTCGTCGTGCTCGTCGAGGAGGACGGCGATGAGGTGGCCGGCGAGTGCGGTGGGGTTGGGGTAGTCGAAGACGAGGGTGGCGGGCAGCCGCAGGCCGGTGGCCGTGGAGAGCCGGTTGCGGAGTTCGACGGCGGTCAGCGAGTCGAAGCCCAGGTCGTGGAAGTCCCGCCGGGTGTCGATCGCCTTGGCCGAGGCGTGCCCGAGCACGGCGGCGGCCTCGGTCCGTACGAGATCGACCGTGAAGGCGCTCCGCTCGTCCGGGGTCAGCTCCGTCAGTCGCCGGGTCAGTCGCAGGACCGCTTCGGTGTCGCCAGCGGAGACGGCGGCCGTACGGCGGGCGCCCTTCTCGCCGGAGTCGGCGAGGGTCAGCGTGGCGCCCAGCAGCGGGTGCTCCGCAGACCGAAGACCCGCACCGGTCACATCCCCGGCGAGGCCGGCAGGCCGGGGCCAGTACCGCTCGCGTTGGAAGGGATAGGTCGGCAGGTCCACACGGTGGGCGTCGGTACCCACGAACCACGCGGCCCAGTCCACCGCCACACCCATCACATGCAACCGCGCCAACGCCGTCAACAGCGCCAACTCCTCAGAACGGTCCTTACGCAACGCACTGACGAACACCGCAGCCTCGTCCGCACCATGCTGCGCCATCGCCGTCAACACACCATCCGGACCCAACTCCAAGAAGACCGACACACCTTCAGCCTCAAGCGCCCGCACACCATCCGCAAAACGCACCGTCTCCCGCACATGCCGCACCCAGTAATCAGGCGAGCACACCAACTCCCCGGAAGCGAGTTCCCCCGTCACGTTCGAAACGATCGGGATCTCCGGCGCCCTGAACGCCAGCCGCTCCGCGACCTTCCGGAAGTCCTCCAGCATCGGCTCCATCAACACCGAATGGAAAGCATGACTCACCGACAGCCGCCGCGACTTGTGCCCCTCACCCGCCAACTCCCCGGCCACCCGCAGCACCGCGTCCTCAGCCCCCGCGATCACCACCGCCTCGGGACCATTGACCGCCGCAACCGACACCCCGCCGACCAACCACGGCCGAACCACACTCTCAGCAGCCTCAACGGCCACCATCGCCCCACCCACCGGCAACGCCTGCATCAACCGCGCCCGCGCCGCCACCAACACACACGCATCCTCCAGCGACAACACCCCCGCCACATGCGCCGCCGCAACCTCACCAACAGAATGCCCAGCCACAAAGTCCGGACGCACCCCCCACGACTCCACCAACCGGAACAACGCCACCTCGAAGGCAAACAACGCCGGCTGCGTAAACCCCGTCTCGTCCAAACCCTCCACATCACCAAACATCACGTCCCGAAGCCCAACCTCGAAACGCTCCAACACCGCATCCAACGCCCCCGCAAACACCGGAAACCGGCCATACAACTCCCGACCCATCCCCACCCGCTGCGCACCCTGCCCCGAGAACAACACCGCGGTCTTTCCGGCCGTGTCCTCGGCGAAGCCGCGTGCTACCTCGACGGTCTCGTCGCCCTCGGACAGCAGTACCGCACGGTGCTCCAGGTGCGCCCGGGTGGTGGCCAGCGAGAATCCCAGGTCGATCGGCGACAGACCGGTCAGCGCGGTGATCTGCTCGCGCTGTGCGGCGAGCGCATCCTCGGACTTGCCCGATACCAGCCACGGCACGACCGCCGGCACAATCACCGGCGCGAGCTTCGGAGCGGTCTTCGGCTCACGGTCGCCCTGCTCGTTTTCGTCCTGCTCGGTCTCGTCCCGCTCGCCGGGTTCCTCGGCGAGCGGTGCCTGTTCAAGGATGACGTGGGCGTTGGTACCGCTGATGCCGAACGACGACACCCCGGCCCGCCACGGCCGGTCGGCCCTGGGCCACTCCCGGGACTCCGTCAGCAGTTCCACCGCACCGGATTCCCAGTCCACATGCGACGACGGCACATCGGCGTACAGGGTCTTCGGCAGGACGCCGTGCCGCAGTGCCAGGACCATCTTGATGAGTCCGGCCGCGCCGGCGGCCGCCTGCGTGTGGCCGAGGTTGGACTTCACCGAGCCGAGCAGCAGCGGGCGTTCGGGGTCGCGGTCCTGGCCGTAGGCGGCCAGCAGCGCCTGGGCCTCGATCGGGTCGCCCAGGGTCGTGCCGGTGCCGTGCGCCTCGACGGCGTCCACGTCCGAGGGGGAGAGACCGGCGCTCGCCAGGGCCTGCTGGATCACCCGCTGCTGGGACGGCCCGTTGGGGGCCATCAGGCCGTTGGAGGCGCCGTCCTGGTTGACGGCCGAGCCCCGTACGACCGCGAGCACGGGGTGCCCGTTGCGGCGGGCGTCGGAGAGGCGCTCGACGACGAGGATGCCGACGCCTTCGGACCAGCCGGTGCCGTCGGCGTCGTCGGAGAACGCCTTGCACCGGCCGTTCGCCGCCAGCCCGCCCTGCCGGGTGAATCCGGCGAAGCTCATCGGCGTCGACATCACCGTCACGCCGCCGGCCAGTGCCAGCGAGCACTCGCCGCTGCGCAGTGCGTGGGCCGCCAGGTGGAGCGAGACGAGCGAGGAGGAACACGCGGTGTCGACGGTGAGGGCCGGACCCTCCAGCCCGAAGCTGTACGAGAGCCGCCCGGACAGGATGCTGCCCGCCAGTCCGGTGCTGCCGTGGCCCTCGATGTCCTCGCTGGAGTTCAGCACGGCATTGATGTAGTCGACGCCGCTCGTGCCCACGAAGACACCGGTCCGGGTGCCCCGCAGGGAGACCGGTGCGATGCCAGCGCGCTCCAGTGCCTCCCAGGAGGTCTCCAGCAGCAGCCGCTGCTGCGGGTCCATCGCCACGGCTTCACGGGGCGAGATGCCGAAGAAACCCGCGTCGAACGAGGCGGCGTCGACGAAGCCGCCTTCGGCGGTGGCGCTGCTGCCGCCTCCCTCACCGCTGAGAATGTCGAGGTTCCAGCCACGGTCCGTGGGGAATGCCGAGATGCCGTCGCGACCGTCGTCCAACAACTGCCAGAGGTCTTCCGGTGAGCGAATTCCGCCCGGCAGCCGGCAGGACATTCCGACAACGGCTATCGGCTCCTGCTTGGCGGACTCGGCCTCCCGCAGCCGCTGGCGGGTCTGGTGCAAGTCGTTCGTGACCCACTTGAGGTAGTCGACGAGCTTCTTGTCGTTCGGCATGACGTGGAACCTTCCGTGTAAATGCGTGGGCCTGACTCAGAGTTCGCTCTGCCGACCGAGCTCGTTGTCGATGAAGGCGAAGATCTCGTCGGTGCTGGCGGATTCGATCCGCTCGGAGACCTCCTCTCCGTCCTCCTCCGCCGGGTTCCCGCGCCAGTCGTCCAAGATCTGTGCCAGGCGGCCGACGACGGCGGCCCTGGTACGGGCGTCGGGCTCGCTGACGGCGAGCGCGGAGCCGAGCCGTTCCAGCTCGGCGAGGAGGTCCGGACCCGTGGCGGACTCGTCCACTAGCTGCGAGACGAGGTGGTCGGCGAGTGCGACGGGGTTGGGATAGTCGAAGACGAGGGTGGCGGACAGTCGCAGGCCGGTGGCCGTGGAGAGCCGGTTGCGGAGTTCGACGGAGGTCAGCGAGTCGAAGCCCAGGTCGTTGAACTCCCGCCGGGTGTCGATCGCCTTGGCTGAGGCGTGCCCAAGCACGGCGGCGGCCTCGGTCCGTACGAGGTCGGTCATCATGCGCGTACGGTCCTCCGCTCGTGCCGCCTGTAGCCGGTGGCCGAGCGTTGTGGCCGCTTCGGCGCCGCCCGCTGCCGTACGGCGGGCGCCTTTGAACAGGCCCCGCAGCACCGGCGGTACGGTGCCGCGGCTCCGGGCGCCCGTGGTGACCGCTCCGATGGGGACGAGGTGCCCCCCGTCGATCGCGGTGGCGGCGTCGAACAGCGCCAGTCCCTGCTCGACGGTCAGCGGCGTGGCTCCGGCTGAGGCGATCCGCTGTACATCGACGTCCGACAGCGTGGCGGTCATGCCGCCGCTCGGGGCCCAGGCGCCCCAGGCGAGGGACTGGGCGGGCAGGCCCTGCGCCGTACGGTGGCGGGCCAGTGCGTCGAGGAAGACGTTGCCCGCGGCGTAGTTGCCCTGTCCCGAGGTGCCGAGTACGCCCGAGACGGACGAGTACAGCACGAACGCGGCGAGGTCGAGGTCCTTGATGGCTTCGTGCAGATGCCAGGCCGCGTCCACCTTCGGACGCAGTACGGCCGACAGCCGCTCGGGCGTCAACGACGCCACCACACCGTCGTCCAGGACACCGGCGGTGTGGATCACCGCGGTCAGCGGGTGCGCGGCGGGCACCGCGCCCACTGCCGCGGCCACCGCCGCCCGGTCGGCCATGTCGCACGCGAGGAGGGTCACCTCGGCGCCGTGTGCGGCCAGCTCCTCCTGTAGGTCGGTGGCACCAGGGGCGTCCGGGCCGCTGCGACTGACCAGCAGCAGGTGGCGCATGCCCCGCTCAGTCACCAGGTGCCGGGCGAGCTCGCGAGCCAGTCCCCCGGTACCACCGGTGATCAGCACCGTGCCGTCCGCAGCCCAGGCGCGCGGCAGGGTCAGCACGATCTTCCCGATGTGCTGCGCCCGGCTCATGAACCGGAACGCCTCCGGCGCCCGCCGCACATCCCAGGAGGTCACCGGCAGCGTCTTCAACGCCCCCTGCCCGAACAGCTCCAGCAGTTCGGCGAGCATCCCTCGCACCCGGTCGGGGCCCGCGTCGGCGAGGTCGAACGCCTTGTAACGCACCGGGGCGACGGCCCCGGGCTCACGGATGTCGGTCTTGCCCATCTCCAGGAAGTGGCCGCCCGGGGCGGTCAACCGCAGCGACGCGTCGACGAATTCGCCCGCCAGGGCGTTGAGGACCACGTCCACACCGCGGCCACCGGTCACCGCCCGGAAGCGCTCCTCGAAGTCGGTCGTGCGGGAGGAGGCGATGTGGTCGTCGGCGACACCCAACTCGCGCAGCGTGTCCCACTTGCCCTCACTGGCCGTGGCGAACACCTCGGCACCCAGATGCCGAGCCAACTGAATCGCCGCCATACCCACACCACCGGCACCGGCATGCACCAGGATCGACTGGCCGGACTGGAGATCTGCGAGGTCCCTCAAGGCGTAGAGCGCGGTCAGGAAAACCAGCGGCATCGAAGCCGCCTGCTCGGGCGTCCAGTTCTCGGGGATCCGGGTCAACAGCCGCTGATCGGTCACCGCGACCGGGCCGTAGCCGCCGAAGACCATGCCCGTCACACGGTCGCCCGGGTGCAGTCCGCGCACGCCGGGCCCCGTCTCGGTGACCACACCGGCCGCCTCGGCACCCAACAGCCCGGCCTCACCCGGGTACATGCCCAGGGCATTCAGAACGTCGCGGAAGTTGACGCCGGCAGCCTGCACCCGGATCCGGACCTGGCCCTCGGTAAGGGGCTCCAGGATCTCCGGGCAGGGAGCCAGGACCAGGTTGTCCAGGCTGCCCTTGGCTGCACTGTCCAGCCGCCACGGCACGTCGGCGGGCGGCAACAGCCCCGCACTGCTGCCGAGCCGGGCCAGGCGCGCCACCCGGAGAGCACCGTCGCGGACCACGAACTGGGCGTCGTCGGTGGCCAGCAGACCCGCCAGGTCCGCAAGCACCCCGGCCAGGTCTCCGTCCTGCCCGTCTTCGAGGTCCAGGAGCACGATCCGCCCGGGATTCTCCGACTGCGCCGACCGCACCAGACCCCACACCGCGCCCGCGGCCACATCCCGTACGGACTCGCCCTCATCGGCGGAGACGGCACCGCGGGTGACGAACACCAGACGTGACGTGGTGGATTCCTCCCGGCCCGCCCACTCTTGGAGCAGGCCCAGGACCCAGGAGGTGAGTTCGTGCGCCACGGCCGGCACATCATCGCCCGCACCACCGGACACGGGCACCACCACGAGGTCCTCGTCCCCCGTCAGGTCCGCCAGGGACGCGACCGACGCACCCACACCCAGCTCATCGGCGCCCAGGCACACACACCGGAGTTCGGCAGGCTGCACCTCGGGCGCCGCCACCCAGTCCAGCGACAGCAACGCGTCGTACTCCGCGCCGCGCTGCCCCGCCAACCGGCCGGCTCCGGGGGCCTGGTAGGTCCGCATCACCATCGCCTCGGCGGACAGGACGGGGGCGCCTTCGACGTCGACGGCCGCGATGGACACCGAGTCGTCACCGGTCTTCACCACCCGGACCCGCAGCACCGCCGCTCCCCCGGCATGCAGCGACACACCCCGCCAGGCGAACGGCAGGAAATCGTCGTGCTCGCTGCCGACCCCGGCCAGTCGGTGGGACTGGAGCACCGCATCCAGCAGCGCCGGATGGATCCCGAAGGACTCGGCCTCCTCGGCGGCCGGGGCCGGCAGCGCCACCTCCACGTAGGCCCCGGCCCCGTCCTCGCACTGCCACACCGAGCGCAGGCCCTGGAAGGACGGGCCGTACCCGGTCCCGTCGTAGAAGCCCTCCAGATCCACAGCCACCGCGTCCTGTGGCGGCCACACCTGGGAACCGAAGTCCGCGATCCGCTCACCACTGGTCAGGGTGCCGTGAGCATGCTGAACCCACGGCTGATCAGCGGATCCGTCAGCGGCTCCATCGGCCCGCGAGTACACCGAAATCGTCCGGGCACCCGCCTCGTCCGGAGCACCAACCAGCACCTGGACCTGTGCGGCACTCTCATCCGTGAGCACCAGAGGAGTCAGCAGCAGGAACTCCTCGACCCGGTCGCAACCGGCCTGGTCACCGGCGCGCATCGCCAGCTCCAGGAAGCCGGTGGCCGGGAAGAGAACGCTGCCCCCCATCCTGTGGTCGGCCAACCACGGATACGCCTGCAACGACAGCCTGCCCGTGAACAGCACCTCGCCGGAGTCGGCGAGGGTCAGCGTGGCGCCCAGCAGCGGGTGCTCCGCAGACCGAAGACCCGCACCGGTCACATCCCCGGCGAGGCCGGCAGGCCGGGGCCAGTACCGCTCGCGTTGGAAGGGATAGGTCGGCAGGTCCACACGGTGGGCGTCGGTACCCACGAACCACGCGGCCCAGTCCACCGCCACACCCATCACATGCAACCGCGCCAACGCCGTCAACAGCGCCAACTCCTCAGAACGGTCCTTACGCAACGCACTGACGAACACCGCAGCCTCGTCCGCACCATGCTGCGCCATCGCCGTCAACACACCATCCGGACCCAACTCCAAGAAGACCGACACACCTTCAGCCTCAAGCGCCCGCACACCATCCGCAAAACGCACCGTCTCCCGCACATGCCGCACCCAGTAATCAGGCGAGCACACCAACTCCCCGGAAGCGAGTTCCCCCGTCACGTTCGAAACGATCGGGATCTCCGGCGCCCTGAACGCCAGCCGCTCCGCGACCTTCCGGAAGTCCTCCAACATCGGCTCCATCAACACCGAATGGAAAGCATGACTCACCGACAGCCGCCGCGACTTGTGCCCCTCACCCGCCAACTCCCCGGCCACCCGCAGAACCTGGGACTCCTCCCCCGCGATCACCACCGCCTCGGGACCATTGACCGCCGCAACCGACACCCCGCCGACCAACCACGGCCGAACCACACTCTCAGCAGCCTCAACGGCCACCATCGCCCCACCCACCGGCAACGCCTGCATCAACCGCGCCCGCGCCGCCACCAACACACACGCATCCTCCAGCGACAACACCCCCGCCACATGCGCCGCCGCAACCTCACCAACAGAATGCCCAGCCACAAAGTCCGGACGCACCCCCCACGACTCCACCAACCGGAACAACGCCACCTCGACGGCAAACAACGCCGGCTGCGTAAACCCCGTCTCGTCCAAACCCTCCACATCACCAAACATCACGTCCCGAAGCCCAACCTCGAAACGCTCCAACACCGCATCCAACGCCCCCGCAAACACCGGAAACCGGCCATACAACTCCCGACCCATCCCCACCCGCTGCGCACCCTGCCCCGAGAACAACACCGCGAGCGAGCGGTCCGCCTCCGCACGGCCCCGGGCCGCCTCGGACAGTTCGCCGTCGGGGCACTGTGCCAGCAGCACGGCGCGGTGCTCGAAGACCGAACGGCCCGTGGCGAGCGAGCAGCCGACGTCCACCGGGGACGCCGCGCCGCTGACCGTGGAGATCCGCTCGATCTGGGCCGCCAGCGCCGGTTCGGACTTGGCGGACACCAGCCACGGCACGACAGCGGGTGCCACTCCCGGTTCGGTTTCCGGCTCTTCGGCCTGCTCCGGCTGCTCCGCCTGCTCGATGACGACGTGGGCGTTGGTGCCGCTGATGCCGAACGACGACACACCAGCCCGCCACGGCCGGTCGGCCTTGGGCCACTCCCGGGACTCCGTCAGCAGCTCCACCGCACCGGACGACCAGTCCACATGCGACGACGGGACGTCCACGTGCAGCGTCTGGGGCAGCACACCGTGCCGCAGCGCCAGGATCACCTTGATGATCCCCGCCACTCCCGCCGCGGCCTGCGTGTGGCCGAGGTTCGACTTCACCGACCCCAGCAGCAGCGGGCGTTCGGGGTCACGGTCCTGACCGTAGGCGGCCAGCAGCGCCTGGGCCTCGATCGGGTCGCCCAGCGGCGTGCCGGTGCCGTGCGCCTCGACCACGTCCACGTCCGAGGCCGACAGCCCGGCGCTCGCCAGGGCCTGCCGGATCACCCGCTGCTGCGACGGCCCGTTGGGGGCGGTGAAGCCGTTGGAAGCGCCGTCCTGGTTGACGGCCGAGCCCCGTACGACCGCGAGCACGGGGTGCCCGTTGCGGCGGGCGTCGGAGAGGCGCTCGACGACGAGGATGCCGACGCCTTCGGACCAGCCGGTGCCGTCGGCGTCGTCGGAGAACGCCTTGCACCGGCCGTTCGCCGCCAGCCCGCCCTGCCGGCTGAACTCCATCAGGGAACCGGGGGACGACATCACGTTCACGCCGCCGACCAGGGCCAGCGAGCACTCGCCGGCCCGCAGGGCGTGGGTCGCCGTGTGCAGGGCGACGAGCGAGGAGGAGCACGCCGTGTCGACGGTCACCGCCGGGCCTTCCAGGCCCAGCGTGTAGGACAGTCGGCCGGACGTGGCGCTGGCGGCGATTCCGGTGCCGATGTCGCCGGTGGCGTCGGCCAGCGAGCGCACCAGCAGGTAGGCGTAGTCCTGGCCGTTGGTGCCGACGAAGACACCGGTGCGGCTACCGCGCAGGGTGGTCGGGTCGATGCCGGCGCGCTCGATGGCCTCCCAGGAGGTCTCCAGCAGCAGCCGCTGCTGCGGGTCCATGGTGACGGCTTCGCGCGGGGAGATGCCGAAGAAGTCGGCGTCGAAGTCCCCCACGCCGTCGAGGAAGCCTCCTTCCTGGCTGACGGCGTTGCCGCGGGCGTCGACCCCGGCGTCCCGCAGGGCGTCCAGGTCCCAGCCGCGGTCCGTGGGGAACGCGCCGATCGCGTCCTTGCCCTCGGCCAGGAGCTCCCAGAGGTCCTCGGGCGACTGCACGCCGCCCGGGTACCGGCAGGCCATCGCCACGATCGCGATCGGTTCCGTGGCCGCGGCAACGAGCTTGTGGTTCTGTCGGCGCAGGTGCTCGGCTTCCTTCAACGAGGCGCGGAGGGCTGCGACGACGGTTTCACTGGATGTGGTCATGGTCCGCTCTTTCAGCTCTTTCCACGCTCTTGGGAGGAGTTGCCGTCGAGTGCCGCCTGCACCAGGTCGGCGACGTCCATCGCGTCGATCGACTCGTCGTAGGCGCCCGCTGCCGTCGCGGAGACGGCCTCGCCGTTGGACGCCGCGGTCTGCTCCGCGGCGAGCTTCATCAGGGGTTCGAGTACGCCGATCTCCCGCAGTTGGTTCAGGGAGACGGAGGCGAGCAGGGCCCGGATGCCGGCGGAGTCCGGGTCGCCGTCGCCGGTGTGCTGGCCCGGCTCCTCGTCGGGGACGAGCCGGCTCAGGATGTGGTCTGCCAGCTCGGTGGGGTTGGGGTGGTCGAAGACGAGCGTGGCGGTCAGGGTCAGTCCGGTGGCGGCGCCGAGCTGGTTGCGCAGTTCGACGGCGCTGAGGGAGTCGAATCCGAGGTCGCGGAACGCCCGGTCGGCGCCGACGACATCGACGGTGGGGTGTCCCAGTACAGCCGCGGCTCGGCTCCGGACCAGGTCCAGTACGGCCCGGGCGCGCTTGGCGGGCGGCAGGTCCATCAGCTTCTCGCGCAGTGCGTCGCCGGTGGCGCCCTCCCCGGTGTCCCCCGCCGTCTGATGCTCGGTGCCGGTCGGCTGACCGAGGAGCGGGCTGGGTCGTACGGCGGTGAAGGAGCGGACGAACCGGTCGCGGTCGATGTCGGCGACGACCTCGGTGGGCCGCCCGTCCATGACGGCCCGGCGCAGCGCCACGACGGCGAGGTCCGGGTCCAGCGGGCGGATGCCGGTGCGCCGGGCCGCTTCGGCCGCCCGGTGGTCGGCGGCCATTCCGTCGCCGCCCCACACGCCCCAGGCGAGCGAGGTGGCGGCCAGGCCCTGGGCGCGGCGCTGTTCGGCGAGCGCGTCCAGGTAGGCGTTGGCGGCGGCGTAGTTGGCCTGGCCGGCGTTGCCGACCGCTCCGGAGGACGAGGAGAACAGGGCGAACACGGCCAGGTCCAGGTCCCGGGTGAGGTCGTGCAGGGCCAGGGCCGAGGCGGCCTTGGCGCGGAAGACGGCCTCGTAGCGGTCCGGGGTGAGGCTGTCGAGGACACCGTCGTCCAGGACGCCCGCCGTGTGGATCACGCCGGTCAGCGGCGCCTCGTCGGGGATCGCGGCGAGGACCTCGGCGAGCGCGTCGCGGTCGGTGGCGTCGCAGGCGGTGAGGGTGACCTCGGCGCCCAGTGCGGTGAGTTCGGCCCGCAGTTCGTCCGCGCCGGGGGCGTCGGCGCCCCGGCGGCTGACGAGCAGCAGGTGCCGGGCGCCCGCCTCGGCGAGCCGGCGTGCCACGTGGCTGCCCAGGGCTCCGGTGCCGCCGGTGATCAGGACGGTGCCGGTGGGGTTCCACTCCCGCGTGCCGGGGCCGGCCGGTACGGGGACCAGTCGGCGGCCGAGGGCGGCGGAGGGCCGGATCGCGATCTGGTCCTCGCCGCCGGGAGCCGCGAGGGTTTCGGCGAAGCGGGCCGCGGACCGCGCGTCGAGGGTGTCGGGCAGATCGATCAGACCGCCCCAGCGCTGCGGGTACTCCAGGGCGGCGACCCGGCCCAGGCCCCATACGGCGGACTGGGCGAGCCCGGGTACCGGCTCGGCGGGCGTGGTGGCGACCGCGCCGCGGGTGACGCACCACAGGGGTGCGGCGAGGTCCGCGTCGCCGAGCGCCTGGATCAGGGCGGTGGTCAGGGCCAGTCCCTCGGGGGCTTCCGCGCCGTGTCCGGGTGCGGCGGCGAGGGCGAGCAGCGACACCACTCCGGTGAACTCGTGTCCCTCGGCGGCCAGTTGACGCAGTCGTGCGGCCAGCGCCGCACGGTCGGGGCCGGGCACTTCCAGGCGTACGGTGTCCGGGCCCAGGGCGGCGACGGCGTCGGCTGCCCAGGGGTCGTCGGAGTGACCGGCCGGGAGCACGGCGAGCCAGGTGCCGGCCGGGGTGCGGGCGGGTTGCGGGGTCAGTGGCTGCCAGATGATCTGCTGTCGCCAGCCGTCGACGGTGTGCTCCTCGCCCCGCCGGCGGCGCCAGTCCGCGAGCGCGGGCAGCACCTTGGCCAGTGCGTCGCCGTCGACGTTGAGGGTCGTCTCCAGCGAGGCGAAGTCGGCCTCGTGGACCGCCGACCAGAAGCCGCCGTCCGCGGCGCCCGGCGCTGCGGGGTCGGCGGCCGGCTGGGTGGCCGGCCAGTACCGCTCGTGTTGGAAGGGATAGGTGGGCAGGTCGGTGCGGTGGGATGCGGTCGCGGTCCCGTCGAACAGGGCGTCCCAGTCGGGGGCGGCTCCGTCGACGTACAGCCGGGCGAGGGCGCTGACCAGGGACTCCTGCTCACCGCGGTCCCTGCGCAGCGCCGGTACGGTGACCGGCCGCGCGGGCAGGGCGACCAGGGTGTCCTGGGCCAGGGCGCCGAGTGAGCCGTCGGGGCCGAGCTCCAGGAAGGCGGTCACGCCGCGCTCGGCCAGGGTGCGGATCCCGTCGCCGAAGCGGACCGTTTCGCGGACGTGGCGCACCCAGTAGTCCGGGTCGCACACCTGCTGTTCGGTGGCCGCCCGGCCGGTCACGTTGGACACGATCGGGATCGCCGGAGCGTGGAAGGCAACGCTTTCGGCGACGCGTCGGAAGTCCTGGAGCATGGCATCCATGTGCACGGAGTGAAACGCATGGCTCACCCGCAAACGCGTAGTCTTTCGCCCGTCGGCGGTGAACTTCTCCGCGATGTCGGACACGGCGGCCTCGTCGCCGGAGAGGACCACCGACCGCGGTCCGTTGACGGCGGCGAGGGACACGCGGTCGGTCAGATGCGGCCGGATCTCCTCCTCGGTGGCCTGTACGGCGACCATGGCGCCGCCCGTGGGCAGGGCGTTCATCAGCCGGGCCCGTGCGGCCACCAGTCGGCACGCGTCGTCCAGAGAGAGGACCCCGGCCACGTGCGCGGCGGCTATCTCGCCGACGGAGTGCCCGGCGGCGAAGTCCGGGCGGATGCCCCAGGATTCGACCAGGCGGAACAGCGCCACCTCGATGGCGAACAGTGCGGGCTGGGTGAAGCGCGTCTCGTTCAGCCGCTCCGCGTCCTCGAACATGACGTCCCGCAGGGGGAGTTCCAGTTCCGTGTCCAGGCGTGCCGTCACCTCGTCGAGGGCCTCGGCGAACACCGGGTAGCGGGCGTGGAGTTCCCGACCCATGCCCACGCGCTGCGAGCCCTGGCCGGAGAACAGCACCGCGAGCTTGCCCCGGCGCTCCGCCGCCCGGCCGTGCAGGACCTGGGGGGTGTCGAGTCCGTCGGCGAGCGCGGCCAGGCCCGTGAGCAGTGCCTCGCGGTCTTCGGCGAGGACGGCGGCCCGGTGGGTGAAGGCCGATCGGGTGGTGGCCGTGGACAGCGCGAACTCGGCGACGGTGAGGTCGGGCCGGGCGGCCACGTAGGCGTGCAGCTGTCGGGCCTGGGCCCGCAGTGCATCCGGCACGGTGCCCGTCACGGGGACCGGCAGCGGGCCGGCTGTCCCCTGGGGGTGCGCGGGCTCGTCCGTCGTGGTCTCCGCGGGCTGCTCGATGATCACGTGGGAGTTGGTGCCGCTGGCGCCGAACGCCGAGATGCCGGCCCGGCGCGGGCGTCCCGTACGCGGCCAGTCGGCCGCTTCCGTCAGGAGTTCGACGGCTCCGGCGGACCAGTCGACGTGTGCCGACGGCTCGTCGATGTGCAGGGACCTGGGCAGCACGCCGTGGCGCATCGCCAGCACCATCTTGATCACACCGGCGACGCCGGCGGCCGCCTGGGTGTGGCCGATGTTGGACTTCACCGACCCCAGCAGCAGCGGCAGTTGGGGGTCACGGCCCTGGCCGTACGTGGCCAGCAGCGCCTGCGCCTCGATGGGGTCGCCCAGGGTGGTGCCGGTGCCGTGCGCCTCCACGGCGTCCACGTCGGCCGGCGCAAGGCCCGCGTTGGCCAGTGCCCGCTGGACGACACGGCGCTGCGAGGGACCGTTGGGCGCGGTGAGGCCGTTGCTGGCGCCGTCCTGGTTGACGGCCGAGCCGCGCAGCACCGCGAGGACCTGGTGCCCGTTGCGGCGGGCGTCCGAGAGGCGTTCCAGGACGAGGACGCCCACGCCCTCGGACCAGCCGGTGCCGCCGGCGGCGGATGCGAACGGCCGGCAGCGGCCGTCCGGGGCTAGGGCTCCCATCTCCCCGAACTCGACGAAGTTCACCGGGCTGGACATCACCGTCACACCGCCGGTGAGCGCGAGGGAGCACTCGCCCGCCCGCAGGGCCTGGGCGGCCAGATGGAGTGCCACCAGGGACGACGAGCAGGCCGTGTCGACGCTGACGGAGGGGCCTTCCAGGCCGAAGGTGTAGGACACCCGGCCGGAGAGCAGGCTCGCCGACTGCGCGGTCTGCGCGTGGCCCAGCTGGCCGGCTTCGGGCCGGTAGTCGCCCGATCCGCCGCCGACGAACACGCCGGTGTCGCCGCCGCGCAGCTGCGCGGGGTCGATGCCGGCGCGCTCCAGGGCCTCCCAGGTGGCTTCCAGGAGGATGCGCTGCTGCGGGTCCATCACCATCGCCTCGCGCGGGGAGATCCCGAAGAATCCGGGGTCGAAGTCCGCGACGTCGTAGAGGAATCCGCCTTCGCTGGTGACGGTCCGGCCGCGGCCGTCCCGGTCGCCGTGCAGCAGTCGGTCCAGATCCCAGCCGCGGTCCGTGGGGAAGCCTCCGATGGCGTCGACTTCGCCCGTGACCAGCTGCCACAGGTCTTCGGGCGAGCGGATCCCGCCCGGGTAGCGGCAGCTCATGCCGACGATGACGACCGGGTCCTCGGCGGTGTGGGAGTGCTGCGCCCGTGCCGCCGCGCGGAGTTCTTCCGCTGCCTCGCCGAGGAGTTCGGCCCGCAGGTGGCCGGCGAGTGCCTCGGCCGTGGGGTAGTCGAAGACGAGGGTGGCGGGCAGGGTCAGGCCGGTCGCGGTGGCGAGCTGGTTGCGCAGGTCGACCCCGGTCAGCGAGTCGAAGCCGAGGTCCCGGAACGCCTGGCCGGAGGGTACGGCGTCGGCGTCCGCGAACCCGAGCACCGCGGCGACCTGGGCGCGGACGAGAGCCAGCAGGACCTCGGTGCGTTCCGCGTCGGGTCGGGCGGCGAGTTCGGCCCGCAGGCCGGTCGCGGTGCCCGCGGTGCCCGGCTCGGTATCGCCCGGCTCCGCCAGTGCCTCGTGGGCCTCGGGCAGCTCCGCGAAGAGGGCGCTGCGCCGGTTGCGGGTGAAGGCGGGCACGAACCGGTCCCACTGGACGTCGGCCACCGTCACCGAGGGGGTGTCGGTGCCGAGCGAGCGGGCGAGCGCGGTCAGGGCCCGGGCGGGGTCCATCGGGGGCAGCCCGTTGACCCTCAGGTGGGTGGCCAGGCTGTCGGACTCGGTGTCGGCCCAGCCGCCCCAGGCGACCGTCACGGCAGGCAGTCCGCGGGTGCGCAACGTGCGGGTCAGGGCGTCGAGTTGGGCTCCGGCCGCGGCGTCGGTGGCCCGGCCGCCGGCACCCCAGGTCCCGGCGATCGAGGAGAAGAGGACGAACGCGTCCAGGGGACGGTCGCCGGTCGCCGCCTCGGTCACCTCCGCCAGGTTCGCCACGTCGGCGCGCAGCGCGGCCAGGGCGGCGTCGGGCTCCTCGGTGTCGGACGGCGTTTCGGCGTAGACGACGGCGGTCAGCGGTGCCTGTGCCGGCAGTGCGGCGAGCGTGGTCAGCAGTGCGTCGCCGTCGGTCGGGGCGCAGTCGAGCACCGTCACGGGTACGTCGAGGCCGTCGAGTGCGGCGTGGGCCCGTGCCGGGTCCGGTGCGGTGGGGTCGGCCAGCACCAGGTGCTGGGCGCCCTGTTCGGCGAGCCAGCGGGCGCAGTGTCCGCCGGTGCCGGCCGCCGGGCCGACGATCAGGACCGTGCCGGTCGGCTGCCACGGGGTCGCCGGGCCGTCGTTGGTGGCGCGCACCAGTCGTCGCCCGAAGAGGCCGGAGGTCCGCAGCGCCACCTGGTCCTCGTCGCCGATGCCCGCGAGGACGGCCCGGAACCTTTCGGTCGAGCGCCGGTCGAGCACCTGCGGCACGTCGACCAGGCCGCCCCAGCGGTCCGGGTGGTCCAGGGCGGCGACCCGGCCGAGCCCCCAGACCGTCGCCTGGGCCGGGCTGACCTCGGTCTCGGAGCGGCCCACCGACACCGCGTCGCGGGTGACGCACCACAGCGGGGCGTCGATTCCGGCGGCCGCCAATGCCGCCATCACCTCGTTCGGCCAGGCCGGTCCGGCGGGGACGGCGTCGGCGTACGGGGCCGCGAGCAGCGAGACCACGCCCGCGAACTCGACGTCCTGTGCGGCGCGTTCGGCCAGTGGACCGCCGAGTGCGGCGCGGTCGGTCGGGTCGGCTTCGACGACGACGGCCGACTCGCCGAGGGCCGCGAGGACGGCGGCGGTCCACGCGTCGGCGGCGCCGCCCGTCGGGACGAGCGCCAGCCACCGTCCGGTGAGGGTGGCGGGCGGGGTGCCGGTCAGCGGGGTGAAGGTCACGCGGTAGCGCCAGCCGTCGACGGCCGAGCGTTCGACGCGCTTGCGGCGCCAGGCGGACAGGGCGGGTACGAGGGCCGACAGTGCGGCGTCGTCCAGTTCGAGGCCGTCCGAGAGCGACGAGAGGTCCGCGCGCTCCACGGCGTCCCAGAACTCGGCGTCCACGGAGTCCTGCGGGCCGCCCTGAACGTGCCCGGCGGCCCCGGCCTCCGGCCAGTACCACTCCTGCTGGAAGGGGTAGGTGGGCAGGTCCACGCGGCGGGCGCCGGTACCGGCGAAGGTCCCCGACCAGTCCACCCCGACGCCCACGACGTACAGGTGGGCGAGCGCGGTGAGCAGCGCGGTTTCCTCGGGCCGGTCCTTGCGCAGCGCCGGAACGGCGGTCGCGGCACCGGCCAGGGTGTGCTGGGCCATCGCCGTCAGCACCCCGTCCGGACCCAACTCCAGGAAGACCGAGGCGCCTTCCGCCTCAAGCGTCCGCACACCGTCCGCGAACCGCACGGTCTCCCGCACGTGCCGCACCCAGTAGTCGGGCGAGCACACCAGTTCCTCGGCGGCGAGATCCCCGGTCACGTTGGACACGAGGGGGATCTGCGGAGCGTCGTACGACAGCCCCTCGGCCACCCGCCGGAACTCCTCCAGCATCGGCTCCATCAGCGGCGAGTGGAAGGCATGGCTCACCGTGAGACGCTGTGTCTTGCGGCCCTCGTCCGCCAACTCCCCCGCGATCCGGAGGACTTCGGCTTCGTCACCGGCGAGGACGACCGCCTCGGGGCCGTTGACCGCCGCGATCGACACCCCGTCGACCAGTCGCGGCCGGACCGCGCTCTCAGCGGCCTGGACGGCCACCATCGCACCGCCCGCAGGCAGCGCCTGCATCAGCCGCGCCCGGGCCGCCACCAGCGCACAGGCGTCCGTGAGCGAGAACACCCCGGCCACGTGCGCCGCCGCGATCTCACCGATCGAGTGCCCGGCCACGAAATCCGGCCGGACGCCGAGGGACTCGGCCAGTCGGAACAGTGCCACCTCGATCGCGAACAACGCCGGCTGGGTGTACCCGGTCTCGTCCAGGCCCTCCGCGCCGCCGAACATCACCTCCCGCAGCGGACGCTCCACCGCGTCCCCGGCCTCGAAGTGCGCCAGCACCTCGTCCAGGGCCGCCGTGAACACCGAGAACCTGTCGTACAACTCCCGGCCCATGCCCACCCGCTGGGCACCCTGGCCGGAGAACAGCAGGGCCAGTTTCCCGTCGGCCTCCTGGGCGACACCGCGTGCGAGTTCCCGTACGCCCGCTGCGTCGGCCGCGAGGACCGCGCGGTGGGCGAACGTCGAACGGCCGGTGGCGAGGGAGTGGCCCACGTCGAGCGGTGACGTGCCGGTCAGCGCCGAGACCTGCTCGATCTGTGCCGTCAGCGCGGCCGCGGACTTGCCCGACACCGGCCAGGGCACGAGGCCCGGCAGCGTGGCGGGCTCCGGTGCCACCCGTTCCTCGGTGTCCGGTGCCTGCTCGATGATGACGTGGGCGTTGGTGCCGCTGACGCCGAAGGCGGAGACGCCGGCCCGCCGGGCGTGCCCGGTCTCGGGCCACTCCTGCTGCTCGGTGACGAGCGCGACCGTGCCGTCGGTCCAGTCGACGTGCGAGGACGGGGAGTCGATGTGCAGGGTCTTGGGCAGGACGCCGTGGCGCATCGCCAGGAGCACCTTGATGGTGCCGGCGACGCCGGCGGCGGCCTGGGTGTGGCCCAGGTTCGACTTGACGGCGCCGAGCAGGAGCGGGTGTTGCCTGTCCTGCCCGTAGGTGGCGATGAGGGCGCCTGCCTCGATGGGGTCACCGAGGGTGGTGCCGGTGCCGTGGGCCTCGACGACGTCGACGTCGGCGGGGGTGAGGCGGGCGTCGGCGAGGGCCTGGCGGATGGCGCGCTGTTGGGCCCGTCCGCTGGGCGCGGTCAGCCCGTTGGAGGCGCCGTCCTGGTTGACGGCGGTGCCGCGCACGATGCCCCATACGTCGTGGCCGTTGCGGCGGGCGTCGGAGAGCCGTTCCAGGACGAGGACGCCCACGCCCTCGGACCAACTGGTGCCGTCGGCGGCGGCGGCGAAGGGCTTGCACCGCCCGTCGGGGGCCAGTCCGCCCTGGACCGTGAACTCGGTGAAGGAGCCGGGGCTGGACATGACCGAGACGCCGCCGGCCAGGGCGAGGGTGCACTCGCCGTTGCGCAGCGCGTTGGCGGCCAGGTGCAGGGCGACCAGCGCGGAGGAGCAGGCGGTGTCGACGGTGACGGCCGGGCCCTCCAGGCCGAACGCGTAGGAGAGGCGGCCGGACATGACGCTGGCGGTGTTGCCGGTGGCGACGTGGCCGCGGAGGTCGGCGGTGCCGGTGCCCTGGCGCAGGAGCGTGGCGTAGTCCTGGCCGTTGGTGCCGACGAACACGCCGGTGCGGCTGCCGCGCAGGGTGGTCGCGTCGATGCCGGCGCGCTCGAACGCCTCCCACGAGGTCTCCAGCAGCAGTCGCTGCTGCGGGTCCATGGCCAGCGCCTCGCGGGGCGAGATGCCGAAGAAGCCGGCGTCGAAGAGGCCGACGCCGTCCAGGAATCCGCCTTCGAGAGTGGCCGAGGCGCCCTGGGCGAGCGCGTCGAGGTCCCAGCCGCGGTCCGCGGGGAAGCCGCTGACCGCGTCCTCACCGCGGCTCAGCAGCCGCCATAGGTCCTCGGGGGACCGTATGCCGCCGGGGAAGCGGCAGTTCATGCCGACGACGACGATGGGATCGTCGTCCGCCGCCCGGCCGGCCGGGGCCGGGATGTCGGTGTCCGACTCGGGCAGGGTGCCGAGGAGTTCGGCGAGCAGAAAGTCGGCGAGTGCGGTCGGGGTCGGGTAGTCGTAGACGAGGGTCGCGGGCAGTTTCAGGCCGGTGCCGACCGTGAGGGTGTTGCGCAGTTCGACGGTGGTCAGCGAGTCGAAGCCGAGGTCGCTGAAGGCGCGTTCGGCGCCGATGTCCGAGGTGCCGGTGTGTCCGAGGACCGCGGCCACCTGGGTGCGTACCAGGTCCAGGACGAAGCTCGGGCGGGCGGCCGGGGAGAGTCCGGCGAGCCGCCGGTGCAGGGCCGGTTCCCGTACGGCGGCGTGCGGTGTCCCGGCGGACGGTGTGGTGTGGCGCAGTGCGGGCAGGTCGCCGACGAGGGGGCTGGGGCGCGTTGCGGTGAACACCTCCGCATAGCGCGGCCAGTCGATGTCGGCGAGGGTCGGCGTCGGGGCACCTTGCTCGATCGCCCGCCGCAGGGCGGTGAGGGCGAGGTGGGGTGCCATGGGGACGAAGCCGCCGCGGCGGATCCGAGCCTGGACGCCGGTGCCGTCGGCCGCCATACCGGTCTCGGCCCAGGGGCCCCAGGCCACCGAGGTGGCGGGCAGGCCGTGGGCGCGACGCTGTTCGGCGAAGGCGTCGAGGAAGGCGTTGGCGGCCGCGTAGTTGCCCTGGCCGGGTGCGCCGAGGGTGCCGGCGACGGAGGAGAAGAGCACGAACGCGCTCAGTTCCTGGTCGCGGGTGGCCTCGTGCAGGTTGAGCGTGGCGGTGACCTTGGCGTGCAGGACCGCGGTGAACTGCTCGGCGGTGAGGGTGTCCAGGGTGCCGTCGGCGACGGTGCCGGCGGTGTGGAACACCGCGGTGAGCGGGTGCTCGTCGGGGATCGCGGCCAGGACGGCGGTCAGCGCGTCGCGGTCGGCGGTGTCGCATGCCGCGAGGGTGACCTCGGCTCCCAGCTCTTCGATCGCCGCGGCCAGTTCAGCGGCGCCGGGGGCGTCCGCGCCGCGGCGGCTGACCAGCAGCAGGTGCGGGGCGCCCGCCTCGGCCAGCCATCGGGCGACGTGTCCGCCGAGCGCGCCGGTGCCGCCGGTGACGAGCACGGTGCCGGTGGGGTTGAAGGTGCCTGTACCGGGGGCCGGTTCGGCTCGGTGGTGGGCCAGGCGTCGGGCGAACGCCCCGGTGGTGCGCAGCGCGAGTTGGTCCTCGCCGCCACTGTCGGCGAGGACGGCGGCCAGGCGGCGCAGGGTGCTGCCGTCGAGCTCATCGGGCAGGTCGATCAGACCGCCCCAGCGCTGCGGCTGCTCCAGTGCGGCCACCCTGCCCAGGCCCCAGACGGCGGCCTGGGCAGGGTGGACCGGGTGTTCGGTGCGGTCCACGGCCACTGCGGTGCGGGTCACGCACCACAGGGGGGCCGCGATGTCCGCGTCGCCCAGGGCCTGGACGGCGGTGGCCGTCAGCAGCAGACCCGTGGTCGTGGTGGCAGTGACGTCCTGGGTGTCGTCGCCGGTGGTGGCCAGCAGGGACAGGACGCCCGTGAACTCGCCGTGTACGGCGGTCAGTTCGCGCAGCCGGTCGGTCAGGTCCCGGCGCTCCGGGGCGGTGACGACCAGGCGTACGGAGTCGGTGCCCAGCACACCGGAGGCCGCGTCGAGCCATCCCGGCTCGCCGTCGGCGGGTGCGAGCACCAGCCAGGTCCCGGTGGGGCGTGCGGTGGCCGGGGCGGCCAGGCGCTTCCAGGTGGTGCGGTAGCGCCAGCCGTCGACGGTGGAGCGCTCCCGGCTGCGGCGCCGCCAGGAGGAGAGGGCCGGGACGACGGCGGTGAGGGTGTCGTCGTCCAGGTCCAGCGACGAGCCCAGGGACTCCAGGTCCGCCCGCTCGACGGCCGACCAGAAGTCCGCGTCCGCCGCGTCGGCGGGGTCGGCGGGTGCGGTGGTTCCGGTGGCCGCCTCGGGCCAGTAGCGCTCGCGCTGGAAGGGGTAGGTGGGCAGGTCGATCCGGTGGGCTCCGCTGCCCGCGAACACGGCGTCCCAGTCGACCCGTACCCCGTGGAGGTGCAGGTGGGCCAGTGCCGTGGTCAGGGCCGGGGCCTCGGGCCGGTCCCGGCGCAGTGCCGGGACCGCGGTGGCGTCGGTCTCCTGGTCGGTGCCCTCGCGTACCGCGCCGCTGAGCACGGCGTCCGGGCCGAGCTCGAAGAAGGTGCGCACGCCGTGCTCGGTGAGATGCCGTACGGCGTCGGCGAAGCGGACTGTGCCGCGGACCTGTCCCGTCCAGTACTCCGGCGCGGCGAGTTCTTCGTGCGTGAGGAGCGTTCCGGTGACGGTGGACACCAGCGGCACGGTGGGTGCGTGGCAGGTGACGGAGCGGACGGCGTGGGCGAAGTCCGCCAGCATCGGGTCCATGTGCGGCGAGTGGAAGGCGTGACTGACGCGCAGTCGCTTGGTGCGGCGGCCCTGCTCTTCGAAGTGCGCCGCCACGGCGAGCACCGCGTCCTCGTCGCCCGAGACGACCAGGGAGGTCGGGGTGTTGACGGCGGCGACCGTGGCTCGTCCCTCGTACGGGGTGAGCGCGGCGGCCACTTCGTCCTCGGTGGCTTCGACGGAGGCCATGGCGCCGCCCTGGGGCAGTGCTGCCATCAGCCGGCCGCGGGCGGCGACCAGGGTGCAGGCGTCCTCCAGGGAGAGGACTCCGGCGGCGTGTGCGGCGGCGAACTCGCCGATGGAGTGGCCCGCGACGTAGTCGGGGCGCAGGCCCCAGGACTCGGCGAGGCGGAACAGGGCCACTTCGAGGGCGAAGAGGGCAGGTTGGGTGTAGCGGGTGTCGTCCAGCAGCGCGGCCTCGGGTGAGCCCGGGGCGGCGAAGAGGATCTCCCGGAGCGGACGGTCGAGTTCGAGGTCGAAGCGGGTGAGTACGGCGTCCAGTGCCTGGGCGTAGACCGGGTGCTGGTCGTAGAGCTCGCGTCCCATTTCGGGGCGCTGGCTGCCCTGGCCGGTGAAGAGGAAGGCCAGCCGGCCGTGGTCCGGGCGGCCGGTGAGCAGCCCGGCGTCGGGGGTCGCGTCGCGCAGCGCGGTCAGGGCCCGGGTGAGGGTGTCGGGGTCGTCGGTGAGGACGGCCGCGCGGTGCTCCAGGGCGGCCCGGGAGGTGGCGAGGGAGAACGCGAGGTCGGTGAGCGGGAGTTGGGGGTGGTCGGAGAGGTGGGTCAGGAGCCGTCCGGCCTGGGCGCGCAGGCCCGCTTCGGTGCGTCCGGACAGGACCAGGGGGACGGGGGTGAGGTCGGCCGGGCGGGCCGGTGCGGTGGCTGTGTTTGCGCCGTCTGCCCCGGCTGCCTCGGACCGGTCTGCCGGGGCCTGTTCGAGGATGGTGTGGACGTTGGTGCCGCTGAGCCCGAAGGAGGAGACGCCCGCGCGGCGCGGGTGTCCGGTGCTCGGCCAGGGCAGCGGCTCGGTGAGCAGTTGGAGGGCGCCGGAGCTCCAGTCGACGTGCGAGGAGGGCCGGTCGATGTGCAGGCTCCGCGGCACGGTGCCGTGGTGCATGGCCATGACCATCTTGATGATGCTGGCGACGCCGGACGCCATCTGGGTGTGGCCGATGTTGGACTTGACAGAGCCCAGCAGCAGCGGGTGCTCGGGGTCGCGGCCCTGGCCGTAGGTGGCGAGCAGGGCCTGCGCCTCGATGGGGTCGCCGAGGGCGGTGCCGGTGCCGTGTCCGTCGACGACGTCGATGCTGTCGGGGTCCACGTTGGCGTTGGCCAGGGCCTGGCCGATGACACGCTGCTGGGACGGGCCGTTGGGCGCGGTCAGGCCGTTGGAGGCGCCGTCCTGGTTGACGGCGGAGCCACGGATGACGGCCAGGACCCGGTGCCCGTTGCGGCGGGCGTCGGAGAGCCGTTCGACGAGGACCAACCCGACGCCTTCGGCCAGGCTCATGCCGTCGGCCTGGTCGGAGTACGCCTTGCAGCGGCCGTCGGCCGCCATCGCGCGCTGCCGGCTGAAGCCGACGAACGCGCCGGGCGTGGACATGATGCTGACGCCGCCCGCGAGGGCCAGGGAGCTCTCTCCGTTGCGCAGGGACTGGCAGGCCAGGTGCAGGGCGACGAGGGAGGAGGAGCAGGCGGTGTCGAGGGAGACGGCCGGGCCCTCGAAGCCGTAGGTGTAGGAGAGCCGGCCGGACAGGACGCTGGAGATGGTGCCGGTGATCAGGTGTCCCTCGGCGCCTTCCGGGCTGGCGCCGGAGGCTCCGTAGTCCTGGTAGCTGGCGCCGATGAAAGTGCCGGTGCTGCTGCCGCGCAGGGTGGCGGGGTCGATCCCGGCACGCTCCATCGCCTCCCAGGAGGTCTCCAGCAGCAGGCGCTGCTGGGGGTCCATGGCGAGGGCCTCGCGGGGCGAGATGCCGAAGAAGGAGGCGTCGAATTCGGTGGCGTCGTGGAGGAAGCCGCCCCGGGTCGAGTAGGTGTGGCCGGCCCGGTCGGGGTCGGCGTCGTAGAGGCCCTCGGCGTCCCAGCCGCGGTCGGTGGGGAACTCGCTGGTGGCGTCGCCCCCCTCGGCGACCAGGCGCCACAGGTCCTCCGGTGAGCCGATGCCGCCGGGGTAGCGGCAGCTCATGCCGATGATGGCGAGGGGCTCGTCGTTGGCGGCGGCGGTGTGCGTGGCCGGGACGGTGGTGCCGGTGGCGGACCCGGCGAGGGATTCGCGCAGGAACGCGACGAGGGCGAGCGGGTTGGGGTGGTCGAAGACCATGGTGCTCGGCAGGGCCAGCCCGGTCACGGCGGCGATCCGGTTGCGCAGGTCGACGGCGGTCAGCGAGTCGAAGCCGACGTCGCGGAAGGCGCGTTGTTCGGAGAGCACGTCGGGTGAGGCGTGGCCGAGTGCGGTGGCGGCCTCGCCGCGGACGAGGTCCAGCAGGAGCCGGTCCTGTTCGACGACGGCCAGCCCGCGCAGCCGGGTGGCGAACTCGCTGCCGGAGTCCTTGGTCTGGCTGGCGTCGTCCTCGACGAGTCGCCGGACCTCGGGCAGGTCCGCGAAGAGCCGGGTGGGCCGCGCGGCGGTGAAGACGGGGTAGTAGCGCTCCCAGTCCACGTCGGCGACGGTCAGCAGCGTCTCGTCGTCGTCGAGGGCCTGGCGCAGGCCGGTGAGGGCCAGTTCGGGGTCCATGAAGACCAGTCCGCTGCGGCGGATCTGGCCGGGGTCGACGCGGCCGAGCTTGAGGTCGTCGGCCCAGATGCCCCAGGAGACGGCGGTGGCCCGGGCGCCGCGGGCGCGGCGGTGTTCGGCCAGGGCGTTGAGGTGGGCGTTGCCGGCGACGTAGGCGGCGTGGGCGCCGCTGCCCCACATGCCGGCGGTGGAGGAGTACAGGACGAAGGCGTCGAGGTCGTCGCCGAGGAGTTCGTCCAGGTGCCGGGCGCCGTTGACCTTGGCGTCCATGACCTTCGCGAAGTCGTCGAGGGTCGTCTCGTCCAGCGTCGCCAGCTCGATGGTGACGGCGGTGTGCACGACGGTGCGTACGGTGCGGCCCTCGGCCGTGAGCGCGGTGAGCATCTGGGCGACCGCGTCGCGGTCGGTCAGGTCGCAGGCGACGACGCTGGCCTCGCAGCCCAACTCGGCGAGTTCCCGGACGAGTTCGTCGGACCCGGGGGCCGCGGGGCCACGGCGGCTGGTGAGCACTACGTGCTCGGCGCCCTGCTGGGCGAGCCAGCGGGCCAGGTGCGGGGCGAGGGTGCCGGTGCCGCCGGTGACGAGGGTGGTGCCCCGCGGCGTCCAGGGGCGGGCCGGAGCCGGGTCCGCGGGGGTGGCGCGTACGACGCGGCGGGCGAGGACGCCCGAGGCGCGGACGGCGAGTTGGTCCTCGCCGGTACGGCCGGTCAGGACCGCGGCCAGACGCTCGGCGGCCCGCCGGTCCAGTTCCTCGGGCAGGTCGACCAGGCCGCCCCAGCGCTGTGGGTGTTCGAGGGCGGCCGTCCAGCCGAGGCCGAGGATCTGGGCCTGGTCGGGGCGGGTGAGCCGGTCCGCGCGGCCGGTGGAGACGGCGCCCTGGGTCAGGCACCACAGCGGCGCGTCGATGCCGGCGTCGCCGAGTGCCTGCACGAGCGTGACGGTCAGGGCCGTCGCGCGGCTGAGCGCCGGATGGTGCGGGCTCGGCTCCTCGGCCGCGGCCAGCAGGGACACCACGCCCGCGAGGTGCGCGGTGCCGTCGAGTTCCGTGAGGCGCGCGGCCAGGGTCGCGCGGTCCGTGCAGGCGTCGTCCAGGACGAGGGTGCGGGCGTCGGCGCCGTGCGCGGTGAGGGCGCCGACGAGGTCGTCGTCGGTGGTGCCTTCGGCGGTGACGACGAGCCAGGTGCCGGTCAGTGCCGCCGTGGGCAGGGTGGTCAGCGGCTGCCAGGTGGCGCGGTAGCGCCAGGAGTCGACCGCCGCCAGGTCGCGCCGGCGTCGGCGCCAGTCGGAGAGGGCCGGAAGGACGGGCTCCAGGGCGGCGCGGTCCAGGCGCAGGCGGGAGGCGAGGGAGTCGACGTCGTCCTCTTCCACCGCCGTCCAGAATTCCGCGTCCACCGGGTCCGCTGCGGGCCGGTCCTGGGACCGGTCGGGGATCGCCCACAGATGCTCGCGCTGGAAGGCGTACGTGGGCAGCGGTACCCGGCGGGCGCCGGTGCCGGCGAAGACTGCGGACCAGTCGACGCCCGCGCCCCGGACGAAGGCTTCGGCGAGGGAGGTCAGGAAGCGGTCGGTGCCACCCGCGTCGCGCCGGAGGGTGCCGAGCACCGCGGCCGCGCCGCCGGCTTCCTCGGCCGTCGCCTGGATGCCCATGGCGAGTACGGGGTGGGAACTGACCTCGATGAAGAAGCGGTGCTCCTGGGCGAGGAGTTCACCGATGGCGGGCTGGAAGCGGACGGTCTGCCGCAGGTTGGTGTACCAGTAGTCGGCGTCCATGCCGGTGGTGTCCAGCCAGTCGCCGGTCACCGTCGAGAAGAAGGGCACCTGCGCGGGGCGGGGGCGCACCGGCGCGAGGACGCGGTGCAGTTCGTCCCGTACCAGCTCGACCTGCGCGGAGTGCGAGGCGTAGTCCACGGCGATGCGCTTGGCCCGGACGTCCTCGGCGACCAGCTCGGCCTGTAGGGCGTCCAGCGGCGCGGTGGCACCGGAGACGACGGTGGACCGGGGGCCGTTGACCGCGGCGATCGACAGGTCTTCGTACCCGGCGGCCCCGGCGAGGCGCTGTTCGACGTCGGCGGCGGGCAGCGGGACCGACATCATGCCGCCGGATCCGGCCAGCCCGCGGGCGATGGCCTGGCTGCGCAGCGCGACGACGCGGGCCGCGTCCTGAAGGGAGAGCGCCCCGGCGACGGCCGCCGCGGCGATCTCCCCCTGCGAGTGGCCGACCACGGCGTCGGGGGTGATGCCGTGCGAGGTCCACAGTGCGGCGAGCGAGACCATGACGGCGAAGGAGGCGGGCTGTACGACGTCGACGCGGTCCAGCGTCGGCGCGCCGTCCACCTGGCGCAGCACGTCGAGCAGGGACCAGTCGACGAACTCCGAGAGGGCGGTGGCGCATTCGGTCAGGCGCTCGGCGAAGACCGGGGACTCGTCGAGGAGCCGCGCTCCCATGCCGACCCACTGGGAGCCCTGGCCGGGGAAGACGAAGACGGTCCTGCCGTCGGTGTCGGCCGTGCCCTGGACGACGCCGGGCGCGGAGCCGCCGGTGGCGAGGGCGTCGAGGGCCGCGCGCCGGGTCCGCTCGTCGGTGCCGACGACGACGGCGCGGTGGTCGAAGAGGGTGCGCGCGGTCACCAGGGAGTGGCCGACGTCGAGGGCGCCGGGTGCCTGTTCGTCGTCGAGGTGGGCGGCGAGGTTGGTTGCCTGGGCGCGCAGCGCGCCCGGGGTGCGGACGGTCAGCATCCAGGGGATGGCGTCGCCGGCCGGGGGCACCGGCCGCTCAGGGGCCGCCTCCTGCGGGCGGGGGGCTTCTTCGAGGATGGTGTGGGCGTTGGTGCCGCTGATGCCGAAGGAGGAGACCGCGCAGCGGCGCGGGCGCTCGCCCTCGGGCCAGTCGGCGGGCTCGTGCAGCAGGGCGACGGTGCCGGAGGTCCAGTCGATGTGGCTGGAGGGGGTGTCGGCGTGCAGGGTGCGCGGCAGTGCTCCCCGGCGCAGGGCCAGGACCATCTTGATGACGCCGGCGACGCCGGCCGCCGACTGGGTGTGGCCGATGTTGGACTTCACGGAGCCCAGCAGCAGCGGGCTCTGCGGGTCGCGGTCCTGGCCGTAGGTGGCGAGCAGGGCCTGCGCCTCGATGGGGTCGCCGAGGGCGGTGCCGGTGCCGTGGGCCTCGACGGCGTCGATGTCCTTCGGGGCCAGCCCCGAGTTGGCCAGGGCCTGGCGGATGACGCGCTGCTGGGAGGGGCCGTTGGGGGCGGACAGGCCGTTGGAGGCGCCGTCCTGGTTGATGGCCGAGCCGCGGACGACGGCGAGGATCTCGTGTCCGTTGCGCTGGGCGTCCGAGAGGCGCTCCAGGACGAGGATGCCGACGCCTTCGGCGAGGGTCATACCGTCGGCGCCGTCCGAGAACGCCTTGCAGCGGCCGTCGCCGGCCAGGGCCCGCTGCCGGCTGAAGGCGATGAACGGGTTGGGGTTGGTCATCACGGTCGCGCCGCCGGCCAGGGCCAGGGAGCTCTCGCCGTTGCGCAGGGACTGGCAGGCCAGGTGCAGGGCGACCAGGGACGAGGAGCAGGCGGTGTCGACGGTGACCGCCGGTCCTTCGAGGCCGAAGAGGTAGGCCAGGCGTCCGGAGAGCACGCTGGGGCTGGTGCCGGTCACCAGGTGGCCGGCGGAGCCGTCCTCGACGCCGAGGCCGTACTCCTGGTAGGTGGAGCCGATGAAGGTGCCGGTCGCGGTGCCGTGAACGTGGCTGGGGTCGATGCCGGCCTGCTCGAACGCCTCCCAGGTGGTCTCCAGCAGCAGCCGCTGCTGGGGATCCATCGACAGCGCTTCGCGCGGCGAGATGCCGAAGAAGGAGGCGTCGAACTCGCCCGCGTCGTGCAGGAACCCGCCCTGGGTGGAGTAGGTCGTGCCGGGGTTGTCCGGGTCGGGGTGGTAAAGGCCGGTGTTCCAGCCGCGGTTGACGGGGAAGTCGGTGATGGCGTCGACGCCGTCGCTGACCAGGTCCCACAGCTGCCGCGGGGAACGGACGCCGCCGGGGAAGCGGCAGCTCATGCCGACGATGGCGATGGGCTCGTCGAAGCCCCCCGAGGGAACGGCCACGGGCGTGGCCACGGCGCCGTCGGTGCCCAGGAGTTCCGCACGCAGGTGGCGGGCGAGGACGGTGGGGGTCGGGTAGTCGAAGACGAGGGTGGCGGGCAGGGCCAGGCCGGTGAGGGCGGCCAGCCGCTTGCGCAGTTCCACGGCGGTCAGCGAGTCGAAGCCGGCGTCGCGGAAGGCCCGCCGCTCCGAGATGGCGTCCGCGGAGTCGTGGCCGAGGGCGATGGCCGCCTCGGCACGTACCAGGTCGGCCAGCAGCCGCGTCTGCTCGTCCTCGTCGAGGCCCCGCAGGCGGGCGGCGAATTCGGGTGCGACGCTCGCGTCCTCCGTGCGGGCGAGGGCCCGGACCTCTGCCAGTTCGTCGAAGAGGGCGCTGGGGCGGGTGGCGGTGAAGACGGGGTGGTAGCGCTCCCAGTCGATGTCGGCGACCGTGACGGTGACGTCCTTGTCGACGACGGCACGGCGCAGTTCGGTGAGGGCGTTCGCGGGCGCGAGGAAGCGCAGGCCGCGCTTGTGCAGTGCGTCGGCGACCGCCTCGTGGGTGGCCATTCCGGCCTCGGCCCAGGGACCCCAGGCCACCGAGGTGGCGGGCAGGCCGCGGGCCGCGCGGTGCTCTGCCAGGGCGTCGAGGTAGGCGTTGGCGGCGGCGTAGGCGCTCTGCCCGGCGCTGCCCCACACTCCGGCGATCGAGGAGACCAGGACGAAGAAGTCGAGGTCCTGGCCGTCCAGGAGGCTGTCGAGGTGGGCCGCGCCGAGCATCTTGGCGGCCATCGCCTCGGCGGCGGCGTCCAGGGGGGTTTCGGCCAGGGAGGCGTTCTGGCCGACGCCGGCCGCGTGCACGACGCCGGTCAGCGGGTGCTCCGGGGGTACGGAGGCCAGGAGTGCGGCGAGCGCGCCACGGTCGGCGGTGTCGCAGGCCGCGATGGTGGCCTTGGCCCCCAAGTCCCGTATTTCTGCGGCCAGTTCGGCCGCTCCCGGGGCATCAGGGCCGCGGCGGCTGGTGAGGAGGAGGTGGTCGGCGCCGCTGCGGGCAAGCCAGCGGGCCGCCTCGGCGCCGAGCGCTCCGGTGCCGCCGGTGATGAGCACGGTGCCGCCCGCGGTGAAGGCGTCGGCGGGGGGCAGTTCGGCCTGCGGGTGGCGCACCAGGCGCCGGCCGAGCGCTCCGGTGGCCCGGAGGGCGATCTGGTCCTCGCCGCCCCGTGCGGCCAGCGCGCTGACGAGGTGCTGGGTGGCGGGGGCGTCGAGGGCGGCCGGCAGGTCGATCAGGCCGCTCCACAGCTGCGGGTGCTCCAGGGCGGCGACCCGGCCCAGTCCCCAGACCGCGGCCTGGAGGGGGTTGGTGAGCGGGTCGTCGGAGCCGGTGGCGACGGCGCCGCGGGTCAGCGTCCACAGCGGGGCGGCGAGGTCGATGTCGACCAGTGCCTGGGTCAGGACGAGGCTCAGCGCGAGCCCGGTGGGCAGCTCGGCGCCGGCCTCGGCGCCGGGCCGGTCGGCGAGCGGGAGCAGGGACAGGATGCCGGCGAAGGCGCGGTTCTGCGTCCGTACGGCGTCGAGCCGGGCGGCGAGTTCGGTGCGGTCGCGGCAGGCGTCGTCCAGGGTGAGGGTCTCGAACTGGGCGCCGTGGCCGCGCAGTGCGTGCAGGATCTCGTCGCTGTCGATGCCCTCGGCGGTGACGAGCAGCCAGGTGCCGTCGAGTACGGGCGCGGCGGCCGCCGTCGCGGGACGCCAGGCGACGCGGTAGCGGGTGGAGTCCAGCAGCGCCTTCTCGTGCCGGTGCTGGCGCCAGGAGGACAGTGCGGGCAACAGCGCGTACAGGGAGGCGTGCTGTTCGTCGCGCAGCCCGAGGAGAGTGGCCAGCTCTGCGGCGTCGCCGCGTTCGACGGCGCCCCAGAGCTCGGCGTCCGCGGGGTCGGCGGCGACCGGCGCGAGGCCGACCGGGGCCGGTTCGGGCCAGTAGCGCTCGTGCTGGAAGGCGTAGGTGGGCAGATCGACCGGGTGTGCTCCGGTGCCGGCGAGGTACGCGGGCCAGTCGACGGCCGTGCCACGCACGTGCAGGCGGGCCAGGGCGGTGGCCGCACAGCGCTCCTCGCCGCGCCCGGCGCGCAGCAGCGGGACGATGTGCGCGTCCGCCGCGTCGCCGAGGGCTTCCTGGGCGGCGGCCGACAGCACGCTGTCGGGGCCGACTTCGAGGAAGGTGCCGGCGCCGGAGTCGTGTGCGGCGCGCAGGGTGTCGGCGAAGCGGACGGCGCCGCGGGCGTGCGCGACCCAGTAGTCGGCGGAGCGCAGTTCGTCGTCGGTGGCGGGTCGTCCGGTCAGGCCGGAGATGACGGTCACGTCCGGCGCATGGTAGGTGAGCTCGGCCGCGACCTCGCGCAGCCCGTCGAGCGCGGGCTCCATGAGCGGCGAGTGGAAGGCGTGGCTGACCGTCAGGCGCTTGGTCTTGCGGCCCTGGGCGGCGAAGTGGGCGGCGATCTCCTCGGCGGCGGCCAGGTCTCCGGCGACCACGACGCTGTGGGGGCCGTTGACGGCGGCGAGGGAGACCTCGTGCTCGCGCCCGGCGAGCAGCGGCGCCGTCTCGTCCTCGCCGGCCTGGAGGGAGATCATCGCGCCGCCGGCGGGCAGCGCCTGCATCAGCCGTCCCCGGGCGGTCACCAGGCGGGCCGCGTCGGACAGCGAGAGGACGCCCGCGACATGCGCGGCGGTGATCTCGCCGATGGAGTGGCCCAGCAGCACGTCGGGGCGGATGCCCCACGTGCCCAGCAGCCGGTGGAGCGCGACCCCGACGGCGAACAGCGCGGGCTGGGTCCACTCGGTGTGGTCCAGCAGCGCCGCCTCGGGGCTGCCTTCCGGGGCGAACAGGACGTCCTTGAGGGGACGGTCCAGGTGCGGGTCGAGGGCGGCGGTGACCTCGTCGAGGGCCTGGGCGAACGCGGGGAAGCGGGCGGCGAGTTCACGGCCCGCGCCGGGGCGCTGGCTGCCCTGCCCGGAGAACACCACGGCCAGCTTGCCCGCGCCGCCGATCTCGCCCTCGGTGAGCGCGGAGCCGGGCCGGTCGGCGGCCAGGTCGGCGAGTGCACGCAGCAGTTCGTCGCGGTCGCCGGTGACGACGGCGCGCTGGTCGAAGGCCGTGCGCGTGGTGGCGAGGGAGAGCGCGACGTCGACCGGGTCGAGAGTGGGGCGCTCGTCGAGGAAGGACCGCAGGCGGGCGGCCTGGTCCCGGAGGGCCGCGCGGCTCTTGCCGGACAGCGTCCAGGGCACGACGGCCGGGGTGAGCGCCGGCTGTTCGCGCTGGTCGGGGACGGCCGACGGCTCCTCGACGATGAGGTGGGCGTTGGTACCGCTGAAACCGAACGAGGAGACGGCGGCGCGACGCGGTCGGCCGGCCTGCGGCCAGGGCGTCTCCTCGGTGAGCAGGCGCACCGCTCCGGAGCCCCACTCCACGTGCGAGGACGGCTCGTCGGCGTGCAGGGTACGGGGCAGCACGCCGTGGCGCATGGCCATGACCATCTTGATGACGCCGGCGACGCCGGCCGCGGCCTGGGTGTGGCCGATGTTGGACTTCACGGAGCCCAGCAGCAGCGGGCTCTGCGGGTCGCGGTCCTGGCCGTAGGTGGCGAGCAGGGCCTGCGCCTCGATGGGGTCGCCGAGGGCGGTGCCGGTGCCGTGGCCCTCGACCGTGTCGATGTCCGTGACGGACAGGCCGGCGGCGGACAGCGCCTGCCGGATCACCCGCTGTTGGGCGGGGCCGTTGGGGGCGGTCAGGCCGTTGGAGGCACCGTCCTGGTTGACCGCGGAACCGCGGACCACGGCCAGGACCTGGTGCCCGTTGCGGCGGGCGTCGGAGAGGCGTTCCAGGACGAGGACGCCGACGCCTTCGGACCAGCCGACGCCGTCGGCGCCATCGGAGAACGCCTTGCAGCGGCCGTCCGGAGACAGGCCGCGCTGCCGGGAGAACTCGATGAGGGCGCCCGGCGTCGACATGACCGTGACGCCGCCGGCGAGTGCGAGGGAGCACTCCCCCGCGCGCAGTGCCTGCATCGCCCAGTGCATGGCGACCAGCGACGACGAGCAGGCGGTGTCTACGGTGACGGCGGGGCCTTCCAGCCCGAGCGTGTAGGAGATCCGCCCGGAGGCGACGCTCGGGGCGGTGCCACTGCCCTGGTGGCCCTCGAACTGTCCGCCGGAGAGGACCGTGGCGTAGTCGTTGTACATCACGCCCGCGAACACGCCGGTCCGGCTGCCGCGCAGGGACGCCGGGTCGATGCCCGTGCGCTCGATGGCCTCCCAGGACGCTTCGAGCAGCAGCCGCTGCTGGGAGTCGGTGGCCAGGGCCTCGCGGGGGCTCATGCCGAAGAAGGCGGGGTCGAAGTCGGCAGCGGTGTGCAGGAATCCGCCGAAGCGGGAGTAGGAGGTGCCGATGCGGTCCGGGTCCGGGTCGTAGAGCGCGTCCAGGTCCCAGCCCCGGTCGGTGGGCAGGCCCGAGATGGCGTCGGTGCCCTCGCTGACCAGCTGCCACAGATCCTCGGGCGAGGCGACCCCGCCCGGGTAGCGGCAGCTCATGCCGACGATGACGATGGGGTCGTCGTGGGTGGCGGTGCCGGCGGCACGGGGAGCGCTGGTCGCGGTGGCGGCTTCCGAGCCCATGAGCTCGGCGAGGATGTGCGTGGCGAGGGCGTCGACGGTCGGGTAGTCGAAGACCACCGTCGCGGCGGTGCGCAGGCCGGTGGCCGCGCTGAGCCGGTTGCGCAGTTCGACGGCGGTCAGCGAGTCGAAGCCCAGCTCCCGCAGCGGGCGCCGCGCGTCGATGTCGGCGGTGCTGGAGTGGCCGAGTACGGCGGCCACTTGACCGGCCACGAGGTCGAGCACGACCTCCCGGCGGTCGGTCTCCGCCAGCCGGGACAGCTTCTGTACGAGGGTGACGGCGGTCTCCGAGGCCGAGTCCACCGAGCGGCGGGCCGGGGTACGGATCAGGCCGCGCCACAGCGGCGGTACCGCGCCCTGGGCACCTTGGAGGCGCAGGACGGACAGGTCGAGCCTGGTCGGCAGCAGGACGGCGGCGTCCATGGCGGTGGCGGCGTCGAAGAGGGCGGTGCCCTGTTCCACGGTGAGCGCCGGGGTGCCCATACGGGCCAGGCGCGCGAGGTCCTCGTCCGTCAGGCCGCCGGTCATTCCGGCGGTGGGCTCCCACGGGCCCCAGGCCAGGGAGAGCCCCGGCAGGCCCTGGGCGCGGCGCAGTTGGGCGAGCGCGTCGAGGAAGGCGTTGGCGGCGGCGTAGTTGCCCTGGCCCGCCGTGCCCACGGTGCCGGAGAGGGAGGAGAAGACGACGAAGGCGGCCAGGTCCAGATCCCGGGTGGCCTCGTGGAGGTGCCAGACGGCGTCGGCCTTGGGCCGCAGGACCGTGCTGATCTGCTCGGGGGTGAGTGACTCGATCACGCCGTCGTCGAGGGTGCCGGCGCTGTGCACGACGGCGGTGACGGGGTGCTCGGCGGGCACCCCGGCCAGCAGCCGGTCCACGGCGGCACGGTCGGCCAGGTCGCAGGCCGCGATGGCCACCTGGGCGCCGTGTTCGGTGAGTTCGGCCACGAGTTCTCGGGCGCCCTCGGCGTCGGCGCCGCGGCGGCTGACGAGCAGGAGGTGCCGTACGCCGCGCTCGGTGACCAGGTGCCGGGCCAGTACGCGGCCCAGGCCGCCGGTGGCCCCGGTGAGGATCAGGGTGCCCTCGGAGGCCCATTCCGCAGTGGTCTGCGATGCCTGGGCGCGGGCGAGCCGCGCGGTGAGCACGGCGGTGCCGCGGACGGCGGTCTGCGGCTCGTCCAGGGCCAGGGCCCGCAGCAGCGGCTGCGCGGCGGGCTCGTCGAGAGCGGGGTCGAGGTCCAACAGGCCGAAGCGGCCGGGGTGTTCGCTCTGCGCGACGCGCACCAGGCCCCAGACGGCGGCGGCCACCGGGTCCGGCGCCTGTCGGGCGTCGGTGGCGACGGCGCCACGCGTGACGAAGACCAGCCGGGACCCGGCGTACTGCTCGTTGTCCAGCCAGCTCCGCAGGCGTGCCAGGACGTGGGCGGTGCGGGCGTGCACGGAGGTGACGACCTCGTCACCGGTGTCGGCGTCCGCACCCGCGAGGGGGGCGAGTACCACGTCCGGTGCTCGGGTGCCGTCCGCGCCGGGCAGCGCCATGACGGTGAGGTCCGGCGACGAAAGCGCCCGCTCCAGGCCGAAGAGGTCCGGGCCGAGGACGCCGACCGAGGTGGGCGCCGTCTGCGGGGACTGGTGTGGTGCGGTCCAGCGCAGTTCGAACAGGGCTTCACGGACGAGGGAGTTGGCGGCGCCGAACCGCTCGTCGGGCACCGGGCGCAGGACCAGCGAGCCGATGGAGGCGACGGCGGCGCCGGTGGTGTCGGCGACGGCGATCGCCACGGCGTCGTCGCCGGCCGGGGTCAGCTTCACCCGGACCGTCGTCGCCCCGCTCGCGTGCAACGTCACGTCCTGCCACGAGAAGGGCAGGCCGCCGCGTGCGTGCTCGCCCAGGTCGGCGAAGGCCGCGGCGTGCAGGGCGGCGTCCAGCAGGGCCGGGTGGATCCCGAACGACGCCGCGGAGTCGGCGTCGGAGCCGTTCGTGTCGGGCAGCGTCACCTCGGCGTAGACGTCGTCGCCGCTGCGCCAGGCGGCGTGCAGGCCCTGGAACAGCGGGCCGTACCCGAAGCCGGTGTCGGCCATCCGGTCGTAGAAGCCGTCGAGGTCCAGCGGATGGGCGTCGGCGGGCGGCCAGGCGGTGGCGTCGAAGTCGGCGTGGTGCTCGCCGGCGACGAGGGTGCCTGAGGCGTGCTGGGTCCAGGGGAGTTCCTCCGGCCCGTCGGGGCGGGAGTGGACGCTGACGGCGCGGCGACCCGACTCGTCGGGGCTGCCCACCCAGACCTGCACCTGGACGCCGCCCTCCTCGGGCAGCAGCAGCGGGGCGGCCAGCGTGAGTTCCTCCACGCGACCGCAGCCGGCCTCGTCCCCGGCGCGCACGGCCAGCTCCAGGAAGGCGGTGCCCGGCAGCAGCACCGTGCCGCGTACGGCGTGGTCGGCGAGCCAGGGGTGGGTGCGCCGCGAGAGTCGACCGGTCAGCAGCAGGCCGTCGGAGTTGGCGACCGACACGGCCGCCGTCAGCAGCGGGTGGTGCGCCGCGCCCAGGCCGGCGGCGCGCACGTCACCGCCCGTCGCGGGCAGGCTCTTGGGCCAGTAGCGACGGCGCTGGAAGGCGTAGGTGGGCAGAGCGGTGCGCCGGGCGCCGGTGTCCTGGAAGTAGGGCTCCCACTGGACGGCCGCGCCGCGGGTGTGCAGGCCCGCCAGCGCGGTGGTGAGGGTCTCGACCTCGGGGCGGCCCGGCCGCAGCACGGCGAGCGTGGCGGAGATGCCATCGGCGAGGACGGCGTCGGCGGAGTCGGAGGCGCCGTCGGCGGTGCCGTCGGCGGTGCCGGTCGCAGCCAGGGAGTTCTGGGCCATGGCGGACAGGACGCCGTCCGGCCCCAGCTCCAAGAAGGTGGCGGCGCCGTGGCCGTGGAGCCAGTCGACGGCGTCGGCGAACCGTACGGTGTTCCGGGCGTGGTTCACCCAGTACTCGGCGGAGGTCAGCTGCTCCACCGTGGCGAGGGTCCCGGTCAGGCCGGAGACGACCGGGGTGACGGGCGCCTGGGGGGCGAGCCCGGAGACGACCGTGCGGAAGTCCTCCAGCATGGGGTCCATGAGCGGCGAGTGGAACGCGTGCGAGACGCGCAGCCGCTTGGTCTTGCGGCCCAGCGCGCCGAAGTGCTCCGCGACGGCGCTGACGTCGTCGGCCCGGCCGGCGACGACGACGGCGGCGGGCCCGTTGACCGCGGCGATCGAGACGCGGTCCGCCCGGTCCGCCAGCAGGGGCAGGACCTCCTCCTCGGTGGCTTCGAGGGAGACCATGGCGCCGCCTTCGGGCAGCGCCTGCATGAGGCGGCCGCGGGCGAGCACCAGGGCCGCGGCGTCGGCCACGGTGAAGACCCCGGCCACGTGCGCCGCGGCGATCTCTCCGATGGAGTGCCCGGCGAGGAAGTCCGGCTTGATGCCGAAGGACTCGGCGAGCCGGTACAGCGCCACCTCGATCGCGAAGAGCGCGGGCTGGGCGTAGCCGGTCTCGTCGAGCAGGGCGGCCTCGGGCGTGCCCTCGGGGGCGAACAGCACGTCCTTCAGGGGCCGTTCGAGCCCCTGGTCGAGGTGACTGACGACCTCGTCGAGGGCGGCGGCGAAGGCGGGGAAGCGGGCGGCCAGTTCACGCCCCATGCCCGGCCGCTGGGAGCCCTGGCCCGCAAAGAGGAAGGCGAGCTTGGACCGGGTCCGGGCGGTGTCCTGCACCAGGCCGGGGGCCGGCATGCCGTCGGCCAGCGCGGTCAGGGCGGCGCGAGCCCGGTCCAGGTCGGCTGCGGTGAACGCGGCGCGGTGCTCAAGGCCGGAGCGGGCCGTGGCCAGGGAGTAGGCCACGTCCACGGGCGCGAGACCGGGGTGAGCCGTGAGGTGTTCGAGCAGCCGCGCCGCCTGGGCGCGCAGCGCCTCGCGGGTGCGGCCGGAGACGAGCCAGGGGACGTCGCCGACCGCCAAGGATGCGTCGGCGGCCGGCGGCGCGGTGCCCTCCTGGTCGGCCTCGGGGGACGGGGCGGCCGGGGCCTCCTCCAGGATCGTGTGCGCGTTGGTGCCGCTGAGCCCGAACGAGGAGATGCCGGCGCGGCGCGGCTGTTCGCCCTGCGGCCAGGGGACTTGCTCGGTGAGCAGGCGCACGGCCCCCTGTGTCCAGTCGACGTGCGAGGACGGCGCGTCCACGTGGAGGGTGCGCGGGAGCAGGCCGTGCCGCAGGGCCAGCACCATCTTGATGACGCCGGCCATGCCGGCCGCCGCCTGGGTGTGGCCAAGGTTCGACTTGACGGAGCCCAGCAGGAGGGGGTGTTCGGCGTCCCGGCCCTGGCCGTAGGTCGCCAGCAGCGCTTGGGCCTCGACCGGGTCGCCCAGTGCGGTGCCGGTGCCGTGCGCCTCGACGACGTCGATCTCGTTGGCCGAGAGTCGCGCGCTGACCAGCGCCTGCTCGATGACGCGTTGCTGCGAGGGGCCGTTGGGCGCGGTCAGCCCGTTGGAGGCGCCGTCCTGGTTGACGGCGGAGCCCCGGATGACGGCCAGGATCTCGTGGCCGTTGCGGCGGGCTACCGAGAGGCGCTCCAGGACCAGGACGCCCACGCCCTCGGCCCAGCCGGTGCCGCCTGCGGAGTCGGCGAAGGAGCGGCAGCGCCCGTCGGCGGAGAGCCCGCCCTGGCGGCTGAACTCCACGAAGGTGGTGGGGCTGGACATCACGGTGACGCCCGCGGCCAGTGCCAGGGAGCACTCGCCCTGACGCAGGGAGTGGGCGGCCAGGTGCAGGGCCACGAGGGAGGACGAGCAGGCGGTGTCGATGGTGACCGCCGGGCCCACGGTTCCGAAGAAGTACGCGAGCCGGCCCGAGATGACGCTGGTGGTGGTGCCCGTCAGGGCGAAGCCCTGGACGTCGTCGTCCGGACCCACCCGGTACTCCTGGGGCATCGCCCCGACGAACATGCCTGTCCTGCTGCCCCTGACCGCCGCCGGGTCGATGCCGGACCGCTCGAAGGCTTCCCAGGAGGACTCCAGCAGCAGTCGCTGCTGCGGGTCCATGGCGAGTGCCTCGCGGGGGGATATCCCGAAGAAGGAGGCGTCGAACTCGGCCGCGTCGTGGAGGAACCCACCGGAGAACTCCCCCGCGTCCTCGGCCAGTTGCTCCCAGCCGCGGTCATCGGGGGAGGTCGTGATGCCGTCCCCGTCGGCGGCGAGCAGGGACCAGAGCTCCTCGGGGCTGCTCACGCCACCCGGGAAGCGGCAGCTCATGCCCACGATCGCGATCGGCTCGCGAGTCGCCGCCTCCAGCTCGCCCACCCGCTGCCGGGAACGCCGCAGGTCGGCGCCGGCCCGCTTCAGGTAGTCGCGGAGTTTCTGTTCCTGATCCATGTTCGCCACGTTCCAACCCATCTCAAGACCGTCGGACAGCAGAGGATTTCGAGGGGGACAGCCGGCACTGGGGACTGCTGTTCCACAGCTACTGAGTTATCTGCGTGCCCTGCACGAGGCAGCTCGACTTCCCGCACGCCACGCGCCCAGTCTCTATGGGGGTGACCATGGAATTCCGTAGAGTCGGCCGGGCCCGGGGCCGGCCGTGCGCAGACAGGCCGGAGGCGCCGCGGATGCTCGGCGGCACCCCCGGCGCCCAGTACCTCCTCGGCTCGCCCTTGGGGCAGTCCGGGTCGCAAAGGCAGACCTCGGCCCGCGTCCGCGCGGTGAACCAGCAGAATGCGGGTGGGAGCGTTACTTGATGAAGTCCTCAACGACGCGGGGCGGCCAGGTCCCCACCGTCAGCGCCCCCATCGCATACGCGCGGGAGACCAGCGCCGCGCGGTTGGGAGCCTTCAGTTTCCGCAGCAGACTGGTGACGTGATATTCCACGCCATGTTGGCTGAGATACAGACGGGACGCCAGCGGAACCGTGGACAGGCCCGCCGCGATTCCCTCCAGAATTCGCGCGTCGATCTCGCTGAGCAGTTTCCTTTTCGGTGCCACCAATGCGTCGTCCGCCGAGCTCTGGCCCGACTGCATCACCACGAGGACGGCGGCCGGGGCGGGGCCGTAGCCGCTCACGGCGGCGGCCGTGAGGCTGCCGGTGAACACGTCGCCGGTCGGCCGCAGCGCCACCACGTTCGTGGCGAAGCGGTCCCGGCGGCCCTCCAGGAGCCGCTCGAACTGCCGCATGAGCGGCTGCCGCACGCTGGGGTGCACCAGATCGCGGAAATTACGCCCGAAGATGTCGGGTGCCGCCGTCGAGGAATCGGAGGGGGGAGGGGCCAGTACATCGACGGAAGGTGCGGCGGGGGTCGCGAAGTGACGGAAGAAGTCCTGATTGGCCTGACGGATCGTCAGTGCCGGATCCAGTACGGATATGCACACGCTCGGCCACTCCTCCCCTCGGACCGCCGTACCGGTCGCGCCGACCGTACTGTGGCCTGCCGAAAACTGCAGAGAATCCACCAGAGCAGGAAGCATCAAGGGACTGACATCCTTTCCAACCCCCGTATGTGAACCAAAAATCAAGAGACATCGAGCGAGAAGGAGAGAACCGGAGAATGAAGCGGGCCACGGGAACCGAGGGCCGCCCGGAAGCTGCCGGAAAGAAATTCCGAACTCCCCGACACAATTGACACTAAGGACCGATCTGAGCAAGCGTCAACGTTGACCCGTGCCCCACCCCTAATCCTGTGGTCTCACACTCCCGCACGGTACGGTCCGCCTCGACCTTTCGGCTCCCCGAACACTCCGAACTCCTACCGCCGGTATCCCCCGCACCGTAAGAGACGCTCCTCACGACGCACTCAGTGCGACCCGAGTGCGCTCTGGCCTGCGAGCAGCTCCCGTCGCCCTGAGACGCCCAACTTCCGGTAACACGACGTCAGGTGCTTCTCCACCGCACGGGTGCTCACGCCCAGTTCATCGGCGATTTCCTGATTGGTCAGACCCCGGCTCACCAGGGAGACAACCTTGCGCTCGCCTTGGGTGAGCGGTGCCTCCTGGCTGGGGGCGGCGGTTCCCAGGGCCGCGCGGGCGCGCTCAGTCAGCCAGGGGGCGCCGCAGGCGGTGGTGAGATCAACGGCCTCATGCAGCACCGTCCTCGCCTCCTTGCCGTTCTCCAGAGTTCGACCCAACTGGAGCAACGTACGGGACAGCTCAAGCGTGTTGGCGGACGTGCGAAGGATCTCGGCGGACTCGCGCAAGGCGGGTTCGCCGCCTCCACCGGGCAGGAGGGCGTTCAGGCGCAGGGCACGGCCGAGAGCGGCGGGAGCCGCCCACTGCCGCGCCCAGGTCAGTTCCTCCTTCGCCAGGGCCAGAGCCGGCCGGGTCTCGCCCAGCCGGTGGTGCAGGACGATGGCGCGGGGCCGCCAGGGGAAGAGGACGGAGTTGCGCCAGCCGGCCGATTCCAGTTGGCGGCCGCAGGCCAAGAGGGCTTTCAGGGCGGCGGCGCCGCGGCCGCGGCGGGCGACGAGCGAGGCCTTGAGGAGTTGTCGGATGGCCGTCATGGCGAGGCTGGCCGGCCAGCACCTCCCGGGGTCCTCAAGGAGACGTTCGATCAGCTGGATGTCGCCGGACTCCATGGCCACCGCGGCCCGGACGAACGTGGTCGGCACGCGCCAGTCCTCGTCGGACAGTCCGGCGGCCCGGTCGGCCTGTTCGCGGGCCTGGGTCAGGCGCCCACAGGCGAGCTGGATCAGGGCGTTCTCGGCGTGCACCCCCGCATGCGGGCGCTCGGTGTGCTGCTCGCAGGACAGGCGGGTGTTGATGCCTTCCACCGCGTCGGCGGCGTACAGGGCCACCGCGACCAGCGGTAGTGCGATGCGGGCGGGTTCGGAGGTCACCGGCTCGCATTCCAGGATCTGTCCGGCCAGGGCTGCGACCTCCGGTGCCGGCAGGGCACTTGAGAGGACCCCCGCATTGTTCAGGACGGCCACCAGTTCGCGGGCGCCGCCGGTGTCCAAGGGGGGCGGGGTGCCGAGTGAGCGCAGGCGTTCCACCGCGCCGGTCAGCTCCGCCGGGTTCTCGTGCCCGGCCTGCCACAGGCGCGCTTCCAGGCGCAGGGCGATATCGCTGGGACACCTCTGGCTCGGCTCTGTGGGCTCGAAGTCCTCGGAGACGTTGCGCAGCAGGTCCACCGCCGAGGAGGTTTCGTCGCCGAGGAAGCTGGGCGGGATGAGCAAGGTAGCCGCGGCCCGGTCGGTGGCCGACGACAGCAGGCGGACGGCCTGGCTGATGTGGCGTTCGCAGGCGGCGGGGTCGATGCCGCGTTCGGCTTTGGCCAGGTCGATCAGCAGGCGCGCGCGTTCGCCGTCGCCCGCGGTGCTCTCCAGCAGGGCGCGCCGCAGGTAGCGGGCGGCGGCGTCCGGCGCACTGCGGCACAGCGCGGCGTCCGCTGCCGTCCGTAGCACCCCTATGGCCCACGGACGCCGGGTGTCGATGACCCCCATCAGCAGGTCCGCGACGTGTTCGGCCGGGCGGCCGGCCTGGTGGAGGATTTCAGCCGCGGCGTCCCGGGAGCGTTCGCGTTCGGCGATGGTGAGGGCGGAGTCGACGGCGTGGCAGACGACATCGTGGAGGAAGCGTGGGGTGTCGTCGTGGGGGGCGAGCAGGCCGAGGCGGTGCAGGGCGCGCAGGGCCCGCTGGTAGCCGATGGTGTCCAGTCGTGCGTGGCGCCGGACGAGCTCGGGCTCGCCGTGGTCGCCGAAGGCAGCGATGGCCGCGGCCAGGTCGCGTACGGGGGCGGGCTGTGTGTGGAGGCAGCTGGTCAGCCGGTCGCGGAGCTGGGTGGGGCACAAGGTGCGGGCCTGGTCGGCCTGGTCGGCGGTGGGGCGGTGGCCGTTGAGAGCCTGGTCGCGCAGGACGGACTGGAGGAAGAGGGGGTTGCCGGCGCAGGTGTCGTGGCAGGCGAGGGCGTAGCTGTCCTCGGCGGGTTCGCCCAGCTGGTGGTGGATCAGGGCCCGGGTGCCGTCGAGCGAGAGCGGGGCGGGGCGCAGGATGTCGGCGGCGTCCGCCAGGTCGCCGACGAGCGGGTGCCGGGCTCGGGGCTCGCCGTCACGCAGGGTGCACACGAGGGCGGCGCGCATCCCGTCCGTGCGCCGGGTCAGGTAGGCGAGCCAGCGCAGGGAGGGAAGGTCGACCCACTGCAGGTCGTCGACGAGGAGGAGTACGGGGGTGGTGGCGCAGGCTTCGGCGAGTATCGACCGCAGGCCGTGCAGGACGGCTTCGGAGGCGGGGACGTTGTGGTCGCCGGGGGTGGGGAGGTCGTCGGGTAAGAGGGGGCCGAGGAGCTGGTGGACGATGCCGAAGGCGAAGTCCTGCTCGACAGAGGCGGCGTTGGCCCGTAACACCCGTAAGTTGTCGGGGGGAGGGGTGCCGGCCTCGTCGAGGAGGGAGGACCGGCCGATGCCCAGAGGGCCGGTCACCAGCAGTACGGAGGAACGGCCCGCCTGTGCCTGACGCACTGCGGTGCCGATCCGGGCCAGTTCGGATTCCCGCTCAAGCAGCATCGATCATGTCCTTTCCATCGGCCGGCTCCGCGCACGGAGCTCCTGGCGTGAGGTGATGCGCAGTTTCTTGTACGTGCTGCTCAGCCGCAGCTCGACGGTGCGCCGGCTCACCGAGAGCTGTTCGGCGATCTCGCGGTTGCCGAGGCCGCAGCGGGCCAGTTCGGCGGTCCGCCGCTCGGCGGGTGAGAGGACGGCCCACTCCTTGGGGAGGGTGGAGTCGTCGTCGGGCGTGGCGGTCTGTTCCAGCCGGGTGGCCAGCCACCGCGCGCGTTCGGCCAAGCGGCTGGAGGTGTGAGTGACGGTGTGGCGGGACAGTTCGGTCAGCAGACGGGCCGCGGTGGTGCGGTCGCCGTTGGTGGCCTCTTCCGTGGCGATGTCGGCCAGGGCCCAGGCATAGGCGAGCTTGTTGGGCCCACGAGGGACGGGGGTGAATTCGCGGGGTCCGGCGGCCGGTTCGCGCGGGGCGAGGGATTCGGCGCACAGTTGGGCCAGGCCCAGTGCGCTCGGGGCGCCCCAGCGGCGGGCGAGGGTGAGGTCCTCGCTGATCAGGCGCTGGGCCTGTTCCCGGTCGCCGAGGGTGAGACAGGCTCTGGCGGCCAGCGAGCGCCACGGCAGCACAGCGGGGTTGATCCACTGTCTGCGCAGCAGCCATCTTCCGGTCTCTTTGAGCAGTTCGACGGCCTCGACCCAGCGTTCTTCGTCGATGGCCACGCGGGCGCGAGTGAACACGAGGAAGGGCCAGTGGACGCCGCATTCGGATCCGGGCGGTGCCGGGGCGTCGTACAGGGCACGGGCCTGGTCGCGTTGGCGGGTCTCCAGGGCGATGGCGGTGCGTACGGCCATGTGGTGCGGGACGGCCAAAGGGTGCCAGGCAGCGGCGGGCAGCGCCCGTTCGGCGCCGTCCACCGCGCGTTCGGCGGCGTCCAGGCGGCCGCCGCGCATGTGCAGTTCGGCGTGCAGAACCAGCGCGCGGGCGAGCGTGGGGCGGCGGTGGCGGCGGCGCAGTTCGGCGACGATGGCGGCGAGGTGGTCCTCGGCTTCGGTGGCGGCGTCGGTGAGCCAGAGTGCTCTGACGGCGACCAGGCGGGGGATCACGGGTGCGTCGTGGCCTGCTTCCAGAGCCCGGCGGGCCAGCTCCGCGGCCTGTTCGCGATACTCGCCGCGGGCGGCGAGCTGCCCGGCGCGGAGGCCGGCCTGAGCGGGGACGAGGGGGTGTTGGGGCAGGGCGGGGACACCGGCGGCGGGGACGTCGGCGGCCTCGGGCCCGGCCTGGGCGGCGTACCAGTACAGCGCGATCAGGTCGTCGCGCTCTCTGCCGTGGGCGGTGGCCAGGGCCTGGGCGGCGACCCGGCTGCCCCAGGCAGCGTCGCCGCGGGCCAGGCCCATGTCCAGAGCCTGCAGGCGCAGTTGGGCCCAGCGTTCACCCTCGCCCGGGTTGTTGGCGACGGCGGCGAGCCTGTGGTCGCTCGCTTCGGGGGAGGTCATGGCCTCGACGCCGGCCAGGTCGAGGCTGGTCTGTGCGCGCTGAGCGGGGTGCTGGGGCTCGTCGAGGGCGCGGTTCAGCCAGGCGGCGGCCCGGGCGAACTCACTGCGGCGCATGGCGGCGCCGAAGCTGCCGTGCAGGGCTTGGACCGCCCAGGGCTCGCCGATGGGGGGTGCATGGAGGAGGAAGGCGGCGATGTCCTCGTCGCCGGCGCCGGTCCGGTGGGCGAGGTGGGCGGCGCGGGCATACAGGGCGGCGCGTTCGTCGGTCGGCGTGTCCTCCAGGATGCGGGCCCTGACGACGGGCAGGCGGATGCGTTCGTGGGGGCCGTCGGGGACGGTGAAGCCGGCCGTTTCCAGCGCCGCGCGCAGCTGGGACTCTCGTACGGTGCGCAGCCCGGCCAGGGAGGAGATCAGGGTGAAGTCCAGCAGGTCGCCGCCGACGGCCAGCGCGCGCAGGGCGGCGGTGGCCTCGTCGGTCAGGCCCCGCAGGGCGCGCCCCGCGCGCTCGCCGATGATGCCGGTGATCAGAGTGTGCAGCTGCGGGATGAGGTCGGCGGTGGGGCGGTGACCGGCGTCTGCCAGGCAGTGCAGTGCCGCGTGCAGTACGGCGGGGCTGCCGTGGGATACCTGGGCGGCCGCGGCGGCGAACGGCTCGTCGCAGGGGGCGCCGAAGATCATTTCAGCGAGGGCGGCGACCGCGCGGGGGCTCAGCGCGCGGACGGTGAGGTGGCGGGTCAGCCGTGCGGAGGGGGCGGTGTCGGTCAGCCAGTCGGGGCCGTGCGGGTCGGTGCCGGTGCGGCCGACGAGCAGTACGAGGGGGAAGCCCGCGGACAGGCGGCGCACCAAGGCCTGTAGCCAGTGCAGGGAAGCCGGGTCCAGCCACTGCGCGTCCTCCACCGTCACGAGTGTGGGTATGCGGCGGGTGGTGTGCAGGAGTTCGAGGAGGCCCGGCAGGCCGTCCGGCTCGCGGTACTCGCGCAGTACCCGAAGCGCGCGTTCAGTCACCTCACCCAGCTGGGTGAGAAGCTGGATGACGGCTCCGTGCCGAAGGTCGCGTTCGGCCGGGGAGCCGCTGACGCGCAGGACGCGTACCGCGCGCTCCTCGGCGAGCCGGGCGGTCCACCGTAGCAGGGCGTTGTGGCCGAAGCCGGGGCGGCCGGTCACCGAGACGACGGCAGGGTGGCCTTCGCCGAGAGCGGCCACCACCTCCGTCAACTCTGCTTGCTCCTGCTCGCGTTCGAGCAGAGGCGAGTCGGTGCGTCGACGCCCCGCCCACAGGAACCCAGCGCATGGCTGTTCGTCGTTCAGTCCCGCCACAGACGCCTCCTCGGTCCGCTCACCCAAAGCCCTGTCCGCCTGGCCGCGGTGCCGACCGTGGCGCCCGAGCTCCGCGGACGCCCGAGGAGCGGAGAACCTCGGCGAGCTGTGCGCGCTCGGCGACGCCCAACTTGCGGTACACGCTGGTCAGATGCATCTCGACGGTGCGTAGGCTGACGTACAGCGACTGCGCGATCGAGCGGTTGCCGGCGCCGCCGGCGGCGAGACTGGCGACCTTGCGTTCCATGCTGGTGAGCAGGTCCAGGGGCGAGCCGGTCATCTTGCGCATGCGGCCACCCGCGGCCACCAAGGTGGCGCGGGCATCCCGGCCCAGCGCGAGGGCGCCGCAGCGCTGGGCGAGACCGGCCGCGGCACGCAGGTGCTCGCGCGCGGCGGGTCGGTCGCCGTCCGCCAACAGGACCTTTCCCAGGACGAGTTCGGCGCGGGCGTGCTCGACGCGGGCCGGTGAGGAGGCCAGTTCACGCACCGCCTCGCCCAGCAGTTCCACGCCGCCGTCACCGGGGGTGGCCACGCCGCGGGCCAGGGCGGCCAGGCCGAGGACGCGCGGGGTGCCCCACTGTCGTGCCAGCCGGGTGCCGTGCGCGGCGGGCTCCTGGGCCTCTTCCGCGCGGCCAAGCTCCGCGAGTACGCAGGCCGCCTCCACCCACCAGGGCAGGTATGCCGCGTGGTGCACTTCGGCCTCCTCCAGTGACCTGCCGCACTCACGGAACAGTGCCAGTGCGCCCTCCGCGTCCCCCAAGGCGCGGCGGGCTCGGCCGTGGGCCATCAGGTAGCGGTGGTGGGTCCACACGTACTCCTCACGCCGGGCGGGCTCGATGCTGGTCAGCAGCGCCTCGGCGGACGCGGCCTCGCCCCGGTCCACCAGTACGCCCGCCAGGGCCAGGCGCGGCAGGACCATGACCTCGCCCCACCGTTCCGCGCTGCTGATTCGGACCGCCGTACTGGCATCCGCGAGCGCGTCCGGGAGCGCTCCCAGGCCGTGCTGGATCCCGGCGCGGATGGAGAGGGCCAGGGCATAGGTCCATATGGCGGAGTTCTCCCGGCCGTGGCGCAGGACGCGGTCCAGCGCGCGAAGCGCGTCATCGGTGCGGTCGGCGAGGTCGAGGACGATGGCGGAGTTGATCAGGGACCAGCTCTTCAGCGGCAGTTGGGGGCAGGAGCTGGCACGCAGTGCGCGATTCACGGACGGTTCGGGGGGTTGGTCGTCGAGTGCCGTCAGTACGGCCATGGCCGCCAGCTTCTGGCACTGGGCGGGGGTGTCGCCCTCAGGCAGGGTCATCGCCGCGGCCCGCTTCCGTGTCGCGGCGAACGTGCTGCGGCCGTGCGAGCCGACGATCAGGAGCACCGACTCGACGAGCGTCCGCAGTTCGCGGTCGGCGGGCAGGGGGTCGGGGCCGAGTTCGGTATCGAGCGCGTCCAGGACGTCTTCGAGGATGTCCAGGGCGACGGAGATCTCGCGTGCGGCCAGGCCGGTCGTGCCGAACTGCGCGGCGATCCGCGCCCGAGTGCGTACGTCGACACTCGGCGCCAGCGCTTCGCGGAGCAGGCCGATGGCCTCGGGCGGGGCGGTCTCGGCCAGTGATCTGGCCAGCCGGAAGCGGACCTCCACGCTGTCGGGGTCCACTTCCAACACCCGGTACAGGTAGCGGGCCGCGGCTTCCGGGGCGCCGAGCTGCTCGGCGCGGGCCGCGGCTTCCAGCAGCACGCCGGGCATCCATGGTTCGGGGATCGAGGGCACGTGCAGGAGGTGGTCGGCGACCTCTTCGGCGGGTCGGCCCGCGTCGCTCAGCAGCAGGGCTGCCCGTGCGTGGAGGCTCGACAGCGCTTGGGCGTCCAGGGGCGCCAGTACCGCGGCTCGCACCGCGCCGTCCGCCAGGTGCCGGCCACCGGGCACCAGCAGTCCGGCCTCACGCAGCACCGTCAGCGCGTCCGCGACGACGTCGGCGGGGACGGCGGCCAGGGCGCCGACGTGGTCGGTCCCGCTCGCGCCGAGGACCGCCACCGCCCGTGTGACCTGTTCGACCCAGGGTGGCCGGCGGTCCAGGAGTTCGCGTGCCCAGGACGCCAGGACGCGACCGCCGGTCTCGGCGATCCGGTCGGCACCACCCACGTCCGGACCGGTGCCCTCGGCACGCAGTTCGCGCAGCAGCCGGCCCAGAAGGCGGGGGTTGCCGCCGGTCGCGGCCCGCGCGCGGGCGAGGAAGACGGGGGCGGCGGGTGCCGGGAAGAACCCGCGGACGATCTCCGCGACATCCGGCTCGGTCAGCGGTCGCAGGCGCAGCGTCGTCGTGCGGCGGTGGGTGGCCAGGTCTGTCAGGGCGTGGTGGGCCGGGGTGCGGCGGGTGAGGGCGGCGGCCTCGGCCTGCTGCGTGAGGACGACGAGCAGGGGGAGGCCGCCGGACCGGCGCAGCAGGAAGTCCAGCCAGCGCAGGGAGAGTTCGTCGCAGTGATGGATGTCGTCCAGGGCCAGGACGAGCGGGCGGCGGCTCAGCATGTCCAGCACGAGGCGGTGCAGGCCGTGGAAGACGTGCTGGACAGCCGGGGCGTGCGGCGACTCACCGGCCGGCGCGCCGGGGGTGAGGGCGGGCAGGGCGTGGCGGGCGGCTCCTTCAAGTGGGGCGCCCTGTGCGATCGAGCCGAGCAGGGCGCGTACCCCGCTGAATGATGCGCTCGACGCACCCTCCTCGCAGCTGGCCTGCAGAACCGTCGCGTGTCGACCGGCCTGCCCACTGAGGAAGGCGTGCAGGAGGGCGGACTTGCCGATTCCGGCCGGGCCGGTCACGACTACCGAGCAAGCGCGCCCGGAACGCGCATTGCGGGCACAGCGGTTGAGCTCGCGCACGACGTCGCCTCGGCCGACCAAGGCGCCGCCTAAGTCAGAATCTACGCTCTGGCTCCGCACCCTGGGACTCCTCGCACCTCGGAGACACAACGCATGTGACGGGCATCACCACATCGCACCAAAAATCACTCTAAAGGGTGATGTCCGACGTGCGCCAGAGTACATGATCTACGGAACCCCTGGCCAGCAACGCTCCTCGTCACGCGGGCTCCACGTCCGCGGAACTCCTTCCGCGGCGGTCGTCGTGGCCCTGCTGCCTCCTCCTGGCGATGGTGCCAGACCGGTCCGCCGGGATACGGCGGTCGGTCGCGGCCTTGTGTTGCACACACCCATTCCACAGGGAGAACTACGCGAAATCCCGTAGTGTCCTTGGCGCCGCGTGGCGGCGCGGTCGCCGTATCGAAGCGGTACGGGATACACCCGGGCACACTCCGTGCGCCGAGGTATCCCGTGGGCGCGGGCGGACTACCAGCTGCCGGCCAGCAGCAGATCCCCGTACTCCCGCTCGCGGGATGCCTGGCGCAGATCGGAGTCGACCATCATGCGCATCAGTTCGGGAAAGTCGACGGTGGGCTCCCAGCCCAGCTGGGTGCGGGCGCGCTCGGCGTCCGCACAAAGGATTTCCACCTCGGCCGGGCGCACCAGCGAGGGGTCAATGCTGACGTAGTCCTCCCAGTTCAGGTTCACATGCTCGAAGGCGATGCGGACGGCGTCGCGGACCGAGTGCATCTGGCCGGTGCCGATCACGTAGTCGCTCGGCTCGTCCTGCTGCAGCATCAGATGCATGGCGCGGACGTAGTCTCCGGCGAAGCCCCAGTCGCGCACGGCGTCGAGGTTGCCCAGGGACATCTTGTCCTGGTAGCCGAGCTTGATACGGGCTACCGCGAGGGAGATCTTCCGGGTCACGAACTCCGCTCCACGGCGCGGGGATTCGTGGTTGAACAGCATGCCGGAGACCGCGTACATGCCGAAGGACTCACGGTAGTTGCGGGTGATGAAGTGCCCGTAGGTCTTCGCCACGCCGTAGGGGCTGCGCGGCCGGAAGATGGTGGTTTCGCACTGCGGGGTCTCGGCGACCTTGCCGAACATCTCCGACGAGGACGCCTGGTAGAAGCGGATCTGGCTACCGTCGCCGTTGCGCGAGCCGTTCAGGCCGCTGACCATGCGGATCGCCTCGAGCATGCGCAGTACGCCCATGCCGTTGATCTCGGTGACGAGTTCGGCCTGCTGCCAGGACATCGGCACGAAGGAGATCGCGCCAAGGTTGTAGATCTCGTCGGGCTGCACCTTGTCGACAGCTGATACCAGGCTGGCCTGGTCCATCAAGTCACCGTCGACGAAGGACAGATCGGAGACGAGCCGGCTGACCCGCGACTTCCGGGGATTCGCCTGACCCCGCATCAGGCCCCACACGTGGTACCCCTGCGCGAGCAGGTGCTCGGCAAGATAGGAGCCGTCCTGCCCGGTAATTCCGGTGATCAGCGCACGCTTGGACATCTCATTCCTTTCCTCCGCACAGAACAGACCGCCCAAACGCAGAGCCGAGTCTGCTACTTGAAATGTTGGCCACTCAAGCTGTTGGCCACTTGGTGTCGAATGGCGTCGAAAAAACCGCGGTCCGGACGCCGGGTAAGCGCACGCTTCCAAGCGGCCGGTCGTGGTGTCAAGAAATTTCGGGAACACTACGGAATTCCGGAGTCCCCACCAGCGTCATTTCTTGGCCTGTGCGGGAGGCGGCGCCGCATCCGGTACGGCCCGCGGCACCCCGCCACCGGACACTACGAATTTTCCTGTGCCAGGTGCGCTGCACTTTCCGGGTGTGCCCCGCCCAGGCCCGGTGGGCGCCTCATCCGCGCCCCGACCGGACCTGCCCGTCTCCTGGAGCGTCGCCCGGTGCTGTTCAGACTCCTACGAACCCAGCTGCGTCCCCACCGGCGCTTCGTCGCCCTGCTGGGGCTGCTGCAACTGGCCCAGATCCTGGCCACCTTGGCCCTGCCGACGCTGGGCGCAGCGGTCATCGACAACGGCGTGGTCAAGGCCGACAGCGGCTACATCACCCGGACCGGCCTGGGCATGCTGGCCGTGGCGCTCGTACAGGTTGCGGCGTCCGTGGGTGCGGTGTCGCTGAGCGCGCGTACGGCCATGGCGATGGGCCGCGACCTGCGCTCGGCCGTCTTCCGCCGGGTGCTGGACTTCTCGGCGCGCGAGGTCGGGCAGTTCGGCACTCCGTCGCTGATGACGCGCACCGTCAACGATGTCCAGCAGGTGCAGATGCTGGTGCTGTCCGCGTTCGGCGTCGTCGTGTCGGCGCCCCTGATGTGTCTGGGAAGCATCGCGCTCGCACTCCGGCAGGACATTCCGCTCTCTCTGCTCCTGGTGACGCTGATGGTGGCCCTCGGAATGTCATTCGGCCTCATTCTCGGCCGCACCGATCCGTTCTACGACCGTATGCAGAAATACTTGGACCGCATCAACGGCCTGCTGCGCGAACGCATCACGGGAGTCCGCGTCGTACGAGCTTTTGTGCGCGACGGCCACGAAGGCGCAAGATTCCGCCGCACCAATTCCGAATTGTGTGACGTCTCGTTGCACGTCGGCCGCATGCTGGCCACCATCGTTCCCGTCGTGCTGCTGGTACTGAACGCCTTCATGGCGGCTGTGGTGTGGTTCGGCGCGCACCGCATCGACGCCGGGGCGATGCGGTTCGGTGCGCTCAGCGCGTTCCTGAGCTATCTGATGCTGATCATGATGTCGGTGGTGATGGTCACCTTCGTGTGTCTGGCGATGCCGCGGGCAAGGGTCTCAGCCGAGCGCATCCAGCAGGTGCTGGCGACCGAGCCGAGCGTGACGACACCGCCGCGGCCCGTACGCGCCGTGCCCGCGCCCGGCCAACTGGCCCTGTACGGCGCCGGGTTCAGGTATCCGGGAGCGCAGGAGCCGGTGCTGAGCGGGATCGACCTGAGCGCCGGCCCCGGCGAGACGGTGGCGATCCTCGGCAGCACCGGCAGCGGCAAGACCACCCTGCTCAATCTCGTGCTGCGGCACTTCGACGCCACCGAGGGCCGCGTCCACGTGGGCGGCGTCGACGTCCGCACACTGGACACGGAGGTGCTGCGCCGCACCGTCAGCTTCGTCCCTCAGCGGGCGTACCTCTTCTCCGGCACCGTCGCCGGCAATCTGCGCTTCGGCAACCCCGACGCCACCGACGACGAGCTCTGGCACGCGCTGGAGATCACGCAGGCCCGGGATTTCGTCGAGCGCCTGCCGCAGAGACTGAACTCACCGATCACGCAGGGCGGCACCAATGTGTCCGGCGGACAGCGGCAGCGCCTGGCGATCGCCCGCGCCGTGCTGCGCAGGCCGGACATCTATCTCTTCGACGACTGCTTCTCCGCGCTGGACCATGCCACGGACGCCGCGCTGCGGGCCGCGCTGGAACCGGAGATCTCCCGGGCGACGGTACTCACCGTCGCCCAGCGCGTCAGCACCGTCCAGCACGCACAGCGCATCGTGGTCCTGGACGCGGGCCGGGTGGTCGCCACCGGAACGCACGAGGAGCTGCTGCGCACCAGTACGTCGTACCGGGAGATCACCCGATCCCAACTCACCGCGCTCACCGGCCACTACGGCGGCTCCGGCCCCGGACACCGGAACCGCCACGACCCCTCAGGAGGCCGCCCATGAGCTCGGCGGACAGCTCTAGCCGCGGGCGGCATGGCCCCGCCCGCCGCACTCTGGCACTGCTGCGGCCGCACCGCGCCCCGGTCGCCTTGGCGGTCGCCCTCGGCATCGGCGGCGTCGCGCTCAACGCGGCGGGCCCGATGCTCCTCGGCAAGGCCACGGACCTCGTCTTCGACGGCATCCGGCACACCCGTGGATCCGGCGGAGTCGACTTCGACGGGATCGCCCGTGTGCTGCTGATCGCGCTGGTGTTCTTCGCGGCCGCCTCCCTCCTCACCCTCCTCCAGGGGCGACTGGTCTCGGCCGTCGTACAGCGTGTGGTCTTCGCGCTGCGCCAGTCCGTGGAGGCCAAGCTCGCCCGCCTGCCGCTGCGGTACTTCGACCGCCACCCGGCAGGTGAGCTGCTCAGCCGGGTGACCAACGACGTCGACAACCTCCAGCAGACCCTCCAACAGACCCTCAGCCAGCTGATCACAGCGATGTTCTCCGTACTGAGCATGCTGGTGCTGATGCTCGTCATCTCGCCGCTGCTGGCACTGATCATGGTGGCCTGTGTACCGGTGTCCGCCATACTCGCGGCCCGGATCAGCAATCGGGCGCAACCGCGGTTCGCCCGTCAGTGGTCCGCCACCGGAGCGCTGAACGCCCACGTCGAGGAGGTCTACACCGGTCACGCGCTGGTCAAGGGCTTCGGACGGCGCGAGCAGGCCGAGCGCGCCTTCGACGAGCACAACGCAGCCCTCTACCGCGCCGGCGCACGGGCCGAGTTCGTCTCCGGTGCCATCGAGCCGTCGATGATGTTCGTCGCCAATCTCGGCTATGTCGTCGTGGCGGTCGTCGGCGCGCTGCGCGTGGTCGCCGGGGCTCTGTCCGTCGGCGACGTCCAGGCGTTCGTCCTCTACTCCCGGCAGTTCAGCCAGCCGACCGTCGAGGTCGCCGGCATCGCCGCCCGCCTGCAGTCCGCCCTCGCCTCCGCGGAGCGGATTCACGACCTCCTGGACGCGGACGAGCAAGGACCCGACCCAGACCGCCCCGCGCGACTCCAAAAGGCCGGACTCCAAAAGACTGTCGGAAAAGTCCAGTTCGAGAAGGTCTGCTTCCGCTACTCCCCCGGCACCCCCCTCATCGAGGACCTCTCCCTCACCGTCGAGCCCGGCCGGACCGTGGCGATCGTCGGTCCTACCGGCGCAGGCAAGACAACCCTTGGCAACCTCCTCATGCGCTTCTACGAGACCGACGCGGGACGCATCCTCCTCGACGGCACCGACATCACCACCCTGACCCGCGAGGACCTGCGCTCCCACATCGGCCTGGTGCTCCAGGACACCTGGCTCTTCTCCGGCACCATCGCCGAGAACATCGCCTACGGACGTCCCGACGCCACTCGCGAGGAGATCGTGACCGCCGCCCGCGCCATGTGCGCCGACCGCTTCATCCGCACCCTGCCGGACGGCTACGACACCGTCCTGGACGAGGAGTCGACCAACGTCAGCGCGGGCGAGAAGCAGCTCATCACCATCGCACGGGCCTTCCTCGCGCGGCCCTCGATCCTGCTCCTGGACGAGGCGACCAGCTCCGTCGACACCCGCACGGAGGCCCTCATCCAACGCGCGATGCACTCGCTGCGCGCGGGCCGCACCAGCTTCGTCATCGCCCACCGCCTCTCCACCATCCGCGACGCGGACCTGATCGTCGTCATGGAAGGCGGCCGCATCGTCGAGCAAGGCACCCACGACCAGCTCCTGGCCGCCGCGGGGGCCTACGCCCGTCTCCACTCGGCCGCGGAGCCCGGTGCCGGGCTGGAGGGTGCCTCACCACGCTGAACCGGCACTGCACCGTACGACCTGACGAATCGCTCGAAAGGAGCCGATCCACCATGCCCGACAGCCATGCCCTGAACGAGCTGCGCGCCGCGATCAGCGCGCCCGACCACACCCCCGAGGACATCGCCGCGCTTCCCCTACCAGAGTCCTTCAGGGCCGTGACCGTCCACAAGAAGGACACCGAGATGTTCCGCGGAATGGCCAGCGCGGACAAGGATCCGCGCAAGTCGCTGCGCGTCGACGAGGTGCCGATGCCCGAACTGGGACCCGGCGAGGCGCTGGTCGCGGTGATGGCCAGCTCGGTCAACTACAACACGGTCTGGTCGTCCCTCTTCGAGCCGCTGCCGACCTTCGGCTTCCTGGAGCGCTACGGGCGCACCTCGCCGCTCGCCAAGCGGCACGACCTGCCCTACCACATCCTCGGCTCCGACCTGGCCGGCGTGGTGCTGCGCACCGGCCCTGGGGTCAACGTCTGGAAACCCGGCGACGAGGTCGTGGCGCACTGCTTGTCGGTGGAGCTGGAGAGCCCGGACGGACACGACGACACCATGCTCGACCCGGCGCAGCGGATCTGGGGCTTCGAGACCAACTTCGGCGGCCTGGCCGAGATAGCCCTGGTCAAGGCCAACCAGCTCATGCCCAAGGCCGCCCACCTCACCTGGGAGGAGGCCGCCGCGCCGGGCCTGGTCAACTCCACCGCCTACCGTCAGCTGGTCTCCCGCAACGGCGCCGGTATGAAGCAGGGCGACAACGTGCTGATCTGGGGCGCCAGCGGCGGCCTGGGCTCGTACGCCACCCAGCTCGCCCTCGCCGGCGGCGCCAACCCCGTCTGCATGGTGTCCAGTCAGCGCAAGGCCGAGGTGTGCCGGGCCATGGGAGCGGAGGCGATCATCGACCGCTCGGCCGAGGACTACCGCTTCTGGACCGACGAGCACACCCAGAACCCGCGGGAGTGGAAGCGGCTGGGCGCCCGCATCCGGGAGTTGACCGGCGGCGAGGACGTGGACATCGTCTTCGAGCACCCCGGCCGGGAGACCTTCGGGGCGTCCGTCTACGTCACCCGCAGGGGAGGTGTCATCGTCACCTGTGCCTCCACCTCCGGCTACCACCACGAGTTCGACAACCGCTACCTGTGGATGCACCTCAAGCGCATCGTCGGCACCCACTTCGCCAACTATCGCGAGGCCTGGGAGGCGAACCGCCTCGTCGTCAAGGGCAAAATCCACCCCACCCTCTCCTGCACCTACCCGCTGGCCGACACCGCGCTCGCCGTCCACGACGTGCACCGGAACGTCCACCAGGGCAAGGTCGGCGTGCTGTGCCTGGCCCCGGCCGAGGGACTGGGCGTGCGCGACGAGGAAATGCGCGCGAAGCATCTCGACGCGATCAACCGGTTCCGCTGACCGCTGCGTCGGCCCCGCCCACCGGGCCGCGCGCTGTGCGCTACCCGGCTGCCGCCGGCACCGCCCGCTGTTCCGGCCCCGCGTACGAGGCGCGGGGCCGGAACAGCGTGTTGTGGGCGAGTTGTTCGCGGCACATAGCGGTCAACACCTCACTGAACGAGCAGGCGCGCCGCCCGCGCGGCGCCGGCCGGGCCGTCCTTGGTTTACCGGGCGCAGCCAGGCTGGCTCAGAGTGACGAGATGCTGCCTCAGGAGGGCGATGACAGCTGCGGCCTCGGCGGTGAGGTAGAAGTGTCCGCCGGGATAGACGCGCAGGTCGAAGGGGCCGGTGGTGTGGCCGCGCCAGGCTTCTGCCTCGTCGAGCGAGGTCTTTGGATCGCTGTCGCCGGTGAGCACCGTCAGCGGTGCCCGGACGGTGACATCGGGCGCGCAGCGGTAGGTCTCGATGGCTTGGTAGTCGCTCCGGATCGCCGGCAGGATCATCCGCAGGATCTCCTCGTCGCCGAGGAGCGCGGTGTCGGTTCCGGCGAGGAGTTTCAGTTCCCCTACGATGCCTTCGTCGGTCTTCCGGTGGACGTTCTCGTCGCGGATCCGGGAGGGTGCGCGACGGCCGGAGGCGAAGAGGTGGGCGAGTTCACCACCGTCTGCTTCGAGACGACGGGCCACCTCGAAGGCCAGTGTGGCGCCCATGCTGTGGCCGAAGAAGGTGGTGGGCCGGGCCGTCAAGGTGGGACGCAACGCGCCGTAGACCTGGTCGGCGAAATCAGCGATATCGCTGGGGCTGACTTCCTTGCGCCGGTCTTGCCGACCCGGGTACTGGACCGCGAACACCTCCGCCACGGAAGCCAGTTGGGCGGACACGGGGAAGTAGAAAGACGCCGAGCCACCCGCGTGAGGGAAGCAGAAGAGCTGGCTGGGGCTGGATGGCGCGGGGTGGAAGCGCCGCGCCCACAGGCCCCCTTCGGTGGACGTCGTCATGTGAGTGATCTCCTAGTAGGTGGAGCCGAGCGGGACGTATTGACAGGCGGGCGCGTGGGGGGCACTGCGACGGGGGGGACAGGCCCGTGGCACATGGCGAACGCCCATCAAGGGGCCGAGCGACCTCACTCCCTGAGCCACCAGGGCCCGCAAAGCCCTTTGTGAGCCCTGGTGCTCATTGGACATGCCCGCGCAGTGGGTGAATCCCTAGACTTCCACCCCGTCTCCCCATCAGTTCCGCGGCCCCATACTCGGCGTCAGCGCGGACACTAGGGATATCCGGGCGCTCCGTGCGCTCCAATAGACCGGGTCGGCGTGCTGGCCGGCTCCGTCCACCTGGCGGCCCGCGTGCCGCCGGCCAACAGGGGTGTCCTTTCGTGCTGTTGAGGCTGCCGCGTCCCCACGGCGGGGCGACCGGCGCACTCACACTCCACCAACTGCAGCTGATTCCGGGCACGTTGGCGTTGCCGACGCCCGGCGCGGCACCGACGGCGAACTCCTGCGCGTACCAGGCTTCTACGCCCGGCTCCACGCCTCCCACTCCCCCGCCACCGCCGCCGTCGAAGCGGCGGCAGGCTGATCAACGAGAGAGAGGGCACCGTGCCTGATGGAAACCTCCTGGCCGTCAGCGATCTGCATGTCGTCCACGCCGAGAACCGCACGCTGGTCGACTCGCTGCGGCCCGCTTCGGACGGCGACTGGCTGATCGTCGCGGGCGACATCGGCGAGAAGTTCGACGACGTCGCCTGGGCGCTGCGCCTGCTGGCGGGCCGGTTCGCCAAGGTGATCTGGACACCGGGCAACCACGAGCTGTGGACCCATCCCCAGGACCCTTGCACGCTGCGCGGCGAGGCCCGCTACGGGCACCTCGTCGCGCTCTGCCGCGACCTGGGCATCGCCACGCCGGAACTCCGGATGGCGCAGCACCTGCGTCGGCCTACGGACCAGGGGCCAGTGGTTGACCAGGACGGTCCGCAGCGTGGGGTCGAGCATCGTCAGACGCCGCTCGCTCTCCGCGACGCGCTGCCGGCACCATGCCGCGCGGCTGGGGTATGGGTCGGGGTGGAGGAAGTACTCGTCGGAGCAGACGATGCCCGCGTCGTGCGCGATGCGAAGCGACTCGGCCGTCGTGGTGGCACCGGGCGCGCGGAACGAGTAGTCGTAGAGGGTGAAGAGCGGGGCCACCGCCACCGGTCCGTCGGCGCTCTGCCAGATCGGGTAGGGATCCTCGCCCAGTGGTGCGGGACCGAACTGACCGCGGACTGGCACCTGCGCTTCCGCGCCGCGGCCGTCATCTACGGCCATCTGCACATCCCGCGCGTGACCCACTACGACGGGGTGTGCTTCAAAGAGGTCTCGGTCGGCTACCCGCGCGAGTGGCGGGTGCGGCCGCCGCGGATTCCCCTGCGCCGGGTGCTGCCGGCGCCGGTTGCCGGAGGCGTGCGGTGATCGAGGCGATCCTTCCCCGCACGGTCGTCACCGAGGCGGCGTACGACGACGAGGCGCGCCCCGGCGACCACTTTTTCAACGAGGAGCGGGAAAAGGTTGCGCAGGCGGTGGAGTCGCGGCAGCGGGAGTTCGCCACTGTGCGGTATCTGGCCCGCCGTGCGCTGGGACGGCTCGGCCGTCCCGCGGCGCCGATCCTGCCGAACCGACGCGGCGCTCCTCAGTGGCCGGACGGCATCGTCGGCAGCATGACGCATTGCGCGGGCTACCGGGCCGCCGCGGTCTCCCCCGCCGAGCTCACGGCTTCCGTAAGCATCGACGCCGAGCCGAACGGGCCACTCCCGGACGGTGTCCTGGAGGTGGTGACACTGCCGTCGGAGCGGGCGGCGATTGCGTCCCTGACGGAGCGTCGGCCGGACGTGCACTGGGACCGGTTGTTCTTCAGCGCGAAGGAGAGCGTCTTCAAGGCGTGGTACCCGCTGACGGCCCACGGACTCGACTTCTCCGAGGCGGAGATCGACGTGGACCCGCGCGACGGAACCTTCTCGGCCCGGCTGCTCGTGCCGGGGCCGCTCATCGACGGCCATCGCGTGCCGGTCTTCCCGGGCCGCTGGCACCAGGCTCGCGGTCTGCTCGCGACGGCCGTCCATCTGGCGAGGGAAAGCGAGCTCGACGACGTCCCCCGAGCACGCCGTGGCCTGGTCGCACCGTATTGACGTCACACTCAGGGGTCGTGGCGGCGATGCCCCCAGGCCGCAGGCCCAGGATCTGCCGGACCGGACGTCCCGATTTAAGGTCTGCTGCTCGCTGATGTCGACCATCCAGGTGATGCCGAACTTGTCCGTGCACATGCCGAAGGCGTCGGCCCACATCTGCTTCTCCAGCGGGACGGACACGCTGCCGCCGTCGGAAAGCTTGTCCCAGGTCGCCACCGGCGCGCTCACCCAACGCGCGCTCGCCACCATGGGCCGCACGCTCATGACGGCTGGGCACGAGACAACCGCGAACATGATCGCGCTCGGCACGCTCGCCCTACTCGAACACCCCGAGCAGCTTCGGGCTGTCGTCGTGCCCTTGGGGGATCCTCATGCCGCATCACCGTCTTGTGGCCACGACCGCTCTCGCCGTGGCAGCCCTGACCACCGCGTGCTCCGGCGGGACGCCGTCCCCGGACGCCAGCCGCCCGGCCTGAGAGGACGTTCCGCTTAAAGAAGCGATAATTCATGGTTTGTGCCAGGATATGGGTGTTTGCCTCAGGCACCCCACTGCCATGGTCACTATCCGTGACACGGCAGGATCGAGCTGACGCTACCCGGCCTCAAGCGGCAAGGATCCCGGACCAGTCACAGACCAGATTCAGTCGCGCGGTCACCCAAGATCCACGCAAAGACCAGATCCTGCGGTCGACACAGAGGTCTCCACCCGCTCGGCGGGCAAGAGCAGACGTCGCTCCAGGAAGCTCATGGTGCAACTCTGATCGCAGAGCAGCGCAAGCCGGTCAGCAGCCTCGTCATCGCGAGGTAGGCGGGGGCGGCTTCGAGTATCAGATCGCCCACGGCGTACGCGGCCGCCGCAGGTCGTCGACCACCCGCCGGACTTCGGCAACCAGCGGATCCGCCTCCGGAGCGGCCGACCCGGCGGCCGGCTCGCCCGTTCGTTGCAGACGAGAGGCCACACGACAGCCGCGGAATCCCGGGAAACGACATGGTCTCTCAATCCGCTATGGCCAGCTCCACCGCCGAAACCACGTCTGCTCTGGTCGGTGCCCCGGAGGCGCGGCACACAACGCGACCGGAGCGGTCGAGGACGAGCACGGTGGGCGTACGCATCACATCGACACGGCGGACCAGATCCAGCCGCGCCTCGGCGTCGATCTCCACATGGAGCACGCCGGGCGTCTGGGCGGCCACGCCGACCAGCAGGCGCCGGGTGCCGGGGCAGATTGCGCACAGGGTCGTCGAGAACTGCACCAGCGTCGCCCGCTCGCCGAGCGCCGCGCCCAGCTCACCGGAGGACAACCGCAGCGCGTCGCCCCGGCCTCCCGCGCGCAGCCTGCCGCCGCGGCGGCCACGAACCAGCCCGAAGACGGTCGCCGCCACCAGCACGACGGCGGCCACGATCAGCCCGGTGGCATCGCTCACGGCCGCCTCACCCGTGGCTCAGCCGGGCTCGGCCGCGGACGGCGAGCAGATAGAGCTCGCAGCCCAGGCAGTAGCCGAAGACGGCGTTCAGAAAGGCCGCCGCGAGCGCCGCCGCGCTCGCGGCGATACCGAGCCAGGTGGCGCCGGACAGGTATCCCGCCGCCCCGACAGCCGCGAAGCCCAGGCCGACCGCCTGCGCGAACCGCGGCGGCCGCTCGTCCTCAAGCCCCTGCGGCGGCCCGAGACGGGGACGCACGAGCCGACGGTAGAGCCAGCCGTACGGGGACCAGCGCAGTCCCAGAACCGCACCGAGGGCGAAGACGACAGCCTGGGCCGCGAGCAACACGCCGTTGCCGGTGGCCAGGACGACAAGCAGAACAAGGGTCGTGAGCAGCGCGGCGAAGCGCGGCCCACGTGGGTCGAGTCGGACGGGTACACGGGGGGTGCGGTCATGCATGGTGAACTCCGGGACGATACGAACGGATTCTGGCGAATCGAGCGCGCGGTCAGCGACACGCGGCCGACCACACCCGACCGAAGTCGATGTGAGCCCTGATGACCAGGAACGTCGCGGAGAACATGCCGTCATTGCAGCAGCCACCCCCACCGCGGTCAATCACCGCTCACCTGCCGGACACGCGCCCCGGCCACCCGGCAACGGCCGGCCCCGATCGCTCCCGCACCGCCGGCAGCCACCGCGATCCAGACCAACAGGCCCCGCACACACGGTGGTTGCCAGCCATCCCTCACGAACCACTCCGCCCGGCCCGGCCTCTGCGTGCCATGCCGCCCTCACCCCGGGGGGGCAACCAGCCCCCTGCCGGGGTTAGGGAACGCAGGTTTCCTCCCGCGTCAACGAGAAGCACGCCCGGGCGGAACCCCTCGCTGTTGAGGCAGGCGGTGACCTGCCCGCCGTGCGGCTCGCGTTCGAAACCTGGGGGCGGCTCGCGCAGGCCCGTTCCAACGCCGTGCTGCTAGTCCGTAACCGGTGGCGAGTTCGCGGGCGGCCGCCTCGTCCTCGGCGACGACGACATCGGCCGACACGCTGACGTAGGGCGCCTCCAGTACGTCGGACGGCTGGAACGCGGCGCGATACCCCTCGGCCGCCTCCAGCACCGTTCCCGGGCTGACGTGGCAGTTCGCCGCGAAACGAAGGCCGTTGCGGCCCGCGACGTCGGCGCTCTCCGCGCCGCTGCTGCATGGAGTTGCGCAGCGCCGCGGTGGCCGTGGAGCCGGACGATATCGGGACCAGGTCGAGGATCCCGAGGGGGATGTCGGACATGTGCGGAGGCTCCTCAGCGGTCGGCGGGTACGGCTACGGGATGCGGCGCGGGCGCCACGGAAACCGGGCCGCGGAGGAACAGCGCATCGTGAAGGGACGACGCCCGCGCCATGTGGACTCGTCTGCGTCCGTCACCGGGTCCGGGGCGCCGGCGATGGGGGCGATGGGCGGGAGTTTCATGACGCCCACCGTGTGTCGTGCCGGTCGCCGGGGTGGGCCAGGCCGAGATGGTCGCGCAGTGTGGTGCCCTCGTACTCCGTGCGGTACACGCCCTGCTCCTGGAGCAGCGGAACGACCTGGTCGGCGAAGGAGTCCAGACCGCCCGGGGTGATGTGCGGGACGAGGATGAAGCCGTCACTGGCATCCGCCTGCACGAAGTCGTTGATCGTCCGCGCCACGGTGGCGGGTGAGCCGACGAAGGTCTGCCGGTTGCCTGTCTCGATGACCAGGTCACGGATCGACCACTTGTTGGCCGCGGCGAGCTCGCGCCATTCGCGGGCCGTCGCCAACGGATCACGGTACATGCGGACTTGGGCGCGGCCCCGGGCGACGGTGTGCTCACCGAGGTCGGGATCGATGTCCGGGATCGGGCCCTCCGGGTCGTACGCGGACAGGTCCCGGTTCCACACGAATTCCAGGTGCTTGATCGCGGTGGCCCCGCTCACCTGCTGGCGGCGTACCTCGCGGGCGAGCTCCTCGGCCTGGGCGTCTGTGTCACCGAGTACGAAACTCGCGGCGGGAAGGATCAGCAGCTGGTCACGGTTGCGGCCGTGCCGGGCCAGGCGCCCCTTGACGTCGGCGTAGAAGGCCTGACCCTCGTTCAGCGTCGCGTACCGGCTGAAAATGGCGTCGGCGCTCGATGCGGCGAACTCGCGGCCCTCCTCGGAGTCCCCCGCCTGGAAGATCACCGGGCGGCCCTGCGGGGAGCGCGGCACGTTGAACTGGCCCTGAATGTCGAAGTGTTGACCCGTATGGACGAAGGAACCCGCCTTGGCGTCGCTCAGGAACGTGCCGGTGGACCGGTCGGCGAGTATCTCGTCGCCTCGCCAGGAGTCGAAGAGCTCGTGCGCGGTCTCCAGAAATTCCTTGGCCCGCGAGTAGCGCTCCTCCTGTGGCAGGAAGCCGCCGCGCCGGAAGTTCTCTCCGGTGAAGGCGTCCCAGGACGTGACCACGTTCCAGGCCGAGCGGCCGCCGGAGAGGTGGTCGAGGCTGGCGAACTGGCGGGCCACCTCGTAGGGCTCGTTGAAGGTGGAGTTGATCGTGCCGGTCAGACCGAGGCGGTCGGTGACGGCGGCCAGCGCGGCGAGAATGGTGAACGTGTCGGGGCGGCCCACTACGTCCAAGTCGTAGATCTCGCCGCCCTGTTCGCGCAGGCGCAGCCCTTCGGCGAGGAACAGGAAGTCGAACTTGGCGCGTTCCGCGGTGCGCGCGAAATGCGCGAACGAAGAGAACTCGATGTGGCTGCCGGCCGCCGGATCGCTCCACACGGTCGTGTTGTTGACACCGGGGAAGTGGGCGGCCAGATGGATCTGCTTCAGGGGCTTGCTCATGTCGTACGGTCTCCGTCCGGCTCAGGCGGTGATGGCGGCGTAGCGGTTGGCGGGACGGGCGAGCCCCAGCAGCCCGCGCAGGGTCTCGGCCTCGTAGGCGCTGCGGAAGACACCGCGGCGCTGGAGCTCGGGGACCAGGCCGCGGGTGATCGCGGGGAGGTCGTGGCCGACGACGGCCGGGCGCAGCCGGAAACCGGACAGTCCTGCCTCCTGCAACTCCTGGAGCAAATCGGCGAGTTGGGACGGTGTGCCGGTGAAGATGTGCGCGTCGCTTGTGTATGGCTGCCCCGCGAGGGCGTCCAGTCGCTCCCGGCGGGCGGCGGCCTCTGTGGGGGCCTCGTCGAGGAAGACCACCAGGTCGCCGAAGATGTGCACGGTGTCGTCCGTGCGTCCCGCCGCCGCCTGCTCGGCGCGGATCTCCGCCACGATCGCGCGCGCCTGGTCGGTGTCGTGCGGGGTGACGTACCCGATGTCGGCGGCCCTGGCCACCAGCCGGTACGGGACGGTCGCGTGGGCGAGCGCGCTGACGACCGGCTGCCCCTGCGGCGGGCGCGGGGTGATCGAGGGGCCCTTCACTTTGAAGTGCTCGCCCTCGAAGTCGATGTAGTGCAGTTTCTCGCGGTCGATGAAACGCCCGGTCGCCACGTCCCGGATCTCGGCGTCGTCCTCCCAGCTGTCCCAGAGCCTGCGCACTACCTCGACGTAGTCGGCCGCCTCGTCGAAGTGCGGGCGCACCGCGACCTGCCCGGCAGGGGTGTTGTAGCCTCCGGCAGGCAGCGGCGGGACGGTCCGGCGCCCGAAGTGCGCGGCCTCGTTGGGGCGCGCGTCGATCTGCACGCGTACGCCCGCGCGGCCCGCACTGACGTAGTCGAGCGTGGCGATCGCCTTCGAGATGTGGAACGGCTCGGTGTGCGTGGTCACCACGGTCGGCACCACTCCGATGTGCCGGGTCCGTGGCGCGATGCGGGCGGCGATGAGGACGGCGTCCAGGCGGCCGCGCACCTGGTCGGTACGGTCGTCGGGCTCGGTGAGCAGCGACGACTGCAATCCGAGACCGTCCTCGATGGTCACGAGGTCGAGCAGTCCGTGTTCGGCTTCCACGACGAGGTCGGCCCAGTACCCGGCGGTGAGCAGATCGCGGGGGCGGGCCACCGGCTCCCGCCAGGACGCCGGATGCCAGCCGGTGCCGTCGAGAGCGACAGCGAGGTGCAAAGGAGAGGGTGATGAGGTCACGGCAGTGACGCCTTCCTGAAGATCCGTACGAGAAAGCCCGCCCCGTGCGAGGGCGTGGCCGCGAGGGAACGTCAGGGGCGACAGAGCGCGCCGGCGACGCGCAGCAGGTCGATGTGATGCCGGGAGTACAAGTACAGACGGCGGGGCGGCACCGGCTTCGCGACACGGCGAGGGGACAACGCGAGCACCCAGCTCACCGCCCCTCCCGCCCGGTGTGCCCGGGATCCTTGCCGACGCGGCGCGGACGGCTCCCCGGCGGGGGGCCGCGCGCTCTTCAGCAAGTCCAACACCACAACTACTCCTTTCCTTCCCGGAGTTCGACCCCTTGTTTCGTCATGGCCGACGAGGTCTCTGCACGGGCTCGGCGCAAGCCTGCGGTGACGCGCGTGGGGGCCGTGAGCCGGGGGACTGTCGAGCGCAGGGGGTCGCAGCGACAGCGGTGGGCGCACCACAGGCCCAGGGAACTGTCAGCCTCGGCAGAGGGCGCTACTCATGGCCGTACACAGCGCGCTGCTGACACGCAGCAGGTCGACGGCCCGGTCCGTACACAGGAGGATGCGGCCGTGGTGCCGCCGAGCGGCCGTCCCGTCAGCTGCGCGCATCACTGTCACCGTCACTTCTCCGGGCCCGGGGGCCGCACGTCGTTCGCGGAACGTAGCCAGGCGCCGAGGGGAATGTCAACGCACCGGACCACCAGATGAGACCGCTCGCCCAGGCTTCTTGACGGCGCAACGAAGCCCGCTCAGACTGGCGTCGACGGTCACGATTGTCAGCGCCCACACCGCGGTTTGCCCGCTTCAGTGGTCATCGGCCCCGGCCCGCTGACAGGCAACCCTTCCGCCGCGACGGGGTGCCCCGGGTGACGACCGGGTTCCGTCGGCACGGCGGGGCAAGCGTGGTCTCGCGTCTCGCGAGCCCCGGGAGTGAGGCGGGTGGACATGCCCAGGAGCGGCTTGACCAGGCGCCTGCACATCGATCTCCAGCGCATCTCCAGCGCTTACTGATCCGCGTTTGATCTGCGTTTGATCTGCGATCGACCGGGTCTGATTCCGCACGATCCGGACGGTCGCCTGTCAGCGCAGCCGCCCCCGCATCCCATCCGGCCGCTCATGCCCGCAAAGCCGTAGTGGCATCTCATTCCCAGGGAGAGTCATGCCCGAGACAGTTTCCCGCAGTTCCCGCACAGCCGCCTCCACCGGCTGCCAGCCGCCGGCGCCCGCTCCGGGTCCGCGATCCAGGACGATCACGGCACCCCCTCAGCCCCGTCGTTTCCGCAGCCGGATCGGCGTCGGCGCGGCCAGCGGCTTCTATCCCGCGCCCCGGCGCTACGACCTGTTTCTGTGCGCGAGTTGTCCCCGCTCGCTGCGCATCTCGATCACCCTCGACCTGCTCGGCCTGCGCCAGTCGGTCGCCACGACGCTCCTGACCTCCCTTGCCGCGACCCCCGACGGCTACGCCGAACTGCACCGCGCGTACGAGACCACGGTCCACCACTTCGACGGACCCCTGGCGGCGCCCGCGCTGCGCGACCGCTGGAGCGGACGGATCGTCAGCAACCACACCCCCGACATCCTCCGCGACCTGGCGGGCTCCCTCGCCGGTGAGGAAGGCGCCCAGCACGCGCCTCTCCGGCCGCCGCGCCTCGTCGCGGACATCGAAGCCCTCAGCACCCTGCTGGACCGGGACGTCACTCCGGCCGCGCGACCCTCGGCGCGACAGGCGGCACTGGCCCTGCTGGACCGCGGCCTCGCCCGCCACCCCTACGCACTGGGAACGGAGTTGACTGCCGCGGACGTGGACGTGTGGGTGGCGCTCGTCCGCCTCGACCGGGACGAGCTGAGGTGTGCATCCCCTCGGCTCGGGGACTACGTGCGACGGCTCGGCGACCGTCCCGCTTTCCGGAGCGCGATCAAGACGATGTACGACGCGGCATAGAGCCCACGCGGACCGCCCGGGTCACCGCGTCGAGAGCGCACCTCGGCCTCGCCGCTCCACGACCAGTACTCGGCGGTGCCCTTGTACGGGCAGATGCACCTCGCCCAGATCTTCTCGACCCGGCACGACCTCGACATCTACCGGCTCTGCCTCGACGTCCACACTCGGCTTCGCGACTTCCTCACCCAGTACGCCGAAGACCGCCCACTGCTCGGGGAAACCCTAGAAAACTGGCTCTACCCGCTGGCGTCCATGTCGGCCTACACCCTGACCCGGCTACGCCAGCCGTCCCCTCGCGATCTGCTCAACATCGACCTGGGCCACCTCAACGAGCCGCTCATGACCCGCATGACCGGAACCTTGGAGCAGAACTTCAAGACCGCCCTGCGCCACAGCAAAGCCGACGGCGTCGACCGCATCGAAAGGTGATCCGCACCGGCCGGCGTGTAGGAGCGAGGGGAAAGCCCCTGCTCGCGGACACCACAGCAAGATCCGGACCATATACGGACCAACTCTGCTCCGCAGCGCGAGCTCCCACTCGTTTCCGCAGGCCAGAAGCAGGTCAGGCCGTATACCACCAGCAGACGAACAACCTGTTGAGCGCCTCACATGCGGCTGGGCACGCCTCTCTGACACCACAAGTTCTCACAGGACCCTGCCAAACCTTCACGGCCAGACCGCCTGACAAACGAGGACACAACGCGCCTGAACCCCATGCCAGTTCTACCCGTAGATGCCTAGACGAACTGACGCTCCGACAACAGCGCGCGCCACAGGAAGGACTTACAAGTTCTGGCGCCGCGCGGCGGCATCGGCAGTGCCGCAGCGTACCGACCGGTGCGACCAAGCCACGGAGTCACGCTCCGCTCGGGTTGTCGAGTACCTACAACGACCACTCGGCGACATGCCCGGCTACGACTCCCGGGGCCCGCTGCAACCCCTTGGCAGCCTCAGCCAACCCAGGGGTCAGTAATAGGGCAAGCGTGTTCTCATCGCGAGCGATCCCTAGACACGCTGGACGTGCAGCGACAGGCCTCGGTGTCGACATGACACACCGTCAGAAAGGTCAGCATTGGGTCAACATTAGGTTTACTGAACCCTCCCGCACAAGGTCACACACTGGACGGCAGATCCCCTCCCGCGCACCGGAAGACCGTGGTTCCGCACAACGTCGATCGGTCACCTCCAGGGCCGAGTTCTACGCTTCCCCGCAGGTCAGGCCGATCGCGCAAAAACGCAGATCAGCGCACCCGACCCCGCGCTTTCAGGGGCACTGCCGGCAGCTCCGGCGCCGGGATCGGCCCCCCGTCGTACCCCTTCACCTCACCGAAGCGCGACCCCGTCATCCAGTCCGAACGGGCCTGCTGGATGTCCTCGTTGGAGCGGCCGATGAAGTTCCACCACATCACGATCTCCTCCTCGAACGGCTCGCCGCCCAGCAGCATCACGGCCGCGTCGGAGGCGGCTCGGAGGGGGAGTTCGGTGCGGCCGCAGCCCAGGTAGAGCATGGAGCCGGGGAGGACCGGTACGTCGTCCACGTGGCCCTCGCCCGACATGGCGAGGACGGCGTACTCGAAGTCGGGGTTCAGGGGAAGTCGCGTTTCGGCGCCGGCCGCGAGGGCCAGATCCGCGCCGACAATCGGGGTGTACGTGCTGCCCGGTGACGCAGCGCCGTCGAGTTCGCCCAGGATGACCGTCGCGTCGATGCCCGGTGCGGTGGCGTGCGGCAGGTCGGCGTGGTGCTGGAAGTGCGGCTCGACGTGGCGGTGGGCATCGGGCAGGGCGACCCACAGCTGGGCTCCGTGCAGGAAGCGGCTGTGCGACTTGGGAGTTTCCTCCGAGTGGCTGATGGCCCGGCCCGAGGTCATCAGGCCGAGCTCCCGGGGGCGTACGGTCTGCAGGCTGCCGAGGCTGTCGCGGTGCAGCACCTCGCCCTGGTGCAGCCAGCTCACGGTCTGCAGGCCCATGTGGGGGTGGGGCGCCACCTGCATGCCGGGTTCGTCGGCGATGTCGTCGGGGCCGTAGTGGTCGACGAACGCCCAGGCGCCGACCATCCGGCGGCCGAGGTTCGGCAGCAGCCTGCGCACCTCGGTGGACTCGCCGAGTTGCACGGTGCGGGGCGAGAGAAGCTCGCGCACCGGCTCGGCCACGACGAAGCCGCGTCCGCCGCAGACGGAAAGCGCGGGCTGGCGATCGAGATTGCTCATGCGGTCAACCTATTCCCTCGCGGGGCACGGAGCCCCAGGATCCTGGCACAACCCTGCCAGGTCCCGCCGATGGCCCGCAGCTCTTCGTGTTTCGGCAGGTCAGCCGGGCGTCGAGAAGGAGCCGTTGGCGCCTCGTGGCCGACAAGCCCGCCCTGTCCCCGACAAGCCCGGCCAACCCCGCCCCGCCCCACTCGCGAGACGTCCGCCGTACGCCGTTCACCCCGCGCTCTCCTCATGCCTCACCACCCGCTCCCCAATGTTCTACATCGTGTAGTAGGTTCTTATGGCAGCCCCCGCCCGGCCCGCTGTCGCGGCGCCGCGGGAGGCGGAGTTCCGCATGCTCTTCAGGAGGCTGACCGGCCGTGCCCCGTCGCGACATCCCGGATGACGTCCGGTCCAAGTCCACCCACTCGCCTCACGGCAGCCCCGCCGGTGGCCGGATCACCATCGTCTCCGCGAGTGTGGGCGCGGGGCACGACGGTGCCGCCGACGCGCTCGCCCTGCGTTTGGAGGCGGCCGGGTTCGAGGTGGACCGGCACGACTTCCTGGATCTGCTGCCGTTCCGGCTCGGCCGGGGCCTGTCCGAGGCATACCACCGGCTGCTGACCAGTGCACCGTCCGGCTACCAGCGGATCTACGCGGCCACCGAACGCTCGGGCTCCCCCGGCCCCGCGATCCGCGCCCTGCTGCGCAGCGCCGAGAGACGTACGCTCCGGACGATCCGGCCACAGACGCGGGCGGTCGTGTCGACCTATCCGCTCGCCGGCCAGGTACTCGGCGCGCTGCGGCGCGGCGGGCGCCTCGCCGTCCCCGCTTTCACCTACCTCACCGACTTCTCCGTGCACCCCCTGTGGGTCGCCCCGGGCATCGACGCGCACCTCGCCGCGCATCCGGTACCAGCGGCGCAGGCGGCCGCGCTCGGCGCGGCCGGTGTGAGGGTGACCGGGCCGGTGACCGGGCCCCGTTTCACCGCGGCCGACGAGGCCGAACGCCGGGTTGCCCGGGACCGGTTCGGGCTCCCCCACGATGCCGCGCTCGCCCTCCTGGTGGCGGGGTCCTGGGGCGTCGGGCCGGTGCGGCAGTCCGCCGCGGAGATACGGGACAGTGCGGCTGCCGAGCCGGTCGTCGTGTGCGGGCGCAACGCGGCGCTGGCCGAGCAGTTGCGTGCGGACGGCTTCCGGTACGTCCACGAGTGGGTCGGGGACATGCCGCTGCTGATGCGTGCCTGCGACGTCCTCGTCCAGAACGCGGGTGGCCTCACCTCGCTCGAAGCGTTCGCCAGCGGGCTGCCCGTGGCCAGTTACCGGTGCATACCGGGACATGGGCAGACCAATGCGGCCGCCCTCGACGAGGCGGGTCTTGCCGCCTGGATACAGCAGCCGGAAGCCCTCACCTCCGTACTCTCCGATCTCGTCAAAGGGCCGCTCGGGGAGCGCCAGCGTGCGGCCGGGCTCGCTCTTTTCGCGACGGCGCCCGGTCCCGCTGACGTCATCGCCGACGCGGCTCTCCCCCGCGCGAACCCGACGGTGAAACCCCAACTCGCTTGGCACAGAGGGAAGTTGGCTGCTTCTGCCCTGACCGTCACCCTCTCGCTCGGAATCGGCGCGCCGCTCGCCCATGCCTATGAGAACGATCGCGGGCGGCTGCCTCACCTCGCCCACAGCTTCTTCGAAAGGTGCGAGATGTGAGCTCACGTACCACCAGGGCCGCGCTGATCGTGGCCGCCGGGGCGCTGCCCGCGCTCGCCGTCGCACACGCCGCGCCGGCCGTGTCCACCCTCGGCCCGCTGCGCAACCGCACCATGCCCCGGCTCGCCGGCCTCGGCCACCCCGACCACATCGCGCTGACCTTCGACGACGGACCCGATCACCTGTCGACCCCGCACTTCCTCCGCCTCCTCGAACGGGAGGGCGTGCGGGCGACGTTCTTCCTGCTCGGCTCGATGCTCGCCCGCTCGCCGGGTCTCGCCAAGGAGATGGCCGCGGCCGGGCACGAGATCGGCGTACACGGCTGGGCGCACCGCCCGCTGATCCTTCGCGGCCCGCGCGCCACCCATGACGACCTGGCGCGCGCCCGCGACCTGGTCGGCGAGGTCACCGGCGAGCGTCCCCGCCTCTTCCGGCCGCCGTACGGGGTGATGAGCACGGGTGCCCATCTCGCCTGCCGGGACCTCGGTCTCACGCCCGTGCTGTGGACGGCCTGGGGCGAGGACTGGCGCCGCCGGGCCACACCGGGCTCGGTGCACGACACGGTGATGGGCTCGCTGCGCGGCGGCGGCACGGTGCTGCTCCACGACTCCGACTGCACCTCCGCCACGGGCTCGTGGCGCACCACCCTGGCCGCGCTGCCCGCGCTCCTCGACACCTGGCGGGCCCGGGGCTGGCGGACCGGCCCGCTGCGCGACCACGGCTGCGACCGGCTCTACGCCACGTAGTAGCTTGGGCTCCACCCGGTGGCCACCGGGATCAGCGCGGCAACAAAGGGGTACGAACGTGGCGAACGACGGCGCCGGGACGGCCGGGCGGCGGGCGCCCGGTGAGCTGGAGAACGAGGTGCTCGCCGCGCTCTGGGCGGCCGGCGAACCAGCGGCGGCCGGCACGGTCCGCGAGCACGTCGCCGGTGATCCGGCGTACACGACCGTCCTGACCATTCTGTCCCGGCTGTACGAGAAGGGCCTGGTCACCCGGGAGCGGGCCGGCCGCGGCTACTTGTACTCCCCGGTACGGGACGAGGCCGGGCATGCCGCGGCCGGCATGCGGGCGCTCCTGGAGAAAGGCGGCGACCGGGCCGCGGTGCTCGCCCGGTTCGTGTCCGAACTCGGCACCGAGGACGAAGAGATCCTGGAGCAGTTGCTGCGCGGGCACAAGGAGGGCTGAGCGGTGCGCGTCGCCCTCTTCACTCCCCTCGCGGTCAGCGCGGTGCTCGCGCTCGCGGCGCCCTGGGCCGGCGGCCGGCTGCCGCCGCGCATGGCCGCCTGGCTTTTGACGCTGGCCTCGCTGGTCGCGGCGGTCGGCGCGGCGACCGCGCTCGGCATGATGGCCTTCACGCTCATCGCGCAGATCCCGGCCGTGGCCGCGGAGGGCGAATGGTCGCCCGGTCTGGTGGCCGCGCACACCCCGGTCAACTGGCTGGTGGCCGCGGTCTGCACCTTGGCCGTCGTCGGCTGTGCGGGTGCCCTCGCGGTCAGCGCCTGGCGGCAGGGCGCGGTCTGGCTGGCTGCCCGACGGGAGTGCGACGCGCTCCCAACCGGCAGTGATTTGGCGGTGGTTGACGATCCGGTACCGCATGCGTTCGCGCTGCCGGGTTCGCCCGGGCGGGTGGTCATCTCGTCCGGGATGCTGCGGGCCCTGTCCGCCGACGAACGCTCCGCGCTGCTCGCCCACGAGCGGGCCCATCTGCGCCACCGCCACCATCTGTTCCTGCTGGTGCTGCGTCTGGCGGCGGCGCTCAATCCGATGCTGCGGCCGGTGGCGCGGGCCGGGGGTTTCGCGGTGGAGCGCTGGGCGGACGAGGAGGCCGGGACGCTGGTCGGCGACCGGTCGCTGGTGGCGCGGGCGGTGGCCCGGGCAGCCCTCGCGGCCAAGCGGGCCCCGCGACGCTCGCTGGCCGCGACCGGCGGCCCGCTCCCGCAGCGCGTACGGGCGCTGCTCGCTCCGCCGCCGCCCCTGCGCCGCGATCTGGTCGTGGCACACGCGCTGCTGATGGTGATCTGCTGTTCCAGCCTGGCGCTGTCCGCCGACGACATGGACCAGCTCTTCGACACGGCCTCGCCCGGCCACGCGTACGCGGCCGGGCGTCTCCATCATCACCACCACGAGGGCTGAGCCTCAGGTCGCGAGCAGCCCCCGCCCCAGCCAGTCCGAGGAGTCCTTCACGCCCGGCAGCGCGAAGAAGTAGCCGCCGCCGGTCGGGGAGATGTAGTCGACGAGCGGCTCGTCGATGAGGCGTTCCTGGGTCGCCTCGAACTGCCGCTTGACGTCCTGCTGGTAGCTGCAGAAGACCAGGCCCATGTCGAGGTTGCCGACGTTGTCGATGCCCCGGTCGTAGTTGTAACCCCGGCGCAGGATGCGGGTGTTGTCGGTCTGGGGGGTCCTGGGGTTGGCGAGGCGGATGTGCGCGTCCATCGGGATCGCGTTGCCCTGCGGGTCCTTGGCGTAGTTGGGGCTGTCGGTCTCGACCGCGCCGTCCAGCGGGGCGCCGGTGTCCTTGCGGCGGCCGAACATCTTCTCCTGCTCGGTGAGCGAGACCCGGTCCCAGAACTCGACGAGCATGCGGATCACGCGGATGACCTGGTAGCTGCCGCCGACCGCCCAGGACGGCTCGCCCAGCGTGTCGCCGACCCAGATCAGCCGGTCGGTCTCGCGCGCGGACTTCACGTCCGGGTTGACGATGCCGTCCTTGAAGCCGAGCAGGTTGCGCTGGGCCCCGGTGGGGCGCGGCGCGTTCTGGAAGCCGTCGATGCGCCACTTGATCTGCATGGCGCCGCGGGTGTGCCGGGCGATGTCGCGCAGCGCGTGCAGGACCACGTCCTGGCGGGCGCCGCAGATCTGGAGCGAGAGGTCGCCGTGGCATTCGGCGGCCTTCAGGTTGTCGTTGGGGAAGGTCCGCATGGGCGTGAGACGGACCGGCTTGGCCTTGGCGAGTCCGTACCGGTCGTCGAAGAGCGAGGCGCCGACGCCGACCGTGACGGTCAGCGCGTCGGCGGGGACCTCCGGGCCGAGGATGCCGTTGTCGGACGGCGGGGCGCCGACGCCGAGGTCGGCGGGGGCGCCGCCCGCGGTCAGGAAGCGGGCCCGTTCGGTGATGGTGCGCAGCAGGTCGGCGAGGTCGCCCCGGCTGTCGGCGATGACGTCGAGGGAGGCGAAGGTGGCGGCCGCGGGCTGCGGCGTGACGATGCCGGCCTGGTGGGCGCCGTGGAAGGGCACCTTCCCCGAGTCGGCGGTGCCGGCCGCGTGTGCCTCGCCGGTACCGGCCTGGCTCAGCGCGAATCCCCCGCCGGCCAGGACGGCACCGGCCGCGCCCGCGCCCAGGGCCGTCTTGACGAACGAGCGCCGTCCGGCGGGGCAGCCGCCTTGCGGGGCAGGGGTTTCGGCGGGCATGTCGGGGTTCCCTTCGGGGCGTGCGGCAGGTCGTTCGGCGGGCATCAGGCGGACTTCCGGATCTCCAGGAGGTCCGGCACCGGGGCCAGGTCCTCAAGGAGCTGGCCGGTCGCGCCGTTCAGGCGGGCGCGGCCGGCGGCGTCCAGCTTGTCGACGGGCGTCCAGCTCTGGTCGTGGTGGGCCGAGTCGAGCAGTTTCTGTACGCGGTCGATGTCGGCGTCGACCCTGGGGAGCAGCTGAGCGTCCCGGGAGGCGAGCAGGGGGCGCAGCACGCCGAGGAGTTCGCGCGTTCCGGCGAGGTTGGCGTCGGCGGTGGCGAGCGTGGTTCCGCTGCCCTGGTCGGCGTCGCCGGTCAGCTCGAACTGGAGGGTGTTCTCCAGGATCTCGTGGGTGCGCAGCGGCAGGTCCGCCGGGTCGAAGTCCTGGGTGGGGAACGCCTTTTGGAGGCCCGTCACATCGTCGGCGAGGCGGGCGGCGGGCGCGGCGAGGTCGCTCGCCGACTGGCCGTGCCACAGGCCGTACTCGACCCGGTGGAAGCCCGTGAAGTCCTTGTCGTTCACCCCGTCCGGGAGTCCGGCCGTGCGCCCGTTGATCTTCTTGTCGAAGTCCTGGAAGGTGCCGTAGGCCGCGCCGAGCGAGGCGTACGTACGGTGCGCGGTGAGCCAGTCGGTGCGCGCGGTGTCGAGGTTGCCGCCCGCTATGTCGTCGCTGAGCTGGCTGGTCTGGGCGACCAGGGTGGCCAGGCCCTGGTTCACGTACTGCTTGTACGAGGTGAGGGGCGCGGCCAGGTCGGCCTCGGAGACCGGCACGACCGCCTTGCCCGCGGCGCCGCCACTGACGCGTACGGAGGCGGAGGTGACGGCCTTGCCGCCGGTGGGCACGCAGCGCCAGGCGTAGGAGCCGCCCGCGACGGTGGCGACCAGGTCGCGGGTGGTGCCGGGGGCCAGACCCTCGATCTCGCCGTACACCGCGTTGCTCGCGGGGTCGATGAGGTAGACCTCGGAGGCCTTGTCGCCGGTGTTGTGCATCTGGAAGGTCTGGCGGCCGGGCTTCGGCGCGGTGAAGCCCTTGCCGCAGTCCTTCTCGGACACGGCCACGGTCTGCGCGTCGGCCGGCTTGGAACCGCCGAGGGCGACGACCGCACCCGCGACGACCGCGGGGACGGCGACCACGGCGACCGGGATCACCCAGGCGGGGCGGCGGGACGCGGCCGCCCCGGGCTCGGCGGGCTTGCCGTCAGCGGCCGGTTCGGCGGACTCGGCCGACCCTGCCGATTTGGCAGGCTCCACGGGCTTGGCGGACTTCACCGCGACCGTCCGCACGCCCCGTACGAACAGGGTCATCACCACGGCGAGATAGCCGGCATAGGCGACGACCTGGAGCCACGTCATCGTCGGCGTCAGGTTGAACACGCCCTGGACGAGGGTGCTGTACCAGGAGCCCGGGTCGATGCTCTGACTCAGATCCACGGCGTACGCGGACTTGCCGGGCAGCACCCCGCCTTCCTGGAGGTCGCGCAGGCCGTAGCCGAGCACTCCGGCGGCTATGACGATGAGGACGGCGCCGGTGGCGGTGAAGAACTTCGTGAGGTTGATCTTCAGGACCCGGCGGTACAGGCCCCAGCAGAGCCCGGTGGCGATGACGATGCCGATGCCGGCGCCGATCATCGGGCCCGTGGACTCGCCGGCCGCGCGGGCCGTGGTCCACAGGAACAGGGCGGTCTCCAGGCCCTCGCGGCCCACCGCGAGGAACGAGGTGGCGACGAGCATGCCGGCGCCCATGGCGAGCGCCCCGGTGACCTTCTCCTTGATCTCGCCGGAGAGGCTGCGCGCGGAGCGGCGCATCCAGAACACCATCGCCGTGACGAACGCGACGGCGATCACGCTGAGCGTGCCGCCGAACGCCTCCTGGGCGGTTCCGGACATGCTGGCGGCGGTGAAGGTGAGCACCGCGCCGAAGCTCATCGCCAGGGCTACCGCCGCGAGCACTCCCGTCCACACCTGCGGCAGGCGGGACTTGGCCCCGGCGCGCACGAGCGTGGCGACCAGGATCGAGACGATCAGCCCTGCCTCAAGCCCCTCCCTCAATCCGATCAAGAAGCTTGGAAACGCGTCGTCCCACATGCCGTTCTCCCCAGCCCTGCAAAGGCGTGCCTCGCCTCAGTTAGCGAAGGCATACCTTAATCAAAGAGCCTGTGAGCCGTCTACACGGGTGTAGTCAAGGGGTCCCCAAGGCGCGAGGAGGCCCAGGTGGCCGACCGATCCGGACCTCCCGCTTCCATACCGTCGCACACGCCCCGCAAGCGGCGGACGACCCCTCCCCGCCGATCCCACAGGTCAATCGTCTACAGTCCCGTAGACATTCACTTGGCGGCAATCACCGCCAGGTCGGACTCATTGGCTCAACCATGCCTGAATCAGGGGCAGTTGGGGCTGGGCGCGGCCGCGCCGGGAGGGCAGGAACGACCATGGGGCAGCCGAGCAGCGAGGCGACGACGAGGCCCGTACCGGAGGAACACCCCCACTGGGCGACATCCCCGACCGGCTCCGGCCTGAGCAAGGTCCCCGCCGTCACGGCCGTCTTCTGGATCGTCAAGGTGCTGACGACCGGCATGGGCGAGACCGCCTCGGACTACCTGGGGCGCACACTGGGGCCCGTTCCCGCCGGAGCCCTCGGGCTCACGGGTCTGGTGGTCGCACTGGTGGCACAGTTCCGGAGCGACCGATACCGGCCCTGGACGTACTGGTCGGCGATCGTCATGGTCAGCGTGTTCGGCACGATGGCCGCCGACGTCGTCCACGTCGTGGCCGGCATCCCCTACACGGTCTCCGCGACGGCCTTCACCCTGGCGCTCGCCGCCGTTCTGACCGCCTGGTACGTCAGTGAGCGGACGCTGTCGATCCACAGCATCCGCACCCGCCGCCGCGAGGTCTTCTACTGGGCCACCGTGCTCGCCACCTTCGCCCTGGGCACCGCGGTCGGCGACCTCACGGCGGGCACGCTGAAGCTCGGGTACCTCGCGTCGGGCCTCCTCTTCACCGCCCTGATCGCCGTGCCCGCCCTGTCCGGCCGCTATCTCGGCCTCAACGCGGTGGCCGCGTTCTGGTGGGCGTACGTCCTGACCAGGCCTCTCGGTGCGTCCTTCGCCGACTGGATGGGCGTCCCGACCACCCGGGCGGGCCTGGGCTGGGGCACGGGCCCGGTGACCCTGGCCCTGGTCATCCCGATCGCAGCCCTGGTCGGCTATCTGGCAGCGACCCACAAGGACACCCCGCAGGACGATCCGACCCCCTGACCGAGCCGACCGAGCACCCGGCCACGCGAGCGCCCCACCCGGCGGAGCCGGTAACACGGCCCCGCCCCATAGACCAGAGGCACCCGCCGGACGGCACATTCCAGCCAACTCGACTGCGCCGGGTGACAGTTCAATCACTCCGTGCCACATTGCTGCCCATGAACAAACCCGCCATCTGCCACGTCGTACCTCCCCACGTCCTCGACCGGCTCGCCCAGGCCGAGGACCCCGCCGTGTACGGGCCCGCGCGCCGCACCCTGGAGCACGACGCCCAGCTGCGTACCCAGCGCCGGATCACCACCGTTCGCGGCGCCGCCGCACCCACCGGCACCCCGTCCGACAAGCCCGAGCGCACCATCTACGACGCCGGGCACCAGGAGACGCTGCCCGGCACGAAGGTGCACGTCGAGAGCGACCAGCCCTCGGCCGACGCCACCGTCAACCGGGCGCACGCCGGCCTCGGTGCCACGTTCGAGTTGTATCTGAAGGCGTACGGGCGCCACTCCATCGACGACTCCGGACTGCCGCTGATCGCGAGCGTGCACTACGGCGACAAGTACGACAACGCCTTCTGGAACGGCGAGCAGATGGTGTTCGGCGACGGCGACGGGGAGCTCTTCCTCGACTTCACGCTGCCGGTCGACGTCATCGGCCACGAACTGACCCACGGGGTCACGCAGTACACCGCGAACCTGGACTACTTCGGCCAGTCGGGCGCGCTCAACGAATCCGTCTCCGACGTGTTCGGCTCGCTCATCAAGCAGTACGCCCTGAGCCAGAGCGCCGACCAGGCGGACTGGCTGATCGGCGCCGGGCTGCTCGGCCCGCGCATCCACGGCGAGGCGCTGCGCTCGATGAAGGCCCCCGGCACGGCGTACGACGACCCGCAGCTCGGCAAGGACCCGCAGCCGGCCACCATGGACGACTACGTGCGCACGAGCCGCGACAACGGCGGGGTGCACATCAACTCGGGCATCCCCAACCACGCCTTCTACCTGCTGGCCACGGCGTTGGGCGGCAACGCCTGGGAGCGGGCCGGGAAGATCTGGTACGCCACGCTCACCGGCGGCGAGCTCGGCGCGAACGCCCAGTTCGCCGACTTCGCGCGGCTGACCGCGGCGTCCGCGCGCAGCCTGTTCGGCGACGGCGACGAGATTCAGGCGGTGCTCAAGGCCTGGTCCCAGGTCGGCGTGCCGGCAACCTGACGGACGGCCTGTCGGCGACCGGCCGGTCGCACGGAATCGTCGCGCGCACCTCGTCGCGTACGTCCTCGACCTCGGAGGTTTCGGGGTCGTGCCGGGGCGCGGGCGCGCGGTCGATCAGCCGCCCGGCCGGTCGCAGCAGCAGGTGTACGGCGAGCACGGTGGCGGTGCCGAGCAGCGCGAGGTCGATCCGGCCCGAGGCGGCGAGCACCCCGAGTGCGGCCGAACACCACAGCGTGGCCGCGGTGTTGAGGCCGTGCACGGAGGCTCCGTCGCGCAGGATGACGCCGCCGCCGAGGAACCCGATGCCGGAGACGACGTAGGAGGCGACCCGGGTGGGGCTGCTCTCGTCGCCGACCGCCTCGCTGTAGAGGACGAACAGGGTGGCCCCGGCGACGACGAGGGCGTTGGTGCGCAGCCCCGCGGTGCGGGCGCGCCATTGGCGCTCGATGCCTATCAGGGCGCCGCAGCCGACGCCGACGGCGAGCCGCAGAGCGAAGTCGAAGGTGGTGAGGGTGGACATGGGAGCTCCTCTCACCCGGCCGGGATCCGGCCGGACGCACCGGCCCCGCGGCGCGCCGAGGAAGGCGCTACCGCGGGCCGGAGGGGTGTGGGGACAGGGGGTCGCGCGGCCGATGCCGGCCCGCACTGCTGCGACTTCGCTCCATGCCCTCACCCCCTTCCCGTGCTCCTCGTGGCTACCGGACGACCGTACGCCTATTTGCACATCCGCGCAAATAGCGCCCCGGTCACTTCGCGTATACGGCGACGAAGTCCCTGGTCGCCTGGTTGTAGTACCGCTCCGGCGGGTTCTCGAAGTCGAGGATGTTGGTGGGCTTCGGGTCGGCCGGGTTCTGTGTGGGGTCGTAGCTCATGAAGGAGGGCCAGGCGCGGTTCATGTCGAGCGGCATCGCGCGCACCGCGCCCGCCTGATGCATGAGTTCGGCCAGCGTGCGGGCGGTGAGGGCCTGGCCGACGACCATGATGACGTCACCCTGCGCGGTCACCCCGACCCCCGAGCGCTCGACGAACATCCGGCTCTGGTCGGTGGCGCCCCACTTGGAGTCGATGTCGATCTCCGGCACGACCCTGCCGTTGTCGACCATGAGCTCCAGGCACTGCCGCACGCCGACCACGTCGCGCGTCATCCGCATGTCGCGGCCCCACTTGCCGATCCCGATCGAGCCGTCCTTGTAGAAGACCTCCGACGCCGCGCCGTCGCGCAGGTCCCCCGCCGTCTCGCCCTTGAGGTAGAAGCCGCCGCGCGAGCCGCCGTCGGTGACCTTGAAGCCGCCGTTCCAGGTGGCGAGGAGACCGGTGCGCTTGCCCTCCGGAATGTTGGGCGGCACGGAGAAGGCGCCGCCCGGCTCGCGCACTCCGGGGTGCAGTTCGAAGCGCGCCTTCTTGCCGCTGATCCAGGCGACGGCCGCCTGGTAGGAGGTGTGGTCGCTGTCGGGCCGTACGTAGGTGCCCTGCACCACGGGTTCGCCGTGCGCCGTGCTCAGCACCCGCCACACGCCCTCGCCCGGCAGGGCCGGGGTGACCAGCGGCGGCATCGAGGCACGCAGCGGCACTTCCTGATGGTGGACCGGCACCGCCGGGGCCGTCGCCTTCATGCGGGCCAGCGCCTCGCTCGGCAGGGACCCGCCGACCTGGGGCGGGTCGAGTTCGTACTGCAGGTTCTCCAGCTTGTCGACGACCGCGCCCAGCTCGTGCTCGCGGGCCCAGCCGGCCAGGCGGGCCGCCGTGCTGTCGTCGCCGGGGTAGGTCAGCGCCTCCCCCACCGAGTAGCCGACCGCGCCGACGCACAGCAGGCCCACCGCGAGTGCGCCGCGCGTGGCGAGCTTGCGGCGTTTGAGCGGATGTGACGTCAGGGCACCCCGGGGCCTCCCCGGCCCCCGGCGTCGTCGGCCGGCCGCTGCCGCGCCGGGGGGAGCCGCCGCGTCCGGTCCGTTCCCCTCGCCCTGAACGCCGCTGCCCTCCGGCCGTCCCGCCCTGTGCGCCATGTCGCCCTCATCTCGGCCTTCTCGGGACCTCGCGGCCCCATCGCACGGAGGTATCGCTCCTCCGCGGGCGGCAGCCGTGAGCGGTCTGCCATGCCGATTCACAACCTAAGCGGGCTTATCTCACATATCGACCGGGGTCAGGCGACCGGATTACCTTCCGGCCGCTCCGGACTCGCGCTCACCGAGCGAAGTGATGGGGTTTCATCCGGCCCGGATGGCGGGCGGCCGCCGGACAGCGACGCCGCGGACACCTCGCCGGCATCGCACGCGACGCAGCCCCAACGCACAACTACCGTCAGGAGATGGGGAGTTCGAGCTCCGGACGGTCCCACATCACGGCGGGCGGGTTGGCCGTCACGGTGCCGGTCCGCCTCGCCCCCACGCCGAGGTAGAAGCCCTCGGCGGGCGGATGCGAGACGATCCGTACGCTGTCGAGCCCGGCCTCGTGAGCCTCGCGCTTCATGTGGGCCATGAGGAGGCGGCCGATGCCGAGGCCCTGGGCGTCGTCCGCGACGAACATCAGGTCCAGCTCGGGCGGGCTCAGGATCAGCGCGTAGAAGCCGAGCACCCGGCCGTCCGGCCCGACGGCGACGTGGACCTCATGGGTCTCGATGTAGTCCGGGCCCACCCGGTACCCGGCGATCATCGGCGCGTACGGGCCCTCGTAGGCGCTGGAGGTGCGCACCAGGCGGGTCAGTCGCTTGGCGTCGCGCGCGGTCGCCCGCCGGACGCTCACCCCGCTCTCCCCGCTCTCCCGATCCGTAACACGTGAATTCATGGGGAGAGTATTACTCACGAGCCCGTCCACCTCATCCCCGGCCGCCCGGAGCCGAGACCAGGACGTCCCCGGCCGGGGTCCGGTAGTAGAGGACCGACCGGCCCGAGCGGCGCCGCCCCACCAGGCCGGCGTCGAGCAGGACCTTGAGGTGCCGGCCCACCGAGCCGAGGCCCTGGCCGGTCAGCGCCACCAGGTGGCTCGTGCTCTTCGGGGCGTCGAGCATCACGAGCACCCCCGCGCGGGCCGGTCCGAGCAGCACGCCCAGGGCCCGGGGCGCCGCCGTCCGGCCCGCTTCGGCGAGCGCGCCCGTGCAGGAGTACACGACGGCGTAGTGACCCCGGTCGTCCCAGGTCACCCAGCACGGGCGTGGGGTGACCGGCAGGAACAGGAGCCGGGCCGCCGAGATGTCCTGGGGCGGATGGTCGTACACGTTGATCTGGAGGCGGCTCTCGCCGAGCCAGCGCATCCCGGGCCGCATGTCGTCGAGCACCGCGGCCCAGCCGCCCCGGCCCAGCTGCCCGGTGCGCGCGATGATGTCGGCCTCCATGACCCGGCGCCGGCGCGGCCAGTCCGGGAGCACCACGTTCGTCCACAGCCACTCCAGGAGGTCCGCCGTACGGTGCGCCAGATCCGCGCGGCGCAGCATCGCAGGGAGCGGGCCGCCGATCGTCTCGGCCAGATCGGCGTGCACGGTCGCGGCCGGGGTTTCGCGGATCTCCGCCAGTTCCTCGGAGAAGGACCGCTCGCCGTCGCCGGTCGGCGTGGGCACGAGGTAGTCCGCGGTCCAGCGGGCGCTGCGCACGGCACGTACGAGCTGGGCCGTGACCGGGTCGGACGCCAACAAGGCCTGGAACGCGGGCAGTTGGGCATCGAGCCAGGCCCGCTCGCCCGGGTGGCGGGCCGTCGGGGCGAGCAGCGCGAAGAGGGTCGCCGTGGTCTCGGCCAGCGGCGAGACGACGAACCGGCTGCCCGCGAGCGTGTCCGCGCCGACCTGCCACCACCCCATGGTTTCGCCTCCCCGCGAAACAGTAACGCCCGCGCCGCGCGGCCCCGGAGACTCCCCGCCATGCCCACCACCTACCGGGAGCTCCTGCGCACACCGGAGTTCACCCCCTTCTTCCTCGTCTCCTGCGCCCAGGTCGCCGCGGCGACGGTGAGCGGCCTGGCGCTCGCCACCCTCGTCTACGCGGCGACCGCCTCCCCGCTCCTGTCCGCGCTCAGCATGTTCGGCGCCTCGTTCACCCAGGTGATCGGCGCGAGCCTGTTGATGTCGGCGGCCGACCGGCTGCCGCCGCGCGCCGCGACGACCGCGATCGCGCTGGCCTTCGCCGCGAGCACCGCCCTGCTCGCCGTCCCGGGCCTGCCCGTCGGCGCCGTCTTCGCGGTCCTGCTCTGTCAGGGCCTGGTCGCCTCGGTCGGCGGCGGGGTGCGCTACGGGCTGCTCGACGAGATCCTGCCGAGGGAGCGCTATCTCCTGGGCCGCTCGGTGCTCAACATGAGCGCGGGCGCCCTGCAGATCTGCGGGTTCGCCGTCGGCGGCGTGCTGGTGACCGCGCTCTCCCCGCGCGGCGCCCTGCTCGCGGGTGCGGTCCTGTACGTGATCGCCGCGGCCGTGGCCCGCCTGCGGCTCGCCCGTCGGCCGCCCCGGGCCTCGGGGCGCCCGTCGGCAGCCGAGACCTGGCGCGTCAACTCCCGCCTGTGGGCGTCGAGTTCGCGCCGCCTCCTCTATCTGGGCCTGTGGGTGCCGAACGGCCTGATCGTCGGCTGCGAGTCCCTCTTCGTGCCCTACGCGCCCGATCACGCGGGCCTGCTGTTCGCCGCGGCGGCCGTCGGCATGCTGGCCGGAGACACCGTCACCGGCCGGTTCCTGAGGGCGAGTTGGCGCCGCCGGCTTCCCGTTCCCCTTCTGCTGCTGCTCGCCGCCCCTTACCCGGCACTCGCCGTGCACCCGCCCCTGCCGCTCGCCGTCGCGGCCGTGTCGCTGGCCTCCGTCGGATACGCGGCGAGCCTGCTTCAGCAGGAACGGCTCGTGGCGCTGGCCCCGGAGGGCATGACGGGCCAGGCTCTCGGGCTGCATTCCTGCGGGATGCTCGCCTTCCAGGGCGTCGGCGCGGCCCTCGCGGGCGCGGTCGCCCAGCGCACCTCGCCCGGGACGGCCATGGCGGTGTCGGCCGCGGCATCGATCACCGTCACGCTCGCCCTCGCGGCGGGATCAGGCCGAATTCGCGGGCCCCGCAGCCCCGTTGAGGGCGGACGCCCCGCACCGCAGCGGGTGTCCGAGGCGTGAGGGAGGCGTGGCCGATACCGCGTGGTGTCGGGAGGACAGGGGGGACACGGGGTAGATAAGGGTCATGACCGACCATTTTCTGTCGCCCGCTCTGTACGTCTTAATGATCGTCCTGGTCATGAAGGTCATGGACGGGCTGCCGCAGCGGACGTTCAGCCTGCGCAGGCCGCCGAAGGTGGCCATCGGGCTCTGGCTGCTGGTGGCGATCCCCTCCCTGCTCCAGTTCGCGTTCCCGGGGATCTACGACAACCTGCACCGCGACTCCGACCTGATCATCGACCACGGCCAGTGGTGGCGGGTGTACACCTCGTTCATGGTGCAGGACGGCGGGGTCGGCGGAACCGCCTTCAACCTCTTCGTGCTCGCCCTCATCGGCTTCGCCGCCGAGCGCGTGTGGGGCACCCGCATGCTGCTCGCGTTCGTCCCGGCCCTCATGCTGGTATTCAGCGTCGACACCTTCCTGGTCCACGGGCCTCCCGGCGGCGGAAACTCTGGCCTGACCTTCCGGCTCGCCACCAGCATCGCCGGGCTCGCCCTGCTCATCCGCCCCGGCGGGCGCCACTACCTGCTGGCCGCCGCGATCGTCGTCGACGGCGCGGTCCTGCTGCTGCTCGGCGACGGCCACGGCGAGCCCATGATCACCGGCATCGTCGCCGGCCTGATCGCGGCCCTCGTCCAGCGCCGCTGGCCGCTCGTGTGGCAGCCGGTCGCGGCCGACCCGGCCGCTCGGGGGATCGCGCCCGAGCCCAAGGAGGCGCCGGAGCCGGAGAGCGACTTGGAGGGCCACTGACGCCAAGCACCGTACGGAGCAATGGAGTTGACTGAGAGTGCACTTCAACTCCTAAGTTCGTCACCATGACGACTTCAGAACAGCACACCCCTCAGCACAAGATCGGATCGGGCTTCGGGGCTCGGAGCACCACCGCGGACGTACTGGCCGGGACCGACCTCACCGGGAAGCTCGCGGTCGTCACGGGCGGCTACTCGGGGATCGGCCTGGCGACGACCCGCGCGCTCGCCGGGGCGGGCGCCCGCGTCGTGGTCCCCGCCCGGCGGCTCGACGTAGCCGAGGCGGCCATGGCCGGGATCGCCGGTGTCGAGGTCGACACGCTGGACCTCGCCGACCTCGACAGCGTGCGCGCCTTCGCCGACCGGTTCCTGGACTCCGGGCGCTCCATCGACATCCTGATCAACAGCGCAGGCGTCATGGCCTGCCCGGAGACCCGGGTCGGGCCGGGCTGGGAGTCCCAGTTCGCGACCAACCACCTCGGGCACTACGCGCTGGTCAACCGGCTGTGGCCAGCTCTCGCCGCGGGCGGCGGCGCCCGCGTCGTGGCGGTCTCCTCGCGGGGCCACCAGCTCTCCGCCATCCGCTGGGACGACCCGCACTTCGACCGCGGCTACGACAAGTGGCAGGCGTACGGGCAGGCGAAGACCGGCAACACGCTGTTCGCCGTGCACCTCGACGCGCTGGGCCGGGACGCGGGCGTGCGGGCGTTCTCGGTGCACCCCGGCGAGATCCACACCCCGCTGGTGCGCCATGTCTCGGCCGAGGAGCGGATCGCCGCGGGCTGGGTGGACGCGCAGGGCAACTGGTCGTTCGACTTCAAGACCCCGGAGCAGGGCGCGGCCACCCAGGTCTGGGCGGCGACCTCCGCGCAGCTCGCGGGCCTGGGCGGCGTCTACTGCGAGGACTGCGACATCGCGGAGCACGCGGCGCCGGGCGCGGTCGGCGCCGTCGACGGCGAGCTCGACCACGACGCGCTCACCAGCGGCGTCCGCCCCCACGCGACCGACCGCGAGCAGGCGGCCCGGCTGTGGGCGCTGTCGGCCGAGCTCACCGGCGTCGACGCGTTCGCCGGGTAAGCGTGCTTCAGCCCCGGTACGTCTCCAGGAGGCGCAGCCACACCTCGCTGATCGTCGGGTACGACGGGACCGCGTGCCACAGCCGCTCCACGGGGACCTCGCCCGCGATGGCTACCGTCGCCGAGTGGATCAGCTCGCCGACGCCGGGCCCGACGAAGGTGACGCCGAGCAGGACGCCCCGGTCCTCGTCGACGATCATGCGGGCCCGGCCCGTGTAGCCGTCGCCGTAGAGGCCGGCGCCCGCGACGCCGCTCATGTCGTAGTCGACGCAGCGCACCCGGCGGCCCGTGGCCTCCGCCTCGGCCAGAGTCAGCCCGGCCGAAGCGGCCTCCGGGTCGGTGAAGACGACCTGGGGGACGGCCACGTGGTCGGCGGTCGCATTGTGGGCGCCCCAGCGGTCGCTCTCCAGGACCGGCGTCCCGGCGGCGCGCACGGCGATGGCCGCCCCGGCGATCCTGGCCTGGTACTTGCCCTGGTGGGTGAGGAGCGCACGGTGGTTCACGTCGCCGACCCCGTACAGCCAGTCGCTGCCCTCGACGCGGCACGAGTCGTCGACGGGCAGCCAGGCGCCGGGGTCGAGGCCGATGGTCTCCAGGCCGATGTCGTCGGTGCGGGGTGCGCGGCCGGTGGCGAAGAGGATCTCGTCGGCCTCCAGGCGTTCGTCTCCCTGGGGGCCGCGCACCGACACGGTCACCGCGCCGGTCGCCACATTGCGTACGACGTCGGTGACCGAGGTGTGGGTGCGCAGCTCGGCGCCCGCCTCGCGCAGCGCGTCGGCGACCAGCTCGCCCGCGAAGGGCTCCATCCTCGGCAGCAGCCCCTCGCCCCGCACCAGCACGGTGACCTGGGCGCCGAGCGCCTGCCAGGCGGTGGCCATCTCGGCGGCCACCACTCCCCCGCCGACGACCACGAGCCGGCCCGGCACCTCCTGGGCGCTGGTGGCCTCGCGGCTGGTCCACGGGTTCACGTCGGCCAGGCCGGGCAGGTCCGGCAGCTGGGCGCGGCTGCCGGTGCACACGGCGACGGCGTGCCGGGCCGTGAGGACGTGGTGCTCGCCCTCGGGGCTGGTGACGCTGACCTTGCGGGTGCCGTACAGGCGGCCGTGGCCTCGGTAGAGGTGGGCGCCGATGCCGTCGAGCCAGGCGACCTGGCCGTCGTCCTTCCAGTGGGAGGTGTACTCGTCGCGGTGGGCGAGCACCGCCCGGGCGTCGAGCGGGCCCTGCACCGACTGGCGCAGTCCCGGCACCCGGCGCGCCTCGGCGCGGGCGACGACCGGGCGGAGCAGCGCCTTGCTGGGCATGCAGGCCCAGTACGAGCACTCGCCGCCGACCAGCTCGCTCTCCACCACCGCGCAGCTCAGGCCGGCCGCCCGCACCCGGTCGGCGACGTTCTCGCCGACCGGTCCCGCACCCAGCACCACCACGTCGTATTCCTCGGCTTCGGTCATAGGCACAGTCTGGTGTGCGGTGTACTCCGTGGCCACAGGGGCACACGCCAAGGACGGAATACCGCGGCGGCGCACGCGGTTGTGCGAGGCGGTCCCACCCCCGGGGCCGGGAAGAGGTGTGTGTGATGGCGACTGTCGAGCTGACCAAAGAGAACTTCGACTCGGTCGTGTCCGAGAACGGATTCGTACTGATCGACTTCTGGGCCTCCTGGTGCGGCCCGTGCCGTCAGTTCGCCCCGGTGTACGAGGCCGCGTCCGAGCGCCACGACGACCTGGTCTTCGCGAAGGTGGACACGGAGGCCCAGCAGGAGCTGGCGCAGGCCTTCGACATCCGGTCGATCCCGACGCTGATGATCGTCCGCGACAACGTGGCGGTCTTCGCCCAGCCCGGCGCGCTGCCCGAGGCGGCCCTGGAGGACGTCATCGGCCAGGCCCGCGGCCTGGACATGGACGAGGTCCGCAAGTCGGTCGAGGCGGCGCAGCAGAAGTAACCCCGGTTCTCCCACTCATCACGGCCCCCACCCCGCCCAAGGGGAGGGGGCCGCGCCGTTGTCCGGGGCGGAATGCGCCATTGCTGGGTCCGACCGGGGGTGTCGGTTACCGGTCAGCCGCCTGTCCCCGCACACCTGTCGCGGCTCTCCACGCTGTGTGTCATGTGCGGTCAAGACGCCAACTGGCGCCAATTCACGGCCAGTTCACGCCCGCAGGGTTCGAGCCAGGGGGTGCTCCACAATGTGGTGATCCGGCGGACGTTGCGTGTGCTTCCTCCTACTCTCCGTCCTCATGCGAATCACACACCTGAGGCGTTTCGGCCTCGCAGCGGCCCTCGCCTCCTCCCTCGCCCTCTTCGGCGTGAGCCAGTCCGCCAGCGCCGACGTCCCCGCCGATGTCAGCTTCAGCGCCGACCAGACGGCGGCGAGCCCCGGCGGCACGGTCAACCTGAAGATGACCTTCACGAACAACCAGACCACCGACGTGTGGTTCGTCTACCAGTCGGTCCAGCCGACCTGGCAGACCACCCAGCGCACCGACCTCAAGTACGCGCTCGCCTCGTGTTCCGGCACCGGTGTCACCTGCACCGGTGCCGGCACCACCACGCTCGGCGTGAACTACTCGGTCCCGGTCGCGCCGGGCACCAGCCGCACCGTCACCATCCCGGTGCAGATAGCCGCGGCCTCCGGCTGCAACGGCGACATCGCGTTCTACTCGTACGTCTACTACGAGTACAACAACAGCCAGAGCCACAAGGACGGCGTCTTCAACTCCCCGACGATGCACGTCAACTGCGCCACGCCCGCCCCCGCCGGCGCTCACTGACCAACCCTCGGCCGCGCCTGTCCGCGGCCCACGGATGCCGGTCGGCCCAGCCCCCCGGGTCGGCCGGTTTCGTGTGTCCGGGATCGAACGTCCACGGCCCTTATTCGAGTGAATGTTTCGCTCACGTGGCCGAAAACCGGATACGTCCCGGAAAGCCGAGTTGTCTGGACCATTGACGGTTCGCGCCGTCGTGCGCCCCCTGCCCCGAAAGCGGTTACTCCGCCGGGCCGCTCCGATTTTCCCGCCCCGGCACACCCCGCCAAGAGCATCCGGAAACCCGCAAATCTCCCTGTGCACCGGTCTGCGCCCCATCACAGCGGCCACGGTTTTTCGTCATGTTTCACAGTAGCCACTCGAAAACTCCTCGAAGAGCCGCACTATGTGACGCGTCAGAGCGGAACGGCGGGCCCTTCGAACAAGGGCAGGCCCGTTCCGTCGTGGGCGGGGTCCGCGCCGGCAGGGGAGCCGAACGGACCTCCAGGGGAGGGGACTTCACCGCGTGAAGCGGAACACACACCGCAGCAGACACATCACCGGCCTGGCGGTCGGCGGGGTTCTGCTCGCCATGGGCTTACCGGCGGCGCCGGCGTACTCGGCGACGCCCGCGCCGCGCATCGACCTGAAGGTCCTCGTCGTCTCGGACGGCGGCCCCGCCACCGAGGCCATCACCGCGGAACTGGACGGCGAAGGCACTCCGTACACCGTGGTCGACCTGGAGCAGTCCGGGCGGCCCGTGATCGACCAGGCCTTCCTCTCCGACACCGTGAACGGTCTGCCCCGCGCCAAGTTCCAGGCCGTGGTGCTGCCGAACGACAACCCCTTCCCGACCGGCTCGGCGGAAATGGCCGCGCTCGCCGCGTACGAGAAGTCGTATGCGATCCCGCAGGTCGACGCGTACACCTACGCGCGTCCACAGGTGGGTCTGCAGCCCGCCGCCACCAGCGGCTACAGCGGCTCGGTGGACGGCCTCAAGGCCCAGGTGACGGCGGCCGGCCGCAGCTCCGGGCCGTTCGGCTACCTCAACGGGAGCGTGCCGTTCGAGGACAACTCCCCTTCAGTGAGCGAGAGTTACGCCTTCCTCGCGCAGCCGGCGGCGGGCGCGGACTTCACGAGCTACGTCGAGGCGCCGATCCCGGGCAAGACGGGCAACGGTACGCTCGTCGGCGAATACCGCCACGACGGGCGCCGGGAGCTGGTCGTCACCTTCGCGTACAACCAGTACCAGGAGCAGTTCAAGCTGCTCGCCCGCGGCATCGTCGACTGGATGACGCAGAACGTGCGCCTCGGCGCCTCGCGGAACTACTTCGCGGTCCACGTGGACGACGTGTTCGCCGGTGACGACCGCTGGGACTCCAACCTCAACTGCACGCCGGGCGATGTGGACTGCCCGCCCGGGCAGGGCGTCGAGGACTCGATCCGGATGACCCCGGACGATGTGAAGAACGCGGTCGCCTGGGAGAAGTCCCGGGGCTTCACGCTCGACCTCGCCTACAACGGCGGCGGCAGCGTCGAGTACCGCGAGAACCACAACGGGGCCGACCAGCTCGCCGACCAACTGGCCCTGAACAAGGGCGACTTCCGCTGGATCAACCACACCTACGACCACGCCTTCCTCGGCTGCGAGCAGAACGTGTCGGTGGTCCCGTGGAAGTGCGCGACCAACCCGGACGGCTCGACGAAGTACGTGAGCCAGGCCGAGATATCCAAGGAGATATCCGACAACCAGCAGTGGGCGCAGAGCGTCGGACTGCCCGTCGAATCCGATGAGTTGATCACCGGGGAGCACTCCGGGATGAAGCTCCTGCCGCAGCAGCCGCAGGACAACCCGTATCTGGCCCCGGCGCTCGCCGCCAACAAGATCGACTGGCTCGGCGCCGACATGTCGCGCGACCCCGAGCAGCGCCAGGTGGGCCCCGCGCTCACCGTCGCCCGCTACCCGATCAACATCTTCTACAACGCGGGCCACGTCTCCGAGCAGGTCGACGAGTACAACTGGCTCTACACCAGCCGCGCCCAGGGCGGCAGCGGCCTGTGCGACGACCTGCCGAACACCACGTGCCTGCCGGCTCCGCTCAACCCGGCCACCGGATACACCGGATACATCGTGCCCCTGGAGACGCAGGTCGCCCTCGGCCACGTCCTCGGCAACGACCCGCGGCCGCACTTCATCCACCAGTCCAACCTCGCCGAGGACCGGATCGGCTATCCCGTACTGAACGGGGTGCTCGACCAGTACAAGGCGCTGTACGCGGCCAGTGCCCCGCTGGTGAACCTGCGGATGAAGGACATCGGCGCCGAGCTGCGCAACCGGGGCGCCTGGAACACCGCCGTGAAGGCGGGCCAGGTCACCGCGTACCGGATCGGCGACAGCGTGACGGTGCAGGCCCCGGCGGGCGTGGCCGTCACCGCGACGATGCCGAACGGCACCAACCAGGTTCTGGGGAGCGGCACTTCGGCGTTCGGCCAGGCCTACGCCGGGAGCGTGTCCGGCTGGGTGTCGCCGCAGTCCGGACAGAGCAGTGTCTCGCTGGCGCTCGCGCCGGCCCCCGCCAGAACCCTGGCACCGCAGTCCCGCCCCGCGCCGTCCCCCGAGCACGCGACGCCGCAGAGCGCACCGCGCACGCCGGTCCCCGCCGGTGTCACCAAGCCGGTTCCGTACAGCGCCGAGCGGCGCTGACACCGGTCCACCGAGGTTCCGGACGCCCGCCGCCGCCGCGGCGGCGGGCCGCCGGGCCGCCCTCACCACCCACCGCTCTCTTCAGCCGCGGAGCGCATGCATGCACGTACCACACCGCGCGCCGCGCTCCGGCGCGGCGCGGGTCACCCTGCTCACCGAGGGCACCTATCCGCACAGCCACGGCGGGGTGAGCGTCTGGTGCGACCAGCTCGTCACCGGAATGCCCGACATCGACTTCGACATCATTGCGGTGACCGGCACGGGCCGCGAACCCACCGTGTGGGAGCTCCCGCCGCACGCGTCCGAGGCCGTCTCGGTCCCCATGTGGGGCCCCGCGCCCGCCGGTTCGGCCCCGCGCGGCCGACAGGAACGGCGCCTGATGACGGCGTACGAACGCTTCCTGACCGCACTGCTCGACCCCTCGGCGGAGAGCGGGTTCGGTCCGGCGCTGTACGAGATGGCCCGGGCCGCCCGCGACGGCTCGCTCAGCCCCGCGCTGCGCGGCGACCGGGCGATCCGGGTCATGACCGAGGTGTGGAACCGGCCGGGGCTCGCGGTGTGCGAGGCACGGCCGACCCTGCACGACGCGGTCACCGCGACCGGGCTCCTGGAGCACGCGCTGCGGCCGCTCGCCGCGACCCCGCCGAGCCAGGGCGTCTCGCACGCGGTCAGCGGCGGAGTGGCCGTGCTTCCCGGGCTCGTCGGGGCCGAACTCCACGGCGTACCCCTGCTGTTGACCGAGCACGGCGTCTATCTGCGCGAGCGCTATCTGGGCTACCGGACCGCCCCGTACCGCTGGCCGGTCAAGGCGGTGCTGCTCGGGTTCTTCCGGCTGCTCGCCGAGGAGACGTACCGGCGGGCCGCGCTGATCACGCCGGGCAACCAGTACAACCGGCTGTGGGAGGAGCAGGGCGGGGCCGATCCGCAGCTGATCCGCACCGTCTACAACGGGGTCGACCCGGCGGCGTTCCCGCCCGCCGGACCCGAACCCGAGACCCCAACTCTCAGCTGGGCAGGGCGAGTTGACCCCATCAAGGACCTGGAGACGCTCATCCGCGCCTTCGCCAAGGTGCGCAGTGAACTCCCCGAGGCCACCCTGCGCCTGTTCGGCGGCACGCCCCGGGGCGGCGAGGCCTACCGGGAGCGGTGCGAGGCGCTTGCCGACTCGCTCGACCAGGGCGGCGCGGTCACCTTCGAGGGCCGCGTCGAGGACATCCGGGACGCCTACGCCGCGGGCAACGTGGTCATGCTGTCCAGCATCAGCGAAGGCTTCCCCTTCACACTGATCGAGGCCATGTCGTGCGGCCGGGCCACGGTCTCCACGGATGTGGGCGGGGTGCGCGAGGCGGTCGGCCCGGCCGGTCTCGTGGTGCCGCCGCGCGATCCGGACGCGATGGCCGCGGCCGCCCTGGAACTCCTCGGCGACCCGGTGCGCCGGGCGGCCATGGGGGAAGCGGCCCGGCTGCGCGTCGTCGAGCAGTTCACGCTGCGCCAGACCGTCGACACCTTCCGGGCCATCTATCTCGAACTCTCCGTACGCGGCGGGGCCGTCCCGGTCGGGCGGGGAGAACACGGCGAGGACACCACGATGTCCTTGCGCCTGGTCCCCGCCGAGCTGAGCCGGGTGGCCGGATGAGCGGGCCCATCCGTCTGGAGCCGCCCGACGGCCGCGACGACACGCTGACGCTCCGGCTCGCCACGGAGTCCACGATGACGCTGCGCCTGCCGGGCCGGGCGCCCGCGCGGTCGGGCAGGGACGCGGCGGTGGACCGGCTCGCCGCCGAGCTCGCCGAGCAGATCGGGCCCGCGGTCCACGCCTACGAGGTCGCGGCGCTCCTTGAGTCGGAGGGCCTGACGGCCCAGCAGATCGCGGACGAGTACGGCCACGGCAACCTGTTCTCGCTCGCCGAGGACCTGTACCGGCGGGTGCCGCGCAGCTTCCCCGAGCCGCCCCCGGCCGCCGACCCGTGGAAGCCCGACCCGGTGCGGTGCGCGCTGCGCGGCGCCCTGTTCGCGCTGCCCGGGCTCGCCTATCCGCTGACCGCCCGGCTGTGGCAGAGCGACCGTGCGGTTCTCGCCCTGGTCGTGGCGGGCCTCGTCTCCTGGGCCTGGGGGCAGGGCCTCGGCCACCGCGCCTATCTGCGGATGGCGTCGGGCCGGGCCGAGGCGGCCCGCACGCTGATGACGGGCGCGCCGCTCGGCGCGGTGCTGGCCTGCGCCACGGGCTTCGCGATCGTGGGGCCGAGCAAAGCGGCGTTCTTCGTGGCCGGCCAGTCCTGCTATCTCGCAGCCGCCGGGATCCTCCTGGTCCTGGCGCGCGAGCGGCTCCTGCTCGGCGCGCTCAGCCCGCTCATCGCGGGGGCCGCGGTCCTGCCGTTCCGGGAGCCGGGCGCAATGGTGCGGGTGGGTCTGTGCGCCCTCACCCTGGTCCTGGTGGTCGCGGCCGTCGGCCACTGTCTGCGGGAGGCGCTGAAGGAACCCGCCGCGACCTCCTCGGCCGCGCCCCGGCTCGTCGCCTCACTGCCGTACGGGCTCTTCGGACTGGCCGCCGGTGTGCTCGTGGCGTTCGCCGGGCGGCTCCATCCGCTCGCGGTGATCGCGCTGACGCTCAGCATGGGCCCGGCCGAATGGCTGCTCTACCGCTACCGGGGCCTGTCGGTCGCGGCGCTGCGGGCGACGGCCACCCCGGCCGCGTTCCGGTGGCGCTCGGCCGCCGTCCTCGGGGGTTGCCTCCTCGTCTACCTGCTCCCGCTGTTCCCCGCGGCGCTGCTCACCGGGGCGGAGCCCGCGCCCCTGCTCGCGCTCGCCGCGCTGCTGTGGACGGCGCTGCTGCTCCAGGCGTTCGGCATCGCCTGGCCGCCGGCCGCCGTCAGCCTGGCCGCCGCGGCCGGGGTCGCCTCGGCCGGGCTGCTCGCGCCGCCCCCGGGCCCGCTCACCGAACTGCTCTGTTGTGCGGCCGCCGCCGTCGTCCTCACCGGCACCACCCTGCACCTGCTCGGGCGGCCGACCGCGCACGCCTGACCCGTACCGCGCCCCACCCGGCACAAGGCGGGGCACCAGTCTCACGCACCGCACCCGAATGATCACCAAATGTTCTGAACAGCGTTGAAAGGAGCGGCAGTTGACTTCCGCACCGCTTGTCGCCGTCACCGGAGCCGAAGGCTTCATCGGCTCTCACCTCACCGAGGCCCTCGTCGCCGCGGGCCACCGGGTCCGCGCGATGGCCCAGTACAACTCGTTCTCGTCCTACGGCTGGCTGGAGACCCTGTCCCCCGAGGTGCTGGACCAGGTGGACATCGTGCTCGGCGACGTCCGCGACCCCGGCTCGGTACGCGGTCTGGTCGAAGGGGCCGAAGCCGTCTACCACTTGGCGGCACTGATCGCGATCCCGTACTCCTACCAGGCCCCGCACAGTTACGTGGACACCAACGTCACGGGCACGCTCAACGTGCTTGAGGCGGTCCGCGCCCTTGAGACGCCGCGCCTGGTGCACACCTCGACCAGCGAGACGTACGGCACCGCGCAGACCGTGCCCATCACCGAGGACCACCCGATCAACACCCAGTCCCCGTACGCCGCTTCGAAGGCCGGCGGGGACCGGCTCGCGGACAGCTACTACGCGAGCTTCGGCACGCCCGTGGTGACGCTGCGCCCGTTCAACACCTACGGGCCGCGCCAGTCGATGCGGGCCGTGATCCCCACCGTCATCGGCCAGGTCGCGGCCGGCTCGCGCACCATCACGCTGGGCGATCTGCGGCCGACCCGGGACTTCACGTTCGCCGCCGACACCGCGCGGGCCTTCCTCGCCGTGGGGACCGCCCCCGCCGAGCGGGTCGTGGGGCGCACGTTCAACGCCGGTACCGGCACCGAGATCTCGGTCGGGGACCTGGTGCGGCTCATCGGCAAGGTCATGGGCGCCGAGCTCGACGTCCGCGAGGACGAGCAGCGCATCAGACCCGCCAACTCCGAAGTGATGCGTCTGGTCGCGGACACGAGCCGGCTCACCGAAGCCACCGGCTGGCAGCCGGGGTTCGGCCTGGAGCCGGGCCTGGAGCGGACCGCGGAGTTCTTCCGCGACCCGGGCAACCTCGCCCGCTACAAGACCGGCATCTACAACATCTGATCCCGCAAGGCCCATCCTCAGGGAGGCTCCCATGCACGCAGTGATACTCGCCGGAGGCAAGGGCGTCCGGCTGCGGCCGTACACCACGGCGCTGCCCAAGCCGCTGGTCCCGATCGGCGACCAGCACGCGATCCTGGAGATCGTGCTGCGCCAACTCGCGGCCGCCGGGTTCACCGGATGCACCATCGCGATCGGCCACCTGGGCCAGATCATCCGTGCCTATGTGGGCGACGGCGAACGCTGGGGTCTCGACATCGACTACAGCACCGAGGAGAGCCCGCTCGGCACGATCGGCCCGCTGCTCACCATGCGGGACCGACTGCCGGAGTCCTTCCTCGTCATGAACGGGGACATCCTCACCGACCTCGACTACGCGGACGTGCTCACCCGGCACCGCGCCAGCGGCGCCCCGCTCACGATCGCCACGTACGCCCGCAAGGTGCTCATCGACTTCGGGGTGCTGACCACCGACGACAACAAGGTGGTGGCGTTCACCGAGAAGCCGAGCATGGACTACCGGGTCTCGATGGGCGTGTACGGCCTGTCCCTCGACACACTGGCCGGCTATACGCCGGGCCTGCCGCTGGGCTTCGACGAGCTGGTGCTCGACCTCCTCAAGGCCGAAACCCCGCCGCACGCCTACGCGTTCGACGGGTACTGGCTCGACATCGGGCGCCCGGACGACTACGACCGGGCGAACGCCGAGTTCACCACCCACCGTTCCCTCCTGCTCAAGGGGGCCTGACCCGCCCATGCGCATTCTCGTACTGGGCCACAGCGGCTACCTGGGCGGCCATGTCGCCCGGGAGCTGCGCGCCCTGCCCGGCGTGCGGTTCTTCGGCGCGGGCCGGGGCCCGACGGCGGACCTCGCCGTGGACCTCGCCACCGTCGGCCCCGGCCCGCTCGCCGAACGGCTCTTCACGTACGCCCCCGATGCCGTCATCAACTGCGCCGGGGCGGTGGGACCGCAGTCGGTGGCGCTGGCCGAGGTCAATGTCCGGGGCCCGGCCGTGCTGTGCGCGGCGCTGCGCGAGGCCGCCCCGACCGCCCGGCTCGTCCACTTCGGCTCGGCCGCCGAGTACGGGCCGAGCGGGATCGGGGAGCACGTCACCGAGCAGTCCGCGGCTCGCCCGAGCACGCTGTACGGAGCCACCAAGCTGGCGGGCACCCTGGCCGTCACCTCCTCCGGTCTGGACGCCGTGGTGCTGCGAATCACCAACCCGGTCGGTCCCGGCGCGCCCGCCGCCGGGCTGCCGGGCCGCCTCGCCCGGCAGTTGCGCGATCTGGGGCCCCGTTCCTCGGTGCGGCTCGGCGACCTCTCCGCGCACCGCGATTTCGTGGACGCGCGGGACGTCGCCCACGCCGCGGTCCTGGCGGCCACCGAGGGCGGCCCGCTGCCCCCGGTCCTGAACATCGCGCGCGGACAGGCCGTCCCGGTAAGGGAGTTGGTGTACGAACTGGTCCGCGCCGCGGGGTTCAAGGGCCACATCGAGGAGAACGCCGAGGGCTCGGCGCGCTCGGCGGACGTGCCCTGGCAGTGCTCCGACCCGAGCGCGGCCCGCACCACCCTGGGCTGGTCTCCCCAGTACGCCCTCGCCGATTCGGTGTCCGCGCTGTGGGCGGCCGTGCGCGCCGAGCCGGACCGGGAACCGGTGCACTGATGCTGCTCGTTCCGCTCTACGTCCACCCCGCCGAGGACCCGGCGGCCTGGCGGCGGCTCGCCGAGGCGGCGGCCGGCCTCTACGGGGTGGTGCTCAACGCGGCGGACGGTCCGGGCGCCGCCCCGGACCCGGCGTTCATCGAGCCGGTCGAGGCGCTGCGCTCGGCCGGCGTCCGGGTGCTCGGCTATGTCGACCTGGACTACGGCGCCCGGCCGCCCGCCGACGTAGTGCGGGACGTCGAGCGGCATCGCGCCTGGTACGGGGCCGACGGCTGCTTCCTGGACCGGGCGCCCGCCGACCGGACCGGGCTGCCGTTCGTGCGGCAGGTCGCCCGGGCCGCGCGGCGGGCGGGCGCGGCCACCGTGGTGCTCAACCCGGGGGTGCATCCCGCCCCCGGGTATCTCCGGATCGCCGATCTCCTCGTCACCTTCGAAGGACACTGGGACACGTACGTGTCCGCCTTCACCCGCCCCGGCTGGGCCGACCGCCAGCCGCCGGAGCGCCTGTGCCACCTGGTGTACGGCGTGCCCGGGGCGCTCCTCGCGCTCGCCCTGCGAACGACCGGGGACCGCGGCGCGGGTGTGTGCTGCGTGGTCGAACGCGAGCTACCCAATCCGTGGGCGGCGCTGCCGCCCGTGCTTCCCGGAAAGACGCCATGAACCGCACCCTGGCCCGCAACCCGATGGCGCTGCTCTGCACCGCCGTCGCCCTGCTCCTGCTCGCCACCGCCTGTTCGTCCGACCCCTCGGACGACGACGCGGACGGCCCGGACACCCCGCGGCCGACGGCCACACCCTCCCCTTCCCACTCCTCCACCACAACGCCCAAGCCGAGCACGCCCGCCACTCCATCCCCCTCCCCGAGCGGTTCGGCCCCGGCGAAGCCGTGGCAGCCGAGGCCCGGCACCGCCTGGCAGTGGCAGCTCAACGGCCGGGTGCAGGACGGCCCCGATGTCCCGGTGTACGACATCGACGGCTTCGAGAACACCGCGGCCGACGTCGCCAAGCTGCACGGCCAGGGCCGCAAGGCGATCTGCTACATCAACGCGGGCGCCTGGGAGAACTTCCGGCCCGACAAGGGGGACTTCCCGGCCGCGGTACAGGGCGAGAACAACGGCTGGGAGGGCGAGCGCTGGCTCGACATCCGGCAGATCGACGTGCTGCGTCCGCTGATGGAGCGCCGCTTCGACATGTGCAAGCAGAAGGGCTTCGACGCGGTGGAGCCCGACCTGATGGACGGCTACGCCAACAAGACGGGCTTCCCGCTCACGGCCGCGGACCAGCTGGCGTACAACCGCATGCTCTCCGGGATCGCGCACGCGCGGGGTCTCGCGGTGGGGCTCAAGAACGATCTCCAGCAGATCCCCGAGCTGGTGCCGGACTTCGAGTTCGCGGTCAACGAGCAGTGCGCGCAGTACGACGAGTGCGCCAAGCTCACGCCGTTCGTGAAGGCGGACAAGGCGGTGTTCCACGTCGAGTACGAGCTGCCCAACAAGGACTTCTGCGCCGAGTCCGACAAGCTCGGGCTCTCCTCGATGCGCAAGAACCTCAAGCTGGACGTCTGGCGCCAGCCCTGCTGAGCGGTCAGCCGAGGAGTACGGCGATCAGGGAGAGGGACGCCATCGACAGGAGGGTCGAGAACAGCACGGTGTCCCTGGGGAGCGACGTGTCGAGCCGGTATTCGGAGGCGAAGATGAAGGCGTTCTGCGCCGTGGGCAGTCCGGCGCAGAGCACCACCGCGAACAGCTCGTGCCCGCCGAGCCCGAAGGCCCACCTGCCCAACCCGTAGGCGAGCAGCGGCTGTACGGCGATCTTGAGGGCGGCGAGCAGGCCGCGCTCGGCCCGCTCCCCCGGGTCGGCCGCGGCCCGTGCGGTGAGCGACATGCCGAGCGCGAACAGGGCTGCGGGTACGGCACCGCCGCCGAGGATGGTGAGCGGCGAGGTCACCTCGTCGGGCAGGCGCAGCCCGAGCGCGGCGACGGCCACGCCCGCGGCCGATGCCCCAACTACCGGGTTGCGTATGGGCAGTTGGAGCATCCGCAGCCAGCGCCTGCCCGCGTCCCGGCGCACGTCGAGTTCTATGAGCACCAGGATCAGCGGCGTGATGAACAGCATCTGGAACAGGGCCGCCGCCACGATGAACGACGTGTCGTGCAGGACGTGCACGGCGACCGGGATGCCGAGGTTCGCCGAGTTCACATAGGACGCGGCCATCGCGCCGATCGCCTGCTCGGCCTTCTTGCGCCTGAAGAGCCGCCTGCTCGCGACCAGCCCCGCGGCGAACACGGCGAGCAGGCTGAGGGCGAACACCGCGACGCCGGGCTGCGCCAGCTCGCCGGGCCGCGACTTCGCCATCGTGAGGAACAGCAGCGAGGGCATGGCGAAGGTGAACGCGAAGCGCCCGAGGACCTGTTGGGCCTGGTCACCGAGCAGGTTGAACCGCCCGGCGGCCCAGCCGAACGCCGTGATGGTCCAGATGGGCAGGAAGCCGGAGAGAACCGAGTGCACCGGCCAAGGATGCCCGAGCGGTGTCCGATGGCGGCGGCCGGGGTCGCGATATCCGAACGGCCGTCCGTGTCCGGCCCGTCACGTACCGCGCACGTCGTCCTGCCGGGGTGGCCCGCTCTCCAGGCAGCAGCGGACGAAGTCCTGGACGACCGGGTTGCCGTCGTCGCCGGGTGCCCAGGCGACGCCGACCTGGCTGGGGCTGACGCCGCTGACGGGCCGGTAGGTGACGCCGGGGCGGGCGTAGAAACGGGCGGCGGATTCCGGAGCGAGCGCGATCCCGTAGCCGTTGGCGATGGCGCTGAGCCAGTCGTCCGGTTGGTCGGTGACGGCGCCGACGCGGGGTGGGTGGCCCTCGCGCTCGTCGGTGGCCAGCCAGTACTCCCGCCACCGGCCGGACTCGGGCGGGGCCGCCACGAACGGCTCGTCCCAAAGGTCGTGGAAGGGGATGAGGTCGCGTGCGGCGAAGGGGTGGGCGGCGGGCAGGGCGACCCAGCGGGGTTCGGTAAGGAGCACCTCCACCCGCAGGTCCTCCTGGCCGGGAAAGGGCAGCCGTAGCAGGGCGACGTCGACGTCCCCGTCGGCCAGCCCGGCGGTCGGGTTCGACCAGGCGGCCTGGCGCATCTCGACCCTCCAGCCCGGCCGGCGACGGGCGAACGCCGCGACGATGTGCTGGGTCGCCTCGTTGGCGGCGCTGGCCATGAAGCCGACCCGCAGCACGCGCTCCGCCCGGCCGGCCGCGCTTCTGGTCTCCCGTAGCGTCCGGTCCCACTCGGCCAGCAGCGCGGGTACCCGCTCCGCCAGGGACCGACCCGGTTCGGTGAGGACCGTACCCGCGCGGGACCGCGTGAAGAGCCGCACGCCGAGCCGGCTCTCCAGTTGCTTGATCTGCTTGGTCAGCGCCGGTTGGGACACGAACAACCGCTCCGCCGCGCGGGTCAGGTTCCCTTCCTCCGCCACCGCGACGAAGTAGCGCAGCAACCGGGTGTCGACGTCCATGCCCTCAGGTTATAGACGCGGGTATTGGACGCCCGACGCCGGGCTTGGTGAGGCTTGTCGTAACGGGCGGGTACGCAGCAGCTACCCGTCAAGGCTCACGATCCCCTGGGAGAAGCCATGCCTGTCTTGATGATCCGCCACCAAGTGGCCGACGAAGGTGCCACGGCTCCTACCGGCTGCTCGGCTGAAGGGGGACGCGCGTGTTCATCGGCTACGTGATCGTCACCGTCATCACCATCGTGGCCAACGCCGCCATCGCGGGGGCCGACTTCGCGAAGGCCAGGTTCGTCCTCGACAACATGGCCGAGGTCGGTCTCCCGCCATCATCGCTCCCCGCCTTCGCCGTGCTCAAGGCCGCCGGAGCCGTCGGGCTGGCACTCGGGCTCCTGGGAGTTCGGCTCCTCGGCATCGCCGCCGCGGTCGGTCTTGTGCTGTTCTTCCTCGGTGCCGTCGTCAGACACGTACAGACCCGCGTGTATCACAACATGGCGTTTCCCGGGACCTTTCTGGCGTTGTCCGTGGCCTCCCTCGCCCTCGCCCTGGCACGGTGAACACCGACCCGCACGCCCTGGTCGGCAGGGCGAACGTCGCCGGATGCGGCACTAGAACGGATGGCCCGCCGGTTCGCGGCGCACCGTGGTCCAGCGCAGTTCGGTGAAGGCGTCCAGGTTGGCCGAGCCGCCGAACCGGGCGCCGGTCCCTGAGGCCGCGATCCCGCCGAAGGGCGCGACCGCCTCGTCGTTGACCGTCTGGTCGTTGATGTGGGCGATCCCGGTCGGGATGCGGTCGGCGAGTTCCAGGCCGAGCGCGGTGTCCCGGGTGACGATGCCGAGCGAGAGACCGTACGGTCCTGCCGCCGCCAGGGCCGCCGCCTCGTCCGGGGTGGCGAACGGGCGGACCGGCGCGACCGGGCCGAAGACCTCCTCGGCATAGGCGGGGGTGTGGTCGTCGACGTCGGCGAGCACGGTGGGGCGGTAGAAGAGGTCCCGGTGGGTGCCGCCCGCGACGAGCCGGGCGCCGCGCGCGGTGCTGGACTCCACCAGGCCGTGGACCTTGGCGAGTTGGGCCCGGTCGATGACGGGGCCCAGGTGGACCTGCTCGCGGTACGGGTCGCCGACGGCCAGCGCGTCGGCCTTGGCGGCGAGCCGCTCGACGTACTCCTCGTACAACGAGGCGTGCACGAGGTGCCGGCCGGTGGTCATGCAGATCTGGCCCTGGTGGAAGAAGGACCCCCAGGTGGCTTGGGCGATCGCGCCCTCGATGTCGGCGTCGGCGAGCACGACGAGTGCCGAGTTGCCGCCCAACTCCAGGTGGGCGCGCTTGAGTTGACGGCCCGCCGCCTCGCCGACCCGGCGTCCGGCGGCGGTCGATCCGGTGAACGAGATGACGGGGATCCGCGGGTCGGCGACGAGCGCCTGACCGGTCTCGGCGCCGCCGGGCAGGATGTGCAGCAGTCCCTCGGGCAGTCCGGCCTCTGCGAACACCGCCCCGAGCGCGAGCCCGCCGCAGACGGCGGTACGGGGGTCGGGCTTGAGCAGCACCGCGTTGCCGAGCGCGAGGGCGGGGGCCACCGAGCGGATGGAGAGGATGAGCGGGGCATTGAACGGGGCGATCACGCCGGTCACGCCGACAGGGACCCGCCGGGTGTACGAGAGCCGGGGCTGCTCGCTCGGCAGCACCTCGCCGAGCGGCCGGGAGGCGAGAGCGGCCGCCTCGTAGCACTCCTGCGCGGCGACGTGCAGCTCGAAGTCCGCCTTGCCGGGCACCGATCCGGACTCGCGGACCAGCCATTCCCGCAGCTCGTCGGCGTGGTGCGCGAACAGGTCGCCCGCCCGGCGCAGGACGGCCGCACGCGCGAAGTGCGGGGTCCGCGCCCAGGCGCCCTGCGCCGCCGCGGCGGCTTCGGCGGCCACCTCGACGTCCTCGCCGACGGCGAGGGTGACGACACCGAGCGACTCCCCCGTGGCGGGCTCGACGACCTCGTACTCACCCCCGGCAAGCGTTCTGGGCTGCCACGTCTTGGGGTCGAGCAGGGTCATGAAGCCTCTCCAGTCACTCTGTCGTCCGTGGGGAGTCCCGTAGGTGTCGCGCCGGGCACACCCTCCCTCAACTGCCGTACAGGGAACACCAGTTGAGCAGGGCATGCGGATGTATCCGGTAAGGGACACGGCCAGCCGGGTGCGCGAGCGGCCATCGTAAGGTGATTCACCGCTCAACGAAACCCGGAGCGGCCGCCTCGGGATTCACAACTCCGTTGCATACCAGGGCTGTTAGCGCTCCAGCACGAGGGCGAGACCCTGGCCCACTCCGATGCAGAGGGCCGCGAGGCCCGTGCCGGAGCCGGCGGCGGCCAGCTGGTGTGCGACGGCTCCGGCGAGCCGGGCGCCGGAGGCGCCGAGCGGGTGGCCGATGGCGATGGCGCCGCCGCGGGGGTTGACCACGGCGGGGTCGAGGCCGGGCCATTCGGCGAGGCAGCCGAGCGACTGGGCGGCGAACGCCTCGTTCAGCTCGAAGGTGGTGAGGTCGCCGAAGTCCCTGCCCGCCTTGGCGAGCGCCTTGCGGACGGCTTCGACCGGGCCGAGCCCGAAGAGCTGAGGCTCGATGCCGGTCACGGCGGAGCTGCGGATGCGGGCGAGCGGCTCACGGCCGGTGGCGCGCAGCCCCTCCTCGTCGACGAGGAGCAGGGCCGCGGCGCCGTCGTTGAGCGGCGAGGCGTTGCCCGCGGTCACCGAACCGTCCGTGCGGAAGGCCGGCTTGAGCCGGGCGAGCGCCTCCAGGGTGGAGGACTCCCGGATGCATTCGTCGCGGACCAGGTCGACACCGTCGTACGGGACGACCTCGCCGTCGTACAGACTCTTGGCCCATGCCTCGGCGGCCTTGCGGTGGCTGTCGAGGGCGAAGGCGTCCTGCTGTTCGCGGGTGATGCCGTGCTTGTCGGCGATGAGTTCGGCGCCCTCGCCGAGGGCGACCGTCCACTCGGCGGGCATCTTCGGGTTGGTCATGCGCCAGCCGAGGGTGGTCGAGTACATCTGCTGGTGGCCGGCGGGGAAGGCGCGCTCGGGCTTCTGGACGACCCAGGGGGCGCGGGACATCGACTCGACGCCGCCCGCGACGGCGATCGAGGCGTCGCCGACGGCGATGGCGCGGGCCGCCTGGATCACGGCTTCGAGGCCGGAGCCGCAGAGGCGGTTGACGGTGACGCCCGGGACCGAGACGGGCAGCCCGGCGAGCAGCACGGCCATGCGGGCCACATCGCGGTTGTCCTCCCCCGCGCCGTTGGCGTCACCGAAGTACACGTCGTCGATGCGGGCCGGGTCGAGCTCCGGGGTGCGCTCCACCAGCGACCTGACCACGTGCGCGGCGAGGTCGTCGGGCCGCACCAGGGCGAGCGCACCCCCGAACTTGCCGATCGGGGTGCGGACGGCGTCGACGATGTACACGTCGCGGATGCTCATCGGGTCTCTCCCACGGATCTCCTCACCGGTTCGGGGCCGCCACGGCGGCTTGTTCGCCCAGTGAAGTGATGTTCATGAATGGCTGCGCCCGAGTCTCTGCCCACCACCGTCCGCTGTCAACGGGCCCCGGCCACAACGCGATCACCGTCACGGCCGGGCCGGGACCTCCCTGAGCACCACGCCGAGCCCGATGTCGAGTTCGGACCCGTCGACGAGCACCGCCTCGACGGCTCTGGTGGCGGAGTCGATCTCGGCCTCGATGCCGTGCCCGGCGTACCGCGGATAGCCCGAGACCCCCCACTCACCGGTGGCCTCGACGACGGCGGACCGCACGGCGCTGTCCACCACCGAGGCACCGCCCCGGTCCTCGACGTGCTCGGGAACGAGCAGGATCTCGAAACGCTGGGGGTGGCGACGGGCGCGCTGCGGTTGGTTGCTCATGCTCCGACGCTAAACACCCGGGGGCCCGACCGCACGCCGTCTCTCGGCGCCGGTCCAACCGTCGGAAGCGATCCGGCGGGGCAGCCCCGAAGGTCCGGAAGCGTCGGCCAGACCAAGTTCAATCCGGTGTGCACTAGATTAACCTTGTGGCATCATGTGGGCATGACTGAGATTGCGATCAGCAAGGCCCGCTCCGAACTGGGCGACCTCGTGCGGCGCGCCGCACACGGCCACGAGACCATCGCGCTCACCGACCACGGCCACGTCGCGGCGCTCCTGGTGTCACCCCAGGTGATAGAGGATCTTGAGGACTCCCTGGCGATCTCCGAACGCGAGCGACGCAAGGCGCAGGGCACCCTCGGCGAGGGCGTCAGTCACGAAGAGGTCGGCCGCATGCTGGGGCTGCGTACGTGACGTACAGCATCATCTGGGAGCCCGAGGCCACCAGCGCCGCAGTGCGGTTCCTCAAGGACGATCCGCAGGGGCTTGCCGCGCTGTACGAAGCCGTTGACGCCCTGGCCGAGGATCCCCTGCCCGCCACCTCAGCACCGTACGGAAGCGAGTACCGGCGCCTGAGAGTCGGCTCCTACCGGGCGCTGTACATCATTGATGACGAAGTCATCCGCATCCTCGTCACCCACGTCGGGCGCATGTCCAGCTAGCGCGCTTCATCCCCGTCGGCACCCTCCGGGCCGTCCCGTCCACTCAGCTCGATTCGCGCGGCAGCGCCCTGGCGCCCATCAGGTCGTGCCGCTCCGGGGTGCCGTCCGGGTCGCGCACCACGCGGTCGACCAGCTCGGCCAGGTGGCGGCCGGTCACCATCTCCACGTGGACCGTGCTCAGGCGGGGGCGGAGCAGTCGGCCGAGCAGGAGGTCGTCCGCGCCGATCACCGCGGTCTCACCGGGGACATCGATGTCAGCGTCCTGGAGGGCGCTCATCAGGAGCATCGCGTACTCGTCGTTGTAGGCGAACACCGCGTCGAGGCCCAACTCGCGCCAGCGGCCCGCCAGTTCGGCCGCCGACTCCTCCGTGTACGCCATCGTCACCGGCTCGATCACCGCGTCGGTGCCGTGCGCGGCCTTGCGGGCGCCGGCCAGGCGGGGCTTGGAGAAGAGTTCGAGGCCGGACTCCTCGGGGATCAGCACGCCGATGCGGCGGCGGCCCCGCTCGCGGAGGTGGGCCACCGCGCTCTCGCCGATCTCGCGCTGGTCCATCACGAGCGCGTGGGCGCCCTCGACGCGCTGCGGGCCGAGCGTTATGACCGCCCGGGCCCCGGAGCGCTTGAGGAGTTGGACGCCCTGCGGGGTGAGTTCGATCTCGCCGAGCGAGACCACGGCGACCGGCCGCAGTTCGGCCCACGCGCGGGCCGCCTCGTCCGCGCCGAGCCCGAGGCTGCCGTACTGGACGACCGTGTAGTCCAGTCGACGCAGCTCCCACTGGAGCTCGTTGAAGAACCGGCTGTAGAGGGGGCCGACCGGGATGTGGGCCGTGGGCAGCAGCACGATCCGGGTGTGGCCGGCGCGCAGGCTGCGGGCCGCGGCGTGCGGGACATAGCCCAGTTCCTCGGCGGCGGCGCGGACGCGGACCCGGGTGGGTTCGCTGATCCGCACGGCCGAGGTGTTGTTGAGCACGTAGCTCACGGTCGCCCGCGAGACCCCGGCCAGGCGGGCCACATCGGCGCTGGTCGGGACGGGACGGTCGGCAGGCTGCTTGGGTGTCTGGCTCATCGCGATCGGCATCTTTCCAGACGCATCCCGCTCGGGGTCTAGCGGATGGCCTGAATTCGATGCTACACAGTGCTTACACGAGCAATTGACACGTGTCACCAAACCCATCGGATGGCCTCGCCCCTTGCGGTCACCGGTGTCACGCAGGCGACCTTCCAGCCCGGGACCCCTCAATTCCGGCCGGTCAGGACGCACCCCTCGCCGCTCGTGCACCCCTCATCCGCCTCCTCACTCCTCGGAGGGCAGCGTGGCCCTTTCCTCCCCCGGCACAGGCATCCCGGTGGCCGTCACCGCCCCGGCTCCCCGGCCCGCACGCGGGCTGCTTCCGCTGCTCCTGCTCGGCAACACCGCCATGTACGCCCTCTACATCGGCGTGCCCGGCGTGCTGCTCGCGCTCCAGATCGAGCACATCGACGCGGCGCACAAGGTCGCCGACTTCGGTCTCGTCTCGGGTGTCTCGGCAATCTTCGCGACCGTGTTCAACCCGGTGGCGGGCGCGCTCTCCGACCGCTCGGGGCGCCGCAATCCCTGGATCCTCGGCGGCGGCCTGCTCGCGCTGCCGGTGATGTTCCTGCTCGGCACGGTCCACACGATCCTGCTGGTCACCATCGTGTGGTGTCTGGGCCAGGCCGTCCTCAACGTCTACCAGGCCGCCCTCACCTCGGTCGTCCCCGACCGGGTGCCGATGGCCGCGCGCGGCAAGGCGTCGGCCGCGGTCGGGCTCGGGCTGCCGTTCGGCTCGACCATCGGCGCGCTGCTCGGCGCGGCCTTCTCCGATCACTACCGCACCGGCTACCTGCTCTTCGGCGCGCTCGTCGCGGCCGCCGCGGTGATCTTCACCGCCGGCACGCGCGAGGAGCGGCGGCCCGCCAAGGCGCCGCTGCCCGTCGCACGACAGCTCGCCGCGTTCACCGAGGCGCTGCGCGACCATGACTTCCGTTGGGCGTTCATCGGCCGCGCGCTGCTCGTGCTCGGCTACTTCGCGGTGGCTGGATATCAGCTCTACATCCTCCAGGACCACACCCAGCTGCCCGCCGGGCTGGAGCCCGAGCAGGCCGTGGCGATCCTGATGCCTGTCAACGCGCTCGCCATGGTCGTCTCGACGGTCCTCGGAGGTTGGCTGTCCGACCGGCACGACCGCCGCAAGCTGTTCGTCGGCGCTTCGGCCGCGCTGTCCGCGGCGGCCCTCGTCATCCCGGCCGTTTCGCCGGGCTGGCCCGCCATGATCGCATTCTCGGTCGTCAACGGCTTCGGCTGCTACATGGCGGTCGACACCGCGCTGGTCACCCTGGTCCTGCCGAAGGCCGAGGACGCCGCCCGCGACATGGGCGTCCTGAACGTCGCCAACGCGGGCCCGCAGATCGTCGCCCCCTTCGCGGCCTCGCTGATCGTCACGGTCAGCGGCGGCTACACCGCACTCTTCCTGGCCGGAGCGGCGCTCTCGGTCCTGGGCGCGCTCGCGGTGCGCCCGATCAGGTCCGTGCGCTGAGAGACGTACGGTTCCGGGCCGGCGCACACCTGACGGTCGTGCCGGTCCGGGATCCGTATCCGTACGGTTTTGGGGCGGGCCCGCGCCTGACCGCCGCCCGCCCCGGCTCCGTACACCGACCGCCCGACAGCAACCATCCGCACCGAAAGGCACCACCGTGCAGCTCAACACCCGCACCTGGGGAGAGGGCGACCGCGTCGCGCTCCTGATCCACGGGATCATGGCGGACCACCGCACCTGGCGGAAGGTCGGTCCCGCGCTCGCCGAGCGGGGCTACCGCGCCATCGCGGTGGACCTGCGCGGCCACGGGGCGAGCGGGCGTGGCGAGTACACCGCCGAGCTCTTCGCCGACGACCTCGTCGAAACCCTCCCGGCCGGCGCCGAGTTGGCGATCGGCCACTCCCTCGGCGGGCTCTCCCTGTCGCTCGCCGCCGAGCGGCTGCGGCCGGCCCGGGCGGTCTACTCGGACCCCGCCTGGCACGTCAACTCCCGCCAGGAGACGGCCAGTCCGGAAGTCTTCGCCCTGTTCAAGACGGCGACCCGGGCCATGGTCGCGGGGCTCAACCCGCGCTGGGAGGCCGAGGACGTCGACATCGAGCTGGAGACACTGAGGGTCTGGGACGAGAACACCGCGCTCGGCCTCGCCCCGATGTTCGGCACGGACCAGGCCCCCGCGAGGGCCGTCGTCCCCTCGCTCGTCCAGTTCGCCGACGCGAGCTTCCTGTACGACGCGGGCGAGGTGGCCCGCCTCGAAGCCCGCGGTTTCGAGGTGCGTACGGTCAAGGGCGCCGGGCACACCATCCACCGCGACGACTTCGAGGGGTTCATGGCGTCGCTGGACGGGTGGATCTGACGATTCGTCAAACACGCCGGGCGGCAGGGCACCCCCGTGGCCCTGCCGCCCGGCGCCGGGTCGTCACTCGGGCAGGTCGTCGACCTTGGCGACGACGATGCCGAACAGGTCCGTGATCGCGGTGAGCGCGGCGGCCTGGAGGGCGGCCGCGGGCAGCACCGTGCCGTCGGGGGCGGCGAGGGCCCGGGTGGCCGTGGTCTCGGCGACGACCGTGGGCCGGTACCCGAGATTGAAGGCGCCCTGGGCGGTGTAGTTGACGCACATGTGGGTCATGAAACCGCCGATGACCAGGTCCTTCCCACTGCCCGGGGCGGCGCCGAGCTCGCTCAGGGTCTTCTCCAGGTCGGTGAGGTGGAAGGCGTTGGGGACCTGCTTGACCACGACCGGCTCGCCGCCCCTCGGGGCGACCTCGTCGCTGATGGCGCCGATGTGGGCACGGATGTCGTACGGACCGCCCTCTCCCCCGTCGTTGATGACGTGCACGACCGGGGCGCAGGCGGCGCGGGCCCGTGCCAGCAGGCGCGCCCCGGCCGTGAGGGCCTCCTCTGCGCCTTCCAGGGCCATCACTCCGGTGCGGTAGGTGTTCTGGAAGTCGATCATGATCAGAACGGACTCGCTCAGCTTCGGCGGCTGGTTGTCCAGGCCGATCACGTCACGGAGGGTCGTGGAGGGGTGCTTCGTGGAGGACTGCTGCTGGCTCATCTCGGGCCTTTCATAAGGGAGTTGGGCATAGGGAGTTGGGCATGGCGAAGCCGTCCGGCTCGCGCGTGGTCAGGATGAGAAGGGTCAGGCGGGCTGGGTGCGGAAGCGCCGGCGGTACGCGGCCGGGGTGGTGGCGAGCTGCCGCTTGAACGCCCGGTGCAGGGTTTCGACCGAGCCGAGTCCGGCCGCTTCCGCGACCTCGTCGAGCGGGCAGTCGGTGGTCTCCAGGAGGCGCCGGGCCGCCTCGACCCGGGCGGCCTCGACGTAGGCGGCGGGGCTGGCGCCGGTCTCCTGTTTGAAGACGCGGGCGAAATGCCGCTCACTCAGGCACATGCGTGCCGCCAGAGCCTCCGCCGAGAGGTCGTCGCCGAGGTGATCGGCGATCCACAGCCGCAGCTCGTCGATGTCGCGCCGGGAGGTGGCGGGCCGGCTGAGCGGCACGGAGAACTGGCTCTGGCCGCCCTGCCGCCTGAGGTACATCACCAGTTGCCGGGCCACCGCGAGGGCCACGTCCTCGCCCTGGTCCTCGGCCACCAGCGCCAGCGCGAGGTCCAAGCAGGCGCTGATCCCCGCCCCGGTCCACAGCCGCCCCCGGTCGGTGCGCACGAAGATCGGGTCCGGGTCGACCGTGACCGCGGGGTGGTCGGCGGCGAGTTGGGCGGCGGTCGACCAGTGCGTGGTCGCCGTCCTCCCGTCGAGCAGGCCGGCCGCCGCCAGGACGTGGGCGCCGACGCACACCGAGGCCACCCGCCGAGCCTGCGGAGCGGTGTCCCTCACCCAGGCCACGACGTCCTTGTCGATGCGGGCGACCGGGCCTTCGTCGGTCATGTCCACCGCGCCGGGCACCAGCAGGGTGTCGACCCCCGCGCCGACCTCGTCGAAGGACAGGTCGGCGAGCAGCCGCACCCCCGCCGAGGTCCGCACCTCGCCGGAGGCGGGCCCGGCCAGGCGGACCTCGTATCCGGCGCCGCCCGCGGTCTCCCGGTTGGCCAGGGCGAAGACCTCGGCCGGTCCGGTGACGTCGAGGAGGTCGACATCGGGGAAGACCGCGATGACGACCCGGTGCGAAGTGGGCATGACCCCATCCTCACCGCCGGCCCCAGCGGCCGCAATGACGATTCCCTGTCACATCCGGACACGGGACCGGGCCACCCGCTCGCCGGAGCCCCGTCGCCGCATGGCCTCTCGGGTTAGGCTCCCCCGATGAGCGAGGACATGGTGGGGCTGCTCGGGCGGGTGACCGGAACGATCGGGCCCGGCCTTGTGGGCGAGGTCATCGTCAGGATCCGGGGCGGGGCCGAGCACTTCCTGGCCCACCCCGCGCCGGGCACCGGCCGGATCGAGACGGGGACGGTCGTGACGGTGGTGGAATATCTGCCTCCACGCACCGTGTACGTGATGTCCGCATACGACAACTGAGCGCTCCCACGCTCAAGTTGACCTGCGCTTTCACCCGTGCGTATCAAGATTGCGACAAGGAATCGTCAGCGTCTTCACGACACCCGCGGCCGGGAGCAAACTCCCTCCATCAGTGCCGAGCGGCACTGCATGAAGGGGGCGCATGCCGATGGTCATCGGCGTCGCGGCGGGACTGGTTCTCGCCGCCATCATCGTTCTGGTAGGCCTGTTCAAGCTGATGTGGCGGGTGGCCGAACCGAACGAAGCACTCGTCATCTCCGGTTCGAAGCACCGGACCGAGGGGCTCGGCGAAGGCATGGGGTTCCGGATCGTCACGGGTCGCGGAACCCTCGTACTGCCTGGTGTGCAGGCGGTCAGGAAGCTGTCGCTCGATCTCAACGAGACCGAGCTTTCGGTGGACTGCGTGACGCAGCAGGGCATTCCGCTGAAGGTGCGGGGCGTGGTCATCTTCAAGGTGGGCGACGACTTCGTGTCGATCGCCAACGCGGCCCGCCGCTTCCTCGACCAGCAGCGCATGATGGCGGAGCGGGTGCACAACGTCTTCGCCGGTCATCTCCGTTCCATCGTGGGCGGGTTGACGGTCGAGGACATGATCCGGGACCGGGAGAAGCTCACCGGGCAGACCCGGGCCGCGTGCGGTACGGAGATGGAGAAGCTCGGCCTGATCGTCGACTCGTTGCAGATCCACGAGATCGAGGACCCGACCGGGTACATCAAGAACCTGGCGATGCCGCACGCGGCCGCGGTGCAGCGCGACGCGCGGATCGCGCAGGCCGAGGCGAACCTGCGGGCCACCGAGGCCGAGCAGGCCGCGTTCGCGCGGATGTCGGAGGCGACCCGGGACAGCGAGATCCTCCAGGCCGGCTATCAGGCCGAGCGGGACAAGGCCGCGGCGAGCTCCCGGCAGGCGGGCCCGCTCGCGGACGCCGCCGCCCGGCAGGAGGTCGTGGTCCAGGAGACCCGGGTGGCCGAGCTGGAGGCGCAGCGCCGTGAGCAGCAGCTCCAGGCGGATGTGCGCAAGCCGGCCGATGCCCAGGCGTACGAGAAGCGGACGCTGGCCGAGGCCGAGCGTGACGCCCGCATCTCGGCCGCGCAGGCCAAGGCGAAGGAGACCGAGCTCGCGGCGGCGGCCGAGGCGACCCGGGTCAAGACGGCCGCGGCCGCCGAGGCCCAGGCCACCGAGGCGCGCGGGCTCGCGGCCGCGAAGGCGACCCGGGCGACGGGCGAGGCCGAGGCGTCGGCGACGCAGGCCAAGGGTCTCGCGCAGGCAGAGTCGGCGAAGGCCCAGGGCCTCGCGGAGGCCGAGGCCATCAAGGCACGCGCGGCGGCCCTCGCGGAGAACCAGGAGGCCGTCGTCGCCCAGCAGCTCGCCGAGAACTGGCCGCAGATCGTGGAGGCGGGCGCTTCCGCCTTCGGCAATGTGGAGCACATGGTGCTGCTCAACGGCGCCGAGGGCATGTCGGAGATGTTCGCGAAGGCCCTGACGATGGGCGGTACGGGTCTGGGACTGGCGCGGCAGCTCCTCGCGTCGATGAACCAGAACGGCGACTCCCCGAACGGGCATGCCCCGGGCACGAGTTCGCCTCTCCCCAAGTCGATACCGATCACGGAGGAGGTCCGGCCGGGCGACAAGTAGCGTACGGATACGTGGCATTGGCCATCGTGCGCAACCAGAGCCTCAAGTGCCCTATGGGATAAACGATTTGGTCCCCGTCCGGCATGCGGACGGGGGCCTTTCCGCAGAAGCGGCTCAGGCGGCGGGCAGTGTCTGCGCCGAAGTCTCGTCGAGGTACTCCTCGCGGATCTCGCGCGGCCCGAACGGCCAGACCTTCTCGAAGCGTGCCCACAGGACGAAGGCGACGCAGCCGAGTGCCAGCCAGGCCAGCGACCATTCGATGGGGTGGCGGCCGGGCGAGTTCTTGTCGGCGTAGCCGTAGATGGTGAGCCAGCCGACGAGGGCGATCAGGCTCGGCAGCGGGTAGAGCCACATCCGGTAGGGGCGGCGGAGCCCCGGCTGCCGCCTGCGCAGCACGGTCACGGCGAGGATCTGGGCGAGCGCCTGGACGATGACCATCACCGTGGTGAGGAGCTGGATGAGGGTGGTCAGATCGGTGTGGCGGCCGATCATGAAGCCGACGGCGGTGATGACGCCCATGGTGACCAGGCCCAGCATCGGGAAGCGGTGCTTGGGGTGCAGCTTGGCGTACGGGCGGAAGAACACCTTGTCGCGGGCGGCGTCGTACGGGACCCGGGAGCCGCCGAGCAGCCCGGTGAAGACGGAGGCGAACGCGGTGACCAGGATGAGGACGGTGACGACGTCGGCGGCGCCCTTGCCCCAGGTCTTCTCCAGGACCGCGGAGGCGACCGAGGTGGAGGCGATGTCGTTCGGGTCCAGCATCCGCTGCCAGTCGATGACGCCGAGGGTGCCGATCTGGAGCAGCAGGTAGATCGCCATGATGCCGAGGACGGAGTAGATGATGGAGCGCGGCAGGGTGCGCCCGGGGTCCTTGATCTCGGCGCCCATGTAGGCGGTGGTGTTGTAGCCGAGGTAGTCGTAGATGCCGATGGTGAGGCCTGCGGCGAATCCGATCCAGAAGTGACTGCTCGTCAACTCGAAGGCGCCAGAAGGGTAGTTGAAGGCGAGGTGCGGGCTGAAGTCGGTGACGGCGGCGGTGATCACCAGGGCCACCGAGGCGATCATCACGACCCACATCACCGCAGTGATCCTGGCGATGTGCTCGATGCCGCGCCAGAGCAGCAGGACCACGAGGACGATGATGCCGAGCCCGATCAGGTCACCGGAGGTCTTGCCGAGGTCCGGGGCGAGGTAGCCGAGGTACTGGACGAATCCGACGACGCCGGTGGACATGATGAGCGGGATGAAGAGCATGGCCGTCCACACGAAGAGGAACGGCATCAGCCGGCCCGTGCGGTACTGGAAGGCCTGGCGCAGATAGACGTAGCTGCCGCCGGATCCGGGCAGCGATGCGCCGAGTTCGGCCCAGATCAGCCCGTCGGCCAGGGCGAGTATCGCGCCCGCGACGAAGCCGATGACGGCCTGCGGCCCGCCGAAGGCGGCGACCATCAGCGGGATGGTCACGAAGGGGCCGATCCCGCACATCTGGCTCATGTTGATGGCGGTGGCCTGGAAGAGTCCGATCCGGCGGACGAAACCGCCGGCCGGCGGAGGGGTTCCGGACACTGGGGTCCTCCCTGGGCTGATGACGAGAAGAGGAAGCTCTGCTGCCGATTCGCCAGTGCAGGGATTCGCCTCGGCGTTGGGCGTGCTTAAGTTAAGGACCTTTACTTTCACCGTCAAGGGGTCGTCAGTGAACAGCTCGGACCGATGCGTGAGAATGATGCGATGACCAGCAGCGACGAGGGTGGCGACCTGCCCTGGAACCCGCAGCGGCAGCGCAGTTCCAACGAGCGGCTGCTGCTCGACCGGCTGCGCGCCGGGGGCCCCGCGTCCCGGGCCCAGCTCGCGCGGGACACCGGCCTGTCCAAGCCGACCGTGTCCAGCGCGCTCGCCTCGCTCGAACTGGCGGGCCTGGTCCGCGAGGCGGGCACCATCACCCCCGAGCGGGGCCGGGCCGCCGTGCTCTACGCGCCCGACCCGACGGCGGGTTACGCCCTCGGCGTCGACATCGGCCGGGCCTGGCTGCGGATCGCCCTGGCCGACCTCGACGGCAAGGTGGTCGCCCGCTCCGAGGTCCGCAACCACGCCCGCACCTCGGCCACCATGGCCGACCTGGTCGTCACCAGCGCGCACCAACTCGTCGAGGGTTCGGGCGTGGACGCGGACAAGGTCGCCCAGGCCGTGGTCGGCACCCCCGGCGTGTACGACGCCGAGAAGCGGCGCGTCCGCTATGCCCAGCACCTGCCGGGCTGGGGCAGGCCGGGCCTCTTCGACCAGATGCGGGAGCGGCTCGGCATACCGCTCGCGGTCCACAACGACGCGAATCTGGCGGCGCTCGGCGAGTACACCTTCGGCGTCGGCGCGGGCAGCAGGCTCTTCGTGTACGTCATGATCGGCACCGGCCTCGGGATGGGCGTGGTCAGCGAGGGCCAGCTCTTCACCGGCGCGCACGGCGGCGCCGGCGAGATCGGCTTCCTGCCGTGGCCCGGCCGCCAGAAGCCGGACACCCTGGAGGACGCGGTCTCCGGGGACGCGGTCGTCGCGGCCGCGCGCTCGCTCGGCATGGCGGGCCCGCTCACCGCGAAGGACGTCTTCGACGCGGCGCGGGCCGGAACTTCCCCCGCGGTCAAGGCAGTTCAGCTGGAGGGCGAGCGGATCGCGCACACCGTCGCGGTGGTCGCGGCCGTCCTCGACCCCGATCTCGTAGTGCTCGGCGGCGGCGTCGGCCACAGTGCGGACCTGCTCCTGCGGCCAGTACGGGAGACGCTGCGTACGCTCACCCCGCTGCGGCCGAAGGTGGCGCGGAGTTCGCTCGGGGAGGACGCGGTGCTGCTCGGCGCGGTGGCGACCGCGCTCGGCACGGCACGGGACGTGGCCTTCGAGCGGCGCTCGGCGCACTGAGGACACCGCGTCACCCCTCAGGCCTGCGATTGACATGCCCCTCTCACCCCTCTAGCTTGCTGGTACGAGTTAGTAAGGTTTCTTTACTTGGATTTCTTCACTTGGGCGGTTCCCCTTCGTCGAGTTCGTCGAGCCGCTCCTGAACCCCGAGCTGTTCTCGACTTGAGCTGTTCTCCAGCCGAGTCGCCCTAGCGATGCGCGGATGTTCCGACCAGCCCCCTGGGAGACCGCCGTGTTCCACCGCCCCGCCTCCGTGCGCCGAAGGACCGCCGCTGTCGCGGTACTTGGCCTGGTCCTCGCCCTCACCGCCGGCACCTCGTCGGCGACGCCCAGCACGCCTCCTGCCAACGGCCGGGCGACCGTCGTCGCCTCGACGCCGGGCAGCACGACCGCCCTCGCCGGATATGCGATCCAGTCGACGGCCAAGGTCACCGACTCCCCGGCCGCCGTATCGAGCCCCGGCTATCCCACCACCGGCTGGGTCGCGGCCGCCCCGCGCTCCACGGTCCTGGCCGCACTGCTCGCGGCAGGCAAGTACGCGGACCCCTTCTACTCGACCAACCAGCAGAAGATCCCGAAGTCCGATTTCACGGTCCCCTGGTGGTACCGCTCGGACTTCACCGTCGCCGACACGGCATCGCGCACCTACCTCGACTTCAGCGGGGTGATCTCCGCCGCCGATGTGTACGTGAACGGCAAACAGGTCGCCGACAAGGGTACGGTCACCGGCGCGTACACCCAACACGAGCTGGACGTAAGCGAGTTGGTGAGGTCGGGCGCGAACACGGTGGCCTTCCGGGTCCAGCCCAACGACCCGAAGAAGAACCTCACGATGGGCTGGATCGACTGGCTGCAGCCGCCGCCCGACGAGAACATGGGCATCGTCCGCGATGTGGTCGTCAGACGCGGAGGCTGGGTCGCGCTGCGCGACGCACATGTGGTGACGTCTCTCGCGGTGCCGTCCCTGTCGTCCGCCGACCTGACCGTGAAGGCACAGGCCCGCAACGACTCGGCGGCCCCGGTCACCGCGACCGTCTCCGGCACGATCGGCCAGCTGGCGTTCAGCCAGGACGTCACGCTCAAGCCGCACGAGACGAAGCCGGTCACCTTCACCCCGGCCGACTTTCCCCAACTCCGCCTGACATCACCGCAGGTGTGGTGGCCGGCGGGCATGGGGGCGCAACCGCTGTACGACCTGAACCTGACGGCGTCGGTCGCCGGGAGCGCGTCCGATACGGCTCGCGAGTCGTTCGGCATCCGCGATGTGAAGGCCCCGCTGAACGCCGATGGCGCGCGCCAGTACTCGGTCAACGGGCGCCCGCTGCTGATCAAGGGCGGCGGCTGGTCCCCGGACGAGTATCTGCGCTGGGACCACACCTATGTGGAGGACCGGCTCAAGTACGCACTCGACCTGGGGCTCAACACGATCCGCCTGGAAGGGCACATCGAGCCGGACGAGTTCTTCGATCTGGCCGACCGCTACGGCATTCTGACCCTGCCCGGCTGGGAGTGCTGCGACAAGTGGGAGGGCCAGGTCAACGGCGGCGAGTCGGGCGACAAGTGGACCGCCGCCGACTATCCGGTGGCGAAGGCGTCCATGGCGGCGGAGGCCGCCCGCCTGCGCGACCACCCGAGCGTGATCTCGTTCCTGATCGGCAGCGACTTCGCCCCCGACAAGACGATCGAGAAGAACTACGTGGACGCCCTGAAGGCGGCCGACTGGCCAACCCCGGTGGTGGCCGCCGCGTCCGACAACTCCGCGCCGATCACGGGCAGTTCGGGCATGAAGATGACGGGCCCGTACGACTGGGTGCCGCCGGACTACTGGTACAACAAGCAGGAGGGCGGGGCCACCGGGTTCAACTCCGAGACCAGCGCGGGCCCCGACATCCCCACCCTCGACACCCTGCGCCGCATGCTGTCACCGGCGGAGCTCGACACCCTGTGGAAGTCCCCGTCGGCGAAGCAGTACCACCGCTCCCCCTCCTCCACGTTCGCCACGCTGAAGCTGTACGACGACGCCCTGGCCGGCCGTTACGGCACCCCGACCGGCCTCGCCGACTACGTACGCAAGGCGCAGCTGGCGCAGTACGAGAACGTGCGGGCCCAGTTCGAGGCGTACGGCCGCAACGCGAAGGACGCCACGAAGCCGGCGACCGGGGTCGTGTACTGGATGTTCAACAGTGGATGGACGTCCCTGCACTGGCAGTTGATGGACCGATACCTGGATCAGGGCGGCGCCTACTTCGGTGCGAAGAAGGCGAACGAGCCGCTGCACATCCAGTACTCGTACGACAACCGCGCGGTGTCGGTCGTGAACAGTCGCCGGGACGCGGCCTCCGGGCTCACCGCCCACGTCTCGCTCTTCAACCCGGACGGCACCCGCGCGTACGACCGCACGGTGACGGGTGTGGACGTCGGCGGCGACGGCGCGAGCACCACCGCGCTGACCGTCCCGGCGTCGGTGGGCGGCCTGTCGACCACGTACCTGGCCAAGCTGGTGCTGAGCGACGGTTCGGGCAAGGAGGTGAGCCGCAATGTGTACTGGCTCTCCACCAAGCCCGATGTCCTCGACTACGCCCACACGGACTGGTTCCACACCCCGACCACGGCGTACGCCGACCTGAAGGGCCTGGCCGCGATGCCGAGGGCGACGGTGTCCGCGAGCGGGACGACGAAGGTGGACGCGGACGGCACGTCGACGACGACGGTGACCGTACGGAACACGGGCCCGGGGAAGACCCCGGCACTCCTCACGGACGTACACCTGGTGAACTCCGACGGGACCCCGGTCCTCCCCGTGCAGTGGTCGGACAACCAGGTGAGCCTGTGGCCAGGGGAGTCGACGACCCTGACGGCGACGTACCGCACGGCGGACCTGCACGGCTCGGCGCCGATGCTGCGCGTGTCGGGGTGGAACACGGCGACGGCTACGGTGCCCGGGAATTGACGCGCTTCGCCGAGCTGTGGATCAGCCGGTTCGACCGCGGGCGGGTCAACGCCCTCGCGGACCTGAAGAGAGCATTGGAGCAGCCCCCCATGGACAGCAAGACGTTCGTGTACACGACCTACATCCGCACCACCCCCGAACGGCTGTGGCAGGCCCTGACGGACTCGGCCTTCACCGAGCAGTACTGGGGCCTGAGCTTCGAGAGCGACTGGAAGAAGGGCTCGCCGCTCGTGTGGAAGCAGGGCGGAGCGACGGTGTCCGACCCCGACCAGATCGTCCTGGTCTCCGATCCGTACCGCCAACTCGCCTACACCTGGCACTCGTTCACGGACGAATGGGCGAAGGCCGTGGGCATCGCGGAGGACGTACGGGCGCAGATCGCGGTGGAGCGCCGGTCGAACGTCACCTTCGACCTTGAGCCGCAGGGCGACCAGGTCAAGCTGACCGTCACCCACGACTTCGACCCCGAGGGCATCGTGCACGGCATGTGCAGCCAGGGCTGGCCGCCCGTCCTCTCCAGCCTCAAGACGCTGCTTGAGACGGGCGAGCCGCTCCCGTCCCGCTGAGTCGCGATCTCGGCCGACCGGCCATGACGTCAGCGGGCCGTCAGCGATGCCCGTGGGCGTTGAGCCGGGCGGCCTGGCGCGTCAGGTGGTCGCGTTCGGCGAGGTTGGCCGCCTTACGGGCCGCCTCGGCGTAGAGCCGCGCCGCCGTCGCCAGGTCGCCTTCGCGCTCGTGGAGGTACGCCGCCACCGCGGTGTGGCGGGGCAGCGCGTCGTCAAGGGTGGCGAGCACCGCGAGGCCGGCACGCGGCCCGTCGGCCTCACCGACGGCCACCGCGCGGTTGAGCCGGACGACCGGGCTGTCGGTCAGCCGCACGAGCTCGTCGTACCACTCGACGATCTGCACCCAGTCGGTCTCCGCGGCGGTCTGCGCGTCGGCGTGCAGCGCGGCGATGGCGGCCTGCGCCTGGAACTCGCCCAATTGGTCGCGGGCGAGGGCCGCTTGCAGGATCGCGACGCCCTCGGCGATCGCTGCGGTGTCCCACCTGCCGCGGTCCTGTTCGGCGAGCGGCACCAGGCTGCCGTCGGGCCCGGTCCGCGAAGCACGCCGGGCGTGGTGGAGCAGCATGAGGGCGAGCAGCCCGGCCACTTCGGGGTGGTCGACGACGGCCGCGAGCTGCCGGGTGAGCCGGATCGCCTCGGCCGCGAGGTCGACGTCGCCGGAGTAGCCCTCGTTGAAGACCAGATAGAGGACGCGCAGCACGGTGGCGACATCGCCTGGCTGGTCGAACCGTATGCCGGAGACGGTGCGCTTGGCCCGGCTGATGCGCTGCGCCATGGTCGCCTCGGGCACCAGGTAGGCCCGGGCGATCTGACGGGTGGTCAGCCCACCCACGGCGCGCAGCGTGAGCGCCACTGCGGACGACGGCGTCAGCGACGGGTGGGCGCACAGGAAGTACAGCTGGAGCGTGTCGTCCGCCGAGGGCACGGGCCCGGGCGCCGGTTCCTCCTCCACGCGGTCCTCACGCCGGCGCCGGGCGGTGTCCGCCCGCGTCGCGTCCAGGAACCGGCGCCAGGCCACCGTGACCAGCCAGCCCTTCGCATCCCGCGGAGGGTCGGCCGGCCAGGCGCGGACCGCCTCCACCAGCGCGTCCTGCACGGCGTCCTCGGCCGCCGCGAAGTCGGCTCCGCGGCGGACGAGGACGGTGAGCACGCTCGGCGTGAGGCTGCGCAGCAGTGCCTCGTTCACCGGGGACGTCACTCCGTGATCGTGGGCGGCGCGGCCAGGAACGGGCGCACCTCCAGCCACTCGTGGATCGGCTTCCCGCCCGCGCCCGGAGCCGCGGACAGCTCCCCGGCCAGCTCGACGGCCCGCTCGTAGGAGTCGACGTCGATCACCATCCAGCCGGCGATCAGGTCCTTGGTCTCGGCGAACGGCCCGTCGGTGACCGGCGGCCGCCCCTCGCCGTCGTACCGGACCCACGCCCCCTCGGGAGCGAGCGCCTGCCCGTCGACGAACTCCCCGGTCTTCTCCAGCCGGTCCGCGAAGTCCTGCATGTACTGCATGTGCGCCGAGATCTCCTGCGGAGTCCACTGGTCCATGGGCACGCAGTTGACCGCGGACGGGGCGCCACGGTAGTGCTTGAGCAGCAAGTACTTGGCCATGATGTTCTCCTCGGTACTGATGCGACCCATTGTGGTCGCGCTCACTACGGGGACGGAGCAGATCCCGGGTTCTCGACATGGCCGCCACATCTTTTTTCTGGCTCTTCCGCCGGCTGATGTCTGCCGGAGCGTCTCCCACTCGGTCCGAGTGAGCTCGTACTCAAGGTCCGGGCTTTCGTCCAGCCGGGGTCCCCCGTGCGGGCGAACGCGACCCAGGCGCCGTGTACCTCGGCTGCGAGTCCTGGCGGGGCGGGGTCGGGGCCGAGCAGGCCGGTGTTCCCGTGCAGCCGGGGTTCGTCGGCCGTGTCGAACACGAAGGGCAGTTCAACGGTGTGGGCGGCGCCGAGTCGCCCGTCCAGGGCCGTCGAGCGGTACCCGAACGAGTAGAGGTGGGTGCGGCCGCCCGAGATCCGTGCGTGGGCCTGCGCCATGCGCGTCGTACCGGCTTGGAACAAGGCCTGTCCGAGTACGGCGGAGTGGAGTTCGCCCGGTGTCGCGTTCGGCCGCGCCGCGCGCAGAGCGGCGAGTTCGGTCCCCGGATCTGCCTGGACGCGGGTGGCGGCGGCGAGCAGGTCGGCTTCCGTCGTGGACTCCAGGTGGCCCTTCGGTACGAGGTAGAGGTGCCCTTCTTCGGTGTTGGTGCCGATGAGCAGGTCGACGTTGCCGGCCGGGCCTTCGGCGAGGGTGTCGGCGGGCTGGACCGGCAGGACCAGGCTGAAGGGGCTGAGCCCGGCCAGCGGGTCCCTGGCCGTGCGGGTGTCGAGGTCGAGGCCGGCCAGTGCGGGCAGGATCGCCAGGAAGCGCTCGTCCGGGATCGGGGCGAACGCCTCGGCGGTCGGTTCGACGCCCAGTGCGGCGGCTGCCGCGGCGGCGACCCGTTGCGCCTGTTCGGGGGTGAACGCGCCGGTTCCGTTGCCGCTTTGGATGATCGCCCGCCGGAACAGCCCGGTGGCCCGCGGTGTCGCGAGCAGCGCGCCGGTGAGCGTGGCGCCCGCGGACTGTCCGAAGATCGTGACGTTGTCGGGGTCGCCGCCGAACGCCGCGATCGTGTCCTGTGTCCAGCGGAGGGCGGCGAGCACGTCGAGCAGTCCACGGTTGGCCGGGGCGCCCGCCAGATCGAGGAAACCGGGGATGCCGAGGCGGTAGTTCACCGTCACGAGGACGACGCCGTCGCGGGTGAACGCGCTGCCGTCGTAGAGCGCGGCGCGGTTCGAGCCGGTGACGAAACCGCCGCCGTGCACGAAGACCATGACGGGGCGCCTGCCGTCGTCGGCGGCGGGCGTGTGGACGTCGACGGTGAGGTACTCCTCGCCGGGCACCCAGCCCGGTCCGAAGTAGGGGGTCATGTCGAGTGGGCCGAAGTCGCGGGTCGGCTGGGGAGCGGTGGGCGAGGGCTGCGCGGCGTCGCGGACGCCGGACCAGCCCGGGTGCGGTGCGGGTGGGGCGAAACGGCCGGCCCCGGTCGGTGCCGCCGCGTAAGGCAGGGCGCGGTAGCGTTCGCCGGATCCGCCACGGATGCCGCGCACGGCGCCCGCCGGGGTTGTGACGACTGGATCTGTTTGCTGCGGCACGGGACACGTTTCCTCTCTGGAAGGGGACCTCAGGAGAGGCGGGAGTAGCCCGCCCACTCCTTGATCGCGAACTTCGACCCGCGGCGGACGACCTCTGCGGCGCCTTGGCCGCCGAAGTGCGCCGGGAAGACAAGTGCGTTGTCGTCGGCGGCGCGGCCGAGCAGCTTGTGCCGGGTGGCGCGGGCTTCCGCCGGGTCTTCACAGAAGCAGGAGTTGGTCTCCGGCTCTGCGACTTGCAGCGGCGTGTGCACCAGGTCCCCGACGAACAGGGCCTGATCGCCGCCGGATTCCAGGGTGAGTACGGACGAGCCGGGGGTGTGCCCGGGAGCGAGGTCCAGCCGCAGGTTCTTGTCGATCCGGTACGTCGTCTCCCACAGGTGGGTGAGTCCCGCCTGATGGACCGGCGAGACGCTGTCCTCGAAGACGTTCTGATTCCCGCGGCCCAGTACGGTCGTGTTCTCGTTGGCCGGGTCCCAGAAGTCGAAGTCCCGCCGGGTCATCAGGTACGTGGCGTTCGGGAAGGTCGGCACCCAAGTCCGGCCGTCGAGGCGGGTGTTCCAGCCGACGTGATCGATGTGCAGATGGGTGTTGACCACGATGTCGACATCCTCGGGCCGCACCCCGGCGGCGGCGAGGTGGTCGAGGTAGTCCGTGTCCAGGCGGCTCCACACCGGCGCGTAGGGCCGGTCCTTGTGGTTGCCCACGCCGGTGTCGACGAGAATGGTGCGTCCCTCACTGCGCAGCAGCCAGGACTGGATCGCCGACTGGCACTCGTCCGTCCGGGGGTTCCAGAAGTCGGGCGCCAGCCATGCGCGGTGCTCGTCCCACGCGCCGTCGGGGCTGTCCGGGAAGAACTGGCCCGGGGACATCCGCGCCGAGCCGTAGAACTCTTTGATGCGGGTGACCGTGACGTCTCCGAGAGTGATCTGCTCCGGGTTCTGATCCATGTGGTCCGTCCTCAAGCGGGGTATGTCGCCGAATGAGACCGAGCCTGGACAAGCGAACGGGCCCGCACCACTCCCGCCTTGTCCTACCCCTCGCAGGGTGTGGCTGAGTGCGGGCCGCGCACCGAATACTGGGGCGATGAACGGACCCGGCCCGCTCGGCACCTTCCTCCAAGCCCGACGGGCACGACTGCGCCCCGAGGACGTCGGCCTGCACGACTTCGGACCGCGCAGACGGGTGGCCGGGCTCCGGCGCGAGGAACTGGCCCAACTGGCGGGCGTCAGCGTCTCGTACTACGCACGACTGGAACAGGGCCAGTCCCGCGGCGCCTCGGCCGAGGTGCTCGACGCGATCGCCCGCGCTCTCCTGCTCGACCACCACGAACGCGAGCACCTCGACCGGCTCGCCGACGCCACCCGCCACGCACCCCGGTCACGCCGCCCGCGCCCCGAGAAGCTCACCGACGAAACACGCGACCTCCTCCGCGCCGTCAACGGCGTCCCGGCGATCGTGCTCGGCCGCCGTACGGACGTACTGGCCTGGAACACCCTCGGGCACGCCCTCCTGGCCGGCCACCTGGACTTCCACGGCCCCAACGACCCGGCACGACGCCCGAACATGAGCCGAATACTGTTCCTGGACCCACACTGTCGAGAGCTGTACGCACACTGGGAACCCAAGGCCCGCGCGGTGGTGGGCAACCTGCGCATCGCCGTCGGCAGGCACCCGGACGACCCGCTGCTCTCGGAGCTGATCGGTGAACTGACCGTGAAGAGCCCGGAGTTCGTCGCGCTGTGGGCGGACCACCGCGTGACGCCCTGCGACGCCGCCTCCTACGAGTTGCACCACCCCGTCGTCGGCACGCTGACGGTGACACAGCAGACACTGTCCATCGCCCGCTCACCGGACCAGGCACTCATCGTGTGCACCACTCCCGCCGGTTCCTCTTCCGAAGAGGCCCTCGCGCTGCTCCGGCAGGTGACCGGCCGCCGGGCGCCATCAATCACCCTTCGGCGGCAAGGCGGTTCAGCCACTCCTTCAGCAGATGTTGCTCGGCGCTGCTGAGGTTCGTCCGGTCGGTCAGTGCGGCGCGCAGCGCGCGGGCCGCGCCGGCCGGGCCCGATTCCTGTACTGCGGGCTGCTGGTTGGTGACAGCGGTGACCATGGACTCCCGCAAGGTGGTCAACAGGGCCGGGTTGCGCCGGTCCTGGGGCAGGGACAGCCAGGTGAGGACCGCGCCGCGCGCCGTGGCGTTGATGATCTGGACCGCGAGTTCCTCGTCGACGCGGAGCCAGCCACCCGCGGCGAGGCGCCGGATGCGGCCCCTGAGGATCTCCATACCGGCCTTGAAGGCGGCCGACGACGTCCTGTTGGGCTCGGTGTACATCAGCGTGAACAGTGCGGGGTTGGCCAGGCCGAACTCGATCGCGACGTCCCAGCCCGCTCTCAGGTCGTCGATGGGGTCCTGGGGGTCGGGGTCGACGTGCTTGGTGGCGAGAAACGCGGCGAAGCCGTGCTCGGCCACCGCGTCGAGCAGGCCGTCCTTGTCGCCGAACAGCCGGTAGAGGGCCGGTGGCTGCAGGCCCGCCGCATCGGCGACCGCGCGGGTGGTGACCGCGTCGCGACCCCCGCGCGTCAGCAGGTCGATGGCGGCCTCGACGACGCGCTGCCGGGTCTGTTCCCGGCTCGGGGGCGTGGTCTCGGGCTTGTCGGCGGTGTTGCCGCTCCGGCCGCGTGAAGGCGATGGCATGAATCAATGGTACCGCAGGAGAATTTCCATCGTTATTATCAGTGCTACCTTGAACGTGATTCCACTGGAACCACGCCATCGCGACACTGGAGCACATCATGATCATCGTGACCGGAGCCACCGGGCAGCTGGGACGTCAGATCGTCGAGCGGCTGCTCACGCTCGTCCCGGCGGACCAAGTCGGCGTCAGCGTCCGCGACCCGCGGAAGGCGCAGGCGTTCGCCGACCGAGGCGTACGGGTGCGGCAAGGCAGCTTCACCGACCCCGCCGGCCTCGCCCACGCCTTCCAGGGCGCCTCACAAGTGCTCGTCGTCTCCGTCGACAAAATGGGCGAGGAGTGCGTCAAGCAGCACCGCACCGCGATCGAAGCAGCCGTCGCGGCGGGCGCCCGCCGCATCCTCTACACGAGCCAGATGGGGGCCGGCTCGACGTCGCACTTCCAGGCGTGCCGCGACCATGCCGCCACAGAGGAGATACTGCGCGCCTGTGGCGTGCCGTTCACTTCGCTGCGCAACGGCTTCTACGCCGCCAGCGCGGCGCACTTCGTCGGCAACGCGGCGGAGCGCGGCCGGCTCGTACTCCCTGCGGACGGTCCGGTCGCCTGGACCGCGCACGCCGACCTTGCCGACGCAACTGCCGCCATCCTGGCCGACGAAGGCCGTTTCGAGGGCCCCACGCCGCCGCTCACGGCTCAACAGGCACTCACCTTCGACGACATCGCCTGTATCGTCACCGAGGTCACGGGCCGCACCACGACGAGGATCACCGCACCCGACGACCAGTTCCGGGAGCAGCTGGTGAGCCAGGGTGCCCCGGCTGAGACGGCGGATCAGTTGCTCGGCATCTTCGCCGCCAGCCGTGCCGGTGAGTTCGCCGCCGTCGACCCGACACTCACCCGCCTGCTCGGCCGTGAACCCATAGCCATGGGCGCGGTGTTGCGCGAGCGGCTGTCCAGGGACTGATCCGGAGCCCTGGGTTCCACTTGCCCCACCAGCGCCTTTCCAGGTGCGACTGCTGTCGGCGGCCTTCCATCAAGTTGATTTCAACTTTGCGCAATTCGGCAACTATCATGCACGGCACGGGCGTTCCTCGCTCACGGCCAACGGTTACGCCGCTGGACTCGCGCAGCCCGGGAACGTGACTGACAAGGAGGGGACTTGATGCGTTACCTGGTACGCGATCGCATGCTCGCCTTCCACGAAGAAGCCTGGATCGAGACCGAACAGCGGCAGAAGCTGTACAAGGTCAACAGGAAGCTGTTGCGTCTGCGGACCACGTTCCACTTCATGGACACCCGCGGCGACCAGGTGGCCGGCATCGTCAAGAAGAGGGTGTCCCTCCACCACACGATCCTCATCCGGCGAGACGGCAAGGCAGTGGGCCGGATCAGCAAGCGGAGGTTCCGGATCTTCGGGGACCGGTTCAAGGTCAGCCTGCGGGACGGCCGGCGGCTGAAAGTGGTCGGCAACTTCTGGGACCGCGAGTTCGACATCCAGCACGCGGGCACCACCCTCGCACACATCTCCCGGCGGTGGTTCGGCATCCGTGACGCCTACGCGGTCGATGTGCTGAGCGAGCAGGACGCGACGTTGCTGATCATCCTCGCGGTGTGCGTGGACCACACCCTCGAAGACCGCAAGGGCGAAAGGCTCACCAACCTCTAGGCCATTGCCACCCGAGACGAGTCATGCCGGTTACCCCCCGGTGGAGTTGGCGGCTGTCGACGGGCAGAGCAGGATCCTCACGTCCGGCAGGCGCTCCGGGAGCGCCTGCCGGACTCAACAGAGCGCCGCTGAGGCGGCGCCCGATCGGGAGAGAACGAACAACGCCATGATGGGCCACTCTCATGCCGTCAGCGGTGCCCTGCTCTTCGCGGGGACCGCGCCGTACCTGCCGCCGTTGGTACTGCACGCGCATCTTGCGCCACAGGAAATCCTGATGGGCACCGTGCTGTGCGCCGGCGCCGCGCTGCTGCCCGACCTGGATCACCACGACGGAACCATCGCCAACTTCCTGGGTCCGGTCTCCAAGCTCCTCTGCCGGTTCGTCGCCTGGATCTCCGGCGGCCACCGCCACGCCACGCACTCGCTGTTCTTCGTGGCCTTCATGACCCTGGGCAGTTGGGCCGGAGTTTCCTACCTGGGCCGACCGTTCACCCTGAGTATGACCTTCTTCCTGCTGGCCCTCGCGGTGCGCGCCCTCAACATCTGCCCGCCCGGCCATGGCTTCCACGCCTGGGGCACCATCGTCGCGATGGCCGGTGTCGGCACGGCCGCCATCGCCAAGTTCATCCCGTCGGCGCCCGGTTGGCTGCCCTACGCCATCGGCCTCGGCTGCCTGGCTCACCTTCTGGGGGACTCGATCACCAAGCGCGGCGCCCCGTGGCTGTGGCCGCTCAAGAACCGCTACGAGATCGTGGTGATCAAGCGCAGCGGAAACAAGCTGGAGACGGAGATACTCACCCCGGCCATGGGCGTGGCCACCATCGCGCTGCTCTGGTTCAGTGTGCTCTCGCCCCACCCCATCAGCTGACGGACCGACGGACCGTGCGAGCAGCTCGACCGGCGGGCCGGTGGGGATGTTTCCACCCCGGCCGGGGGGGGGCATGGCAGCCGAATCCCGGGACGTCGTGATCCACGAGCATCACAATGGCAGTAACGTTCCGCTGTCGCCGTGGCGGCCAACCGTCCAGGACTCCTCGTGGGTGAGCAAGAGAAAGAGGAAGACGTGAGTGAGAGCCAGCACCCGTCCGACGTGTCGGGCAGGCTGAATACCGGGGTCGCGCACAACGCACGGGTGTGGAACTACTGGATCGGCGGGAAGGACAACTACGAGGCCGACCAGCAGGTTGGTGACCAGGTCGCCGCGATGTTCCCAGTGATCCGGGACGTGGCTCGCGCGGACCGTGCCTTCCTCGGCCGTACGGTCCGATTCCTCACCGCCGACTGCTCGGTGCGGCAGTTCCTGGACATCGGCACCGGACTGCCGACCCTGGACAACACCCACGAGATCGCCCAACGGATCGCACCCGAGTCCCGGGTCGTCTACGTCGACAACGACCCCATCGTGCTCGTCCATGCCCGCAGCCTGCTGACCGGCACTCCCCAGGGAGTCACCGATTACATCGACGCCGACGTCCACCACCCGGACCGCGTCATCGAGGGCGCCTCGGACACCCTCGACCTTGAGCGGCCCGTCGCTGTCCTGATGCTGGGAATCCTCAACTTCGTCCTCGACACGGGCCAGGCGCAGGACATCGTGCGCCGCATCATGGCCTCGGTCCCCTCCGGCAGCTATCTCGCCCTCACCCACCCCACCACCGACACCGACCTCGGCGGCGAGGGCAACATCGAAGCCATGAAGTTCTGGAACAAAAACGCCACGCCACCGATCACCGCCCGCAGCCGCGCAGAGATCAGCGCCTTCTTCGACGGCCTGGACCTGCTCACTCCCGGTCTCGTGTCCTGCTCGCAGTGGCGCGCCGAGTCCAACTCCGCTGCCGTACTCCCCCAGTTCGGCGCAGTCGCCGTAAAACCCTGACAGACGCCGGCACGTCTACGCCGAAGGACAATGTGCAGGCGCCTGGTGCCGTGCTCGCCGCCCTACGCCTGCCGCGTGACCGCAGCGCCGCCGGCCACGGTATAAGTGCAGCCTCGACCCGCCAGCGAGTGGCTCGCCAGCATCGGACCAGCGAAGTGAGTGTTGGCCCAAATGGGGGCAATTGGTGACGTATTGCGCATGCTCGTCGTTCCAAGGGGCGACGGGCTTCCCTCAGGACGAGCCTGTCACCCCTCTCTGATCCACCGAACGGGAGCACAACCGTGATCAAGCAGGTTCTCGCCGGGGCGGTTTTCGCCACCGCCGCAACGATGGCCATCGCCGCGCCCGCCTCGGCCACCACGGGCCCCCAGGCCCCCAAGACGCCCGCCAACGGGCTCCAGAGCATCCCCGCCAGCGCGCTCGCCGGCATCCTCGCCAACGCGCTCGCGCAGGGCGCGACCGTCAGCGGCACCGGTGCCACGGACTTCGCGACCCGCAACGGTGACACCGCCATCGTCGGCGAGGCGGGCGGCATCCTCAACACCTACGGTGCCTCGCTCGTCAACGTCGACGGTCGCTGCCTGGTGCCGCTGCCGGAGGGCGAGGGCATCGGCGGGCACCTCCTCGGCGGCCCCAAGGCCGCGTGCAACATCGCGCCCGTCGACCAGTTCCAGGCCCCGCAGAAGCTCCTCTGACCCTTCAAGACCGCTGACCTGCCCCACACAGCACACCGGCCCCGTGCTGCTGCCCGCACACCCTCAGGTGTGGGCAGCGGCACGGGGCCGGCAGGCACGTAACCACGCTGATACCTTCGCCGCCAGCACGGCGAGGGAAAGGCGGCGAGCCCGGCACTGGGTGCGATCTCCCCGTTCCGTGCCAGCAAACGAACTCCACACACGCCGCCCAGCGACAGCACCCGGCGCCCACCCCATCTCCCATCCGCTGACAGTGGCAGCGCGTACGCCGCGTCCCAGAGACGGCCCACACGCTCCTGTGGCCCCTGCGGGGACGGGCGCTGCCCCACCCAGGATGGTGACAGCGGTCGGTGTCACAGCGGCGAGGACGGTACGGATGCGCGTGGAAGCCCTTTTCGCGGTGGTCTGATCGGACACGACAGAAGTGCCGTCCTACCCTCCGGTGCACGACATCGACCGCAGCGCTCCCACCCGAATGAGCCTGATCCACCAGCCCAGCTCACGGGATTGCCTCAGCTGTCCCACCAGCAGGTCCTTCCGCGGATCGGCCTGCCGGTGACGACCGGAAAGGTCGAGGGGCCAGCACCTGCACGGCAGTGTCTCGCGTGATCACCGACCGCGACAGATCCTCCCGGTCCCTCTCCTGCCGGACCGCCAACTCCGCTGCCTCGGCCCGGAGTTCTGTCACACGCTGTCGAGCCGCGGCCTCCCGCGCCGGAGTCTTTCCTGCAACGCCCGCAACGACACACACCATGGCGCCCCACCTCCACCTGTCCATGGTGGGAGCACGGGGGCATCCGGCGGCAACAGGAGCAAGTCCCTGCCTCAGGTCGAACCGCACACGACTTCGTGGGAGGCGCCCCGTGACGCGCGTCCTCTCTCTTCCCCTGGAGTAATTCGATGAACCGCAGTGTGCTGTTGGAGACGCTGGAGGGCTGTGTTCCCGCAAGGCGGGGCGCCTTGATCGTGGCCCGGTCGTGGATGCATCCCGATCGGGGCCGGGTCGGCTGTCCGGCGCACCCCGCTGTGATCGCGGCCGCCGAAGAGGCCGGCCTCGCCGTCCAGGCGTGGGACCTGGGCGTCGAGCAGCAGGTGAGCGGGGAGACGACTCGTGGCGAGGGAACGATCTTCGCCGTGTCGTACGAAGATCCGGGAGGTGGTTTCCGCGGTCTCGCGGTCGCCGCGCATCGCGCGGACTTCGCCGCGAGGGCGTGGGCCGGCGAAGAGATCGCCTCGTGGCGGTCGGTGATGCGCACCCGTCGGACCTTCACCCTTGATCCTGCCGACGGTCCCGCGCCGCGCAGCGGGGACACCGCGGCCTTTGCGGGGGTGTTCCCGGCGCAGCCCGAACCGCAGGACAGCGCATGGGCGGCCTGTGGTTGCGCTACTCAGGCGCGTTGCCCTGCAGCAGGGCACAGCGCGTCCGCCATGCGTTCCTTCCGGGCGCGAGGGGATGAGGTTGTGCTGGTGGGGGAACCTGTGTGGGGCTCAGGCGTCGGCGTTCCGGTTGAGTCGGGGGGCGGTGAGTCGTACCGGGTCAGGTCGGTCCGGGATGCCGAGGCTCTCACGGCCTGTGCGCCGGAGCGACTCGCTTTCGTGGTCGCGCCAGGCAGCGTGAGCGTCGAGGTTGCCCGGTTGCTCGCGGTCCTGCGCAGGAGGTTTCCCCGCTTGCGCGGACAGCACCCTGATCAGTGGTGCTACACCATGACCGACCTCCTCTCTGCGGCGCGTTCCTCGCTGGCCGAAAGCGATGTGCTGTTGCTGGCGGGAGCCGGTGCCAGTCCGGTCACGGCCGCTGCGCAGGCTGCCGCCGCCCTGACGCCGGTCCACCGGATCAGTGCGCTGGGCCAGCTTCGGCCCCGCTGCATCGATGTCGCAACGCTGACGATCGCCGACTGCGGAGCCCGGTTGGGTGGCCAGGTGCTGCAGGTGTTGTCCGGTCTGGGCCCGCTCGGCGTGCTGAGGCGTGCGACCCGTACCGAGTCGGTGCCCGTGGCGTCTCCGGTGGGCGGTGAGCAGACCGGCCGGGTCCGCTCCTGATCGCCGCACGGCCGGTGGTACGAGCCGGGTTGATGACTGATCGCTGTTCCTTGCCCGTGTGGGTCAAAGGCCTGTTGCTTTTGGGGTGCGGCTCATGGCGGGTCCTCTGCGTCCTTCCCGGTCGCGCGTCGGGGCCGTAGTTGTTGTGCTCGGTCGAGGAGGGCCGCAGCTGCGCGGTTGTGGCGGTAGGGACGTATGCGAGCGATGAGTGTGGCGAGGTGTCCATCCACGCGGGCGCTGCTGATCTGGGAGTGCACGGTGAGGAATTCGGCCCAGGTGTGACAGGCGAGTTCGAGACTGCCGCAGTTGAGCTGGGCCTCGGCGAGCTGGGCGAGGGTGATGGCGCGGGAGCGGTTCTCGGTGGGCGGCCGGTGGCGCAGGGAGGCTTGCAGAGATGTGGCCGCCCGGCGGTGATCACCCAGACTGCCCGCGACGACGGCGTGGTGGAGGGCCAGAGCTGCCGGGTGGTAGGCGCCGACCGGTGACGTGCTGGAGGCTGCCCCGTCGAGCAGGCGCTCGGCGGCTGTCAGATGGCGGGCGGCGGCCTTCGGGTCGTTCAGGCTCGCGCGGGTCACGGCGAGCTGGCCGAGGAAGAAGGCCTGTTGGCCGGGCGGGGTGTGGGGGAGGCCGAGGCTGACGGCCTGGGCAGCGAGCCGGTCGGCCTGCGGGAAGTGCCCCAGCGCGTGAGCCTGGACGCTCAGTCCTCGCAGGCCCAGTGCGTAGCCGGCTCGGTCGCCCGCCTCGTGGGCCAACGCGAGCGAGGTGAGGTAGTACTGCTGGGCTCGGCGGTGGAGGTTGGAGTCGAAGTGGGCGAAGGCACAGAGGTAGGCCATCTGCCCGGCGACCGTGCACAGACCGCGACGGAAGCGGGGCTCGGCCGGCAGCCGGAGCCACCCGGCCGCACTGATGGCCAGAAAGCGGCTCAAGGCCTCGCGCATGACACCGGCGCCGAAGCAGGCGTCGGCCCGGGAGAAGACCGGCAGCAAGGACTGGCAGGCGGCCACCTGCTCCGGCCCCACGACCGGGTCCCCCGTACGGGTGCTGACGGACCGTTCTGCCCGCGGTGCCCAGGTCGGGAGGGCCAGCCCGGCAAGGCTGTACACGGCGCCGAGAGAGTGGCCGCCCTGGCCGGGTGGCTCGTTGAGGTGTTCCAGCATGTCCACGGCAGCGTCTCCCCACGGCACTGGACCGCTCGCACCCGATTCGGCAGGAGCAGGGTTCAGGCCAGTGTCGGTGACGCTGACGGGTCTGCCCAGGGCTCGGGACAGCACTTCTGCCGCGAGTTGGGCGATGTGCGGGCGGGGCCGGGTGCCGGCGAGCCAGTGGGACACCGTGGTCCGGTCGTAGGTGAGCGGCCACCCCTGTTCTGTCGCTGCCGCATTGAGCTCGCGGGCGAGCCGGGCACCGCTCCAGCCCGTTTCGGACAGCAGCCGGCGCAGTGGCTGGTTGGGAATTCGGCCGGGTGTCGTGCGGCGGGACGGCATGGGCACTCCGCTTTGCGACGTTCAACATCCGTTTCTGTTCAACACGTTGCCCCCTGGAACGCCGCGTCCCTGAGGCCGAGGCGGAGCAGTCTTCAGAGTGAGACGTGAACGGGAGCAGCGGAAGGGCGCATTGGGGCGTTCGTCCGCGTCAGCGTGGGCGCCCGTACGTACATGCCATGTCTCGGTCCCTCAGAATTGCCACGCCGAGGTGACGTAATGCCCGTGACGGGTATCCATGGTTCTCCTGTGGTCCGCGACCACGGCGGCACGGCCGGTCCCCGCTGTTCCGAACACCTTTCCTGGACGGCGGCTGGGCTGCTCGCCCAGGTCTTCGGCGACCCGACGGCCGGTTGGACCCGGCGCCGGGACGACGGGCCGCCCTCTTCGGGAGCAGTACCGGCCGGTCCTGAGGAGAACACCGTGCAATGGCAGCGGACGAGTACGACGGCCGCGCCTGATCCCCGCCATGTTCACCTCTTCGCAGGGCAGGGGGACTTCCCCTTGTCACCGCTGCTTCGGGCGGCTGGTGCGCACGGGATGCTGCGCCGGGTCATGGGTGAGGTGTTCGAGGAAGTGGACCCGGTGGCGAAGCGCCGCGGACTGCCGATGCTGGCGCCGTGGTTGCTGGGTCCGGCACCTCCCAACGGGCGTGATCTCGCGCGGGCCCCGGTGGGGGTGGCGCAGTTGGCCTTGTTCGGGGCGTCTTTGACGGTGCACCGGGCCCTCAGCGAACGCTTTGGGCCTCCTGACGCGGTGGTCGGGGTCAGTTTCGGGGAGATCGCCGCGTTGACCGCGGCAGGCGTCTTCGACGTGCCTCAAGGGGCGGCGATCGCCTGGGAACTGGGCCGAATCCTGACGAGTTCCTGTCCGGGCGGTCTGACCCTGCTGGGCTGCGGGCAGGCCGCGGCCCGCGGCATGGTGTCGCAGGCCGGCGGCCGGGAGGTCGTGGTGGCCTGCGTGAACGACCCCCAGGAATGCGTTGTCAGCGGCCCCGTCGATCAGTTGCGGCGGGTGGAGAAGAGCGCTGCCGCGACGGGCATCGCTTCCGCGCGGCTCCGGCTGCCGTTCTCCTCCCACCATCCTGCGCTGGGCCGGCAGGCCGAGGAGTTCGCACAGGTGGTCCGCCGCTATCCCACACAGCCCATGAGCTGTGCGGTCCTGTCCGCCGTCGCCCGCCGCCCCTACGTTCCGGGAGACGACGTGCCGGCCCGCCTCGCCGACTGCCTGGTGTGGCCCGCCCATGTACCCGATGCCGTCGCGCTGGCCACCGGGCATGCCCTGCCCGGACAGAGGGTGCGGCTGTTCGAAGCCGGCACTGGCAGCGCCTTGGCCGCGAACGCCCGGCGGATCCTGAAAGGGCGGTCCGTCACGGTGCATGCGCCACTGGCCGATCCCGGCTTCTCCTGGTGACCGCCCCTCCCCCGCTCCGGAGGCCCCCATGAACGCCCCCTCACTCCCCCGCTCCGACACCGGCCCGCTGCACGAGCTGGTGCACAGTGGCTGTGCGCCAACGTTCCTCGCGGCCCTCCACGAGGCACTGCGCCACCACCCCGCGCCCGACCCTCCCGACCCCACCGGCAGGGACGCCCGCCTGACGGCACGCCTGCGTCAGCTGACCCGCGCCCTCCCCCGGGCCAGGGACCTGTTCCGCTCCCCCGCACAGCTCGCCACCCTCATCGCCTGGAGCGCGGCGGCCGAGCCGGCCCTGTGCATGACCGTCATCAATCACAGCGTCCTGGGGCTGGGTTCCCTGATCTGTCTGGCCCCTGACCACGGCCCTCTGCGCGAACAGTTCGAGACGCTGGAGACAGCCCGCGCGAAGTGCTCCTACCTGGTCACGGAGATCGGCCAGTCCAACAGTCACCTGGCCACCCGCACGGTCGCCGAATTCGATGCACAGACCCGTGAGTTCATCCTGACCACGCCGGACCAGGGGGCGGTCAAGTTCTCCAGTACCGCCGCCCACGGCATCCCCCGCGTCGGCGTCGCCCTGGCCCGGCTGGTCGTGGAGGGGGACGACTGCGGCGTCTTCCCGTTCCTGGTCGAACTCAGCGACGCATCCGGTCCGCGGCCCGGCGTCGAGATGACCGGCCCGGTCGAACTCAGCGCCCTGCCGCTGGACTACGCCTACGTCTGCTTCACCGGCGTACGGCTGCCATGGGAGCACTGGCTGCGCGACGATGCGACCATCGGCCCGGACGGCGCCTTCCACGAACCGCTCGGCTCACCGGACCGGCGCCTGGCGCGCACGCTGTGTGTGGGGCAGGCCCTGTGGGCCACGCTGCCCGCCGCGGCCGCGGCCCTCGCCCGGCAGGCCGGGGTGGCAGCCGTCCGCTACGCACGCCGGCGCCGCACCCAGGGGCGCCTCGCCCCCGGTACACCGCTGCTCGACTACCGCAGCCAGCAACATGCGGTGCTCGGCGCCATGGCCGATGCCTTCGCTCTGACCTGCGCCGCCGCCCGCGCCCTTGAGCTGTGGACCGCCTCCCGGTCCGCACAGCGCAAGGGCTATCCCGACGGCACCGACCCCATCGGGTTCGCCCCGTGGTCTGCCGTGAGCCGGCCGCTGTCCGCGTACAAGGCCCACAGCATCCGTGAGGCAGCGCGGATCACCGCCCTGTGCCAGCGCCACTGCGGGTTCGCCGGATTTCTGGACGCCAACCGTCTCGCCTCGTATCGCGGGTTCCTCGAAGCTTTCGAACCCGCCGGCGGAGACAGCCAGTTGATCTGCTACGACCTCGGGCGGGCCCTCGCCGACGAAGTCACCGCACCTTCATCGGACGACGTCACGCCCTTGCCGCCGCTCCAGGACCCGCAGTGGTGGCCCACGTTGCTGCGTCGGCACACCCAGGAGCTCACCCGCCGGCTGACGACCCGTCGTGACGCTTTCGCCGCGGCGGGCCACCACGCCAAGGACAGCTTCGCGGTGTGGAACCCCCTGCTCGACGAAGCGGCCGAGCTCGGATCCGCGTACGCCGCCCGGCTGGCCGCCGATGACGTCACCCGCACCCTGACCGCGATCACCGATCCCGAGACCCGGAGCCGCCTGGACCCACTCGCCGCGCTGCACGGCGCCCTGGCAGCCCGCCGCCATGCCGGCTCCCTGCTTGCCGCGGGAACGCTGGCCCCCGCCGACCTGGACGAGCTGCCGCAGGTCACCGACCTGCTCTGCGACGCGGTTCTGCCCCACCTCCGCTGGCTGGAGGACGCTTTCGCCCTGCCCTCAGACGTCGTCCCCGCCCCCCTGGGAGCCGAGGACTACAACCAGGCCCTCGCCCAGACCCTCACTTGGAAGCATGGAGCGATGTCATGAACCGTCCCGCTTCCCCACGCCGCATCGGAATCCGCGGCATGGGCAGCTACCTGCCCCGGCATCTGCGCACCAACGAGGAGGTGGCCTGCCAGACCGGAGTGAGCGCCGAATGGATCCACGAACGCACCGGCGTCCGCAGCCGGCACATCGCCGCCCCCGACGAAGCCGCCTCCGACCTCGCCGCCTGCGCCGTGCGAGCCGCCGCCACCGCCGCCGGTCTGGACGCGTGTGACATCGGCCTGCTGATCTGCGCCACTTCCACCCCCGACGAACTCGGCCCCTCCACCGCCTGCCGTATCCAAGCCCTCCTCAAAGCCGACCACGCCGTGGCCCTCGACGTCAGCGCAGCCTGCTCCGGCTGGCTCTTCGCCATCAAGGTGGCCCACGACTGGCTGCGCGCGGAACGCGCACCCCGCTACGCCGCCGTGGTCGGCGTCGAGGCCTACTCGAAATTCCTCGACCCCACCGACCGGGCCACTTCCGTGCTCTTCGCCGACGGAGCGGCTGCCGCCATCCTCGGCCCCGCCGACCTCGAAACGGGCTTCCAGGACTTCTCGTTCGGATCCGACGGCACCCTCGCCGATCACGTCCTCATCCCCGCCGGCGGCAGCCGAAACCCCGCCACCGCGGCCACCCTGGCCGACAAAAGCCATTGCATCCAGATGGACGGACGCGCTGTCGGCCGCTTCATCAGCGCCATTTTCCCCCGCCTGGTGAGCGAGGCCCTCACCCGCAACAACCTGGACCTGGGCGACCTCGACTGCCTCATCGCCCACCAGCCCAACCCGGTCCTGCTGCACCGCCTGGGCGAGGAGCTCGGCCTCGACGCCGGCACGCTCGTCATCGTCGGCGACGAGGTCGGCAACATCGGCGCGGCCAGCGCCCCCTACGCCCTCACCGCCGCGGCCGCACGCCATACCCTGCGCCCCGGCGCCCGCATCCTGATCACCGTATTCGGAGCCGGCATGACCTGGGGCAGCGCCCTGCTCACCTGGAGCGGTGCCCCCGCCGTACGCATCGGCCCCACCCCCGTCGCCCAGCCCCGACAAGAAGGGACCCTCACATGACCACTGCTCCCAGCGCCCTCGACCGCTTCCGCATCGACGGAGCGCGCGCCCTGGTGACCGGAGCCTCCCGAGGCATCGGCAGAGCCGTCGCACTGGCCCTCGCCGACGCGGGTTGCGACCTCGCCGTGTCCGCCCGCACCTCAGCCGCCCTGGACGCCACCCTGCGAGGCGTCGAAGAACGCGGCCGCAAGGCCGTCGCCGTCCCGGCCGACCTCACGCACCCCGGCGCACCGGCCACCGTCGTCGACCAGGCAGCCGCCTTCTTCGGCGGCCTCGACATCGTCATCCACAACGCCGGCGCCCTGCCCACCGCACCGGACGGCTCCCCCGTCATGGTCCCCCTGCAGGGCAGCGAACAGAGCCACTGGGACCAGGTCATCGCGCTCAACGTCAACGCCACCGCCGCGCTGTGCCGGGCCGCCCACCCCTACCTGGCCGCCTCCCGGAGAGCCAGCCTGACCCTCATGTCCTCCGTCGCCGGACTGGTCGGCACCCCCATGATGGAGGCCTACGCCGCCTCGAAAGCCGCCCAGATCTCCCTCGCACGCAGCCTCGCCACCGGCTGGGCCCGTCAGGGCATCCGCGTCAACGCCCTTTGCCCCGGATGGACCCGCACCGACATGACCGAATTCGCCGCCACGGGCCCGCTCTCCGACTGGCTGATGGCGCACGTCCCGCTCGGCCGCTGGGCGGAACCCGACGAAGTCGCCCTCGCGGCCCTCTTCCTGGCCGGCCCGGCCGCGGCATTCCTCACCGGCCACGCCCTCGTCCTGGACGGCGGCCTGTCCGTCCCCGACGGAGGACTGGCCGGCATCCCCAAACCGCCCTCGCCATTCGCCGCCTGACCTCGCTCCCGAAGGCACCCATGCATTTCGACGACACCACCGCCGTCATCACCGGCACCGGCTCCTGTCTCCCCGCAGACACCCTCAGCAACAACGACATCATCAGCACCGGAGACCTCAAAACCACCGACGACTGGATCCGTACCCGCACCGGCATCACCCACCGCAGGCGCATCAGCCCGGGGCAGGCCACCAGCGACCTCGCCACCGCAGCCGGCAGCGCCGCGATCGACTCCGCGGGAAGCCCCACCGTGGACATGGTCATCCTCGCCACCACCACCCCCGACCACCCCTGCCCGGCCACCGCACCCCAGATCGCCCACCGTCTGAACCTGGGCACCGTGCCCGCCTTCGACATGGCAGCCGTCTGCTCCGGGTTCCTCTACGCCCTGGCCACGGCCACCGCCCTCATCCGCGGCGGCCTCAGTCACACCTGCCTGGTCATCGGCGCCGACACGTACTCCACCATCGTCGACCCCCACGACCGTGAAACCGCCGCCCTGTTCGGCGACGGGGCCGGGGCCGCCGTCCTGAGCCGGGGCAGCCCCGCGACACCGGGCGCGATCCATGCGGTCGACCTCGGCTCCGACGGCAGCGGCCGCGACCTCATCACCATCCCCGCGGGCGGCTCCCGCCAGCCGAATCACCAGCCCCCGCCCGAACCCACCGCCCACTACTTCCACATGCACGGCCGAGAGGTCTACGCACGCGCCGTCCGCCACATGACACGCTCCGCCCACCAGGTCCTCACCACGGCCGGCTGGGCCCCGGAGACCGCACGCGCCTTCATCGGCCACCAGGCCAACCAACGCATTCTCGACTCCGTCGCCGACCGTCTCGGCCTGCCGACCGAGCACTGCTTCGGAAACATCGCCCGCCTCGGCAACACCGCCGCGGCCTCCATCCCCCTCGTTCTCACCGACCCCGCCGTCCACCACGCCCTCCACCCCGGCGACCGCACCGTCCTGACCGCCTTCGGCGGCGGCCTCACCTGGGCCTCCATCGCCCTCACCTGGCCATCCGCCACCCCCCGCAGCAAGCCTGCCGAACCTCCGAACCCAGCAAGGAGCCAGTAGCCATGGACACCGTCCTGACCCACCTCACCACGGTCCTCACCACCAAATTCGAGGTGCCCGCCGACCTGATCACGCCCCGCAGCACCCTCGCCGACCTCGAACTGGACTCCCTGGCAGCCGTGGAGCTCTACGTCACGCTCCAAGAACACTGGAACGTGCCCCTGGACGACAGCGAGGCCACCCCCGACCGCACCGTCGGGGAAATCTCCCGAACCATCACCACCCTCCTGCCCCAGCGCGAACAGCCCGCAGCGGGCGACGAGTCCGGCTGATGCCCGACGCCCTGGCCGTCACCGGCATCGGCCTCGTGACCCCGGGCGGAATCGGGACCGAGGCCACCTGGCAGGCCGTATGCGCCGGACGCTCCACCGCCCGTACCGATCCTGAACTCGCGGGACTCCCCGTCGACTTCACCTGCCGCGTCCCCGGCTTCGGCCCCGACGCCCTGCCCGGCACACGCCAGCCGTGGCGCTACGACCGCTCCACCCAACTCCTGCTCGCCGCGGCCGCCGAGGCCCTGCGCTCAGCCCGCCTCGATCCCGCCGACTGGGACCCCGCCCGCATCGCCCTGGTCGTCGGATCCGCAGCGGGCGGCATCTCCACCCTCGAAACCCAGCACCGCAGATTCCTCGACCACGGCATCACCGGCCTGTCCCCGCTCACCCTCACCGCCTACCTCCCGAACATGGCCGCCGGCCACCTCACCCTCGCACTCGGCATCACCGGACCGGCCCTGCAGACCTCCACCGCCTGCGCCTCCGGGGCGAGCGCCATCATCACCGCCGGCCTCCTCCTCGACATGGGCCTCTGCGACATCGCGCTGGCGGCCGGGGGCGACTCCATGACCACCCCGCTGTGCGCGGCCGCCTTCGCCAAAATGGGAGCGCTCTCCCGGCGCACACACGACCCCGCGCGCGCCTCCCGCCCCTTCGACAAGGACCGCGACGGCTTCGTCCTCGGCGAAGGCGCCGCCGTGATCGTCCTCGAACGCACTGCCCACGCCGCGGCCCGCCAGGCACCGACCAGTGCCTACCTCATCGGCCACGCCACCACCAGCGACGCCCATCACCCCACCACCCCCCATCCGGAGGGCGACGGGCTGCGCCGTGCCGTCCTCCAAGCACTCCACACCGCCGACGCGACCACCCACGACGTCGACCACATCAACGCGCACGGCACCAGCACCCGCCTCAACGACCGCACGGAAGCCGCCGTCATCCGCGCTCTGTTCGCCTCCCGTCCGCCGTCCGTCACCTCCGCCAAAGGCGTCCTCGGCCACACCATGGGCGCAGCCGGAGCCATCGAGGCGGCCCTCACCGTCACGTCCCTGCAGCGCTCGACCGTCCCGCCCACCGCCAACTTCGCCGAACCCGACGCGGCCACCGCCGACCTCGACCTCGTCACCGGCCGTGCCCGCCGGCAGCGCCTCACCGTGGCCCTCAGCCACTCGCTCGGATTCGGCGGCCACAACACCGTCCTCGCCTTCTCCACGAGCACCTGACCCCCGCCCCGCCCTGCGGCGCGGGGCCGGCGGGCCTCCCGGGGACAGGTCACTGCATTGGATTTGAATCAGTCCTGCGGCCAGCACGGCGTGGCCAATTCCCCTGCGACAGGTGGCGTAATCCAGCGCATTAGCTGCCCACTGGGGCCATGCGGATCGATTCGGACTATCAGGCGTCGACACTGCCGAATCTGACAGGTGGTCAGTTACTGAAGCCGTCGCGCTCGAAATGCCGCTGGACCTGCGGTCGCGCCCTTTTTCGGTAGGCCTTCCCGTGGTGGCCGCGGTCGGCGACGACCGGCGCAAAATTAGCCACGAGCCTCCCACATTACGAAGTCATGGCTGTTGCATGACCAACTCTTTTCCTATGCTGCTCGTGCCGGGAACGAGATCAGCAATTCCTGTAATTGCTCATGCCGTTGACCGCGCGCAAGGGAACGAACCGCACGCACGACAGACATGTGCACACAGAAATGGGGCCACACCGAAACGGCATGGCCCCAGGGACGCTTTGGTATGCAACGCCTCGCACCGGCCGTCGACTTGGCAGGCAACGGGCCGGCCGCGAGACACATGACCGCGACCTCATCGGAGGGTACCCGTGAATCACCCCAACCGGCTACGCACCGCGATACACAGCGACGGCACCACCCCCCTGATCGGCATTTTCGACATGTTCTCCGCGTCCGTGGCGGCGCGGCACTACGACGGGATGTTCGTCTCGGGATTCGGCTTCGCGGCCTCCCACTACGGCCTGCCCGACATCGGCTTCATCGCCTGGCCCGACATCGTCGCGTTCGTCCAACGACTACGGCTCGCCTTCCCCCAGCAGCACCTGCTGGTCGACATCGACGACGGTTACGTCGACCCGGAGACGGCGTGCCACGTGGTCCAGCAGCTGGAGAACGGCGGAGCCTCCGGGGTCATCCTGGAGGACCAGCAGCGCCCGCGCCGCTGCGGCCACGTGGACGGCAAGCAGGTGCTGGCGCTCGACCAGTACCTCGAAAAGCTCGACATGGTCCTCAAGGCACGCCAGGACCTGGTCGTCGTCGCGCGCACGGACGCCACCGAGGAGGAGGAGATCCTGCGCCGGGCCAAGGCCCTGGCCGCGACCGACGCCGACGTGATCCTCGTCGACGGGGTACGCAGCATCGACTGGATCCACAAGGTGCGCCGCGTCATCGGCGACAAGCCGTTGCTGTTCAACCAGATCGCGGGCGGCAAGTCGCCGCGGCTCTCGCTGACGGAGCTTCAGGAGCTTGGCATCGACGTCGCGATCTACAGCACGCCCTGCCTGTTCGCCGCCCAGACCGCCATCGACGGCGCGCTGAGCGAGCTCAGGGCAGCCGACGGCCGGCTGCCCGAGCACACCCCGGCCAGTGTCGGCGTCGCCGAGTGCCTGTCGCTGCTTGAGCGGAACATCAGCCGCCACCACGGCCGTGTCCCGGCCGGCGCCTGACGGTGAATCGGGAGGGGCCGCGTCGCTTGAGCGGCGGCGCGGCCCCGCGCCTCGTAAGTCCCGCTCCGTACAAGGAGATCCATGCTCCTCATCCTGCGCTCGGTCGCCCGTCACGTCCGGCACCGCGTGGACTGGTACATCGTCGCGCTGTTCGCCGTCATCGGCGTGGCGACGCTCGCCCCGGTCGAGGGGGCAGCGGCTGACGGCGTCTCGCTCGCCGTCCGGGTCGCCGTCGGGCTGCTCTTCTTCCTCTACGGTGCCCGCCTCTCGCCGCAGGCGGCGTACGACGGTCTGCGGCACTGGCGGCTGCACGTCCCCATCCTGGCTCTGACCTTCGTCGCCTCTCCTCTGGCGGGACTGGCGGCCGGGCTGCTGCCGGGTGCGGTGCTCAGCTCGGAACTGGCCGTCGGTGTCCTCTTCCTGACGATCCTTCCGTCCACCGTGCAGTCCTCGATCGCCTTCACGTCGATGGCCCGGGGCAATGTGGCGGCGGCCATCTGCTCGGCGTCGTTCTCCACCGTCCTCGGAGTGGTGCTGACGCCCGTCCTGGTGGTCGCCCTCATCGGGCAGACCGGCGGCGAGGGAATGCCGATACGAACCTCGCAGCTCGGGGACATCGCCCTTCAGCTCCTGGTGCCCTTCCTCGCCGGGCAGGTGGCGCGGCGCTGGGTCACCGAATGGCTGGGCAGACACCGGGCGTTGATCACCGTGTGCGACCGGGGCTCCATCCTGCTCGTCGTCTACTCCGCGTTCAGCCGGGGCATGACCACCGGCATCTGGCAGCGCGTCTCGCCCGGGCGGCTGCTCCTGCTGGCCGCGCTGTGCGTACTCCTGCTCGTCCTGGCCCTACAGCTCGCCAACGGCACTGCGCGCCTGATCGGCCTGCCGTACGCGGACCGGGTCACCGCCGTGTTCTGCGGCTCGAACAAGAGCCTGGCCAGCGGGCTGCCGATGGCCACTGTGCTGTTCCCGGCGGAGCGGGTCGGGATAGTGATACTGCCGCTGATGCTCTACCACACCATCCAGTTGGTGGCCTGCGCCTGGTTGGCCCGCCGCTGGTCGACCAACCGATCCGCCGACCCGGGAACCAATGAAGACCGCGGAACGGGGATGGGAATACGGACGGGCGGCAGCAGTAGCAACCCCCGTGAGGGAACGAGTGCCAACCCCGGATGAGTGGACCACCTCGGCGGAAACCAAGCCCTCGTCACCGCGACACTCGACCGTCTAGCCCCGACCCTTCGTCCCCTGGCCGAGCCGACCGGCTCGCGGTACATCACCATCATGACCCCGCACGGCGGCTGCCCCGGCGACTCGGCCGGGCGGAACCACACCGCGAGGTTCTCGAAGAACGCGCAGGACCACCACAGGAGTACAACGGGCGCGATGAAGCAGGAAGGCCACGCAAGCCCAAGGGACCCGGCCCAGGTCCGGCGACGAACGTTGAGCCGCCTGTCGGGAGGCGGTCCGCGCCCTGCGGCGTGAAGACGCCTCCGGACACGAGCTGTTGACCGCCTGAACTACCCGGCTCGCGGCGGTACTTGACCGCCACGGCGGACGGCAGGCCGACGGATTTCCGGGCGGCATGGCATGGCAGTCCGCACCGCGTTCACGTGCGGGACCTGGGCGGGACGCCCGCTGAACATGCCGTGCGCCGGACCCGGCCGCCGCATCCATCGCCATCGCCACGTGCAGGGCGGCCCTGGCTCGAAGCGGCTCGGCTGTCATTCGGTGTGCAGGACCCGGGCGATGGTCTGCTGGGCCGCCGTTCGCGCCGGTAGCACCGCGCCCAGTGCGGCGATCGCCACCCCGGCAAGGGCCAGCAGCGCCATGGATCCCGGGTGCCAGACGTCCAGCATCCGGTCCGGGAGAGCGAGGTGGGCGCTGCTCTCGGTCAGCGGGATCACCACACGATAGGCCGCCACCCCCAGCGGCAGCCCAAGGATCCCGCCGATCAGACCAAGCCCCGCCATGGACACCACCAGCATCACGGTGACCTGACGTGGGGTCATGCCGATCGACTTCAGCATCCCGAGGTCGCGCCGCCGCTCCCGGCTGCTCAGCACGACCGTGTTGAACACCCCCATCGCGGCGACCACCGACAGCATCAGCGTCAGCGCGGAGGCGGAGCCGATCACCGTCATGGCTCCGGCGTTCACCGATGTCTGCGCGCTCGGATCGAGTCCGGGGTCGGCGGCCCGAACGGCCTTCATATAGGCGGCGGTATCGGCTTGGGGGCTGAGCCGCACCCAGTACTGGTTGGCCTGCGCGCCCGGCGCCAGGGCGGTCAGTGTCGACCAGTCGGCGCGCATCATGTCCGCCGGCCCGGACATGACCTCACCGACCAGGGTCACGCGCTCCGTGCGGCCGTCCGCCGCGCCCAACGTGAACGAGTCACCGAGGCTCACGCCGTGCTTGGACAGGAATTTGCCGGAGGCCACCACCTCTCCGCGGGCGCGCATCCACCGGCCTCTGGCCAGGTCGTCCTGCAGTACGGACCGGCCCTCGCGCGCGCCTTGGATCGTCACGCCCTGGCTCTGGCCGAGCAACCGCACATCGGCGAAGCCCACGGCGGAGACGTCCGCCGCCTGCGGCAGACCGCGCAACAGCGTCTGTGCAGCGACGTCGTCATGATGCGGGACGGATTGTCCGAACCTGGCTTCCCCTCGCCAGACGACGACTTGGAGTCTGCCGGCGCCTTCGACGGCGTCGCCGTAGGAGACCATGGTGGTCGCCAGGCCGGTCGCGAAGGTCACCGTCGCCACCCCGAGCAGCACCGCGGAGACGGTGAGCAGGGCCCGTCCGGGCCGGGCGAAGGGCAGCCCGAGCCCCAGGGTCACCGAGCGCGGCAGTCGCGCGCCGGTCAGCCACCGCTGCACCTTCAGCCCCCGTCCTCCGCCGGGAGCGCTGCCCGCGCTGATCGCACGTGCCGCGGAGAGCCGGTGTGCGCGCAGCGCCGGGATCAGCGCGGCCAGCACCACGACCGCGGGCATGCCCAGCGCCGTGGACACGTACACCCAGGAACCGACCGTCGGCGCGACGTTCACCGTACCGAGTTCCGCGCCCTGGAAGACCTGGTGCAGGAGCGGCCGCGCGACCACTGCGCCGAGTGCCGTCCCGACCGCCGCGCCCACCGTCGCCGGGACGCAGACCATCACCAGATAGACCGCGACCACCTGATTGGGCGTGAATCCCAGGGACTTGAGCACCCCGATGTGCCGGAAGCCGGACACCACCGCACCACTCACCACATTGCCCACGATCAGGACGGCCACCAGCAGGCCGAGGATCCCGAAGGCCATGAGGAACGGTACGAAGGCATTGGGCTGGGAGGCGATCTGCGCCTTCAGCGTCAGGTACGACTGATGGGCCACCAGCGAGCCCGACGGCAGGCCGGTGGTCACCGCTGTCGTGCCGGCCGTGATCTGACGGGGCGTCGCGGCCCGGTCGAACCGGTACAGCATCTGGTACGCCGTGGGGTGCAAGGCTTCGATCTGCTCCGGGGACACCCACGCCTGCGCGGTTCCGCTCACGCTGGACGCGAGGCCGACGACGGTCAATGGCGCAAGCCCGGGCAGCTGGATCCGTTTGCCGAGCGGGGAGTGTGGCCCGGTGCCCATCCCGGGCGCATCCGGCAGCGCCAGGACGAGTTGGCCGGGGCCGGTGGCCCAGTGCCCGGCGAACAGGTCCAGGCGGTCGACCGGTCCCCCCGGGTCCGCCCGCCCCACCACGGTCACCGGGCCCGTCCCCATCCCGGGCAGCTCGTCGGCCACGCTCCGCGGCAGGTCGACCACGGCTTGCGGAAACGGTCCCGCCGCGCCCCGAACCCCCGGACGGTGCGCGGTCCGCGCCACCTGTGCGGCCGGCACTTTCGCCGCGTCGAAGGTGGCGACGACATGCGCACCCCGTGCCTGACCGAAGAGCCGGTCGAACGGTCCGGACACGACGTCGAGCAGGCCGAGGGCAACCACGAGGGCCATGCTGGAGACGAGGACCACCACTGCGATCACGGAGGTCTGCAGCCGACGGCGGCGCACAGCCGCGCGTGAGGCTCGCCACACCGCGCTCATGCCGAACGCTCCAGGGTCCGCTCGCCGGTGATCCGGCCGTCCGCCATCGTGACCAGGCGACTGGCGCAGCGCATGGCGAGCCGCCGATCGTGCGTCACCAGCATCAGGGTCTGGCCCAGTTGGTTGAGGTCGATGAGCAGGTCCATCACCTGCTCGCCCGCGTGGCTGTCCAGCGCGCCGGTCGGCTCGTCCGCCAGCAGCAGCGCGGGACGGTTCATCAGCGCGCGAGCCACCGCGACCCGTTGGCGCTCGCCACCGCTGAGGGCCGCGGGGTAGACGTTCCTGCGGTCGGCGATGCCGAGTTCGTCGAGCAACTCCAGGGCTCTGCGCCGGGCTTGGCGGGCCGGTGTTCCGGTGAGCTGGGCGGCCAGTGCGATGTTGTCGATCGCGGGCAGGTCGTCGATGAGGTTGAAGAACTGGAAGATCATGCCGATCCGACGGCGCCGGAAGAGCGCGAGGCCGGTCTCGTTGATGCTGCCGAGATCCTCGCCGTGCACACGCACCGAGCCTGCGCTAGGCCGGTCAAGGCCGGCGATCATGTTCAACAGGGTCGACTTGCCGCAGCCGGACGGGCCCATCACCGCCACCGCCTCGCCCGCGCCGATCTCCAGCGTCACTCCGTCCAGGGCGACGGTGTCGCCGTACTCCTTGCGCAGGCCCCTCACTTGGACGACGTCCTGGCCGCGCACGGTGGCCGGGCCGGTTTCCGGGGCCGCGCCCCTGATGTGTTCGGTGGTCATGACAGGGACGGTAGGCGGCGTGGACGGTCGGGGCGTCAGCCCCTGGAGGTAGTCCGCGGCGGCACTCATCCTGGCGATGTACGAGCTGGTCCTGGAGGTGGACGTCCGCTCGCCTCCTGCCTGGCAGGATGGACGCCGTGTGGATATCGGGAACGGGCTGGCTACTGACTGCCCTGGTGACGGGGAGCCTGACGGTGGCCGGCAGCACCACCGTGCTGCTTGCCCGCGCCCGCCGCCGTTACCGCAAGGTCCTGGAGGACCGGCGCTGGCTGCTGGAGCGCGAACGGGAGGCCGCCGCGCGCACCGCGGTGACGGCCGAACGCGCACGCATCGCCCGAGAGTTGCACGATGTCGTCAGCCACAAGGTCAGTCTGATGGTCGTTCAGGCGAGCGCCGCCCGCGAGGTGCTGGCCGCGCTGCCGAACGAGGCCGAGACCGCGCTGCGGGCCGTCGAGGGCGCGGGGCGCGACGCCATGACCGAACTGCGCCATCTGCTGGGCCTGTTGGCTCCCTCGCCGAACGGCGACGACGACGGGGATGAGCGGCACGGCGACCTCTCCGGGCTCGCACCTCAGCCGAGCCTGAGCCAACTGGGCACCCTCGTCGACCGGATCGCCTTCGCCGGCCTCCCGGTCGAGGTGCGCATCTCCGGCGAACCGCGCCCACTGGCGCCCGGCATCGACGTCACCGCCTACCGGATCATCCAGGAGGCGCTCACCAACGCGCTCAAGTACGGCGACGGCGGCAAGGCGTCGGTGACGGTGCGCTACGCCGACCACAGTCTGCGGGTCGAGGTCCTCAACAGCGGACCGAGCGTGCTGTCCGCCGACCCCACGAGCCCGGGTGCCGCACCGGGTGACCACAAGCGCCGGTACAACGGAGCCGGGCGTGGCCTGATCGGTCTTCGCGAGCGCGTCGCCGTCTACGGCGGCCACTTCGACGCCCGGCGCCGTATCGGCGGCGGTTACCGCGTCCGCGCCCGCATCCCTCTGGAGAGCCCGTGACCGAGCCACCCCCCGACCCGCGCGCCCATGGGACCATCGGTCGGGATCCCAACCCTCCCGGCGAAACAAGCGGTCCGCGCGTCCTCATCGCCGACGACGAGGAGCTCATCCGCACCGGCTTCCGCCTCATCCTCACCTCGCGCGGCATCGAAGTGGTCGGCGAGGCCGCGGACGGCGTGCAGGCCATCGCGGAAGCCCAACGGCTGCGCCCGGACGTCCTCCTGATGGACATCCGGATGCCCCACCTGAACGGCTTGGAAGCCGCCAAGCGCGTCCTGCGCCTGCTCCCGGACTGCCGGGTCCTCATGCTCACCACGTTCGACCTCGACAGCTACGTGTACGCAGCGCTCGCCGCCGGGGCGAGCGGCTTCCTGCTCAAGGACGTCACCGCCGCCCACCTCGCCGCGTCCGTACGGCTGATCAACACCGGCGACGCACTGCTCGCCCCCTCGATCACCCGCCGTCTGGTCGAGCGCTACGCCACCGCCCGCGGTGCCGACCAGTCCCCCGGCCAGGCCCCCCGCCCCACGGCCGGGGCCTCCGTGGTCCGCACACCCGCCATCCATCGCGACCTGGCCGCGCTGACCCCGCGTGAACTGCAGGTGCTGGCCCTGATGGGCCGTGGCCTGTCGAACACCGACCTCGCCGAAGCCCTCACCCTCAGCGAGGCCACCGTGAAGACCCACGTCGCCCGCGTCTTCGCCAAACTCGCCCTCCGCGACCGCGCCCAAGCCGTCGTCCTGGCCTACGAAACGGGCCTGGTGACCCCTGGTGGCTCGGCCACCGACTGACAGGCTTCCACGACGGATCGGTCCCGGATCCGCCTCCTGGGGCCGCTCGATCAAACGCGGCAGCCACGGGGCCCCTCCGCATGCCGCCGCGAACATCCACCCATGGACCAGTAGGGATTCCTACCCGGTGCGGTCAAGTTGGCATCGATGTCCTTCAAGAGACAGGAAAGCTCCATTCGATCATTCGACCGTGCCACGTCAACCCTGCTTGGCTTCCCCCCAGCGATCGGCGCACCACCCGCATCACACCGCACCAACCTCACATGCCGTGTCACAGACCACGGTTGGTTCCACCTTTCCGCCGGAGCAGGCCGGGAGGATTCGCGCCGCATCCGCGCACCGGTCCGGGACGCCTCAACAAGCGTTTCCTGCACGAGAGTTCAGTACGGCTCGTACATCCCCTCTCCCGTCCCGCGGTGCGAATCCGGCGTCCCGTACGGCCGCTGAAACACCTCTCCGCCGTTGCGCCTCGCTGCCCGCATTCAGGTAACAGATCGCCCGCCGACCGGCGCCACGCGATCTGTTGACACCTGGGGTCTCGGGTACCGCGTCCGCTCCGGTCCCCGGGGCGTCCGCTTCCGTGCCGGCCCGGACGATCACCCTCGACGAGCACGCCGCAGACAGGGTCATCGAAGTGCGCGCGGGCACGAGGGTCCTGATTCGGCTGCACAGCACGTACCGGTCCGCGCCCACCAGCTCCGACACCCGAACACTGGCCCCCGTCGACAGGAGCGTCACCACACCCACGAGGACCTGCGAGCCGGGCGCAGGCTGCGGCATCGCCTTCGCCGACTTCGCCGCCCGCCGGGCGGGCACAGCCCAGATCCTGGCCCACCGCAACTCCTGTGGTGAGGCGAGGCCTTGCGGTCCGGGCCAGGGCGACTTCGCCGTCACGATAAAGATCACCTGACTCAGGTCCGCCGCCGGCTGCGCCACGCGCTGAGGACGTCGACGAACAGCGCGGCCAACACGTCGACGCGGCCCCTGCCGGGAACGTCACGCCTACAAGAATCACCCGGAGGCGCGGGGCCGGGTCCACCTCGTGTGGGGATTCGCCAAGGACTTCGGACTGTCAGGCCTCAAAGCGGGAGCAGTGATCTTCCCGTACCGCTACCGGGAGGGGCAGAACGCGGCGCAGTTCTTCTGGCTCGGCCTGCGGGCCTATCTGCCCCCGGCCGGGACGGCGGTGATTCCGGCTGTGCTACACGGCCGTCGACACCAGCGAAGTCATGGCTTCGGTTGGCAGGGTGGCCGACCTCTTGGCGCCGTGGCGGAACGGTCGCCGTTGACCTTCCCGGTGCGGGGCGGACGCACGGTCCGCCCCGCCGCCCACGGGCACGACCGTGGCCATGGCGCGCTGGGCCCCCGCAGCCGCAGGCGGCCCACGGCTATTGGCAGCATCAGGGGGCCGCCAACTCGGCCAGCCGCTGCCCGCAGTTCACCGGTGATCGGGCGCGGCCACAGGGCGACCGTGCGCAGGAGACCGAGGCGGCACAGCAGCCCGCTGGGGACCTACGCGGTTTCGCGCCAGGTGGACTCGTGGGCTGCAGCTGGCGTTCGTCTTCCCACTGCCTCGCGTAGTCGGCCAATCGAGGCCGTAGACCTCGAAGCGCCAACAGGTGATTCCTGCCTTGCGGGTGCGGGCCATGGCCCCGGCGTCGTGCGTTACGCGAGCGCGGGCGAGCCGAACAGTGCCGAGGCGGCCTCGACCGGAGTCAGGGTGGGGGCGGGCGCCGCCTCGCCGATCGCGGCGCACTTGAAGCCGAGCGCCGTCATGGCCCGTACGACTTCCTGGGCGCTGAAGTCGCGGCGGTCCTGCCGGGTGATGACCGAGCCCACCTGCTTGGCGGGGTAGTGGCGGCGGCCGATCAGTACGGACTCACCCACGAGGGGTTCGGGCTTGACGCCCTTCATGGACTCGATCACCCCGCTCTTGGTGAGGTCGAACGGGAAGCGGGCGATGACACAGCGCATGTTGCCTCACAGAGAGAGGAGGGGCGGCCCGAGGGGCCTGGCGGGAGGTGGCTTGAGGGGGAACGACGCCCGGTGCCTGAGGGGCGACCGGTACGTGAACGGGCTTACGCCGCGGCGTTGTTGGCGCCGGAGGTCCGCTGACCGGCGCCGCGCGCGGACTGGCCGGCGCGCCGGTCCTGGGACGCGCGGCTGCGGCGGCCGCGGGACGAGGCGGCGCTGCGCCGGGAGCGTTCCACGACGGGCACGCTGATCGTGACCGGGATGCCCGAGGGAGCCTGGGCGCCCGTGATGCGGCTCAACTCGGCGTCCCCGGACCGTACTTGGGTGGTCTGCGGCACGATGCGCGCGGTGGCCATCAGGCGGCTCATGTCGCGGCGCTGGTTGGGCGTGACGAGGGTGACGACGCTGCCGGACTCGCCGGCGCGGGCGGTCCGGCCGCCGCGGTGCAGGTAGTCCTTGTGGTCGCTCGGCGGGTCGACGTTAACGACCAGGTCGAGGTTGTCGATGTGGATGCCCCGGGCGGCGACGTTGGTGGCCACGAGCGCCGTCACATGACCGGTCTTGAACTGGGCCAGGGTCCGGGTGCGCTGCGGCTGGGACTTACCGCCGTGCAGCGCGGCGGCGCGCACCCCGCTGTTCAGCAGGTGCTCGGTCAGCCGGTCGACGGCGTGCTTGGTGTCCAGGAACAGGATCACCCGGCCGTCGCGGGCCGCGATCTCGGTGGCCGCCCGGTTCTTGTCGGCGCCGTGCACGTGCAGCACGTGGTGCTCCATCGTGGTGACCGCGCCCGCCGACGGGTCGACGGAGTGGACGACCGGGTCGGACAGGTAGCGGCGGACCAGGAGGTCGACGTTGCGGTCCAGGGTGGCCGAGAACAGCATCCGCTGGCCGTCCGGACGTACCTGGTCGAGGAGTTCGGTGACCTGCGGCATGAAGCCCATGTCGGCCATCTGGTCAGCTTCGTCGAGCACGGTGACGGCGACCTGGTCGAGGCGGCAGTCGCCCCGGTCGATGAGGTCCTTCAGGCGGCCCGGGGTCGCGACGACGATCTCCACGCCGGAGCGCAGCGCACTGGACTGCTTGCCGATCGGCATGCCCCCGACCACCGTGGCGAGGCGCAGCCGCACGGAGCGGGCGTACGGCATGAGTGCGGCGGTGACCTGCTGGGCGAGCTCGCGGGTGGGGACGAGGATCAGCGCGAGCGGCCGGCGGGGTTCGGCCCGCAGGCCGGCGGTGCGAGCGAGCAGAGCGAGGCCGAAGGCGAGGGTCTTGCCCGAGCCGGTGCGGCCGCGGCCCAGGACGTCCCGGCCGGCGAGCGAGTTCGGCAGCGTCGCCCCCTGGATCGGGAACGGCACGCTCATGCCTTCGCGGCCGAGCGCGGCCAGCAGTTGCTCCGGCATCGCGAGATCGGCGAAGGCTTCCACGGCGGGCAGTGCGGGGGTGGTCGTCACCGGCAGCGCGAATTCGCCCTGCGCGGCGGAGGGCCGTCGGCCGTAGCCGCCCGAACGGCCGGCGGAGCCGGGGCGGCCACCGCCCCTGGGTACGCCGGAAATTCCGGAGCGGGTACGGGTTCGGGAGAAGCGGTCGTTCGCGGCGTTCGTACGGGTGCGGTTCACGGGGAACCTTCCTTGATGCGGCACGTATCAAGGAATTCCCGGAAATCGAACGGAACAGGGAATCGCGAGAACGAGCCAAGCGGATGCGAGGGCGAATCGGGCCGCGCTGACATATGCGGGGCGGTCGCCGGATCGCCGAGCGACTGAGTCGCCGGGGCGTGGAATTACGGTGGGCCCGGCGGCCCGGACGGGCGGAAAATCGTCGCGGGCACGGTACGGCGCGGGCACTCTGCCCGGAAATGCAACGAGCTGGGGCCCGCACCCCAAGGTGCGGGCCCCAGCTACGAAGTACGCGTCGGCGTCAGGCGGGAACGATGTTCTCGGCCGTCGGGCCCTTCTGGCCCTGCGCGATGTCGAAGTTCACCTTCTGGCCTTCCTGAAGCTCACGGAAGCCCTGGGCGGCGATGTTCGAGTAGTGGGCGAACACGTCCGGACCGCCACCGTCCTGCTCGATGAAGCCGAAGCCCTTTTCCGCGTTGAACCACTTCACGGTACCAGCAGCCATGTCAATCTCCTTCGGGGCATTTCCCGGAGTCCGCACCGTGCGCACTCCGCGTCACTGCGATGATTACCCCGCCGGATCATGACCGGACATACAAAAATGCGCTCACCGGCACGAGCGGCCGGCAAGGGCACCTGAAGTTTCGGGAACCACAACTGCAACTGATATCGACAGTAGCACGCCCTCATCGCCGGGGACCGGACAATAATTCAACTCCGCCAGCCACAGGAAAAACCCTCACCGCGCCCTATGCCGATATCTCTCTTCGCGGCGAGAGATATGGGAGTCTCGCGTTCATGGCGAACCAGGGAGTGTGGGTACGGGGCTGCTGTGCGACGGGCGGGGTGCTGAACCGGCCCTGGAACACGCCGTGTTGAGGCGGTCGGTGGTGTGGTGGGCGGCCGTCGGCGCCGTGCTCGGAGGGCATGCGCTGATGGGCCGGCCGCCCGGCGCGCATGCCGCCGCCCGGAAAGCGCCCGACCGTCTCGTGGTGACCAAGGTGGGCGATCTGACCGGGCCCGGGATCACGTCGCGGTTCGGGATGGAGGCTGCCGACCTGGGGATTTCCGCCCGAACCCCGGACGGACGGCTCTTGTTCGTGTTCGGGGACACATTCGAGGAGGCGCGGGTGGGCGGCGACGGGTGGCGCTCGCCCGTCGCGCTCTACGCACGCATGCTGCCGGGCGGGGAGGTGGTCTGGACCGGCGCGGTGGGCGGGCGGTACGCACAGCAGTTGAGGCAGTACCGTCACGACGGCTCCGAGCTGACGACCGTGCTGCCCACCGACGTGATCACCATCGGCACGGACATGTATCTGCATGTCGCGGTCCACCAGGGCTTCGGGAACGTGCGCTGGAGCGAGATCTGGCGTTCGCGCGACTCGGGGGCCACCTGGCACCCCACCGACGCCCGCTTCCCCGGCGGCCTGCACGGCGGGTGCTTCCAACTGCTCACCTGGGGGCTCGGCGACGACGGGTACGTGTACGCGTACTCGACCGGGTTCCAGCGGGACAAGCCGGCCATCCTCCACCGCGTCCCCAAGAACCGGATCACCGACCCGGCCGCCTACCAGCCGTGGGGCCGGGCCGGGGGCACCTGGGCCTGGGGCAACCCGCCCACCCCCGTCCTGCCCGGCAGGATCGGCGAGATGTGCCTGCGCCCGCTCGAAGACCAGTGGCTCCTGACCTGGTTCGACGCGGGCGAGTACCGGATCGACGCGCTCGTCCTGGACTCCCCCATGTCCGCGCACCACACCCCGGCCGCGCGCCGCAGGACCCTGATCCGGGGAGGAACCTGGACGAGCGAGGACGATAGGCACGTGGCCCAGCTGTACGGCGGCTACATCATCCCCGGATCGACCCTCGACGACCTGCACCTGTCGGTGAGCCAGTGGAACACGGCGGAGGGGTGGCCCTACCGCGCGATGCACTTCCGGATCCGCGGCGACCTGCTGTCCTGACCGCGGGGCGGCCTCGGCTCAGTGGGCGAGTTCGGGCTCTCGCGGGAAGAGGTCCCGCTGCGAGGGGCCGCCCGGGGCGGTGGCGCTGGACATCAGGCGGGCCGCCTCCGCCTTGGCCGTCAGGGGCGGGACGACCAGCAGGTCCCATCTGCCCCGTCCGGGAGCGAGCAGGCAGATCGTGTTGGGGGTGTGGCGGCCGGTGGCCCGGTGCAAGCGGATCACGTGGTTGGCGACGAGGATGCGGCCGGGAAAGGCCGACCACATGCCGGGGTTCACGGCCACCTGGGCGATCTGCGGCCACGAGTGGGGCAACGCGTGGATCAGGGAAGGGAGTTCGGCCGTCAGGTCGTCGGTGCGGGGCCACCAGGCACCGTCGATGAGGTACGGGCCAACCGTGGGCGGTGTCAGCCGCAGGCGTACCGGGCGCAGGGACGAAGCGGAGCGGAGTGTGGTGGTCATGGCGGGCCCTTCGTTCGGGATGGGGACGCGGCCGATCGGCCCGGGTCTGCGAGCTCTGGTGGGACGGGGCCGTAGGAGGACCGGCCCCTCGTCACCCCACTCTCTGGCTCGGGCCTGGTTTGTTGTTGGGGCCCGGCTCGTGGACGGCCTCGGCCTTGGCCGGATCGACCGGGTCCGGTGTCGGGGGCAGGGGCGGTGTCGGCGTACCGGCTGCCGCCGATTCCCTGCTGAGGAACGCGCCCAGTTCACCGATCGTGCTCATCAGCGGCGCCGGGAAGACGACGGTGGTGTTCTTGTCGACGCCGATCTCCACCAGGCTCTGCAGATTGCGGAGTTGGAGGGCGAGCGGGTGCGCCATCATGGTGTCCGAGGCGTCTCCGAGTGCCGCGGCGGCGAGCGATTCGCCCTCGGCGTTGATGATTTTGGCGCGCTTCTCGCGCTCGGCCTCGGCCTGGCGGGCCATCGCGCGCTTCATGCTGTCGGGCAGTTGGATGTCCTTGAGCTCGACCAGGGTGACCTCGACGCCCCACTCGGCGGTGGCGACGTCGAGGATCTCGCGGATGCCCAGGTTGATGCGGTCGGTCTCCGACAGCGTCTCGTCCAGGGTGTGCTGGCCGACGACCTTGCGCAGGGTGGTCTGGGCGATCTGGTTGATCGCGGCGTGCACGTTCTCGATGGCGATGACCGACTTCACGGCGTCCACGACGCGGAAGTACGCCACGGCCGACACGTCCACGCTGACGTTGTCGCGCGTGATGATGCCCTGCGACTGGATCGGCATCGTCACGATGCGCAGCGACACCCGGTGCAGCACGTCGACGAACGGGATGATGGTCCGCAGACCGGGCGTGCGGGTGCCGGCCAGCCGCCCGAGCCGGAAGAGTACGCCTTGCTCGTACTGCTTGACGATCTTGAGGGCCATGGCGAGCGCCAGCAGGAGCAGGATGACGACGACGATGACGAGGGTGATCAGAAGCTGCATGGTGCCGCTCCAATGGATGGGGAGCCCGGTGATCCTGAGCGGAGCCCCGGGGTCGCGTCACGGGGGGACGCGTCACGGATCAACTGCCGTGTTCCTGGCGGATGCGGCGCCGGGGGCGGAGGCGTCCGCGACCGCCGTCGCGCTGGTCGCGTCGGGCCGGGACGGCGGGAGCATCGAAACGGCCGGGAACCGGTTGCGCGCCGCCGTCGGGTCCTCCCCGGCCGCCGGGCTTCAGCGGGCTGTAGTGGTGCACGGCGATCCGGTCGGCGTGCTGGGCGTTGAGCCGGTGGATGACGTACGTCGCCAGGACGATCAGGATCAGTGTGACGGCGATGGTCAGGGCCGTGGTCATGGTGATCACATCCCGACCAGGAGGCGGCTGGGCCGGTCCGGCACGCCGATGTGCGTCGAGGTGGCGCCGCCCTCGTACTCCTTCGACTCGTCGGGATCCATTGCCCGGCCGGCCGCCGTGGTGCCGTGGTGGGCTTCTTCCTCCGCGATGAGCGCGCTCGCGGTCAGCGGCCGGCCGGCCGCGTCGGTCGCGTCGGCCATCAGGCGGGCGGCCGCGTCGGCGCTGGTGTGAGGCGGGATGACCAGCAGGTCGTAGCGTCCGGCGCTGTAGGAAAGCAGCAGCAGCTTGTGCGGGTCCTGCTCCTTGAACCAGCCTGCCTTCACCACGTGTCCGGCCACGGGGATCTTCCGCGGGATGACGGGCCAGTGCTCGGGGTTCACGGCGATGCGGGTGATCCGGCTCCCCAGGGCGTCGTCAAGTACCGCGATGAGGGCGGGGAGTTCACGCAGAAGGTCGCGGGAGCGCGGCCACCAGGCACCATCCAGGAGCCCGGGGGGTGCGTCGGGGGATTTCAGCATCACACGGGCCGCCGGGCCTGCGAGCGCTTCGCGCTGCGGACGGTGCACGTCGATGTCGGTGATGGTCGCGATCATGGCGCGAACCCGTCTCCAGGCCGCCGCCCGTGGACGCGGCCCGGTGTCATTGCTCACCGAGAACGACGTCAGCATGGAGGCCAGTGTGCGAAATACTCCCGGTACTTCGACACTACTCCGCGGTGGGGCCGGACGGACGAGTACGGCGGAGAACGTTGGAGCGGACCCCGCCGCCGGTCCGCGAGACTTCCTCGCGGACCGGCTGGGGCGACGGGTCAGGCGTGCTGGTCCGCGGGCCGCTGTGCGTGCCTGCGGTCCACGACCGCCGGGAGTTTGCCGCTCGTCGGCGTGCGGTACAGCGCTGCTCCGTCGACCGCCTCGACGGTGAAGTCGAGCAGGTTCTCCTCGACCGCCGAGCGCACCTCCGGGTAGGCGGCGAGGAAGGCGTCGCGCGCCGTGTCCGGGTCGGGGGCGTGGGACCGCTCCATCCGAAGCGTGAGGCCCTCGCGGGCGGGCCCGCTGGTCAGGAGGGCCTGCATCTCGCCGCTGTAGCGCAGCTGCTCCTGCGCGACGGCGGCGAAGCGGCGGTAGTTCAGGAAGTACGTCGCCACCCGCATCACCTCGCCGAGCCGGCCGAGCAGTTCGAAGCGCGGGGCGTGGCTGCCGCACGGGCAGCGTCCCGGCAGGGCGCGTCCGAGGTCGCCGATGACGTACCGGTCGAGGTGCTGGCCGCGGCGGGCCCGGGTGGTGAAGACGAGCCGGCCGGTCTCCCCCGGCGCCACCGGGCGGTCCGCGTCGACCTCGACGATCTCCAGGGTGTGGAGGTCGGCGTGGAGGTGGTGGACGCCGCCGGTGCTGCGCGTGCACTGGTAGCCCAGGGGGCCGAGGTCGGTGCTGCCGTAGGTGATGGAGTGGACGACCTCGATGCCGAACGTCTCGACGAGGATGCGGCGTTGCTCGTCGGTGAAGTGCTCGCCGCCGTAGTAGATCTTGCGGATGCCGCCGTAGGAGCGCAGCAGGTCGGCTTCCTCGTGCAGGAGCTGCCAGAGGTAGGAGGGCATCCCGAAGAGGGTGTCCACCTCGTACGCGACGATCATCTCCGCGGTGGCCCGGTGGTCGGGGCCCGCGGCCATCGGCATCTGGACGCCGCCCAGGCGCTCCAGGATGGAGAAGAAGCTGATGAACCCGCCGTACATGCCGCCGCAGTAGAAGAGGTTGGCGGTGCGGTCACGCGCCGGGTCGTAGCCGGCGGCGAGCAGGCCGCGGGAAGCGGCCCGCATCTGCGTGTCGTAGTCCTCGTACGTGAAGAGCGACAGGGCGGGCGTGCCGGTGCTGCCTCCGCTGCGGAAGTACAGCTCGGCGTCGCCGAGCTCGACGCCGCGGTTGAGGTCCTGGACGGCGGCCTTGTCCAGCAGCGGCCCGGTGGGGCGGGGGAAGGCGACCGGGCGGGCGAGGTCGTCGAGGCAGGCGGTGGTGGCGAAGCGTTCGTCGGCCTGGACGGCGACGCGGCGGCTGTAGCGCTGGAGCGCGTATACGCCGTCGTGCGGTTCCCCGGAGTAGCCGGCCGTCATGGCGCCGACGGGCGTGACCCGGGTGGCTCCGGCGGCCAGGACCAGGGTGGAGAGTTCGGCGATGTCGGTGCGGCTGCCCGCGAGGCCCGCCGTCTGGAGGTAGCGGCGCATGGGGCGCAGCGTCGCCATCAGGTGTTTGCGGGGCAGCGGCTTGACCCAGACGGTGCGGTGCAGCGGGGAAGCGGTGAGGGCCGGGCGGGTGTCGGCCATGACGCGCCACGTGCCGTCAGGGGCGGCGAGGACGCGGGTGAAGCCGAGGTGTTCCTCCAGGCGGGCGAGGTGCTCGGTGGTGGTCAGTTCCGCGTACTCGGCCGGGTCGAGCTCGTGCGTGGCGGGCGCCGGCCGGGCGGCGAGGGCCGCGGCGAGCCGGTCGCAGAACGCGTGGAGTTCGCCGGTGTCCTCGGTGTCGAGGTAGACGACCTGGGGGCTGGAGCAGGCCTGCTGCTCGAAGAGGCAGACGTCCTCGGCCAGGGCGTTCAGGGTCGCCTCGTCGGCCCAGGCGTCCCGTGTGAGGTAGGCGAAGGAGATCTTGTGTCCCCACTCCACGAGGCGGCAGCCGGCCGGGACGTGGGCGGCGACGCCCGCCACGGCCGACTCGCCGCCCCAGACCGCGACGGCGTCGGCGGGTGCGCACATCAGGCGCAGCCAGTCCTGGCGGGAAGAGGAGAAGCGCAGCACGATGACGCGCTCGGCGAGGGCGCCGGTCGGGTCCTGCGCGACGAGTTCGGCGAGGAGGTGTGCGGCGAGGAGGGTGTCGGCGCTGCTGGTCTTGAGGACGTTCACGTTGCCCGCAAGGAGTCCCTCGATCAGGCTGAGCGGGGCAACGGTGGCGGCGTTGCCGGGGGCTATGTGCGCGACCAGGCCTACCGGCGCCCAGGCCTCGTAGACCGTCTCCTTGGCGTCGGGGCGGTTCAACCGCTGCGGGGAGGTGGCGCCCAGTTCGCGGCGGAGTTTGCGGGTGAGGGCGCCCCGGTCGAGGAAGGCGGCGAGTTCGGCGTACAGCTCCTCGGCGCCGCCGTCCGCGGGCAGGTGGGGGGCCAGCCGGTCCCGGACGGGGTGGCCGGGGTCGCGCAGGGCTCCCGCGAGGGCGTCGCAGGCCGCCAGGACGGTCTCGGTGTCGAGGGGCTCGGCGAGCGCGGCCTCGACGGCGGCGGGCAGCGCGGCCAGTCGGTCGGCGGCCTCGTCGTCACCGATGAAGGCGCCCTGCCAGTAGTGGTGGTTGATGGTGTCGGTCATGACATTCCCTTCATCAGTTCGGCGGCGGCCACGGCACAGCTGCGGTTGCGGCTGACTCCGGCGCGACCGTGGATGGTGAACCACGGTGTGCCCAGCTCGCAGCCGCACTCGTCGCCCGGGTGGAGCGAGGCGAGGTCGCCCATGACGACGCTCTGCGCCGGTACGGAGGTGATGTACGGGGACACCAGGTGGAGGTAGCCGCGTTCGCCGTACGGGAGGGGTTCGAGGGTGCGGGTGGAACGGATGAAGACGCGGGACCAGACGGGTGCGTGGAGGTTGTGGTGCGCGCACTCGATGTACGGGACGCAGTGCTCGACGGAGCCGAAGGTGTCGCGGATCCGCTCCGAGGGAACGCCCAACTGCTCGGTGACGCGGGCGTACAGCTCGTGTTTTCCGATCTGCCGGTCGGTGTGGCCCTTCCAGCCGCCGCCGAGGATGATCAGGGAGCCTTCTGGCAGCTCCAGTGGCGGCAGGCCCATGGCGCGCATCCGTTCCAGGGTGAACCAGAGGAACGCGGGGAAGCCGAGGATGCGGACCGGGGCGTCGTCGTCGGCGAAGCGGCGCAGCGCGGCGACGCAACCGAAGGGGTCGAATTCGTGCCCGTTGCCGGTGTTCCGCAGGGCGTACTCGACCTGCCGGGCCGGGGCGAAGTCGCACAGGTAGTTGTCGGTGAACGAGGTGCCCAGGTTGAGGTCGCGGGCGGGTTCATAGCTGTAGAGGAGGTAGTTGACCGGCTGGTCGGGGGTGATCCAGCCGTTGTGGTCGAAGATGCGGGCGACCATGCGCTGGGCCGAGCGGATCGTCCACTCGTCGAAGAACATCTGCGACTTCTGTCCGGTGGTGCCGGAGGAGGTCAGGTGCAGGTGGACGTCGTCCCGGGGGATGGAGAGGACCGCGTGGCGCTTGAAGAAGTTGGCGTGCACCAGGGGTGCTTCGTACGGGGTGCCGGAGAGGCCGGCTTCCCGGGTGCCGGCGTCCTGGAGGCCGCGGAAGAACGGGGACCGGTCCCGGTGCCAGGCGTTGATCTCCGCCATGGCCCCGGTGAACAGTTCCTCCTCCGCGGGACCGCAGGTGTAGGGATCGCTCAGATCGCAGAGCTGCTGGAGCCGGGCGAGGGCGGCGGCGTCGGGGACGTCGACGGGGGCGAGATGGGGGTTCGAGGGAGTCATGGAGCGACCTCACGTGCGGGCAGATGCGCCGACGCCCAGGCCGACACATAGGAATCGAGGAAGGGCTGGAGCGGCGGATCGACGACCACGCCGCGGAAGTCGATGTGCTCGGTGGTGCGGGACATCACCACGTAGTCGTGGAAGCCGTCCCCGTCCCGGCGCATGGCCGGGTACACGGCCCCGGCGATGAAGCCCTGGGCCGCGAAGGCGGACAGCGCGGCGTGGTGTTCGAGGGGGACGAGCGCCTCGACGTAGCCGGCGCCCGCGCGGGTGAGGGTGCGGGTGACCGGCTCCAGCCACCCCGCGGCGGCCGCCGGGTCGGGGTGGGCGGCGACCAGGGCGCAGTAGCCCCCGGTGCGGTTGAGGTAGGCGTACACCTCGAAGCCGCCTCCGTCGGCGGGGGTCAGGAGGATGTTCGGGGTGTGCAGCGGGTAGAACCAGCGGCCGCCGTCGGGGAAGTGGGCGTGGAAGCGCCGGCGGACGAAGGCCGGCGCCTCGATCACTTCCAGTGGCGCGGCCCCGGGCCCGGCGGGCAGCGGCAGCGGCGGCGTGGGCCGGGCGTTCGCGTAGCTGATGCCGAGGCTCGCCCCGGCGGTGCCCAGGAGCGGTGCCAGGAGGGCGGGCACCTCGGCGACGGGCACCCGGCGGTCCAGCACCCCGGGCGAGTGACGCGCGTAGAGCGCGAGGCTTTCCCGGCTGCCGAGGTCGACCGCGTTGGGCAGGATGCCCAACGGGCGGAAGCCGTGGCGGGCCACGACCCGCTGGGGTCCGGCGCTGACCGTCCGGACGGTGGCGTACACCGAGTCGAGGGTCCCGGCGTCGAGGGTGGCGGAGCACAGCGCCTCGGTGAGCCGTCCGGCGAGCCCCGATCCGCGCTGGTCCGGGTGGACGGCGAGTCCTTCGAGGCGGCCGATGCGGGTGCCGGCCTCGCCGTGGATCGCGGCCGAACCGGCGAGGGCGCCTGTACGGGGGCAGCGGGCGACGAGCCAGAGGGTGTGCGGGTCGCGGATGAGCCGGGACATCTCGGCGGGGTCGGTGCCCAGCGCCGTGGGGTAGTGAGGTCCGTAGACGGCGTAGTACAGCTGGCGGAGGTCGGCGATGTCCGTCGGCGCGGCCTGCTCGATCACGGCGGTCATCGGGTGCCTCCGGCGGCGGGCGTGGGGGTGGCGGACGGCGCCGGGTGCGCGGCGGTTTCGTCGTCCGGGTCGGCGGCGAGTTCCGCGGTCGTACGGGCCTGCCCGGGCAGCAGGAGCAGGGCGAGGGCGGCGGGCACCAGGCCGGCCGCCTGGATCAGGCACAGCGTCCGGGCGGAGAGGTGGTCGCCAAGGAGTCCGAACAGCAGCGAGGCGACCGGGAAGGTCGCTCCGAGCACGGCCTGCATGACGGCGAAGAAGGCGGGCTTGTCGGAGGCCGGGACCAGGCGCTGGAACAGGGCCACGAAGCGGACGCCGATCACTCCGACGCACCAGCCCGTCACCAGGAGGGCGCCGGCGATGACGGGCCGGGCGGCGATCACGCCGGGCACGGCGAGGGCGACGGCCATCGCGCCCAGGCAGGCGGAGCCGGCCACCGTGGGACGGCCGGGCACCCGGGCGCCGGTGAAGGAGCCGATGAGCGTGCCCAGGCCCAGGGACGCCTCCAGGAGGGACACGGTGGCGCCGTCGCCGTGCAGGACCGTGGCCGTGTACAACGGCATGACGACGAAGACGGCGGTGGTGAAGAGGTTGGCCGCGGTGAAGCAGAGCAGGATGGCACGGACGTACGGCAGCGCGCCCAGGATCTGACGCAGCGTCCGCCGCGGGGCGGGCTCGGCCGGGTCGGCGCCGGGCCCGGTGCCGTCGGTCGGGGTGCGGAAGCGGACGGTCGTGATGAGCACCGCGGCCGTGCCGTTGGCGACGGCGCAGCCCGCCGCGAGGCCGGCCACTCCGGCCACGTCCACGACGAGGGCACCGAGCAGGGCTCCGCCCAGGCTCGCGAGCGACTGGGTGGACAGTTCGAAGCCGGTGGCCGCCTCGATGTCCTGGTCGTCGACGAGTTGGGGCACGGACGTGGTCAGGCACGGGTCGAAGAAGGCCTGGCAGGTCGCCAGGGCCAGGGCCGCCGCGTAGACCGCGACGACCGGCAGGTCGCTGGCGGCGGCCCAGCCGGCCAGTGCCGCGGCGGCCGTTCCCGCGCCGGCTGCCGCGGCGCGCAGCAGCGAGCGGTGGGAGCAGCGGGCGATGGCGCGGGCGACGAGCGGGGCCAGGGCCACGGCGGGCAGGGTGCTGACGGCCATGAGCAACCCGGCCGCGAAACCACCGTCGCCGGAGGCCGCGTAGCCGATCAGCCACCAGGAAGTGCCCACCTGGAACATGCGCGTCCCGGCCTGGGTGAGCACCTGGCCCAGCCATACCGCCCCGAAGGCGCGGTTGCGCAGGACGAGCGGGAGCCGGCGGCCGGGTGCCGCCGTCGGGGTGCTCATGCGGTCGGCCTCTCGTCGAGGACGCGGACGAGTTTGCCGGAGCGGGAGTTGACGACGAGGTCGCGGTGACGGGTCCACTCGACGCCGAGGGGGTGGACGAATCCCGTGTCGACGCTGTCGGGGTAGAGCGGCCGGGCGGTGTTCAGTCCGGTGACGACCGCCTTGGCCAGGACGTCCAGCACGGCCGGGTCGTGCCCGGGGGCGGTGGCCAGGCGCAGTATGAGGCCGTCGCGACCCGCCCAGCGGCGTACGACGAGTTGCGTGCCGGTGACGAGGCCGTCGGTGTCGGCTTCGGCGACAGCGCTGGTGGCGTCGTCCCAGTACAGCGAGACGGGCCCGACGCGTACGCCTTCCTCGGCGCGGCCCAGGATGCGGAACGCGCCGCCTTCGGTGTCGGTCCACTCGGCGCGGTCGCCGGCGGGGTAGCGGATGACGGGCATGAGGCTGCGGAAGAGCTGGGTGACGACGACCCGCCCGGGGCGGCCCGCCTCGCGGATCGGTTCGCCGGTCGTCTCGTCGAGGATCTCCACGACGGTGTGCGGGGTGAAGGGCCGGTGCGTGCGCGTGTCCGGGCCGGCGACAGGCCTGCCGAGCAGGCCGCCGTCGACGCTGGCGTAGCCGAGGGAGCGGGGTACGGCGTTGGGGAACGCGTCCGCGAGGAGGCGACGCTGGTCGGAGAAGAGCGCCTCGCCACCGAAGAACAGGAGCTCCACCTGCGGGAGTTGGCGGCCCGCCGCCGTCAGGTGCTCGGCGAGCCGGCACAGGGTGGTCGGCGTGCCGGCGACGACGTGGGCGCCGAAGTCCTGGAGGGCCGAGGCCGTCGACTCCAGGGGGGCTCCGCCGCCGATGGGCAGGCGCACATTGGCCACGGGAGCGTGTGCGAGCGAGTCCAGGATGAACAGGAAGCTCGCGTAGAGCTCCCCGGCGTAGAACAGATCGGCCACCCGATGACCGGGCCGCAGACCCGCGTCGACGAGGCCGGCGCCGAACGCCGTGACGAACTCGCGCCACTCCTCCCGGGTGTAGCAGGAGAAGCGCGGCGTGCCGGTGGTGCCGCCCGTCTTGAACACGACGGCTTCTGCCAGGGGGGCGGTCAGGACGCGGTTGTCGTGCAGGGTATTGGCCGCCCAGAACGCGTTCTGATCCACCACGGGCAGATCGGTGAGGCTGTTCACCTCGGGCGGCAGGTCTGCGTAGAGGTCGGCATAGAAAGGGGAGCAGTCTCGGGCGAAACGCACGAGGTCTGAGAACCGCTGGACGGGCATGCTGCCTTTACCTGGAAGATGAAAGTTGAACGGGAATGGAGATAGGTGGCATCCACGGCGCGCAGGTCCCCCGACCTCACCTGTTGACCAATCAACAAAGTGCGCGTGTCCTGCAGTTCGCAGGCGTGAGCCAACCCTGATCCCCACTCACATCATGGAACACGGAGAACGCACCACCAAATCGATGGCAGGCGCAGCCGCGTCACAGAACGCGATTCCGGCCCGCGTGGCCGAAAGTGCGGCGCCGGGAAAATGACGTCGAGGCTGCCCGGAGATCCGTTCCAGCGCCTTTGGAACGGGTGAATGAAAGAGAACGGCGGTGGGCTCTCACCCGTCGCGGCGGGCGATCACCCGGTACGCGTTGGAGAACCGGGTCCGCCGCAGCAGCGGGTTGATCAGCTGGTCGAGTCCGTACGCCACGATCAGCACCGGCACGGCCGCCCACACCAGCGCGAACCGAGCGGCCCGGGCGGCGCGGCCCGGGCGGTGGGGCCGCCAGGGTGCGTCGTCGCGCGGCAGCAGCCGGTCGAACAGGAACCAGGTGGCGCACGCCAGGTCGGCCGGGATGTGGGCGTCGCGGCGCTCGGCCACCTCGACGGTGAAGCCGAGCTCGCGCAGCCGTCGGCAGAGATTGCCCATCGGGACCATGTTCAGGTGCTGGGGCTGGAACCAGGGCAGCCAGAGCCGGCCGAGCAGCCGTCCCGACAGCGACTCGGGGTCGGGGACCTCTATCAGGAGATGGCCGCCGGGTGCCAACGCCCTGTGCGCGGCGTCGAGTTCGCGGTGTGGGTCGAGGGTGTGCTCCAGGTAGTGGAACATGCTGACCGCGTCGTAGCGGCCCGCCATCTCGTCGGCGAGGTTCACGAAGAGTCCTCGGTACGCCTCCTGGATCCGGCCTTCCTTGGCCGCGAGTTCGACGCCCTCGCCCATGTCGAGGCCGTCGAACTCGGTATCCGGCAGCACCTCCTTGGCGGTGGCGCAGAAGTGGCCCAGCGAGGTGCCGACGTCCAGCCACCGGCCGGGCAGGGCGACCCGCCGCAGGGCCCGGGCGCTGCGACGGAACCGTTTCTTGCTGCCGTTGCCCTCGAACATCTTGGCCGTCGTCTCGGCGCCGAGCCCGTCGTAGAAGTCCCGGTAGTAGAAGTCCAGACCCTCCTGGCTCAGCCGCGGGTTCTGGAAGACGTGGCCACAGCCCCGGCACTGGTCGAGGACGAACTCGCCCGGCTTGCCCTGGATGAGATCCGTGGTGCGGAACTTGCGGCGCAGCTCGGTGCCCAGGCACCACGGGCAGTCGGTGCGCGCCGGCAGGAAGAAGCGGCCCGTGCCACGGGCCAGCTCGTCCTGGTACGAGGGGCGGAGCTGGGCGATCCGTTCACTGTCGGGCATGTGCGTCCCTCTCTGTGGGGGCTCTGTGCGGGCTCGTCCGGGGCTGTGCGGGGGCTTCATCGGGGGCGTCTCGCGACGGGCGTGGCGGCGGCGAGTTTCTCCAGGTGCGTGGCGGCGGCCGACTCGCCGCCGGCGGTGCGGAAGGCGTCCCGGACACGGCGGGCCGCGTCCCGGTAGCCCCGCTCGGTCACCACCGAGTCCAGGGCCGCGCCGATCTGCTCGCGCCCCGCCCGAGCGAACCTCACCCTCAACCCGGCCCCGGCGCCCACCACTTGGGTCGCCACGACCGGCTGGTCGTCCCGGATCGGGGCGACCACCAGCGGCACCCCGTGCCACAGCGCCTCGGTGACGGTGTTGTGCCCCGCGTGGCAGACGACCGCCGACATCCGCTCCAGGACGGCGACTTGCGGCAGGTGCGCCCTGACCAGCACATCGGGCCCGGGTGGCACCGCCCCGAGCAGCCCGCCGGGGTCGCAGACCACCGCCCGCAGCCGTCCGGCGCGGGCCCGGACCGCCGCGACGCTCTCGGCGAGGAAGCGGCCGCCCGCGTCGATGTTCGCCGTACCCAGCGTGACCAGGACGGATGCCGTCCCCGGCGCCAGGTCGAGCCACTGCCAGGGGAAGTCCCCGGAGGCGGCGCGCCGGGTGGCCAGCGCCGGCCCGACGAAGCAGAGGTCCGTCTCCGGCGCGGTGTACGGGCCGGTCAGCTCGGGGGTGGTGAAGGCGAGGGTGAGCGCCGGTGAGAAGCGCGGGTCGTACGTGGCGGCCGGATCGCCGATCCGCTCCCGCAGCTCCCGGAGCAGCCCGATGAGCCAGCCGCGCACGCCCGGCATCGCGGCCATGCTCTCGGTGAGCTCGGCCGAGGTGGTCGACGAGGTCGCGAACGGCACACCGAGCCGCTCCGCCACCAGGGCGCCCGCCACGGTCTGCTGGTCGGCCACCACCACGTCCGGCCGGAAGGCGGTGATCGCCGCCGCCACCCCGGGCGCCATCGCCTCGGCGAGCGGGCCGAGGAAGTCGGCCCACAGGAACTTCAGGGCGGCGATCCCGCGCAGTTGGGGCGGCCGCCCCGCGAGGTGGTCGGGCCCGGCGCACACGTACACCCGGGGCCGCTCCCCCACCAGTCGCTCGACGATCGCCGGCCGCCCCGCCCACGCCACCTCGTGGCCGCGCGCGGTCAGCTCGGCGGCGACGGCGGCCGCCGGGTTGATGTGCCCGGTCAGCGGCGGCACGACGAACAGGAAGCGGCTCACCGGACCGGCCCCGGTCCGCTGGGCTCGGCCGCGACCCCGGCATGCTCGCGGACCCAGTCCAGGGCGAGCCGCCCGACGGCGTCGGAGGCCTCGACCAGGACCGAGTGCTTCTGCCCGGGCACCACCGCGACCGAGCAGTGCGGCAGCAGCGACCGCAGCCGGGCGGACTCGGCGGCCACCAGGCCCTCCTGCCCGTTGACCAGGAGCACCGGGCAGCGGACCCCGCCGAGCTGTTCGTCGGTGAGCACCCGTCCGGTGGGCATGTCCTCGGCGATGGTGGTGGCGCGTACGAGCCGGGCGGCGGCCCGGCCGAGCCGGCGGATGTGCGCGTCGTGGCGGGCGTCGCCGGTCCGGGTCGAGGAGAGCGTCCCGTACTGCTCGGTGAACCACACCAGCGCCTCGTCGTCCCCCATGTCACCGGCGTGGCGCAGGGCGTTCGTCATCGTGTGGGACCAGGCCCGGCTGGCGGGCCCCGACTCGACGACGGTGACGGTGGCGACGCGCTCGGGCCGGTGGACGACGAAGTCGAGGGCGACCGTGCCGCCGAAGGAGTTGCCGACGAGGTGGACGGGGTGGGTGATGCCCAGTTCGTCGAGCAGGGCGTCGAGATCGGCGGTGAAGTGCTCCAGGGTGTAGCCGCTGGGCGGGCGCTCGCTGCGGCCGTGTCCCCGCAGGTCGAACATCACGGCGTCGAACCCGGCCGCCGCGAACCGGGGGCCGAGGGTGAAGTAGTAGCTGGCGAGGCTGTCGATGAAGGCGCCGTGGACGAACACCACGGTCGCGTAAGGACGTTGGTGGGTCGGGCGCAGCCGCTGGACGTGCAGGCCGAGACCGTTCGCGCGGATCATGACCATGGCGTCGCTCCCGCTTCCGGGGCCGCGCCGAGGCTGTGCAGCACATGGTCGACGAGCCGGCCGACGGACAGCTCGATGACCTCGTCGATCTCCAGAGAGGCCACGAACTCGGCGAAGTTGACCTGTTCGCCGTACCGCTCCTGGAGGTTTCCGGACAGCATGACGAGGTCGATGCTCTCCAGCTCCAGGTCGTCGCCGAACAGGGTCTCGGGGCGGATCTCGGCGGGGTCGGGGGCATAGTCCCCGAGCACCTCCACGATCAGAGCGGCGATCTCGGCCAGGACCCTCTCCTCGTCCGGAGGTGCGAGGGGGGCGGGCCCGGGGGGCCGTTCGCTGGTGGTCACTGAGTGCTCTCCTTGAGGGTCGTCGCAGACGTGGTCCAGGCCACGACATGGGTGGGGTCGACGAGGGTGCAGTGCACGTGGTGGCGGCGGCCGTCGACGGTGACGGTGAGGGAGTCGGGGGCCGCGCCGGTCACTTCGAAGGCGTGCGGCCGCCCGCCGAACCCTGTGCCCTCCGCCTTGGCGGCGGCCTCCTTGACCGCCCAGAACCGGGTGAACCACAGGGCCTCTGACTCGCCGGGCCCGGCGGCGACGAGCCTGCCGAGAAGGGCGAGTTCGCGGGGGCCGAGGGCGACGCGGTGGGTCTCGGGGGTGCGGTCCACGATCTCTTCGACGTCGATGCCGACGCCGTTCGCGTACGGGCCGTGCCCCGGCGGGCGTACGAGTGCGACCGCGAGGTCGCCCCGATGGGCGAGGGACAGGTCAAGGGCCGGGAGCCTGCGCCCGTGCACCCCCACCGCGCGCGGCCGCCCCGACTTCTCGTTCACGATCTCGATCTCGGCCGGGAACACCGCGCCCTCGCCGCGCTCCCACAGCCACCGCCGGACCGCGTCCTTGGCGGCGATCCGGCCGAGCAGCCACTGCCGCCGGCCGCGCGGCGGCCGCGCCTCGTACGCCGCCCGCTCGGCCCGGCCCAGTTGCATGCGCGTCAGCAGGTCGCGGGAGGCCAGGTCCGGCCATGCGTCCCGCAGCAGGCACCAGCCGCCGGGCTGCGCCTCGGCGAGGGCGCGGTGTTCCGGGTAGCCGCCGGACCTGCGCGCGTCGAGCCCGGAGAACCGGCGGTCGCGCCAGCCGGAGAGCTCCGCCCACACCGTCCCGTCGGGGAGGCTGAGCCGGACGTCCGCGAGGAGAGTGTCCTCGGTGAGCGAGGTGATGACGGCATGGCAGTCGACGCGGGTGCCGGTGGGCGGGGGCGGCCCGTGGAAGCGGGCCCGCTCCAGGGCGACCGGGAAGATCACGGTCCGCGTGTGGTGGGTCGACATCAGCCAGTAGCCGAGGAGTTGGCCCACGTTGTCGAGGAGCGCGCCCGGCGCGGACGGCGTGGTGATCGTGCCCCGGACGTGGCCGGGCCCGACCCCGCGCAGCGCGGTGACGCCCCGGAAGGCGGGCCCGTGGAACATCCACCGGTCCTCGTACAGCTGGGCCGCCGCGATGTCGGGCGGGCGCTCGTCGGCCGCGTCCAGGGGTGACGCGGGTGGCGGGGCCGGGTAGGCGGGGGCGAGTTGGACGGTCGCGCGGGCGTACGGCCCGAACGCGACCGCCCACCGGCCGCGGCCCTGCGGCCTGGCGGTGATGGTCACATCCACGGCCGGGATGGCGTTGACCCACTTCTCCAGCCGCACGTCGTGCACGGCGACCGCCCGCTGCCCGGGCGCGGCACACTCGGCGGCGGCCATCAGGTGGTGCAGGACGGTGGTGGCGGGGACGACCGGATGCCGGTCGGCGGGATCGGGCCAGCCGGGCCGCTGCGGGAAGAAGCAGTGGTCGAGGAGGTACGGCATGGCCGTGGTGGAGACGCGGAGTCGGGTGCGGTGCTCGGGGGGTGGGGCGGCGCTGTCCGGCGCGGCCGGTGTGCCGGACACCGCCGGAGCCCCCGCGCCCTCCAGTACGGCCGTGACGCTGTCCACCGTCTCCCGCATCAGCGCGTCGAGCTCGGCTGCGACGGGGTGGCGCCGGGTGAGGGAGTCGCTCAACAGGCGTGTGGGGGTGGGGAGTTCAGCCTCAGACTCCGTACGGGGGCGCAGCTCGGCGCGTAACTCGTCCAGGCGGTGGGGGTCGAGCGGGACCAGCGCGGCCGTGAGGTCGAGGGGGATCGGGGCGGCGGAGGTGGTCGTCGCTTCGGAGACACGCGGCCGGGCGGGCCGGGCGGGGCTCGGCGCGTACCCCTCCGCCCACAGCCCCGTCTCCACCCGGAGCAGTTGCGCGAGTCCGCCGCGCCGGGGCGAGTTGGCGCTGAGCGTGAGGTGGTCGCGGTCCTTGAGGGTGTCGTCGATCAGCGAGGCCAGACGGCCCGTGCCCACCTGGACGAAGGCGCGGAAGCCCGCCGCGTACATGGCGTCGGTGAGCGGCCGGAACCGTACCGGCTCCAGGAGGTGGCGGACGAACAGGGCGCGGACCTCGTCGGGGCCGGCCGGGAAGGGGGCCGCCGTGGTGCCGGACCAGACCGGGACCCGCTGCGGAAGGATCTTCGCCGCGTCCACGCCCCGCTTCATGGGGCCCAGATACGGGGCGAGCATCGGTGTGTGGAAGCCGGAGCGGAACGGGAGCACCTGGCAGATCACGCGCTCGGCCCGGAGCTTCGCCGCGAACTCCTCGACCGGCTGTTCCGGGCCGCACACCATCGACTGACCGGGCGAGTTGTCGTGCGAGAGGACGAGGTCCGGCCAGTCGGCGAGCGCCTCGCTCACCCGGGCCGCCGGGGCTCCGATCGCCGCGAACGCAAGGCCCGGCACCCGGAGCGAGTCGGGGTCGAAGGAGGCGAAGAAGTCGTCCGCCTCGTCGGCCGCGAACATGCCGCCCGCGATCATCGCCGTCCATTCCCCGACGCTGTGTCCGGCGACCCCGTCGGGCCGGACGCCGAGCGCGCGCAGGGCTTCGTCGAGGATCCGGCCGACGCGGAGCACACCGAGCCCGTGCCGGGCGACATCGGTCGCCTCGGTGTACGCACGGCCCGGCAGCCGCAGCCCGTAGTGCTCGGCCACCTCATCCACCCGGGGGGCGAACTCGGCCTCCAGACCGGGGAAGACGAACGCCACCTTGCCCCCGCCCGCCTTCCCCAGCAGCGGGCGCGGGGCGAACCACACGTCGCTGCGACCGCGCCACGGGCGGCCCTGGGCGACCGCCCGGCGGGCGAGCGCCAGCCGCTTGGCGGTCGGATCGACGATGCCGAGCCGGGCGGCGGGGGTCTCCGAAGTGCCCTGCGTGTACGGGACGGAGGCACTTGGCCCGTACACGGCGGAAGCAGCCTGCGCGTGCGAGGCGTCGCCCCGCGCCCGTACCGTCGTGTCGTCCGCGTCCAGGAACCGTGCCAGGTCCTCGGCCGTGTCGGCGCTCAGGCGCAGCACCCGCTCGGGTTCGCGCACGGCCGCCCGGTGCCGGGCGGGCACGGCGCCCGGGGCCTGCTCCAGGACCACATGGGCGTTGATCCCGCCGAACCCGAACGCGTTGACGGCGGCCCGGCGCAACGGCCCCTCCCACGGGCGGGCGAGGGCCGCCGGGCGGAACCGGGTGCGGGCGAGGGCGGGGTGCGGTTCGTCGCAGTGCAGGGTCGGCAGCAGGGTCGCGTGGTGCACGGCGAGGGCCGCCTTCACCAGTCCGGCGACGCCCGCGGCGGGCATGCAGTGGCCGATCATCGACTTCACCGAGCCGATGACGGCCGTGTCCGCTCCGTCGGCGCCCGGCCCGAACACCTCGGCCAGCGTGGCCAGTTCGGCCGCGTCGCCCGCCGGAGTGCCGGTGCCGTGCGCCTCCAGGAGGCCGAGGGAGCCGGGGGCGCGCGGATCGAGGCCCGCCGCTCGCCAGGCCTGCCGGACGGCGCGGGTCTGGCCGCCCGGGTCGGGGTTCATCAGCCCGGCGGCGCGGCCGTCACCCGCGACGCCGGTGCCACGGATCACCGCGTACACACGGTCGCCGTCGCGTTCGGCGTCCGCGAGTCGCTTGAGGACGACGACACCCGTGCCCTCTCCGACGAGGATGCCGTCGGCCGCCGCGTGGAAGGGGCGGCAGCGCTGACTCGGCGAGAGGGCGCGCAGTTGGGCGAAGACGCTCCACAGGGTGATGTCGTGGCAGTGGTGCACCCCGCCGGCGAGCATCAGGTCGCAGCGGCCCGCGGCCAGTTCGCTCACCGCCTGGTCGACCGCGATCAGCGAGGACGCGCAGGCCGCGTCCACCGTGTACGCCGGGCCCCGCAGGTCGAGCCGGTTGGCGATGCGGGACGCCGCCAGATTGGGGACGAGCCCGATGGCCGACTCCGGGTGCTCGGGGCCGAGCGTCTCGGTGAAGGCGGCCCGCACCCGGTCGAGCTGGTCCGGGGCGAGGTGGGGCATGAGCTCGCCCAGGGTGCGCGTCAACTGGTGGGCGGTGCGCACCCGTTGGTCGAGGCGGACGAGGCCCGGGCCCAGGTATCCGCCCCGGCCCAGGACGACACCGACCCGGCCGCGCTCGGGCAGCCGCTCCTCGCCGCCCGCGTCCGCGATCGCCCGGGCCGCGACCGAGAGCGCGATGAGCTGGTCGGGCTCGGTGCCCGCCACCGAGCTTGGCATGATGCCGAAGCGGGCGGCGTCGACCTCGGCGAGGCCGTCGACGAAGCCGCCGCGCCGGCAGTAGATCCGGTCGGCGGCGCCGCCCTGGTCGCCGGGCCGGTAGTAGACCGGGTCCCAGCGCCCCTCGGGGACCTCCCGTACGGCGTCCACACCGTCGACGAGGTTGCGCCAGTAGGCGTCCAGATCCTTGGCGCCGGGCAGCAGGACGGACATGCCGACGATGGCCACGGGGATTTGACACTTCGTCAAATCAGCTGTGTCGGGAGTCACTTCGACCATGTCACAGGACCGATGCCGTGTAGACGACGGACGTGGCCGACTCGTCGCCCCAGGCCAGCTCCCGCAGCAAGGCCAGCGCGCCCTCCTCGCGGTCGATGAGGGCCACACCGCGCCGGGCGTACTCGCGGGCGAGGTGCGGGGTGACCATGCCACCGTGCACCGCGGACGGCGCCCACGGCCCCCAGTGCACGGTCAGCGCCCGCCGCCCGGTGCGCCGCGCCCACCGCTCGCCGAGGCCCGCGAGCGCGTCGTTGGCGGCGGCGTAGTCGCTCTGGCCCCGGTTGCCCAGGACGGCGGAGACGCTGCCGAACAGCACGGCCGTGCGCGGGCCTTGGGGCAGTTGGGACGCGGCGTCGAGCAGTGCGCGGGCGCCGTCCACCTTCGTCGCGTACACCCGCCGGAACGACTCGGGGTCCTTCTCCTCGATGAGCCGGTCCTCGATCACGCCCGCCGCGTACACCACCACGTCGATGCGCCCGCGCTCCGCCTGGATCTCCTTGACGACTTGGGCCACGGCCGCGCCGTCACGCATGTCGGCGACGCGGTACGCGGCGGGGCTGCCGAGCCGCCCCAACCGGTCGAGGGTGTGGGCGACTTCACGGCCCGCGAGGACGTTGGCGACCTCTCGCTCGATCGCGGCGGGAGCCAACTCGCCCCGGGCGGCGAACAGCGCCCGCAGCGCGGGCGCGTCGGCGGCGCCCGCGAGCTCCGGTTCCTCGGGCCCGGCGGGCAGCGGGGTCCTGCCGAGGAGCTCGATCCGGCAGTGGGAGGCCGCCGCCAGCGCCATGGCGAAGTCCGCGGTGATTCCGCGTGCGCCTCCGGCGAGCACGACGACACAGTCCCGGTCGAGCCCGAGCGCCGCCGCTTCGGCGGCCCCGTCCCCGGCGGGCCCCGCGCCGGTACGCGCCAGGCCGCCGAGGCCGCGCTCCACGAGCTCGTACCCGTAGCGCCCGGCATCGGTGCGCACGACGACGGGGGCGTGGTCCTCGGCATACAGCTCGGCCAGCAAGAAGTCGGCCCGCCGGGCGGCGGTGGCCGCCGGGTCGAGGTCGACGACGCGGGCGGCGAGGTCGCCGTACTCCCGCCCGATGGTCCGGAACAGCCCGTGCAGCCCCGCCCCCGCCTCCTCTCCGGCGCCGGGCACGGTCCTGCCGCAGATCAGCCAACGGGGTGCGAGGCGCAGGGCGGCCCGGAAGACCTCGAAGGCCCCGGGGAGCAGCGCCCCGCCGCCGTCGGACGGGGCTGCGGGGAGCACGGCTCCCAGGTGGAAGACCCCGTCGAGTGGGCCGTCGGCCGCGTCGAGCCGCCGGTCGGTGTCGTACGCGAGGACGTCCGCTCCCCTGTCGACCAGCCGGGCCGCCAGCTCCTCGGCGGTCGCGCCGCCTCCGAGCAGGGCGAAGCGCCTGCCGTGGAGGTCGGGGTCCGGCGGTGCGGCGGGCACGTCGAGGGGCGTCTCCTCAAGGAGGCAGCGGCGCGGGGCGACGCCGCGGACGGGCTCAGGACCGGCTTCGGCGATCACGGGCACGGGCTCGGACTTGGGCTCGGCAGGACTCTCGTGCCCCGTGATCCACGCCGTGATCGCGGCGACCGTCCGGGCCCGCGACAGCTCCTCCATCTCCGCGTCGTCGAAGGTGCGGGTCCCCGCGAGGTGACGGGCCAGCTCGCCGACGATCTCGGTGCGCTTGATGGAGTCGATGCTCAGGTCCGCTTCGAGGTCCAGATCGGGTTCGATCATGTCGGCCGGATAGCCGGTCCGTTCGCTGATGACGGTGAGCACGGCCTGCTCGATGTCGACCACGACCGGACGCGGGGCCTCGGCGGCCGGAGCCTCCTCGGCCACGGCCGGTTGGGGAGCTGCTTCCGTACGGGCGGGGAGAGGAGGCACCGGCGGCGGGGAGGCGGCGCCGCCCATGGCCCCCAAGTGCGTGAGCAGAACGTCCCGTTGGGCCGCCACGAGCTCGCGTGTCGTGCGCAGGTAGTCCGCGATGAGTTCGCGCTCGTCGTGCCGGGGGTCGCTGTCGCGCGTCACCGTGCTCGTCTCCAGACTGACCCGTCGGGCCGGTTTCAGGGCTCCGGGGAGCAGTTCGCCGGAGCGGGTGCGGACGAGTTGGCCGTCCACGGTCCAGCCGCTCGGCTCCGGCCGCGCCGGCACCGCGCCCCGGCCCTGGAGGAGCCGTTCGGCGCGTACCGGCACGCCCGCGACCGCGAGTCTCGCCAGGGACTCAAGGAGTCCGCGCAGCCCGGCGCCGGGGCGCGGCTCGCAGGCGACCGCCAGGTGTGGCCGGTCTCCCAGGATCTGGCCGACGAGGCCGGTCAGCACGGCGCCAGGGCCCGCCTCGACGAAGATCCGCGCCCCGGCCGCGTACATCGCCTCGACCTGTTCGGCGAAGCGCACCGGGGACCCGATCTGCGCGGCCAGTTCGGCTCGTACGCCGTCGGGCCGGGCCGGATAGACGGCGGCCGTCCGGTTGGCCCAGACGGGGAACTCCGGCGCCCTGACCGTGTGCCGGGCCAGGACCGGGGCGAACCGCTCGCCCGCGCCCGCGACCAGCGGACTGTGGAAGGCGCAGGCGACCGGGATGCGCCGCACGCCGTGTCCCGCGCCCTGGAGGTGCTCCATCGCCTCGTCGACCAGGACGGTGGGGCCGGAGACAATGGTCTGCCGGGGGCCGTTGCGGTTGGCGGCCACGACCCGGCCGCCGAGACCGGTCCCGGCGAGGACGTGCTCCACGTCGGCCGGGTCGGCCGTGACCGCGGCCATCGCGCCGGGGTCGTCGCCGAGCGAATCCAGGATCGACTCGGCCCGGTGGGCGCTCAGGTCTAGCAGCACGTCCGGGGTCAGTGCTCCGGCGGCCGCCAGGGCCACCAGCTCCCCGTAGGAGTGCCCGCCCGCCATGTCGGGGCGTACGCCTGCCCAGTCCAGTACGTGACTCACCGTCAACTCGACTATCCCCAGGGCTGGTTGAGCCATCCGCGTGTCCTTCAGCGCCTCCTGCCGGCGGTCGGCCGCGCCCGGCTCGAAAGCTTCGGGCGGATAGAGCGCGGAGGCGTACGCCCCGCCCTGCCGCACCAGGTGCGCGGCCTCCGGGAACGCGACGAGGAGCTCGGCGAGCATGCCGGGGCGCTGGCTGCCCTGACCGGGGAAGAGGAAGGCGACCTTGGGGTCGGTTCCGAGGCCGCCGGGATCGGGCCCGTCCATATCGAGCCCGTCCGCCTCCGGCCTGCCGGCGAGGCTGCCCGACTCGACCCCGTCCGTCGCGGGCCCCTCCGCCGCGTACACCCCCCGTCCCCGCTCCCCGTCCGCCGCCTTCCGCAGCAGGCCGCGCAGTTCGCCCACGCTCTGCGCGACGACCGCGATCCGCACCGGGCCCGGCCGGGTCGCGGCGCGCCGGGCCGCCACCAGCGCCGCGTCCCTCAGCCGCAGGCCCGCGCCCGGGCCGTCCAGCTCGCCAAGCAGCCGCTCCGCCTCCCGTCCGGCCGCCGCGGCATCCGCGCCCCGGAACAGGAACAGCTCGGCCGGCCACGCCTCGTACCCCTGGACCGGTGGCGCGCCCGCGTCGTGGGCGGTGAGCACCGCGTGGAAGTTGGTGCCACCGAAGCCGAACGCGCTGACCCCCGCGATCCGTTCGGCCACCGGGGCCGCCCACGGCCGGGCCTCGGCGTGGAACGCGAAGGGACTGGTGGCGGGGTCCCAGGCGGCGTTCGGCTCCTTGAGGTGGAGCGTGGGCGGAGTGATCCCGGTGTGCAGGGCCATCGCCGCCTTGATCAGGCCCGCCAGTCCCGCCGCGCACTTGGTGTGGCCCAGCTGGGACTTGACGGAGCCGAGGGCGCAGCCGCCCGGCGCCGCGCCCGACTCGGCGAACACGGCCGTCAGCGTGGCCAGTTCGGTGCGGTCGCCGACCACGGTCCCGGTGCCGTGCGCCTCGACCAGGCCGACCCGGGCGGGCGAGACCCCGGCCGCCCGGTAGGCCCGTTCCAGCGCGGCCCGCTGGCCCTCGGGCCGGGGCGCGGTGAGCCCGAGGGAGCGGCCGTCGCTCGCGCTGCCGATGCCCTTGACCACGGCGTACACCCGGTCGCCGTCCCGCTCGGCGTCGGCCAGGCGCTTCAGCGCGACGCAGGCCACCCCCTCGCCGAGCACCGTGCCGTCCGCCGAGGCGTCGAACGTGCGGGAGCGGCCGGTCGGGGACAGCGCGCGCACCGACGAGAACAGCAGGTAGTCGTTGATCCCGTTGTGCAGGTCGGCGCCGCCGCAGAGCACCAATTCGCTGCTGCCGGAGACGAGTTCCTTGCAGGCCACGTCCAGCGCGGCGAGCGAGGAGGCGCAGGCCGCGTCGACCGTGTAGTTGGCGCCGCCGAGGTCGAGGCGGTTGGCGATCCGGCCCGCGATGACATTGGCGAGCATGCCGGGGAAGGAGTCCTCGGTGAGCTTGGGCAGTTGCTCCTCGACGGCGGGCGGTATCTCCCCCAGGTAGGCGGGCAGGACCGTGCGCAGGGTGGTCGCGCCGGAGAGGTCACTGCCGGACTCCGCGCCGAAGACCACGGACGTACGGGAGCGGTCGAAGGGCCGCTCGCCGTACCCGGCGTCCTCCAGCGCCCGCCGGGCCGCTTCGAGGGCGAGCAGTTGTACGGGTTCGATGCTGCCGAGCGAGGCGGGCGGGATGCCGTACGCGAACGGGTCGAAGGGGATCGGCGGCAGGAAGCCTCCCCACCGCGACGCGGTCGTACCGGCGCGCTCGCCCGTGGCGTCGTGGTAGATCTCCGGGTCCCAGCGGTCGGCGGGGACCTCGGTGACCGCGTCGACGCCGCCGACGACGTTCGCCCAGTACGTCGCCAGGTCGGGGGCCTGGGGAAACATACAGGCCATGCCGACGACGGCGATGTCGAGCGGCTGCGCGGCAGGCTCCTCGACGGCGTCCTCGGCGGCGCCCAGTGCTTCGGCCAGCTCGGCCGCCCGCCGCTCGGCGAAGGCGGCGGCGCCCCGGCTCACCGCGTCGTGCAGCGCGCCGACGGTCGTGGCCGCCGAGCGCAGCACGGCCACCTCCCCGGCCATGAACATCCCGGCGTCGAGCTGGCGTTGCTCGGAGACGGCTCGCAGCTCGTCGCCCTCCCGCTCCACCCCTTTGCTGGCGATCCGCAGCCGCCCGATGTTCAGCCGCTCCAGCTCCTCCCAGGCCCGGCGGTCGGGGGTGCCGTCGGCGCCCAGACGTGCGCGGGCGGCGGCGTAGTCGGCCGTGTACGGGCTGGCGACACAGCGAGTGGCGTGGCCCGGGGCGCTCTCCAGGAGCGCGGTGGCCCCGGCGGCGATCACCTGGCGCTGGAAGACCGGCCGGATCGCGCCGCACTCGACCGCCTCGGCCGTGAAGAGGTAGGCGGTGCCCATCAGGACGCCGACCGCGACGCCGCGTGCGGCGAGCGGCGCGGTGAGCACGGCGGCCATGGCCGAGGAGCGCTCGTCGTGGATGCCGCCCGCCAGCAGCACCTGGAAGTCGCCCGCGGTGCCGGGTGCGCGAGCCACGTACTCCTCGACCACCGCCAACTGCGCCTCCCAGAGCGGAAAGCTGTTGCGCGGTCCGACATGTCCGCCGCATTCGGCGCCTTCGAAGACAAATTTGCGCATGCCCATGTCAATGAACTGTTTGAGCAGCGTGGCCGACGGCACGTGCAGGAACGTCTTGATGCCGACCGCCTCCAGGTCGGCCGCCTGGGAGGGGCGGCCCCCGGCGATGATCGCGTGCGTGGGCCGGACCGCCCGTACGGCCGCCAGTTGTTCGGCCCTGATCCTGCTGTCCGTGAAGCCGAGGATGCCCACGCCCCAGGGCCGATCGCCCAGTTCGTCGCGGGTCTCTTCGAGCAGGGCGCGGCTCTGCTCGCCGTCGGACAGGGCGAGCGCCAGCATCGGCAGCGCCCCTTCGCGCGCCACGGCCGCCGCGAAGCCCGCCCGGTCGCTGACCCGGGTCATCGGGCCCTGCACGAGGGGCAGGCGGGTGCCCAGGGCGTCCGCCAGCACGGAGCCCGCCGTCAGGGTCCGTGCCACGGCCGGGTCGCCCACGGCAGCGAGAATCGCCCCGCGCACCCCGCGCACCGCACCGGCCACGGTTCCCCACCGCTCGGCGAACCGGGCGGCGAGGAACCCGTCCTGACCTACGGGGAGTTGGAGTCCCGTACGGGCGTTCCGCAGCGCCCGGACTCCGTCGACGACACTCGTCTCGGACCCGTCCATCGTGCGCAGCGCGGCCGCCGCCTCGTCCGCGATCCCGGACTCCGCGAGCAGGGCGAGCTGGGTGTCGAGGACGACCCCGGCCGCGCCGCCGACCACGGCCGCCGCCGCCGTGCGCGGGCCGATGCCCCCGCAGGCCCACACGGGCAGGTCGTACGCCGGGTCGGCCAGCAGCGCCTGGAGGAGAACGAATGTGCCCAGATCGCCGCTGCGGCCCCCGCACTCGCTGCCGCGCGCCACGAGCCCGTGCGCGCCGTCAGCCGCGACCCGGCGCGCCTCCTCCCGGTCTCCGGCCTCCACCAACACCCGGCATTCATCGGCCAGTTGGCGGACCTTCCAGTCGGTGTCGGCGGCGAGCAGCACCACGGGCGGGAGGGTGCCGCCGCACTCCTCGGCGACCTCCTCGGGCGTCAGCGCGCAGGACGGCCCGACGCGGACGGCAAACGCGCCCGCCGTCCAGCGCCGCACCCGCGCCAGCGCCTCTCTCGCACGGCGGTCGCCCGCCCCGAGATCCAGTACGCCGAGTCCGCCGGCCCGGTGGACCGCGGCGACCGATCGCGGGTCGGGCAGGCCTAACGGGCTCAATCCGATGACAAGTTCAGGGTTCGGCGCTACGGGCGTCATGAACACTCCGAATCAGACCGATGAAGCTGCGAGGGGGGTGGCGGCAGCGGTGAGCCCCGGGGCATCGGGGAGCGGCGGGCCCGCCGGACGACCGGGGGCGGACCGTCCGACGGCGCCGGACCGCGGGTGGGGCTCGTGCCACTGCCTGGAGGTGCGCTGATACGGGGACTTGCGCTGCCGATACAGGGAGGTGCGCTGCTGCGGGGACGTGCGCTGGTGCCGGAACTCGTACCGTTGCCGGAAGTTGTGGTGGCGCGGGGTCGCGCGGGGGCCGACCTTACCGATCGCGAGGAGCGGCTGCCAGGGCGCCTTGCGCCCCGCCGCCCCCGGTCGTCCCGGCTTCCCCATCGACTCCTCACCTTCCCTGACGCTCCGTCATATCTGACGTGTCGTCATATTGCAATCGTTTCCGCGCCGTCGGAGGCTGGGCGCCCGGTCGGCTTCGAGGACGAGGCAGGTCAGAGCCTGGGGCCGGCCAAGGCCGGAGGGGCCATCAGGGTCCAGCCCTGGCCGGGCGCCGCCGCGTCGGGTTGGCCGAGGACGACGGAAGAGGTGGGCGCGGGCTGCGGGGCGTCCAATGCCAGGCCGGTCGCCACGCTGGTGATGGTCAGTTGGCCGGTGGCGGTGTTCTGGACCACTCGCCATTTCTGGTACGGGCTGTTCGGGTCGTAGCCGTTCAGCACCCAGGCCCGTCCGCCGGCCGAGGCCGGACCGGTGAGCGTGCCGTGGACCTGCGTACCGGTGGAGCAGTTGTCGGTGATGTGTACCGTGCCGTCGGGGTTGGGGTCGAACCGCCACTGCTCCGAAGTGTGGGAATTCCACCAGGTGTTGATGTCGCCGGTCGCCCCGTCCGGTGCGCTGCAGGTGCCCTGGACCTCCAGGACCTGACCGCCGGTTCCGCCGGCGCCGATGCCGTGATACCGGCCGTCCCCGATCACCGCCGCCGGGCCGGTGGTCGGCAGTGGCCTGAGCCGGTACAGGGCAACGCCGTGCGGGGCGACCGGAGCACTGATCGTCCCCGTGACGTTGCCGGTGGCGCCGGTCCACAGCTCTTTGGAGGAGTAGCCGGGGCCGGTGAGACCGAGTGCGCTCAGGCTGGTCGAAATGGTCTGCGCGTTGGACGGGTCCTGGTTGACCAGCAGCACGGCGGTGTCACCGTTGGCCAGGGGCCGCTTGAGGACGAGCGGTGCGGTGCCGCTGCCCGGCGGATCGCCCACCAGGGTGGCGGGCTTGGCGCCGTCCTGGTCCACGGCGACGACGTCGGCGTTCTTGTAGATCGCCAACGCCGAGTCGCTGATGCCGGTAGACCACGTGACGCCGTCGCTCGTGTGCTGGGAGTCGGCTGAGGTGCGCAGGTCCGCGCCGGAGATCAGCGGGGAGGCCATCATCGACAGAATGGACAGCTCGCTGCGCGACTCGGTGTCGGACATGGGCTTGTGGCAGAGGCAGGTGTCGGCGACGCCGTACAGGCCATAAGGGCTCTGCCAGCCGGCGAACATCATGTCCATGTCGTTCCAGCTTCCGGGCCTGACGTTGCCCGGGTAGCGCAGGGCGGTCCCCAACTGCCCGTTGTACAGGACGCCTTCCAGGTCGGGGCCGCGGTCGCCGCCGATCCTGCACAGGTTCGCCACCTGCCCGCACCACACGCCGGTCGGGGCGTACCCCGGGGCCTGGCGCGCGGGTGTGCCCGCCGCGACGACCACGGGGTCGGTACGGGCCGGGTCGTCCGGCGCCAGCAGGTACGGCACACCGGTGTGCACGGGCTGCGCCGACACGCTGAGCACCACACGAGGGCGTCCCTGGGCTGCGGACGCGGCGTCGAGCGCCCGCTGGAAGTCCTGGACCCGGGCGTAGATGGACCGCGTCAGTTCCCTGCCCTCGCCCTGGGTGTAGTAGTTGTGGCCGTCCGGGCCGACGATCTGCGGACCGTACGGACAGTCGTCGTACTTCACGAAGTCCACGCCCCACGCGACGAAGTCGGCGGCGTCGGCCGACTCGTGCCCGAGACTTCCCGGGTGCCCCTGGCACGTGGTGTAGGTGTCCGTGGCGTACAGGCCGAACTTCATGCCCTTGCTGTGGGCGTACCAGCTCAGGTACTCGATGCCGTTGACGGTCCTGCCGTTGACGGTCCTGCCGTTGACGGTCCGGGACGGGAAGTGGTTCGGATCCGGGATCAAGTGGCCCGTGGTCAGGTCGAATCCGGTCCCGTCGGTTCCGCTCGTGGGGTTGCGGTTGGCGTCGTAGAGCTGCATGGCGCCATAGGAGTTCTTGACCAGGTCGGTGCTCTGGCCGTCGCGGTGGTTGAGCGACCAGCCGTCGTCGATGGTGACGGTGTTGTAGCCCGCCGCGACCAGACCCTTCGAGGCCATGAAGTCGATGGTCTGGACGACTTGGTCCTGGGTCACCGCGGTGCCCAGGGTGTTCCAGGAGTTCCATCCCATCGGAGGGGTGGAGGCAACTCCGTTGTCCAGGGCGGCCGCCGGGGACGACATGGCGACCACGGCCGTGAGGCCTGACGCCGCCAGCGACAGCGCCGCGAGGGCACGAAGCGTGGCGCGTGGCCGGAAGCCGGAGCGGGAGCGGGGCATCGCTAAACGCATGAAGGCACTCCAAGTACGCGACTGAAGGAACGAGGGGGTGCGTTGGGTTCTGTTGAATCCATCCCCAGAGGTCGACGAATGAGGGAATCTTCAAACAGAAAGCAACGCATGATAGCCAGTCAGAAAAGCAGGCCTCAAGGCTTCGCGCAGGATCAGCCGCTCACGCTCAACGCCGAAAGGCCAGGGAAAAGTCGGATCGTCGACCCTCTTGACATCCCTGTGCAATGGCACTGTGATATGTCACATCACTGTTGAGCGTGTTGGATTCTGATGGTTTGACGGGCCCTCGGATGCCGCACCTCAAGTCGGCGCTGAGCCGCGTCGCATCGTTCAAATCGTCGCCGGGTCGTCGAACACCGCGCCCAGCGCGAGATGCGCGCCGCCACGGGCCGCCGCCGCGAACCCCAGCGTGGAGAGCCGGACTTCGCAGCCGCCTGCGTTCGGGGCCATGACCCGCTCGTGCACCACCTCGCGGACCCGCTCGATCATGAGGTCTCCGATGTGCGTGAAGTAGCCACCGAGGACCACTACGCGGGGGTTGAGCACATCGGCCAGCAGCGCTACGCCCAGACCCAGATCGTCCGCGACCCGGGCCATCGCGGCGCGGGTGCGCGGGTCGCCGTCGTGGACGCGGGTGCGCAACAGGGCGAAGCGGTCGTTGAGTTCCACGGCCGGGTCGTGCAACGCGTCGCCCTCGTCGGCGGCGAGCCGCAGGATGGCGTCGAGCCCGACCATCGTCTCCCAGCAGCCGCGCCGTCCGCAGGCACAGGGCCGGCGCTCCGGGTCGAGCGGCATGTGGCCGACCTCGCCGGCGAACCCGCCGGCGCCGCGCAGCAGTCGGCCGGCGCTGATGACGCCCGCGCCGATGCCGCGTTCTCCCGTGACGCACACCATGTCGTGCACGTCCGTGCCGCGCGCCAGTGCGTACTCGGCGAGCGCGGCGAGCTTGGCGTCGTTGTCCAGGGCCAGGCGCGGTGGGGGCGCGGCGAGCCGGGCCCGCAGCCCGTCGGTGACGGCGATGTCGCACCAGCCGATGGCCGGGGCGTACCGGGCGGTGCCGGTCGCCGCGTCGACGACGCCCGGTACGGCGACCGTGATCCCCACGGGGCGAACTCCGCTCTTCTGAACGGTGGTTCGGCAGGCATCGATCTCGCGGGCGGTCAGGTCGAGCACGGCCTCGGAGCCGGCCGCGCCGACCGGGACGGTGACCCGGCGCTCGTGGAGCGGTTCGCCGTCCAGAGCGAGCGCCAGGACCTGGACGTAACTGGTACTGATCTCCACCCCGATTCCGCAGACGGCATGACCGTCGAGGTGGACCAGGGTGCCGGGGCGCCCGACGGCGCCCTCGCGCCGGGCCGGCCCCTCCCGGACCAGGCCGAGGGCCACGAGCTCCGCGACCAGGCTCGTGACCGTCGGCTTGGGCAGGCCGGTGTCGGCGGCGATGCGAGCCCGCGAGCGGGGACCCGCGTCACGCAACAGGCGCAGCACCACGCCGAGGTTGGTGCGCCGTATCGCTCCCCGGTCGCGCGACTCCGTCGCCCAGGACGGTTCGGTGTGCGGCGGCGATGCCGCCCGCAGGTCGGGCACGGGTCCTCCATCTCCGGCAGGTGCCTTGACAGCCACTTTGTTAGTTCGGATCCTATTCAAACTAATTTGACGTCGCCGTGAACTCCCCCTGATTCTCGATCAGTTGACCCTCGGGCCACCGCCGTGCGGTCGGCCCGCTCCGAGAGGAGTGTTCGTGCCCGTCCGCATCGCAACGAAGATCACCGGCGTGCTCGTCGCGACGGCCGCCGTGCTGTTCGGCACGCTGCCGGTCGCCCCGGCGTCCGCCCGGGAACCCGCGTACACCGTCGCCATCGGCCCGAGGGGCCCCTGGGGCAACCCCGACGACACCCCGGCCACTCCGTACGTCGACAAGGACGGCACGTTCTACTACCAGTCGGCACACTCGTTGTACGGCGCGAGCGACGACCGTGCCTGGACGTTCTACTCCGGCAAGGACTTCGACTCCGCCACGCGGTCGAGCGCACTCAGCGACGCCGTGAACCCGAAGAACTCCCAGGACCGCAACAACGACACCACCTGGCGCTGCAACAACAGCCCGACCGGCCGTCAGGCCACCAGGGCGCCCGCGGGCTCCAGCTACGCGCAGCCCAACTACTGTGACCTGATCGGTGTCTGGGTGGATCCGGACACCGGCGACTGGTACGGCCTGGTGCACAACGAGTTCACCCCGAGCCCGTTCGGCGACGGCCTGCACTACGACGCGATCGACTACGCGGTCTCCAAGAACCAGGGCCGCACCTGGGACATCCAGAGCCACGTCCTGACCTCGCGGTACAGCACGGAGCGCGGCGACACGACGGCGTTCGCGCACGAGACGTACGACTACGGCAACGGCGACCCGCGCCTGTTCGTGGACACCGCCTCCGGCTACTTCTACGTCTACTACGACTCACGGGTGATCCCGAAGGGCGGTGTCTCGGGCGGCTGGACGGACGGCAGCCGGGCGCATGTGGCCCGCGCCCCGATGTCCGGCAAGATGGCGCCGGGCTCGTGGTCGAAGTGGCACGACGGCTCCTGGTCCCAGCCCGGACTGGGCGGCCTGGAGAGCAACTTGGAGCCGGTCGACGCCACGCACACCACCGGCTACACGCCCGTCGCACACGACTACGACCCGGCCAACCCGGGCACCGTGGCCCAGCAGCAGGCAAGCGGGACCCTGCCCGCCAAGTCCGATCTGCTCACCATGAACATCGCCTACGACGCCTACCTCGGGCAGTACATAGGCGAGCCCGAGACGGTCAAGCAGGACGGCACGGAGAAGCAGCGGTTCTACGTCACCGACAACCTCGCCACCCAGAAGTGGCGACTGATCGGCGATTCCGGGGACTACCGCTCCGGTTCCTGGTATCGCTGGCTGCTCGACCCGGTGAGCCGTACCACCAACACGGTCGTCGGCAAGACGTTCCGCTCGTACTGCTCGTTCTTCTGCTCCAACGGCTCCGACGGCGAGTACTACGACACGACGGTGACAAGGAGCGCCTCTCCGCCGGCGCCGGTCGACCCGGGCAAGGCTTACACCATCGCGAGCGGGAGCGGCCGCTACCTCGCCCAGGCCGCGGGTGGTTCCGCGACCACCTCGTGGCCCTCGCCGGGTGATTCCGCGCTGGCCAAGTGGGTGTTCAGCCCGAACGGTGACGGCTCCTACCGCATCGCCAACGCGTCCACCGGGCAGCTCCTCGGCGTCGACTCGACCTCGACAGCGGGCCGCGCCTGGGCCGCCGAGCCGACCGCCACGAAGGCACCGGCCGGCGGGCCGACCGCGGGGCAGCAATGGTTCGTCGTCGCCAACACCACTTCCGCGGGCCGGCCCACCGGCACGTTCCGGCTGGTCAACCGCTACAGCGGGCTGGTAATCGGGCTGTCCGCCACGACGAACCGGCTCGCCGAGACCACACCGACCCGGGCGTGGACCGACATCACCGGCAGCAAGGTCGGCGGCGCACGGACCGCCGCCGAGCAAACGCTCACGTTCACGGCGGTGGCGAGGTCGTCCAGGCGGTGAGGCCGTTCTCCACCGGCCCGGCCTCGTATGCCCATGGCGGGTGGACCGAATCGGACCAGGACGGTCCGTTCGGTCCACCCGGCGGATCGGTGCGACAGGTCCGTGCGACCGCGTCCCGATCAGGCGGCTTCGGGCCCAGTCGCCTTGATGATCGCGAACGCCCCGCCCTGCGGGTCCTGAACGACGGCCATGCGGCCCGCCATCATGTCGAACGGCGGCTTGAGGACGGTGCCACCCGCCCTGATCAGCGCATCGACCGTGCTGTCGGTGTCGTCGACCGCGAAGTACGTCAGCCAGTGCGAGGGCGTGCCCGGCGGCAGGCCGTCGATGCCGGAGAGAGCCTGCATGCCGCCGACGGTCCGGCCGTCCACGTTGAGCGCGAAGTAGCCGTCCGCTTCCTCCATCGCGGCGGCTGTGATGCCCAGCGTCTTGGAGTAGTAGGACGAGGCGGCGTCCGTGTCGCTGGTGTTGAGCTCGTTCCAGATGATGGCGCCCGGCTCGTTGACGATGCCCGCACCGGGGAAGTCCTTGGCCTGCCAGAGGCCGAAGACTGCGCCCGTGGGGTCGCTCGCGACAGCCATCCGACCGAGCGTCATGACGTCCATGCCCGGCACCATCACCTGGCCGCCGTTGCTCGCGCTCTTCTTCTCCGTGGCGTCGAGGTCGGCGGTGGCGAGGTAGGTCGTCCACACCGTCGGGGGCATCGGGTCGGGCGTGCTGCCGTCCGGATTCATCGCGGCCATGATCCCGGCGACCGGTTGGCCGTTCAACGAACAGAGCGCGTAGCCGCCGGTTTCGGGCGGCCCCACCTCTCCCTGCCAGCCGAACAGATCCCGGTAGAAGTCGAGAGCCGCCTGCTGATCGGGAACCATCAAATCGACCCAGCAGGGGGTGCCGGGCGCGTACGGACCACTGACTTTGGGCATGAGCAGCCTCCGTGGACTGACTGGGCGGGTCCCGGAGCGGCGTACGCAGAGAAGGCCGGCCCATGGTCTGACTGTGGATGTGACCTCACATCCACTCAACCATTGGTCGGCGTGGGGTGCACGGTCACGGGTGGCCGTCAGGTGCGGCCTCGTCAACCGTGGACGGGCGGTCAGGGTCGGGCCGCCGCGAGGGGCACTCCGGGGCCTTGACCCTTCCGGCGTTGCTTCGGATCGGCGGTGCGGACTTCCGTCCGCACCGCACGATCACGCAACTCCAGCGGATGTTTCCCGTGGGCAGCCATGGCCGCGACGCTCATCATGCACCGATGGGCCGTCGCAGGCGCTCGCCCGAGGCCAGAGACTCAACTCCCTGGCCAGGTGCGATGCGGCAGCCACAGGACTTCGCAGCAACCCCGGGTCAGAGGGCGCTGTTGTTGCAGCCCATGCTCGAACCCATGTGGGTGTTCTGCGCACCCGGGTTGCCCTCGCCGTTGAGCGCGTTGCCCAGCAGACCGTTGAGGATGCCGACCTGGCCGAGGACGTCGACGTTCAGGTCGTGCGACTTACAGTTGCTGCTCTGCCCGATAGCGAACTGGTCGCCGCCCTTCCCGCCGTCGTGCGCCTGCGCCGTGCCCGCGGCCAGCATTGCGAAGCTGCCCAGGGCAGCGACCAGGACGGCCGCCTTGCGAAGCTCGTTCATGTGATCTCCAATGGAGTGACGTGGATACGATCCGTGGCAGATCGATTCCTTACGGTCACGAAAATTAATATTAAAGCTCCCCAAACCGCCCGATGGCGCGCCGGAATCCGCCGACCTTGTTGCGGAACCACCCTGAAGTCGTAACGCATACGAACGGCCCCTCCCCGTGCTATATGGCGTCGGGCTCGGTGAACGCTCGTCGGCCGTGCACGAGTAGCTCACGTACCGCTGGGCCGTGCGTGCTCTTCCAGATCAGGGCGAGCAACGCTGGTGTTTCCACGTCATCGATGGTGCGTGCGGTGAGGCGGTCGCGGTAGCTCGCGGCCATCGAGTTGCTGAGGACGGCGACGCCGAGCCCGCGGGCGGCGAGGTCGGCGATGGCGTCCGCGGCGCTGGCTTGCAGCGCGATCGCGGGGTGGAGGTTCTGCGCGGCGCAGGCACGGTCGAACACCGTGCGCAGGCCGGTGCCTGGTGGCATGCACACGATCGGGTGGGCGACCAGGTCGCGCAGCGTGACCTGCCGCTGTTCGGCCAAGGGGTGCCCGGCCGGAACGGCTACGACGAGCCGCTCGCTGATGATTGTCAGCGCGTCCAGCCCATCAGGGGTGGCGGTCGCGGTCCCGATGAGAGCCACATCGATGGTGCCGGCGCGCACCCCCTCGACGAGCCGGTCGGAGCCGTCCTCCAGCAGGGAGATCTCTACACGGGGATGCGCCTGGTGGAACGCGGAGAGAGCGTCGAAGAGCGGCGTGAGAGTGCAGCCGATGACCATCCCGACCGTGAGCCGACCGCGGATCAGATCGGTGACCTCGTCCACCGCCTGGCCGACCGCGCCGGCTGCGGCGAGCGCCGCGCGGGCGTGTTCGAGCGCGGCCTTTCCCGCGACCGTGAGGGTGACGGTGCGCGCGGACCGGTCGAAGAGCTCGGCGCCGAGTTCACGTTCCAGCTGTCGGATCTGGGCGCTGACGCCGGACTGGCTGATGTGCACCCGCTCGGCCGCCCGCGTGAAGTTCTGCTCTTCGGCGACCGCGACGAAGTATTCCAACTGCCTCAGGTCCATGACTGGAGATTCTACTTACCGGAAGAACCATCTGTTGGACTTCTGATGAGCCGACGACCAGGCTGGGAGTCACAGCAGCCCGACGCAGGAGAAGAGGCAAGGAACCATGTCGGAATACGAGAAGGCCATGCGCCCCGAAGACATCACGCGCTTGTTCGTCGAGCGGTCCAACGCCGGTGATGCGGCCGGGGTCGCCGCGCTCTACGAAGAGAACGCGGTGATGGCCTACCCGCCCGGCAGCGAGACCGTGGGCCGGGAGGCGATCCGTGCGCTGTGGGAGAAGGTGCTGGCCAACCGTCCCCGCTTCGAGCCGGAACAGCCGCTGCCGACGCTGATCAGCGGAGACATCGCCCTCACCTCGACCCCGCCGAAGGACGGGACCGGAGCCCGGGCGCAGGTCGTCCGGCGCCAGCCCGACGGAAGCTGGCTGCGCCTGCTCGACCAGCCCGAGTTCGTCCCACCCGCCCGCTGATCCAGCCGGTCCTCGCGGGACAACGCCGGTCATTCATCAGGAGGCGTCGGCGGCGGGCGGCGTGAGTCCCGCTCGCCGATGTGGTCAGGCGACCAATTCACTGATCTCGAAGAGATGCCCGTCGGGGTCGCGGAAGAACGCCCGGATCTCGTAACCCCGATCCACCGGCGGAGTCAGGAAATCCGCCCCCCGCGTCCGCAGGGTTTCGTACGCGCCACGGCAGTCACGTACCCGAAAGATCAATTCAGCGCTGACCCGGTCGGCGTCCGCGGGCGGCGCCATGGTCACGGTGGGCTTGTCCTCGGTCGGGCCGCCACCCTCGACCAGGAGCATCCACGCTCCCAGCATGCTGAGCACGCACGCGGACCCGTACTCACGGTCGACGCGCGCCCCCAGCACCTGCTCGTACCACCGGCGCGAGGCCGCGACGTCGGAAACGACGAGCAGCCGGGTCATCTCCATGTCCTCGGCCGGAAACACGCTCATGGGATGACGCCTCCTCGCGACGGGTCCCACCGCTCGGGGGCCGTTCCCTCCCATACTCGGGCCTTGCGCCCGTCGCGCCACCGGAGCAGCATGCCCTCGCCGAGTCGCCGGTGGTAGGGGGACGAGCCACCATGGGCAGGGCGGCCCTCGCACGCCACCGTCGTCCCTTTCGACACGTGGAGGTCCGATCCCATGACCACAGATACCGCGCACGGGGCAGGCCACGATCTTGTGAGAGTGCTCGTCTTCGGGGCGTCGATGCGTGCCGATTCCCTGAACGGCCGTCTTGCCTCGCTGGTCGCCAAGCTGGTGGAACGTGCGGGCGCGACAGTCGACCTCGCCCATATGCGGGAGTTCTCCATGCCGGTCTACGACGGGGACGTCGAATCGGCCGAGGGGCTGCCGCCCGGCGCGCTGGCCCTGCACGAGCGCCTGAAGGCATGCGACGCGTTCGTCATCTCCGCTCCCGAGTACAACGCATCGGTGCCTGGAGTACTGAAGAACGCCGTCGACTGGGTGTCGCGCGTCAAGCCTCAGCCGTTCAAGGACAAGCACGCGCTTCTCGTTTCGGCCTCGCCCTCCATGGTCGGAGGCAACCGGGGGCTGTGGGCGCTCCGGGTCCCGTTGGAACACCTGGGCACCCGCGTGTATCCGGACATGTTCAGTCTCGCCAAGGCGCACGAAGGCTTCACCGAGAGCGGTGACTTGGCCGATTCCGGACTCCAGGAGCGCCTGGCGGACGCGGCGGCCTCCTTCCTGCGGCTGGTGGAGGCCGACACCCGTTACGTCTGTCTGCGCCGCCGCTGGTACGAATTCCTGGGCGACGGTACGGACGCGCCCGTCACACAGCGCGCGCAGGACTGATCGCCTTCCACGGCCCCGCACCCGGCCCGGTCACGTTGTCACCGTCACGGTGCCGTGCATGAAGGGGTGGGTCGTGCACAGGTTGACGGAAACGGAGCCAGCGGCAAAAGGGCTCTTGCCGCCGGCTCCGGTCTGCCGGGAACCGCTCTCCGCAGGTGCGCCGGCGCCGGGCATCGCAGAGTGCCCGGCCGGCGCGGACGCGCTCCCACCTCCCAGCCCATGCCGACTTGTCCGGCGTGCGGGATTCGGTGTGCGCATCTGATTCCCCCGTATTCGGCCCGCCCCTGCGGCGAACCCGGCAGGCCCCCCGTTGTGCGGGCCTCACCCTTGAATAGGAGGCGGGGTTACACCTGATGGAGGCGGCACGTACACCTGGACCTGTCCATCCGCCTCACGCACCGCGATCCGTGGCAACGCCGCGAGGTGGATGGGGAGTTGGTGGTGCAGGACTTCGCCGGTGACCGCAAAGGCGGAGTTGTGGCACGGGCAGTCGAGCTGCCGAGCCGCTCGGTCCAGAACGAGCGCACAGCCTTGATGGGTGCACACCCCGGAGACGGCTCGCAACCGGGCGCCGTCACGCGAAACGAAGCCGGACACGGCCCCGGTCGCGAAGCCGCGCACCGCACCGCTGGGAAGGTCGGCGCCGGCGGCGACCGTCCGCCACTCCCCTCGGTTCGGCTGGAGCGTCGCCGACGCCGAACCTCCTTGCTCCGTCGGGCCCGTGGCACCACCGTCGAGCGATCGCCCCACGATCACACCAACAGCCGACGCGGCCACCAGCGCTCCACCCTGCACGACACGCCGGCGGGTACTGCCCGGTCGCCGCTCCGCCACGGGACGAGCCCCTGGCTTCCCCTCGGCCATCTCTCGGGCAAGTCGTGCATGCAGCGCGCTGACGAACTCCTCGCGCGGTACGTCGCTCCCCGGCCGGGCCGCCCGCAGGGTGATGGCCGTGCGCAGCACCTCGGTGTCCTGCGGCCGGGTCCGGAAGGGCCGCGGCCGGCCCGACCGCAGCAGCGCTTCGACGTAGCGCCACAACGCGTCAGAGCTCATCGCCCTCGCCCTCCTGCCCCGCGGCCGGTGCCGTGCCACGGGCCGCGTGGCGCAGTGCCCGGTGCTGGAGCACCTTCGCGTTGGTCACGGACACTCCGAGTTCGGCTGCCGCCTCCTTCACCGATCGTGCTTCCAGGAAGCGGAGTTCGAGGATGCGCCGGTACCGCTCCGGGAGAGCGTCGAGTATCGCCCGAGCCCGCTGCGGCGCGTCCGACATCTGGCCGGAAGGCTCGCGTACCGCGAGCTCGTCCAGGTGGTCCGCTGCCAGCGTCGTCACCTCGTGCCCCAGCACGCGCCGCCAGTGCGCGGCAAGAACCGTGCGGGCGGTGGCCAGTAAGTAGGCGCGCACCTCAGGCACGGTGGCCGTGGTGCGCAGGGGGCCGAGCGCGGCGAGAAACACCTCCGTGGTCAGGTCCTCGGCGTCCATTCTGTTGCCGACCCTGGAGAACATCACCCGGAACACCAGGCTCACGTTGTCCCGGTAGACCGATTCCCAGTCCGCGTACACCTCACCGCGCACGAGCCGCAGCCGCTGCGCATCCGCGTCGGCGGCCGGCCCGTCCCGGTCCCGCAAGCGCGCAGCGACGTCCCGGCCGCCAGGTTCGCGCCCGCGTAGTTTCGGTCGGCGAATCGCCATGCCTCACCATCCCGGCCCACCGCTCCCCCAGGGCAACGGCCTTCCCCCACAAGGAGATAGCAGGGAGGGTTACACCGTGGGGCGGGTCAGAACAGCTCGTAACGGACCGGATCGTCGGGGAGCGTGACGTGGAGGCCCTCCTCGCATCACCTGGCGGGCCGCCATCAGGAGTCCGCCGAACGCCGCGACGCAGGCCAGGCCGTACCCCGCCATGTAGTCCGCGGCGCTGATCGCCCCGCTGCGCGACCGGACGATGACGTACGCGGCGCCGCCCGCCGTGAGCAGGATCGCGCAGTAGGCGAGCACGAAGAGGTGGGCGAGGAGGTAGCCGAGCCGATGGGTGGTCATTGCGAGATCAGGGTGTCCACACGGCCCTCGGCAAGCTCGGCAGCATCTCTGACAGGGCGTCAGCCGCATGCTGGGCCCGCCACCACGGGCTCGCGACGACCCGCCGCGCGGCATCCCGGATAACCGCGCGGACTCCCTCGCCGCCGCGTGGCGGCGTCACGCGATTCAAGCCACTTTGAGGTTTATTTGAGGTCGGACTTAGGTGCCATATGCAATTAAAATACTTCCAAGAGTGCGCCCGGATCAGTAAGTTTTAAGTCAAAGCCAGCTGCCACTTTCCAACGACCATGAGCTTGATGCAAGATGCACGTGCTGACGAAATGCCTCTCTTCGAGAGGGCGGAAACCGCGCCACACTCCCCCACCGAAGTATTCACCCACAAGCCGATGGAGCGCTTCCATGCCCATGGGATCGACTGCGTTCATCTGAAACTTCACGGGTGGCGAGCCGCCTTTTCAACCCAACACTGGCTTCCTCCGAAGTATGGGGCGGCCGGCGCCTGGGTGTCCGGACGATTCCCACCCAGCCCATCCAGCATCGCGACCAACCACAGAAGGGCAGAACATGAAGGTGACGATTTCGCCGCGCTTCTCCGAAGTCGACGTACTCGGCCATGTCACCAACTCCGCAGTACCGGTCTGGTTCGAACATGGCCGGTTGCCAATTTTTCGACTGTTCAGCAAAGAACCGAACATGCGCGACCTCGCGCTCATCCTGCGCCGGTACGAGATCGACTTCACGCGACAGATCTTGGCGTCCGTCGACGTCGCCATCGAGACGAAGGTGACGAAGATCGGCAACACCTCGATCACCATCGAGCAGATCGCCACGCAGAACGGCGCGGAAGTCGCAAGCGGCACCTGCATCATGATCCACTTCGATTACGAAAGGGAAGCCACCACCAGCATCCCGGATCATCTGCGGGCCGAATTGAGCGCACTGTAGCGCCGGAACCAATTCGCCAACCGAGATTGGACCACTATCGTGAGCGTTTCACCCAACCCACTAATTGACCTTGGCTCGCCGGAATTCCTTGACAATTTTCGGCGCGGTATCGACGAGTTCGACAGTGCACGACTGCCGCAGGAGCCGTTGTCCCGGGAAAGTCTGCGAAAGCTGGTCGACTTAGGCATCTACCTGCCGGCCATCCCTCGCGAATACGGCGGCCGGGAAAGCCACCGGGAGATGTGCGAGGTCATCGAAATCATGTCCGAGCGCAACCTGCCGCTGGGCATGTACACAATGATCGTGACTGTCCTGTTCCTCCGCAACGTTTCGGCCAGCGGTGATGACCTCCTGAAGAAGGAGGTCTTCGACGATTTCGCCAACAACCCCGTCATCGGCGGTCTCGCTTTCACCGAACCGAGCAGTGGCTCGAACCTCGCGCGCATGGAGACCACGTACCACGACGACGGTGACGAGTACCGGATCACTGGGACCAAGCACTGGCAGGCGTTCAGCGAGCAGGCGGACTGGTGGATCATCTGCGCCAAGCATCCGGAGCGCAAGGAGTTCGCCTACTTCGCCCACAAACGATCAGACGGCGGATTCGTGACCACCGAGGTCTACGACAGCCTGGGGCTGAAGAACCTCGGATACGGACTGAACACCCTGGACCTGCGCGTGCCTCGCCACTACAGGCTGACCAAGACCAGGGAACGCCTGGGCGACGCCGCCGAGATCCTCTGTGCGTCCCGGTTCAGCAAGGCCGCCATGGGCAGCGGATTCCTGCGCCGGTTGCATACCGAGGCCCTGCGCCAGGTCAGTACGAGGAAGATCGGTGACGGCACGCTGCACGACATCGACTACGTGCGGTACAAAGTCAGTCGCATCAAGCAGAACTACGTCGTGTGCAATGCACTGTACCGGCAGCTGATGCTGGCGGAGAATTACCTTGCCGACATGGAAAACAGCATGTTCGCCTCACTTGCGACCAAGGTGCTGGCTTCCGAGAGCATGCTGGAATCGGCTATCGACTACCAGCAGCTGTGCGGCGGCGACGGATATCGGACGGGCGCGCCGGATAACATCGCCGCGTACGCCCTGCTCGACGCGCGCGTCTACACCGTTTTCGACGGAACGAATGACCTGCTGTGCCAGCATCTGGCCAATCTGTTCCTGCAGCAGTTCCAGCGGTCCGGGCTCCGATCCCCGTTGGAATTCATCGGCCAGTTCGTATATCTGGAAGACGCGTTCCTCCACCTCACCGACATCAATATCAGCTATATCGCCGACGCGTCCTCCCAGGACAAGGTCGTGATCCTGGGCCGCATCCTGTCCAGGATGTACGGAATCAGTGCGCTGCAGAAGTCATCCCAATCGGCCGCGCCCAACGCTCGGCTCGCCGTGGACAGCGCCGACTACCCGAAGGCGATCGCAGTGCTGAAGAACGAGATCGTCGGCCTGGTCAACGAGTACGAGCTGGCCGGCCGCCTCGCCGAAACCCAGGCGGCGTCGGGTGAGATTCGTCCGCGTGCCGCCATGATCGCTGCCGGCTCCAAGGTTGGAATGCACCAGTGACGGGCGAGAAAAGGAATCTCAGGGTTTCGCTCATCGCGTTAGTGTTCGTCATCATCTACGGATCTGGATTTGTGGGCGGTCGATATGGCCTGCCCTATGCGGAGCCCTTCTACTACCTGGCCATCCGGTTCGGCGCGACCGCGGTCATCCTCTTCACCCTCATCATATTCCTCAAGGTCAGCTGGCCAAGATCTGGTTATGTCCACCTCATCCTCAGTGGCATCCTGCTGCAGGGTGTGTTCTCCGTCGGGGTGTTCTACGCGCTCTACCACGGAATGACCCCCGCGGTCTCGGCGCTGATCATCGCGCTGCAGCCAATTCTGGTGTGGCTGATGGTCTCCGTCGTGACCGCGAGAAAGGTCCGGCTTCTTTCAGTGCTGGCCCTGATCGGCGGGCTGGCCGGTGTCGCCATCACGGTGTACCGGGGCCTGGAGTCGTCATCCGGGCTCACTCCGACCAATGTCGCCTTTGGTTTCCTCGGCCTGCTGGGCCTGTCCACCGGGCAGTTCTACTACCAAGTGAAGAACCCTGGCGCACACCTGTTGATCAATGGATTCGTCCAGTCCGGCTCGTCGGCCGTTGTCATGCTCGTCGGCGCACTGATCTTCGAGCGGGGCGTCATACGGTGGACACCGCAACTGCTCCTTTCGGAACTGTGGATGTCGGTCGGTGTGTCGATCGGTGCGCTCAGCTTGCTCTTCGTCTTGATGCGTTCGGAGAGCGCGGACCGGGTGGCGTCGTACTTCTACGGCGTACCGATCGCCGCGGGGCTGATCGCCTGGCCGGTGCTGGGCCAGCGCCCGACCATGTCGGAGATCATCGGGTTCGCGGTCATCGTGGTCTCGATCGCCGTCTTCAACCGCAGCAGCAGGCCACCGAGCGGCAAGGACGCTGCCGCGGTGCCGGTGGAAAACTCCGTGGCGGTGGCAGACCGCCCCTGAGTTCAGGCGCACTCCCGGGATCTGGACGTGCCGGCCGCGAGACCCTGAACTCGCAACCGGCGTCGCGGTTGCGCCTCTTGTTCCGGCGAGAGCTCCACCCGCAACGGTCCTGCCACGACACCTCTCTCCGGCAGGACACATCACCATCCGCATCACACTTCACCAAGATTGCTCAGGAGGGTCGGGGACTGGAAACGGGGCGGAAGCCACCGTGCCAGTCCCCGGCGCTGCGAGGCGAGGATGGTCGGCTCCGCGAGCAGGTCGTCGACGATCCCCAGCCGGGTGCCGGGAAAGCGTTCGTCAACATCCTTTCCCAGCAGGCGATCCGCGCCTTCGGCAGCAGCGGCGCCTACGACGTGTGCAAAGCCGCGCTCGTCCACGCGGCGCGCAGGGCCTTTTTGTCCACCTTGCCGACCTTGGTCGTCGGCAGCTGGGACAGCAGCACGGTCTTGCGGGGCCTGTAGAGCTCTCCCAGTTCGGCGGTCACCGCGGCGCCGACCTCGTCCGGGTCGATGTCGGCACCTTCGGCCGTGGCCAGGAAGATCTGTACGGCCTCCCCGTACTCCTCGTCCGGCACGCCCAGCGCCGCCGCGTTGCGCACGCCGGGCAGGGTGAGCAGGAAGTCCTCCAGGACGCGGGAGTAGACGTTGTCGCTGGTGCTGCCGGTGACGATGATGTCCTTGGCACGGTCGACGAGATAGAGGTATCCCTCGGCGTCGAGATAACCCATGTCACCAGTGCGCAGCCAGCCGCCCTGCAATGCCTCCGCGGTGCGCTGCGGGTCCTCGTAGTAGCCCAGCATCACCGTCTCACCCCGCACACACACCTCCCCGACCTGCCCCACGGGCAGCGCCACCGCGCTGTCTTCACCACGGACCTCGATCTCGGTGTCGGATATCGCGCGGCCGCAGCTGCGCCAGAGCTCCGGCCGCTGGGCTCCCTCCGAGGCGAGGTCCTCCGCACCGAACGCGGCGATGCCGAGCCCCTCGGACTGCCCGTAGCCCTGGCTGACCACCGGCCCGAAGACCTTGACCGCCTGCTGCAGCCGGCTGGGCGACGAGGCCGCGCCACCGACGACGATCCGCCGCAGCGCAGGGAGGGCACCCACCGTGCACTCCGGGTGGTCGAGGAGCGCGTACAGCATCGGCGGTACGAACATGGTGGTGGTGATCCGCTCCTCGCGCAGCACCTTCAGTGCGGCACCCGCCTCGAACTCGGGCAGCACGACAAGGGCGGACCCTGTCACCAGCGCCTGGATCGAGGTGAGGTGGCCGCTGCCGTGGGTGAGCAGCGTGGAGGCGAGCACCCGGTCCGTGCCCGGGTTCATGGCCGGGAAGAACGCGGAGCCGGATCCCTGTGGGCCGTCTTCCACCGAGGCCACCAGCATGTTGTAGAGCCGGTGGCTGTGTGCGGCGAGCTTGGGGCGGCCCAGGGTGCCGCCGGTGTAGAGCACGGTGACCGGCTCGTCCGCGCCCGGGGCCCGCACGTCCTCGGGGCGCACCGCCGGGCACTCGGCCGCCAGGGCCAGCAGGTCCTGGCACTCCAGCTCGCACGGACCAAGGCTGACCAGCACGGGGGCGTGGACACTGCGGCCGGCCGCATCGGCAGCCCGCGCCGCGAACAGCGGATCCGTGACCACCACACGCGCACCCGACTGCTCGACCAGCGCGGCAAGCTCACCCGGCCCCGGCTCCGGCGGCAGGAACACCACACGACAACCGATCAGATGCACCGCAAGCTGCACCAGAACAGAGTCCACACGATTGGCCAGGAACAGCCCCACCCCGTCGCCGGGCGCGAGCCCCTGCCGACGCAGCGCCTGCCCCAACCTGAACAGCCGCCGCCGGGCCTCGGCCCGACTCAGCCGCTGCGCACCCTGGACGAGCGCCTCGGCATCCTCATCCTTGTGCCAGTGCTCCAAGATGCGGTCCACGTACGTCCGGGGCGATGTTTCCTGTGCGTTAACGATCATGGACACATGCAAACATGCCGCTCGGGAGCCGCATCTCGCAGGGGGGCAACTTCGGCCATCGGCTGGCGGAGTGGGCAGCCGAATTTTCATCCCCGTACATCGAGGCCCGCGGCCGAGGTGGCCTCGTCAGCGGCCTCGCTATCGACCTCGCCGTCGACCTCGCCGTCGGTCCGAACTTGTCGAATATCGATATGCTCCGCTAGCGTTGGGCATATCGAAAGTCGATAGGGAGGGCATGCGGTGAACACACGGCTCACAAGGATCCTGGCCCCGGTGACCTTTGCGTTGGCGATGCTCTGCGGGCTCACCTTCATCGGCACCGCGATCACGCACATACTCGACGACGGGGCGGTCTGCGTGCAGACGGGATTCTGGCGCAATGGCTCACTGCCACCCGACAGCCTGCCGATCGGCCAGGGCGTGCAGGCGTCCAGCACAGCCACGCGCCTCTGCCAGGACAGCCCCTCCGCGGCTCAGCGCGCCGCCGACCTCGGGGGCGAACTCCCCTGGCTGCTGTTCGGCTCCCTCTCGCTGCTGCTGTTCTCCCGCCTGTTGAAGGCGGTCCTGCTCCAGGGGCCGTTCACCGACGCGGTGTCGCGACGGCTCTCCGTGCTCGGCTGGTTCGTTGCCGTCGGCACGCCGCTGGCGGGTCTGGTCGTCGGCTGGTCGCAGTCGTGGCTCGTCGGGAGCATGACGCCGATCGCGGGTTCCGGGCCGACGGTCTCCGGGCCGCAGGTGCTCGTCCTCGCCGGCCTGACCGCAGTGATCATGGGGAAGATCATGCGCGAGGGCGTGCGCATGCGAGAGGACCTCGAAGGGACCATCTGATGCCCGAAGAGGAACGCCACGGGATCCGGGTCCACCTCGACCACCTGCTCTCCGAGCGCGGTATGACGCTCACCGAGCTGTCCGCGCAGGTGGGCATCACCGTCGTCAACCTGTCCGTGCTCAAGAACGGGCGAGCCAAGGCCATCCGCTTCTCGACCCTGTCGAGGATCTGCGATGTCCTTCAGTGTCAGCCGGGAGACCTGATCACCCACGACCCGGCTGAGCCGACCTGACCAGCCATCCCACGGCGGAGTCCGCCGAGGAGTGCCCGGGCTGTCCCTCAGCATCCCGTCGTGGCGAGGCCGTCACGCGTCGAGGCGGTGCCCGCCCAGCCTGGCGACGATCTCGGGGTCTCGGTGGTCGAAGAACAGCGAGCTGCCGGTGTCGAGGGTGGCGATCTGCGCCATCTGCTCGTCGGTGAGCCGGAAGTCGAAGACGTCGAAGTTCTCCGCCATCCGTTCGGCGCGTACGGACTTGGGGATGGCGATGACGCCGCGCTGGGTGAGCCAGCGCAGCACGACCTGCGCCACGGACTTGCCGTACTCCTTGCCGATCTCGGCAAGGAGCGGGTTGGTGAACAGGTCGTTCCTGCCCTCGGCGAAGCCGCCCCAGGACTGGATCCGCACCCCGTGCTCGCTCATCAGGGCCTGGTAGTCGGCGCGTTGGAAGAACGGGTGGGTCTCGATCTGGTTGACCGCCGGGACGATGTCGTTGTTGACGATCAGGTCGAGCAGCCTGTCGGGGTAGAAGTTGGCGACACCGATCGCCTTGGCCAGCCCCTCGCGGTTGAGGGCCTCCATGGCGCGCCACTGGCCGTAGACGTCGCCGAAGGGCTGATGCATCAGGTACAGGTCGAGGTGGTCCAGGCCCAGCTTGTGCAGCGAAGTCTCGTACGCGCGGCGGGTGTTGTCCTCGGCGGGAGCGTCCTGCACCCACAGCTTGGTGGTGACGAACAGCTCCTCGCGGGCGATACCGCTGGACTTGATGGCGCGGCCTACGGCCTCTTCGTTGCCGTAGGCGGCAGCCGTATCCAGCAGGCGGTAGCCCGCGGCCAGCGCATCCGACACGGCGCGCTCGGTGTCCTCGGCGGGGATCTGGTAGACGCCGAAGCCGAGCAGCGGCATCTCGACGCCGTTGTTCAAGGTCGCGTACTGCATGGGGGATTGTCCTTTGCTGAGAGTGGAGGTGGGGGCGGTCAGGGGGTGATGAGCGCCTTGAGGACCTGGCGGTCGGCCATGGCCCGGTAGGCGTCCGGAGTCTGGTCGAGGGTGAAGGTGCGGTCGAAGACGCGGCCAGGAGTGATGGTGCCGTCCAGGACGTCGGGCAGCAGCTGCTCGCCGACCGCGCCGTCCCCGACCACGAGCACCGCATCGCCGCGGCCGACTCCGGCGGTGACAGCCCCGTGGTGGCCGGTGGTCATCGCGTCCGACAGCGCGAGCAACGACGGCAGCAGCGCCGAATCGGCGGCCACCGGCAGCTTCACCAGGGTGCCGTCGGCATAGGGGACGCGGACGTCTTCGCCCTGCCCGCCGTCCACGCCGTCGAAGCCGTACCGGCCGCCGCCTCGGCACGAGATGTGCAGGCCCTTGGCGCAGTAGTCGCAGGTGTTGCCGCTGTAGGTGAACGGGGCGACGACCAGGTCACCCGCCTTCAGGCCCCTCACGTCCGTGCCCGTCTCCTCGACGACGCCGAGGAACTCGTGGCCCATGGGGCGGCCGGTGTCGGTGGCGGGCATCGACCGACAGGGCCACAGGTCGCTGCCACACACGCACGCGGCCACCGTGCGCACCACCGCGTCGGTCGGCTCGACGATCTGGGGGGCGAGCCGGCCTTCGACGCGGACGTCTCCGGCTCCGTACATCACTGCTGCACGCATGAGGGGTTACTGCTCCAAACGGGGGTCGTGCGGGGCGGTGCGGGTGATCAGCGTTCGAGCAGCCGCGCCTGTGCTTCGGTGTGGGTGTCGCCTGCGGCGGGCGGCAGGCTGCTCAGCTTGTCCAGTTGCTCGCTGGTCAGCGAGACCGTGTCGGCGGCGGTGTTCTCCTCCACCCTGCTGACGCGCTTGGTGCCGGGGATCGGGGCGATGTCGTCGCCCTGGGCGAGCAGCCAGGCCAGCGCGACCTGTGCGGGCGTGGCGCCGGCCTCGGTGGCCAGGGCCTTGACCTGGTCGGCGAGCGCCAGGTTGTGCTTGAAGTTCTCGCTGGTGAAGCGGGGGTTGTCGCGCCGGAAGTCGGAGGCGTCGAACTGGTCGGTGGAGCGGACGGTGCCCGTCAGGAAGCCGCGGCCCAGCGGGGAGAACGGCACCAGGCCGATGTTCAGCTCCCGCAGGACGGGCAGGACGCGGTGCTCGACGCCGCGGGTCCACAGCGAGTACTCCGATTGCACCGCGGTGACCGGCTGGACGGCGTGGGCGCGCCGGATCGTGTCCGGGCCGGCCTCCGAAAGCCCGAAGGCGCGCACCTTGCCGGCGGTGATCAGTTCGCCGACGGCGCCGGCGGTCTCCTCGATCGGCGTGTTCGGATCCACCCGGTGCTGGTAGTACAGGTCGATGTGATCGGTTCCCAGCCGCTTCAAGGAACCCTCGACGGCGGTGCGGATGTTGGCCGGGCCGGAGTCCAGGTTCCTGGCGCCGTCGCCGCCGTGCGAGACCAGGCCGAACTTCGTGGCCAGCACCACCTGGTCGCGGCGCCCCTTCAACGCCCTGCCGAGCAGTTCCTCGTTGGTGTAGGGGCCGTAGATCTCGGCGGTGTCGATGAGCGTGACGCCCAGTTCCAGCGCCCGGTGCACGGTCCTGATCGACTCCGCGTCATCGGTGCCGGAGCCGGTGTAGCCGTGGGACATGCCCATCGCGCCCAGGCCGATCCGAGAAACCTCCAGGTCACGCAGCTTGATGTAGCGCATTTCGTCCTCTCCGGTTCGTGGCGTCGCCCGGCACCCTCACTCTCGCCCGGTCCGACAGGCCGTGCCTGCGGTAGCCGACGGTGGAAACCGGGGTGCCGGGTCTTGCTCCCTCACCTTCGCCCGGATCGCGCCGGTGTGGCAGGGCGGGCCCTTCGGGGGTCACGACAGGGCCCCCCTCCCGCCCGCGCAGCGGGTGCCCAGCGGGTGAGACTGGAGCCATGGCATCGATGAGCGCGCACAGCGAGGGCGCAGAGCTGGGCCGCTACCTGCGCGCCCGCCGCACCCAGACCACCCCCGAACACGTCGGCCTCACCGTCGGCGCCGGCGTCCGCCGCACCCCGGGGCTGCGCCGCGAGGAAATCGCCACCCTCGCCGGGATCAGCATCGACTACTACGTGCGCCTGGAACGCGGCAAGGAGACCCGCCCCAGCCCCGCCGTCCTCGACGCGCTCGCCCGCGCCCTGCGCATGGACGACCAGGAGCACCAGCACCTGCGCGAGCTCGCCGCCCGCGCCGCCCGCTACGTCTGCGAACCGCCACCCGCACCGAGCCGTACCGTGCGCCCGCATCTGAAGCTGCTGCTCGAATCACTGCGCCCGAATCCGGCGTACGTCATCAGCCGCAGCATGGACATGCTCGCCTGGAACCCCGGCGGCCTCGCCCTCTACGCGGGCCTGGACGACTGGCCCGTCAACCACCGCAACCTGGCCCGCTACTTCTTCCTGCACCCCGCCGCCCGCGACCTGTTCGCCGACTGGGACCGGCAGATCGCCGCCTGCGTCGCCCGCCTGCGCGCCATCGCCGGCACCGCACCCGACGCCCCCGATCTGACCAACCTCGTCGGCGAACTCCTTCTCAAAAGCCCCGACTTCGCCGGTCTCTGGGAGCGCTACGAGGTGACCGGACGCAAGCCCGCGCACAAGACGTTCCACCACCCCCAGGTCGGCACGCTCACCCTCACGCCCCAGTCCCTGCACGTGGAAGGCACCCCGGGCCAGCGCATCGGCGTCTACACCGCCGAACCCGGGACCCCCGACCACGACGCCCTGCTCCTGCTCGACATGACGGCACCGCTGCCGACCGAACGCCCCGCGTCCGCCCCGAAAGCCGGCGGTCAGCAGCCGTAAGCCCTCATGCCGTACGGGAATTCAGTGCTGCTGCGCGGAGCTGATCCCGCGGCGCTGTGCCAAGGCGAGCTCCGCCTCGTTGCGCAGCGGCTCTTCGGAGGTCGCGAGCGCGAGCCCAAGTCCCACGATCATGAGGGGAACCGTCCAGAAGAAGACCGCTTGGTAGGCGGCGACGCTCTGCGCCAAGCCGGGCCTGGACGACCCGAGTGCCCCGGTGAGGATGGCGCCGAAGAGCGCGGCGCCGAAAATGCTCCCCAGAGATCTGAAGAAGTTCAGCACTCCGGTCGCCACGCCGAGGTTCTCGTGGTCCAGTGCGTTCTGGCCGACGATGAGGCAGACCTGGACGAGGAATCCGAGGCCGATGCCCGCGGCGGCCAGCGGGATCATCAGAGATCGGGGGCTGGTGCTCTGGTCGGCCTGGCTGACGGCGGTCATCGAAAGGCCGACGAGGACCGTTCCGACGACGGGGTAGAGCTTGTAGCGGCCGGTTCTGGTGATGAGCGTTCCGGAGATCACCGCGGCGACGACCAGCCCGAGCAGCAGGGGAATCAGATAGAGGCCGGCGGAGGACGCCGACCGGTGCTGGACGGTCTGCAGGAACATCGGGACGTAGAGCATGCCTGCGAACAGGACCATGCCGGTGAGCAGGAACTGAGCCGTCGCCAACGTGAAATTCGTCGAGCGGAAAAGACGGAGCGGGGTGATCGGTGTGGTGGCCCGGCGCTCGACGAGCAGGTAGCAGGCGAGGCACAGGAGAGCGAAGGCGGCGAGGGCCAGGATGAGGGGCGAGCCCCATGGATGGGCGTGCCCGCCCCAGGTGGCGATCAACACCACGGACGTGGTGAACGCGGCGGCCGTCAGTGCTCCGAGGAGATCGACCCTGCCGCTCCGCTCGGGCAGGGGAAGGCGGAGCCGGGCCGCGACGGCGAGGAGGGCGACGATGCCGATGGGCACGTTGACGTAGAAGATCCAGCGCCAGGACAGTCCGTCGGCGAACGCTCCGCCGAGCACCGGGCCGGCCACGAGCGCCACGGCGGCGACCGCGCCCAGGAGGGCCTGGAGTCTCACTCTTTGACGCGGCGGTGCGAGGTCACCGGTGATGGCCATCACCAGCGATGTGATGCCTCCGCCGCCAATGCCCTGGAGGGCGCGGGAGAACGCCAGCACGGTGAGGCTCTGCGCCAGCCCGCTGAGCAGGGATCCCACGAGGAAGACGACGATCGAGAACTGAAAGATCCTCTTGCGTCCGTACATGTCCCCGAGCTTGCCGAGAACCAGGGCGGTGACCGAACTGGGGAGGAGGTACGAAACCGCGATCCAGGAACTGCCGCCGGTGTCCGCCCTCAGGTCACCGGCGATGCTCGGCAGTGCCGTCACCACGATCGTCTGGTCGAGATTGGCCATGAAGAGCGCCAGCATCAGCGGGATCATCAGCATGATGACGGCCTCCGGATTCCATCGTCGGTGCGTGGCATCTGTACGCGCTACTTCTTGGAGTCGGCACGCGAAGACGCACCCGGGCCAGGGGCCTCGTCGTGGTCGTGAGCGCCGTTGCTGCCCGTCCGGGCCTCCCCGGTGCGATCTTGCGCCGGTACTTTGGCGCCGTGGGGTGGGAACCACGTGTAGCGGTGGGGATCGAACGCGTGGAGCTGCCGCCGCAGTCGCCGGGTCGACCAGGGCCAGCAGAACGTGTTCACGCCGGCAGAGCTGAAGTAATAGCTGGAGGGTCCCGCCGTGTTGTAGACGGTGGTGCTCAACGCCGCTTGCAGAGCGGTGTTGTAGGCCTCTTCCACCTCGGGCCGCACCTCCATGGCGGGGTGGTTGCTCCGTCCCAGGTGCGTCAGCGCGTCGGTGATGTAGCGCAACTGTGCTTCCAGGACGGTAGGGACGGCGACGTTGCCGTTGAGGATGTTGGGGCCGAGGAGAAGGAAGAGGTTGGGATATCCGCTGACGCTGGTTCCGAGATAGGCGCGTCGGCCTTCGTGCCACGTCTCGTCCAGCGTCATGCCCTGAGTTCCGTACACCTGACGCGCGAGGGGTGTTTCGCCGATCTGGTAGCCGGTGGCCAAGACGATGACGTCCGCGCCGACTTGTCGCCCGTCGGCCCCCACGACGGTGCTGCCCTCGATGTGTTCGGCGCGGGTGGGGTGCAGGCTGACGTTGGGGGCCGAGACCGCCGGGAAGTAGGTGTCGGAGGTGAGGAGCCGACGGGCTCCCAGCCTGTGCCTTGGCGTCAGCGCCTCGCGTAAGACACGGTCGCGGACGCATCGGCGCAGATACAGGCGCGCCCCGGCCTCCAGCGGAGGCAGCAGCCAGGGGTGACGCAGGGCCAGGCCGATGGCCTCTTGCGTCCAGTGGTGCATTCCCCGTACCAACCGCCGCGCCGTGGGCCGGCGTTCCAGCAGGCTGCGGACCTTCGCGGGCAGCGCATAGTCCGGCTTGGGCAGGACCCACGGGGCCGTGCTCTGGAATACGTCGATGTGCGCGCCGCGGCGCTGGAGTTCGGGGAGGAACTGCACGGTGGAAGCCGCGTTGCCGACGACGGCGATGCGGCGGCCCGTCAGTTCGGCGCCGTGGTCCCATCGGGCCGAGTGGAAGACGGGGCCCGGGAAGTCCGCCAGGCCCGGGATGTCGGGGTACCGGGGCTGGTGCCAGGGGCCCGTCGCCATGACCACGAATCTCGCCCTGTACTGACCCCTTGTCGTGGTCACGAGCCAGCGTCGCCCGGGCTGATCCCACTTGCAGGCCAGCACCTCGACCCCGTAGCGAATGACGTCGTCGCAGCCGTGTTCGGCAGCCGTGTCCTGGAGATAGCGCAGGATTTCCGGCTGAGCGGCGAACGTACGCGTCCACGCGTGCGGCGCGAAGGAGTACTCGTAGAGGAACGACGGCACATCGCAACCGCACCCGGGGTAGGCGTTGTCCCGCCAGGTGCCACCAAGTCGTTCCGCCTTCTCCAGCACGACGAGGTCGTGGAACCCGGCCCGGCGCAGGGTGGTGGCCGCGGCCAGCCCGGACAGGCCGGCGCCTACGACGAGGACCCCTACCTCGCGCGTGGTCTCCACTGTCCCGCTCTCCATCACACAGCCTCCCGGGCCATTGCGTCAGCAAACGACGCGCAACGTAGCAGGGGCCGCGCATGGCGGGAGCCGTTCCTTTGTGCAGTCGGGAGGGTCCCGAACCCCGCTACCAGCGGGCTCTCATCGATGGAACGTTCCTGCCCGGAGGGGAGATTGACCCATCTGTGTAGTGCATGTCCATGTCCGTCGTTGCCACCCACGAAGTCGAGGCGCTGCCCGCCTCCTGCTGGATCCACTGGCCAGCGTTCGCGAAGTTCCTGCTGGTCAGCGGCGCCCCTTGGACCTTCTGCTGAGCGAATGCAGCGTCCCTGGTCGGGAAAGCGCATTGAGCTCGGGGGTGGCCGAGGGGTTGGATTGCCCGGGTCGAGACGGCGGGGCCGGGGTCGCCCCCTGCATCGAGCGGGCCGGGGCCCGACCCACTCGGCCCGTACGGAAGGAAGCGAGTGGCGCCTATGCTCAACGGTTGCACGCCCTGGCCCGAGGAGTTCGTCGACCGCTACTGGATGTCCGGGCACTGGCGTGGCTACACCCTCGACGACCTGCTGCGCGACTGGGCCCAGCGGTACGGACCCCGGACCGCGCTCGTGCACGGCGCCACCCGCATCACGTACGCGCAGCTCAACCGGCGCGTGGACCGCATGGCCGCCGGGCTGCGGCTGCGCGGCATGCGGCCCGGGCAGCGGGTCGTCGTCCAGCTGCCGAACGTTCCGGAGCTCGTCAGCACCGTCTTCGCGCTGATGCGGGTCGGCGCGGTTCCCGTGTTCTGCCCGCTCTCCCACCGCGCGCCCGAGGTGTCCCACCTGGTGCGGGTCACCGAGGCCGTCGGCTATGTCGCCCCCTCGACGTACCAGGGCTTCGACCATACGGCGATGGCCGCCGACATCGCGGCCCAAGGGCCCTTCCTGCGACGGGTGTTCACTTATGAGCCGCCCGGCACCTCGTCGCCGTACGGCGGCTTCTCGACCGACGTGTCGAGCTGCCACTACTTCCCGCTGGGCTCCCTCGACTCGCCGCCCGGTCCGGCGCTCGCGCGGAGCGCCGGCGAGGTGGCGCTCTTCCTGCTCTCCGGCCGCACCGCCGGGACGCTGAAGGTCATCCCGCGTACCCACAACGACTACGCCTACCAGGCGCGGGCCGCCGCCGAGCTGGTGTCGCTCACCGAGAACGACGTGTATCTCGCAGCCCTGCCCGCCGAGTCGAACTTCGCCTTCGGCTGCCCCGGCATCCTCGGCGCCCTCTCCGTCGGTGCCACCGTGGTCCTGGCCGACACCCCGGAACCCGCCGAATGCCTCCCCCTCATCGAGCGAGAGCGGGTCACCATCACGTCGCTGGATCCCGGCACCGTCCAGCTCTGGCTCGATCAACTCTCCATGAATCAAGCCGACTTGAGCAGTCTGCGTCTCGTGCAGATCGGTGGCGCGACGCCCTTGCGACGGGCGACCGCCGAGCGGATCGGCCCCGAACTGGACTGTCGCCTGCAGCAGGTGTACGGCATGGCCGAGGGGCTGCTCACCCTCACCCGGCCCGGCGATCCGGACGAGACCGTGCTCACCACGCAGGGCCGCCCCCTCTCCCCCGCCGACGAGATCCGCATCGTCGACAGCGACGGCACGGACGTGCCCGACGGGGAGCCGGGCGAACTCCTCGCCCGGGGTCCGTACACCCTGCGGGGCTACTACCGGGCGCCCGGCCACAACGCGCGCGCCTTCACCGCCGACGGCTTCTTCCGCACCGGCGCCCTCGCGCGGCGCACCCCGGACGGCGATCTGGTGGTGACCGGCCGCCGCGCGGAACAACCGGCCGGCGAGCCCGGCTGACCCGGGGTCACCTCGTCAGCGTGCCGTCCGGGACCTCGCGGACGGTGACCTTGCTCCGCTGCCGATTCAGCGCGGCGGCCACGACGTCGCCGATGCCGTCCGGGTCGTTCAGCTGCGGGGCGGGTGACTCGGAGCGCTCGATGGCCCGCGTCAAGTACTCCGGGTTCCACGACGAGACGGCTCCGCTGACCTCGATGGACTCCACCCGGCGCTTGCCGATGCGCGCCTTGATCGCGGGCAGGATCTGGTCCGAGAACAGCTTGCCTTCCATGCGGAACAGGCTGGCATGGCCGCCCACCTTGCCGCCGTCGCGCAGGTACGCGGTGATGACCAGGCAACTGGTCACGCTCGGGTACGTGACGGTGCCGCCCGGTCCGACCTCGTCGACCTCTCCCTCGGCGATCGAAACGGCGGTGTCACCTTGGGCGCGCTGTACTGCGACTTCGGCGCGCTGTACGGCGCCATCCGCGGCCGCCTCCTCCGTGTGAGCCGCCTCGGCCCGCTGCACCGGTGCGCCCGACATCGCCCGCGTCGCGTTGGCCTCGGCTTCCTTCTCGAAGCGGTCGGAGGGGTCGGAGACCTTGAGGCCGGAGCCGTTGTCGGTGCCCGCGACCGGGCCTTGGCGCTGCTGGATGACGTGGGTCAGCTCGTGGGCCAGGGTGTGCTTGTCGGATCCGCCGTCGCCGATGACGACGTGGCTGCCCGAGGTGTACGCGCGGGCGCCGACCTCCGCCGCCGAGGCCTTGGCGGCGCTGTCGTTGTGGATGCGCACGTCCGAGAAGTCCGCGCCCAGCCGGGACTCCATGTCACCCCGGGTCGCGTCGTCGAGCGGCTTGCCTCCGCTGCGCAGTACGTCGTGGACCGCCGAGCGCTGCACCTGCGGCTCCTCGGCCTGCTGGTGCCCGCACCCGGCGCCGTGCTGGTGCTGCTCCTGTGCCCAGGGGTGCCCGGCCCGGCGGAGCAATTGCACCACGGCCGCGTTCCCCGCCGTGCTCTGCAGGGCGAGCCGCGCCCCGCCCTCGGCTTCGGGCTTTCGGGTCGGTGTGCGCCCGTTCTTCTCGGTGGCGTTCTCCATGGCGTTGTCTCGGTCGTGCAAGGGGTGCCTCTTCCCGCGCAGGATTCCAACTCCAACTCACCCTGGATACGCCCGAGTTGGACCGTCGGCCAGGTACGTGAGGGCAGCACGCGGCTGACCGAAAGGGCAGATACCCGCCTGCGCCGAACCACCGTCACGTTCCAGCCATGTTCAGGCCTTCCCCAGGACCGGCCACAGGGCCGGGTCCTCGAAGTTCAGGGCCCAGATCGTCGTGTTGCGAATGCCGTAGCGGCGCAGCACCGGCAGGTCCGCGGTGACGCCCGCGGCGTCCTGGTACCAGACCTCGCGGACGCTGTCGTCCTCCTCGTATGTGAAGTGCGGGGTCTGGGAGTCCGGGTCGAGGCGGTAGGGGGCGCCCTGCGCCACGCGCAGCGCCTCGGCCTCGCGCCAGGTGACGTGGCGGGTCTTGCCGCCGGGCACCCAGTCCCAGCCGTAGGCGGGCAGGCCCATCTCCAGCTTGTCGGCGGGGATCAGCGCGGTGGCCCGGCGCAGGATGTCGTCGTACCACTGCGGGCTGGCCAGCGGGCCGGCGCTGCCGCCCTGCCAGTGCAGGTCGTACCCCATGATGCGGACCCTGTCGGCGGCCTTGCCGAGCTCCGCGTAGTCCCAGATCCGGCCGGTGTTCGCCGTCTGCGGGGACACCGTGAGCACGCACTGCTTGCCCAACGCGTGCAGCCGTCCGCAGAGTTCCCCGGCGAAGGCCGCGTAGGCGGCGCGCACCGTCAGGTAGTCCGCCTCACCCGTCGGGGCGATCGACTCGTAGTCGATGTCGATGCCGTCGTACGACCGGCTGCGTACGAGGGCGAGCAGGGTCTCGACGTGGATGGTGCGGCTGGTGGGGTTCGTGAGGATGGCCGCGAGCTCGCCGGATTTCATCGTCTCCATGACCGTCGGCACGACCTTGATGCCGGCCTGGTGGAGCCCGTCGATGATGCGGGTCTCCCCCGCGCCCGGGTGGCCGTCGATCTTGTCCGCCGCCTTCGCCTGGTACCAGAACGGGCTGACGGTGTGCAGTTGAGCGGCGTGCCGCAGGGCGTCCGCGTACCCGCCCTCCTGGTCCCAGTACGGGAGCCAGCCGGAGACGGTGCGCGGAAGCGGCTCGTCGGCGGATGCCCGGGGCTGGACGAGGGCGGTGAGCAGCGCGGCGGCTGCGCACAGGACGACGAGGCGCAGGCGTGCGCCGGAGCGAAGGATCATGGGCCCGAGCCTGCGGCCCGCTCGGCGTACCCGCTCTGCGGGTTGGGCCGTACAGGCCCTACGGTGTCCGGATGACTGCGTATGTCGACGACCACACCGACCGTCCCCCGCTGCCCGGCCAGAGCGGCCCGACGGCCACCACCGAGGCCGATCCCCACGACATGGGGGCGGTCCGCATGGGCTACGCCCCGGACCGCGACGGCGACCCCGATCCCGGCGAGATCGTCTGGACTTGGGTGCCTTTCGAGGAGAACGACGGGCGCGGCAAGGACCGCCCGGTGCTTGTGGTGGCCCGCGAGGCGGCCGGCACGCTGCTCGCCGTGCAGTTGTCCAGCAAGCGGCACGACCACGACCGCGAGTGGGTGCCGATCGGCGTCGGGCCCTGGGACCGGGAGGGCCGCGAGTCCTGGGTGGACCTCGACCGGGTGCTGCGGCTGCACGAGCGGGGCATGCGGCGTGAGGCGTGCGCCCTGGACCTGCCCCGCTTCACCCTGGTCGCGGACCGGCTGCGCGAGCGGTACGGCTGGCGCTGAGGCCATTCGGGTCGACGCGTTCGGGTCGACGCCGACGCGCCGCTATCGCTTGAAGGCCGCCTCGAAGGCGCCCAGGGTGGTCCGATCCCCCGTCCGGTCCAGGACCGCGAAGACGACCTCGTCGAAGTGGCCCGCGAACCGGCCATCGCCGGTGAGGTGGTCGCGGAACGCCGCGGCCACCCGCCCCGGGTCGTTCCGGAACACCCCGCACCCCCAGGCCCCGAGCACCAGGCGCCGGTAGCCGTGCAGGGCCGCCGCCTCCAGTACGCGTCCGGCGCGCGCGTCGAGCACGGGCCCGATGCGGTGTGCCTGTTCGGGTGTACGGGTCCTGATCACCCCGGCGTTCGGGGCGGGCGAGGTCAGGAATCCGGCGAGGTAGGGCGCGTCGAGGAGGCGGCCGCGGTCGTCGCGGAACACCGGGACGCCGGGCGAGTGGATGACCCGGTCGGTGTAGAACACGTCGCGGTCGCCGCGGTGGTGGGCATAGAAGTCCGGTGCGCACAGCAGCGTCGCATACAACGCGGACGAGCGGCAGAGCGCCTCCTCCTGGGCCTGGGCGCCGTTGAGGAAGCCGCCGCCGGGGTTGCGTGCGGAGGCGAAGGTGAGGACGGCGACCTTCCCGGACGCCCCGGCTTCGCCGACCGCCCCGGCCTGCCCCGCCTCGCCCACCAGCCGCCTTGCCGCGTCCAGGCTGCTCTCTCCCGTCACCTCGACGCGCGTCACGCGGTCCCGGTCGGGCGTGACGGCGAGCGGCTCCGGGCCGTGCAGGGTCGTGCCCGCGAGGGCGGCGGCCAGCGGCTGGGCGATCGACACGGTACGGCCGGTCTCGCTCTCGTACCGGCCGGTGTCGGTGATCTCCACCGTGCGGCGCGCGATCCCGCGCAGTCGTGCACTCATGAGGTGCATCGTGAACGTCCGCGGAAGATTGTCGCAATCGAATATCCGTCCGAGCAGGCGCTCTTGTGCGATGCGACGCCAGAGTCTTAGGTAGGACGGCATGTGCATCCGAGCCCCGGAAGGGGGCAAGCGTCCATGAACACCAGTGAGTTGACGGAGACAGAGGCCGACGACCTGCTGCGATGTATCTGTTTCAAGACGGGTCCGCCACGCGCTGTCGGCGTGGAGCTGGAATGGCTCGTCCACGATCTGCACCACCCCCGGCTTCCCGTCCGGCACGAGCGTCTGGAAGCCGCCTACGCCGCCTTACGCACCCTGCCGCTGCGGTCGCCGCTCACCGTCGAACCCGGCGGCCAGCTTGAGCTCAGCTCGCTGCCCGCCGCATCCCTCATGGAGTGCATCTCCACCGTCTCCGCCGATCTGACGGCGGTTCGCGCCGCCCTCGAAGAGCGCGGCCTCGCACTCGTCGGCCTCGGTCAGGATCCCTGGCATCCCCCGCGCCGCATGCTGCGCCAGGCGCGGTACGACGCGATGGAGGCCCATCTCGACCGTTCGGGTCCGGCCGGCCGGGCCATGATGTGCTCCTCGGCCTCCGTCCAGGTCTGCATCGACGCCGGGTACGAGGAGCCCGGCCCGCTCGGCTTCGGGCGCCGCTGGCTGATGGCCCATCTGCTGGGCGCGGTCCTGGTCGCCGCGTTCGCCAACTCCCCTTTGCGAGACGCCGAGTTGACCGGCTGGCGGTCCACCCGGCAGGCCAACTGGAGCGACATCGACCCGGTGTGCGCGCTCGCCCCGCCTCTGGAAGAGCCGCCCCGCGAATCCTGGGCCGCACACGTCCTGGACGCCCCGGTCATGTGCGTACGGGCCGAGGAGGGGCCGTGGTCGGCGCCGCCGGGTCTCACCTTCCGGCAGTGGCTGCGCACCGGCCTGCCGCGGCCGCCGACCCGCACGGACCTCGACTACCACCTGACCACCCTGTTCCCGCCGGTGCGGCCGCGCGGCCATCTGGAACTGCGCATGATCGACGCGCAGCCCGGCGACCACGGGTGGACCGTGCCGCTCGCCGTGACCAGTGCGCTCTTCGACGACCCGGAGGCGGCCGAGATCGCCTACCGGACCGTCAAACCCCTTGCTGAGCGCACCGGTTCGCGGCCCGCGCCGCGCAACCCGCTCTGGCGGGCGGCCGCCCACGACGGGCTCGCCGACCCCGAGCTGCGCGAGGCCGCCACCGCGTGCTTCACGGCGGCGCTCGGCGCGCTCCCCCGCCTCGGCGCCTCCCCCGAGCTCCAGGACCGGGTGGCCGCCTTCACCGACCGCTATGTCGTACGGGGCCGATGTCCGGCCGACGACACTCCCTCACCCGTCCCACCGAAGGACATCCGCATATGACCGACCCGGAGCTGCTCAGGGCCCGCGCCCTGACAGCACTCACCGCTGCGCGCGCCCGCACCGGCGTGCTCACCTCCAGTGTCGAGGACCGTGAACTGACCGCGCAGCACTCGCCGTTGATGTCCCCCCTCGTCTGGGACCTGGCACACATCGGCAACCAGGAGGAGCAGTGGCTGCTGCGTGCCGTCGCCGGGCAGGACGCGATCCGGCCCGAGATCGACTCGCTGTACGACGCCTTCGAGCATCCGCGCGCCGCCCGCCCCACCCTGCCGCTGCTCGCCCCCGCCGAGGCGCGCCGGTACGCCGCCGATGTGCGGGGCCGGGCGATCGACGTCCTGGAGCGCACCCCGTTGCACGGCGGCCCGCTCACCGATGCCGCGTTCGCCTTCGGGATGATCGCCCAGCATGAACAGCAGCACGACGAGACCATGCTGATCACTCATCAGCTGCGCAAGGGCTCGGCGGCGCTCACCGCCCCCGAGCCGCCGCCCGGCAGCACCGAGGGCCTGCCCGCCGAAGTCCTCGTCCCCGCCGGCCCGTTCACCATGGGCACCTCGACCGAGCCGTGGGCGCTGGACAACGAGCGCCCCGCGCACCACCGCATCGTGCCCGCCTTCCATCTGGACACGACCCCGGTGACGTGCGGGGCGTACCTCCGCTTCATCGAGGACGGCGGCTACCGCGAGGAGCGCTGGTGGGAGCCCGCGGGCTGGGCGATGGTCCGCGAGCACGAGCTGGGCGCGCCGCTGTTCTGGCGGCAGGAGGGCGGCCAGTGGCTGCGCAGGCGGTTCGGGGTGACCGAGCCGGTACCGGTCAACGAGCCCGTTCTGCACGTCAGTTGGTACGAGGCCGACGCCTATGCCCGCTGGGCCGGGCGGCGGCTTCCGACCGAGGAGGAGTGGGAGAAGGCGGCCCGCCACGACCCGGACTCGGGCCGCTCCCGCCGCTACCCGTGGGGCGACGGCGACCCCACCCCGGCCCACGCCAACCTCGGCCAGCGCCACCTGCGACCCTCGCCCGCCGGAGCGTACCCCGAAGGCCAATCGCCCCTGGGCATACGGCAGTTGATCGGCGACGTGTGGGAGTGGACGTCCAGCGACTTCCTGCCCTACCCGGGCTTCGTGGCCTTCCCCTACCGCGAGTACTCGGAGGTCTTCTTCGGGCCCGGGCACAAGGTGCTGCGCGGCGGGGCGTTCTCCGTGGACGAGGTGGCCTGCCGGGGCACCTTCCGCAACTGGGACCTGCCGGTCCGGCGCCAGATCTTCGCGGGCTTCCGTACTGCCCGGGACGCCGACTGATGTGCCGTCATATTGCCTATGCGGGGCCGCCCTTGGCTCTGGGCGAGCTCCTCGTGCGGCCGCCGCACGGGCTGTACCGGCAGTCGTGGGCGCCGCGCCGCCAGCGCCATGGCACGGTCAACGCCGACGGCTTCGGCGTCGGCTGGTACGCGGACGGCGATCCGGTGCCCGCCCGCCACCGCCGGACCGGGCCGATCTGGGCCGACCCGAACTTCGCGGACCTGGCCCGGGTCGTCCGTACCGGAGCGCTGCTCGCGGCGGTCAGGGACGCCACCGAGGCGGGCGCGGACGGCGAGGCGGCGGCCGCACCTTTCGCCTCCGGACGCTGGCTGTTCAGCCACAACGGCGCCGTGCGGGACTGGCCGCGCAGTGCGGCGCCGCTCGCCGCCGCGCTGCCCGCCCAGGCTCTGCTCGGCCTGGAGGCCCGCTGCGACGCGGCGTTCGTCTGGGCGCTGGTACTCAACCGGCTGACCGGCGGCGACGAGGCGGGCCAGGCGATGGCCGACACGGTCACCGAGCTGGCTGCCGCGGCTCCCGGCTCGCGCCTGAACCTGCTGCTCACCGACGGCGAGACCATCACCGCCACCACCTGGGGCGACACCCTCTGGTACCTGCACTCCCCCGGCCGCTGCACCGTCGTCGCCTCCGAGCCGTACGACGACGACCCGTACTGGCGCGAGGTGCCCGACCGCACCCTGCTCGCCGCCACCCGCACCGATGTCCTGCTCACCCCCCTCAAGGAGCCCCAGTAGTGCGCCCGTTCCAGTTGACCCGCACCCTGCCCGAGGACGCCACCGGGGCCGCACTGCGCGCCGATGTGCTGCACGGGCTGTCCCTGACCCCCAAATCCCTTCCGCCCAAGTGGTTCTACGACGCGCGCGGCAGCGACCTGTTCGAGGAGATCACCCGGCTTCCCGACTACTACCCGACGCGGGCCGAGCGCGAGATCCTCACCGACCGCGCCGCCGAGATAGCCGCCGCGACCGACGCGCACACCCTGGTCGAACTCGGCTCGGGATCCTCCGAGAAGACCCGGCTGCTCCTGGACGCGCTGCCCGCGCCGCTGACGTACATACCGGTCGACGTGAGCGAGAGCGCGCTGGCCGGCGCGGCCGAGGGGCTGCTCGCCGACCACCCGGGCCTGCGCGTCCACGCGCTGATCGCGGACTTCACCCAGGTCCTCGAACTGCCCGAGGCGCCGGGCCCCCGCCTGGTGGCGTTCCTCGGCGGCACGATCGGCAATCTGCTGCCCGCCGAGCGGGCCGAATTCCTCACCTCGGTAAGGAAGTTGATGGCGCCGGGCGACTCGCTCCTCATCGGGACCGATCTGGTGAAGGAGGAGTCCGTCCTGGTCCGCGCGTACGACGATCCGACGGGGGTGACGGCGGCGTTCAACAAGAACGTGCTCAGCGTCATCGACCGTGAACTCGGGGCGGACTTCGATCCGGACGACTTCGACCACGTCGCGCTGTGGAACCGCGAGGAGGAGTGGATCGAGATGCGGCTGCGGGCCCGCCGCGACGTGACCGTGAAGATCCCCGAACTGGATCTCGTGGTCTCCTTCACGGCGGGCGAGGAGCTGCGTACCGAGGTGTCCGCGAAGTTCCGCGAGTCGGGCGTACGGGCCGAGTTGACGTCCGCCGGGTTCGTTCCGTCGCGCTGGTGGACGGATGCCGCCGGGCGGTTCGCGCTCTCGCTGGCGACCGCGGGCTGAGCAGCCGTGCGGGCCCCGTGGCGCTCGTGCCGCGGGGCCCGCACGAGGGCCGGGTCAGTGGCCGCCCGGTACGGGCTCCAGAACGAAGACCGGGATCTCGCGGTCCGTCTTCTTCTGGTAGTCCGCGTAGTCGGGGAACGCCGCGACGGCCCGCTCCCACCACTCGGCCTTCTCCTCGCCCGTCACCTCACGGGCCGTCATGTCCTGTCGTACGGTGCCGTCCTGGAGCTCCACCCTGGGGTCGGCGACGACGTTGTAGTACCAGACGGGGTTCTTGGGCGCGCCGCCCAGCGAGGCGACCACCGCGTACCGGCCGTCGTGCTCGACCCGCATCAGGGGGGTCTTGCGCACCTTGCCGCTCTTGGCGCCCCGCGTCGTCAGCAGGATCACGGACATGCCGCGCATCGTCATGCCTTCGGTGCCGCCAGAACGCTCGATGAGCTCGACCTGCTCACGCACCCACTGGGTGGTGCTCGGCTCGTACTCGCCGTCGAGAGGCATGCTGGGATCCCTTCGTCGTTGAACCTGCGGACCGGCCCGGCTTCGGCCGACTCACGTACAACATACGGCGCCCCTCCCGTCTTCCCCGCGACGCCACGGCTCCCGCGGGGAGGGGAAGGCCGGATCGGGACGTACGGGGCAGGAAGGCCGGATCCGGACGCTTGTTCGTGCCGGGGGCGGGCAGCGGGACCGGGTGTGCTTGTTCCGCGTCGGACGATCTTCCGCAGACTCCTATCGAGGACGTGCCGCCGATGGCGACTCCATCCGCTTCCAGAACCGCCCCGCAGCAGCCCAGAGGCCTTCCGCTGTGTGCCCGTTCGGCCTGGTCCGGCGTGCTCATCGGGGTGGGCATCGCCGCCTTCGTCGATGAGACGGTCTTCCACCAACTGCTGCACTGGCACCACTTCTACGACCGCTCGACCCCAGGCGTCGGCCTGGTGTCCGACGGGCTCTTCCACGCCTTCGGCTGGTTCGCCGTGGTGATCGGCCTGTTCATGGTCGCCGATCTGCGCCACCGGGCCGGCCTGGCGGGGCGCGCGCTGGCCGGGGGCATCCTGACCGGCATGGGCGCGTTCCAGCTGTACGACGGCACCGTCCAGCACAAGCTGATGAAGCTGCACCAGATCAGGTACCACGTCGATCTCACCCCGTACGACCTGACGTGGAACATCCTCGCCGTGCTGTTCCTCGCGGTCGGGGTTCTGCTGCTCCGCGCCGCCCGGCGCGCCAACACCCGCTAGCCGTGCTGGAGTTGACGGTTCATCAGCATGGTGGTGGGCAGCTGGGCGGGGCCGCTCTGCTCGCGGCCGGGTTCGCGTTGGGCGGCGGGGCCGGCTATCTGCTGGCGGCGGCGCGGCTGCGGCGGCGCGGGGACCGCTGGCCGCTCGCGCGGGACCTCACTTTCGCGGCGGGCGCCGCGGTCCTCCTCGCGGCGACTCTTGTCACGCCGCCGGGCGGACCGTTCACGGCCCACATGGCCCAGCACGTGGCCACGGGGATGGTCGCGCCGCTGCTGCTCGTCCTGGCCCGCCCCGTCACGCTCGCGCTGCGCTCCCTGCCGCCGGGCGGGCGCCGCCGCCTTCTGGCCGTCCTTCGCTCCCGGCCGGTCGGGCTGCTCGTGAATCCGCCGGTGGCCGCGCTGCTCGACCTCGGCGGGCTGTGGCTGCTCTACCGCACCCCGCTGTTCGCCGCCGCACACGAGCGGCCGTGGCTCGCGGTCCTGGTCCACGTCCATGTCTTCGCGGCCGGGCTGCTGTTCTCGGCCGCCGTCTGCTCGCTCGATCCGCTGCCGCGCCGCCATGGCGTGGTCCTCAGGTCGGCCGCGCTGGTCGGCGCGGGCGGCGCGCACGCCGTGCTCGCCAAGACGCTGTACGCGACCGCTCCGCCCAGCACCGGTTTCGCGCCGGGCGACCTCTCGGCCGCCGCCGAGCTCATGTACTACGGCGGCGACCTCGTCGAAATCGCCCTCGCGGCCGTCGTCGGGCTCCAGTGGTACGCGGCCGGCGGCCGCCGCCTCGCGCGCGAGGGCCGCCGCACCGCGGGGACCGGGGAGCCGCCCGCTTCAGCCTCCTACGGTCAGTGAAGCCGTGTGCGCGCGGACCTGCTCCGGGGTCAGATAGGCGTCCGTGTACTCGAAGTCCTTCAGCGTGGCGGGCTTCTGGGCCTGGAAGCCGGTGCGGACGAAGTCGTCGCCCGCCACCGCGTTCAGCATCCAGTTGGTCAGGACCCGGGTCTTGGCGACATTGGTGCGCAGCGCCGACCAGTGGTAGCCGCGCGCCACCGCCTGGGCGGGCAGGCCGCGCAGTTCGATGCCGAGCGGCTTGGAGACGGCGTCGCGGCCGCCGAGGTCCACGACGAGCCCGAGGTCCTTGTGGACGTACGGCTTCAGCGGCTGGTCGCGCAGCGCGGCGACGATGTTGTCGGCGAGCTTCGGGCCCTGGCGCATGGCGTGCTGCGCGGTGGGCGGGCAGAAGGCGCCCTCGCCCTTGGCGAGGTCGGGCACGGCCGCGGCGTCGCCGAGCGCGAACACGCCGTCCAGGTCCGGCACGGTCAGCTCGGGGGTGACCAGGAGCCGGCCGCGCTCCGTCTCCGCGTCGAGCGTGCCCACCAGGGGGCTGGCGGCGACGCCCGCCGTCCAGATGAGGGTGCGGCAGGGCAGGACGCGGCCGTCGGTGAAGGTGACCTTGTCCACGCCGGCCTCGGCGACGGACACCCCGAGCGACACCTCGATGCCGCGCTTCTGGAGGATCTCCAGGGCCGCCCTGCCGAGCCTGTCGCCGAGTTCGGGCATGAGCTTGGGCGCGATGTCGATGAGGTGCCACTTGATCTGGCGCGGGTCAAGGCGGGGGTACCGCTTGATGGCGTTCTGGGTGATCCGCTGGAGGCAGGCGGCGGTCTCGGTGCCCGCGTAGCCGCCGCCGACCACGACGAAGCGCAGCCGGGAGGCCCGCTCGTCCTCGTCGTCGCTGGCGTCGGCCAGGTCGAGCTGGGAGATGACGTGGTCGCGGATGTACGCGGCCTCCGCGAGGGTCTTCATGCCGCGGGCGTGGTCGAGCAGCCCGGGGATGTCGAAGGTGCGGGTCACGCTGCCGGGGGCCAGCACGATGTAGTCGTAGGGCTGGTCGAGTGTCTCGCCGGTGATCTTGCGGATGACGCAGATCTTCGCCTTGGGGTCCACTCCGATGGCGCCGCCCGGGATGATCCGGGTGCGGTGCTTGGCGCTGCGCCGCAGCGACACGGCCACCGACTGCGGGGTCAGGACCCCGGCCGCGACCTGCGGGAGCAGGGGCAGATACAGCTGGTAGGAGAACGGGGTGACCAGGGAGATCTCCGCTTCTCCCGGTTGGAGGCGGCGTTCCAGGCGGCGTACGCATTCGACGCCTGCGAAGCCGGCGCCTACGACGAGGATCCTCGGTCGTGCCACGGTGTGCGTCCTTTCCCTGGGACCTGTGAACGGGGACGAGCAGTGGGCCGTCCACTGCCCGAGTGCCCCTGACCGCCGTTCGCCAACACCCCCATAGTGATCAACGGAGCTCGGCCGCACCACCGAATGCCCCAACCCGGCGACAAGAAACGGCGCCGCCCGTCCGGGGTGGACCCGGTCGGACGGCGCCGTTCGTGAGGGTGGGCGGACGTCAGGCGACGGTGCCGCTCTTGCTGATGGCGACCTTGGCGCTCAGGGCGCCGCTGCGGCTGCCGAGCTTCTCGATCTGCTTGACGAGGTCCTCGCCCTCGACGACCTCGCCGAAGACGACGTGCTTGCCGTCCAGCCACGAGGTGACGACGGTCGTCACGAAGAACTGGGAGCCGTTGCTGTTCGGGCCCGCGTTGGCCATCGACAGCAGGAACGGCCGGTCGTGCTTGAGGACGAAGTTCTCGTCCTTGAACTTGGCGCCGTAGATGCTCTTGCCGCCGGTGCCGTTGCCGTGCGTGAAGTCGCCGCCCTGGAGCATGAACTCCGGGATGACGCGGTGGAAGGCGGAGCCCTCGTAGCCGTAGCCGTTCTGGCCGGTGGCGAGCTCGCGGAAGTTGCGCGCGGTCTCCGGGACGACGTCGTCGAAGAGCCGGAAGACGATGCGGCCGGCGTCCTTGCCGTCAATGGTGATGTCGAAAAATACGTTCTGCATGGACCCCATCCTGACATCAGCCGTCCCATGACCCAATCCCGGCTCGCCCCATCGGCCCCGACGAGGCGCAAAACCGGGCCCCGCTCAGGGGAACAGCAGGGTCGTGATCCGGTCGGAAGCGGTCTTGGCGGCCTTCTTCGGGTCGGCTCCGTCGAGGACGGCCGTCATGTACGGCTTGATGGGGTTGTCGGCCTCGACGGCCGCCCACTGCGGCGAGTTGGGCGTGGCCCGCCCCTGCGCCGCGCCCTTGGCCATCGCGGCGGTGCCGGCCCGGCCCTCGACCGCGGGGGCGAGCGTGGACTTGTTGGGCACGTAGTTCATCGTGGTGGCGAGATCCGTCTGCCACTTCTCGCCGGTCAGCGCGGCGACGACCTGGACGGCCTCGGCCCGGTGCGCGGTCCTGCGCGGGATGATCAGGTCCGAGCCACCGGTGAAGACCGCGCCCGGCTTGGCGTCGGTGGGCCCCGGGATCGGGAAGTAGCCCAGCTTGTCCGCGAGCTTCGGGTTGGCCTTCTGGACGGCCCTAGCGGCGCCGGGCACCGCGATCATCTGCGCGACCTTGCCCTTGGCGAAGACGTCGGCCTGCGGCGGGGTCGCCTCGTCCGCGTTCCTGGGGCCCCGGCCGAGCGCCTGGAGCTGCTTGTAGAACTCCATGCCGCGCAGCGCGGCCGGGCTGCCGAGCGTGCCCTTCCAGTCGCCGGTGTCCTCCTGGGCGAGCTCCCCGCCCTCGTCCCAGACGAATCCGGCCAGCGTGTACCAGTCCTGGCCAGCGAGGTAAATGCCTTGTGTGGAGCCGGAGTTGAGCTTCGCGGTGTCGGCGAGCCACTCCGCGCGGTTCTTGGGCGGCTTGGTGATTCCGGCGGCCCCGAACAGGTCCTTGTTGTAGATGACGACGCGGTTGGCGGCGTACCAGGGGATGCCGTACTGCATGCCGTCCACATTGCCGGGCTGGGCGAGGCCCGGCAGCCAGGCGTCGCTGCCCCAGTCGCGCAGTGACTCCAGGGTCATGTCGAGCAGGCCGCCGCTCGTCGCGTACTGGGGCACCTGGGTGTTGCCGACCTCGATGACGTCCGGCGCGTCGCCGCCCTTCAGGGCGGCCGTGATCTTCTCGCCGATTCCGGTCCACTCCTGGATCCGGACGTCGAGTTCGACGCCCTTGTGCTCCTTCTCGAAGCCCTGCTCGAAACGCTGCACGAAGTCGTCGGAGGCGCTGTCCTTCATCAGCCAGACGGTGACCTCGGTGGTGCCGTCGCCGAATCCGGGTATCGCACCGCAGCCACTGAGGGCGCATACCGAGACGAGGGCCGCGGAGCAGGCGAGAGTACGGCGGATCTTCACGAAAGGTCACCTTCTGCGTGTGGGCAAGCAGTCATGACCCGACGTGGGGGCAAGCGCGCTGTGGCTTGTTCGGGTGTGGCTCGTGAGTTTGGTATGGACCAATGAGGCGGTCAAGCCCCGGAGGGGAGCGAACTTTCCCGGCCGCCGCCGGACCGGCCCGGCCGGGGCCCGGGCCGCTGTCTCGCGGAGTGCGGCCGGGTGGGGCACCGTGGAGTAACGCGACGAGAGGAGAGCACCTCCATGTCCCACCACACGTACCGCGTCAGCGAGATCGTCGGCACCTCTCACGAGGGCGTTGACCAGGCCATCCGCAACGGGGTCGCCCGCGCGGCGCAGACCCTGCGCAACCTGGACTGGTTCGAGGTGACGCAGGTCCGCGGCCACATCGAGAACGGCGTGATCGAGCACTACCAGGTCGGCCTCAAGGTCGGCTTCCGGCTCGACGACGACGCCGAGGTCTGACCCAGGGGTCGAGAATTCCGGCCCCGGGCCACGGCTGAAGTCTGACCCTGGACCTCAGCTTCAGGCTTCGCGTCGGCGGACCCGGTTTCCGGCCCGCCGCCACCCTCAGCCGGACCGCGCCGAGCGGCCTCTCAGGTGCGCCCCTCGCGCTCCTGGGCGTCCTTCAGCGCCTCGCCGGCCACGGCCCACCGGGCCCGCACGACGCGGAACCCTGCCTGCTCGACGGCATCGCAGACCAGCTCGTCGTCGTCGACCAGCATGCGGATCTCGCGACCCCGGCCGAGCCCGCGCAGGATCTGCAGCTTGGTGACGCGGGCGGGGCGCCGGTCGTCGTTGCGCCGCATGTGCAGGGCGCCGGCCGGAAGGCCCTGCTCGGCGAGCCAGGACAGGGTGTCCTCGCGGCACCGTTCGGGCCGTCCGGTGAGGTAGACGACCTCGCAGTCCCCGGCGGCCTCACGGCACAGCGCCACGCCCTCGGCGAGCGGCGGGTCGGCGGGCGCCGCCGCGAAGAACGCGTCCCAGTCGCGGGGCCCGCGGTCGAGGAAGCGCTGGCGGTGGGAGCTGTCCGCGAGCGTGCCGTCCAGGTCGAAGACGGCCAGGGGCCGGGTGTTGTCGATCACGCCCCCAGGCTAGAACCGGCCACCGAGGCAGCGGCGGCCGGGGCGCGGGAATCATGGCGCGTCCCAGACGTTGAACCCCATGTGACCTCAGTGATCGCGACGACCCGTTTCTCCGTACTCGACCGCTCGCGCATCCGCGCCGGGCACGACGGACCGCAGGCCCTGCGGGACACCGTCGCGCTGGCCCGCGAGGCCGAGCGGCTCGGGTACCACCGGTTCTGGGTCTCCGAGCACCACTCCGTGCCCGGCGTCGCGGGCTCCGCGCCGGCCGTCCTGGCCGCGGCCGTCGCGTCGGCCACCTCCACGATCCGGGTCGGCACCGGCGGCGTGATGCTGCCGAATCACCAACCCCTCGTCGTGGCCGAGGAGTTCGGGGTTCTGGAATCGCTTTTTCCGGGGCGCATCGACATGGGGCTCGGCCGCTCGGTGGGCTTCACCGACGGAATCCGCAAGGCGCTGGGCCGCGACAAGAAGGACGCCGACGACTTCGGTACGCAGTTGGCCGAACTGCTCGGCTACTTCGACGGGACCCAGACCGCGCACCCCCAGGTCCACGCCCGCCCCGCCGAGGGCCTGGCCGTCCCCGCGTTCGTCCTCGCCACCGGGCAGGGCGCCCTCGTCGCCGCCGAGGCCGGGCTCCCACTGGTCATCGCCAACGTGCGCGGCGAGGACGCGATGCTGCGGGCCATCGACGCCTACCGCGACGGCTTCCGTCCCTCGGCGCACTTCGAGCGCCCGTACGTCGTCGTGTCCGGCACGGTCGCCGTCGCGGACACCACGGAGGCCGCCCACCGGATCCTGGTTCCGGAAGCCTGGTCGACGGCGTACTCCCGCACCCAGGGCGAGTTCCCCGCGCTGTCCCCGGCCGACGACATCCTCGCGCGGGCCATGACGGACGGCGAGCGGACCCTGTTCGCGGACGCGCTGCGCAGGCAGGTGTACGGGACGGAGGAGGAGGTGGCCGACGCGCTGGAGAAGCTCATCGAGCACAGCGGCGCGGACGAGTTCCTCGTCACGACCAGCACGTACGACCGTGAGGCGCTGCTCGACTCCTACCGGCGGCTCGCCCGGATCGCGGACCTGGCCGCCCGTCCGAAGGCCTGACCGCGAGCCCCGGGCCGAAGATCGCGCGCCGACACCCGAACCGTAGAATTCCGGTATGCAAACCCCCTCTGACCCGTACGTCCGTGTCCGCGGCGCCCGCGAGCACAATCTGCGCGGGGTGGACGTCGACATTCCGCGTGACTGCATCGCCGTGTTCACCGGCGTCTCCGGGTCGGGGAAGTCCTCGCTCGCGTTCGGCACGATCTACGCCGAGGCGCAGCGCCGCTATTTCGAGTCGGTGGCGCCGTACGCGCGCCGGCTGATCCATCAGGTGGGTGCGCCGAAGGTCGGCGAGATCTCGGGGCTGCCGCCCGCCGTCTCCCTGGAGCAGCGCCGCTCGGCGCCCTCGTCGCGCTCCTCGGTCGGCACGGTGACCACCCTCTCCAACTCGCTGCGCATGCTGTTCTCGCGGGCCGGGGACTATCCGCCGGGCGCCGAGCGCCTCGACTCGGACGCCTTCTCGCCCAACACAGCCGCCGGCGCCTGCCCCGAGTGCCAGGGCCTCGGCCGCATCCACCGCACCAGCGAGGAACTACTCGTCCCCGACCCCTCGCTGTCCATCCGCGAGGGCGCGATCGCCGCGTGGCCGGGTGCCTGGCAGGGCAAGAACCTCCGCGACGTGCTCGACACGCTCGGCCACGACGTGGACCGCCCGTGGTGCGAGCTGGCTCAGAAGGACCGGGACTGGATCCTGTTCACCGACGAGCAGCCGGTGGTCACGGTGCACCCGGTGCGCGAGGCCGGCCGCATCCAACGCCCTTACCAGGGCACGTACTTCAGCGCCCGGCGCTATGTGATGAAGACGTTCGCGGAGAGCAAGAGCCAGACCCTGCGAGCGAAGGCCGAGCGGTTTCTGACGGCGGCCGACTGCCCGGTGTGCGGCGGCAGCCGGCTGCGTCCGGAGGCGCTCGCCGTCACCTTCGCGGGCCGTACGATCGCCGACCTCGTCGCCCTTCCGCTGACCTCGCTGGCCGAGCTGCTGCGCACCGCGGGCGGCGGCCCGACGGCCGACGCGCTCACCGCCGACCTGCTCTCCCGCATCGGCCCGGTCCTTGAGCTGGGCCTCGGCTATCTGAGCCTGGACCGGACCGCGCCCACCCTCTCGGCGGGCGAACTGCAGCGCCTGCGGCTCGCCACCCAGCTGCGCTCCGGGCTCTTCGGCGTGGTGTACGTCCTGGACGAGCCGTCGGCGGGGCTGCACCCGGCCGACACCGAGGCGCTGCTCACGGTCCTCGACCGGCTGAAGGCGGCGGGCAACTCGGTGTTCGTCGTCGAGCACCATCTGGATGTGGTGCGGCACGCGGACTGGCTGGTCGACGTGGGTCCGCTGGCCGGCGAGCACGGCGGCCAAGTGCTGCACAGCGGGCCGTTGGCCGAGCTCGCCCGCGTCGAGGAGTCGGCGACCCGCCGCTTCCTCTTCGACCGCTCCCCCGCGCCGCGCCGCACCGTCCGCGAGCCGCGCGGCCGCCTTGAGCTGACCGGTGTGACCCGGCACAATCTGCGCGGCGTCGACGCGGCGTTCCCGCTCGGCGTGTTCACGGCGGTGACCGGCGTCTCCGGCTCCGGAAAGTCCACCCTGGTCGACGCGCTGACCGAACAACTCCCCGGTGTGGGGCGGCTGGTGAGGGTGGATCAGAAACCGATCGGCCGCACCCCGCGTTCCAATCTGGCCACCTACACCGGCCTCTTCGACGTCGTACGCAAGCTCTTCACCGCCGCCGACGAGGCGAAGGCGCGCGGCTACAAGGCGGGCCGGTTCTCCTTCAATGTGGCCGGCGGCCGGTGCGAGACCTGTCAGGGCGAGGGCTTCGTGTCGGTGGAGCTGCTCTTCCTGCCGAGCACGTACGCGCCCTGCCCGGACTGTCACGGCGCGCGCTACAACCCCGAGACGCTCGAAGTCACCCATCGGGGCCGCAACATCGCCGAGGTGCTCGACCTCACGGTGGAGGCGGCGGCCGAGGTCTTCGCGGACACCCCGTCGGCCGCCCGCAGTCTGAGCGCGCTGCTCGACGTCGGCCTCGGCTATCTGCGCCTCGGCCAGCCCGCCACCGAGCTGTCGGGCGGCGAGGCCCAACGCATCAAGCTGGCAACGGAGTTGCAGCGCGTCCGCCGCGAGCACACCCTGTACGTCCTCGACGAGCCGACGACGGGGCTGCACCCCGCCGACGTCGAGATCCTGCTGCGCCAGCTGCACGGCCTGGTCGACGCGGGCCACTCGGTGGTCGTCGTCGAGCACGACATGAGCGTGGTGGCGGGCGCCGACTGGATGCTCGACCTGGGTCCCGGCGGCGGTGACGAGGGCGGCCGCATCGTGGCGGCGGGCCCGCCCGCCGAGGTCGCCGACGCCGGAGTGGGTCGTACGGCGCCCTACCTGGCGAAGGCCCTGGCCGAGATCTGATCGGCTCGGGGTGACCCCGAACTCGCCATCGCCGCACGTCGGTTGAGGGTCGAGGCAAACAGCGCGGAATGAATTGGCCTAGACCCTTGACCGGCTGTTGGTCCAGACCAATCATGGGGCGTCCGCACCCTTCTCTCACCCCCGTCGGAGAGCCCCGATGAGACGTCCGAGATCCGTCCGCGCCCTGCTCGCCACGCTCAGCACCGTCGCCGCTTCCGCCGGCCTCGTCATCGGGGCCGACGGCGCCGCGCACGCCGCCACCCCGCTCCCCGCCCACGTCTTCGCGCCGTACTTCGAGGCGTACTCCTCCGACAGCCCCGCCGATCTGGCGCAGAAGTCGGGTGCCAAGTACCTCACGATGGCGTTCGTGCAGGCCGACGCGAAGGGCTCGTGCACCCCGTACTGGAACGGCTCGACGGGCCAGCCGATCTCGTCTTCCGTGTTCGGCGCCGACATCTCCACCATCCGCTCGCGCGGCGGCGACGTCATCCCGTCGTTCGGCGGGTACGCGGCCGACAACGGCGGCACCGAGATCGCCGACAGCTGCACCAGTGTGGACTCGATCGCGGCCGCGTACGAGAAGGTCATCACCACCTACGACCTCTCCCGGCTCGACATGGACATCGAGGACAACTCGCTGACCAACAAGGCGGGCATCGACCGCCGCAACCAGGCGATCAAGAAGGTGCAGGACTGGGCGGCCGCGGGCGGGCGCTCGGTGCAGTTCTCGTACACCCTGCCCACCACCACCGGCGGACTCGCCGACAGCGGGCTCGCGGTCCTCAACAGCGCGGTGAAGTACGGCGCGAAGGTCGACGTCGTGAACATCATGACCTTCGACTACTACGACGGCGCCACGCACAACATGGCCAACGACACCCAGACCGCCGCCACCGGCCTCTACAACCAGCTGGCCTCCCTCTACCCGGGCAAGTCGTCCGCCCAGCTGTGGGGCATGATCGGCGTCACCGAGATGCCGGGCATCGACGACTACGGCCCGGCCGAGACGTTCACCACGGCGGACGCGACCGCCGTCTACAACTGGGCAACCTCCAAGGGCATCAACACCCTTTCGTTCTGGGCCCTCCAGCGCGACAACGGCGGCTGCCCCGGCACCGGCGGGCAGGACACCTGCTCCGGCATCGCTCAGGACCCGTGGTACTTCAGCCACACCTTCGAGCCGTTCACCGGGGGCGGCGGGCCGGTGCAGGACGACTTCTCGGTGGCCGTCGCGCCCGGTTCGGCCTCGGTGGCCCCCGGCGGCTCCACCACCGCCACGGTGAGTACGGCGGTGACCTCCGGCAGCGCCAAGTCCCTCGCGCTGACCGCCACCGGCGCCCCCGCCGGAGTGACGGCGACGCTCAGCCCGGCCTCCGTCACCGCGGGCGCCTCGGCCCAGCTCACGGTCGGCGCTTCTGCCTCGGCCGCGCCCGGAACATACCCGATCACCATCACGGGCACCGCCGGCTCGCTCGCCCACTCGACGACCTTCACGCTCACCGTGACGGGCTCCGGCGGCAACCCCGGCGCCCTGGTCAACGGCGGCTTCGAGAGCGGCTCCCTCGCCCCGTGGTCCTGCGACAGCGGCGCCGGTGTGGTGTCGAGCCCGGTGCACGGAGGCTCGTACGCGCTGAAGACCGCGCCCACCTCCGCGCAGACCGGCGAGTGCGCGCAGACGCTCACGCTGACCCCCAACACCAAGTACACGCTGAGCGGTTGGGTGCAGGGCAGCTACGCCTACCTCGGCGTGCGCGGCGGCGCCACGGGCAGCACCTGGACCAGCTCCACCGGCTGGTCGAAGCTGACCGTGCCGTTCACGACGGGCGCCTCGGGCACCGTCACCGTCTACCTGCACGGCTGGTACGGGCAGGGCGCGGTGTACGGGGACGACCTCTCCGTCGGGTAGGTACGGTCACTCGCGCGCCCGCCGGGAGCTACCGCCGTGGCGTCTCCACCTCGGCGCGGACCGCCCGCATGATCGGCGCGACGTCGGCGGCCGTGTAGCCGAGCCTGGTGCCGGTGCCGTCGGTCTTGGGGATGACGGTGACGCCTGCGGCGGTGGTCGCGGTGAACCACGAGCAGGTGGAGACCGCGGTGGTGAGCACCCCGGACTGGACCAGGACGGTGTTGCAGATCGCCCGGCCGCCGTGCGGGCCCGGCTCGGCATCGATGGCGCTGGTGGTCACGCGATCACCGGCGCCATCGTCGTGGACGGCCGGGAGCTGGCTGAGGGCATCGTGGAGACGGTCGGGATCGAACCCGCTGCCGGTGACGCCGGTGTAGAAGATCCAGGCGCCGTCCGCACAGTCGTCGTAGTAGGCCCGCACGGGCGTGCCGGAGACGGAGAGGCGCCCGGCGTTCTGCCGCATGTCGGCGTCGAACCGCTGCACCATGTCGGCGGGCGGCTGCCCCTGGGGATGGCCGGCCGCCACCTGCGGCGCGGTCAGCGCCCACCGGGTGCCGCCCTGCGTGGTGGCACCGCCCCCGGCCGTGCCCGGGACGGACGGCGCACCGCCTGGGACGGACGGCCCGCCGGGAGGGCCGGCCGAGCCGGAGGCAGGACCGCAGCCCGACGCCAGGGGCGCTCCCAACACCGCGCAGAGGAGAAGCGGTGCGAGAGCGGACCGGCCGGGACGCGGTACGGACGGGACGCCCGGCAGCCGGGAGACGGAACGGACCATGTGCGGCCTCCTTGTGGACGGGACACGACCGGGCTTCGGGCGCAGCCGCGCCTGGGCATGGCTGCGCCAGGGCGAGTGCGGGCCGAGGCCCTCGGGATGCCGCCGAGTCTGGCAGCCGCACGCCCACCGGGCACCCCTGTCGCACAGCGCCGCTTGCCCCTGCCCGACAGGACAACTGTCGGCACCTGGGTACAGTCCGGGGCACCGGTCCCGCCGACCCGTAGGAGGGCGACACGCATGGATCTCGACCCCCGGCGCCTGCTGGTGCTGAGCTCGATAGCGCGGAGCGGCGGCCTCGCTCCGGCCGCCCGGCTGCTCGGGCATACGCGTTCGGCCGTGTCGCAGCAACTGGCGAGCCTGGAAAGGGAAGTGGGGCTGCCGCTGGTCGACAGGTCGGGTCCACGGCTTGAGCTCACCGCGGCGGGTCGGCTGCTCGCCGCCACCGGAGACCGTATCGGCAAGGAACTCGCAACGGCGGCAGAGCAGTTGAGCTCCGTGCACCAGGACGTGGCTCAGGGGCCGGTGGCGATCGGGGCCACGTCGTGGGTGCTGGCCCGGCTGGCCGTCCGGGCGCTGCGACTGCTCGCGTCCTCGCATCCCCGGGTCGAGCCGAGGTTCGTGGAGGCCGGTCTCGCGGACGGTCTGCGGCAGCTGCGGCTCGGCGAGTTGGACGTCCTCGTCATCACGGACGACCGCGACACCGCCGCACCGCTGCCGCCTTCGGTGCGGGCCCAGGTGCTGAGCGAGGACCACTACCGGGTGGTCGTCCCAGCCGCCTGGGAGACGCCGACGGCGCCCGCCGAGCTGTCCGGCCGGCCCTGGATCTGCGCCCCCGCCCACTCCGCACGGGGCCGCGCCTTCGCCCGCTTCGCGAGCTCCCACGGGGTCGTACCGTCCGTCGAGCACCTGGCCGATCACATGCTCGCCGTCCAGGCGCTCCTCGCGGGGCAGGTGGGCGCCGCGATCCTGCCCGCGTATCTCGCGGCCCAGCTGGACCAGGTGACCGTGACCACGCTTCCCGTGACCGGCAGCCAGATCACCCGCACGCTCTGCCGCAAGGGGCCCGGTGCCGCCGCAGCTGCGGCGGGAGTGGTTGCCGACACTCTGAAGCAGGCGGCCCGCGACCACGCCGAGGCCGCGACCGGCACGGGGCGGGCGAAGGGCGACATCGTCGTCCGCCCGCTGCACGACCCCACCGAGACGCCCCGGCCCGCGCGCGGCGCCGCCCTCCCCGCACCCGGCACGCCGCGAAGCCGCTGACGGGCCGGATCGAGTCACCGAGCGCGTGACGGCCCCTTGCTGACGATCTGTAGCACGACGATGCCCGCCGACAACCTGAAACTTCGTCAACTTTCTGGCCAGGAGGCTCCTTTCCGCCCCTCCAACCCGGCCCTACTCTCAAGTCACCTGAGTTCCTCCTCGCACCCCCACTCATCGAATCCGTTCGACCGAGGAGTCCCCCCATGGCAATACGCACCTCACGCGCGCTCATCCTGCTCGCTCCCGCCGCCGCGGCCACCCTGGTGCTCGGCGGCACGACGGGCGCCAGCGCCCTGTCGGACGCCGGGCCGACCACCGTGACACCGGCCGGCCACTCCTTCGCGGCCCAGCTGACCGGTCAGGCCACCTTCAAGGCCGGGTCCACCACCATGACCTGCACGGTCTCGGCCTCCCTCCCCACCACGGGCGCCAACAACCAGGTCCCGGCCGCGCCCGGCAACCACAACGACGCGGGCGCGGTCTCCGCACCCATCAACCCGCCCACGTTCAGCGGGTGTTCGACCAGCATCGGCGGGGTGAGCGTCACCGCGAGCAGCAACGCCGACAACGGATCGTGGAGCATCTCGGCCCAGAACGGCACGCCCGTCGCGGCCGGTCTGACCATGCCCAAGGGCGGCTTCGTCCTCCAGACCAGCGGCCTGGCCGCCTGCACGATCACCGCGTCACCCGACGGCCCCACCACCGTCCCCGGCGCCTGGACGAACGGAGCGCCCTCCTCGCTGGCCATCTCCGAGGCACCCGTGGCCGCCACGGTGACCGGCGGCTTCCTGTGCCCGACGGGCAACCAGGCAGCCACCTTCTCGGCCACGTACAACGTCAGCGACACCACCGATTCGGCGCAGCAGATCACCGTAACCGGCTGACAGAGTAAGGGAGTTGGGACGCGCCCCCCGGATCATCGGGGGCGCGTTCTCCGCGCGGGGTGCGTCAGCGGCCCACCTTCTTCGCCTTCCTCGTCGCCCGCAGCCACTCCTTGTTCATGGCCGCGATCGACGGCAGCGGGATGCCCTTGGGGCAGGCCGTCGCGCACTCGCCGGTCAGGGTGCAGCCACCGAAGCCCTCGTCGTCCATCTGCCCGACCATGTCCAGGACGCGCGTCTCGCGTTCGGGAGCGCCCTGCGGCAGCACGTTCAGGTGGTTGATCTTGGCTGAAGTGAACAGCATCGCCGAGCCGTTGGGGCAGGCCGCCACGCACGCGCCGCAGCCGATGCACTCGGCGTGCTCGAAGGCGAAGTCGGCGTCCGGCTTGGGCACCAGGGTGGCGTGTGCCTCGGGGGCCGCGCCGGTCGGGACGCTGATGTAGCCGCCGGCCTGGATGATCCGGTCGAACGCCGAGCGGTCCACCACCAGGTCCTTGACCACCGGGAACGCGGAGGCGCGCCACGGCTCGACGTCGATGGTGTCGCCGTCGTTGAACGACCGCATGTGGAGCTGGCAGGTGGTGGTTCGCTCGGGGCCGTGGGCGTCGCCGTTGACGACGAGGGAGCAGGCGCCGCAGATGCCCTCGCGGCAGTCGTGGTCGAAGGCGACCGGCTCTTCGCCCTTGAGGATGAGCTCCTCGTTGAGCGTGTCGAGCATTTCGAGGAACGACATGTCCGTCGAGATGCCGTCGACGTCGTAAGTGGCCATGGCTCCGGGCGAGTTGGCGTTCTTCTGGCGCCAGACGCGCAGGGTGAGCTTCATGCGTAGCTCCGCTGAGTGGGGTGGACGTACTCGAAGACGAGGTCTTCCTTGTGCAGGACGGGGGCGTCGCCGGTGGCGCTGAACTCCCAGGCCGCCGCGTACGAGAACTCCTCGTCGCGGCGTTCGGCCTCGCCGTCCGGGGTCTGGGACTCCTCGCGGAAGTGGCCGCCGCAGGACTCGGCGCGGTGCAGGGCGTCGAGGCACATGAGCTCGGCGAGCTCCAGGTAGTCGACGACGCGGTTGGCCTTCTCCAGGGACTGGTTGAACTCCTCGCCGCTGCCCGGCACCTTGATGCGGCGCCAGAACTCCTCGCGGATCTGCGGGATCCGGTCGAGCGCCTTGCGCAGGCCCGCCTCGGTGCGGGCCATCCCGCAGTACTCCCACATGAGTTCGCCGATCTCGCGGTGGAAGGAGTCGGGGGTGCGATCGCCGTTCACCGCCAGGAGCAGGTTGATGCGGTCCTCGGTCTCGGCGACCGCTTCGGCGACCGCCGGGTGCGCTTCGGTGACGGGATCCTGGTGCGGGTTGCGGGCGAGGTAGTCGTTGATGGTGGCGGGCAGGACGAAGTAGCCGTCGGCGAGGCCCTGCATCAGGGCGGAGGCGCCGAGGCGGTTGGCGCCGTGGTCGGAGAAGTTGGCCTCGCCGATCGCGAACAGGCCCGGCACGGTGGTCTGGAGGTCGTAGTCGACCCACAGGCCGCCCATCGTGTAGTGCACGGCGGGGTAGATCCGCATCGGCGTCTCGTACGGGTCCTCGGCGGTGATCCGCGCGTACATGTCGAAGAGGTTGCCGTACTTCGCCTCGACGGCCGCCCGGCCCATCCGAGCGATGGCGTCCGCGAAGTCGAGGTAGACGCCCTGCCCGCCGGGGCCGACGCCGCGACCCTCGTCGCAGACGTTCTTGGCGGCGCGCGAGGCGATGTCGCGCGGGACCAGGTTCCCGAAGGCGGGGTAGATGCGCTCCAGGTAGTAGTCGCGCTCGTCCTCGGGGATCTCGGCCGCCGGGCGGGTGTCGCCCTTCGCCTTCGGCACCCAGATGCGGCCGTCGTTGCGCAGCGACTCACTCATCAGCGTGAGCTTGGACTGGTGCTCGCCGGTACGCGGGATGCAGGTGGGGTGGATCTGCGTGAAGCACGGGTTGGCGAAGTACGCGCCGCGGCGGTGCGCCCGCCAGATCGCCGTCGCGTTGGAGTTCATGGCGTTGGTGGACAGGTAGAAGACGTTGCCGTAGCCGCCGCTGGCGAGGACCACCGCGTCCGCGAAGTACGTGTCGATCTTCCCGGTGACGAGGTCGCGGGCCACGATGCCGCGCGCCTTTCCGTCCACCACGATCAGGTCGAGCATCTCGGTGCGGGCGTGCAACTCCACGTTCCCGGCCGCGATTTGGCGCGAAAGCGCCTGGTAGGCGCCGAGGAGGAGTTGCTGTCCTGTCTGGCCCCGGGCGTAGAAGGTGCGCGAGACCTGGACGCCGCCGAAGGAGCGGGTGTCGAGGAGTCCGCCGTACTCGCGGGCGAAGGGCACGCCCTGGGCCACGCACTGGTCGATGATCTCGACGGAGATCTGGGCGAGCCGGTGGACGTTGGACTCGCGGGCGCGGAAGTCGCCGCCCTTGGCGGTGTCGTAGAAGAGCCGGTGGATGGAGTCGCCGTCGTTGCGGTAGTTCTTCGCGGCGTTGATGCCGCCCTGCGCGGCGATCGAGTGAGCGCGGCGGGGCGAGTCCTGGAAGCAGAACTGGACGACGTGGTAGCCCTGTTCGGCGAGCGTGGCGCCGGCCGAGCCGCCCGCGAGCCCCGTACCGACCACGATGACGGTGTGCTTGCGGCGGTTGGCCGGGTTGACCAGCTTGGCCTCGAAGCGGCGGGTGTCCCACCGCTCGGCGATCGGCCCCTGGGGCGCGCGGCCGTCGGCGACCGGGGCGCCCAGGGTGTAGTTGGTGTACGAGGTCATGTCAGCTCACCACTTTGGTCATGACGGCGACGGGTACGGCGACGAATCCCGCGAACAGCACCAGGGCGAGGACGTTGGCGAGCGTCTTGAGCACCCGGTCCCGGGTGGCGTTGCCCACGCCGAGGGTCTGTGCGGCGCTCCAGAATCCGTGCTGGACGTGCAGCGCCAGGGCTGCCATCGCGACGATGTAGATGACGTTCCCGTACCAGGTGGAGAAGGTGTCCACGACGTTCTGGTAGGGGTGGCCGGGCCGGAAGCCGGAGTGCACGGTGCCGGTCGTCAGATCCAGGACGTGCCAGACGATGAACAGCGCGAGGATGATGCCGCCCCAGCGCATCGTGCGGGTCGCATAACTGGCCCGGGCCCGCTTGTGTACGTACTTGCTGGGCCGCGCTCTGATGTCGCGGCGGCTGAGCTGGTACGCGGAGACGGCGTGCCCCACGACGGCGGCGACGAGGACGACGCGGATGATCCACAGCGCCCACTCGTAGTGCAGGAAGGGCTCGCCGATGGTGCGCAGCCAGTGTGCGTAGGAGTCGAACTGGCCGGCTCCGAAGAAGATCTTCAGGTTGCCCATCATGTGGACGACCAGGTAGAGCAGCATGATGAGACCGCTCACGGCCATGACCGTCTTCTTGCCGACGGTCGAGTCCCAGAGTGTGCGCGTCATGGACGGCCGTTTGTCCGTCCGCGTTGCCAGAGCCATGTCATCGACGCTAGAGGCGAAGGGCCCAAGAGGTCCAAGACATGGTTCGGCTCAACTCCATAGGGATGGCCTATCGTAGAGGTATGCAGTTCCAGCAGCTCCTCTACTTCGTGGCGGTCGCCGAGACCCGGCACTTCACCCGGGCCGCCGAGCGCGTCCATGTCTCGCAGCCCTCGCTCTCCCAGCAGATCAAGGCGCTGGAGAACGAGCTGGGCGCCGAGCTGTTCAGCCGGGCCCGGGGCAACATCGCGCTCACCGACGCGGGCGAGGCGCTGCTTCCACTGGCCCGGCGCATCCTGGCGGACGCGGACACCGCCCGCATCGAGGTCCAGGAGCTGGCCCAGCTGCGGCGCGGCCGGGTGCGCCTGGGCGCGACGCCGAGCCTGTGCACGGGACTCCTTCCGGACGTGCTGCGCGCCTTCCACGACCGCCATCCCGGCATCCAGCTCCTCATCGAGGAGGGCGGCTCGCACGATCTCGTACGCGAACTGGCGCGCGGCGCGCTGGACTTGGCGCTCATCGTGCTGCCACTCCCGGCCGCCTCCCCCGCCCTCACCACGATCGAGCTGCTCCAGGAGGACCTGGTCGTCGTGTCCTCGCCCGCCGAGGTGCCGCCCGGCTCGGGCTCCTCGGTGCGCGTCGCCGACCTGCGCGACGCGCCCCTGGTGATGTTCCGGCACGGCTACGACCTGCGGGAGCTGACGGTGGCCGCCTGCCGCGCCGAGGGGTTCGAGCCGGCGTTCACGGTGGAGGGCGGCGAGATGGACGCGGTGCTCGGCTTCGTGCGGGCCGGGCTCGGGGTGGCCGTGGTGCCGAGCATGGTGGCGGCGCGGGCCAGGGACCTGCGGGTGACCCCGCTGGCCCGCCCCGGCCTGCGCCGCACGATCGCCCTGGCCCACTGCAGTGACGTGGACCCGCCGCGCGCGGCACGGGAGTTGCAGCGGGTCCTGCTCAGCATCGGGACGGGGCAGCGGGGGCCGGTCTAGGCCCGCCCCCTCAGTGCCGGGTCACACCGCATCGATGAGTGCCAGGGAATGGATCCGGTCCGGTGCCCCGGGCCTGGCGTAGTACCAGCCCTGGGCCGTGTCGCAGCCGAGCTCCTTCAACTGCTCGGCCTGGGCACCCGTCTCCACGCCCTCCACGGTGACCGCGAGGGAGAGGCTGTGCGCGAGCGACACGATGCCCTCGACGATCTTGATGTCGACGGGGTCGGCGGGCAGCTGCTGCATGGACTGGGTGAAGGACCGGTCCAGCTTGAGCACGCTCACCGGGAGCCGCCGCAGGTTGGCCAGGTTGGAGTAGCCCGTGCCGAAGTCGTCGAGGGCTATGTCGACGCCCATCTCGGCGAGCTGGCGCAGCGGCTTGAGGAGGTCGTCGTCGGCGCCGATGAGCGCGGACTCGGTGACCTCCAGGCACAGCGCGCCCGGGGCCAGCCCGGTGCGCTCCAGCATCTCGACGGTGTCGGCGACCAGGCCCGGGTGGTGGAGCTGGGTCGGCGAAAGGTTGACGTTGATGCGCAGCGGGCCGCCGTCGGTGGCGCCCGGGTGGGCCTCCTGCCAGGCCCGGGCCTGGCGTACCGACTCCTGCATCACCCAGCGGCCCAGCGGCACGATGAGGCCGGTGTGCTCGGCGAGCGGGATGAACCGGTCGGGCCCGAGCACCCCGTGCTGCGGGTGCGACCAGCGGACCAGGGCCTCCGCGCCGTGCACGCTGCCGTCGCCGAGGTGCACGAGGGGCTGGTACTCGATGAAGAACTCGCCGCGCTCCAGGGCCGCGGGCAGCGCGTTGGTGAGGCCGTGCCGGGTGATCGCGCGGGCGTCGGCCTCGGCGTCGGCGAACTCGAAGCGGTTGCCGCCGGCCGACTTGGCCCGGTACATCGTGATGTCGGCGCTGCGCAGCACCTCGGCGGGGCTGCGCTCGCCCGCCGGGCCCTCGACGACGCCGATCGAGCCGCGCACGGTCAGCTCGCGGCCCTCGATGCGGATCGGGGTCGCGAGGGTGTGCAGGATCCGCGAGGCGAGTTCGTCGGCCTCGTACTCGCTGTCGGGTCCGGTGGTGAGCGCCACGAACTCGTCGCCGCCGAGCCGGGCCACCATCTCGCCGGGCCCGGTCGCGCAGCTCTGCAGCCGGTCGGCGACCTCCACCAGGAGCCGGTCGCCCGCCGAGTGGCCGAGGCTGTCGTTGACCGCCTTGAACCCGTCGAGGTCGAGGTAGCAGAGCCCGAACCGTTTGCCGTCGCCCGGGGCGAGGGCCTTCTCCAGGCGCTCGAAGAACAGGGTGCGGTTGGGCAGTCCGGTGAGCGCGTCGTGGGTGGCTTCGTAGCGCAGCCGCAGGTTGAGCAGCCGGCGCTCGGTGGTGTCCTCCATGAGCGCGAGCTGGTACTGCGGCCGGCCCTCGGCGTCGCGGAGCAGCGAGACGGTGAGGTTGGTCCACAGGACGGTGCCGTCGCCGCGGTAGTAGGGCTTCTCGACCCGATAGTGGTCGCGGTCGCCCCGCACCAGTTCCTCGTACAGCTTCCAGACCTGCGGGGCGTCCTCGGGGTGCACCCACTCGCTGACGTTGCGGCTGCGGATCTGGCCCTCTATGCCGCCGAACATCCGGGTGAGGGTCTCGTTGACCTCCAGGACCCGGCCTTCGAGGTCGGCGATGCCGATGCCGACCGCGGCGCCCTCGAAGACCGCCCGGAACCGGGTCTCGGTGGCGTGCAGGGCGTCCAGGGCCGCGCTGCGCGCCGACATCGCGGAGCGGGCGATGGCCTCCTGCTCGGAGCGGGTGCGTTCGCGCAGGGCCGCCGCGAAGCCGGCCGCGAGGGCGTGCTGGAGCCGGGCGCAGCGGGCCCGCGCCTCTTCGGCGGGCAGCTCGTCGCCCGCGCCGCAGTACAGGACGAGGTAGGACTCGACCACACCGAGGGTGCGGCTCAGCGCGTCCGGGTCGGTGCAGTGCACGGCGACCAGGGCGGCGCCGACCTCCTGGGCGGGCGACGGGTCGAAGTGCCGCCCGTGCAGGGCGTCGATGAGCCGGCGGGCGAGCGGCACGAGGTGCTGCTCGAACTCGGGCCGGGTCAGCGAGGTCGCCGTCACCGGGAAGATGGCCCGGCTCCAGATCGTCGCGAACCGTCTGAGCCGGTCCTCGGGACTGTCCGGCGCCAGGTCCGGAGCCTGCGCCTGGGGCGGGATGCTCACGCTGTGCGCCCCACACCGGCGAAGCCCGAGAAGGCGTACGGATCTTCCTGGTCGGCCTCGATCTCCGGCCGCCACAGCGGCATCGAGACAAGGCCGGGCTCCAGCATCGTGTACCCGTCGAAGAATCCGGTGATCTCCTCGCGCGAGCGCATGACCAGCGGGCTCTTGATGTCGCGGTATACGCCCACGGTGCCGCCGGCCTCTTCCTCGCTGAGCGGGATGCCTTCGTAGGAGGCGTGGGTGAGGACTAGGAGGCTGCCGGGGGCGAGCGCGTCGCGCAGCTCGGCCACCGCCTTGTACGGGTCGTCCTGGTCCTCGACGAAGTGCAGTACGGCGACCAGCAGGAGCGCCACCGGCCTGGACAGGTCGAGGAGTTGGGTGGTCTCGGGGGCGTTCAGGATGTCGTGCGGCTTGCGCAGGTCGGCCGCGGCTATCCCGGCCAGTTCGTTGCCTTCCAGGACGGCGCGGCTGTGGGCGACGGCCACCGAGTCGTGGTCGACGTACAGGACGCGGGCCTCGGGGCTTGCCGACTGGGCGACTTCGTGGACATTTCCGAAGGTCGGGATTCCGGATCCGATGTCCAGGAATTGCGTGATGCCCTCGGAGACCGCGAATCGCACGGCGCGGCGCATGAACGCCCGGTTCGCCTGCATGATCTTGGGAAGCCCCGGCATGAACCGCATGGCCTCGCGGGCCGCTTCCCGGTCGACCTCGAAATTGTGCGAACCGCCCAGGTAGTAGTCGTAGATGCGGGACACGCTCGGCACCGAGATGTCGATGCCCTGAGGGGCCCAGGCGGGACGCTCCATCAATGTCTCCAACAAGTCGCCGCAGGACGGCCATGACCATGACCATTGTTTGGGCCTGAGGCTACTGATCGTCCGCCGGGAGAGCGAGTAAAAACGGAAAATGCTCGTCCGTTATTGGTCACACGCCCAGGGCATGTGCGCCGGATCGTACGTGCGGAAGCGGGAGCGCGCGCCATCGTATCGAGGGTTGGACACGAGCATCGGCCCGTCGCCGCGCGGGGGACGCGATGACGGGCCGACAGGGTTGGGCCCTGGGTTACTTGGGTGCGCCGATGAGCTTGCCCTCGGGGGACACGGCGTACCAAGTGCCGCCCACGCCCTGGCCGTTGGTGTCGCCGGGCTTGGTGTCGCCGGAGAACGTGTAGACCGGCCAGCAGGTGATCGACTGCTGCTTCACGCCGTCGGGCCGGTTGAAGGTGACGAAGCCCTTGAGGGCGATGCCCTTGGTGTTGGTCTTGTCGACCGGCGCCACCACCGGCCACTTCTCCAGACAGGCGCCGGTGCAGGCGGACTTCATGGGCCAGGCCGAGTCCTTCTTGAACCGGTAGACGGTCATGCCGCGCGCGTCCACGATGACGTCGCCGAGCTTGGCGTCCTTGCGGACGGACAGGCCCGGCATCGCCGCGGCGGGTGCCGGGGCCGCGGCCGCCGCCTTCTTGCCGTCGGGGGCCGCGGCGTGCCAAGTGCCGCCCACGTTCTGCCCGTTGGTGTCACCGGGGTTGGTGTCCTTGGCGTAGCGGTACATCGGCCAGCCCCCGATGGTGAGCTGCTTGGTGCCGTCGGCCCGGGTCACCGAGCCGAGCGCCGACTGGTCGGTGCCCGCGGCCGCGGTGACGCCGTCGGCGGGGACCGCGGGCCAGGCCTTCGCGCAGTCGCCCTCGCAATTCGACTTGGGCGGACTCGCGGTGTCCTTGTCGAAGCGGTAGAGCGTGAAGCCCGCGTTGTCGGTGACGACCTTGCCCAGTTCCTTGCTGTCGCTGACCGCCAGTTGCCCGGCCTGCTTGGCGGACGATTCGGCGCCGCCCGCCTGCCCGTAGCCACCGCTCGACCCGTAGGCGTTGTCGGCGGGCTGCTGCGCCGTACTGGCGTTTCCCACCGGCTGGCCGTTGCCGCTGCTGTAGCCGCTACTCTTGTCCTGGCCGCAGCCCGTCGCGGTCACTGCCAGTACTGCCGCCGCCGCTGCCGCGAGCGATGCGCTGCGCCAGGTGACCATGTCAACTCCCGTTGTCCGTAAGGCTGTTGCGGCGCCGGATGCGCCGGGTGATGGCCCTAAGTACGGGCGGCGGGAGGGGGTGTGTTCAACGCGGGCCGAGGAATTTTTCCGAACGGCCCCGAACAGCCGGTCAACGTGCCGAACGCAAATCGCCGGGATCTCCCCCCTTCAGGCGAATCGCTTCGGCACCCGCCAACCCGACGGCCCGGCGGATCGATGATCACCCCGTGCACCGACGACACCTAGCCGGGCGGCTGCTCGCCGCCACGGCCTTCACCGCGCTGCTCGCGGTACCGGCCCCGACCGCGCAGGCCGACGCCTGTGCGTACGCCTCCGTCACGCAGGGCAGCAGCGGCTCGCCCTGGGCGGTCGCGGACGCAGGCCATGCCCGGTGCCCCTGGCCTCCCCGGCCGAGCCCGACGCCCACGCCCACCCGGGTGCCACCGCCCCCGCCGTCGCACGCGCCGGCGCCGCCGCCACCACCGGCGAAGCCCGCGCCCCGGCCCACTCCGCCGCACCGCCCGGCGCCGCATCCGGCTCCGCCGCCACCCGCGCCTCCGGCGCCGCACCAGCCCGCCAAGGCGCCCCTGCCGGCCGCGCCGCCCGTGCCGCCCACGCCCGCGCCGGCTGCCCCGGCGCGCCCCGCGCCGCCGGCCGCACACCGCATCACTCTGCACAACTACCGGATGCCGCCGCGCAAGCAGCCCGCGCCGCAGCTCTCCCCCGTCACGCTCACCCTGCTCATCACCGCGCCCGCCGTGCTCGGCGCCGCGCTCCTTCGCTCGCGTTCCGGCTCCCGCTGAGCCCCACCGACCTGAGAGGTCCCCTTGTCCGACTGGCTCGTCCTGCTCATCGCGATGGCCGCCGCCTGCGCGGTCGTCCTCACCATCACCCTGTTCAGCAACCGCCGCCTCGACCCCGACGACGACCCCTCCGGAACCCCGGACGTCATCGAATACATGACGATGATGATCGGCGTGGTGTACGCCATCGTGCTCGGCCTCGCCATCGCGGGCGTCTGGGAGGGCCGCGGCGCCGCCCAGACGGACGTGCAGCAAGAGGCCCAGGCGCTGCACGAGATCGACCAGCGGGTCCAGGTGTGGCCGGCCGAGGTGCGCGACCGGACCCGGGCCGACGTCGAGGCGTACGCCTCGTACGTGGTGCACACCGAGTGGAGCTACATGGCCGACCACGGCACCCTCACCGGCGAGGGCACGCAGAAGCTGGAGAAGATCCGCCGCGACGTGACGGACTACCACCCGGCGAACGACTACGAGACGCAGGCCTACCAGCCGCTGATCGACCAGGTGGGCGCCGTCGACGCCGCCCGGACCGCCCGCGGGCAGGGGGCGGGCGCCACCATGCCCGGGGTCGTCTGGTTCGGCTTGATCACCGGAGCGCTCGTCACGGTCGGGCTGATCTTCACCTTGCAGATCAGGCGCACCTGGCGGGAGCTTTTGCTCGCCGGGCTCTTCAGTGCCCTGATCGCCTTCCTGCTCTTCCTGATCTGGGACTTCGACGCCCCCTTCGGCCGGGGCATCTCGGCGACGGCGGGGCCGTTCCTGGACCTGTTCCCCGGCATCGGCTGACACCCCCGTCACCCGTATGGCCCCGTCGGACCGGCGGGGCCTTCTGCCAGGCCGGGCAGGGGACCGCGATGCCCCATTCGCCGTACACGGGTCGCGACACGCCGGGCCGCCTCCTAGCGTTTCGGGCATCGAGGTGCATTCGCCCCCATATGTGGAATTGGTTCCGCAGCTGCTCCTCGGGGACCGGAGGATCGACCATGGGCGCGATACGCATCGCATCCACCGCTCTGCTCGGCGCCGCCGCCCTCTCGTTCGCCGCGCCGACCGCTGCCACGGCGGCCGACAGCAGCTCCAACGCGACCAACATCCCGCCGTTCGGATTCAGCGTGACGCCCTCGGTGGTAGCACCCGGCGGCCAGGTGACGCTGAACGTCACGAACTGCCCCGGCAATGCGACGGTGTCCTCCGGGATCTTCGACACCATCACCATCCCCCCGGAGAGTTCGAGAAACGCGACGGTCGACGCGAGCGCCAAACGCGGCGCCTCCTACACCGTGACATTCACCTGCAACGGCACGCGGGGCACCGCGCAGCTGACGATCACCGGCAGCTCCCCGACCACCAGCTCCACCGTGCGCCCCACCGTCCGGCCCACCGCCACCGCCTCCGCCACCTCCCCGCTCGGCGTCCGCGGCGGTCTCGGCGGCAGCGTGAAGGAGAGCCTCGATCCCGTGGCGATGTCGGTCGGTGCCACGCTGGTCGCGACCGCGGTGGGCGGCGCGGTCTACTTCCTGCGCCGGCGCCGGTTCGACCGCCGGCACTAGGCCCCCCCCGGAGCCACCACACCCGTCGCCCCCGAGTCCTGGCCAGGACTCGGGGGCGACGGGCCGTTGGGGTCCTTCCCTGGAGGTTCGTCCGGTCAGAGTCCGGTCAGACCCGTACGCCTTGGCGCCGGCGGTGGGCGACGAACAGCGCGCCGCCGATCGCGGACGTACCGACGAGGGCGCCGCCGACCGCCATCTCGGTGTCGCTCGGGCCTGCGGCGCCGCCGAGCCCGCCGTCGGCGCCGCGGCCTTCGAGGACCCGGAAGCTGCGCGTCGCCACCCGGTCGTTGTCCCTGCACTTGACCGCCAGTTGGTATTCGCCCGGCGTCGTGTGGTCGTGGACCCTCGCGGTCGCGAAGTTGGCGTCGCCCGAGGACAGGTGGACCTCGTCGAAGGCGTTGGAGCTGACTCTGCCGCCGTTCTGACAGCCCCTGGCGGTGATCCTCAGGGTGGCGCCCTGGTGGACCGCGGAGGGGTCGACCTCGACATTGGTCGGACCGCTGGTCGACGGGCCACCTGCGACGGCCATCGGGGCGGCGAGCCCGATCGCGGCGCCGGCGGCCAGCACCACCGCGAGAGCGCGTGAAGCACGCATCGTTGAACCTCCATGGGAGGACGCCCCAAAGCGGTGCTCCGGGATGATCGACGAGTACGCCTCCCATGACGAACCCTCACCGCCACTCATACAAGCCGCATTTCGGCACTGATCCACCCTGGTGAACCGCGGCATCCCCGAATGGCCGCCGAATCTGACGGACCCGCAGGTCACAGACCGTCAGATCGGTTTTGCCGTCGCGTTACCCGGATGGGTCAGGGGCGCACGGCCGACACCCGTTCGCCACCGTCCGATCGCGGAGTGGGTGCCGCGCCCTTACGGTGCTCGGAGGCGCTCCGAGGGTGGCTGGCGAAAGGGATGCGGAGAGAGATGGCGCAGGATGAGTACGGGATGGAGCGTCGCAGGCGCTCCCCGTGGGGAGCCCTGGCCCTGGTGATGCTGACCGGCCTCGCGCTGATGCGCAACGGCGCCGACATCACGATGGGCCCGCCGCAGCCGGCCGCGGCGGCCGCGTTGAACGGCCGGGCGGCGAACGCCTCCTCCTCGCGTCCGGCGGCTCCCGTCACGGCGCTCGCCTACGCTCCCGCCTCCCGGATCCGGATCGACGCGATCAATGTGGACGCGCCCATCATGGACGTGGGCACGGACGCCCAGGGCTGGGTGCAGGCTCCCCCGCCGCAGGACCCGAACCTGGCGGGCTGGTACCAGAACGGCGTGGCCCCCGGGATGCGCGGCACGGCCGTGGTGGTGGGCCACGTCGACAACAGGACGGGCCCCGCGGTCTTCTACGGCCTCGGCTCGCTGGAGAAGGGCAACCACATCGAGGTGGCCCGCTTCGACGGGCACACCGCGGTCTTCGAGGTGTACGGCATCGAGGTGTACGAGAAGAACGCCTTCCCGGGCACCCGGGTGTACGGCGACACCGGGCACCCGGAACTGAGGGTGATCACCTGCGGGGGCGGCTTCTCCAAGAGCCGGGGCTACAACTCGAACGTCGTGGTCTTCGCCCGGCTCGTCGCCACGAAGTAGCGTCTCCATGACTCATCTGCGCCGCGGCGGAACCTTCAACTCGTAGCCCTGGGCCAGGAGTTCGGGCAGATAGGTGCGCAGGGCCGCGACGCTCTGCGAGCGGTCGCCGCCCGCGTCGTGCGAGAGCACCACGACGCCGGGCGCGGCTCCCTCCAGGACCCGGCGGATGATGGTGGGGGTGCCGGGCGTGGTCCAGTCGAGGGTGTCGACGGTCCAGGCGAGCGGCTCCATGCCCATCTCGGCCTGGATCTCGAACACGTTGCGGTTCCAGGCACCGTAGGGCGCCCGGAACCACTGGGGCGGCTCGCCCAGGGTCTGCTCGATGACCTCGCTGGTGCGGCCGATCTCGGAGCGGATCAGGGTGGGGGCCGTCTTGTTGAGCTGGGGGTGGGTCCAGGTGTGGTTGCCGACGACGTGCCCGTCGTCCTGCATCTCGCGCAGCAGGTCCCGGTTGTCGGTGGCCATCTCGCCGCAGAGGAAGAACACGGCGCGCACGTCGTGCTCGCGCAGGGTCTTGAGGATGCCCGGGGTGTAGCGCGGGTCGGGCCCGTCGTCGAAGGTGAGCACCATCGCGCGCTCCCCCAGCTCGGGCATGCTCAGGAACGGCCTGGTCCGCACCGGCGGCAGCGCCGTGTGGTAGCGCGGCGGAGTGTCGGCGGTCATGGGTTCCAGGCGGTACGCGCTGGACCGCAGCCGGGGCGCGGCGGCCTGGGGGCCCCCGGCGGGCGCCGCCCGGGGCGGGGGCGCGGGGGCGACGGTGTCCTCGGCGGTGAGCATGCGCACCGCGGCGGCGGCTCCGAGGCAGGCGGTGATGCGAAGGAGCGTCCGCCGACTGGGGAGCATTTGATCCCTTTTCATGACATACGGCTTTTGTTCGTCATGGCGGAAGATTAGGGCGTACCGGGCGCCGCGAGGCCGACGAAACGTCAACACCTGGATGACACCAGCACGAATGGAGTCAACCGGCGGCACCGGTCCCCGGCGGTCTCAGGTCCGGCGGACCAGCGGGAAGGGCAGGGTCTCGCGGATGGTGAGACCGGTGAGGAACATGACGAGCCGGTCCACGCCGATGCCGAGCCCGCCGGTGGGCGGCATGCCGTATTCGAGCGCGTCGAGGAAGTCCTCGTCGATCTCCATCGCCTCAAGGTCGCCGCCCGCCGCGAGCAGCGACTGCGCGGTGAGCCTGCGGCGCTGCTCGATCGGGTCGGTCAACTCCGAGTAGGCGGTGCCCAGTTCGGTCCCGAAGGCGACCAGGTCCCAGCGCTCGGCGAGCCGTGCGTCGGTGCGGTGCTGGCGGGTCAGCGGGGAGACCTCGGTCGGGAAGTCCTTGTAGAAGGTGGGCAGCTGGGTCTTCTCCTCGACGAGCCGCTCGTACATTTCGAGGACGACGTCGCCGCGCGTGTTGTCCGGGGTGTGCGGCACGCCGGCGCGGTCGCAGAGCCGGCGCAGCCTCGCCTCGTCGGTGTCGGCGCCGATCTCCTCGCCGAGCGCCTCGGACACCGCCCCGTACAGCGTCTTGACGGGCCAGGGGCCGGAGATGTCGTACTCGACGACCGTGCCGTCCGGGCCCGCCTTGCGGGCGATCGGGGAGCCGAAGGCGGCGGTGGCGGCGCCCTGGATCAGTTCGCGGGTGAGGTCGAGCATCACGTCGTAGTCGGCGTACGCCTGGTAGGCCTCCAGCATCGTGAACTCGGGGTTGTGCTTGTAGGAGACGCCCTCGTTGCGGAACGTGCGGCCCATCTCGAAGACCTTCTCGACGCCGCCGACGCAGAGCCGCTTCAGATACAGCTCGGGGGCGATGCGCAGGTACAGGTCGAGGTCGTAGGCGTTGATGTGGGTCGTGAACGGGCGGGCGTTGGCGCCGCCGTGGATCTGCTGGAGCATCGGCGTCTCGACCTCCAGATAGCCCCGCTCCAGCAGACCCTGGCGCAGCGCCTGGACGGCGGTGGAGCGGGCCCGGACGACCTCGCGGGCCTCCGGCCTCGCCACCAGGTCCAGATAGCGGCGGCGCACCCGGGCCTCGGGGTCGGCGAGGCCGCGGCGCTTGTCGGGCAGCGGGCGCAGGCACTTGGCGGTCATCTGCCAGGCGGTGGCGAAGAGCGAGAACTCGCCCTTGTCACTGGCGGAGGTGGTGCCGGTGGCGGTGATGTGGTCGCCGAGGTCGACGTCGTGGGTGAAGCGGTCGAGGACGGCCTCGCCCGTGCCTTCGCGGGTGAGGGCCACTTGGAGGTCGCCGGACCAGTCGCGCAGGACGGCGAAGACGACGCCGCCGAAGTCGCGTACGGCCATGACCCGGCCGGCCACGGTGGCGTTCACGCCCTCGCCCTCGGCGCGCAGCCGGGCCAGGGTGTGGGTGCGGGCGGGGACGACGACGGGGTAGGGCTCGGTGCCGTCCGCGCGCAGCCGGTCCAGCTTGCGGTGGCGTACCCGTACCTGGTCCGGGAGTTGACGCTCCGTCATCTCGGCCGAGCCGGGCCCGGCGAGGCCGAGCGCCTCGATGGAGGGCAGCCCGGCGGTGGTGACGGGCTTGGTGACGCCCTTGGGCTGACGGCCCTTGCCCCACAGCTTGCGCAGGCTCGGTACGGAGACGAAGCCCTCGGCGATGCCGGACGCGAGGCCGACCCGGGCGAGCGAGCCGGCGTCGCCGTAGCAGAGGAAGCGGGGGAACCACTGCGGCTGGTACTTCACGTTGGAGCGGTAGAGCGCCTCCAGCTGCCACCACTTGGAGAAGAACAGCAGCAGCTTGCGCCACAGCCGCAGCACCGGACCGGCACCGATGCGGGCGCCTTCCTCGAAGGCGGAGCGGAACACCGCGAAGTTCAGCGAGATCCGGCGGACCCCCAACTTCGGTACGGCGGCGCAGAGTTCGGCGACCATGAACTCCATCACTCCGTTGGGCGCGCTGCGGTCGCGCCGCATCAGGTCGAGCGAGATGCCGTCGGGGCCCCAGGGCACGAAGGAGAGCAGCGCGATCAGTTTGCCGTCGGCGTCGAAGGCCTCGACGAGCAGGCAGTCGCCGTCGGCCGGGTCACCGAGCCGGTCGAGCGCCATCGAGAAGCCGCGCTCGGTCTCGGTGTCGCGCCAGGCGTCGGCGCGGTCGATGATCTGCTGCATCTCCTCGTCGGTGAGCGCCGAGTGGCGGCGGATCCGGGTCGTGGCGCCGGTCCGCGCGACCCGGTGGACGGCTTGGCGGGTGACCCGCATGTCGCGGCCGTCGAGGTCGAACTTGGCGACGTGCAGGATCGCCTCGTCGCCGAGCTGGATGGCGCCGAGCCCGTGCCGGGCGTACACGGTGGCGCCTTCTTCGGAGGCGCCCATCACGGCGGGCGCCCAGGCGTACTGCCGCGCGATGTCGAGCCAGGCGTCGATGGCCGGGCCCCACGCTCCGCCGTCGCCCACCGGGTCGCCGCTGGCGAGCGCGACGCCCGCCTCGACGCGGTAGGTGACGGCGGCCTTGCCGTTCGGCGAGAACACCACCGCCTTGTCGCGGCGGGTGGCGAAGTAGCCGAGCGAGTCCTGGCGGCCGTACGCGCCGAGCAGCGCCCGGATGCGGGGCTCCTCGTCGCCGTGCAGGGCGGCCTCCATCCGCTGCGAGCGGAAGAGCGTGGAGGCGGCGGCCAGCAAGGCGATGGCGCCGAACAGGCCGAGGAAGAAGTACAGGGGCTTCGGCGGCCGCCCGTCGAACTGGCCGTTGGAGACGAGCCCGCCGAAGACGCGGTTGGTGGCCCACAGCAGGCGCTGGCCGCGCGGCAGGGTATTGGGAAACAGCTCGACCAGGCCCCAGCCGACGAGGACGCCCGCCGCGAGCCCGAGGCACAGCACCCCCACCGCCCGGCGGAAGGCGCCCCGTCGGGTCTGGGCGTAGAACTGCCTGCGGGCCAGGATCAGCACCACGAGCGCGGCCCCGCAGAACACCCCGTTGGGGATCCACATCCATTCGGCGACGACGATCAGCAGGACGTCGAGCAGGAAGAGCAGTCCCAGGTAGATGACGACCAGCCACCAGGCGACCTTCTTGCGGGCGCCGATCGCGGCCGCGAGCAGCAGCAGGAAGACGGCGTACGCGAGGTTGGCGCTGACCGGCACGGTGACCCGGTCGAGGAACCAGACGATGGGGTAGAGCACCCGGCGCAGCGGCGGGATGAGCGATATGAGGCCGCAGAAGAGACCGAGCACGCCGAAGAACATCGCGAACGCTTCGGGCACCCGCCCCAGAAAGCCGGTCCGGGACGGTATCGGCGCCGCCTCGCTGACAGTCATGCTCAGCACTCTAGGGAGGCCGCGGCCGGGCCGCCTGTCGGAAGCCCCACCCGGCCGGATAGCCTCGAACAGTGACAGAGCAGCAGCCCCAGTCCCACCCTGAGTCCCAGCGATTCGAACGCGGTACCGACGGCCCGAAGGTGATCGTGGCCGGCGTCGACGGCTCGGACTCCTCGCTCCGGGCCGCGGCGTACGCCAGTGGCCTGGCCCGGCGGCAGAACGCGCTGCTCGCCCTCGTGTACGTGCAGCCCGTGATGTCGGCGGGCGCCGCCCTCGGCGCGCCCGTCGCCGACACCACCGGGGAGATCGCCGAGGGTCTGGTCGCCGAGATCAGGGCGGCCGCCGAGCGGGTCCGGGGCATCTGGGACGTCCGCTGGGAGTTCCACACCTTCCGGGGCGACCCCTACTCCGGACTGGTGACCGCGGCCGACGAGCTCAAGGCGGACGCGGTGGTGGTGGGCGCGTCCGAGTCGGCGGGCCACCGCATCATCGGCTCGGTGGCCGTACGCCTGGTGAAGGCGGGCCGCTGGCCGGTCACGGTGGTCCCGTAGGCGTCCCGCCCTCTCGGCTAGTGGGACATCTTCAGGCCGTCCTTCGCGGCGCCGCGGCCGAGAACCGCCTCGCGGATGTCGTCCCGGGCCTCGGTGTAGTCCTCGCGGCCGGGTGACTTCGCCAGCGCGTCGGGCAGGCTCATCACGCGGCCGCGCTCCACGTCGATCCATTGCGGGATGAACTCCGCCTTGGTGACCGCCCAGCGCTCCCCCCGCCGGACCGGCGGCGCGAAGGTGAAGCGGGCGATCGAGCTCATGTTGCCGCGGTGGTCGCGCGCACCCGTCTCGTTGAACATCTCGCCCGCGATCTGGTCGCCCTCGCCGTAGACGATCCAGGTCCCGTTGACCTTCTCGTACGCCTGCGGGATGTGGGCGTGGGTGCCGAGGATCAGGTCGATGTCGGGGCGCCCGCTCGTTTTCGAGGCGGTGAGCGCCTTGCCGAGGGTGAGCTGCTGTTCGTCGGGCTCGGTCTGCCACTCGGTGCCCCAGTGGAGGCTGACGACCACGATGTCGGCGCCGGAAGCCCGGGCCGCCCGGGCATCCGCGATGATCTTCTTCTGGTCGATGAGGTGGACCGCCCACGGCTGCCCGTCCGGCATCGGATAGCCGTTGGTGTCGTAGGTGTACGCGAGCTGCGCGACCCTCGCACCGCCCGCCGACAGCCGCGCGGGCGTCGCCGACTCGTTCGCGGTGCGGCCCGACCCGGTGTGTTTGAGCCCGGCCTTGTCGAAGGCCCTCAGGGTGCGGGCGATGCCGTCGGCGCCGTCGTCCAGGGTGTGGTTGGAGGCCGTCGAGCAGGAGTCGTACCCGGTGTCCTTCAGCGCGGCGGCCACCTGCGGCGGCGAGGTGAAAGCCGGGTAGCCGGTGAAGGGGCCCTCGTCGGCGCCGTACACGGTCTCCATGTGGCAGATCGCCAGATCGGCCCGGGAGATGATCGGCTTGACTCCGGCGAGCATCGCCCGGAAGTCGTAACCCCGGCCGCCCGCATCGGAGTTGGCGCGTTCGATAGTCGAGTCGTGCGGGAGTACGTCGCCGGTGGCGACCAGCGTGAAGGGGCGCTGCGCGCGGGCGGGTCCGGAGGCCGGGGAGGGCTGGGCGTCCTGAGCGTGCGGCGGCCGGTGCCCGCCGCTGCATCCTGCGGTGGCCGCGAGCAGGAGGGCCGCGGCGGCCGCCGCCCTCACTCGGGCGCGCTGGGTCGGCTGGTGCATCGGGCTCCCTTGATCGGGTGCGGTGTCTGTCCGAAATCCACCTCCCGAGAACGGGCCAGTCAAGGCGAAAAGCCGTTTATAGGACCAAGACCGCTGAATCGGACGCACGGGGACCGACCCCGCCCGGGTGGCGGACCGCTCGCCGCACCATTCACCGCTCGGTTCGACCGCTCGCCGCACGGCGCGGTGCGACAGCTGTCCGCGTCCGCCCCGATGCGCTCCGATACGGCTGCGGCCGACGGAATCCGGGGAAGGGGCGTGCACGTGACGACGGCACTCGCAGGCAGCCGGCGGTACGCCCACGAGCGTGATCTGGCCGAACTGCAGCGTGCGCACGGCCCCGCCCTGCTGCACTTCCTGCTCGGCCTCACCTACGGCGACCGCCAGCGCGCCGAGGACCTCCTCCAGGAGACGCTCGTGCGGGCCTGGCAGCACCCCGAGGCCTTCGAGGCGCCGTACTGCTCGATGCGGCCCTGGCTGTTCACCGTCGCCCGGCGGCTCGCGATCGACGCGCGCCGCAGCCGGCTCGCCCGGCCCACCGAGGTCGGCGACGAGGTGCTGCGCGCGACGGCGGAGCCCGGCGACCACACCGAGCGCTGCACGGCCGCGCTCGACGTCCGCGCCGCAGTGAAGTCGCTCACACCCCAACACCGCGCGGTCCTGGTGCAGTTGTACTTCCGCGGACTGAGCGTGACCGAAGCGGCCGAAGTGCTCGGTGTTCCGCCGGGGACCGTCAAGTCCCGTTCGTACTACGCCCTGCGTGCGCTGGCCCGGGCGCTGCCCGGCTATTCTGCGTCAGGCCCCGAAGGGCTCTCCTCGGCGGGTTCCAGGTCCGCCTCGGTGAGCAGGGCGAGCAGCGACGGCGCCTCGGCGACCTCCAAGTAGGCGGTACGGCACGGCGCGCACCGGCGCAGATGCGCGGCGACGGCGCGGTCCTCGCCGGGCGTGAGAGCGCCGAGTGCGTACGCGCCGAGCAGTTGCCGCACATGCATGAGCACCTCGTGTCTTGTGACGGATCCTGCCCTTCTGGCCACGGCGGGCACGCGCCCCCGGTTCAATGCTCCCTGGAGCTCCCCGGGAGCGCCGGGACGGTCGATGAAAGAGGCGAGACAGGATGCGTCCGGAGGGAAGTAGCGGGACCAGTGGTGGCGAGCTGGTGGTGCCGATGGCATGGATGTACGCCGAGTACATCGCGGATGAATTACTGCGTACCGGCGATCTGATGCCGCCGACGACACTGGAGTTCCGGGCCGGGCGCAACGCCCTCGCTCTGACGATCTTCCTGTCCGACGGGGCGGCCGACGGGGCCCGGGTGGTGGCCCGGCTGGACGAGTGGAGCTCGCTCACCGCGGCCGGGCGGCCGTGGCGGGGCTGGGTCTGTTCGCGGCTGCGCCGGCTGGCCGGCGACCAGGAGCAGGGGCCCGATCTGGAGATGGCGCGCACCGCCTGGCGGTGGCTGGAGGAGACCGAGCTCCTGGCGACGGATCTGGACGCGGTGGTGCCGGGCGGGGTCGACCCGCACGCGGACGAGGAGGACGAGCCCCGGGTGTGGACGCCGGCCTGGGAACTCGGCCTGCCGCTGGGCCACTTGGCGATCCATCTGTTCTGAGTCGCCCCACCTCTGACGGGGACGTCAACTGTGCACTCCAGCACGGTATTTGGGGATCCGCGCCGTCACCTTCATGCCCGCTCCGACACCGGTCTCGATGACCAGGCCGTACGCGTCGCCGTACACCTGCCGCAGCCGTTCGTCGACGTTGAGCAGGCCGATGCCGCCCGACGGGCCGCCGTCGCCGCGCAGGATGCGGCGCAGCTGCTCGGGGTCCATGCCCGCGCCGTCGTCCTCGATGACGACCTCGGCCTCGTTGCCCGCGTCCAGGGCGCTGATGGTGATGCGACCTGCCGTGGCGGCACCCTCGATGCCGTGCTTGACGGCGTTCTCGACGAGCGGCTGGAGGCAAAGGAACGGCAGGGCGACCGGGAGGACCTCGGGCGCCACCTGAAGGGTGACCGAGAGCCGGTCGCCGAAGCGGGCGCGCACCAGGGCCAAGTACTGGTCGATGGAGTGGAGTTCGTCGGCGAGCGTGGTGAAGTCGCCGTGCCGGCGGAACGAGTAGCGGGTGAAGTCCGCGAATTCCAGGAGGAGTTCACGGGCCCGGTCCGGATCGGTCCGCACGAAGGAGGCGATCGCGGCGAGCGAGTTGAAGATGAAGTGCGGGGAGATCTGGGCGCGCAGGGCCTTGATCTCGGCTTCGATCAGCCGGGTGCGGGAGCGGTCGAGCTCGGCGAGCTCCAGCTGTACGGAGACCCAGCGGCCGACCTCGCCCGCCGCGCGCGCGAGCACCGCCGACTCGCGGGGCGCGTACGCGACCAGGGTGCCCAGCACCCGGTGGTCCACGGTCAGCGGGACGGCCACCGCCCAGCGCAGCGGGCAGTCCAGGTCGTCGCAGGACAGCGCGAACGCCTTGTCACGGCCGGTGTCGAGCAACGCCCTCACCTGGTCCATGACGTGAGCACTGTGGTGCTGCTCCCCCGCCCCGTCCCAGGTCAGGATGGTGTCGCGGTCGGTCAGGCAGAGCGCGTCGGTGCCGAGCAGCGAGCGAAGACCGCGGGCCGACTTGCGGGCCGCCTCACTGGTGAGCCCGGCGCGCAGCGGAGGCGCGGCGAGCGAGGCGGTGTGCAGGGTCTCGAAGGTGGCGTGCTCGACGGGGGTGCCGACATCGCTGGTACGCCCCTGGCGCGCGGCCCGCCGGCCGAGCAGGAATCCGGCGGCGGCGAGCAGCGGGCCGAGGAAGAGCAGGGCGGCCAGGGTCATCGGTGGGCTCCTCCGTGGCGGGCCAGGGCCTCGGGCAGATGGAAGCGGGTCATGGCGGCGTTGGTGCCCGCCGGGACGCGGCCCGGGGTGGCGAGCGACACCCCGATCATGGCGAGGAAGCCGACGGGCACGGACCAGACGGCGGGCCAGGCGAGCAACGCGTGCAGCAGGCCGGGCGGGGCCGCCCCGAGGACGGTGGCGGCGACGGCGACCAGCGCCGACCCGCCCCCGAGGACCAGCCCGGCGGCCGCTCCCGGCGGGGTCAGCCCCCGCCACCAGATGCCGAGCACGAGCAGCGGGCAGAACGAGGAAGCGGACACCGCGAACGCCATCCCCACCGCGTCGGCCACCGGCACCCCGCTGACCAGCAGCGCGCCGACCAGCGGCACGGAGATCGCGAGCGGCGTCGCGAGGCGGAAGTGGCGTACGCCGCGCGAGGGCAGCACGTCCTGGGTGAGGACTCCGGCGACCGCCATGGTGAGCCCGGAGGCGGTGGACAGGAACGCGGCGAACGCGCCGCCCGCGACCAGCGCGCCGAGCAGATCGCCGCCGGTGCCGCCGACGAGCCGCTCGGGCAGGAGCAGCACGGCCGCGTCGGCGTCGCCGGTGAGGGCGAGTTCGGGAGCGTACAGGCGGCCCAACGCTCCATAGACGGGCGGCAGCAGGTAGAACGCGCCGATCAGGGCGAGGACGACGACGGTCGCGCGGCGGGCCTCGCGGCCGCCCGGGCTGGTGTAGAAGCGGACGACGACGTGGGGCAGGCCCATGGTGCCGAGGAACGTCGCCACGATCAGCCCGTACGTGGCGTACAGGGGGTGTTCGGTGCGGGCGGCGCTGCCCGGGACGCGGGTCGCTTCGGCGAGGGCGAGCCGGGTGCCGGCCTCGACGCGGTGCTCGCCCGGCGGGAGCGTCAGCGCCTCGCCGTCGTGGCGGCGGCCGTCGACGGTGCCGCTCGCGCGGACCGGGAGGGGTTCGGTGAGGCGCAGGGTCAGGGTGTCGGCGAAGCGGACGGTCTGCTGGTGGCGCAGCGCGGCGGGTTCGTCATAGACGGGGCGTGGCGCGCCGTCGCCCTGCCAGGCGAGGACCAGGAAGAACACAGGTATGAGCAGCGCGGTCAGCTTCAGCCAGTACTGGAAGGCCTGCACGAACGTGATGGAGCGCATGCCTCCGGCGGCGACCGCGAGGACCACGACAGCCGCGACGAGGACCGGCCCCAGCCAGCCCGGCGCGCCGGTCAGGATCTTCAACGTCAGCCCCGCGCCCTGGAGTTGGGGCACCAGGTACAGCCAGCCCGCGCCGACCACGAACACGCTCACCAGGCGGCGCACGGCCCGGGATTCGAGCCGCCCCTCGGCGAAGTCGGGCAGCGTGTACGCGCCCGAGCGGCGCAGCGGAGCCGCGACGAAAAGGAGCAGCACGAGGTATCCGGCGGTGTAGCCGACCGGATACCAGAGCATGTCCGGGCCCTGCACCAGGACGAGTCCGGCGATGCCGAGGAAGGAGGCGGCGGAGAGGTACTCGCCGCTGATGGCGGCCGCGTTCAGGCCCGGCCCGACCGTGCGCGAAGCGACGTAGAAGTCGGACGTGGTGCGCGAGATGCGCAGTCCGAACCCGCCGACGAGGACGGTGGCGAGCACGACGGCGGTGACCGCGACCACGGCGTACGTCTGGCTCACGGTGCGGGGTGGTGTTCTGTCGGGGGACCAGGCGTCGCACGGCCTTCCGCCGCGCCAACACGCGGTGGATGGACGCCTGTTGGGCGTCCTTCCGTCGGCCGGTCGGCGACCAGGCGGGCGAAGTCGCGTTCGTTGCGCTCGGCGGTGCGCACGTACCACCAGGCGATGAGGCCGAGCGGCCCGTAGACGGCGAAGCCGAGCACGCACCAGGTGACGGCGTCGTCGTCCAGGGCGCGGAAGGCGAGCGGCAGGGTGGCGACGGTGAGGGCGAGCACGCCGAACCCGCCGAGCGCGGCGCGGAGTTGGCCGCGCATCAGGGAGCGCACATAGGCGCCGCCGAGCGCGGTCTGCTCGTCGATCTCGCACTGGGCGCGGTGGCGCGGCAGCGGGCGGACCCGCCTCGGCTCCCCCGTGACCGTCTCGCGTCGCGCGGCCTGCTCCGGTGACATGGCGCGGAGTGTACGCAGCTGATCACCGCTCGGGGAAGGCCAGGTCAGCGGCTGGTGCGGCGCAGGAGGCGGTCCCGTACCGTGCGGGCGTGGCGCCGGCTGACGGGGAGTTCGGCGTCGCCGACCCGCACGCTCATGCTGCCCGCGTCCAGGCGGAGTTCGTCGATCCGGTCGAGCGCGACGAGGTGGCTGCGGTGGATCCGGACGAAGCCGCGGCTGCGCCAGCGCTCCTCCAGGGTGGACAGCGGGATCCGCACGAGGTGGCTGCCGCGGGCGGTGTGCAGCCGGGCGTAGTCGCCCTGGGCCTCGGCGTACACGATGTCGCCGACGGGCAGGAAGCGGGTGACGCCGCCCAGTTCGACGGGTATCTGGTCCGGCTCCTGGACGCTCGCGCCGCGGTCGCCGACCAGCTCGGCGACCCGGCGGACCGCCTCCGCGAGCCGCTCGCCGCGCACCGGTTTGAGGACGTAGTCGACGGCCTTGAGGTCGAAGGCCTGGACGGCGAAGCCCTCGTGGGCGGTGACGAAGACGATCAGCGGCGGGCGGGCGAACCCGGCGAGCAGGCGGGCGATGTCGAGTCCGGTGAGCCCGGCCATGTGGATGTCGAGGAAGACCACGTCGATGCCGCGCTCGCCGTCCTCCCCCGCTTCGAGGGCGGCCCCGATGAGCCGCAGCGCCTCGGTGGCGCTGGTGGCCCCTTCGGCCGAGCGGATCCGGGAGTCGGAGCGCAGTAGGTAGAGGAGCTCTTCGAGGGCGGGGGCTTCGTCGTCGACCGCCAGTACGCGCAGCATGGGGCCGGAGTCTAGGTGGTGTCCGCCGGGCCATGACCGGGGCCGCGACCCGCCGGACTCCTCCTGGGCGTGGGATGCCGGTGTGTCTTGAGTGTTCGGGCCGGTTTCTCCGTACCTGACGGCATGAGTTCGCCGCAGATCCACGAGGACGTCGGGGCCTATGCCCTCGGCGTGCTCGGCGCCGCCGAGACCTTCCGCTTCGAGGAGCATCTCGTCGGATGCGCCGCGTGCAGACGGCTGTTGACCGAGTTCGGGAGCGTGACGGCGCTGCTGGCCGCGTATGCCGAGGACGGGGCGATGCCGGCCGGACCGGTCTCGCCGGAGGTGCTGCACCGGATGCTGGGCGCGGTGGCCAAGCGGCGTCGGCGCGGCCGCACCCTGCGGATCGCTCTGGTGGCCGCGGCCGGGGTCCTCGTGGTGGGCGGGATCGGCGTCGTCCTGGCACCGGCGGCTCCGCGCTGGCAGGTGGCCTCGCACGCGCCCGGGGTGACGGCGTCGCTGGTGACCGCGCCCAAGGAGTGGGGCACCGATGTGGAGCTCGGCCTCGCGGGCGCGGCGCCCGTCTCGTGCACCCTGGTCGCGGTGGGCCGGGACGGCACGGAACAGACGGTGGCGACCTGGGCGGACCGGGGCGGGCAGCCGGTGCGGATGCGGGGCGCGGCGGCGCTGGCGCAGAACGCCATCGCCCGGTTCGAGGTACGGGCCGCCGACGGGACCCGCCTTGCGACGATCACACCCCGGTGAGCCGGGGCCGTCCAACGGGCGCTACTTGAGGAGCTTGGACATGCGCCGGTCGGCCAGGATCTTGCCACCCGTCTGGCAGGTCGCGCAGTACTGGAGGGAGGAGTCGGCGAACGACACCTCGCGGACCGTGTCGCCGCAGACCGGACACGGCTGCCCGGTCCGGCCGTGTACGCGCAGCCCGCTCTTCTTCTCGGCCTTGAGGCGGCCCGCCGCGAGGCCGTGCGAGCGCTCGACGGCCTCGGTGAGGGCGGCGCGCATCGCCTCGTACAGCGTGGTGACCTCGTCATCGGTGAGGTGGGCGACCGGCTTGAAGGGCGACATCTTCGCCACGTGCAGGATTTCGTCGCTGTACGCGTTCCCGATGCCCGCGATGAGGGACTGGTCGCGCAGCGCGCCCTTCAGCTGGCGCCGCTCGCCCGCGAGCAGGGCCGCGAAGTCGTCGCGGCCGAAGCCGGGGGCCAGCGGGTCGGGGCCGAGCCTGGCGATGCCCGGGACCTCGCACGCATCGTGCACGAGGTAGGCGGCGAGGCTCTTGCGGGTGCCCGCCTCCGTGAGGTCGAAGCCCGCGCCGCCGACCAGCGTCACCCGCAGCGCGAGCGGCCCCTTGCCGGGTTTCGGCGGGGCGGTCGGCAGCGTGTCGTACCAGCGCAGCCAGCCCGCGCGGGCGAGGTGGACGCACAGGTGAAGACCGTCGGCGTCGATGTCGAGGAACTTGCCGTGCCGGGCGACACCGGTGACGGTGCGCCCGGCCAGGGCGGTGTACGGCGGGTCGTACGTCTTCAGGACGCTGATCGCGACGGGCAGGGCGCTCGCGATCTCCCGGCCGACCAGGTGGTCGGAGAGGAAGTCCCGCAGGGCCTCGACCTCGGGCAGTTCCGGCATACGTACCAGGGTGCACCGGCCGCGCGGGCTCAGCGAGCCGCGCTCGCCCCGATGAGGTCCGCCAGGTCCTGCCCGAAGGACTCGGCGAGCCGGTCCAGGTCGGGCACGGCCTTGCCGTCGGCCACCAGGCCTATGTGGACGCGGCCGCCGTACGTGGACAGCGCGATCGCCAGGGACTGGCCCCGGGCGAGCGGCGCCATCGGGTAGATCGCGCGCAGCGGGCAGCCGCCGAGCGAGAGCTGGGAGCGGGGCAGCGGCACGCTGGTGACGAGCACGTCGAAGAGGATGCGGGCCGCGTTCCCGGCGAGCGGCGCCCCGAACCGGTGGGCAAGGGGCGGCAGTTGGTCGGCGAGCAGGGCGACGGCTCCGGCGCCGCGCCCGGGCCCCGCCGCCTTGTTGCGGTCCATGGCGGTGCGCACGGCGGCGAGCCGGGCCAGCGGGTCGGGCTCGGCGACCGGCAGGCCGAGCAGATACGCGGAGAGCTTGTTGCCGGAGCCGGGCGGGGAGCCCGGGCGGCGGCGCGAGACGGGGACCAGGGCGCGCGGTTCGGCGCCCGGGATGCGTGAGTCGCGCTCCAGGAGCCAGCGGCGCAGCCCGCCGGCGACGACGGCGAGGAGTACGTCGTTGGCGGTGCCGCCCTCGGCCCTGCGCACCCGCTGGACGTCCTCGTGGTCGAGTACGGCCGTGGCGAGGCGGCGGGTGCCGCTGGAGTCGGCGGCGAGCGCGGAGCCCGCGCCGAGTTCGAGGCGGCTGGCCCGCATCACGGAGGCGCCGATGCCCACGGCCCGGGTGAGCTCGCCGACCCGGTCGCGGGCGAAGCCGGCGACCTGGCGGGGGCCCGGCAGCCAGGAGCGGGGCGGCACGGGGCGGCGGCGCCGGGCGCTCGGGGCGGCGAGCTGGTCGAGGATGCCCGCGCCGATGGCGACCGCGCGCATGCCGTCGGCGAGCGCGTGGTGCAGCTTCACCAGGACCGCGAAGGCGCCGTCGTCCTCGCCGGTCAGGACGTACATCCGCCACGGCGGCAGGCCGCGCTCAAGCGGACGCTCCATCAACTCCCCCGCCACCCGGGCGGATTCGGCCTGGAAGTCGCCCGCGGGCAGCCGGACCCTGCGGACGTGGCGGCGTACGTCGAAGTCCTTGTCGGCGACCCAGGCCGCGCCGCCGACGGGCAGCCACACGCCGCGTACGCACATCCGCAGCCGCGGGATGGCCGCGGCGCGCTCGGCGAGGAGTTCGAGGATCTGCCCGCCGTCGGTGCCGGGGAGCGGGTCGAAGTGTGCGAGCGCACCCAGGTGCATGGGGTGCTCCGCCGATTCGAGGTGCCAGAACGCCAGATCAAGAGGTGCCAGCAGCTCACTGCTCAAGGAGTCCTCGTGTCAGTCGGAGGCCGGTCGGGCGGCAACGGTGCCGCCCGTACAGAGTGAGCAGTGAAACCCCCGCGAACGGTTACGGTCAAGTAATGAGTTGTTACGTATGGTTACCGCCAAGTATTGATCAATTCCCGCTCAGGCGTTGTTCCCCGGCCGGACACCGAGCGCCGGCACCCGCCCCTTATCGGCCGCTGCCGGGTTCCGGGACGACGAACTCGCACCACACGCATTTGCCGCTGCCGCGCGGCTCCACGCCCCACACGTCCGCGAGCCGGTCCACCAGCATCAGACCGCGCCCGGAGACCCCGGAGGCGCCTGCCTCCCGGCGGCGCGGCAGGGCGCTGGAACGGTCCTCCACCTCGACCCGCAGGCGGCGTTCCGGGCCGGAGAGGGCCCGGATGGTGACGATCGCCCCGCCGTCGGTGTGCATCAGGGCGTTGGTGATGAGCTCGTCGGCGGCGAGCTCGATCTCGTCGGACCGCTCGCGGGCACCCCAGGCGCGGACCGCCGCGCGGATCATGTGCCGGGAGGAGCTCAGCGCCTCGGGGTCGTTCTGCGCGACGTGCTGACGCAGCCGTCCGCCGCCCTGCGGTACCTCCATGACGCTCCGGCGCAGGAGCAGCAGCGCCACGTCGTCGTCGCCGGCCCGCTCGTCGACCACGTCGCAGAGCCGGTCGGCGAGCTCTTCGAGGCCCTCGGGTCCCGACCGGACCAGAGATGCCAAGAGCTGCATGCCGTCGTCGAGGTCGGTGCCCGGCTGCTCCACGAGGCCGTCGGTGTAGAGCAACAGGGTCTGGCCCGGGTCGAGTTCGACCGTCGACACCGGGTATTCGAGGCGCCCGAACTCGGCCGAGAGCCCGAGCGGAAGGCCGCCCTCCACCGCCAGTCTGCGGCAGCTGCCGTCCTGGAAGCGGACCAGCGGGTCGATGTGCCCGGCACGCACGATCTGCACCACTCCGGTGCTCAGGTCGGCCTCCGCGTAGGTGCAGGTCGCGAACCGGTCGGTGTCCAGCTCGTGCAGGAAGACCGAGGCCCGCGCGATCACGGTGGCCGGCGTGTGCCCCTCGGCGGCGTACGCGCGCAGCACGATGCGCAGCTGCCCCATCACGGCGGCGGCGTGCGTGTCGTGTCCCTGTACGTCGCCGATGGCCACGCCGACCCGGCCGCCGGGCAGCGGGATCACGTCGTACCAGTCGCCGCCGATGTCCCGGCCGAACCGCGCCGAGCGGTAGCGGACCGCGAGCTGGGCGCCGGGCACCTCGGGGATGCGGCGCGGCAGCATCGCCTGCTGGAGGCCTTCGGCGAGGTCGTGCTCCTGCTCGTACAGCATGGCGCGCTGGAGGGACTGGGCGATCGAACTGCCCAGCGCCACAAGGATGTTGCGCTCGTCGCTGCTGAAGCCCCACTTGTCGCTGTAGAGCAGGCCGATCGCGCCGATCGGGCGGGCCTGGGCGATCAGCGGGAGGTAGGCGGCGGAGGTGATGCCGAGGCCGCTGATGTTCGGCCACAGGCCCGGGTAGGAGTCGGCGAAGTCCTTCGGCGACTCGATGAAGCGGGGCGCGAGGGTGCGGACGACCTCGCTCATCGGGTACTGCTCGTCGACCCGGGTCCACCGGGTGCCCGGCACGAAGCTGTCCTCGGGCCCCTCGGCGATCAGATGGATGCGGCCCGCCTCCAGGAGGCCCATCACGAGGCTGGTGGCGCCGAGGTATTCGGGGCCCTGCGAGTCCTTCATGACGTCGATGACGTCCTTGACGGTCCTGGCGTGCGCGAGGGCGGCGGTGGTGGCCTCGACGACGCTGGTCGTGCGGCGCCGCTCGTCGTCGAGGCCGACCCGCGCGGTGGACTCGGCGAGCTCCTGGGTGGCGTCGCGGACGATCCCGATGATGCGCAGCGGGCGGCCGGTCTCGTCGCGGCGTACGAAGCCCTGGGTGTGGGTCCAGCGCAGGCTCCGGTCCCGGCAGCGGATGCGGAAGTACACGCCGTAGTTGACGCTGCCGTTCTTGAGCGCCTGCGAGACGAGCGCGTCGAGCCTGGTGGCCTCGGCGCGCGGCACCCGGGCGGCCAGCGACTCGGGCCGGTTGTCGTACTCGTCGGGGCGCAGGTCGAACACGTCGAGCGCGGGCTCGTCCAAGTGCATGAGGCCGGTGCCGAGGTCCCAGTCGAAACTGCCCATCCGCAGGTCTCGGCCGTACGAGTGAAGGAAGCGGCAGTCCTCGCCACCGGCCGGCTCGCCGCAGTGGCACAGTTCGGCCGCCCCTCCGCCCCCTGTGCCCGCGTCCATGGGGCCACGCTAGGCGCAGCCCGGATCCCGCGCATCAGGGAGGCGGCGGGGAGTGGCTCAGTGCGCCGGGGAGGCCTTGCGCAGGGCGGTGATGCAGGTGCCGATGGCGCTCTGGAGGGCTTCGAGGCGCTGGACCATGTCGTCCTCGTAGATGTCGTCGGCGTCGTCGAGGGTGAGCTCCTCGAACACCTTCGTCGCCTTCTGCAGGCTGCTGTAGAACTTGGTGCGGCGTTCCTGCACGCGCAGCTCGGGGTCGGCTTCGACGGCCTGGACGACGAGGCCCTTGACGGTGTCGTACGCCTCGGTCGCCCACTCCCCGGCCTCTTCGGAGTCGTCGAGCTCGTCGAGCAGGGAGAGGTGCCGCTCGGCCTCGGCACGGAGCTCGGCGGGAGCCTCGACGGTCTGGCCCGCGGGCGTGCGGATCTGCCCGTTCTCGACGATCTGGCGGACGTATCCGATGCGGTCGGCGGCCCGGGTCTCGCTGGCCACCGCCTTCTTCAGCTCGTCGGTGCGGGCGATGTCGCGGGCCAGCTCGGTCTGGAGCGCGGGGTCGTCCTTGAGCCGGTCCAGGAGCGCGGAGCGGGCGGCCTGGGCGGTGCCGGGGTCGGCGAGGATCGCGGCCCTGAGCGCGGTGGGGTTCTCCGCGACCTCCAGGGCCTTGGTCGGCCGGATGCCCTCGGCCTCGGCGGCCGCGGTGATGGCGGTGCCGCGCTCCGAGGTCGCGCTGGAGCGGGACACGTAGTAGGTGAGCCAGACATCCGCGTCGGGCAGGTCGATGTCCTCGCCCGGGACGAGCGCCTCGAAGAGCGGGACCAGGCCGTCGTCGGAGGCCTTGTCCCACGCCTTGTAGTAGCGCATGACGCGCTCGGCCGAGCAGCCGGCGAGCTCGCTGAACTCCTTCGCGGAGACCTTCGGCGTCTCACCGGCCGCCTGCCCGCCGGGGCGTACGCTGCGCGCCACCTTCAGGGCGAACGCCCAGCCGCCGGTGCGGGCGTAGGCCCCGAACTCGCGGGCGTCGCGCGCCACGCTGTCGTGCACTTCGACGGTGGGGGGCGCGGACTGTTCGGGCAGGTCGATCGCGACGGTCACGGCGGACGCTCCTGGCTGCTGGAGGGAGGACAACGGACAAAGGATGCAGCCTATATGCACCTCTTGGTCCGTCTTTCCGTCACTCCCCGAGTCGGACGCCGCGGTCACCGGCGCAGCCCGCCGGTGACCGCGGGTCGTACGCGCCCCCTCAGACGTTCTCCGACTCCGGCGAGGGCCCGAACATGTCGGAGTCCGGCCCGCTCGGCAGGTTCGTCGGCTTCGTCGGCAGCGAGGGCGGGCCGCTGGGCGCGCCTGTGTCGGGCGGCGACACCGGCGTCGAGGGCACCCGCGGTGAAGGCGCCGAGGGACTCGGCACGGACGGCGTCGCGGTGACCGTCGTCGTGGCCGACGGGCAGCCGCTCGGGGTCGGCGCGACCGGCTTCGGCAGCCGGGCCGGCGGGGCGGATCCCGGCGGCGTCGGGGTCGGCGTCTCGGTGACCGTCACGGTCGGCCTCGGCGTCGGGCAGTTGGGGCTCGGCGGCGGCGAGCTGCCCGAGGGAGAACTGCTGGTCGAGGGCGAGCTGCTGACCGATGGCGAGGTGCTCGGGCTCGCCGAAGGTGACGGCGGCACGGTGACCGGCGGCTTGGTCGGGTCGATCTGGATGTCGGGCCGCTTGCGGTCGTGCTGCCCGTCGTCGCCCTTCTCCCGCTCGATCCAGGTGTTGTTGGTGATGTTGACGATGATGAAGTTGTTGATGACCACCGTGGTGGGCCGCACCACGATGACGCGGTCACCACGGAAGCCGGGCCAGGGCTTGCCCTGGTCGCGCCAGGCACCCTGGTGGTTGTTGGGCGCCTTCAGCGGGTTCCCGCAGGCGCACCGCACGCGCGGCGCACCGTGGTCGTCGACCAGGACGGCGGTGCCGGCCTGGAGCACCGACTGGAAGCTGGTCGCCGAGCCGTCGCGGAAGCCGTGGTTGGTGACCCGGGTGTCCGCGCGCAGCACGACGGGCGTGAGCCCGCGCAGGAAGCCCGCGACGGAGCCCGGGTCGACCCCGGCGGCATCGGCGAACGCCTGGTTCTTGGCCCGGTCGCCGCCGAGGAAGCGGATCTGCTTCTCCACGTCGCAGCTGGCCACCGACTGCGTACCGCCGTACAGGCCCGGCGTGGAGCCCGAGACGGTGCTCGCCGAGATCGAGCCCGACGGCGGCGCGCTGCTCCGGGTGCCGGGCGGCGCGGCCGGGGTGGGGGTCGCCGTCGATTCGGCCGTGGACTTGGTGAACGGGTCCGGCCCGGCGGCGGCGATCGGCTGGAGGTTGAGGTCCTGCTCGCTGTCGGCACCGATGGCACCGCCGCCGCATCCGGCGGCGAAGGCGCCGACGGACAGCACGGCGGCGGCAGCGGCTATTCTGCGCAGGGTCGAGGGCACGTGGATCTCCCACCTGTACGCCCCGAGTTGCCCCTCATTGTGTGCCGCAGGCTCACGTCTCGCGCAAACGGACGGGGTCCGCCCGGGTCATCCCAGCCACTCGATCTTGAACACCCAGGCGTGGCTCCCCGCGGCCCGCGCGGCGGCCGGCACGTCGATGACGAGCCCGCTGCCGCTGGTCCGCCAGGTGAGCGGCCGCCCGTGCCCGAGCATCGTGACCCGGTCCCCGGCCCGGATCGGCACCGGCGCCTCCACGGTGAGCGTGGCCCCCGGCTCGGCGAGCGAGTGGATGTAGAAGGCGCGGCCCGGCCGGACGGTGAACCTGAGGTCGGCGCCGAGCTGCGGCATCCGCGCCCAGTAGGTGGACCCGTAGATCGCCTCGCCGTTGGTCTTGAGCCACTGCCCCGTCTCGCGCAGCCGGAGCTGCATGATCTCGGGGATGGTGCCGTCCGCCCGCGGCCCGATGTCGAGCAGGAAGTTGCCGTTCTTGCTGACGATGTCGACGAGGGTGTGCACGACCTCCTCGGTGGTCATGTACCTGTCGTCCGGGGTGGCCTGGTTGTAGCCGTAGCTGAACGGGTCCAGGCCCCGGCTCGCCTCCCACTTCGCCGTCACCACCGTGTCGTACGTGGCGTACTCGGGCGTGGTGAAGTCGTGCGGCCCGATGCCGGAGCGGTTGTTGACGGTGACCTCGATGGGGCGGGCCCGCTTCTTCGCGTGGTTGAAGTACTCGGCGAGCACCCGGTGGCTGTCGTTGGCGCCGCCGATGTCGCACCACAGGATCTCCGGGTCGTACCCCTCGACCAGCTCCAGCATCTGCGGGGCCTGGAGGTCCTTGATGTAGTCCTTGCCGGGCGTGTAGCCGGTGTACGGGAGCGGCTTGAGGGTGTACGGGTTGCGCGGGCCGTGGCCCTGCCAGGGGCTGTCGGGGTTGAACCACTCCGGCATCGAGAAGTAGAGCCCGCGGTGCAGTTGCGGCGCGTACTGCTTGGACGCCTCGAACAGGGCGCGGACCAGGTCCTTCTTCGGGCCCATCTTGACCGCGTTGCGGTCGGACACCTTGGTGTCCCAGAGCGCGAAGCCTTCGTGATGCTTGGAGGTGAGGACGTGGTACTGGGCGCCCGCGTCGCGGAACAGCTCGACCCAGGAGCGGGGATCGAAGCGTTCGGCGGTGAACCGCGGGATGAAGTCGTCGTAGTTGAACGACTCGCCGTAGGTGTCGCGGTGGTAGGCGTACGTGGCGTTGTTCGGGTTCTGCATCTGGGCCCAGTACCACTCGGCGTACTGCACGCCGACGGGCGCCCAGGCGGGCACCGAGTAGACGCCCCAGTGGATGAAGATGCCGAACTTGGCGTCCTGGAACCAGTAGGGCGCCTGGTGCGAGGAGAGCGAGGCGTCGGTCGCGGTGAAGTCCGGTGTGCCCAGGGTGAGTTGACGGGACACGGAGGCGGCCTCTTGCCCCCGGCCGCGCGCGGTCACGCGCCCGGGGCGCACCGTTCCCGGGGCGGTGCCGGTGCCCGACCGGATGCCGACCCTGACCCTGGCCTGCTCGCCGGGTGCGAGCCGGGGTATCCGGGCCGCTTCGACCGTACGGGCCCCGTCGACGTCGACCTGGACGCTCAGCGCGTCGGAGGCGAGCAGGGTGACGGTGCCCGCGTTGATGACGGTGGCCTCGATGCTCTGGGCGCCGGAGGCCAGCGTCGTGGTGGTCGAGTGCGCGTCCCGCAGCGCGACCGCGCGCCCGTCCGCCGCGGGTTGCAGCGAGAGCGCGAAGACGTGCAGGGAGGGCTTGCCGGGCTGGGCGGGGTTGGTGACGGGCAGGGTGAGGGCGACGGCCTCGCGAGCGGGGTCCATCGCCAGCTCGGCGCTCGCGACGACGACCTGGTGGGAGTCCCGCACGCCGCCCGGCCCGTAGCGGTACGCGGCGGTCAGCTGCCCGCTGCCGCTGTACCAGTCGGGGCCGCCGAGCGCGGCGGCGGAGGTGCTGCCGTCGGCGTAGTGCACGGTGGCCCGGCCCGACGCGTCCCCGTAGCTGGACGCGACGAGGAACAGCCCCGAGAGGTAGCGCCCTCGGGGCAGGTCGATGCGCTGCCCGAGAGCGACGATGTTGTTCTTGACCCCGGCGGCGGCGCCGGGGAAGACGTACGGGACACCGTCCAACTGGACGTTTCCTGCCGGGAGTTGCTCGCCGGGAAAGGTGTAACCGGAGCCGTCGAAGTCGCCGCCGCGGGCGCTCGCGGTGTCGATGCCGTCATTGTCGAACCAGCGGTCGAGCGCGACCGGGACGGCCGCGGGAACCGTGCCCCACTCACCGCCCTTCACGGCAGCGCCGATTGAGGGGTCGAGGGGGTTCGCATCGGCCGTGGCCGGGGAGAGAAGAGCGGCGCCGACTGCCGCCCCCGCCGTCATTCCGAGTACATGTCGTCTGGGAAGTTCGGTCATGACATCCGATGATTGAGGCGAGTCGGAGGCGTGTCAATGCACCCTGCACAACAGAAATAGGCCTCCCGCCCCAACTCATCCGACCTATTGCCGCCCAGCCGCCCGCCCGGCATGCTGTGGGCATACCGGGCCGGCGAGCCCTGTGTCTGACATACCGTCAATTCGGGTGCAGCTCACACCATTTCGGGCCTCAGCCACTCCTCGCCGAGCACATGGTGGTCGAGGAAGTTGAGCAGGGTCGCGTACCAGAGGCGGGTGTGGTTCGGGGCCAGGATCCAGTGGGACTCGTCGGGGAAGTACAGGAATTTCGCCGGGACTTCGCAGCGCTGGAGCTCCTGGAACAGGGCCCTGCCCTGGCCGACGGGCACCCGGTAGTCGTTGGCGCCGTGGACCACCAGCATGGGCGTGCGGATCCGGTCGGCCGCGAGGGACGGCGAGTTCTCCTCGTAGCGTTCCGGCCGGGTCAGCGGGTCGCCGAAGATCCGCCGGAAGTAGGCCGAGGCGTCCGTGTCCGGCTGGAACGAGCGCAGGTCCCAGATCGAGGCGTGCGAGACGATCGCCTTGAAGCGGTCCGTCAGGGTGGCGATCCGGTTGGCCATGTAGCCGCCGTACGAGGCGCCCGCGAGGCCGGTGCGGGTCGCGTCGATGTCGGGGCGGGCCTCGGTCGCGTCGGTCATCGCCATCAGGTCCCGGTAGGGCTGACCGCCCCACTGCCCCCAGCCGCGCTCGTGCATCCGCGGCCCGTAGCCGGCCGACAGCGCGGGGTCGGGCAGCAGGACCGCGTAGCCGCGGGCCGCGAAGGGCCACGGGTTCCAGCGCCACGTCCAGGCGTTCCAGGAGGTCTCGGGGCCGCCGTGCGGGAAGACGAGCAGCGGCGCGGGCCGCTCGGCGGACGCGCCCTCGGGCAGCACGAGCCAGGAGCGCAGCGGGAATCCGTCGTCGGCCACCGTGTGCACTTCGGTCAGGGTGCCCGGCAGCCGGCCCGCCCCGCCGGGCGCCTTGAGCACGACGGGTTCCTGGTCGGCCGCGGCGGCATCGAGGCGGACCGGGGTGGGCGGGGCGTCGACGGAGCTGCGCAGCGCGTACAGGGTGCGTCCGTCGGGCGCGACGGTGAGCGAGGTGTACGTCCCGGCGGCGGTGAGCCGGGTGACCGTGCCGTCCGCGTCGCGCCGGAAGACGGGCGAGTGGCCGAGCTCGTCGGCGGCGAACCAGACGGTCGCGTCGTCGGGGCGCGGCGAGACCACCGCCCCGATGGGCCAGTTCTCGAAGTCCGGCACGAGCTCGCTCTCCGCGCCGCTCGCCAGGTCGATGCGTACGAGGGTGTAGGTGTACGGCTTCTCGTACGTTTCGATCAGCTGGCGGGTGCAGATCAGGCCGGTGCCGTCGGCGGTGAACTGCGGGGTGGAGTACACGTATCCGTCCTGGTCGACCACGCGCAGCTCTTCGCCGGTCGCGCAGTCCGCGACCACGACGACGGTGCGGTCGCGGTCCGGCACCGGGCCGTGGACGAAACGGGTGTGGGCGACGCGGGTGCCGTCGGGCGACAGGGCGGTCTCGGCCTCGCTGATGAATCCCTGCCCGCCCGCGTCGACCGGCGAGCCGTGCTCGTCGCGGGTGCGGCGGACGAAGGTGTGCGGCTCGTCCGGGCCGAGGTCGCTGTCCCAGTGCCGGGTGGGCCCGGACTCGTACAGGATGGCGGTGACCTTGGCGTCGGCGCGGTCCTTGCGCAGCTTGCCGTGTGCCTCGGCGTCGGCCGCGCCGGGCAGCAGCCCCGCGGTGTAGGCGAGGGTGATGGTGTCCCGGGCGAGGGTGAATCCGGCGATTGGGCCGGGGTGGCGGGCCATGAGCGCGGACTCGCCGCTCTCGGGCAGCGCCCACACGCCGGGGTGTTCTTCGCCGGCCTTGGCCGCGGCGGGGTCGGTGTCCTCGCGCCCGGAGAGGAAGTACAGGGTTCCGTCCGAGGCGAACGCGGGCGCGGACTCGCCCTTGCGGGAGCGGGTCAGGCGCCGGGGTTCGCGCACCCCGGCGGGGTCGATGTCCCACAGCCCGGACACGTACCCGTTGCCCTCGGCGTTGAGGCTCTGCACCGCGGCCACCAGCCGCTTTCCGTCGAGTGAGAGCGCGAGGGCATTGACGCGCGGGGTGGCGAGGAAGGCGGACAGGTCGTGGAAGGCGGTGGTGTCACTGGGTGTCTCGGACATCCGGTCATCCTGCCTCGTGGCGCTCCGGGGCGACAGGGCGTGGGGCCGAACCCCACACCTGACACACCGTCACATCCGGTTGCCTCACCGCCCTCACGCCCTTCGGAGGGTGGCCCCGGGCACCCGGTATCCGGCGGGGCGGGGCCGGTGGCTGGCCGGTTCTCCTTCTTGTGCGGAGTGCGGGGCGGCTCAACACTCGGACCGGACAGCGAAGGCCGGCCCGCCTGCCCCGCCCCGAAGCCACCGATCAGCTGGGCGCTCGGCACACTCGGGCCCGGTCACGGGTGCGCCCTGCGCGGGACTCGGCCGAGCAGGCCGGACACCCTACGGAGGACTTCATGGCAAGCACCAGTCCCGTCCGGGCAGTTGACACGATCTACTTCGGCGGGGACATCGTCACGGTCGACGACGCCCGGCCGACCGCGGAGGCGGTCGCCGTCAGGGACGGCCGGATCGCGGCCGTCGGCGACCTGCGCGAGGTGCTCGCGCAGGCCGGTGACGGCACCCGCTTCGTCGACTTGAAGGGGCGCGCCCTGCTGCCCGGGTTCGTCGACGCGCACAGCCATCTGTCCCTGATCGGCTTCCAGGCGGGGGCGGCCAATCTGCTGCCCGCACCCGACGGCGAGGTCGACGACATCCCCGCCCTGCAGGCCCGGCTGGAGGCGTGGAAGACCACGGAGACCGGCCGGCGCTGGGACTGGATCGTCGGATTCGGCTACGACGACGCGCAGCTCGCCGGCGCGCGGCACCCCACCCGCGACGACCTCGACGCGGTGGACACCGACCGGCCGATCCTGGTCATCCACCAGTCGAGCCACCTCGGCTCGGTCAACAGCAAGGCCCTCGAACTGCTCGGGTACGACGCGGACACCGAGGACCCGGCAGGCGGTGTGATCCGGCGCCGGCCCGGCAGCAGCGAGCCCAACGGCGTCCTGGAGGAGTCCGCGCTGTTCCAAGCCTGGGGGCATTCCGCGGCCGGGTTCAGCGACGAGGACCGGATCGCTCTGATCCTGCTCGGCCAGCGCGCCATGGCCTCGTTCGGGTTCACCACCGCGCAGGACGGCCGGGTGATGACCGCGAAGGACCTGGAGATCCTCGAAACGGTCGCGGGGCGGCGGCTGTTCGACATCGACGTCGTGGTCTACCCGGACGTCTCGCTGGCCGCCGAGCTCAAGGACGCCGAGGTTTCGGTGCCGGAGTACCGCGACCGGCTGCGGATCGGCGGGGTGAAGCTGGGCCTCGACGGTTCGCCGCAGGGCCGCACCGCCTGGCTGACCCGGCCGTATCTGACCCAGCCCGACGGGGAGAGCGCGGACTACCGGGGCTATCCGGCGCTCACGGACGCGGAAGCGGTGGCCGCGGTCGGCGACGCGTACGCCAGGGGCCGCCAGGTCCTGGCGCACACCAACGGCGACGCGGCCATCGACCAGTTCGTCATGGCCGTGCGGCAGGCCACGGCCCGGCACCGCCCGGTGGACCCGCGCCCGGTGGCGATCCACGCCCAGACCGCTCGCGAGGACCAGCTGGACGCCATGCGGGAGTTGGGGATCATCCCGTCGTTCTTCTCCATGCACACGTTCTACTGGGGCGACTGGTACCGGGAGACGGTGCTCGGCGAGGAGCGCGCGGCCCGCATCTCCCCGGCCGCCTCGGCGCTGCGCCGGAACATGATCTACACCTCGCACCACGACGCCCCGGTGGCACTGCCCAGCTCGTCGGCCATCCTGTCCAGCCAGGTCACCCGGGTGACCCGCAGCGGCCATGTGCTCGGCGAAGAGCAGCGGGTGTCGGCGCTCGACGCGGTCAAGTCGACCACGATCCATGCCGCGCACCAGTACTTCGAGGAGGCGGTCAAGGGCTCGATCGCGGTGGGCAAACTCGCCGACCTCGTGATCCTGAGCGCGAATCCGCTCACCGTGCCCGCCGAGGAGATCAAGGACATCCGGGTCGTCGAGACCGTCAAGGAGGGGCGGACCATCCACCCCGAGCCGCTCGGGCGGCCCAGGTAGCGGCCCCTCGCATGTCCGTGCCCCCCTGCGTCAACAGGAGGGCACGGATCTGTGGTTCGGCCTCGTCAGTCGATGCCGGGCAGGATGTGGGGTTCCGCGAGGTCCTCCTCGTAGCCCGCGAGGCGGATCGGGGCCGAGCGGGCCCAGACCTCGATGTTGCGGAGCTTCTCGGGCCTGGCGGCCCGTTCGCCGCCGCGTTCCGGCGTCCGGCGTTCGCGTTCTGTGGTTTCTGGTGTCACCGCGCACTCCTTTGTGTCGCAATAACCCTGGGCGTACCGGCACGCGTCGTTCTCCGACCCGGTTGTCCGCCCGCAGGGCAGGGGCAAGGGCAGTTCTGACGCGGTGGCGCCGGCACTCTGTCCGCATCACGGCCACAGGTTGTGGGACGGATCCGGAACGGGCCTTGAGGGTTGGTGGACCCGCTGTGGCTACCGTTCGCACCAGAGTAACCAAATGAGCGCGGTCCCGCTCGATAGGGCCACTTCCTTTGCGTCAACTTTCCTTCGCCGGGCGTTCAGCCCGATGTTCATCCCGCCATGATCTGCTGACGGGGTCGGCTGCCGCGCGCGGGGAGGAGACCACATGGAGCTGTCGAGCAGGCCCGGTCACGACCGGGCGGTGCGCTCGGTCGACGAGCTGATGGAGCTCCTGCACGCCTGCCGGGGCGCCTGGGACACCCCCGACCGCAGCGGCGACCCGGTCGATCTGCACGACCACGCGCTCCAGACCGCCCACCTGCTGCGCCGGTCCCACCCGGCCGACAAGGAGCTCCAGTTGGCGGGCCTCGTGCACGATCTCGGGCATCTGCTCCGTCCCGGTGACGACGCGGGGCACGCCGACACCGCGGCGCGGGCCGTGCGGCCGCTGCTCGGTGCGCGGGTGGCCCGCCTCGTACGGCTGCACGTGCCCGCGAAGCGCTATCTGGCGGCGGTCGAGCCGGACCGTACGCTCTCGCCGCAGAGCGCGCTGACGCTGCGGGCACAGGGCGGGGTGATGGGGCCCGAGGAGGCGGCGGCCTTCGCGCGGGACCCGCTGGCCGAGGACGCGGTGCTCCTGCGGCAGGCCGACGACGCGGGGAAGGTCGTGGGGCTCGAAGCGGGCGTCATGGAGGACTGGCGTCCGGTCCTTGAGCTCGTCGCGCAGTACGTCAACTGACGCTTGGGCGGGTTCAGTTGACGCCGAAGGGCGGCACGCGCGATGCGTACCGCCCTTCGGAACGAGAACTGAGGCCTACCAGTTGGCCGGCGCGTAGTCCTTGAGGAAGACGCTGTGCAGGTCCTCGCCCAGCTCGCCGCGCACGATCGGGTCGTAGACGCGGGCGGCGCCGTCGACGAGGTCGAGGGGGGCGTGGAAGCCCTCCTCGGCGAGCCGCAGCTTGTCGTGGTGCGGGCGCTCGTCGGTGATCCAGCCGGTGTCGACCGAGGTCATCAGGATCTTGTCGGTCTCGAACATCTCCTGGCCGCTGGTCCGGGTGACCATGTTCATGGCGGCCTTGGCGGCGTTGGTGTTGGGGTGTCCCGCGCCCTTGTAGCCGCGACTGAAGACGCCTTCCATCGCCGAGACGTTCACGACGTACGCGCGGCCGTTCGGCGCCTTGCGGGCGGCGTCGGCCATGGCCGGGCGCAGGCTGCTGATCAGGATGAACGGCGCGGTGTAGTTGCACAGCTGGGTTTCGAGGAGCTCGACCGGGGAGATCTGGTCGATCGACTGCACCCAGGTGTTGCTGTCGACGACGTCGGGGAGCAGCCCGCCCGCGTCGAGCGCGGTGCCGTCCTGGTACTTGGCGATGCTGGCGTTGCCCGCGACCAGGGCGAGGTCGGCGACCCGCTGGGCGTCGAGGCCCGAGGTGCCGACGGGGAGCGCGGTCAGGCCGTCGACCGCGCCGGAGTTGAAGGCTCCGATGACGTCGTGGGCGGGGAGCTCGCCGGCCGGCAGCGGGGCGCTCTCGCCGTCCACCAGGGCGGCGTAGGCGGAGGGCAGCCGGCGCACGGTCTGCGTCGCGTTGTTGATCAGGATGTCCAGCGGGCCCTGCTCGGCCGTCCGCTCGACCAGGGCGACCACCTGGGCCGGGTCGCGCAGGTCGATGCCGACGACTTCGAGGCGGTGCATCCAGTCCGCGGAGTCCTCCATCGCCTTGAAGCGGCGGATGGCGTCCTTGGGGAAGCGGGTGGTGATGGTGGTGTGCGCGCCGTCGCGCAGCAGCCGCAGCGCGATGTACATGCCGATCTTGGCGCGGCCGCCGGTGAGCAGGGCGCGCTTGCCGGTGAGGTCGGTGCGCGCGTCACGGCGGGCCCGGTTCTCGGCGGCGCACTTCTGGCACAGCTGGTGGTAGAAGGCGTCGACCTCGACGTACCGGGCCTTGCAGACGTAGCAGGACCGGGGGCGCTGGAGTATGCCCGCGATCTCGCCGGTGACGGACGAGCTGGGCAGCAGGCCCTCGGTCTCGTCGTCGATGCGCTCGGCGGAGCCGGTGGCGGTAGCCTCGGTGACGGAGCGGTCGTGGGCGGTCTTGGCGGCGCGGCGCTCCTGGCGGCGGCGCTGCTTCACGGTCCGGTAGATGCCGGCGGTGGCGCGGCGCACGGCGATCGCGTCGGGGTGGTCGACGTCGATCTGGTCGAGTTCCGCCAGCACGCTCAGGCAGAGCGCGAGCCGCTCGGGGTCGATGCCGGGGCCGAAGTCCTGGTCGACGCCCTGCTCGGGCCGCTCGTCGACACCGGGACCGTGCTCCTGGTCCTGGAAGTCCTCTGTCACCGTCATCGCCGCTGCGTTCCTCGATCAGTCGTGAATATAAGTTCCCAAAAGCGCCATGGTACGGAGCGATCGCCCCACATACCAAACCGCCCGCCCCGGGGGGAAGAGGGGGCGGGCGGTGGCACAAGGGCTGGCTGGGCGCATCCTGCTAGGGGCGCCAGGGAACTGCGCGACCAGCCACGACGGACCCGCAGCCGAAAAACGTGACGCGCTCAGCGCACCACGGGCGGCGCAGCGGAAGCCGCGGTGCCCCATCCGGAGGGGGCGGAACCGACCGTGAAGGCCAGGTTCCGCCCGGCCCTGAGGTCCGCCCCGGTGAGATACGTACGGGCCTGGACACGCCCGTCCAGCCGAGCACCCTGGATGTAGCGGGCAGCGTCGGACGTGCCCGGGGCGGTCACCGTGAACCCGCCGCGCGGGTAGTACCGACGGTCGAGCGAGAGGTCGACCCGGTCGAAGACGGGCGTGGACAGCCCCCACGTGTCCGTGCCGGGCTGGACCGGGAAGATCCCGATCGAGGACAGCACCATCCACGCCGACATCGTCCCGAGGTCGTCATTGCCGGTCATCCCGGTCGGGGCGTCGGTGAACAGGGTCAGCGCGGCGTGCACCACGTCCGTGGTCTTCCAGGGCTGCCCGGTGGAGAGATAGGTGTACGGAGCGATGAGGTCCGGCTCGTTCTGCGGGTTGTACTTGTCCGCGTTGTAGTACGAGTACGGCCCGTTCACCCACACCTCCCGGGCGGTCTTCGCCGGGTCCGCGAGGAGCTTGTCGTACGCGAAGAACGAGTCGAGGCGCCGGTTGGCCGCGTCCTGTCCGCCGATGAGGGAGACCATCCCGGGCAGGTCCTGCGGCACGAGCCACTGGTACTGCCAGGACGTGCCCTCGTGGAAGCCCTCGCTCTTGGCCGGGTCGGCGGGTCCGGTGAAGGCGCCCTGGGCGTCACGGGCGCGGAAGAACCCGGTCGAGGGGTCGAAGACCCTCCGGTAGTTCTGCGCGCGGGCGGTGTAGCGCGCGGCGTCCTCAGGGTGTCCGAGCTCGCGGGCCATCCTGCCCAGCATGGCGTCGGAGAGCGCGTATTCCAGGGTCGCGGACGCGCCGTGGTCGAAGTCGGAGTCGCCGGGCTTGGTGTGCGGGCGGTCCTTGATGTAGGGGGCGTAACCGTCCCTGATGTAAAGGGAGTTGGCCTCGCGGCCGACGGCCGGGGAGTCGGCGGGCGGCACCCCGTCGGCGTTCTTCTTCAGCGCCCGGTACGCCTCTTCCTCGTACCCCTTGAGCAGTCCCTGCGCGTAGGCGTTGGTGAGGAACGGGGTGACCGGGTCGCCCGTCATGATGTTGGTCTCGACGGTGCCGTAACCCCATTTCGGCAGCCAGCCGCTCTCCTCGTCGATCTTCAGCACGGAGATCGCCATGTCGCGGGCCTCGCGCGGGGCCAGCAGCGAGAGGAGCTGGGTCTGGGTGCGGTAGGTGTCCCAGAGAGACCAGTTCTGGTAGTAGTCGAAGCCGCCGGCGCGGTGGATCTTCTGGTCCCAGCCGGTGTAGCGGCCGTCGGTGTCGCTGCCGATGTTGGGCGCGAGGAACGAGCGGTAGAGCGAGGAGTAGAAGGTGCGGCGCAGGGTGTCGCTGCCGCCCCGGGCCCGTACGGTTTCGAGCCTGCTCTCCCAGGCGTCGCGGGCCGCGCGCGCCACCCGGCCGAAGCTCTTGCCGCCCTCGGCGCGCAGGTTGCCGGCCGCGCCCGCCGCGTCCACATAGCTGAGCGCGGTGGTCGCCTCGACGGTGCGGTCCTCGGTGGTGTCGAAGCGCAGCCAGGCGCCGTTGCCCGCGCTGCCGCTGGACTTCTTCGTACCCTCGCTGACCTTGCCGTCCTTCCAGGTGCCGGACGCGGTGAAGGGGCGGTCGAAGCGGGTGACCGTGTACACGGTGTACGGCTTGGTGTCCTGGCAGAAGCCGCTGCCGGTGATGGCGGTGCGGACGGTGCGCGCGTCCAGGATCTCGACGGTGGTGGAGATCGTCCTGTGCAGTGACTGGCCCGCGTTGAGCAGGACGTCGGCCTTGTCGGTGGCGGGGAAGGTGTAGCGCTGGACGCCGGTGCGCGCGGTGGCGGTGAGCTCCGCGGTGATCCCGGAGTCGAGGCCGACCTTGTAGTAGCCGGGGCTCGCCCGCTCGGTGTCGTGGCTGAACTTGGCGGCGTAGCGGGCGTAGTCGGTCTCCGTGATGTCGCCCGTCGTGGGCAGGGTGGGCAGATCGCCGCCGAGCCCGCAGCCCACGCCCGACAGGTGCACGCCGGAGAAGCCCCGGATGTGGTCCTGGGCGTGGTCGTAGCCGGTGTTGTGGCCGGTGTCCGGGGAGAGCTGGACCATGCCGAACGGCACGGCGGCGCCCGGATAGGTGTTGCCCTCGTTCTCGGTGCCGATGAACGGGTTGACCAGATCGGTCAGTTGACCGCCGCCGGCTGGTGGCGCGGCCTGGGCGGCGGGCGCGGCGAGCACCCCGGCAAGCAGCGCGAGGGCGGCGAGCCCGATGCCCGCGCCGCGCGTTCTCCAGTTCGGACGCATGGGTGGAACCGCCTCCTTGGACCGTGGACAACGTTGTCAGAGCGCGATCATTCTTCGACCTCATGCGTGTACGCGTCAAGGGTTCGGGCATGGGTTGGAACACGGGTCGGGGCACGGCAGGGGGCCCGGCGGGATTTCCCGTCGAGCCCCCAACTCCCTTGCTGCTCCTGCCTGCTACGCGTGGTGCGGCGCCACCCGGGACAGGACCTCCGTACGCAGCCCGGCCGGGTCGATGCCGAGCGCCGCGAGGACCTCCGCCCCCCGGCCCCCGTCACCGGCCGCGAGCAGCCCGAGCAGCATGTGCTCCGTGCCGAAGCGGTCGTGCCCGAGGGCCTTCGCCTCACGGAGGGTGGCCTCCAGGACCTTCTTGGCGCGCGGCGTGTACGCGGGCCGGGGGTACTGGAAGGTGCCGGCGCCGAACGTGCTGTCGGCCTGGCGCTTGATCTCCTCGACGTCGATGCCGATCGAGGCGAGCGCGTCCTTCGCGGGCTGCCCGCCGGTGCTCGGCACCCCGGCCGCTTCCAAGATCCGTACCGCCTCTTGGCGGGCCCGGCCCACCTCGACGCCCCGCGCGGTCAGCGCGTCCCAGGCGGTGCTGTCGTCGGTTCCGGCGAGGCCCAGCAGGATGTGCTCCGTGCCGATGAAGTCGTGCCCCAGCGCCAGCGCCTCGTCCTGCGAGGCCACGATCGCCCGCTTGGCCCTCTCGGTGAAAAACTCGAACACCTTCAGTCCTCCTTGCCCGTGGCTTTGCGCCTGCTCGCATGCTTCTCGTGCACCGACTGCCTGCTGACGTTCAGCGAGGTGGCGATGGACTGCCAGGACCAGCCCTGGTCGCGGGCGTTGTCGACGTGGACGCGCTCCAGCTCCTCCAGGAGGCGGCGCAGCGCTACGACCGCCGCGAGTCCGACGGCGGGGTCCTTGTTGGTGACTTGTCCGGCCAGCGAGGCCGGTGTGTCCTCAGCTCCCATGTCTGTCAGGTTGCCCTGACAGACAGGGGTTGTCAAGAAATCCTGACAAGCCGCCGGGCGGCGAGGAAGTACTGCCCAGTAGGTGGCAGTTCGTGCCATCGAGGCACGTACTCGCCGGTGGCCGGTTCCCACCTCGCGGGCAGCGGCGTTCGCCGATCGGCGCCAGTGGGCGGACCAGCCCACGGAAGGTGATCTTCCGATCCCCTTGACGCCCATTTTGAGCTGCGGTTTTACTGAAAGTCCGATATCTGGGACGACTTTGGTCGTACGCCCCTACTCCTCCTGGAGTACTAAGCAATCGGTGCTCAGGGACGACGACACGGGGTCCGCAACGAGACATCGTGGAGCCATGAGCGCCCTTGTCCTGGCCGTGTTGCTGTCTCTGGTCTCCGCCGTCGCGTACGCGGCGGCGGCGATCGTGCAGGAGCGCGTCGCGGCGTCCGGGCCGGGCAGCACGTACGCCCCGGTGCGCCGCCCGGCCTGGTGGGGCTCGGTCACTCTGAACGGCCTTGGCGCGACGCTGCACGTCGCCGCCCTGGCGTGCGGCCCGCTCACGCTGGTGCAGCCGATGGGCGCGCTCACCATCGTGTTCGCGCTGCCGATGTCAGCCGTCCTCGTAAGACGCAGAGCCGGGGCAGCCGCCTGGCGCGGCGCGGTCATGGCCACCGCGGGCCTGGCCGGGCTGCTCGTGCTGACCAACGGGGCGGGCGCGGACGACCTCGCCACGGGGTCGCGCCTGGTGCTCGCCGCCTCCGGGTTCGGGGCGGTCGCGGCGCTGTTCGTGGCGTCCAAGGCCCTGCGCCGGGCGGCCACCCGCAGCGTGCTGCTCGCCACGGCGGCGGGCGGCGCGTTCGGCCTCGCCTCGGTGTTCACCAAGTCCGTCGCCGAGGACTGGCAGTCGGGGCTTCCCCTCAGCGAGCTGCCCGTCCTGTTCGCGATAGCCGGGTTCGCGATCTCGGGGCTGCTGCTCTCGCAGGCCTCCTACAGAGGCGCGGGCCTCGCGGCGCCACTGGCGACGGTCACCGTCGTCAACCCGGTGGTCGCAGCGGCCATCGGCCTGACGCTGTTCGGCGAGTCCTTCCGGTACGGGACGGCGGGCACCGCGGTCGCCCTCGGCTTCGGTGTCGTGGCGGCGGGCGGGCTGATCCTGCTCACCACGGAACGGCTGAGCGCTGCCCACCACGACAAGCCGGTCCTCGCCTCCGACACGGCCTCCGCCGGGCGCCAGGGGGACAGCCCCGATCAGACGGCGACGCCGCCCGCCCTCAGGTAGGCCAGCGGGTCGACGTCGGATCCGTACGCCGGTCCTGTGCGTATCTCGAAGTGCAGATGCGGCCCGGTCGCGTTGCCGGTCGCACCCGAACGCCCTATCCGCTGGCCGGTGTTGACCTTCTGGCCCGCCTTCACGTTGACCGCCGACAGGTGGGCGTACTGGCTGTATCTGCCGTCGGGGTGGTGGATCACCACCTGGTATCCGTACGAGCCTCCCCAGCCGGCCTCGACGACCGTGCCCGAGGTGACCGCCTTCACCGAGGTGCCGGTGGCCACCGGGAAGTCGACGCCGGTGTGGTAGCCGCTAGCCCAGGACGAACCGGCCAGGTGGTACGGGGTGCTGGGGTGCACGTCGACCGGCGCGGTGAACCCGGCCGACTTGGTGGCGACCTTCGCCGCGGGCGGCTTGGCGGCGGGGGGCTTGGGGGTGGACTTCGGCGGGGTCGTCGGCTTCGCGGGGGCGGCGCCGGGCAGCGTCAGGTGCTGGCCGGGCCGGATGAGATCGGGGTCGGCGCCGACGACCGTGCGGTTGTCCGCGTACAGCCTGGGCCAGCCGCCCTGGACGCGCTCGCGCCCGGCGATCGTGGACAGTGAGTCGCCGTGCACGACGGTGTACGACTCCCGCGGGCCGGGCACCTTGGTGGGGCTCGGCGGCTCGGCCTTCTTCGCGGCGGGCGCCGGGGACTTCGGCGCGGCGGGGGCCGCCTTCGGCTTGATCTCGGTCCGGCGCCGGTCCGTCGTGGTCAGCTGCGGGGCCGTGCCACCCCGGGTGAGACCGGCCTCGCCCGAGCAGACCGGCCAGGCGCCGGGGCCCTGCCCCTTGAGCACCTTCTCGGCGATCACGATCTGCTGGTCCCGGGCGGCCAGGTCCGCTCGCGCGGCGTACTGGCGGCCGCCGTACGCCTCCCAGGTGGACTGGCTGAACTGCAGCCCGCCGTAATAGCCGTTGCCCGTATTGATGTGCCAGTTGTTGGTCGACTCGCAGGCCGCGACCTTGTTCCAGACGTCCACGGAGGCGGCGTCCGCGGTGCCCGCGCCGATCAGTGGGAGGGCGATGCCCGCCCCGCCGGCCGTGACCGTCAGGGACGCCCGGTTGATCCGGCTCGGCTGATACCGGCGGTGCCGGCCGCGTAAGGCCATGAGTCCCCCTCGAAGGCATCAAGAGCCGCCAAAATAGGGGCTGCGAACTGGTCATGACAAGGGGGCGGACAAGTGGAGGGCGGGCCTCGGCGGGCCCGGGACTTTCGTCGGCCGTGTCGGGAATCCCGACCGTGCCGGATGACGTGGCGTGTTCCGTAGGGTGGGCGGCAACCGTGCGCCGTGACGGTCGCTCGTGGCGCCGCGAACCCCGAGGATCCAGGAGCACACGCATGAGTGGAACAGCCCAGATCGGCGTCACCGGACTCGCGGTCATGGGCCGCAACCTCGCCCGCAACTTCGCGCGCAACGGGTTCACGGTCGCCGTGCACAACCGGACGGCCGCCAAGACCCGCGCGCTGGTCGAGGAGTTCGGCACCGAGGGCAGCTTCGTGGCGGCCGAGTCGCCCGAGGAGTTCGTGGCCGCCCTGGAGCGGCCGCGCCGGCTCGTCATCATGGTCAAGGCGGGCGAGCCGACGGACGCGGTGATCAAGGAGTTCGCACCGCTCCTGGAAGAGGGCGACGTCATCATCGACGGCGGCAACGCCCACTTCGAGGACACCCGCAGGCGCGAGCGCGAACTGCGCGAGCGCGGCATCCACTTCGTGGGCGTCGGCATCTCGGGCGGCGAGGAGGGCGCGCTGCACGGGCCGAGCATCATGCCGGGCGGCTCGGCCGAATCGTACGACTCGCTCGGGCCGCTCCTGGAGCGGATCGCGGCGAAGGCCCCGGACGGCACCCCGTGCGTCACGCACGTGGGCCCGGACGGCGCGGGCCACTTCGTGAAGATGGTCCACAACGGCATCGAGTACGCCGACATGCAGCTCATCGCGGAGGCGTACCACCTGCTGCGTACGGTCGCGGGCTACTCCCCCGCGAAGATCGCCGAGACGTTCCGGGGCTGGAACACCGGGCGCCTCGACTCCTATCTGATCGAGATCACGGCCGAGGTGCTCGCCCACGTCGACGCGGCCACCGGCAAGCCGTTCGTCGACGTCGTCCAGGACCAGGCGGAGCAGAAGGGCACCGGCCGCTGGACGGTGCAGATCGCGCTCGACCTCGGGGTCCCGGTGTCGGGCATCGCCGAGGCCGTGTTCGCCCGCTCCCTGTCGGGCCACGCCGAACTGCGCGAGGCGGCCCGCTCCCTGGCCGGGCCTGCCGCGGCCCCGCTGGGCGAGGCCGAGGCGACGGCCTTCGCCGCGCAGGTGGAGCAGGCGCTGTACGCGTCCAAGATCGTGTCGTACACGCAGGGCTTCCACCAGATCCAGGCGGGCAGCGAGAACTACGACTGGGGCGTCGACCCGGGTGCGGTCGCGGCGATCTGGCGGGCGGGCTGCATCATCCGGGCCGCTTTCCTCGACCGGATCCGGGGCGCCTACGACACCAAGCCCGACCTGCCGAGCCTGCTCTCGGACAAGCGGTTCGGCGACGAGATCGGGGCGGCGCAGGACGACTGGCGTGCGGTGATCGTGGCGGCGGCCGGGCAGGGCGTGCCGGTGCCCGGCTTCTCGGCGGCGCTCGCGTACTACGACGCGCTGCGCGCCGAGCGGCTCCCGGCCGCGCTCACGCAGGGCCAGCGCGACTTCTTCGGCGCGCACACCTACCGGCGCACCGACCGCGAGGGCTCGTTCCACACGCTGTGGGGCGGCGACCGCTCCGAGGTGAGCACTGGCTGACCAGCGGTTCCGCCGGGCCCGAAGCCGTCAGCCGGCCGGTTCGGGCTCCGGCGGACCCGGTACGGGGTCGGGGCCCGGCGGCTGCGGCACGGGGTCCGGCAGACCGGGGTCCGGGTCCGGTTCGGGCGGCTTGGGATCGGGCCCGGGGCTCGGCGGCCGGGGGTCGGGTCCCGGCCCCGGCCTCGGCGGCGTGGGATCCGGCCCCGGCCCGGGTCCTGGCACCGGCCCCGGGTCGGGGTCCGGCAGCGGCGTGGGCCACGGCGGGACGGGGTCCGGGTGCGGGACGGTCATGGTCGGCCTCCTCAGGGTCTGAGTTCAGCTTCACCTGCGCGCGTTCCCGGCGCCCGCCGGTTCAACCCGTCCGAGTCGGAGCCTGTGTCTGATCCGGACGCAGTTCCGACACCGGCTCTCAGCCCACCACGGCGGCCGCCGCGCGCAGCCCGGGCCGGGGGCTGGACAGCACCGGGACCTCGATCGTGGTCCGTGCCGCGGCGGGAGCCATCGAGGCCTGCGCCAGAACGACGACGTCCACGTCCCTCAGCGCGTCCACGGTCGCCGCGATCTGTGCGAAATACGCGTCCGCGTCGCCCGATTCGAAATGCTGCCAGGCGTCCTCCGCAAGCACCGTGCGCAGGGCGAGGGGCCGGTCTCCGGCCTCTTCGCGGATCAGGTCGGCGGTCGGCTCCAGGGTGGAGGCGACCGTCGCCACGACGGCGATCCGGTCGCCCTGCGCCACGGCGGCCGCCGCCATCGGCCGGTCGACCCGGAGCACCGGGACGCCGAGCGGTGCCGCTGCCGCCTCGGCGATGCCGCCGATCGTGGAGCAGGTGCACAGGACCGCGTCCGCGCCCTGGGCCACCGCCTCGGCGAGGGCGGCCTCGACGTCCGCGGTCACGGCGTCCGGGCCCAACTCCCTTGCCCGGCTGAGCAGTTGCTCGTGCACCAGGTGGCGCAGTTCGAGGTCCGGGGCGTCCTCGTCGCGCAGGGCGTCGAAGACCGGGACGTGGGCGGGCGAGGTGTGCAGCAGCGCGAGCATGGTCACCACAGTTCCGGGTTGGCGGCGAGTTGGGCCTGGGCGGCTTCGACGAGGCCGGCCGGGGCGGCGGGCGCCTCAGCCGGGTGGCGTTCGGCCCACTTCGCGGCGTACGGGCAGAGCGGCACGACCGGCACGCCCTCGCGTGCGGCCATGGCGTAGAACTCCCGCACCAGGGCGCCCGCGATGCCCTTGCCCTCGTACGCGGGCTCCACGACGGTGTGCACCGCGACCAGCGCGGCCGGCTCCGTGTCGAGCGTGAAGTAGGCGATGCGGCCCGCCACTTCACCGTCCTCGAAGGCCGCGAGCAGCCCCCGGGAACGGTCGTCTCGGATCTCTGCCATGGTGCGGGGTCCTCTCCCGTGGTGGCCGCGTTCAGCTCTGGGCGGGAATCCGGGCGTGCGGGCTGCGCCGCTGGTCGCTGCCGGGGACCGGCGCCGAGGCATCGGTGCCGAGCTCGACGATGCGGTTGGCCGCGTCCACGTGCACCACGCTGGGCTTCAGGGCGCGGGCCTCGGCGTCGTCGACCTGGGCGTAGCTGATGAGGATCACCAGGTCGCCGGGGTGCACGAGGTGGGCGGCGGCACCGTTGATGCCGATGACGCCGGAACCCCGCTCGCCCTCGATGACGTACGTCTCCAGGCGGTTGCCGTTGTCGATGTCGACGATGTGGACCAGCTCACCGGGGAGCAGGTCGGCCGCCTCCATGAGCTCGGCGTCCACGGTGACCGAGCCCACGTAGTGGAGGTCGGCCTGGGTCACGGTGGCTCGGTGGATCTTGGACTTGAACATGGTGCGCAGCACTGCGTCACACTCCTGCCGGACAGAGGGTCGCGGCCCCGGGCGGGGTACGCGCCAACGTCTGACAGGGTACGGCTCCGGATCATCAGGCGGGGCGGCAGCCCGGTGGGTGGACGGGGCGGGCCGCCTCAGTCGAAGGTCTCGACCTCGGCCTCGGCCTGCGCCTTGGCCCGGCGGCCGACCACCGCCGCGGCAGCCACCGCGCTGCCGAGGAAGGCGAGTGCGACGGTCCACGGCTGGTCGAGCAGGTGGTCCGTGGCGTGGTCGAGGGAGTAGCGGCCCGCGCCCGCGAGGCCGATCGCGGCGGCGGTGAAGCCGAGGAACGCCGGGTATTCGAAGCCGCCGCCCTGGGCGAAGAACCCGGCCGGCGCGTGCACGGAGACCGCGCCCGCCATGGCTCCGGCCGCCGCGGCTCCGGCGGCCGGGGTGGCCAGACCGACGACCAGCAGGGCGCCGCCGCCCATCTCGCCGAGCCCAGCCGCGATGGCGCTCTGCTTGCCGGGCCGGAACCCCATGTGTTCCATGGCGGCGGCGGTGCCTTCGAGCCCGACCCCGCCGAAGCAGCCGAACAGCTTCTGGGCGCCGTGCGCCATCAGTACGGCGCCGGTGCCGGCCCGCAGCACGAGCAGTCCGAGGTCGCGTCGGTTGAGGCAGGTCATGGCTTCTCCCGGAGCGTGGGGCGGATGGGCTCGGGATCCACTCTCCGGGTCGCGGTGCTGCGACCCGCAGCGTTACTGGGCCGTACGGGTCACGGGGGCAGGCCCCTACCGGCCCGCCTCCCCCTGCGCTATCTCGATCCCGCCGTGCAGATCCGCGGCAGCCTCGATCGCCGAGGCCGCCGAGACGCACAGGCAGCCCAGCAGGACGGCCGCTATCAGGCGGGCGCCGCGCGAGCGGGGCAGTCGGGCCGCGGGGCGGCGGTCGAGCAGGGCCGCGACCCTGCGCGGCACGGGCCCCGCCGCCGCGGCGAGCGCCGCGCGGGGCCGGGCAGGGCCGGGTGCGGCGGCCCGGGACGCGAGGGCGGCGCGGCCGATCGCGCGCGCGGCGAGCTTGCGGTCGCCCACGGCCCCGGCGGCGTACTCGTCGGCGGACCGCTCCAGGGCGAAGGCGAGTGGCGCGCGCAGCGCACGCAGTGACGGGTGGCAGTGCGCGGCGAGTTCGGCGGCGGCCAGGAACAGGTGGTGGCGGCCGACGAGGTGGGCCCGCTCGTGGGCGAACAGGGCTTCGCGTTCGGCCGGTTCGAGGGCGCGCAGCATTCCGGTGGTGACGACGATGCGCCCCGGGCGGCCGGGCAGTGCGTAGGCGTCGGGACTCGGGTCGCGCAGCACGGCGAGCTCACCGGCCGCGGGCCCCAACTGGCCGCGGGCGGCGCGCAGTTCGGCGAGATGGCGCCGCGCGGTACGCACCAGGGCGACCCCCGACACGGCGACCAGCCCGGCCGCGACGGCAGCGGCGGGTATGGCGAGCCAGGCCGGGAGTGCGTCCAGCGGGGCCGTCAGGTTTTCGAGGGTGGCGAAGAAGGGCAGTCGCAGCGCCCCGGCCAGCGCGATCAGTCCCAGCGCGGCGGTCGAGCAGGCGGCGAGGCCGGTGGCCGCGGTGGCGAGGAGCCAGGCGGCCGGGCGGGGCGGCAGGGCCTCGGCGAGCCGGCGCGCGGCGGGCACGGCGAGGAACGGCACGAGCAGCGGGATCCATACCGAGAAGATCATCGCCCGTCACCCCCGGAGTCCTCCAGGAGCGAGCGGAGCAGCTGCTCGTCCTCGTCGCTGAGCTGGGAGACGAACCGGGCGAGCACCGTCGAGCGGTCTTCCTCCTTCGCCAGCTCGGTGTGCATGCGGCGGGCGGTGAGCCCCGGAGCGTCCTCCGTCGGGGTGTACGCGTAGCCGCGCCCGGCGCGCTGGCGGGTGACCGCGCCCTTGTCGTGCAGGCGGGTCAGGATCGTGGTCACGGTGGTGCGGGCCAGCCTGCCGCCGAGCTCGGCCTGGACCTCTCCGGGGGTGAGCGGTGTCCCGGCGGCCCAGAGCGCGGCGAGGACACCGGCCTCCAGTTCACCCGCGGGGCGTCGCGCGTCCCCGTGCCCGACGTCTCCCGTGGCTGTCATGGAGCACTCCTCCCGCTTCGTTCGTCTACAGTGCCGTAGACCGTCTACATCACTGTAGTCAGCCGGGCCGTGCGCATCCTCGGACGAGCGGCCCGACCACCATTATGGGAGGGCCCACTGACATGGCAGTCGTACCCCTGTTCGCAGCCTCGGCCCCACAGGCCGTGAACGTCCTCGACGCGGGCTCGCTGCTGTCCGCGTTCGGCGCGCTCGGCATCGCCGTGGTGCTCTTCGCCGAGACCGGTCTGCTCGTCGGCTTCCTCCTTCCGGGCGACTCCCTGCTCTTCACCGCGGGCCTGCTGTGCGTGCCCGGCGGCAACGGGCCCGTGTCGCTCTCGCTGCCGCAGGTCCTGATCTGCTCGGTGGCGGGCGCGCTCGTCGGCGCGCAGGTGGGCTACTGGATCGGCCGCCGCGGCGGCCGCGCCCTGCTGGCCCGCAGCAGGTCCCGCAAGCTGCACGAGGGGGCGGCCCGCGCCGAGGAACTGCTCGCCAAGTACGGACACGCGAAGGCGATCGTCCTCGCGCGCTTCGTGCCGATCGTCCGCACCGTGCTCAACCCGCTCGCGGGCGTACTCGGCGTACCGGCCCGGGTCTTCGCCCTCTGGCAGATCGCCGGCGGGGTCGTGTGGACCTGTGCGCTGGTCCTCGGCGGCTACGCGCTCGGCTCCTCCGTGCCGAACGTCGACCGCTATCTGCTGCCGCTCGTCGCGCTGGTCGTGGCCGTCTCGCTCACCCCCGTCGCCCTGGAGCTGCTGCGCGCCCGCCGCGCCCGTACGGCCACCGAGGATTCGCGCTGATGCACTTCGACGACGGCCTGTACACCCGGGTCACCGACCTGGCACACCGCGCTCCCGCGCCGCGCCCGTCGTGGAGCGGCTGGGCGCCACTGCGCTGCGGCCACCGGTGACCGCTCGATGACTTCGGCTCGGCGCACGGGCACGGCGGCCTGCGTGCTGCTGCTCCTCTTCGTGCTGCTCACGGTGCTCGTCGCCGTGCGCCACGGCGCGCCGCTGCCCGGCGACCGGGCCCTGCACCGCTGGCCGCTCGATCACCGCCCGCCGGTCGCCGTGGCCACCGCCCGCGCCGTCACGGCGACCGGCACCGGCGCGCTCCCCTACGCCCTGGCCGTCGTCGCGGGCCTGATCGCGGGCCGCGACACGAAGCGGCGCTGCTGCGCGGCGGCCGGTGCGCTCGCGGTGCTCCTCCTGGGCCAAGCGGTGCGGTACGGCCTGATGTCGGCCGTCGCCCGCCCGCGCCCGGCCGTGATCGACTGGGCGACCACGGCATCCGGCCACTCCTTCCCCTCCGGGCACGCCACCACCAGCGCGCTCACGGCCGGACTGCTCGTCTGGGCGCTCGCTACCCGCGCCTCGGCCGCCCGCACGTCGGCCGCCCGCACCTCGGCCGCCCTGCTGCTGCTCTGGGCAGCCTCGGTCGGCCTCTCTCGGATCTACCTCGGCGTGCACTGGGCCAGCGACGTGCTGGGCGGCTGGCTCTTCGCCTCGCTCTGGCTCTGCCTCGCGGCCCTGGCCACGGCTCCCCTCGTACGCGCGCGAAGGGCGGACCCCACCTCCGCGTCCCGGGCCTGACCGGCCCGCGCCCCAACTCCCGTGTCCCGCACTCCACTTGGGGACGCCCGCGAACTCCTGGCCAGCAGGCCCCCGTTCAGGGGCGTCCAGTCCTCAGCAGGCGGCCATGCAGACCCCGCAGTAGCGGTCGGCGTTGGTCAGGTCCGCCTTCAGCGGGGTCGCCGCCTCCTGACGGGCGAGACTGCGTCCGCACAGGGTGGTGGGGTCGTCGGTGCTCATCACGTGCCACAGGAGAGCGCTGCGGTCGTCCGCGCCCGCCCGGTCGAGAACCGCTTCCGCTCGCAGTTCGCGCATGGTGTGCTCCCTCCGCCCCGGACCGCGCCGGGGCCGCTTTCCGCTCTGCGTGGCGCGGCCGCCTGCGTTCGCGGCCGCGCGGAGCCGGCGCACCCTCGCACCGGCCGACCCGACCGGGGCCCGCTTCCCTGTTCCGAGCAGACCCCGGGGTCCCTGCGCCCGCCTCCCGGCGCCGCCCGAACCGCCCTGCCGAATCCGGCGTGTTGCACTTGACGGCATACATCGCCGCAGGATGCGACGGTCAGGCCGGATCCGGGCAAAATGCGGAACCCGGCGCCCGATCGAGTGATCACGCCCGGGTGCCCGTCAACTGCGCACCCCTTATGCCGTCTTGACACACTCCGGATCAGGCCGCCTTGAAGTAGGCGTTCCAGCCGCCCGGGGGCGCCTGCCCCACTTCCAGGGCGCGGAGCCGGTCGAGCACTTTGGGATCCTGCGCATCGAGCCAGTCCACGAACTGGCGGAACGACACGAGACGTACGCCCTCCTTCCCGACCATCCCCTTCAGCGCCTCCTCGACGGCGTCCATGTAGATGCCGCCGTTCCACTCCTCGAAGTGGTTGCCGATGTAGAAGGGCGCGCGGTTCGTTTCGTACGCGCGATTGAAGCCCGCCAGATACGAGGCGGTGGCCTGCTCCCGCCAGCCGGGATAGCGCGAGGGCATGCCTTTGGTGGTGTTCTTCGACTGGTTGGCGAGGATGTTGTAGTCCATCGACAGGACCTCGAAGGAGTGCCCGGGGAACGGGATGCCCTGCAGCGGGAGATCCCATACGCCCTGGCGCTTCTGCGGCCACTTCTGCCGGCCACCGGGAGAGGAGGCGTCGTAGCGCCAGCCCCGTTCCCTGGCGGTGGGCAGCAGGTTCTCCTGGCCGAGCAGACACGGGGTGCGGCCGCCCACGAGTTCCTTGTGATAGTCGAACGGCAGCGGGTCCTCGTCGGTCCAGCCGGTGTTGGTGCGCCACTCGGTGACGAAGGAGACCGCCTGGTCGATCTCGCTGTGCCACTGGGCCGCCGTCCAGTTGGCGACCGATCCCGAGCCGTCGCAGAAGTGGCCGTTGAAGTGCGTGCCGATCTCGTGACCCTCCGACCAGGCCTGTCGGGTGTATTGCAGGGTCTCCTTGAGGTGCGCGTCGGTGAGGTAGCCGATGTCGGAGGCGCCGACGGGGTTGTTCGGCGGCTTGTAGAGGCTCTTCTTCGACTCGGGGAGCAGATACAGGCCGGACAGGAAGAACGTCATGCCGGCCCCGTGATTTCTGGCCAGTTCGAGGAAGCGCGGGAAGAGCCCACTGCCGACCTCGCCCGCGCCGTCCCAGGAGAAGATCACGAACTGCGGCGGGGTCTCGCCCGGTTCGAGCGGAACGGGCTTCCCGGGCTGGTTCGGCTGCTTCCCCGTGTCCGCGGTCGAACCGTCACCGATCAGCCTGGCCTGCGGCTTTGCCGGTTTCGCGGGGGCCGGTCCACGCACCGGCTGGCCAGGCCGGCCCGAGCCGTCACCCCCCGATGACCCACACCCGGCGAGCCCCGCCACCGCGACCGCCCCAAGTCCCGCGCCCAGCAATCCCCTTCGACTGATGTCTGGCATGCCTGCTCCCGTCACTCATCCCACGGACCCCTGATGTGTAGACCGGATAGCCCTGAATTAACCCGATATCCATACAAATTGAGCCGCCCGCTGCTTCACACAGACCCCGCGGTCACCACGCGTAACCACCCATCAACTCAGCGTCCCCAGACCGCTCGAAAATGGCCTGACCAGCGCCACTCCCGCCGCGGCCGCCCACCCACCTCGACTCACGCCAGACAAGGCGCGCCGTTCACCATTCACGTCATCTTGACGATAAGAAGGTGCCGCATCTATCGTCGAACTGACGAAAAGAAAGGGGTTCCGGCATGGCCGACATCTCCAGGCGCTTCGGCAGGCGCCATCTGCGTTCCGCACCCACCTCGCACATCCGGCACCACAGGAACGGCCGGCCCGCCCACGACGGGGTCGGCCTGAGCTTCTGGTTCAAGCCGCTCAGCGCCGCCCTGTCCGAAGTGCCGGTCAACGACCGGGAACTGGCCATGGCCTTCCACGCCCGTACCGCCGACTTCCAGGACGTCACGGTGCAGGCGACGGTGACGTACCGGATCAGCGAGCCGGGCAGCGCCGCCGACCGGCTCGACTTCTCGATCGATCCGGACACCGGGATCTGGCGCGGCGACCCCCTGGAGCAGTTGTCGACCCTCCTCACCGAGACGGCTCAGCAGCACGCCCTCGACGTGCTCGCGCGCACCGAGCTCGCGGCCGCCCTGGCCGACGGTGTCGCCGCCGTACGGGAACGGATCGCGGCCGGGCTCGCGGCGGAGCCGCGGCTGCCCGAGACCGGCATCGAGGTGGTGGCGGTCCGCGTCGTCGCGATCCGCCCCGAGCCCGAGGTCGAGCGCGCACTGCGGACCCCGGCACGCGAGCGGATCCAGCAGGAGGCGGACCGGGCGACGTACGAGCGGCGGGCCGTGGCCGTCGAGCGGGAGCGGACCATCGCCGAGAACGAACTCGCCAGCCGTATCGAACTGGCCCGCCGCGAGGAGCAGTTGGTGGAGCAGCGCGGCACCAACACCCGGCGCGAGGCGGAGGAAGCGGCGGCGGCTGACGCGGTACGCACGGAGGCGGAGGCCGCCCGCACGGTGCGGCTCGCCCGGGCCGAGGCCGAGGCGGCCCGCGCGTCGGGCGAGGCCAAGGCTGGGGCACAGGCGGCCTGGCTCCAGGTGCACGGCGAGGCGGACGCCGCGACGCTGCACGCCCTGGCCGTGACCCGGCTGGCCGAGAACCTGCCCCGGATCGACAGCCTCACCCTCTCCCCCGACGTGCTCACCACGCTCCTGGACCGGCTCGGCCGGGGTGAGCGGCCGTGAGCCTGGCGCCGCGGGCGGTCCTGGTCCACCGCACCTCGGAGTACGAGGAGTTGCTGGCCCGGCACGGCACCCACGGCCAGGCCGACTTCTTCCTCTCCTCGCGGGGCCGCAGCATCCGCGAGGTGGCCGAGCGGCACCACCGGGCGCTGCGGGCGCCGGCCGACGTGGCGGTGGCGATTCCCCCGCAGTGGCGCCAGGCCCGGGTCGAGCGCGCCGACCTCGACCGCTTTCTGTTCGCGCCGCAGGACGTGATCGTGGTGGTCGGTCAGGACGGTCTGGTCGCCAACGCCGCCAAGTACCTGTCGGGGCAACCGGTGATCGGCGTCGACCCCGAGCCGGGGCGCAATCCGGGTGTTCTGGTGCGCCACCGTCCGTCGGCCGCCGCGGCGCTGCTGCCCGCGGCGGCCGCGCGCGGCTGCGCGGTCGAGGAGCTCACCATGGTGGAGGCGCTCACCGACGACCGCCAGCGGCTGCTCGCGCTCAACGAGATCTACCTCGGCGCGCCGGGCCACCAGAGTGCCCGCTACCGCATCGGTCCCGACGACCCGGCCGCGGCCACCGAGGCACAGGCCTCCTCCGGCGTCCTGGTCGGCACGGGCACGGGGGCCACCGGCTGGCTGCGCTCGCTGTGGCAGCAGCGCGCGAACGCCCCGGCGCTGCCGGCCCGGGCGGATGCCCGCCTCGTGTGGTTCGTTCGCGAGGCGTGGCCCTCTCCGGTGACCGGGACCTCGCTGGTGGACGGCGAGTTGTCCCGCTCCGAGCGGCTCCGGATCACTGTGGAGTCCGACCGCCTGGTCGCGTTCGGGGACGGCATGGAGAGCGACGCGCTGGACCTGACGTGGGGCCAGTCGGTGAGCCTCGGCGTCTCGGACACGGCGCTGCGGCTGGTGGGTTGAGAGCCTGGGTCTGAATTCCGTCCGGATCGGACAGGGACTCCGAGCAGCGATCGGCCGCGCGTCAGCGGGCCGTGACGGTCGATTGTCAGTGGCGTACGGCATCGTGAACGGTGAGCCCGTACTGCCGAGGGAAGGCTGCCGATGACCGCCACCGCCCTGATGACGTCCCATGAACGCTCCGCCGCCCAGGCCTATCTGCGCCTGTTGAGTACCGTGCGCGCCGCCCTTGACTCGCCTTCGGACCGGCCGCTCGGCCCGCTCGCCCTCGAAGGGGTCATCGCCGAGGCGGACGACGCGCTGGCGCGGGCCGGGCTCGCGGGCAACGAGGCCGAACTGTTCGCGCTCGTCGGCAGTCTGCACACCGGCGGGGCGCCCACGCAGGGGAAGCCCCGCCCGTGACCGCCGCGGCGGGTGACCGCGTCAGCGCTTGTGGCCGACGCCGCCGTACATCGCCACCTCGTCGGGGAGCGTGTCGCCCACCTCCGGGCGCCAGCGCGAGCACGACACCACGCCGGGTTCGAGCAGGTCGAGTCCGTCGAAGAACCGGGCCACTCGCTCCGGGGTTCGCTGCGTCAGCTTCGGCGTGCCGTGCTCGTTCCAGAACGCCACCGCGGCGTCGACGTCGGGCATCGCCGGGCTGGTGATGGTGTGCGAGAGCACGAGGTAGCTGCCCGGGGCGAGTTCCTTCATCAAGTCGCGTACGAGCCCGCGCGCCTCGGCCTCGTCGGGGATGAAGATGACGACGCCGAGCAGCATGAGGGCGACCGGCTTGCTCAGGTCGAGGGTCTTCGCCGCGTGTTCCAGGATGCCGGCGGTGTCCCGCAGGTCGGCGTCGAGGTAGTCGGTGCGCCCTTCGGGGGTGCTGGTCAGCAGGGCGCGGGCGTGCGCGAGCACCAGCGGGTCGTTGTCGACGTAGACGATCCGGGCGTCGGGTGCGATCCGCTGGGCGACCTCGTGGGTGTTGTCGGCGGTGGGCAGTCCGGTGCCGATGTCGAGGAACTGGCGCACCCCCCGGTCGGCCACCAGATGACGCACAGCTCGCCCGAGGAACAGCCGGTCGGCCAGGGCGTAGTCGCCGATGCCCGGGTGGAGCGATCTGATCTGGTCGCCGACCTCGCGGTCGACGGGGTAGTTGTCCTTGCCGCCGAGCCAGTAGTTCCAGATCCGGGCGGTGTGCGGCTGTGCGGTGTTGATGCGGTCGCGCACATGGTCGGGCGTCGACGAGGGGGCGGGGTTCTCGGTCACGGTGGCGTCTCCTGGAGGTACGGCGCTGCGTCAACGGCCAATCTAGATACTCGTGTTGCGAACTGTCACAGAGAACGTGCCGCGGCGCACAGGTGTCTCAGGGAGCCGACAGTGGCGGACCCCGGCCTCTCCGCACGCGGGAGCTCGCCCTGCCCGGCGCCGCCCACCGTTGAGTCCCCTCCCTGCAGCATGAACCGCCTCGCCGCGAGGAGCCACATCTTCGCCCATGTCCCTTTGCCAGCAAGCCTGTTGGAGGACTGGTAGGAAACTTTCCTGTCCTATACGATTCCCGCGGCGGCTTGGCGCGGTGCCCGAACTCCCCCGTGGGCATGACGCGCTCAGCGAGAGCTCTGATCCGGCCGTCGCGACGCCGCCCCCTGCCCCCTCCACAAGGGCAAGGGGTGCGGCGCCGCGAGCTCCGGTGTCCAGCTCTCGCCACCCCGAAGGCAGGGAGTCCAGGTATGCGCCTGAACGCCTTCGCTCCACCTTTCTCGCCACCGCGCCGCCCCACCGTGGGCCTCGCAGTCGCCGCCGTCCTCGTGCTCGTCGCGGGCCTGCTGCTCACGTGGCCCGACCGGGCCGGAGCCGCCGCCGACCCCCTGATCTCCCGCGACAGACCGGCGACCGCCTCGTCCGTCGAGAGCTCGACGCTCGGTCCGCAGAACGCCGTCGACGGCTCGGCCACCACCCGCTGGGCCAGCGCCGAGGGCAAGGACCCGCAGTGGATCCAGGTAGACCTCGGCGCCACCGCCGACGTCACCAGAGTCGCCCTCACCTGGGAAGCCGCGTACGCGAAGGCGTACCGCGTGGAGTCTCCGCCGACGGCACCACCTGGACCCGACTCGCCGCCGAGACCGCCGGGAACGGAGGCGCGGACGACTGGACCAGCCTGTCCGGCAAGGGCCGCTACGTCCGCGTGTACGCCACGGCCCGCGGCACCTCCTACGGCTACTCGCTGTACGACTTCGCGGTGTACGGCACCCTCCGCGGCACCACACCGCCGACCGGCGCCTTCACCGTGGTCGCCGCAGGCGACATCGCCGCGCAGTGCACGGCGTCCGACAGTGGCTGCGCCCACCCCAAGACGGCGGCCCTCGCCCAGAAGATCAATCCGCGGTTCTACCTGACGATGGGCGACAACCAGTACGACGACGCCCGCATCGCCGACTTCCGCGCCTACTACGACAAGACGTGGGGCGCCTTCAAGGCGAAGACCCACCCGGTGCCCGGCAACCACGAGACGTACGACCCGGCGGGCACCCTGTCCGGCTACCAGGAGTACTTCGGCGCGATCGCCTACCCGCAGGGCAAGAGTTACTACAGCTACGACGAGGGCAACTGGCACTTCATCGCCCTGGACTCCAACTCCTTCGACCAGAAGGCCCAGATCGACTGGCTCAAGTCCGACCTGGCCCGCAACGGCAAGGGCTGCATCGCCGCGTACTGGCACCACCCGCTGTACTCGTCGGGCGGACACGGCAACGACCCGGTCAGCAAGCCCGTCTGGAAGATCCTTTACGACGCGAAGGCCGACCTCGTCCTCAACGGCCACGACCACCACTACGAGCGTTTCGCCCCGCAGAACCCGGACGGGAAGGCGACCGCCGACGGCATCGTGGAGATCGTCGGCGGCATGGGCGGCGCCGAGCCGTACCCCATCGAACAGGTCCAGCCCAACAGTCAGAAGCGGATCAGCGGCCAGTACGGCGTGCTGAAGCTCGACTTCAACGACGCGGGCTACACCTGGAGTTACGTCGGCACCGACGGCCAGATCAAGGACTCCGCACCGAACTACACCTGCCACTGATGTAGCTGGCGACCACCGGTCGCCGGGACGCGCCGCCCCCGTCCGCCACCGGCGGGCCCGGGCGGCGCGTCCCCGCCACCGTCCTCGCGCTCGGCACGGTCAGCCTCGTCACCGACGTCTCGTCCGAGATGGTCACAGCGGTCCTGCCGCTCTACCTCGTGGTCGGCCTCGGCCTCTCACCCCTCCAATTCGGCTTCCTGGACGGCCTGTTCAACAGTGCGGCGGCCGTCGTGCGCCTGCTCGGCGGACACGCCGCCGACCGCGGCGGGCGCCACAAACGCGTCGCAGGCCTCGGCTACGCCCTCTCCGCCTGCTCCCGCCTCGGCCTGCTCCTCGCGGGCGGCGCGACCGGCCAGATCGCGACGGCGCTCGCCGTCGACCGGGTCGGCAAGGGCATCCGCACCGCGCCCCGCGACGCGCTGATCACCCTGAGCAGCCCGCCGCACCTGCTCGGCCGGGCCTTCGGCGTGCACCGCGCCATGGACACCACGGGCGCGCTGCTCGGCCCGCTCGCCGCGTTCGCCCTGCTGTGGGCGACGGCGGACGCCTACGACGCGGTGTTCGTCGTCAGCTTCTGCACGGGCCTGCTCGGCGTGCTCCTGCTCGTCCTGTACGTACCGGCCCGGGCCGCGCCGACGGAGTCATCAACTCCCCACCGAATCAAGCCACTTGGAGCCCTGCGCAGCGCCGCCTTCCGTCGGATTCTGTGCGCCGCGGCCCTGCTCGGCGCCGCCACCGTCGGGGACTCCTTCGTCTATCTGCTCCTGCAGCGCGGGCTCGACATCCCGGTCGGCTGGTTCCCGCTGCTTCCTCTCGGGTCCGCGGCGGCCTACCTGCTGCTCGCCGTCCCGGCGGGCCGCATCGCGGACCGGGTCGGGCGGCGGCTGCCGTTCCTGTACGGCCATGTCGCGCTGCTCGGCGTGTACGCGCTGCTGCTCATCCCGGCCGGCGGCCCCGCCCTCGTGATCGTCGTGCCCGTGCTGATCCTGCTCGGGGTCTTCTACGCGGCCACCGACGGCGTGCTCATGGCACTGGCCGCGCCGAGCCTGCCGGACGGCGGCCGGGCCGGCGGGCTCGCCCTGCTCCAGACCGCTCAGGCGCTGGCCCGGCTCCTCGGCACGGCGGGGTTCGGTGCCGCCTGGACGGTGTGGGGGCCGGGCCCCGCGCTGTGGATGGCGGCCGTCGCGCTGCTCGTGTCCCTCGCGGGCAGCTGGGCGCTCCTGCCGGGCACCCCGACCCCCGATCCGGAAAGGCCCACCGCATGAGCCCCCGCGCGAAACTCGCCGTCGTGGTCGTCGCCGTCCTGCTGCTCGCCACCGGCTCGCTCGGCTATGTACTGCACTCGGCGCACCGAGGACCCCAACAGGCCGCCGCCGACGGCTCGTTCACCTTGGAAGGCCCGGGCCTCTACTTCCGGGACACGGCCACCGGGCGCATAGCCCGCCAGCCGCTCGGCGCGCCGCGGGGCGCCCGCACCGGCGGCGGCCCGGAGTGCGAACGGTTCTACGCCGCCGGGGACACCGCGGTGTGCCTTCGACGGGAGCCCGGGGTGCCGCCGCGTGCGTACGCCGTCATCCTCGACCGGCGGTTGCGCGAGGTACGCCGGATCGCCGTCCCCGGCATCCCGAACCGGGCCCGGGTCTCCGCTTCGGGGCGGATGCTCTCGTGGACCGTGTTCGCGGTCGGCGACTCGTACGCCACCACGGCCTTCTCCACCCGCACGTCGATCCTGGACCTGCGGACCGGCTATCTGATCAAGTCGATGGAGGAGATTCCGCTCACGCTCACAGGGGCCCGTTATCACGCGCCCGACGTCAACTACTGGGGCGTGACGTTCGCGCGCGACGACAACCGGTTCTACGCGACTGTCTCGACGAAGGGGCGGACGTATCTCGTGGAGGGGAACATGGCGGCCTGGTCCGCCAAGTCCCTGCGGGAGAACGCCGAATGCCCCTCCCTCTCCCCCGACAACACCCGTATCGCCTTCAAGAAAAAAGTCTCGGACGGCCCCGCCGCACCCTGGAGGCTGTACGTCCTCGATCTCGCCACGCTGAACGAACACCCTCTGGCCGAGCGGCACAGCGTCGACGACCAGGCGGCCTGGCTCGACGACCGCACGGTCGCCTACGCGCTGCCCGGCCGGGCAGGACGGGCGAGCGACGTGTGGACCGTGCCGGCCGACGGCAACGGCGCGCCCCGGCTGTCCGCGGCGGGCGCCTCGTCTCCCGTCGCGGTGCGCTGAGCTACTGCCCGAGGCGCACCGGTATCTCCTGCCAGCCGAAGGCGATGAAGGACGGGACTTGTTTCAACTCTGCTGCTTTTACGGCGAGTTGAAGGTTCGGGAAGCGGTCGAAGAGGGCCGGGAGGGCAGTGAGGGCTTCCATCCGGGCGAGCGGGGCGCCGATGCAGCGGTGCACGCCGATGCCGAAGGCGAGGTGGTCGTCGGCGCCGCGGGCCGCGTCGAAGGAGTCCGCTTCGGCGCCATAGTGCGCCGGGTCGAGGCCCGCGGCCGCGTACGTGGTGATGATCGCGTCGCCCGCCGGGACGGTGACGCCGTCGACGGTGATGTCGCTGATCGCGAACCGCAGGGGGAGGTTGGCGATCGAGGGGTGGACGCGCAGCGTCTCGTCGATGACGGCGTCCCAGCCGATCGCGCCCGAGCGGACGGCGGCGAGCTGCCCGGGGTCGTCGAGGAGCGCGACGACGGCGTTGCCGATGAGGTTGACCGTGGTCTCGAACCCGGCGCCGATGACCACGAGCAGCGTATGGAGGAGTTCCTCGGCGCTGAGCCGGTCGCCGTCCTCGTTGCGCACCCTGATGAGTTCGGTCGTCATGTCGTCGCCGGGCCGCTCGGTCTTGTACGCGACGAGGGCGGGGAGCACGGTGGCGATCTGCTCCTGCACGAACGCGGCGTGCCGCGGGGTCGGGTCGGAGGTGTCCATGATGGCGGCGATCAGCGCCCCGGTGGACTCGGTCAAGTGGTCCGGAACGCCGAAGAGTTCGCAGATGAGGCGCATCGGCAGGGGGTGGGCGTAGCCCGACTTGAGGTCGACGGGCCCGCCGGACGCGGCGGCTTCGCCGAGGCCGTCGAGGAGTTCGGCGGTGATCGTCTCGACCCGGCCGCGCATCGCCTCGGTACGCCGCGCCGTGAAGCTGGGGGCGACGAGTTTGCGCAGCCGGGTGTGGTCGGGCCCGTACGTGGACAGCATGTTGATCACGCCGACCCAGCCCAGGATCCAGCCCCACTCGGGGTGTTGGCCCAGCTCCGCGAAGAGCGCCCAGTGACGGCGCGGGTCCTTGCTGACCCGGGGGTCGAGGATCAGCGCCTTGAGAGTGTCGTAGCCGGTGGGCGCCCAGGCGGGGATGCCGCCCGGCAGAGTGACCGGAACGATCGGCCCGAGCGCGCGCAGGCGGGCGCTCTCGGCGGCTATGTCCGCCCCGAACGGGTCGAGGGGCACACGGGAGCCCTTCCCCGGCGTCTTCACACTCTTTTCCAGGGCGTCCGCCACCTGGCCGAAAAAAGCCGCGTGGGCGCGGGCGCTGCACGGGGATTCGGGGTTCCAGGGCAGGACGCGGGACCCGTTCTCCAGGGCGCGCCACGCCGCGTCGGACCGCAGCTCGTCGAGCGGGGCCGCGTTCGACCGGACGTCCACGAGGGCTATGTCGGGCCGCAGTTCGGCCGCCGTCGGCCATCCTGTCGTGCACCAGTTGGCGCCCGCTCCCTCTCCCGGTTCGACGAGATCCACGCCGTACTGCGCGAGGGCCCGCAGCTCGGGCCAGGCCTGTGGGCGCGCCAGGTGGACCTCGGACGCACTCGCCGGGGAGAGCGCGAGGACGCGCGGCCGGGGCGTTCGCGCGGCGGCGGCACGCAGCCGGTCCTCGGCGGCGAGCAGCGCGTCGCCGTTCTCCTCCGGAGCCCCCAACGACCGTGCCAGGTCGGCGAATCGGCCCCGTATGCGGGTCGGCGTGTGCGCCTGGCCCACGTCCAGGACGGCCACCGGGACCCGCTCCTCCAGGTGCTTGAGCGTCTCGGGGTCGAGCCCGTACACCTGGCCGCCGCCGTAGCTGACGGCGACGACGAGGTCCGGCCCCGGGGCGAGCAGCGCTTCCACGTCAAGGTCCGCTCCCGCACCCAGATAGCCGACCTCGTCCAGCGGCAGCGCGCCGGACTTCGCCGGGTCGGGTTCCGCACCGTCGTGGAAGGACCCGAACACCGCGACGGGGCGTATCCCCAGGTCCTCCAGCGTTGCGCCGGCCTGTATGTAGGCCACCACCCGGGACGGAGGTGCCGGCGCCGCCGACATCTGTCCGCGGTCGTCCGAGAATCGCCAGGCCGTCTGCTCCATGACGTCATCCGCCCCCAATGCGGTCGCGTTGCCGGCTCGTGCGAAGCCGGTTCCCCGCTTGACTGCCCAACGCGCGGGATCGTCACGCAAGTTCCCGCTCCCAGCCGTCAACTGCCGCTCGGGGCAAGGAATTTCGCGCCCCGGTCCCAAGTGTGGAGCACGCCGTTTTCGCCGGGCTGCCCCGGATCCGGCACAGCGGCACACGGCCCAGCAGGCGCCGCCGCGATCCCCCCGCTGTAGTGCGGGAACCCGCCCGGGCACAACCCGTACCGCCGGACCGCCCGGCACGGCCGTTTCGAGCCGTACGCGGAGGATGTGGGCGACGGCGGGCCCGGGGGCTTCTAGTCTGCGGGGCCATGAACACGACACGCCTCGTAGGTCTCGGCCTCGCCGCGGTCCTCACATGCGCCGGCGCCCTGTTGTTCAGCGTGGACACCCCGGCGAACGCCGACACGGCCGATCTGACGTTCAGCACCGACAGGGACGCGGTCCTTCCCGGCTCCACCGTGGACCTGACGATGACGCTCACCAACACGCAGTCGACCGAGATCCGGTTCGTCTACCAGTCGATCCAGCCGACCTGGGACACCAGCGGCCAGGCGGGCCTCAAGTACGCACTGGTCTCCTGCGAGACGGCGGGCGCCGACTGCAAGGACGCCGCCAAACTGGGCCTCAACTACGGGGTCCCGCTGGCCCCCGGGGCGAGCCGCACGGTGACCCTGACGTACCGCATCGCCGCGGACTCCACCTGCGGGCGCACCCTGGGCTTCTCCTCGTACCTCTACTACGAGTACGGCAGCGGCCTGTTCTCCACGAGCGACACCTACGGCACGCCGGACATCCGGGTCGACTGCCCGCCCGCACACTCCTGAGCCCTCACCCGGCACGGCCGTGGCCCCGGCATCGATGCCGGGGCCACGGGCTGCTACCGGTGCGTCAGCGCGTGGCGCCGCGGAAGCGTCGGTAGAGCACTCCGCCGCCCAGCAGCAGCGCGGCCGACGCGGGGATCGCGAGGCCGATGCCGTCGGCGCCGGTGTGGGCCAGTGCGGACCCCTGAGCCACGGGCGTCGCGGGGGCGGCCCGAACCGGTGCGGGCCCCTGGAGCGCGGGAGGAGCCGCCGGGTGGTGGTGAACCGGCGTGGAGCGGTTCACCGAGGTGTTGCCGACGGCCGGGTTCAGCGCGCCGACGACGCTGACCGAGTTCCCGGAGATGTTGACGGGGAGATCAACAGGGAGCTGGAGGCCGTTGCCCGAGAGCACCCCGGGTGAATCCTTTCCTCGCCCGGAGGCGGAAGCTCCGCCGGTGTTGCCGGAGTGCGCGGAACCCGCCTTGGCGCCGTGGTGGGCGCCCGAGACGTTGGCGCACGTGTTGCCCGCGCTGGGGTTGAGCAGTCCGAGCACGTCGACGGTGTTCCCGCACACGTTGACCGGGACGTTCACCGGAAGCTGCACGGAGTTTCCCGCCAGCACGCCCGGGGAGGAGTCAGCGCTGCCGTCGGCGTTGGAGTCCGCGTAGGCGTAGCCGGTCGCGGCCAGCACACCGCCCGCGGCCACCGCCGTGACCAGGCCTTTCATGGCGACCCGTCTCATTGGTTTCCTGCCTTCCGGAGGTTGTCGCGGGCCACTCGCCCGCACCGCCATCAACTCCGGAGAGACCGGAGGGGTTATGCCTAATACGCCTTTCACCCCATCGAGTGGCCTGATTATCGATTTGAGTCGGATACATGAGGTTTACGGCGTTATGTGCATGAATATCCGCCTGCGAGAATGCGCCGCACCCATGATCGAACAGGTCCGGGGGCGGCCCCCGACCCACGTGCGTCCCATGGCAGGATCGACCGGAGGTCGGTGGGGAGTCCCTGGCCGGAGCGGGTCTGGGGGTTGAAGGTGAGCGGGGACACGGAAGCCCGGGTGCGGGTCGCGGGGCCGGAACCGGCGCTCGCCGGAATTCGGCGACCCGTCGCCGCCCCGGCGCCGCGACCGCCCGGTCGAGCCGAACGCAGCCTCAAGAGCTTCGTACGTTTCCTCGGACGGAATCTGCTCCGCGAATTCCGTTCCATCGTCGCCGAGCCCGTGCGCGAGTTCGTGCGGCGCGGCCTGTCCGGCGTCCTCATCGCGATCCTGGCGTCCGCCGCGGTGCTCTCGCTGCACGCGGTGGACCAGTACCGCACCGGCGCCGTACTGGTGCGGCTCACCTCGCACGTCCGGGGCGACATCCCGATCCCGCTCGTGCTGCTGCGCACGCCGCTCTCGCTGTTCGTCCCGGCCCGCGACATGCCGGCCCTGCCGGGCATCCCCGTGCTGTTCCTCGGGTTCGCGCTGGCCCAGCTGGTGCTGGGGCTCCGGCGGACCCTGGTGGTGGCGTACGCCGTCTCGCTCGCGGGCACGATCAGCGCCCGGGTCATGATCGCCGCGGGGCCCGGCTGGTGGGGGCTGCCGCCGGAGGCGGCCCATGTCGTCGACACCGGGGCGTCGGCCGCGGTCGTGGGCCTCTTCGCCCATGTCGCCACGGTGAAGCGGGCGCCCGTGCTGTTCTTCTTCGCGGTCACCCCGACCGTGATCAGATCCTTCGAGAAGCCGAACCTGGCGGGCCGCGAGCACATCGTCGCCATCACGGTCGCCGTGGTCCTCGGCTTTCTCGCCACCCGTAAGCCCAGGAGGACGGCACCCGTCGACCTGGCCCGTCCGGCCTGAGGCCGGGGCGCGCTCTCACTCGTCCTCGTTGCCGCCGCGCGTGCACGCCACCACACCGGCCACATCGGCGAACCGGGCGGTCAGGACGGCCGGGTCGGCGCGGCCCACCGCCGAGATCAGCACCTCCGCCGTGTCCCCGGTGCCGCCCACCCTCAGCATCTGGAGCCCCGCGACGGTGAACCCGGCCCGCTCGCACTGCTCCATGAGCTCTTGAAGCAGACCGGGCCGCTGCTCGTACGCTATCCGGAAGGTCGACGCCACGGACCGCATCGCGGGCAGCCGGTGGACCATCGGGCGAACCACGTAGGCGGCGACGAAGTACGCGGCGGTCGCCAGGATCGAGAGCAGCGGCAGGCCCGCGGCCGCGGCCGCGCCCACGGCCGCCGTCAGCCAGATCGTGGCCGCCGTGGTGAGGCCCTGGACGGAGCCCCGGTGCACGAAGATGACCCCGGCGCCGATGAAGCCGACCCCCGACACGATCTGCGCCGTCACACGGGACGGGTCGAGCTCGATGGTCCCGGCGTGCAGGACGTCGGCGAAGCCGTACTTGCTGACCAGCGTGAACAGGGCCGCTCCGACGCCGACCGTGGTGTACGTCCGCAGCCCCGCGGCCTTCTGGCGGATCTCCCGCTCCAGGCCGATGGCCGCGGAGAGCAGGAACGCCAGGCCGAACTCACCGGCCTGGAGCCAGCCCTGCCCACTCGGCTCCAGCGCCCCGGCCGCCAGCAGCACCATCCTGTGCCCCTTCCCACTCGGGCCGCGCCCACCTCACGAACAGGCTCTCCCTACCCATACAGCCACGATCCATGGCGTCCCGCCCGCCTGATTCAGCGGCAGCGCAGCGCGGCGTACAGGTCGAGCTTGTGCTCCAGGCGGGAGAGGTCGCGGCCGGTGAGGACCTCGATGCGCTGGATGCGGTAGTGGACGGTGTTGACGTGCAGGTGCAGGGCCTCGGCGGTGCGCGCCCAGGATCCGTTGTGCGCGAGGAAGGACTCCAGGGTCTCCCGGAGCATCTGCGAGGAGGCGTTGCCGTCGTCGGCCAGGGGCCCCAGGACGCGGTCGTGGTAGGCCGCCCGGACGTCGGCGGGGATGCCGGCGAGCAGCCCCTCCAGCGTGGTGAGGTCCGCTACGGAGCCGAGCCTCGGCCCGTCGGGCGCCTTCGAGCGTGCGGTGGCGAGGGCGTAACGCGCGCCGGTCAGGCTGGAGTTGAGCCGGTCCGGCGAGGTGACCTCGGCGCCGATGCCGCCGTGCAGCGGGACGAGGGGCGCGCAGGCCTGCACCACCGCCCACAACTCCCCCAGTTCCGCGGCCGGTTCGGGGCCGCCCTGGACCACGGCCACCGCCTCGCCGTGCGGGAGACGGCCGAGGGCGAACGGACGGTCCGGGATGTGGCGCAGCGCCTCGGCGAGGGCGTCCGCCGCCGCGTCCTGGTCGGCGTCGGTCCTCGCGGCGGCGGTGACGACGCGGAACGGGCCGTCGTGGGACAGCCCGCAGGCGGTGAGCCCGGCCCGCAGCGCGGAGAGATCGGCGGTCCGCGCGTCGATGAGCCGGACCAGGTCACCGGCCCTCCGCCGGGCCTCCTTCCGCGCCCGGTCCCGGCCGTACCGGTGGTCCGCGAACACGTCGGCCGTCTCGTGCAGGAGGCGGGGCGGGACGGTGGCCGCGTCGGCGAGGTGCAGGTGCCAGCTGTCGTAGGCCGAACTGTCGGTGTCTATCCGCAGGGTGAGCCCGTCGGGTGCGCGGCGCAGCAGCTCCCGGGCCCGCTGCGCGGGGATCGCGGGAGCCTTCGGGGTGCGCGCGACGGTGCGCCCGGTCGGTGTCAGTACGTAGCAGTCCGGGGTGCCGAGGTGGGCGAGCGCCCGGTCGAGCAGGACGTCGGGTTCCGCGCCGGCCCGGACGAGGTCGCTGAGCTCGCTGCGGACGTTCTCGGGCAGGGCGTAGCGGTGCGAGGTGGGCCGCCTGCTGAGGTCGCCCCACTGGCGCAGATAGACGGCCTCGGTGATGGCGCGGAAGTTGGTGCGCGAGGGCACGGCGAGAAGCGGGATGCCGTTCTCGCGGCACGACCGGGTCAGCTCGTCGGGCACGGCCCCGTGCGTCTCCTCGCCGGCCAGCAGGGCCGCCGCGCCCGCGGTCGCCAGCGCCGAGACGAAACGGCTGATTTTCTCCGTCCCGCCCCCGGGGCTCCACCACACCAGACCGCTCAGAACGACCTCGCCCGGCCGCAGGAAGCGGGTCGGGTCCTCCAGGTCGGTGGCGGTCACCCCGGTGATCTCCCGGACGAGCTGCTTCTCCTCGCCCCAGAGCAGTTCCAGGTCGAGGGATTCGAGACGCAGGAGGTCTTCGACGTGCATGAGTGGCTCCTTGGTGCGGGTGCCGGGCCGCTGGCACCGGTTCTCGCATTCACCAGGTGAATATGAGTATCTGCATCGTAGATGCAAGGCGAGCTGGCCGATATACCTCTTGTTTGATCCTCCAGAGATGGCTCTGTCCGATGGTGGTTTTCCGTGTGACGCACCAGTCGCGGCGGACCCGGCCACGTTGCTTCACTCATCCTGTGAACGGGCCGCGGGCAACCGCGGTCGAGGGTGTGGATGCCCCCGGACCGTCAACGCCATTCCGTACGGCGGGGGTTCCCCGATGGGCAGGGGATCAGAACCGCCCCGGAAACGGCGAAAGGCCGCATCGGAATGATTCCGATGCGGCCTTCGACTACGACTCGTTCGAGTCGGGACGACAGGATTTGAACCTGCGACCCCTTGACCCCCAGTCAAGTGCGCTACCAAGCTGCGCCACGTCCCGGTGCCCGTCTGACCTGGGGTTTCCCCCGGCCGTTCGTGCATGAGAACCATACCGCACTCTGGGACCGCAGCAGGAACGGGGGACAATCGGCACATGGACAGTTCCGCAGACCGCGATCGTGATGCCGAGGGGCGGGCGCGCAACGCACGGCCCAGGGACGGGCTCGGCCGGCCGCTGCCCCATGACGCCGAGGGGGTGGCCCGCCAGCCGGAGGGCGTGACCAGGTCTCCTGAGGAGACGGTGCGGGAGGCGCAGCGGCTGCTCGACGCGGGGATGCCGTTCCACGCGCACGAGGTGTTCGAGGACGCGTGGAAGTCGGGCCCGGCCCAGGAGGAGCCGCTGTGGCGGGGGTTGGCGCAGCTCGCGGTGGGTCTGACGCATGCCGCGCGCGGCAATGCGAAGGGCGGGGCCTCGCTCCTCGATCGCGGCACGGGCTCGCTCGCCGAGTACGCGGCGCGCGACGGCGTACCGACGTACGGGATCGATCTGGCCGGGCTCGCCGTGTGGGCGCGGGAGTTGGCGGGCCGGCTGCCGGGCCCGGTCGACGCGGCGGCCGAGGCGCCCCGGATCACCCGCTGAGCAGGATCACTTCGAGGGTGCGGGGGCCGTGCACGCCTTCCACCCGGTCGAGTTCGATGTCGCTGGTCGCGGACGGGCCCGAGATCCAGGTCAGCGGGCGGCGCGGGTCGAGCCGGGACATGGCCTGCGGGACGGAGGCGACGACCTGGTCCGGGACCCGTACGACGCAGATGTGGTGGTCGGGCACGAGGGTGATCCGGCGGCGGCCCTGGCCCGGTCCCGCGTCCAGGACGATGGTGCCGGTCTCGGCGATGGCCAGGGCGCAGCCGGTGACCACGCTGTCGACGCGGTCGAGTTCGGCTGCCGTGGACCGCGGGGTGTCGTCGACGCGTACGGACGTGACACCCGACAGCCACTGCGGCGGCAGCCCGTCCGGCACCAGCACGCTCCGGGCCTCTCGTGCGGCCAGCGACGCGGCGATGAGGGGCGCCACCCCGGCCGCATCCGTGCGGTGCACGACGGCTCGGTAGTCGGCGAGGTTCTCGTGCAGCAGGTCGAGTACGGCCACGGGGTCGTCCGGGGTGTGGCTCGTCAGGTAGTCGCGGGTGGCGGCGGGGGCCGCCGGGGCGCCGTCGACGGCGGCGCGGACGCGGGCCAGGATGCGGTCGCGTGAGCTCATGCGCGGTTCTTCTTCCACCAGTCACGGAAGGGTTCTTCGGGGAGTTCCGGCAGGTCGCGGCTGTCCGTCCAGGCCTTCGCGCCCGGCGGTCGCTTCGGGTGCAGCGCGCGGGTCCTCGCCGCCGCCCGCTCCCCCGCCGCCATGACGGCGGGGCGGTCCATGGCCCAACTGGCCGCCTTCATCGCCGCCTTCTCCAGGCGGTGCCCCCGGCCGCCCTGGCCTGCGACCCTCTCCCGGAGGTGGACCAGGACTTCCGGGATGTCGATGGCGACCGGGCAGACCTCGTAGCAGGCGCCGCACAGCGACGAGGCGTACGGCAGCGAGGCGTCGATCTCGCTTGTCGTGCCCCGGAGTTGAGGGGTGAGGATGGCTCCGATGGGGCCCGGGTAGACCGATCCGTAGGCGTGGCCGCCGGCCCGTTCGTACACGGGGCACACATTCAGGCAGGCCGAGCAGCGGATGCAGCGCAGGGCCTGGCGGCCGGTGTCGTCGGCCAGCGCGTCGGTGCGGCCGTTGTCGAGCAGGACGAGGTGGAAGGTCTGGGGGCCGTCGCCGTCGGCGGTGCCGGTCCACATGCTGGTGTACGGGTTCATCCGCTCGGCCGTCGAGGAGCGCGGCAGGGTCTGGAGGAACACCTCAAGGTCCTGCCAGGTGGGGACCACCTTCTCGATGCCGACGACCGAGATCAGCGTTTCGGGGAGGGTCAGGCACATGCGGCCGTTGCCCTCGGACTCGAAGACGACCAGGGTGCCCGTGTCGGCGACCATGAAGTTGGCGCCCGAGACGCCCACCTTGGCCCGCAGGAACTTCTCGCGCAGGTGCAGCCGGGCGGCCTCGGCGAGATCGGCGGGCGTGTCGGTGAGCCCGTCGGGGGCTGGCCTGCCCCAACTGGCCATCTTTTCAAGGAAGATGTCGCGGATCTCGCCCCGGTTGCGATGGATGGCCGGGACGAGGATGTGCGAGGGCCGGTCGTCGCCGAGCTGGACGATGAGCTCGGCGAGGTCGGTCTCGTAGGCGTGGATGCCTTCGGCGGCGAGCGCCTCGTTGAGGCCGATCTCCTGGGTGGCCATGGATTTCACCTTGACCACCTCCGTCTCCCCCGTGGCCTTGATCAGTTCGGCGACGATGCGGTTGGCGTCCTCCGCGTCGGCGGCCCAGTGGACGGTGCCCCCGGCCGCGGTGACGGACTCCTCCAACTGCACCAGGTAGCGGTCGAGATGGCGCAGGGTGTGGTCCTTGATGCGCTTGCCCGCCTCCCGCAGTTGCTGCCAGTCGGCGAGTTCGGCGACCGCCTTGGCGCGCTTGTCGCGGATGGTGTGGGTGGCGTGGCGCAGATTGCCGCGCAGGGTGGTGTCGCGCAGGGCGTCGTGGGCTGCCCTCGGGAACGCAGGCATTCCGATGAAGGTGCCGCTCATACGTGGGGCTCCGCTTCCGTGCTGAGAAGGATCTCGGCGATGTGCAGCGCCCGCATCGGGGCGTCCTGGCGGTGGAGGATGCCGCCGAGGTGCATCAGGCAGGAGTTGTCGGCGCCGCACAGCACCTCGGCTCCGGTGGCGGCCGCGCTGCGCACCTTGTCGGTGCCCATCGCCGCGGAGACGTCCGGGTTCTTGACGGCGAAGGTGCCGCCGAAGCCGCAGCATTCCTCGGCGCCGGGCAGTTCGCGCAGCTCCAGGCCCTTGACCGCCTCAAGCAGTCTGCGCGGCCGGTCGCCGAGGCCGAGCAGGCGCAGGCCGTGGCAGGAGGGGTGGTAGGTGACAGTGTGCGGGAAGTACGCGCCGACGTCGGTCACGCCGAGCACGTCGACGAGGAACTCGGTCAGCTCGTACACGCGCGGTACGAGAGATTCCGCGACCCGGCCGAGCTCCGCGCCCCGGCCTTCGGCGGCCGCCTTGCGGGCGATGCGGGGATAGTTGTCGCGGACCATCGCCACGCAGGAGCCGGAGGGGGTGACGATGTGGTCGTAGCCCTCGAAGACCCGGCCCATCCGGCGCACCAGGGGCTCGGTCTCGTGCCGGTATCCGGTGTTGAACTGCGGCTGCCCGCAGCACGTCTGCCCGGCCGGGAAATCCACCTCGACCCCGAGCCGTTCGAGCAGCTTCACCGTCGCGATGCCGGTGGCCGGGTACACCGCGTCATTGACGCAGGTGACGAAGAGTGCGACTCGCATGGTCGGAGGATATGCCGCGCGGGTGGTTCACGGTAGGACCGTGATCAGCGGAGATTACGGCCGAATCGGGGCATCCACCGAGGAAGCAGTCCCGCAGACATCCGACAACTCCCCTGAGTCCAAAGGCAGTTGACGTCCCTCACCACACCAGCGGAAGTTCCTCCGGCGAGCGGTGGATCATCGTGGGGCGCATGACGACGGGTCTCTCCTCGGCAAGCCGCAACCCCGGCAGCCGCGAGGTCAGCAGTTCCAGGGTGACCCGGAGCTGTTCGCGGGCCAGCGCGTAGCCCGGGCAGCCGTGCACGCCGTACCCGAAGGCGAGGTGGCGCGCGGGCGGGCGGGTGATGTCGAAGACGTCGGGGCGTTCGTGGCGGCTCGGGTCGCGGTTGGCGGATCCGTACGCCACGAACACCACGGCCCCGACGGGAAGTTCGGTGCCGGACAGCACGACCGGGCGGGTGGTGATGCGGCGGAAGCCCTGGATCGGGCTGTCGTAGCGGGCGGCCTCCTCGACGGTGGCCGGGATCAACTCGGGCTTCTGGCACAGGAGTTCCCACTGCGTGGGGTGGTGCATCAGGTGCAGCAGCGTCGAGCCGATCAGGGCGCTCGTGGTGAGGTGCCCGGCGAGCAGGAAGTTCTGCAGGTGGGCGACCATCTCGTGGCGCTCGTCGAGCGTGAGCTCGGTGGCGGGCGGGTCGCCGCCCGGCGCGAGCGCGCTGATCAGCGTGGTGCACAGGTCGTCCTGAGGGTGGGCGTGCCGTTCCCGTACGTAGGTGTCGAGGAGGTGCTGCATCTCGACCACGTCGCGGGCCGCGGCGAGCTGGTCCTTCTCCGGCAGGGGTCGGAAGAGGAGCTGCTCGGCGCGGTAGCCGCCGTGCACGGCGAGCGGCACGTCTGCCTCGTCGAGGCCCATCAGGCGTCCGATCACCTGGCCGGGCAGTTTGAGCGCGAACTCCGCCATGAGGTCGGCCGAGCCGTGGCCGGCGAAGGCGTCGATCAGCGCGGTCGCGCGGTCCACCGCGTAGGGCACGACCGCGGCGACGCGGGAGGAGGTGAGGCCGTGCACGATCGGGGCACGCAGCCGCTGGTGGAGGGCTCCGTCGGAGCTGACCACGACGGGGCGGCCGCCGAATCCCCGGCCCATCTCGGCGAGCACCGTGGGCCCCGGCAGAACGTCGGGGCGCAGGGCGTTGGCGGAGGAGAACGCCTCGGGGCGGCGCAGGACTTCGCGTACGTCCGCGTCCCGGGCCACCAGCCAGGCGTCGAGCTCCGGCACGAAGGTCAGGCCCTCGGCGTGCCGGGCCCGCGCATAGTGCGGATAGGGGTCGCGCTGCAGCGCGTCGAGCCGAGCGTGCTCATGCCTGTCCACAGGCCCATCGTCTATGACGTCCGGCCACATCGGAAGAGTGCCGTACGGGCAGAACGTGGCGCTTTCGCCGCCGGGGCCCCGCTGGGGCCCGGCGGCGGGCGCGTGCTCCTCAGGCGATCCGGTCGAGCACCCCGATGAGGCGGGTGACGGTCGCGGCCATCGCCTGGCGGCCGACCGTCAGGTAGGTGCGGGCGTCCACCGCTTCGGGGTGGGCGGCGAGATAGGAGCGGATGGCGTCGGTCATGGCGATGTTCAGCGCGGTGCCGATGTTGACCTTGGCGATGCCGCCGGCCACGGCGGCCGACAGCGCGTCGTCCGGTACGCCGGAGGAGCCGTGCAGGACGAGCGGGACCCTCAGCGCGTCGTCGAGCCTGGCGAGGAGGGCGTGGTCCAGTTCGGCGGTGCGCGAGGTCATGGCGTGGGTGCTGCCGATGGCCACGGCGAGCGCGTCGACGCCCGACTCGGCGACGAACTGCCGCGCCTCGTCGGGGTCGGTGCGCGCGCCGGGCGCGTGCGCGTCAAGGGGCGCCTTGCCGTCCTTGCCGCCGACCTCCCCCAACTCGGCCTCGATCCACAGCCCTTGGGTGTGCGCCCAATCAGCGGCCGCCCTGGTCGCGGCCAGGTTGTCCTCGTACGACAGGTGGGCCGCGTCGTACATGGCGGAGCTGAAGCCGGCGTCGGCGGCCTGGCGCAGGAGTTCGTCCTGCTTGACGTGGTCGAGGTGGAGCGCGACCGGTACGGAGGCGGCTTCGGCGGCCGCGGCGGCGGCGCGGGCGAGCGGCAGGACCCGGCCGTAGCGGAACTTGACCACGTTCTCGCTGACTTGGAGGACGACCGGCGACTTGGCCGCCTCGGCGCCCGCGATGACCGCCTCGGCGTGCTCCAGCGTGATGATGTTGAAGGCCGCGACGGCGCGGCGTTTGGCGGCGGCCTCGGCGACGAGTGTGCCGGTCCGGGCGAGTGGCATCAGTGCTTCCCCTTCACCTGTGTCACGTTGTTCGGTCTCACGTCTCGCGCCCGCTCACGCGCCGTCGAGGATGACGGAGCGGGTGAGGTGGCGCGGCCGGTCCGGGTCGAGTCCGCGGGCGGCCGCGACGGCGACGGCGAGGCGCTGGGCGCGGACGAGTTCGGCGAGCGGGTCGAGGCGGCCCTCGATCCACAGCGCACCGGTCGCGGCCACCTGCTCGGCCAGCCCTTCGGGGGCTTCGCCGAACATCCAGGTGGCGGTCGTGGTGGTGGAGATGCTGATGGGGCCGTGGCGGTACTCCATCGCCGGGTAGGCCTCGGTCCAGGACAGCGACGCCTCGCGCATCTTGAGGGCGGCTTCCTGGGCGAGGCCGTTGGTCCAGCCGCGGCCGAGGAAGCTGAACTGGGTTGATTCCACGAGGCCTTCGGGCAGCGGCTCGGCGAGCGCGGTGCGGGCGTCGGCGACGGCCTGCTCGGTGTGCAGCCCGAGGTGGGCGCGGAGCAGCGTGAACGCGGTGGTGGCGAAGCGGGTCTGGACGACCGACTCCTCGTCCGCGAAGTCGAGCACCATGATGTCGTCGGCGGCCCGCATCACCGGCGTGGCGGGGTCGGCCGTGACGGCGGTGGTACGGGTCCGGCCGCGCACCTGCGCGAGGAGGTCGAGCACCTCGGTGGTGGTGCCGGAGCGGGTCAGCGCGACGACCCGGTCGTAGGTGCGCGAGGCGGGGAATTCGGAGGCGGCGAAGGCGTCGGTCTCACCGAGGCCCGCGCTCTCGCGGAGCGCGGCGACGGCCTGCGCCATGAAGAAGGAGGTGCCGCAGCCGACGACGGCGACGCGCTCGCCGGGGGCCGGCAGGGCGTCCTTGTGCTGGAGGGCCAGTTCGGCCGCCCGCTTCCAGCATTCGGGCTGACTGCTCAGTTCGTTCGCGACATGGCTCATGCCGGGCTCCCACCCTCTGAAATCTGACACTCTCTGGATCTGACGCGCCACATGCTTGTTTCTGCAAAATATAGCTCGATTTCGAGCACGATCAAGCATCTGACCGTGCGCTAAGGTCATTACGGACGGTTACCGGTACGAAGAATGGAGGGCGCGGATGTCTCGCGATGCCCGCTGGCAGGCGCTCCTCGAACTGCTCGTGGAACAGGGCCGCCTGGACGTCGACGAGGCGGCGACCGCCCTCGGGGTCTCGGCCGCGACGATCCGCCGCGACTTCGACCAGCTCGCCGAGCAGCAGATGCTGGTGCGCACCCGGGGCGGCGCGCTCGTCCACGGCGTCTCCTACGAGCTGCCCCTGCGCTACAAGACGGCGCGCCAGGCCTCGGAGAAGCAGCGCATCGCGAAGGCGGTGGCGGATCTGGTCGCCCCCGGCGAGGCGGTCGGCCTGACCGGCGGCACCACGACGACGGAGGTCGCCCGCGCACTGGCCGTGCGGCCCGAACTGGCCACCGGATCACCGGCGTTGACGATTGTCACGAACGCGCTCAACATCGCCAACGAGCTGGCGGTGCGGCCTCAATTCAAGATCGTGGTGACCGGCGGGGTGGCCCGTCCGCAGTCGTACGAGCTCACGGGGCCCCTCGCGGGCGGGGTGCTGAACCAGATCACGATGGATGTGGCGGTGCTCGGCGTCGGCGCCTTCGACGTGACGCACGGGGCCTCGGCGCACGACGAGGACGAGGCCGGCATCAACCGGCTGCTGTGCGAGCGGGCGCAGCGGGTCGTCGTGGCCGCGGACTCGACGAAGCTGGGCAAGCGGACGTTCGCCCGGATCTGTGCGACGTCGCAGGTGGGCACGCTGGTGACGGACACCGCGGTCTCGCAGGAGACGGTGGCCGAGTTCACCGAGGCCGGGGTGACGGTGCTCGCGGTCTGAGCGGGGAGGGGCAGCAGTCTCTCCCGGAGCACCTCCAACTGGCTTGCGGCAGCGCCGAGTTGGGCCCGGTCAGCCGATCCGCAGCGCCGGGAGGATGACCGACTCAAGGAGTCCCGGCAGCGTGTCCTCGCCGCGGAAGCGGTCCTCGAAGAGGCGCTCGACACGCAGCATGCCCATGATCATGGGGGCGACGTACCCGATCGCCGGGTTGTCCGCCGCCACCTCCCCGCGCTCGACGCCGCGCCGGAGCATCGCGTCGAGGGCGGCGATCTCGGGGTTCAGGACGGTCTCGCGCAGGGCTTCGCGCAGGTCCGGGTGCTTGATGTAGGCCTGGCCGACAGCTTCCATGAGCGCGGTGTCGGGGCCCTCGCGCCGGCCGACCGCCCGGGCCGCCTCGCGCAGGTCCCCGGCGAGGGTGCCGGTGTCGATGCCGGTGAAGAACGAGCAGCGGTTCCTGCCCAGGGCGGCGGTGACGAGCAGCGACTTGCTCTTCCACTGCCGGTACAGGGTGGCCTTGCCGCACTTGGTGCGCGCGGCCACGCCCTCCATCGTGACGGAGTCGTAGCCACCCTCTCTGAGCAGGTCGAGCACCGCGTCGTACAGCTCCAGCTCGCGCTCGGGGCTGATCTTGCTGCGGCGGGCAGCGGCCGTGGCGGCCTGCGTCGACATCGTTCCCTCCGGAGAAAAACAAGGGGTGCTCCTGCACGTACGAGAGTAGGCTCCGCTCAACCGAGACGCAAACGTATCGAGACGTTTGCGTCTCGATGAGTTTCGATCTAGCCTTCCTACGTTTGCTTGTGTTTTTTCCACGTATCGATCCAGGTTCAAAGGGGCCGGAGAATGTTTGCCGGTATAACCACGGGGACGCGTCGCCAGACCCGTCCCGCCGGACCGGAGACGACCGCTTCCCGGCCGCCCCTGGTACGCGAGCTGCTGCTCGTGACCGCGCTCTTCCTCGTGTACAAGTTCGGCCGCCGGCTGGCCAACGGACACGAGGCGAGTGCCTTCGACAACGCCGACCGCGTCTGGAGCTGGGAGCGCGCGCTGCACCTGCCCGGCGAGGGCTCCGTGCAGCATCTGCTGCTGCACGGCGACACCCTCGTCAAGGACGCGAACACCTTCTACGCGACGGTGCACTTCCCGGCCACGGTGGCCTTCCTGGTCTACCTGTACCTGCGCCGCCCGGGCCACTACCTGTGGTCGCGCCGGGTGCTCGCGGGGCTCACGGCCGCCGCCCTGGTCCTGCACATCACGGTCCCGCTCGCCCCGCCGCGCATGCTCACCACGGCCGGACTCGTCGACACCGCACAGGTCTACGGGCCCTCCGTGTACGCCGCGACGCCGGACAACGACGCCATGGCGAACCAGTTCGCGGCGATGCCCTCGCTGCACTTCGGCTGGGCCCTGATGGTCGCGATCGGCATGATCATGGCGACCCGGAGCCGCTGGCGCCGGCTGTGGCTGCTGCACCCGGCGCTCACCCTGTTCGTGGTCGTCGGCACCGCGAACCACTACTGGCTGGACGCGATCGTGGCCACCGCGCTGCTGGGGGCGGTGCTGTACTTCGTGCCGTCGCCGAAGCAGCCCGCAAGGTTGCCTGCGGCATCCAAGGCGGGTCGGCAGGCTCCCGCCTCGGAGCAGGCATCCGGGGCTCCGCAGACCCCCGCCGCTCAGCCCGCCCTCGCGTCCCAGCAGGCACCCTCGCCCCAGCTCTCCGAGGCCGTGCGATGAACGAATCCGCGCTGCTCGCCATCCTGCTCTCGCTCGCCTCGGCCGCCGGCTACGCGCTGGCCGCCGTCGGGCAGTCCCGGCTCGCCGCTCAAGGTGGCGGCGGTATCGGGCAATTGCTCACCCGCCCGCTGTGGTGGTGGGCGGTCGGCCTCAACGCGGCCGGCGCCCTCATGCACGTGGCCGCGCTCCACTACGGCCCGCTCACCCTGGTCCAGCCGCTCGGCGCACTCACCCTGGTCGCCGCGCTGCCGCTCTCCGCGTACTACGAGCGGCGGCGCGTCACCCGGCGTGAATGGCGCGGCGCGGCGTGGACGCTGGCCGGGCTCACGGGCCTGATCGCGGTCACCGGTCCCGCGAGCCCCGGCGACGCGCTCAGCCTGCGCGAGGCGCTCGCCATCGCCGCGGCCACCGCGCTGCTGCTCGCCTTCCTCGTACGGGCCGGGGCGCACTCCGCACGCGGCGGCGGCCTCGGCCATGCCACCGCGTCCGGCGTCGCCTCGGGCGTGGCGTCCGCGCTGACCCAGACCGTCACCGCGTCGCTGGCCCGCGAACTGCCCGGGGGCCCGCTGAACTGGTGGCAGACCGCCCTGCTCGCGGTGCTCGTCGCGACGTTCGCCGTCGGCGGGCTGCTGCTCTCGCAGGCCGCCTACCGCGGAGGCCTGGCCGCCCCGCTGGCCGTGGTGAACCTCGCCAACCCGGCGGCGGCCGCGGTGATCGGGGTCGCGCTGCTCGGCGAGAGCTTCCACGGCGGACCGCTCGGCTGGCTGGTCGCCGCCGCGTCGGCGGGCGTCGCCGCCCGCGGCGTGCTCATGCTGACCGGCGCGACGCCCGCGGAACTCCCCGCGCCTGTGCCCGCGCCCCTGCCCACCGACCTGTCGGCCCCCGAGCCGGCCGTCCGCATCACCGCCTGAGGGCACCCGCCTCAGGCGTCCAGCGTGATCGCGTCCTTGGCGCGCTCCACGGATTCCTCGGCGGCCGGACCACCCGGGTTCTCGGTCGCCAGCGCCTGGTTGAGCTCCACGAAGGGCCGCAGGCGCGCCTCGTACTCCGCGAAGGCCGCACGGTGCTCACCGCCCGTGCGGCCGAGCGCGTCCGAGAGGACGTACGCGCCGACCAGCGCGAGGCTGGTGCCCTGGCCGGAGAGCGGCGAGGCGCAGTACCCGGCGTCGCCGAGCAGCACGGCCCGCCCGCGCGACCAGTGGTCGAGCCGGATCTGGGCCATGGCGTCGGAGTAGAAGTCGGGCGCCTCCCAGAGCGCCTTCAGGAGCCGTGGCGTCTCCCAGCGCAGCGCGCCCATCCGCTCGGCTACCTCCCGCTTCAGCGCGCCGGGACCCCGGGTCTCGGGGTCGAACGGCCCGGACGCGAAGCCGAAGGTGACCCTCAGCTCGCTGTTGTCGCGCACCGGGTAGATCCCGTACCCGGCGTCGCCGTCGCGCTGCCAGAGCTGCCAGTTGTCCAGGCCGAGGAAGTTCTCCGCGCTGAAGATCGCGAGATGCGTGCCGAGGTGGTGCAGGAAGTCCGCCTCGGGGCCGAAGACGAGCCCGCGCACCGTCGAGTGCAGCCCGTCGGCCCCCACCACGAGGTCGAACGTACGGGACGCGCCGTGCGCGAAGTCGACGCGGACGCCGTGCTCGTCCTGGTCCAGCGCGGTGATGCGGTCCCCATAGATGAACTCGGCCTGCCCATGGGCGAGTTGCTCCAGCATGCCGATGAGGTCCTCGCGCAGCAGCTCGACGTCCCCGCTGTCGAGGCGGCCGCTGCTGAACGTGGCCTCGGTCGACCGGTGGAGCTCGTCGCCGTCGGCGTCGAGCACGGACATGCCCCGCATGCGGGTGGCCGCCGCACGCACCGGGCCGAGCAGTCCCATCCGCTCCACGACGTCGAGCGCCACTCCTCGGATGTCGACCGCCTGGCCGCCCGGCCGAAGCCCCGGGGCACGCTCGACGACGGTCGGCGCGAAGCCGCCCCGACGCAGCCAGTACGCCAGCGCACAGCCGGCGACTCCGGCGCCGGAGATGAGGACGGTCTTCATGGCGAACTCCTTGGATGGGCGGGATGAGTGAGATGAGCGATGCAAATACGGTGTACGCGAACTGAATGTACGACGTACTCTCACCTCCGCCAACCGCCCTTTCCCCGCAACTGAGCTAGGACAGACAGCGGTCTGACCTGGCTATTCGCTGCTAACCCTCTGCACTAGTACAGGCAGCGCGGCCGTCCAAAAGAATTGCGCGGCCGCCGACGGGAAGGACGTACGGGGCATGGCCGTGCAGAGCGAACCGCCCTACCTGCGGATCGTCGCCGAGATCCGGCGGCGCATCACGAGCGGCGAGCTCGCGCCGGGCGACCGGGTGCCCTCGACCCGGGGCATCGTCAAGGAGTGGGGCGTCGCGCTCGCCACGGCCACCAAGGTGCTCACCACCCTGCGCCTCGAAGGATTCGTGGAGACACTCCCCCGGGTCGGCACCGTGGTCAGGGACCACGCCCCGGTACCGCCGGCGAAGGCACGTACGAGGCCCGAGCAGGATCTGACGCGCCATCGGATCGTGCGGGCCGCCATGGACATCGCGGACAGCGAGGGCCTGGCCGCGCTGTCGATGCGCGGGGTGGCGGCCCGGCTCGGGGTCGCCGCGATGTCGCCGTACCGGTATGTCGGCAGCAAGGACGACCTGGTGCTCCTGATGGCCGACGCGGCGTTCGGTGGGGCCCGCTATCCGGCCGTGCCGCCGGACGGCTGGCGGGCGCGGCTCGAACTCGGCGGCCGGACGCTCTGGTCACTGTTCCGCGCGCACCCATGGCTGGCTCAACTCACCCCGCTCACCCGGCCGTTGCTGCTTCCCAACCTCATGACGCACGCCGAGTGGGCGCTGGCCGCGCTCGACGGGCACGGGCTCGACCCGGTCACCATGATGGACGTGCACGTGCTCCTGTACAGCTATGTGCAGGGGCTCGCGGTCGGCCTGGAGCAGGAGGCGCAGGCCGCGGCCGCCACCGGGGTGAGCGAGGACGGGTGGATGGAGCAGCAGGCCGCGGCGCTCACCTCCCTTGTGGCGTCCGGGAGATACCCGGTCTTCAGTCGGGTCACGGCGGCCCTTGCGGACGGGTACGAGGTGCGGTTCGACGAGCTCTTCGAGTTCGGGCTCGGCCCGCTGCTCGACGGCTTCGCGACCGTCATCGAGGGCGGGCGGCCGGGACCGGCGCCGGGGTGAGCCCCTTGGGCAGCGGGACCAGCCGGCCGCCCCTGACCCGGGCCTTCTGCGCGAAGCCGCCGTCGTGCCGCTCGCCGACGCCGTAGCCGTTGGGCACCGCCTTGTCGCCGGGCGCGAACGAGGCGTGCGTGGACGGCTCTTGCCCCAGCCTTCCTCCGCGCGTGCGGAGGGGCCGTACCGGACGGCTCACGGTACGGCCCCCGACCCGGTAGCGGACGGTCAGGTCACGCGATCTCGACGGAGAAGCCGTGGCCGGTGGACTGCGACGGCGTCTTGACCTCCGTCACCCCGGTCACGGGATCGAAGTACCAGCCCGTGCCCGCCGCGGCGAGCTCCGCCGCGGAGCCGTAGCGGTGCAGCCGGTTCCCGCCGAGGGCGACGACCGAGGGAGCCGCCTTGGTGTGGACGGTGAAGCGGTACGAGCGCGTGGCCGGCTTGCCCTGGTAACTGCCCACGCTGGCACCGACGTTGAGGACCGCGGCGCGTCCGGCCGAGGTGACCTGGACCCACTGGGTGGCCGAAGCGCCCTTGGCGAACTGCCGGGTGACGCCGTCGTCCTCGTACAGCGTGTAGGAGGACGAGCCGAGCTGCGGGTAGATGTCGTAGTCCAGCTCGCCCTTGTCCCGGGTCTGCCAGGACGTCGTGCCCTTCGGCCACATGGGCACGATCGAGCCGCCCTTCACGAACAGCGGGAGGGTGTCGAGCGGGGCCGCGTAGTTGTCGATGGTCGTCGGGCCCTGGTAGGTCCTGCCCGTCCAGTAGTCGGTCCAGGTGCCCTTGGGCAGATAGATGCCGTTGCGGACGCTGGTGTCGCTGTAGACCGGGGCGACCAGGAAGTCGGGTCCGGCCAGGAACTCGTACTTGGCGTTCGCACCCAGGGTGCCCGGATCGTCCGGGTACTCCAGGGAGAGCGGGCGGACCGCGCCTACGCCGGTCTTGGTGGCGTCCTTGGAGAGCCCGTACATGTACGGGATGAGCCGCTCCTTCAGCTGGAGGTACTTGCGGTTGATGGAGGCGTACGGCTCACCGTCGAGCCAGGGCTGCTGGTCGGCGGCCTTGCCGGTGGTGAGGTCCTTGGCCCAGCCGTCCATCGTCATGATGGCGGGCAGGAAGGCCTTCCACTGGAGGTCGCGGGTGTACATCTTCGGGTCGTGGCCGAAGATGCTGCCGACATCGCCCGTGTTGTACGCGATGCCGGAGAGCGTGGCACCCGCGTAGGTGGGGATCTGCCAGCGCAGGTAGTCCCAGCTGAGCTTCTGGTCACCGCTCCACAGGACGCCGCAGCGCTGAGCGCCGGACCAGGACACGGGCAGCCACACGAAGCCGCGCGCGTCGCTGTTGTCCTCGATGCCGGCCTTCGCCTGGTCGCAGGCGTTCAGGGCGAAGCCGTAGCCGTTGCCGACCCAGGCGACGTCCAGTTTCGCGACCCGCTGGCCCGCCTTGACCTGGTCGGCGAGTTTGTCGAGGCCGTCCTGGGTCCACAGGCCGAGCTGGGCGTTGTGGGCCTGGAGGCCCTTGCCGGTCTCGGCGAGGTTCTCGTAGCCGCAGCCGTAGCCGTCGTTGACGAGCATCCAGCCGAGCGGCAGCTGGTTCTGGGTGTAGCCGTCGGCGACCTTGAGCGCGTCCAGGGTGTGCCGCTCGCCCCGGTTGGCGTTGTGCAAGTAGCAGTCGGAGTCGCCCGGTTCGAGCCCGTACACCGGCGGCATGAACGGCTTACCGACCAGGGAGGTGTACTTGCCGATGACGGACTTCACGTCACCGGTGAAGTAGTAGGCGTCCAGCCGCCGTTCCTGCTGTCCGGTGCGCACCCGAGGCCCGAAGTCGTACACGCCCGGTGTGAAGGTGTTGCGGAACACCCCGTATCCGGCGGAGGAGATGTAGAAGGGCTGGGAGTTGTTCCAGCCGCCCTCGTTCCAGTTGGTGTTGTTGCCCACGTTCATGACTTGGTCGCGGTGCGAGAAGCTGCCGTTCTGCTCGCCGCCGCCGAAGAACTGCTCGTCGGCGCCGCGGGTCAGGCTCTGCCGCATGCCGCCGGAGGTCCAGCGCAGCGGGTCGGCCTCGGACCAGATCACGGTCCTGTTGTCGCCCTTGTAGAGCGCGAAGCGGAGCGGCTTCTTGTAGACACGCAGGACGACGTCCTTGCTCCGGACGCCGTAATAGGAGCCCGCGTCAAAGGACTTGGTGTCCTTCTGCGGCTTCGGCCCGGTCTGGATCATGTGGCTGCCGGGCGGGTCGGTGAAGGTCCCGTCCGGGGCGGCGCGCAGCCTCATCGTGTCGTCGGCGAGGAAGTCGACGCGGGCCTTGAGCGCACCGGCGGCGATGTCGTACGTGCCGTCCTTGCCGCCGAAGGCCGTGAGGTTCCCGGCGTCGGTCGGCTCGGGCAGATACGCCTTGCCCGTGAACGAGTTGTGGTGCACGTCGTACGGGACGACGACCACGTGGTACGTCCCCGACGCCTTCGGGATGACGGTCGCCTCGGGGTCGGCGGTGCCGGCGCTGGAGGCGACCTGTTTTCCGGCGTCGTCGTAGATGTACATGTCGAAGTCGTCGGTGGGGGTGGCCCATTGGATGGAGACGGGCACACCGCCCTCCGGGTTGTCGTCCCACTGGCCGGCCGGCGGCTTCACCGTCAGGTCGAAGCGGGCACAGACCGCCCCGTCGGGGTCCTGCGCGGGCGCCGGGCACTTGTCCGGCGAGTCGACCGTGCCCTTCTCGTACACCGGGCTCTGCCAGGTCAGGGACTTGGTGCCACTGTCCAGGACGCCGCCGGGCGGCGTCGCGCCCTCGGCGTGGGCGGCGGGGACGGCCAAGGCGGTGAGGCCGAGCGCGAGCGCCGAGAACACGGCGACGGCGGGCCTTCGGGGCGGGTGGGAGCGATGCCAGGGGGTCCGCAAGGGTTCGTTCTCCGTTCGTACCGAGCAACAGCCGGGCGCGGCGTGCGCGTTCATGCTTGGAACAGTGGAGTTTCGAGCATCAAGATTCACCTTGGGGCGGGTGCATGTCAACGCCTGTGGCGCTTGAGGTACCCGACTTCCCTGCGGATCCGGCAGTTGGGCACCTGCCGGGTGGCCGGTCGTACGCCGGTTCCGCCGACGGCCATGGACGCGGATCTCGTTACGTTGCCGGCCTCCGGCCCGGGCCCCTTGCGGGAAACGGCGGGCGGAGGCCGGCACGGGTGATCACGGCAGGACGAACCAGTCCATCCCGAGCGCCGCGGCGAGGCCCACCACGAGGAGCCAGGAACCAAGGCGGGTGCGTCCGTTGCGACTCAGCTCGATGACCACGCCGCACAGGATCAGGGCAAGGCCGTACACCCCGACGACGAGCACGGAGGAACGCGTCGCAAGCCGCACGACGAGGATCACCCCCATCGCCGCCATGAGCACCCCGGCGGCGACCATGCGAATACGGCGGGCCTGCCGCGGGGCCATGCCCTGCCGCTCGGCCTCGTCGGCGGGGCCCTCGGAGGGCTCGGGTGACTCCAACCCCTCGTCAGGATCGGTGACTTGGGAGCTCTGCGCTTCCTCGGAGTGTGCGGGTTGCTCAGCGCGTCCTGGGGCTTCCCGGGCCTCGGCCCCGGCGGCCTCCGGGGCTTTGGCAGGCTTCGGGATCCCGGCGCGTCCAGCAGCTTCGGCTGCCTCGGGGGCAGCGTCGGCTTCCGCGCACTCCGCATCCCGGTCGGCACCCTCGGCTTCCCCACCCCGCCGCTGCGGGGCCCGCTCGGCCGTAGGCCGGTTCGGGGCCTGGTTCGGTACCGTCGCTTCTGCCACGCGGGACGCACCCCCCGCTTCCGGGGTCGCGTCCACCGCTTGTTCCTGATCCGAGGTGCTCATGAGCCCGGATCGTAATCGCTCACCCCGTTACGGTGTTCCACCCAGGTCACGGCCGCGCCACACCTCGACGTGAGCCCCCTCACAGGCCGTCACCTGCCGGTCGCGCGCCGGGCCCCGCCACCTGCGGCGCTCCCGCTGCGCGCGGATCACCGTGCGACAGCGGGCGACGCGCTGTCAACTCACCGTTATCTTCTCGGACGTTGACCCCAATAGCAGGGCGAAATACTCTTCCTCCATGTTCTCTACGGGGGTAGAGCACCGCTCTTGGCAGCGATGGGCGAGAGGTCGACGGGCGAAGAACGCCGATCATTGTGCCGATCCGCGGCCCGGTCGATTCACCGGGCACATCTGATCCACTCGCCGGGCCCGCACGGCCCGTCATCGTGGATTCCGCTTTTTTGCACGCAGCACGGGGGAAGCACGTTGAAAGTTCGCCTGCTCGGGTCCCTTGAATTGACCGACGGACACATCACGTTCAAGATTCCCGGCGAAAAACTCAGGGCGCTCGTGGCCGTACTCGCCCTTTCGCCCGACCGTCCGGTGTCCCGGAACGACCTCATCGACGAACTGTGGGGAGAGGAACTCCCGCGCAACGCCGAGAACTCCTTGCAGGGTCATGTGGCCCGGCTTCGCCGCGTCATCGAATCCCGTACGGGCCACGACGGTCTGCGGGAACTGATCCGCACGTCCAGTTTCGGCTACGCCCTCGCGCTCGCGGAGAGCGACGTCGACGCCTCGCTGTTCGAGGCACTCGTCCGCGAGGCGACCGCCCTTGGCCGGAGCGACCCGGACCGGTCGGTGCGGCTGCTCACCGAGGCGCTCTCGCTGTGGCGCGGGCCCGCGCTGCTCGACGCCGGGCAGGGCCTGATCAGCCGCATGGCGTACACCCGGCTCACCGAGATCAGGCTCACCGCGTACGAGCACCTCTTCGACGCCGAGCTCGCCCTGGGGCTGCACCGGGAAGTCATCACGGAACTCCAGCAGTTGCACGCGCAGTACCCCTTGCGGGAGTGGTTCTGCGAGCAGCTGATCACCGCCCTGTACCGCTCGGGGCGCCAGGCCGAGGCGCTGGACGCCTACCACCGCACCCGGCAGCGGCTCTCGCACCACCTGGGCCTTGAGCCCGGGGAAGCGCTGCGGGCCAGGTTCCAGGGCATCCTGCGCCAGGAGCCGGTGCCCGCCGGACGCTGACTGAACACCCCGTATTTCAGAGGGAGTTGGTGACGCGAAGGAGCTGCCGGACCGCGCCCGCCCTGGCCCTCCCCTGGAAGGCCAGGTACTCGGGCAGGACCAGCTGGGGCGCCCATTTCTCCTTGTACGCCAGCTGGCTCGCGGCGGGGTACACCTTCGCGCCGTGCGCGGCGAGCTGCCGCAGTAGCCAGGCCGTGGGCCGGCTGGCGGAGGGCGCCTCGTGTTCGGGCGCGAGTCCGGTGAACGGGGTGAAGCCGAGGTGCAGCCACTCGGCGCCCTCCGCCCGGAAGGCCTCCACGGCCGTCAGGTTGATCGCCTCAAGGACGCCCGGCGCGGCCCCCGGCAGCCGGCGGCTGAGGTCGTGCAGCAGACCGGCGCGCTTGCCGAAGGCCGGAGCGTACGAGATGTAGGCGACGAGTTCGCCGCCGATCCGGCCGGCGAACAGCCGGCGGTGCGCCTGCCCGGGTCCGCCGAGCTGGCCCACGAGGAACTCGATCTCCTTGACGTGGCGCCCCTTGCCGCGCAGCCACTGCCCATCGACGGTCCGGACGCCCCCGGCGATGCGCTCGTACGGCACTTCGGCCACCTCAAGACCGCTGCGGCGCGCCCGCGACACCTTGTTCCGCAGTTTCACGAACCGTGAGCCCTTGAGCCCGAATTCGGGAAGGTGCAGGGAGTAGGAGGCGCCGACCTGATTCACGGTGAATCCGCAGCGCTCGTAAAGAGCTACGTCCTCGCTCTGCACCTGGACGGCCACGACCGTGCTCCGGCGCGCCCGCGCGAAATCGAGGAATCCGTGCAGGAGTTCCTCCCGCGTGTGCTCCGGCGCGAACGCTCCGCCGAACTGCATCAGATACTTCCCGGCACTCCGATAGGCGATCACACCCGCACTGCCGGGCACGGTGAAGTACTCATTTCCCGTGTTCATCGCCAGAAACGCGCTGGGATTGTCCGCGTAGTCCTGAAGTTGCTGCAGAACGTCGTCAATGGCAAGGACATGACCGGTCATCGAAGCTCCTCCCCTGGCCGTCCGGAGAATCGTCCCACCGCGCCGTGCCGAATTCCCTGAAGCCGCCGTCTCAGTGCCGTCTCAGGTGCTTCTCAGCCAGGGCTGAGAAATTTACCGCGAAACATTCAAGCAATTCCGCCGCGCGGTGTGGGGCGGACGTAAACGGGGGCCTGGCGTGACCGGAATATCAGCGAAATCGCGTGCACTGCTGCATCCCGACGACGTGCTGCTCGCCAAGGGGGCGCGCTCCTACGGCTCGTACGTGGCGGGGAAGAGCGTGCCGGGTGAGGAGTGGGTGTACGTCGTCGACTCGTCGGCCCTCCTCGACGACGCGTTCACCAGTCTCACGCTCAAGCGGAAGCTGGAGAAGGGCTGGACGCCGATCGGGCCGCTGCCCGGCTCGATCGTCGCCCGCGTGGCCAAGGCCTCCGCCGGCACGGTCGAGGAGGCCCTCGAAGCGGCCGCGGGCGCCGCCGCCGAGTGGGGGGCGATGCCGCTGGACGTACGCCTCGACGAGGTCTGCGGACTGCTGCGCGAGCGGATCGCCGAGCGCACCGACGAGATCATCGAGGTGCTCGTCCAGGAGGGCCACCCGCTGGCGCTTGCCCGCTGGGAGGTGTCCGGGATGCTCCAGTGCTGGAGCCCGGAGTCGATCGGGTTCTACCACTCGCAAATGATCCAGGAGTTCCGGCACGGGGTGCGCGAGATCTCCGTGCGGCGCAGGCCGGACGGGGTGGTGTGTCTCAACCCGCCGCAGAACGCCCCGATGGCCAGCGCCCTGCTCGGCGTGTACTCGATCTTCGCGGGCAACGCCCTGCTGGTACGGGCGCCGCGCAGCGGCCCGCTCGGCGTGATGTACGCCCTGCAGGAGCTGGTCGCCCCCGTCCTCGACGAAGTGGGCGCGCCGCCCGGCACGCTCGGCGTGGTGTGCGGGGACCCGGGGCCGATGCTGAACTCCTGGCTGGCCAGTGAGCACGTCGACGACATCATGTATTTCGGCGGCAGCGAGAGCGGCATCCGGTTCCAGGAGCGCTGCATCGCGGCCGGAAAGAAGCCGATTCTGGAACTCGCCGGCAATGACATCGTGACCGTCTGGAAGGACGCCGATGTCGAGCTCGCCGCCGAGGCGCTCACCGAGGGTTTCTACGGTTCCGGCCAGCTCTGCATGATCCCCAACCAGGTGGTGGCCCACCCCGACGTCGCCGACCGTCTGGTGGCCGAACTGGCCCGCCAGGCCCAGCGGATCAGGCCCGGCCGCGCGAGCGACGAGGGGGTGCTGCTCACCCCGGTGCTGCGCAACGAGAAGTTCTTCGAGTGCCTCGACGACGCTCTGGCCCACGGCGCCGAGCTGGTCTGCGGCGGTCATGCCATGGAGCTCGACGGCACGCGGGACGCGAACGGCATCTTCCTGGAGCCGACCGTGGTCCGCTTGAACGGGCTCGCCCGGGCGCGGCGGGTGCAGGCGGTGCGCCACGAGACGTTCTTCCCGCTGCTCCCGGTCGTCGTGGCCGAACCGGCCGAGGACGACGAGCTGTTGGCGTCGTTCATCGACTTCGTGAACACCAACTGGTACGGGCTGCGCAACTCGCTGTGGGCCAAGGACCGCGCGGTGATCGACCGGTTCGTGGCCCGGGTCACCGAGGGCGGGCTGCTCAAGGTCAACGACTCGCACATCGGGTTCCTGCCCTATCTGCCTTCGCACGGCGGCACCGGCCTGACCGGCGGTGTGTTCGGCGAGGCCAACTACCCGATGCTGCGCACCACCCATGTGCAGGGCGTCAGCGTCGCACCCGGCGGGATCCGGCCCCGGGACGCCGTGTTCGGCACCGGCAGCAGTGCGGCCTGAGGAGGATCCGATGCGTTCGACACAACGGGCCGCGGAGGTCTGCGAGCGATTCCTGCCCGGGCTGCTCGGCAAGCTCGCCGACATCCCGCTGAGCGAACTGGAGGCGCCGGGCAGCCCGGCCCTCGCCCACTTCAAGGCGTGCCAGGGTCCGAGTCTGGTGATCCCGGAGGCGTACCAGGGCGCGGGCGCCACGCCGTTGGAAGCGCTCTCGGCGGTGCGGGCCATCGCGGCGGTCTCGCCCTCGCTCGCCGTGGGCACCACGATGCACCACTTCTCGGTGGCAACGCTGTTCACGCTCGCCGACAGCATGAAGAGCAGCGGCATGGAGTGGGCGCTTCTCGAAGGCATCGCCGAGCAGGGGCTCCTGGTCTCGTCGGGCTTCGCCGAGGGGCGCCCCGGCCAGGGCATCCTGTCGCCGACCATGACCGCGGCGAAGGCCGAGGGCGGCTATCTCATCAACGGATCGAAGAAGCCGTGCAGCCTGGCGCACTCCATGGATCTGCTCACCGCGTCCGTGGCGCTGCCCACCGATTCCGGCCCCGAGATGGCCGTGCTGCTGGTGCCGCGCGGCACTGCGGGCCTCACCGTGCACCCGTTCTGGAAGAGCTGGGCGCTGGCGGGCGCGGAGAGCGACGAGGTGCGGCTCACGGATGCCTTCGTGCCCGAACAGCTCGTCGTGCGGCCGGAGTTGGGGGGAGTCGGGGAGCTGGACGAGCTCCAGACGGTCGGCTTCATCTGGTTCGAGCTGCTGATCTCGGCCTCGTACCTGGGCATGGCCGGCGCCCTGGTGGAGAGGGCGCACGCCTCGGGCCGGGGCAGCGCCTCCGACCGGGCCGAGCTGTTCACGGCGTACGAGAGCGCCGGGCTGCTCCTGGAGGGCGTGGCCCGGATGCTCGGCGACGGCGAGCGCGGCAACGAGGCGCTCGCCAAGACGCTGGTGGCCCGGTACGCGGCGCAGGACGCCCTCGGCGTGGCCGTGCGGCGGGCGGTGGAGGTGCTCGGCGGCATGGCGTTCATCGGCTCGTCCGACGTCGCCTATCTCGCTGCGGTCTCGCACGGGCTCGCCTTCCACCCGCCCTCGCGGGCGAGCTTCGCGGCGCCCTTCCTCGACCACGTCGACGGCCGCCCGCTGCGGCTGGCCTGAAGGGGGTGGTGACGATGACGGTCACGACAACGCCGGTCAGGGAACTGCCCGACCGGGAGGCCCTTGGCCGCCTGTACCGGGCCCGGCTCAGCAAGGGACGCGCGACGCTCGGCGAGATGTTCGGCGGCCATGTGGAGGTGGCGTCCGAGGGGGCCTGGGTCACCACGGCCGAGGGCCGCAAGTTCCTCAACTGCGGGGGCTACGGCGTCTTCATCACCGGCGCGAAGCACCCCACGGTGATGCGCCACGTACGGGAGCAGTTGGAGCGGCATCCGGTGTCGACGCGGCTCTTCATGGAGCCGCAGATCGCCCTCGCCGCCGACGCCCTGGTGTCCGTCGCCCCGCCCGGCCTCGAACGGGTGCACTTCGCGGGGTCGGGCGCCGAGGCGGTGGAGGCCGCGATCAAGGTGGCCCGCACGCGCGGCCGCACCCGGCTCGTCTCGATGGCGGACGGCTACCACGGCAAGACGATGGGCGCGCTCAGCCTCACCGGCAAGGACGTCTTCCAGGACCCCTTCCGGCCGCTGCTCCCGTCGGTCACGCATGTGCCGTACGGGGATGTGGAGGCCCTGCGCAAGGAGCTCGCGGGCTGCCCGGGCGAGGCCTGCGTCTTCGTCGAACCGGTGCAGGGCGAGGCGGGCGTCGTCATTCCGCCGCCCGGCTATCTGGGCGCGGTCGAGAACGCCTGCCGCGAGTACGGAGCGCTGCTCGCCGTCGACGAGATCCAGACCGGCCTCGGCCGGCTCGGCACCTGGTGGGGCTGCGGGCCCGAGGGGGTGCGCCCCGATCTGCTGCTCGTCGGCAAGGGGCTCAGCGGCGGCGTGGTCCCGGTGTCCGCGGTGATCGCGACACCGGAGGTGTTCGGCGCCTTCGACCGCGACCCGTATCTGCACACCTCGACGTTCTCGGGCGCGCCCCTGGCGATGGCCGCCGCGCGCGGCGCGATCGCCGCGCTGCGCGAGGACAACCTGGTCGGGCGGGCGCGCATCCTGGGCGAGGAGATCCTGCGGGTCGTCGGCCGGATCGTACGCGGCCACTACGGAACGGTCGTGCGCGAGGTGCGCGGGCGCGGACTGATGCTGGGCATCGAGTTCACGGAGCCGGGCCCGGCGGGCGACCTGCTGATCGAACTGATCCAGCACGGCGTCATCGCCAACCACTCACTCAACTCCCATCTGGTCCTGCGGCTCACCCCGCCCGCGATCCTGTCCCGCGGCGATCTGGACTTCCTGTACGAGGCGGTGGACCGGGCCTGCCGGGCCCAGGCCGCCCGCTACACCCCGATCCCTGAAAGTGGCTGAGACAACCATGCGCAGCACGCAACTGAAGGTCCGTGTCGAGGCGGTCTGCCCCAACGCGGCGTACGACCGCATCAAGGACTACGCCCGCTACCCCGAACTCACCCCGGTCGTAAGGTCGGTGACGGTGCGTGAGATGACGGACGAGGAGATACACAGCGACTGGGAGGTGTACTTCCGCAACGGCATCCTGCGCTGGACGGAGACCGACCGGTTCGACGAGGCGAAGCTGCGGATCTCCTTCCGTCAACTGGAGGGCGATTTCGCCGAGTTCACCGGCACCTGGTCGGTGACGCCGGACGGCGAGGGGTGTCTGGTGGACTTCGCGGCCGAGTTCGACTTCGGCATTCCGAGCCTCGCGGGCATTCTCGACCCGGTCGCGGCGCGCGTCCTGAAGGAGACTATCGGCGTGGTCGTCACCAGCCTCTTCGAGCGGGCCCATGTGGTCGGCGACGACCCGGTGGCGCGCTCGGTCGCCCGGGCCTCCGGGGGCGCGGCCCACCGGGACCTTCCCGGAGCGGCCGCCTGATGGACGCCAAGAACCTCTTCGAGACGCCGGTGACCTGTCGCCTCGTCCGCCTTGAGTACGCGGTCGGGCTCGCGGTGGCCGCCGCGCTGCTCCTCGCCCACCTCGGCGAGGTGCGGTGGGGGGTGGCGGCCGGCCTGTTCGTGTACATCGACCTGGTCGGCTACGTCCCGGGGGCGATCGCCCAACACCACAGTTCCAACGGCCGTATCCCGCACGCCTATTACGTGCTCTACAACGTGATGCACAGCCTGGCCACGCAGACTCTGGTGGCGCTGGCCTGGATATGGCTGTTCGGCGCCGAGTGGGCGCTGCTCGCGCTGCCGATCCATCTGTTCGGCGACCGGGCGATCTTCGGGAACTTCCTCAAACCGTTCGGCGTGAGCTTCGAACCCGTGGCGCACCCCGCGTACCAGCGCTTCAGCGGCGAGTACGCGGCCGGAACCACGGGCCGGGAGCACCACGCGGTACGCCTCGACGCGAGGTCGTCATGACGGCGCCGGGGAGCGTGTCCACGCGTACGGGCTGGCGGTTCGCGTCGGGGGTGTCCGTGCTGACCTGCGGGGCGGCGGACCGGGCGCACGGGGTCACGGTCAGCACCCTGTCCGTGGCCTCGGTCCACCCGCCGATGGTCTCGGTGGCGCTGCGCCGGGGCAGCCGGGGGCTGGGGGCCCTGCTCACCGCGGGCCGCTTCGTGGTCAACGGCCTCTCGGTCCACCAGGCGCCGCTGGCACGGTACTTCGCCCGCAAGGACCGCAGCGAGGGGCTGGCCCTGTTCGGCCCCGAGGCCGAGTCGGCGTGGGAGACGTACACCGCCGACGGGGTGCCGCTGCTCGCCGGAACGGTCGGCCGCCTGGAGTGCCGGATCGAGCGGACCGTGCCCGTCGGTGACCACGAACTGCTCATCGCCCGCGTGGTCGGCTCGCACCTCGGCAGCGGCACTCCCCTGCTCAACATCGACACCAGGAGCTGATCCGATGACCGAGACCGAGAGCGCTCTCGGCGCGATTCCCGCCGAGGCCGACCGGGAGCGGGCGCCGTCCCTCGTGGACGGGGCCATGCGCCTTGAGCTGACGGCCGCCGACTGCGGCCTGCGGTACTGGCTGCGGGCCGTCCCGCAGGGCACGCTGCGCGGCCAGGTACTGGGCCACGCCGACGACGTCCGTCCGCTGGCGGTGACCAGCGAGCCGGGGCCGCTGAACGACGCCCTCACCCAGGAGCTGGCGTTCCGCTCGATCGCCGAGGAGAAGGCGACCCGCGCGATCTCCTACCTGGTGGCGCTCGCACCCGATGTCGACAGCATGGAGTTCTACGCCACCCAACTCCTGGACGAGGCACGGCATTCGATGGTGTTCCGCTCTCATCTGACCTCCCTTGGCGTGGCCGAGCGCGAGCTGTGGCCGACGGTGGAACGGCTGGCCGGCGCGGACCGCGAGGCCGTGCTGGCGCCGCTGGAAGGGCTCGGGCTGCGGGTGCTGCGCGACGAGAGCGACTTCATCGGGGGCGTGGTCGTCCTGACCATCCTGGTCGAGGGGGTGCTCGCGCCCGCGGCGGAGCTCAGCGAGCGCAAGTGGCGGATCTTCGACCCGGCGGCCGCCGACATCGAGCGGGGCGCGGCCATCGACGAGATCCGGCATCTCACGGTGGGCAGCTCGATCGCCCGCGAACACCTCCTCACCCACCCCGGTGACAAGCCCCGCATCCTCGAACTGATCGCGCGGGGGCGGGAGTTGTGGGGTTCGCTCCCCGCCACGGACATGATCTTCCGCCGCGAGTCCCTGTTCCAGGAGGGGCTGCGCAAACACGCCGAGCTGGCCGGCGACTACGAGATCTGGCCGGGCCGACGTCTGGTGGACACCGATGCCGAGGAACGCATGACGACCGCGCTCGGCTGGGCGGACGCCATGCAGCGCCGCCGCCTGGAGTACATGGGCCTGGAGGAGGCCCTTTGACGCCCCCCGCACCGTAGGCAAATGAGCGCGTTCTTCAGCGCGTTCGGGCCTGTTCCGCCAGGGCACGTACGACCGCCGCGGCGGCCACGGCGTGCCCTCGGCCGTTGAGCCGGCCCGGATGCGCACTCCACAGCCGCTTGACGTCGATGCCCTTCTCGTACGCCATCAGGTCGATGTGCAAGGCTCCATGACGGAGTGTCACCACCGTGACGCGCTCGACGAGAAGACGCTGACGAGTATGGATCCGGTCGCGCTGGGCGTCGGCCACCTGGCCGGAGCCGGACCAGTCGAAGGGGCTGACCACCGCGGCGTCCCGGCAGGTCGCCCCTTTCAACGAGGCCAGGATCCGGCTGAGTTCGGACTCCACCACATCGGGGTCGAAGCTCCGGGCCCGCAGATCGGGGCCGCCGCAGGCCAGTACCGCGAGGTCCGCCTCGAAGGCCAGCGCCTGCGCGAGCTGCCGGGACCGCACCTCGGACAGGACCAGATCACGCCGGGGGCGCAAGGACAGGCAGGCGAGTTCGGGCGGCCCGGCCTGCCTGAGCAGGCAGGCCACCCGCTCGGGCCAGGGTTTCGCCCGGTGGTCGCGGACCACGGCGACCGGCGCCGGGCCCGCCTCGCAGCCGCCGAACACCACGGCCCGCCGCCACGGCAGGCCCGCGAGCAACTCCTCGGCCTCGCCCGGTCGCAGAACGTGCGGATCAAGACCGTGCGGATCGGGACCGTGCGGATCGGGACCGTGCGGATCGGGACTGTTTGGATCGTGATCCTCCATGGCGTTACCTCGCTCATCACTCAACTGGTGCCCTCATCAAGGGAGTTGATCCGAGCAGCGTGCCCCGGCAGTTGTTCCTCGGCCCGCATGCGAACGATCTCTCCCCAGGGGACGGCCCCGCCGAACAACTCCTCCCCGGCCCCGTTCACGAGCCGCACCCGCACGTCGGCGGACCGGCGCCGGGCCGGGGTGCGGGCGAGCAGCCCGACCAGCTCCGCGGCGTTGCGCCGGACGAGCTCGGCCAGCACGGCCCGGTCCGCCGCCGCGATGAGCGCGTCGATCGCCGCGGGGTCGGTGGCCGCGGAATTGTCGAGCACCGGCGCCGCCGCCCCGTCCAGCACCTGTCGCGCGGTGTCCGCCAACAGGCGGTCACCGAGGGCGAGATGAGCGAGCGCCCGGTCCACTTCGCCCCCAGCACCGCCCCCCGCTTCGGCGCCGCTACCGATGCCGATCCGGGAGGCCATGGCACGGAACAGCCCGTCGTACGCCGACTCAAGGCCGGCCGTGTCCCACATGGCCTCGGGCTTCCGGAGCCGTGACGGCTCGGGCTCCCCCGTCCAGGAATCGGAGTCCGCGGCCGCCGGTCGCCCGGGATGAACCCGCCGAGGCACCCCCTCGCCCAGATCACCCAGCGCCAGCTCGACGAGACGTTGAACCTCCGATGGATCCAACTCGGCCAGATTTTCCACGAGTTCGGCGACTTCCGGCTTGCCTCCACAGCGCAGGAACTTGCGGCGGGCCAGTTCCTCATGGCCCGGCCCGTCCGTACTGCCCGCCGCACCCACGGCGGCGCGGCGCTCGGCCCGGAGCTCGCGGCCGTCGCGCAACCGTACGGTGACCCGGGCGCCCAGGTCCTTCGTCGCCCAGCGGAAGTCGTCCGCCGGGGCCAGCCAGTCCGGCGGCAGCGCGTCGACGGCTTCCCGGCCCGCCGACCCGGCCCAGCCTGCGGCCCGCCGCCCCGCGCGCCGCAGCGCCTGCCCCAGCGGGGCCGTGCCGAGCAGCGCCGCCCGGCTCAGCGCGGGGTCGTGGACGGTCCGCACCCTCGCGGCGAGCGCCCAGCGCTCCGGCCGGGCCACGTCGGGCGGCGCGAGGTCGGCGGGTTCCAGGGATCCGGTCAGCAGGGCGGTGGCCACGTTGTAGGGCACGGAGAAGTTGAGGGCGGCGACGCTGGAGCGGGGACCGATCGACTCCGAGCGGGTGAGCCGGTCTAGGCCGCTGGTGAAGAGCGAGCCCTCGACCACGACCTCCTCGATGTCGTCCACCCTCAACTCCCGCACTTCCGAGTGGAGTTGAGCCGCACAGTCGATTGCAGCGCTGAGGTAGGCGCTGCCGGGGTGGACCTTGTACGAGAGCGTCTGCGTGTACCAGAGCGTGCCGAGACCGCCCACCACCTCCTCGGGCAGCGACAGGGCGGCGAACCGGTGCAGGAAACCCTGGGGGTGTTCGAGGACGTCCGCCGGGCCGCTGAGCCCCGCGCGGGCGCCGTCGCAGGCGCCGAGGCCGATGCGTACCGGGACGGCGGCCGTGTACAGCTTGGCGTCGGTGGTGAGGAAGCCGCGTGGCAGCGTCCAGGTGGGGGTGGTGAAGGCGAGTCCCAGCGCGTTCACCCAGGTGTCGGCGCGGGCGCCCTCGGCGCGCAGCCGGCCTGCCACCGCACCCGCGAGGTGGGTGTGCCCGGCGGCCTGGCCCCGGAACGGGCCGAGCGTGGCGGCGGCGGTGATGCGTGCCGCGCATTCGTTGGCCGCCAGGATCGCGGTGGCGAGCCGCCGCCCGTCGAGGCCGAGCGGCCTGGCGTACACCAGGGGGACGTTGACGCAGGAGTGGGAGAGGTGGCCCGCGTACGCGGTGTCGTCGAAGTCCAGGCAGATGGTGGCCATGGCCAGGGAGTGCGCGGCGCGCTCGGGATCGTCCTGGAGGGGGCTCCCGTAGGCCTGGCCGATCTTGGCGCCGAGCGGGTGGCCGTATCCGGCGCGGGCGGCGGCGAGCTGGCTGAGCAGCTGGCTCCTGAGGTGGGCGACGACTCGGTCCGGGGCATCCCTGGCATCCAACTGGCTTGCCCAGGAGGCAAGTTGGGCCAGCAGCGGGGACTCGCTCATCGCTGCCTCCCTTCCATGGCGGCCTCGGGCCGCGCCGCCTCGGCCCGCTTCGGTGCACTGCCGCCACCTCGGCCGCGCAGGAGGACCAGCGCGCACAGGCCGCCGACGAGGGTGCCCGCGGCCGCGACCTCCGTCACCAGGTGCATGCCGTCGATGAAGACGGGGCCGACGGCATCCATGACGGTGCGGCGCATGTCGGGGGGCAGCGTCCCCGCCTGCGACAGGTCGCCGCCGCTGAGCTGGTCGTAGGCCCGGTCGCGGACCTGCTGCGGGAGGGGGGCCGCCGAGAGCGCTCCCGGCAGGGCGTCCCGCAGGTGGCGAAGGAGCAGCGCGCCGGCGAGCGCGACGCCGAAGACCGCGCCGACCTGCCGGAAGGTGTTGGAGATGCCGGATGCCGTGCCCGCCTGCTCGGGCGGGACCGAGCCGAGCAGGGCGACCGTGGCCGGGGCGCCGGTGAAGGAGACACCGACGCCGAGCAGTGCCAGGGCCCACCAGTAGCCGCCGAAGCCGGTGTCCACGTCCAGCGCGGTCAGGCCGTAGAGCCCGGCGGCCGACAGGACGGATCCGGCGACGATGGGCCACCGGGCCCCGGCCCGGGCCGCGACCACGCTCGCCGCGAACGAGGCGATCATGATGGGTACGGTCAGCGCGAGGAAGCGGACGCCGGTCTCCACACTGCTCAGCCCCTGGAGGCTCTGCAGCACGAGCGTCAGCAGGAAGATCGCGGCGAACAGGCCGAAGAGGCTGAGGAAGTTGACGGATCCGGCGACCGCGACGACCGGGCTGCGGAAGAGTTTCAGGGGGAGCATCGGGTCAGGCCGGCGCAGTTCCCAGAACACGAACAGCACAAGCGTCACCACGGAGAGCGCGAACGATCCGACGATGAGCGCCGAGGCCCAGCCCCTGCTGTTGCCCTCGATGAGCGCGTAGGCGAGGGCTGCGATCGCGACGATGAACAACGCCTGCCCCACCAGGTCGAGTTGGCGGGCGCGCGGGGCGCGGTTCTCGGTGAGCAGCCGGGCGAGCACGAGTGCGGCGAGCACGCCGATGGGCACGTTGATCCAGAAGATGCTCTGCCAGCCGACGTGGTCGACGAGCACTCCGCCGGCCACGGGACCGGCGGAGAGCGCGACCCCGCCGATGCCCGCCCAGATGCCGATGGCCTTGGCCCGGGCGGCCGGTTCGGGGTAGGCGGCGGAGACCAGGGCGAGCGACACCGGGATCATGACGGAGCCGCAGACGCCCTGGAGGGCCCGGCCCACGAGCAGCACGCCGATGGATCCGGCGAGCGCGCACATCACCGAGCTGAGGGTGAAGCCGACGAGACCGCCGAGGAAGAGCTTCTTGCGGCCGAGGACGTCCCCGAGGGTGCCCGAGGTGAGCAGCAGGCAGGCGAACGCGAGCGCGTAGGCATCCACGATCCACTGCAACTGGGTTATTCCTGCGGTGAGTTCGTGCTGGATGTCCGGCAGGGCCACGTTCACGATCGTGGCGTCGAGGTACACCATGAACACGCCGAAGCAGAGGAAGGCGAGCAGCAGCCCCTTCCTGGGGGCATGCGCCGCGCCGGCGCCGATGGTCTCGCTCATTGCGGATCCTCACATGAGGGGGTCCGGGGACGGTCTGGCACTCGCAACATAATGACCGACGGTCAGTCAGTCAATGCACAATGACTGGCGGTCAGTCACCATGAGGGTAGATTGGACCATGACCAACTCCCCGTGACCGGAGGCGAGTTCATGGCCGCCAGCAGCACCCCGAGCCGTCCGCGCCGCAAGCGGGTGACCAGGAGCCCCGAGGACCGCCGCACCGCGCTGCTGAGCGGCGCCGCCGAGGTCTTCCGCGAGAAGGGCTTCGCCGACGCCACCGTGGCCGAGCTCGCCGAGGCGGGCGAGGTCGCGAAAGGCACGTTCTACCTCTACTTCGACTCCAAGGACCATCTGCTCGGCGCGATGTGGGAGGAGTACGTCGACCGGTTCCTGGTGACCACCCGGGCGCTCCTCGACGAGGGCGGGGCCTGGTGGCCGACGCTCGACCGGCTGGTGCGCGCGCTGGTGGCGCACTCCGTCGAGAACGCCGAGCTGCACCGCGTCGTCTACCGCTCGGCGAACGCCAAGTCCCTTGATCTGTGCCGGAGTTCGAACCAGCGGGTCATCGACCTGATGGCGGAGTTCATCGGCCGCGGCGCACTCGCGGGCGCGTTCCGGGCCGGGGACATGGGGTTCGCCTGCCGCATGCTGTTCCACGGGGCGCACGGGCTGCTCGACGACCTGATCAGCAGCGCGGAGCCCATCAATGTCGAGGCGGTCACGGCCGCCGTCCTCGAACTGGCCCACCGCGGCCTGGGCGCGCCGGAGCCGACCGCCTGAGTCCGCCCCGTCCGCGGTCTCAGCCCGGTCTCAGCGAAATCTCAGCCCACCCCCGCAGGATCGGAACGTACGCGGAACGAGGCGTACGGGGAGAGGTACCCGAAGCGGCCCAACGGGGTTCCGGTGCTTTCCGGTCCGGGTGTGAAAGCCCCCGCAGGTTCGAATCCTGCCCTCTCCGCCACAGCCGAAGAGCCGCCTGTCGCGACGAGGTGCCCGCCGATGACTCCATCTCCCAAGTCCGTTCTGGTCGTGGCCAATCCGGCCGCGGGAACGAACACACCGGAGATGTCGGAGGCAGTCGTCCGGCGGATCGCGGGGGTCGGCGCGGCAGTCGAGCTGGCTGTGACCGAGCGGCCGGGCCATGCCCACGAGCTCGCCCTTGCGGTGGGCGAGCGGGGCGGCCCGGCCCTCGTGGTGTCCGTCGGCGGCGACGGCACCGCCCATGACCTCATGACCGGCCTGTACGAGAGCGCTCCCGCGGAGCGGCGAGTCCCCCTGCTGGTGCTCCCTTTCGGCACGGGCAACTCCTTCTACCGCGAGATCTGGTCCGACCGGCCCTGGCAGGAGGCCGTGGAGAGCGCGCTCTCGCGGCCGCGCGTGCGCCGGGTCGACCTGGCCCGCGTCGCCGAGACGGACGGTCTGGCGCTGCTCGGCGCCTCGTCCGGGCTCGCCGCCCAGACCCTGGTCACCGCGCGCTCCGTCGCCGACACGGGCCGGGCCCGCTACGAGGAGGCCCTGGCCCGCGCCGCCGAGGCGTTCCGCCCCTACCCGGGCCGGGTGACCGTCGACGGCGAGGTCGTCCACGCGGGGCCGACCGTGTCGGTCGGCGTGGGAGGCGGCCGCCACCGCGGCGGCCGGTTCATGCTGCTTCCGCGGTCCGTCCTGGACGACGGACTGCTCGACGTCTGCGTCGCGGGCACGGCCCTGCCTCTCCCCGAGCTCCTGCGGCTGTGCCGCGACGGCAGCCATGTGGGCGGCCCCGGCGTCGTGTACGCGCGGGGCCGTCGCGTGGTGGTGGAGCGCACCGACGGGGAGCCGCTCGTCTTCGAGTACGACGGCGATCTGCTCCCCGGCGCCGCCGCCCGCTACACCCTGGACGTAGACCCGCACGCGCTGCCGGTGCTCGCCCCGTAACCGGACTTCACCGCACCGAGCGTTTGCCCTGTCGCATTCCTCGCGCCGTCCCCGCCGCGCACCGACTCGCCCTGCCCGGTGGCGTCAAGAGCGGCGATGCGTTCGATGTCGGAGGTGGCGGGAGTGGTCATGGCCGCGCCTCCAGGACGATGTTGACCGGTGCGCTGTCCTCGGCGATGCGGCGGATGCGGGTGAATCCGGCGGCGGTGAGGACCTCGCGCAGCCGGGCCTCGCCCGCCATCGCGCCGAGTGCGGCCGCTCCCGGTCGGGCGAGCGACGAGGGCGTGCACACGAGGGTGGAGATGGCGTAGCCGACCCGGGCGTACGGGTTGGCGAAGTCGTCTTCGAAGCGGTCGGCGGCCAGTGGTTCGACGACCAGGACGGTGCCCTCCTCGGCCAGGGTGGCGCGGGCGTGGGCGGCGGCTCCCCGCGGGTCGCCCATGTCGTGCGGGGAGTCGGTGAAGGTGATCAGGTCGTAGCCGCCGCCGGGGTACGCGGCGGCGTCGGCGACCTCGAAGGCGACCCGGCTATCGAGCCCAGCCCTGGCCGCGGCCGACCTGGCATGGGCTATGGAGGCGTCGTCCGGATCGAAGCCCGTCACGCGGGATTTCGGCCACCGCTGGGCGATCAGGATCGAGGAGAGGCCTTGGCCGCAGCCGACATCGGCGACGGCGGCTCCTGCGTCGAGCTTCGCGACGATGCCGGCGGCGGCCGGGATCCACTCGGCGATCAGGCCGTGCACGTACGCGGGGCGGGTGAAGCGTTCCTGGGCGGCGCCGAGCGCGGGGTGGTGATCTCCCCAGCCCATGCCGCCGCCGGTCCGGAAGAACTCCTCGACGTGGTCGAGGTCCGCCCACAGCGCCTGGAGGCCCGGGAAGACACCGATCAGGGAGGTCGGTGCCGCGTCGTCCGCGAGGACGACGGCGTACGCGTCGGTGAGCGTGAAGCGGTCCGTGGCGGGGTCGTAGCCGAGGTATCCGGCCACGGCGACGCCGCGCAGCCATTCTCGGACGTACCGCTCGACCAGTCCCGTGCGGTCGGCGAGTTCGGCCGAGGTCAGCGGGCCGGCGCCCGCGAGGGTGCGGAAGAGGCCGAGCCGGTCGCCCAGGACGACCAGCGGGGCGGTGCAGTTGACGCCGAGGTCGCCGAAGACCGTGCCCACGGCCTCGCCGACCGAGGTGGTGTCCGGAGTGGTCATCTCGATCACCTTTTCGGGTTGTTGGTGACTCGTAGGCGTGAGAACGCTCCTCACAAGCTGTGGGACCGGCGCTCACAGCTGCCAGTGGACCGGTCGCTCGGGGCGGTAGGAGCAGGCCACCGACGCGGACAGGTGCCGGCCCAGTTCGGGGTGTTCCCGCTCGATCCTGTGCATGGCATCCCGGATCCGGGCCGTGACCGTGGTGCGGGCGCGCTCTCCGGGATCCCCGAGCCGCCGTCGGCGTCCACCGAGGCCGTACGCCCTGCGCAGCTCCGCGATCAGCTCGTCGCGCTCGTCCTCGGCGCGGCCGAGCCGGGAGAAGTCGCCGCCGGCGCGGGCGTCGGTGATCTCCTCGTCGAGGCGGTCCAGACGGGCCCGGTAGGCGGCGCGCGCCCGGTCGTCCGCCACCTCGTCGCTTCCGGCGGGCGGCGCGTCCTCGCCGGTCAGCAGGCGGGGTGCGGGGATCTCGCAGCCGGGGCAGGACAGCAGCAGCGCCAGGTCGTGCAGTCCCTTGGCGTCCTTGAGGATCACCGTGCGCCCCTGGTAGGCAAGTGTCCACAGCTGTCCGTCCAGGCGGAACACGTGGCTGGTGTCCGCCCGCGCGAGTGCGGCGCGGGCCCGGTCGGACAGCCAGCCGACTGCTCCTCGGCCGCTGTCAGTGCCTGGGAGAGCAGCAGTCGGCCGCGCTCGCCCGCGGGGTCGTGTGCCAGCAGGAGGCGGCCGAGTTCGAGCCGGGCGCGGGCCGCGATGGGCCGGGCGCCGAGCCGGTCGGCGGCCACCAGGGCGTCCTCAAGGTGCGCTGCGGCCTTCGGTCCGGTGCCGGCCAGGCCCAGGTAGAGCGCCACCGGGGCGAGGACGGCGACGCCGCCGCCGATCACGACGGTCTCCTGCTCGTACGGCAGCAGCCGCCGGTAGCGGTCCTCGCACACCTCCGGAACGCCGACCGCGACCGCGATCTCCACGTCGAAGGCCATGCCCGCCAGGGCCCGCCACCGGACCGCGACAGCTCCTCGGCCGCGGGCAGGGCCCGCAGGACGGCCGCCGCCGCCTCGGGCCGGCCGGCCGCGAGGTAGGCGAAGCAGCGCCCGTGCGGCAGGAACTCCGGCGGCAGCCCGGCTTCGCCGCATTCGTTCAGGACGGCCGAGACTCCGCTCGGTCCCTCCCGGGCCATCGCGACCGCGATCCGCTGGGTCGCGGTCACCCCGGACCCGTCCGGTTCGCCGATCGCCTCGGCCAGCTCCGCCGCCTCGTCGGACAGGCGGGCGCCCTCCAGGAACCGGCCCTCCAGCAGTGCCCAGGCGGCCTCGCGCGAGCGCACCAGGTAGCGGGCGCGCGGCAGCCGGGACCGCTCTGCCACGTCGGCCGCCTGGCGCAGCGCGGCCGCCGCGGCGGGGTCGGCGAGTTCCAGCAGCGCCACGAACCGGCACAGCAAGCCCTCGAACTCCAAGGCCGCGTTGCCGGCGTCCACCGCGGCCGCCACCATCTCCTCGGCCAGTGCCAGCCGGCGCCGTGCCGTGCCCGGCGCCCACTCGACATCGTGCTGAGCGAACAGCGCGGTGGCGAGGGCATGGGGATCACCGGCGGTACGGGCGATCTCCGCCGCCTGCCGGGCATGCTCCTGGGCTCGGCCCACGTCCCGCTCCGGGCCGTCGGCCAGCTCCCGCGCCAGTGCGGCGAGCACCTCGGCGTGCGGTGCCGCCGGGGGGCCGCCGCGCAGAGCCGCTTCCGCCCGCTCCAGCCAACCGACCACCGCGCGCCGTGAGTCGCCGCTGCGGACGCCCGCCCGGTGCAGGCCAAGGGCTGCTGCCGCCAGCATCTCCGGCCGCGCGTGCGCCTGGGCGGCGACCTCGGCGAACCCGCGCGCGGCCGAATCCCTCGATCCGGCGTACAGCTCGGCCTCGGCCAGCGCGGCACGCAGCCGGAGCCGTCCGGGATCGTGCGGGACCGTGAGCCGGACGGCCTGCCGCCACCAGCGGGCGGCCTCCTCGTACGCCAGCTGGGACAGCGCTTCCTCGGCCGCCCGTACGGCGTGGCCGATCGCCGGTTCGGTGGGGCCGAACGGCAGCGCCTGCGCGTAGTGCCAGGCCAGCTCGGCGGGGTGGCCGGTGTCCTCCAGCGTTCGTGCGACGGCGAGATGGGTGCGGGCGCGCCGAGCCGGATCGAGCTCGGCCATCAGCTCCTCGCGGAAGAGGTCGTGCACGAACCGGTAGCCGTCGGGGCCGTCGCGGGTGACGATCCGCGCGTCCACCGCGGGCTCCAGCAGGCCCGGTACCTCGGTGGCCGGAACGGCCGCGACGGCGGCCAACTGGAGGATCGCGCACCTACGGCCCAGCACCGCGGCGGTGCCCAGCAGGCGGGCCGTCCGATCCGGCAGCCGGGCCAGGCGCCGGGCCACCGTCTGGCTGATGGCGACCGGGACCGCCCCGCTGTCACCGCCCGCGGCGCGCAGCCGCGCGATCTGCTGGACGAAGAAGGGATTGCCCCCGGTGCGGCGCTGCACGGCGGCGGCCGTATCCGCTCCGGCCCGCTGGCCGAACCGGTCCAGGAGCACGGCCACCTCCGGCGCCGCGAGACCGCCGAGCACGACCGCCTCGGCGTCCGGCAGCAAGAGCAGCGGGTGATCGTGCGCGAGCTCGACGTCGCGGTAGGTGCCGACCAGGAGCAATGGCTCGTGCCTCGCCCGGCGGCCCAGGTGGCCGAGCAGCAGCACCGAGGCGGCGTCGGCCCACTGCACAGCACCGCGACCAGCGGCCGGCCGCCGTGCAGCAGCAGCAGTTCCGCGATCCCCTCGAACAGGGCCGGCCGGGAGTCCTCCCCGCCGCCTTGTGCTCGCGCGCCCGCGCCTTCGACGAGCGGCTCCGCCCGCCCCGTGACCGTGTGGACGATCTGCTGCCAGGGCCAGAGACCGGGCGCGGTGCCCCCGTCCTCACAGGTACCCCACGCCACCGTCACGCCGAGACTTCGCGCGTAGCTCATGACTTCGGCGGCGAGCGCCGTCTTCCCGATGCCCGGCTCCCCCGCCAGCAGCACCAGGCCGCCAGTCCCGCCGACAGCCGCGTCCACCTGACGGCACAGCGACGTCAGCAGCGCGGACCGGCCGACAAGCTGCGACTTCACCTGCGCGCCCACAACGGAATTCTCCCACCGGGCACGGCTCGCCACGCGTTCCCGCGGACTCCACGGCCACCTGCCCCGAGCCCGCCCGCCGAGCAGAGCCCGAGAGGCGGCTGAGGCATCGCCCGTACCGTGGCTCCGGACGCACGAAAGGCCGTCCTCTCATTCATGAGAGAACGGCCTCCGACGTGCGTAAAACACAGTCGGGACGACAGGATTTGAACCTGCGACCCCTTGACCCCCAGTCAAGTGCGCTACCAAGCTGCGCCACGTCCCGATGCCCGTCTGACCTGGGGTTTCCCCCCGGCCGTTCGTGCATGAGAACAATACCGCACTTCCCCGGGTGGTCACGAACCGCTTTCCCGGGGCGCGCAGGGCGACACTCGGCGGGGGCCGCCGGCCGCCGGCCCCCGCTCAGTCGGCCGCGTGCCGCTGCCCCCGCTCGAAGTACGCCACGAGGTCGGGGTCGAGCCGGGGCACCTCGCGCGGGGTGCCGCCGGCCCGGAGCGAGGCCGTGGCCTGGTAGCCCGCCGCGACCGCCATCCGGGCCGCGACCGGCGAGGTGTCGGTGACGCCCCCGTCGCGCACGAAGCGCAGGAACTCGTCGATGATCAGCGGGTCCGCGCCGGCGTGCCCCTGGTCCTCCTCGGCCTTGGGGATGTCGTACGTCTCGTCGGGCTCGGCGCGGTACTCGGAGCGCCGGGAATTCCACACCTTCACCTGGCCGCCGGGGCCGTCGCCGAAGTTCTCCAGGCGGCCCGCGTCGCCGATGACCGTGTAGTTGCGCCAGTAGTCGGGCGTGAAGTGGCACTGCTGGTAGGAGGCGAGGACACCGTTGTCGAGGCGCATGTTGAGCAGCGAGACGTCCTCGATGTCGATGACCGGGTTGAGCGCGCGCTGGGTGTGCGGCGGCCAGTGGCCGTCCTCGGTGTACCAGTCCTCGGTCTTGGGCTCGCCAGGGGCGCGGCGGTGCGGGTTGTCCCCGTACACCATCAGATCGCCCATGGCCTGGACGTCGCGCGTGTAGCCGCCGGACAGCCAGTGCAGTACGTCGATGTCGTGCGCGGCCTTCTGCAGGAGGAGGCCGGTGGTGTACTGGCGCTCGGCGTGCCAGTCCTTGAAGTACCAGTCGCCGCCGTAGCCCACGAAGTGGCGCACCCAGACCGTCTTGACGGTGCCGATGGCGCCCCGCCGGATCAGGTCGCGCATCATCCGGACGACGGGCATGTGCCGCATGTTGTGGCCCACGTACAGCCGGGTACCGGTATCGCGCGCGGTCCGGAGGATCTCGTCGCAGCGCTCGACCGTGATGTCCAGGGGTTTCTCGACGAAGGCCGGCTTCCCGGCGTGCAGCGCCGCGCAGGCGAGGTCGGCGTGGGTGTGGTCGGGGGTGAGGACGAGCACGGCGTCGAGGTCCGGGGCCTCGATGACCTTGCGGTGGTCGGTCGTGACGAGCGCGCCGGGGAAGGCCGCGGCGGCCGCCTCGCGGGCCCGGGGGTCGGGGTCCGCGACGGCGGCGACCACAGCGCCGCGACCGGGCCGGTGTGCGGTGCGCGCGATGGTGCCGCGCATGCCGTATCCGATGACACCGATACGGAGGTCGGTCATGTCAACTTCCTTCACGTCGGGCGGTGTTGCGGTGGGGCGGTCGGTGGAGCCGCGGGACGGCCGGGCCACGCCGGTGCGCGGGACGCACCGACCGGCGGGCACGGTCGTCGAGTGGCATGCTGCGCATTGTTCTCGATGTCGGTGCCCACGGCAGGTACATCGCGGCAGCCGCCTGTTCGTGCCGATCGCCGGGCGGGCGTCCGCCCGGCCCATGGGGTGGCCGGATTCCTCACCACTTCCCCCCACCTCAGGGGCCGCGAGTGCCCGTGCGGCAGCGGCGGCCGCTCGGACACCCCCCGTTTCGCGTCGGCGGCCGGTGTCCGGATGCGGGCGCTCGTCGGCCGGACCGTGTCGGTGCCGAACGCTCCCGACCAGGGCGACGTCCGATTCCGCATCGCACGCTCCGACCCGCTTCCCGCACCCCTTGCGCACACCGTGTGCGCCGGGCCGCACCCCAACGCGCCGCCCCCGAACGCAACCGTAAGCGTGACGGAGAGGTATCGGTGCCTCTTTCAGAACCGATCAACTCCCGTACAAGGAGGGGGAGTTATGGATCAAGACAGTCGGCCGGAGACTCCGTCGCGGACTCGTGCCGGGCCGTCCGTGTTCCGCGCCGCCCGGCGCGCCGAGATCCGAGGCCGCTGCCACTGCCGCCGCTCCGAGATCCGCCATGCCGTACGCCGCGCGGAAGACCGCCAGGTCAGCGCCGCGATCGAGAGAATCGCGCGCCCCTCTCCACAGGCCGCTCAACCCCGGCGCGGCCGGCCCAACTCCCGTACTTCACCGACTGGTTCGCCACCCGACGCCACCCCAGCGCGGCGAAGACGTCGGCCGGTCTGGCACTGCGGGCCTCCATCGTTCACCCACATGCAGGAAGGGAAGGTCGATTTCGTCGATGTCGAAGCGAATCGGTTCTGCACTTGTCCCCGGATGTCACGACCGTGCCCATCTGATTCCGCTTCCTGACCCTGAGTGCCACATGCCCACGAAACCTTTGCCGTGGGCATGTGGCAGAAAGATGTGTGAAGGGGATGCAATCGACTGGGACCGAACGGGCCGGCCCGCACACAACACATCGCCATTCAAACGTCAACACGCCTGATTCCGGCCAAAGTTGACGACGAATGTTGTACGAACCGAAGGTGATCCACAGCATTGAGGAGGTCGGCCTCTTCGGGACGGGACCACTGCCGATGCACCACCTGCCGGGGCCTCCCGCGGCAGGCGTTTCGCGGAGGAGGGCTCGCGGATGGACGCATACTTCAACAGCCGACTGCACCAACAACTCAGGGAAGACGTACGGCACTTCGCGGAACGCGAGGTCCGGCCGCGGATCGCCGAGATGGAAACGGCCCGCACCGTCCAGCACGAGCTGTCGCGGCTGATCGCCCGGCAGGGCTGGATAGGAGCCACCGTGAGCCCCGCCTACGGCGGTATGGGGGTGGGGCACCTCGGCAAGACGATCATCATCGAGGAGCTGTCCCGGGTGAGCGGCGCGATGGGCGCCATGGTGCAGGCCTCCCAGCTCGGCGTCGCCAAGATCGTCCACTTCGGCAGCGAGGAGCAGAAGAAGAGCTGGCTCCCGGCCGTTTCCGCAGGCGAATGCCTGCCGACGATCGCGGTCACCGAGCCGGAGTCGGGCGGTCATGTCCTTGGAATGGCGGCGAGCGCGGTCCGCGACGGCGACGACTACGTACTCAATGGCCGAAAAGTGTACGTCGGCAACAGTCACGTCGGTGATCTCCACGGGGTGGTCCTGCGTACCGGACCGGGCTCGAAGGGACTTTCGGCCTTCCTTGTGGAGTCGGACCGGCCGGGCTTCTCGCTGGGCGAGCACCGCGAGTCGATGGGCCTGCACGGCTTCAGCTTCGGTGAGGTCCACTTCCACGACTGCCGTGTCCCCGTGGGCAACCGGCTCGGCGAGGAGGGCGACGGGCTCGCTGTCGCGTACTCCTCCAGCGTCCTCTACGGGCGGGCCAACCTCACCGCCGTGTCGCTCGGCATCCACCAGGCGATCCTTGAGGAGACCACCAGGTTCTGCACGGAGCGGATCCGCTACGGCAAGCCGCTGCATGAACTCCCCAACATCAAAATCAAGTTGGGGCAGTTGAAGTCCCGTCTGATGACGGCCCGGCTCGTCGCCTACCACGCGGTCCATCTGCTCGACCAGGGGCTGCCCTGCGACGCGGAGCTCATGAACGCGAAGGTCGTCAACGTCGAGTCGACGCTGGACTCCGCGCGCAACGCCATGGAGATCCATGCGGCGGCCGGGCTGTTCACCGACCGCCCCATCGAGCGCTATCTGCGCGACGCCCACCACATCTTCGCTCCGGCCGGCACCTCGGACGTCCAGTTACTGAGGCTGGCCGAGGTGGCTCTTGGCACGGCGAAGGGCCAGTGGTCGCAGCAGCTCTCCGAGCTGGTGCGGATGGAGGAGCTGGCCGCGGCCCACTGACCGTGCGTGCACCGCGAGGGCGGCTCAGATACGGCCGTCCTCGCGCCGGTGGATCTGCTCGACGAGCTCCGCCGCCATGGACTTGATGGTCTCCAGGCCGGCCCGCCCCCAGGGCCTCGGCTCGGTGTCCACGACGCAGATCGTGCCGAGCGCGATGCCCGTACGGTCGATGAGCGGCGCCCCCAGATAGGAGCGGATGCCGATCTCGTCCACGACCGGGTTGCCCGCGAAGCGCGGGTAATCGCACACGTCCTCCAGGACCAGCGCCTTGCGGCGGACGACGACGTGCGGGCAGTACCCGTGGTCGCGGGCCATGATCCGGCTCACCCCACCGGACGCGGCGGCCAGGTCCGAGCCGGTGTGGGCGCCGTTCGGGGTGTGCAGGCCGGCGAAGAACTGCTGGTTCTCGTCGATGAAGTTGACCATCGAGAAGGGCGCCTCGGTCACCTCGGCGAGCTTGCGCGCGAACTCGTCGAAGGCCGGGTCGGGCCACTCCCCCATGCCCAGCTGCCGCAGCCGCTGGACGCGGACCGGCGCCTCCCGGTCGACGGGGGTGAGCAGGAGGTGTCCGGTCGGGTCGTACGTCATGTCAAGCTCCATGGCTGGTGGCTGCCGGGATGGTGGCGAGCAGATGCTGGACCAGGGTGACCAGCGTCCGGATGCCGGAGCTGCCGATGCGGGCGTCGCACAGCACGACGGGAACCTCGGGCTTGAGGTCTATGGCGGCCCGCACCTCCTCCGGGTCGTAGCGGTACGAACCGTCGAACTCGTTGACGGCGACGAGGAATCCGATCCCCCGCCGCTCGAAGAAGTCGACGGCGGAGAAGCATTCGTCGAGCCGCCGGGTGTCGGCGATGATCACCGCGCCCAGGGCCCCCTCGGACAGCTCGTCCCACATGAACCAGAAGCGTTCCTGCCCGGGCGTGCCGAACAGATAGAGCACGTGGTGGTCGTCCAGGGTGATGCGGCCGAAGTCCATGGCGACCGTGGTGGTCGTCTTGGACTCGACCCCTTCGAGGCTGTCGTGGGCGACGCTGACCGTGGTGAGGAGCTCTTCGGTGGAGAGCGGTTCGATCTCGCTGACCGCCCCGACGAAGGTGGTCTTGCCGACCCCGAACCCTCCCGCGACGAGGATTTTCAGCGCGGTGGGGAACTGGTCGACGGCGTCCCCGTCGGGCAGGGCGTCAAAGCCGTCGTCGTAGGCCATCGAGCACTGCCTCCAGCAGGGATCGGTCGGTGGGTGTGTGGTGGAAGCGGGGGGCGCGTGCGGTCACCGCCCCGCAGTCCACCAGGTCGGAAAGGAGCACTTTGGTGACGACGGCCGGCAGCCGCAAGTGTGCCGAGATCTCCGCCACCGAGGTGGGCCCCTTGCACAGGCCGAGGGCCTGCGAGTGCTCGGGGCCCAGGTGCGTCTGGGGGATCGTTCCGGTGGCCATCACCTGCGAGAGCAGGTCCAGGGTCGCGGTCGGCCGGGTGCGGCCGTTGCTCACCGTGTAGGGGCGGATCAGCCGCCCGGCCGCGTCGTCGAGCCACGGCCCGTCCTGCGGGGCCGCCACGGTCAACTCCTCAGGCCGCTGGGTGTCCCGGCTCCTTGCCTGGCCGGCGTCACGAGGTAGGGCCGTACGCTCTTGACGAGCATGGCCATCTCGTAGCCGAGGACCGCGGCGTCGGCCTCCCGGCCGGCGAGCACGGCGAGACAGGTCCCCGATCCTGCCGTGGACACGAACAGGAGCGTGGAGTCGAGCTCCACCACGACCTGCCTGACCTCGCCCCCGTCGCCGAAGCGGGCCCCCGCGCTCCGGCCGAGGGAGTAGAGGCCGGAGGCGAGGGCCGCCATGTGGTCGGCGCTGTCGGTGTCCAGGCCGTGAACGGATTTCACCAGGCCGTCGGAGGAGAGCAGAACCGCATTGCGGGTGTAGGGCACCCGCTGGACCAGTCCGCTCAGCAGCCAGTCGAGGTCCGAGACGTGTCCGGTCGGCGCATCGCTCGCCATGGTGCATCTACTCCTTGGAGTGTTCGGCGTCAGTTTCCGACTGGAGCGCCTGGGGGGACTGGTGGGTCGACTGTGCGGAGTGGCTCTGCTGTGCCTCGGCGAGGCCGATGCCTCGCTGGAAGGCGGCCATCAACCCCGGGTCGTGCAGGGCGTGTTCGTCATCCTTGCGGGGTGCGGGCGCGTCCCGCAGCTGGGGTACGAGGTGTTCCTGGCTGCGGCGCCGGGGCAGATCGGGGCGGCCCATGGTGCCGCGCACGGCTCCGTTCTGGGCTCTCGGAGTGATGGGCACCCGGGATTCGACGGGCTCGGGCGCCGCGCCGTGGTGGATGCCGGGGGGTGCGGCGGCCGGGTTGGGCCGCTCGTCGTGCGCCCCGCGCACGGGCAGCGGGCCGCTTCCTTGGCCGGCCGTGGTGGGCTCGGACAGATGCCCCCGGGGCGGGGGCAGCAGGCCGACGGTGGGCCGGGTCTGGTGCACGGGCTCCGGCTGTACGGGAGCGATGGCGGGCGCGGGGGCGGCGGCCGGGAGCGGCGCGCTCACCTCGGCGGGTTGGGTCATCTGAGGGGGCGCCAGCACGACGGGGATCTGGCCGGTGCTCTCCCGCTCCGCGCTCTGCGCCGTCTGCGGCTGGGGGCGGCCCTGCTGGTTGAGGCCTTCGGGTTCGGCCCCCAACAGGCCCTGTGGCAGCACCAGTACGGCCTGGACTCCGCCGTAGATGTTGGTCTGGAGGCGGACCGCGATGCCGTGCCTGCGGGCAAGGGCGGAGACCACGAACAGGCCGATGCGGCCGTCCTGGAGGAGGTGGGCGACATTGACCTGGTCGGGGTCGGAGAGCAGCGCGTTCATCTTGCTCTGCTCGGTGACCGGCATGCCGAGGCCCCGGTCCTCGACCTCGACGGCCAGACCCGCCGTCACGAACTGGGCGCGCAGGAGGACTTGGGTGTGCGGGGCCGAGAACACCGTGGCGTTCTCGACGAGTTCGGCGAGGAGGTGGATGACGTCGGCGACGGCGTGGCCGCGCAGCGTCCCGTCGATCGGCGGCACCAGTTTGACCCGGGGGTACTGCTCGACCTCGGCGATCGAGGAGCGCAGGACCTCGGTCATGGTGACCGGGTGGGACCACTGGCGCCGCGAGATGGCGCCGCCGAGCACGGCGAGGTTCTCGGCGTGGCGGCGGATCCGGGTGGCCAGGTGGTCGACGTGGAAGAGGCCCTTGAGCAGCTCGGGGTCCTCGACCTCGTTCTCCAGCTCGTCCAGGAGCTGGATCTCCCGGTGGACGAGGGACTGGAGCCTGCGGGCGAGGTTGACGAAGACCTCGACCTTCTGTTCGTTGCCGACGCTGCTGGAGAGCTGGGAGGCCTGCACGACGGCGACCACGGCCGCGTCGTACGAGCGGTTCAGCTCGTGCGCGAGCAGCTCGAACTCGTCGGCTCCTGCGGGCAGTTGGTCCGGTGCGTGGCGTGCTGGCGGCCCTTCGCCGCGCCGCAGTGCCTCGACGACCGTACGGAGGTCGGCGGCCGAGCGGGCGCTGCTCCGGCGCAGTCCGTTGGCGCGGCCGAGCACGGTCTTGGCTGCCCGGTCGGCGCCGATTCCGGCCGCGATCAGGGCGGCGATGGCGAGCACGGCGAGGCCCGCGAGCATGGCCCAGAGCCCCGTGCTGGGGTGCCGGCCGGTGGAGTGCAGGGTGAAGGCGACGGCGGCGGCGCCGCACAGCACCGCCACGGTGGCGGGCAGTACGGCGGCGCGCAGCAGCTGCGGGCGTATGCGGGACTCGGGCGACGGGCGCGGCCCTGGGGGCATCGGCGCCCGGCCCGCCGGGGCCGGGTGTCCGGCGTCGACGGTGGGCTGCTGCGGCCGGGTGGCGTTGCGGCCGTGCCGCCCGCCCTCGCGGCGGTCCGGCCGCGCGGCGGGTGCGCGGAGATGAGACATCGGTGTCCTCGGTGCGTGGGGTCCCATGGATCATTCTGGCAGGCCCAACTCGGCTGATGTAAGGCCCACTTTGCTCGTCGACCACTCACCGTAGTCGTCAATACATCACCCTCGGTGCGCAGTTGGCAAAGTTCCACGCACAGCGTCCCGCTCTGGTATGACGCATCGTACGACAGACCGATAACGTGCGTGATCTTCAACTCCCCACTGCGGAACGGCCGATGTCATTTCCCGCTCCCCCGGGTTCCGCTTCGCGGCAGCGACCGGGTGGGGGCCGGATACACCTCCGACGTGGGTTCGATGGGTGGCCCCGGGATGGGCGAAGCGACGAGTGCGTGACTCGCTACCGAGCCACGCCGCCCAGCCACAGCATGTCGCGGGCGCGGGTCATCGCGAGGAACAGCCGACCGCGCACCAACTCATCGCTCCCGCGCCGTTTCGGCCACGCGCGTGCCTCCCTCAACTCCCCTCGGCCGCATGTTCCTTGAGGAAGGCGCCCGCGTGGGCGGCGGCCTCTTCCTTCGTGGCGTGGCGCGAGGCGCTGGCGGCCTGGCCGTGTGTGCCGTCGGCGGCCCGGCCGGCCCAGCGCCAGTGGCCCGACGACGGGTCTCGCGACAAGGTGGCGCTGCCGCCGCAGAGTTCGACGAGGCTCTCTCCTGGTTCACCCGGCGCCGCCTTGTCGACGGCATCCGGCCACTTCTTACGGGCGCCCTGACGGGTGATCCCCCAGGCGGCGCCCAGCTGTTCATAGCTCGCGCCGTAGGAGCCCGCGGTCTTCGCGGCCAGGGCCGTGAGGTGCTTGACCTCCGCGTCCACCACCTTCCAGGTGGCGAGGATCGACAGGGTCACCTCCAGGGGGGCCGCTTCCCACATGCGCTCCTCGGGGAGTCCCGTCGCCCGGGCGCGCAGGGCCGAGGCGAGCGGGTTGAGGGCGTCGTAGAGGGCCTTGTCGAGGGCGGTCCGTTCCGGAGTGGTGATCTCAGGTGACGTCATGCTGACACCTTTAGTTTCCCAACACGCCTACGGCAACTAAAGTTGTCAATCTGGGGGTCTCGGTAACCGTCAGCGCTCTTTGGAGAACGCGGCTCGCACTTCGGATCCGTTGACCACGAAAGCCGTCGCTCCGATGGTGAGAGCGCATACGACCTGCATCGCGACGAACCAGCCCGGCAGGCCGCCGATGACGTCGACGGCGACGATCGCGATCGGTACGACGACCGAGACGACGCGCACCCTCACATAGGCCCATCGCTTTCCCTGTGCGGCGACGCCGGTCAGCCAGTACGTCACCGCGGCGCTCGCCAGCACTCCGCCCGACCGGCCCCACATGAATGAGCTCACCGTGTGGCCGGTGAGTGCGCGGATGACGACCGTGAGCAGGACCACCGAGCTCAGCGCACCATAGGCGGTGACGATCAACTTCGTCTTGCGGAAGGCCAGTTGGGCACAGCGGTGAGTGACTGCGAGTGTGGTGCGGGCGGTGGTTTCCATGGTCTTCCTCGTCCTTCGGGGTGTCCGCGTTCGGCTTCGTTTCGACGTTAGGAAGCGCGTCGAAGGGGCGGTATGGGCCTGGACGCCGGGGTGGGTGGGGCCAGACCCACTCCTGGGCCGACCTGGGGCCGGGCGGGAGCCGCGCGGTGCAGAGTGGAGATCACGAAGCCGTACCGGCCCGATGGGTGGAACGCGGGAACTGCCCGTGCCGCGGTCGGGGTTGTGAGGGAGAAGGAAGGTCATGCGACAGCTGGGATCGTGGGTGGCAGGTGTCTGTGTGGGGTTCGTCCGGGCCTGCGTTGTGGTGGTGGCCACCATGGTGATTCCGGCTGTGTGGGCCGGCGCCATAGCACTGGGGATCTGGTGGGGAGCGGCGAATCCCTGGTCGTGGCTCGCGCCGGTCGTGCTGGTCTGCGTGGGCACGCTCGGCCTGTCCCGCCCGGTGTGCCGGACAGTCCGCTTCCTCGTCGCGCGGTGGACCGGCACAGTCATCGCCTCCGGATACCGCCGGCCGGGGCCGGTGACGCGGCTGTCCACCGGGTACTGGTGGAACGGCTTCGGCTACGAGCGCACCAGCCGCGATGCCGTGATGGACCAGAAGCTGCGGCTCCGCTGGAGCGACCCGGCCAACTGGCGTGACCTGCGGTTCGCGGCGATCGTGGCGGTCAGCGCGGGCGTGGTGGCGGCCGTCCCCCTGGCCGGGGTGGCCGCGGCGGCCTTCGGGTTCGGCCGGTCGGGGCTCGCCCCGCACCTCGTCGGGGTGTTCGGCCTGGTCGTGGCCGTCGCCACCGCCCCGTACGCCTGGCGGCCCGTGGAGCCCGTGGCCGTACGGTTCCTGCGGACGTCGGCGGCGATGGCGCTTGCCGACCGGGTGGACGCACTGACCGCTCAGCGCGCGGACACCACCGTCGCGCAGGCCGCCGAGATCCGCCGGATCGAGCGTGACCTGCACGACGGGGCGCAGGCGCGCCTGGTCGCGCTCGGGCTCTCACTGGCGACCGCCGAGAAGCTGATGGACACCGACCCCGACCAGGCGAGGGCGCTGATGCGGGAGGCCCGGGTCGGCGCCGCCACGTCGCTGACCGAGCTGCGCGAACTGGTCCAGGGCATCAGCCCGCCCGTTCTGAACGAGCGGGGGCTCATCGATGCCGTGCGTGCCTTCGCCCTGGACAGCCCACTGGAAGTGGCGGTCAGCGCCGACGTCGAGCTGCGTCTGGACCCGCCCATCGAGTCCGCCCTGTACTTCGGCATCGCCGAGCTGGTGACCAACGCGGTCAAGCACGCCCGGGCGAACCGGGCGCGGATCTCCATCACGCGGGACGGCACCACCCTCGTCGTGGAGGTCGAGGACGACGGCCGGGGCGGGGCCGGCGCACGCGCCGACGGCGGACTCGCGGGGCTCGGGCGCCGCCTCGCGGTCTTCGACGGCACCCTGGAGATCACCAGCCCGGCGGGCGGTCCGACGCGGGTGAGGATGATGGTGCCATGCGAATCGTCGTAGCCGAAGACCTCTACCTGCTGCGCGACGGGATGGTCCGTCTCATCGAGGCGTACGGACACGAGGTGGTGGCGACGGCCGCCACCGGGCCGGAGACCCTCGACGCGCTCCTGGAGTGGCGGCCGGACGTGGCCGTCGTCGATGTGCGCATGCCGCCGGGTCAGTCGGACGAGGGCCTGCGCGCGGCCCTCGCCGCCCGCCGCGAGGTGCCCGGCCTGCCGGTCCTGATCCTGTCCCAGCACGTTGAACAGCTCTATGCCCGCGAGCTGTTGGCCGACGGCACCGGTGGCATCGGCTACTTCCTCAAGGAGAGCGTGTTCGACGCGGACCAGTTCATCGACGCGCTGGAACGCGTCGCCACCGGTGGCACCGCCATGGACCCGGCCGTCATCGCCAAACTGCTCTCCAGCGGATCCTCGAACCGGCTCCTCGAAGGGCTCACCGAACGCGAGCACTCCGTCCTCGGCCTGATGGCCGAAGGCCTGTCCAACCAGGCCATCGGCCAACGGCTCTTCCTCAGTGAGAGCGCGATCAGCAAGTACACGACGTCGATGTTCGGCAAGCTCGGCATCACCGACGACGACAGCAACAACCGTCGCGTGCTCGCCGTCCTCACCTATCTCAACACCCCCTGACCTCAGCCGTCGGAACCCGACCCGCCGGGCAGCGTGGTCGTGGTGAGCGTTCCGGCGGGCTGTCCCGCGAGCGCTCCCTCTATGGAGTCGCGCCACACAGGTCCGGCGAGGGTGCCGCCGAAGGCCTGTCCGATGGTCTCGCCGCCGATGCTCTGGCCGTCGAGGTCCTGCGGGCTCCGGGTGTCGCTGACGACGGCGGCGCCGGACAGTTCGGGGGTGTATCCGGCGAACCACACCTGCTTGCTCTCGTCGGTGGTGCCGGTCTTGCCCGCGCTGTCGCGGTCGGTGAGCCCGGCGGGTTTGCCGGTGCCGTCCTGGACGACGCCCAGGAGCATCGTGGTCACGGTGTCGGCGGTCTCCGTGGACATCACCTGATGGCAATTGGCCTGCGGCACCTGCACGTTGGACCCGTCCGGCTTGGTCACCGAGGTGATGGCGACCGGAGCGCAGTACGTGCCGTGGTTGGCGAAGGTGGCGTACACGTTGGCCATCTCCAGCGGGGTCAGGTCATTGCTGCCCAGCGTCAGCGAGGGGACCACCTGCAGCTTGGTGCCGCCGGCCTGCTCGGTGATGCCGAGCGCGTTGGCCATCTTCGACACGTCGCACAGCCCGGTGTCGGCCTCCAGCTGGGCGAAGTAGGTGTTGACGGACTGCGCCATGGCGTCCGGCATGGAGAACGGTCCGGTCAGGGACGTGCTGTCGTTGTGTACCTCGCCGTTCTCCGGATAGGTGTTGCCCGCGCAGTCGGACATGGCGGGCCACGGCATGGAGTACGGCGCCGGGTACTCCTGGTCCGGGGTCGTGCCCTTCTCCAGGGCCGCGGCCGCCACGATCGGCTTGAACGTGGAGCCGGTCGGGAAGCCCAGGCCGCCGCCCATGTCCGTACCGACGTTGAGGTTGATCTCCGTCTGATCCGCGCCGAGGCCGTAGTCGCGGCTCTGCCCCATCGCGACGATCTTGCCGGTGCCGGGCTGGACCAGGCTCATCACGGCGGCCGCGTCGTCGGTGGTGTACGCGTGCGAGGTGACCGACTGCTGCAGGGCCTTCTGCGCCTTGGGGGCCAGCGTCGTACGGATCTGCAGACCACCCCTGCTCCACAGTGCCTGCCGCTCGGTGGCGGTCTTGCCGAACGCCGGATCGGTCACCACGACGTGGTGTACGTAGTCGCAGAAGAAGCCCTCGCCCTGCTGGGCGGTGATGCAGCCCTGGCGCGGCTTGCTGATCTGGAGCTTGATCGGCGTGCTGATCGCCTGCTGGGCCTGGGCGGCGGTGATCGAACCGTACTGGGCCATCTTGGTCAGGACCGTGTCGCGGCGCTGCTTGGCAAGGCGGGCGTTGGTGACCGGGTCGTACATGGACGGCGACTGGACGATCCCGGCGAGCAGGGCGGCCTGGGGCAGCGAGAGGTCCTTGGCGTGCACGCTGAAGTAGCGCTCGGCGGCGGCCTCGATTCCGTACGCCTGCTCGCCGAAGAACGTGATGTTGAGGTAGTTGGTGAGAATCTGGTCCTTGGGCAGGGTCTGTTCGAGCTCGATCGCGTAGCGCAGCTCCTGGATCTTGCGGCCGAGGGTCTGGCGCTGGGCTTCGAGGACCGCCTTCTGGTCGCTGCCCGCCTGCTCGACGAATACGTTCTTCACGTACTGCTGGGTGAGGGTGGAGCCGCCCTGGGCCACGCTGCCGCTGGCCGCGTTCTTGTTCAGGGCGCGCAGTACGCCCTGCAGGTCGACGGCTCCGTGCTGGTAGAACCGGTTGTCCTCGATGTCGACCAGCGCCTTGCGCATGACCGGGGCGATCTGGTCACCGGGTATGACGGTGCGGTCGCGGTCGTAGACCGTGGCGATGAGGCCGCCGTCGGCGTCGTAGATCTGGGACGCCTGGGACAGCGGGGGCGTCTTGAACACGTCGGGCAGACTGTTGAAACTCTCCGCGGCGGTCTTCGCACCCAATCCCAGCGCGCCCACCGCGGGCAGTACGATCCCGGCGGCCATCGCGCCCGCCAGAACACTCACCCCGAGGAGCCGCAGGGTGCGGGTGAGCAGGGATCCGGGCGGGCGGGGGCGCATGGAGGACATACGGCGAAACATACGCAGCTGACCTATGAATCACGTCAAATAATCGTCTATGAACCGTAATTCCGGCCGTGTGGGACCGAAGCTGGTCGCGCAGGATCTCATGTGGGCGCGCCATATGGCGCCGCACGCCATGTGCGGGCACCCCATGGGGCCCCGCACCATGTGCTGCCGCCCCTCACCCGCACCGCGGCGGCAGCCAGAACGAGCTCACGCCGCGTACTGCGGCGAGGCGATCGCGGGCCATGCTGGTCGCGGCTGCGGCCGTGCTGATGTTCAGGTGCTTGGCCCTGGTGAAGATCTCGACGAGCCGTTCCGGAATCAGCTGGGCGCGCTGCCGCACCCGGTTCATGTCGTGGCCCGCCGGATGCAGCTCGTCGACGACCTGGATCAGGCCGAGCGCGTTGATCACGAAGTCGGGTGCGTAGAGGATGCCGCGCGCCGCGAGCCGTTCCGCGATCGTGGGGGCGGCGAGCTGGTTGTTGGCGCCGCCCGCGACGACGCGGCAGCGCAGCTTGTCCACGACGTCGGCGTCGATGACGTTGCCGATCGCGTTCGGGCTCAGGACGTCCACGTCGAGGAGGTAGAGCTTCTCTCGGCTGACGACCTCCGCCCCGCAGGCCTCGGCCACCCGCTCGGCCTTCTCCTGGTCGATGTCGGCCACGGTCAGCCGCGCGCCGCCTTCGGCGAGATGCGCCGCGAGCCGCCCGCCCACCTTCCCGACACCGTCGATGGCGATGTGGCGGCCCGCCACACTGTCGCTGCCGTCGAGGTGTTCCAGGCAGGCCCGGATGCCGAGGTTCACGCCGTACGCGGTCATCGCGCCGGATTCACCGGAGCCGCCCTCCTCGACGTCCAGGCCGCGTATCCACCGGGACTCCTTGCTCATGATCCGGAGGTCGGCGGTGGTGATGCCCATGTCGCAGGCCGCGATGAACCGTCCCGAGAGGCTCTCGACCGCCTGGCCGAAAGCGCGGAGCAGCGTTTCGGACTTCTCCACCCCCGGACCGCCGAATATGACGGCTTTTCCTCCCCCGATGTCCAGTCCCGCGCAGGCCGCCTTGTACGTCATCGCGCGGGAAAGGCGTAACGCGTCGCCGACCGCCTGGTCGTCATCGGCGTACGGAAGGAATCGCACTCCGCCGAGCGCGGGGCCCAACAGGGTCGAATGGATGGCGATGACGCAGCGGAGCCCGCCGGGGCCGGAGCTGAACAGAACTTGCTCGTGGCCGTCCATTTCGTTGAACACACTCATGACCCACCCCTGGATTGTGTCCGTCGACTGCCGGGCCGGCGGCCCGCTACGAGGCGCGAACCACCGGCCCGTGCGGCGGAGAATTATGCGGCCGGCTGCTGCAATCCGGACGAGAGGAGCGCCGCGTCCAGGACGTCCCACAGCGCGCACAGCGATTCGAGGAAGTCCTCGACACCCTGCTCTACCTGCTCGCTGTTCGACGCGTCCATGACGGCCGAGACGGCGCGGATCACATTCGATTCGTGCTGCTGCTCGGCGCCTGCCTCACCCCAGTGCTCTGCCATGTAGTGCATTTCCGGCTCGTCGAGTTCGGCCTTGTAGTGGCCGGAGTCGATCAGGGCGCGCTTCTCGCCGGGGATCAGGGACTGGTTGGAGATGATCTCCAGCGCGAGCGCGGTGCCGAGGTTGCGGACAGTGGTCTCGGCATCGGCGGAGAACCGGCGCCGGAACACCTCGATGGCGGCTTTCGCCTGAGCCGTGAGGCCCGCCTCGCGGTCGTAGCCGGGGAGGCCGGCGAGCAGCCGGTCCGAGGAGGTCTTGAGCCATGCCTCGACGCGCTCGGTGTCGTACACGTCGTCGAAGACCTGCGAGCCGGTGCGGTTCACGATGTGGCCGGCCATGGTCGCGAGTTCGGGGCCGTGGCCGGACTCGCTGTCGACGATCTCTTCGATGAGGACCGCCTGCTCGTCCCAGCCGAGGCCGCGCAGCGCGGTCGGGAACTCGCCGCCGGGACGGGTGGAGGCGCAGAACGACTGCACCTGGTGGAAGAGCGCGCCCGAGACCTCGGCGGACGGGGGCCCCGCGGCCCAGTGGTCGTAGAACGGGTGCGCGAAGACGCGGTGCGTCTTGATCCGGTCGATCAGCGTGTCGGTCGTCGTCATCGATTCCTACTCCGGTGAGGTGGCTGGGGTTCCGAGGGAAGCGGATCGTTCCGGGGAGGTTGGGCCGGCGCCGCTCGGGCGAACTGGAGCGTCGCTCAGGCGAATTGGAGCTGCGAGGGGTCGACCTTGGGGACGGAGAAGCCGATCTTCTCGATGTGCTGGGCGATCGCGGTCTTGTAGAGCTCGCGGAGTTCGCCATTGTCGTGCTTGCGCAGGCCCCACCTGACGGCGAGGCGTCCGCGCCGGGAGTCGGGCCGCCCGAACATGTCGAGCGCCATCGGGTAGAACCGGTCCAGCGCCCGCTGGGCCCGGTCGCGGGACTGCCCGCCGGCGTCGTACGCCTCCTGCATGAGGCGCTTGCCGTAACCGAAGTGCCGGGCCTCCTCCTTGAGGATGGCATCGGCCTCGACACGCAGGGGCGCGTACGTGCTCGTCGTCATTTCCTTGATCTGGAAATGCCCTTCGAGCTCGCAGAGGAAGCTGAACGCGGCGCGCTCTTCCCAGACGGTGAATTGCGTCGTCATGCTCTCGGCGGGGAAGTAACGCCGGTCCGCCACGGCCTGGTTCACCATGTGCGAGGTGTCGATGCCGAGCGGGGTGAGCAGTTTAGCGAAGCGCCGGAAGTGGTCCACTTCTTCCATGCCGAATTTGAGGCACATATAGCGCTCATCGGCGTTGGGAGCGAGCGGATAGAACGAGTCGACGTAGGTGTCACCGGCGCTCAGCTCGCCCTCACCATTGGCGAGCATCTGATGGGTCAACACCTCCCGGTATTCCTCCGGGAGTTCAGCGACACTCTCCAGGCTCACATTCTCCGAATAGACAGTCGCCATACGAATCTCCTCCGGTAGCCGAGAAATTGAGCCTATCCGGCCGGTTCGCGCCGTCGGTAGTGCACGATGGACCCATCTCGCCCCTGAACCATGGGGGTAACCGTGGGGCTCGTAAGAGGTACTTCGGAGGGATGTTTCCGGGCTCGTGAGCCACACAAGTAACCCCCGCACCACCTGCTGCTCAGGTGTGGTGCGGGGGTTCATTTAGGGACGCGGGGAACTGGGCGACCAGCCGCGGGGACGGCTCGCGGCCGAAAATCAAGGCGCTGAGACTCAGCCCCCGTTCCGCTGCGGAGGCCGGATGTACGTGAGCGTGTGGTGGGAGACGAGTCTCCCCGACGTGTCGGTCGTCTCCGCGGTCCCGTACACGATCAACCGCCCGGGCCGAACGATCGTCGACTCGCAGACCAGATCAGTCCGGGCCGGCCCGAGGAAGCTGGTCGTCATCTGCTGGGTCACGGAAGGATCGTCCTCGCCGAACAGCGACATGATCGCGATCCAGCAGGTCACATCGGCGAGCGTCATCGCGCACCCGCCCTGGAGCACGCCGCCCGGGCGGAAAAGTTCGGGGCGCTGCGGGAGCGAGACTCTGGCCCGCCCCTCTTTGACGGCTTCGACCCGGAATCCCCACCAGGGGCCGAAGGGGCTGTTATCGAGGACGGCCTGCGCTGCATCGACATCCATCATCGAAGAAACATAGCATCGTTCGGTATGTCGCCACGCAGGACCAACGCCGAACGCACCGAGACCACCCGAGCCCAACTCACGCACACCGCACGGGAGTTGTTCAGCGAGCGGGGGTACTCCTCGACGACCATCGCGGAGATCGCCGAGCACGCCGGGCTCACGACGGGTGCGCTGTATCACCACTGGGCGGGCAAGGAGGCGCTCCTCGTGGACGTCGTGCACGACATCCACCGCGAGCTCGCGGTACGGATCCGAGCCTTGGGAGCCGTCGAGGACGACCCCGTCGCTCAACTCCTCTGCTCAGGGCGGGAGTTCCTCGCATTCTGCGCCGATCCGGCCGTCGCCCGACTGCTCCTGCTGGATGCCCCCGCGGTGCTCGGGTACGAGCGCTGGCGGCGGATCGACGAGCAGTGGTGGCTGTCGACGACGATCCGGTTGGTGGAACGGGCGCGCGCCACGACGACCCGAACCGGCCCCGGCGTCGAGGGCGTCGGCGCGGGAGCCGAGAGCTCCCGGCAGCTCGCGCTCGCCCTTCTGGGTGCGCTGACCTACCTCGGGCACGAGGTGGCGATGAAAGGCGAGCCGACGGTGACCGGCGCGGGCCGGACCTATGAGGTGCTGCTCAAGTCGCTCTTCTCCTGACCGGACGTACCGCCGGCCCCGTACGGCTCACACCCTCGGGCCGAGCCGGGAAACAAGCAACGCCGCTTCCACCCGGCTTGAGGCCGATAACTTGATCATGACGCGATGGACGTGTTTCTTGACGGTGTTCTCGGCGATATGGAGAGAGGAGCCGATCTGTTTGTTCGTCATGCCGTCGGCGAGCAGCCGCAGAACGTCGTTCTCGCGTGAGGTGAGATTCGACATCGCCCCCGAGGTCGATGACATCGAGCACCCTTCGCCGATGTCGGAAAGCCGGTCTCGGGGCAGCAGATAGGCGGCGCAGCCACGGCGGCCGACCAGAGCGATCACGCCGGCAAATTCCTCTTGCAGGATCTCCAGGTCCATGAATCCGGCGACCTTGGCCCGTAACGCGTCCTGGATCGTGACGGCGGAGTCGTGGCACCACAAGACGATGACCGAAACGTGCGCGCCGATCAGTTGGACGAGATGACGAAGGCTGTCTCCCGTCAGTGTGCGCAGGTTGAGCAGGACGATATCGGGATTTCCGCAGTCGACGGCGGCCAGGACGCCGGCGACGTCCTGCGCCACGCCGACCACGTCGAGTCCGGGCGCCTCTCTGCTCATGGCCACGAGACCGGATCGGGTCACGACCTGGTCATCGGCGATCAGCACGCGGATCTGAGCCATGTACGCCGTCCCCTTCCCCCGTGCGGCCGCCTGCGGGCCTCTGTGGAGGCCGGGCGTCAGTGCGGCCACGAGATCGAATAAGGCCTGAATGCCGGTCCGCCATTGAGTCGCATTTGTCATGGACCAATGGGGAGAACGGCAAGGAGGTCGGGCCTCTGTACCGTCGGCTTCGCGCAGTTCTTCGTGGGTCGAATTTCCATGGATCGAATCTCTTCCATGGATCGAATCTCCTGGATCAAATCGATCCGCTGCGATCTCAGGCGATCCGGCACGGGCGGGGACGGGGACTCCCCAGAGCAAGGCTCAAGTGCGGGTTGTCCGACTTGCCGCCCCTACTGAGGTATTGCTTTGTCCGAATCCCGTGACACGGGGTCGCTCCACCTTCACTGTGGCCGGCGGGGAAAATCAGCCATGCGCGCGAACGTCCTCGTGAACACCCAAGGCGTACCCCCTCGGCCCGGTGTCGGGCTCACGGCGAGCGTACCTCACGGTCACTCCCATGGGGAGATCTGAATGAAATCTTCCGGATGAGAGTATTGACCGCAGCCCAACTCTCCCGAATCAGCCAATCTTTCCGATATCAATCGGCCATTCGGGACCGGGAAGAACACTCCGCCGAGCGCGGATAATCGGCCATAACGCGGCGGCGGGCGTCCGGCGCGTACCAAATCTTGGCTTTACGCAGACGAGTTGCCGACCGACGCTCCCCCGCTGCGGCCGCAGCCGACGGACAGTTCGGGGCCGCCAACGGCCGCCGTCCGGCGGGTGATTCACTACGCCGCATGGATCTCGCACCAGGGTGCGCAGTGCCGTCGCGGCCCTGCCCCGCATCGACGGCTCGGGGCGTGCCCCCGTTCGACCCCGAACTGGGCTCGGCACTGGGCAGGTTGGGGGCCGGGGTGACTGAGCCGTTCACCCCGGAGAACCTGGCGGCTCGGCAGGAGCGGGACGCCATGGCGCGGCCCCGGCCGTCGGCGGAGGATCTGCGGGCCGGCGGCCACTTCGAGGTGGAGGAGCTGCGGGTGCTGGCAGGCGGGCGGGACGTCACCTTGGTGAGCGCACGGCCCGCCGGGGTCAGCGGCCCGCTGCCGCTGCTCTACTACCTGCACGGCGGCGGCATGATCATGGGCAACGCCTGGTCCGTACTCCCGCGCCTGCTGGGCGAATTGGCGCTGCCGCTCAAGCTGGCCGTCATCTCGGTCGAATACCCGCTGGCCCCGCGGACGCGGCATCCCGGCCCGATCGAGGCCTGCTACGCCGGTTTCGTCTGGGCGGCTGCGCACGCGTCCGGACTGGGCATCGACCCGGACCGCGTCATCGTCGGAGGCAAGAGTGCCGGCGGCGGGCTCGCGGCGGCTCTGGCCCTGCTCACCCGTGACCGCTCGGGCCCCGCACCGATCGGCCAGCTGCTCCTGTCCCCGATGCTCGACGACCGCGACAACACCTGCTCCAGCCATCAGATGGCGGGCGTCGACACCTGGGACAGGACCTCCAACAGCACGGCTTGGCGAGCCCTGTTGGGGAATCGGTACGGGGCCGAGGACGTGTCCCCCTACGCGGCGCCCGCCCGCGCCACGGATCTGTCCGGGCTGCCCCCGGCGTACATCGAGGTCGGGTCGGCCGAGACCTTCCGGGACGAGGACGTGGCCTACGCCAACGCGCTCTGGCAGGCCGGCGGCCAGGCCGAACTGCACGTATGGCCGGGCGCCTTTCACGGCTTCGACACCTTCGCACCCCAGGCGGCCCTCAGCCGGGACGCCCGCGACGCCCGCACCCGCTGGCTCCGCCGCGTCCTCGGGCAGTCCGACGCGAGCGGGAAGCTTCTCCGTTGAACTCACCTCAACGGACGGGCAGTTGAAAGTGCGGCCCCGGCGACAGCCCTCCCGAACAGCACCCTCACATCTGCCGGATCACCACAAGCACCACCAGCAGCACTGTCGCCCCCGCGCTCATCCCATGGGCGGCAACCGCGGCGAAAGGGAAATGGCGTTCGGCCGTCGTGCTGCCCTGGGAGTGGCGGCCGGAGCTGGGCAGCCAGCGCAGCAGCATCGTGAAGCCGAACGCGGCCACGACCAGGACGCCCGCGCACGCCGCCCAGGCCAGGCTCCTCAGGTCGCCCATGAGGTACCCGGCCCAGGCGGCCAGCCCGGCGACGGCGAACACCACATGGCCGCCGATCAGCCACAGCGGGAGGCGCGTCACGCCCGGGGCTCGTTGTCTCAGGCCGCCGTGGCGGATCCACACGGTGCCGAGGTAGCCGCCCAGTGCGGCGGTCAACAGCCATGCGCACAGCACGAAGACACCCATGCACTCCCCCAAAGTCCCGTCACGGCATGTCGTGCCCTCAGGACACCGCACGGAGTGGAAGCGGCCCGGACATCCATTCCCTGATTCACCCGTTGGCGTGAACAGGAGCACAAGTCCCGCACGTGGTGTCCGTCCGCTGTGCCATGGCCCGCCGACCCGACCTCACCCCTCCAGTGCCGTACCGCAGCTCCAGCAGAACCGTGCCGCGCGCTCCGTCGCCAGCCGGCCGCACTCCGGGCACACCTGGCCGAGCAGGCAGGCCGCCTCTCCGCCCTCGTCACGGGACGGGCCCGCGATGGTGAGGCCGGGCCTTCGCACATGGACGGAGAGGTACCCCATCCCGTCGACCCCGGCGGCCAGGGAGCGGCGCGAGCCCTTGGGCAGCCAGAGCGCGCAGAGCGGGCGCAGCTCCTGGGCGCCGGTCTCCGTCCTGAGTTGCCCGCCGCCTTCGAAGACGATCAGCAGGACGTCCAGCTGGAGGTCCGTGTGCTCGTCGATGGTGCGGCCCGGCGGCAGCCGCAGCAGGTTCGCGTCCAGGCCGCGTCCGCTCTCGGCGAGCCGCCACAGTGCGCCACCCGCGCGCAACGACGCCGCCGCGAGTTCGCGGCCGAAGTCGGCCACCACCCGGGCACTTCCCTGTTCCATCTGTACGTCACCCTCCCCTGCCTGCACGGTTCACGCCCGTCGCCCCGTCAGCCATCCATACACATGCGCATTGCAAGTATTGCAAAGAGCAAGACAAAAAACGTATAGCTCGCATCAACTCCCCAGAGTTGCTCCCTCACACACCGCATGGCGGATGCAGTCTGAAAGTAAAGCGGAACGCCGGTCACCCATGTCAGATCGTAGGGCCGGTGTGCTCCGGGCAGCCCTGGAAGGAGCGACGGTGTCGGTACGACGTGGTGCGCGCGAGGAAGCGGAACGGGTGGCGGCGAACGCCACGGAACAGCTTCTGCGGGCCGGGCGGATACTGCGGCGGACCACGACGACACCGGACCTGCGCGCGGTCTACCGCGCGGACCAGAAGGTCAACGACGAGCCCTACAGGGAGCGTTGGGCACACGACAAGGTGGTGCGCTCCACGCACGGGGTGAACTGCACCGGGTCGTGTTCCTGGAAGGTGTACGTCAAGGACGGGCTGATCACCTGGGAGACCCAGGAGACGGACTATCCGTCGGTGGGCCCCGACCCGCCGGAGTACGAGCCCCGCGGCTGTCCCCGGGGGGCGTCCTTCTCCTGGTACACGTACTCGCCGACCCGGGTGCGCCATCCACTGGCCCGGGGCGTCCTGGTGGAGATGTACCGGGAGGCCAAGGCGCGCCTGAAGGATCCGGTGGCCGCCTGGGCCGAGGTCACCGGGGACCCCGAGCGGCGCCGGCGCCACCAGGCGGCGCGCGGCAAGGGCGGTCTGGTGCGGGTCGGCTGGGACGAGGCGCTGGAGATCGCGGCCGCCGCCCAGGTGCACACCATCAAGACGTACGGTCCGGACCGGGTCGCCGGGTTCTCGCCGATCCCCGCGATGTCGATGGCTTCGCACGCGGTCGGTGCCCGCTACCACTCGCTCATCGGCGCGCCGATGCTGTCGTTCTACGACTGGTACGCGGACCTGCCGATCGCCTCCCCGCAGGTCTTCGGCGACCAGACGGATGTGCCGGAGTCGGGTGACTGGTGGGACGCGGCGTATCTGATGCTGTGGGGCTCCAACATGCCGGTTACGCGGACGCCCGACGCGCACTGGATGGCCGAGGCCCGCTACCGGGGACAGAAGGTGGTGGTGGTCTCCCCGGACTACGCGGACGCGACGAAGTTCGCGGACGAGTGGCTGCACCCGCATCCGGGGACCGACGGGGCCCTCGCGATGGCGATGGGGCACGTCGTCCTGAGCGAGTTCTTCGTCAAGCGCCAGGTGCCCTACTTCCTGGACTACGTAAGGAAGTTCACCGATCTGCCGTTCCTGGTCGAGGTGACGGAACGCGCGGACGGCACCCGCGTCGCCGGGAAGTTCGTGACCGCCGCCGACCTCGGGCTCGGGGACGAGTCCGACGCGGAGGCCGCCCGGTTCCGGCCGGTCCTCCTCGACCAGGTGTCCGGCAGGCCGGTCGTGCCCAACGGCACCATCGGCGACCGCTGGTCCAAGCAGGGCGAAGGACGCTGGAACCTGGACCTCGGCGACGTCGTGCCCGAGCTGAGCCTCCATCGCACGACAGGCCTCCAGAGCACCGAGATCCTGCTGCCCCGCTTCGACCGGACCGGCACGACGCGGCGCTCGGTGCCGGTGCGGGAGCTCGGCGGACGCCGGGTGACCACGGTCTTCGACCTGCTGCTCGCCCAGTACGGCGTGTGGCGCGAAGGGCTCACGGGTCAGTGGCCCGTGGGGTACGAGGACGCCTCCCAGCCGTGCACCCCCGCCTGGCAGGAGACCATCACCTCGGTACCGGCGGGGGCGGTGGTGCGCGCGGCACGGGAGTTCGCGCACACCGCGGAGAAGACCCGCGGCCGCTGCATGATCGTGATGGGGGCCGGCACCAACCACTGGTTCCACTCCGACACCATCTACCGCTCCTTCCTGTCGCTGCTCCTCCTGACGGGCTGTCAGGGGGTCAACGGCGGCGGCTGGGCGCACTACGTCGGCCAGGAAAAGGTCCGCCCCTACGCGGGCTGGCAGCAGCTGCAGTCCGCCGCGGACTGGGTCCGCCCGTCGCGGCAGATGGCGGGCACCCCGTTCTGGTACCTGCACACCGGCCAGTGGCGCTACGAGAAGTACGGCGCCGACGCGCTGGCCTCCCCGGTCGGCCAGGGCCTGTTCGCCGGGCGCCACACCGCCGACCTGGTGGCGCAGTCCGCCCGTCTGGGATGGATGCCGTCGTATCCCACGTTCGCGGCCAACTCGCTCGATCTGGGGGCCCGAGTCCGGGCCAGCGGTCACGAACCCGGGGAGTGGACGGCGGCCGAACTCGCCGCGGGACGGCTCCAGTTCGCGTGCGCCGATCCGGACGCTCCGGCCAACTGGCCCCGGGTCCTTACCGTGTGGCGGGCGAACCTCATCGGGTCCTCGGCCAAGGGCAACGAGTTCTTCCTGCGCCATCTGCTCGGCACGAGCGACAACGCGTCCGCCGACGAAGCCGGTCCCGGCGAGCGGCCCCGCGACGTCGTCTGGCACGAGGAGGCGCCGCGCGGCAAGCTCGACCTGCTGCTCGCCCTCGACTTCCGGATGACGTCGACGACGCTGATGGCGGACCTGGTCCTGCCCGCCGCCACCTGGTACGAGAAGCACGATCTGTCCAGCACGGACATGCACCCCTATGTGCACGCCTTCTCACCGGCGATCGACCCGCCGTGGCAGGCCCGTACCGACTTCGAGATCTTCCACGGGCTCGCGGCCAAGCTCAGCGAGCTCGCGACGGGACGCCTGGACACCGCCTACGACCTCGTGGCGACGGCCCTGCACCACGACACCCCGGGCGAAGTCGCCCAGCCCGGCGGCAGCACCCCCGAATGGCAGGGCGGTCCGTCCCCCGTACCCGGGTTCAACATGCCGGACCTCACCCTGGTGGAGCGCGACTACACCGCCGTCGCCGACCGGCTCGCGGCGCTCGGCCCACTGGCCGAACAGCACGGCATGACCGTGAAGGGCGTGACCGTCCACCCCGGCCCCGAGGCGCGCTGGCTGGCCAGCCGGTGCGGGACGGCGTCCGACGGGCCGGCGAGCGGCAGGCCGCTCCTGGACACGGACGTCAAACTCTGCGAGGCGATCCTCGCCCTGTCCGGCACCACCAACGGCCGCCTGGCCGCCGAGGGATTCGAGCAACTCGCCCTGCACTGCGGGCCCGAGAGCCATCTGGCCTCCCTCTCGGAGACGGTCGCCGAACGGCGCGTGGTGTTCTCCGACACCCAGCGGGGGCCTGTCCAGGTCGGGGCGAGCTTCGAGTGGTCGGGCAAGGAGGCCCCCGACCGCCGGTACTCGCCGTTCACCATCAACACACCGGCCGCCAGCACTTCTACCTCGACCACGACTGGATGGCCGAGCTCGGCGAGCAACTCCCGCTGTACCGGCCCCCGTTGGACCTGGCGGCGCTCGGCGAGTACGCCCGTACCGACGACGCGGGCGCCCGCTCGGTGGCGGTCCGCTATGTCACCCCGCACTCGAAGTGGTCGATCCACTCCGAGTACCAGGAGAACCTGCTGATGCAGACCCTGGCGCGCGGCAGGCCCGTCATCTGGATGAGCGTCGAGGACGCCGAGGCCATCGAGGTGGCGGACAACGACTGGATCGAGGCGGTCAACGCGAACGGCGTGGTCGTCGCCCGCGCCATCGTCTCGCACCGCATGCCGGCCGGCACCGTCTTCATGTACCACGTGCAGGAGCGCCTGGTGAACGTCCCCAAGTCCGAGACCACCGGGCGGCGCGGCGGCGTCCACAACGCGCTCACCAAGGCCCTCATCAAGCCGACCCATCTCATCGGCGGATACGACCAGTTGTCCTTCGCGCCCAACTACTACGGGCCCACCGGCAACCAGCGCGACGCCGTCACCGTGATCCGCCGCCGTGCGCAGAACGTGGAGTACTGAACCATGCCCCGTCGCGAAGCGACCATCGGACGTGTCATGGCGCAGGTCGCCATGGTCATGAACCTCGACAAGTGCATCGGCTGTCACACCTGTTCGGTCACCTGCAAGCAGACGTGGACCAACCGCAGCGGCACCGAGTACGCCTGGTTCAACAACGTCGAGACCCGCCCCGGCCAGGGCTACCCCCCGTGGCCACGAGGACCAGGAGAAGTGGAAGGGCGGCTGGCGGCTGAAGAGCGGCCGCCTCGTGCCGCGCAGCGGCGGCCGGGCCGCCTATCCGCTGCTGGTCCTGGTGCTCCTCGCCGGACTCACCGCCACCGCGACCAGCGCCACCAACCCGTACGACTACCGCCTCGGCGTGTCCGTCTGGTTCCGCAGCCTGTTCGCCCTGGACCCCGATGTGAACGCCATGGCCGACGCGCCGCTCGTGTACCAGCTGCACGCGCTGCTCGCGATGACCCTGTTCGCCGCCTGGCCGTTCAGCCGCCTCATCCACGCCTTCACCGCGCCAGTGGGCTACCTGGTCCGGCCGTACGTCGTCTACCGCTCGCGGGCCCGCGCCACCCCGTACCGCCATCCGGCGGCCGGAGTACGCCCCGCCGAGAAGAGGCCGGCGTCGCGCTGACCGGCGCTCAGGCGTCCGCCACCGACTCACGGAAGTGGTCCGTGAGGCGGTGGTGGCCGGTGGTGGGGGCGATGACGTCCTGGGTGAGGACGGTCAGCGGGAACTCGACCACCCCGTGGACCCGCAGCGGGGTGACCCGACGCAGCACCAACAGCGACGCCTTGAGCACCCACACCGGAACGTGCGTGATGCGTTCGGGTCGCCCCACGGCCCGGAAGGCCTCGCGCGCGATGCGCTCATGGGTGAGCACATCGGGGCCGCCCAGTTCGATCTCCTGAGCGGCGCCGGTGACGGCATCGGCCACCGCGCTCGCCACGTCACCTCCGTCGACGGGGTTGATGCGGAACTCCCCCTTGCCGAAGACGACGGCGCGCCCCTTGCGCGCCATCGTCAGGTACTCGTCCATGTCGGAGAAGAACCCGTTCGGGCGAAGGACGGTGTACGCGAGCCCGGAGGCCCTCAGCTCCGCCTCGAACGCCCGCTTGGCTCTTACGAGTTGGACGTGTTCGAGGCCGGGCGAGCGCACCACCGAGACGTAGACGAACTTGCCGACCCCGGCCCGCCGGGCCTCTTCGAGCAGCTTGTGGTTCGCCCCGTAGTCCACGTCCCAGCAAGTGAGTCGACCGCGCTTGCCGACCAGCCCGACGGAACTCACCACGGCGTCAATGCCGTTACAACTACCGCTCAGCGCAAGAGAGTTGGTGGCATCGGCGACATGTACCTCGTCCACCCACTCGCGGACCGGCGCCAGCTTGTCCGGGGTGCGCGCGAGCGCCCTGACCCGGTGGCCGCGCAGCGCCAGTTCGCGTACGACCCGACTGCCCAAGTAGCCGGTCGCGCCGGCCACCAGCACCTTCATCTCACCCACCCCTTCCCTGGCGGCCGCGCTTACCTGCCGGGGGCGAGCGGGTCCGCGACGAGGCCGCCGATGCGGCGCACTTCGTCGAACGGGTCGACGGCCAGTTCGCCCGCGGCCCGGGTCAGGGCGCGCAGGGCGGGGACGAGGCCGGCCCGCTCATCGGCGGGCAGCCGGGCGACGAGTGCGCTGACCTCGGCCTGCCGGTGCGCCATCACCCGGCCCACCAGGTCCCGGCCCGCGTCGGTCAGGTTCAGAACGACCTCGCGCCGACTGGCGGGATTGGTCCTGCGGTCCACCAGGCCCACGGCCTCCAGGCGGTCGACCATCCGCATGGCGGTGGACGGATTGACGCCCAGCGTCGCCGCCATGGCGGCCAGCTTCAGCGGCTCACAGCTTTCGAGCACCACCAGGGCGCGCAGTTGCGGGAGGGTCATGGAGTCGTCGATCGACGACAGGGCGCGGGCGGAGATCGCGACCAGGAGCCGCGAGGCCGCCATGACGGCCACGGCCACTTCCTCGGCCTCTTGATCAAGAGTGTTCTGATCAAGGGTTTCCTGGTCGGGAGCCGACCGGCCGCGGGGCTGCGGATCGGGAGCCTGCGGATCGGGGGCCCGCTCATCGAGCCCGGCCTCGCCAACGGCACGGCGGGAAGGATTCTGCGACTTCCGTGCCGCGGCTTCGTCGTGCGCCAAGTCATGCGCCAAGTCATGCGCCATGTCGTGCGCCATGGAGATCGATACACCCCAATTATTCAAGGCTGTCCCAAGACGGGCAGGCGGCCCTTGTAATCATTGCAGTCTGCAATGTTAGCCTGTGTTCGGATCGGCCGGACCTGCGCGGGCGCGACGGGACCGGTCAGCAAGGAGTGATTGACGATGCCGGTGGAGCCGATACGCGAAGCCTATTCGTTCGTGTGCCTGCACTGCGGGCACGCCTGGGAAGGCTCGTACGAGATTCAGCACTCGATCGACGCGAACGGCACCACGCGCACGGACTACTACGTCCGCGGCGCCAAACAGCCCTCTCCGCTGACCCAGAACACCTGCCGGATCTGCCACAGAACGACGATCCGCATCCTGCGCCCCGGCCGCGTCGCCTCGGCCCGCCCGGTCCTCGACTGACCGAGCCGTACCCGGGGGCGCGGCGTTCGACGAAGCACGCCGCGCTTCCGGGTACCTGCCGTGCGTCACCCTTCCTCTTCCCCTCCTGACGGGCAGCGCCGCCCGTTCCCTCCCCGCTGCCCCACGCCTGCGTGCGCGTCACCGTGCCCGGGCCAGCGACCCCTGCCTGCTCCTGCCCGAATACGGAGACCTGCCGTGCCCTTCTCCCACGCCGCCCATCCTCATCCACCCGCGCCGAAGCACGGCGTGAAGATCCCGCACCTCGGGGACTTCCATGTGCCGCCGCGCGTCGCCGCCATCACCGCGCTCGCCATCCCGATCGGGGCCGCGGCCGCGCTGGTCGCCGTGGCACTGCTCAAGCTGATCGCGCTGTTCACCAACCTCTGCTTCTACGGCAGGTTCGCCTTCTCGACGGCGGCACCGCACGGCACCCCGCACCGCTGGCTCCTGGTGGTCATGCCCATCGTCGGTGGCCTGGTCATCGGCGTGATGGCGCGGTACGGCTCGGAGAAGATCCGCGGTCACGGCATGCCGGAGGCCATCGAGTCGATCCTCATCGGCGGCAGCCGTGTCCAGCCCCGCGTCGCCGCGCTCAAGCCCCTGTCCGCGGCGATATCCATCGGCACCGGCGGGCCCTTCGGCGCCGAAGGGCCGATCATCATGACCGGCGGCGCGGTCGGCTCCCTCATATCCCAGCACCTGCGCGTCACCACCGACGAACGCAAGGCCCTGCTCGTCGCGGGCTCCGCGGCCGGCATGGCGGCCACCTTCAACGCGCCGCTGGCCGCGATCCTGCTCGCCGTCGAGCTGCTGCTCTTCGAGTGGCGCCCGCGCTCGTACCTGCCGGTCGCCGCGGCCGCCGCCACCGCCACCCTCGTACGCGGTCCGCTGCTCGGCACCGAGCCCCTGTTCGGCGGCGCCCACGTCCCCGCACACCTCACCACGTCCGCGTACGGGCTGTGCGTCGTCGCGGGCCTGGCCGCCGGACTGCTCGCCCTCGGCGCGACCTGGCTCGTCCACTTCTCGGAGGACCTCTTCGCGAAGCTGCCCTTCCACTGGATGTGGTGGCCCGCGATCGGCGGCGCGATCATCGGCGTCGGCGGCCTCTTTGAGCCCCGCGCCCTCGGCGTCGGCTACGACGTCATCGACCAGCTGCTCACCGGGCGTGCCACCACGGCCCTGATCATCGGGATCCTCGTCGTCAAGACCCTCATCTGGGGCCTGTCGCTCGGCTCGGGCACCTCGGGCGGCGTCCTCGCCCCCATGTTCATGATCGGCGGCGCGCTCGGCGCGGCCGAAGGTCTCGTCTTCCCGCAGGTCAGCCCCGGCTTCTGGGCGCTGGTCTCGCTCGCGGGAGTCCTCGGCGGTGTCATGCGCTCGCCGCTCACCGGCATCGTCTTCTGCCTGGAACTGACCCATGAGATGAACGCCCTCATCCCCATGGTCATCACCGCCTCGGCCGCGTACCTCCTGTCGGTCATCGTCCTCAAGCGCTCGGTGCTCACCGAGAAGCTCGCCCGGCGCGGCATGCACCTGACCCGCGAGTACTCGGTCGACCCACTGGAGGTCCATCTCGTACGCCAGCTGGAGACTCCCGTCCGCCTCACCCTGCGCGCGGAGCAGACGGCGCGCGAGGCGGCCGTGGTGCTGCACGCGGCGTACGAGGCGGGCGACCCCGACGGTCTCCTGGCGCAGCGCCTCTATCCCGTCCTCGACGGCGAGACCCTGACCGGGGTGGTCACCCGGCACCAGCTGGTCCACGGCCCGGCCGACGACACCCCCTTGTCACGCCTCGCCGTCCCAGCCGTGACCGCCCACGACGACGAGACCCTGCGCACCCTGGCCAACCGCATGGCCGAGCACGACATCACCCGCATCCTCATCGTCAGCCGCGATGACCTCCCGCGCCTCGAAGGTCTGCTGAGTCTGCGTCAGCTCCTGCACGCCCGCCGCGTCGACCTGCACGAGGAGCGGCACGTGGAGCGCCACCTGACCCTGCGGCCCCGCCGCAAGCGGTCCCTCGTCGTGGCGTCGGGCACGGGAGGCGGGCCCCGGTCCTCCGAGGACGAGGCGCCCGCGGCCGTCTCCGCCAACTGACCGGAAGGGATGCCGTCGCGCAGGGGGCGCAGGCGCCGGAGCCCCGGCGCCTGCGCCCTGCCATCGGCACCGACATCGATCCATCGATCCATCGATCCATCGATCCATCGACGTACTCATCTGCACGATCACCCGGTTGAACCGAGCCGCATCAGAACCTCGTTAGGGACGGGCCCGTCCTCTTGAGCCGCCGCCCGGCGGCCAGTTGGATGGACTGCATGAACAGCGGTCTGCGTCACGACGACCGGCCACCGAATCCGGTGTAGCCCGGTACTGCGCGCTGTTCCCGCGCCGGCTCCCCGAGCCGCGCCTCCCTGACGCCGTATGCCGTCGCCGGTCCCACGCCGCGACGGCGTACGCGCGCTCTCGTTCCCGCACGTCCGGCCGCCCCAGGGGCGGCCGCGTCATGCCATCACCCGGGATTTCACATGCCTTCCACATCGCTTTCCGGCCGCACCGTCCTCGTGACCGGAGCCACCGCGGGGATCGGTTTCGAGACCGCCCGCCGGCTCGCTCAGCACGGTGCGACCGTCCTGGTCCACGGCCGTACCGCCGAAGAGACCGAAGCCGCGGTCGACGCGCTCATCGCCACCAGCGCCGAGATCGAGACGGCCCAACTCTGCGCCGTCGCAGCCGACTTCACCCACCTCGACGAGGTCGAGGCCATGGCCCGCCGGGTCATCGAGACGCACCCGCACCTGGACGTCCTCGTGAACAACGCGGGCATGGCCGCCCCCGAGCGGCACACCATCACGGCGGACGGCAACGAGATCGCCTTCCAGGTCAACTTCCTCGCCCACTATCTGCTGACGTGCCTCCTGGAACCGGCGCTCACCAGCGACCCGGGCGGCCGCGTCGTCAACGTGTCGTCGTCCCTGCACCGCACCGGCAACATCCAGTGGAGCGACCCCAACCGCTCCCGCCGCTACTCCCGCCTGGCCGCCTACGCGCAGTCGCAGCTGGCTCTGACGGTGTTCGCCGCGGACCCGCGCGTGACCGCCGTCTCCGTCCACCCCGGCATCTGCGACACCGCCCTGCTCCCGCTGTACGCACACGAGGGCGCCACCCCCGCCGAGGGCGCCGCATACGTGGCGCGCCTGTGCGACCCGGCCGTCGAGATCACCAACGGCGCCTACTACGACCGTGATCAGCACGTCGACCCGGCGCCCGCGGCGACGGAGAACCGCTCCGTGCAGCGCCTCAACAAGCTCGCCTCCCTGCTCGTCGGTCACACGGCCTGAAGGCCACCACCACCTGCCTCAACACCTCCACCTGAAGGAGCACCACCGCATGTCGAAGCGCGCCCGCAAGAAGAGGGACCGTCGCAAGAAGAAGGCCAACCACGGCAGCAAGGCGTCCTGCTAGCCGCACTGGTTCCACCGCACGCCCGAAGGGGCGGACTGCTCCGGCGGGCAGTCCGCCCCTTCACCGTCGTGATGGTCCGTCATCTTCCGTAAACACAAGGGTGGTTGAGTGAATCATCGCCCGCATCTCACCGGAACTCCGCGAGGCGTGGGCGCAGTCCCAGTACGAGGAGCAGTCCCGCCAGGAGCAAGGCGCCGGCGGCGATGGGGGTCTGGACGCCGATGGCATCGCGGCCGGTGGCGATGGCCCGGTCGTGGTGGGCGGCGTTGATGGCGGTCACTTGGTCGAGGGCCTTCATCCACTGCCCGAAGTGGACGTTGGAGGTGTCGGATGCCCAGCCGATGCAGAACACCGTGGCCTCCTGGAGCCTGCCCTCGGCGATGAGCTGGCGGAAGGTGCGGTCGTCCTTCTGGTAGACGGCGTACGCCTCGACGGTCTTCTCGGCGGCCTCGCGCTCGCCGGGGAAGGTGATGTTGTCGAGCTCGCGCCGGTACTCGCCGCTGAACTGCTCGTCCGTGTGGTCGTGCTGGTAGGCGGCCCAGGTGTCGGTGAGTCGCGTGTCGTAGGTGGACAGGCTCGCGCCCGCGATCCCGTACAACTGCTGCGACTTGTCCAGGAAGGACTTCTCATACGCGTCCCGGCGCGTCTCATCAAGGAGGAACCGGCTCTCGTCGGCGTTGGCGTCGTAGCCGATGGCTTTGGAGCGGGACAGGGCCACCACCGAGTCGAAGGAGTCGTGGCGGGCGATCTTCAACTGGTCTGCCGAGGTGGACAGGAGCTGTCCACCGCAGGCCACGGCCACCAGCGCGCACAGCGTGGCGGCGAGCACGGCGGGGTTGAGGATGCGGCCGAAACGGCGGGCCAGGTGGAGTTGCAGCACGACGAGGGCCGCGAGCAGCAGGATCCCGAGCACCGCCTCGGCGACGAGCTGGGTGGTCAGGTCCGAGCGGGCCGACTCGTACTCGCTCTCGTACACGGCGTTGTTGGCGTCGACGAGGGTGCGGGCCTGGGGCAGGAGGTGGGCGGAGAGCAGGTCGGTGGCGCGGCGGTAGTCGGCGCGGGCCGGGTCCTTGCCTCCGATGTGCTCGTCGTTCTCCAGGGCGCGCCCGACCAGCTCCTGGTACTGGGCGAAGTCGTCGGTGAGCGCGACGACGGTGCGTTCGGTGGCCTTGTCGCCCTCGGAGGCGGCGCCGAGGGTCCGCAGAGAGCTGCTGATGGTGCCCTGCGCCTCTTTGTAGATGCGGTTGGCGTTGAGGTACGACTCGTCGAGGCGTCCCTTGCCGGTGCCCGAATCCCCGCTGGAGAGAAGGATGTTGGCGGTTTGCGCGTCCATGTCGTTGAGCGCCAGGTTCAGCTGGGTGGCGGCCACCGTGCGGGGCGCGTCGCGATGCTGGATCGCGTCCCAGGTGGTGGAGAGCCCGGTGGCGGTGACTGCCAGGAGCGCGAGCAGCGCGGCGCCGAGCAGCAGGCACACGGTGCGGGCGAGCCGGAGCCGGCCGGGTGTGTCGTGCCAGTGGCGCTCGGCGGCGTACCGCAGGAGCCGGACGGGCCGGGCGACGGCGATGGGAGACCGTCGCCTCGGCCGTCCTTGTCCCGGACCCCCTCTGGCCTGGGACGACGGGATCCCCCCGTGACGAACGGCCGACGCGGGGTCTGGTTCGGCAGTCGTTGTCGGGGCCCCCGCTCCCTGACGCTGCCCGGCACCGGCGGTGATCGCCACTCGCCCTCCAACCTCGCGCCACGGGCCGCTCGTACGAACCCGTGCGGAGATCAGCATGGCGGGCAACCGTTCGCTTGACCGGCCGCGTTGACGCTGCCCTGACGCCCAGCGGCCCCGGATTGACGCGCCCTTGACGGCGACGACTTCCAGCCGCGCCGCGCAGGGCTCAACTCTCCTTGCCCGCGCCCGTTCCCGAGTCCGCCAGCGCCGCGCCCACCTGGTCGGCCAGGGTCGCGGCCACCAGACGGGCCTGCAGCGGTACGACGTCGGCGCGCCCCGGCCGCAGCATGAACCGGCCGTAGTAGTGGCCGTTGCCGAACACGCGCAGTTCGGTCTCGCCCTGCGGCCAGCCGCGCCGCTCCAGGCTCCAGCGGCCGTGCGCCGTGGTCACCTCGCCGTCCTGGCCGAGCTGCGGCGGATGGCCGAGGAGCGAGCCGTACTCGAAGCGGCAGCCGTCCAGGTGGAGCACGTCGGTGAGCTCACCGCGGACGTGGTCGACGACCGTGGCGGCGGACCCGGTACGCCGGGCGAGCTGGGCCGTGTCGTGGATGCGGGCGAGGTGGTCGGCGTCGGTGACGGTGACCACCTTCAGACGGCGGGCGCGGGCGGCCAGCTGCGAGACGGCGAGGCCCACGGCGAGCAGCAGCACGGCGGTGGTGATGTCGTCCCCGCCGGCGATCGTGAACCGTTCGTACGGCCGGGTCAGGAGGAAGTCGAACCAGACGGCCGACGAGAGCGCGGCCAGCGCCCCCGCACCCCGGTGTCCGTTGGCGGCCACCGCCACCACGACCACCACGAGGATCAGCGCGAGATTGGTGCTCGCCACATGCGTGCGGAACGGCACCAGCAGACCCGCGGCCGCGAGGGGGCCCGCGACCGCGGCGGCCAGCGCGAGGGTGTCACGCAGGGGCATGGCGAAACGTGCGGGGCGGGCAGCCCTCGGGAGCGTGATCGCAGTCATGGCAGCCACCTCCGGTGCTCCGCCTTCCAGGATCCTCCCGAGTCCTCCCCGGACCGACGAGGCCCCCGCTGTCTTGACGCAACCTTGAGGTCGCCCGGGGAGGAGCGCTGAGAGCGCGTCCCGCGCGGCCCTACGCCGCCGGCAACGACAGCACCATCGTCAGCCCCCCGCCCGGTGTGTCCTCCGGGGTGAGCGTGCCGGACATCGCCTCCGTGAGGCCGCGGGCCAGGGCCAGGCCGAGGCCCACGCCCGTGGTGTTGTCGGTGTCGCCGAGGCGCTGGAACGGCACGAACGCGCGCTCGCGGTCCTCGGCGGGCAGCCCCGGGCCCCGGTCGATGACCCGTACCTCGACCCGGTCGTCGAGGGTGCTCGCGGTGAGCAGAACGGTTTCGCCGCGCGGCGTGTGCCGGGCCGCGTTGCTCAGGAGGTTGGCGACGACCCGTTCCAGGAGGGGAGGGTCGGCCAGGACCGCGGGGACGGTGTCCAGGCACTGGACGTCCGTCGCGGGCGACTCGGGCGGGAGCGAGTCGAGGGCCATCGGCAGCACCTCCTCCAGGGCGGTGGCCCGCAGGCTCAGGTTGAGCGCGCCGGCCTGGAGGCGGCTCATGTCGAGGAGGTTGTCGATGAGCCGGCCGAGCCGGGCCATCGACTCGTCCGCGGTGGCGAGGAGTTCGTCGCGGTCCTCGTCCGTGAAGTCCACATCGCGGCTGCGCAGCGAGGCGATCGCGGCCCAGCCCGCGGCGAGCGGGGTGCGCAGGTCGTGGCTGACGGCGGCGAGCAGGGCGGTGCGCATGCGGTCGGCGGCCCTGACCGGTTCGATCTCGGCGGCGGCCTCGGCCAGTTGGGCCCGCTCGACGGCCACCGTCACGTGCGCGGCGAACGCGGCGAGCACCTTGCGTTCGGAGGACGGCAGGGAGCGCCCGCGCAGCACCAGGTGCGTCTCCTCGCCGATCGGCATCTGCACGGCGGCCGTGTCGGCGACCGGCGCGGAGGTGAGCTCGGCCGAATCCATCCCGAAGGTCTCCCGCGTACGTTCGAGGAGCGCCGGGATCGCCCGGTCGCCCCGCACGATCGACCCGGCGAGCGAGGACAGGGTCTCCGCCTCCGCCGTCGCGCGGGCCGAGCGGCGCGAGAGCCGCAGCGAGCGGTCCACCACGGCCGCGACCGTACCCGCCACCACCGCGAACACCACGGTCGCAAGCACGCTGTTCACGTCGCCGAAAGTGAACTGGCCCACCGGCGGCATGAACCAGTAGTTCAGGAGCAGCGACGCCGTGACGGAGGCGACCACGGCGGACACCACGCCGCCCACGCAGGCCACCGCGACGACGGCGAGCAGGAAGAGCAGCGCCTCGCTGGTGAGGTTGAGGGTGTCCCTCGTCCCGTCGAGCAGGAGGGTGAGGAGGACGGGGAGGACGAGGCCGGCCACCGGTCCCGCGATGAGCCGGCGGGTCGACAGGGTCCGGCGACGCGACGGCAACTGCCGCCCCCTGCCCGCCCGTTCGTGGGTGACCATGTGGACGTCGATGTCCCCGGACAGGGCGACGATCGTCTCTCCTATGCCGCGCCCGGTCACGAACCGTTCCAGGCGGCCGCGGCTGCTGGTGCCCAGGACGAGCTGGGTGGCGTTCTCGGCGCGGGCGAATTCGAGGAGTGCGGTGGGGACGCTGTCGCCGACCACCGAGTGGTAGCTGCCGCCGAGGCTCTCGACCAGTGCCCGCTGCCGGACGAGGGCGGCCGGTGAGGATCCGGCGGCGAGCCCGTCGCTGCGCGCTATGTGCACGGCGAGCAGGTCACCGCCCACCGACCGGTCGGCGATCCGGGCCGCCCGCCGGATGAGGGTCTCGCCCTCCGGTCCACCGGTCAGGGCGACGACCACCCGCTCCCGGGTCTCCCACACCCGGTCGATGCCGTGCTCGGAGCGGTACTTCTGCAGCGCGTCGTCCACACTGTCCGCCACCCACAAGAGCGCCAACTCCCGCAGTGCGGTGAGGTTTCCGACCCGGAAGTAGTTGGCGAGGGCGGCATCCACCTTCTCGGGCGCGTAGATGTTGCCGTGGGCCATCCGGCGGCGCAGCGCCGGGGCGGGCATGTCCACCAGCTCGATCTCATGGGCGCGCCGCACCACCTCGTCGGGGACGTTCTCCTGCTGCGGCACCCTGGTGATCTTCTCCACCACGTCCTTGAGGGACTCCAGGTGCTGGATGTTCACGGCGGTCACCACGTCGATCCCGGCGGCGAGCAGCTCCTCGATGTCCTGCCACCGCTTGGCGTGCCGGCCGCCGGGGATGTTGGAGTGGGCGAGCTCGTCGACCACCGCCACCCTGGGGCGTCGCTCAAGGACCGCGTCGAGGTCCATCTCCTCGAACTCCCCACCCCGGTACGCGCGTTGGACCCGGGGCAACACCTCCAGGCCGGCGAGCCCCGCCAGGGTGTGGGGGCGCTTGTGGCACTCGACGTACGCCACCACGACATCGGTGCCGCGGTCCGCGCGGCGCCGGGCCTCGTCCAGCATCCGGTAGGTCTTGCCCACCCCGGGGGCCGCCCCGAGATAGATCTTCAGCCGACCCGGCCGCTCCGGTGGAACACCCCCTCCGGGCGGGGCGTCCCCTCCGGGCGGGGCGTCCCCTCCGGGCGGGACATCCGGCTCCACCACCACAGCACCTGCCTCCTCACGCCGTACGCGCGCCCCGCCCCGCGGGGTCCCCGCACGGCCGGGGCCCGATGTGTCACTCCGCATCATCGTCGGACGGCGCCGGGGAGAGGGCGCGGGGCGCACGACATTGACACGTTCCTGACCCGGTCGACCGCCCGCCGTGACACCTCCCCGTGGCCACCCGCCCCTTCGTTGACGTCGCCTTGATGATCAGCGCATCGGTAGGGTGAAGGCGGTGTGCCGGGAAGTCTGGTCGGCGTCGCGGGCCGACGGGGCCCGCGTTCGGTCCTTGGGGGCGGCATGCGCGGCGTCGGTACGGTCTTGTTCCTCGTGGTGCTCGCCACGCTGGTGGCCACGGGCGCCCGCCGATGGCGCATCCCCGCCCCCTCGCTCCTGGTCGTCGCGGGTCTGACCGTGGCCCTGCTGCCGGGCAGCCCCGCGATCCACGTGACGCCCGAGCTCATCGGCCTCGTCGTGCTGCCGCCGCTCCTGTACGCCAGCGCCGAGGAGATCTCCTGGCGGGAGCTGCGCGCCGTGTGGAAGCCGGTGGGGGTCCTGGCGTTCGGCCTGGTGCTCGCCTCCGCCGCGGTGGTGGGTTTCGTCGCGTCCGTACTGACGCCGCTGCCCTGGCAGATGGCGCTGGTCCTCGGGGCAGTGCTAGCCAGCACCGACCCGGTGGCGGTCACCGCGCTCGGCCGCCGTCTCGCCCTTCCGCCCCGGGTCCAGGTCCTCGTACAGGCCGAGAGCCTGTTCAACGACGCCACCTCGCTGGTCCTGTTCAAGGTGGCGGTGAGCGTCGCGGTCGCCGCCTCGGCCGTCTCCTGGGCCGGCGCGGGCGGCGAGTTCGCGCTGCTCGCGGGCGGCGGCACCCTCATCGGAGCAGCGACCGCCGGTATCGTCGCGCTGATCCGGCGGCGCACCGAGGAACCGGTCCTGGAGACCGTGATCGCACTCGTCACCCCGTACGCGGCCTATGTGCTGGCCGAGGCCGCCCACACCTCCGGGGTCACCTCCGTGGTGGTCGCGGGTGTGCTGCTCGGCGGCCGGTCGGACCGGCTGACCAGTTCCCGCATACGGCTTCAACTGCACGCCGTGTACGGCACGGTGGTCTTCCTCCTGGAGAGCGTGGTCTTCAGCCTGATCGGGCTCTCCCTGCCCGGCCTGATCCGCGAACTGGGCGACGGCGACCGGCTGTGGCCGCTGTACGCACTCGCCCTGGCCGGCACCCTGATCGCGATCCGGATGCTGTGGATCTTCCCGCTCTCCGCGCTGATCCAGCGCAGGAGCGGCCGGGCCAGGACCAACTGGCGGGTCCCCGTGGTCCTTTCCTGGGCGGGCACCCGGGGCGTCATGCCGCTGGCGGCCGCACTCTCCATCCCCGTCGTCACCCCCGACGGCAGCAGGCTCGCCGGACGCCCCCTGGTCCTGGTCCTCACCACGGCCGTGGTCGTGGTGACGCTCGTCGTGCAGGGCTTCTCCCTCTCGTCCGTGGTCCGCCGCTCCGGCATAGCGCTGGAACCGGACCACACCGAACGCGAGGAGGCCGAGGCCCGGCTCAGCCTCGCCGATGCCGGGCTGCGCCGCCTGGAGGAGATCGCCGAGCTGGAGGCCGTCCCCGACGTGGTCGCCGACCGGCTCCGCCGCGCCCTCCTCGCCCGCCGGGAGCACGCCCGCGAACGCCTCGACGACACCGACGGCGCCAGCGGCCGCACCGAGACCGCCGACCACGTCTACCGCCAGCTGCGCCGCGATCTGATCGTGGAGGAGGCCGCCGAGCTCCAGCGCCTCTACGACGACCACCGCATAAGCGAGACCACCCGGCGTCGCCTCCAGCGCTCACTCGACCTGGAGGAAGCCCGGCTCGCGGATGCCTGACCTCCCCAGCGTCAGGAAGTCGTCAGACGCCCATCAAGACTGGCCGTCGCACCACGACATCCGTGCCTCGTGCCCTTACGGTCCCGGCATGAGAAGACGGACGACGCGGGCCGCGCCGGGAGACCGGGCGGCGCCGCTCGCGCACGACACGACCTGGGCGGGCGAGACCCGCTCGGCCGTGGGGTACGCGGCCCTGCTGTGCGCCCTGCTGGTGACAGTCGACGCAGTGGCCGACACCCTCACCGACCTGCGCGCCGCACTGTGGCTGAGCCTGGGCGTCCTCCTGCTCCTGGTCCTGTGGCCGGCCCGGGTGTCGGCGGGCCGGGGCCGCCTGGTCTCCCGGACCCTGTTCGGCGAGCGCACCGTACGCACCGACCGGCTGGTCTCGGTGCGCTGGTCCAACGGCGTCGCGCAGCGCCTGGTGCTGCGCGACGCCGACGGCAACCGGGCCGAGCTCGACCCGAAGGTACTCATCGCCAATCCCCCGCTGTGGCACGTCCTGGACGCCGATGCCCGCACCAGCGTCCAGGGAGGCCTGCTCCGCTGCGGCGAGACGGCGCTGCGGCAGATGGCGTCCCGTATCGACAAGGAGACGGCCCGCACCGTGTTCAAGGTCTCCGGCATCGAGTAGCCGCTTCCTCCCGGTACGTACGACCCAGCGGAGGGGAGGCAGGGTGCACGTCGCCCCGAGGACGCCCCATCCGCCGCCCGCGCTCAACAGCAGCCTGTAGCGCGGCGGGCTCTGCCGCCTACCGCCGGCGGTCGGAACGCTGCTTCACCTCACCGCTCCCCCGCCAGATCCAGCTCGCCCACCGGGACCGGCGGTGTGACGGCCGGGCCCTCGGGGACGCGCCACGGGTGGGCGAGGGGCGCGGACAGCGGCTGCCACCAAGGGGTCACGGGCAGCCGGCCCGCGGGCTCGAAAGGCTCGCCGGGGCGGGGGAACGCGGCCGGCTGCTCGGCCTCCTCGGCGGCGTCCTTGGTCCACTCGCCGGGCTCGGCCCAGGCATGCGGGGCGAGGTTGAAGGTGCCCCAGTGGATCGGCATGATCACGCCGTGCGGGGCGCCGCCCTGGAGGTCGAGGTGGGCGCGCAGGCCCTCGGCGGGCGTCATGTGGATGTCGGGCCAGTACTCGGAGTAAGCACCGATCTGGATCATGGTGGCGTCGAACGGGCCGTGCTCCGCGCCGATGTCCTCGAAGCCGCCGAAGTAGCCCGTGTCACCGCTGTGGTAGATCCGGTGCTCGGGACCGGTCACCGCCCAGGACGCCCAGAGCGTGTGCTGCTGGTTGCGCAGGCCGCGGCCGCAGAAGTGGCGGGCCGGGGTCGCGGTGAGGGTGATCCCGTCGACCTTGACGGACTCGTTCCAGTCCAGCTCGTGGATCCGCTCGGCGGGCACGCCCCAGTGCTCCAGGTGGGCGCCGACGCCGAGCGGCACCGCGAACACCGTGCCGGTTCCGGCCAGGGCGCGGATGGTGGGCAGGTCGAGGTGGTCGTAGTGGTCGTGGGAGATGACGACGACGTCGACCGGGCCGAGCGAGGCCAGCGGCAGCGGGACGGGGTGCAGCCGCTTGGGTCCGGCGAAGGCGAAGGGGGAGCAGCGCTCGCCCCACACCGGGTCGAACAGGACGCGCCGCCCGTCGATCTCGGCGAGCACGCTCGAATGCCCCATCCAGGTGAGCCGCAGCCCGGTGGCGGGCGGCTTCGCGATGTCGGCGAGGGTGGTCGGGTGGACCGGGACGGTGCCGGTGGGCGCGCGGCGTACGCGCTGCTCCTTCGCGAAGAACTGCTTCGCGAACTCCAGGGTCGAGCCCGATGGCCGGGTGCGCGCGCCCTCGGGGTTCTGGAACACGCCGTCCGCGAAGTTCGGCGAGCGGCGGATGCGAGCCATTCGCTCCCCTGCCGGGTCGGCGCCGAACGCGTCGGGCCGCAGCTCGCGGAGTCTGGAACGCAGGGGAAGCAGAGATCCAGCGCCGGTCACGGCACCTCCTGGGGCTCGGGGTATTTCTATTATGTGCATCCGTCGCGGAGGCACCTTGCCGGGACCGTCGAGGCGGCGCCGGCCGGTCAGGCCCCGTCCTGGCGCGGCTGGCCGTACGCCCGCTCCACGCGCAGCCGCAGCACCAGGCGCCGGTCGCGGACCATGACCTTGCGGTACTCGTCCCAGTCGGGGTGCTCGCCGCGTACGTCCCGGTAGAGGGTGACCAATTCCTCGACCGTGTCGTCGTGCGGGTCGGCGGCGACCGGGGTGAGGTCGGCGGTCCCCTCCGCCACCGTCCACGCCCAGCGGTCCTCGCTGGTCACGTGGTAGCTGGCGCGGGGGTCGCGGCGCAGGTTCTTCGTCTTGGCCCGGTCGTCGGTGAGCGACACCTTGATGACGCCCTCGTCGGGGTAGTAGGCGTGGTTCACGTTGGAGAGCTGGGGCCGGCCGTCCCGCTTCAGGGTGACCAGGACGCCGCCGTCCTGCTCGGCGACCAGTTTCAGCAGCGCTTCCTGAGGTGCCTCGAATGCCGTCATGGCTGTGGAACGCGGATGCGGGCGGCCGGATTCCCCGGAGCCGCCCGGCGGCGCCTGCCATGATGCGGGGATGATCACTCCGATACCTCCCGTGGTGCCCGCCGGCCGGCTGGCCCGGCAGCAGCAGCCCTCCTTCGTCCTGCCCGGCGGGCGTGAGCTGCGCCCCTGGCGGGAGTCCGACGCGAACGTTCTGGTGGCCTCGTGCCTGGATCCGGAGATCGTGCAGTGGAACCGGCCCGAGGCGCTGACGCCGGACACCGCCCGCGAGAAGGTCGCCCGCTGGGGGCAGCGCTGGACCGAGGAGGCCGCGGCGGTCTGGGCGATCTCGCGGCGCGAGGACGACCGGGCGGTGGGCCTGATCGGGCTCGGCGATCTCGACCTGCGGGGCGGCAGCGCGGAGTTCCTGTACTGGCTGCTGCCGTCCGGCCGGGGCGGGGGCGCCGTGCTCGACGCCACGTTGCGGGTCAGCCGGTGGGCCCTTGAGGAGCTCGGGCTGCACCGGCTGCGGATCTCGCACTCGGTGGGGAACCCGGCGTCGTGCCGGGTGGCACAGCGGGCCGGATTCGCCCTGGAGGGCACGATGCGCAGCGCGCTGCTGCACGCCGACGGGTGGCACGACGAGCACCTGCACGCCCGGGTGGCGGGCGACCCCTGGCCGGACGGAGCCGACCTTGGCACGCTCCCGTACTGACTCATCGTTCAGTTAGGGTGCGCGGCATGACTCCTCCTCTCGTCGCGCTCTCCTGGACCGATCACGTCACCGGCCGCCGCGGCCACCTCGTCATCGACCGGCTGATTCGCGGTGTGTCCAGCGGCGGGCTGCGCATGCGGCCCGGGTGCACCCAGGAGGAGGTCGCCGGGCTCGCCCGCGGCATGACGATGAAGGAGGCCCTGCACTACGACCCGCGGAGCCACTACATCCCGCTCGGCGGCGCGAAGGGCGGCATCGACTGCGATCCCCGGCACCCGGAGGCGTACGGCGTGCTGGTCCGCTACTTGCGTGCCATGCGCCCGTACATCGAGAGCTTCTGGACGACGGGCGAGGATCTCGGCCTCAGCCAGGACCTCGTCGACCGGGCGGCCGCGGAGGCGGGCCTCGTCTCCACCGTTCAGGCGGTTTATCCGCTGCTCGACGACGAAGCGGCCGCCAGGCGGCGTCTCTCCGATGCCTTCGCCGTGCAAGTCGACGGGATCGGCCTTGACGAACTGGTCGGCGGCTGCGGGGTCGCCGAGTCGGTCCTGACCGCCCTGGACCGTAACGGCACCGCGTACGACGGGACGCGCGTCGCGGTGCAGGGGTTCGGCACCATGGGCGGCGCCACCGCCCGGTTCCTTTCCCGGGCCGGCTTGAAGATCGTCGCGGTGGCCGACATCAAGGGCACGGTCGCCAACCCCGAGGGCCTCGACGTGGAGGCGCTGCTCGCCGCGCGCGACGCGCACGGGGCCGTCGACCGCTCGGCCCTTGGGCCCTCGGACCGCGAACTGCCCGGCGGGGACTGGCTGGCCGTCGACGCGGAGGTGCTGGTCCCGGCGGCGGTCTCGTACGCGATCGACAGCCTCAACCAGGCCCGGATCACGGCCCGTTGGATCGTCGAGGCGGCGAACATGCCGGTGCTCGTGGAGGCCGAGCGACTGCTCGCCGGGCGCGGCGTCACGGTGTTGCCGGACGTCGTGGTCAACTCCGCCACCAACGCCTGGTGGTGGTGGACGCTGTTCGGCGACCTGGGCGCGGACGCGGACGAGGCCTTCGCCCACACCCGGCGCGCGATGCGAGGCCTCGTCGAGCGGATGCTGATACGCGCCGACGGCGACGGGACGACTCCGCGCGCGGCCGCCCACGCCCTCGCGGCAGAGACACTGCCCGTCATCACGGAGCGGTTCGGCACGTATCGCTGACGGGGCCGCCTCGGCGGCACCTCCCCCGCATCCCCACGGGCCCCATTCCAGCCACCTCGCGCCCCACTATACACTCGATGTATACACCTCGCGTATAGTCCGGCGGAGATCCTCCCCCGAGGGTCGCGAACGCGAAATCTCACCACCGGGGAGAGCACCGCCATGCTCAGAAACAGCTCACGTTCCCTACGGTCCCGGGCCGCCGCGTGCCTGCTCACGACCGCCGCGCTGACCTTGACCCTGGCCGGCTGCGGCCAGGACTCCACCTCTCCCAGGGAGGCGCGCGGGCAGGCCGGCGTCAAGGCGTCCGACGCCAAGGCCCACCTCAACGCGGCCGAGGCCCCGGGTTCCGTGGACTGCGCCAAGGCCAAGTGCATCGCCCTGACCTTCGACGCCGGGCCGGGGCCGCACACGCCCCGGCTCCTCGACATCCTCAGAGAGAAGAAGGTGCCCGCCACCTTCTTCCTGCTCGGCAAGAACCACGTGGACACCTACCCGGACACCGTCCGCAGGGCCGCCGCCGAGGGCCACGAGATCGCCAACCACACCTGGACGCACCGCCGCCTCGATCAGCTGAAGCCGGCCGAGATCCGCTCCGAACTCGGTCGCACCCAACAGGCGATCAAGGCCCTGACCGGCCGCGAGCCAACACTGATGCGTCCGCCGCAGGGCCGCACCGACGGCGAGGTCACGGACGTCAGCAAAGAGCTCGGGCTCTCCCAGGTGCTGTGGAGCGCCACCGCCAAGGACTACGCGACCACCGACAGCGCCCTGATCCAGAAGCGGATACCCGACCAGGCCGGGCGCGACGGGATCATCCTGCTGCACGACATCTACGACGGCACGGTGCCCGCCGTCCCGGGCATCATCGACGAGCTCAAGAGGCGCGGATACACCTTCGTGACCGTCCCGCGGCTGCTCGCGCCCGGCACCGCACAGCCGGGCACCGTCTACCGGCCGTAACCCTCGACCCCTCAGGCCCGTGTGTAGGGTCGGCCCATGGCCAGAGTGCGGTTGGGCGTGGCGGAACGGCGCGAGGAACTGCTGCGGGCCGCAGTCGAGCAGATCGAGTCGCGCGGCGTCGCCGCCGTACGGATCGCCGATGTCGCCGCTTCGCTCGGCGTGAGCAACGCCCTGGTGCTGTACCACTTCTCGACGAAGGAGAAGCTCGTCGCGGCGGCCTTCGCCCATGCCGCCGAGGACGATCTGGCCCAGCTGCACAAGATCCTCGGGCGCCGCACCAGCGCGCTGCGCAGGCTGCGGGCGGCCGTGCGCTGGTACGCGCCGACCGGGCCGGCCAAGGGCTGGCGGCTGTGGATCGAGGGCTGGGCGGCCGCGCTCCGCGACCCCGCGCTGCGCGAGGTGGCGCACGGCCTCGATCAGCGGTGGAAGGCCGCGCTGACCGAGGTGATGGCGGAGGGCGCGGCGGCCGGAGAATTCGGCTGCGCGGACCCGGCGGGCGCGGCCTGGCGGCTGACCGCCCTCCTCGACGGACTGGCCGTGCAGATGATCTCGTACCCGGGCTCGCTGGGACGGACGGCCATGCTGGAGTGGGCGGACGAGGCACTGGCCCGCGAACTCGGCGTGGCCCGCGCTGCGTTGACCACTACCCGCTGAACGCGGTCACCCGGCGCCGGGCATCCGCCGCGGATCTCTCCTCGCCGTCACACGGTGGCGCCGTGCCCTGCGTCGACACGGCACGGGATCGCCCGGCCACCGCGCCGTGCAGGACTGGCGAAATCCACCCACACCCTCGTAAAAACCACTCGCGCCACTCCGATAACATGATCCGACTCAGATGATCGCCCATAGCGTCCACCCTTCACGGAAACCATGCAATCGACCACGAAGAGTGACTCGCTTAGTCAACGTCTCACAAATCGGCGTCTAACAAATCGGCCAGACAATTGATATCGCGAATAAATAGCAGAATTACAGTTGCATGGCGTCAACCACGGGTGATGCTGTGGGCCGCGGCAGGTGTGGTGGCCCTCGGATTCCTCATCGCGTTGGAGATTGCCGCCCACCACTACGGCCTGCCCGGGCCGATGACCAATCAGGCGAAAGAGGTGATATTCGCGCCCAAGTCGGGGCCGCTGTTGTACGCCAGTATGGCGTTGATGATGGTGGTGCTCACCTGGCGGGAACGCTTTATCGCGATCGGTGCCGCGATCGGTATCGACGTCATCTTCTTTCTGGTGCGGTGGGCAGTCGACGCCAAGATGATGTTCGGCAACGGCGCATTGTGGGTGATGCTGGGCTGCACGGTCATCGCCATCACGCGCCGCACCGGGCAGGAACGCATGCTGCTCCTGAAGGGCGTCGGGCTGGGCCTCCTGCTGGTGGCCGGCCGCAAGACCGGCGACACCTGGCTGCTCATCACCTCGAAGACCCGCCCGACGGTGCTCGACCAGTACGTGGCGACCGCCGATCACGCGCTGGGCGACCCGTCCTGGGTGGCGGGCCGGATCGTCAACGCCACCGGCTCGATCGGCGCGCACGTCCTCGACTACGTATACATCCAGCTCGCCGTGGCCGCGGTCATCGTCGCGCTGTACCAGCTGCGCAACGTGGCGGCCGAGCGCCGCTTCCCGGCCCACCACCTGGTGCGCACCTTCCTGGTGATCGGCCTGCTCGGGCCGGCCATCTACATGATCTTCCCGGTGGTCGGACCGATCTTCGCCTACGGCGCCGACGGCGGACACTTCGCGGTGGCCAACCTGTGGCCGAACACCCCGCCGGGCGGTGCCCCGCACCACATGGGATTCAACGAATTCACCCCGCGCAACTGCATGCCCAGCCTGCACACCGCGTGGGCCACCACCATCTTCATCCATTCCCGCAAGGGCCCGCTGATCCTGCGTATAGCGGGCGCTTTCTGGCTGATCGCCACGCTGGGCGCGACGCTGGGATTCGGTTATCACTACGGCACCGACATCATCGCGGGCGTGGTCTTCGCGCTCACGATCGAGGCGGCTCTGCGCTCGCTCGCGCGTGGCTGGGACCGGGCCGGAATCCAGCTGGTCGCCTACGGCACGGTCGTCTTCACCGCGCTCTTGGTGTCCTATCGCTATCTGCCGGTGCAGATGGCCGATCATCCGTGGGTGTTCGGCCCCCTTCTCGTCCTTGCGATGGTCTCGGTGATCTACGGCTTCGTACGGACGACCAAGCTGTGGGAGCCGCAGGTCGCACCGGCGCGGCAGCCGGAGCTGCAGCCCGAACTCGTCTGAGTCATCCTGCTGCGGGTGGTGGGCCGAGCGCCGACCGCCAGGGGACGGGAAGCTGAACGTGTGCGGGCGAAGACCTTCACTGTGCCGGGGGGCACGGTGAAGGTTCCCGGTTCACGGGATTACGCCGAGAGCAAGCAGCCTTTCCCGGCCTCTCCCCCAGCGGGCAGAGTGGCGATCATGAGACTGCTGATGCTGGGCGGAACGGAATTCGTCGGCCGGGCCGTCACCGAGGCGGCGCTGGCACGCGGGCACGAGGTGACGGTCTTCCACCGCGGGCGGCACGAACCATCTGCGGGGGTGGCCTCGCTGCACGGCGACCGCACCTCCCCCGAAGGCCTCGCGGCGCTCGCGGACGGCGAGTGGGACGTGGTCGTCGACACGTGGTCGCACGCCCCGGCCGCCGTCTGCGACGCGGCCCGGCTGCTCGCCGGGCGAGCCGGGCGGTACATCTACGTGTCGAGCCGCTCGGTGTATCCCGAGACGGCGCCGGCCGGCGCGGGCGAGGACGCGCCGCTGGTGGACGGCTGTGCCGACGAGGCGGGCGAGGTGGCCTATCCGCAGGCCAAGCGCGGCGGAGAACTGGCCGCGATCCGCGAATTCGGCGCGGACCGGGCCCTGTTGGTGCGCGCCGGGCTGATCCTCGGCCCGTGGGAGAACATCGGCCGACTGCCCTGGTGGCTGGACCGCGCCGCACGCGGCGGCGACATGCTCGCGCCGGGCCCGCGCGATCTGGGCATCCAGTACATCGACTGCCGCGACCTCGCGGAGTGGACCCTGGACGCGGCCGAGGCCGGCCTCAGCGGCCCGTACAACGTCGTCAGCCCGCCGGGGCACGCCACGATGGGCACGCTCCTCGAAGCCTGCGTGCGGGTCACCGGCGACCGGGCCGTGCTGCGCTGGACCGACCCCGAGCCGATCCTCGCGGCCGGCATCCAGCCGTGGCAGCAGCTGCCGGTGTGGCTTCCGCCCGGCGAGCTGCACGACAAGATCCACGGCACAGCGGTGGCGAAGGCGGTCGGGGCCGGGCTGCGGTGCCGCCCCGTCGAGGAGACGGTCGCCGACACCTGGGCCTGGCTCCGCTCGATCGGCGGGACCGCGCCCCAGCGCCCGGACCGCCCCCTGGTCGGCCTCGACCCGGATACCGAGGCGAAGGTGCTGGCCGGCCGACCGTCCGCGTAGCGCCACAGACCGTGCGACCCAACAGGCCTGACCGCGCCACCCGATGACGCTCCGTCAGGCCTGATGGTTCGTCAGAGGGGCAGCAGGTCGGGGCGCTTGGCCGAGACCTCGTCGCCCGAGGACTCGCCGCGCAGCCGCCGCCCGATCCACGGCACGAGGTACTCGCGCGCCCAGTGGATGTCGTCGCGCCGCACCTCAAGGGTGCCCCGCGGCGGGAGCGGGGGCCACGGCTGGTCCGGGTCGGCCGGGACGTCGAGCCCGAGCACCTGGGCGGCGCGCAGTGCGACCCGGGTGTGCCCCTCGGCGGAGAGGTGCAGCCGGTCGCCGTCCCAGGCCCGCCGGTCCTGGACGGACTTGAGCGACCAGAGGTCGAGCACCGGGCAGTCGTAGCGGTCCGCGATGGCCCGCACGTGCCCGTTGTACGTCGCGATCTTGCCCCGCAGGTGGCGGAGCAGCGTGACGCCCCGGGTGTCGAAGCCCGTGGTCACCATGACGGTGCCGACGGCCGGCTTCAGGTCGGCAAGGGCCCGCTCGAAGCGTTCGGCCACCTCGTCGGGGTCCGTGCCGGGCCGGATGATGTCGTTGCCGCCCGCGCAGAAGCTCACCAGGTCGGGAGCGAGCTCCTTGGCCCTGGGCACCTGGTCCTCGACGATCTGGTCGAGGAGCTTGCCCCGGACCGCGAGGTTGGCGTAGCGGAAGGACCCCTCCGGCCGCTGGTCTGCGAGCAGCACTGCGAACCGGTCCGCCCAGCCGACGAACGTCCCGTCCGGGCCGGGGTCACCGACGCCCTCCGTGAAGCTGTCGCCGATCGCCGTGTACGACCCGAACGTGCCGCTGCTGAATGATCTCGAATCGTCTGCCACGAGTGCTTATCCTTCACCCACGCAAGTGACCTACGCCACCGTAGGGAGGGGTTGACGGGGGGTGATATAGACCACCCGGTCAGTTTCCCAGGTACGGGAATAGGCCGGAGTCGCACCCACAACTGTCCGGCGGGGCGCGGGTGTTCACTCCGTACGGACACTCCAGCAGGCCGGCCCTTGACCTCAATCGGACTTCAGGTTGGAGGCTGAGCGGCATGACGAACACCGCGGTTTCCCAGGCTTCGATCCCTTCCCTCCCCCTCTCCGACGCCTCGCTCGACGAGCTGGCCGAGCGACTTGCCGGTGATGCGGCGGCGGTCGTCGGCATCGGGGAGTCCACGCGCTTCTCCCGGGAGACCTTCGGCATACGGGACCAGCTCTTCCGCCGGCTGGTCCGGCACCACGGGTTCCGGGCGCTCGCCGTACAGGACAGTGCCGGTGTCGGCGCCGAGCTCGACCGTTACGTGCGGGGCGGCGAAGGCTCGGCCGCGGCCGCGCTCGACCACGCCTGGCGCCCCCAGCGCACCGTCGAGCTGGCCGCGTCGCTGGAGTGGATACGGGAGTTCAACCGGGACCACCCGCACGACCCCGCACGGATCTTCGGTGTGCAGCCCGTGCAGGCGGGGCCGGAGGATTACGACGCCGTCCTGGACCACGTCCGGGAGTCGGCCCCCGAGCGGCTTGCGGAGCTGGCGGACCACTTGGACCCGATCCGGACCGCGCACCGGACCGATGAGCACGTCCAGCGCGCCCGGGGAATCCACCCGGGACGTCCCTTCGCCGAGCATGCCCGCGACGCGCTCGCGCTGATCCGGCCACTGCCCGGCGCCGGAACGCACGACGACATCCTGGCGCGGATGCGGCTGATCGTGGACTTCCACGAACACAGCGTCGCCGGGCGGGGCAACTACGCAGGCGAGGCCAGGGATTGGGGCGAAGTCATCAGCGAGTTCCAGCGGCGGACCGGTCTGCGCACCGTCTACTGGGACGGCATCGCGCACACGTCGGCGGCCGAGACGGTCCTGGGCATGGCGCCCGAGCGCGGCCCACAGCCCACCGTCGGCAGCCTGCTCCGGGGGCAGTACGGCTCCCGGTACGTGTCCGTGGCGATCGGCTTCCACCACGGGGACCTCGGTTTGGTCACCGTGGTGGAACCGGCCGACGACCTGATCGACGCGCGGCTCGGCGAGGTGGATCTGCCCGCGCACTGGCTGGACCTGCGCCTCGACGACGTCCGCAGTCAGTGGGACGGTCCCGCGAAGGCCCGTGTCATCAGTGGCGTCTACGACCCGTCCCGCGACGCCACCGGGTACCTCGCGGTCGACTCGCTCGCCGACGCCTTCGACGTACTCGTTCACATCCGCCAGGTGTCGCCGCTCCGCTGGCTGCCGTGACCCCGGGACGGCCGAAGGGGCCGCCGCGATGCGACGGCCCCCTCTCACTGGATCGGTCAGCCGGTGAAGGCCGCCGTGCCGTTCGGAGTGCCGAGGCCGGTCGGGCCGTCGTAGCCCGTACCCGCCTTGCACAGGTAGTTGCTGCAGCTGCCGTTGGCGCCGGAGGTGACGTCGTTCAGCGAGCCGGTGTGGGCGTAGGGGAAGGACGAGGGAGTGGAGCTCGCGCCGGGTGCGCCGGCCAGGGCGTACACGCTCGCGATGATCGGCGACGAGGCGCTGGTGCCGCCGTACACGTTCCAGCCGCTCGCCTGGTAACTGTCGTACACCGCGAGGCCGGTGGCCGGGTCGGCGACCGCGGAGACGTCGGCGACGGCTCGCTTGGCGCAGGCGGTGTCCTTCTGCCAGGACGGCTTCGGGTCGTAGGCCGAGCAGCCGGAACCGGCGCCGTCGCCACCGGAGCTGGAGCCCCAGACCGACTCGGACCAGCCGCGCGTGCTGCTGTCCTTCTTCAGCGAGGTGCCGCCGACGGCGGTGACGTACTGGGAGGCCGCCGGGTACTCGACGCCGTAGCCGCTGTCGCCGGAGGAGACGGTGATGGCGACGCCCGGGTGGTTGAAGTACTTGCTGTCGGCGGTGGTGTCGGAGGCGTCCTCGCTGCCGCCGTAGCTGTTGGAGACGAACTTCGCGCCCATGGTCACCGCGCGGTTCACCGCGGCGCCCAGGTCGTCCATGTTCGCGGAGTTGGCCTCGACGAGCAGGATGTGGCACTGCGGGCAGGCGGCGCTGACCATGTCGACGTCGAGCGAGATCTCACCGGCCCAACCGGCGTCCGCCGTCGGGTAGTTGGACCCGCCGTTCTGGTCGACCTTCTTGAAGCAGCCGTTGGCGGTGGTGCAGGCGGGCAGTCCGTACTGCGAGCGGTAGGTGGCCAGGTCCGACTCGGCGTTCGGGTCGTCCTGCGCGTCGACGATCGCCACCGTCGCGCCGGAACCACCGCTCGCCGGGAGGTTGTAGGCCTTCTGGAGGTCGGCGGGGCCGAGGCCGGAGGGTGCGGCGTCGGCGGTGATGCCTCTGTGCTGCTTGATGTCCGTACGTTCGAGGGCGAGGCAGTGCATCTGGCCCGGCTTGGCCGTCGCACACAGCTGCTTGACGTTGGAGGCTGGGTCGTTGGCCTGCTGGGCGGCGGCTGTGGGGGCCGCGGCGAGCAGACCGCCGGTGACGAGCGCGAGCAGGGAAAGGAGCGCCGAGGCGCCGCCGGTTCGCTGTCCGAACCTGGAGGTTCGTATGTGTTGCACGGTTCTTCCTCCATGGGGGGATCGTCCTGCCCTGGGACGGACGGGACGCGAAGAAACGTCGAGTGCATGACAAGCTGACGTTTGGAGACTGCCACCACGAAGAGTGGGGGCACTCATGAACGTACCTACGGACAACACCAGTTGACAGGCACCCCAAGGCAAAGGCTGTCTATTGCCTATGTGCGCAAGTGTGCCCCGCGTGAGGGAGGGGTGAAGAGATCAGGTCCGGCGGTCACACCATGTCCCGCTCATGGACGAACCCCCCATCTCTTTACGGGAGATGAGGGGTCGCTTCCCACTATGGCACGCAATTCGGGCTTGCGTCAGCCTTTCCAGCGTCCCAGGAATTCCCCGGCCGCCTTACGGCCCTGTTCGACGACGGCGTCCCGGGCCTCCGCGTCGATGCGGAAGTCGGTGATGCCGACGCCGGCGCAGTCGACCGCCATGGTGCGGTCGCGTACCCCGGGCCGGTCGAGGGATGTCTGGTCGCGGCCGACCAGGGCCGTCGTGACGACCTGTTCGAGCAGCGTCAGCGGCGGCCACATGACGCGCGCGGCGATCGGCGCGAGGTTGGCGATCCCGGCCGGCAGGTCGGGGATGATCCGCACGCCGAAGGTCGGCCAGCGCGACTTCTTGCCGTCCGTGCGGTCGAAGATGTCGACCGCGAAGTTGGACAGGATGCCGCCGTCCACGATCACCGAGGACTCCTGCGTGACCGGATTGGTCAGGGCGCACGGCCGGAAGTAGAACGGGATCGACAGCGAGCAGCGGACGGCGTCCGCCACCTTCTGCTCCTCCGCCTTCAGCCCGAACAGGTGGTAGTCCCACGGCAGTCGGAGCAGCCGTCCGCGTGTGACGTCGGTGGCCATCACGACCAGCTTGTACTTCTGGTCGTCGGCCAGGTCGGCGTCGGCGCCCGGATCGTCGGCGCGCAGATCGGCGAAGGTGGAGACGCCGAGCTCGGCGAGCTCCTCCTCGATCCACTCCCTGATCCAGTCCCCGCGGTAGGCGCCGCGCGTGCCGAGCAGGGCCACGGCCTCGCTCACCAACGGCACCCCGGGCAGGGCGCGGTCCGGGATACGGCTCAGGTCGAGCCGGTCCATGATGCCGCGCAGCTCCTTGGCGCCCACCCCGGCGGCGACCAGCGCCGCAGCGATGGCGCCGACCGAGGTGCCGGCCGCGCGCGGGAAGGTGTAGCCGTCCTCCAGGAGGCGGATGACGGCGCCCGCCGCTCCCAGGCCCCGCACGCCGCCGCCTTCGAGGACGACGTCGGCCTTGCGTCCACCGTTGGTCATCGCGACGCCCCCTTCACTCCCGACCGGCGACGTTCCACGGCGCGAACGCGTTCTTGAGACCGCTGAGCGCGGTGCGCAGTTCGGGATGGTGGCGCAGCAGCACGGTCATCATGCTGTTGTCGTCGATCCACTTCAGGCCCGCCTTCGAGTACACCTCGGGGGTGTAGTACTCGGTGAAGAAGCGGTCGCTGTTGAGGCGCCGGGACGCCATCAGGATGAAGATGCGGAAGGCCGTGTCGCTGAACGCGAATCCCTTGGGGAGCTTCTCGGCGAACATGCCGACCGACAGGTCGACCTTCTCGATGTCGCCCTCGTACACCTTCGCGATCTGCTTCGCCCACTGCGGGTTGTCCGTCAGGTCGTCGAAGCGCTCGGCGGGCTTCAGGCGCAGCAGCCGGCGGAATTCGTTGTAGCGGGGGACGCCGAGTTCGCGGGAGCGCAGGATATCGGTGGCGGCGAGGTCTTGGAAGTGGCCGTCGGGGCGCTCGTATTCCTGGAGGAACTTCGGGAAGTTGTGCAGGGTGACGAGCCCCGGGTGGAGCGTGCCGAAGCTGTAGAGGAGGTCGGTGGTGGAGATCGAGCCGAGGACCTTGAGGGCTTCGGGGCCCGCGATGTCGCGGAACGAGGCGTTGCGCAGGGTGGTGTTGTCGTTGGCGGCGCGCAGCTCCCAGTCGTCACGGATCAGCGGGTGCATCCGGTAGACGGCGACGAACTCCTCGGTGAGCGCGTACGGCACGCCGTAGTGGTCGGTCTCGCCGCCGGGAATGCCGCTGACGACCTCGGACTTGCTGATCCGGCCGAACAGGTCGTGGACCCGTTCCCCGGCCAGGCCCCACCAGTTGGTGTGCAGCGCGGTGACCGTGGTCGGGTGGCTGATGACGGCCGGGGTCCACTCCACGGTGTGGATCTTCGCGAGGAGGGCGGCGTTGATCAGCCGGCCCCGCTCGAAGAGTTCCTCGTCGTCCCACTCGGGGTACGCGGCGTGCAGGTGGTCGCAGATCGCGTTGTGCTCGCGGGTGAACAGGCCCTGCATCAGGGCGAGTCCGAGCCAGAAGCCGGGCACGCGCGAGGGGTCCTTGGCGGGGTCGGAGGGGAAGGGCATCCGCTCGTCGTCCCACAGGTGGAGCTTGCCGAGCTCGCCGGTGCGCATGGCGCGCTGCTCGTCCTCGGTGCTGCCGTAGATCTGGGAGGCGTCCCACCAGTGCGAGAAGACGTTGACGCGCGTGTCGGGGGTGCCGGCCGGGGCGTGCGGGTCGCGGGTGGGGTCGTCCGGGGTGCGCATGATCTGCATGGGCTGCTCGGGCCACGGGTCGTCGTCCATGAGCGGCACGGTCCAGGGACGGTCGGTGGGGCTGGGGCCGTGGCTGAACCAGTCGCGGACCATGAACTGGAGCCAGGCGGCCACCAGGGAGTTGACCGAGTCGGCCGGGATGAAGGTGTCGCGGGTGAGCAGTTCGCGGCTGACCTTGCGCGGGTTGGGCTCGGAGAGGACCTCGGCGGGGGTCGCCGAGGCGATCTTGTCGAGCGGGATGTTGCGGCCGAAGCGGGTGCCCGCCATGCCCATGCGGGGCTGACCGAGGTCGTTGTAGCTGCCGTCGGCGGTGCGGTTGACCTTGAACGAGTCCTTGGGCGGCACCGGTTCGGGCACGTTCACCGCGGGGATCTTGTTGGTGTCGTGCAGGTTCTCCTGGCGGTAGCGGACGCGCAGCCCGAGGAGGGTGCCGAGGCCGAGTGGGAGCGGCAGCTTGTCCCAGCCGATCCTGGCGTCCAGGTAGTCCGCGATGCCTACGACGATTCGCCACGGCAACGAGGTGCGGTACGAGCTCATCGGATCCCCCCTTGGGGCTGTCCTTGGGGCAGAGGTGGTGGCGCGTCGGCGAGGATCACGTCGCTCGCCTTCTCGCTGATCATGTAGATCGGGGTGGCGATGAAGAAGCCGGGGATGCGCGGGAAGACGGAGGCGTCCACGATGCGCAGCCGGTCGACGCCGCGCACCCGGAACCGGCTGTCGACGACGGCCGCGGGGTCCCCGTCGGCGCCCATCGGGCAGCTGCACGAGGCGTGGTGCCCCCAGGCCTCGTCCTGCACCCAACTCCGCACCTGGTCACGGGAGTTGATGCCCTTTCCGGGCCAGAGTTCCTCGCTGACGCACTCGCCGGCGCGGCGGTTCATGCCGCGGACGAACTCGACGGCGTCCGTCATCGCCTCCAGGTCGACGCCGTCCTTGTCGGTGCCTTCGGCGAAGTAGTGGAAGTTCACCACGGGGGTGTCGCGCGGGTCGGCCGAGCGAAGGCGCACCGCTCCCCCGCTGTTGTGGGTGTGCGCCTTGAGGATCGCCCAGGTGAACCGGTCCTTATGGCGCAGGTTCTCCTGGGAGTAACCCGGGTAGTAGCCGCGGAAGTCGGCGGGGAACCCGAACAGGAACAGGTCGGGCGCGTCGAGGCCGGGCCGGGACTTGCGGGTGATCCCGATGACCGAGCCGTTGGTGGTGTAGAGCCCTTCGCCGCGCTGCCAGGCCCGGTAGCAGCGGTCGGGGGTGGCACCGGGCTCGGGCGCGTGGAAGGTGCAGTCCTCGACGATCGGGAAGTCCTTCGCCATGCGGCTGACGACGCCCACCTCGTAGCGGTCCTGGAGGTTGCCGCCGACGCCCTGGAGGTCGAGGCGTACGGGGATGCCGTGCCGCTCCAGCTCCTGGCGCGGCCCGATGCCGGAGAGCATGAGCAGCTGCGGGGTGTTGAAGGCGCCCGCGCACAGGATCACCTCGCGGCGGGCTGCCATCCGTACCAGGGGCGGGAGTTGGGGCTCGTACGAGGCCGAAGGGTCCGCGCGGTAGGCCCGGGCGGTGTCGATGAACTCCACTCCGGCGGCCGCCCCCGCGTCGTCGAGGAGCACGCGGGTGACGAGGACGTCGGTGCGGACGGTCAGGTTGTCGGGGTGGGTGGTGCGGGCCGCCCGGATGCGGTCGCGGGCCGCGCTGCGCCGGCCTCCTTCGGTCGACAGCGGGATCTGCCACAGTCCTTCGAGTCCGAGGGTCTGCACCCGCCAGTCGTTGGGGTCGACGACCGCGCCCAGGCCTTCGAGGGGCGAGAGCGGGCGGCCCAGGAAGTCGGCGAGCTCGCCCTCGGCGGCGGTGAGGATGACCTTGAGGAGCTGCTGGTCCTGAATGATCAGGGCGGGGTCGGCGAGATGGGTCGGCAGCCAGCCGTCGAAGCCGTGCCGCGAACGGTTCAGATAGCGGTCGGAGACGAACGGGAGCGCCTTGAGGACGGCGGCCAGGAGCGGGTTGGCGGGCAGGCGCTTGGGCCGGGGGCGGTAGCCGCAGCGCTCGATGCGCTCGAAGTAGCCGCGCATCGCCTCGGCCCGCCAGGACTGGTCGCCGGTCGCCTCCGCGATGGCGTCCCAGTCCCGGTTGTAGGGATAGACCGTGATCATCGCGTGGTGCGCGGTGCAGCCGCCGACGGCTCCCGCCCGCGGATAGAGGACGCCCTTTCCTGCGACGACCTTGGTGTCGCGCTGCTGCTGCTCCTCGTTCGCGTAGTGGCGCACGAAGTAGTTCCAGCACTGGACCGGGTCCTCGGAGGCGTCCCCGTGGAAGGCGGGCACCAGGTAGTTGTCGTTCTCGTGCTCGCCGCCCGCGTCGATGAGGAGCACCTTCATGCCGGCCTCGGCCAGGTTCGCGGCGAGCGGGCCGCCGCCGGCTCCCGCGCCGACCACGATGTAGTCGTAGTCCGCGCCCGTCACTTCTTCTCCTTGGCCCCATTGCCGAGCGCGCTCACCGCGAGCGCCGTGTTGGTCGCGGAGATCAGTGTGGTCATCGCCGCGGTGCGGGGCGGGAGCAGGCCCTTGATGCCGAGCATGGCGGCGGTCAGGGTGTCGGAGGCGTGGATGAGGACACCCTCGCGGAGGTCCTGTTCCAGGCGTTCGCCGCGGTTGGTGAGCAGGTCGAGGCCCAGCAGGATGGTGCGGATCCCGAAGAGCCGGAAGGCGTACACGGCCGCGGGGTTGGGTTCGGACGCGCGGTCGAGCCGGTGGATGAGCAGGGCGGGTGCGATGAGCCCGGCCGCCCCGTTCAGGAGCCGGATCCCGGCGAGGCCGTACAGGGCCGCGGGCCGGGCGGTGCTGGTCGCTGCGGCCGATGCGCGTTTCTTCGGCATGGTCCACTCCCATCGAGGCGGTTCGGGTCGTTGGCGGGGCGGCCGGGTGCGGGCCGCGGCTCCTACTCCTGGCCGAGCCTGCGGGCGCTGCTCGCCCCGTAGGCGGCGTCGCGCGAGCGGTTGAGGTTGCCGAGCGGCCGGAAGGCGTCCGTGGTGCGCCATGGCGTGAAGACGAGCTGCTCTATGCGGCGCGTGACGGCCGCCGCCTCGTTGGAGTCGAGGTCCTGGCGCGGGAGGGTGAGCGTGGCGACGGGCACGGGCGGCGCCACTCCCTCCGACCACTCCACGGAGGCGTTCTCCACCGGGGTGGTGGCCTCGTCCGCGAAGCGCTGCAGGCACAGCTCGTAGACGACGTCCCGCTCGCGCAGCCGGGCCGCGAGTTCGGTGCGCAGCCGGTCCCGGTCGGCGCGGTCCGGCTTGGGCGCCGGGGGGCCGCCGGGGCTGGGCCGCAGCTGGTACTGGACGGGTCCGGCGTCGCCCCACAGGATCGAGGCCTGGCTCCAGTACCGCTCCTGGGAGAGGCTGCCGATCTTGCGCGCGACGGCCTTCTGGAGGGTCTTGCGCATCCGCGTCGCGGCCGGCCTGCCGACCGCGCGCGGCAGTTTCACCAGGAAGCGGTAGGCGACCTGCGCGGTGCCGCTCGCGCCCGCCATGACCTCGGCGAACTCGACGAACTCGCGGGCGTTGGCGGCGTGCGACGCGGGCGTGTTGAGCATCAGGAGGTCGTGCCGTTCGTCGTCGCCGACGACGATGCGCAGGGCGATGCCCCGCAGGTCCTGCGCGGCGTCGGCGGCCGGGACTCCGGCCGCGTTCGAGTACCGCACGATCGCCGGGTACTCGGCGCCGGGCTGCACGAAGCCCTCGCGCAGGCTCAGCGGCAGATCGGTGTGGAAGCGCACCCGGGCGTTGTCGAGGGCGAGGGTCGTCTTGGCGTGGAACGCCCGGTCGGGGCCGGGCAGTTGACCGGTGTCCTGGTTGATGCGCTGGATCCGTACGATGCGCTGGGCGAGCTCCTCGAAGACCTTGCGCTCGGCCTCCGGGCTCCCTCCCTCATATTGTTCGTACTTCTCGTACTGCCGGGGATCGGACATGGTCCGGCTCCTCCCAACCGTGGGCGGGGAGCAGCGACGCTACTCGGCACCAGGTGGGCGGGATATGCCAGTTTCGGGCCTGTTGTTCGATCTCGGGCCGCTATTTGCATCGGCGTACAACAACCGGGACCGGCGCTGGCGGCCGGGGCGCGCCGGGCACCGGCCGCGCCGCCGGGCCGGCGAACGCCACGCCTCCAAGCCCCAACTGCCTCACGCGCCAAGGCTGTTCATGGCCGAGTCACGTCACACAGGGCGCGCGAGAGCGCTCTCACGTCCTGCGCAGCCGGAACACGGCGGCATCCAGGTCCCCGCGAAGGCCGGTGACGAGCCCCCGGTGGAGCAGCACGGCCCCGCTGTATACGGTCCCGGTCTCCGGGCACGCGTAGGAGGCGGCCGGATCGAGCCCGCGCAGCCGGACGGCGGGCGGCGGCTCCCCGTAGTGCTGGGCCTGGAGCCAGGCCAGTACGACGGTGTCGTCGCCCCGGGTGTACTGGACGGCGCCGAGCCCGCCTTCGGGTGCCCGCAGCCGGTACTGGGCGCCCAGCTGCACGACCGGCCTGATCTCCTTGTACAGCGCCACCCAGTCGCGCGCCTCGGCGAGTTCGGCCGGGCTCCAGCGGGTCAGGTCGCCGCCCACGCCGAGCACCCCGGCCATCGCGCTGACGAAGCGGAAGCGCAGGCTGCTGACCCGGCCGTTGAGCTGGGTGTTGGGGCTGTCGGTCACCCAGGCGGCCATGACCCGGGCGGGGTGCAGCTGGCTGAAGCCGTGCTGGATGGCGAGCCGGTCGAGGGGGTCGGTGTTGTCGGAGGTCCACACCTGGTCGGTGCGGGAGAGCACCCCGAGATCGATGCGTCCGCCGCCGCCCGAGCAGGACTCGAAGGCGACGTGGGGGTGGGCGGCGCGCAGCCGGTCCACCAGCGCGTAGAACGCGTGCACATGCTCGACCCACAGCTTCTGCGGATACGGCTCGCCCGGCCAGCCGGCATCGGTGAAGCAGCGGTTGAAGTCCCACTTGACGTAGTCGACGGGCGCGCTGGAGAGCAGGCCGTCCAGCTGCTCCCACAGATGGTCCTGCACGTCCTTGCGGGCGAGGTTCAGGACGAGCTGGTTGCGGAACTCGGTTCGGGCGCGGCCGGGCTGGAACTGCACCCAGTCGGGGTGGGCACGGTAGAGATCGCTGTCGGGGTTCACCATCTCGGGCTCGACCCAGATACCGAACTGCATGCCCAGGCCGTGCACTTCGTCGGCGAGCGGCTTCAACCCGCCGGGAAAGCGGCTCGGGTTGGGGGTCCAGTCGCCGAGCCCGGCGGCGTCGTGGGTGCGGGCGCCGAACCAGCCGTCGTCGACCACGAACAGTTCGACGCCCAGGTCGGCCGCCCGCTGGGCGAGGGCGCGCTGCTGGTCCTCGGAGATGTCGAAGAGGGTGGCTTCCCAGGAGTTGTAGAGCACCGGCCGTGGCTGTCCGGCGCGCGGGATCACATGGGCGAGCTGCCAGGCGTGCCACTGCCGGCTCGCACCACCGAACCCGGCGCCGCTCCACAGCCCGGCGAACACGGGCGAGGTGTACGACTCGCCGGGCGCGAGCCGCATCAGGCCGGAATCGTCGTACCCCGCACCGCCGTTGATCTGCACCCGTCCGTCGGGCAGGTGCTGGACGGCGATGCGCCAGGACCCCGACCAGCCGAGCGCGCACCCGTACACCTCTCCGCTCTCCTCCGTCGCGGCGCCGTCGGCATCGAGGGCGACCCAGGGCAGGTGCTGGTGCCCGGTGTGCCCGCGCCGGCTGCCGAGCAGCTTCTCGCCGGGGGTGAGTCCGGAGCGTACGAGACGGGACTCGGCGGCCCAGCGGCCGTGCAGTTGGGAGAGGCGCCAGCCGTCGCGCTCGGGGAGCGTCCAGGTGGCGGCGTCGGCGCGCAGCAACTCCAACTCCCCTGCCCCATCGGCCAGTTGATTGGTCCCGGTCACCCAGCGTTCGACCACGTCGAAGTCGTCGCGCATCCGGTAGTGCAGGGTGAGAGCGAGCCCGTTCACGGGGTCGGTGAAGTACAGCTTCAGTTCGTCGCCGTCGATGTCCGAGCCCGTGAAGTCCCACCCGGTGCCCCGCGCCTCTCCCGCACGTACGGACAGCGCGGGGCGCACGAAGCGGGGGCCGCTCTCCACCGGGTACTCCTCCAGTCCGTCCGTGCGGGACTCGAAGGGCCAGTGGGGTGCCAGCGGCTCGTGGGCCAGTGCTGCCGCGGCTTCCAGCGAGATGCGGGGGCCCCAGTGGAGGTGCAGAAGCTCGTCCTGGTCCGTGAGGTGCAGCGCATAACTGCTGGTCCGCCCGGAGAGCACCCAAAGGCGTCCGTTGTCACCGATCTCCATCATCTCGACCCCCAGATCCGCACACGTACGCACAGCATCGGGGTGGCAGGGTCCCCAGGGCAACGCCTGTGCGGAATGCAGGGAGATGGTTGCCCCAGGAACGCATGTCGTATCGTCGACAGACGCGCAGGCCGCGCCACCCAGGATCGACGTCAGGAGTCCCCGTGACCCAGCAGATTCCGCAGGTCCCCGCGACAGAGCCAGAGCTTTCGGGGGTGCGCAACTTCCGTGACGTGGGCGGGTTGCCGACCGTGGACGGGCTGCGGGTGCGCGGCGGGCGGCTCTTCCGCAGCGGGCACCTGGCGCACGCCACCGAGGCGGACGCGGCCTTCCTCGCCACCCTCGGCCTGCACACCGTCTTCGACTTCCGCAACGCCGGGGACCAGAAGCTGGAGGGGCCCGACGTCGCGCTGCCGGGCGTGCGCAACGTCAACATTCCGATGACGGATCCGGCCGACGGGGCCGAGTTCTGGAAGATGGTCCGCGACGGCGACCTCGACGAGCTGCGCTCCGCGCTCTCGGGGACCCAGGGCGCCGACCGGATGATCTCCGTGTACCGCGAGGTCATCACCGAGCGCACCGCCGAGCACAGCCGGGTGCTGCACGCGCTCGCCGAGGACAGCGTGCCCGCGTTGATGCACTGCGCCGCGGGCAAGGACCGGGCGGGTCTGGCCATCGCCGTCGCGCTGCTCGCGGTCGGCGTGGAGCGGGACGCCATCGAGGCGGACTACCTCAAGTCCAACGACCCGCACCGCCGCTACAAGGTGCGCCGCACCAGCACGTCGGCGGACGCGATGTCCCCCGAGGTGATGGAGCTCCTGAGCCCCCTCTTCGACGCCCGCGCGAGCTATCTGCACGCGGCCTTCGACACCATCGAGGAGACCTGGGGCACCACCGACCGCTACTTCTCCGAGGGCCTGAAGCTGGCCTCCGAGACCCGCGAGCGGCTGCGCGAGAGGCTCCTGGACGGCGCGGTCTGAGGCACCGGCGAGGCCCTTACTTCCCACCCACCTCGAAGAGCAGGTAGAGGAAGCCCGCGAAGAGGTGGCCCGCGACGAGGTAGGCGAAGAGCCGCACGACCAGGCCCCTGGGGAACTTGGTCTGGGCGGTCTCCTCGATGTTCTTGCGGGGTGCCGGCGCGGGCGCGCTCTCGTGCTCGGACATGTCGGGTCCGTCCTCTCAGCTGTGCGGGTGGTGCGGATGCGGATCGGGGCTCTGCAGCAGGGTGTGCACGAAGAGGAACTCGGCTCCGCCGTGCGAGGCGGCGGAGATCCGGTGCGGGGTGAGCGAGTCGAAGTGCGCGCTGTCACCCGGGTCGAGTTCATGGGTGGCGTCCCCGAGGCTGAGCCTGAGCCGTCCGGTCAGGACGTAGAGCCACTCCTCGCCGGGGTGGACCCGCACGAGTTCGCGCTGGGTGCCGTACGGGACCTCGACGCGCAGCGCCTGCATGGCGCGGCCCGGGCCGCCGGTCTCGTGGTAGGTCCAGCCGTCGGCCTCGCGGGGTGCGGCCCGTCCGGCCCGGATGACGGGCTCTCGCTCCGGCGGCATCTCGCCGAGCAGCTCGGAGACCGTCGTACCGTAGATGCGGGCGAGCCCGAGCAGCATCGGCAGCGAGGGCTGGCGGGCGCCCGTCTCCAGCCGGGAGAGGTGCGCGGGCGAGAGGCCGGCCCGCTGGGCGGCGGCCTCCAGGGTGAGACCGCGGCGGCGGCGCAGTTCGCGCAGCCGGGTGGCGACGCCCGGGAGCGGGAGCGCCGCGACATCGTCGGCAGGAGTGCTCATGCACTCCATTCAGGCAGGCCATTGCCTCAGAGGCAAACTTTTTGCCTCTGAGGCAAAAACGCGGTCCTACCGGTTGGCGACCGCCTGCTTCACCAGGGTCCGGCCGAAGTCCCACATGAGTCCGCCCCCGCCGTGGGCGTCGTCCATGACGGCGGTGAACGCCTCGACGAACCGGTCGACCTCGCGCTCGGTGATCGTCAGCGGCGGGATCAACTTGATCACCTCCAGGTGGTCGCCGGAGACCTGGGTCAGGATCCGGTGCTTCTGGAGCAGCGGCACGACGACCATCTGCGCGAAGAGGCCCTTGCGGGCGGCCTGGAGCATGGTCCAACGGCCGCGCAGCTTCAGCGAGTCGGGCCGGCCGAACTCGATGCCGATCATGAGCCCGCGCCCGCGTACGTCCGAGAGGAGTTCATAGCGGTCGGTGAGGGCGGCGAGCCGGGTGCGCAGCAGGTCCCCGACGGTGCGCGCGTTCTCGACGATCCCCTCGTCCTCCATGACCGAGAGCACGGCGAGCCCGGCCGCCATCGCCTGGGCGTTGGAGCCGAAGCTCGCCGAGTGGACCAGGACCCGGTCCATCGACGAGTAGACCTTCTTGAAGATCCACTCCTTGCCGAGGGTGGCGCCGACCGGCACATAGCCGCCGGAGAGCGCCTTCGCGACGCACACCAGGTCCGGTTCGACGCCCTGGTCGTGCTGGTAGGCGTAGAAGTCGCCGGTGCGGCCGAGGCCGGTCTGCACCTCGTCGGCGATGAGCAGCGCCTTGTGCCGGTGCAGGAGTTCCTGCGCGGCGAGCAGATAGCCGGGCGGCGCCTCGTGGACGCCCTTGCCCTGGATCGGCTCGACGATGAGGGCGGCTACGTCGCCGCGCTTCAACTCCCTTTCGAGGGCGGCCAGATCGCCGAGCGGCAGCGCCGTGTCGGGCAGCAGTGGCGCGAAGCCGTCGCGGAAGCCGGACTCGCCGTTGACCGACAGCGAGCCGGTCGTCAGGCCGTGGAAGGCGTGCGAGCAGTACAGGACGCGGGGCTTGCCGGTGGCGTACCGGGCGAATTTGAGCGCGGTCTCGACGGCCTCGGTGCCGCTGTTGCCGAAGAACACCCGGTCCAGGTGGGGGCTGTGCGCGAGGAGCTTCTCGGCGAGCAGGCCGGGCAGCGGCTGGCAGTCGAAGCGGGTCAGGTCCGCGAGCGAGGCGTCGAGCACGTCGTGCAGGGCCTTGCGGACGACGGGGTGGTGGCGGCCGAGACCCATCACGCCGAAGCCCGCGAGCATGTCGAGGTAGTCGTTGCCCTCGGAGTCCCAGAAGTACGCGCCCTCGGCCCGCTCGTAGACCCTGTCGAAGCCGATGGTGTGGAGCATCCGCGGCAACTGGTGGTTGAGGTATTTGGTGTGCAGTTCGTAGCGTTCGGCCCCGCGCTCGGCGAGGAGTCGCGTCAGGTCGAAGCCCTTGGCCCCGGAGGCCTCGGGAGTCGGTACTGCGAAGCCGTTGGGCTCGCCGTCGGTCATGCGTCGTTCTCCTTCTCGGCCGCCGCGGCGGCTTCCTCCGTGGCCGCCAGCGCGGCGCCGATCCGTCCCGCGACCTCGACCGGGGTGAGCCCGATGTCGGCGAGCACCTCGCCGCGCTTGGCGTGCGCGAGGAACTGCTCGGGGATGCCGAAGCCGCGCAGCGGCACATCGACCCCGGCGTCCCGCAGGGACTGTCCGACGGCCCAACCGACGCCGCCGGTACGGATGTTGTCCTCCACGACGGCGACCAGGCGGTGCCGCGCGGCCAGCGGGGCGAGCTGTTCGTCGACGGGCTTGACCCAGCGCGGGTCGAGGACCGTGCACCGGATGCCGCGCCCGGCGAGCAGCTCGGCGGCCTGGAGACACACGGGCGCGAGCACCCCGACCGCCACGAGCAGCACATCGGCGTCGTCGTCCCGGCGCAGCACGTCCATGCCGCCGATCCTGGCCACGGCCGGGATGTCGGGCCCGACGGACTCCTTGGGGAAGCGCAGCACCGTCGGCGCGTCGTCGACGTCCACGGCCTCGCGCAGCTGGGCCCGCAACTGGCTCGCGTCGCGCGGCGCGGCGATCCTGAGCCCCGGCACGACCTGGAGCATCGACAGGTCCCACATGCCGTTGTGGGAGGGCCCGTCGACGCCGGTCACCCCGGCTCGGTCGAGGACGAACGTCACCCCGCACCTGTGCAGTGCGACGTCCATCAGGACCTGGTCGAAGGCCCGGTTGAGGAAGGTCGCGTACACGGCGACTACGGGGTGGAGGCCACCGGTGGCGAGCCCGGCCGCGGAGACCGCCGCGTGCTGCTCGGCGATGCCGACGTCCCACACCCGGTCCGGGAAGCGCTCGGCGAACCGGCTGAGGCCCGTCGGGTGCAGCATGGCGGCGGTGATGGCGACGATGTCGTGGCGCTCGGCGCCCAGTTGGACGAGCTCGTCGCCGAACACGGCGGTCCAGGAAGGTCCGTTGGAGGGCGTCAGCGGCTCGCAGGTCAGCGGATCCATGGCGTTGACCGTGTGGAACCGGTCCGCCTCGTCGTCGAGGGCGGGCTGATAGCCGCGGCCCTTCTCGGTCAGGCAGTGCACGAGTACCGGCCCGTGGAAGCGTTTTGCCCGCCGCAGCGCCGATTCGACGGCCTCGGTGTTGTGCCCGTCGATCGGGCCGACGTACTTCAGACCGAGGTCCTCGAACATGCCCTGCGGGGCGAACGCGTCCTTGAAGCCCTTCTTCGCGCCGTGCAGCGACTCGTACAGCGGCTGCCCTATGACGGGGGTGTGCTGGAGCACGTCCTTGCCCCAGGCCAGGACGCGCTCGTAGCCGTCGGTGGTGCGCAGGGTGGCCAGGTGGTTGGCGAGCCCGCCGATGGTCGGCCCGTACGAGCGCTCGTTGTCATTGACGACGATGATCAGCGGGCGGTCCCGGGCGGCCGCGATGTTGTTGAGCGCCTCCCAGGCCATGCCGCCGGTGAGCGCGCCGTCCCCGATGACGGCGACGACGTGGCCGTCCCTGCCGAGCACCTCGTTCGCCTTCGCGAGCCCGTCCGCCCAGCCGAGCACGGTGGAGGCGTGGCTGTTCTCGATGACGTCGTGCTCGGACTCGGCGCGCGAGGGATAGCCGGACAGGCCGCCCTTGGTGCGCAGCTTCGAGAAGTCCTGCCGCCCGGTGAGCAGTTTGTGTACGTAGCTCTGGTGCCCGGTGTCCCACAGGATGCGGTCGACCGGCGATTCAAAGGCCCGGTGCAGGGCGATGGAAAGCTCGACCACCCCCAGATTGGGCCCCAGATGGCCCCCGGTCCGCGCCACCGCCTGGATCAGGAACTCCCTTATTTCTTGGGCTAGTTCACCGAGCTCGGCCTGGTCCAACGTTTGCAGGTCTTGCGGCCCCCGGATGTTCTCCAAGATCGTCACGCTCGGGCCCCCTCTTCCGAATCCTGTTCAGCCCACCAGCACGCTCATGTTCACCGCACGGCGACGTCGGGCCGTCCCGAAGCCACGCCGTCCTTCTCCATCCGCTCGGCGATCTTCATCGCCTCGTCGATCAGCGTCTCCACGATCTTCGACTCCGGGACCGTCTTGATGACCTCGCCCTTCACGAAGATCTGACCCTTGCCATTGCCCGAAGCCACACCCAGATCCGCCTCACGCGCCTCACCCGGACCGTTCACCACACAGCCCATCACCGCGACACGCAGCGGAACCTCCATGCCCTCCAGGCCCGCCGTGACCTCCTCGGCCAGCTTGTACACATCCACCTGCGCCCGCCCGCACGACGGACACGACACGATCTCCAGACGGCGCTGACGCAGGTTCAACGACTCCAGAATCTGGATGCCGACCTTGACCTCTTCGGCGGGGGGCGCGGAGAGCGAGACGCGGATCGTGTCGCCGATGCCCTCGGCCAGCAGCGCGCCGAAGGCGACCGCCGACTTGATCGTGCCCTGGAAGGCGGGACCGGCCTCGGTCACGCCCAGGTGCAGCGGGTAGTCGGACTGCGCAGCCAGCTGCCGGTAGGCGTTCACCATCACGACCGGGTCATTGTGCTTCACCGAGATCTTGATGTCCCGGAACCCGTGCTCCTCGAACAGCGACGCCTCCCACAGCGCCGACTCGACCAGCGCCTCCGGCGTCGCCTTTCCGTACTTCTTCAACAGCCGCGCGTCCAACGAGCCCGCGTTCACACCGATCCGGATCGGCGTACCCGCATCCTTCGCCGCCTGCGCGATCTCCTTGACCTTGTCGTCGAACTGCTTGATGTTGCCCGGATTCACCCGCACCGCGGCACACCCGGCGTCAATCGCCGCGAACACGTACTTCGGCTGGAAGTGAATGTCCGCGATCACCGGGATCTGCGACTTCCGCGCGATCGTCGCCAACGCATCCGCATCGTCCTGCGTCGGACACGCGACACGGACAATCTGGCAGCCCGACGCCGTCAACTCGGCGATCTGCTGCAACGTCGCGCCGATGTCCGACGTCCTCGTCGTGGTCATGGACTGCACCGAGACGGGTGCGTCCCCGCCGACCGCCACCGACCCGACCTGGATGCGCCGCGAGAGGCGACGCACCGCCAGCGGCCGGGCCGGCAGCGCGGGGAGCCCCAGGGAGACCGGCTCTCCGAGGCTCATGACATCACCCGCGGTTTCCCTGGACGGTCTCGCGGACCGCCCGGATCGACTCCTTCAGCGACCCCATGGTGGCGAGCACGGCGGTCGGCTCGTAGCCGCAGTGCGCCATGCAGTTCGCGCACCGCTCGTCCTTGCCGCGGCCGTACTTGTCCCAGTCGGTCTCCTCCACGAGCTGCCGGTACGTCGGCACGTACCCGTCGCTCATCAGGTAGCAGGGCCGCTGCCAGCCGAAGAGGGAGTAGTTGGGAATCGCCCACGCCGTGCACGGGAAGTCGGCCTTGCCCTCCAGGAAGTCCAGGAAGAGCGGCGAGTGGTTGAGCCGCCAGCGCGCCCGGTTGCCGCCGGCGAACGCCTTCTTGAAGAGCTCCCTGGTCTGCTCGACGCCCAGGAAGTGCTCCTGGTCGGGTGCCTTCTCGTAGGCGTACGCGGGCGAGATCATCATCTCGTCGACCTTGAGGTCGTCGTTGAGGAAGTTGAGCACCTCGATGATGGTCTGCGGGGTGTCGGTGTTGAAGAAGGTCGAGTTGGTGGTGACCCGGAAGCCCTGCCGCTTGGCCTCCTTGATCGCCTCGACGGCCTCGTCGAACACGCCCTCCTTCGCCACCGACTCGTCGTGCCGCTCGCGCAGCCCGTCGATGTGCACGGCGAAGGCGAAGTACGGCGACGGCTTGAACTTCTCCAGCTTCTTGCGCATCAGGAGCGCGTTGGTGCACAGGAAGACGTACTTCCTCTTGGCCACCAACTGCCGCACGATCTCATCGATCTGAGGGTGCATCAGGGGCTCGCCGCCCGCGATGGAGACCATCGGCGCACCGGATTCCAGGACCGCTCCGACGGCCTGGGCCACCGGCATCCGCTGCTTCAGGATCCCGGCCGGATGCTGGATCTTTCCGCAGCCCTCGCATTTCAGGTTGCAGGCGAAGAGCGGTTCCAGCTCGACGATCAGCGGGAACTTCTCGCGCTTGCGCAACTTCTGTTCAAAGAGATAGGTCCCGACCCTGATGGACTGACGAAGCGGCATGGCCATCTGGCTCACCTCCTGGGGAGCAGCAAAGAACGGTGCCATTCAAAGAAAGCGGGAAGGACGGCACGAAGAACGCGGAAGGCTGATATTCCACCGCGCACCGTGCCAATCCGGACGAGTTCATGTTCTGGAGCGTCCACGACCACCCGTACGGCCGCAACCGGGCGCGGTCCGGTCTGCTGGGCGGCCCACAGCGTGGCGGCGGACTCCATGTCCACCGCGATCGCCCCGGTCGCCCGCAGATCGGCCCGCTCGGGGCCCCGTACGACGTGGTCCGACCCGGTGAGCGGGCCGGTGTGGACCGTGCGGCCCGGCAGCGCCTCGGCGAGCGCCTTGGCGAGCACCTCGATGTCGGTGCACACCGTGGTGCCCCGCGGGTCGCGGGTTTCCTCCGCGACGACCAGGTCCCCCGGGTGCATCCCGGGGACCAGGCCGGCGCAGAAGCCTGAGGCGATGACCGCCGCGTCGCGCATCCGGTCCCCGCCAAGGGTCCGGACGACGGCGCGCTCGGCGGCCGGGGGGCCCATGCCGCTGCGCAGCACGGTGACCGGCCCCGCCGCGCCGCCGCGGGCGCCGCGCAGCGCGAGCCGCTCGATGGTGAGCGCACAGGCGATCACCATCGGCACGGGCTGCGGGGCCTGGGGTGTGTCCATCAACTCCCCTTGGTGCCGTTGGGGGAGAACGGTTCTCCATGGACGTAGCGGCCGAGCGCGGTCAGCGGGAAGACCTGCCGGTAGAGGTGGTAGTTGATCGAGAAGTCCCAGGGGAACCCCGTGCCGGTGAAGTACGGCTCGTCCCAGGAGCCGTCCTCGCGCTGGTTCTCGGCGAGCCAGGCGATGCCCCGCTCGGCGGCCTTGCCGTCCCGCTCCCCCGCCGCGAGCAGCGCGAGCAGCGCCCAGGCCGTCTGCGAGGCGGTGGAGGGGCCGCGGCCCGCCCATTCGGTCTCGCCGTACGAGCGCAGGTCCTCGCCCCAGCCGCCGTCGTCGTTCTGCACGGACTCCAGCCAGCCGACCGCGCGCCGGATCGCGGGGTGCGCGGCCGGGATCCCGGCGGCGGTCAGCGCGGGCACCACCGACCCCGTGCCGTACACGTAGTTGACGCCCCAGCGCCCGAACCAGGAGCCGTTGGCCTCCTGTTCGGCAAGCAGCCACTCGATGCCGCGCCGGGTGCGCGGATCGTGCGACTTGCCCTCGTAGGCGAGCATCTCGACGACGTGCGCGGTGACGTCGGCCGACGGCGGGTCGATGACCTCCCCGAAGTCGCAGAAGGGCAGCCGGTTGGGGAAGGCGCTGGTGTTGTCGGCGTCGAACGCGCCCCAGGCGCCGTTCTTCGACTGCATGCCGAGGTTCCAGCGCACCCCGCGGGCGATGGCCGCGTCGACCGTGGCCTGCCGCGGGTGCTTGACGCGGCGCAGCGCCAGGATCACTTCGGCGGTGTCGTCGATGTCCGGATAGTTGTCGTTGTGGAACTCGAACGCCCAGCCGCCCGGCTGGAGTTGGGGACGCCGTACGGCCCAGTCGCCGGGCCGGGTGATCTCCTCGTCCAGCATCCAGTCGGCGGCCTTGACGAGGGCGGGGTGGTCGGCGGGCACGCCCGCGTCGGCCAGGGCGATGGCGGCCAGGCACGTGTCCCACACCGGGGACTGGCAGGCCTCGATCATCCGGGCGCCGTCCTCGCGCCACACCGCGAACCGGTCAAGGGACTCCAACCCGGCCCGCATCACGGGGTGTTGGAGGTCGTAGCCGAGCAGGTGCAGGGCGATCACGGAGTACACGGCGGGTGGCTGGATGCCGCCCCAGCAGCCGTCGTTCTCCTGGCGCTCGACGATCCAGCGGGCGGCGCTGCGCATCGCGGTGCGGCGCAACGTGCGCGGGGCCACCTTGTGGTAGGCGTGCAGGACCTTGTCGAGCCGCTGGAAGGCGCCGTTCCAACTCGCCACCGGGGCAAGGGGCTTGGCCGGATTGGGGCGCCGGGCGTCGGTGTGCAGCTCGTCGAGCGCGAAGGGCGCGGGCCGTACCGGCCGCTTGGCCGAGACCACCGTGAGCGGCACGATGGTCTGCCGGGCCCAGCAGCCGAAGTCGTAGATGTTGAGCGGGACCCACTTGGGCAGGAAGATCAGCTCGGGCGGCAGCTCCGGCAGGTCGTCCCACTTCCACCAGCCGAACAGGGCCAGCCAGATACGGGTGAAGACCCGGGCGGCCGCGATCCCGCCCTTCGCCCTGATCCAGGCCGAGGCGCGGGCCATGTGCGCGTCCTCGGGCCGGTCACCGGCCAGCCTGAGCGCGACGTACGCCTCGATGGTGGTGGAGAGCTCGCCGGGCCCGCCGTAGAAGGTGGCCCAGGTCCCGTCGTCGCGCTGCTCGCCCCGGATGAAGAGGGCGGCCGCCCGGACGGTCTTCTCGTCCTGGATCCCGAGGAACTGACGCAGCAGCAGATCCTCGGCGTCCATGGTGACGTTGGTCTCCAGGTCGCCCTTCCACCAGCCCTGGGCGTCCTGCCTCGCCAGCAGATGCTCCACGCCGCGCTCGGCGGCCTGCCGGGCGGCGTCGAGTACCGCGTCCGCGCCGGGAGTGATCCCGGTTGTTGCACTGGCCGCGGCGGCCCGGGGCCGCGGGGCCCCGGTGCTTCCGTCGGTCGTCGCTGTCATGGCTTCCCCTTAATGCAAGTGCAGTTGCTACTTCTGCTGTGCTGGGGTCTCCGTCGGCGGGGCCCGTGCCAACGGGCCCTACCGGCGACTGCGAGTCATATGGGAATGGCGATCATCTCTTTCGGACGACGACGAAGTCCGCAAGGGCGGTGAGCTGCGCGCGGACGTGTTCCGGCATGTCGACGGCGCTGAGCGCCTCGATGGCGATGGTGTGCTGCCTGCGGGCCTCCTGGGAGGTCCACTCGCGGCCGCCGGCCTCCTCGATCAGGGCCGCGCGGGTGGCGAACTCCGCCTCGGAGAAGCTGTCGAAGTCGTTGCTCTTGGCGTCGGCGGCGAGCAGTTCGCCGAGCCGCGTGGAGGCCGGGCCGCCCGCGGCGAGGGCCGCGACGACCGGCAGCGACTTCTTGCGCTGGCGCAGGTCGCTCCAGGTCTGCTTGCCCGTGGCGTCCGGGTCGCCCCAGATGCCGAGCAGGTCGTCGACGGCCTGGAAGGCGAGGCCGAGGTGGTAGCCGTACGCCTCAAGCGTGTCGGCGGTCCGGTCGTCGGCGCCGCCGAGGACCGCGCCGATGGAGACGGCGCAGGCGAGCAGCGCGCCCGTCTTGTTGCCCTCCATCTCCAGGCACTCCTCGACGGTGACCCGCTCGCGGTGCTCGTAGGAGATGTCCTGGGCCTGACCGTCGATCAACTTCCGTGTGGCAGTGGTGAGTCGACGGGTGGCGCGGCCCGCTTCGACCGTGCCGAGTTCCAGCAGGACCTCATTCGCGAGGGCGAACAGGGCGTCGCCGACGAGGATCGCCTGGGCGGGGCCGTGCACCTTCCACACCGTGTCGCGGTGGCGGCGCTGCTCGTCGCCGTCCATGAGGTCGTCGTGCAGGAGCGAGAAGTTGTGCACGAGCTCCACGGCGACCGCCCCCGGCACCCCGACCTCGGCACTGGCCCCCGCCGCCTCGGCGGAGAGCAGGGCGAGCGCGGGCCTGATGGCCTTGCCGCCGTCGCCGGCCGCCGGGCGGCCCTGGGCGTCGATCCACCCGAAGTGGTAGGCGGCGACGGTGTCCATGGGAGCCGCGAGCCGGTCGACGGCCGCGCGCAGCTCCGGAGTCGACAGCGCGCGCCCCCGCTCCAGCAGGGCGTTGACGTCCACGGTGTCCACAGCCGGATTCGCCGAAGCCGAAGGCACAGTCGGCACAGTCTCTCCTCTTGTTCCAGTACTGCTAACAGTCATGCCGCCTCCTGAAGCGGATGAACATGGGGGCGGCCGAGGGTGGAGAGGGCGGCGCCGGCGGCGCTGAATCCGCTGCGCACGGCTCCCTCCATGGTCGCGGGCCAGCCGGTCGCGGTCCACGCGCCGGCCAGGTACAGGCCGTCCGCGCGGGTCCGTGCCGACGGCCGCAGCCGTCCGACGCCGGGGGTGGGGGCGAACGTCGCTGTCCGCTCCCGGGTGACGAAGAAGTCGAGGATCTCCGCGCCGCGCGCCGCGGGCAACAGCTTTTCCAGCTCGGGGAGATAGCGGGCGCGCAGTTCGGCCACGGGCAGGTCGATCTCGTCCTCGGCGGCCGACTGCGAGATGGCCAGATACTGCCCCTGGCCCTGCAGCCCCGAGGAGTCCGTCCGGTCGAAGACCCACTGCACCGGGCTGCCGAGCGCGGCGAAGAAGGGCTGCCGCAGGACCTTGCGGTCGTAGACGACATGAACGTTGAGGATCGGCGCGGTGTTGATGTCGAGCAGCCTGCCCGGCTCGTCGAGGGCGCCGTCGGGCAGCAGGTCGTGCGTCTCCTTCTGCGGCACGGCGAGCACGACGACCTCGGCGTCCAGCGTCTCGCCGGCCAGCTGGACCTGCCAACTGCCGTTGCCCGTACGGGAGATGGCCTCGGCCTTGGTGCGCGTCTCAGTGCGCACCCCCGCCGAGTCGAGGGCCTTGCGGGCCAGCGTGTCGTGCAGTTCGCCGAGCGGCACGCGGGCCCAGCCGATGTCGGCGGCGCCCGGCTCGGAGAGCAGCCCGGTCTTGAAGACCATGGCGGCCAGGCCCAGCGAGGCGTGCGGCGCGGTGGCGTTCAGGGTCGCGACGCCCACCAGGTCCCACAGGGCCTCGATGGTGCGCGCCGACTGGCCGTGCCGGCTCAGCCACGTCGCGAAGTCCACGCCGTCCAGGGCCGGGTCGGCCGGGTCGAGCTTCTTGAGCGCGAGCGCGGCGCGCCCGACGGAGGCCCGCTCGGCGAGCGAGAGGTGCGGGTAGGTCGCCAGGCTCCGGGCGAGGTGCAGCGGCACGGGCAGCGCGTCGCGGCGCAGCCGGCCGAGCCGGGGGCCCCTGCGGTGCGCCACGTCGAGGACGGGGACGTCCAACTTGGCCTGGACCGGGGCGAGTTCGGCCCCGCCGACCCGGTCGAGGAACCACCGGTAGGCGGTGCAGCAGCGCAGGTAGACGTGCTGGCCGTTGTCCACGGTGAGCTCGCCGCGCCGGAAGGAGAACGCGAGACCGCCCAGGCGCGGGCGGCCCTCGACGAGGGTCACGCCCAGGCCCGCGTCGGCGAGTTCGAGCGCCGCGGTGATTCCGGCGAGTCCGCCGCCGATCACCACCGCGCGTTTGGGCTGCGCGTCGTTCATGCGCCCTCCCCTGTGGCCGCGCCGGCGTGGTGCGCACGGCAGGCCGACGCAGTCAGGGACGCATCGACGTGCCGGGAAGTTGCACGTCGGGCCTGCGTAATGGTGCTCAGCCCTTCGTCCGGGTGCGCGTGGTGCATCAGGCGCGCCTCCTGGCGGTCTGCCGGGAGACGTGCCGGGTGTCGAGGCCGGACAGTCCGCGTACCGCCACGTACGCCTTCTCGCGTCCGGGCAGCGAGACCCGCCCGCGCAGCACCGCCTCCGGGTCGCGCTCGATGCGGTCGAGCAGCCGCCGGTAGATCCCGGCCATGGCGGCGACGCAGGCGCCGCTGCGCCGGTCCAGCATGGGGAGCAGCCGGTAGCCCTCGGCGAACAGGGCCCGGGCGCGCCGCACTTCGAAGTGGACGAGCCCGGCGAAGTCGGAGCCGGGCGGCGGCACAGGGCCGTTGAAACCCGTCGAGCAGCCGAACTTGGCGAGGTCGTCCGAGGGCAGATACGTCCGCCCGTTGCCGGCGTCCTCGCGAACGTCCCTGAGGATGTTGGTGAGTTGGAGCGCGAGCCCCAGCGTGTCGGCGTACTCCCCGGCGCGTTCGATGCCCGGTGCGCCCGGCTGCGTACCGAAAACGCCCAACGAGAGCCGGCCGATGGCACCCGCGACACACCGGCAGTAGACCTTCAGGTCGTCCCAGGTCTCGTAGCCCTCGCCGTGCACGTCCATGAGGACGCCGTCGATGAGTTCGTCGAGCCCGCCGAGCGGGATCGGGAACCGGCGCGCCGCGTCCGCGAGCGCGACCGCCACCGGGTCGGTGTCGTCCTCGTCGACCCCGCCGTCGCGGACGCGCCCGAGCAGCGCCCGGGTCTCCTCCAGGCGCACCTCCTTGGCGCCGTCGGCCAGCGTGCCGTCGCCGATGTCGTCGACCCGGCGCGAGAACGCGTACAGCGCCGACATCGCCTGCCGCTTGTCGGCCGGCAGCAGTCTGATGCCGTACGCGAAATTGCGCGCCTGCTGCCCGGTCACGGCCTCGCAATAGCTGTATGCGGCCTGTACCGGTGCGGACACGGGTGCCTGTGCCTCCACTGTCCGGCTCACCCCTCTCTACGCGCTCTTCGCAAGACGGCTCCCACCTCGCGCATCAGCCTTGCCCTGGTGGGCTTGGGCGGTCCCGGGAGTACGTCGTGGCCGGCGGCAGCGACCGAGTCGAGCGCGGCGCGTCCTCCGGCCACGAATCCGGCCAGCAGCAGCTTGAGTCTGCCGTGGACGCTACCCACCAGAGGGGTGCCTTCATTCAGCAACGACCCGGCGCGTTCCGCTTCGAACGCGACCAGGGCACGCACCGAGGCGCTCCCTGTGGGGGCGGCCAGATCGGCCTGCGTGACGTGGAACCGCGCCATGTCCTCGGCGGGCAGATAGATCCGGTCCCGCCCGAGGTCCTCCTTGACGTCCTGGAGGTGTTCGACGATCTGCAGCGCCGTGCAGATCTCGTCGGAGCGACGGATGCGCTCCGGGCTCGCGGTGCCGGTGATGGCGAGGACGAGCCGCCCCACGGGGTTGGCCGAAAGCTCGCAGTAGGCGAGCAGTTCCTCGTACGTCTCGTAACGCGCGACCCGCTGGTCCTGGCGGTTGGCGGCGATCAGCCCGAGGAACGGCTCGGGGGTCAGCGCGCAGCGCCGCACGGTGGGCTGCAGCGCCTTCAGGAGCGGGTGGTGCGGCGTCCCGTCGAAGACGCGGCGCAGATCCGTCTCGAAGGCGTCGAGCATGTGGAGCCGGTCGTCCGCGTCGGCGGGGGCGACGCCCAGGTGGCGGGCGTCGGCGCCCCCGGGGGCCAGGTCGCCGTCACCGATGTCGTCGACGAGCCGGGCGAAGCCGTAGACGGCCATCAGGTCGTCGCGCCACGCGCGCGGCAGGAAGAAGGGGGCCACCGGGAAGTTCTCGTCCGTGGCCTTGTCGAGCGTGGCGCGCGAGGAGGATCCGGTGCGCACGTCCCGCACTGGGGTCACCGGGTACCGCCCGGCGCGGGAACGGCGGCCGTCCCTTTGAGCTGGAGATTTTCCGTAGCCATGGCCGTCACATCTCCCGTTCTACACCGCCGACCCAAAACATCCTATTTCGGACACGCCGCCTGACCTCCCCGGACGGGGTGACCCGTCTCGCGAGGAGCCCGGGGCGTATTACCCCACTTGCCGCGAATCAGCACCGGTACAGCTTACGTTGTACAACGGCCGACAACACGTCGGGGTGTTGCGAGCATTACAACAACACTCCAATCCGGCCCAACCTTCCCCGCACACTGGCAACTTGACGGGATCTTGACTGTCCGGCCACACCATAGGACGCGGAAGCCCCTGCCGGGGTTGATCGACAGGGGCCGCGGGTTCCGCTGTCCGCCGGATGACCAAATGTCAGCGGCCGGACTCCTTCTGGTAGGCCTTCACGACCTCGTCCGTCGGCCCGTCCATGAGGAGCTCGCCGCGCTCCAGCCAGAGCACGCGGTCGCAGGTGTCCCGGATGGAGCCGATGCTGTGGCTCACCAGGAAGACGGTTCCGGCGTGCTTGCGCAGCTCCCGGATGCGCTCCTCCGAGCGGATCTGGAACTGCCGGTCACCGGTGGCGAGCGCCTCGTCGATCATGAGGACGTCGTGGTCCTTGGCCGCGGCGATGGAGAACCGCAGCCGGGCCGCCATGCCGGAGGAGTACGTCCGCATCGGCAGCGAGATGAAGTCGCCCTTGTCGTTGATGCCGGAGAAGTCGACGATCTCCTCGTAACGCTCCCTGACCTCCTCGCGCGACATGCCCATGGCGAGGCCGCCCAGGATCACGTTGCGCTCGCCGGTCAGGTCGTTCATCAGCGCCGCGTTCACGCCGAGCAGCGAGGGCTGGCCGTCGGTGTAGACCCGGCCGCTCTCGGGCGGCAGCAGGCCGGCGATCGCCCGGAGCAGCGTCGACTTGCCCGAACCGTTGGAGCCGATCAGGCCGATCGCCTCGCCGCGGTACGCCGTGAACGACACGCCCTTGACCGCGTGCACCCGGCGCATGCCCCGGGAGGCGCCGCCGGTCTTGTCCTTCTTGACTATGCGGCTCAGGGCGGCGGTCGCGCTGCCCCTGCCTCCGCCGCCGCCGTTGACGGTGTACACGATGTGCACGTCGTCGCAGATGACGGTGGGAATCCGCGTCTCGACCGCGATGCGGTCCTTGATGTCCTCAGCCACGGCCGTACCGCTCCTCAGCCTTCCAGAAGTACACGAAGCCCAGCCCACCGACGACGACCGCCCAGCCGGCCGCGAGGGCCCACACGTGCGGGGGCAGCGAGTGGCCGCCGTAGCCGTCCATCAGGGCGTAGCGCGCCAGGTCCATGTAGACCGCGGCGGGGTTGCACTGAAGGATGTCCTTCAGCCAGTGCGGTTTGCCCTTGAGCACGGTGCTGAGGCTGAACATCACGCCGGACGAGTACATCCACGTACGCATGATGAACGGCATCAGCTGCGCGAGGTCCGGCGTCTTGGAGCCGAGCCGCGCGAAGATCAGCGCCAGGCCGGTGTTGAACACGAACTGCAGCGCGAGCACCGGGATGATCAGCGGCCACGTCATGCTCGGCATGAAGCCGGAGGACACGACCACGATCATCAGGACGATCATCGAGAAGAGCAGCTGCTGGAGCTGCTGCAGCGCGAAGGAGACGGGCAGCGAGGCGCGCGGGAAGTGCAGCGCCCGCACCAGGCCGAGGTTGCCCGAGATCGCCCGGACGCCCGCCATCAGCGAGTTCTGCGTGAACGTGAACAGGAACACGCCGGTGACCAGGAACGGGATGTACGCGTTCGAGTCGATGCCCCGCTTCGCGTTCATCAGAACGCCGAAGATGAAGTAGTAGACGAGCGCGTTCAGCAGGGGCGTCGCCACCTGCCAGATCTGGCCGAGCTTCGCCTCGCTGTACTGGGCGGTCAGCTTGGCCGACGAGAACGACAGGATGAAGTGGCGCCGGCCCCACAGCTGCTTGATGTAGGCGGAGAGCCCGGGCCGGGCTCCGCTCACCGACAGCCCGTGCTTGGCGGCGAGGTCCGCCGGGGACAGGGTTGTGTCACTCACAAGTGAAAACTTTCGTGTTCAAGAACTACGCCCGATGGTCTCAGAGCCGAGACTCTCAGATGACGGGGGGACGGCCCAGCCGGGTGAGCTTGAAGACCGTACGCCACTTCATAGGGCGGCGCGGTCCGCAGGGCGTCGCCCAGCCCTCCTTGAAACCGCCGAACCAGGCCTTCAGCGCCGGGCCCGAGGGCTTGCGGGCCAGGGTGAGGAGCAGCCAGACCCCGAGGTAGACCGGGACGAGCGGAGCGGGCAGGTTGCGCCGGGCCAGCCAGACCCGGTTGCGGGCCACCATCCGGTGGTAGACCGCGTGCCGCGACGGGGCGGTCGTCGGGTGGTGCAGGACCATGTCCGCGCGGTAGTCGATCATCCAGCCGGCATCGAGCGCCCGCCACGCGAGGTCGGTCTCCTCGTGGGCGTAGAAGAACTCGTCGGGCAGCCCGCCGACCTCCGCGAACACCCGGGTGCGCACGGCGTTGGCGCCGCCGAGGAACGTCGTCACGCGCGAGGAGCGCATCGGATCGGCGGCGCGCAGCCTCGGGACGTGGCGGCGCTGGGTGACGCCGGTCTCCGGGTCGGCGATCCGGAAGCTGATGATGCCCAGCTCCGGGTCGGCCGCGAAGGCCTTGCGGCACAGCTCGGCGGTGTCCGGGTTGGCGAGCAGCCCGTCGTCGTCGAGGAAGAGCAGCACGTCGACCTCCGCGCCCGAGGGGCCGAACGCCTCGATGCCGACGTTGCGGCCGCCCGGGATGCCCAGGTTCTCCGGCAGCTCCACGGTGCGTACGCCCTCGGGGACGTCCGGGACCGGGGCGCCGTTGCCGACCACGACGACCTCGACCGGGGCGCCGTCCTGCTTGGCGACCGAGTCGAGCAGGGCCCTCAGCTCGGCGGGGCGGTTGCCCATGGTGATGACGACCGCGCCGACCTTCATGGGGGCGCTCACTTCAGCCTGCTGGAGGCGAGGATGGACACGAGGTGCAGCACCGTCTGAAGGAGCGCGATGCCGGCCAGGACCGCGACGCCCAGGCGCGAGAAGTACAGGTCGCCCCGGACCTGGTCCACGATCGCGAGGACCAGGATCAGCAGGGACGCCTCGATGCCGAGGACCAGGCGGTGGAACTTCAGCGCGGCGGCGGCCCGGCGCGCCAGCGCCATGCCGGACGAGCGCGGTGTGGCCGCCGCGTCCTTGACCTGCGGCAGACCGCCCTGGTGCCGGGCGACGCCGACGAGGTCGGTCTCCGCCTTGATCAGGATCGCGCCAAGGGCCGCGAGCGTACCGAGGAAGGCCCACAGCCAGTCGATCCGGCCACCGCCCCACAGGTCGGCGGCGCGCAGGCCGAAGCCGACCAGGACCGCCGCGTCGCACAGGTAGGCGCCGACGCGGTCCAGGTACACCCCGGAGAGCGAGAACTGCTTCTTCCAGCGGGCGACTTCGCCGTCGACGCAGTCGAGCAGCAGATAGCCCTGGACGGCCACGACACCGAGGACCGCGCCCCAGATGCCCGGGATGAGCAGGGCCGGGGCGGCGAGGACACCGCTGAGGGTCATCAGGTAGGTCAGCTGGTTCGGCGTGACCTTGGTGGTGACCAGGACGCGGGTGATGCGCAGGGAGATCTCGCGCATGTACAGGCGGCCGCCCCAGTGTTCTCCGCTGACCCGGTCCTTGACACCCGCGGGGTGCACGACCGGGCGGAGCTCAGCTACGGATGGTCTTGGCATAGTCGGCGTACGCGTCCCTGATCTGGTCGGTGGACAGGTCGAGGTGCTCGAGGATGGTGTAGCGGCCGGGGCGGGTCTGCGGGGCGAACTCGACGGCCTGCACGAACTCGTCGACGCTGAAGCCGATGTCCTGTGGGGTGACCGGCAGCCGGTGCCGTCGCAGCACGCTCGCCATCAGCGCGGACTCCTCCACGGCGCCGCGCAGGTGCATGGCGAAGGCGGCACCGAGGGCCACCTGCTCGCCGTGACTCGCGGCCCGCTTGGGGAAGAGGATGTCGAAGGCATGGTTGATCTCGTGGCAGGCGCCCGACGCGGGGCGCGAGTCGCCGGAGATCGACATGGAGATGCCGGTGAGGACCAGGCCCTCGGCGAGCACCTGGAGGAAGCCGTCGTCCTCGACGCCGCCGGGGTGGCGCAGCACGGCCTCGCCGGCCTGGCGGGCCATGGCCGCGGCGAGGCCGTCGATGGACTCGCCGGTCTCGCGGTTCGACAGCTCCCAGTCCGCGATACAGGAGATGTTCGAGACGGCGTCGCCGATGCCGGACCGTACGAAGCGGACCGGAGCCGCACGGATGACGTCCAGGTCGATGACGACGGCGATTGGCGTGGGAACCCCGTAGGAGCCGCGGCCCGCGTCGTTGTCGAGGGTGGCGACCGGCGAGCACAGGCCGTCGTGCGCCAGGTTCGTCGGGACGGCGACCAACGGGAGGCCGATGCGTGCCGCGGCGTACTTGGCACAGTCGATGATCTTGCCGCCGCCGAGGCCGACGACCGCGTCGTAGTGACCCGACTTCATCGCGTCGGCGAGCTTGATCGCGTTGTCGAGCGTGCCGCCGCCGACCTCGTACCAGTCGGCGCCGGGCAGCGCCGGGGCGAGCCGCTCGCGCAGCACCGCCCCGGAGCCGCCGCTGATGGCCACCGCGAGTTTGCCCGACGCCGAGATGCGCTGGTCGGCGAGGACGCCGGCCAGATCATCCAGCGCCCCGGCCCGGATGTCGACGACAACCGGGGACGGGATGAGCCTCGTCAGTACTGGCACGCGATCTCACGGCCCTTCGCCAGGTCGTCGTGGTTGTCGATCTCGACCCACGACACCTCGCCGATGGGGGCCACGTCGACGGTGAAGCCGCGGTTCACGAGCTCCTGGTAGCCGTCCTCGTAATAGAGGTCGGGGTCGCGCTCGAAGGTGGTCTTCAGGGCGTCGGCGAGCTCCTCGGCTGCCTCGGCCTCGATCAGCGTGACGCCGATGTACTCGCCGGTGGCGGTCGCCGGGTCCATCAGCTTGGTGATGCGCTGGACGCCCTTGCCGTCGGCGGTGATGACCTTCATCTCCTCGTCGGCGAGGCTCTTCACCGTGTCGAGGGCGAGGATGATCTTCTGGCCCTGGCCGCGCGCGGCGAGCAGGGTCTTCTCGACGGAGACGGGGTGGACCGTGTCGCCGTTGGCGAGGATCACACCGCGCTTGAGGACCTCACGCGCGCACCACAGGGAGTAGGCGTTGTTCCACTCCTCGGCCTTGTCGTTGTCGATCAGCGTGATCGCGACGCCGTACTTGGCCTCCAGGGCCTCCTTGCGCGCGTACACGGCTTCCTTGCGGTAGCCGACGACGACGGCGACCTCGGTCAGGCCGACCTCGGCGAAGTTCTTCAGCGCGATGTCCAGGACGGTGGTGTCACCGTCGACAGGCACGAGGGCCTTCGGGAGCGTGTCGGTGTAGGGGCGCAGACGCCGTCCGGCACCGGCTGCCAGTACGAGGCCAATCATGCTGTTTCTCCTTCGTCATGTACGGCAGGTGCTCCGGAGGACACCCAGAAGCGGATGGACTCCACGAGCACCACGAGCGCGATGGCCGCCGCGAGGGCGGTGAGCGCCAGGGTGAAGTCTGCGTCTCGCGTGGCGAGGACGGCGGCGAGCACCGTCACCGCGAGCGTGCGGCCCTCGTGGCCGCCGATCAGCCGCACCAGCCACTTCGGCGGCGCGCCCGAGCCGCCCTTGATGCGGTAGACCGTGTCGTAGTGATGGTAGGCGACCGCGGACACAAGCCCGAAGGCCGCGGGAAGGGCCCCGTTCACGTCCGAGCGGGCCGCGAGGATCAGGACCGTGCAGTATTCGGCCACCCGGAAGAGTGGCGGCACGAGCCAGTCGAGGGCTCCCTTGAGGGGGCGGGCGACGGCGAGGCCCGACAGGACCGCGTAGAAGACGGCCGCGACGATCATCTGGCGGCTGCCGACCGGCTGCGTGAGCGCCGCGGCGACGAGGGCCGCGGCGCCGACGGCGGCGACCACAGGGGGGCCCGGGATCCGGGGTGCCCTGGCCGCGACCAGCTGCGCGACGGGCCCGCTGTCGGCGAGCTCGGCGAGCGCGAGGGCCGCGCGGTCGGTGCGGGTGGCACGGCGGGTCAGTGAGCGAAGGACGCGGCCGGCGGTGGTGTAGCAGGCGGCGAAGGCGCAGCCGATGAGCAGCGCGTAGAAGACGATGCGGGGCGTGGTGACGGCGGTCAGCACGGCGATCATCGCCCAGCGCTCGCCGATCGGCAGCACGATCATGCGGCGCACCCACACCGTCCAGCCGACCGAGTCGAGCTTGTCGGAGAGGGCGGCGGTGGGGCTGGTGTTGGCGGACGCGTCGTGGTTGGCCTCGTTGAACGAGAAGTCCACGACGTGGCGGCAGGTCTGGAGCACCATCGCGCCGAGCGCCAGTGCCCATACGTCGTCGCCGCCTCGGGCCGCCCCGAGGGCGAGGCCCGCGTAGTAGGCGTACTCCTTGGCGCGGTCGAAGGTGGCGTCGAGCCAGGCGCCCATCGTCGAGTACTGGAGCGAGTACCGGGCGAGCTGCCCGTCGGTGCAGTCCAGGACGAAGGAGAGGATCAGCAGCACGCCGGCCGCGACGTAGCCGCCGCGCGTCCCGGTCGCCGCGCAGCCGGCCGCGATCAGGGCGGTGATCAGCGAGGCGGTGGTGACCTGGTTGGGGGTGAGCCCCCGGCGGGCGCACCAGCGCGCGATGTAGCGGGAGTACGGGCTGATGAAGTGGGTGGTGAAGAAGCCGTCGCGGGACTTCACGGCATTGCGCAGGCGTACGAACTCGTCGTCGACGGCGGCGATGGCCCGGGCCGCCTCGACCGCGGCGACGTCGTCGGCGGGGACGGTCGCGACGAGCGAGCCGAGCTCGGGGTGGTGCACCGCGACGCCGTCGGCCTCGATGGCCGCGGCGATGTCGTCGGCGAGCACGGAGGCCGTACCGACCTGGGCGGCGGGCGCCTGCGTGCCACCGGCCAGGGCGCGGGTGAGCGCCGGGCGGGCCTCGGCCTGGACGGTGAGGGCGCCGGACACCGAGGCCGCCGGGAAGCGGGGGTCGGTCAGCGCGAGGCGCAGCGCGTGCACGTGCCCCAGGAAGCGCGGGTCGACCAGGGCGACGCGTTCACCTGCCGGGACCTCGGCGAGGAGGCGGGGCAGATCGTCGGGGAGGAAGGCCTGCTGCACGTCGAAACCCAGCGCGAGCAGATCGGGTCCGAGCTGCGAGCCGGGCACCGGCGGACCGGTAAGGATGGCGGTCGACAGACGAACTCACTCCTTGCGACTGACATGGCTGAAGTGCGACGGCCCGGCCCGGCACGGGGGCGGGCGGCACGTCGGCAGAGGCTATCGGATGCACGGAACCGGGAATTCACTGGCCGTTTGTGCCCGAGGCGGCCCGGCAGCGCCCGTTGCGGGAGCGCCGCGATCATCATCGTCGATCAAGGGCGCAGCCCACAAACCGCGTTCGAACGGCGCCGCCCCACAGATCGCGCGGACAGCGCCCCGGGGAGGGTCCGGCGATCTCTCCGGCGCTCTGACCTGCAAGCATTTCCGCAGGTCAGAGCACATGACAACGGTGTTCAGTGCCGTGTTGCACATACCCCCTACCCGTAGTTCACTGACCCCTCGTACACAGCGTTGGGATCGATCAGAAAACGGATCTGGGAGGGCCTTCATGGGGGCTGGGCACGACCACGGACACACGCACGGCGGACCGCCGCCGACCGGCACCGCGGCCGCCGCCTACCGGGGACGGCTGCGCATCGCACTCGGCATCACACTGACCGTGATGGTCGTGGAGGTCGTCGGCGGTCTGCTCGCGGACTCGCTGGCGCTCGTCGCGGACGCGGCGCACATGGCGACGGACGGCCTCGGCCTCGCGATGGCGCTGCTCGCCATCCACTTCGCCAACCGCCCGGCCGGGGGCAACCGCACCTTCGGGTACGCCCGCGCCGAGATACTCGCGGCGCTCGCCAACTGTCTGCTGCTGCTCGGGGTGGGCGGCTACGTCCTGTTCGAGGCGGTCTCGCGGTTCGTCGAGCCGGCCGACACCGCGGGCGGCACGGCCGTGGTCTTCGGCCTGATCGGCCTGGTCGCCAACTCGGTGTCGCTGTCGCTCCTGATGAAGGGGCAGCAGGACAGCCTGAACGTGCGCGGCGCTTTCCTGGAGGTCCTCTCGGACGCGCTCGGCTCGGCGGCCGTCGTGATCGCCGGTCTGGTCATCATGACCACCGGCTGGCAGGCGGCCGACCCGATCGCCTCCCTGGTGATCGGCCTGATGATCGTGCCCAGGACCGTCAAGCTGCTGCGCGAGACCCTCAACGTGCTGCTCGAATCGGCGCCCAAGGGCGTCGACATGGCGGAGGTGCGGGCGCACATAGTGGAGCTGCCGGGCGTCGAGGACGTACACGATCTGCACGCCTGGACGATCACCTCGGGGATGCCGGTGCTCTCGGCGCACGTGGTGGTCAGCCAGGAGGTGCTCGACTCGGTGGGGCACGAGAAGCTGCTGCACGAGTTGCAGGGGTGCCTGGGCGATCACTTCGACGTCGAGCACTGCACCTTCCAGCTGGAGCCGGGCGGCCACGCCGAGCACGAGGCGAAGCTCTGCCACTGACACGCGTGGTTCCCGGGGCCCCGCGTGGGGCAGGACATGCGGATGCCGGTCAATGGCGGACACGCCGCTTTTGTACGGCAGACTGGGCAGCCGAGGACCGAAGCGAAGGATGGTTATGCCGAGCACACCAGCCACCACGGCGAACAACTCGTCGAACGGGACCGCGGGCGCCGCACCAGAGATCTTGCTCGAACTCGTCGACGAGAGCGGCAACACCATCGGAACCGCGGAGAAGCTCTCCGCGCACCAGGCGCCCGGGCAGCTGCACCGGGCGTTCTCCGTCTTCCTCTTCGACCCGGCGGGCCGGCTGCTGCTCCAGCGCCGTGCGCTCGGCAAATACCACTCCCCCGGCGTCTGGTCCAACACCTGCTGCGGCCACCCCTACCCCGGCGAGTCCCCGTTCGCGGCGGCCGCCCGGCGTACGTACGAGGAGCTGGGCATCTCGCCGACGCTGCTCGCCGAGGCGGGCACGGTGCGCTACAACCACCCGGATCCGGACTCGGGCCTGGTGGAGCAGGAGTACAACCACCTCTTCGTGGGCCTGGTGCAGTCCCCGCTGCGGCCGGACCCGGAGGAGGTCGGCGAGACGGCGTTCGTCACGCCCGAGGAACTCACCGAGCGGCACGCCCGCGCCACGTTCTCGGCGTGGTTCATGACGGTGCTCGACGCGGCGCGGCCCGCGGTCAAGGAGCTCACGGGGCCCGACGCGGGCTGGTGATCCCCGGCAGCGGGGCCAGCGGGAGTGCGGCCCAGACGATCTTTCCGCCGTTCGCGGTCTGCTCGACGTCGCACACCCCGCCGGCCTCCTCGGTGATCTCGCGCACCAGGAGCAGCCCCCGCCCGCCGGTCTGGCCGTGGTCGGTCTCCAGGGCCTTGGGCCGGTAGGGGTGGTTGTCCTCGACGGACACCCGGATCCACTCGGCGCCGATCGCCACCTCGACGGCGACCTGCGGCGAGAGCAGGGCCGCGTGTCTGACCGCGTTGGTGACCAGCTCCGAGACGATCAGGAGCAGGCCCTGGATCAGGTCCTCGTGGGCCGGTACGCCCTGCCGGCGCAGCAGGTCGCGCACCGCGTGCCGGGCCTGTGGCACGGAGACGTCGACGGCGGGCGCGGTGAACCGCCACACTCCCTCGTACGACTGCTGCCTGGCCGGAGCGGCGGGTTCGGGCGGGAGGCTCCCGCGGATCTCCATGTTGTCCGGCACCCACCCTCGCGGCTCGACAGCACACCCCTCTGCTGAAGAGTGTGTGGAGTGTGTTGGTCCGGACCGGCCGACTGAACAGAAGTCAGCACCTATCGCCGCTTTTTGATTCCCGATGCAAGAGAAGGTCATCCCTCCTTCGGGTTCTGCTCCCCCTCCGAGGGCTTTGCCACGGCTTGCGGGGATGTCGGAGACATCGGAGGTGTGCCGCTTCCGGCCTCCGCGGGGGTCACGGCGTCACTCACAAGAGTGACGATTCTGCGTCCGCTCAATCCGATGGCGATCAGCCCGAGGCCGTCGAACAGCAGGGCCAGCGAGAAGAAACAGCCGATGACGTAGCGGCTGTTGCTCGGCCAGTTCGCGAGCACCAGCACGCCCAGGAGCACCCCGAACGCGCCCTGCACCAGCGTCCAGCCGAACTGCGGCCCGCGCACCACCACACTGCCCACCAGGCGGAAGACCCCGCCGGTCAGGAACAGCAGCGCGGCGAACATGGTGAGCGCCTCGGCGCTGCCCTCGGGGCGGCGGATGATCACCACGCCCGCGGCGAGGTTCAGCGCGGCGACCACGACGCCGAGCCAGAAGAAGCTGGAGCCGCGCGACTGGATCGCGTGCGCGAGGCCCACGACGCCGCCGACGAGCAGCAGCCAGCCGAACAGCAGCATGGTGGTGAGGGTGGCGAACTCGGTGTAGCCGAGGCCCACCAGGCCGGCCACGACCAGGATCGCCCCGAGCAGGGCGAGCAGACCGAAGCTCCGGCTGAGTTTCCGTCCTTCGCGCCCGACGTTGTGCCTGGGTCCAGCCATCAGCGTCTCCTTACGGTCCGCGTGCGACGACCCCCCTTGCGATCATAGGTTTCGGGTGCCCGGATAGCATCCGGCACATGCAGCCGCAGCTGGAGCAGAGCCTCACCGAGGGCGTCGCCACCGTCGTCATCAGCAACCCCGCCAAGCGCAATGCGATGACGTCCGCGATGTGGCGGGCGCTGCCGCCGCTGCTCGCGGCCCTGGCCGCCGATCCGGAGGTGCGGGCGCTGGTGCTGACCGGCGCCGGGGACACGTTCTGCGCGGGCGCCGACATCTCGACGCTGCGCGAGCCCGGCGACGGTCCCAAGATGCTCGCGGTACGGGCCGAGGAGGCGCTGGCCGCCTTTCCCAAGCCGACGCTGGCCGCGGTGCGCGGTCACTGCGTGGGCGGCGGCAGCCAGCTCGCGGCCGCCTGCGATCTGCGGTTCGCCGAGGAGGGCGCGCTCTTCGGCGTCACGCCCGCGAAGCTCGGCATCGTCTACCCGGCGTCCTCCACCCGGCGCCTGGCCGCGCTGGTCGGGCCCTCGACCGCCAAGTACCTGTTGTTTTCAGGTGAGTTGATCGACAGCGAGCGGGCGCTGCGGACGGGGCTGGTGGACGAGGTGCTGCCGGCGGGCGGACTGGGCAAGCGGGTGGCCGAGTTCACCCGCGTCCTGGTCTCGCGCTCGCAGCTCACCCAGGCGGCGGCGAAGGAGTTCGCGGACGGCCGGATCGACCGGGACGCCCACTGGGCGGAGCAGGAGCGCGGCAGCGGCGACACCGCGGAGGGCGTCGCCGCGTTCCTGGAGCGCCGGGCTCCGCGCTTCACCTGGCACCTCAGCCCCGAGGGACGCCCTTCGTCCTGAAGTGCTCCACCAGGTCGGCGGGCGCCTTGTCGGGCGAGCCCGCGTCGTAGGGCGGCTGCGGGTCGTACTCGATGAGGAGCTGCACGGCCTGGGCGTGCCGGTCCCCGGCGATCATCCCGGCCAGGGTCAGGCCCATGTCGATGCCGGAGGAGACGCCGGCCGCGGTGACGTACTTGTGGTCGAAGACGACCCGCTCCCCGGTCGGTGTCACGCCGAACGTCGCGAGATGGTCGAGCGAGAGCCAGTGCGAGGTCGCGCGACGGCCCTTGAGGAGCCCGGTGGCGGCCAGCAGCAGCGAGCCCGTGCACACCGACGTCGTCCACGTCGAGGCGATGTCGGCGGTGCGCAGCCAGTCGACGAGCGGGCCGCCCTGAAGGTGCGGCTCGACGGCCTCGGGCGGGGCGCCCGGCACGATCACGATGTCCGGCCGGGTCACCTCCGCGAAGGACTTCTCGGCGACCAGGGTGAGGCTCCCCCGGTCGTTGCGTACGGGCCCGGCCTGCTCGGCGACGAACACCGTCTCGGCGCCGGGGAGCGGGCTGAGGGTCTCGTACGGGCCTATCGCGTCCAGGGCGGTGAAGCCGGGGTACAGGGCGACGGCTATCTGCATGGGCTGTCCTTCTGAGGAGGTTGCGGGTTCGGTCAGTTCTGGTCTGCGGGGCCGAAACGGCTCGCGGCGCGGAACTCCTCGACGAGATGGGCCGGGGCCTTGTCGGGCGAGCCCGCGTCGTAGGGCGGCTGCGGGTCGTACTCGGTGAGGAGCTGGACGGCCTGGGCCCGCTCGTCGCCGGCGATCCGGCCGAGCAGGGCGAGCCCCATGTCGATGCCGGAGGAGACGCCGGCGGCCGTGACGTACTTGCCGTCGAAGACGACCCGCTCCCCGGTGGGCCGCGCGCCGAACGTCGCGAGGTGGTCGAGGGCGAGCCAGTGCGAGGTCGCGCGCCGGCCGTTCAGCAGACCGGCCGCGGCCAGCAGCAGCGAGCCCGTGCACACCGATGTCGTCCAGGTGGACGTGGCATCGACGCCGCGCAGCCAGTCCAGGACGGCCGCGTTGTCCATCTGCCGGGTCTGTCCCGGGCCGCCCGGGACCACCACGACGTCCGGCCGCAGCACCTCGCCGAGCGTGCGGTCGGCGGCGAGGCCGAGGCTGCCCCGGTTGTCGTTGCGTACGAGCCCGGCCCGCTCGGCCACGAACACCGTCTCGGCGCCGGGCGTCCGGCCCAGGATCTCGTACGGTCCGACGGCGTCCAGGGCGGTGAACCGGTCGTAGAGCAGGATCGCGATCTGCATGTCTGCTGCCTTCTTACGGAGGGTTACGCGGGACTGGGCCGGAAGCGGCGGCGGTACTCCGCGGGGGCCGTGCCCAGCATCTTGACGAAGGCGCGCCGCATCGCCTCGGGGGTGCCGTAGCCGGCCGCGCGGGAGACCTCCTGGACGCCGTTCGGGGTCTCTTCGAGGAGGCGCCGGGCGTGTTCCAGACGGACGCGCTCGACGTAGCGGCCGGGCGTCGTGCCGGTCTCGGCGTGGAAGGCGCGGGCGAAGTGGCGCGGCGAGAGGCTGGCCCGCTGGGCGAGGGCCTCGACGGACAGGTCGCCGTCCGGGTGCTCGGTGATCCACTGCTGGAGTTCGCGCAGCGGCTCGCGCCGGGCCGTCTGCGCGGCGAGCTGGGCGCTGAACTGGGCCTGGTTGCCCGGCCGTCGCAGGAACACCACCATGGCGCGGGCGACGGCCAGGGCCACGTCCCTGCCGTGGTCCTCCTCCACCAGGGCCAGCGCCAGGTCGATGCCCGCGGTGACCCCGGCCGAGGTGGCGACGTTGCCGTCCCGCACGAAGATCGGATCCGGCTCGACGTGCACGGCCGGGTAGCGGTTCGTCATCCGGGTGCACAGGGCCCAGTGCGTGGTGGCCCGGCGCCCGTCGAGCAGCCCGGCCTCGGCGAGCAGCAGCGAGCCCGTGCACACGGAGACGAGCCGCCGGGCGTCCGGGCCGTGCGCCCGCAGCCAGTCGACCAGCCGGGGGTCGGGCGCGCCGGCGCCGTCACCGCCCGGGACGAGCAGGATGTCGGCAGGACCGGCGTCGGCGAGCGCGGAGTCGGCCATGAGGCGCAGCCCGCTGTGCGCGGCGACCGGGGCCCCGTCGAGCGAGGCGAAGCGCAGCCGGTAGGCGGCGCGGTCCCCGAGGACGCGGCCCGCCGCGGCGAACACCTCGGCCGGTCCGGTCACATCGAGGCTCTGGACGTCGTCGAAGAGGACCACCAGGACGGAGTGCTGCGTCATGCCCCCATCCTTGGGGCAGGCCGCGATGGCCGCAATGACGAGAACCCCACCTTTCCTGCCATCCCCGGCTGAGACCGACCCACCCCTTCACGGCGTACCGACCAGTCGGTAACGTGCTGGGTATGAGTTCTCTCCCGCCGCGCGCCGGACGCCACTGCCACAACCCCCTCAACTCGCTGCACGCCACGGTCTACTTCTCGCCGGACTTCACCAAGGAGCTCGCCGGACTCGGTGTCGAGGACCCCGGCGCCGCCTACTTCGCGGGGCGTGCGGCCGCGATGGGAGCCGTGGGCCCCGGTGTCGTGGCGGCCACGTTCTACAACTTCCGGCACGACCTGATCGCCCGGCACCTGCCTGCGGTGTGGCGCACCGCCTCCCCCGAGGCCGTGCTCGCCGCACGCCTGAGGGCCGTCGACAGCACGCTGCGCCGGCTGCTCGGCGAGGAGGCCATCGCCTCGGACGAGATGGCCGAGGCCGCCCGGCTCGCGCTGCGCGCCGCCGAGGGCTGCACCCGGCACGCCCGGCCCCTGTACGCCGCGCACGCCGACCTGCCCGTGCCCGAGCAGCCGCACCTGGCCTACTGGCACGCGACGACGCTGCTGCGCGAGCACCGCGGCGACGGGCACCTCACCGCGCTGCTCGACCTGTCCCTCGACCCGCTGGAGGCGCTGGTCAGCCACACCGCGACCGGCAAGGGCATGGCGCGCAAGTGGGTCATGGCCACGCGCGGCTGGGAGCAGTCGGACTGGGACGCGGCGGCCGGGCGGCTCCGCGAGCGCGGACTGCTCGACGGGGAGGGCGAGTTGACCGAGGCGGGCGTGGCACTGCGCGCCGAGCTTGAGGACCGTACCGACCGCCTCGACCTCGCCCCCTACGAACTCCTCGGCGCGCAGGGCGTGGCCCGGCTCACCGAACTCGCCAAGGGCTTCCTGGTGGCGGCGGCCCTGGCGGGCGGCTTCCCGGCCGACCTCGTCGGCAAGGGCTGATCGTCGATTGTCGGTGCCGCCTGCCACAATGGCGCCTCAGGCTCAGCGAGAAGGCGGTACGGCAACGTGACGACGTCCATCGAAGGCAGGATCGCCGAGGAACTCGGCGTACGGGAGCGGCAGGTGAAGGCCGCCGTCGAGCTGCTCGACGGCGGGTCCACCGTCCCGTTCATCGCGCGCTACCGCAAGGAAGCGACCGAGATGCTGGACGACGCCCAGCTGCGCACCCTGGAGGAGCGGCTGCGCTATCTGCGGGAGCTGGAGGAGCGGCGCACGGCGGTCCTGGAGTCCGTACGGGAACAGGGCAAGCTCACCGAGGCCCTTGAGGCGCAGATCCGGGCCGCCGACACCAAGGCCCGCCTGGAGGACATCTACCTGCCGTTCAAGCCGAAGCGGCGCACCAAGGCGCAGATCGCGCGCGAGGCGGGCCTGGAGCCGCTCGCGGACGGCCTGCTCGGCGACCCTTCGGTGGACCCGCTCGCCGCGGCCGCCGCGTTCGTCGACGCGGACAAGGGCGTCGCCGATCCGGCGGCCGCCCTGGAGGGCGCCCGCGCCATCCTCGCCGAGCGCTTCTCCGAGGACGCCGACCTGATCGGCGAGCTGCGCGAGCGCATGTGGACCAAGGGCCGGCTCGCGGCGAAGGTACGGGCCGGCAAGGAGGAGGCGGGCGCCAAGTTCGCCGACTACTTCGACTTCACCGAGCCGTTCACCGCGCTGCCCTCGCACCGGGTGCTCGCGATGCTGCGCGGCGAGAAGGAGGACGTCCTCGACCTCGTCCTGGAGCCCGAGGAGCCGTCCGCCGAGCCGGGCCCCTCGACGTACGAGAACATGGTGGCGCGCCGCTTCGGTGTCGCCGACCGGGGCCGCCCCGGCGACAAGTGGCTCGGTGACACGGTCCGTTGGGCCTGGCGCACCCGCATCCTCGTCCACCTCGGCATCGACCTGCGGCTGCGGCTGCGCACGGCCGCCGAGGACGAGGCGGTCCGCGTCTTCGCCTCCAACCTGCGCGACCTGCTGCTCGCCGCCCCGGCCGGCACCCGGGCCACACTCGGCCTCGACCCCGGTTTCCGTACCGGCGTGAAGGTGGCCGTCATCGACGCGACCGGCAAGGTCGTCGCGACGGACGTGATCCACCCGCACGTCCCCGCGAACAAGTGGGACCAGGCACTGGCGAAGCTCGCCGGGCTCTGCGCGGAGCACGCGGTCGAGCTGATCGCCATCGGCAACGGCACGGCGTCCCGCGAGACCGACAAGCTCGCCGGTGAACTCATCGCCAAGCACCCGGAGTTGAACCTCGCCAAGGTGATGGTGTCGGAGGCGGGCGCCTCGGTGTACTCGGCTTCGGCGTTCGCCTCGCAGGAGTTCCCCGACATGGACGTGTCGCTGCGCGGCGCGGTCTCCATCGCCCGGCGCCTGCAGGACCCGCTCGCCGAGCTGGTGAAGATCGACCCGAAGTCCATCGGGGTGGGCCAGTACCAGCACGACCTGTCCGAGGTGAAGCTGTCGCGCTCGCTCGACGCGGTGGTCGAGGACTGTGTGAACGGCGTGGGTGTCGACGTCAACACCGCCTCCGCTCCGCTGCTTTCGCGGGTCTCGGGCATCGGCTCGGGCCTCGCCGAGAACATCGTGGCGCACCGCGACGCCAACGGCCCGTTCCGCTCGCGCCGCGCGCTGAAGGACGTGGCGCGGCTCGGCCCTAAGGCGTACGAGCAGTGCGCGGGCTTCCTGCGGATCCGGGACGCCGAGGACCCGCTGGACGCGTCCAGCGTGCACCCCGAGGCGTACCCGGTGGTGCGGCGGATGGTGAAGACGGCGGGCAGCGAGGTCGCCTCCCTCATCGGCAACACGGGGGTGCTGCGCTCGCTGCGGCCCGACGACTTCGTGGACGAGACCTTCGGTCTGCCCACGGTCACCGACATCCTGCGCGAGCTGGAGAAGCCGGGCCGCGACCCCCGCCCGGCCTTCAAGACGGCCACCTTCAAGGAGGGCGTCGAGAAGATCGGCGACCTGGAGCCCGGGATGCTCCTTGAGGGTGTGGTCACGAACGTGGCGGCGTTCGGCGCGTTCATCGACATCGGCGTGCACCAGGACGGGCTCGCGCATGTCTCGGCGCTGTCGAAGACGTTCGTGAAGGACCCGCGTGACGTGGTGAAGCCGGGCGACATCGTCCGGGTGAAGGTCCTGGACGTCGATGTGCCGCGCAAGCGGATCTCGCTGACCCTGCGGCTCGACGACGACGCGTCGGCGCCGGGCGGCGCGCCCAAGCGAGAGCGGGGCGGTCAGGGCCAGGGCCAGGGCAACCGGCCTCCGCAGCAGCGCCAGGGCGAGGGCCAGCAGCGCCGTGGCAACGGTGGCGGCGAGGCCCGCGGCGGGAATCGGCAGGGCGGCGCCCGTGGTGGCGACCGCCAGGGCGGCGGCCAGGGCCGCGGCTCGGCGCCGGCCCCGTCGAACAGCGCGATGGCGGACGCCCTGCGCAAGGCGGGCCTGCTGGACCCGAAGGGCCGCGGCGGACGCTGAGGGATCGGCGAGGGGCGGCCGTACGGGCATCAACTGCCGTACGCCCGCCCCTTGTTGACGGCGTGTCAGCCCTCCAGGGCGACCGGTCCCGCCGTGACCGGCTCGGCGTTGCGGCGGGTCTTGGCCCAGCCGGTGCGGCCGCGCAGGCTGCGCACGAAGCCGCGCGCCGAGACCACGAACAGGTGGTAGGCGTACAGCCACAGCGCAAACCCCCACAGCACGGCGGTGATCCGCGAGACGTCCGGCGCGTGGTCGCGGCGGTAGACCGGGCCCCACAGGACGAACGGGCCGATGGAGAACGCCGCGAGGATCAGCGTGAGCGGCCACATCGCGAGCGAGCCGAGTCCGCCGAGCACCAGCATCGCGGCGCACAGCACGAGCGTGAGCAGATGCGCGACGGGCTGGAAGAACGTGTACAGCGTCTCCAGAACGCCCGCGCCGGTGTACTGGCGCGAGGAGAGGATCCGGCCCGCGTAACGCACGCACTGCAGGTTGCCCTGGGCCCAGCGGGTGCGCTGGGTGAGCAGCCGGCGGGCGTGCGGGAGGCCCTCCTGGGAGACCCAGGCGTCGGCGATGTGCGTGACGCGGTACCCGGCGAGGATCATCTGGAGGCCCAGCTCGTAGTCCTCCAGGAGCGCGCCGCGCTGCCAGGGGCGGCGCTCTGCGGCGGCTATCCGGTCGAGCGCGGAGAGCCGGGTGAACTGGCCGTTGCCGCCGAGTCCGACCGAACCGGTGCGGCCCCGCAGCAGTTGCATGCCCGCGTTGGACACGGCGAACTCCATGTCCGGACGCGCACGAGGAGCCGCGCGAAGGCGTTGGCCGTCCGGCCCCGGTCGGGCAGCGGGCGCTCGTCGTCTACATTGCGCATCCGCACGCCGACCTGGACCCCGCCGACCTCCGGGTCGGCGAACGCGGCCGGTCCCGAGACGAGTTCGAGGGCGCGCGGGTCGAGCCGCCCGTCGGCGTCGACCACGCACACGACGGTCCGCTCCCGGTCCGCCCCGGCGGGCAGGAAGTCCCCGAGCTGCTCGTAGGCGGCGTTCAGGGCGTCTCCCTTGCCGGTACGCGCGTCGGGCCGCACCCGGCGCACCAGGTGGACGCGCCGGTCGTCCTCCGCGAGCGCGGCGACGATGACCCCGGTCCGGTCGTCACTGTCGTCGTCGATCACCCAGACGTGCGCCGAGGGAAAGTCCCTGCGCAACTGCGCGACGGTGGCGCCGACGACGGCCTCCTCGTCCCGGCAGGGCACGAAGAAGTGCCAGTCGAGCACACCGGGATCGCCCGCTTCGGTACGCGCCCGGCGCAGGTAGGCGTGACGGGCCCCGGCCCAGTAGAGCAGGAAGCACCCGAGGAGGAAGAAGGGAAAGAAGAAGAGGAAGAGGCTGTTGGGCATGGGGTGTGGTCCTTGGAGATCGTGTACCGGGGAGCGGGCGCGGCTTCATGGGTGTCGCGGGCGGGCTTCAGCTACCGCGCACGCGAAGGGACCGCACCCGTCAGGCCACCGCCGCGTAGGACCCCCGCGCCGCGAGCCCCACCAGCAACGCGACGACCCGCCGCGAAGCCAGCCCGTCCCCGAAGGGACTCGGGAGCGAGGCGAGCCGCGCCCGGCCTGCCTCGCCCGAAGCCAGCCGTCGCCGCGCCGCCTCCCCCAACTGCCGCCCGGGGCCGACCAGTTCGGCGAAGTCGGGCATCGCCTCGGGCCGCTCCGTGGAGTTGCGTACGACGACCAGGGGACGGCCGAGCACCGTGACCTCCTCCTGGACTCCCCCGGAGTCGGACACCAGGAGCGCCGCGTGCTGGGCCAGCGCGAGGAAGGTGCGGTACCCCAGTGGCGGGGTCACCAGGAGGGGGTCGAGAAGCTCCCCGAGACCGGCCGCCTCGACGCGGGCCCGGGTGCGGGGATGCAGCGGCAGGACCACCGGCAGCTCGGCGGCGAGCGAGGCGAGCTCGGCGAGGACGGCCCGCAGCGAGGCCGGGTCGTCGGTGTTCTCGGGCCGGTGCACGGTGGCGAGGACGTACCCGTCACTCACCAGGCCGAGTCGCCCCAGTTCGGCGAACCGCTGGGCGCTGGTGGGGAGTTGACCGCGCACCGCCTCGACGACGGTGTTGCCGGTGACCTCGATGCGGCCCGCCGGGATGCCCTCGGCCAGCAGGTTGTCCCGGTTCTCTGGAGTCGCCGCGCACAGCACGTCCGCGATCCGGTCGATCAGCACCCGGTTGTGCTCCTCGGGCATGTTCCGGTCGTGGCTGCGCAGCCCCGCCTCGACGTGGACGAGCGGGATGGCGCGCGCGTTGGCGTCGAGGGCGCCGGACAGGGCCGCGTTGGTGTCGCCCTGGACGACGACCGCGCGCGGCGGCTCGGCGCAGAACACCGCGTCGAGCTGGGCAAGGGCCGCGGAGATCTGGACCGCGCGGGGCCGGCCGCCGATGCCGGTGAGGTAGGTCGGCTCGGGGATGCCGAGGTCGGTGAGGAAGCGGCCGGAAAGCTCCTCGTCGTAGTGCTGCCCGGTGTGCACGACGTGCGCGGCGGGCCCGAGGAGACGGATCAGCTCGGTCAGCTTCACCAGCTCGGGGCGGGTGCCGAGGACGACGGCGATGCTGCGGGGCGGCAGGGCGGACACGGGAACTCCAGGAACGGACCGGCGGGACGTGCTGAGGCTGCCCGGCGGCCGTTGCGCACCCGGATGGCGTTCGGTTGCCCGACGGTTGCGAAGGCGACAATCGGGCATTCCCGGGTCTTTCGTCCCCCGCGCGGCCGGGACCTTCGCCCCGTACCGGCATCGGAGCCGGAGCTCAGGCGTCCTGATCTCCCCGGTACCGGTAGCCGAGCCCCCGCACCGCCTCAAGGGGGTCGGACTCAAGGCTGCCCGCCGCCTGCTGGAGCTTGCGGCGTACGCGCAGGACCGCGAACTTCACCCGCTCGCGGCCGATGCCCTGGGGGGTCGTCCCAGACCTGGTCGAGCAGCTGGTCGGTGCTGACGACGCGGCCCCGGTTGCGGACCAGGACCTGGAGCAGCCGGTACTCGATGTCGCTGAGCCGCACCTCCTCGCCGCGCCAGAGGGCCGAGCGCCGTTCGGGCACGAGGCGCAGGGCCTCGTCGTGGAGGGCGCCGGCCCAGCGGGTGGGCGAGGCGCGGCGCAGCAGCGCCTCGACGCGGGCGAGCAGTTCCTCGTTGCCGAACGGCTTGGGGAGATAGTCGTCGGCCCCGGCGCGCAGACCCCGTACCCGGTCGGTCTCGGCGCCGCGGGCGGTGAGCAGCAGCACGGGCAGGTCGGTCATGTCGCGGGTGCGCTCCAGGACCTGCCAGCCGTCGAGTTCCGGCAGGCCGACGTCCAGGACCATGAGGTCGGGGCTGTCCGCGAAGAGCCGGCGCAGCCCTTCGCGGCCGTCCGCGGCGGGCACGACCTCGTACCCGGCCCGGGTGAACAGGATGCGCAGGGCCATCACGACGTCGGGATCGTCCTCGACGACCAGGATCCGCGTCACCGCCCGGTCCCTTCGGCAGTCGGTCCCGCGACGGGCAGCCGGATGCCGAACACCGCTCCCCCGCTCTCGGCGGCCGAGACGGTGAGCTCGCCGCCGTGCCGGCGCACGATCTCGCGGCTGATGGTGAGGCCGAGGCCGGTGCCGGGGAAGCCGCCGGTCTCGGCGTTGGGGGCCCGTACGAAGCCGGAGAAGATCTCTTCGCGGTACTGCTCGGGCACGCCGATCCCGGTGTCGGCGACGTCGATGTGCCACTGGTCGCCGTGCGGTGCGGCGTCGATGTCGATGCGTCCGCCGGGCGGGGTGAACTTGGCGGCGTTCTCCAGGAGGTTGGCGAGCACGTGCTCCAGGCGGTGCTCGTCGCCGTGGAGCGGCGGGCCCTCGGCGCAGCGCAGCGCCACGAACACCCCGGCCCGCGAGGTGGTGGACATCCGGTCGAGGACCGCGTGCTGGAGCATCCGCGCGACGTCCACCCGGTCGAACTCCAGCTTCAGCTGCGGGCTGCGCAGCCGGGCCGTGTTCATGAGCGTGGCCATGACACCTTCCATCCGTGCGGCGTTGCGCCGGATCGCGGCCAGGAGGGCCTGCTGGTCGGCGTCGAGCGGGCCGGACGCGGGCTCGGCGAGGAGCTCGCAGAAGCTGAGGATGGAGGTGAGCGGGGTGCGCAGGCTGTGCGAGGCGAGGGCGAGGAACTCGTTGCGCTGCCCGGCGAGCTCGGCGAGCGCCGCGTTGTCGCGCTCCAGGGCGTGCTCGCGGCGCTTGTCCTCGGTGATGTCCTCGGCGGTCCACAGCGAGCCGAAGGGCACGCCGTCCGCGTCGTACAGCGGCTCCACGTCGCGCCGGATCACGCGGCCGTCGGTGAGCGGGATCTCGGCCGCCCGGTGGATGTGCCGGGCGGCGATGGCGTGGGTGGTGTCGACGACCCAGGCGGGACGTTCGGCGAAGGTGTCGCACACGGCGTCGACGACGGGGCCGAGCGGCGCGCCCGGGGTGGTCTCGACGCGGCCTTCGAGGGCGAACATGTCGGTGAAACGCCGGTTGACGGCGATCACGATGTCGTCGCCGCCTTGGACGATGGCCGCCCTGGGCAGCGCTTCCAGGACGGCCTGCAGTCGGTCGCGGTGCACCCGACCACCGTACGCTCGGGCCACCGCGAATCGCAGTCGCGAAGGGACACGTCCGCGCGGCCCGGCGGTCAGGGGTGTCGGTGTTCTCTGACCTTCCCGTCCGCGACTTCCAGGCGGCGGGTGGTGTGCACGGCGTCGAGCATCCGGCGGTCGTGGGTGACCAGGAGCAGGGTGCCGGTGTACGAGTCGAGCGCGGACTCCAGCTGCTCGATGGCGGGCAGGTCGAGGTGGTTGGTCGGCTCGTCCAGGACGAGGAGGTTGACGCCACGGCCCTGGAGCAGCGCGAGGGCCGCGCGGGTGCGCTCGCCCGGCGAGAGCGAACCGGCGGGCCGCAGCACGTGGTGTGCCTTCAGCCCGAACTTGGCGAGCAGGGTGCGCACCTCGGCCGGTTCCGTGTCGGGGACCGCCGCACAGAACGCGTCGAGCAGCGACTCCTCGCCCAGGAACAGGCCGCGCGCCTGGTCGACCTCGCCCACGACGACGCCGGAGCCGAGCGCTCCCTGGCCCGCGTCGAGCGGCAGCCTGCCGAGGAGGGCCGCGAGCAGGGTCGACTTGCCGGAGCCGTTGGCGCCGGTGATCGCGACGCGGTCGGCCCAGTCGATCTGGAGCGATACGGGACCGAAGGTGAAGCCCTCGCGGTGCACCTCGGCGCCGTTCAGCGTCGCGACGACCGCGCCCGAGCGGGGCGCGGCGGCGATCTCCATGCGCAGATCCCACTCCTTGCGGGGCTCGTCCACCACGTCGAGGCGTTCGATCATGCGCTGGGTCTGGCGGGCCTTGGCGGCCTGCTTCTCGCTGGACTCGCTGCGGAACTTCTTCCCGAGCTTGTCGCTGTCGGTGGCCTTGCGGCGGGCGTTCTTGACGCCCTTGTCCATCCAGGAGCGCTGCATCTGGGCACGGCCTTCGAGGGCGGAGCGCTTGTCGGCGTACTCCTCGAAGTCCTCGCGGGCGTGCCGGCGGACGGTGGCGCGCTCTTCGAGGTAGGCCTCGTAGCCGCCGCCGTACAGGTTGATCTGCTGCTGGGCGAGGTCGAGTTCGAGCACCTTGGTGACGGTGCGGGCGAGGAACTCGCGGTCGTGGCTGACGACGACGGTGCCGGCCCGCAGTCCCTTCACGAACGCTTCGAGGCGCTCCAGGCCGTCCAGGTCGAGGTCGTTGGTCGGCTCGTCGAGCAGGAAGACGTCGTAGCGGGACAGGAGCAGCGAGGCGAGTCCGGCGCGGGCGGCCTGGCCGCCGGAGAGCGCGGTCATGGGCTGGTCGAGGCCGGTGGTCAGGCCGAGGGAGGCTGCGACCTCCTCGGCCCGCTCGTCGAGGTCGGCGCCGCCGAGCGCGAGCCAGCGCTCCAGGCTGTCGGCGTACGCGTCGTCGGCGCCGGGGGCTCCGTCGACCAGGGCCTGGGTCGCGGCGTCCATCGTTTCCTGGGCGGCGGCGACTCCGGTGCGCCGGGCGAGGAAGGCGCGGATCGTCTCGCCGGGGCGCCGGTCGGGCTCCTGCGGAAGGTGGCCGACGCTCGCGCCCGGCGGGGACAGGCGCAGCTCGCCCTGTTCGGGGGTGTCGAGCCCGGCGAGCAGGCGGAGCAGGGAGGACTTGCCCGCGCCGTTGGGTCCGACGAGGCCGATGACGTCGCCGGGGGCGACCACCAGGTCGAGCCCGGCGAACAGGGTGCGGTCGCCGTGGCCGGCGGCGAGGTCCTTGGCGACGAGAGTTGCAGTCATGAGGTGACCGATCTTAAGCCGTCCGCCGGCCCGGTCCTGAGCCGTCCCCCGATCCCGGCCTGCGGCCCCGGGCGAGCGCGCGCGCCGAGCCCCCCCCTCCTGATCACGGCCGCGATGGCCGAAACCCGGGCGGATGTTTCGGGTGCGGTGCGAGACTCGTCGCGCTGCGGCATTTCACCGGCCCGTTCCCCCTGGAGGTTTGCGCACCATGAGCACTGCCGTGTCGCCCCGTTGGCTCATCGCCGGGTCGCCGCGCCCCGGCGCCCCCAAGCTCTACTGTTTCGCGCACGGCGGGGGTTCGGCCACGGAGTACCTCCGCTGGGGCCGCGACATGCCGGGCGCCGAGCTCCAGGCCGTGCAGTTGCCGGGCCGCGGCTCGCGGTACGGGGAGCCGGGGTTCGCCTCGATGGAGGCGCTGGTGGCCGCGTTCCTCGACGAGGTCCAGCTCAGCCCGGCGCCGTTCGCCTTCTTCGGGCACAGCCTGGGTTCCCTCATCGCGTACGAGATCACGCGCGCCCTGCGCGACGCGGGCCGGCCGCTGCCCGCCCGGCTGGTCCTGTCCGGCTACGCGGCGCCGCACCTGCGCCACGTGCGCGTCGACGACCCGCTGCACCACCTGCCCGACGACGAGCTCATCGAGCGGATCGCGAAGATCCACGGCGGCATCCCGCAGGAGGTCCTGGACTCGGCGGAGCTGCGCGGACTGATCGTGGGCGGGCTGCGGGACGACTACCGCGTTCTGGAGACGTACACCTGGCGGGAATCGGAGCCGCTGCCCGTGCCGATCACGATGTTCGGCGGCAGCGCCGACCACCCGCGCGAGCAGCTCGAAGCCTGGCAGCAGCACACCACCGCAGAAGTGACGGTGCGTCAATTCCCGGGCGGCCACTTCTACTTGCGCGAGGAGCCCGCGCCCGTGCTGCGGGCGCTGGAGGCGGCGCTGCGGGACGTCGGGGTGCGCTGACCCTCGCACCCCCGCCGCTCACCTGCCCCCGAGCGCACGGGTGGGTTACCGTCCCGGCATGAGCAGCGACGTGATCGTGGTGGGCGGCGGGGTCATCGGCTTGACGACGGCGATCGTCCTGGCGGAGTCGGGCCGCCAGGTCCGGGTCTGGTGCCGGGAGCGGGCGCGGGATTCGACGTCGGCCGTGGCCGGCGGGCTGTGGTGGCCGTACCGCATCGAGCCCGAGGAACGCGTCGGCGACTGGGCACTCGCCTCGCTGCGGGTGTACGAGGAGCTGGCCCTCAAGGCGGAGGAGACCGGGGTTCGGCTGGCCGAGGGGCTGCACGCCGGGGCGCGGCTCGACGGCCTCGGGCCGTGGGCGGCCCAGGTGCCCGGGCTCCGTGAGGGCCCGGAGGGACTGCGGGCCAGGCTCCCGCTGATCGACATGCCGACACATCTGGACTGGCTGGAACGGCGCCTCATCGAAGCGGGCGGAGCGGTGGAGGTCCGGGACGTCGAGCGCCTTCCGGACGCGCCGCTCGTGGTCAACTGCACGGGACTCGGCGCGCGCCACCTGGTGCCGGACCCCCAAGTGCGGCCCGTGCGGGGCCAGTTGGTGGTGGTCGAGAATCCGGGGATCCGCGAGTGGTACACCGCGGTGGAGGACGCCGGCGAGGAGTCGACGTACTTCATGCCCCAGCCGTACGGGCTGCTGCTCGGCGGCACCGCGCAGGAGGACGACGGGAACCTGACGCCCGACCCAGCGACGGCCGGACGCATCATCGCGGGCTGTGCGCGGATCCACCCCGAGATCGCGGACGCGCGAGTGCTCGGCCATCGCGTGGGATTGCGTCCGGTACGCGACGCGGGCGTGCGGGTCGAGCGCCAACTCACCTCCAATGGACGGGTGTTGGTGCACAACTACGGGCACGGCGGGGCCGGGGTGACGGTCGCCTGGGGCTGCGCGCAGGAGGCCGCGGCACTGGCCACGGCCCCCTCCTGATTCAGCAGCGTTCGACGGGCTCGGCGGCCGTCAGGTGGTACTGGGCGCGGCCGTCGAGCAGCAGGGGCACCAGGTCGCGCAGCGACTGGCGCAGCGGGGCGACGGCCCCCTCGTCGGCGGTGCGCTTCACCTGCACGCCGTGCAGCGCGAGTTGCTCCTTGACCTGTGCGTACTGGGCGGGGCTCAGGCGGTAGCCGCACGGCGGGTCACGGAGGATTTCCGCCGGGGTCGGCGGCGTGTTGTCGGCGCCGCCCAGATAGACAGGCCCCTGGTCGCGGTATCCGGCGGCGCGCGCCGCACCCGTGGCCGCCTCGATGCGCCCTCGACGATCCGCCAAGAAGTCGAACAGGCCGCCCAAGCCGGTCAGTTGGGAGTCGACGCGGCGCCGGTTGTTGACGGCCGGGTCGGCCTTCTCCGCATCGGTCATCGGATCCACCCGGCTCTCGATGAGCAGCGCGACGGCGTGCTTGATGCCCGCCGTGTTGCGCAGGATCCGCTCCTGGCCGTCCCCGGCGACCTGTTTGACGGGGTCGCCGGTGACCGGATCGGTCCAGATGCCGTAGGTGCCCGTGCGGTAGCCCGCGCCCTGCGTGGCATCGCGGACGTAGTCGCCGGACAGCGTCCGCGCCTCCTCGTGCACCATCGGAAAGGTGTTGAGGTTGCGCGGCCAGAGGTCGAACAGGTCCTTGTCGTAGTACCCGGGAGTCGCGCCGTACTCGTGCAAGTCGTAGACGACATCGGGGTGTTCGTCGCGCAGCACCGAGGCGGTGGCCCGCGCTTCGGCCGTCTTCAGCGCGATGTGGTCGCGGTTGATGTCGACGCCGTCGGAGTTCTCGCGGGTGTCGGCGGCCCGGCCGTCCGGGTTGGCGGTCGGGATGACCAGGACGGTGGTGCGCTCCAGGAAGCGGAGCGTGGCCCGGTCCTCGGTCAGGGCGAGGTCGCGGAGCGTGCTGAGGCAGGCCTCGCGGCCTGACGGTTCGTTACCGTGCTGGCTGCACACGAGGAGTACGGTGCTGGACGTGTGCCGGCCGCCGATGCGCACCTCCTGCAGCGGGCGCCCCTGGCGGGTGGTGCCGATCCGGCGCACCGAGGTCCGCTCGCTGAGCCGGTCGACGGCGGCGAGGAAGTCCTGCTCCTCCGGCTGGCCGGTCCAGCGCGCCCCGCCACTGGCCTCGAAGCCGGTGCGGGGCTCGGTGGACCGGGCCGTGGCGGGCGCGGTGGCCAGGGGGACGGCGAGCACGGCCGCCGTCACCCCGAGCGCCACCAGACGCGCCTTCATCGGGGGACGTCCCCGGGGAGCCGCTGCGTCATCCGCGGCACCGGAACACCCTTCGGCGCCGCCGAAGGCCCGCCTATCTGCCCATGCGTACCGGACGTGGCCCGGACGAACGCCCCGGCGCCACCGACGAACGGCACCGTGGCGCCTGTTCGCGCGAGGTCCACGGTGAGCGTCGGCTTGCTCGTCGGAGGCTCGATGAGGCCATTGTCGGTGCCCGCGACGATCAGCGCGAGTCGGTGCCCGGCCGGTACGACGTGGTCGGTGGCGGCCAGGTCGAGCGTGATCGTGTACGGCTTGCCCGGGGTGAGCGGGACGCCCTTGCCGGCGGAGGCGTAGTGGCCGAGGTCGGCCCAGCCGCGGCTGAAGACGGTGTAGCCCACATCGGTCTTGTCCGCCGAGGTCGTCAGGTAGCAGGAGCTGTCACCGGCCGTGCTCGCGCCCCAGCAGGTGCGGTCGGTGCCGGTGAGGATGCCTTCGCCGGAGCCGGCGTAGTTGCGGATGGTGTCGGGCCCGAGGTCGACGAGGACCGCCGAGAGGTGGGCGCTGCTCGTGGTGGGCGTCGCGGTGACGGTCACCTTGGACGAGCCGGACACCCGCAGGTCCTTGGTCAGCGGCTGGGTGACGAAACCCGCCTTGTCGGGTGTGGACTTGTCGATCGACGCGGCCCAACTGGTCTCGTCCAGAGCTGGGTTGTCGGTGAAGGTCGAGGTCGTCCCGGCCGGAGCGGCCTTCGGCGAGAGCCCGCCGACGCCCGGAGCCGGGCCGCTCACCGGGTGCACCACGGTCGCCGCGGTGCCGGCCGGCGGCCACGACTTGTCGGTGCTCCACTGGTCGGGGTGGCGCTCGATGTCGGCCATCGGCTGCCGCTCGATGCCGTTGTCGTAGCCCAGGAGGTAGTGGTCGAACCACTGGTGGAGGGTGTCCACCCACTCGGCGCGCCGGTAGTCGAACGGGTCGACGTGGCCCGTCTGCGACAGCCAGATCTTCCGCTCCACCCCGTTCTTGGCGAGCCCGTCCCACCACTGGCCGAAGTTCTTCGTCCGCACGTTGAGGTCCTGCATGCCGTGCACGACGAACACGCTGGCCTTCACGTTGTCCGCGTGGCTCGCGTAGTCCCGGTCGGTCCAGAGCTTCGTCCAGTCCCCGTTGCGCGGGGATCCGTCGACGAGCTTCTGCTGCGCCGCGGCGCAGCGGGCCTGCGCGTCCGGGCTGTCGACGTAGCCGGCGAGGTCGGCCGGGCCCCCGTCGTAGAGCGCCGCGCCCTTGGCGAAGTAGTAGTCGTACCAGGACGAGATCGAGCTGATCGGCACGATCGTCCTGAGGCCCTCGACACCGGTGGCGGCGACCCCGTTGGCTATGGTGCCGTCCCAGCTCTTGCCGATCATGCCGGTGCGGCCGTTGGTCCAGCCGGCGGTGGCGCGCTGGGTGCCCGTACGCGTCGTGTAGGCGCGGGCCCGGCCGTTCAGCCAGTCGACGACGGCCTTCGCGGACAGGACGTCGGAGGGGCCGCCGACGTCGACACAGCCGTCCGAGCGATTGGTTCCGGCCAGGTCCACGCCGACGAAGGCGTAGCCGCGCGGCACGAAGTAGTTGTCGTAGTACAGCGGCATCTGGACGACGTTGCCGTTGGCGTCGTACGTCTTGAGCTGGCTCTCGTTGCCGCGGCCGCAGCACGAGTAGTACGGGCTGGCGTCCATGATGACCGGCACCTTGCGGCCCTGCTGCGCGGGTTCGCGCGGCCGGACGATGTCGACCGCGACCCGGTCGTTCTTCGCGTCCCCGTCGCCGTCCAGGCCGGTGTCGACCCAGACGGCCTCGCGTATCGCGTTCTGGTACGAGTAGACCGGTTGGCTCTCCCCGGCACGGGCCGCCTGCGCGCCCGCCGGGGCGAGGAGCACCGCCGCGAGGGCGGCCACGGCCGCGAGGACGAGCGATCTGAGGGATCTTGACCTGTGGCGGGTGCCCCGCGCGCGTATCGGCATGGGGCGGAAGGTACTCCGGTCAACTCCCGCGCAAAAGAGGGCAGTCGCGGCACGTAAGCGAACGAAGCCGCACAAGTCAACATGTCGGCCGAATGGCGATCGTGTGACAGCAGGAGCCATGGACATGACCGGGACGGCAGGGGCTGAATAGGGTCCGAGGAGATCGTTCACCATCGTTCACCCCACGACGACACTGACGACTTGGAGCTTTTCGTGCACCGCAAAATCATCGCCCCGAGCGTGCTCGCCGCCTCCCTGCTGCTGGTGATCCCGGCATCGGCCGCGGACTTCACTCCGGGCGCCCCGGGCATCGGCGACCCCTACTACCCGGCCAGCGGCAACGGCGGCTACGACGTCTCGCACTACGACCTGAAGCTCAGGTACCAGCCCGCCACCGACCTCCTTGAGGGCACGGCCACGCTGCTCGCCACCACCCAGCAGGACCTCTCCCGTTTCAACCTGGACTTCGGTCTCGCCGTCAGCGAAGTGCGGGTCAACGGCGCCAAGGCCACGTTCGCCACGTCGGGCAGCCACGAGCTGGAGATCACTCCGGCCACGCCGCTGCCGAAGGGCAGGTCCATCACCGTGGTCGTGAAGTACGCGGGCAAGCCCTCCGAGCTGAAGGTCGACGGCTGGACGGCCTGGCAGCGCACCCCGGACGGCGGCGTGGCGGCCCAGGAGCCGGACTCGGCCGTGTGGTGGTTCCCGTCCAACGACCACCCGCTGGACAAGGCCACGTACGACGTGTCGGTCAAGGTGCCCGACGGCACCCAGGCGATCAGCAACGGCGTTCTGCAGTCGCAGAGTTCGAAGCTGGGCTGGACGACGTACAACTGGCGCTCCAACAAGCCGCAGGCCTCCTACCTGACGACGCTCGCGGTGGGCAAGTTCGACATCACCACCGACAAGACCGCGAGCGGGCTGCCGGTCCTCAACGCCTACAGCAAGGACCTCGGCGACAACGGCGACGCCGCGCGCGCCAGCATCGAGCGCTCGAAGGACGTCACGGAGTGGCTGGAAAGCGTCTTCGGCACATACCCCTTCAACGCGGTCGGCGGCTACGTCCCGAACGTGCCGAGCCACTTCGCCCTCGAAACGCAGACACGGCCGTTCTACAGCCCGGCGCAGTTCGCCAACGGCGCCAACGTGTCCGTGGTCGTTCATGAGTTGGCGCACCAGTGGTACGGCGACGACGTCTCCGTCAAGGGCTGGAAGGACATCTGGAACAACGAGGGCTTCGCGTCCTACGCCCAGTGGCTCTGGTCGGAGAAGGAGGGCGACGGCACCGCGCAGCAGCTGGCGGACTGGGTGTACTCGCAGCACCCGGCCGACGACCCGTTCTGGAAGGTCAAGCCGGGCGACCCGGGCTCGGACAACCAGTTCGACGCCGCCGTCTACGACCGCGGTGCCGTCGCCATCCAGGCCTTGCGCAACACGGTCGGCGACGCGTCCTTCTTCAAGATCCTCAAGGGCTGGCCGGCCGAGCACGCCTACGGCAACGCGGCGGTCGGCGACTTCGTGAAGTACGCCGAGAAGATCTCGGGCAAGCCGCTGGCCGAGCTCTTCGACACCTGGCTCTTCCAGCCGGCGAAGCCATCCAACTCGGCTGCGGCGAAGGCCAAGTTCGGTCCGCGAGCGGGGGTCGCCGCGTCCCCGTCGGCCAAGACGGTCAAGCCGGTCGAGCCCAAGTCGTGGAAGCAGATCGCAGCATCGCACCAGGTGCCCGACCAGCACTGAGCTGACCAGGATGGCCGGGGTGGCCGAGGCCTGCGGATTCCTTGCGCCCGCCGCCCCGGCTTTCGGCGCGCTCTGAGCCCTGAGCGCCCTGAGAGCGTTTTCAGGGAGTTGAGGCGGGACGGGGGCTCGGAGCCGCCGTCGGATTGAGAGCGCTCTCACAGAGCACTGCCGGGACGGGAGGCTTCCGGTCGTGAGGAGCTGAGAGCGCTCTCTCCACGGAGCTCCGGACACCCGATACGCTGCCCGGCAACGCAGTTCCGCCGAGGGATCGCCGACGATCCGCCGATGGGAGAACCCGCCTTGACCGAGCAGTACTTCGGGACGCGCCCCACGCTCGAAGCCGTCGCGGCGCACGCCGGTGTGTCCCGGGCGACGGCTTCCCGGGTGATCAACGGCGGTGCGGGGGTGCGGCCCCCCTTGGTCGACAAGGTGCGGCAGGCCGTCGAGGAGCTGGGGTACATCCCCAATCAGGCGGCCCGTTCGCTCGTCACCCGCCGCACCGGCGCGGTCGCCGTGATCGTGGCCGAGCCGGAGACCCGGTTCTTCTCCGATCCCTTCTTCTCCCAGCAGATCCGCGGCATCAGCAAGGAACTCGCCGCCCACGACACCCAGTTGGTGCTGCTCCTGGTCGAAGGCCCGGACGACTACGGGCGCATCTCCCGCTATCTGACGGGTGGTCATGTCGACGGGGCGCTCGCCTTCTCGCTGCACGACGAGGATCCGCTGCCCGCGATCACGCGCGGGGCCGGGATGCTGACGGTCTTCGGCGGGCGGCCCGGCTTCCCGACCGCCGTTCCGTACGTCGATGCCGACAACCGGGGTGGCGCGCGTGAGGCCGTGCGCCATCTGCTGTCCATCGGGCGCGAGCGCATCGCCCACATCGCCGGCCCGCTGGATCAGACCGCCTCGACGGACCGCCTCGACGGGTACCGCGACGTACTCCCGGAAGCCAGTCCGGCGCTGGTGGCGCAGGGCGCGTTCACGGCCGAGAGCGGGGCCCGTGCGATGGCCGAACTGCTCGCGCGCCGCCCGGACTTGGACGCCGTGTTCGCCGCCAACGACCTGATGGCGTCGGGCGCGCTGAGGGTGCTTCGGGAGCGGGGCCGACGCGTGCCGGAGGATGTCGCGCTGGTCGGGTTCGACGACATGGCCTCGGTCGCGGAGGCCACCGATCCGCCGCTGACGACCGTGCGCCAGGAGGTCGAGGAGATGGGCCGGCTCATGGCGCGGCTGCTGCTGCGCGGCCTCGACCAGGGCGGCACCGAGGTGTCCCCGCCCGCCTCCGTGATCACTCCGACGGTGTTGGTGCGACGCGCCTCCGCGTGAGGCGGGGGCGGCGCTTCAGGTTCGGGAGCGCGCCGAGCGCCTGAACTCCGCACGCGCCCGGCGGGCGAGCGGCAGATAGCGCAGCCGCTCGGGCAGCACCGGCACGACCGCGCGCACCACCCGGCCGAAGCGGCGCAGCTTCCGCTCCTGCTCGTCCGTCCAGTCGAGGCCTATCGCCTCGCGCGCGTCCGGCGGCATGAAGCCGATGGTGACGAACCGGCGGAAGCGCGCGAGCGGCGGCAACAGCACCGGCCAGAGCGCTCTCAGGAGGAGGCGCCGGAGCAGCGGGCCACGGTCGGGCGCCGGGACCGGGCGGTCGGTGGCGACGAGCTCCTCGACGACGACGTTGGTACGTATCTCGTCGGCGAGGACCTTGCGGTAGTAGGGCCAGAACTCCTCGATGGTCGCCGGCATGTCCCGGTCGTCGATCCCCAGTATTCGGCCCACCTGGAGCCACTCCGCGTACAGCTTGCGGTGCTGGGCGTCGGTGAAGGGGCGCCCGATGTACTGCTGGGCGTGCGCGTAGACGGGGTATCCGGTGGCGTGCACCCACGCGTAGTAGGCGGGGGTGAGCGCGTGGTAGCGGCGGCCGGTGGCGTCCGTGCCCTGGATCGTCTTGTGGAGTTCCCGGAGCCGGCGCCCCTCCTCGGCGGCCTGCTCGCCTCCGTACACCCAGAGCTGAAGCGAGCGCAGTGAGCGCTCTCCGCGGCCCCACGGGTCGGTACGGAACACCGAGTGCTCGTCCACGCCCGCCCCGACCGCGGGGTGCGCCACCTGCATGGTGAGCGCGGCGGGCAGGGTGAGGAGCATCCTGACGTCCCCGGCCAGGCTCCACAGCACGCCGCCGGGCGGAGGCGGCACGGGCGCGGCGTCGCGGCGACTCATGGCTCTGGTCTCCCTGGGGCTGACGGGTCCCTGGCGCACTGCCGTGTTTGTAGGGATTCCAGTATGCAATCCCCCAGGTCACAGCGGCACGCGGGGTCCCCGCAGGGAGCAGCTCTGCCGAAGCCACGGCGGGACGCAAGGCCCTCCAGCAGCCCCACCCCGCCGTCCCCAGGATGCTCAAGAGCACCACGCCGCGGGCCTCCGGCGCGCACCCCACCCGCGCCCCCGGTGAAGCCCGTTCACCAGGGGCGCTCGGCGGACGGACTCAGCGGCCGGCCGGAGTCGACAGCGGCTCGCCGAGGATGCGGCCGGCGAGTTCGGCGGCCAACTCCTCGACGTACGGGCGCAGTTCACCCTCGGCTGCCGCTCGGGCGGCGGCTATCTTCGCGGTGCCGGCGGTGAGGATCTCGTCGCGCTCACGGTTGCCCTCGGCGCGGGCGGCGGCTATCGCCGCGGCGCCCTCCTCCTTGGCCTGCTGCCTGATGCGGGCCGCCTCGTGCCGCGCCCCGGCGAGCTCGGCCTCGTACTGGGACCGCACCTCGGCGGCCTCCGCGAGCACGGCTTCGGCCTCGCGTGAGCGGCCCGTCGTGAGCGCCTCGCGCTGTTCCAGCGTCCCCTTGATGCGGGGCAGCAGCACGCCCGCCATCATCCAGAAGCAGAGCAGGAAGAGGACAAGACCGATCAGGAGATCGGGGACCGTGGGATTGAGGGGGCCCACATTCATGGGGAGAAGCTTCACGCCTTGGCACCTTCTCTCGCGCACACGCCCGTGGCTGGTGTTGTCCGAGCGTTCGTACTCCTGATCGTACGACAGGGGTAAGACAGTGGGCGCACGGAGGTTACCTCTAGGTAACCGCAGCTGCTTTGATGTGCGCGCCGGTCCAAATCCCCACTCCAGACACAGGAGTTCACGTGCCGCACTCCTCGCTCCGCCGAGCCCCCGGGGCGGCCCTCGCCGCCGCGCTCGCAGCCGTCACGCTGGCGGCGGCCACCCCCGCTCCTGCCGCCGCAGCCGAGCCGCCCCGGCTGAAGGTGCTGACGTACAACACGTTCCTCATGAGCCAGACCCTGTACCCGAACTGGGGCCAGGGCCACCGGGCCCAGGCGATCCCCGCGGCCCCCTTCTTCCAGGGCAACGACGTCGTCGTTCTCCAGGAGGCGTTCGACAACTCGGCCTCGGACGCGCTGAAGCGGAACGCCTCCGCCCAGTACCCGTACCAGACGCCCGTCGTGGGCCGCAGCAAGGACGGCTGGGACGCGACCGGCGGGTCGTACTCCTCGACCACCCCCGAGGACGGCGGCGTCACCCTGCTGAGCAAGTGGCCGATCCTGCACAAGGAGCAGTACGTCTACAAGGACGCCTGCGGCTCCGACTGGTACTCCAACAAGGGCTTCGTCTATGCCGTGCTGGACGTGAACGGCACCAAGGTGCACATCGTCGGCACCCACACCCAGTCGACGGACTCCGGGTGCGGCGCGGGCGAGGCGGTCAAGGACCGCGCCCTCCAGTTCAAGGCGATCAAGTCCTTCCTCGACGCGAAGAACATTCCGGCGAGCGAGGAGGTGATGGTCGCGGGCGACTTCAACGTGGACTCGCACGGCTCCGAGTACGCCTCGATGCTCGCCAACAGCGGTCTGGTGGGCGCCGATTCACGGACGGGCCACGCGTACTCCTTCGACACCACTGAGAACTCGATCGCCCACTACCGCTACCCCACCGACCCGAGCGAGGACCTCGACTACGTCCTCCACCTCGCGGGCCACGCGCGCCCGTCGGGCTGGAACAACAACGTGGTGCAGGAGTCCACCGCGCCCTGGACGGTGAGCAGTTGGGGCACGAACTACACGTACACGAACCTCAGCGACCACTACCCCCTCCAGGCCGGCCGCACGCCGTAGCCGACGGCGCCGCCGACAACCCCGGCCGACCGGCACCCGCCGGTCGGTCCTGGTGTTCCCTCGGCCAAGGCTATTGCCAGACGCACTGATCAATGACGATCTGCGGGTCGGTGGTTCGGGGTGTGAAGTAATACCACAGCCATCCTCGCCCATAGTCGAAGTAAAGGACGTGGGCACCGGCGGGGCGCGTGGACTGGACGGGTTCGACGCTCATTCCAGCTGGTAGGTCGCGATCGATGTCAATGCCCCGGAAATACGGATCAGGAGCGGTGACAAGTTCGGTGCGGGCGGCGTCTACCAAGGTACGGGCAGCGGCGGGGAGACCGGCCCTGTTGTCTTCGGCCGCCTTGGTCCAGTCGGCTTGCCAGGGCGGCCCCATGAAGTCATCCGTCACTGGCCGGGCTTCGCCTTCGCGGCCTCGCGTCGGATCTGTCCGGCTTCTTCGATGAGCGCTTTGGCGCGGGTGAAGTCGGCTTCGGTATTGGCCTCGTCCTCCAGGGCGTGAACCCTGGCCTCGGTCTTTGGGCTGCGCGCGAGGGCGTATTCGCCCCACCAACGAGCCATGAATGCGGGGGCGGGCGCGAGGTCGTAGGCATCTGCGATGTCCCGGCGCCAGTGCCGGTCGAAGTCGACCAGGAGTTTCGGCGCGTGGGCGGCGATGGCGGCGCGGAGGGCCTTGGGGTTCCTCTCGGGCATGGGCGGGACGGTTCCCGGTCCGTCGAGGTGAGCGGCGCTGTTCACGAGCAGCGATCCCTTCGTAACGGCGAACGGTTAGGCGGCGGCGAGCAGGGCTGGCGTGCCGGTCCTCGGGTCGGTCTCACTCCTGGTCATGAGTTCCAGTTCCGTGGTGGTCACAAAGGTCTGCACGAGGTGCAGCCGTCGTGACGCGTAGGCGGAGAGAAGGAGTTCGGCGAGCATGCCCATGCTGCGGGCCGCATTCGTCTTGGCTCGGCGCTTGTCTGCGGCCTTCCACGTCTTCTCGGCGCAGTAGCCCGAGCGGGCCTTCCTCTTGCCTGTGCCTTCGGATCCGAGTTCCGTGATGCGGCCGCTGCTGTAGCCCTCGAAGAGGAGGGCGACAGTGCGAGCGATCGGCAGGCCGTCCGCGTTCGCACGCTGGTCGGCCTCTTTCCATACGTCCTCGGCCACCCAGAGCGATCGGCGGGGTTCGTCGGGGGCGGGCATCGCGGATCTCCTCACGACGGCGAACAGGCCTATGCGACAGCAGCATACTACGTGTTTTTTGCCAGGTAATGGACGATCTCCTCATGCCCTGCGGGGCCACCCAGGCTCTCTATACATGTTTGGTGAGACAGCAATACTGTTGCACCGGACAGGGCCGCGCACCCGGGCGGCCGGGTGACACGGGGGAGGCGAGGCGCGGCATGGCGACGGAGACCGAGAAGCCGACACTCACGGTTGACGAGCTGGCCGCGCGAGCCGGTGTCACCGTGCGGACCATCCGGTTCTACAGCACCCGGGGGCTGCTGCCGCCGCCCGTGATCGGGCCGCGCCGGGTCGGGCACTACGGGCCGGCCCATCTGTCCCGGCTCGCGCTGATCGAGGAGTTGCAGCACCACGGGATGACGCTGGCCGCGATCGAGCGCTACCTCCAGCAGCTGCCGGCCGACCTGAGCGCCCACGACCTCGCCATCCACCGGGCCGTCGTCGCCTCCTGGGCGCCGGACTCGGCGGACGACGCGAGCCGCGCCGAGCTGGAGCGGCGGGCCGGGCGGTCACTGTCCACCGACGACATCGACCGGCTCGCCGCGATGAACGTCCTGGAGCGGATTCCCGGCTCCCCCGACACCTTCCGCGTCGACCCCGGGCTCCTCGCGCTCGGGGTCCAGCTCCTGGACGTGCCGATCGCGCACGAGACGATCCTGGCGGCCCGTACGGTGCTCATGGAGCACACCCGCTCGGCCGCGCACGAGCTGACCCGGCTCTTCCGCGACGAGGTCTGGAACCCGTACCGGGAGCGGGAGTCGGACCCCGATCACGTCGAGGCGATGAAGTCCCTGTCCGCGCACATGCAGCCGATGGTCCTCCAGGCCCTGGTCACCGCCTTCCAGCGGTCGCTCAAGGAGGAGCTGCGGGCGGCGTTCGGATCGGCCGGAGGGCGCCCCGGGGAACACGACCCCGAGGCGCCCCCCGCGCGGGCTACGCGTCCTTGAACTTCTCGCCCTTCGCCGCCTTCTCCACCAGGAGGGCCGGCGGCTGGAAGCGCTCTCCGTACCGCTCGGCGAGCTCGCGGGCGCGGGCCACGAACCCGGGCAGGCCGCCCTCGTAGCCGTTGATGTACTGGATGACGCCGCCGGTCCACGCCGGGAAGCCGATGCCCATGATGGAGCCGATGTTGGCGTCGGCGACCGAGGTGAGCACGCCCTCCTCGAAGAGGCGGACCGTGTCCAGGGACTCCGAGAAGAGCATCCGCTCCTTCATGTCCTCGAACGGGATCTCGTACCCGGGCCGCGCGAAGTGCTCGCGCAGGCCGGGCCACAGCTTGCCGCGCTTGCCGTCCTCGCCGTACTCGTAGAACCCGGCGCCGCCGCTGCGGCCGGTGCGGCCGAACTCGTCGACCATGCGGTCGATGACCGCGTCCGAGGGGTGGCCGGGCCAGACGCCGCCCGCCTCCTCGACGGCGCGCTTCGTCTCGTTGCGGATCTTGCGCGGCAGGGTCAGGGTCAGCTCGTCCATCAGGGACAGGACCTTGGCCGGGTAGCCGGCCTGGCCCGCGGCCTGCTCGATGGACGCGGGCTCGATGCCCTCGCCGACCATCGCGACGCCCTCGTTGATGAAGTGGCCGATGACGCGCGAGGTGAAGAAGCCGCGCGAGTCGTTCACGACGATCGGCGTCTTCTTGATCTGGCGGACGAGGTCGAAGGCGCGGGCCAGCGCCTCGTCGCCGGTGCGCTCGCCCTTGATGATCTCGACAAGCGGCATCTTGTCGACCGGCGAGAAGAAGTGCAGGCCGATGAAGTCGGCCTGCCGTCGGACGCCCTCGGCGAGGCCGGTGATCGGCAGCGTCGAGGTGTTGGAGCACAGGAGCGCGTCCGGCTCGACGATGTCCTGGATCTCCTGGAACACCTTGTGCTTGAGCGCGGTGTCCTCGAAGACCGCCTCGATGACGGCGTCGCAGCCCGCGAGGGCCCCCGGGTCGGCGGTCGGCGTGATCAGCGCGAGCAGCGCGTCCCGCTTGGCCTCGGTGGTGCGCCCGCGTGAGAGCGCTTTCGCGAGGAGCTTCTCGGAGTACGCCTTGCCCTTGTCGGCGGCTTCCTGCGACACGTCCTTCAGGACGACCTCGATGCCGGCCCGCGCGCACGAGTACGCGATGCCCGCGCCCATCATTCCGGCGCCCAGGACCGCGACCTTGCGGACCGGGCGCGGCTCGATGCCCTGGGGGCGGCTGAGCCCGGAGTTGACGGCCTGGAGGTCGAAGAAGAACGCCTGGATCATGTTCTTCGCGGTCTGCCCGGTGACCAGCTCGGTGAAGTAGCGGGCCTCGATGGTGAGAGCGGTCTCGAAGTCGACCTGGGAGCCCTCGACGGCGGCCGCCAGGATGTTGCGCGGCGCCGGGTAGGGGGCGCCCTGGAGCTGCTTCTTCAGGTTGGCCGGGAACGCGGGCAGGTTGGCGGCGAAGCGCGGGTTGGACGGCGTGCCGCCCGGGATCTTGTAGCCCTTGACGTCCCAGGGCTGCTGGGACTCGGGGTGGGCGTCGATGAACGCGTGCGCCTTGGCCAGCATCTCCTCGCGGGTGGCCGCGACTTCGTGGACGAGGCCGTTTTCGAGGGCGCGCTGCGGGGAGTACTGGGTGCCCTGGAGCAGCACCTTGAGCAGGGCGTCCGCGATGCCCATGAGGCGTACGGTGCGGGTCACGCCGCCGCCGGCCGGGAGCAGGCCGAGGGTGACCTCGGGCAGGCCGATCTTGGAGCCGGGCGCGTCGAGGGCGACGCGGTGGTGGGAGGCGAGCGCGATCTCGTAACCGCCGCCCAGGGCCGCGCCGTTGATGGCCGCGACGACCGGCTTGCCCAGGGTCTCGATGCGGCGCAGCGAGCTCTTGATGGCGGTGCCGGTGTCGAAGGCCTGCTGGGCGAGTTCGGGGCCGACCTGGATCATGTCCTTGAGGTCACCGCCCGCGAAGAAGGTCTTCTTGGCGGAGGTGTAGATGATGCCCCGGATGGAGTCCTTCTCGGCCTCGGCGCGGTCCGCGACGGCCGCGATGGAGTCCTTGAAGGCCTGGTTCATGGTGTTGGCGGACTGGTTGGGGTCGTCGAGTACGAGGGTGACGACGCCGGTCTCGTCCTGTTCCCAGCGGATGGTCGTGCTCTTCGTCATTGCTGAAATCTCCGTATGGGTCCGTATGAGGGGGTGCCGGGACAGGACGGTCAGAGACGCTCGACGACGGTGGCGATGCCCATACCGCCGCCGACGCACAGCGTGGCGAGCCCGTAGCGCAGGTCGCGGCGCTCCAGCTCGTCGACGAGGGTGCCCAGGATCATCGCGCCGGTCGCGCCGAGCGGGTGGCCCATCGCGATGGCGCCGCCGTTGACGTTGACCTTGTCGAGGCTGAGGCCCATGTCCTTGACGAAGCGGAGCACGACCGCGGCGAAGGCCTCGTTGATCTCGACGAGGTCGATGTCGTCGATGGTCAGGCCGGCCTTGGCGAGTGCCTTGCGGGAGGCGGGCGCGGGGCCGGTCAGCATGATGGTGGGCTCGGAGCCGGAGACGGCCGCGGAGACGATGCGGGCCCGCGGGGTCATCCCGTACCGCTCACCGACGGCCTTGGAGCCGATGGCAACGAGGGCCGAACCGTCGACGATCCCCGAGGAGTTGCCCGCGTGGTGGACGTGGTTGATCTCCTCGACCCAGTGGTACTTCTGCAGCGCGACGGCGTCGAAGCCGCCCATCTCGCCGATCGCGGCGAACGAGGGCTTGAGGCCCGCGAGGGAGTCCGCGGTGGTGCCGGGGCGCATGTGCTCGTCGTGGTCGAGGACGACGAGGCCGTTGCGGTCCTTGACGGGCACGACGGACCGCGCGAAGCGGCCGTCCTTCCACGCCTCGGCGGCCCGCTCCTGGGACAGCTCCGCGTACTCGTCGACGTCGCGGCGCGAGTAGCCCTCGACGGTGGCGATGAGGTCGGCGCCGATGCCCTGCGGGGCGAAGTTGGTGTCGAAGTTGGTCATCGGGTCGGCGAACCAGGCGCCGCCGTCGGAGGCCATCGGGACGCGCGACATGGACTCGACGCCGCCCGCGAGGACGAGGTCCTCCCAGCCCGAACGGACCTTCATTGCGGCCATGTTGACCGCTTCGAGGCCGGAGGCACAGAAGCGGTTCTCCTGGACGCCGGCGACCGTGTCGGGCAGTCCGGCGGCGATCGCCGCGATGCGGGCGATGTCGGAGCCCTGGTCGCCGACCGGGCCGACGACGCCGAGCACGATGTCGTCGATGGCGGCCGGGTCGAGGCCCGGGAAGCGCGCCTGGATCTCGTGGATCAGGCCGACGACGAGGTCGATCGGCTTGGTCCCGTGCAGGGCGCCGTTGGCCTTGCCGCGGCCGCGCGGGGTGCGGATCGCGTCGTATACGTACGCTTCGGTGCTCAACGTCAAGCCTTTCGGATGAGGGTGATTCTGGGGAGCGTGGTCAGCCGAGCAGGGAACGGCCGATGATCTCCTTCATGATCTCGGTCGTGCCGCCGTAGATCGTCTGGATACGGCCGTCCGTGAAGGCCTTGGCGACCCGGTACTCGGTCATGTAGCCGTAGCCGCCGTGCAGTTGGAGACAGCGGTCGGCGACGCGTTTTTGCAGTTCGGTGGCCCACCACTTGGCCATCGAGGCGTGCACGGCGTCCAGCTCCCCGGCGGAGTGGTCGACGATGCAGCGGTCCAGGAAGGTGCGGGTGACGGCGCACTCGGTGGCCATCTCCGCGATCTCGAACCGGATGTGCTGGAGCTTGGACAGCGGCCGGCCGAAGGCCTCGCGCTCCTTGACGTAAGTCGTGGTGATCTCCAGGAGGTGTTCGGCGGCGGCGATGCCGGCGACCGCGATGCCCATCCGCTCCTGCGCGAGGTTGGTCATCAGATGGATGAAGGCGCCGTTCAGCTCGCCGAGGAGATTGTCCTTCGGGACGCGTACGTCGTGGAAGAACAGCTCGGCCGTGTCCTGCGCCTTCTGGCCGATCTTGTCGAGGTTGCGGCCCCGCTCGAAGCCCTCGGCGCCGCGCTCGACGACGATGAGGGACAGCCCCTTGGCGCCGCCCTCGGGGGTGGTCTTGGCGACCACGACAACCAGGTCGGCGAGGATGCCGTTGGAGATGAACGTCTTGGAGCCGTTCAGGAGCCAGTGGTCGCCCTTGTCCTCGGCGGTGGTGCGGATGCCCTGGAGATCGGATCCCGCACCCGGTTCCGTCATCGCGATGGCGGTGATCAGGGAGCCGTCGCAGAAGCCGGGCAGCCAGCGCCGCTTCTGTTCCTCGGTGGCGAGCCCCGTCAGATAGGGCCCGATGATGTCGTTGTGCAGGCCGAGCGCGAGGCCCGCCGCCCCGGCGCGGGTGAACTCCTCGGCGAGGACGGCGCTGTAGCGGAAGTCCGCGTTGCCTCCGCCCCCGTACTCCTCGGGCACGGCCAGCCCGAGCAGCCCCTGCTTACCGGCCGCGAGCCAGGCCTGCCGCGAGACGATGCCGTCCTTCTCCCACTGCTCGTAGTGCGGCAGGACCTCCTTGGCGAGGAAGGTGCGGACGGTCTCGCGAAACGCCTCGTGCTCGGCGGTGAAGATCTGCCGTTTCAACTCAAGCCTCCTGTACGGGAGTTGACGCCGGGCCCGCCGAGAGCGCCGGCAGGTCCCAGTCGCGGGCGACGTCCGCCGTGTCGGCGCCCGGCATCGCGGGGGGCCGCCGGATGGATCCGGGGGTGGCGGAGAAGCGGGGTGCGGGCGCGGGCTGGGTGATGCCGCCGTGCCCGGTGAAGGTGGCGCGGGCCGCCAGATGAGGGTGGTGCGGCGCTTCCTTCAGGGACAGCACGGGGGCGACGCAGGCGTCCGAGCCCTCGAAGACGGCCGTCCACTCCTCGCGGGTCCTGGTGCGGAACCGGTCGGCGATGGTGGTGCGCAGTTCGGCCCAGCGGGCCAGGTCCTTGCGGGCGGGGGCCACGTCCTGGATGCCGAGGAGCCGGATGAACTCGTCGTAGAACTGCTGCTCCAGGGAGCCGACCGCCATGTACTGGCCGTCCGAGGTCTCGTACGTGCCGTAGAAGGGGCAGCCGCCGTCGAGGAGGTTGGCGCCGCGCCGGTCCTGCCAGCCGCCGGCCGCCACCATGCCGTGGATCATCGTGGCGAGATGGGCGGCGCCGTCGACGATGGCCGCGTCCACGACCTGGCCCACTCCCCCTCCCCGGGCGTGCTGGAGGGCGGCGAGGACGCCGATGACGAGGTAGAGCGAGCCGCCCGCGTAGTCGCCGACGAGGTTGGCCGGGACGGTCGGGCCCTCGTCCGGGCTGCCGATCATGCCGAGGGTGCCGGTGATGGCGATGTACGCGATGTCGTGCCCGGCCCGCTGGGCGAGCGGCCCGTCCTGGCCCCAGCCGGTCATCCGGCCGTAGACGAGCCCGGGGTTGCGGGCCAGGCAGTCCTCGGGCCCGACGCCGAGGCGCTCGGCGACGCCGGGCCGGTAGCCCTCGATGAGGATGTCGGCGCGCTCGACGAGGTCGAGGACCAGACCCGGCCCCTCGTCCGCCTTGAGGTCGATGATCACGGAGCGCTTGTTGCGGTTGGTGAGGTCGTACGCCGGGTCGATGCCGAGGCCGGCGCCCCCCGGACGGTCCACGCGCACCACGTCGGCGCCGAGGTCGGCGAGGAGCATGGCGGCGAACGGGCCCGGCCCGATGCCCGCCAGCTCGACCACGCGCACCCCGGCGAGCGGGCCGGTTCCTGTCGCTGTCATCAAGCCCCCAGCACTGTGACACAACTGATGTAACATCAATGATGCTAAGAACACGTTCCACTCCGCACAAGCCCCAATGAGCAACCGCTCAGCATGTCGGGCAGCCGCACGGGCGCCGGTTGCCCGATACGCCGGGCTTGCCCATGCCCGATGGTGACCCGGGTGCCCCGACCGGGGGCCGCACGCTAGCCTCACAACCCGGCATCGGCCGACGGCGTCACCAGGCAGCTCAAGTGCGGAGGCACACGGTGGAACCCTCGAAGCGGAATTACGACATCGTGCTGTTCGGCGCGACGGGTTTCGTCGGGTCGCTGACCGCCCAATATCTCGCGACCCACGCCCCCGACGAATGCCGCTGGGCGATCGCCGGCCGCAACCGCACCAAGCTGGAGCGGCTGCGCGAGCGGCTCGCCGAGCTCAACCCGGCGTGCGCCACGCTGCCCCTGGTCACCGCCGACTCCACCGACCCGGCCTCGCTGCGGGCCCTTGCCGAGTCGGCGCGCGTCGTCGCCACCACGGTGGGCCCCTACGTCTGGTACGGCGAGGGCCTGGTCGAGGCGTGCGCCGAGGCGGGCACGGACTACCTCGACCTGACCGGCGAGCCGGAGTTCGTGGACACGATGTACGTACGCCATGACGCGCGGGCCCGCGAGCGCGGCGCCCGCCTGGTGCACGCCTGCGGTTTCGACTCGGCGCCGCACGACCTCGGTGTCCAGTTCACCGTCCAGCAGCTCCCGACCGGGGTGCCGCTGCGGATCGACGGCTTCGTGCGGACCAACGCGACGTTCTCCGGCGGAACGCTGGCCTCCGCGCTGACCTCGCTCGGGCGCGGCGCACAGACCGCGCGGGCGGCCAAGGAGCGCCGGCTGCACGAGCCGCGCCTGGTGGGCCGGCGGGCCCGCGCCCCGCTCGGCGCCCCGCACTTCAGCAAGGAGACCGGCACCTGGGCGCTGCCCATGCCCACCATCGACCCGCAGGTCATCGCCCGCTCGGCGGCGGCCGACGAACGCTACGGTCCCGACTTCCGCTACCGGCACTTCGCCGCGGTGAAGCACCTCCCGGTGGCCATCGGCGGGGTGGCCGCGGTGAGCGCCGTGGCCGCCGCCACTCAACTCCCGCCCGCGCGCGCGTGGTTGATGAGCCGATACGAGGCGGGCAACGGCCCGGACGAGGCGCGGCGCCGGCGCAGCTGGTTCACGGTCCGCTTCGTCGGCGAGGGCGGCGGCCGCCGGGTCTTCACCGAGGTGTCGGGCGGCGACCCCGGCTACGACGAGACGGCGAAGATCCTCGCCGAGGCCGCGCTCAGCCTCGCCTTCGACGAACTCCCGGAGCTGGCAGGCCAGTTGACGCCCGCGACCGCGATGGGCCCGGCCCTGACCGAGCGGCTCCAGAAGGCCGGGATGCGCTTCCGGGTGGCCGACGCGCGCTGAGCGTCAACTACCGCCGGGCCGCGCGGCCTGTTGGGCTTCCTTGAGTGCTCGGCGGCACAGGGAGTCGGCGTGCCGGGTGGACTCGGGGAGGCGGTAGCGCCGGGCGAGTTCGAGGGTGTGGGCACAAGCGCCGTCGAGGCTCACCCGGTGGCCGACCGAGACGAACACCGGCTTGGTGCCGTCCTGGGTCCGCAGGGCGCGGCCGACCTCGGCTCCGTCGTCGGCGAGCAGCGGCGAGCTGTCTCCGCGCCGGGGTCCCGGCTGCTCGAAGCTGAAGGTGAACGGGTTCTTGGCGACGCCGATGACGGGGAGCCCGGTGAGTACGCCGAGGTGGCTGGCGAGGCCGAAACGGCGCGGGTGCGCGAGCCCGTAGCCGTCGCAAATGACCGTCCCTGGACCGGAGTTGAGCCGTTCGAGGACCGCGAGCACCGTGGGGATCTCGCGGAAGGCGAGCAGACCGGGAACGTAGGGGAAGGCCACCCGGCCGACGGCGGTGGCCTCCTCGACCACCTCCAGAGTCGCCGCGTCGAGCACGACGGCGGCCGCGACGACGAGGTCCCGCTCGTCGTCGTACGCCACGTCGACCCCCGTGACGAGCCCGCTGCCCGGCGGCGGCCCCGGCTCGTCGAGCACGACCCTGCCGCGCAGTTCGTCCTGCACGGCCAGGGCGGCCGCCTCGCTGTCCGGCCAGGCCGCCGGAATCCCCGTGATCTCCATACTGCCCACCCTAATGTCCAGCGCTGGCGAATCCCGGCCCCCTGCGCTTAGCATGTAAGGCATGGATGACGCGATCGACCATTACGAGATCCGTGAGGGCGTGCCCTCCCCCGAGACCTTTCGGCACCTGCGTACCGTCGCTGGCCTGTCCGACCGATCGGCCGAGGCGGTCGCCCTGGCGCTGCCCAACACCTGGTACGGCGTGATCCTTTACGCGCGGGGGGAGCCGATCGGGATGGGCCGGATCATCGGCGACGGCGGCACCGCGTTCCAGGTCACCGACATCTGCGTCCACCCCGACCACCAGGGCCGCGGCCTCGGCAAGCGGATCATGACCGCGCTGACGGCGGAGCTGGAACGCAGGGCGCCCGCCACCGCGTACGTGTCACTGATCGCGGACGGCGAAGCACGCCGCCTCTACGGACAGTTCGGCTTCACCGAGACCGCGCCCGAGTCGGTGGGCATGGCCCGCGTGTTCTGACCCGGGGGGAGCCTCAAGCGGCTCAGGAGTAGCCTGGCGATCATGTTCATAGTTGAGTTGACCTACATCGTCCCGCTCGAACGCGTCGAGGAGCATCTCGCCGACCATGTCGCCTGGCTCGACGCACAGTACGAGGCGGGCGTCTTCATCGCCTCCGGGCGCAAGGAGCCGCGCGACGGCGGCGTCATCCTGGCTGTCGGGGACGATCGCGCGGCGATCGACAAGATCGTCGCGACCGACCCCTTCAACGTCAACGACCTGGCCACGTACCGGATCACCGAGTTCCTGGCCACCAAGGTGGCCCCCGAACTGGCGGCATTCCAGCAGGAGTTGCCGCCAGCGGCTTGATCGATGAGTCGCTCGGCCGGAAGCGGCTAGTCGGCCAGCCGGGCCACCCTGCCCTGCTCCCCCGCCGCCCAGCACCCGCCGTCCGCCGTGCAGTCGACCGTGTCGTACGAGCCGGTGTCCACCGTGCGCCAGGTGCGGCCCCCATCGCGGGTCAGGTCTGTGCCCGTCGGCCCGACGGCAAGCGCGGACGAGCGGGAGTGGGGCAGCCAGGCGACGCCGGAGCGGTAGGCGGCGACCGGGGTGGCGGCCTGACGCCAGGCCCGGCCGCCGTTCCCGGTGACGGCCGCCGCCTGCGGTGACGGCTGGCCCGCCCGGTAGTCGCCGCCGACCGCGATCCCGTGCGTACGGTCGCGGAAGGCGAGGCCGAACACCCCGCGGGCCGGGTCGCCGGCCGGGATGGTCGACTCGGCGGCCGTCCAGGTGAGCCCACGGTCCGAGGAGTGCAGCACGCGGCTGGTCGCGCCGCCGCCCGTGGCGAGCCAGACGTCGCGCGGCCCCGAGCTCGCCAGGCACTGGCCGCTCGCGGCGAACCCGGCCTCGCCGGGCTGCGCGGCCGGCATCCCCTTGCCGGGCAGGACGTTCCAGGAACGGCCGCCGTCCGCGGTGGACAGGATGCGGTACTTGCCGTCGACGGGGTCGCTCACCGCCAGACCGTGCCGGGGGTCGAGGAAGGTGAGACAGTCGTAGAACGCCTTCGGGTCGGTGTTGCGGAACGACTCGCTCCAGGTCGCTCCGCCGTCCTCAGTGCGGTAGACCCGGGACGCCTCGCCCTCACCGATGGCGAGGACGACGGCGCGCCGCCCGTCGAAGGCCTCCACATCACGGAACTCCAGGCCGGCCGCTCCGGCCGGCGACACGTTCCGCCAGCTGCGGCCGCCGTCGGAGGTCCGCAGGACCGTCCCCTTCGTCCCCGCGACCCACGCCGTCGACCGGCTGACCGCGGCGAGCCCGCGGAAGCGCGCGTCGGTCTTCGTGTCCTTCAGTTCCCACGCCGGATCGCCGTGCCCGTGTGCCTGGGCCGGCACGGTCAGTGCGGCCGCCAGCGCCACCCCGCCCAGCCCCACCGACAGCATGCGTCTCGTCTTCCCCATGGACCTCATGGCGTCGGAAGCTAGCCCAGCCCACCCGACCCGTCCAGGGTGCCTACGCCGCCGGCACTGAGGAGCCGGGTCCCAAGACGTATGCGAGACACGTCGAGCACCGTCCGATGCAGCACGGCGGCCTCGCCCTAAGGGCTGAAAAACATGTGCCGCGTGAGACACCGATGAAGTCGTGTGGCTGTGGTGAGAGCGGGAATCCGCCCTATTGCAAGCATTCCGGGTCACGCGCCGAGGCAACGGCGATCGACAGTGACGCAGGTCACGTGAACCTCCGGTGCACGGAACGCTGATTTTCGACGTCTCTCCGGGCGGCAGGAGAGAACCCCGAGGTTGAGGGAGCAGGGCTTTGTCCACCGTCATCGAGCAGCCCGTCCAGGTACGCCTGATCGCGTCCGCACCCCGCATGGAGACCGTGCCCGCGACGCTGCGCTACGACCCCGAGGACCCCTTCGCCGTGCACATGGCGTTCCCCGCGCCGGCCACCCTCGAAGGCACCGAGGTCTCCTGGGAGTTCGCGCGCGAGCTGCTCGAAGCGGGCATCGAGGCACCGGCCGGGGTCGGCGACGTCCGGGTGCGGCCATACGGATACGACCGCACGGTCCTCGAATTCCACGCCCGCGAGGGCGTCGCGATGGTCCACATCCGCACCTCCGAGGTGCGCCGCTTCCTCAACCAGGCACAGCTCCTGGTGCCGACCGGCCGCGAGCACCAGTACCTCGACATGGACGGAGACCTCGCCGCGCTGCTGCGCGACGCCTGCTGAGTCAGCCCTCCCCCGGAGGCGACCGCCTCCCGCACCGCCTCCGCTCCTGCCCGGTCGCGGCGGTGCACCGCCGTTCCGTGCCACCGGTTCCGCAGCCCGGATTTAATCGGTTGCGGGACCGCGCGCCACCCGCGTACGTTCGTGCCTGGCCCTGTTGTCGTCGAACGGAGTAGGACGTTGCTCGTCTGAGGCCCCTGAGACACCGTTTCGCGCACTCCCTTCCGTGTCGCGCGCCCCGGTGTGACCTCTGCCTCCGAGCCATGTCCTCCACCACGACCAGGGCCTTTTTCCTGCCCTGAGCGGTGTCTCAGAACCCCCGTTGCCCTCATTCCTTCCCCGCAACCGGGAGACCCGTATGTCAACTTTCCCCCCTCAGATCAGCTCGGCCGCGCTGTCCTTCGCGTGGCCGGACGGCACCACCGTCTTCGAGGACTTCCAGCTCGCCGTCGGCCCCGGCCGCACCGGCCTCGTCGGCCTCAACGGGTCCGGAAAATCAACCCTGTTGAAGCTGATCGCCGGTGAACTCACCCCGACCGACGGCACCGTCAAGATCGCGGGCGAGGTCGGATACCTGCCGCAGAACCTGGTCCTGGACACCGCCCTGCGGGTCGACCAGGCGCTCGGCATCGACGCGGTCCGCGCCGCGCTGCACGCCATCGAGGGCGGCGACGCGGACGAGCGGCACTTCGAGACGGTGGGCGACGACTGGGACGTCGAGGAGCGGGCCCGCGCCACCCTCGACCAGCTCGGTCTCGGCCGCATCGGCCTGGACCGCACGATCGGCGAGGTCTCCGGCGGCGAGTCGGTGCTGCTGCGCCTTGCCGCACTGCTCCTGCGGCGTCCGGACGTCCTGCTGCTCGACGAGCCGACGAACAACCTGGACCTGCCCGCGCGACAGCGCCTCTACAGCACGGTCGACGCCTGGGGCGGGGTGCTCCTGGTGGTCAGCCACGACCGCGAGCTGCTCGACCGGGTGGACCGCATCGCCGATCTGCGCGAGGGCCAACTCGCCTGGTACGGCGGCAACTTCACGGCATACGAGGAGTCGCTGCGGGCCGAACAGGAGGCGGCCGAGCGGATGGTGCGGGTCGCCGAGGCGGACGTACAGCGCCAGAAGCGTGAACTGTCCGACGCACAGGTCAAGTTGGCGCGGCGGCAGCGGTACGGACAGAAGAGCTACGACAACAAGGTGGTGCCGAGGATCGTCGCGAACAACCGCAGGCGCGAGGCGCAGGTGTCGGCGGGCAAGCACCGCATCCTGCAGTCCGAGCGCCTCGACCAGGCGCGTGAGCGGCTGGACCAGGCCGTGGAGCTGGTGCGCGACGACGAGGAGATCCGCATCGAGCTGCCGTACACCAAGGTGCATCCGGGCCGCTCCGTGCTGACCCTGCAAGAGCTCCAACTCCCGTACGGGGCAAGGGTGGAGGGCGAGCTCGATGTGCGCGGTCCCGAGCGGATCGCGCTGGTCGGGCGCAACGGGTCGGGCAAGACGACGCTGCTCAGGACGCTCGCCGGGCAGTTGGAGCCGGTGGCGGGCGAGGCGATCGTCCATGTGCCGCTGCGCTTTCTGCCCCAGCGTCTGGATGTGCTCGACGACGAGCTGAGCGTGGTGGAGAACGTGGCCCGCTACGCGCCGGGGGCGACCGACAACGCCATCCGGGCCCGGCTCGCGCGCTTCCTGTTCAAGGGGGCCCTGGCCGCCCAGCCGGCCGGGACCCTCTCGGGCGGCGAGCGGTTCCGGGCCGCGCTCGCGGCGCTGCTGCTCGCGGAGCCCGCGCCCCAGCTCCTGATGCTGGACGAGCCCACCAACAACCTGGACATGGCGAGCGTGCGCGCCCTCAAGGCCGCGCTCGACGCCTACGAAGGGGCGCTGATCGTGGCGAGCCACGACGTGCCGTTCCTGGAGTCGATCGGGGTCACCCGCTGGCTCCTCCTCGACGGTGAGCTCACCGACACCACGGCGGAGGAGGTCAGGGGCGGGCTGAGCACACGGTAGGCGCACCGCGAGGGGCGCGAGGGGGTGGGGCCGGTCGGATCCGACCGGCCCCACCCCCTTGTCTTTTTCCTGTCGTGCGAGGTGAGATGCCTCTCGTTCCACCTCCACGACCTGCCCATATAACAGAACGTAACCGGACGAAGGGGAAGGCGGGCTTGGCGTGGGCTTACGGCCGCCTTAACCTACGGTCTCGTAACCTACGTTTGCGTAGGTACGCCTGCCGTCCCCCTTTTCCGTCCCCCTGGAGCACCCCCGTGACGATCACTTCTCCCCACCTCGGCAGCTCGGACGCGTGGACCGACGCCCGGCTGCTGTTCGCGCTGGAAGAGGTAGTCGAAAAGGAGCTCAACCGCCACCTCAAGGTCGCCAAGGACTGGATGCCGCACGACTACGTGCCGTGGTCGGACGCGCGCAACTTCCCCGGTCTCTTCGAGGACGGGGAGGCCTGGGACCCGCAGCAGTCCAAGGTCACCGACCTCGGGAAGATCGCCCTGGTGGTCAACCTGCTCACCGAGGACAACCTCCCCAGCTACCACCACGAGATCGCCTCGCTGTTCGGCCGCGACGGCGCCTGGGGCACCTGGGTGCACCGCTGGACCGCCGAGGAGGGCCGGCACGGCATCGTGATGCGCGACTACCTGCTCGCCTCCCGGGCGGTGGACCCGGACAAGCTGGAGCAGTTCCGGATGGCCCACATGAGCGAGGGCTTCGAGTCGGACAACCGGCACTCGATGCTGCACTCGGTCGCCTACGTCGCCTTCCAGGAGCTGGCGACCCGGGTCTCGCACCGCAACACCGGCCACCAGTCCGGCGACCCGGTCTGCGACCGGATGCTGGCCCGGATCGCGACCGACGAGAACCTGCACATGGTCTTCTACCGCAACCTGCTCGGCGCGGCCTTCGAGATCGCCCCGGACCTGACGATGCAGTCGGTGCGCGACGTCGTCGTGAACTTCCGGATGCCCGGGCACGGCATGCCCGGCTTCGAGCGGGCGGCGGCGCAGATGGCGATCGGCGAGATCTACAACATGCGGATCCACCACGACGACGTGCTCCAGCCGGTCCTGCGTTACCTCAAGGTCCTGGAGATCGACGGGCTCGGCCCCGAGGGCCTCAAGGCCCAGGAGGAGCTCGGCCTGTACATGGGCGGGCTCGACAGCGAGGCAGCCAAGTTCGACGAGAAGCTCGCCGCGCGCAAGGCGCGGATGGCCGCCCGCGTCTGACCGCCGGGCCGATGCCGGGCGGGTACGGGTCGAGATTCCCGTACCCGCCCGGCGTCGCTCTGCTCAGCGGGCGTCCTGCCGGATCATTTCCGCGGCCTGCTCGGCTGTCGCCACCGTGGGCGCGTGCGTGTGGCCGCGGGTGATGCGCGGCATGACCGAGGCGTCCACGACGCGCAGGCCCTCCACGCCCCTGCCCCTCAGCCGCGGATCGGTGACCGAGTCCTCGTCGCTGCCCATGCGGCAGGTGCCGACCGGGTGGTACAGCGTCTCGGCGGCGTCCCGAACGCTCCGCGCGAGGCGCTCGTCGTCGACGGTGCCCGGGTAGGGCCCCATCGGTCCCGAGACGTACGGGGCGCCGCTGGAGCGCCGCGTCAGGTTCCGCCGCCCGCTGTTCCCCGAGCGTTCAACTCGGCCCCCTTTTCCCGCAGTTGTCGGTGCGGGCCAGCATGGACCGGCCGGGCGGCGCGGCGCCAGGGGACGTCGGGCGATCCGGCGCGATCGGGGCGGGTGGGCCCGGTCGGGCCTGCGCGGGCCCGGGTGGCTTCGAGGTCCGGGCGCGCCCTGTCAGCGCTGCCGGGTGCGTTGCAGCGTCAGCCGCTCCTTCTCGGAGAGGCCGCCCCACACGCCGAATCGCTCGTCGTTGGCCAGGGCGTACTCAAGGCAGGCCTTGCGTTGCTCGCAGGCTCCGCAGAGCTGCTTGGCCTCCCGGGTCGAGCTGCCCGGGGCGGGGAAGAAGAACTCGGGGCCCGCCTGGGCGCACAACGCGGTCTCCTGCCAGGCGAGTTCCGGGCCGATGGTGATGGTGTCGTTCAGCATGCTCCCCACGCTGCCGGGCACTGATCAACGTCCGGTCAACGAATGTTGAACGTCGGAGTTGATCGGCGCCCGATGCCGCTCACGGTCTGGGGACTGATCCGCGCCCGGCGCTGCTCACGGCACCCGACTACGGAGTCGGCGTCGCGTTCTTGATGATCGCGATGCGCGCTCCGTGCGGGTCTGCGAGCTTGGCGAGGCGGCCCACACCCTCGATGTCCACGGGCGCCATCCGGACCGTGCCGCCCAGCTCCTGCGCCTTGGCGGCGACCGCGTCGGCGTCGGCCACTTCGATGTACGGCATCCAGTACGCCCCCGCCTCGGCCTCCAGCGGGTCGCTGTCGAGCGGGACCACGCCGCCGAACATCGAGTCGGGGCCGGCGGCCGCGGGGTTGACCGTCGTGTACGTGCCGCCCGGGAAGGTCACCTCGGAGGTCTCCCAGCCGAACACCGCGTGGTAGAAGGCGGTGGCCGCCCGCACGTCCGGGGTGGCCAGCTCGACCCAGGACAGCGTGTTCGGCTCGTTGGCGGCTTCCATGCCGGGCATCTGTTTCGGCTGCCAGGCGGCGAAGCCGACGCCCGCCGGGTCCCGGAAGTACGCGCTGCGGCCGAGCTCCATGACGTCCATGGGCTGGACGACGACGGTGCCGCCGTCCCGCTCCACGGCCTTGGCCGTTTCGTCGGCGTCCGGGGTCCGGAAGTACACGTTCCACGCCGGGGCGCCCTGCTCGGGGGTGACGGTCATGCCGCCCGCGATGGTCCTACCGGCGGCTTGGAACGTGCCGTACCCGCCGATCTCCGGGCCGCCCGGCCGGAACGTCCAGCCGAAGACTCCGGTGTAGAACGCGGCCGCGGCGTCCAGGTCGGGGGTGCCGAGGTCGAACCAGCTGGGAGAGCCCGTGACGTAACGGGTGCTGAGCATGGTGAGCTCCTTCGTGTGTCCCGTTGTCCTGCCATCTTGAGTCTCGCACCGGACACTGACAATTCGGGACGGAGCCGTTCCGCGGCGCCTTGAAGGGGTGCTGGTGTGCGCGGGCGCGGACCCCGGCGGGGCCGGACGTCCGGGACCTTCGGGCCGCGCGGGCCGGCCGGGGACGAACGGCCCCCGCGTTCGCGCCCAATGGCGGCGGCCCTGCTCGTTCGGGCCTGTCAGCGTGGCTGGAGTGTGGTGCGCAGGCGGTAGCGGTCCCCGCTGTACTCGACGGTCGACAGGAGCACCGGGCGCTGGTCGCGCGCGTAGATCGTCTGGTCCAGGGCGAGCACGGGCGAACCCGGCTCGATGCCGAGGTGCCGGGCGAGGGTCTTGTCCGCGCCGCGCGCCTCGATGGTGGTCTCGGAGCGCTCCAACTCGACGCCGCGGGCGTGCAGTTCCTCGAAGAGCGAGGCCGTGGTGAAGTCGACCTCGTCGAGGCCGGGCGCGAGGGAGGCCACAAGGAGAGTGCGGTCGACGGCGATGCGTACGTCGTCGAGCAGCCGGACGCGCTCCAGGCGCAGCAGCGGGGCGCCGGCCGGTACGTCGAGGCGGTCGCCGTCGTCGAGGGTGGCGGGGCGCAGTTCCTGGTGCAGCACGAGGGAGCTCGGCCGCATGTGCTTGCGGCGGGCGGTCGTGGTGAACGACTCCAGGTCGTTGGGCCACTCGCGGGGTGCCACCGGCGCCGCGACGAACCAGCCCCGGCCGTGCGAGGCCGTCACCAGGCCCTGGTCAACGAGGTGCGCCAAGGCCTTGCGCAGGGTCACCCGGGAGATGTCGAGCCGTTCGCAGAGTTCGCGCTCGGCGGGCAGCCGGGCGCCCGCCGCCAGGCCGCGGCGCTGGATCTCGTCGTGGATGAGCTCGGCGGTCTGCGCCCACAGAGGGGCGGGCCCGCTGCTGCGGGCGGGGCGGGCGGGGGCGGCGTCGGCGCTCATCGGAAACCTCCAGCGGGATCCTCGGAGCGTACCACCGCATACCACTTGCCTTGGCGCAGCTCGCGGGCCAAGGGCCGGGTCCTGGGCCTTTGGTCACCGGATGAAAATCTGAGCAGACCACTATTGACCACTTGAATACCACTGCATACCTTTGGGTTGCGGCGGCCGGCGAGACCCGGCGGCCGACCGGCCCGACGACCACGCCCCTGGATGGCCACGGGACCGCATGCGCGATGGAGGAAGACGGATGAGTACGGGTCCAGCAAAGGCCGCCGGCAAGCAGCGCGGCGGCAGTGGCGTCATGGCGGTCCTGCAGCGCATCGGGCGCAGTCTGATGCTCCCGGTCGCGACCCTCCCGGCGGCCGCGCTCCTGGTCCGCCTCGGCGGCACGGACCTGCTGGGCCGCGAGAACTTCCCCGAGCTGATCCGCAAGCTCGGCATGGTCCTCGCCGCCGGCGGCCAGACCGTCTTCGACTATCTGCCGCTGCTCTTCGCCATCGGCGTGGCCATCGGCTTCGCCAGGAAGGCGGACGGCTCGACGGCGCTGGCGGCCACGGTCGGCTACCTCGTCTTCAAGGCGGTCCTCGCCAGCCCCGCCTTCCCCAAGGGGGTGGACGGCGAGCCGCTCGACGCCAAGGTCTTCGGCGGCATCGTCATGGGTCTCGTCGCGGCGCTGCTCTACCAGCGCTTCAGCCGGACCAAACTCCCCGAATGGCTGGGCTTCTTCGGCGGCCGCAGGCTCGTGCCGATCCTCTGCGCCTTCGCCGGCGTCGGCACGGGCATCGTCTTCAGCGTGGTCTGGCCGACGGTCGGCGGCTGGTTCTACCACTTCGGCGAGTGGCTGGTGGGCACCGGCGCCTGGGGTGCGGGCATCTTCGGCCTGGTGGTCCGCGCGCTGATCCCGATCGGCATGCACCACTTCTTCACGGTCTTCCCCTGGTTCGACGCCGGCACGTTCGTCAACCCCCACACCGGCGCCGAGGTCCACGGCGACATCGCGCGCTTCCTCGCGGGCGACCCGAGCGCCGGCCAGCCGCGGCCATGGCCATCGCGCACACCGCGCGGCCCGAGAACCGCAAGATGGTCAAGGGCATGATGATCTCGGTCGCGCTCACCTCGTTCGTCACGGGTGTCACCGAGCCCATCGAGTTCAGCTTCATGTTCGTGGCCCCGCTCCTGTACGCCGTCCATGCGCTGCTCTTCGGCGTCTCCATGGCGGTCTGCTACGCGCTCGGCATCCGCGACGGCTTCGGCTTCTCCTCCGGCGCCATCGACTACGTCGTCAACTACGGCATCGCCACCAGGCCCTGGCTCCTGATCCCGACAGGCCTGGGCTTCGCGGCGCTCTACTACGTGATCTTCCGGTTCGCGATCGTGCGCTTCAACCTGCCGACGCCCGGCCGCGAACCCGTGGAGGGCGATCCGAGCGAGGGAGATGCCGCCGACATATCCGCCGACGCACCTGCGGACACTCCCGTGCGCTCCCCTGACGCCATTCCCTCGGGCGCCGCCCTGGAGGACGATCCGGCCTCCAAGGCCTGACGCTCCGCCCGCTCCTCCCCAGTCCGCGCTCCCGCCGTCCACGTGCGGCGGGGCCTACGAAAGGATCCCTCGATGTCCGGATCGCGTATCACCTTCCTCGACGGCCAAAGTGGCCAGCCGCAGGCGCTTGAGCGCGTGATCGCCCAGGTGCGGCGGCAGCTCGACGGCCCGACGCTCGACCGGCTGCGCACGGCCGAGCGTCCGCTCCTGGCCGGGATCGGCGCCTCCTACGCGGCGCTCGCCGTCCCCGTCGAAGTGCTCCGCGGCCACGGCGTGCCCGCCCAGCGGGTGCTCTCCAGCGAGATCGAGGACGGGCTGCGCGGCTTCGACACCGATCTGCTGATCGGGGTCTCGCAGGGCGGCCGCAGCTCGGAGACGATCGCGGCGTTCAAGGCGGCCAAGGGCGTGCCGACGCTCGCCGTCCTCAATGTCACCCCCTCGCCGCTCGGCGAACTCGCCGACCTGACCGTGGACATGGGCAACGAGCCCGACTCGTACGCCTCGACCGTCGGCTTCACCGCCACGGTCGTCGCCCTCGATCTGATCGCCGGAGCCATCGCGGGCCGCCGGGGCGACCCCTGGGACGGCATCGCCGCGCACGCCGAGACCGTCCGTGGCCGCGCCGCCCAGGTGGTCGCCGCGCTGCGCTCGCGCGCGGCCCGCTGCGTGGCCGTCGACTGCGTGGCCTCCGGCGCCTCCCGGGTCAGCGCCGAGGAAGCCGCCCTGCTCCTTCGCGAGGTGCCCCGGATGCCGGCCGCGGCCTCGGTCACCCGCAACTACCTGCACGGCGAGATGGAGTCGGCGGGCAACACACTGCACCTCGTCTTCGGCGACGGACGCGAGGTCGAACTGGCCCGCTCCCTGTCGGCAGCCGGCCATCTCACCCTCCTGATCACCACCCAGGACGTGGAGGTGACCGACAGCCTCGGTGTCGTGCGCCTGCCCCAGTGCGCACCCAGCGCCCGGGTCGTCCTGGAGACGGTCGTCGTGCAGGAGCTGGTGGCGGCGCTCAGCGACGAACGCGGCGTGCCCATCGAGTCGTTCGTGTTCGCCAACGACGACACCAAGGAGGGCGGCGTCGACGCGGCGGACTTCGAGCTGGCCTCGCCGGTCGCGGTCGCCTGAGCTACTTGTCCTTGGCGGCGCGGCTCGGCTGTACCCGCTTGGGCTCCCCCGGCATCTTGGGGTAGTCCGGCGGGTACGGCATGTCGCCGAGCTCGTGGTCGCGCTCGTCCCGCTCGGCGAGTTCGAGCAGCGGCTCAAGGCCGAAGGCGTAGGTGTCCATGTCCGCGTGCAGATCGCCGAGTTCGGCGTAGCGCGCGGGCATGGTCCGCAGGTCGAAGTCCTTGGGGTGTACGTCGTCGAGCTCGTCCCAGCGCAGCGGCGCCGAGACCGGGGCGTGCGGCTTGGGGCGTACCGAATAGGCGGAGGCGATGGTGCGGTCGCGGGCGGTCTGGTTGTAGTCCACGAAGATCCGCTCGCCGCGTTCCTCCTTCCACCAAGCGGTGGTGACCTTGCCCGCCATGCGGCGCTCCAGCTCGCGGCCAATGGCGATGGCGCAGCGCCGCACCTCGGTGAACGTCCAGCGCGGCTCGATCGGGATGAACACGTGGATGCCCCGGCCGCCGGACGTCTTGGGCCAGCCCGTGATCCCCAACTCCCCCAGCAGGGCACGGAGTTCATGGGCTACGGGCACCGCGTCGTCGAAGTCGGTGCCGGGCTGCGGGTCCAGGTCGATGCGGAGTTCGTCGGGGTGGTCGGTGGCCTCGCGCCGCACCGGCCAGGGGTGGAAGGTCAGGCAGCCGAGCTGGGCGGCCCACAGGACTGCGGCGGGTTCGGTGGGGCAGATCTCGTCGGCGTGGCGGCCGCTGGGGAAGGCGATGCGGGCGGTGGGGATCCAGTCGGGGAGGTTCTTCGGGGCCCGCTTCTGGAAGAACGACTCGCCGTCGACGCCGTCCGGGTAGCGCTCCAGGGTGGTGGGCCTGTCGCGCAGGGCGCGCGTGATGCCGTCGGCGACGGACAGGTAGTAGTTCGCCACGTCCAGCTTGGTGTAGCCGAACTCCGGGAAGTACACCTTGCCCGGATTGGAGAGCCGCACGGTCCGCCCGCCGGCCTCCAGCTCGATCGCCTCGCCCTTGCCCATGCAGGCCACGGTAGGCGGCGGGCATCAATGCCGCATATCGGCGAGAATCGATTGTATGGATCTTCCGGTGATGCCGCCCATGAAGCCGATGCTCGCCAAGTCCGTGGCGAGGATTCCGCCCGGGATGCAGTACGAGGCGAAGTGGGACGGGTTCCGGGCGATCGTGCACCGCGACGGCGCCGAGGTCGTCATCGGCAGCCGCAACGGCAAGCCCCTGACCCGCTACTTTCCCGAGCTCGCGACCGCCCTAGTGGAGCGCCTGCCCGAGCGCTGCGTGGTCGACGGCGAGATCGTCATCGCGCACGAGGGGCGCCTCGACTTCGACCGGCTCACCGAACGCATCCACCCCGCCGCGTCCCGGGTGAAACTGCTCGCCGAACAGACCCCGGCGAGCTTCATCGCCTTCGACCTGCTCGCCCTCGGCGACACCTCGCTCCTCGACACCCCGCTGGCCGAGCGCCGCTCACTCCTGTCCGAGGCCTTGAAAGACGTCTCGCCACCCGTGCACCTCGCACCCGCCACCACCGACATCGAGGTGGCCCGGCGGTGGTTCGAGCAGTACGAGGGCGCCGGGCTCGACGGGGTGGTCGCCAAGCCGCTCGACCTTCCCTACCGGCCCGACGCCCGCCTCATGTACAAGATCAAGCACGAGCGCACGGCGGACGTGGTGGTGGCCGGATACCGCCACCACAAGAGCGGACCGGTGGTCGGCTCGCTCCTGCTCGGCCTGTACGACGCCGAGAGCGCTCTCCAGCATGTCGGCGTGTGCGCGGCCTTCCCGATGAAGCGCCGCGCGGAACTGATCGACGAGCTCGCCCCGCTGCTCATGGCCGACCCGGTGGCGGAGGGCCATCCGTGGGCCGCCTGGGCCGAGGAGGCGGCGCACGAAAGCGCCCGCCTCCCGGGCGCGACCAGCCGCTGGACCGGCAAGAAGGACCTGTCGTGGGTGGCGGTGCGCCCGGAGCGGGTGGTGGAGGTGGCGTACGACCACATGGAGGGCGACCGGTTCCGGCACACCGCGCAGTTCCGCCGCTGGCGCCCGGACCGCTCCCCCGGCAGTTGCACCTACGCACAGCTGGAGGAGCCGGTCCGGTACGACCTGGCGGAGGTGCTTTCGTCAGGGGGTGGGTGAGGGGCAGCCCGGTGCGGGCGGCGTGCCGGTGGGGTCCGGCGTCGTCGGCGCGGACGGCGACCCGGTGGGGCAGTCCGGCAGGCCCGGGCTGCCCGACGGCGAGGGCCCGGGACTCGTGCTCCCCGAGGGCGAGGGTGACGGGCCCGGGGAATCGGAGGCGGACGGGGAGGGCGAAGGGGACGGCGACTGCGGAGGCGGCGACGCGGACGGGCTGCCGCCGGGACGCGCGGGGACCGAGGCGGAGGGCCCGCTGCTCGGCTGGGGCCCGATGACGATGCCGCCGCCCTGCTTCTTTCCATGATCGTCGTCGATCTGCCGGGCGCTGCCCGCGCCGGGCGTGGTGGGCAGCACGCCCTTCCCGTCCGGTACGGCATGGGTGCCCCGGCGGTAGAACTCCAGCCACGACAGGACCGTACGCAGATAGTCCGCGGAGTGGTTGTAGCTCAGCACCGCGCGGTCCAGGTCACCGGGGACCGACAGGTCGCGGGAGTCCGCGCACAGATACACCCCGGCGGCGAGGGCGGCGTCGAAGACGTTGTTGGGGTCCTTCCGGCTGTCACCATTGCCGTCCTGGGCCCAGGTCGACCAGGTGGACGGGATGAACTGCATCGGGCCCACCGCACGGTCGTAGCGGGTGTCCCCGTCCAGGGCGCCGTGATCGGTGTCGGCGACGTCGGCGAAGCCCGCGCCGTTGAGCACGGGCCCGAGGATCGGCGTGAGGGTCGTGCCGTGCGCGTCGACCCGGCCGCCGCCCGCGTGCCCCGACTCCACCTTGCCGAGGGCGGCGAGGAGTTGCCAGGGCAGATGACAGCGGGGCTCGGCGTGCCGCAGCCGGGCTTCCGCCTGCTGGTACGCGGCGAGGACGGTGGCCGGGATGCCCTCCTGCGTCCACACCGGGTCGATCACGCCCACGGCCGGCGGTGAACTCGGGGGCCGTGGGGAGACCAGCGGCGGGAGCTCGGTGTGGTACGAGCCGTCGGCCGGCGGCTGTTCCCGTACGGAGGCGGAAGGGCCGGCCGCCGGTTCGTCCGGGCGCGGCGGCGCGGCAGGCAGGAGACCGGGGGCCTGCGACGCGGTGAGCGCGACCATGGCGACAGCCGCGACGGCCGTACCGGTCAGCCCGCGCCGAAACCGCTTCCCGCCCGGCAGCCGCGCGACGAGGTGGAACTCCGGGGCCTTCACGACCCCTGCCCGAAGGTGTCGATGCCGGAGATCCGCCAGGTGGCGCCGCTCCCCCGCACCAGGTCGACGGTGAACATCGCGGCGGCGTAGGTCGCTTCGGGCTTCGCGCCCGCCGTACGTGTGCTGCTCTGGTCGGCGTAGACGAGGACCCGGGCGCGAGAGCCGTCGATCATCTCCACGCCGCTCTCGGTCACGGTGGTCGTGAGCACCAGCTTCTGGTCCTTGGCCTGGGCCCGCACGGCGGCCAGCATGTCGTGGTGCTGCTGAACCGCCTTGCCGGTGAGGAGAGTTGATGCCGCCTTGTCGGCGGCGGCGGTGTCGGCGTAGTTGTACGAGAACAGCGCGGCGACGGCCTTGGCTGTCTGCCCCTTGACCTCGCTGGTACGGGCCGGATCGGTGAGGGCGGCGTTGCGCGCGGCCGGATCGGAGCGCAGCGAATCGGCCCGGGTGGCGGCGAGTGCGGCGAAGGCCCCGAGCAGGACGATGAGCACGCACAGGACGACGGGGGCCCGGACGGAGACCAGGCGCAGGGCACCGCCGAAGGAACGTCTGACGGATGGGCGGAGGGAGACAGAGAGACGGCGGCGGGGCCCGGCGCCCGCCTTGACCTCCGAACTCCCCTTCGCTTTAAGGGTGTTGGCGCCACCGGCGATATTGGTTGCTCTCTTCCCGCGTTCCGGCGGCGCCTCCGTGGCGACGCGGGCGGCGCCCGCGTTCGCGAGTCGGCGCTGACGGTTGACCAGGTGGCGGGTCGTCGACATGTGCGGCTCCTGTCCGGGGACGAGTAGGTGGTCAGTTGGCCGCGCTGTTGCCGACCGGCGCCTGGCCGAGGGCGCTGAGTTTCCAGCCGCCGGACGTACGGGTGAGTTCGCCGAGCATCCGGCTGTCCTTGGCGGCGGGCTTCTCCTTCGGCGCCTGCACGGTGATCCGCAGCGCCACCATCACCCTGGCCCGGCCCGCCCGGTCGTCGAGCTCGGTGACCGCGCCGTCGAGCACCTTGGCGGTCGTCACGGTCCCCGCCTGCTGCACCTGCTTCTCGAACTCGCTTCTGCCGTCAGCCAGTTGCTGGTGCAGGTCGCCGGTGGTGGAGTCCTGCCACATGTCGAGGCCGTGGGCCAGGTCCTTGTGGTCCAGGGTGGAGAGGTTCTGCACGGCCTGTTCGCCGGCCGCGAGGACCTTGTCGCGGGAGGCGGCGTAGGCGGCGGAGCCGTCGTGCGCCGCGCCGTACCAGGACCAGCCCGCCCACACCGCGAATCCGCCTGCCAGCAGGGTGAGCACCATCGCGGCGATGAGCAGGGGCTGGATCGTCATGCGTGCCATGTTCTTCGTGATCCCTCTCGCGGGGCCCGGCGGCAGCGGGCGCGTCCTAACGGGCTCGGATGTCGGTGATCTGCCAGTGGCCGTCGGTGAGTCGGGCCGTGATGGACAGCTGGGCGGCGGCGGTGGTGGCGGGCTTCGTCTCGCGCTGGGCCCGCTGGTCGAGGAAGACGAGCAGCTCCGCCGTGTCGCGGGTCAGCCGGGTGACCCCGGCCCGTACGACATGGGTGGTGAGGCTGAGCTTCTGGTCGGCGACCCGCTGCCTCAACTCGCCGAACAGGGCCGTGTATTGACCGGCGGCGCGCCCGCCGAGCAGCTTCTTCGCCGCGCCCTCGGTGGCGCGGGTGTCCTGGGGCACGTACGAGAACACCTTGCCGAGCGTGTTGCTGACGTCGCCGATGACCCGGGTGGTGGCTGAAGTGTCGGTGAGTGCGTGGTTGCGGGTGGCGGTGGTGTCGGTCAACTGCCTTGCCTGGAACAGGAGTCCGGCCCCGGCGAGGAGGAGCACGAGTACGCAGGCCAGGGTGAGGGCGCGGCGGAGGCGGCTGGTCGGGGCTGCGGCTTCGGCGGGGGTGGGGTCAGGGCCCGCCCTCTCGTCCTCGCACTCCACATCGTGCCCGGGCTCCGGCTCCGGCGCCGTCTTCAGCTCTGCTGTGCTCACGCTGCTTCTCCCTATCGGTCCGGGGTCAGGGGGCGGAGACCGGGACCGCGTTGAGTGCCTTCAACTTCCAGCCGGATCCGGTGCGTTCGAGCGCAGCCTCGAAGCGTTTGCGGTCGGTGGTGGTGGCCGCTCCGCCCGCCGGGGTGAGCTGGACCTGCACCGTCGCGATGAGCTTCGCCGTGCCGGAGCGGTCGTCGAGCTCGGTGACGGCGGCGTCGGTGACGCTGCCGCGCGCCGAGGTCGTCGGCTTCCCTGCCCCCGTACGGCGGAGCTCGTCGTGCAGCGGGCCAGTCGAGGCGTCGAGCCAGGTGCGCAGGGCGGCGTCGGGGTGGGCCGCGTCCAGCGTGGAGAGCGCGGCGATCTGCGTCCGGCCCGCCTGAAGGGCGGCGTCGCGCGAGGTGGCGTACGCGACCGTTGAGTCGTCCCGCGCGTCCAGGTACGCCCATCCCGCGAAGGCGGCGAAGGCGAGCGAGGCGGTGAGCGCGGCCACCACGAGTGCGCGGCGGAGTCGGGATGGGCCGGGGAGAGCGATCACGGGCGCACCTCCTTTCCACCGGCGGCGGGGCTCAGGCCGAGCAGTCCGGCCAGGTCCAGGGGGCCGCCGCTCGGCAGCGCGGGCAGGGCCAGGGCTCCCGGGAGCGTTGATGCCGGGGCTGCGGGCGCGACCTGTTGCGCAGGCGGAAGTGCCCCTGGCTGAGCGGGAGTTGGGACCTGTCCGCCGGTCGGAGCGTGTGCCGAGCCACGCACGTCGGTGCCACTGCTCGCGGGCGCGGCGCATCTCGCCTTCGTGTTGAGGTTCGGCGTGTCGAGGGTGTCGAGGCCGTTGCGGTAGACCGTGCCGCCGTATCCGTCGGTGCACGGAAGCGGCGCGAAGAAGGTGACTGCCATGCCGAGATTGGCGCCCTTGGCGTCGATGGCCGTGGCTCCCGCCGCTGCCAACGGCGGTAGTTTCACGAGGAGTTCCTCGATTCCGCGCTGCCGGGTCACGGCTACGTCGGCGGTCGTGAGGAGGTTGGCGAGCACCACGCTGAGCTGCGGGTTCAGATCCCTGAGCAGCCCGCTGATCTGCCCGGCGGCGTCGGGCGCGGCGGCGATGAGGCGGCGCAGATCGGTGTCCGAGTCCTTGAGCGTGGCAGCCAATTGCTGGGCGCCCGAAGCGAAGGATTTGATAGCCTGCCCTTCCTCGGCCTGGGTGCTGAGCACGGTCTGGCCGTCCGCGAGCAGCGTGGTCGTGGTGGGCAGCGCCCTGTCGGCCGCCTTCACGAAGTCGGTGCCGTTGTCGAGGAGCACCTGGAGGTCGTCGCCGCGCCCTTCGAAAGCCTTGCCGAACTCGGCGACGACGGTGCGCAGCGAGTCAAGCGGCACTGATGCGGCGAGATCGTTGACGCTGCTGAGGACGGTGGTGACGGGCGCCGGGGTGGCGGTGTCGTCCTGCTCGATCTCACCTCCGTCGCCCAGGTAGGGCGCCCCGCCGGCGGTGGGCCGCAGGTCGATGTACTGCTCGCCGACGGCGGACAGGTTGGCCACCACGGCCTTCAGCGCGGTCGGGATGGGCGGGGCCGAGTTGTCGATGCGCAACTCGGCGACGACGCCGTCGTCGGTGAGTCCGATGGGCCCGACCCGGCCCACCGACACGCCCCGATAGGTGACGTTGGAATGGGTGAACAGGCCGCCGGTCTCGGCGAGATGGACCTTCACCGTGTAGTAGTCGCGGATGCCGACGTAGTGGCCGATGTCGGCGTAACGGAACCCGGTGTAGCCGAGCACCAGCACCCCGATCACGAGGAACGCGAGGTTCTTGAGCCTCGTCGCCGTGGTCAGCATCAGCGCGTCCCTCCCGTTCCGCCGACGGACGGCAGGCCGAGCGGCGCCTGCTGCGCGGTGGCCGATGCGGGCGGCGTCGTCAGCGGCGGGATGACCTGGGTGCCGGGGGCGGCCGTCACGTCGAGGTAGACGTTGAGGTAGTCGCCCTTCACGCCGCGCAGCACCTCGTCGGTGAACGGATAGGTGACAAGCACCTGGAGGGAGTCCGGCAGGTCCTTGCCGGAGTCCGCGAGCGCCTTCAGCGTCGGTGCGATCGCCTTCAGATCGGCCACCATGTCGTCCTTGCTCTTGTTGATCGTCGAGACGGCGACCGTGGAGAGGGTGTCGAGCGACTTGAGCATCGTGAGGAGTGAACCCCGTTGGTTCTCCAGGACTTTGAGGCCCGGGGACAGTCCGGTGAGTACGGTGCCGACCTGCTGTTTGCGGGTGGCGAGGGTGGCGGAGAGCCGGTTGACCCCGTCGAGCGCGTCGGTGATGTCGGTGCGGTGGCCGTCCAGGTCGGTGACCAGCGTGTTGACGCGCTGGAGCATGGAGCGGACCTCGGGCTCGCGGCCGCCGATCGCCTTGTTGAGCTCGGTCGTGATGGTCTTGAGCTGGTTGACGCCGCCTCCGTTGAGCAGCATGGAGAGCGCTCCCAGGACCTCCTCGACCTCGGGGTTGCGGTTGGTCCGCGTGATCGGGATGGCGGCGCCGGGCCCGAGGCGCCCCTGGGCCGCCTCCTTGGTCTCCTTCGCCGGCGCGGAGAGCTGGACGAACTTCTCGCCGAGGAGGCTGGACTGTTCCAGCTGGGCGTAGGCGTTGGCCGGCAGCTTGACGTCTCCCCTGATCCGCATGGTGACCTTGGCGGACCAGCCGTCGGAGGCCAGCGACACCTTGGTGACCCGGCCGACGGCGACGTCGTTGACCTTCACCGCGGCCTGCGGCACCAGGCTCAGTACGTCGGCGAAGTCGGCGGTGATGTCGTACGGATGGCTGCCCAGGTCGGCGCCGCCGGGCAGCGGCAGCTGGTCGATCCCGGAGAACGACGGCACCGAGCAGCTGCCGAGGGTGAGGGCCAGGGCGACGACGACGGCGACACCGGCGCCCAGCGCGGCGCCGGTACGGCGTGTGACGCGGGCCTTCATCCCCGGCCCCCCTTCTTCGCCGAGGGGCCGGGGGCGGCGCCCTTCGCGGGGTCGGCCGCCGTCCCGTACACCGTGCCGACGGGGGGCAGGGGCAGGGTTGGGAGCGCTTTCAGGCGGGCCTGCGGCACCGGCACGAGCCCCGCGCTGCCCGCGACCGCCGGGTTGAGCGGGAACACGATGTCGCCGCCCATGCTGATCTCGTTGATGTTGCCGCGGCCGTCGAGGGTGCGGTGCGCCGGGTCGTAGGCGTTGAGAGCGTTTCCGGCGGCCAGGGGCGCGGTGTCCAGGGCCTCCGCGAGCGAGGCCCGCTGGTCGACGAGGATCTGGGTGAGCGGGGCGAGCTTGTCGACCTCGGCCTTGAGGCTGCCGCGGTTGTCCTGGATGAAGGTCTTGACGTTGCCGAGCGCGGTGCCGAGTTCCTTCAGCGCGCCCGCCAGGTTGTCCTTGTTGTCGGCGAAGAACGAGGTCACGTCGGCGAGTTGGTTCTGCGCGTCGCGCACCGCGCCGTCCTTGTTCTTCAGCATGGTGGTGAACGTCTGCAGGTACGACAGGGTGGCGAAGAGGTGCTCGCTGCTGCCGTCGAGCGTCTTGGCCGCCTTGCCGAACTGCTCGATGGAGTCGCCGATCGCGGCGCCGTTGCCGTCGAGGTTCTTGGCCCCGGTGTCGAGCAGCCCTGAGAGCGCTCCCGAGGCGTTCACTCCGCTGGGGCCGAGCGATTTGCTGAGCTCGGTGATGGAGGCGTAGAGCTGGTCGACCTCGACGGGGGTGGCGTTGCGCGAGGCCGGGAGTTCCGCCCGGTCGGCGATCTCGGGTCCACCGGTGTAGGCCGGGGTGAGCTGGACGTAGCGGTCGGCGACGACGCTGGGCGAGACGACGGCGGCCCGCGCGTCCTTGGGCACCCGTACGCCCCGGTCCAGCGTGACCACCACCTTGACCTGCCGGCCCTGCGGGGTGACCGAGTCGACCTCGCCGACCTTGACCCCGAGGATCCGCAGGTCCGACCCGGGGTAGATCCCGACGGCGTGGTCGAAGTAGGCGGTGATCCGCTTGCCGCCCGGGCCGGCGAACACGCGCAGCCCGCCGGCCACGGTCGCGGCGATCACCGCGAGGGCCAGGACGATCGTGAGAGCGCGTCGCCGGCTCATGGGTAGCCTCCGTTCTTCGGCGGCATGCAGCCGTGGTCCGGAAGCGACTTCGCCGGCAGGTAGTTCCTGGGGACGAGCCCGCAGATGTACGTATCGAACCAGCGGCCGTTTCCGAGGGTGTTGCCGACGAGCCGGTAGTAGGGGCCGGCCAGCGCCAGTGTGCGGTCGAGGCCCTGCTGGTTCTTCATGAGGACGTCCGTGACGCGGCCCAACGCCGTGAGGGTGGGCTTCAGTTGGGCCGAGTTGTCCTTGACGAGGCCGGTCAGCTGGGTGCCGAGGCCGCGGGTTCCGGTGAGCAGCGCCTGGATGGCGTCGCGGCGCTGTTTGAGTTCACCGAGGAGCAGTCCGCCGTCGTCGATCAGCGTCTCGAAGCTGCTCTTCTTGTTGGCCAGCGTCTTCGTCAACTCCTCGCTGCCTTTGAGGAGTTGGGCCAGTTGCGTGTCGCGCTGGGAGACGGTCTTGGACAGCGCCGAGAGCCCGGAGACGGCGGTGCGCACCTCGGGGGGCGAGTCCTTGAAGGTGTCGGAGATCGTCTCGAAGCTCTTGGCGAGCTGCGCGGTGTCGATGCCGCCGATCGTGTTGCTGAGCCCTTCGAAGGCCTGGGTGACGTCGTACGGGGAGGTCGTGCGGGCCAGCGGGATGCGGCTGCCGGGGTCCTGCTCGGCAGTGCCGAGCGGGTCTATGGCCAGGTACTTCTCGCCGAGCAGGGTCTTGATGGCGATGGCCGCGGTCGAGGCGTCGCCGATCCAGGCGTGCTTCACCTTGAAGGTGACCTTCACCTTGGCTCCGGCGAGCGAGACACCGCTGACCTCGCCCACCTTGACCCCGGCGATCCGCACCTCGTCGCCGTCGCGCAGCCCTGCGGACTCGGAGAAGTCGGCACTGTAGGTCGTGCCGCCCCCGATGAACGGCAGCGAGTCCGCGTTGTACGCGGCGACGCCGATCAGGGCCAGGAGCAGCAGCCCCACCAGGCTGACGGCGACGGGGTTGCGCTCTTTCATGGGCTTGAGGCGGGGGCGCTTCAAGGCCGGACGCTTCAGGGCGGGGCGCTTGAAGCTCGGGCGCGTGAAGACGGGGCCGCTCAGGGCAGGGCGCTTCGACGCGGAGCGCGGCAGGCGAAGGGGGCGGGGCCGGCGCGGTACGGGGAGTCTCATCCCTGGCACCTCGAATCGCTGACCGGGATTCCGGTGGGCGGCGGGCTGCCGTCCTCGGTCGTCACGCCGGACACCTTGGCCTCGCAGAGGTAGAGGTTGAGCCAGGACCCGTACGACGCGATCCGTGTGACGGCCCGCATCTTGTCGGGGGTCTTGCGCAGGAAGTCCTCGATCTGGGGAGCGCTCTCGGCGAGGTTGGCGGAGAGCCGGCCGAGCTGTTTGATGTCGTCCTTGAGCGGGGCGCGGCCGTCCTCGAACAGTCCGGCGGTGACGGTGGTGAGGTCGCCCATCGCGGCGATGGCCTCGCCGAGCGGCTTGCGGTCGCCCGCGAACCCGGAGACGAGTTGCTGGAGCGTGACCACCAGGTCGTTGAAGCCCGCTTCGCGGTCGTTGACGGTGGTCAGGACGGTGTTCAGATTGCTGATGACCTCGCCGATCACCTTGTCCTTGGCGGCGACGGTCTGGGTCAATGAACCGATGTGTTTCAGCAGGCTGTCGACGGTGCCGCCCTCGCCCTGGAGGACCTGCACGATGGAGCCGGCGAGCTGGTTGACGTCCTTGGGCGAGAGCCCTTCGAAGAGGGGCTGGAAGCCGTTGAAGAGCTGGGTGAGGTCGAGGGCCGGGGTGGTGCGCTCCAGCGGGATCGTCCCGCCGGGCGCGAGGGTCGCGCCGACCGCGCCGGTGCCCCGGCCCAGCTCGATGTAGCGCTGGCCGACCATGTTGAGGTACTTGATCGAGGCGGTCGCCGTGCCCGGCAGCGTCCGGCTGCGCTGCACGGAGAACGTGACCTGGGCGAGCCGCCGGTCGACGACCTCCACGCTGTCGACCTGGCCGACCTTCACTCCGGCGATGCGGACGCTGTCGCCCTCGATCAGGCCGGTGGTGTCGGTGAAGCGCGCCTTGTACGTCCGGGTGTCGCCCACCCCGGTGTTGGCGATGGACAGGGCGAGCACGGTGGTCGCGAGCGCGGTCACCAGGACGAAGACGAGCGACTTCACGAGCGGGCCCGCGATGCTGCGGCGCTTCACTTGATGGTCACCTCCGTCCCCCTCAGGGCGGGCCCGACGAGCAGGCTGCTCCAGTCCGGCAGGGACTGCGGAGCCTGTTGCAGACCGGGTGCGAGCAGCTCGTTCACCAGCTGGTTCTCCTGCGGCGAGTTCGCCGGCCCGAGCCCGGCGTCGGAGGCGGCCGCCGTGTTCGTGAGAGCGCTCTCGGCGGGCAGCGGGGCGCCGAGGTACGGCACCGGGTAGCAGTGCGGGCCGCCGCTCGCCGTGTACGCGGGGGTGTCGCGGCCGGGGACGTACTTGCCGAGCGAGGGCACGGCCTTGACGGTGACGTGGAGTCCGGGCTGATCGGTGCCCTTGCCGAGGGCCTTGTCCATCGCGGGGACGAACCCGGCCAGGGTGCGCAGGGTGCAGGGGAAGGACGAGGAGTACTTGGCGAGGAGCTCCAGGGTGGGTCGACTCACCGCGCTGAGCCGGATGATGTTGTCCTTGTTCTGCTGGAGGAAGGCCGTGAGGTCCTGGGCGGTCTTCGTCGTCTGCCCGTAGACGCCGAGGAGTTGGGTCTGCTGGTCGACGAGGGTGCCGGTGGTGGTCGTGGCGTCCGTGAGCGCTCTCAGGATGTCGGGGGCGGCGTCGCTGTAGGTCCCGGAGACCTTGACGAGCTGCTTCAGGTCGGCGTTGAGGGTGGGCAGGTCGGGGTTGAACTTCTTCAGGTGCGCGTCGAGCGTGACGAAGGTGTCGCCGAGCTGGGAGCCGCGGCCGCGCAGCGCCTGGGCGACGGCGGAGAGGGTCGACGACAGCTTGTCCGGCTTGACCGCGGTCAGCATCGGCAGGACGTTGTCCAGGACCTGCTCCAGCTCGATGGCGTTGCGGGACCGGTCCTGCGGGATGGTCGCACCGGCTGAGAGCGCTCTCGTGGACGGGTTCGGTGGCGGTACGAGCGCGACGAACCGCTCGCCGAACAGCGTGGTCGGCAGCATCTGCGCCCGCACGTCGGACGGGATGTGGCCGCGCTTGCCGGGCTGGAGGGCGAGGGTGAGCTTCGCGCCCGCTCCGTCGGCGCTGATGGTGCGGACCTCGCCGACGACGACGCCGCGCAGCTTCACCTCGGCGCCCGGGTGCATCTCGTTGCCGACGCTGCTCGTCTCGACGGTGATGGTGTCCGAGCGGGTGAAGTCCTTGTCGTACACGGCGATCGAGAGCCACACGAGCAGCGCCGGGACCACGAGGAAGACGACTCCGGCGAGGCGGCGGCGGACGGTGGGGGTGTTCATCCGGCCACCTTCACGGTCGTGGTGGCACCCCAGATGGCCAGCGAGAGGAAGAAGTCGGTGACGGCGATGAGCACGATCGCGTTGCGGACCGAGCGCCCCACCGCGACGCCCACTCCGGCCGGGCCGCCCGTGGCGCGGAAGCCGTAGTAGCAGTGGGCCAGGATCACCATCACGCTGAAGATCAGCACCTTGAGCACGGAGAGCAGCACGTCGGTCGGGGAGAGGAACAGGTTGAAGTAGTGGTCGAAGGTGCCGCGCGACTGGCCCTTGAAGACCACCGTGGTCAGCCGGGAGGCGAAGTAGGAGCTGAGCAGTCCGATCGCATACAGCGGGACGATGGCGACGACTCCGGCGATGATCCGGGTGGTGACGAGGTACGGGAGGCTGCGCACGCCCATGCCTTCGAGGGCGTCGACCTCCTCGTTGATGCGCATCGCGCCCAGTTGGGCGGTGAAGCCGGCGCCCACGGTGGCGGACAGGGCGAGGCCGGCGACCAGCGGGGCGATCTCGCGGGTGTTGAAGTAGGCGGAGACGAAGCCGGTGAAGGCCGCGGTGCCGATCTGGTTCAGCGCGGCGTATCCCTGGAGGCCGACCACGGTGCCGGTGAACAGGGTCATGGCGATCATCACGCCGATGGTGCCGCCGATGACACCGAGCCCGCCACTGCCGAACGCGACCTCGGCGAGCAGTCGCTGGACCTCCTTCGTGTAGCGCCGCAGCGTGCGCGGGATCCACAGCAACGCCTTGACGTAGAAGGTGAGTTGGTCGCCGGAGCGGTCGAGGAGGCTGAAGAGGGCCATCGGTCAGCCGCCCTTCGGGGGGACGATCTGGAGGTAGATCCCGGTGAGGACCATGTTCACGAAGAAGAGCAGCAGGAAGGTGATGACGACGGACTGGTTGACGGCGTCACCGACGCCCTTGGGGCCGCCGCGCGGGTGGAGCCCGCGGTACGCGGCGACGATCCCGGCGATGAAGCCGAAGATCAGCGCCTTGACCTCGCTGACGTACAGGTCGGGGAGCTGGGCGAGTGCGGAGAAGCTGGAGAGGTAGGCGCCCGGGGTGCCGCCCTGCATGATGACGTTGAAGAAGTAGCCGCCGAGGGTGCCGACGACGGAGACCATCCCGTTGAGCAGCACGGCGACGAACATGGTCGCCAACACCCTTGGTACGACCAGGCGTTGGACGGGCGAGACGCCCATGACCTCCATGGCGTCGAGCTCTTCGCGGATCGTGCGGGAGCCCAGGTCGGCGCAGATCGCGGAGCCGCCGGCGCCCGCGATGAGCAGGGCCACGATGAGCGGGCTGGCCTGCTGGATGACGGCGAGGACGCTGGCGCCGCCGGTGAAGGACTGGGCGCCGAGCTGCTGGGTGAGCGAGCCGACCTGGAGCGCGATGACGGCGCCGAACGGGATGGAGACGAGGGCTGCGGGCAGGATGGTGACGCTGGCGACGAACCAGAACTGCTCGATAAATTCCCGGAGTTGGAAGGGCCGTTTGAAGACCGCCCGGGTGACGGCGGCGGCGAGCGCGAAGAGCTGCCCGGTCTGGCGGAACGCGCCGAGTCCGGGGAGCGGGCGGCGCGGCGGCCGGGAGGTCGGGGGCTGAGGGGGTGTCGGGGTCGGGGGGTTTCTCTCGGCCTCCATCGTCACGGCGTCGCCTCCTGGGCCGGCGCCATGCCGTTCTCGATGGCGCGGCGGGCCGCGGGCGGCAGCTGGTCGAGCATGGCCATCACCCGCAGCTTGCGGCGCAGCACCGCCTGCCGGGCGGGCAGGCCCGGTGACGGTTCCAGTTGCGCGGGGATGCGACGCGGTGAACCGTTCTGCTCTCGGGGCGAGTTGAGCTGTTCCATGGCGAGCGTCGCCGCGTCCTTCTCCTCGGACATGCCGATGGGGCCCTCGCGGCGCCCGCTGAGGAACTGGGCGACGACGGGCTCCTCGCTGGTCAGGAGCACCTCGCGCGGGCCGAAGGTGACGAGGTTGCGGCGGAAGAGCATGCCCATGTTGTCGGGCACGGTCGAGGCGATGTCGAGGTTGTGGGTGACGATCAGCATCGTCGCGTCGATCTGCGCGTTCAGGTCGATCAGGAGTTGCGAGATGAAGGCGGTACGGACCGGGTCGAGCCCCGAGTCCGGCTCGTCGCACAGGATGATCTGGGGGTCGAGCACCAGGGCGCGGGCGAGCCCGGCGCGCTTGCGCATCCCGCCGGAGATCTCCCCGGGCAGCTTCTCCTCGGCGCCGAGCAGGCCGACCATGTCCACCCGCTCCATGACGATGCGGCGGATCTCGGACTCCTTCTTGCGGGTGTGCTCGCGCAGCGGAAAGGCGATGTTGTCGAAAAGGGACATCGAGCCGAAAAGCGCACCGTCCTGGAACATCAGGCCGAAGAGTTTCCGGGTCTCGTAGATGTCCCGCTCGGGGCTGCTCACCATGTCGACGCCGTTGATGAGGACCCGGCCGCGCTCCGGTTTGAGCAAGCCGATGAGCGACTTGAGGAAGACCGTCTTTCCGGTGCCGGAGGGCCCCAGCATGACGCTGACTTCCCCCGCGGGCAGGGTGAGGGTGACGTCCTGCCAGATGTTCTGCTTACCGAATGACTTGGTCAGACCTTCGACCACGACTTCAATTCCCATCCCACCTCCAGCAGGCACATACGGAGTGACGCGAGGGCACCGAGGGGCGCACGGTAAGTTGCGCAGCGGCGCCGAAACAAGATCCCGGACGGCCACATCGGTGAAATCCCTTTTCCTTGTCACTCGTTGACAAGTTTCCAAGTCGGCCTGGCGGACGACTGCGCAGCAATTGAGCAGTTGTGGGCAGCCGCGAAAGGACGGGGGCGCCGCGGCCGAGGGGAGCTTGACCGTGGCGCCCCCGCCCCGGGCAGCGAGCCCGGGCCCGGAATCAGGGACGGGCCTGGGGCTTCGCCCGCGCGGCTCCCGGCCTTCGGGGGCGTGGCCGGGAGCGTGGACGCCGGCGGACCGGATGCCGGGTGAGCGGACCGGACCGACCGCACACCGGACGCTACGGCCGGGTAACCTCGCTCTGCAATACCGGTTCCGGAAGTTTCCGCGACGCGGCTCACGACCGTCGGCAACTTGTCATCGCGGCAGTGCTTTCACTCCCGAACTTGTCATCTGGTGAGGAGTTTCACCTGTAACCGGCCGTCCGGCCAATCCTTATGAGGAGAGAACCGGGAACTTCGGCACGAATGACCTGACTCGCAGGACGGTATTGCGCACCAATCGACAAGAAAAACCGGCCGGTTGCTCATCCAGGGCACAAGGAAGGGCCTTGCTCGGCACAATCTTCAACGACAGGATTGTGCGCCGATGTTTCTCGCAAGTAACGTCCGCCTGGTCACGGATCGTACGTGGCCGAATCCGTACCCGTAGCTGGTGAAATCGGAGGAATTTACTGTGCGAAGCACCTTTGGAAAGCTTGCGCTGGTATGCGGCGCCGCGACGGCCGCATTCGCCCTCGCAACCGCGCCCGCCATGGCCGCGTCGCCCACGAACTGGGTGATCGGCCCCAACTCGCCCGAGAGTTTCACCGCCACGTCCAGCAATGTCGTGCTTTCCATCAACGGCATCGACATGACCTGCACCTACTCCGACGCCGGGGGCACCCTCCAGAGCGCCACCGGCAACCCGGCGGCGGTCGGCAGCATCGACCCGGTGCACTTCGGCAGATCGGGTGAGCCGTGCACCAGCTTCCTCGGTGCGGTCGACACGGTGGCGAACACTCCCTGGACGCTGAACGTGACCGACTACGACGCGGGCAGCGGCGTCTCGCAGGGCTACATCTCCGGCGTCAACGCCCGTGTCACCGTGGCGACTTGCGCCTTCACCGTGACCGGGACCGCGCACGGCACGTACACCAACTCCACCGGTGACCTGGCCATCGCGGCCAACCCCACCGAGCTGACGGTCTCGGACCCGACGGCGGGCTGCTCGGGCGTGGTGGCCGCGGGCGACCACCCGTCGTTCAACGGCGACTACTTCGCGGTGGTCAGCGGCACCAGCACGCACCCGACCATCGTCGGCTCGTAACGCCGCATGACGCATCGCGTACGCCCGGGACCGTCCGGTCGGCGCCCTTGGCCGGCCAGGCGGTCCCCCAGCCGCGGCGCAGGCGCCGCCGACCGTTTCGAGGAGCTGAGCGAGTGGAGCTGAACGCGACGTGACAGGGACCCTGGGCTCGGCCGGCCGCCGACGGAGCATGCGCGGGCGGGGTGCGGTCGCGGCGGCCACCGTGGTCCTGGCCGGGATCGTGCCGGGCGCGGACGTGGCCCTCGGTGACCAGCAGGTCAGCACCGAACTCGCCTACAGCTGCGCCTTCCCCGGCGGGGCGCAGCCGGTGAAGGTCGGGGTCGGCGCCAGGTTCCCCGACCGGGCGGCGGCGGGCGCGCCCATCCAGCCCGCCGAGGTCACGACGTCGCTGACCCTGCCCGATGCCGCGGCCACCGAGCTCACGAAGATCCATGCGGCCAAGACCGGCGCCACCACCCGCCTCACGACCGAGGTGGCCCAGAACGGCGCCGCGGCCGCGGCCTTGTGGCAGGGGGCCGCGCCCTCCGTGCCGCTCGCCGCGACGGGCGGCGTCACGCTCAAGGCGACCGGCGAGGTCCCCACCGTCACCGCGAACAGCCCCGGCGACCTCACCGTGACGGCGGCGGGCCTCACCATCGACTTCAGCCCGGTCACCGCCGAGGGCGCCGCAACCGAACCCGCCACCCTCTCGGTGTCCTGCACGCTCACCCCTGGCGGATCGGCGCTGCTCGCCAAAGTGCCGGTGATCGCGGCCAGTTCCCCGCCCACCCCGACCCCCAGCACCTCGGCGACGGACCCGGCGACCGGCGGGCCGCGACAGCCCTCGCCCGGCGCCCCGAAGGTGGTCCCCCCGAAGACCCAGGGCGCCCCGCCCGCCGCCGCCCCCGAGTGTCGCGGCGACACCGCCCAGCCGCTCGCCCTCTCGGCGTACGTCACCGGGTACTCGAACGTCACCAAGCTGGGCGGCGCCTCGCTGATCCCCGTCTACTGCGCCAAGATCGTCCAGGGGCCCAGTCAGCTCAAGCGGATCGAGGTCAGACCGGGCGTCTTCGAACTCCACCTGTTCCAGAGCTCGGTCGGCCGACTCGACTACCAGGGCCGCGCCCAGACCCCGCCCGCCCCCGCGACGTTCCTGACCTTCGGGTTCATGCCGACCACGGCCACGATGACGCTGGAGGAGACCGGGCCCATGGCCATCGACTCGGACCTCAACAACACCGCGGGGCACGGCGAGACGTACATCAGGATCCCGCTGGTGCTGCGGCTGAGCGACGTCAAGGTCAACGGGACACCGCTCGACGTCGGCCCCAACTGCCGTACCACCGGCTCCGTCTACTCCAACGATCCCGACCCGGCGAGGAACACCAAGGACCACCTGGTCCTGCTCGGGAAGCTCAAGAAGGGCACGGACACCGTCTGGCGCGGCTACTCGCTCTCCCGGGGCGGACCGCTCGACGGCTCCGTGACCATTCCGCCGTTCACCGGCTGCGGGGTGGGCGAGGACCTCAGCCCGCTGTTCACCGCGTCCGTGTCCGGACCCGCCAACACGGTCAAGCAGAACCAGGGGGCGCCGTGCGCGTCCGGCATCCCGGACGACCCCGCGAAGCTCTGCACCCCCGACAAGCAGCCGACGAACGTACCACTGCCCCTGCGCTGACCACCACGGCATGCAGATCCGGCCAACTCCCGTACAGCACAAGGCCGTTGCCGCACCCGCCCATACCCGTACAGGACGTCGCGAGTCGAGACGTCAAGAGGGGACGACCTCATGAGACCCGTATCCACCCGTCTGCGCGCGGGCCTTTTCGCCACCTGCACGGCCCTGACCGTCATGGGGACCGTGGGCCCGGCCGCCGCCGATTCCGCTCCGGCGACTCAACTCGGGGGCACCTGGGCGCCGTTCACCCGCTGCCCGGTGGACGACCCGGCGATGCTGGCCGCCGACGGGCGCGCCGAGATCGTGCAGTGCGTCGCCTCCCACGCGGCGAGCGGCTCCATCAAGCTGGGCAGCACCGAGGTCGTCACCGGCGCCAGTGATCTGCAGGTCGGTGTGGTGCAGCACACCGGCGGCGCGCCCACCCTGGTCGCACCGGCGGGCGGCGCGCTGATCGCCGACTCCGCGGACATCCCGGGTGGCCTGCTCGGCCTGATGTGTCCGAGCGACATCCCCGTCATCGGCGACATCTGCCGGCAGATCACCAACAGCACCCTCAACCGGGTCACCGCGACCGTCGAATCGGCCGGTGTGCCCACCGACTTCAACCTCACGGCGGGCGCCACCGCCGGGCAGCCGATCATCTCGCTCCCGGTCCGCATCCACCTCCAGAACCCGTTCCTCGGCGACTCCTGCTACATCGGCTCCGCCGCCCACCCCATCGTGCTGCGCCCGCAGAACGTCACCGCTCCGGCCCTCGGCATCAAGCGCTTCGACGGCAACGGCACACCCAACAACGCGGGCGTCATGAACCGGCTCAGCCTCACCGGCGCCGGCCAGACGGACACCACGTTCGCGGTGCCGGGTGCAAGCGGTTGCGGGCTCGCCGGGCTGCTCGACTGGGCGGTGAACCTCAAGACGGGGCTGCCCTCGGCGGCCGGCCACAACAGCGTCGTACTGGACAGCGCCTCGACCCATCTCGCCGGTCTGAACGCCCCCGGCACGGTCGTCCCGAACAACGGCAAACTGCTCTCCCAGTACTGGCATTCAGCGGCTCAGTAGCCTTCGCCGCCCCCTGCGACGGGCGGCCCGTGCGTGCTCCGGCCGGGCCGCCCCGGAATCGGCCGACAACCGATGCACCTTGAATCGACCGCTGCCCCAAGTGTTGTCCATCACACGGGAGTTGTTCTAGGTTCAGCAGTCCGCGAAAGGTACGCACCTGACGGTCGGTGGGAGCGCTTTCTCCATCGGCTCTCCCCCCACCGGGCGCCGTAGTGCAAGGGGAGTGAGATGCCCGCAGCCGCGCAATCACCGGACACCCATGAGCCGTTGGGACCGCTCCCACAGGAGTTCGCCGCGATCATGCGGCCCGAACTGCCGGGCCTGCTCAAGGAGATCGGCGCCGAGCTCACCCGCGCCTACCCCGAGTACGCCCGGCTGCTCGACGGGCCCTACGGCGAGGCGATCCGGGTCGGCGTGGAGCAGAACCTCGCCGTCTTCGTCGACCAGGTGGCGTCCCCGAGCGCGCCCTCCACGCTGCGCGACGAGATGTGCCGCCGCTTCGGCCGGTTCGAGGCGTACGAGGGCCGGAGCCTGGACACCCTCCAGGGCGCCTACCGGCTCGGCGCCCGGGTGGCGCTGCGCCGGGCCAAGAAGATCGGCCGGCGCTACAACCTCTCCCCCGCCGTCATGCTCAGCTTCGCGGACGCGCTCTTCACCTACGTCGAGGAGCTGGAAGCGCTCTCACGAGAGGGCTATCTGGAGGTCACCTCGTTCTCCGGGGAGCGCTCGGACGCGCTGCGAAGACGGCTGCTGCACCTGATCCTGGCCGGGTCCCCGGTGCCGCGCGCGGCGGTCGCCGAGCTCGCCGACCGGGCCCACTGGCCGCTGCCCGAGCGGGTCACGCTGGTCGCGCTCCGGTCCGGGACGGGGCTCACGCGGGCGGCGTTGGACAACGATGTCCTGCTCGATCCGGGCGAGCCGGCGCCGCACCTCCTCGTACCGGGTCCGGTCGACGAAGTACGAAGACGGATGCTGGACGCGGCGCTGCGCGGGTCCTGGGCGGCGGTCGGTCTGGAGGTCCCCATCGGCGATGCGTCCGATTCTCTGCGCTGGGCCCGTCGGGTCCTCGAACTCGCCGCATCGGGGGTCATCGACAGCGGCACCGGCACGCTGTACTGCGAGGACCACCTCGTCACGCTGTGGCTGCGCTCGGACCCGGCGCTCCTCGAACACCTCGGCCGCCGGGAGCTCGCGCCGCTCGACGCGCTGACGCCCGGGCGGCGCGACCGGCTCATCGAAACCCTGCGGACCTGGCTCGCGACCCGGGGCACGGCCGCCCAGATGGGCGAACTGCTTGACGTGCACCCGCAAACCGTGCGCTATCGGATGCGCACCCTGGAGTCCATTTTCGGCGAGCGACTCACCGACCCCGAACACCGGTTCGCCACCGAACTAGTGCTACGCGCGAGGGATCTCGGCCACCGCGATCGGCCCTGAACTTGCCCCGGTCGGCGCCATAATCATCCGATTCGCTTCGAAAACAACGGATAAATATCGTCAAGTCCCAAGGCCGGAGCGAACCCGCCGCTGGATATGCCCGTCTGAGTGGGCGGATGTCCGAAGGATGTCCGTACCACCCGCACTACGCCAGAGGCATACCGTATGTCTTCGCATCTGCCGGCTGTCTTCCGCGGAGCCGCCGCCCCGCACCCCCGCACCCTGCTCGACGTACTGGACGCGACGGCGGCCGCCCACCCGGGCGCACCCGCACTCGACGCGGGCGGCGAGAGGCTCACCTACCAAGACCTGTGCGACCGGATCACCGAACGCGCCGTGCGGCTGACCCGCCACGGCATCGGCCCCGGCGACCGGGTCGGCGTCCGGATCCCGTCCGGCACCTGCGACCTGTACCTCGCCATCCTGGCGGTCCTGCTGTGCGGCGCGGCGTATGTGCCGGTCGACGCGGACGATCCCGCGGAGCGCGCGGCGACCGTCTTCCGCGAGGCGGGGGTGTGCGCCGTGATCGAGGCGGAGGAGCGCATACTGCCGGGGCCCGTGGCGCCGCTGGCCGAGCGCTGGCGACCCGCGTCGCCCGACGACGACGCCTGGATCATCTTCACGTCCGGTTCGACGGGACTGCCCAAGGGCGTGGCGGTCACCCACCGCTCGGCGGCCGCGTTCGTCGACGCCGAGGCCCAACTCTTTTGCAGTGAACGGCCGTTGGGCCCGGGCGACCGGGTGCTCGCCGGGCTCTCGGTCGCCTTCGACGCCTCGTGCGAGGAGATGTGGCTGGCCTGGCGGCACGGCGGCTGCCTGGTTCCGGCGCCCCGCTCGCTGGTGCGGGCGGGCCACGAGCTCGGGCCCTGGCTGATCGAGCGCGGCATCACGGTGGTCTCCACGGTGCCCACGCTCGCGGCCCTCTGGCCGGACGAGGCACTCGACGAGGTCCGGCTCCTGATCGTCGGCGGCGAGGCCTGCCCGGGCGCCCTCGCGGACCGGTTCGCGGTCAAGGGCCGCGAAATGTGGAACACCTACGGCCCCACCGAGACGACGGTGGTGGCGACCGCCGCACGCATGCTGCCCGGCGAGCCCGTACGCATCGGACTCCCCCTGGCCGGTTGGGAGTTGGCGGTCCTGGACGCGGCCGGCGACCCCGTTCCGTACGGCGGCGAGGGCGAGCTGGTGATCGCGGGCGCGGGCACGGCCCGCTACCTCGACGCCGCCAAGGACGCCGAACGGTTCGCCCCGCTCCCCCTCCTCGACACCCGGCGCGCCTATCGCACCGGCGATCTCGTACGGGCCGAGGCGGCCGGGCTCGTCCATCTCGGGCGGGCCGACGACCAGGTCAAGGTGGGCGGGCGGCGCATCGAACTCGGCGAGATCGACGCCATGTTGAGGGCGCTGCCGGGCGTGCGCGCGGCGGCCGCGGCGGTGCGCGGCACCCCGGCCGGCGGCCAGATCCTGGTCGGCTACGTGGTGCCCGAGCAGGGCGGCTTCCGCGCCGACCAGGCCCGCGACTTCCTCGCCGAGCGCCTGCCCGCCGCCCTGGTGCCGCTGCTCGTCGAGGTCACCGAACTGCCGACGCGCACCTCGGGCAAGGTGGACCGGGACGCCCTGCCCTGGCCGCTGCCCTCCCCGCGCGGCCCCGTCGGCGACGCCGCTCAGGACGGCTCCACCGCCTGCCGCCTCGCCGGGGCGTGGGAGCGGATGCTGGGCGTGCGCCCCGAGGCGGACAGCGACTTCTTCGCGCTCGGCGGCTCCAGCCTGAGCGCGGCGCGCCTCGCCTCCGAACTGCGCGAGCACTACCCCGGGGTGTCCGTCGCCGACCTCTACCGCCGCCCCGTGCTGCGCGACATGGCCCAGCACCTCGAATCCCTCGAAGGCCCGGCCGCCGAGGCCCGGCCCGTCGAGCCGGTGCCGCGCGGCGCGGGAGCGGTCCAACTCCTGGTCACCACAGGCCTGTTCGGGGTCGCCGGGCTGCGGGGGCTCGTCGGTCTGGCCATGGCCGACAACATCCTGGGGTGGCTGGCGCCGCAGGCCTGGGCGCCGCACACCTCATGGTGGTTCGTCATCATCGGCATGCTGGTCCTGATGAGCGCGCCCGCCCGCTTCGCGATCGGCGGCGGGGCGGCGCGGCTCCTGACCCGGGGCGTGGTGCCGGGCGCGTATCCGCGCGGCGGTCGCGTCCATCTGCGGCTGTGGACGGCCGAGCGCGTCGTGGCCGCGTTCGGCGTCGCCTCCCTGCTCGGCACGCCGTGGGCCCGGCTGTACGCGCGCTCGCTCGGCTGCCGGGTCGGGCGCGGCGTCGCCCTGCACGCCATGCCCCCGGTGACCGGTCTCGCGACGATCGGCCGGGGTGCGAGCGTGGAACCGGAGGCCGACATCAGCGGCTGGTGGCTGGACGGCGCGACCCTGCACATCGGCGCGGTCCGCATCGGCGACGGCGCCCGGGTCGGCCACCGCAGCACCCTGATGCCCGGCGCGGTCCTCGGCGCGGACGCCGAACTGGAGCCGGGCGCCTGCCTGGACGCCCACGTCCCGCCCGGTCGTCGCTGGCTCGGCTCACCGGCGCGGCAGGCCGAATCGTACGAGCGCGTCGCCGGCACCGGCTGGCCCGCGCCGCGCCCCGAGCGCTCGCGCCGCTGGGCCGCCGCGTACGCGCTCTCGCTCATCGGCCTGCCGCTCCTCACCGTGCTGTCCACCGCGCCCGCGCTGGTCGGCGTGTACTACCTGGTGCGGTCCTGCGACACGCTCTCGGCGGTCGCCGTACGCCTGCTGCTCGCCGCGCCGCCCATCGCGGTGGTCACCACCCTGTGCTCGGCGCTGACGCTCGCCGCCCTGGTCCGGATCCTCGGGCGGGGCCTGAAGCCCGGCTTCCATCCGGTGTGCGGCGGTGTCGCCTGGCGCGCCTGGCTGGTGACCCGGCTGCTCAGCGGCGCCCGCGGCAGCTTCTTCCCGCTGTACGCGAGCCTCGCGACCCCGGTGTGGCTGCGGCTGCTCGGCGCCAAGGTGGGGCGGCGCGCCGAGATCTCGACGGTGCTGCCGCTGCCCTCGCTCCTGACCGTCGAGGACGGCGCGTTCCTCGCCGACGACACCCTGGTCGCGCCGTACGAAATCCGTGGCGGCTGGCTGCGGCTGGGGAGGGCGAGCGTCGGGCGCAGGGCGTTCGTCGGCAACTCGGGGATCGTCGGCCCGGACCGCCGGGTGCCCGACGGGGCGCTGATCGGCGTGCTGTGCGACGCGCCCGCGCAGAGCGAGCCCGACAGTTCGTGGCTCGGCCGGCCCGCGCTTCCGCTGCCGAGGGTGCCGACCGCGGCCGACCCGGGCCGCACCTTCGAACCGTCGCGGAGGCTCGTCCTCGCCCGGTCCGCGGTCGAGCTGTGCCGGGTGCTGCCGCTGATGTGCTCGGTGCTGCTCGCCGAGGCGGTCCTGATCGGCGAGCAGAGCGCTCTCAACCGGGGCGGGCCGGCGCTGGCGGCGCTGGCCGGGACGGTGCTGCTCGTGGTGGCGGCCGCGGTGGCGGGGCTCACGGCGACCGCCGCGAAGTGGATCCTGGTCGGCCGGTTCGAGGCGGGCGAGCATCCGCTGTGGTCGTCCTTCGTGTGGCGCAACGAGCTGTACGACACCTTCGTCGAGTCCCTCGCGGTGCCGTGGATGGCGGGCTCGTTCACCGGCACGCCGGTCCTCAACTGGTGGCTGCGCAGCCTCGGCGCGCACATCGGGCGCGGGGTGTGGCTGGAGACGTACTGGCTGCCGGAGACCGATCTGATCACGCTGGGGGACGGGGCGAGCGTGAACCGCGGGTGTGTGCTCCAGACCCATCTCTTCCACGACCGGATCATGCGCCTGGACACCGTGCGGCTCGCCGAGGGCGCCTCGCTCGGTCCGCACAGCATCGCGCTGCCCGGCACCGACGTCGGCGCCCGGGCCTCGGTGGGCGCGGCCTCGCTCGTGATGCGCGGCGAGAGCGTGCCGCCGGACACCCGCTGGGCGGGCAACCCCATCGCGGGCGAGCAGTCCCCTGAGGTCCAACCAGCCGTCAACAAGCCCTTGTTGACGATCCGTCAGGGTTCCTCGCGGGAAGGGAGCGCCGCATGACCCGGTGCACGCGGCGGTCGCTCGTCCGGGTCGCCGCCCTGTCCGCCCTCGGCGGTCTTGCCGTGGCGGACGAGGAGGTGATCGGCCACCGGGACCGGTACTTCCCGCAGCACGGCTCGTACGGGCACGACACGCTCGCCTATGACCTGCGGATCGCCTACGACTCGGTCAGTGGCCGGCTCGCGGGCACGGCGCTCATCCAGGCCGTCGCCCTGCGGCCGCTGGAGCGGGTCGAGCTCGACCTGTCCCGGCTCAGCGCGCACGCGGCGCACGTCGACGGCAGGGCCGCCCGCATCCGCCAGCGGCAGGGCAAGCTGTTCGTGACGCCCCGTCAACCCGTCGCGGCGGGCGAGCTGTTCACGACGAAGGTGCGGTACGGCGGGCGGCCGGGGCCGATCCGTTCGCCGTTCGGGAGCATCGGCTGGGACCGTACCGGCGACAGTCACGACGGCACCCTGGTCGCCTCGCAGCCGCTGGGGGCACCGTCCTGGTTCCCGTGCAACGACCGGCCCGACGACAAGGCCGCGTACACGTTCCGGGTCACGGTGCCGCGCGACCGGCAGGCACTCGCGAACGGCACCCTCACCGAGTGCCGCAGCGAGGGCTCCACCGATGTGTGGACCTACCACCACCCCGGCCCCATGGCCACCTACCTGGCCGCGCTCTACACCGGCCGCTTCCAGCACGACAGCGTGCTCGCACCGGGGCCGCCGGGCGGCAAGCCGATCCCGGTGCACAACGCCTATCCGTCCCGCATCGCCGAGGTGGCCCGGCACGACCTCGGCCGCCAGCCCGACATGCTGCGGTACTTCTCGGAACTGTTCGGGCCGTATCCGTTCGAGGCGTACGGGGCGGTGGTGGTCGACGCGGATCTCGGCGCGCCCGTCGAGAACCAGACCCGCTCGGTGTTCGGCCGCAATCACATCGACGGGCGGCGGGGCTGGGAGACGCTGGTGGCCCACGAGCTGGCGCACCAGTGGTTCGGCAACAGCGTGGGCATCCGCGAGTGGCGGCACATCTGGCTCAACGAGGGCTTCGCGACGTATGCCGAGTGGCTGTGGTCGGAGCGGATCGGCGAGGACAGCGCCGACGAGATCGCCCAGCGCGAGTGGCGGGGCCTCGCGCGGCGCAGTCAGAACCTGCGGCTCGCCGAGCCGGGCCCGCGCCGCATCTTCGACGACCGGCTCTACAACCGGGGCGCCTGCACCTTGCACGCGCTGCGCCTGACGCTGGGCGACGAGCGGTTCTTCGCGGTACTGCGCGGCTGGCACGCGGCGCGGCGCGGCCGCATCGGCGACACCGCCACCTTCATCGCGCACGCCGAGACCACGGCCGGACAAGCGGTACGCCCGCTGCTCCAGGCGTGGCTCTACGACAAGAAGCTCCCGGATCTGCCTACCCCGAAGGCGAATTGACGGTCCGTCATACGTAGTGCGTCCGATGCATCTGGCGCAGATCTTCCGGCGCGTACGCGGCCGCCACCGCGTGCCGCCGGATCTTGAGCGAGGGGGTCCGGCCGGGGCCGTCCGGGACCCCGCTCGTTCCATCGTCCGTAACCGCCCCCTCCGCTCTGTCGTCGTATACAAACCTTTCGGGCCGCGCGAGTTTCGGGCGCCTTTACGCCACATTCTGCCGATGTATGTCCCTTGCTAAGTCCCCTATGCCACCCCTTACTGTGCGCTTGGCCGTTACAGGCTGATTTCTTGATGGTCAGGGGGAGGGTCACGTGCGGATGCCGCAGGCGCGACGAGGGAGGCTGTTCGCGGTGCACGTGCTGCGCGGCCAGGCGCAGGTGCACTTCATGCCGAGCGCGCTGACCGGGGTGATCTTCACGGTCGCGCTGTTCGCCGCGGGCTGGCAGTACGGCCTCTACGGGCTGATCGGCACCGCCATCGGGACCGGCACCGCCCAACTGCTCGGGGTGGACCGGAGCCGGGTGTCCGCCGGGCTCGAAGGGTTCAACGCCTGTCTCGTCGCGGTCGGCTTCGCGGTGTTCCTCGGCCCCGCCCATCCGTCCACGATGGTGCTCGCGGCGGGCGGCTGCGCGGTCGCCACCGTGGTGACGGCGGCCGCCGCGACCCTGCTGCGCGGCTGGGGACTGCCCACCCTGACACTGCCCTTCTGCCTGCTGTCGAGCGCGATGACGATCGCGGCGCCCGGCTTCGAGCGGGTGTGGCACGGCGGTCCGGCGACGGCCGGGCTGAGTCGCGCCGCCGAGGGGACGGTCGCGCTGGCCGTCGACGACGTGGCCCGCGCCTTCTTCGCGAACATCGCGCAGATCCTGCTCATGCCGCAGTGGTACGTCGGCCTGATCTTCCTGATCGGCATCTTCGCGGCCAGCCGCACGGCGGGGGCGATGGCCTGCGTCGGCAGCGCCGTCGGCCTGGTGACCGCCTGGGCGCTCGGCGCCCCCACCGCCAGGATCGTGGACGGGACCATGGGCTACAACGCCGTGCTGGTCGCGATGGCGCTGTGCGGGGTGCTGCTCGCGGCCGACCGCTGGAGCCTCGGCTTCGCGGTGGTCGGCGCGGCCGCGGCCACCGTGCTCGGGCCCGCCCTGAACGCGCTGTTCGCGCCGGCCGGCGGGCACTCCTTCACGTGGCCGTTCGTTCTCACCACGCTGGTGTTCGTCGCCTCCGTACCGGCGCTGCCGAGGCTTCACCGCACGGAGCCACCGGCCGTCCTGCCGCTGGCCGAGCCGGTCGGTTCCGACGTCGTCCTCGGCGCCTGAGAGAGGCCTGGGGCGCTTCACTCGCACGGCCTACACGGCATGCGTGTCACCTGGGGCGGTGTGAGGGTGCCAGTGTGACCACCGCCAGCGATACAGCACCCGTGTCCGCGCCACCCGTGCTCGACGTCCGGCAGCGGAACATCGTGTTCGGGACGATCATGCTCGGGATGCTGCTTGCCGCGCTCGACCAGACCATCGTCGGCACCGCGCTCCCCACGATCGTCTCGGACCTCGGCGGCGCCGCCCACATGTCGTGGGTGGTCACTTCCTACCTCCTGGCGGAGACCGTCGCGACCGCCCTGGTCGGCAAGTTCGGCGACCTCTTCGGCCGCAAGGTGGTCTTCCAGGTCTCCGCGATCATCTTCATCACCGGTTCGTTCCTGTGCGGTCTGGCGACGAACATGTCGCTCCTCATTGCCTGGCGGGCGCTCCAGGGCATCGGCGCCGGCGGCCTGATGGTGACCGCGATGGCGCTGATCGCCGATGTGATCCCGCTGCGCGAACGCGGCAAGTACCAGGGCGCCATCGGCGCCGTGTTCGGCGTCTCGACCGTCATCGGGCCCCTGCTCGGCGGGCTCTTCACCGACCACCTGAGCTGGCGCTGGGCGTTCTACGTCAACGTTCCCATCGCCGTCCTCGTGGTGATCGCGGCGGCCCGGAACATCCCGTCGGTCCGCTCGGTCGGCAAGCCCGTCATCGACTACCTCGGCATCGGCCTGGTCGCGGCCGGAGCCAGCGCCCTGATCCTGGCGACGAGCTGGGGCGGCAACGAGTTCGCCTGGGGCTCGCCGACGATCATCGCCCTGTTCGCGGGCGGTCTGATCGCGCTCGCCCTGTTCTGCTGGGTGGAGACCCGGGCCGTGGAACCGATGCTGCCGATGCGCCTCTTCCGCAACCCCGTCTTCACCGTGTGCTCGGTCCTCAGCTTCATCGTGGGCTTCGCGATGCTCGGCGCGATGACGTTCCTGCCGACCTATCTCCAGTACGTCGACGGCGACTCGGCCACCGTCTCGGGCGTGCGCACCCTGCCCATGGTCATCGGCCTGCTCATCGCGTCGATCTTCAGCGGCAACGTGGTGAGCAAGACCGGCCAGTACCGGATCTTCCCCATCGTCGGCGCCCTCGTCATGGGGGTGGGCCTCTACCTGCTCTCGCTGATGGGGCCCGGCGTCAGCGCGTGGCTCGAATCGCTCTACATGTTGGTGCTCGGCCTCGGCATCGGGCTGTGCATGCAGGTCCTCACCATCGCCGTGCAGAACACCGTCGACTACGCGGACCTGGGCACGGCGACGTCCGGAGTCACCTTCTTCCGTACGCTCGGCAGCTCGTTCGGCACCGCGGTCTTCGGCACCATCTACGCCAACACCCTCAAACCGAACCTCCAGGACGGGGTGGCCGCGGCCGCGAAGCTAGGCGGCGCGAATCCGGCCCAGCTCGGGCAGGCCGCGCAGTCCCCGGCCGGGCTGCACCACCTGCCCCCGGCGACGGCCGCGCCCATCGTGCAGGCGTACTCCGACAGCCTCCACACCGTGTTCCTGTGGACGGTGCCGGTCGCCGCGGCGGGTTTCCTGGTGGCGCTCTTCCTCAAGCAGGTCGAGCTGCGCGACACCGCCCGGTCCGCCTCGACCGACATGGGCGAGGGCTTCGCGCAGCCGACCACGGGCGACTCCGCGAAGGTGCTCGAACTCGCCGTGGGCAAGATCGTGCGGGGCACGGACATGAACACCGCGCGGCGCATCGTCGCCGCCTCCGACACCCGGCTCGACGTGGCCGGGGCCTGGGCGGTCATGCAGGTCGAGCAGTACACGCGCATGGTCGGGCACGCGAGCCTCGGCCTGATCGCGTCCCGCCGCCATGTGCCGCCCGAGGTGCTTGTGCCGGTGTTCCAGCGGATGGTCGACGAGGGATTCCTCAGCCGCGAGGGCAGTTACTTCTCGCACACCCCGGCCGGTGAGCGCGAGGTCGGAGCCATCACCGACTCCTGGTCGGCGTGGCTGAACGAGCAGTTGGAGAAGGACCGCGGCCGCCCGCGCAGCGCGGAACTCCGCGCCGCCGCGGACACGATCGCCAAGCGTCTGATGGCCGAGGACCTGGCGAACGGACTGCCCTCGGTCCGCGAGAAGGTGGCTGCGGCCGCCCCCTCCTGAGCTCGCGGGCCGCGCCCCCGCGGTGCCTGATACGGTCGGGAACCGGCAGGTCAGGGAGTTCGGAGCAAGGGGTTGGTGGCGCGATGTCCGCTCGTCGGAGTGCCGATCCCGACCGGCCCACCTTCACCGAACAGGCCCGCCGCCGGCAGCTGGTCGAGGCCACCATCGACTCGATCGCCACCCGCGGCTACCCGGCCACCTCGCTCGCCGCCATCGCCGAACAGGCCGGTGTATCCAAGGCGGCCGTCCTCTACCACTACGCCTCCAAGGACAAGCTGACCGAGGCGACCCTGGCGCACGTGCTCGGACAGTTCATGGCGTACGTCACCGAACGCATCGAGCGCGAGGACGACCCGAAGGCCGCCCTCGTCGCCTATGTGCGGGCGATGATCGGCTACCAGCAGGCCAACCGGCGCCATGTGCGGGTGATCGTCGAGATGCTGCTCGACGACCAGGGCGGCACCCAGCTGAAGACGCCGGGCTCGCACGACACCGCCGGCCGCTGGCAAGGGCTGGCAGAACTACTGACGAAGGGTCAGGACACGGGCGGCTTCCGCGAGTTCGACACCCGTACGGTCGCGCTCGCCATCGGCGGAGCGATCGACGGGGTGATCGCGCACTGGCTCGTCCACCCCGAGCTCGACCTGGCCGCGGCGGCGGACGAGCTGGTGACGTTCACGCTGCTCGCCGTGGAGCGCTGAGGACCCCAACTACCCCTTCCTGCACGCGAATTGGGGTGCGCGCTCGGGCCGTATGCCGATGCCGCCCAGGTACGCGGTCACGCCGCGCAGCACCGGGAACCGCCGGACCAGGCGCAGCGGCAGCGGGAGGCGGTCGCCCCGCAGCGTCCCGTCGAGCGCGGGCTTCAGGAGCAGGTCGTGCTCGCCGCGCTGCTGCTTCTGCACGACGGCCACGGGCAGCTCACGACGGCGCTGGACGCGCCCCAACTCCCTTGCAGTAACGCTTCGTTGGTGCAGCGGCCCCGCGAGGATGCGGTCCGCGGCGACCGCGTCCTGGAACAGCCCGGCTTCGCGGGCCACCACCGAGTCCCGCCCGTCGCAGCCCACCGTGAGATCGGCGACCAGCTCGCCGGGACTGCCGCGCTCGTCCACGTACCCGCACGCCTGTGACACGGCCGCCCTCGGTGCGCAGCCCGGTCACGGCGGTGCGCATGCGCAGCGTGAACGACGGTTCCTCGGCCGCCGCTTCGACGAGCAGGCCGAGGAAGTTCCCCCGGCCCGCACAAGTACATCGCCATGGTGCCGCAGTGTCGGAGGATGCGCACGGCCGCGGGTGAAACTGCCCCGCCTCGGGGGCTTCCTCGACCGGCCGGTACGGCCGAGGATCTTCCCCAAGTCCCCGTGAAGGAGATTCATGAGCACTGCACCCTGGTACGAGGAACCGTCGCCCGGCACCGGCCCGTTGCAGCCGCGCGCCTGGTTCGCCGCCTCCGACGCGGCACGCCTCCCGCTCAACGGGACGTGGCGGTTCCGGCTGTCCCCGACGGCCGACGGCGAGGACACCTCGTTCGCCGCGCCCGGGTACGACGCGTCGGGCTGGGCCGAGCTCGCCGTGCCGGGCCACTGGGTGCTCCAGGGGCACGGCAGCCCGGCCTACACCAACGTCCGCTACCCCTTCCCCGTCGATCCCCCGCGCGTGCCCACCGAGAATCCGACCGGCGACCATCTGCGCACCTTCGACGTGCCGGACGCGATGCGGGCCGACGACGGCGAGGTGCTGCTGCGGTTCGACGGGGTCGAGTCCTGCGCCCGTCTCTGGCTGAACGGCACCGAGCTCGGCACCTTCATGGGCAGCCGGCTGCCCCACGAGTTCGAGGTCGGCGCGCTGCTGCGGCCGCGCGGCAACGTCCTGGCCGTGCGGGTCCACCAGTGGTCGGCCGGCAGCTACTTGGAGGACCAGGACCAGTGGTGGCTGCCGGGCATCTTCCGCGAGGTGACCCTGCTGCACCGGCCCCCGGGCGCGGCCGGCGACTTCTTCGTGCACTCGTCCTACGACCACCGCACGGGCCGGGGCGCGCTGCGCGTCGAGAGCGCGGTCCCGGGGCGGGTGCTCGTCCCGGAGCTGGGGCTCGACCTCGCCACCGGGGAGAGCGCTCTCGTCCCCGTCGAGCCGTGGACGGCCGAGACGCCCCGGCTGTACGCGGCCGAGCTGGTCACGCCCGGAGAGCGCGTTCGGCTGCGGATCGGATTCCGCACGGTCGCGGTCGAGGACGGCCTCCTCAGGGTCAACGGGCGCCGGATCCTGTTCCGCGGGGTCAACCGGCACGAGTTCCACCCCGGGACGGGCCGCACGCTCGACCTCGCCACCATGCGCGAGGACCTGGTCCTCATGAAGCGGCACAACATCAACGCCGTACGCACCAGCCACTATCCGCCGCACCCCGCGTTCCTGGACCTCTGCGACGAGCTGGGCCTGTGGGTGGTCGACGAGTGCGACCTGGAGACACACGGTTTCGAGGAGGTGGGCTGGCGCGGCAACCCGGTCGACGACCCCCGCTGGACGCCCGCCCTCCTGGACCGCGCGGCCCGCATGGTCGAGCGCGACAAGAACCATCCCTCGGTGGTGCTCTGGTCGCTCGGCAACGAGTGCGGCACCGGGCAGGGCCTGGGCGCCATGGCCGACTGGATACGCGCCCGCGACCCGGGCCGCCCGATCCACTACGAGGGCGACCGCTCGTGCCGGGACACCGATGTGTACTCCCGCATGTACGCCTCGCAGGAGGAGACCGGCCGGATCGGCCGCCACGAGGACACGGACGGGCCGGCCGAGCGGGCCCAACTCCCCTTCATCCTCTGCGAGTACGGGCACGCGATGGGCAACGGGCCCGGCGGTCTCACGGAGTACCAGGACCTGTTCGAGACGTACGAGCGCTGCCAGGGCGGGTTCGTCTGGGAGTGGATCGACCACGGTCTCGCGCACCCCGAGCTGGGCCACGCCTACGGCGGTGACTTCGGCGAGGCGCTCCACGACGGCAATTTCGTCTGCGACGGCCTCCTGTTCCCCGACCGCACCCCCTCCCCCGGGCTCGTCGAGTACAAGAAGGTGATCGAGCCGGTCAGGTTCGCCGGGGACGGCGCGGCGGGCACGCTGCACATCACCAACTGCCATGATTTCAGCGGGATTTCGCATCTCGCCTTCGACTGGTCGTACGAGGTGGAGGGCGAGGCGGTGGCCTCGGGGCCGCTCGCCGTTCCCGACCTCGCACCCGGTCGGAGCGTGGAGCTGAAACTGGACCCGCCGCCGGTCGCCGACGCCTCGCGCGAGGCGTGCTGGACGGTACGGGCGGTGCTCGCGCACGACACGCCCTGGGCGCCGCGCGGGCACGAGGTCGCGTGGGGCCAGCTTCCGGTGGTGCCGCGCCCGGCACCGGCTCCCGCCGTGGGGACAGCCCCGGTCCGTGCGGGCCACCGGGTCACGCTCGGTCCGGCCGCGTTCGACTGCCGGACGGGTCTGCTCACGGAGCTCGGCGGCATCCCGGTGGACGGGCCGCGGCTCGATGTGTGGCGTGCGCCGACCGACAACGACGCGGGTGCGGCCTGGGTGCCGCAGGAGCAGCACGCCCGGCAGTGGCGCGAGCTGGGCCTCGACCGCATGCAACACCGCCTGGACGGCGTCGAGTTGCGGGATGACCGGTTCGTCGTGCGCTCACGAGTGGCGCCCGCCGCGTCGGATCTGGGGCTGCGGGTGACGTACACCTGGAGCGCCGACGTGGATCGGGTGCGGCTCGCGGTCTCGGTCACCCCCGAGGGCACGTGGACGCTGCCACTGCCCCGGCTCGGCGTACGGATGGGGCTGCCGGGCACGTACGGGCGGGCCGAGTGGTTCGGCGCGGGGCCTGGCGAGGCGTATCCGGACACCCGGCGCGCCGCCCGCGTCGGCCGCTGGGGCATGTCCGTCGAGGCGATGCAGACGCCGTACGTGCGGCCGCAGGAGAACGGGGCCCGCACCGAGGTCCGGTGGGCCGAACTCGGCGATGGGCAACGGGGGTTGCGGATCGAGGGCGAACCGGAGTTCTGGTTCACCGCCCGGCCCTGGACGAGCGAGGAGCTGACCTCGGCCCGGCACCTGCCGGACCTGGCCCCCGGCGACCGTATCTGGCTCAACCTGGACCACGCGATGCACGGGATCGGCTCGGCGTCATGCGGTCCGGGCGTACTGACGGAGCATCAACTACGGGTGGGAGAGGCCGAGTTCGGGTTCATCTTCAGCCCGGTTCCGGTCATTCGGTGAAGACAGCGTCGAGGTAGACCCAGGCGCCGTCGACGCGCGAGAACCGGCTCCGCTCGTGCAGGGAGCCGGCCTCGCCGCCGTGGGTGTAGTGCGCCCGGAAGGTGACCATGCCGGTGGAGTGGAAGGCGCTGCCGTCGGCGGTGTCCAGGATCTCCAGGCGGGTCCAGCGCATGCCGGGGTCGAAGTCGATCTCGGCGGGCCGGGTGTCCGGGTGCCAGGTGCGCAACAGGTACGGCCCGTCCTGCACGGCGAAGGCGCTGAACCGCGAGCGCATCAGCGCCTCGGCGGTGGGGGCGGCGGCAGCGCCCGAGTGGTAGCGGCCGCAGCACTCGGCATAGGCGGCGGGCAGCCCGCAGGGGCAGGACGTGGGGACGGCGGGCCGTGCGGGGCGCTTGGTGCGACGGGACATGCCCTCATCTGATCACAGGGGTCCCCCTCCGCGGCATCGCCATCGGGCCGCGTGCGGCCGCTGTCCCGTCGGTATGGACGCGGCCCGGGTGAGTCCCCGAAAGGGGCAATGGGATGATCTAGGCGTGGTGGGGGTCGCGACGGCGGGCCTTGTCGTGTCTCGCGGCGCGCCTTCGCGTGTCTCACTGGCCGCCACGCGGCGGGGCGCACCAGCAGGCCGGGGCACCGGCTCGGTGCCGCCCCGGCGCGACAGGTGTCCGTTCTTGGTCGTCGGCCTCGGGACGGAGCCGTGCCCACGGGCGCGGCCCGTTCTTGGCCGTCGGCCTCGGGACGGACGTGCCCACGGGCGGGCGCCGCGTGTGTGATGTGTGTCTCGTGTGCCAACCAAGCGCCCCCTCCCGGGCGTAGGCATGACAAAGGACCGATCACGCGAGGAGCTGGGCTGCTGTTGACCGAGGAGGAGTTCACCGATGTGCCGCACCGCCTCGGCTCCACGGGCCGCCGGCGGGCCGTACCCCGCGACCGGCGTCGAGCCAGTGGGCCCGGGCCCGCCGGCCGGCCGGCCGTACGGCAGCGTCTGTGCGCCGCACCGCGCCACGGAAGCGCCCCGCCGACCCGCCCACCCGCGTCCCTCAGCACCGGCCACGCCGACCGCCTACCAAGAAAGCCTCATGAAGACTTCGACGACCACGGCGATCGGCGCCCAGCGAATACCGCCGCAGGCCCAGCACACCGCTCCCGCCGCCACGACCACCCGGCCGCCCGACGGCACGCCCCGCACACCCGCCAAGAGCACCTGGCCGCACAGAGCCTGGTACGCGATCCGGCCCGCGCTGGCGATCTACGCGACCTCCGCCGTCCTGCACCTCGTACTGCTTGCGGTCATGAGCCCGCCCGGCGCACCCGGCGTCCACGACAAGCTGCTCTCCTGGGACGGCGACCTCTACCGGTCCATCGCGCAGAACGGCTATCCCGACAGCTTCACCCATGACGCCGACGGAAAGCTCGTCGGCAACAACCTGGCCTTCTTCCCCGCCTACCCGGCGCTGATCCGCACCGTCCACGCCCTGACCGGCCTCGGCTACGGCACCGCCGCCCTGGTCGCCGCCCACCTCGCGATGATCGCCGCACTCGTCGCAGTCCACCTCCTGATGAGCCGGCTCTACGACCGCCGCACCGCCACCGTCGCCACCATCCTGCTGGCCTGCGCCCAACCCATGGCGCTGGCCTTCCTCATGGCGTACAGCGAGTCCCTGTTCCTGGCCCTGGCCGCCGCCACCCTCGTGGCCGCCCACCGCAAGGCATGGCTCACCGCCGGAACCTTCGCCTTCCTGACGGGGCTGACCCGGCCCGCAGCCGCAGCCGTGGCCGCGGCCCTGGTCGCCGCCGTCGTCCTGCACCTGGTGCGCGAGCGCCGCGTGACCTGGCGCCCCCTCGCCGCCATCGCCCTGGCCTGCACCGGAACCCCGGCCTACCTGTGGTGGGTGGGCCAACGCCTCCACAAGGCCGACGCCTGGTTCACCATCCAACAGGCCGGCTGGGACACCCGCTGGGACAACGGCAGCTCGTTCTGGCACTTCCTCGGCTACGCGTTCACCGAGGCCGACGGCTGGGTCCCCGTCAGCACGGCCGTGCTGCTCCTCGCGCTCATCGTCGCCACCGTCCTCGCCTGGCAGCGCGGCACCTGGCCACCGCTCCTGATCTACGGCACCGCGATCCTCGTCCTCACCCTCGGGCAGAGCAACTACTACCACTCCAAACTCCGCCTCGTGGTCCCCGCCCTGATCTTCCTCGTCCCCCTCGCCCGCGCCCTCAGCCACGCCCGCCCGCGCACCGCGGCCATCACCTTGACCGCGGCTTCCCTGTTCGGCTCCTGGTACGGCGCCTACATGCTCACCACCTGGCACTACGCCATCTGACCGCCCGGTGCTCACGGCCGGCGCCCACTTGGCCGGGACGGGCGCCGACGGTGAGGCGCACTCCCCGTGCCGCCCCTGGCTCACTAGGATCCGCGCATGACCACAGCACGGGACCTGCTGATCGTCAGCATGGATGGCACCGCCGCCGACCGCCCCGTCGAGCCGGGCGACCTCTCACTGGCCCTCGCCGGCGCCGAGCTGCTCGATCTCGCCGACGCCGAGATCCTCACCGTGGACGGCGACCGCATCGTCCCCGGCCTGGCGCGCGAGCTGGGTGACCGGCAGTTGACCGAAGCGGCTGCGGCCCTCGCCCGGCAGGCACCGTACGAGTCCGTCGAGGACTGGCTGTGGCGCCGGGGGCGTGGCCTGTACGCGGCCTACCTCGCCGCCCTGGAGACCGACGGAGGTGTCACCCGGCAGCACCGGCGCTGGATTCCGCTGAGCACCGGCCGGACGGCACTGGCCGACTCGCCCGAGCGGCGTCGCGCGGTGGAGCGCTGGGCCTCGGGCGAGCCCGTTCTCACCGGTCTGGCGGCCGCCGCCCGGCTCCGCGACGAGCCTCCCGAGGAGCTCGCGGACCGCACCGGCGACGCGGTCGTGACCGTGCTGGCCGCCGTCGACGAAGCGGTGACGGAACTGGCGGGCGTCCGCCAGCGGCGCAGCATCGAGGACGCCGCCTTCGACAACGTGTGGCGAGGCCAGTGACCCGGCGGTGAGCCACGCCGCTCCTTTCGGCGCACGTCCTCCGAGAGAGGTGAACGTCATCGACAGGCGTACGTTTTCCAGGCTGCTGGGCGCGGGAACGGCCGGAGCCTCGCTGACCCTTCCGGCGACATCGGCCGCGGCGAGTGCCGATACGGAGCTCCCCGTCGCCTCCCCACGGCCCGTCGTCCCCTTCGGCCCGCTCAAGCAGATCGATGCCGGAGCTCTGAACATCGGATACGTCGAGGCCGGACCCGCGCGCGGTCCCGCGGTCGTGCTGCTGCACGGCTGGCCGTACGACATTCACAGCTACGCCGAGGTGGCTCCGTTGCTCGCGGCGCACGGATACCGGGTGATCGTCCCGCACCTGCGCGGTCACGGCACCACGCGGTTCCGCTCGGACAAGGCGTTCCGCAACGCACAGCAGGCGGTGGTCGCGCTCGACATCGTCGCGCTGATGGACGCGCTGAGAATCGAGAAGGCGGTGCTCGCCGGCTTCGACTGGGGAGCGCGGACCGCCGACATCATCGCGGCGCTCTGGCCGCACCGCTGCAAGGCCCTCGTCTCCGTGACCGGCTATCTGATCACCAACCGCGAGCGCAACAAGGCTCCGCTGGCGCCCGAGGCCGAGTGGTCCTGGTGGTACCAGTACTACTTCGCGACGGAACGGGGGCGGCTCGGCCTCGAAGGGAACAGGCACGCGTTCGCGAAGCTCATCTGGCGGAACGTCTCCCCGACGTGGCAGTTCGACGACCCGACCTTCGACCGCACCGCCGCGTCCTTCGACAACCCCGACTGGGTCCCCATCGTGATCCACAACTACCGGTGGCGGCTGGGCCTGGCCGACGGCGACCCCCGTTACGACCACCTCGAACAGCGGCTCGCCCAAGGCCCCGCCATCGCGACGCCCACGGTCACCCTGGACGGCGAGCTGGACCCCTTCACGCCTCCCGGCGACGGCACCGCCTACCGCGATCACTTCACCGGCGCGTACGACCACCGCACCCTCAAGGGCATCGGCCACAACGTGCCCCAGGAAGCCCCCGAAGCCTTCACACAGGCGATCACCGACGCCGACACACTCTGATCCCAAACTCCGTACGCCCGCCCGCCCGTCGCGCCACAGCGGCGGGCGGGCGTCGGCCGTTCCCCTCGTCCTCCGGCACACCACTCGTTATCGGCCATACATGGAGTTACCGCCATTAACTCTGCGTCAGAACCCCTACGGTGATCCAGATGCGCCCGAGGCGCAGCAACGTGAGTCATTGGGCAGGGAGTTGAGGCATGAAGCAGAGGTTGCGCGTCCTGGTCGCGGTGGGGGTCCTGACGCTGGGAGTGGCGGGAGCGGGAACCGCGCAGGCCGCCACGGCGGCGCCCGGCTGCCCGACGGCGGAGATCTTCGCCACGAACAACACCGCGATCATCACCGATCCGGCCGACCCGCGCCTCAGGACCCAGCTCACCCGCTTCGACCACGAAGTACGCGGGATCGTCCGCGCCAACGGTGCCCGTCCCGGCGCGTCGAAGCTGCTCGACGGCGTCTTCTGGTCCGGTGACCTGAAGCAGACCACCTATGAGCGCTCGCGCGAGTTCGACGTCAACAGGGTCGGCCGCGACGGCCTTCACCACATCGCCGGGGTCATCGCCAAGCAGTACCACCAGGAGTCGGTGCTGACCTTCCGCTGTCTGCCGCGTACCTCGCCGGAGACCGACGCGGTCGAGATCCAGGCGCCCGGCGTCTCCGCGACCCAGTTGCATGACGCGCTGGTCGCGAACCCGGAGGCCCGCGACGAGCTCGGCGGCGGCTCGGTCACCCTCGACGGGCGGCTCACCCTCATCGCCCCGCTCGCCGATCTGCCGCTGGCCCAGAAGTTCACCAAGTCGCTGGGCGTCGACTGGAACAAGGCCCAAGTCCGTTACGGGGACGAGGAGTTCGTCTCATAATCGCCGTCGGCCGGACGCCCGGTCCGTCTTCCGAGATCGACGCGGCGACCGTATGCTCCTGCGCCGGACGTGACCGTTACCACCGGTAATAGGGAGCACTGTGGCGCGCACGGGCAGTACGAGACGGACTTTTGTCGCGGGTACGGCGGCGGGCGCGGTGGCCGCCCTCGGGGTCGAGGCGCCCGCCGCCTCGGCCGCGCCGAGCCCATCGGCGGCGGGCGGCCAGAGCGTGGCCGTGCTCGGCGGCGGGGTCGCCGGGCTCACGGCCGCCCATGAGCTCGCCGAGCGCGGGTTCCGGGTGACGCTCTTCGAGCGCCGGGCGCTCGGCGGCAAGGCCCGCTCCATGGACGTACCGGACAGCGCGAAGGGCGGCCGCAAGCCGCTGCCCGCCGAGCACGGCTTCCGGTTCATCCCCGGCATCTATCACAACCTGCCGGACACCATGCGGCGGATCCCGTTCCCCGGCAACCAGCACGGCGTCTGGGACAACCTGGTGGCGCCGAAGGAAATGATGTTCGCGCGGACCGGCCAGGAGGATCTGCGGCTGCCGATGCCCGGGGCCGGCACGCCCCAGCCGCTCACCCTCGACGACATCCGCCGCGCCCTGACCGGGGTGCTCGGCACCTTCCAGCGGCTGCCCGCCCGCGAGGTCGCCTACTTCGTGGACCGGCTCGCGGTCTTCCTCACCAGCTGCCAGGAGCGCCGCGACAACCAGTGGGAGACCACGCCCTGGTGGACGTTCACCCGGGCCGCGCAGATGAGTTACGACTACCAGCGCATCCTCGCCGTCGGCGTCACCCGCAACATCGTGGCGACCAAGGCCGAGGAGGCCAGCACCCGCACGGTGGGCAGCCTGCTCGAAGCCTTCATATTCAACGCCCTCGGCCGGGGCGCGGACGGCCCCCTCGACCGCATCCTGAACGCGCCCACCAACGAGTCCTGGATCGACCCGTGGGTCACTCAACTGCGTTCACTGGGCGTCGAGTTCAAGGTGGGCTGGACCGTACGCGAAGTCACGTACGGCAGCGGCAAGGTGACGGGGGTTCAGGTCGAGGACGAGGGCGGAGCCGTCCGGACCGTCACCGCCGACCACTACGTCTCGGCGCTTCCCGTGGAGCACGCGCGGCCCACCTGGAGTGCGGCGATGCGCGCGGCCGACCCGCAGTTGGCGCGCTGCGACCAGCTGCGCACCGACTGGATGACGGGCATTCAGTTCTATCTGACCGAGCGGCCCGACATCGTGCACGGGCACGTCGACTGCATCGACTCGCAGTGGTCGCTGACCGCCATAGCGCAGGCCGAGCACTGGCCGAGGCACCCCTTCGCCGCCGACTACGGCGACGGGACGGTCGCCGACTGTCTCTCGGTCGACATCTCCGAATGGGACAAGCCCGGGATCCTGTACGGGAAGACGGCCAAGCAGTGCACCCGCGAGGAGGTCGCGCGCGAGGTGTGGGCGCAGCTGAAGGCCGCGCTCAACGACACCGGCAAGACGGTCCTCAGCGACTCCAAGCTGCACTCCTGGTTCCTGGACCCGGGCGTCTCGGGGATCGGGACGCCGAACCCGCAGAACGAGGACGAGCTGCTCATCCACCCCACCGGCACCTTCCACAACCGCCCGTCGGCCGCCACGAAGATCCCCAACTTCTATCTGGCGGGCGACTACGTGGCCGTCCCCATCGACCTGGCCACGATGGAGGGCGCCAACACCTCGGGCCGGCTGGCCGCCAACGCCCTTCTGGACAGGGTGGGTTCGACGGCGCCGCGCTGCACGGTGACCCCGCTGTACAGCGCGCCGGAGCTCGACTTCCTGAAGGGGAACGACCGGCTGCGCCACCGGCTCGGCCTGCCGAACGTCTTCGACGTGGGGTGAGCGGGGCGGGCGCGGGAGCCGTCCCGCGCCCTCACACCTTCCGCGCCACGCCCGAGTACACCGGAATGGTGTCGTCGCCCTCGGCCGCCGGCTCGCCAAGGTCCGGGTGCCAGGCGGCGGCCAGGCCGACGCCCGGGGCGGTCAGTTCGCGGCCGTCGAAGAACCGGGCGACCTCGGCCTTGGTCCGCGGGCGCAGGGTGACGCCGCCGCCCTTGTAGAGCTCCACGGCGCGGGCCGCGCTCTCCGGGTCGAAGTCTCCGGTGATCTGCGAGAGCACCAGACAGCTGCCCGGCGCGAGGACGTCGAGGAGTCGGTCGACGATGCCGTACACATCGTCGTCGTCCCCGATGAAGTGGGTCAGCGCGATCAGCGAGAGGGCCACCGGACGCTCGAAGTCCAGGGTGTGCCGGGCCAGTTCGAGGATGCGCTCGGGTTCGCGGACGTCGGCCTGGATGTACTCGGTGACGCCGTCGGGGGTGGAACGCAGCAGGGCCTCCGCGTGCCGCAGCACGATCGGGTCGTTGTCCGCGTACACGATGCGGGCGTCGCTCGCGGTGCGCTGGGCGACCTGGTGGAGGTTGGGCTCGGTGGGGATGCCGGTGCCGATGTCCAGGAACTGGCGTACGCCCTGCTCGGCGAGCCAGCGCGTGGCGCGGTGCATGAAGGCCCGGTTGACCCGCGCGATGTCGCGGCCGCGCGAGTCGAGGGCGAGCAGCTGCTCGGCGAGCGCCTCGTCGACCGGGTAGTTGTCCTTGCCGCCGAGGAACCAGTCGTACACCCGGGCCGGATGGGGCTTGCTCGTGTCGATCGTCACGGCGGTGCGGTCTTGCCCGGTCATGTGCGCTCCACGGGGATGAAGGTCAGTGAACAGGTGGGGGAATCAAGGCAGTTGGGGGTGAGCTGGGATCACGTCAGCAGGAAGTCGGCCTGACCCGACTTCGCGCCCTGGATGAAGGCGGCGATCTCACCGGGTGTGTAGATCAGCGCCGGCCCCTCGGGATCGGCCGACTGGCGCACCGCGACCCTGCCGTCGGCCAGCTTCATGGCCTCGAAGCAGTTGCCGCCGTTGCCGCCGCTCCACGGCTTGTGCCAGCCCTCGGCGCCGAGTTCGGTGGCGGGCATGCCGTTGTAGATGTGCCCGTCCGCCGGCCCGCCGTCGTATATGTGATCCATTCACAGCTCCTTGCGGAGATCCTTGAGGATCTCCTTCGTGCGTTGTGCAGTCGCGGCCTGAGCCGCCATGCGGTCCATGACCTCCAGGTGGGTGGCCACCTCGGGGCGCGCGTCGAGGTAGACGGCGCCGGTCAGGTACTCGCTGTAGACCATGTCCGGCAGTTCGGGCACGGCGAAGCGGAAGAGGACGAAGGGCCCGTACGTCCCCGGATGGTGCCCGGAGGCGAACTCGGCCAGCTGCACGGTGACGTTGGGCAGCGTCGACGCCTCCAGTAGGCGGTCGATCTGGTCCCGCATCACCTGCGGCGAGCCGACCGGGCGGCGCAGCACGGTCTCGTCCATGACGACCCACAGTCGCGGGGCGTCCTCCCTGGTGAGCAGCGACTGGCGCTCCATGCGCAGCGCCACGTGCCGGTCGATGTCGGCCTCGCTGGTGGCGCCGAGCGCCCCGCTGCGCATCACGTGGCGGGCGTACTCCTCGGTCTGCAGCAGCCCGGGCACGAAGTGCGGCTCGTACGACCTGATCAGTGAGGCCGCGCCCTCCAGGCTGACGTACATGCTGAACCAGTCGGGCAGGATGTCGTGGAAGCGCTGCCACCAGCCCGGCTTGTTGGCCTCCTCGGCCAGGGCGATGAAACCTTCCGCCTCCCCGTCGCCGATCCCGTACGCCTTCAACAGCAGGACCACGTAAGGGATTTTGAGGGAAACCTCGGCCATCTCCATGCGCCGGACGGTGGCCGGGGCCACCCGCAGCACCTTGGCCGCTTCCTCGCGCCTGAGGCCGGCCCGCTCGCGCAGGTCCTGCAGGCGTCTGCCCAGCACGACCTGGCCCACGGTCGGGGCGGACCGGGGTTCACTCACTTCAGACCTCCCCACGCGCTGTTGCGAGCAGTGTGCCATGTCGTTGCAGAGAGGAGAACGGCACTCTGCAATTTTCAGAGTGCCCCTTGCCAAGTGTCCGCCGCGGGTACAAGGTAGGTCGGTGAACCAGTTCACACGCGGTGTTCGTGCACAGCCTTGGGGGAGGCCGTGCCGGGTGCTGCTTCCCCACTGTGAGGATTCCGGTCGTGGCTCCTGGTAACGCGCTCATCCCCCAGCTGACAGGCGCACCTTCCGGGACCGCTGTGCGGCGGTACGCCTTCGACGTGCCGGCCCGTACCGATTCGGTCTCTCTCGCCCGGCGGCGCAGCAAGGACATGCTGACCGGGTGGGGGCACCACGAGGACCTTCACGAGACCGCCGCCCTGGTGATCTCGGAGCTCGTCACCAACGCCGTCGTGCACACGGCCGGCGACCACATACTGTGCGAACTCACCGATCTCCAGCGGGCGTTGCGGATAGCGGTCAGAGACCTGGGCTGCGGCTCCGCGGGCCCGCGCCTTTGCTATTCGGACGACGAGGAGGAGCGCGGACGCGGGCTGCTGCTCGTGGACGCGGTGAGCAGCGCGTGGGGCACGCACGACGCCCCGTACGGGCCCGGCCGGATCGTCTGGGCCGAGCTCGCGCACGGCGGGCCCGGCAAGGCGGGCCGCCCGTGCTGAGAGAAAAGCTTCCTTGGGGACCCCGGTCCGGGCGACAGGGCCCGCGACCCGATGGGTCCGGATCCGCCGGGCCCCGTGGCCCCGTGCGCAGTGGGGGTGCGCACGGAGTGCCCGGGCCCGGCGGCTCCGCCGCTCGAACCGGCGGCGGGGTACTGCTGCCCGCCGTCCGGCCGGCCACGCTGGGCCGGGACGCGGTGGGAGTGCCCGCCGTGCACGGTTTCCGGCTCCTTTCCCGGCTGCCCCGGTCCGGCTGCGTCTTCGCCTCGGCCGACTGGTGGTGGTGGATCGTTCCGGCCGGCTCCGACCAGGATCTGCCCTGGCCCCGGCCGGTGCGCTACGCACCCGGGGCCGTGGTCCCGGACGCCGACCGCCCCCGTCTGATCAACTTCCCGGAGGGCGCGACGCCCTACACCCCGCCGATCCCGCTGTACCTGGTGGTCTGCCAGCTGACGGGCACGGCACCCGCCTGGGCCTGAAGGCGGCGGGGGTGGTCGTCGGTGGTCATGGCGTTGTGGAGGCGTTTCATTCACTCCGCCCGTACGGCGTGGGTCGTGGTGAAGGCGAGCAGCGGGGTGGCGGTCCGCGGGGGATCCTCCAGTATGGGTGAGTGTCCGAGACCGGGCAGCAGCTCGACTTTCGCGCCCGCGACCGCGCGGTAGTCGGCGGCGGACGCGGAACGCCACCTGCGGTCTTCCTCGCCGAAGAGCACCAGCAGCGGCTGGCCCAGGGCCTTCAGCCGGTCCGGGAGCGCCCGCTGCCCCAGATAGTCGTGGGTGGCCCGCATCGTTGCGGTGAGCGTGTGGTGGGTCATGCGGCGCACGTCGTCCAGGAGCTCTGGTGGGATCCGGTAGCCCGCCCGGCTGAAGGCGGTGCTCGCGAACCGGCGGATCTGCTCGTCGGTCGGCGGCCACTGCGAGAGTCCGGCCGCGGCGGACTCCGGTGCGATGAAGGCGTTCAGGCTGGGGCCGGTGTTGATGAGCGCGAGCGCGGTCACCAGGTCGGGGCGCTGTTCGGCGAGGGCGGTGGCGACGACGCCGCCGCTGGAATGACCGACGACCACGGCGTGCTCGACGCCGAGTCGGTCCAGCGCCACGCCGGCCCGGCGTGCCTGGTCCGGGATCGCGTAGCCGCCGTCGGCCGGTTTAGCCGACCGGCCGTGCCCGAGCAGGTCGATCCGGATGACGCGATGGGATCCGGTCAGCATCGAAACCAGCGGGTCCCACGAGCGGGTCGAGGACGCGGACCCATGGATGAGCAGGAGTGCGGGGGCGTCACGAGGGCCGCCCTGGCACACGTGGATGTCGCCGTCGTCCAGCGACAGAGTCGAATGCTCGGTGGTCTCGGCCCCACGGTTCACGTGCGGTACGCCGTCAGAAACAGTCATGAGCCCACGGTCGCCGCCACTGCCCACCGACGGATTGGACGAATGTTCCCCTCGGCGGGCTCACGTAGGCCGCGGCCGCTCACTGGGGTCTGTCCGGCGGATCTGGTCGCCCGCGATGCGGCTCAGCTCTTCGAGGACAGGCCCTGGCCTGGGACGGTGCGGACTTTCATGCACGGTGCGGAGGTGTGGGGCGTCGTATGCCCGCAGCGTCCCAGCAGGGTGGCCGGTGTCACCATGGCCGGGTTCCGCGTCCATGACCTGGGCGCGCTCCGGATGGTCCCGCACCCGGCCGTGACGCTGCTCCTGGAGTTCGGCGCCGGCTCGCCCGTCCTTGACTGTGCGGCCGGGCGGCAGCAGCGGGGAAGCGCCGTCGCCGGGCCCGGATTCGGGTCCGGGGGTGCGGTCCGGGCGCGGGGAGAGAACGTCGAGTGCGTGCAGGTGCGCCTGTCACCGGTGATCGCGCGCGCGGTTCTGGGCGTCTCCCCCGCCGACCTCGACGGCGCCGTCGTGCCCTTGGACGACCTGTGGGGCCGGGAGGCGTCCCGGATCCGCGAGCGGCTGGGCGACGTCTCGCCGTGGCGGGATCGCTTCGCGTTGACGGACGCGCTGCTAGCCGGCCGACATGAGGCGGGGCCGTCGGTGGACCCTGAGGTGGCCTGGGCCTGGCACTGGATCGTCAGCAGCCGGGGTCTGGCCCGGGTCGACGCACTCGCGGCCGAGGTCGGATGGAGCCGTAAGCGCCTGTGGTCCCGGTTCCGGTCGCAGCTCGGTCTGCCGCCCAAGCGTGCCCTGAAGCTGGCCCGATTCGACCATGCCGCCCACCGCCTGGTCGCGGGTGAAGGCGCGGCCCGAGTCGCGGCCGACGCAGGCTACGCCGACCAGTCCCACCTGCATCGTGACGTCATGGCGTTCACCGGGTTGACCCCCGCGACCGTGGCCGCCGAGCGGTTTCTCGCGGTCGACGACATCGCATGGCCCGGCCGCGGCACACCCGCCGAGCCGCACGTCTCCGGGGATCTCCGGCGACGGCCACCGCTCTGAACGTCGCGGCGGTCGCCTGCGGCCGATGTCCGGCCCTGGACTCCTGGGCCTAGTCGGTCGGCAGGCCGCGCGCCGCCTCCGCCAGTGCCTCCAGTACCGGGCGGAACAGCGGGTGGCCCTCGGCTCCTCTGCGTACCGCGGCGAACACCCGGCGGGTCGCCGCCGGGCCCGCCACGGGGCGTACCACGGTGTCCTTCTGCTCCATGCCGCGCAGCGCCGAACGCGGCACGAGGGCCACCCCGGCGCCCGCGCCCGCCAGCGCGACCACCGCCCGGAAGTCGTCCGAGGAATGCACCAACTTGGGCTGGAATCCCGCGAGTTCACAGGCGAGCAGCATCACGTCGTGGCAGGGGTTGCCCGGGTAGGGGCCGATCCAGTCGTCGTCGGCGAGGGCGGAGAGCGGCACCTGCGGGGACTGGGCGAGGGGGTGCGCCGCGTGCAGCACGGCGTCGAAGGGCTCTGCGTACAGCGGGACGCGAGAGAGCCTGCTGTCGTCCTCGCGGGGCGCGCCCCGGTATTCGACCGCGAGCGCCAGATCCGCCTCGCCGTCCAGGACCAGCGGCAGCGCCTCGTCGCCCTCGGCGTCCCGGACCCGGACCCGGATCGCGGGGTGGCTCGTGCGCAGCCGCGTGATCGCGGGCGCGAGGACCTCCGCGATGCCCGTCGCGAAGGCCGCCACGGTGACCTCTCCGGCGGCGCCGCCCGCGTAGGCGGCCAGCTCCGCCTCGGCCCGCTCCAGCTGGGCCAGGACCGCGTTGGCGTGCTCCAGGAGGATCTCTCCGGCGGCCGTGAGCCGTACCCCCTTGCCGCTGCGGGTGAGCAGGGTGTGCCCGGTCTCCTGCTCCAGGGCCGCGAGCTGCTGGGAGACGGCGGAGGGGGTCAGATACAGCGCTGCTGCCGCGGCGGTCACCGTACGGTGGTCCGCCGCGGCACGCAGGATGCGAAGCCGGCGGGGGTCGATCACCCAGCCATTGTCGCCCGGACCTCAGCCCCTCATCGCCGCCCGGGCGCCAGGCCGCGATCGACGCCCCGGCCTCAGGCCCTCACCGCGGCTCGCGCCTCAGGCCCCCATCGACGCCCGGGCGTCGACGAATGCGGCCACCGTCTTCTCGATGTCCTCGGTGGAGTGCGCCGCCGAGAGCTGGACGCGGATGCGGGCCGCGCCCATCGGGACCACCGGGTAGGAGAAGCCGATCACGTACACGCCGCGCTCCAGGAGCAGCTCGGCCATGCGGGCCGCCTCGGCGGCGTCGCCGATCATGACGGGTGCGATGGGGTGCTCCCCGGGCAGGATCTCGAAGCCCGCCTCCGTCATCCTCGTACGGAAGAGCGTGGTGTTGGCGGCGAGCTTCTCGCGCAGGTCACCGGCCGATTCCAGGAGGTCCAGGACCTTGAGGGAGGCGGCGGCGATGACCGGGGCGAGCGAGTTCGAGAACAGGTACGGGCGGGAGCGCTGGCGCAGCAGGGCGACGATCTCGGCGCGGGCCGCGACATAGCCGCCGGAGGCGCCGCCGAGCGCCTTGCCGAGGGTGCCGGTGATGATGTCGACGCGGTCGCTGACGCCGTGCAGGGCCGGGGTGCCCGCGCCGCCGGGGCCGGTGAAGCCGACGGCGTGCGAGTCGTCGACCATGACCATGGCGTCGTATCGGTCGGCGAGGTCGCAGATCTCCTGGAGCGGCGCGATGTAGCCGTCCATGGAGAACACGCCGTCGGTGACGATCAGACGGCGCCGGGCGCCGGACGCCTCCTTGAGCTTGGCCTCAAGGTCGGCCATGTCGCGGTTGGCGTAGCGGAAGCGGGCCGCCTTGGACAGGCGGATGCCGTCGATGATCGAGGCGTGGTTGAGGGCGTCGGAGATGACCGCGTCCTGCGCGTCGAGCAGGGTCTCGAATACGCCGCCGTTGGCGTCGAAGCAGGACGAGTAGAGGATCGTGTCCTCCTGGCCGAGGAACGCCGACAGGCGGCCCTCCAGCTCCTTGTGGACGTCCTGGGTGCCGCAGATGAAGCGGACCGAGGCCATGCCGTAGCCCCAGCGGTCCAGGGCGTCCTTGGCGGCCGCGATCACCTCGGGGTGGTCGGCGAGGCCGAGGTAGTTGTTGGCGCAGAAGTTGAGTACGTCGCCCGACGGCACGGAGACGGAGGCGCTCTGCGGGGTGGAGATAACACGCTCGGGCTTGAAGAGACCGGCTTCCTTGATCTCGTCGAGGGTCTTCTGGAGGTCGTCGCGGACGTTCGCGTACATGCTCGGGGCTCCTAGGGGTGTCCGGTGGTCCGGGCGGGGACTCAGACGGTCCAGTCGAGGATGATCTTGCCGCTGCGGGCGGTGGCGGCCTCGTCGAAGGCCGCGTCGAAGTCCTGGTAGCCGTACTTTCCGGTGATCACCGGGCTGAGGTCGAGGCCGCCTTCGAGCAGCACCGTCATGGCGTACCACGTCTCGAACATCTCGCGGCCGTAGATGCCCTTGATGGTGATCATCGAGGTGACGATCTTCGCCCAGTCCACGGCGAACTCCTGCGCGGGCAGGCCGAGCATCGCGATGCGGCCGCCGTGCGTCATGTTCGCGACCATGTCGCGCATCGCCTCGGGGCGGCCCGACATCTCCAGGCCGATGTCGAAGCCCTCCTTGAGGCCGAGCTGCTTCTGGGCGTGCGCGATGTCGTGCTCGGCGACGTTGAGCGCGAGGGTGGCACCGGCCTTGCGGGCGATCTCCAGGCGGGACTCGCTGACGTCCGTGATCACGACGCTGCGGGCGCCGGCGTGCTTGGCGACGGCCGCGGCCATGATGCCGATCGGGCCCGCGCCGGTGATCAGCACGTCCTCGCCGACCAGCGGGAACGACAGCGCGGTGTGCACGGCGTTGCCGAACGGGTCGAAGATCGCGGCGACGTCGAGGTCGACCTGGGTGCGGTGCACCCACACGTTGGAGGCGGGCAGCGCCACGTACTCGGCGAACGCGCCGTTGCGGCCGACGCCCAGGCCGATGGTGGAGCGGCACAGGTGGCGGCGTCCGGCCAGACAGTTGCGGCACTTCCCGCAGACCAGGTGGCCCTCGCCGCTGACCAGGTCGCCGACCGCGATGTCCTGGACGTCCGCGCCGATCGCGGCGACCTCGCCGACGAACTCGTGGCCCAGGATCAGCGGGGTCTTGACGGCGCCCTGCGCCCAGCCGTCCCAGGAGCGGATGTGCAGGTCGGTGCCGCAGATGCCGGTGCGAAGGACCTTGATCAGCACATCGCCGGGCCCGGTCTCCGGCTCGGGAACGTCCATGAGCCACAGTCCGGGTTCGGCGTGCTGCTTGACAAGTGCCTTCATGGGCGGGGCTCCCGGCGTACGGAGAGGGGCGGCCGGCCACGGATCGGTGGCCGGACGTGCGGGCTGAGGATCGGGCGGGTCCGACGAGTCCGACGTATCTGACGTATCTGACGCATCTGACGGATACGGACGCGCTGGAGGATCTTGCTGATCCGGATGACCCGGCCGATCTTGCTGATCACCAATCTGCCGAGCCCGGGCCGCAGAGTCCATCGAGGATTTCTTAAGCGGGTCAACAGCCGAGCTTCACGCGCGCCCCTCGCGCCCCACCCGGGGGACCTGTTGGACCGACCCTGTAGCCGGGATGTCGGCCATCTGTAGGCGTCTGCCGTGACGGTGGGGGCCCGGGCGTGAGACGCACGCCGGGGACAGGGAGGAAAAAGCCAGATGGAGCAGTCAGCAGCGGGGCAGGGAGCAAGGCAGTCGATTCCGGGTGGGCCGGCCGAGCACTCGGCGGCGGGCCGGTCGCTTCCGGTCCGGTTCGTCGAAGTGGCCGGGATCCGCAGGATCGCCGGGCACATGGTGCGGGTGACGTTCCGCGGCGCCGACCTCGCGGACTTCCGCGTCGAGGGCCCCGACCAGCAGGTCAAGCTGTACTTTCCCCGGCCCGGCCAGTCCGTGCCCGTACTGCCCGCGGCGGGCGCGGACGGCGACTTCATGCGCTGGTACCAGGCCTTCCAGGAGATCCCCGAGCCGCGGCGGCCGTGGATGCGGAGCTATACCGTCCGGGCCCACGACAGGGCGCGCGGCACGATCGACATCGACTTCGTACTGCACGCCGGTGCGGACGGCCCGGCGACGCGCTGGGCCCGGGCCGCGGCGCCCGGCGCCGTACTCGGCATGTTCGGCCCCTCGGCGTACTTCGCGACACCGGTGCCGATCGCGACCACGGACTGGATGCTGCTCGTGGCCGACGAGACGGGCCTTCCGGCGCTCGCGACGATCGTCGAGGCGCTGCCGAAGGGGGCACGCGCGGTGGCGTACATCGAGGTGAACGGGCCGCAGGACGAGCTGGCCCTGGAGTCGCCGGGCGAGCTGACCGTGCACTGGCTGCACCGGGCGCCGCTGCGGCCGGGGACCGGCGAAGTGCTGGTGCGGGCGGTGCGGGCGGCCGAATTCCCGCCGGGGTCGGTGCACGCGTGGCTGGCTGGGGAGGCGGGGGCGGTACGGGCCGTGCGCCGCCAACTCGTCGCCGAACGCGGCCTGCCCAAGCGGTCGGTGAGCTTCGCGGGCTATTGGCGCCACCGCCTCACCCAGGACGACGCCCCGACCGAGGCGGACCTGGCGGAGGCGCGGGAGCGGGCGCAGGGGTGGGCGCAGTAGGAAACCCGGCGGGAAGGGGGCGGGGTGGATCAGACCAGGGCGGCGGCCTGCCTCACGTCCAGGTCCGCTCCCTCGGCGTAGGCGCGTTCGTACGCCGCCGGGTCGAGCGTCCGGCGCAGTTCGGCCTCCGCCCGGCGCCGGGTCTCGGGCTCGGCGGGCAGCGGGCGGAATCCGAAGCTGTCACGTCCGGTCGAGTTCCGGTCGTACGCACCGAGCAGCCGGGCCCCGTCCACCGCCGCGCCCAGTTCGGCCTTCGCCCAGGCCGCGGACAGGAATTGACTGAGGATCAGGTTGGGGGCGACCAGATAGGCCTGACTCTCCAAGTGGCGCACGGCGTCCTGGATCCGGCCCCGGGCGTCGGCGTACTTGCCGTCCAGACAGTCGAGCCAGCCGTACATCCCGGCGACGAGACCACGGAAGAGCTCGGGCGTCAGTGCGGTGAACTCGCCTTCCATCAGCTGGAGTTGCTGGCGGGCGGCACCGGTGCGGCCGGTGCGGCCGAAGTGCTGGGCGAGGAGCATCCGGGCGGTTCCGAGGCTCTCCTGCGGGAACTGCCTCGACTCCTCGACGGCGTCCGCGAGCAGCCGCTCCGCCTCTTCCCGCTCGGCCGGAGTACGGGCCATCTCAAGGCGGGCCGAAGCCAACTTGCCCTTGAACACGGACACTTGGGCGTGCGCACCCATCTCGGTGACCCTCTGCAGAGCCCGCTCGAAGTCCGTGGCGGCCTCCTCGTACCGGCCTTCCCGCTCGTAGGAGTCACCGCGCGCGGAGAGGGATTCCGCGATTCCCCAGGGGTCGCCGACGCGCTCGAAGAGGGCGAGAGCGTCGTCGGCGTCGCTGCCGTCGAGCAGTTTCGCGCGGAGCAGGAGAGCGAAGGCGAGGTCCCACGGGTCGCCGTACTGCCGGGCGTCGGCGACCATCTCGTCGACGACCCGGTCGAAGCCGGTGAACTCACCCGTGAGGAGCCGGGCGAAGTACCAGACGGAGCCGGGCTGGCGGCTGTTCTGCGGGAGACCGGGTCCGTACGCCCGGACGATCCGGCGCAGATACGCCACGGTCTCGGGGCTGTTGAGCTCCGTGTCGCCCCCGCCCCTGGCCGCGAACACCATGAGCCGCACCCCGCGCCGGGCTTCCCAGAGCTGCTCCTCGGACCAGGGCGGCGGGCTGTCCGTGCAGCGGTCGGCGAGCGGGACGACGGGCCGCACGGGCTCGGCGAAGGGATCCGGACCGAGCTCGGCGACGGCCCCGGACCAGCTCCGCGCGTCCGCCTGGTGCCCCCGCAGCTGCCAGAACCAGGCCATGGCGAGGACGAGACACAGCGCGTCCTGCTCGCGCTCTCGCCCAACTGCCGTACGCAGGGCGGAAGTTATGTTGTCGCGCTCGGCTTCGAGGCGTTCGATGATCTCGCGCTGGCGCGGGCCGCGCAGTGCCGCCTCGCCCGTGCGGGCGAGTTCGCGGTACGTGACGAGGTGGCGCAGCTCGACCTCCGCCCGCTCGCCGGCCTCGTCGAGCCGCTGGGCGGCGTACTCGGCGACGGTCTCCAGCAGGCAGTACCGCATCGTCGCGCCGTCACCGTCGGGCGCGGCCGTGACGAGTGACTTGTCGACGAGGGAGCCGAGGAGGTCCAGGACATCGGCGGGGCCCACCCCAGGGCCTGACTTCCGCGGGCCTGGCTTCCGGGGGCCTGGCTTGCTGGAGCCCGACCTCTCGGGGTCCGTCTCCTCGGTCCCCGCCTCCTCCGGAGCCGCGCAGACGGCCTCCTCCTCCGGATCCGCGCAGACAGCTTCCGCCTCCGGCAGGGCGAAGCCGCCCGCGAAGACGGCGAGGCGTCGCAGGACGGCTCGCTCCGAGGCGTCGAGCAGGTCCCAGGACCAGTCGACCACCGCTCGCAGGGTCTGCTGTCTCGGCTGGATGGTCCTACTGGTGCGGGGGCCGGTGTTGAGCAGCCGGAACCGATCGTCGAGCCTGTCCGCGATCTGACGCGGCGTGAACAACCGCAGCCGTGCGGCAGCGAGTTCGAGGGCGAGCGGCAGCCCGTCCAGACGCCGGCAGATCTCCGCGACCGCGTCCGGATCGGCCTCGGCACTGAACTCCGGCCGGGCCGCGGCGCCACGCTGCCCGAACAGCCTGAGAGCGCTCTCATGCGGCAGCGGCCCGATCGCCGTCACCCGCTCCCCCGGCACACCGAGCGGCTCCCGGCTGGTGGCGAGGACTGTGACGTCCGGGCACGCCGTGAGCAGCTCCTCCACCAACTCGGCTGCTGCGGCCACGACTTGCTCGCAGTTGTCGAGCACGATGAGCATGCGCAGGCGTCCGCAGTGGGCCAGCAACTGCGCGAGCGGGTCCCTGGGCGCCGTCTCGGCCGGGCCGACGAGCCGTGTCTCCCGGGCGCCCAGCGCGGTGAGCACGGCCTCGGCCAGGCTGACCGCGTCCCGTACGGGCGCGAGCTCGACCAGCCACACCCCGTCGACCCACTCCGGCGCCGCGGCATCGGCCGCCTCCACCGCGAGGCGCGTCTTGCCCGCGCCGCCGGGCCCGGTGAGCGTGATCAGTCGCTCCTGCCGCAGATCGTCGTGCAGGGCACGGACATCGAGCTCCCGCCCGACGAACGAGGTGAGGCGCGCACGGAGGTTGCCGAGGGGGCGGACCGGTGAGGTTTCCGGCCCGGCATGGCTTGGGCGCGCCATGGGGGTGGTTCCGGGCGCGGGTGCGCGTACGGGCGCGGGTGCCGCATGTGGTGTCCGGGGCGCGGCGGGCGGTGGAGGAGTGCGGGGCGGGGCTGTGGGGGGTGAGGCCGCGTCGGGTGACGCCATGTGGAGTGATCCCGTGTGCGGTGCGGCCATGTGCTGCGAGCCCATGTGGGAGGACGCCATGTCGCGCGGAGCCATGTGCGGCGAGCCCGTGTGGGATGAGCCGACGTGGGGCGAGGACGTGTGGCGCGAGCCCGTGTGGTTCGGGGCCATGTCCTGCGAGGTCATGTGGGACGAGCCGGTGTGGCGCGGGCCCGTACGAGCGCTCTCCCCATGGCGTTCAGGGTTGAGCAATTCGGCGTGCAAGGCCAGCAGCTCCGGCCCCGGGTTCGTGCCGAGGCGTTCCGAGAGCGCTCCCCGTACGGATTCGTAGGCGGCCAGCGCCTCGGCCGAGCGACCGGCGGCCCTCAGCGCCCGGATGCGGAGGGCTTGGAGCGGTTCGTCGAGCGGGGCGGCGGCCGCGAGCGCGGTCAGCTCGCCGAGAGCGCTTTCGGCGCGTCCCAGCTCCACCTCCGCCGCCAGCCGATTGCGGCGGGCGTCGGCCTGGTGCCGTTCGGCCCGTACCACCAGCGGGTCGCCTTCCCACGCCGGAAGGTCGGCCAGTGCGGGGCCGTGCCACAGCGCGAGCGCGTCGTCCAGGAGTCCTGCCGCGCGCTCGGCGTCTCCGGCGGCGAGTGCGGTCGCGCCCTCCGCCACGAGACGCTCGAAGCGGAAGAGGTCGATCTCGTCGGCGTGGACGGCGAGCCGATACCCGCCTGGGACGGAGACCACCGCGTCCGCCCCGAGCGCCCGCCGCAGCCGTCCCACCAGGGCCTGCACCGCCGCGACCTCGTCGGCGGGCGGCGCGTCCCCTTCGCCCCACACCTGCGAGATCAGCACCGGCTGGGGCACCGCACGCCCGGCGCCGGCCGCGAGCGCGGCGAGGAGCGCTCTCAGGCGGGCGCCCGCGAGCCGCGCTTCACTGCCGTCAGGACGCAGGGCCTGCGTCGGTCCGAGTACGCGGTAGCGGAGCATCACCCGCCCATTCTCCAACGGGCGCCGACCAGGATCGCCCCGGCACCCGGTCCGCACCGCACAAGCCCGCCACCCGCGCGGATGCGGCCCAGCCCCTTGGCTATCGTGGCCGGACCACAACGAGGGGATGGCGGGCGTGAAGCTGGGGGTGGCGCGGTGAACGGGTCCGACGACCGGCGCATACGGGTGCCGGTCGGGGACGACGCCGCTCGGTGGGCGACTCGCGGCCGCTGCCGGCGCGTGCTGTTCGTGGTGCACAACGTGACATCGGCGACCCGGCTGCTCGACGTACTGCCCCTGTTCCACGACGACCTCCGCATACAGCTCCTGACCACGTGCACGGGTTCCTCGGCGTTCGAGGGTGGCGTGGAGGCTCTGCTCGCCGAGACCGGGCTCCCGGTGCTGCCGTGGGAGCAGGCCCTCGAAACCAAGGTCGACCTGGCGATCACAGCCAGCCTGGGCGGTCAACTCCACCTGATTTCAGGCAAGTTGGCCCTGCTCTCACACGGCGTCGGCTACAATAAGACGCTCTCCACACCGGACACCGGACACCGGACACCGGACACCGGACACCCTTCGCCCGATGCCTCAGGCTCAGGCTCAGGCTCAGGCTCAGGCTCAGGCAAGCATCACCAGCGCCCACCCGAATCCGAGAGCGCTCTCACCCCGCCTCCCGTCTTCGGCCTCTCCCCCGAGTGGCTGCTGCACGAAGGCATACCGGTCGCGGATGCCATGGTCCTCTCGCACCCCGAGCAACTGGACCGTTTGCGCGCCGCGTGCCCCCAGGCCGTGCCCACCGCGACCCTCGCGGGCGATCCCTGCTTCGACCGGATACTGGCCGAACGCCCGTACCGAGAGCGCTTCCAGAAGGCGTTCGGAGTGCGCCGGGGGCAGCGTCTGGTTCTGCTGAACTCGACCTGGAACCCCGAGTCGCTGTTCGGCGACGGCGGCGGGGACGACGTGCTCCCTTCCCTGTCGCCCCGGCTCACCGCCGAGCTGCCCGCCGACGAGTACCGGGTCGCCGCCGTGCTGCACCCCAACATCTGGCACGGGCACGGCCCCGGCCAGGTCCGGGCCTGGCTCGACCGGGCTCGGCGCGGCGGCCTCGTACTCGTCGACCCCCTGCACGACTGGCGCCAGGCGCTGCTCGCGGCGGACGCGGTGATCGGCGACCACGGCTCGGTGAGCTACTACGCGGCGGCTCTCGGCACCCCCGTACTGCTCGGCGCGGCCCCCACGGGCGGCCTCGACCCGCGATCCCCCGTGGCCGAATTCGTACGGCAGGCACCCCAGTTGGACCCGCACCTGCCGCTGGCCACGCAACTGGACGACCTGCTGGCGAAGCATCACCCGCTCCCGGGCCCGGCGAACCTCACCACGTCCTCCCCCGGCGAGTCGGCGGCCCTGTTGCGCGCCCTCTTCTACCGCCTGATCAACATCCCCGAGCCGCCGCGCCCCGCACTCCTCGAACGCCTTCGCACGCCCCCGCTCCAACGCGCACCCCTCACCGCTCCGTTGCACGTCCTGACCCGGGTGACGACGGACCCGCCCGAGATCCACGTGGCCCGGTACGCCGACCCCTGGTACGAGCCGGACGGCGAGGGCCACGCCCACGTAGCCGTCCACGAGGACACCCGGGATCCGTCCCAACTCGCCCTGACAGACGTGCTGTTGAGGCACGGAGCAGCGGACGACCCCCGCTTCGGATCACCCGAGCAGTGGACGTCCGAGGTGCTCGCCCGCCATCCGCACAGCGCCCTGGCCGCCTACATCACGGCCCCGGGCGAATGCACGGTACGAACGCGCACCGGTCCGCCCCTCCGCCTCACCGGCGCCCCGACCGGACTCGACCCAGCGGCCGCGGCCTCGGCCCTGCACGCCTGGCTGACGGCGGGCCACACCGTCGAGCAGGCGATGGAAGAGGGGTTGGCCGTACGCACGGGACACACCGTGCACCGGGTCACCGTCGCGAAATGACGGCCGAGGAGCCCTACTTGGATTCGACCCGGCCCAGCGGATCCGCCTTGCCCGCCAGCGCGTCCTGCGCCAACTCCCAGGCCGGGTCCCCCGGGTAGAGCTCGGAGCGGAGGTAGGCCCAAGTGAGGTGCTGGACCGCGGAGACCCGCTCGGGGTTCTCGTCCGTGGTCTCGGCGACGTCGTACCCGGAGATCCCGCCAAGGCCATGCTCCGCGTCGAAGAGGGTGAGCAGGGACTTGGGGGCCGGGGCGAGGGCGTACGGGTCGGTGTGCCAGTCGGGGCCGTTCACCGTCAGGTGGGCGGAGGCGTCCTTGTCGCCGGCCACCACCAGCGCGGGGGCCGTCATCCGGGAGAAGTCCGGGGTCCGGAGGAAGGGGAAGTCCTCGGCCATGCGCTCGGTGAGGGCGTCGCCTCCCCTGCCGGGGGCGGCGAGCAGTACGCCCGCCTTGATCCGGGGCTCGGCCAGGTTCACGTCCGTGCCGTCGTCCGGGTCGGTGAGCCTCGCGCCGAGGAGCAGGCTCGCGGTGTGGCCGCCCATCGAGTGCCCGGCGACGGCGACCCTGCCGCGGTCCAGGCGTCCGAGGAGCAGCGGTACCGCGGCCTCGATCGCGTCGAGTGCGTCGAGGGTGCGCGTCATGTCCTCGGCCCGCGATCGCCAGTACATGGGCGCCCCGGGGGTGGTGGGGTCCAGGCTCAGCGTCGTCGAACTCAGATGGGTGGGCTGGATGACCGCGAAGCCGTGCGCCGCCCAGTAGTTGACGAGCGGGGCGTAGCCGTTCAGTGAGGAGAGGTGGTTCGAGTGGCCCTGGCCGTGGGAGAGGAGGATGACCGGCAGGCCGGTTCCGCTGACCGGGGCGGAGACCCGTACCTCCAGGTCCACGGGCCGCCCGGGCGCCGACAGCACCACCGGACCGACCGAGAGGACAGGGGTGGGCGGCGGGGTGAAGGTGCCGGCTGCGTAAGTCGATGTCGGTGCGCTCATGGTGTGCGTGCCCCTTCGATATGCCTTTGATGTGTCTTCGATACGCCTGTGATGCGCTTGCGATGTGACTTTGGTGTGCCTTCAGTGGCCCTGACGGCGGCTTCATAGGGCTCGCGGCGCAGGGGGAAGGCGGTCGGGCGCGTCCGGCTTGAGCTAGGCTGCAAGCGGAACGTCGCTCCGTTTAATATACGGAGCACTGTTCCGTTTAGTCAATGGCCGTCGGAAGGAGTGCGCGGTGCCCAGGACGAGTCCCGCCGGGGAAGGTGCGGCCCGGAGCAAGCGGGCCGACGCGTTGCGCAACAAGCAGACGCTGCTCGACGCCGCCGCCGCCGTGTTCGTCACCTCCGGTGTCGATGCGCCGATCCGTGAGATCGCGGCCCGGGCGGGCGTCGGGATGGGAACGATCTACCGCCACTTCCCGACGCGAGCGGACCTCGTCGTCGCCGTCTACCGCCACCAGGTGGACGCGTGCGCCGAGGCCGGCCCGAGCCTGCTGGCCGACGGCGAATCCCCGCTCGCGGCCCTCCGCCAGTGGGTCGACCTCTTCGTCGACTTCCTCGTCACCAAGCACGGGCTCGCCAAGGCGATGCAATCGGACAGCGGCGGCTTCGACGCGCTGCTCACCTACTTCCAGGAGCGCCTCGTGCCCGTCTGCGCCGAGTTGCTCGACGCCGCGGTCGACTCCGGGGAGATCAGGCCCGGTACGCAGGCGTACGAGCTGATGCGCGGCATCGGCAACCTCTGCATCGGCCGCGACAGCGACCCCCGCTATGACCCCCGGCGGCTGGTCGAGCTGCTCCTTCGGGGGCTGGCGGCGCCACGGCCGTAGGGGCCGCGGCCCTTCACTCCCCCGCCGGGCCCTCGCACCGTTCGCGAACCGCCCGCAACCGGACCAACTGGTAGTGGGCCTGTTCGTTCGCCAGCGCCGCCATCGCTTCGTCGATCAGCGGCAGCGCGTCCGCCGGACGGCCACTCTCCTCGAAGGTCTCGGCGAGGTCCGTGAGCGTGCGGGCCGTGTTGTACGCCTCGTGGGTGCCGCGGAAGAAGGCGAGAGCGCTCTCAAGGCGGGCCGCCGCCTCCGCCCATCGGCCGAGGCCGCGCAGCGCCCGGCCCCGGTGGCGCTCCAACAGGGCGCGGGCGCGCGGGAGATCACCGCTTCCCTCGCCGTCGGCTGGCACCCCGTCGAGGATGCGGTCGGCCGCCTCGAAGCAGTGGTACGCCTCCGGGTAGCGCCACTCGCGCAGTCGCAGCAGTCCCAGGGATTCGACGGCGGTGGCGTGGCCCCGGACGTGGCCGACGGCCTGTTCGATGCGGGCGGCCGCGGTGAAAGCGCTCTCGGCCTCGGCCGGCCGGCGAAGTTCCGTGAGGTTCAGGCCGAGCAGGGTCTGCATGCGGGCGGCCTCGCGGGAGTTCGGGTCGTGGGCCTCGGTGGCCCGGACGCCCGCGCGCAGGGCGGGAAGCAGTTCGTCGTGGCAGCCCATCTTCAGCTGCACCGGCCACAGGGCCTGGTTCAGCCGGAAGACGGAGTCCGCGTCCCCCAACTCCTCGGCCGCGCCGATCGCTTGGAGGAGATTGCCCAGTTCGTCGCGCAGCGCCTTCAGCGCCTCGCCGGCGTCCGTATACCGCGCACCGGCCCGCGTCGGCTGCTCCGGACCCAGCCGCCAGCCTTGGCTGAGGGCGGCCTTGCTCGCCGGTTCGGCGAAGCCGACGCACCAGCGCACCGCGCGCCGCACCGCCTCTTCCACCGCGGCGAGGCCGTCCTCACGGAGCGCCTGCGTCGCGGCGTACTCCCGGGCCAGCGGTCTGACCCGGTACGTTCCGTTGGTCGCGCTCTCAAGAAGGCGGCTGTCCGCGAGTTCACCCAGGATGCGTTCGGCGACCGTCTCGTCAAGACCCAGTGTGGCCGCGGCCATCGGCGCGCCGATGGCGGGCCAGTCGCGCTGGGCGAGCAGCCGCAGGGCCCGCGCCACGTCCGGGCCGAGGTCGCGCATGCCGTCGGCGACGGCCGTGCGGGCCGCGTCGCCGCCCGGGTCCGCGTCCTGCCGCCAGTGCCGCGCGGTGAGACGGGCGGCGGCGGCGCGCAGCGCGAAGGGGGAACCGGCGCAGCGCGCGAGCACGGCGGGCAGGGCAGCACGGTCCAGCGGCACGTTCCCGGCCTTGGCGACCTCGGCGAGGAGCCGCCGCGCGTCCTTGTCGGCGAGCGGTCCGACCGGGATCCCCACCGCGTCGAGGCCGGGCAGGGGGTGGCGGGCCGCCACGATGACGAACACGCCGGGCGCGGAGGTGAGCACGGGCAGGATCTGCGCGGCGGACCGGGCGTGGTCGAGGACGATCAGCATCCGGCGGTCCGCCGTGCAGGCGCGCAACAGGGCCTGGCGGTCGTCGTGCCCCGGCGGGATCTCCGCCGCCGGGATGCCGAACTGCTGGAGCAGCAGCCGCAGTACGGTCGACGGGTCGGCCCCGGTGATGGAGCCGGCGCCGGGGCCGGCGCCGCGCAGATCTGCGTACAGCTGTCCGTCGGGGAAGCGGCGCAGTTCGGTGCAGCCCCAGTGGATGGCGAGCGCGCTGGTGCCGATGCCCTGCGGGCCGTGCAGCACGGCGATCCGGGGCCGGCCGTCCGCCTTGCGGAAAGCCTCCCGGCTCAGGGCCCGGCGCTGGCTGTCGCGGTCGGTGAAGAAGCGGGTGGAGGCGTGCAGTGCGGGCACTTGGTTCGGGTGGCCGGGGCGCGGGGCGCTGCGCGCGAACGCCGTCCAGGCGCGGGCGAGGGCGGGGTCCTGACGTAACGCCTCGTGAACCTGCCGGGCGACGCCGTCCAGTTCGTCGCGGTTTTGTGGGGCGCGGACCTCGCGGCCGACGGCGCGGCGGACCAGACCGCCGACGCTTTCCCAGGCGGCTTTGCCCGCTTCGTTCGCGAGGGCCGTGCCGACCGAGCCGAGTACGGCGGCGATGGCCGCCGTCGATGTGGGATCCAGCATGTCCCGCCCCCGATTCACCTGTCGCCCCGGCCTGCCGCGGCCACGCTAGCAACATCCTTTCCGGGGGACCGAGTTCGCCCGGGGTTGGCCGAAACCGTACGGTGCGGGCGACGCTAGCGGGTCGGCACCACGCTGAGGTGGGCGCGGCCGCGCCGGGGGGCGGCGGGCTCGGTCTCGCGGAGCACCAGCGTCAGCCGGCGCAGCCCGAACTCCCGTAGTGTGCGCGGGGATTCGCTGACGAGGCGGCAGCTGGTGCGGCCGCGCTCGGGGTCGGGGTGGCGCACGTGCCGTACCGCGCCGTCGTGGTGCACCGCCGCGTCGCCGACCGCCCGGACCCAGTGCGGCAGGCCGAGGCGGAAGGCGGCGTCCATGATCGGGTCGTCGGCGATCTCCTGGCGGATGTCCCGCAGCCCGGGAGCGCTCTCGTCGTCGGCGAACGCCTCGGCGAACTGGGCCAGCATCGGCAGGCACCAGGCGGTCTCGTGCTCGGCGAGCACACTGGCCGCGTCCGGGTGGAACAGCACGAAGCGCAGGAAGTTGTGGCCGGGCATGGCGGTCGGGTGCGGCCCGACGCCACCGAAGAGCGCGTCGTACGCCGGATTGGCGTGGGCCACGCCCCAGCCCGGATCGAGGACCACGGACGGGAAGGGCAGGGCGTCCGTCATCGCGAAGTAGTCGTGGACATAGGCCCTGAGCTCGGGGTCGTCCGGGAGCTCCCTGGCCACAGGGGCGCCCGTTCTTACGGTCGTCGTGTCGTCGGCGGCACGCTCCCCCGCGGCCGTCTGCTGTCCGGGCCGCTCCTGGACCAGGGCGAACGGGCGCCCCACCACCGGAGCGTGCGCTGTCACAACCTTGGTCACCGAATCCTTCGCCACCGATTCTTCCGCCATCGAGTACGCGACTCCTCTTGCTGGCCCGCGAGTGCGGCGGCCGGCCTTCGGGCCCGCCCGGGGCTCGGAGGGCGATCTTCACACCGCGTGGCGATCCTGATACCGCCGACACAATGATGTCAAGCATCGTGGCATTCCGGCCCCCCGAAGCATTGATTGCGCCACAACTGTGGCAAGTTCTGGTTGTTGTTGCCGGGACCCGCTAACCTCCGGAGCATCCACTGTTGTGCCCACCGACCTCGCATGATCTAGGAGAACTACTGGTGACGGACGGCTTCTTGGTTCCGGGACCGGCGGCCACGAGCCCCCTCGCGGCCGTCGTCGCCCGTGTGGCCGAGCTCGCCGCAAAGCTCGGAACGAGTCAGGCGGACGTGTTCGACGTCCACCGGCTCTCCGAGGCCTCGGGCGTTCCGGCCGACGTCGTGGGCGCGCTGCTCGACGGGCGGCCGGCCGGCGAACCCGATCTGCAGGCACGCTTCCTGCAGCGGTTCAGCCTGCTGCGCAGCACCCGGCGCAAACCCAACGGCCGGCCCCACACCCAGCAGGAGATCGCCGACGGCGCGGGCATGTCGCGCCAGCAGGCGGGCGCCCTGATCAACGGCGACCGGCGGCCGACGATGGAGCACTGCGACGCGATCCAGCGCTTCTTCGGGGTGCACGCGGGGTTCCTGACCGCCGACGACACCGACGCGCTCGGCGGCGCCCTGCTGCGCACCGAGCAGGAGCTGCTCCAGCAACTCGCGGGCCGAGAACGCGAGGGGGCGCTCGCCGGGACCCCCGGCGGGGACGCGCTGGAGCGCCTGCTCCAGGACCACGGGGTGCGCGGCATCGCCTGGCGCGCCGCCCAGCTCCCCACCGACAAGCACCGCGACAAGGTCACCGAGTGGCTCGACATGCTCCTGGAGAGCGTCAAGCGGTCGGAGTCCTGACATGATCCGCACCCCGCGGCAGCACCCTGCCGCACCCATCGGCCTGCCCGGACATCGCCGTCCGTTCATTTCAGGCCGTCATGTGATGCCGAGTTCAACGAACTCCGGCTCAATGTTGACTGGATCAATCGCGTACGGCTCGGCAGGCTGCACAGAGACGGGCTGCTCGACGAAGTGCTGCTCCATGAACGGCTGGCGGGGAGAACGGTGGGCATAGGCAAGGAGATGCGCCGGCTGTGCGGCGAGCTGGTCGCGGGAATCACGATCCCCGCCCCGGCGGAGCCGACCGCTCTGTACGCCGCCCTCTGCGAGGGCATGAGCAAGCGCCGGGGCCGCCCCGTCGAGTTCCGCATGGCGGCCTTCCCGCCCGGCACCGCGAGCGGCCTCTGGCTCGACATGGCGGACCGGGATCTGGTGGTGGTGGAGGAGCGCACGACACCCGACCACCAACTGGTCATCCTCGGGCACGAGTTGTGGCACATGGACGCGGGACACGGCAGCCACCATGTGGCGGGCGCGGCGGTCGCCGCCCGGCTGCTGACCGCGGACGGCGACCTGGGCGCGGCCGTACGCAAGGTGGCGGCCCGGACGCGTTCCCACTTGGCGGAGGAGTCCGAGGCGGAGAGCTTCGGGCTGCTGCTCGGCAGCAAGTGCCGCCCCTGGCTGCCCGGTTCAGGGGCATACGTGCCCGCACACCGGGACGCCATCGCCGGCCGGATCGAAGCCTCCCTGGGCTATCACCGACCACAGGGCTGACGCGTGAAGGACCTGGATTTCTACGTCCCGGCCGTGCTGCTCGCCATCGGGTTCGCCTGCCGGGTGCCCGGCATGCGCCGCACCTGGCGCGACCCGCTGCTCCGAACCGTCAACGCCCTTCTGCTCGTGGCCAGTTCGGTGCTCTTCTTCGCCGCGCCGACGACGATCGCGGAAGTCAACCGCATCACCGGGGTGCCGAACTTCTCCGCTCCGCTGGTCTACTCGATCCTCACCGCGTACAACGCCGCCTGCCTAGTGATGATCATCAACTGGCGGGGCGGCCCCCCGAAGGCGGCCCGCCGGGCGAGCCTGCGGTGTCTGGCGGCCTACGCCCTGGTGATCGTCGCACTGTTCACCCTGTTCGCTCTCGGGGACGCCTCCGAGGAGCGGCTCAGGGACCTGGACACGCACTACGCGAACACCCCGTACATCCGCGAGATGATCGTCCTCTATCTGGTCGCGCACTCCATCGCCTCCCTGGTCACGACCGTGCTGTGCTGGAAATGGTCGGTCCGGGTGCACGGCTGGCTGCGTACGGGCCTGATGCTCGTCGTCAGCGGGTATCTGCTCAACCTGGTCTTCGACGTCCTCAAGTTCGGCGCGGTCGGGGCACGTTGGTCGGGACACGACTGGGACTGGCTCAGCACCAACGCGGCCCCGCCGGTGGCGTCCGTCTCGGCGCTGCTCGTCGCCGCGGGCTTCCTCGTTCCGCTGATCGGGCCGAGGCTCTCGCACACTCGGCAGTCCTGGTCCGCCTACCGCAAGCTGGGCCCCCTGTGGCGGGCCCTGCACGCCGAGCCGACGGCCGCGGGCGGTTCGGTGCGGATGGCGTGGTGGTCACCGGCCGAGCTCCGGCTGACCTACCGCGAGGCGGGCATCCTCGACGGGGTCCTCTCGCTCGCCCCCTACTTCGACCTCGCGGTGCACACCGCTGCCAAGTCGGCGGCAGTCTGCGCCGGAGCCGACCCCCGGCGGGCCAAGGCGGTCGCCGACGCGGCCATGATCGCCGCCGCCCTCACGGCGCGGGCGCACGATCCGGAGGGCCTGGCACTGCGCGGCGAGCAGGTGGAGGCCCCGACCGCCATCGAGCGGGCGCGGGACCTGGTGCTGGTGTCCGAGGCGTTCCGCAACTCACGCATCGTCGAAGCAGCCCGCCGCGACCCGGCACGGGCGGGAAGCCAGCAGCCATGAACACACCGGACGCAACACCCTCGGGCTCATCGCACAGACCCGACCGAACCGCCTCGGCCCCCCTGCGCAAAGGCCGGGCCGTCATCGTCGGAGGCGGGCTCGCGGGCATGCTGTCGGCGGCCGCGCTCGCCGGACACTGCGACGAGATCACCGTCATCGAGCAGGACACCCTGCCCTCGGGGCCGCAGCCGCGCAAGTGCCTCCCCCAGGCCCGGCACGGCCACATGCTCTGGTGCGGCGGGGCCGAGGCGATGGAACGCCTGGTGCCCGGGGTGATGGAGGACTGGCTGGCCCGCGGCGCGCACCGGATACCCCTGACGTCCGGGATGGTCGGCCTGTCGGCGCAGGGCTGGTTCCGGCGCTGGCGTGATTCCCACTACCTGATCTCCTGCGGCCGCGACCTCCTGGACTGGGTGGTACGCGAACGGGTCACCGTCCGCCCCTCGGTGAGGGTGCTGCAGCAGACCAGGGTGCTTTCCCTGACGGGTGGCCCGGGCAGGATCACCGGTGTCCTGGTGCGTACGGAGGACGGTGTCGAGCGGGTCGTCGAGGCCGACCTGGTCGTCGACGCCGGCGGCCGGGGTTCGCGCGCCCAGCAGTGGCTCACCGAACTCGGCGTCCCCCTCGCGAAGGAGGAAGTGGTCGACGCCGGCACCGTCTATGCGAGCCGGCTGTTCCGGTCACCGGCCGGGAACGAGCCGTTCCCCGTGATCAGCCTGCAGGCCGATGTGCACGCGCCGGTCCCCGGTCGCACCGCGACGCTCCTGCCGATCGAGGACCGCCAGTGGCTGATCACGCTCTCCGGCACCCGGGGCGGCCGTCCCACCGGGGACAACGAGGCCTTCGTACCCTTCGCACTGGGCGCCCGGCATCCGGTGGTGGGCGAACTCATCGCCGAGGCCGAACCGCTGAGCGAGGTGAGCACCTATGCCAACACCGCCAACCGGCGCAGATACTTCGAGGGCGTGAGCCACTGGCCCGAGGGATTCGTCGCGGTCGGCGACGCGGTCGCCGTCTCCAACCCCGTGTACGGACACGGCATGTCGGTGGCCGCGCAGAGTGCGCTCGCCCTGCGCGAGGAGGTCGCCGCACGCGGTCTGACGGCCCGCGGACTCGCGCGCCGGATACAGCGGGCGGTGGCCCGCCCGGTGGGCATGGCATGGATCCTCTCGGCCGGGCAGGACGCGTTCTACCCAGGGGCCGCCGCGCACAGGCCCGGCCCGGCCGACCGGGCGCTGTCCCGCTACGTGGGCCGGCTCACGCACACCGCGACCGGCAACTACACGGTGGCCACCGCCCTCACCGAGGTCATGACGCTGTCGGGTCCCGCCACCGGGCTACTGCATCCCCGCGTCCTGCTCGCCGCGCTGGCCGGACCCGGCAAGCCGCGACTGACGGCCCCTCCGCTGACGGAACGTGAACTCGCCCTCGCACAAAGCCCGCAGAAGACCTCCTAGTCAGACATCGCGCATCCGACGCGGGGGCAGCCGATTTGGGGCGCGTATCGATGCTTCCATAGGATCCGGCGATGATCACCAGAAAACGGCTGGCGGCCGGAGTGTGCGCGCTGGTCGCCACTTTCGCCACCGGCATCCTCCCGGCCGCGGGCACGGCCTCCGCGGCCGTAGCGCCCGACGGGCAGTCCGAGCAGGCCGCACCCAAGGTCGACCTGGTCCTCGACGTCTCCGGTTCCATGCGGACCGCCGACATCGACGGCAAGTCCCGGATGTCCGCCGCCAAGCAGGCGTTCAACGAGGTCCTCGACTCGGTCCCGCAGGAGGTCCAGCTCGGGATACGGACGCTGGGGGCCAACTACCCCGGCGAGGACCGCAAGGTGGGCTGCAAGGACACCCGCGCGCTCTACCCGGTCGGCCCGCTGAACCGTACCGAGGCCAAGACCGCCGTCGCCACGCTCGCGCCCACCGGCTGGACGCCCATCGGCCCGGCGTTGCAGGGCGCGGCCGAGGACCTCAAGGGCGGTGACGCCACCCGCCGGATCGTGCTCATCACCGACGGCGAGGACACCTGCCAGCCGCTCGACCCGTGCGAGGTGGCCCGCGACATCGCCGCCCAGGGCATCCACCTCACCATCGACACGCTCGGCCTGATCCCGGACGCCAAGACCCGCGAGCAGCTCACCTGCATCGCCGAGGCCACCGGCGGCACCTACACCTCGGTGCAGCACACCGACCAACTCTCCGGCAAGGTCAAGCAGTTGGTGGACCGGGCGGCCGACCCCGTCGCCGTGCCCGTCGCCACCACCGGCACCGCGAGCTGCGAGAACGCCCCGCAGCTCAAGCCCGGTCTGTACACGGACCGCGAGAAGTTCGCCGAGCACCGCTCGTACAAGGTGGACGTGAAGCCCGGCCAGGAGCTGCGCGCCTCCGCCAGCATCGGCGTGGACCGGCAGACCAACCCCGACTACGGCGTGCTGCTGCGGGCGGTGACCGCGCACGGCCGCGAGATCGTCCGCGGTTCGGAGGCGGGCGACGGCCGTACGGACCTGATCTCGACGGGTCTGCGCTACCCCAAGGCCCCCGCCGACGACTCGGACGACAAGACGCCGGAGACCGTCTGCCTCCAGGTCTCCAACTCCTTCTCCGCACCGCCCGGCGTCAAGACGGACCCGGGGCTGCCGGTCGAGCTCGCCATCGACGTGGTGGACGGCCCCGACCACGCCTCCGACGTGGCCTCCTTCGGCCTCGGCCGGGGCTGGTGGCTGCTCGGCGCGCTCGCGCTGACCGGTCTCGTCGCGGGTCTGGTGTGGGGCTGGATCTCGCGCTGGCGCATCGCGGTCTGGCGGACCAACTGATGCTGAACACCACCTCTCACTCCGGGGGCCAACTGATGCGTACCGTACGGAAGTTGGCGATCACCGCCCTGGCCGGTGCGGCGCTCCTCGGCGGGGCGGCCGGGTCCGCGCTCGCCGACACGCCCTCGCCGAGCCCCTCCGCCTCCAAGAGCGATGCGGCGCCCACCGAGGCGGGTACCGCGTTCCGTACGGCGGTCGCCGTGCAGCAGGGCCAGAAGGCCACCGCGTCCGGGTCGACCGGTGACTACCTGTACTGGGTGTTCCCCGCCGACGCCGGGCAGCGCCCGACCGTCACCGCCAAGGTCACGCTGCCGGACGCCACCTCCCGGCACGGCGCCTCCACCTGGCGCATCGACGTGTACGACGGGCTGCGCCGCCGCCAGCCCTGCATGTACGGGATGCAGTCCCGCTCGGCGGCACAGGACGCGACCGCGGTCGAGCTGTCCTGCACCCTGCGGCCGACGGTCGCCTGGGCCGACACGTGGTCCAACGATCCGCTGCCGGGCAGCTACTACGTCCGCCTCACCGCCGTCTCGCTGCCCGAGACCGACCGGGGCCTGCCGTTCAAGACGGAGGTCGAGCCAACCGTCCTGGACACCGGCGGCGCGCACGCCGTGGACGGCAAGCTGGCCACCCCGCTCGGCGCGAAGTCCGCGGTCGAGCCGGACGGCGGCTGGGCATCGGGCTGGTGGACCGACCGCTGGCTGTGGACCGGCGCGGGCGGCCTGCTCGCCGCGCTCGCGGGCGTCGGCGGCTACAACCTGACACGGGGCCGCGGGCGGCCTTCGCGGGTGCCGCGGGGGGTGTGAGAGCGGAGGGACGCCTGAGAGCGCTCTCGCCGCCGAGGCGGTCGCGTCCCGCTCCCGCCGCACGGTGCGTGAGAGCGCTCTCAGTCTCTAAGTCGGCCCCGCTCCCTCAGGGCCGCGCCAGGCGCGAGAGCGCTCTCACGCCCCGCTGCCGAAAACGGGCCTGCCCGCCGTCCCCACCCCGGGGACGGCGGGCAGGCCCGTTTTCGGCGGTGCCGTACACCCCCGAGCGGCCCCGTCCGTACCAGACTCGGAGGTACGCGACCGAGCGCCACCCTCCGCGAAGGAGTTCCATCGTGCCCTCAACATCGAGCACGCCCACCGTCGCCGTACTCGGCACCGGGATCATGGGGTCCGGCATGGCCCGCAGTCTGCTGCGGTCCGGGCTGACCGTACGGGTCTGGAACCGGACCCAAGCCAAGGCCGAGGCACCCGCCGACGACGGGGCCACTGTGCACGCGGACGCCGGCGAGGCAGTGCGCGGCGCCGACGTCGTCCTGACCGCGCTGAACGACGGCCCCTCCGTGTCCGCCACCCTCGACGCCGCCTCCCCGGGCCTGCACCCGGGCCAGCTGTGGCTCCAGACCTCCACCGTCGGACCGGACGCGGCCCTCGAACTGGCCGCCCGGGCAGCCGAGTTGGGGGTGGTGTACTGCGACGCCCCGGTCCTCGGCACGCGGGGACCCGCCGAGGAGGGCAAGCTGACCGTCTTCGTCTCCGGGCCCGCCGAGGCCCGCGAGCGCCTCGCACCCGTACTCGACGCGATCGGGCAGCGGACCGTCTGGGTGAGCCACGAGCCGGGCGGCGCCTCGCGTCTGAAGCTGGTCGCCAACACCTGGGTGATCAATCTGGTCGGCGCCATCGCCGAATGCCTCGGCCTCGCCGAGGGGCTCCAGGTGGACCCCCGCCTCTTCCTGGACGCGATCGCCGGCGGCCCGCTGGACACCGCCTATCTGCACGCCAAGTCCGCGGCCCTCCTCACCGGCGACCTGACGCCCAGCTTCGCCGTCTCCACCGCCCTCAAGGACACCCGGCTGATCCTCGAAGCGGCCCAACAGGCAGGTGTACGGCTCGACTTGACCGAGGCGTCGGCCGAGCGTTTCGCCCGGGCCGAGGCCGCCGGGCACGGCGCCGAGGACATGGTCGCGACGTACTTCGCGGGCCGTACCAAGGAGTGACCGGCGGTCCGTTGCGGTGTTACGGCGTGCGGAACGTGTAGAAGCCACGGCCGAACGTCGCCGCGACCAGGCGGTGGTTGGTGTGGTCGTAGGAGAGGTCGTCGACCGGGACCAGCGGCAGGCCGCCACCAAGCCGCAGCCAGCGGGCCCGACCCTCGATCACGGCGCCGACGAACACACCCTGGTCGGTGGCGGCGTACAACACGCCCCCGGCGCCCAGGACCACATCGTTGACCGGTGCCTGCGGCAGGTTGCCCGACAGGTCGCTCCAGCTCGCGCCCGCATCCCCGGTACGCAGCACATGGGGCTGTGGGGAGCCGGCGCGGTAGCCGGACAGCGAGACGTACGCCGTCGCCGGGTCGGCGGGGTCCACGGCGATCCGGGTCACCCAGGGCTGCCCGGCGAGGACCTGGGTCCAGCGCCCGCCGAGGTCTCTGGTGACCCAGACCCGGCCGTCGTCGGTGCCCGCCCACACGGTGTGACCGTCGCGGGCGGCGGCGACGGTGGTGATGGTGCCGTACGGGTAGGTGTCGCGCCCGGGACCGCCGGTGAGGTCGGGGCTGATCGGCGTCCAGGTGGCGCCCCCGTCGGTGGACCGGTTGAGCCGGTTGCCGCCGTAGTAGAGGACATCGGGGGCGACCGGGTCGAACTGGACGGGAGTCAGCCAGTTGCGGCGGTCGGCGGTGGTCGAGTCGGTGTACTCGGTCAAGGTGGTCCCGCCGTCGGTCGAGCGGAAGCAACTCCCGTACTGGTAGCAGGCGTACACCTTGTTCTTGTCGGTCGGGTCGATCAGGTTCTGCAGTCCGTCGCCGCCGAGGTACTCGTTGAACCCGGGGCCGCCCCAGGACCGGATGGAGCCGTTGTCCTGTGCGCCGCCGGAGATCCGGCTGGTGTCCTGCGGGGTCGCGGCCACGGTGTAGAGCTGGGTCCACGGCTCGTACGCGGCCTTCGTCCAGCCGCCGTCGCCGCGTGCGTCGGAGCGGTAGACGCCTCCGTCGTCGCCGAGGTAGACGCGGCCGGGGCGCTTCGGGTCCCAGATCATGGCGTGCTGGTCGGCATGGACGGCGGTCTCCTCGGCAGTCCAGGTGGCGCCGCCGTCCTTGGTGGTCATCAGGGCCACCCCGGCCACATGCACGTGGCGGGCGTCGGCCGGGTCGACCCACACCTTGCCGAACCACCAGGAGTAGCTGGACTGCGAGTCGGCGAGCGCCGGATTGTCGGGCAGCCGGGTCCAGGTGTCACCGCCGTCGGCGGAGGTGAACAGGCCGCCGAAGCTGCCGTCGGTGGCGCCGACCACTGCGTACAGGCGGCCGGGTTCGGAGCGGGAGATACCGAGGCCGGTGCGGCCCGTGTCGGCGGTGGGCAGTCCGCCGCCGAGCCGCCGCCAGTGGGCGCCGCCGTCGTCGGAACGGTAGATGCCGGAGCCGGTTCCGCCGTAGGCCCGCTTGTCCGGTTCGCGGCGGTGGTCCCACAGGACGGCGTAGATTCGGTCGGCGTGGGTGGGGTCGCGCTGTACGTCGACGGCGCCGGTGAAGCCGTTCGGCACGTCCAGGACCCGCCGCCAGGAGGAGCCCGAGTCGTCGGAGAGGTAGACGCCCCGGTCGCCGCCCGCGTTGTAGAGCGAGCCGGTGGCGGCGGCGAGGACGCGGCGCGGCCGGCGCGGGTCCACGTCGAGGGCGCCGATCGCCCCGGAGTCGCGCAGCCCGGCCTGCTGCCAGCTGCGGCCGTGGTCGGTGGAGCGGTAGATGCCGGTGCCTTCGTAGGTGACGCTGCCGCCGCCGGGGTTGGGCTCGCCGGTGCCGGCGAAGAGGGTGCCGTCCGGGGCAGCGGCGACCGCTCCCATGGCCTGGGTCTGCTGGGCGGGCCAGACCGGTTCGAAGGTCTGGCCCGCGTCGGCCGAGCGCCACAGACCGCCGCTCGCGGCCGCCGCGTACACGGTGTCGGGGCGGCTCGGGTCCAGGGCCAGGGAGACGACCCGGCCTCCGATGTTGGTGGGCCCGGCGGACTGCCAGGTACCGGGGGTGGCGGGCAGCGCGGCCGCCTGCGACGCCGCGCTGTCGTAGGCGTGCCGGGGCAGCGACTGTCCGGGGATCGCCTTCTGCACATAGCTGTACTCGGCGGGCGCGGCGGGCCCGCCGTCCTCGTCGTCGTCCTGGATCCCGGCACCGGCCGCGTGGGCTCCCGGGGCCAGGAGTCCGGCGATCGCGAGGGCCAGGGCGGCGGTGACCCGCGCCCGGCCCGATCTTCCTGCGCGCATGGTTGGCTCCTTCCGCGTCCGGCGGGCCGGAGCGCGTCAAGTGGAAGAGCTTGCCGATCGCTTCCGATGGCTTGCGCGCGGTCCTGGTGACGCGGCAGACCCATCGGAGAGAGAGTTTTCATCAACTGCCGCTGTGGCACCAGCAGTTGGGCTCCACACCTGTCGGGTTCACGCCAATCGGGAGCTCGGTGCTGTGGTGCGCGTACTCCTGGTCGGCCTATGCCCCGCTCCAGTGGAGCGATCGCGGAGTGCCGCCGGTCACGGGTTCTCCGCCCCGCCCGCGAGACGACCGTCCGGCGGAGGCGGGCCTCCACGGCGGGGAGGGCCGGGCCCGGCCGGAGAATCCCTGCGCCGGGCGCGGCCCGGCCCCGAAACTCCGGCGAGAAGCGTCCGGGCGGTTCGATAGCATGGCTCTGCCCATCGGGCGGGGGTGTCACCTGGTGTGATCCTCCGGGTGGGCCTCCCTACCTGGGTTCGCCGCGGCCGCGCCGCGGTGCCGCACGCACGAACATAAGGAGCATCCGAGGATGTCTCGACACCTGATCACCAGCGCGCTGCCGTACATCAACGGAATCAAGCACCTGGGCAACATGGTCGGGTCGATGCTCCCCGCGGACGTCTACTCCCGCTACCTGCGCCAGCGCGGCCACGACGTGCTGTACATCTGCGCCACCGACGAGCACGGCACCCCGGCCGAGCTGGCCGCCAAGGAGGCCGGGCTCTCGGTCGCCGAGTTCTGCGCGCAGTCGCACGACACCCAGAAGGCGATCTACGACGGCTTCCAGCTGGCCTTCGACTACTTCGGCCGCAGTTCCTCGCAGCAGAACGTGGAGATCACGCAGCACTTCGCGCGGAAGCTCAAGGAGAACGGGTTCATCGAGGAGCGGGCGATCCGCCAGGTCTTCTCGATCGCCGACGACCGCTTCCTGCCGGACCGCTACATCGTCGGCACGTGCCCGCACTGCGGCTACGACAAGGCGCGCGGTGACCAGTGCGAGAACTGCACCCGCGTCCTGGACCCGACGGACCTGCTGGAAGCGCGTTCGGCGATCAGCGGCAGCAGCGACCTGGAGGTCCGCGAGACCCGGCACCTCTTCCTGCTCCAGTCCAAGCTCCAGGGCGAGGTCGAGGAGTGGATCGACCGGGTCGGCGCGGAGTGGCCGCAGCTCGCGTCGTCGATCGCCCGCAAGTGGCTGACCGAGGGCCTGCACGACCGCTCGATCACCCGTGACCTGGAGTGGGGCGTGCCGGTCCCGGCCGACACGTGGCCGGAGCTGGCCGCCGAGGGCAAGGTCTTCTACGTCTGGTTCGACGCCCCGATCGAGTACATCGGCGCGACGAAGGAATGGGCCGACCTCGACCCGGCGAATCGCGACTGGAAGTCGTGGTGGTACGAGCCCGAGGGTGCGGCCGACGTCCGCTACACCGAGTTCATGGGCAAGGACAACGTCCCCTTCCACACGGTGATGTTCCCGGCGACCGAGCTGGGTGTGCGCGAGCCGTGGAAGAAGGTCGACTACGTCAAGGCCTTCAACTGGCTGAACTACTACGGCGGCAAGTTCTCCACCTCGCAGCGCCGTGGTGTCTTCACGCACGACGCCCTGGAGATCCTGCCCGCCGACTACTGGCGCTACTTCATGATGGCGAACGCCCCCGAGTCCGACGACACGTCGTTCACCTGGGAGCACTTCACCGCGACGGTCAACAAGGACCTGGCGGACACGCTCGGCAACTTCGTGAACCGGGTCCTGTCCTTCTCGCGCAAGCGCTTCGGCGACGACGTCCCGGCGGGCGCCGTGGCCGGGGCCGCCGAGGCGAAGCTGGGCGAGGAGATCGCGGGGCTGCTCGCCGAGTACGAGGGCCACATGGAGGCGCTCCAGTTCCGCAAGGCGGCCGCTTCGCTGCGCGCCCTGTGGTCGGCCGGCAACTCCTACCTGGAGGAGAAGGCGCCCTGGCTGGAGATCAAGACCGACCCGGAGGCCGCGGCTCTCACGCTGCGTACGGCGATGAACCTGATCCACCTGTACTCGGTGGTGTCCGAGCCGTTCGTCCCGTCCTCGGCGAAGGCGATGCGCTCCGCGTTCGCGCTGACCGAGGACACGGCCTCCTGGGTGACGCCGGAGCAGGCCAGGGCGCTGGACACGGTTCCGGCCGGTACGGCCTTCACGGTGCCGCCGGTGCTGTTCGCGAAGATCACGGAGGAGGACCTGGAGTCCTACCGCGAGCGCTTCGGCGGCGCGGACGAGGTCTGATCCCCGTACGTCCCTGAGGGGCCCCTGCCCGGTCGGGCGGGGGCCCCTCGGCCGTGTGCCGGGACGGGTCAGGCCGTGAGCAGTGCCGGGTCGCTCACGCCCGTCGCGCCGGTCTCGACGTGGCCGGCGAACCGGCGCAGGAAGGTGGCGTCGGCGTCCGATGTCACGGACACGTCGTACCAGCTCTTGCTGGAGCGCAGGTCGACCGTGAACTTGACGGTGGCGCCCGCGGCCACGGTGAAGGTCTGGGCGGCCCCGCCGTAGACGCTCGCGTTCGCGACCTTGAGGTGGACGGTGGTCCTGCCCGCGTTGGTCATGGTGAGGTCGAGGTTGCCGGTGCCGGCGTTGTGGCGGGCGGTGACCTCGGGCCCGGCGGTCTTGCCGGGGCTCTGGAACGTCCGCAGGAAGCCGTTGGGCCCGAACACGCTCAGCTTGGTGACGCCGCTCGAATAGGTCGTGTTCCAGGCGTCGGAGATCGTCTTGCCCGCCTCCGTGGTGTAGGTCCACGGGCCGTCCGTACGGTTCGCGGACGTCACGAGGAACTGCGCGCCGGCCGAGGCGCCGCCACTGAAGGTGAGCGCGTACTTGCCGGTGCTCACGTTCGCCGACCCGTCCACGAAGGGCGCATACGGCAGCGGGCGGGTGGGCCGGGACCCGGACTCCTGCTTGGGGAGCGTGCCGGTGGCGGGCGGGACCGGCACGAAGTCGGGGTGCCTGTTGTGGTCCGGCGGGATGTAGGCGGTCGTCGAAGGCAGCGACGGGGCCGAGGAGTTGGTGCGGCTGAAGTCGAACGCCGAGGTCAGGTCGCCGCAGATCGCGCGCCGCCAGGGCGAGATGTTCGGCTCGTGCACGCCGAAGCGGCGCTCCATGAACCGGATGATGGAGGTGTGGTCGAAGGTCTCGGAGCAGGTGTAGCCGCCGGTGCTCCAGGGCGACACGACGAGCATCGGCACGCGCTGGCCGAGTCCGTACGTCCCGGCCGCGTAGCTGATGTTGCCCGGGAAGTAGTCGGGGGCGGTCGCGACCGTGGACAGGCCCTGGGAGGCGCCGGAGGGCACGAAGGGCGGGATCACGTGGTCGAAGAAGCCGTCGTTCTCGTCGTACGTGATGAACAGCGCCGTCTTGGCCCACACCGCGGGGTTGGAGGTGAGCGCGTCCAGAACCTGCGAGATGTACCAAGCCCCGTAGTTGGCGGGCCAGTTGGGGTGCTCGGTGAAGGCTTCGGGGGCGGCGATCCAGGAGACCTTGGGCAGCGTTCCGGCCTTGACGTCGGCCTTGAGGATGTCGAAGAAGCCGTCGCCGTTCTTGGCGTTGGTGCCGGTACGCGCCTTGTCGTACAGGGGGTCGCCGGGCTTGGCGTTGCGGTAGTTGTTGAAGTAGAGCAGCGAGTTGTCGCCGTAGTTGCCCCGGTAGGCGTCGCTGATCCAGCCCCAGCCGCCGGCCGCGTCCAGGCCGTCGCCGGTGTCCTGGTAGATCTTCCAGGAGACACCCGCCTGCTCCAGGCGCTCGGGGTATGTGGTCCAGCCATACCCCTTCTCGTCGTTGCCCAGGACCGGACCGCCACCGGTGTTGTCGTTGCCTGTGTAGCCCGTCCACATGTAGTAGCGGTTCGGGTCGGTGGAGCCGATGAACGAGCAGTGGTAGGCGTCGCAGATGGTGAAGGTGTCGGCGAGCGCGTAGTGGAACGGGATGTCCTCGCGGGTGAGGTACGCCATCGTCGTGGACGTCTTGGCGGGGACCCACTGGTCGTACTTGCCGTTGTTGAACGCCTGGTGGCTGCCCGCCCAGTCGTGGTTCAGGTCCTGGATGAACTGGAGACCGAGCTTGTCCGCCTTGGGCCGGAACGGCAGCACTTCCTTGCCGCCGCCGACCTGGTGGAACACCGACTTGCCGCTGGGCAGCGTGACGGGCCGCGGGTCACCGAAGCCGCGGACGCCCTTCAGGGAACCGAAGTAGTGGTCGAATGAACGGTTCTCCTGCATCAGGACGACGATGTGCTCGACGTCCTGGATGGTGCCGGTGCTGCCCGCGGCCGGGATGGACGCGGCCCGCGCGATGCTCTGGGACAGGGCGGCGAAGGCGGCGGTGCCGCCCGCGAGCTGCATGAACCGGCGCCGGTTGAGTTCAGCCATGAGTGGGGGCCTCTGCAAGCGTGAGGGAACAGGGGGGCGAGAGGGGTGTACCAAGAACACCCGGGACCGCGAAAGCCCCCATGTCGTCACTGTGACGTTTCGCGGTACGGGAAACGAACAGGAACCCCATGTGGTGGCCCACACCACAGGGTTGTGGAGTTCCTGTGTTCGCCACCTATGCCATCCAGAAGAAGACCGCGGTCATCCGCTTGTCGTCGATGGTGCTGCCGCAGTAGCCGGTCGCGCTGTGCATGGTGTTGGCGGTGTAGAGCAGCAGCCGGTTGTAGCGGTGCGCGACCCGCACGTCCTCGGTGAAGGAGTCCGGTGGCACGAAGCGCGTACCGAGCGCCTCTACGAGGTTGTTGTGCGGGGCGGTGACCATGTTGCCGCCCAGGACGCCGCCGGGCAGGCTCTGTCGGAAGAAGCTGGTGCCGCAGTCCTTGGGCGCCTGCGGGTTGAGGTAGAGCACCGCCGCGTAGCGGCACAGCGCGCGCGAGTCGGTGTGGGGGCGCGGTTCGCTCTCGCCGGCGCCGACGGCCTGGATGCAATTGTGGTTGAGCGTCGCCCCGCCGGGGGCGGTGGCCTGCCACAGTTCCTTGGCCCCGGTGTGCTGCTTGACCAGGCGCTCCACGCGGGCGAGCTCGGCGGGCGCCAGGCCGGGCATGGTGCGCAGTCCCGGCCAGGACTCGGGCTTGTGCGGATATCCCTCGACCCAGTCGTCCTTGGCCACACAACGCGCCCTGACTTCATCAATGTTGGGCAGCACATCGTCCAACACCCAGTAGTCCCGGCCGAGTTTGGGCTTGCGATAGGGAAGAACCGGGAGCACCGGACGATTGGGGGGCATGCGGCGACCATACTGGCGGGTCACCTGCGACTCTCCACCGAATGGGTCAACCTTTCGCCAATACAGGGGAATTGGCGTGAGCGCGATTTGAGCACTGCCTCGCAAATGTCCGGCAGGTGAATGCGCACAAAAGAAAGGGGAGGGCAAAGAAGGGCCATGGGCGGGTAACGGATCGCTCCGCTTTTCGTCAGGTGGTCGCTGTTCGGCCGATGGGCTCGGCCGGGGTCGCGGGCAGGGCCGGTCGAGGGTCCCGTCCGCGTCGCGCGGCACCCGGGCGGCGCCCAGCTCGCCACCCGGTGCGGCCCCGCCGATGCCCGGGCGGCTCACCGCGACCGTGTCCTGGGCCCCCTGGCCGACGACGACAACGCGTGAGAGCGCTCTCGGCCGACAGTCAATCCACGTCGCCCTCCGCGGTGCACGCACCGGAGAGCGCTCTCACGTGCCGCGCTCGACACAGACGGCCACCCCCGGGGCTTTCGGGGGCTGGGATTAGGCTCGCGGGTATATGGACGACCACTCGACTCCGCGCAGCCGGCCCGCCCCGCTCGCACCCAAGGCGGACAAGGACACCGTGCGCCGGCACAACCTCAGCCTGGTGCTGCGTGCCGTGCACGACGAGAGCGCTCTCAGCCGGGCCGGAGCCGCCGCCCGCACCGGCCTGACCAGGGCGGCCGTGTCCTCGCTGGCCGATCAGCTGATCCGGGGCGGGTTCCTCACCGAGTCGGGCAAGTCGTTCAGTGGGCAGGCGGGGCGGCCGGGCACCATGCTGACCCCGGCCCGCACCGGTCCCGCCGGGGCCGGGGTCGAGGTCAACGTCGACTACGTATCGGTGTGCGTGGTGGACCTCGCCGGGACGGACCGGGTGCGCCTGACCGAGCACCTCGACAACCGGGGCGAGCCGCCGGCCGACGTGCTGGCCCGGGCGGCCCGGATCGCCGCCCGCGCGCTGGACTCGGCGGCCGAGCAGGGGCTCCTCCCGGTCGGCGCGGAGCTGGCGCTGCCCGGCCTGGTTTCCCAGGGTGCCGTGCGCCAGGCCCCCAACCTGGGCTGGAACCAGGTCGAGGCTGAGGAGATGTTCAGCAGGGCCCTGCTCTCCCTGCGCCCCAACTCCCCTGCCCTGCCTGTCAGTTCGGACAACGAGGCCAATCTCGCGGCGCTCGCCGAGCTGTGGTTCGGCGGCCCGAGCGGGCGCGTGGACCACTTCCTCTACCTGACCGGGGAGATCGGCGTCGGCGGGGCGCTGGTCGTCGGGGGTGAACTGCTGCGCGGCGCGCACGGCTTCGCCGGGGAGATCGGGCACGTGGTGGTGGACCCGGACGGGCCGGAGTGCCGCTGCGGTTCGCGGGGCTGCCTCGAACAGTACGCGGGCCAGCTGGCGCTGCTGCGGTCGGCGGGCCTCGACGAGAACGCCGGGATGCCGGGCGTCACGGAGCTCGAACGCCGGGCCCGGGCCAATGATGAGAGCGCTCTCGGCGCGCTCGCCGACGCGGGCCGCACTCTGGGCGTCGTCCTGTCCGGCGCGGTCAACCTCTTCGACCCGGACGCGGTCGTCCTCGGCGGCATCTACCGCACCCTGATGCCCTGGCTCGCCCCCGCCGCCGACCGCGAGCTGACCCGCCGGGCCGTGTCGGGCCTCTGGCACCCGGAGAGCGGCCGCCTGCGCGCGTCATCGCTCGCGGGCGACGCGGCCCGGGGAGCGGCGGCCCGCGTCGCACGGAGAGTCCTCGCGGACCCGCTGGCTTACGGGTAGGCGGCTCCGCCACAACGTCCTCTCGCCGGCGACAGTCAACTCCGGGCGTATGCAAGGCAGTTGATGCGATCAGGCGACGATGAAGGCGAGAGCTGTCGGACTGACACTCAGCGGTCGGCGGTGCCTGGTGGGACGACCCATTCGCTGGGTTGGCCGGTGAGGGAGGCGATCATGTCGAAGTCGCCGTCGTAGTGGAGGATCGTCCGCCGGTTGAGTTTCGCCGTGGCGGCGATCAGCAGGTCGGGGAGGGACAGGGCGCGGTGGAGACCTGCGTTGAGGGCATGGCGCTGAATCTGGAGCGCGCGGATGAAGGTGGCGTCGTCGGTGCCGAGGTAGTCGAAGGCGTGCAGCCAGATGCTGATTCGTGTGGCCTCGGAGCTGTCGCGTGCGGAATGGATCATCTCGTACTCGGTGGGCCGGCACACGGCAAGGAGGTAACGGTCGTGCAGGGGCTGGAGTACCTTCTTGACACTTGGCTTCGTCCAGCGGGCGAGGGCGGACTTGTCGATCAGGTAGCGGTCCTGCATCAGGCGGCCTGACCTCCGTCGCAGTGACCGTGATGCTTGAGGGAGCCGTCGGCGTTGCGGGGGCCGGTGTTCTCGACGATCTCGCTGAAGTCGAATTCGCCGGCGTCCATGGCGTCGAACCCCTCCTGCCGCAGGTGCCTTTTGACGGCGTCTTCCATGGCCAGACGGACAGCCTTGGCTTTGGTCTTGGTTCCGAAGATGCGCATGGCCTCGGCGACCATGTCTTCGTCGAGGTCGATGACGGTTCTAGCCACGTGAACAGCCCTTCCGCAGATGACCTTGCCAGCAAAACGATACCATCGAGTGTCACTCATAGATATCATTTTGGCGGGAAGTCTGGCCGGGCCCCGGCCCAAGAGGCGCCCCCCTCAGCGATGCCCGTCCCCCCGGTTGAGTTCCAGATACTCCTCGGCCGTCGGTTTGGGGATCTGGGTGCCGGGGCCGTACATGGCCTTCGCCAGGCGGGCCCGCAGTCGGTCGGAGCGGCGTGGTTTGCGTACCACTCCGTTCGCGTCGACGGTGGGCCCGAGCTCGTAGGGCCGGGGCTGTTCGTGGGCGGTGAGGGTGTACAGCTCGGCCTGGGTGAGCGGGGTGTGGACCTCCACGTACTCCCCGTGCGGCAGGCGCTTGACGATGCCCGACTCGCGGCCGTGCAGGGCCTTGTCCCGGTCGCGGCGCTGGAGCCCCTGGCAGAACCGCTGGGCGACGACGAAGGCGATGGCGGGGCCCACGAAGACCCCGATGCGCACGAACCAGGTGATCGCGTTGATCGACACATGGAAGTGGGTGGCCCACAGGTCGTTGCCGCCGCCGATGAGCAGCACCCCGTACAGCGTCAGCCAGGCGACGCCGATGCCGGTGCGGGCGGGTGCGTTCCGGGGCCGGTCGGCGATGTGGTGCTCGCGTCTGTCGCCGGTGATCCACGCCTCGATGAACGGGTACACCGCGATCGCCGTCATGATCAGCGGGAAGAGCATGAAGGGGATGAAGACGCCGAGTTGGAGGGTGTGGCCCCAGGCGTTGATCTCCCAGCCGGGCATGACCCGGATGAGCCCTTCGGAGAAGCCGAGGTACCAGTCGGGCTGGGCTCCGGTGGACACGAGGTCGGGCCGGTAGGGGCCGATCGCCCACAGCGGGTTGATCGTGGCGACCGCGCCCAGCACCGCGAGCACCCCGAACACGAGGAAGAAGAAGCCGCCCGCCTTCGCCATGTAGACGGGCAGGAAGGGCGCTCCCACCACGTTCTTCTCGGTCCGGCCGGGCCCGGCGAACTGGGTGTGCTTGTGGTAGAAGACCAGGATCAGATGGACCACGACCAGGCCGAGCATGATGCCGGGCAGCAGCAGGACGTGGATCGGGTAGAGCCGCGAAATGATGTCGTGGCCGGGGAACTCGCCGCCGAAGAGGAAGAACGAGAGGTACGTTCCGATCACCGGGACGGACAGGATCGCGCCCTGGGCGAAGCGGATGCCGGTGCCGGAGAGCATGTCGTCGGGGAGCGAGTAGCCGGTGAGCCCGGTGAGCAGGGCCAGCATCAGGATCGTCCAGCCGAACAGCCAGTTCACCTCGCGCGGCTTGCGGAACGCGCCGGTGAAGAACACCCGCATCATGTGCACCATGAGTCCGGCGACGAAGACGATCGCCGCCCAGTGGTGGATCTGCCGGATGAGCAGACCCCCGCGCACGTCGAGGCTGATGTTCACGGCGGATTCGTACGCCCGCGTCATGCGGATGCCGCTCAGCGGCACGTACGAGCCGTGGTAGACGACTTCGACGCCGCTCGGCTCGAAGAACAGGGTCAGCCAGATGCCGGTCAGGATGAGGATGAGGAAGCTGTAGAGGCAGATCTCGCCGAACATGAACGACCAGTGGTCCGGGAAGATCTTGCGCAGGTTGGCCTTGGCCAGCGTGTGGATGCCGAGCCGGCCGTCCGCCCAGTCCGCGAGCCGCTCGCCCTTGCCGGTTTCGGGCGGCCGTCCGTTGGTTCGGGTGCCTTCGATGCGTCCGCTCATGCGTCTCCCCTTCAGGCGGATACCAGGGTAGACACGGCGTCCCGTCGCGGCCAACAGTGCCTGTGGCAAAGGAATGTGATCCACAGTCAGGTGGTGGCCGCATTCGGACGGGCGGCGGCACGTTCGGCGCGGGTGGTGCGTTCGGGTCGTGCGGCGGTGCCCCGCCCCGGCCGCCGCACTCGGTGTCCGGGCGGCCATTCCCGCTGATTTCGGTGGCCGTCCGCGAGAATGCCGTACCGCAGTTTTTGAGGGGCTCGCTCGACAGACGGGACTCGGCACATGACCGAAACCGAAGCGTCTCGCACGGCGCCGGAAGCATTCGAGGCGGGCTTCCGGCTGCGCGATGTGGTGGTGCGTGAGCTCGACGCGCGCTGGCCGGCCGGGGCGGACGGCCTCGACGAGGTGTGCCGGCACTCCCTGTTGCCGGCCGGGAAGCTGTTCCGGCCCTGCCTGCTTCTCGCCGCCGCGCAGGCCGTCGGCGGCGACCCGATGAGCGTGGTTCCGGCGGCGGTCGCCGCGGAGTTCGGGCATGTCGGCAGCCTGATCCACGACGACATCATCGACGCGGACGCGGTCCGACGGGGGCGTCCCGCGGCTCACCGCAAGTACGGGGTCGACGAAGCCATCGTCGCGGGCGACCTGCTCTTCTTCTCGCTCTTCGAGTGCCTTGCGGACTGCCGCGAGCGGGGTGTTCCGGCCGACCGCGTGGTGACCGCGGTCGCCGCGATCGCGCGGGCCGGGATGGACCTGTGCCGGGGCCAGAGCCTGGAGGCCCGGCTCACCGGGTGCCGGGTGTTCGAGGTGGGCCCGTATCTGGAGATGGTCCGCCTGAAGACGGCGGCACTGTTCCGCGCGGCGTGCGAGGTCGGCGGGATTCTGGGCGGGGGCGGCCCGGCCGCGCTCGCCTCGCTGGTCTCGTACGCGAACCGGCTGGGCGTGGCCTTCCAGGTCCACGACGATCTGCTGGCCTACACCAGTGATGCGCAGAGCGCGGGCAAGGCGCCGACGAGCGACATCAGGAACGGGCGGCCGGTGCTGCCGGTCATCCTCGCCCACCGCGATGGCGGCGAGTCCACCCGGCGTGAGATCGAGGACTGTCTCTCGGGGCGTACGGATCCGGCCGAGGCATTGGCCGCGCTGGCCTCGATCCTGCGGACGTCGGGGGCGATCGACAAGTCGCTCGCGCTGGCGGGCCGACACGCGAACGCCGCCATCGGCGCGCTCGACGGACTGCCGCCCGGTGAAGGGCGCGATCTGCTCGCCGAGTTCGTGACCCGGGCGCTGGCGGCGCTGCCGGGCGCACAGTCGGGCGTGAGGAGAGCCACGGCCGGGAACCGGCCGGGCTGAGCTGCGTTACGAGGCGCCCCGATCCGGCGGGCGCGCGCCCTGCCCGTGTCGCCCCGGCTCGTCACCGGGGCGACACGGGCGGCGGCTTTTACTACAGGCCGAGCAGGCTGGTGACGAGTTTGACGAGTCCGCCAAGCAGATCTCCCAAACCTCCCATGGCAATGTCCTTTCTGTGACTGAATGCCTGGTTCAAGGAACTCCGACGCTACCCAGGGCCGTGGGGTGGCGCCCTCCGACTCACCCATTCGGGTACTCGGCCCTCCGTTGACGGCGGCCGCTCGACCCGCGCCTAAAGGCCGCCGGCCGAGAGCTCCTCCGCCGTCGGATACGACGCCTGCGCCCCGCGCCGGGTCACCGCGGCCGCCCCCACCCGTACCGCGAACTCCGCCGCCACCGCGAGCTCTTCCCCCGTCCCCAACCGCCACGCAAGCGCCGCCGTGAACGCGTCGCCCGCGCCCGTGGTGTCGACCGGGGCGACCTTCGGGCTCGGCACCCGTACACACCCGTCCGAGGAGGCGACGAGGGCGCCGTCCGCGCCCAGCGTGACGACGACCGAGCGCGGACCGAGGGCGAGCAACGCCCGCGCCCAGTCCTGTGGCCCCTCCCCCGCCAACTCCCCCAGCATGAACCGCGCCTCGTGTTCGTTGACGATCAACGGGTCGCAGGCCGCCAGGACTTCGGCGGGGAGGGGGGCGGGCGGTGACGGGTTCAGGACCAGGCGGGCGTCCGGCGCCAGCGAGCGGGCCACCTCCGTCACCGTCTCCAGGGGGATCTCCAGCTGTACGGAGACGACCGGGGCCAGGGCGAACAGGGTCCGGGCGGCGCGGATGTCGTCGGGGGTCAGGCGCGCGTTGGCGCCCGGGGACACGACGATGCTGTTGTCGCCCGACGGGTCGACGGTGATCACGGCGACCCCGGTGGGTGTGTTGTCCACCAGCACGCCCACCGTGTCCACCCCTGCTCCCCGCAGCGAGCCCAGCAGCAGCCGTCCGTGATCGTCGTCGCCCACCTTGGCCAGCAGGGCCGTACAGGCTCCCAGGCGGGCGGCGGCCACCGCCTGGTTCGCGCCCTTGCCGCCGGGGTGGACGGCCAGGTCCGAGCCGAGCACCGTCTCGCCGGGGGCGGGCCTGCGCTCCACCCCGATCACCAGATCGGCGTTCGCCGAGCCCACCACCAACAGGCCGTAGTCGTGCATGAAATCGTTCCTCATTGCAGATGATGGATCGTCAGACGCTGGTGTCGTGCGCCTCGTTCACGAGAATTCCGCCGCGTTCTTCTTCGTCACCACCTTCACCGGCACCTTCACCGCGCTCTCCGGCTTCTCACCTCGGGCCGCCCGGACCGCGTTCCGCACGGCCATCCTGCCGAGTTCCGCCGGCTGCTGAGCCACCGACGCGTACAGCGTTCCCGCCTCAACTGCCTTGATTCCGTCGGGTGTTCCGTCGAAGCCGACGACAGCGACCGAGCTGCCCGCCCTGCCGCCCAGCGCCTTGACCGCGCCCAGCGCCATCTCGTCGTTCTCGGCGAAGACCCCGGTGATGTCGGGGTGGGACTGGAGGAGGTTGGTCATGACGTCCAGGCCCTTGGTGCGGTCGAAGTCGGCGGGCTGGCGGGCGGCGACCTCGATGCCCGGGTACGCCGTGAGGCCTTCGGCGAAGCCCGCGCCGCGCTCCCGGCTCGCGGAGGTGCCCGCGGTGCCCTGGAGAATCACGATCTTCCCCTTGCCGCCGAGCTTCTCGGCGAGGGTCTGCGCGGCGAGCCTGCCGCCCGCCACGTTGTCGGAGGCGACCAGTGTCGCGGTCCGGGCCTTGTTGACCCCGCGGTCGGCGGCGACCACCGGGATGTCCGCCTGGTTGGCGCCGCGTACGGAAGGTCCGACCGCGTCCGAGTCCACCGGGTTGACGATGATCGACTTCATGCCGGAGCTGGTGAAGTTCTGTATCTGGTTGGCCTGTTGGGACGCGTCGTTCTGCGCGTCGGTGACGGTGAGATCGATGCCCTCCGCCTTCGCCTCGGCCTGTGCGCCCGCCTTCATCTGTACGAAGAAGGGGTTGTTGAGGGTGGACAAGGACATGCCCAGTTTGATGGTCGTCGTGCCGGACGCCCCCGGGTTGAGGAGGTACCCCGCGCCGACGACGGCCGCCAGGCACACCGCGGCCACCGCGAATTTCACCGCGCCGGGCCCCTTCCTGCCGGGCCCGGCCGTGCCGGAGGGGGCACCGGGCGTCGCGCCCGCCCTGCGGCGCAGGGTGTCGAGCAGGACCGCCAGCGCGATGACGACGCCGATGACGACCTGCTGCCAGAACGCCGACACGGAAAGGAGGTTGAGCCCGTTGCGCAGCACCGCGAGGATCAGCGCGCCGATCAGGGTGCCCGACGCCTTGCCGACGCCGCCCGACAGGCTGGCCCCGCCGATGACGACCGCGGCGATCGCGTCGAGCTCGTAGCCCTGGGCCGCCTGCGGCTGCGCGGAGGCGAGCCGGGAGGCGAGGACGATGCCCGCGACGGCGGCGAACAGGCCGGACAGCGCGTAGATGACGAGCTTCTGCCGCTTCACGCGCAGGCCGGAGAGCCGCGCTGCTTCCTCGTTGCCGCCGATCGCGTACATCGAGCGTCCTATGTACGTACGGGACAGGACGAGTGCCGTGACGAGTCCGGCGGCGATCATGACGAGGACCGGGACCGGCAGCCAGCCGCCGAGCGTGTCGCCGAGGACCGAGACCGAGTCGGGGAAGGCGATCGGGCTGCCCTGGGAGATCACCAGGGACAGGCCGCGGCCGACCGACAGCATGGCCAACGTGGCGATGAACGGCGGGAGTTCGCCGTACGAGACGAGCACGCCGTTGACAAGGCCGCAGGCGATGCCGGTGGCGACGGCCATCAGGACGGCGAGCCACACGGGCACGCCCTCGGACGTCGCCGACCAGGCGAGCACGGTCGCCGAGAGCGCGGCCACCGAGCCGACCGACAGGTCGATGCCCGCCGAGACGATGACGAAGGTGACGCCGAACGCGAGGATCGCGGTGACCGCGGCCTGCACGCCGACGTTCAGCAGGTTCTGCGTGGTGAGGAAGTCCCCGGAGAGCAGCGCCATCGCCGCGACCAGGACCACCAGGGCGCTGAGCGCGCCGTTGTCGAGCAGCAGGCGGCGCACGGTCGCGGCCCCGCTCCCGCCCGTACGGTTGTCGAGCGTGTCAGTGGCCACGGGAGCCCACCCCTTCTTCCTGGTCGTGCTGTGCGTTCGGTGCGGCGACGGCCAGTGCCATCACGGCGTCCTGGGTCGCCTCATGTGCGGGGAGTTCGCCGGCGATGCGGCCCTGGTTCATGACAAGGACCCGGTCGCTCATGCCGAGCACTTCGGGCAGATCGCTGGAGATCATCAGGACCGCGTGCCCGGAGGCCGTCAGCTCGTTGATGAGCTGGTAGATCTCGACCTTGGCGCCGACGTCGATGCCCCGGGTCGGCTCGTCGAGGATCAGCACCTTGGTATCGGCGAGCAGCCATTTGCCGATGACGACCTTCTGCTGGTTGCCGCCGGACAGAGTGCGGACCTGCTGGTCGAGCCCGGCCATGCGCACCCCGAGCTGCCCGGCGATGCGGGCGGCCGCCGTGCGCTGGCCCTTGAGGTCGACGAGCCCGGCGCGGCTGGCCGAGCGCAGGGTGACCAGGCCGAGGTTGTCCTGTACCGAGGCGTCGAGCACCAGGCCCTGCCCCTTGCGGTCCTCGGGCACGAGCCCGACCCCGGCGCCCATCGCGGCGTTCACATCACCCCGGGCGAGCCGTTCGCCGCGTACCTCGACGGTGCCCGCGTCGTAGCGGTCGGCGCCGAACACCGCGCGGACCACCTCGGTGCGCCCGGCGCCGACGAGCCCGGCGAGGCCGACGACCTCCCCGGCCCGCACCTCGAAGCTGACGTCGTGGAAGACGCCGTGCCGGGTCAAGCCGTTCACCTGGAGCAACGGCCGCCCCGGGTCCGGGCGTTCGCGCGGGTACTGCTGCTCGATGCTGCGCCCCACCATCAGCCGTACGAGCTCGTCCTCGGGCGTCGAGGCGGGCACCTGGTCGATGCTGCGGCCGTCGCGCAGCACCGTGACCCGGTCGCCGAGTGCCGCGATCTCTTCGAGGTGGTGGGTGATGAAGACGATGCCCACGCCGTCGTCGCGCAGGGTGCGCACGATCCGGAAGAGCTTGTCCACCTCTTCGGAGGTGAGTACGGCGGTCGGCTCGTCCATGATCAGCACGCGGGCGTCCAGACTCAGCGCCTTGGCTATCTCCACCATCTGGAGCCGGGCGATGCCGAGTTCGCGCACCTTGGTGCGGGGCGAGACGTCCACGCCGACCCGCTTGAGGAGCTTCTCGGCGGCCGCTTCCATCGTCCGGCGGTCGATCATTCCGAAGCGCCGGGGCTGGCGGCCGAGGAAGATGTTCTCGGCGACGCTCAGCTCGGGCACCAGGTTGAACTCCTGGTGGATGGTGGCGATGCCGAGGCGTTCGGCGTCCTGTGCGCCGTGGATGCGTACCTCGCGGCCTTCGGCGAGGATGCGTCCGCCGTCGGGCCGGTGGGCGCCGGAGAGCATTTTGATGAGGGTGCTCTTGCCGGCGCCGTTCTCGCCGAGCAGGACGTGCACCTCGCCGCGCCGCAGATCGAAGTCGACCCCGTCGAGGGCGACCACACCGGGGAAGGCTTTCCGGACCTCTTCGATGCGCAGCAACTCGCCTGTGTCAACGGCCAGTTGAGACTCCAGGTGGCTCACTGTTCGCTCCTCGGGTTCGGGGCGCTCTCGCCGCAGGAACGGCGTACGACGAGGGAGGCGGGGAGGGTGACGGACTGCGGGGTCCGGCCCTCGATGAGGTCGGCGAGTGCGCGCACGGCGGCCCGGCCGAGCTCGCCGGTCGGCTGGGCGATCGCGGTGATGGGCGGGTCGGTGTGGACGAACCACGCGATGTCGTCGAAGGCGGCGAGCGCGATGTCGTCGCCGATGCGCAGCCCGCGGGCGCGCAGGGCGTCGAGCGCGCCGAGCGTCATCAGGTTGTCGGCGGCGAAGACGGCGTCGGGCGGCTCGGGCAGGGCCAGGAACCGTTCGGTGGCCCGGCGCCCGCTGGCCGCCTGGAAGTCGCCCTGGCCCACGTAGGCGTCGGGGAGCGAGCTGCCGTGCTCGCCGAGCGCCGCGCGGAACGCCTCGACGCGCTCGCTGCCGGTGGTGGTGGCGGCCGGGCCCGCGATGATGGCGAGCCTGCGGCGGCCGAGCCGGTGCAGATGGGCGACCAGGTCGCGGATGGCGGCGCGGCCGTCGGCGCGCACCACGGGGACGTCGATGCCGGGGATCCAGCGGTCGACGAAGACCATGGGGGTGCCGCCGCGGGCCGCCTCCAGCATGAGCGGGGAGCCGCCGTCGGTGGGCGAGACGAGCAGCCCGTCGATGCGGCGGTCCAGGAGGGTGCGGACGTGGTGGTCCTGGAGCTCGGGCCGCTCGTCGGCGTTGCCGATGATCACGCTGTAGCCGAGCGCCCGGGCCGCCTCCTCGACGGAGCGGGCGAGCTCGGTGAAGTACGGGTTGAGTACGTCGCTGATGACCAGGCCCAGCGTGCGCGTCTGGTCGGTGCGCAGCGAGCGGGCCACGGCGTTGGGCCGGTAGCCGAGCGTCTCGACGGCCGCGAGCACCCGGGCGCGCGCCGCCTCGCTGACCGACGGATGACTGTTGAGCACCCGCGACACCGTGGCGACGGACACCCCCGCCTCGGCCGCGACATCCTTGATGCCCGCCATCGCCGGACCACCTCCTCGTGGAACCTGGACTCCCGGATTCCGCGGACCACAGCCGGTCGTGGAATCGATTACACGCAGGCATTGGAATCGATTACACGGGGGTCGGGCAAGACCCGAAGGGGGTAGCGAGACCGGATCGTGACAGGGAATTCGCCGAGCACTCCGAGTGGGTTGCATAAACATTCGCCTTGATGCATACTCTTCCCATGTCCAAGGTTCTCACCTCCCTGCCCGCCGGCGAGCGCGTCGGCATCGCCTTCTCCGGCGGACTCGACACCTCCGTCGCGGTCGCGTGGATGCGCGACAAGGGCGCCGTCCCGTGCACCTACACCGCCGACATCGGCCAGTACGACGAGCCCGACATCGCGTCGGTGCCCGGCCGCGCGAAGGCCTACGGTGCCGAGATCGCCCGCCTGGTCGACTGCCGTGCGGCGCTGGTCGAGGAGGGCCTGGCCGCGCTCGCGTGCGGCGCGTTCCACATCCGCTCGGGCGGCCGCGCCTACTTCAACACCACCCCGCTGGGCCGCGCCGTCACCGGCACGCTCCTGGTGCGGGCGATGCTGGAGGACAACGTCCAGATCTGGGGCGACGGCTCGACCTTCAAGGGCAACGACATCGAGCGGTTCTACCGGTACGGCCTGCTCGCCAACCCGCACCTGCGGATCTACAAGCCCTGGCTGGACGCGGACTTCGTGACCGAGCTCGGCGGCCGCAAGGAGATGTCGGAGTGGCTGCTCGCCCACGACCTGCCGTACCGGGACAGCACGGAGAAGGCGTACTCCACCGACGCCAACATCTGGGGCGCCACCCACGAGGCCAAGACGCTTGAGCACCTGGACACGGGTGTCGAGACCGTCGAGCCGATCATGGGCGTGCGGTTCTGGGACCCGTCGGTCGAGATCGACACCGAGGACGTGACGATCGGCTTCGCCCAGGGCCGCCCGGTGACGATCAACGGCAAGGAGTTCGCCTCCCCGGTCGACCTGGTGATGGAGGCGAACGCGATCGGCGGCCGCCACGGCATGGGCATGTCCGACCAGATCGAGAACCGGATCATCGAGGCCAAGAGCCGGGGCATCTACGAGGCCCCCGGCATGGCGCTGCTGCACGCGGCGTACGAGCGCCTCGTGAACGCGATCCACAACGAGGACACCCTCGCGCAGTACTACAACGAGGGCCGGCGGCTCGGGCGGCTCATGTACGAGGGCCGGTGGCTGGACCCGCAGGCGCTGATGGTCCGCGAGTCGCTCCAGCGCTGGGTCGGCTCGGCCGTGACCGGCGAGGTGACCCTGCGGCTGCGGCGCGGCGAGGACTACTCGATCCTCAACACCACGGGCCCCGCCTTCAGTTACCACCCGGACAAGCTGTCGATGGAGCGCACCGAGGACTCGGCGTTCGGTCCCGTGGACCGGATCGGCCAGCTCACCATGCGCAACCTCGACATCGCCGACTCGCGCGCCCGCCTTGAGCAGTACGCCGGTCTCGGCATCGTCGGCACCGCGCACCCGGAGCTGATCGGCGCCGCGCAGGCGGCGGCGACCGGCCTCATCGGAGCCATGCCGGAGGGCGGCGCGGAGGTCATCGCCTCCCGCGGCGAGGTCTCCGACGCCGACGAGCTCCTGGACCGCGCGGCGATGGAGTTCGGCACGGACTAGCGCTCCGCGGGAAGCGGAGTTCTTCGTCCGCGGGCCGGTGGGGGCTGATCGCGCCGTTCCCCGCGCCCCTTTCGGGGCGCGCCCGCCGCACCGGACTTCGCCAAGACCGCTTGGACGGCATGGCGTCTCGGTCCGCTCCCCTCGCAGGGAGCGGACCGACGTGTTTCAGTCGTCGAGCAGCCGCCGGGCGGTGAGGGCGAGCCGGACTCTCAACAACCCGGTGGGCTCGGTGAGTTCGATGCCCAGGGTCTTCCCGATCAGCTCCAGCCGGCGGGCGACGCTGCTGTGGTGCAGATGGAGCAGGTCGGCGGCCCTGCGCAGGGAGCCGGTGGCGCAGTACGCGTCCAGCGTCTCCAGATCCTCCGGGTGGCCGGCGAGGCGCGCGATCGCGGCCACGTCGGCGTTGTCCCGCGAGACGCCCCGCGGCACCTCGGCGAGGAGCGCCAGCGCCCCCAACTCGCCGTAATGGACGACGGGTTCGCGCACGGTGGTGAAGCGCAGTGCGGTACGCGCCTGGCACCACGACCGGTCGGGGCTCTCGGCGGCGCCGATGCCCGCGCGTACGCCTGCCGGAAGCCGGTCCGGATCCACGCTCGCGGCCAGGACGACGCCCACGTCGCCGAGCGGTGCCGCCTTCACCGGACGCGCGGGGCAGAGCAGCGCGCCGATCTTGTCGAGCGGAAGGTGCGACCGTACGGCGACGACGCGGACCGGCGCCTCGGCGGCGAAGCCAAGCAGCCGTAGGGCCCGGGCGCGGGTCGCCTCCTCGCTGCCCGAGCTGACGACCAGTTCGACGAGTGCGGGGTCGGCCATGGTGGTGCGGGCCGGTCCGTACCGCTCGACGGCCGCCGCGACGGCGATGGAGAGCCGTTCGAGCACCATGTCGTCGAGCGGTCCCGTCGCGCCGGGCCGCTCCAGCCACACCGTGCCGATCTCCTCCTCGTCGAGGGTGATCGGAGCCGTGCTGGACGGAGGTGGCGGCGGGGCGGACGCCGCCGTTCCGTCGGGTGCGAAGCGGACCGCCCTCCCGGTGCCGTGCAGCCGGATCCCGGCCACGCATTCGGCCAGGCCCGCCGAGGCACGGGCGAGCCCCGGGAGATCGACGCGTCGGCGCATCAGCGTGTCGTAGAACATGACGACGCGGATGGCGCCTTCCGCCGCGGAATCCAACTGCGACAGCCGTATGACCAGTGCCTCCATGACACCTCCTAGACAGGAGGGTAAGCGCCGAGCGGCGCGTGATGCGGGCCCGATGCCCGACGCCCGGCGGATGCTCCGGGCGGCCGGGCGGACCGAGGATGGTCCGCATGGACCACAAACTCGACCCCGAACTCGAAGCATTCATCTCGCTGTTCCCCCGCGCCGACCTGACCGACCCGGTCAAGGAGCGGGTGAACTTCGCCGCGTTGGCCGCCTCGGTACCAGCACCGGACACCTCGAACCTGGACGTCGAGGACCTCATGGTGCCCGCCGCTCCCGAGGTGCCCGTACGGATCTACCGCCCGCGCGAGGCGCAGGGCGCCATCATTTGGCTGCACGGCGGCGGATTCGTCATGGGCGACGTGGAGACCGAGCACCCGTGGGCCGCCCGCATCGCCGAGGCCTCCGGCGCCGTGGTGATCTCGGTGGGCTACCGCCTGGCCCCCGAGAACCCGTTCCCGGCCGCGCCGGACGACGCCTATGCCGTACTGACCTGGGCGGCCGGGCACGCGGCCGAACTCGGCATCGACCCGGACCGGATCGCGGTGGGCGGCCACAGCGCGGGCGGGGGCCTCGCGGCCGCGATCGCGCTGCGGGCCCGTGACGAACAGGGCCCGCGAATCCACTTCCAGCTGCTCAACCAGCCGGGCCTCGACGACCGCCAACAGACCTGGTCCGCACGGGAGTTCACCGACACACCCTGGATGACCCGCGACAAGATCACCGCATCGTGGCGCCACTACCTGGGCTCCACACCGGCCTCCCCGTACGCCGCCCCCGCCCGCGCCACCGACCTGTCCGGCCTGCCGCCCGCGTACATCGCCACCGCGGAGTACTGCCCCAACCGGGACGAGGACATCGCCTACGCGCTGCGCCTTTTGCAGTCGGGGGTGTCGGTCGAACTGCACCAGTGGGCCGGCACGTTCCACGGCTCGCAGGCGCTCCTGCCGGCGGAGGTGTCACAGCGTCAGATAGCCGAATTGGGCGCGGTGTTGTGCCGAGCCCTGGCCAAGTGACCCGAACCGCAGACCCGAACCGCAGCGTCGAAGGAAGAACACATGGGAATGACCGACACCGCCATCACTCCCCCGATAGACCTCTTCGCCCGCTTCATCCACCTCGGCGACGGCGGCCAAGTACGCCCGGAACCACAGGAATTCAAGGATTCGGGTAGCGACGGCTGGCATCTGATGACGTTCCGCGTGGAGACCGCCGCCGACGTCCACGCCGACCACTGGGAAGTCCACCCGGAGGCGGAGGAGCTCGTCTCGTGCCTCACCGGCGGGATACGCCTCTACTTCCGCGCCGAGCAGCAGGGCGAAAAGGAGGCCGAGATCAAGCTGGCGGCGGGCACCGCGGTCATCGTGCCGCGAGGCCGCTGGCACCGCATCGAACTCGACGCCCCGAGCGACATCATGTCCGTCACGATGCGAGGTGGGAGCCGGCTGGAGAGGCGGGAGGAGGTGTAAGCCGCGGCAGGTGGCGGGCGCAGGTGTTGCCCTGCGTCCGCGCGGCCCTGCTGGAGACGGGGGCCGGGACCAGGTCAGCCCGCCGTGCTGGTGTCCGGCTCCGCCGCACACGCAAACGGCCCCCGTCCGGCCCGAAGGCCGGCCAGGGCCCGAAAGGTCCGAGCACACCCACCCGGACGAGCAACTCCGCACCCTGGCAAGGAGGTTGCTGGTGGCGAGCCGGCTCCTCACGTCACCCAGAACTGCTCGGTGAGGACGACGGCGACGACGACGCATAGGGCTCCACGACCGGGATGTTGTACACGTGCTTCGGAGTCACGATCTTGGTGATCGCCTGGCCGAAGAGGGTGCTTGGCTCATTCTCGTTGTGCAGGATGTCCGTGTTGAGGACCAGGGTCACCGTGGCCTTCGCCTCGGGGAGGTACATCGTCAGGGCCTCGTACCCGGGCAGTGACCCGTTGTGTCCGATCCAGCCCTGGATGTTGAAGATGCCCAGACCGTAACCGGCGCCCGGAATCGCCGTCGGGTTGGTCTTGAGGCGCTCGGCCTGCGTCTTGGGCGACAGCAGAGTGCCGGTGGCGAGGGTGGTGGCCCAGCTCTTCAGGTCGGACAGGTCGGAGATCATCGCTCCGGCCGCCCAGCCCCAGGAGGGGTCCCAGTTGGTGGATTCCTCGACCTTTCCGGACGGGGTCTGGTTGGTGTAGCCCTGGGGGTGCGGGCTGGGGAACGCCGCGTTCGTCGGGAAGCTGGTGTGGGTCAGCCCGGCCGGCTTCACGACCTTCTGCTCGATGAACTGGTTGAGCGGCATGCCGCCCGCCTTCTCCACGACGAGCCCGAGCAGGATCAGGTTGGTGTTGCAGTAGAGGAACTCCTTGCCCGGCTGGAACAGGACCGGGTGTTTGAAGGAGTAGTCCAGCAACTGCTGCGGTGTGAAGGGCTTCGTCGGGTTGGACTCCAGCGCCTTGACGAAGCCGTCGTCCGCCGAGTAGTTGAACAACCCGCTCCGCATCTCGGCGAGTTGACGCAGGGTGATCTTGTCGCCGTTGGGGACGCCCGAGATGTACTTGCCGATCGGATCGTCCAGGCCCACCTTGCCCTGGTCGACCAGTTCGAGCAGCGCGGTCACGGTGAAGGTCTTGGTGATGCTGCCGATGCGCGTGTACATGTCCGGCTTCATGGGGGCGCCCGTGGCCTTGTCGGCGACGCCGAAGCTCTTGACGTAGCTCCCCTTGCCGGGTGCCGAGAGACTCACGCTCACGCCGGGGACACCCGTCTCTTTCATGACCTGCTTGATGGCAGTGTCGAGCTTCGCGGCGACGGCCGGGCTGAGCTGGGCGAAGTCGCCGTTGCTGGCACTCGATGCCGAGGCGGAGGGGGACGGGGCCACGGTGGCTCCGTACGCGGTTCCCGTGACGGCCGGGACGGTCAGCAGCGCGGCCGCGGCGACCCCCACTCCCGCTCTGCGCCACTGGATCTGTGAATACCTCACGGGCAGGCCTCCTGCCGAACGAGGAACGCCCGGACATCGACATCCGGGCGAGGACATCACTCGCTTTCCACGCTAGGCCCGCCGAGCCGCCCCCGCATGGCGGCGCCCGGGTTGCGGGCCCCGCCCGGCCGTGCATCCCCGCGGGTGAGCGGCTCCCGCCAGTCACCCGCCGACCGGGCTGTGCCCCGCCCCCTCGCGCCCCTGCTGCTCGGCCCGGGGCGGGTTCGCGTCCGGATGCCGCCCCGTGAGCAGCAAGCGCAGTTCGAGCGGGAGCCCGACGGCGACCTGGGGCAGCACCTGCTGGAGGTGGAAGAGCAGAGCGAAGGCCAGTGCGGCGTCCTGCTGGACGTGCAGGACGCCGAGTCCGTACAGGGCGCCGACCTCGAACGTGCCGACGTGGCCCGGCGCGATCGGCACCAGGTTGGAGAAGTCGATCAGGAACAGGACCATGATCGCGCCGGCGACGGGCACCTCGATGTGCAGCGCGTAGAGCACCGCGACCGCCCCCGCGGCGTCGGCCGACTCACCGAGCAGCATGACGGCGAGCATGCCGCCGGTGCGCCGGGGAGAGCGGAGGAAGTACATTCCGTCGACCACACCGCGCAGCGCTTTGGGCACCCTCGCGGAAGCGTCCCTGCGCGCGACGACGACGAACACCACCAGCTGCACGACCATGACACCGGCGAACAGGGCGATGAAGCCGCCGACCACCCCCGGCAGTCCGGAAAGGAGCCACGGCACGGGAGCCACCAGGAGCGCCATGGCGATGGCCCCGAACAGCTTTTCCAGCCAGATGAGGGCGCCCGTGGTTCCCGGCGGGACCGCGTCCCGTTTGAGGAACCAGAACCGGATCACCTCGCCCGCCCGCGCGGGGCTCACCACCGACGCCGCCTGCGCCGCGAACTCGTAGCGCAGCAGCCTGCGGTACGGCACCCGGTGGCGGGGTTCCAGCATGATCCGCCAGCCCCAGGCGCTCAATACCTGGCTCGCGACGTTGAACAGCGCGGCCACCACCAGCGGCCACAGCATGGCGTGTTCGAGAGCCCGGCCGAGCGCGTCGACGTCGATCCCGCGCAGGAACCACCACAGCGCGCCCACCGTGCTCAGTACGAAGACGACGCGGACGCAGATCCCCAGCCACCGCTTCGTGCCGGGCCCGAGGCTCTTCATTCCTGCCGCCCGGGCACACCACGGGGAAGGCGGGTCGGCAGGCGCTGGGCGGCGGCGCTCGCGGGCCACAGTGCCCGTTCGCTCGCGTACACCGTCGCCAGCCGGCCGGGGTCGATCCCGAGCGACTGGCGGATCTCGCCGAGCGGACGGTCGAGCAGGCTCCGCCAGGGCACCTGGTGCAGGCGCGCGATGCCCGCCTCGCCGGCGAACTCGACGCCGAGGTCGAAGACGAGGCAGTCCACGCGGGAGAAGCGGAACACGCTGCGGTACAGGCGGCGGGCGCACAGCCGGTAGAGCTGCCGTTGCCACATTCTCAGCCGCCCGCTCGCACCCATCGTCACGCCCAGCACGAAGGCCTCGTCCTGGGACAGCGTGCCGCGTCCGAGCACGATGTGGACGCAGTCGTGGCCGAACAGGTCGATGGCCCCGGGCAGCGCGAGCGGGCTGGCCGGGTTCTCCAGGAGTCTGACGTACCAGGGGATCGCCGACGCGTCGTCGCCGGGCATGGCCTCGTAGGCGGCGCGCAGGGTCGTGGCGTCGTCGAGGCCGGGCGTCCAGGCGGCCAAGGACCCGGGTGTCGTCATGTCGCGGTCCCCTCTCCAGAGACTCTCAAGAGACTCAATAGACAAGGCCTCGGTCGCCGTCGACCGTGACGATCTGGCCGTCCTGTATCCGCTTGGTGGCATGGGTCGTCCCCATCACCGCGGGGATGCCGTACTCCCTCGCCACGATCGAGCCGTGCGACAGCGCCCCGCCGGTGTCGGTGACGACAGCCCCCGCCAAAGCGAGGAGCGGCGACCACGCCGGGGTGATGTAGGGCGCGACCAGTACTTCTCCGTTCCGCAGTGAGGCGAAGTCGCGTACGGAGGTCACGAGTCGGGCGGGTCCTGTGACGCGGCCGGGGCTCACCGCGGAGCCGTGCAGTCCCGATCCGGTGCTCGCTTTGGGGCGCTGGCCGAGCAGCGCCACAGCGGTGACGTCCAGCTTTCCCATGTAGATGCGTACGTCCTCGGGCACTTGGGCGGGCGGGCTCAGGAGGCGCTGTTGTTCGCGGCGGGCCCGGCGCTCCCCCACCGTCTCCCGCCAGGTGCGCGGCTTCGCCCCGCGCCCGATCGCGCGGAGCTCGGCCTTCAGTTCGTCGCCGGTCAGGAAGAAGACGTCCTCGGCGGTGTCGAGCGCGCCCGCCGCGGCCAGGCGGCGGCCGAGTTCGACATAGCCGCGCCGGATGACGGGCCAGCCGAGCGTGAAGTGGAACAGGGCGTGGTCACGGACCTGTCCGTAGCGGCGGTTCCAGCGCAGCAGCGCCTGGAGCGTGTGGCGCTTGAGGGGCGAGCCGCGCAGTGCGGAGTCGATGCGTCGGCGGGCCTCGTCCCTGCGTGCGGCGAGTGCCCGCAGCCGTTGGAGGGGGTCCTCGGCGCGGCCGTCGCGGTAGGCCTCCATGGTGGTGCGGAACGACGAGGGGTCGTCCGCCGGGGTCGGTTCGGCGAAGTCGAGGTGGTAGACCTGATGGCCGTACCGGTTGAGCAACTCCTCGAACCGGCACCCCTGTTCGGCCTCGTCGGCGTCGGAGACGGCCAGCCGGTGGAGTGCGCTGTCGGTCTCGGTGGTCTTGCTGGGATACCCCTGCAGAAGGACACCGTGCCCCGGCAACTCGGCTCCGTCCAGGGCGAGTTGACGGATAATCCTGGGATAGAGCTGGGCGAGGAGCCATTCGCCGGCGTTCCAGTACCAGGCGAGGCCGCCGAGGATCGCCCAGTAGCGGCCGCTCAGTTCCTGTGCCTCGTCGATGAGGGCGAGGAGTTCGTCGGCGCTCAGCGCGGACGGGTCCTGGCGGCGCATCGCTCCGAGGCGCTGTACGTGGCGCGGCAGGATCAGGGTGCGCCAGCGCCGCTCAAGCCGGCCGAGGTGGAACTTGTAGCAGTTCAGGGCCAGTTTGACGGTCCTGAGCGGGTACTTGTTCATCGGGTAGTCGAGGCGCAGGTAGCCGAATCCGTTGATGGTGCCGGCCATGGGCCGGGGAATGAGGGGGTTGTCGCTCTGGTCGGCGACCGAACCAGCCCAATTCCGGAGCCAGTTGGTGACCAGGCACGGGAACAGCGTGGTCGCGAACAGGGGTGAGAGGGGTTCGGGCAGCCAGGAGTCGCAGATGCTGATGCGGGCCCACCACGCGCCGTACACCGGGCTCTCCCAGCGCACGTCGGGCGGTGCGGCCGGGGCGGGCTCGCGGTGGGTGAGGGGCCTGGCCTGGAGGACGGATATCCGGCCGTCCGAGAGCACCCACTCCACGTCCTGGGGGCGGCCGAAGCACGCTTCGATCGCCAGGCCGTGCAGGGCGAGTTCGACCGCTTGGGCGGAGGTCAGCGAGGCGGCTTCGCGCCGCGCCTCGGGAACGTCCACGACGGCCGTACCGCCACCGGACCGGTCTTCGCCCGAAGTGGGCACCACCATCAGGGACTTGGCCGACACTTCACAGCTCTCGACCTGGTGGTCGCCCCGCGAGACGCGGTACCGGTCCGGAGTGACGATGCCGCTGACCACGGCCTCGCCGATCCCCCAGCTCGACTCGATCACGACGGACCCGGCGGAGGCGACCGGTTCGGCGGCGGGCGGCGCATCGTGCGGATCCCGGGTGAACATGACCCCGGCGCTGTCCGCCGGCGCCATGGCCTGCACGACCACCGCCATGGCCGCGTCCTGGTGCGCCACGCCCTGACGTTCCCGGTAGCGGAAGGCATGCGGCTCCCACAGCGATGCCCAGCACTTCCGCACGGCGTCGACGACGGCCTCGAAGGAACGCACCCCGAGTTCGGTGTGGTACTGCCCGGCGAAGCTCGCGGCCGCGGAGTCCTCCGACGTGCCCGACGACCGCACCGCGACGCTGCCGCCGTCGGGGCACAGCCAGCGATGGGCCTCGCGGAGTTTGGCGAGCAGCTCCTCGGGGAGTTCGACCGATCCGACCGTCTCGCGCAACTCACCCAAGTGCACGGCGAGTTGGTGCTCCTTCTCACCTTGCGCCAGACCGGCTGCGAGGAGGTCGAGCGCGGGCGCGAGCACCGGGCCGGCCGTGTCGCGGTACACATGGGTCGGCAGGCAGAAGCCGTCGGGCACGGGCACGCCCGCGGAGATCAGCTCCCCGAGGTTGGCGGCCTTGGCGCCCGCCGAAACGGCGTCGCCCGCGCGCAGGTCTCTCAGCATCACGATGTCACGCATGGTCCGACACCCGTTCCACCCACTGTTGGTAGTGCTTGCGGAATGTGCGTACGCCGCGGTCCCGTTCCAGGTAGATGCCGTGGCGGTCGCCCGGCTCGATGGTGTTGAAGACCGGCAGGTCCTGGTTGGACGCGGCGGTAACCTCCAGCCGACTGATGGCGTAGTGCAGGAGGTCGGGCCAGAACCGCCCGGTCCGCTCGATGGTCACGGCGATGTGCTGCACCGTCCTGTTGGGCGCGATCGGCGTGGTGGCGAGCAGCAGCCGGTACTGCGGGACCCCGTCGGCGTAGTACGAGATCCGCTGGCCGCTGGGCCAGCCGTCCACGCGCAGGACGAACCGGCGCGCGTTGGTGCCGAGGAGCCGGGTGACCGCGCCGAGCCGTCCGGCGTACCGGGGCCAGGTCAGCTCCGCGCCCAGCCAGGCCTCGTGGGCGATCGGCGGTCCGTGGTCGGGCGTCTCGTGGGGGCCGTCCAGCATGCGCAGGCCGAGCGGTCCCGCGACGTCGAGGCCGTGCAGCGCGACCAGGTGGTCGGGGTCGTAGGTGTTCTCCAGGATGCGCCGCACGGTCGCGTTGGTGGTGTCCGCGAGCCGGAATCCGCGGCGGCGCGAGGTGCCTGCCGCGAGTGCGGGCAGCTCGGGCAGCGGGAACAGGGGTTCCTCGCTGCCGTACCAGGCCCAGATGTAGCCGTGCCGCTCAAGGGTCGGGTACGGCCGCAGGCGCGCGGCGCGCGGGATGTGTCCGGCGCCGGGTACGGCCGCGCACGCGCCCGTGCCGTCGAAGCGCCAGTGGTGGAAGGAGCAGCGGAGCTGTCCGTCGACGACCTTGCCGTCGGCGAGGCTGGCGCCCATGTGCGGGCAGGCTCGCGGCATCAGGACGGGTCGGCCGTCGCGATCGCGCCACGCCACGAGGCGACGTCCGAACAGGTCAACTGACTGGGGTTTATGGGTGAGTTGACGGGACGTCAGGGCTACGTACCAGCTGGCCGCCAGATTGAACGCGGGGCGTGTTCGGGGCGCTACGGAGGTCATGAGGTCACCTGCTCCCTCCGCTCGGCCCGCTCGGCCCGGCGCACCCACGTCCGGTAGTGCTTGCGGAAGGCGAGCACGCTGTGGTCGTACGGGACGGGGACGGCGGCGTGCGCGTCGTCGGCGGTGCGGTAGATCGCGAGGTCCTCCCGGGTGCCGAGCCAGTGCTGGGCGCGGTACATCAGATACGCCGACGCGTCCCGCAAGGGCCGGCCGGTCCGGCGCACGAGGGACCAGCCCTGGAAGACGGTGTGGCCGTCGGCGACCGGCGTGATGCCGAGGAGTTCCTTGGCGACGACTTCCCCGTCCAGGAAGAACGTGAGCCGCTGGCCGCCGGGCCAGCCGTCCACGAGGAGCGCGAACCGCTTCCCCGTGATGCCGAGGGCGGTGAGCGCCTTGGGCAGTTGGAGGTCGTGCGACTCCAGGCGCGCCCCGAGCCACGCGTCGGCCGCGATCGGCGGCCCGTTCTCGCTCGCCGCGCCAGGGTCGGTCAGCATGGTCAGGCGCAGGTCCTCGGCGGACCGCACCCCGTGCAGGGTCATGAAGTGGTAGTGGTCGAAGGCGTTTTCCAGGATGCGGCGGGGCGATGCGGGCGTCCGATGGGCGAAGCGGTAGGTGAGGTAGCGGCTCGGCCCGGTTTCGAGGGCCGGGAATTCCGGCAGCGGATAGAGGGGTTCGTCGCCGCCGTACCAGGCCCACACGAAGCCGTGGCGTTCGACGACGGGGTACGGCCTGAGGCGGGCGGTCGGCGGGATGCGCCGCACCCCGGGGATCGCGACGCAGGCGCCGGACGCGTCGAAGCGCCAATGGTGGAAGGGGCAGCGCAGCGAGCCGTCGACGACCTTGCCGAGCGCGAGGCTGGCGTTCAGGTGGGGGCAGTGCCGCGGCACGACGACGGCGCGGCCCCCGCCGTCCCGCCATGCGGCCAACTCCCGTCCGAACAGGTCGAGTTCACGGGGCCGGGCGCCCAGATCCGACGAGGCGAGTGCGATGTACCAGCCGGCGGCCAGCGCGAGCCCGCCGGCCGGCGTCCCGGGCGTCATGTCGCGCCGCCGGGACGTACGGGGTCCGCGTCGACGCGGTCGACCCACGACTGGTAGTACCTGCGGTACTTGACGAGGGTGCTGTCGTAGCGGACGTATGTGGGGTTCCCGCCGGTCGCGGTGGTGTCGTAGATCGGGATGTCCTGGCGGGTGCCGCCGCGGTTCTGGGCGTAGAAGAGAAGGAAGTACAGGAACGTCTTCCAGTCCTTGTTCCCCTTCTTCACCAGCGCCCAGCCCCGCTGGGTGGTCCGGTGGGCGCCGGTCGGCGTAATGCCCATCAGGACCTTGGAGATCTCCTGGTCGTCGATGTACGTGGTGAAGCGCTGGCCGCCGGGCCAGCCGTCCACGAGGAGCTTGAAGCGGGTGCCGATCCCGAAGGTGGTGACTACCGAGTACACCCACTTGGCGGGGTTCGTCACGGGGTTCCAGGTGTCCACGGTGCCGTCGACGCGGACGCCGAACCAGGCGTCCTCGGCGATGGCCCGGCCGTTGTCACGCGCGTCCGCCTGGTCGTGGAGCTGCTCGAAGCGGACGGGGTTCATCTCCAGGCCGTGCAGGGTCATGAAGTGGAAGTAGTCAATGGCGTTCTCAAGGAGCTGCCGTGTCGTTCCGCGGCTCGCGTCCGAGAAGCGGAAGCCCACGTAGTCCCCGCGGTCGTCCTCAAGGGCGGGAAAGTCCGGCAGGTCGAAGGCGGGCTCGCCGCCGCCGTACCAGACCCAGACGAATCCGTAGCGTTCGACGGTCGGGTAGGGCCGTCGGCGGGCGGTCGCCGGTATGCGGTCCACGCCGGGGATCGCGGTGCAGGTGCCGGACGCGTCGAACTGCCAGTGGTGGAAGGGGCAGCGCAGCGAGCCGTCGACGACCTTGCCGAGCGCGAGGCTCGCTCCCATGTGGGGGCAGTGCCGCGGCATGATCACCGGTCGGCCGATGCCGTCGCGCCACGCCACGAGCGGCAGGTCGAAGAGTTCGAGGGCCCGCGGCCTGCGGTGCAGTTCCCTCGACGAGAGCGCGATGTACCAGCTGGCGGCCAGGTTGAGACCGTGCGGGTTGGGCGGGAGGCCCGGCGTCGCGGCGTCGTCCTCGACGCCGGGCAGGGGGCGCGTCGTACGGTCGGGTCGGGTGATGCGATCAGGTCGGGTCATGCGATCAGCTCGTCCTCGTGCAGACGAAGTCGGCCATCGCGAGGAGCGGTACGGCGCGCCCCCCGAACGGGGCGAGCTCCCGCTTCGCCTCGTCGACGAGTTCGCGGGCCTGCCGCATGGACCCTTCGAGACCGAACAGGCTGGGGAAGGTGGCCTTGTGGGCCTTCTCGTCCTTGCGGGGCGTCTTGCCCAACTGCTGCCGGGTGGACGTCACGTCGAGGACGTCGTCGACGATCTGGAAGGCGAGCCCGACCCTGCGCGCGTACCCGGAGAGCCGCGCGATGGTGTCCTCGTCCGCGCCGCCCAGGATGGCCCCGGTCACCATGGCCGCGTCGATCAGTGAACCCGTCTTGCGGGAGTGGATGAACTCCAGTGTCGCGAGGTCGACGTCGTCCCGCCCCTCCGACTCGACGTCCACCACCTGCCCGCCGACCAGGCCGGAGACCCCGACCCTGTTGATCAGGGTCTGCATGACGCGCAGCAGCCGATCGGCGGGGACGCGGCGGGTGTTGAGGAGGATGAACTCCAGGGCGTAGGAGAGCAGGGCGTCTCCCGCGAGCAGGGCCATGCCTTCGCCGAACACCTTGTGGTTGGCGAGCTTCCCGCGCCGGTAGTCGTCGTCGTCCATGGCGGGCAGGTCGTCGTGGATCAGGGACGCGGTGTGCAGCATCTCCAGGGCACATGCGGTGGGGATGGCCAACTCCCTTTCCCCGCCGCCCAGTTCACAGCCCGCGAGACACAGGACGGGCCTGAGCCGCTTGCCGCCGGACACCAGGGAGTACCGCATCGACTCGAAGATCTTCTCGGGGTATCGAGGCATCAGGGCACGTTCGAGATGGCTCTCGACGACGGCCTGCCGGGAGAGCAGGTAGCCGGATAAGTCGAACTCCACGGCCGGGTCGGCGTCGACTTGCATGGCCGGGTCATCGCCGATCGCTATGGCCGGCTCAGCCTCGATTCTGTCCAACGACCTCACGTGAGACCTCGATTCCTTGATGTGGCATGCGTGGAGCGGGCATGACAGTGCAGGGTGAGTGCCTGGTGCGGGACGTGCGGCGGCGAAGCCCATGGGCGGGCGGAGCCCCGATGAGGCGGCGGGCGCGGAGCCGTCACCTGGACGCGCTCGGCGCGGCGTCGAACTCGGGGCAGCGCACGGGGAGTTGCACGGACGCCGTCTCGCGGCCGGGCCGGGCGGCAACCCCGGCACGGCGGGAAGCGGATCTACGACGACCGAGTGCGGCGACGGCTCGCCGTGATGGTGGGCGATCTGAAAGATCATGCATTGCGACGGAATTGGCTCGACTTAAAACGCATTCCCCCATCTCGCCAACGTAACATGATCATTCATCGTGCAGCAAGACCGTGTTCGCCTGGGATCCACCCTCCGTTCACCTGACGGCGCGGGCCGGGAAGCGGTCCGATTCGGCCTCTCCGGGGAAGTGCGCAGAAGGCCGGAGGAACTACAGGGGGTACGAAACTGACGGATTGATCCGGACATATCAACAGTCGGTTGATCGACCGTCATCGCCACCGCATCGCGGTGATCGCACTCTGGCGCCCTCTCTCGGGGACGTAGTATGCTCGTCGGCCATTAACCCCGTTCGTCCGCCCGTGGATTCGCCGGTCGCGCAAGCGCCGGCCATAGGGAAATGGGGCTTCAGCTCATGTTCCGTACACTCCCGCATACCGCCATCCGCAGACCACGAGTCCGGCTCTTTGCAGCGCCGTCCTCGCCTTTCCTGGAACGCCCGCACCAGTTCACCGGACTGTTATGAGTGGCCAACTCACCGACTTACGCGCCCGGTTCGCCACTTTCACGGAACGAGCCCATACGAGGGACCGTCCCGCGTCCTTCACATCGTTGCGTGAACGCATACGGAGCTCGCTCGATGTTCCGGCGAAGGCGACCGGAATCTTCAAGGACTACGCGGTCGACCTCTATTTTCCCGCGAACCGGATGACGCGGCTCGAACGCATCCGGTGCGCACCGGTGCTCCTGCTGATCGAATACCTGGTGTACAAGGTCGATTCGATCACCGAGGGGGCGAAGAGCATCGATCTCGACGTCGCCAGGAACGACGACTACGGCGCATTGCACCGCTACAAGCGGAAGTTCGAGAAACTGCTGCGCCGAGCGCACGCCTACAACAGCACGGTCGCCTGTCAGATCGAGTGCGGCGAGCAGTACGTGCGCCTGGAGAACAGAGTTACCTCCCATCGGTCGGCCGGTCATGCCGAGGTGATGCGCCTCGCGGAACTCCGGCCGTCCGACGTGCGCCTCCTACACGGAATGATCTTCGCGCTCCTGAACCGGACAGCTGACGACGCCCTGGTCGAGGCGCTGTGGCCGGTCGAGGTCCTGGCGGACATCGGCAACGACCTGGCCCACTACGAACGGGACGTGGCCACCGGCCAGTTCAATACCTACGCGATGTTCGTGAACCTTTACGGCCGCCACGCACCCGAGCGTCTGCGTGCCGAAATCGCGGGCTACGAGAAGTCGTTCCACAGCGCCCTGGAAAGAGTTCCGCCACATCGCCGAGCGGAACTCCTGTCGTTGTGCGAGCGGCGCTACCGGGGCTCGACATCCGTGATCCCCGAGCCGATCCCCCAGCCGGCGTATCTGTCGCCGACACATACGCACGAGGCGGATCGATGACAGATCCCCCCATTGTCGTCGCCACCGGCGTCCTCTGCGTGTTCTTCTGGATGGTCGCCTACTTCGCCCTCATCTACCGGGGTTTCAAGGACAGGACATTCGGGATGCCCGTCGCGGCACTCGCCGCCAACCTGTCGTGGGAGTTCACGTACTCCTTCATTCTCGACCCCATGGGCGACCATATCCACGCGTTGAGCATTCCCTGCTTCTTCATCGACCTGGTCATCGCGTGGCAGTGCCTCAAGTACGGCAGGAAGGACTTCGACGCGCCGTTCGTCCGGCAGTTCTTCCCACTGATCTTCCTGGCTGCCACCGCGATCGCGTTCCCGATCGTGTACCTGGCCTTCTCCGAGTTCCACGACCCGCTCGGCGAGTACACCGGGTTCGGCATCAACTTCATGATGTCGTTCCTGTTCATCGCGATGCTCCTGCGGCGCGAAGGGGCCGGCGGACAATCGATGTACATCGCGATCTCCAAATGGCTCGGCACCCTTTTCGCCTACATGGCGACCGCCCTCACGGTGACCACCAGCCAGCGGGATCCGCTGCCGGAGAGCTTCACTTCTTTCGTGGCCGAAAGTGTCACCCACGATTCGTATCCGCTGACCCGGCTGATCAATGTGATGTACCTGGTCATCTTCCTCGTCGACATCCTCTACATCGTGCTTCTGCGTGCACGGCTCAAGGAGTGCGGCATCAATCCGTGGCGGAGACTCTGACGGGCCACGGCGGGAATGACCCTTCTCGGCCACGCGACGTGAGGCCCCCGCGCGGGCGATCCCTCACCCGGGCGGCGCTCGGCGCGGGCGAGGCACCACGACAACACGCCCGCTGCCGGCGTACCGGCAGCGCACCCCTTGGATCCCCGGCCTCTCGGATTGGAGAGCATCCAGATGACCACCCCTCCCACACCCACCTCCACGTCCACCGGGCCGAACATCCTGGACCCCGCACTCATCGCCGACCCGTACGGCGGCTTCGGCGCCCTGCGGGAACAGGCACCACTGGTGCTCGGCCGGAGCGCCGACACCACCCTCACGTGGTACGTCACGCGGTACGAGGACGTACGCGCCGTGCTCACCGATCCCCGGTTCGTCAACAACCCGGACGCGATGCCCGAATCGGAGGCGGCACAAAACCGGGCCCGGATGCTCGCCATGCTGGACATCCCGCGCGAGTTCTACCCGTACGTCAGCGAATCGGTGCTCGACATCGACGGTGAACGGCACGCCCGGGTAAGAGGGTTGGTGTCCCGCGCCTTCACGGTGCGCCGCGTCAACGAGCTGCGTCCGCGCGTCGAGGCGATCACTTCGGGGCTGCTCGACGGCCTCGGTGACGACGTCGACCTGATCTCCGCCTTCGCCTACCCGCTGCCGATCGCGGTGATCTGCGAGCTGGTCGGCGTCCCCGAGGCCGACCGCGAACTGTGGAGCACAGCGGGCTCGGCCCTCACGTCGATCGCCCCCGGGTCGAAGGGCACAGCCGCCCGCCAACTGGTCGACTACACCCACCAGTTGGTCGAGGCGCGGCGGGCGGAGCCGGCCGACGATCTGATCTCCGAACTGATCGGGACACGGGACGAGGACGGCGACGGCCTCTCGGACCTGGAACTGGTGACCATGGTCCTGGGGCTCGCGACGGCCGGTCACGAGACCACGGCGCACCTGATCGGCAACAGCGTGCTCGCCCTTCTCCGCCACCCGGAACAGTTGTCGACCCTCCGTCGCGACCCGGGCTTGTGGCCGTCGGCCGTCAACGAGTTGACGCGCTGGTGCGGATCGATCCTGATCACACAGGTGCGGTACGCGACCGAGGACGTCCGCATCGCCGGCCAGACGGTCAGGGCCGGCGAAGCGGTGCAGCCCATTCTCGCGTCGGCCAATCACGACCCGCGCGCGTTCGACCGGCCCGAGCGGCTCGACGTGTGCCGCCACCACGACGGGCGGGGCGACGGGCACATCGGGTTCGGCCTCGGCGCGCACTACTGCCTGGGGGCGGCGCTGGCCAAGCAGGAGTGCGAGGTGGCGCTGCGCGGCCTGTTCGCACGCTTCCCCCGGCTGCAACTCGTGGACCCCGAGCCGACATGGGCGCCCGTGCCGGGCCTGCGCCAGCTGGCGGCGCTGCCGGTCCGCCTGAACCGATGACACCGGCGACTCCGACGGGTGACATCGGCCTGAAGCGCAGTTCGATCAAATCCCGTCAACGCGCCGGACACTCAGGGTTGTTGGGCGCAAATTCACCTTTTGGAAAGGTTAGGCTCGCCCCATGAACACTACTTGGGAACCTACGGCGGAGGGCGTCTTACAACTGCCGTCGGGACTGCTCGTGCGCGGCCGTGGCCTGCGCAACCCCCTCCCGGACGGCCCGAAGCCCGAGTTCGCACTCCACCTGCGCGGCCGCCGGCCGGCGCCGGTCGAGTGGGATCACCAGTGGCTCCGCTGGCCGGACTTCTGGCTGCCGACCGACCGGCCCGCCTTCGCGCAGGCACTGCGCACCCTGCTGGCCCGGGCCGAGAAGGAGCGCGTGGAAGTGGCCTGCGGAGGCGGCTTCGGCCGCACGGGCACGGCCCTGGCCTGCCTCGCCGTCCTGGACGGCGTCCCCAACGCGGACGCGGTCGCCTACGTACGGGAACACTATTCGCACCGGGCGGTCGAAACGCCCTGGCAGCGGCGGTTCGTGGCGAATTTCCGGTAGGGCCGGGCCGGTCCCGGGTCAGGAGCCGTAGCGCCGCTGCCGGGCGGCGAAACTGCGGACGGCACGGAGGAAGTCGATCTCCCTGAAGGCGGGCCAGTACGTGTCGCAGAAGTAGAGCTCCGCGTAGGCGCTCTGCCACAGGAGGAAGTTGGACATCCGCTGCTCTCCGCTGGTGCGGATGACGAGGTCCGGGTCGGGCCGGCCGGCGGTGTACAAGTGGCGCGTGAGGTCGTCCGCGCTCAGGGTGTGGGCGACCTCGTCGAGGCCGCGACCGGCGGCGGCCTGTTCGTACAACAAGTCCCGTACGGCGTCGGTGACTTCCTGCCGTCCTCCGTATCCGATGGCCAGGGTCAAGTGCGCGCCGGTGGCGCACTCCCGCGTGGCTTCCACCGCCTTCTTGAGCGCGTGCGCGGTGGAATCGGGCAGGAGGTCGAGCGAGCCGGCGATGTGCAGCTGCCAGCGCGCGTCGGGGCGGGCGAGGTGTTCGGCCGCCATGGTCTCGATGACCTGCATGAGGAAGGCGACCTCGGCGTCACTGCGACCGGTGAGGTTCTCGGTGGAGCAGACGAACACGCTGACGTGCCGGATTCCCAGGAGTTCGCACCACGACAGCACTTCCTCGACATGGTCGGCCCCGTGCTTGTGCCCGAGGCCCGGGTGAGCCAGGCCCATCTGGCGTGCCCAGCGCCGGTTGCCGTCCATGATCAGACCGATGTGCCGGGGCAGCGGCCCGGAAGCGACCTGTTTGCGCAACTTCCTGGCATAGAGGGCGTAGAGGGGCCCGGAAAGTTTCGAAGGTTTCATGGCGTCCTTTCGCATGACCGGCGCGCGGCGGTCGGCTGGGTGCTCAAGGGCCAGGCCACTTCGAGCAGCCTCATGTGGCGAGTTCGCCGCCATCCGGCCCCTCGGGCATACTACGAGGCAATTAGCACGCGGCGCGTGTCATTGCAGCGTTCAGCCCGAGGGAGCAACCAGAAATGCAGACGACCGACGCCCAGTTGCTCGTCCTCTGCGTGCTCGCACGCGGCCCTCTGCACGGGTACGCCATCAACACCGCCGTCGAGGAACTGACCGGACAGCGCCTGGGACGGGGCAGCCTCTCCAGCGCCCTGACCCGGCTGGAGGGCAAGGAGCTGATCGATCCGCTCCCCGCCCGAGGTAGACAGCGTCCACTGCAACTGACCTCGGCGGGCCGCCAACTCCTTGAGCAGGAGCTGGAGTTCACGGCTCGTATCACCCGGCGCATGTTCGAGTCGGCCGTGCCCGACAGGGCCGACTACCAGGAGCGGCTGGCGACGACCGACGCCGCCCGCGCCTACAAGAACGTCATGCGCCGGGCGCTGGCCGCGCTGCCCGGACAGACCGTTCTGGATCTCGGCTGCGGCCCGGGGGGCAACCTGGAGACCCTGGCCGATGCAGTCACCTCTTCGGGCCGCGCACTCGGCGTCGACCACGACCCTCACATGGTGAAGCGCGCACGCACCCGCCTGGCCGAGCGCTCCCAGGTTTCCGTCCTGCAAGCAGACGCGCACGCGCTCCCCGCCGGGGACGCGAGCGTCGACCTCGCCTGGACCGACCGGACCCTCCAGCACGCGGCCGACCCCGACGGGGTGCTGGCCGAAGTGCACCGCGTGCTGCGCCCGGGCGGGCGGCTGGTCATGGCCGAGCCCGACTGGGAGTCCCTCGTCTTCGACCACCCGGATCCGGACGCCTCGCGCGCCTACACCCGCCACCTCGTGGACCGAATGGTCCGCAACGCCCTCATCGGACGCCAGCTCCCCCGGCGCGCCGCACGAGCCGGGTTCGACGTCGGCGAGGTCGTTCCCGTCACCTCGGTACTGCGGGACGCGCGCGAGGCCGACCGGATCCTGGGCCTGCGGCGCAACGCCCAACGGGCGGCGAAGGCCGGTTATCTCACCGCCGCATCGGCGCAAGGGTGGTTGGACGCACTCGCCCATGAGCCCTTTCTCGCGACGGTCACGTTGTACGTGGTGGTCGCCGACCGGCCTGCCCAGGCCCTGTCCGGCCAAGACGTATGACACGGACCCCTTGCCATAACGCGTAATAAGCAACAGGTTAAGGCAGTCCTTACTGCCGCCCATGAAACGGACCCTGCCGTGGCCTACCTGTTGCCGGAGCCAGGACCCCAACGCACCCTCGCCGCCTCGAACTTCGTCTACACCGTCGGCAGCGGTCTCTATCTGACCGCCGGGGTGCTCTACTTCACGCACGACCGTCACCTGCCGGCAGCCCAGGTGGGTCTCGGGCTCGGCATCGCAGGCCTCCTGTCGCTCGGGGTGGGCATCGCCGTGGGGCACCTCGCGGATCGGCTCGGCGCGCGCGGGGTGTACGCGACAGCCCTTGTCGTGCAGGCGCTGGCCACCGCCGGCTTCGTACTCGCGCACGGCTTCTGGCCGTTCGTGCTCGCGGTGTCCGTGGCCACCGGAGCGAAGGGGGCGGGAAATGCCGCGCGGGGTCCGCTCATCCGGCACCACGGCGGGGACCGGCCCCAGGCATTCCGTGCCTATCTGCGCGCCGTGACCAACATCGGCATCTCGCTGGGAGCCGTGCTGGCGGGGTGGGCCGTACAGGTCGGCACCCACAGCGCGTACCAGGTCCTCGTCCTCGGCAACGCCCTGGCCTTCGTGGCATCCGCGGCGGTCCTGCTGCTCCTGCCGCCGGTCGCGCCGGAGCCCGCCGCGAGCGGGCCTCGCTGGGCGGCCCTGCGAGACCGGCCCTACCTCGCGCTCACCTTCCTCGACGGGGTCATGGCGATCCAGTTCAAGGTGCTCACCGTGGCCATCCCGCTCTGGCTGGTCGCCGCCACCGCGGCCCCGCACTGGCTCATCTCGGGCACCATGCTGCTCAACACCGTCATCGTCATCGCGTTCCAGGTGCGTGCGAGCCGCAATGTCGACACCCCGGCCGGCGGCGCACTCGCGTACCGCCGCTCAGGCGTCGCCTTCCTCCTTTCCTGCGCACTCATCTCGCTGTCCGCCGGGATACCGGCCTGGGCGGCGGCAACTCTCCTGCTGGCAGCGGTAGTTGTGCACACGATCGGTGAACTGTGGCACGCCGCCGCGGGCTTCGAAGTCTCCTTCGCTCTCGCCCCCAAGCACGCCACCGGTCAGTACCTCGGCGTCTTCGGACTCGGCGCGGGCCTGGCCGAAGCCGCCGGTCCGGCCCTGCTGATCGCCCTGTGCATCAGCTGGGGCCGACCCGGCTGGTACGTCGTCGGAGCGCTGTTCGCCCTCGCCGGCCTTGCGGCACCTCTCGTCGTGAGGTGGGCACAGCGACACCAGCCGCCCGCCCCGCAGCCGCTCGCGAAATCCGCCGGGAAGCGGTCGGCCACGATCTGAGGAGATCCCCCCAACGCGCCCCCTCACCTCCGGGTGCAATTCCGACTCCCGAGGGCAAAGGCACACCTTCCCCGTCCGATCGGAGGACGATGTAACCCACCATCGAGATACTTAGGTTAGCCTCACCTCTCATGAATCTCGTTCACCTGGCCGCCTCGGCCGGCTACACCACGCCCCCGCTCTGGCGGATTCTCACGAAATCGGGCTATTTCGCAGGCCTGTGCGGGGCCATCGGCGCCACAGTGACGTACGCGGCGACAGTCCGCCCGGCACTGCGCGCGCCGGGGAACGAGCAAGGTGACGTCGACGTGCTGCGTCGGCGGTCGGCGACGTACCTGGCGTGGGCCGGGGTCGTGCTGCTGGTGACCGGGTACCTCCAGCTCGCCGGCCGCGTGGCCCGGGCCGGGAAGGGCATGCCCTTCGGCGAGGCGCTCGCGCCGGGGAACATCGGGGACTTCCTGCGCGCACCCGCGACGGAGGGCGCGTGGGTGGCCCAGGGAACGATCTACATCGTGCAGAACGTCGTCCTGGTACTGGCGGCCGCGGCGCTGATCGCGCTCTTCCTCCCCCGCGTTCGAAGACACCTCGACCCCCTCGCTCTCACCGCCCTCCCCCTCACGCTGGCGGTGTCGCTCGTCGCGGCCATACCCGCCACCGCGCCCAAGGACGCGGAGAAGGTGATCGACCTCGTATGCGACCAGGTCCACATCGTGAGCGGCACGGTGTGGATCGGCGGCCTGGTGGTCCTCGCCGTGCTCGCCACGGCCCGCGGCCGCCTCAGCGAGAGCGCCGGCGCGCTGTGGGCAGACCTGTGGCGCCGCTTCAGCCTTGTAGCCCTGATCTGCGTCGGCGCCGTGCTCACCTCCGGACTGTGGATGAGCTGGAAGCACGTCGGCGGCATCGGGCAGCTGTGGAGCACGAGTTACGGTCTCTTCCTGCTCATCAAGATCGCGTTGGTGCTCGGCATGGTCACGGCCGGAGGCGTCAACCAGTTCTGGCTGATGCCCCGCATCGCCCAGGCCCGCCGCGCCGACGCCAAGGCATCCCTCCTGTACCTGACGCTGCGTCACTTCCCTAAGGTCGTATGGGCCGAGGTCGCCCTGGGAATCGCCGTCCTGGCCGTGATCCCCTTCCTCAGCGGCTCGGCCCGCTCGGAGGCGGGCAGCGCGCCGGCCGTCACGAGCGGCAGCATCATCACGGTGGGCGCCGCCCTGGTCCTCACACTCGCGGCGTCCCTCTGCATCACGGCGAGGACGTCGGACGCCCTGGCCCGCCGCGGAGACCTGGCTGTGGCCTGATCCCGTACGGGGTGGTTGAACACCTGATGGGGCCGGCCGCCAGAAGGGACGGTCGGCCCCACGGAGTCGGTTGCAGAGCGGTCGAGTTGGTGTGGTTCCCCCTGGTACGGCCCGTCGCGCTCAGAGAAGCCCCAGATCGCGGAGTTCCTTGTGCAGGTCGGCGCGGCCCGAGTCCAGCGGATCGGAGGCGCGCCCCGCGCCCGACACGGCGGTGGGACGGCGACCGTCACGCAGCAGATAGGCACCGACCATGCCGCCGACCAACCCACCAAGGTGCGCCGGCCAGCTGACGCCGGGCGTGCCGGGGACGGCGACCGTCACCATGTACGCGAAGGACGCCGCCATCACCAGGCCGATGAGCGTGTCGACGAGCCGCCGGTCGAACAGGCCGCGCAGCACCACGTATCCGAAGTAGCCGAAGATCACGCCGCTGGCGCCCACCACGAGGGTGTCGCCGCCCTGGAAGAGCCAGACGGCGAGGCCGCTGGTCACCGCGACGAGCAGGGTCAGCCACAGGAAGCGGACGACACCGCGGTACGCCGCCAGGAACCCGAAGACGAACAGGGGCCCGGAATTGGCCTCGATGTGGTCCCAGCCGAAGTGCAGGAACGGCGCGGCCAGGATGGCCCCCAGCCGACTCGGGTCGTGCGGGACGACTCCGAAGTCCATGTCCAGGCGGTAGTCCGACAGCCAGTTGACGAGTTGCAGGGCCCAGACGGCCACCATGAATCCGAACATGACGAAGAACGCCTTGCGCGCCTCCGCGATCATCTCCTCGGCGCTCCGCTGCCCCGTCCGATCCCACCCCTGCAGCAGCCTGCCCACCGCATACGCCCCCTGTAGCCCTGTGCTCGAAACTCTAAAGAGGCATAGTAAACCCGCATGAAATGGCCCATGAACGGGTGACTCGGGCGGGCAACGGACGGCTCAGGCGGGCCAAGCTCCGAGCGCCGTGCTCCGGCCGCGACCCCGCCCGTCAGCGGCAGGTGGTCACCGCTGATCGGGCCGGAGCACGGTGGTCCTGAACGCACCCCCTTCGGCCGCAGCATGGGCGACGGCCTCATTGGCCTCGTCCAGAGCGAATTCCGCAACGTCGTACTCGGTCAGATCCAGGAGGCCGGACCTGATCAGTGCGATCAGTCGGGCGACGGCCCCCGCCGGGTACATCCACCGGCCCCGGACCGTGACGCTGTTCCGCATGAGCCACGGGTAGGGCAGGCGGAGGTCCTCGCCGCCCTGCATGCCCACGCCTCCCATCAGGACGACCCGGCCGAACTCGCGGACGGTCATCGCGGCGGTCCGTACCGGGGTCGGCCCGGCGCCGGGCGGGAGCAGGTCGAGTACGCAGTCGATGGCGCCCGGGGCCGCCCGGCGCATCCGTTCACCGTCCTCGTCCTCGTCACCGGTGAGCCGCACGGGCCGGACCCGTGGCCCGAAGCGGCGTACCAGGTCGTCAAGGACCTTCTCGTTGCGGCCGGGCGCCACCACACAGCCCGCCCCCATCGCCAGGGCGACGTGGACGGCCCCGCTGCCGAAGTAACCCGTCGCGCCGCTGACAAGGACCGTCTCGCCTGCCCCCAACTCCGCCGCGAGGAAGCCTCCGTACGGCACCAGGAGCGGTCCGAGTGCGCACCAGCGTCCGGCGTCCGCGGCGTCGATCGGGCCGATCGGGATCGCGTTCTCGGTCGGGATCAGCATCTGCTCGGCGAAGGGGCCGTGGCGGAAGTGCCGCTGCAGGCGCAGGCCGCCGTCACCGCGCGCGCTCAGGCCCTGGAGTGTGATGTCGGGAGTCCGCGCGTCGTCGCGCGAGCGCACGGTGGGATCGCAGAACACCCAGTCGCCGACGGTCAGCCGCGTCGCGTCGGGCCCGACCGCCCGCACCCTGCCGATCGCTCCGACCCCCGGCACGAGTGGCAGTTGGAGCAGGTACCCGCGCTCGCCGCTCAACACCTCGCCCATATAAGGGAGTACGGAACTTGCCACGACGTCGACCACCACCTCCCCCGTACCGAGGACCGGGTCCTGCAGTGTCTCGACCACCAGTGGTGATCCGAACGACTTGAGCAGTGCGGCCTTCATGGTCACGGCCCTTCCCTGGAGGTCTCTGGAGTGGGACCAGCGTGGCAAGTCCTCCCGCCCGCATCCAGGAGTGGGATCGTCCTAGGACTGCCAGGCCCCTGCCTCGGGCAGTGCTGTGACCGCATCGATTCGACGGGTTGGGGTCCGTTCCCGCCCGCGAGGCGAACGGGGAGGCCGATTCAGCCGGTGAGCCTCTCGATCGCGGCAGGTGTGACGGGGGTGAAGAAGTTCACGAGGTTGCCGTCGGGGTCGCGGAGGAGGAGTGAGCGGTTGCCCCACGGCATCGTGGTGGGCTCCTGGACGAACTCCTGGACGTGGGCGGTCAGGTTGCGCGCGACGTCGTCCACGTCGTCCACCCGGAATTCGAGGATGACGCTCCGGTTGTCGGCCGGGTGCGCGGCGCCCGGCGCGAACATCGGGACGGTACGGGTGCTGCCGATCGCGAGGGTGGCCGTGGCGGTCCTGAGTTCGGCGAAGTCCTCGGTGGACCAGCTCGCCCGCACGCCGGTCGCGCGCTCGTAGAAGTCGACGAGGCGGGTGATGTCATCCGTGATGACACGGATCGAGACGAAGTCCATGGGTGGTCTCCCTGGGTGAGTGTGTTGGGGCTTCCCGTCGCACGCTACGACCAATACCGGGCAGAACCCGCCCGGTATTCGCGAGAGACTCCGACCATGCCCCGACCCACCGCCCGCGTACTCGCCCTGCTGGAACTCCTGCAGTCGGGCGGCGTCCGCAACGTCGCCGAACTCGCCGATCAGCTCGCCGTGGACGAGCGCACGGTGCGGCGCTACGTCCAGCACCTCATCGATCTCGACGTGCCCGTCGAGTCGGTGCGCGGCCGGTACGGCGGCTACCGGCTGGCCTCCGGCTTCCGCATGCCTCCGCTCATGCTGAGCGACGACGAGGCGCTGGCCGTGCTCCTCGGTCTGGTCGCCGGTCAGCGGGCCGGCCTGATGACGAGCACCGGCGCGGCGAGCGAGACGGCGGCGGCCAAGGTCCGGCGGGTCCTGCCCGCGCGGCTCGGCCGCCGGCTCGACGCCGTGCTCGACTCGCTGGCCTTCACCGCCCCGCCCGGCGAGTCGGTCGCGCCCGAGAGCACGGTCCTGCTCACGATCGCCGACGCGGTGCGCCACCACCGGCCGGTCTCGATCCGGTACGCCGCCGCCGACGGCCGGCGCAGCGAGCGCACCCTGCACCCGTACGGGCTCGTCGCCCACTCGGGCAAGTGGTACGTGACCGGCACGGATACCGCGATCGGCGAGGACCGGACGTTCCGGCTCGACCGCGTCGCCGACGCGAGGACCCTGCCCGGCTCGTTCGTGCCGCCCGCCGGGATCGATCCGGCGCAACGCGTCCTGTCCGGGCTCGCCACGGCTCCGTACCGGCATGAGGTGACCCTGCGGATCCAGGGAACGGCCGAGCAGATCCGCGCCCGGCTGCCCGCCGGCCTCGCCGGCCTGGCGGAGTTGCCGCCCGCGAGCGGTCCGGTCGCGTCGGCCGGGCCCTGGTTCCGCGTCGAGCTGCGGGTGGAGCGGCTCGACTGGCTGCCGGGTGAACTCGCCGCGCTGGACCGGCCGTTCGTCATCGAGCGACCGGACGAACTCCGCGGTCTCGTCGCTGCCCTCGCCGACCGGCTGGCCGATTCAGCCCGACGGCTCGGCGGCGACGGGAGTCATCGATGACCCTCCGAAAGAGACCTCAGAGCGTTCGGCGGATCCTCCCGTCGGGCCCTCACGACCAGAGCTGGTAGACGTTCCCGTCGTTGCACTCGTGCGTGTAGACCTGATTCTTGTCGTTGGCGTCGAGGCATTCGCCGGTGGCCACGTTCTGCAGCTTCCAGCCGTCACCGGTGTTGAGCTCGCGCCAGCGCTGGTAGTCGTTCTGGCCGCTGCTGCAGGCCTCAACGTAGGCGTCGTGGTCGGTGTACCCGGCGAGGCAGGACCCGGGGACCTCCGCCAGCCGCTCGATCCAGACATTGCCTCCGACGTTGACGTCGTGCCACTTCGCGGCGCCGAACGAGCAGGGGTAGAGCCCCACGTTGTTCCAGCCGAAGTGGTGGTCCCACATGCCGGAGAGACAGCCCCCGCCGTTCTTGTGGTTCCACACGACGTCACCGTCCGCATGGGCCGCGGCGCTCGCCCCGACGACCAGGAGCGGCGCGACAAGTGCCGCCCCCAACACACGCCCAATACGCTGCCGAATCACTTCAGTTCCCTCTCGTTGTGGTGGTCTTGCGGCAGGTCGTCTCAGTACCAGAGCTGGTAGACGTTCCCGTCGTTGCACTCGTGCATGTAGACGGAGCTCCCGTTGCTGTCGAGGCATTCGCCGGTCTGCCGGTTCCGCAGCTTCCAGCCGTTACCGGTGTCGATCTCGTCCCAGCGCTGGTAGTTGTTGCCGCTGCAGGACTCCGCGTAGACGTCGTGGTCCGTGTAAGCCGTCATACAGAAGTTGGTCTTGCCCGAGACGGTCTCCAGCCAGCTTCCGTCGCCCTGGTGCACGTCGTGCCAGAAGGGGACGGTGTTGTGGCAGCTGTCGATTTCGACGTCGTCCGGCGTGCCGGCCCAGTTGTAGTGGGGCTCCAGGCACTTGTTGTCCGGCTTGTGGGTCCAGTGGACGTCCGAGTCGGCGTGAGCCGCCGCGCCGGTCGCCAGGACGAGGAGCGGAGCGAGCACCAGCGTTCCGACCGCCTGAGCTACGCGCTTGACACGCATGTCTGATCCCCCTGTTGCGGATGTCTACGGATTACGGTCCGGACTCACCCCGAGCCCGGACCAGGTGGGCGCCGGCTCCCGGCCTGACGACCCACTCCTCAACGGTATGCAGCCACCCACGGCCGAGCCGTACTCAAAGGTTCCCGGGAAACGTCCCGCCGTCATCCCACCTACCTGACCTGTGACTTGGGACACCGAGCACGCGCGTCCCCGGGACGTCCCGCGATGCCGCGCACGCCAACTCGCCGAGGGCGTAAGGGAATTACCATGTACACGAGCCATCGGGATGGGCCGCGGCGTACTGCGCGCCAGGCATCCGCACCCGGGACGGTTCCCGCCGTACACGGGTTGGCGGCCTGGGGCCTGATACCGCTTGAGCACCACAACCACCAGGATGTACGGGTGAACCAGGTGACCATCAGCGAAGAAGACCGCCGGGCGCTCGGACTCTGGGCCGCCGAGTGCGTGGAGCACGTGCTGCCCCTCTTCGAGGCGAAGGCTCCCTCGGATGCCCGCCCTCGCGAGGCGATCGCGGGCATCCGGGCCTTCGTACGCGAGGGGAAGCGGACCGGTCGGCTGCGAGCCGTGGCCTGGGCGGCTCTCGCAGCTGCCCGAGACGTGGACGACCCGGCCGCCACGGCCGCCGCCCGCGCCGCGGGCTACGCGGCGGCGACCCCGTACATCCACCCCTTGGCCACCCCGCACCAGTCGAGGCACGCGCTCGCGCCCGCGGTGTACGAAGCTCGCGCGAGCGAGCTGGCGGCGGGCGACGAGGCCGCGGTCGGTGACAAGGCGATCCGACGGGCGATCAGCCTCGCCCCACCGGAAGTCCGCGAACTGCTACGCCGCATGCCACCGCGCGGCCCCGGCCGCAGCCGCCTGGACACGCTCTACTACGAGCTGGATGCGGCCCTTCGCAGCTGAATGGGCGAACGTGACGGCGGGCCGGGGCATGGGCGTCCGTCGCCTGTTCCCCTCCCCAACGACTCGTGGCGAATGCCCAGTTGGTGCGGGTGCCGCGAGGGAGACCCTTCGCTGGTCAACTTCCGCAACGCAGCACCGCAGCCACCCCCGGAGCCCGTTGGGTCCTCCACCGATCCCGGCCCGTACCGTGAGCCGCATGGTGCGAGTGAGGGTCATGGACGACGCGGATGTCCCGGCGGTGGCCGAGATACGGGTGCGGGGCTGGCAGAAGGCGTACGCGGGCATCGTGCCCCGCTCCTACCTCGACGCGATGAGCACCGGGGAAACGGCCCGCAGGACACGGGAGCGGCTGGCCGACCCGGCGGGCACGACCACCGATCTGGTGGCTGTCACCGACGACGGCGAGATCCTCGGCTGGGTCGCCCATGGCCCGAACCCGGACGCCGGTTGGGCCCTGCACGCCCTCTACGTGCGCCCCGGCCGCATCGGCATGGGAGTAGGGCGGGCCCTTCTTGCCGCCGTCCACGAGGCCGTTGATCCCGGGGCCGGCGTCGAGCTGTGGGTCCTGCGGGACAACGCCCGTGCCCGCCGCTTCTACGAACTCGCCGGGTACGCCCCGGACGGCGCCGAGGAGCAGGAGGACTACGACGGAGTCCCCGTCACCGAACTCCGCTACCGGCGGGCACCTGCCAGGCCACCAGGACGTCCCATCAGCCGTCAGGCGCGGCAGCGCAGCATCTCGAAGGACGGGTTGGCCCGGTAGTCCGCCCAGAAGTCGGCGCCGTACGCGGCGATCCCGGCGGGCGACACCTCGGTCGGCACCCACGTGATCTCGCTGAACCCGGCCTTGGCCAGGCACGTTTCGAACACCTCGCGGCGCGCCAGGCCGGAGGTGAACGAGATCGGCGCGCCCTCAAGCAGTGCGGTGACCTTCACCCGGGGCCCGGTGCCGGCCTCTTCACCCGTCAGCTCGGTGAGGAACCCGTACGGGCGCGGCGACGGCCCGGAGAAGTCGTAGTCCGGCGTCTGGTGGAGCATGAAGAACTCTCCGCCGCTCTTCAGGCTCTGGTGCACCTTGCGACACAGGTGCTCGAACTCGGCGACGGTTTCGGCGTAGTTGAGCAGCATCACCGCGGTGGCCACGTCGAAGCGTTCCTCCGCCAGTGACAGGTCGGCCACGTCGCCGACCTGGTAGCGCACGCCCAGTGGGTCGGCCTGCTCGATGCCCGTCGCGGCGCCGATCATCTCGCCGGAGATGTCGACGCCGAACACGTCCGCCGCGCCGCGCCGCTTCAACTCACGGCTGTAGAAGCCGGTGCCGCAGGCCAGGTCGATCACCCTCTTGCCGGTGACGTCCCCGACCATGCCGAGGAAGCTGGGCGCTTCCACGTACTGGGCCAGCGGCAGGGCCTTGAACCCCTCGAACGCCTCGCCGATCTCGTCGTACGTCTCCTGCGCGCTCATCGAGCACTCCTCCCGTTGTGGTGTCCTGTCCCGGACACCGGCAGTCTCTCCACACTCGGCGGCAGGCCCGTACTGGCAGAAGCTACGAAAGATCAGGCTGTCGGGGCGGTGGTCACACGAACGCGGGGCCGTCGGCCGGTCTCACCCCGCAGCCATACTCGCAACGTCCGGCGTGCGGATGTGCTGGGTGAGGAAGAGGGCCGCGCGATCCAATGCCTCGTCGGCTTCGTCGAGGACACCGGCGAACGACTGGAACACATGGGGTACGTCGGCGGTGATGTCGAGGACGACGTCCACTCCGGCGGCCCTCGCGCGCGCGGCCATGCGCGTGGAGTCGTCCAGGAGCACTTCGTTGGTGCCCACTTGGAGGAGCATCGGCGGGAAACCGCTCAGGTCGGCCCGGATGGCCGGGCTGAGCATGGGGTGTTCCGGGTCCTGCCCCGCGAGGTACATGGCTCCGGTGTGCCCCAGCGATTCGCGGGTGAAGAACGGGTCGATGCCCGCTTTGGTGTCCATGCTCGCGCCCGTCCGGGTGGCGTCGAGTCCGGGCGAGAACGCGACGATCGCCGCAGGGAGGGGGAGGTTCGCGGCGCGGGCGGCAAGGCAGGTGGTGACGGCGAGCCCACCGCCGGCGGAGTCACCGGCGAACACGATGCCGGAAGGATCTTCGCCGCTGTCGAGCAACGCGCGGTACGCGCTCAGCGTGTCCTCGATCGCGGCCGGGAACGGGTGCTCGGGGGCGAGCCGGTAGTCCAACGAGTAGGCCCTGGCCCCGGTCTTGGCCACGAGGTTGCCCGTCAGCGACAGTGCGGTCTCGGGTGAACCGAACACGAAGCCGCCGCCGTGGAAGTACAGGATCGTCCCGGCGCGTGCGCCGTCGACCGGTTCGACCAGCAGTGCGGGGCGTGCGGCGAGCGTCGTGGCCGTGGTGCGGATTCCGTCCGGGACGATCATCGTGGCCATCATCGCCCTGAATCCCGCTCGCAGCGCCTCAACCGGTTGAGGACCCTCGGGTCGGGGCTGCCGCAGCATGGCGTCGATCATCGTGCGCTGTTCCTTGCTCATCCCAGGCCTCCATCGTAAGTAGCTGCCGCTACACTATATGCCGTGGCATACAAATCGAGCACTGCCGATCTCCCGGGCTTCTTCTCCGACCTCGTCCGTTGCGAGACACGCCTGTACAACGCCCTCAACGACCGCCTTCGCGAGCGGCACGGCATCGTCACGTCCCAGTTCGAGTTCCTGCGCCACCTCCGTGACCACCCCGGGTCCCGGGTGGCGGACCTCGCCACCGAGTTCGCGGTCGGCATCGGGGCGACCAGCAAGGGGGTCGACCGCCTGGAGAAGCAGGGCTGGGTCGTCCGGCAACGCAATCCATCGGATCGCCGGTCATCGCTGCTGGCGCTGACCGATGAGGGCCTGGAGCTGGTCGACGCGGCCGACCGCACCTTCACCGAGCGGCTGGCCGAGCTGATCGGCGGCGCTCTCGAAGGAACCCGCCTGACGGCCATGGCGCAGCCCCTCTCGGAGCTCCGTTCCGTACTGGAACGCGACCAGATCGGCATGCCCACGGGCTGAGAGGACCCGCAATCCAACTCCCGGGAACAAAAGGGGTGCGTACACCCTCCGCCCCCTGCCAGGCTCCCCCAATGAATCGTGAACAGATCTCCCGGCATGCCCACGCGGACCATCCGATCGCGGCCCCGCTCGACGACGACTCGGTACGTCAGCTGCTGGAACGCGGCGTCCCGCGCGCCGACGCCCGCGTACTCGACCTCGGCTGCGGCGGCGGGGAGTGGCTCCTGCGTGCCCTCACCGCGCACCCGCACCTACGGGCCGAAGGGGTGGACGTCTCCGAGAGCTCGCTGACCCACGCACGCGAGGCCGCGCAGCTCGCCGGCGTCCAACAGCGCCTCGTCCTCCATCAGGCCGATGCCGCGCGGTTCACCGCCCCACACGCCTTCGACCTGGTGCTCAGCGTCGGGGCCACGCATGCCTTCGGCGGCCTGCTCCCCACCCTCGCGGCGGCACGCGAGCACCTGGCTCCCGGCGGGCGCGTCCTGGTCGGCGAGGGATTCTGGCTGCGCGAGCCCTCCCCCGAGGCCGCCGAAATGCTGGGCGACCTCAGCGACCTGCCGACCACCCTGGACCACGTCGTCGCTGATGGCTGGACCCCCGTCCAGGCACACATCAGCACACGTCAGGAGCTCGACGCCTACGAATGGGCATGGACGGGATCCCTGGCCTCATGGGCCCTGGACCACCCGGACGACCCCGACAGCCCTCAGGCCCTGGCGGCAGCCACCACCCACCGCGACGAATGGCTGAAGGTGTACCGGGACGTCTTCGGCTTCGTATGCCTGATCCTGCGGCCGACGTCCGGGTGAGGCATGCCGAACGGGCACTTCGGCCCTGGGCAGCGGTACGTCACAGCCCCCGTCGTCAGCCGCGCACCGGCTGTTCGACATCGGGGCCGCCCCGGTGCGGTGTGGGAACGTACCCCTGCGCAGGGGCGGGGAGGGCATCGACGCACCGTGACGAGCAGGCGTTCACCAGCAGGGGCAGGGCGTCCGTCGCGACCCGCCGCGATGTCCACACCTGCCGAAGGGAGCCTCCTGCCACCGCCTGGTCACAGACGCTGCACGTGACTATCCCCGTGGCGCCCCACCCGTGGGGGTCGAGGTCGCCGAGATGCGGCTCGTCCACTGCCGCGCCCGTCGGCCTCAGCCGGGGAAACGGCGGCCGGTACTTGAAGTTGCCGTACAGCGACCGCGTACTCACCGTGCTCTCCCGCAGGTTGGCGCACCGCGTGATCTCGTAGGGAAACCAGTGCAGTCGGTGTGACGTGTACGGGCTGAACTCCTCCAGGCTTGTCATCGCCCCGATCTCGGGCGGGATGCGCACCAGGTTGCTGCCGTACAGCACCAAGTGCTTCACCGCCGTGAGCTTCGCGATGGTCGGCGGCAGCGTGACGATCCCCCGCCGCTCCCGGGGGGCTCAGTTCCACTAGGAGAGGACCGGCTGATCTTCGTCGCTCATGACGTCAAGATACGGAGTCACGAAGGCATCCACCCATGGGTTGGCCAACCTTGTTGGAGCTGTCCCCGCACCCGCCGGTCGAAGGCGGTCACTGGCGCTTGGCGGGCGCTCCGTCCCGGGATGTCCCGACATGGCTGTGGGACGGCAGTAACGGGCCGTGGGGCGGCAGTGAGTGGCCGCGGGACGGCAGTTCGGGGTTCACGGGACGGCTACGTTTCTCAGCGACGCCGTCCGACGCGGTGGACAGAGACCCGCGTCGTCGCAAGGCGCTATGTCCACTCTCGCAATTCATTCCGCGGGGCGGGTCCGACAGGACCCCCCTGCCACCGACACATCACGGGATCCTTCATGCGCATACGCACTGCCGCCCTGGCCACGGCCGCCGCAGCCACCCTCGGGACGGTGCTGACCGCCGCTCCGGCCCAGGCTGCCCCCGCTACAACATCTCGATCAACATCGCGGACGCCTTCTGCCTGGACATCCCGAACAGCAACCCCTACAACGGGCACGTTGTCCAGCAGTGGACGTGCAATGACAGCAACGCCCAGAAGTGGAACGTCCTCGACTCCGGCTCCCACTACTTCAAGGTCCAGAGCGCCGCGTGGCCGCAGTTTTGCCTCAACAACTGGAGCGGTGGTGGAGCCCAGGGCGATTACATCAAGCTCGACAACTGTGACAGCGTGGACAGCAACTTCAACACGGTCGGCGCCGACTTCGGCAATTACTGGCAGTTCCAGCCGATGAAGGCCTCGGCGAACTGCTTAAACATGTACGGCGGTCAGGCCCCGGGCGCCGTCATGCGCCTCTTCCCCTGCAGCGACACCGGCCCCAACTCGCGCTTCCGCCTGTATCCCATCTGGTGACAGCAGCGCCCGGACAGGCGGGCCGAACGGGCAACCGCGCCGAAATGGCTCTCCCCGGCATCGAATTCCCGCACCCATGACCCCGAGCCCCGCTCACCAGAAAGAGAAACATGGCGGACGACAAGGTCCTCGCTGCCCAGAAATGGGTCAACGCCACTTACGCGAACGTCCCCGGCTATGCGAAATGCCCCGAGGACGGGCGCACCGGCTGGTCGACGATGTTCTCGCTGACGATGGCGCTCCAGGCGGAGCTGGCCATGGCCCCGCTCGTCGCGAGCTTCGGCCCGGGCACGCTTTCCGAGCTCGCGAAGCGCGGCGACATCGGCCCGAACGAGTCGAACGTCAACATCAAGAAGATCATCGAGCACGCGCTGTTCTGCAAGGGCTACTGGGGCGGCGACGGCTCGGGATCGTATGGCGCCGCCACCGACAAGTCGGTCAGGGCGCTCAAGAACGACGCCGGTGTCGACGCTTCGAACGGCCTGGTGCAGCCCAAGATCTTCAAGGCGCTCCTGAGCATGGACGCGTACGTCTCGGTCACCGGCGGCACCGACACGGTCCGCGCGGTGCAGCGCTGGCTCAACAGCCGCTATGTCAACCGGTCGTCGTTCTTCATCGGTCCCGCCGACGGCGTCTACTCGCGTGACGTGCAGAAGTCGCTGATGAAGGCGATCCAGTACGAGCTCGGCATACCCGACGACCAGGCCACCGGAGCCTTCGGCCCCGGCACCCAGGCCGGTCTGAAGAACCATGCGGTGAAGGAAGGTGACTCGGGCATCTTCGTCCAGCTCTTCTCCGCCGCGTGTGTGTTCAACTCGCCGGTGGTCACGCGACGGCGACGGCCCGGGCCGTCGGCGGAGGCCCGGCCCCCGATCCCCCGCGCGGCCAACGGGCCCGCCCTCGCTCACCCGCCGAGCCCCGGCCCCGGCCTGCCGCAGGCGCCGCGATTTCGGTGACCGCCATACCTCCGCCCAACGGAAGCGCGCTCCCCTCCTGAATCGGCCGGATCCGGCCGACAGGACAAGGCAGTTCAGCGCGGGCTCGCGGCTCACTCGGGCGGCCGGGGTGCGGCGCGCTGCCGCGCCGGTACGAGACGACCGACCTCAGGTCGCGACTGGCGCGACTGGGGAGTTCATCGGACCGGGCGGCAGGGGGTGAGCCACACGGCGCACCGCCGCGGCTACCGCTCGCCCCAGCGGCCGCCGCCCCGGGACCGGTCGCCTGTCGAGGTTGGCGGCACCGCTGTCCGGAGTCGGCTACGCCCTGCCCGCGCCGTCAGAGCGCCCAGTCCCCGCTGAGCCCGCGCCGTCCGCACCGGCGCCCGGCCCGGCGACGGCGCCGAGCAGCCGGTAGGGCCGCGCACCGACAACGCCGTTCGCCTGGGTCACCGGTGCGTAGAGCAGGCCGTGTGCGCCGTCCTCGCTCACGAAGACGTGGGCGGCGCCCATGCCCAGGGGCGGAGCCGACCGGAGCCGGTCGGCGGTGGCCTCGGCCCATCGCTCGGCATGGGACGCCGGCTCACTCTCGGCGCGCGCGACGACGATCATGTCGGTCGTGTCGTCGCCGGTGCCGTCCGGTACTACGGTGTGCGCCAATCGGTAGCGGACCAGCCCAGGGCGCCTGATCCCCGGGACCTCACGGTCGATGCGGCTGACCACGTCAGCCCGGTGCTCGCGGACGAAGGCGAGGTGGGCCTCGTCGCTGGTCCACTGCGCGACACTGAGCAGCACACGCCCGTCCGCGCTGGCGAAGCAGCTGAGCTGCAGGAAAGCCTTGGGGCGAACGCTGGCCGAGAGCTCGCCCCACTCCCCAAGCAGCGCACGGCCCGCCCGGTCCTGCCGGTCCGGCGTGTCCACGATCCACTCGCTGATCAGCGTGGTCCCGGCGTCGGGCCGGGCCAGATCCGGCAGCTGATGCGTCGTCACACGAAACTCCTGTCGTCGCCCTGTGCCAAGCAGCATGGAACATCAAGCGCGGTTGAGGTCAAGCCGGAGCTCAGAACCCGAGTTGCCGCCCGCTCGGGCGATGTCCACGCGGCTCAGAAGGACCGTCAAGTCGCCCCCGTCTCCCAGGAATTGCCTCCGGTTTACCCGCACTCCCTTCACAAGCCATGTGACATATGCAATTTTACAGACCGTAGAACCAATGAACCAAGCCGCGTTCATGCCAATTGATCAGCACGACCCGCGGGTCACCCGGGTCCGCTCCGTCGCGTCCCGAGGTCGGGGGCGGCCGGGCGGGCCAGGCCCGCGGTACCCCCACCCGCCGCGCGCCGGAGCGCGGCCACACCGCTGGGAGGCGGCACGTGAACACCCGACCGGACAGCCAGAGACGAAGTCTCACCGGCTTCCTGATACTTGCCCTCGCGCTCTGCCTCGGCATCGCCATGCTCGCCCAACCAGGCCGGGCCGCAGCCGCGGACGGCCACCCGGGGCCGGCCACTCCGTCCGCCAAGAACGGCAAGACCCAGGCCGCGCCGCCGCCCGTCGGCTCGACGGCCGCCATGTCCGACCGTTCCGACGCCCGCCGCAGCCCGATCGACGCCGCTCACCTTCCTCCGAACAGGCCGTTGACCTCGCCGACCCCGCAGAAGTCGAAGAGCAACGCGGCCAAGGGCGCCGCCGCGGCGTCCTGTACCCCGGGCGACTTCGGCAGCCGGACCGGGGCCGACCTGGTCGCGTTCGTCCAGGCGTCGACCACCGACTGCGTCAACACGCTGTTCAGCCTCACCGGGACCAACGCCTACAACGCGTTCCGCGAGGCGCAGATGGTCACCATCGCGGGCGCCCTGCAGAACACGGCGCGCACCTACCCGGGTGACAACTCCACCAACGTGTGGCAGCTCGTGCTGTTTCTGCGTGCCGGGTACTACGTGCAGTCCAACAACGCCTCCGACGTCGGCCCCTACGGCCCGACCCTGGCCACCGCCAGTGAGGCCGCCCTGGACACCTTCACCGCGTCCTCGCACTTCATGGACGTCAGCGCGGCCAACGGCGACATCATGGGCGAGGTCCTGATCCTCACCGACAGCGCCAACGAGCAGGCCCGCTACCTGAATACGTACAAGAAGGTGCTCAACGCCTACAACAGCTCCTACGACGCGTACTGGAGCATGGACACCGCCGTCAACGACGTGTTCACCCCGCTTTTCCGCGGCCACTGGAACCCCGCGTACATCTCGGCGGTGACCGCCGACCCGAGCATCATCGACACGCTGAGCACGTTCACGCTGAGCCACCTCGCCAAGCTCAACGACACGTGGTTCTACCTGGATTCCAACGCGGGTACGGAGATGGCCCGCTTCCTCGACACCCCCGCGCTCCAGGCCAAGGTGCGTCCGCTGGTCAAGGGCCTCCTCGGCGCGTCCGCCATCACGGGCTCGACCGCGCCGCTGTGGGTCGGGGTCGCCGCGATGACCGACGCCAACGACAAGGCCCAGTGCTCGTACTACGGCACCTGTGACTTCGTCGGCCAGCTCACCAAGGCCGCGCTGCCGATCACGTACAACTGCGACGCCGACCACACCTTCCGCGCCCAGTCCCTGACCGACGCGGCCCTCACCGCCGCCTGCACCAGCGTCAAGGGCCAGGACGCGTACTTCCACAGCATCGTCAAGGACAACGGCCCGGTGGCCGACGACCACAACACCAACATCCAGATCGTGACGTTCGCCAGCCCGAAGGACTACCAGACGTACTCCGGCTGGATCTTCGGCAACAGCACCAACAACGGCGGCGAGTACCTGGAGGGCACCCCCTCCGACCCGGCCAACCAGGCTCGTTTCCTCTCCTACGTGAAGAGCGTCAACGACGGCTTCCCCGGCGACATCTGGAACCTGAACCACGAGTACACGCACTACCTCGACGGCCGCTACGACATGGCCGGTGACTTCAACGCCGGGCAGGTCGTCCCGGACATCTGGTGGATCGAGGGCTTCGCCGAGTACGTCTCGTACAGCTACCGCGGCCTGCCCGACACCGAGGCGATCTCCGACGCCGCCCAGCACACCTACCCGCTGAGCACGTTGTGGCAGAGCTCGTACTCCAACTCCGACCAGACCCGCACCTATCCGTGGGGCTACCTCGCCACCCGCTACATGGTCGAGAAGCACCCGGCGGACGTCCAGAACATGCTGGCCAAGTTCCGCTCCGGCGACTACGCCGGCGCGTACGCCGTCTACAACACCGGCATCGGCACCCGCTACGACGCCGACTTCAACACCTGGCTCGACGCCTGCGCCGCCGGCGCCTGCGGTGTCACGAGCGGCGGCCCGGCCGCGGCCTTCGACGCCACCGTCTCGGGCCTGTCGGTGAACCTGACCGACAAGTCGACCGACGCGGGCAGCACCATCACCGCCCGTGCGTGGGACTTCGGCGACGGTACGACCTCCACGGCCACCAACCCGTCGAAGACCTACAAGGCCCCCGGCACGTACACGATCACCCTGAAGGTCACGGACGCGAAGGGCCTGACCAACACCACCACCAAGTCCGTCGCGGTGACCGGCGCCCTGCCCACCTGCACGAACGCCGACCCCCGGGTCATGGACCGGAACTGCTCCCGCTCCGGCCGCGCGGCCACGGCGGGCAACCTGGACTACATGTTCCTGTACCTGCCGGCCGGAACGGTGACCCTGCACATCACCACCACCGGCGGCACCGGCAACGCCGACCTCTACTACAACCCGAGCAACTGGGCGACCAACACGTCCTACACGGCCCGTTCGATCAAGGCCGGCAACACCGAGAGCATCACCGTCACCAACAAGACCGCCGGATACCGGTACCTCAGCCTGTACGCGAAGACCGCGTTCAGCGGGGTAACGGTCACGACGGCCTACTGATCCCGGCCTACTGATCCCGCTCGGTGCCGGTCCGCGGAAACGGGCCGGCACCGAGCCGCGTCCAGGAGCCGGTGGGGCTGTCCCCACCCCTGCGTGGTGGTCAGCCGGATGGGCAGCGGGGTCTGCGTGCGGCGATCGTGTCGTGACAGGAATTCCGCACGAAGGGGGAACAGTGAAGCATCCCGTGAAGCACGCTTTCGCTCGCCGTACGGTGCTGGCCGGCGCAGCGGCAGCAAGTGCCGCAATGGTGTGGGGTACTGCCGGGAGGGCCGTCGCCGATGGGCGGACGGGGCCAGTGGAGCAGGGATCGGTGGACGCCGAGGTGGCTCGCCTGGAGCGCGGGCTGGTCGCGCTGCGGCGGGACATCCACCAGCACCCCGAGCTGCCGGGTCAGGAGCAGCGTACCGCCGGTGTGGTGGCCCGAGAGCTGCGAGCGGCCGGCCTGGAGGTCACCACCGGGGTGGGCGGCAACGGCGTTGTCGGCGTGCTGCGGGGCTCGCGTCCGGGCCGGACCGTCGCGTATCGCGCGGACATGGACGCGGTGCCGCCCCAGGACATCGTTGGGGGCGGCCCGGCGGCGGCCCACGTCTGCGGGCACGACATCCACACCACCGTGGCGGTCGGCGTCGCGCAGGTCCTGGCGCGGCTGCGCCGGCAACTGGGCGGAACGGTGGTGTTCGTCTTCCAGCCTGCCGAGGAGAGCCTGTCCGGGGCGCGAGCGATGATCGACGCGGGCGTGCTGGAGCGCACCCGCGTCGAGGAGATCCACGCGCTGCACTGCGGGCCGTTCCCCGTCGGCCAGTTCGCCGTGGCCCCGGGCTTCGGGCTGCCGGGCCAGGACAAGGCGGAGGTGACTCTCTCCGGACCGGACGCGCCCGACGCGGCGCGGCGGATGGCTGCCGAGATCGGCGCGCTCTCGACCGTGACACCGCCACAGACGCCCGCGGACATCGAGCGGCTCATCGCCGACGCCCAGACACCCGACGGACCGCTGGCACGGTTCGTGACCGTCCGGGCCAGGGCGCAGGAGGCCAAGGTGAGCGTGTCCTACCGCTGCTGGCCGCAGGAGCGGTACACGGAGGTACGCCAGGACATCCGCCGCCTCGCCTCCTCATACCCGGAGGCCGAGGTGAGCTTCCCCGCCGACCCGTTCCCCGCCATGGTCTGCCCAGAACGCGACGCCCGCACGCTCGCCCACCACCTGCGCCACACACGGGGCCGGGACGCGGTCACCGTGCTCCATGCCGCCTTCCCTCCCTTCAGCGGCGAGGACTTCGCCCTCTACTTGGACCGTGTCCCGGGCACGTTCACCTTCCTCGGCGTCCGTGCTCCCGGCGCACCCATCACAACGGCCTACCCGCACTACCCCGACTTCGCCCCGGATGAGCGCGCCATCGGCGTCGGCGTACGGGCGATGACCGGCTGGCTCGCGGAGCGAACCACAGGGCGCGGAGCCTGACCGCGACGCGCATCCCAACAGAGGCCGGGGAGGCTCCTGTTGGGGTGCGCTCTGGCAGGCAGGTCTCCACCCGTGCTGATGGAGAAGGGTGTTGCCCCCGTTCAGCCGGTGTGCCCCTCGTGGCCGCCGTGTCCGGCTCCGTGGTCGAACGCCATCGCCTCCTTGGGCATGACGACGAACGGCCGCATCATTCCCATGTCCTCGTGCTCCAGCAGATGGCAGTGGTACATGAACCGCCCGTACGCCCCCTCGAACCGGCCCATCACGCGCAGAACCTGACCACCGGGCACCCGGAACACGTCCTTGTAGCCACGCTCGTTCGGCGCGAGAGGTATCTGCCGCTGCGGGTCGAACGCCACGGGAGTGCGTGTGCCGCCCACCGTCGGGTCGAACCCCGACACATCGTACGGATCGCGGCCGAGCAGCTGGAAATCGGCCAGGTGGATGTGCATCGGGTGCGTGACGGGCGGGTTCACCGCGAGGTTGAGGAAGCTCCACTGCTCATAGGCGCCCTCGGCGATCGTGAAGCCCAGGCCGTCGTTGAAGGTGCGCGCGATGCGGCGGTACGTCTTGGTCGCGCCGTCCGCGCCGCGCACCTGGATGACGCCGTCGGCCGGCAGCCGCAGGTCCCCGGTGTCCTGGACCTCGGCCATCTCCCAGATCTCGGGGTGCCCGCCGCCACCCTTCGTGCCGGGCGGGGTCAGCACGACGAGGCGGTGGCCGTGCTCGACGTCGTGCGTGATCCTGCGGAACGAACCGGACAGGACGCTCGGCAGCTCGAAGCCGTCGCCCTCGCCCGGCTCCCCCGGGTCCTCGCACGTGCCGACGCGGAACTCCATGACCTGCGGATAGCGCACGTCCCCCGCCACGTCGGGCACGCCCGGTGCCGCGTTCGGCCCCTTGTTGACGAAGCGGACGGCCCGGCCCGCCAGCGCCCGGAAGTCGATGAGGAGGTCCATCCTCTCGGCCGGGGCAATGGTGAGCGTGGGCAGGTCCTGGTCGAAGTCGACGGACACGGGGCTCGGCATGAGCCCCCCGTCGCTGCCGATCTGGTGGAGGACGCCCGGGACCGGCCGGTCGTCCTCGTCGACGAGCACCAGGTCGTAGATCCGGGCGTTGGACGCGTTGACCAGCCGGAAGCGGTACCAGCCGGGGTCCACGTCGGCGTACGGCCAGATGCGGCCGTTGACCGTCGTGTACGGGCCGGTGAAGGGCAGCGTCACCGGCTTGCCCGTCTCGGCGTTCTTCGGGTCGACGACGACCGTCTTGTGCAGCAGCCGGCCGGTGAGCCGGCCGTCGTCGTCCGTGTCCAGATTGCGGTCGGCCAGCAGAAGCGGTATCTCCCGCTCACCGGACGGGAGTTGGAGCGCGTCCTCCTCGTCGTCCCTCACCAGGTACGTGCCGTACAGACCCGTGTGGACGTTCCACCGGGTGATGTTCATCGCGTGGTCGTGGTACCACCACTGCACCGCCCGGTGGTCGTTCGGGTACTCCGAGAGCTGGGCATCGCCGTACCCCACGGCATTGTCCGCCCAGCCGTCGTTGCCGCCACCGGTACGGGCGCCGTGCAGGTGCGTCACCGTCCAGGCCGGCAGCGCCGCGACGCCCTTGTTGGGCTCCGCGCCGCCGCGCCCCGGCTCGGTGGACGGCGAGGGCGTGGCCGGCGGAACCTCGACGGAGGTGACGGGATACTCACTGCCCTTCGGGACGCGGTTGGTCCACGCGATGCGCACCCTCTGTCCGCGCCGCACCTCAATGGTGGGTCCCGGCACGTGCCCCTCGTACCCCCACATCAGAGTGGGCGGCAGCTGCGGATGCAGCCTCACCCACGTCGGCCGTACGGCGATCGCGGTCTCCTCGCGTACGTCACCGGAGGCGGGGCGCAGCACCGGCGGGACGGGCAACTGCGCGATGTACGGCGTCAGTTCACCGTCCTTCGGGGTCGGTGACGCCTCGCCGGTCAGCCGGTCCGCGATGCGTTCGATGATGTCGGTCAAGATGGAACACCCCCGTGTTCTCGTCTCGTGCACCGCCGCGCAGGTCAATGCGCGCGGTGACCCCCATTGGGCGGCCAGGTCAACGGCCACCCACATCACTAGACGTCCGGCGCACCACGAAAGTTCACTGAATCCCTCATTCCGCACTAAAAGCCCGCGGAGTCGCGCGGCATCGGCTCCGGGCGTTCGACCGGACGAGGGTGATGGGGGTCACAGTCGTGCGGTGTCACGGTCTCGGGTCGGGCCGTGTCCCATGGGCGGAAATTGTGGAAGTGAAAGGAGCATCGCCATGAAGGCCATGATCGTGTGTGTCTCCGTGTCGCACGGCAACACCAAGAGGATCGCCGACGTCATGGGCCACGTCCTGGAGGCCCCCGTCGTCACCCCCGAACAGGTCGATCTGGCGGAACTCTCCGCCTGCGACCTCGTGGGATTCGGCTCGGGGATCTTCTCCATGGCCTTCCATCCACGACTGCGCGAGTTCGTCCGGTCCCTCCCGAAGGAGGATCGGGGCAAGGCATTCGTATTCGCCACCAGCGGACTTCCCGAAGCACCGTTCCGGCCCTTCACCCGCCCTCTGCTACAGCTTCTCCAGCAGAAGGGTTTCGAGGCGGTCGACGCCTTCTCGTGCCGTGCGTTGGACACCTGGCTTCCGTTCAAGCCGATCGGCGGCATCAGGAAGCAGCGCCCCAACGCCGCCGACCTGGAGGCGGCGCGGACGTTCGCCGAGGGCCTGCGAGCGAGGATCCACACCCCGTCCCGGCCGGCCTGACCGGGCCACCACGCGATCGTCGGCTTCGCGTGGGGCCCCGGCCGGGGCGCTCAGCCCTGCTGTCGCCGCTGGTCGTCCTGCCGCAGGGCGTCGAGGATCTGGGCGGCCTCCGCGAGGTCCGCCTTCCGGGCCCGCTCCGCTGCCGTGGCCAGGCGGGCGATGGCCTCCTTGAACCGGCCCAGGCCGTTGCCTTCGACGAGGGCGGCGATCCGGGCGGCTTCGGCGCGCGGCACTTCGCCGTGCTCCCCGCCCTGTTCGTAGGCGGCGATGGCGGACTCCACCTCGACCAGGGCCGCCGGGAAGGCTTCGGCCTCCGCCAGGACGCGGGCACGCCGGTAGTGCACGGCGCCCGTCTCGCACCAGGGGACGAAGCCCTCGGTACCGTCCGGCACAGCGGCCCGGACCGCGTCGGCCTGGGCCAGGTGGTCCAGTGCCGTGTCCAGGCCGTCGGCCCCGCGGGCCAGCATGACGAGGCGCGCGAACTCGCACATCATCTGCACGATCAGGGACGGTCTCGGCGCCTCGGCGTGTGCCGCGACGGCACCTCCTGGGGAGTCTCCATCCCGCCGCCGGGTACAGGGGCTGCCGCGACGGCCGCGGGCGAGGGCGAGCGGGGCAGGGAGGTCCGCAGTCCGAGCGGCAGCGGCTCGTCGAGCAACGGCCGCCGGGCGAGGCGCAGTTGACGGCGCTGCGAGACGGCCGTGGAGCCGTTGCGCTCGTCGAACGCCTTGGTGAGCCGGTCCGCCTCGGAACGTACGTGGGTGAGGAGTTCACCCGTCGTCCAGTTCCTTCCCACAGGCCCGGCGGCCGCGGTGCCGTCGTGTCCGTCCGCGACGAGGCGGGCGAGCAGAACTTCGGTGCCGGTGAGGAAGTCCAGGTGGGCCAGCGGGGCGCCGGCCGCCTCGAAGAGCGAGCGGTTCTCCGCGAGGATCTCAAGGCCCCGGCCCTCATTGCGGGAGAGCGCGCAGAACTCCAGGTGCAGGCCGACCTCGTCCTGCATGCCCGTGTTGCCCCGGACCCGCCGGTAGCCGGTGAGGTGGTGGGAGCGGGCCTCGTCGAGGCGGCCCGTCCGCAGCAGCGGCAGCAGGGCGCGCGCCTGGCTCATCTGCGGCTCCTCGGTGCAGCCCATGCCGTCGGCGAGGACCGGCCGCCAGGTGTCGAGCGCCCCGGCGTCGTCGCCCGCCAACACCTGGTGCCAGGCGAAGTGCCGGTGCCGTTCGAGACCACCGACGGCAACGTCACCCTGGAGGAGTTCGCGCGGCTCGCGGGCGCGCCCACTGCTACGGAACTCGGGCCATCAGACCGTGGTACGCACGGTCGGCAGCGGCATCAGGACCGGGCCCGCCGCCGGAGCCTTGCGGCAGGCATCGCCGCACTCGGCGTCGAGCGAGCAGCACAGCGAGCAGATCGGCCCGGCTTGCACCGGGCAGTCGGCGATGTCCGGGAGCTCGTAGGCCGTCTCGCAGACCGCGCAGGTGTGGGTGGCCGTCACGTCCGCCACAGCCACCTCCGGTCCGTTCACCGGGTTGGGGCGGGCGAGGTAGTACCTGCCTTGGGTGGCCCAGGCGATCAACGGGCAGAGCACGAGGGCGATTCCGGCCGCGATGAAGGTCGAGAAGGCTTCGGCGTACCGGCCGAACAGACCGAAGAAGGCCAGGATGGAGACGACCGAGGCGATCGCCATCGAGCCGAACCCGGCCGGGTTCACGGCGTACAGATAAGCCCTCTTGAACTCGATGCACTTCGGGCTCCAGCCCACGCGCTTGTTGATGACGAGGTCCACGGCGACGGCCGTGATCCAGGCGATGCCCACGTTCGAGTAGAAGCCGAGCAGCTTGTTGAGCGCGGCGAACATGTTCATCTCCATCAGCGTCAGCGCGATGGCGAGGTTGAGGAAGATGTACCAGACCCGGCCCGGGTGGCGGTGGGTGAGCCGGGAGAAGAAGTTCGACCAGGACAGCGAACCGCTGTAGGCGTTGGTCACGTTGATCTTCACCTGCGAGACGATCACGAACAGCGCGGCGGCCGGCAGCGCGAACGAACCGAGCCAGGGGCGCAGGGCTTCGATCTGCGGGGCGATCGGCTCCAGGGCGTGCGTCTTGCCGACCGCGTCCAGGGCCACGAAGGCGAGGAAGGCGCCGCCGAGCTGCTTGGCAGCACCGATGATCACCCAGCCGGGTCCGGCGGCAAGCACGGCGAGGTTCCAACGGCGCCTGTTCGCCTCGGTCTTGGCGGGCATGAACCGCAGGTAGTCCGCCTGCTCGCCGATCTGCGCGATGAGCGAGAGCGCCACGCCCGTGCCGAGCCCGAAGCCGATCCAGGAGAAGCCGGAGCCCGCCCCCTCGGTGCCGCCGAAGGACCCGAACGCGCCCCAGGCGTCCGGGGCCTCGAAGGCCAGGACCAGGAACGGCAGGACCATGCCGGTGATCCAGAGCGGCTGGGTCCAGGCTTGCACCTTGGCCAGCGCCCCCATTCCGCGAAACACGATCGGGATCACGATGAGCGTCGTCACCAAATATCCGACCTGGACCGGGAGTCCAATCGCCTGGTGCATGGCCTGGGCCATGATCGAGCCTTCGAGGGCGAAGAAGATGAAGGTGAACGAGGCGTAGATGAGGCTGGTGAGGGTGGACCCGAAGTAGCCGAAGCCGGCCCCGCGCGTGATCAGGTCCATGTCCAGGCCGTACTTGGCGCAGGCCCGCGCGATCGGGATACCGGTGACGAAGATGATCGTCGCGGCGGTAAGGATCGAGGCGAGCCCACTGGTGAAGCCGTAGGTGAAGACGATGGACGCGCCGATCGCGAAGTCGGCGAGGTAGGCGATGCCGCCGAGCGCGGTGGACGCCACCATCGTGGGCGACCAGCGCCGGAAGGAGTGCGGGGCATAGCGCAGCGAGTAGTCCTCGCGGCTCTCGTCGGCGGCCATCCTGGCGTAGCTGCGCCGGGGCCCGCCCTCCGGCGGCGGCTGCGCGCCCGTCCTGGCGGATGGTGCGGCGGTGTCCGTCATCGCGGCTCCCCGTTCGTCGGTCCGGTGTGCGGGTACGGACCGGAAGGTAGGAGCCGGACATGACAGCACGCCGCCACCCGGGATTGCCCGCACGTTAAGGGAGCCCGCCGCGGGTTAACTCCGGGTCACACGGAACGGACGCGGGCCCGGGGACACCGGCAACCGATACGTGCCCCGGCGCCCGTCGCCGTACCGCACCGGCAGGTGGTTGAAGTCCCGGTACCGGTCCTCCGGGGCGACGACGTCCGCCGTCTCCAATGCGAGGCTGGTCATCCGGGGTTCGGGAGGGCTTCGAGGCGTGTGATCGCACCGATGATGATGTCGGTGCAGGGCCAGTGCCGGGTGAATCTGATGTGTCGGCAGCGGCCTGTGGTGACGAGCTGGGATGCGGCGGAGAACAGGCGGACCGCAGGCGGCCGACTCCCACCTGCGGGTATGGCTCGTGAGGGCGAGCATTGGCATCGACGCGAGGAGGTCGAGAGCGATCTCTACGTCGTCGAGCAGACCTTCGCTCTGCTCCACCAGTCAAACGCCTCGCCGTCCGGTGGGAACGGCACCTCGAACTCCACGACGCCTTCCTCTCGTTGGCCTACAGCCTGATCTGCCGACGACGACGCAGGAAGGCCTGATCGTGATCGTGTTGGCTAAGGTAGCGGGCCGTGACCTGCAGGACAGGGCGCCAGTCACACGAAGGGCAGGCTCTCGTGCGCACTCTTTACGTCGTGACCCACCCGGAGGCGACGCACCACGTCGAGGGAGTCGTAGGCGGATGGCACGACTCCCGCCTGACGCCCACCGGCATCCGCGCAGCGGCCTCCATCGCCCAGGCACTTCGGGCCCAGATCCCGGACGGCGCCGAGGCTGACCGGTTCTCCTCGGATCTGCAGCGCACCCGGCAAACCACCGAGCAGGTAGCCGAACTGTTCGGCGTGAACCCGATCCTCGACCACAGGCTGCGGGAGAAGTCCTACGGTGTGGCGGAGGGAAAGCCACAGGAGTGGCTGGACCGACGCTTCGTCCCACCGCCGCCCGTCGGCGAACGGATGGACCACGACGAGGGCGTGGAGGGCGCCGAGACGAAAGCGGAGTGGGCGCAGCGCATCTACACGGCCATGGACGAGATCCTGCAGCGTCCGCGCGAACACCAGATCATCGTGACGCACGGCGGCTCGCTGACCTTCGTCGTGGCGTCCTGGATCAGGATGCCGATCGAGTCGGCCGGTTACGCCAGTTTCCGGGCTCCCTCCGGCAGCATCACCACGCTGCGCGAAGACGACTTCTTCCACAACCGCCAAGTCGTCAGCCTCGGGGACACTCACCATCTCGACCCCGCGCCGTAGCCGTGAACCATCGCCTCGACTGCACTCGATCAGGGCGCTTCAGCAGATCCTCTTATTACGAGCACTGAGCCAACCACCAGCCTCCGAGCATCCCGCCCAACCGGCATCGCCGCCAGTGAGCTGTGGGGCAACCCGTCGCCCGTCAGTCCAGGCGCGCCTCTTCTGCCCACTGGTCAAGGTCCCCGCATGTCGGGGTGGGAAGACGGGAGCGTTCAGTGAGTGTGATCAGTGAGTGGCGAAGCTCCGTCCTCAACCGGGGAAGCCACAGGCCGGTGCGGCCGGTCTGATAGGAGAGCAGTCGGAAGTAGTTGAGGGATGCTTTCTCGTTCTCGTCCGTGTGCTCGGCCGGTTTGGCGGCCAGGATTTCGGTCTCGTTCTTGGTCGCCGTCGCCTCGGTCACGGCAGCCAGGGGTATTCCGTGCAGCATGGCGATGGACCCGGGGCTGCCCGCCGCGACGGCATCGGCCACGACGGCGTGCAGGGCCAGGGCCGCGAACGTGGCGATCAGGCTCTCCCCCTTCGCCGGGTCGATCTGCCATGCGTGCAGGCGTTCACGCCGTTTGTCCTGACGCCACGGTTCCTGGTCCACCAGAGGCAGAACACAACGGCCCAGGCGTACGCACTGGCGCCACACGATGTCGCGGTCCGATATCACGTACGCCTCCTCGAACCAAGGCCCTGGGGCGGGCAGTTGTCCTGCTCCACTCCAGCTTCCCTGGCATCCGGCATTAGCGCAGGGCACGTACAGGACGGAGCTGTAGGCCTCTTCGGTTGATGTGGTGCCAAACGCCGACGCCGACGCCGACGGTGCGCCAGCTTCTCCTTGGGCTGGCTCACACAAGTCATCGCGGCCGGCGGTCCAGCGCGCTGGGGCGGACAGCTGTACTGGCGGGGACTGGCGGCGCCGGTCATCCACCGACTGGAGAACTCCTTGTAGAACTCCAGGTCCACGTCGCTGGAACACGAGCACACGGCATGCGGGGCGCCGAGACCTTCCGGCGGTGGGGAACCGGCCCAGCCGGCCGAGTTCTTCACCCTGCAGGGCCAGGTGCAACGGATCGAGAAGCTGCTGGCTGGATACCGAGCCGACACCGTCTAGCCGGGCGTGGTATTCGCCGACGATCAGGTGGTCGGGCAGGTCACCATCGGAGGCATCCTGCCGCAACTGCACCTGCGCCGCGGCTCCGTCGGATACTGGATCGCCACCGTCGCCCAGGATCATCCGGGAGGTCCTCTCCCGTGTACCTCCACCACATACGAGTCCGCCGCTCGGTTGCCCCGGCCGTCGAGAGCGACTGCGGTTCCGAGCGGACGTATCTGTGGTCGTCGGCAGTCGTGCGACATCGGGTGACTCCGCCACAGGCGCCCGGCCCCAGCCGACCGCAGTCGAAAACCTCCCCTTCCGAGGAGTGCTCACCTCACCTCAGCTCGGCTCGTCGCGCATCCAGTGCCGCCCCGTCGTCCACCCCAGGAACCGGCGGGGCACGGACGCACCGTCCACGGTGCCGCTCCCCGTGCCGTCCGCCGCGAAGGAGCCGCCGTCGGCCGCGAGGCGCAGGCCGGCCAGGGCCGGTGCCAGGCGGGCTGCGACATGTGCGGGGTGGCGTGCGGTTTCCTCCTCCAGCCGGGCCAGGAAGGCGCGTTGGACGTCAGGCGGGCACAGCGAGAGGTGGAACAGCATCTGGCGCCACGCGTACGCGGCGTCCTTGACGGTGCTCAGCGGCCGGGGGTTGCCGTGCACCCGGGCCACAAGACGGCACACGACATGGAACGCACGCCGCGCCAGGTCGTCCCAGCCAGGTGCGGGGGCAACGCCCACACGGTGCACCAGGGTGGCCAGGTTGTGCGTGGTGAGGATCTGGGCCTGCTCGATCACCTTGCCGTTGGCCGCCACCGACCAGCCCCCGCCCGTAGTGCCGGCCCGAGCCGCACACAGCTTCGCGAAGCCGGGCGACGTCCGGGCGCCACCCCTGCGCAGCAGCCCCTCGCCCGCCTCCAGGACCGCCAGGTTGCGCACGGCCGTGTAGTCGATGCCGTAGTAGCGCTCGTACAGGGTCCCGGCGAGCAGCTCGCCCGCCACCCGCGCCGCGGCGAGGAACTTCGGGGTGAAGGTGCCCATGAAGATGTCGGCCGCGAGTTCCTCGACCAGCGGTGCGCCGAGCTCGGCCTGCCCGGCGAGCACGGCGAGTTCGCGGATCAGCGGGTTGGGCAGGATCGTGCCCGGGAAGCCTTGCACCGCCAGTTCGCCGAGTTGCCGCAAAGTGGTGTGCGCGGACTCCTCGGCCGCCCCTTCGCGGTGCTGCGTGGCCAACGCCCGTACCCATGGCAGCTCTTCGAGCCGCGCCTGCCGCTGCACATTGAGCAGCGAGCGGCGGTTGCGGAAGGCCCGGTAGTGGGCGGCGGCCAGGGTGCGCAGCGGCTCGTCGGCGTACGCCTGCGCGGTGGTGCCGGCGACCAGTTGCGGGACGAGTTCGGCGAGGACCTCGGCCGAGGGCACGACGCCGCGCTCGACGAGCACGCCGATGGGGGCGCTGGTTGCGGCCTCCACCACATGGCACAGGGCCGCGGGGACCGGTGCTCCCTCGGGCAGCCCGGTATCCCGGTGTTCCTGTTCCCTCACGGGCGCGACCAGCGGTGCGACGTCGGCCGCGCCCATGTCCTGAGGCAGTTCGCAGGCCCGGCGCAGGACGAGTTGGGCGAACGCGTGGTGCGAGGGCAGCGCGGCGTGGGCCGCCTGCCGCTCGCGCAGCGCGGCGTGCCGGTCCGAGCCGGGCAGTCCACGGCGGCGCACCATGGAGTCGATGGCGTGCCGCAGCAGGCCGAGGCTTCGCGCGTCCAGGGCTCACCCGGCGAGGGTCTCCTCCAGCGCACCTCGCAGGATGGCGAGGTTCTCTTTGGATTTGCGATGCTTGGTGCAGCGGGTGTGCTCAGCGGCCAACTTCCGGTAACGGTCGATGAGTTCGGCGCCACGCCGGTGCCAGGAGGCGTCGGGGGTGCGGTCAAGGATCCGGCCCTGACCGGTGGTTCGCAGCCAGTGAGCGAGCAGTTCGTCGCCGAACGGCTGCCAGACCGCAAGGGCCTCGCGCTGGGTCTCGATGGCAGCGTTGGGCCGCCGCCGCGCCAGACTCGCGCCCACCTCGGCGACCGTGCGCCAATGTACGGCCACGGGGTCGGGCGAGGGCGCGTCGCACGGCCGGGGCGTGAAGCGCAGCCGGTCGCCGAACGGCTCGATGGTGGCGACCAGTTCGACCGCCGCGGTCACCTCACCGGCCCGCACCAGCCAGGCAACGGTGAGCAGAGCGGCTTCTTCGGGGACCGTCACCTCGTAACGTCCGCTGTCGAGGAGCGCGCCCAGCCGGGCGAGGCCGGGCTCGGTGAGGCAGTACTCGAACAGCGAGCGCCGTTCAGCGGGCACACCGGCCCTGCGTGCCGCTTCGATCTCGTACGCCTGGAGCGGGCCCCCGGCGCTCGCGGCCCCGGTGGCGAACCCGCCGCGCAGGACCTCGGGGGTCACCCAGGCGGGCAGATCGGCCACGGGGGTGCGCGAGCCCACGTTCAGGCTGCCGTCCGCCATACCCGACAGCACCGCACGCCAGCCGCGGACCCGGTCCTCGGCACGTTGCCTGGTTGCCGCGTCGGCGTGGGTCAGCGCGGTGACGAAGGCCTTGGCCGACTGGGCCTGCGGGTAGGAAACGGACGCGGTCGGAAGCTGCTGCTCAGCGTCGTGGTTCATAAGCCGACGTGGCAGGTTCCGCCCCTGCGCCCTCCGGGTCCGGAGCCCGGCGCTCTGGCTACTGAGCTACACGTCGTTCATCCACGAACCTAGCCGCCGTCTCAGGCGTCACACAACGCGATTTCCCTTCTGTGCCGCTCGGTTGGCCAGGTATCGGCGTACGCAGGACGGCCATGCTCGCCTGCGGCCAGCAGAAGGTGCTCGGCTGCCCGCGGTGTCGACGCCCTCTACGGTTACGTGGTTTGTGATGGCTCGACGATGGGTGGCGCGGATCAATACAGAGACCAGAGTCGCGAGGTCAAGGGCGCCGGCCGGGTCATCCGCGTAGCGCGTGGTCTACAACGGCCCCACTTCGTCCAAACGCACTCCCCCGCCTCCAAGATGTGGGCGAGGCCCAGCAGCGCCAAGCGGGCGTTACCGTCCGGGGCTGGCATTCCACCACCGTAGAGCCGCCCTCACCATCACCGACTCACATCAGGTCGGCACGGCTCACTGAGGTTGGACACTGGGGACGGGGGCGCGGTGGCGTATCGAGGGATGAGGTCGACGGCGAGGCCCGACGCTGGCAGCAGTCCAAGCCGTCTGCTTCGGAGAGAGCAATGTTGGTGAAGGCGTCGAGGAGACGGTCGGTGGACACGTGGGCGAGGTTGTCCGGGTCACGGCCGCGCCCCTCGTTGAGGATGACGGTCCAATCCTCCGGCTCGGTATTGGGCCGCACCAGCCAGTACAGGAAGCGCCCTGCACTCTCGGCGAATCCCCGGGGCACCGGCCGGACATCACCGTCCTGGAGTTGCAACGGCCGGTCTTCATCGGCCGCCCAGTGCTCTTCGAGGACCCCCGCCCGTTCCTCGCTATGAGCGATGAGTCGTACATGGCATCCGGCTACCCGGGCTCCAGCAACCAGAGCGTGCCCGCGAAAAGTCCGCCACCGTAGACCTCGATGAGCCGGTTGTCGTCAGCCGGCAGGATCGTTGGAAGTAGCGGCTCTTGAGAGCTCGAAACAGGATGACGAGCTGGCCTTCTTGGGGCGCCGCCCGCAATGCAGACTGCGGGCCAACAAGGCGTAGGCATAGCGGCGTTCGCCGCCCGGAGTAGCCGGTCCGCCATCCCTGCATGGCTTCAAACCGGCATGGCGCCCACTCCAGCAGGTGTCGCCGGACGGCAGACGTGTGCCCGGCCGCCTGCGGCAGGACGATCAGCACTGCGGCGCACGAACTCTGCGCCCCGGCCGTCCACAACGCCTTCCACGGATGGGTGACTCACCCCCGCCGGGCCGTGCGCATCGCGGCTTCGGTGAGCGTGGTCGCCGTGCGTACGGCGCTGTCGATGGCGTCGTCGGGGGCGAGACCGCACAGGTCGGTCAGGGTGAAGAGGGCTTCGGCGCTGACGACCACGGCGAGGTCCCGCTTCAGCTGGGCGAGGGCTTCCGGGGCCGTGCTGCCCAGCGTGTCCTCAAGTGGGGCGAGCGCGTGGTCGATCAGTCCGAACCGGACGCCGGGCCTCGCGGTTGCCGCTGTGGGCCGGGTGATGGTGGCCGCGATCATGGCGCGCACCGCCCCCTGGCGTCGCAGTACGCCGCGCAGGAGGAACTCGCAGGCGAAGGCGACCCGTTCGGCGGGGTCGATGGAGTCCGCGACCGGGGCGAGGGCCTCGGCGGGGGGCGGCCAGGTGCCGGCCAGGGCCTCGCTGATGAGCGACGGGAGGTCGGGGAAGTACCGGTAGGCGGTGGGTTCGGAGACCATGGCCGCGCGCGCGATGGTGGGCATGCTCACCTCGCCGCCCGCGGCGATGAGTTCGCTCGCGGCTTCGACGATCGCGGCGCGCGTGCGTCGCTTCTGGTTGCTGCGGCCGCTGTCGATCGGCATCGCCATCGGCGTGCCCCCTTCCCGTACGCCATTCCTGCCCGTCCCGTCCACGACGACCATATCAAGGCGAACTCTCATCATGAGAGTTCACTTGCATGAAGCGGGGCCGACCTCTAACCTCCTTCATGAGAGTTGGCTCTCACGAAGGGAATTGGTGATGACACTGGCATCCGTCGTCGGCCCGGAGGACGGCGAGACGATCCGTCTGGGTCCGGCACAGATCCGCATCCTGGAAGACGGCAGCACCACCGGTCACCGGATCGGTATCGGCGAGATCACCCTCGCCCCGCGCACCGAGGGCCCCCCGCAGCATCGCCACGCCCAACACGACGAGGGTTTCTACGTCGTCTCCGGCACCGTGCACTTCACCGTCGGCGAGACGACACATGTCGCGCCGGCCGGCACGCTCGCGATGATCCCGCCCGGCGCCCCGCACACCTTCGCCAACCACGGCGACGAGCCCGCGGTGATGCTCAACACCTTCACGCCGGACCTGTACGTGCAGTACTTCCGCGACCTGCGCGACATGATCGCCGGCGGCCAGGAGCTGACTCCGCAGGCGACCGTCCAGGTGATGAGCCGTTACGCCACCGTGGCCGCCACCGACTACGCATGACGGGCCCAGCTCACCGAGCCCGGGCAGGCAAGCACACACACGCAACCGATGGGGAGTCCTCCATGACCACGATCACCGTCACCATCGACTCCGACGGCACAGACCTCGACATCACCGTCGACGACCAGGGCGAGGGCCGCCCCTTCCTGGTCCTGCACGGCGGCGCGGGCCCGCAGACCGTCTCCGACTTCGCCGGGCTCCTCGCCACTCATCGACCGGCCCGGGTCATCACCCCCGTCCACCCCGGGTTCGGCGGCACCGCCCGGCCGGACGGGCTGTCCGATGTCCCCACCCTCGCCAAGGTCTACGGACAGCTCCTTGAAGAACTCGACCTGACCGACGTCACCGTCGTCGGCAACTCCATTGGCGGCTGGATCGCCGCCGAGATGGCCCTGCTCCGCAGCGACCGGATCAGCGCCGTCGTCCTCGTCAACGCGGTGGGCATCCATGTCCCCGCCCACCCGGTCGCCGACCCGGCCACCCTCACACCCGCCGAACTGTCCGCCCTGGCCTTCCACGATCCCGCGAAGTTCGCCGTGGATCCCAGCACGTTCTCCGAGGCTCAGCGAGCGGTCGCAGCGGCCAACCGGGCTGCCTTGCAGGTCTATTCGGGCCCGCACGCGATGGCCGACCCCACCCTGGGCGAGCGTCTGGCCAAGGTTACGCATCCAGTCCTCGTCGCATGGGGCGAGAGCGACCAGGTCGTCGACACCGCGTACGGAATGGCGTACGCCGCCGCCATTCCCGGCGCCCGCTTCGAGCTGCTGCGCGGCACCGGTCACATGCCCCAGATCGAGACCCCGCAGGAACTCCTCCCCGTCGTGTGGGGTTTCGCCGACACCAGCATCGCCGAGGGGGTCGAGGGCTGAGCGGACTGCCGCCGGTCCCGGCACTCGGTCGACGTCGACGGCGGTCGAGCCGTCCGGCGCCGCGTACCGCTCTTGGCGTCTGGCGTCGGGGCCGATCGTGCGGATCATGGTCGAGCCTTGGAGAGACCGTGCACAGCCGTCCAGCGGAAGCGCGTACTGGCGCAAGCCGCCGCCCGCGGCCAGCGGCAGGCTGCCTTCGTGGACCGGATGCTGCTCGACCCGGACAGCTGCGCGACCTCTTACTGCCGATGCCGGTTACCCCTGCCAGGGGCACGGTCGCCGGAGCGGCGGCCGCCGGTCCCTCCACGGGCCCGACGGCGAACGCGGTAGCTGCCAGCACCCTGTCGTCGCGGAGATCACCGTCGACTGCGACTCCCCCACGCTCACCGACCGCAACCAGCACCCCGTGCTCTACCGCGCGCCGTAAGAATCCCATGGCGCCGAGGTCCTGGCTCTTCTGAATGTACTGGGAGCTGAGCGCTTCAATGCGAGCGGAACGCTCTGACGAAACTTCACGTCCCTGTTGAGCCCGGGACGCCTCGGATACCACCGCAGCACCGACCGTCATCCAGGGACGGCCGTGGTCGCGACGGCCGTATCGGTCCGCGGTCAATGACATACGAGAGTTGGAGTAAGAGGACTGTTGTTGATCAGAAACTCATTGGGTCCGTGGTCACGGACCTCACCACTGTCAGGAGGCGAGCAGGTCGGCGAGTTCGGTTCGTGAGCTGATGCCCAGCTTGGGGAACGCGCGGTAGAGGTGGTGTCCCACGGTGCGCGGGCTCAGGAACAGTTGGGTGGCGATTTCACGGTTGGTGGCCCCGGTCGCTGCGAGTCGGACGACTTCGCGTTCCTGTGAGCTCAGGCGGCTGATGGGTGAGTCGATGGCATCCGCCGGGTGCGTGGTCTCGCCGGCGGCCTGTAGTTCTGTGGCGGCCCGGCGGGCCCATGGCTGTGCGCCCAGCTTGTCGAAGAGCTCCCTCGCGGTACGCAGATGGTCGCGGGCGTCGAGCTTGCGGCGGCCCCTGCGCAGCCACTCGCCGTAGAGCAGTTCGGTGCGGGCCCGCTCGAAGGTACAGCCCTCGGGGTGCAGTTCAAGGGCCGATGCGTAGTGCCTCTCGGCCGACGCGTCCGGACCGGTCAGGGCGGCACAGCGGTGGGCCTGTGCCGTGAAGTGGGGCTGTCGGAGGTCTTCCGCCCAGCTCATGAGCTGTTGCGCGGGTTCCCTCGCCCGCTCCGGATGGCCCGCGCGAACGGCGGCCTCGATCAGATCGGGCATCAGGTGCCGGGCCAGGAGGGGGTGACCCACTGCCCGCCGGGCCGCTTCCAGGTGTGCCAGCGCGGCCTGAGCACGCCCGAGGCCGAGGTCGAGCTGCCCCAGCGCCCACAGCGCGTCCGCCGTGCCCCGTCCGACATCGCGGGGGCGCGTGTACTCCAGTGCCAGGCCGGCCAGTTCCCGGGCCTGTTCCTCCTCCCCCCGGACGGCCGCGAGCACCGCGAGCAGGGCACGCAGGTGGGCCGCTCGGTGGTCCAGGTCGTAAGCCTCCGCGAGCCGGAGCCCTTCGGCGGCCTGTTCGTGTGCGTCGTCGTGCCGGCCCAGTGCCAGCTCCACTTGGGCAAGGAGATGCAGCGTGGTGGGCAGCCATCCGCCGATGCCCTGCTCCCGGCAGTGGGTGACTGCTGCGGCGGCCAGTTCGTGCGCGCTCTCGTGGTCGGCGACCAGATGGCGGTAAATCCCGGCCATCAGCCGGTCCATGAGGCCGCTTCCGGCGAGGCGAGCGGTCGCTACGTAGTCGTCCAGCGTCCGAAGTGCGCCGGGAATGTCGCCGGCGAGCAGCTTCGCGGGCGTTGCCACCCCGGGCAGGCGGGGAGTGCGTACGGCGATCTCCGCCATGAGGGTTGCGTCGCCGGCCGAGAAGGCCGCGTGGATGGCGTCGGTCAGCAGAGGGGCGAGTTTGTCGGGACGGCTGACGGAAACCGCGTCCGTGCATTCGGCCAGCAGGCGGGCGGCCTGCCCAGGGCTGCCGTAGCCCAGCTCGACGACCGAGCGTACGCGGGCGAAGTCCGCCGCCATGCCCGGGTCCAGGAGAGGCAGCGGCACCTGGTCGGTGAGGGCACGGCATCGTTCGTCCTGGCCGGCTTCGCTCGCCTTCTGCGCGGCGTTGATCAGGCGACGGGCGCTCCTCGACGTATCCGAAGTGAAGTGAGCGGCTCGCTCGTACGCGGCGGACGCGGATGCCATGGCCTGCCGGCTGCCCGCCCACTCGGCGACCCGCTCCAACTCACCGGCGACCTGCTCGTCCGGGCCGGTCGTCGCGGCGGCCAGATGCCAGGCGCGTCGGTGCGCGTGCGCGTCACCGTCCAGGACCGCGACCAGCGCCTCGTGCACCGCCAACCGCCAGGCCAGCGGCGCACGTTGATAGGCGGCGAACCGAATGAGGGGATGTCGAAAACGCAGCTTCTGCGCGGAGACGAAGATCAGCTCCGCACGCTCGGCCGGCTCCAGATCTCCGACCTCCCCGCCCAGCCTGGCTCCGGCGGCCAGCACCGTGGGCAGGTCCCCGGTGTCGTCCGCGGCGGCCACTGTGAGCATGCGCTGAGTGGCGTCGGGGAGGCGGCGGATCTGCTCGGCGAAGGTTTCCTGCAGTCGGCTCGGCGGCGCCGACTGCGCATCGGGCAGCGTCAACGGGCCCAGCTGCCCGGCCCGTTGAGCCGGAGTCAGAGCCGCTGCCAGTTCCTGCAGCGCCAGCGGATTGCCCTGGGCCTGGTCGATGATCCACTCGGTGACCGGGGGTGCGAGGCCGGACAGCAGCGACGCGGCCGACTGCCGGTCCACGCCGGTGAGGAGCGCGTGGGGCAGAGCCTTCGTTCCGCCGGCCGAGGAGGTTTCGCGAGTGGCGAAGAGCATGACGACACCTTCGGCCCGCAGCCGCCGGGCGGCGAAGACCAGCGCGTCCACGGATGGTTGGTCGAGCCACTGCACGTCGTCGACCACACACAACAAGGGCTTTTCGGCGGCCGTCTCGGAGAGCAGCGACAGCGCCGCGAGCCCGATGGTGAGACGGTCCCGCACGGTCTCGTCGCTCAGGCCGAAGACCGCCCGCAGGGCCCCGGCCTGCGGGGGCGGCAGCAGGTCGAGCCGATCCAGCACCGGCAGGAACAGCTGGTGGAGCCCGCCGAAGGCCAACTCCATCTCCGACTCGATGCCCTCCACCCTCAGCACACTCATGCCGTCGGCATGGGCGACCGCGTACTCAAGGAGGGTGGTCTTGCCGATGCCGGCCTCGCCGTGCAGGAGCAGGCAGTTGCTCTCCCCGCGATGCGCGTCGGCGAGTATGTGATGGATGTGGCGCTGCTCTTTCGCACGTCCCTGCACCACGCGCTCCCCCGCTCCGCGTCGCCGGCCGCAACCGGACGTCAAGATCGCCACTATACGTCTGGGGGTTGTGGCCCGGTGGTTGGATACGCGCCTTCCGGGCACCATCTCTGTCCCCGTGAGGCGGTGCGACTCAGGCCGTTTCGAGCAGGGGCCAGATTTCGACCGTCTCGGGGGTACGGAGGCCCTTGGCCAGTTCTATGGCTTCCTCACGATCGGCGACGTCGATCACGAACCAACCACCGAGGGTCTCCTCACCGGGGTGCGCCGGCCCTTCGGTCACGGTGGCCGCCCCGTCCGGGGTCTTGCGCACGGTCACCGCGGCGATGCGCTCAGTCTGAAGGGCATCGCCACTGACCAGTTTGCCCGCCGCAGCGATCTGCCCGATCCAGCTTTCGTACGCTCCTCGGTGGGTGCCCCGGTCGGTCTGGATCCTGCTGCGCGACTCGTCCGTCTCGAAGATCACGAGTGCGTATTTCATGAGGTTCTCTTTCGTTGGGTGTGTCGTTGGTGTGTTGTACGGAAGTACTGTTGCTCAGACTTCCCGAGCAAGTCGATCAACTGCCGGTTCCGCCGCGCCGGTTGGCGATGATCTCGATCTCTGCCGGGGTCCCGGCCATGATGGTGCGGGTGTGTTCGGTGACCAGCTCGACGGGCCAGTCCCACCACGCGGCGTCCAGGAGACGCTTGATGTCGTCGTCGGCGAAGCGCTGACGGATGAGCCGGGCCGGGTTGCCTCCCACAATCGTGTAAGGCGCCACGTCGCTGGTGACCACGGCGCCGGCCGCGATGATGGCACCATCTCCGATCCGCACCCCGGGCATCACCGTCACCTGGTGGCCGAACCAGACGTCGTTGCCGACGACCGTGTCACCACGACTCGGCATCGCGGTGACGATGTCCAGAGTCTGCTCGGCCCACCGGCCACCGAACATGGTGAAGGGGAACGCGGACACCCCCATCGTCGGATGCTCGGCACCGGCCATCAGGAACTTGGTGCCCGCGGCGATGGCGCAGTACTTACCGACGATCAGACGCTCCGGCCCGTAGGCGTAGAGCACGTTGCGATGTTCAAAGTCTGTGGCGCCGCCGGGGTCGTCGTAATACGTGTAGTCGCCCACGACGATCTTCGGTGAGGAGATCACTGGTCGGAGGAACACCACACGGTCATGGGCAGGCAGCGGGTGAACGGTGTTCGGATCGGGAGACAACATAACGTCCTTCGTCAATGGGGCCGGTGGTCCGAAAGAGGCGCTCGCCCAGAGGGCTTCGCACGGGGGGTAGGGGGGTCGTCCGGTCTGCCGGACGCGGGGTGTGTCGCGTGCGTCCTCATGCGGCCGGCGCTGAATAGATCATGCGGATCTCTGTGATCCGGTAGCCGGCGCGTTCGAAGGCCGCGGCCATCGGCGCGTTGCCGGTGTCCGTCGTGGCGGTGATCAGCTCGGTGCCCGTGTCCGCGTGCATGCGGGTGATCTCGGCGAGCAGTTCGTCCACGTACCCACGGCCACGGAATTCGGGTACGACACCCAGATAGCCGACGTTGCGGGCGTACGGTGTCGCGGACGGGAGAGCGAGCCCGACGACCTGGCCGTCGGGGGCGTATGCCAGCCTCCACCAATCACGTCGGCCGGGGCAGCCGAGGTAGAAGTCCATCTCGCCCCGAGCGGTGGCTTCGGCGCCCTTGGCCTCCAGGTTTCTGCGGGTCTCGTCGTCCAGGCTGCCGACGGCTATCCGCCGGAACAGCCGGAGGAACTCCTCGTCCGCCGCAGGGGCGAAGGTCAGCTCTCCCCTGGCCGGGGGGAGACCGGAATCCGGTGTCCACTCCAGGCGCAGCCGTTCCACTTCCCGCGTGAGCCCAGCTCCTGCCGCAGCCCGGCCCCGCCATTCGACGGCTGCCGTCGCAGCAGGGTCGTCACGCCAGCCCACGGGCAGCGTCAGGTTGTACAGCGGGGGGTTGGGTGCACCCTGAGCGGCGAACGCCTGCAGCCCAGCGGCCAGTAGCCCTGCCGCGATTTCCGCCCGGTCGGCGCATGCGGGGTCGATGTGCAGGCAGTCCAGGGCGATGGGGTGAGCGCTGTCCGTCTGACCCCACCACAGGGCTCGCCCCACCACCCGTCCTTCATCCTCGGCAATCCAGGTCCACTCGGGCCGGTACATCCCCTGCCGCAGCTCGGTCAGATAGCGGTCGGCGCCTATCCAGCCCACGGGCTCATCCACTATCACTTCTACGACGCGGTCCAGATCGGCCTCGGTCGTGGGTCGAAACAACACGTGCTCTCCTACTGCTTGGCGTATGTGGTGACGGTCGTGCCGGTGGTGAAGACCCGCGACCCGGTCAGGGTGAGGTGGGAAGGGGCGAACGAGGTACGGAACAGGGGAATGCCGTCGCCGAACACCACCGGGTGGCGATGGACGATCAACTCGTCGATCTCCCCGAGCAACTGACCGGCCAGCACAGCACCACCGCCCAGCCAGATACCCATGCCGGGCTCCCGTTTCAGCCCCCGTACGAACTCCACCGGGTCGTCGGCAACGACATCTACCTCAGGGCCGGGCCGGATCAGGGTCGAGGAAAACACGTACTGCCGCAAATGGGGATACGGGCTGGTCACGCCGGTCGCCCGAGCCGTCTCGTAGGCACCGCGCCCCATGACGACAGTGTCGAACCTCCTGTTGGCCGCGCCGACAACGCCCAGGAACCTGCGGATGTGGTCCGGAACGGTCTCGGGGTGCTCAGCAAGAATCGCGGCCTTGAGGTCACCGTCGAACCCGGAGGAATCGTGTTGTCCGTCCGGCCCGGCAATGAAGCCGTCGACACTGCAGCCGATGAAATACGTCAGCCGACGCATGCTGGCCCGCTTTCGATCCGTTGCTGTCAGGGACGACACGACACTAGGCAGCCGGCTTCAGGAGGGCATCGGTCGACCCGACGTAATGTGACCCGTCACGACGGGGACTTGCCCGGCGCGGCATCAGTAGCGGCATCGGTAGACGAATCGACGCCGGCTGTCACCCAAACCTGCATCAGCCCCAGTCGCCTCCGACACCCTGTGTGGCTGTCGGCCCGGCGGAACAGGTGCGGGCCCCCGGGACAACCACCTCTCACCTGGCGCGCCTGCTGCCTCCGGCGCATCACGTCGGGCGTCGGTCCAGTGCCGAACCACCTGCGAGCGACAGCCGAGCCGTCGCCGAGCCACCTGTGACGGAAGCCGGCACCGCCGGACTTCTGGGCGTAGCTTTTTCGTGTTCGACACCGCTCAGCATGGCCGTGAAGGCGGTGCTGATCATCGGGGCGGGCCGGTGGTGGACCATCGAACCGATCGGTCCGGGCGTCCAGTTACGTACCGGCCTTGGTGCGCCGCTGGTCCGCCGGTGGCGCTGCGGGGGAAAGGGGTGGCGGCAGAGGTTGTCCGCCACCCCTGGCAAGAACTTGCCTGCGCGCCGTCAGTTCATGAACGCGGTGCCGCCTCCCCAGCAGGTGCTCTCCCAGGCGGTGGCCGGGCTGTGCAGGGCGCCGGTGCCGTAGGGGTCGGCTGTGAGGGTGGAGATGGCCTGGTGGGCGTTGCCCGCACAGGTGGCCCCGGAGGCGCCGTAGTCCTTGAACAGGGCTATGTCGCTCTTGCCGTCCCCGTTGTAGTCACCGGTGGTCATGAACTTCGTGCCGGCGCCCCAGCGGGTCCCGTCCCAGCGCGGGACCAGACCGCCGAACCCGCCGCTGCCGTTCGGGTTCGCATTCAGGGTGAGCAGGCTGACGTGCCCGGCACCGTAGTCGTACAGCAGGGCCAGGTCGCTCTTGCTATCGCCGTTGAAGTCACCGGAGTTGAGGAATGCGGTACCGCCTCCCCAGCACGTGCTCTCCCAGACTGTCTTGGGTGACTGAAGTGTGCCGTTGCCCTTCGGGTCGGCGAGCCATTCGACGATTGCCACGTGGTTGGTGGGTGAGCAGGTGGATCCTGTGGATCCGTAGTCGTAGAACGCGGCTACGTCGCTCCTGCCGTCGCCGTTGAAGTCGCCGGAGGTGACGAACTTCGGGCTGACGGTCTCGCAGGGGCTGTCCGACAGGGGGGTGATGCCGCCCAAGCCTCCGGAACGGTCGGCCTTGCCGGACAGGCTGAACAGCGCGGTGCGCCTGGCGCTTCCGTTCTGGGCACAGCCGGTGGCGCTGCCCTTGCCGTAGTCGTACAGCAGGGAGATGTCACCGATACCGTCGCCGTCGTGGTCGTTCGCGGGACTCTTCGTGGGCACGGTGTCGACGAAGTGGGTGCCGCTCGCGTAGTAGCCGTTGACGGCGGCGTCCACCTGCGCAGGTGTCTGGGCACCGGAGTCGTTGTAGTAGACCCAGTTGACCCTCTGGTCCCAGGTACGGGTCTGGCCGGGGGACACCAGGTCGATGAACCACTCGTTGAAGTTCAGTGTCATGGGCTCGCGCGGGGCGTACTTCGCGGACGGGCTGAAGTACTTCCGCCGTCCAGGTAGAAGTCGACCGCACCATTCACGGCCGTCATCTGCAGGGTGTGCCAGCCCTGGAGCGAGGTGACCGCGTTCTCCTTGTTGTACGTCTCCTTGTCCGCCGGCTCCGTGTCGTGCCACGCGGTGGTGAAGTGCGAGGAACCGGGGGCACCCCAGCCGCCGTTGGGCAGGTACTCGTGGTCGAGCTCGCTGTAGAGCGGGTTCTCCGGGGTGATGGCATAAAAGGTCTGGACCGGGTGGTCCACGGGGCGACCGTCACTGTCGCCGGCGGTGGGTCTGTCGGTGAAGAAGACGCGCGCGGCGTAGGTGCCGCTGTAGAACTTGCGCTGGGCGGTGCTGACCTGGGCCTGTACGGTGCCGGCGGCCGTGCCGTCGGTGCTGGCTCGCAGTTGCATGGCCCGGCCGCCCTGCGCGGTGGCGCCAGCGGGGAAACTCACCGCGTTCGGCGACCATTTCGCGCCGATCGGGCCGGGCCCGCCAGTCTCCCCGCGTATGGTCCAGCCGTGCGCGGTGAGGCGGGGATCGTCCGGGTCGGTGTAATTGAAGTCGTCGAACAGGGTCCCGCTCGACGGCGGCGCGGTCGTGGCCGCGCTTCGCACGTCTGGCGAGGTGGACGAAGCCGCCGAGGTGGTGACACCGACGGTGCCGAGCACGGTCGATGCGAGAGCTAGAGCCGCGCCCAGGAGCGCGCGGTGTCTGCGGCCCGTGCGCTCGCGGGAATGTACATGGTCCATCGGTTCTCCATAGGGGCAAGGAAAGTGGGCGGAGCCACCGATCCGGCACAGCCCGCGGCACACGGCACGTCGTGCGGGAATTCACTTTGGCCTGGGCTACGAAGCTGCCTCTGCTCGCCATGGCTACTGGAGCCATGGCCGCAAGCCGTTGCGTGTCTCCTCGGATCGAACGGCAATACGGGCAAGATCAGGACAAGCCAGGTACTGATCAGATCACTGGGCTCATCGCCCGGTCAAGGCGGAGGTGGCTCGGCCACAGGGAAGGGAAGCGAAGCCACCAGGTGCGCGTGTGGCCGAGTGCTGGACGGCTTCATAGGGGTCAAGGGTGGAGGCAGTCGGCGGGGGGAGACTCATATTGAGACACCGGAAGAAATGCGCACCACCTTCGAGCGATGGGCAGAAGGTGCACAGAAGCAACCGCCGACAGCCGTTGGAAAGTTCAAAGAGGTCCGGTCCATGACGATCTGTCAGCTCGGCCGCCTTCCGAGAGCAACGCAGGGCACGGACTTCCAAGATCGTGGAGTTCCCGACGCCCCGTGACCCAAGTGGAGGACCCTGCCTGCCCTTAAGACGTCATCTCATTTGGCTGCCTCGGTAGGCTGTCGGTTGTGGTGGGGATTGTTGAGCGGCTAGTGCCGGACGAGTTGTGGGCACAGTTCCAGCGGGCCGAGCCGGAGGCTCCGGTGCGTCCTCAAGGTGGCGGGCGACATCGGCACGGCGACCGGGAGGTGCTGGCCGCGATCGTGTTCGTCGCGACGTCCGGCTGTACCTGGCAGCAGTTGCCGTCCGCGTCCTTCGGGCCGTCGGGAGCGACGGCCCATCGGCGGTTCGCCGAGTGGAACCAGGCCAGGGTGTGGGGGAAGCTGCACCGCCTGGTCCTCGACCAAATCGGCTCCCGTGGGGAGTTGGACTGGTCGAGGTGCGCGATCGACTCGGTGAACATGCGGGCACTGAATAGGGGGACCTGACGGGTCCGAATCCTGAGGACCGGGGCAAGTACGGCTCGAAGATCCACTTGATCACGGAGCGGACCGGTCTGCCCCTGTCCGTCGGGATCTCGGGGGCGAACGAACCTGCACGACAGCCAGGCGCTTGAACCCCTGGTGCGGGGTATCCCGCCCATCCGCTCACGCCGCGGACCTCGGCGGCGGGAGCCCACAAAGCTGCATGCCGACAGGGCTACGACTACGAGCATCTGCGCCGGTGGTTACACGGCCGCGGCATCGCCCGCCGGGGAATCGAGAGCTCCACCCGCCTGGGGCGGCACCGCTGGACAGTCGAGCGGACATGTTCGTGGCTGGCCGGCTGCCGCCGACCTCACCGCCCCTACGAACGCAAAGCCGACCACTTCCTCGCCTTCGCCGGCATCGCCTGCACCCTCATCTGCCACCGCAGGCTAGCCAAACGAGATGACATCTAGATCATTCAGGAGCGCCGCGCCTTGAGAAAAGGAATGGAGCAAGGTCACCCCACTGCTACTTTCGTGGTGGATCGTGAAGTCGTCGTATGGAGGTGAGCCCCGTGAACACAGTCACCCATGGGTGCTCCCTCAATCCGTCACGGTCCGGCGGCTGACGTTCGGTCTCGCCAGGAGCGCCTGAGATCTAGGCACTTCTGGATGGAGCCTCCGATGAACACGAAGCTTTTCACATCTGGCCTGAGCGAGGACGCGGTGATGATCACGCGCGTCGCGGACAGGCAATGGCATGCACTGGATGACGACCTGGTGGTCGGCCGCGGGCATGCGGAGCACCGGCCCGACGGTCGCTTGTTCGTCAGCATCGACGTCTGGCACGACGCCATCTTCGACCGGCTCGCCGAGGCGATGCTGGCGGATCTGCCGGCGGCGCTGTACACGGTGGTCGACGAAGCCGACGTCGAGCTGACGGCCAGCTGGCTGCGGGCCGGGTTCACGGTCCGGCGCCGCGAGTGGGAGTACGTCGTCCCGACCGACCCGCGGGTCACAGGGCTCGAAGCAGTCCTGCCGCCTTCGGGCGTGACGATCGTGCCCGCCGGTCAGGCGGACGAGAGTCTGCTGCGGGCGGTGGACCGCGCGATCCGTGACGAAGTCGAGGCGACCGTCGGGTGGCAGTCGATGCCCGCGGAGGTCATTCCCCGCACCGAAGGCGACACCATCGTCGACCCGGCGAAGTACGCGGTGGCCGCAGCGCCGGACCGCTACCTGGGGCTGTTCCGGGTGGTGACGGTGAACCGGCCGCGCATCGGCCTTGTCGCGGTCCGGGCCGGCGAGCAGCGTCGCGGCATCGCGCGGGCGCTCCTTGCCCACACGCTGGACACGCTGCACAGCTCCGGGTTCGCCACGGCTTGGACCGAAGTCCACGAGTCCAACCAAGCAGCCTCGGCGCTGTTCGAGGGCATCGGCGCCCGGCCGATGAGCAGCAACCTGGAGCTGGTTCGATGACCAAGGACAAGAACGTCATCGAAGTCGAGGGCAAGGTCGTCGAGTGCCTGCGCAGCGCCATGTTCACCGTGGAGCTAGAGAACGGCCACCAGGTGCTCGCGCACATCAGCGGGAAGATCCGCAAGCACTACATCAAGATCTACCTGGAAGACCGGGTGCTGGTGGAGCTCCCGCCGTACGACCTGACGCGCGGCCGGATCGTGTTCCGGTACCGGAACTAGCGGCGGTCGGCACCTTCCGCGGTAGCTGATCCCGGGCCCGGGTCACGGCGTCACCGTGACTCGGGCCCCGATGACGGCTCGCACGGCTGCGGCGGCCCCACGCCAGCAGGTGTGGCCCTATCCGAACCCCCGCTCCAGGGGCAGCAGTTGCCAGGCAATCGATCAACCTCACCTACTACGCGGAAGAGCGCGTTGTGACCATTGAGTCACAACTCGCTCTTCCGCGTACACGTATGTTGTGTCCGACGGGTGACACTGGCCATAGGCACACGCCGCTGGTCAGCGGCGAAATCTCGCTCGCACGATAAGCCATGATCGCCACACGGCGCCCGGTCACGGACAGTGTTGCCCATTCCATTCGGACGTCTCTCACCCTGCTCAGGCTGCGCGTCGGTCTATATGCCTCAATCCAGTGACGCTGCGGGGCACTTCTGACGGAATGAACTAGGTCACCGGCGACCGCGCAGAGGCCTCCCGCTGCTGGGTCGGTACGCGCCCTTCGCTATAGCGAGAAGCGATTTGCGGGAGCAGATCGCCCGCCTTGAGACAGTTGATCCAAGACGCGGACTCTTCCGCAGGTCAGATGGAACGTCATCCAGCAGGCGGAGTTTACAAACGCCCCTGGGAGGGGGTCGTCCAGGGGCAGCCGCTCATGCGTCGCTCACGCATGGAGGGGGGATGAGCGCCGCCGACCACCGGGGTCACCCCCGATCAGCACCGGGAGGAGCTCGGTAGGCGGTGCGGAACGCGCAAGCAGAGTGGAGCACTTCGAGAACAAGGGCCGCATCGAAGAACACATCACCGCACTCGGCCTGCCCGCGACTGTGCTGCGCCGCCACTGGCCGAGTTGCTGCCACTCAGCGAAGAAGTCGCGGCCATGTTCGGCTCGTTCGACGCCCACGAGTTCCGAGCGGGCCTGCCCGCTCTGCGCACGATCCATCCGGGACTCGTCTCCCTGGAGGCATGGGCCGCCGAGCATTGGGCGCAGCCCGCTCGGTGACGGCGCGCCAGGCGCGGCGCCCGGCTCCGAAGAGCCGGGCCCAATCTGACCTGCGCGCAGCTATGTATTGGTCAGTGTGCCTGGCGGTCGCTGCCACCGTGTGTATCGGGATTTCGAAGTCGACAGCCCATCGTGGACGGGCCATCTCGGTTCCTGATCCGGTCCCGGGCCGGGGTGTAGGGCCGGCTGCACGAAGCAGTGCCCCGATGCCCCGACGCCATTCCGGCGAGGCCAAGGACGGCGCCCTCGGCCGGGTCGTCATGGATATCCGGAGTACCGTCTCGACCCGATCGTCCTCTGCGGCCGTGCGGCATCGCCGGATGGCGCGACCGGTCCTGCCGCCCGCTCGTCCCGGGACGACGAAGCGGGCTCCCGGGGCGGCCCTCATCGATGGTGATGAGCCATTGAGCGCGCATTTCCCATGTCCAGTCACTACCTGATGGTCCTGACGGAACTCCGCTTCCTTCATCGCTTCTGTATCGGCCTGGCGAACCGTCAGCCTCACAGCGCGTCGGCGTGTGACGGTCCGCACACCCCAGTACCGGTGTTGTCGCTCCGTGGCGCTCCGTGGCGCACCGCATGATCAAATCGGAGGGCGAGAGACTCATCGGGAAAGGCGAAAACGTGGAGTTACGGCGCCTGCGGTATTTCGTGGTGCTCGCCCGGCAGTTGCACTTCGGGCGGGCGGCGGCGGAGATCGGCATCGCCCAACCGGGGCTGTCCCAACAGATCAAGGTCCTTGAGAAGGAGTTGCGAGCCGAGTTGTTCGTCCGCGGCCGGGGTGAGGTGCGGCTCACCGCAGCCGGTGAACAACTGGCCCGCGAGGCACCCCAACTGCTCGACGAATGCGAGGCGTTGGCGCGCTCGGTACGCAGCGCGGCACGCGGCAGTGCGGGGGTGCTGCGGGTCGCGTACACCCGGTCCGGGGCCGACCTGCGCCTCGGCGAGCTGGTCAGATCGTTCCGTACCCGCCACCCGCGCTACCAGATCGAGGCGTTGACCGGCTGGACGAGCTGGAACCTGGAGTTGCTTCAGGACCGTACGGTCGATGTCGCGTTCATCCGGGGGCTGGAGCGGCCGTCCGGGGTCGAGGTGCTGGAGCTGGGTGCCGAGGACATGGTCGTCGCGCTGCCTGAGGGACACCGGCTCGCCGAGCGGGAGGCCATCCAGGTGGCGGAACTGGCGGAGGAACCGGTGGTGCTGTGGCCCCGGCATCAGGGGCCGGTGTTCTACGACCGGATCGTCCAGCAAGTGTGGCCGCAGACCGGGCCCCGATTGGTGCAGGAGGAACCGGAGTCCGAGCAGATCCTCGCGGCCATCGCGACCGGGGCCGGGCTCTCGGTCCTCGACCGCAGACGGGCGCAGAAGCTCTGCCCGCCCGGCGTGGTGCTGCGGCCGTTCGCCGGCGAGCCGCTGCGGGTGCCGGTGGGCCTCGCCTGGCGGCAGGGTGACGAGACCGCGGTGGTCGGCGACTTCGTGGCGTACTGCAGGTCCCATGGCCGCGCATGGGTGGAAAGTGACCACAGAACTTGAGGGTGTGACCGCCCGCGGGGCCGGGCGGCCACGGCAACGTGACAGCTACGCGGGCACGGCGCCGACGGTCGACGTCATACGGGCGGCCAGCGTGTCCAGCGCAGCGTCCAGCCGCCGCGCGAGCTCGTCCAGTTCCCCCTCCGTACTCGTCAGCGGGGGCGCCACCATGACGCTCTCGGTGACGTGGTCGATGCCGCCGGGGCACAGCACCAGACCGTGCTCCCGGGCGCTGGAGACCAGAGCGCGCGACACCGCCAACGGGTGCTCCGGCTGACCGTCGAGCCCCAGCGCCAGCATCAGTCCGCGTCCACGGACCTGCGTGACCACCGGGTGCTGTGCGGCCAGTACGGCCAACCGCGCTGCGAGCCCCGCGCCCAGCCGGGCGGCTCGCGCGGGCAATTCGTCCGCGCGCAGCCGGTGCAGCACGGCCAGGCTCGCTGCGGCGGCGACCGGATTGCCGGACATGGTGTGGCCGAGCACCACAGAACCGAGCGGCTTGTCGAAGGCGCCCGCCACTCGCTCTGCGACCATGGTGACCGCCAGGCTCGTATAACCACCGGTCAGCCCCTTGCCCGAGGTGAGCAGGTCGGGCGCCACGCCCGCGTGGTCGCAGCCCCACCAGCGGCCGGTCCGCCCGAAACCGCACATCACCTCGTCCGCGACGACCAGGAAACCGGACCGGTCGGCCTCCGCGCGCAGCCAGCGCAGCGTCTCGTCGTCCATCGGCGCGGCACCGGATGACGCGCCGCCCACCGGCTCGACGAACACGGCGGCCACCCGCTCGCGACCGACCCGGTCCAGCGCAGCGGCCCACTCCCGGCGGCCGGCGCGCAGTGCGCCGGGAACGGGCAGCACGCGGCTGCCGTCAGCGGTCGTGGCGTTGGTGAGCAGCGGGGCGAACGACGCGTCCACCTTGGGAGGTTGGCCGGTGAGCGCCAGCGCGCCCGCCGTCATGCCGTGATAGCTCGGCTGCTCGGACATCACGACCGTACGGCCGGGGGAACCGGTGCGGTGGTGGAAGGCGAGGGCGATGCGGAGCGCGCACTCATTGGCCTCGGAGCCGGAGTTGGCGTACTCCACGTGTGAGGTGCCGACCGGGGCCACCGCCAGCAGTTGCTCGGTCAGTAACCGCAGTGGACGTGAGGAGAACTGGGAACGGTGGACGAACGCCACCTTGCCCAACTGTTCGGTGATCGCGGCGATGACCGCGGGATCGCCGTGCCCCAGATTGACGTTGAGGACCCCCGACGAGGCATCCAGGTAGTCCCGACCGGACTCGTCGTACAGATACGAACCCCGGGCGGAGGCGACGTGTGGGAGAGGAGTGGCCGTCATGAGTGTCCTTCTGCCGTGGTGTGCGACGTGGTGGCCCGCGATTGCGCGGGACACCGATCCAGGTGGTGCGGTACCGCTGTCTTCTTCGCGGCGGCGAGGACGCCGAGCGAGGCCAACGCCGCCGCGATGCCGAACGCCCCGGCCAGCGTGGCGAATCCGGCCCCGCCGACCGTCAACGCGCCCAGCAGGCTGGTGCCGACCGCTATACCGGCATTCATCATCGCGTTGTTCCAGGACACGACCGAGGCGCGCTGCGTGGGGTCGACGGTGCTGAGGTAGGACTGCTGGGTGCTGTAGAAGGCGCCGCCCGCGACGAACCACACGAAGAGGCCGGCCAGGCTCACCCAGAGAGCCGTGGCAGTCACCGCGACCACGACCCCGGCCGTGAACACCATGGCCCACAGCACCGACAGCCGGATCTCCTGCCCGCCACGCTGCCGCACCCGGTCCACCAGATGCCCCGTCAGCGTCGATCCGACGACGGACGCGAACCCGACCAGCAGCCCGACCAGGCCCAGCTCACCGAGCGTGAGACCGAACCGCCCGCTGAACAGCACGCCCGCGAAGGTGTACGTGCCGAGCCGACCAGCCTGTAGCAGCGCCGTGGCCAGCAGTCCGAGCCGGATCCGCCGGTCCGCCCAGGGCCGGACGATCGCCCCGATGCCGCGTGCCCCGCCGGTGGGCCGGGCCCCGCGCAGCCGGGTCGCCAGCACCGGAACCGTGCAGGCCAGGCCGATGCCGATCGCTGCGAACGGCCAGCGCCAGGAGGCGAGCCCAGCCACCAGCGTGCCCAGCGGCACGCCGAGGACCTGGCCCAGCGAGTAGATCGAAGCGCCCCAGGACACCGCCTTGCCGCGCTGTGCGGGAGCGCTGCGCTCGGCGAGATACGCCCAGATCGCGGGGGCCGCGGCGGCCCCGCCCAGGCCGGTCACCGCGCGGGCGGCGATCAGCAGCGGGAGCGTGGGAGCCAGCGCGCACAGCACATTGCCGACGACGAAGAGGGCCACGCCCCAGGTGATGAACATCCGCCGCTCGACCCGGTCGGCCCACACCCCGAGCAGCGGGCCTGCGATCGCGTACGTCACGACGTAGGACGTGACCAGCGCGGCCGCGGCGGCGGTGGACGAGCGCAGATCGTGGGAGATGGTCGGCAGCAGCGGCGAGACCAGATACATCTCCGCGCCCATCAGGAAGAACACCGCGTACAGCAGGGCGAAGCGGCCCCAGGGCGTGCGCACGCCGGGCGGTGCGGGGGCGCCGCGCGCGGGTGGCGGCTGGGTGGAGGTGGGTGTCACAGCGTGGTCCCCGCCCCGACGGGAGTGACGCCCGCCGCGGCCTTCGGCACGGGCGCGGCGCGGGGCAGGCCCAGTTCGTCCCACACCTCGTCGACAGCGCTCACGAAGTGCCGCACGGCGGCCGGGCTGTGCACCGGCGACGGGTTGATGCGCAGTCGCTCCGTGCCGCGCGGCACACTGGGGAAGTTGATCGGCTGGGCATAGCAGAGATGGTCATCGAGCAGCCGGTCCGCCAGCCGCTTGCACAGGTGCGGGTCGCCGACCAGCACCGGCACGATGTGGCTCTCGGTGGACACCAGCGGAATCCCGGCCTCCTGGAACAGGCCCTGCAACATGCCGGCCCGGTGGTGCAACAGCAGCCGCTCGTTGTCGGACTCACGCAGATGACGAACGCTGGCCAGGGCGGCCGCGGCCAGCGCCGGCGGCATGGCGAGCGTGAAGATGAAAGCGGGCGCGAAGCTGCGCACCGCGTCCACCACAGGGCCGTCGCCGACCACATAGCCGCCCGCGGTGCCGTACCCCTTCGCGAATGTGCCCATCAGCAGATCGACCTGGTCGGCGCAGCCCATCTGCGCCGCCATGCCCGCGCCGCCGGGCCCGTACATGCCGACCGAGTGTGCCTCGTCGACGTACACCAACGCGTTGTGCCGCTTGGCGACCGCGCAGAGTTCCGGCATCGGCGCCACATCGCCGTCCATCGAGTAGATCGACTCGAAAGCGACCACCTTGGGGGCTTCCGGATCGGCGGCGGCCAGCAGCTCTTCCAGATGCGCCGGGTCGTTGTGGCGGAAGATGCGGCGCTCGGCGCGGGTGGCACGCATGCCGAGGATCATCGACGCGTGGTTCTGCTCGTCGGAGAAGAAGATCACACCGGGCAGGAGTTTTCCGAGGACACCGAGTACCGCGTCGTTGACGGCGTAGCCGGTGATGAACGTCAGCCCGCGCTCCTTGTTGTGGAGTTCGGCGATCTCCCGCTCCAGCAGGACGTGGGTTCGGTTGGTCCCGGAGATGTTGCGGGAGCCGCCGGCCGCCGCACCGGACCGTTCGATCGAGCCCTGCATCGCGGCGACGACGGCAGGGTGCTGCCCCATGCCGAGGTGGTCGTTGCTGCACCAGACGGTGATCTCCCGCGGGCCGTCGGGGTGGTGGTGGATGGCTGCGGGGAAACGGCCGGCGAGTCGCTCGATCTCGACGAACGTCCGGTACTGCCCATTGGCCTGGATCTCGGCTATTTTATCCGTGAAGAAGGCGCGGTAGTCGAGCACAGCGTTTTCCTTTCGAAGGAACCTGTGAAGGGATTTCGTTTTTGGGATTTCACGTCGCGCAAATGCGCAACGGGACATTCTGGAGAGCGCGTTGGGGAATGCGCGGGGAAAGAGTGCGTGGTTGTCGGTGCGCCCCGGTCAGCCGAGCCGGGGGTCCTCGTCCCAGCCGGTCAGCGGCGGAAACGCGCCGGGGTCGACGGCGATCCGGACCAGCGCCGGCCGCTCCGCGGTGAGCGCTTCCTTCAGGGCGTCGGCGAGCCCGGCCGGCTCGGTCACCTCCAGGCCGAGTGCCCCGCAGGCCCGCGCGATGGCCGGGTAATCGACCGTTCCGAGGGACACGGCGCTGGTTGCGGCGGCGTAGGTGTGTACCTCGGCGTGCTTCTGGTAGCCGAGCAGCTGGTTGTCGAGCAGCAGCACGGCCACGGGCAGCCGTTCGCGCACGGCTGTCTCCAACTCCGCCCAGACATGCGCGAATCCACCGTCACCGGTCACGCAGATCACCGGCGCGTCGGGCCGGGCCAGCCGCGCGCCGAGCGCCATGGGCAGTCCCCAGCCGAGCCCGGCCAGCCCGCGCGGGCTCACGAACCGCTGCCCGGGGCGGCGCGCGCGCAGATAGTTGGCGGTCCAGACGGAGGAGTAGCTGGCGTCGGAGACCACGATCGAGTCGGGGGTGAGCAGCTTGTCCAGCTCCGCCATCACGCGTTCCGGGCGAACCGGGGCCGCGTCCGAGGTCCTTACGCCCGCGCTGCCGGCCTCGTACGAACGGCGGGCGGCGGCCAGCGCCCGCTCGGTCTCGCCGCGGGCCGCGCGCAGCGCACCGGCGCCCACCCGCTCCAGCTCCGCGCGCAGATCGGCCAGGCCCGCCCGGACGTCGCCGATCAGCCGCAGCGCCTCGTAGTTGCGGCCGACCTCCTGCCCGTCGATGTCCAGGTGGGCGTAGCGGGCGGTGGACGGCAGGGTGCGCCAGGAGTCGGTGCCGTTCTCGTTCGTACGGGTCCCGACCAGCAGCACCGCGTCCGCGTCCGCCAGCCAGGGCAGCAGGCCGTGCGCGATGCCGCGCGGGCCCATGAAGTGCCCGATGACGCCGCCGGACAGCGGATGCCCTTCGTCCACCGCGCCCTTGCCCATCGGCGTCGTCAACACCGGGAGCGCGGCCTCCTCCTGGAGCGCCGCGAGCTGCCCGGAGGCGTCGCTGCCGTGTACGCCGCCGCCGGCGATCACCACCGGTCGGCGTGCCCGGGCCAGCAGTTCGGCGGCCTCCCGTACGGCCGGTGCGGCGGGCCGTGGCCGGTCCAACGGCACCCGCCCGAGATCGGCGGAGCGTGTCGGCGTCCCGCCGGGGGGTGCGGCGCTGTGCGGCACCTCCTGGTCCAGCACGTCCTTGGGCACGAGCAGCACGGCGGGCCCCGGGCGCCCTGAGGATGCGGCCGTGAACGCCATGTCGGCGTAGTCGTCGGCTCGTGCCGGGTCGTCCAGCCGCCGCACCCACTTCGCACAGGAGCTGAACAGCGCGAAGTGGTCCAGCTCCTGGAAGGCGTTACGGTCCCGGTGTCCGGTCGGCACGTCCTGGACGACGGCGACCAACGCGGTCGAGGCCCGCATCGCCTCGGCGAGCGGTGCGACCAGCAGCGTCGCGGCGGGTCCGTTCTGTGCGGCGACCACGGCGGGCCGGTGCGCGACGCGCGCGAAACCGTCGGCCATGGCTCCGCCCGCGTTTTCCGTGCGGTAGGCGACCTGTCGGATCCCGCGGTTCTCGGCGGCCAGCAAAAATGCCGTGGGAAGACTCTGTCCGAAGATTTCCCGAACGCCGTGCCGCACCATGGCCGCGGCCAGCGCGTGTGCGACTGAGTTCTGCATGAGCCCTCCACTCGTGGTGTGTCCACAAGCCTTGAGCATCCGCCGCACACTGTCCAATACCGGTTTTATATTGCGGGATAAAGAGCTTTTATCGGCGTCGTTTTATTTACTCCGATTTATCGGCCGGGTAATTTCGGCAGAAGATGCGGGATGCTATGCGCGCGGCGCCGGGGGGCTGACACGGCTGACACGGGGCTGTCGAGGGGTCTCGTGGGCGCGGGACACATCGGCGCCACGCCAGTCCCAAGAGCGCGGCGTTTTCCGGGCGTTCAGCCCGCGTAAGGGTACGGGCGTGGCGCTGCGCTCACCTCTCGGTGCCGGTGGCTGCTTGGCGTTGCGGCCGTGAACCCCGCGTCGGTTCCGGGCAGTGTCAACGGGCGGGCGGCGGACCGCGACGGAAGGACCGGCCGTGCGGGTGCGGGACGACAGGGGGGGCTCGGCGCACGTGCAGACCCCCGAAGCAGCCGCGGATGATGTGACGTGTCCACCGAGGTGACCGCCCGGCAGATCCTGCACGCAGACCCGGAAATCAGCTGAGAGTAGAGGGGTGCCATGACGCCGCGACAGCGGTTGGCCGAGGCGTTCGTAGCGTTATCCGGCAGCACGACGGAGGGGCCACTGGACATTCCACAACCCTCTCCGTCCTCGCGGACCGCACGCCCTGTCAGCTCGGCGCCCGCGCCGCGGCGGTGGTGTTCGCCCCCGAGCAGGACGGGGCGGTGCAGGTGGCGGGTTCCGACCCCGAGGTGCACCGGCTGGAACACGACACGGCCGGCTGGCGCGAAGGCCCCGGCCACGGCTGTCACCGCCGTCACGCGTTGCCCGGCCTGACGGTCCTCGACGGCCATCCGGCCCGACAGAGGTGGCCGCACTACGCCCCGCGGGCAGTGAGCCTCGGCTGCTCAAGCGTGGTGGCCCTGCCACTGCGGGAGCACACCCGATCCATCGGCGCGCTCGTCCTCCTGTCGGACGGGCAGAGCCCCTTGCCCTCGGACATGCTGGCACTCGGCCAGTCGATGGCCGACTTCACCGCAGTCGTCCTGCGACGAGCGCGCGAGGCCGACAACAGCCGGGCCCGGACCAGCCACTTGGGGCGCGCCCTGGCCACCCTCATCATCATCGAACAGGCCAAGGGCATCATCGCGACCCGCTTCTCGCTGGCGCCGTTGGACGCCTTCCAGATCGCCTTCGGGGGGCGGCTCACCGCCGCCACCGGCAGCTGACACCTCAACAACCAAGATCATCCATTGATCAGACGGTCCCGCGCAGCTGCTCGGCCAGACGCGGGAACAGTTGCAGGGCATTGGTTCGGCCGATGGCCGTGCGCTGTTGGTCGTTCCAGCCCGGGTACGTCGCGAATCCGGTGACGTTTTCGGTGGTGTGGGCGGCCGGCATGAACGGGAAGTCGCTGCCGAACAGAATCCTGTCCGGGGCAGCCAGTTCGGTCAGGGCCGGCAGGGCGTAGGGGTTGGCCGACATGGCGATGTCGTAGTAGAGACCGCGCAGGGACGCGATGACGTCGCTGGGTGCACGCTCGGTCAGGTACTTGCCGATCGTGGGGCCATAGGTGAGGCGCTGGGCGAGGAACGGCAGGGTGCCGCCGGCGTGGGAGACGATCAGCTTGAGATGGGGCAGCCGCTCCAGTACGCCGTTGAAGAGCAGGCTGACCACGGTACGGGTGGTCTCGAATGTGAACTCGTACAGCGACGGCGGCAGGTCGAAGGCGGCCAGGTCCTTGGCCGGCGGGGTGCCCGGGTGGACGTGGACGGGCAGGCCTCGTTCGGCGATCTCGGCGAGCAGCGGCTCGAACTCCGGATCACCGAGGTAGCGGTTGCCGTAGCTGGTGAGCAGCCCGATGCCGTCGAGCCCCAGCTCGTCGACGGCGTAGGCGAGTTCGTCCTTGGCCGCCGCGACGTCGGGCAGGGGAAGGATCGCGAACGCGCCGAAGCGGGCCGGGTGGCGGGCGATGAGTTCGGCGTAGTACTCGTTGACCTGGCGGGCCAGGTGGCGGGCCTCGTCGCGGTCGGCGAAGGTGACGCCGGGCGCGGTGATGGACAGGACGGAGGCGGCTATGGAGTGGCGGTCCATTACCTCCAGGCTCTCCTCCGGCGTCCAGGTGGGGTAGTCGACGCCCGGGATGGCGACGCGATCGCCGAGTGCCTGGGCGTAGGCGGGCGGTATCGCGTGGTGGTGGACGTCGATGAGGTCGGTCGCCTGCGGCATGGTGTGCTCCGATGGTGGTACTGGCTGGGGTCAGGTGTCCTGGGGGGCGCCGGTTGTGGGGGGCGGCGCAGCGAGTTCGATGCCGAACCAGGTGCGGTACGCGTCCAGGACCGCGGGGTCGTCGGTCAGTTCCTGCTTGGTCTTGTGCCCGCCCACGGTGCGGGTGAGGGTGCGGCCGGCCAGAGTGACTCGTCCGTCGGCGGTGGGCAGCGAGCACACCTGGCGGGCCAGGAACGGCGATTGTGGAGCGCTGCGGAACCACCACACCATGGGAGCGAAGTCGGCGAGCTCACGCGGCCGCAGCTCAAGTCGGTACTGCACCTCCCCGTCACGCAGCAGGTCCAGATCGCCGAGGGGGGTCTCGGCCAGTTCGAAGGTGCCTTGCGCGTCGGACTGAGGGGTGCGGGAGGCAAGGAGCAGGGGATGCCGGAAGCCTTGGCCGTAGCCGACGTCGGCGAGCCAGGGCCCGTCCTCGTCTTCGGTCTGCACGCCCAGGGTCAAGTGGCCCAGCAGAGGCCCGAATTCGCCGTCTTCGAGGACCCGGCCGGCGAGCGGGACCGCGTCGAAGCCGAGAGAGAGCAGCAACTCGTAGAAGGCGCCGTTGAGTTCGTAGCAGCAGCCGCCCCGGTTCTGGCCGATGATCTTGTCCAGGGCCGGTTCGCCGAGACCGACGGGTGGGCTGGGCCGGCCGAGGGCGAAGTCGATGTTCTCGAAGGGAACGCTGAGGACGTGGCGTTCGTGGAGGTGGGCCAGCGCCTGGGTGGTGGGGCGCTCGGGGCGTTTGGCGCCGATGCGTTCCAGGTAGGCGTCGACTGTCTTTGCATCGAGCATCAGATGTACTCCGCTGCGTAACGTGCCACGATGCTCTCCGCCTTCGCGAGGTCCCGGGCGTACTGCTCCGCGTCGGCGGCGGGCATGTCGCCCTCGCCGGACACACCGAGTTCGGTGAAGAAGCGCTCGAATCCTGCGGGGGTGAAGATGATGAGCATCTTGCAGGGCTTGTCGCCGATGTTCTTGAAAGCGTGGACCTTGCCGCGGGGCACGAAGACGAACGCGCCCGTCCCGACGACTTCGGAGCGCTGTTCGTTCGAGATCTGCAGCTCTCCGTCGATGAGGTAGAAGGCCTCGTCGCTGTCGTGGTGGATGTGCAGGGGCGGCCCGCCACCGGGGGGCACGAGTGCCTCGATCAGGCCGAGGGATCCGTGGGTGTTCTCCTTGTCGGCCTTGATCGTGTAGTGGTCACCGAACACCCAGCGGGACACTCCGGCCTTCGGCGGGATGTAGACGATCCCCTCGGATTCCTCGAAACTCACCGGTTTCCTTCCGTGGTCGGTGCGTGCGCTTCCATCCCACACCGGGCCGACGGCCGTCCGGCATCACGTGAATCCGGGGTTTTTCCCGGTCACTGGCGTGGATACGGGATGGCACCGGCGCGGCCAGACGTCATGGTGTGCGGAGCGTCGCGCGCGGACTGTGCGTGCCGGCGTTCTCCGTACCGAGGAATGGATGGGAACATGACTGCTCGCTTCACGGGCAAGGTGGCTCTGGTCACCGGTGGCGGCTCCGGAATCGGCCGGGCGACCGCGTTGGCCTTCGCTCGGGCGGGGGCAACGGCGGTCGTTGCGGGGCGCACCGTGGAGCACCTGGAGGAGACGGTCCGCCTGATCGAAAAGGACGGCGGCCGCGGTGGATTCGTGGTGGCGGACATCGCTCAGGAACCGGATGTCGAGCGTCTGGTCGGCACGGTGGTGGAGCGGTTCGGCTCCCTTGACGTCGCCGTGAACAACGCGGGCCACCTGCCGCAGCCGGCCGGCCTCGCCGAACTCGACCACGAGACGTTCTCGCGCACCCTGCAGATCAACCTGCTGGGCACCTGGCTGTCGATGAAGCACGAGATCCTTCACATGCGGGCCAACGGTGGCGGCGCCATCGTCAACGTCGGGTCGGTGGTCGGCGCGCATCTGACCATCCCGGGTGCGGCTGCGTACGGGGCGAGCAAGGCGGCGATCGCGGCACTGACGCGCAGTGCGGCACGCGAGTACGCGGCCGACGGCATCCGGGTCAACACACTCAGCCCGTCGTCCATGGAGACGCCGATGTCACTGCTGGAGAACGAGACCGAGGCCGAGCGGGTGGAGCGGGCCAAGGGGATGTTCCCGTTGGGCCGAATCGGCACTGTTGAGGAGGGGGCGGCGGCCGCGCTGTGGCTCGCCTCCGACGAATCGGGCTTCGCCCTCGGCCATGACCTGGTCATCGACGGCGGCATCACGTCCTGAACCTCGCGGTTGCCAGTGTCCGTTGTGGCCGTGCCCCCGTCCGCCGCTGCTTCTGTGCGGCGGACGGGGGCACGGCGCTGTTCTGCGCACCGGGTCGGGTCAGCGGTGGGTCGCCGCGGCCGCCTTCTGGCGCGCCGCACCGTGGGCGACGACGTCGCTGGGGCGGGGGGTGCGGTACTGCAGCCGGCCTGCCCAGAGGGCGCCGACAAGGGCCACGGCGCCGAGCGCGGCGCCCACCCAGGCGACGGAGGCGTAGCCGAAGCCGGCGCTGATGACCATGCCGCCGAGGGCGGGTGCCAGCGTGTTGCCGACGTTGAAGGCGGAGGTATTGGTCGCGCCGACGAGGGTGGGCGCGCCCGGTGCCACGACGAACACCCGTGACTGCAGAACGGGGTTGGTCACGTAACCGGCCAGGCCCAGGACGAAGACCAGGACGACGGTGGCGACCGTGTTGTGCGCGGTCACGGCCAGCAGCGCGGAGGCGACCACCAGGACGCCCATGGCCAGAACGAGGGTGCGGATGGGATAGACCTCGGCGACCTTTCCGCCGATCACCATGCCGATCAGGCCGCCGACGCCGAAGAGCGCGAGGAGGACGGGCACCCAGCCCTCGGGCAGGCCGGTGACGTCGGTGAGCAGTGTGGCGAGGTAGCTGAAGGTGACGATGACCGCGCCGAAGGCGAAGGCTGTCACGGCGTACGAGAGCCACAGTTGGGGGCGGGCCATGGCCCTGAGTTCGCTGCGGACCGTGCGTTGTTCGTCCGCGGCTCCCTTGCCGCCGGGGATGGCTGCCAGGGAGCACAGCAGGCTGATGAGGGTCAGGGCCGCGACGCCCCAGAAGGCGGCGCGCCAGCCGGACACCTGGCTGAGCACCGTACCGGCGGGCACGCCGACGATCGTGGCGAGGGTCAGGCCGGAGGCGACGACGGCGACCGCCTTGCCCTTGGCGTCGGCGGGGACGAGTGCGACGGCGGTGGCCACGGCGACGCCCCAGAATCCGGCGTAGGCGAGGGCGCTGATGATCCGGGTGGCGAAAAGGACGCCGTAGCCGGGTGCGAGCGCACCGGCGACGTGTGCGGCGATGAACACGGCCTGGAGGGCTGCCAGGGCGGTGCGGCGCGGCCACTTCAGGGTCGCGACGGCCAGCAGTGGCGCACCAATCACCATTCCGATCGCGAAGGCGGAGATGAGCAGACCGGCGTCGGGAATGGAGACACCCAAGTCGTGGGCCATGTCGGGCAGCAGTCCGGACAGCATGAACTCCGACGTGCCTTGGGTGAAGATTCCCAAGCCGAGTACGTAGACGGCAAGGGGCATGGAATGCCTCCAGATGCAGGGGAACAGAGCAGGGGAGCGGGCGGCCGCGGGGCGACGCTAACACAGTTTTGAAGCGACTGATTCAAAATGAGTGCGGTCCGCCGTGCTGTCGTGAACTCTCCTGTTCACTACGCCAGTTGCCGGGGGCGTTCAGCTGCCACAGCAGCAGCGCCGTCTGGATCCGCTGACGCCCGTGTGCATCACTCAGCGACACTCGCAGAATCCGCTCGATGCGCCGTATGCGATGCGCCACCGCACTGTGGTGCAGGCACAAGATCTTGGCGGCCTCCCGCAGCGATGAGCTGCGGCACACCGCCTCCAGCGTGGCCAGGGCCTGCTCTCCGTCCGGACCGCAGCCCAGCCGTGCGAGGGCCGCAACATCGGGATGGGCGACGGCAGTTGGTGCCGGGAGGTCGGCGAGCAAAGCCAGCGCGCCCAGGTCCTCGGCCACGACCGCGCGCGGCCATGTGGGCCCGAGACCGGCAAAACGCGCCGCGCGCCGCGCCTGCGCCCACGAGTCCGGGAGCTGCTGGGGGCCCGTCGCCGGCCCCACCCCCATCGCCGTGTGGGCCGGCCCGGGTTCCGCCTCCGGCGGGACGGCTGCCGAACCGGGCAACAGAACCGCCCCGACCGTCGGCCAAAGGGCTGCCACATGAGCAGCCGTGGGAGCGCCCTCGCGGCCGCCCAGGCGTTCCGCGCAGCCGTGCAACGCCCGGTGCAGCAGGCCGGGTTCGCACACCACGACCGCTACGGCGCGCACGTCGGCCCGAGGGCTCAGTCCCAGGAGTTGCAGGGCCCGGGAGCGCTCGGCCTCGGGGAGCCGCGCGGACAGCGCCGCCTGCACCAGACCGGGATCCCCCAGACGCAGCGGCCAGCGCGCCCCTGGCGCACAGCCCTCTCCGTCCGCGCCCGGGTGCCCCAGCATGGCGGTTCCTGCCCACCCTCCTCCTTCCCACCCTTCGAGGATGGGATCGAAGCGGGGGACGGGGCCGTGCACGGCCCCCTGTCCAGAGACCGGATACGGCGGGTTCGGTGTCGGTGGGTACATCCGCGGAGGCTAGGCCGCACCCCCGCCCGGTCGGCTCGCGGCAACAGCAGTCCGTCAGGTTGCCGCGCCAATCGGCGCATGCGCGGCGGGCAATGGGCGACAAGTGGCGGAGGCGGACGACGCTGCTCCCACCGCAGGATGACCCCATGAGTGACACCACTTCCCGTTCCACGGGCCAGGCACCGACCCGGATGAATCTGCGGCCCGATCTGGCGGCTCTGGTGGAGGGCATCCCGTATCTCGACGTGCGCGACCCGCAGGCGGCCCGCGCCACGCTCAAAGAGCTTGAGGCTCAGTGGGAGCCCGCGGACACGAGCGCGATCACTGTCGCCGAGCAGTTGATCCCCGGGCCCGAAGGCGCCCCGGACGTCGTCGTGCGGGTCTACAGCCCCAAGGCGCCGGGGCCGCACGGTGGCCTGCTGTGGATCCACGGCGGCGGCTTCGTCATGGGCAGCCTGGAGACCGAGCACAACCAGTGCGTCTGGTTCGCTTCACAGGCCAAGTGCGTCGTGGTCAGCGTTCAGTACCGGCTCGCGCCCGAGCACCCCTTCCCCGCGGGCGCGGAGGACTGCTACGCCGCGCTGCGCTGGCTCGCTGCCCAAGCCGGGGAACTCGGCGTGGTACCGGGCCGGTTGGGAGTGGCGGGGTGCAGCGCGGGCGGCGCCCTGGCCGCGGCCGTCGCCCTCATGGCGCGCGACCGGCAGGGCCCCGAACTCGCCCTGCAGCTTCTGACGTTCCCGGTGACGGACGACCGGATGGACACGCCGTCCGCGCGCCGGTTCCACGACACCCCGGTCTGGTCCACGCCGCAGTCCGAGGCGATGTGGCGGCACTACCTCGGCGAGGGGCACGAGCAGCGCGAGACGTCGCCGTACGCGGCACCGAACCGGGCCGCGACCCTCGCGGAGCTGCCCCCCGCTCACATCGTCACCGCCGAGTACGACCCGCTGCGCGATGAAGGCATCCGCTATGGGCAGCGACTGCTCGAAGCGGGCGTCCCGGTCACACTGCACCAGTGGTCCGGCGCCTTCCACATCTTCGACTCCTTCGGCACCGCCACGGGCGAGCGCTCCATAGCGGAGCTGGTCCATGCCGTGCGTGAACATCTGGGTGACTGACCGCCCCCTTCCCACCCTGGTCCTGCCGCGAGGAGCATCATGACTGCAGTATCCGGCGCGTCTCGGCCCGAGCGCGTCACGGCGGAGAACGACTGGTACTCCCCCGCCGGCATCGCGCTCGGCGTACGCGTGGGCGACCTCGTCTTCACCTCCGGCCAGGCGCCGGTGGACGAGCACGGGGTCACCGTCGGCCGGGGCGACTTCGAGGCACAGGCCCGCAGGGCCCTGACCAATCTCGCCACCGTCCTGGACAACGCCGGGTCAGGTCTCGGCCACGTCGTCAAGGCGACGGTGTTCGTCACCGACATCGCCCGGCACCAGGACGCGTTCGCCGCGCTGCGTGCGCAGTACTTCACCGCGCACGCGTTCGCCGAGTCGTTCGTCGAGGTCTCCTCCTTGGCCGACCCGGACTGGCTGATCGAGATCGAGGCGGTCGGGGTGGTGGCGTAGTGCGAGACCGGAGCACGTTCGCGGGCGACGTCGGATTGTGTCGCACGTTTTTTGTGCGACCGCTCCAAAACCATTAGGGTACGAGCATGGCCAGGCCCAGGAAGTTCGACGAGACGCACGCGCTCACGTCCGCCATGGAGGCGTTCTGGCAGCACGGCTACGAAGCGACCTCCACCCGGGACCTGGCCAACTGCACGGGCCTGGGCCAGTCGAGCCTGTACAACACGTTCGGGGACAAGCAACAGCTGTACCTGCGCGCCCTGCGTCGCTACTACGACACCACCACGGCCGAGCAGACCGCTCTGCTGCGGCGGCCGGGCCCGGTCAAGGACCGGCTCCGGGAGCTGATCGTCGGGGCCATCGACGCCGATCTCGCCGATTCGGAAACGCCGGGCTGCTTCGCCATCAACGCCTCGGTGGAGAAGGCGAGTTCGGATCCCGCCGTGAAGGAAGAGGTGCGGCGGCACTTCACCACGGTGGAGGAGGCTCTGCGCGAGGCCATCACTCGCGGACAGCGGGCCGGCGAGATCACCGCAGCACACGACGCCAGGACCCTGGCGGGCCAAGTGCTCAGTACCTATTACGGCCTGCGGGTCCTGGCCAGGGTGCACAGTGACCGCCAGGCCCTGCTGAACGTGGTGGACGGCCTGCTGGGCGGGTTCTAGCTCCGGGCGGCATCCGTCCTCAACGCCCGCCGCAGAACATGACAGACTCACGCATTCCGTATTGCGGCTCACCCCCGGCGCGGGCAGGGTCGGCCGGGTGATACGAGCCAACGCGGACTCCCGGCCGACCCTCAAGAACGTTCCTGACGCCACACTCCCCGCAGCGCGCAGCGCCTTGCGCCCCGCGGCCCCACGCCATGGGTGGGCAGCTCTGACCCGCGCCGAACTGCGGGTGGCGAACCTGGTCGCCGAGGGGCTGACCAATCGGGCCGTCGCCGCGCAGCTGTCCGTCTCGCCGCACACGGTCGACAGCCACCTGCGGAACATCTTCGCCAAACTGGGCATTTCCAGCCGGGTCGCGCTCGTCCGGCTCGCCGTACTGGCCGACCTCGCCGCCTGACCCTTCGAGCCGGTTCACCTCACCGAGTGCCACCGGCGATGCCCGGCGAAGGTCGCGAGCGGTCAACTGCCGCCCACAGAGCGTCACTTGACGGACTCCTCCATTAACCATTGCAGGAGATTATTTATCTCCTGATAGTGGTATTCGCCCCGGTCGGCCCGTCTCCAGGGGGACGGGCCGCATGCATTCGCATCGCCCCGGAACGCTCCGCACTTGAGCCGCTGCAGGACGAAGAGCGCCGGGCAGGGCATACCGGCGGCGCGCCACCTGCCCGTGCCGCCGCCGACCTACCACGCCCACCATCCGCCGGACCTGTTCCGGCATGCTCGCCGAGGGAAGTCGATGATCGACATTCAGTCCTACCTCCGTTCCCTACCCGCCCTCCAGCAGCCCGACTGGGCAGCCGACCCGCGCCTTGCCGATGTCAGGGCGGATCTCGTCCGGATGCCGGCCCTGGTGGACTCCGAGGCGGTGCGCCGGCTGCGCGCACTGCTGACGGAGGCCGCCGCCGGACACATACAGGTGATCCAGACCGGTGACTGCGCCGAGGACCCGGCCGAGGCCACCCCGAACGACGTGGCCCGCAAGGCCGCGCTGCTCGACGTGCTGGCCGGCACGATGAAGCTGTCCTCCGGCAAGCCGGTGCTGCGGGTGGGCCGGATCGCCGGCCAGTACGGCAAGCCCCGCTCCAACGCGACCGAGAACGTCGCAGGCACCGAACTGCCCGTCTACCGGGGCCACATGGTCAACCACCCGGAGCCGGACCCCGAGCTGCGCCGCCCCGACCCCGGCAATCTGCTCACCGGCTACCGGGCCGCCAGCGACACCATGCACTACCTCGGCTGGCGTGGTACCGCCGGCCGCTCCGAGCTGGACGTGCCGGTGTGGACGAGCCATGAGGCCCTACTGCTCGACTACGAACTGCCGATGCTGCGCCGGGAAGGTGACGGATCTCTGCTGCTGGCCTCCACTCACTGGCCCTGGGTCGGAGAGCGCACCCGCCAGCTGGACGGTGCGCACATCGCCCTGCTCGCCGCCGTGTCCAACCCGGTCGCGGTGAAGGTCGGTCCGTCCATGACACCGGACGAGTTGCTCGCCCTGTGCGACCGGCTGGACGGCCAGCGCCTCCCGGGCCGGCTCACGCTGATCGCCCGCATGGGCGCCGAGAACGCGGAGCAGAAGCTGCCCGCGCTCGTCGATGCCGTGAGCCGGGCGGGCCACCCCGTGCTGTGGCTGTCCGACCCCATGCACGGCAACACCGTCGCCGGGCCCGACGGCCTCAAGACGCGCTATGTGAAGACCGTGGTGCGCGAGGTCGAGGCCTTCCAGAGCGCCGTGTTCGAGAACGGCGGCACCCCGGCCGGTCTGCATCTGGAGACCACCCCCGAGAGCGTCGTCGAGTGCGTCCTCGACTCCGGAGAACTCCACCACCTGGGCGACAAATACCTCAGCTTCTGTGACCCGCGCCTGAACGCGCGGCAAGCCATCGAAGTCGTCTCGGCCTGGCGCGCATGAACCCGGCCCCTGGTGCGCGCCGACACCCATCTCGTACGGAGGTTGTGAACGTGGAAGAACCCCTCGCCCTGGTCACGGGCGCCGCGGGCGGCATCGGCGCGGCAGTCACCCGGCTGCTCGCCGAGCGGCAACTCAAGGTCGCGGCGGTGGACCTGGAAGGCAGCTCGATCGAGGAGACCGTCGCGAAGATGCGCGCGGACGGGCTCGACGTCACTGCCTTCACGGCCGATGTCACCTCAAGTCCCGCGGTGGAGCTTCTGGTTCAGCAGGTGGAGGACGAACTCGGTCCGATCGAGCAGCTGGTGAATGCCGCCGGCGTGCTTCGCCAGGGAGCGGCGCACACGCTGTCCGACGAGGACTGGGCAGCGACGTTCGCGGTCAACACGACCGGGGTGTTTCACACTTCGCGGACCGTGGTCAACCGGATGATCCCGCGCGGACGGGGCGCGGTCGTCACGGTCGCGTCGAACGCCGCGGGCACGGCCCGCGCCGGAATGGCGGCCTACGCCGCTTCCAAGGCCGCCGCGACCGCCTTCACCAAGTGCCTGGGGCTGGAGGTCTCCGCGCACGGCATCCGCTGCAACGTCGTCGCCCCCGGTTCCACGGACACTCCGATGCTGCGCGGCATGCATGCCGCGGACTCCGCGGCGAAGAAGTCGATCGCTGGTGACCCTGCCGCGTTCCGGGCCGGCATACCCCTCGGCAAGGTGGCGACACCGCACGACATCGCGGAGGCCGTCGCCTTCCTGCTGTCGGACGCCGCCGGGCACATCACGATGCACGAGCTGACCGTGGACGGCGGTGCGACGCTCGGTGTCTAGCTCTGAAAGGACCGACCAGCCCGTGCCCGGAATTCCGGCCGTCGAGCCGTACCCGATGCCCTCCGAGGGCGAACTGCCGGCCAGCACCGCCCAGTGGGCCGTGGATCCGGAGCGCGCGGTGCTTCTGCTGCACGACATGCAGGAGTACTTCCTCAAACCCTTCCCACGATCCGGCGAGCCCGGCGGCTCCCTGATCGCCAACACCGCGCTGCTGCGTGAGCGTTGTGCCGCACTGGGTGTTCCTGTTGCCTACACCGCCCAGCCCGGCAGCATGACGCCCGAGCAGCGCGGTCTGCTGAAGGACTTCTGGGGCCCCGGCATGAAGGCGACGCCCGAGCACCGGCGGGTGGTCCCACCGCTCGAACCGACGCCGGGTGACTGGGAGTTCACCAAGTGGCGCTACAGCGCCTTCCACAAGTCGGACCTGCTGGAACGGATGCGCTTCCACAACCGGGACCAGCTGATCATCTGCGGCGTGTACGCGCACGTCGGTGTCCTCATGAGCGCGGTGGACGCGTTCACCAACGACATCCAGCCGTTCCTGGTGGCGGACGCGGTCGCCGACTTCTCCGCCGACTACCACCGGCTGGCACTCGACTACGCGGCGCAGCGCGCCGCCCGTGTCGTGACCACCAAGTCCGTGCTGACCGAACTCGATACAGCCGAGGTGGCGCGCTGAACGCGCCGGCCGCGAAAGGAACGACTTCCATGGCACGACAGGACGACGCGCAGAAACTGCTCGCGCGGATCCTCGGCGGCACCTCTGGCCCGTTCGCGCTGCTGCACCGCCCCGAGTCGGCCGGCCCGGACACCCTGGAACTGCTGACGGGCGACATCGCGCAGGTCGACTCGCTCGCCGGACTCGACCTGCCCGAACAGCCCCGGCCGGGGGCGCACCACGAGTTGCTCGCGCTGGTGCCCTATCGCCAGCTCGCCGAGCGGGGCTTCGCGGCACCCGACGACGGAGAGCCGCTGCTCACGATGCGGGTGCGCGAGCAGGCAACACTGCCGCTGTATGAGACGCTCGCGCGGCTGCCCAATGAACCGGTGAAGATCGCTGACGGTCGCTTCGACGTGGACGACGCGGCATACGCCGACATCGTGCGCCAAGTCGTCGCCGACGAGATCGGCACCGGCAAGGGGGCGAACTTCGTCATCAAGCGCTCCTTCACAGCCCAATTGCCGGGCTTCACGCCCCGATCGGCACTGTCGTTCTTCCGCCGCCTGGTCGAGCGGGAGGCAGGCGCCTATTGGACGTTCCTCGTACACACCGGTGAGCGGACCTTCGTCGGCGCAACCCCGGAGCGGCACATCAGCGTTCATGACTCCACCGCCGTGATGAACCCGATCAGTGGCACCTACCGGTACCCGGCGAGCGGTCCCGACCTGGACGGCGTCCTTCGGTTCCTGGCCGACCGCAAGGAGACCGACGAGCTGTACATGGTCGTCGACGAGGAACTGAAGATGATGGGCCGCATCTGCCCCGAAGGGGGACGGGTCGTGGGCCCGTACCTGAAGGAGATGGCCCGGCTCGCTCACACCGAGTACTTCATCGAGGGCCACACCGACCGCGATGCGGCCGACATCCTGCGCGAGACGCTGTTCGCGCCGACGGTGACGGGATCTCCGCTGGAATCGGCGGCCCGGGTCATCGCCCGCTATGAGCCGGCCGGGCGCGGCTACTACAGCGGGGTGGCCGCCCTGATCGGCCGGGACGCGTCCGGCGGCCGCACCCTGGATTCCTCGATCCTGATCCGTACCGCCGACATCAACGCGAGTGGGCAGCTGCGGATCGGAGTGGGGGCGACGCTGGTACGCCACTCCGACCCGGAGTCCGAGGTGCACGAGACCCGTGCGAAGGCCGCGGGACTGCTCGCCGCCCTCGGCGAGCCGGAGCCCACCCGGTTCGGGGCACACCCGGCGGTGCGTGAGGCGCTGGACGAGCGCAATGACCTCGTCGCCGGGTTCTGGCTGCAGGAGCAGGGCCGGCGCGGTCAGGCGGTCGAGTCGCTGACCGGTCGGCGTGTCCTCATCATTGATGCCGAGGACACCTTCACCGAGATGATCGCCCAGCAGATCCGTTCACTGGGCTGCCAGGTGGTGGTGCGCCGTTTCGACGAGCCGTACGGCTTCGACGCGTATGACCTGGTGGTCATGGGGCCGGGTCCGGGCGACCCGCAGGACACCGGCCATCCCAAGATCGCACACCTGCGGACGGCGGTGGCCCAACTCCTGGAGGAGCGCCGTCCGTTCCTGGCGGTGTGTCTGAGCCATCAGGTCCTCAGCACTCTGCTCGGTCTGGACGTCGTGCGCCGGCCCGTTCCCAACCAGGGGACGCAGCGGGAGATAGACCTGTTCGGCCGCACGGAGCGGGTGGGCTTCTACAACACGTTCGCCGCCCAATGCGCCGATGACGTCATCACCCACCCGGTGCACGGCCGGATCGAGGTCAGCCGGGACGCCGAAGGGGGCGAGGTGCACGCGCTGCGCGCCGACGGCTTCGCGTCGATGCAGTTCCATGCCGAGTCGATGCTCACTGTCGACGGACCTCGGATCATCGGTTCCCTGCTCCAGGCGGTGGCGTCGACATGCACGCGGTGATCGTCTGGTGGGACCTGACCGAGTCGCGGCAGAGCATCTCCTCGCTGAGAGGGTTCCTGCGCGACGAGGCTGTGGAGCGCTTCTCGAAGGTGGCGGGGCTGCGCCTGAAGGTCTGGATCTCGGATCCGGCCACGAACCGGTGGGGAGCGGTGTTGCTGTGGGAGTCGGCCGAGGCCGCCGCGGCGCCGATCCCCGCACGGGCGGCGGAGCTGATCGGTTACCCGCCCACCGAGCGGTACGCCTTTGACGTGGAGGCCACCGTCGAGGGCGAATTCGCCGCTGCCGCGCTCGCCGGGCGCGGGCTGGCGCTCAAGTAGCCGAGGCGCCGGGCCGACCGTTCAATCGGGTGTCCCCTGTAGCGTCCCTCCGATTCTGCATGCGGAGGGACGCCACAGGGACCCCCTGACACCTTACGGAGCAGCCATGAACGGACCTGCGGTGGTGCTCGTCGGAATGCCCGGCACGGGCAAGTCCGTTGTCGGGCAGACCCTTGCCGACCACCTCGGCCTCGCATTCCGCGATACCGACCACGATCTGGAGCGGCTGACCGGGCAGCCGACGCACGAGATGCTGGGCTCCGGTGGCGAGGTCCGCTTCCGTGCGTGGGAGCGCCGGGCTGTCGAGGTGGCGGTCCGGGAGCACGCCGGGGTTCTGGCGCTCGGCGGGGGTGCGGTGTTGCATCACGCAACGCGTCTCCAGCTCCAGGAGTGCCGCGTCGTGCATCTATGGGCCGGCCTGGACACTCTCGCCGAGCGGGTCGGCAGTGCGAAGTCGCGGCCGCTGCTCACCGAGGACCCGCGGCGCAGGCTCGCGCAGTTGATGCAGGAGCGTCTGCCGCTGTACGGGGACGTTGCGACGGTGTCCGTGCGGGCCGAGCACCGCGAGCCGGATGAGATCGCTGTGGAGATCGCCGTCGCCCTCGCGGCCCTTGTGTGAGCAGTGGTCCCACTCGCCGGGGCACGACCGCTTCGGTGCGGGCCCGACTTGACGGACTGACCTCGATAGTGACGAACCGGGATGTATCGCTTTGCCGATCACGCGTACCGGGAGCCAGGGTCGCCCTGACGGGGCCGGCCGTTCCAAGCAGTGCCCTGGCCTCCGCCTCACCCCTCTGTCCAGGACCGACCGCGGGGACCGGCTGACCGCTGCCGCGTCGGCCGCACTCAATGAAGGAGAGCGATGACCGCCGCATCCCCCCCTGCCCGCCAAGCCCGCATCCCCGGGTCGAAGTCCCTCACCAACCGGGCGCTGTTGCTCGCCGCGGCCGCGCGCGGAACCAGCGTCCTGAAGGCCCCTCTGGTGAGCGATGACACCGTCGCCTTCCGGCATGCCCTGACGGGTCTGGGCGTGCGGATCGAGCGGGAGTCCGGCGACCGCGCCTGGGTCGTCGCGGGTCTGGGTCGCGGGCCGACCGGGAGTGGCAGCGTGTGGTGCGAGGACGCGGGGACCGCGGCCCGTTTCCTGCCGCCGTTCGCCGCGGCCGGGCAGGGCGACTTCCGCTTCGAGGGCACCGCCCAGCTCACGGCACGGCCGGTGGCCCCCCTCGCCGAGGCGCTGCGGCACCTGGGCGCCGACGTCCGCACCGAGCCGGACGGACGGCTGCCGCTGCGGGTGCGCTCCGCCGGCCTGGACGGCGGGGAGTTGGGCCTGGACGGGAAGCTCAGCAGCCAATTCCTGTCCGGGGTGCTGATGGCCGGTCCGCTGATGCGCCAGCCGCTGGTACTGACGGTGCACGACTTGGTCAGCCGCCCTTACGTCGATATGACCCTGGCTTTGATGCGGCGCTTCGGGGCGCACGTCGGTGAGGACGTTCCTGGTGTGTTCACCACCGACCCCGCGGGATATCGGGCGGCGGAGCTGCACATCGAACCCGACGCCTCCACTGCCTCGTACTTCTTCGCCGCTGCCGCGATCACCGGCACCACCGTGACGGTGGCCGGCCTCGACCGCGGCAGCCTCCAGGGCGACTTGCGCTTCACCGAGGTGCTGGAACGGGCGGGGGCACACGTCGAACGTACGCAGGAGGCGACCACGGTCACCGGGACAGGTGCTCTGCGGGGCGGATTCACCGTCGACATGGGCGAAATCTCCGACACCTTCATGACCTTGGCCGCCATCGCGCCCTTGGCCGACGGCCCGATCACGATCCGTGGCATCGCCCATGCCCGCCTGAAGGAGTCGGACCGCATCGCCGCCGTCGCCGAGAACCTTCGTGCTCTCGGTATCCGCACCGACGTCGGGCACGACCGGATCACCATCCACCCCGGCCCATGTGCGCCCACCGAGATCGCCTGCCACCGCGACCACCGCATCGCCATGGCGTTCTCGGTCCTTGGACTGCGCGCCGACGGCATCACCCTCGACGACCGCGGCTGCGTGGCAAAGACGTTCCCCGGTTTCCACGAGGAATTGGACCGGCTCTTTCCGCAGTACAGGCCCGCCACCGTCAAGTGAAGGGCCACCACCAGCACGTGAACAGAGAGGACGCGACGTACAACATGGCTCACATCGTGATTGCCGGCGGCGGTATCGGAGGGCTCGCCACAGCTCTGTCGCTCGCCCGGCACGGGCACCGCGCCACCGTCCTGGAACGGAGCAACACCTTCGCCGAGATCGGCGCGGGCATTCAACTGGGCCCCAACGCCTTCCACGCCCTGGACCGGCTCGGGGTGGGCGACGGGGTGCGAGAGCGTGCCGTGTTCATCGACGAACTGCGCTTCATGGACGGCACGACGGACGAGATGGTCACCTCGATGGAGTTGGCCGGCGCCTACCGGGAGCGGTTCGGCAATCCGTACGCGGTGGTGCACCGGGGCGATCTGTATCAGCCGCTTCTCGCCGCCTGCCAGGCGTCGGACTCCGTGGAGCTGGTGGCCGGTGCGGCCGTCGAACGCTACGAGCAGAGCCCCGACCGCATCACCGCGCACACCGAGGACGGACGGACGTTCACCGGGGCGGTTCTGGTCGGCGCCGACGGCATCCGCTCCACCGTGCGCGCACAGATGCTCGACGACGGCGGGCCGCGGGTGTCCGGGCACACCATCTACCGTTCGGTGATCCCGATCGACAAGGTGCCTGAGGAGTTGCGCTGGAACACGGTCACCCTGTGGGCCGGCCCCAAGTGGCACTTCGTGCACTACATCATCGGCGGGGGCGAGTTCCTCAACCTCGCCGCCACCCGCGACGACGGCGCCACCGAGGCCGTTGCCGGCCGCCCCGCCGAGCGTTCCCATGTCCTTGGCCAGTTCCCTGATCTGGGGGCGACCGCCCGCCGACTGCTCGAACTCGGCGAGGGCTGGCGGGAGTGGGTGCTGTGTGACCGCGATCCGGTTGAGGCCTGGACCGACCGGCGGGCCGTGCTGACCGGTGACGCCGCACACCCCATGCTGCAGTACGCGGCGCAGGGAGCCTGCCAGGCCCTGGAGGACGCGGTCGTCCTCGGCGACCTGCTGGAAGGGGTGCGAAGCGACGATGTGATGCAGCACCTGGAGAAATTCAACGCCGCGCGCCGCGCGCGCACCAACCGCACCCAACTGGTGGCCCGCCGCATCGGCCACGAGTTGTACCACCCGGCGGGCGAAGAGGCGTTGGCGCGCAACGGCATGCTCTCCGCCTTCTCCCAGGAGCAGTTGCACGACGAGGTGTCCTGGTTGCACGGAGACAGGGAATTCACCCGCAGCGGCGTTGAGGAGTGGGAGGTATGAGCAGGTTGCGTTGGCTGACCGCTGGGGAGTCCCACGGACCCGCACTTGTCGCGACGCTGGAGGGTCTTCCCGCCGGCGTGCCGATCACCACGGAGCTGGTGGCCGACCACCTGGCCCGGCGGCGGCTGGGCTATGGGCGCGGCGCCCGTATGAAGTTCGAGCGCGACGAGGTGACGTTCCTCGGTGGCGTGCGGCACGGCCTGTCGATGGGCTCGCCGGTCGCGATCATGGTGGGGAACACCGAGTGGCCCAAGTGGGAGCAGGTCATGTCGGCCGATCCGGTGGCGCCGGAGGTCCTCGCCGAGCTGGCCCGCAACGCCCCGCTGACCCGTCCGAGGCCCGGCCACGCCGACCTCGCGGGCATGCAGAAGTACGGCTTCGACGAGGCCCGGCCGATCCTGGAGCGCGCCAGCGCCCGGGAGACCGCGGCCCGCGTCGCGCTCGGGGCGGTGGCCCGCTCCTACCTGAAGGAGACGGCCGGCATCGAGATCGTCTCCCATGTGGTGGAGCTGGCCGCGGCCAGGGCCCCCTACGGGCTCTACCCGACCCCCGCCGATGTCGAGAGGCTGGACGCCGACCCGGTGCGCTGCCTGGACGCGGACGCGTCGAAGGCGATGGTCGCGGAGATCGACCAGGCCCACAAGGACGGCGACACTCTCGGCGGGGTCGTCGAGGTGCTCGCCTACGGCGTGCCGGTCGGTCTCGGTTCGCACGTGCACTGGGACCGGCGTCTGGACGCCCGGCTCGCCGCCGCCCTGATGGGCATTCAGGCGATCAAGGGCGTCGAGGTCGGTGACGGCTTCGGCCTGGCCCGGGTGCCCGGTTCGCAGGCACACGACGAGATCGTGAACACGGCCGGGGGCGTCCGGCGCGCCTCCGGCCGCTCCGGCGGCACCGAGGGCGGCCTGACCACCGGTGAGCTGCTGCGGGTACGGGCCGCGATGAAGCCCATCGCGACCGTGCCGCGCGCGCTCGCCACCATCGACGTCGCCACCGGCGAGGCCGCCAAGGCCCATCACCAGCGCTCCGACGTGTGTGCCGTGCCGGCCGCCGGCATCGTCGCCGAGGCCATGGTCGCGCTCGTCCTCGCGGACGCCGTCGCCGAGAAGTTCGGCGGCGACAGCGTCCCCGAGACCCGCCGCAACGTCGAGTCCTACCTCGACGCGCTGTCCATTCGCTGACCTGTGACCAGGGCCGATGCGAGCCGTGCCCCACACCGGCCCGCTCCCCTGGTGCCCGGGGCAACACCACCCTGCACGGGAGGCTTTACCGCTCTGTCCCGGCACGCGGCAACGACGGCTTCCTGCGCCGGGCCCTGGTGGTGTGCCGAGTGACGGCAGAGACAACCAGGTGCGTGGAGAACCTCGTTCGGGCAGGCGCGGGGCGGACATGGTGGGCATACGCCAGCACAGGGTTGCCGACCAAGCCGGGAGCGTCGTGAACATGTCTGCTTTCAAGCAACGAGCGATCTTCGACGATGTCGTCGGCGAGCTCAGCGCCGCGCTGTTCTCCTCCTTCCGCCGCAAGGACCAGCGGCACAAGGCGGAGACCTACCTGCACGGCCTCCTCACCACCGTCGGGCGCAAAACCATCCGCAACATCGCTGCTCAGGTGGGCGGTCCCGCCGACACCGAGCAGAGCCTGCATCACTTCATCAGCAGCTCCCCCTGGGACTGGCGGCCCGTACGTGCCGCGCTCACCGACTATCTGGAACAGATGAGTTCACCGCAGGCTTGGGTGGTGCGGGCCATGCAGATACCCAAAGGGGGCGAGTACTCGGTGGGCGTCGACCGGATTTTCGCCCCGCATCTGGGCGAGATGTTCCGCGGGCAGCAGGCCTTCGGGGTGTGGCTCGCCTCCGAGGAGCTGAGCGCGCCGGTCAACTGGCGCATGCTGCTGCCGGACCAGTGGGTCAGCGACCCCGAGCGCAGGGGCCGCGCGGGAGTCCCCGACGGGGCCCGCCCGGAGACCCCGGACGAGTGCGCAGTCGCGGCCGTGCTGGACACGGCACAGTACGGAAGCCCTGCACGCAGACCCGTAGTGATCGACTTGCGGCGGGGCGACCCGCACACGGCGATGCCCCACCTCACCGCGTCGGGTGTCCCGGTCCTCGCCCGCATCAGTTCTTCCTGCCGAGTGACCGTGGCGGACCGGGCGTTGCCCGGATTCGGCGCCGGAGCACTTCCGGCTCGACGGATCCTGGAGGCGGTGAAGGGACTTCGCCGCCCGGTGTCCTGGGCGGACCCGGCCGCCCACGGGGCCACGAGGACTTCGCTCGTCGCGGCGATCCCCGTGTCCTTCCCCTCGCCGGAAGGGGTCCGGCCGCGGCCGCTGCTGTTACTGGGCGAATGGCTCGACCCGTCGCGCCCGCCGGTCCAGCTGTGGCTCACCGATCTGACGCAGATGCCGATGGCGGCGCTGCTGCGCCTGACGAAGCTCACGCACCGGGTCGACCGGGACTTCGCGCACGTCGGCACCACGACCGGTCTGCTGGATTACGCCGGCCGCTCCTTTCAGGGCTGGCACCGGCACATCACCCTCGCCTCGGCAGCCCATGCGGCCCATGTGTTGACAGCCGAAAACTATGTGATGGGCCGCGCCGCCTGATGGCTCGCCGCGGCGGTCCTTTGCCGTTGCAGGAGACCGCGAGTCTGCTGAAGTCGCAGCGCCAACTGCACCTCAAGCATCTTTTCCGGCTGCTGCCACTGGGGACCCAGGAGTTCGGTGATGCGCTTGAGACGGCGCCAGACGGTGTTGGGGTGCACATGAAGCGATTCGGCCGCATTGGTCGGGCTGCCTCCGCCGGCGAAGTAGGCACCCAGGGTGGCGACGAGTTCGGTCTGCCAGTCACGGTCATGGCTCAGCACGGGGCCGAGAGTCGATTCGATGAACCCTTCGGCATCGTGCTGGTCGGACAACAACAGCCCGAGGAACCCCAGTTCCCGGGCGGACGCCGTGCTGCCCCGTGCGTTGAGCGCGGTCAGCGCGTCCAGGCAGCGCAGCGCTTCGTGGTAGATGCGGCCGGTGTCGGCCGGCCCCTTGCCCGGGCCGCCGACACCGACCGATACGGAGTGGCCGAGAACGGAGGACAGTTCCTCAGCGACGGCCCGGGCTGCCCCGGGCGGGTCCTCGCCGGGTAGCAGCAGCACGATGCAGCCGTCGCGCGCGGTCTTGAGCCCGGACATCCGGTGTGCGTAGGAGGAGGCCCAGACCAGAGCACGGCCTGGTTCGCCGCCTTCGGGTCGGACGACGAGCAGGACGTACGGCGCGTCCAGGTCGAGACCGAACTGGCCGACGCGCTGGGCCATGTGCTGCAGTTGGTGCGCGGCGCGCGGGTGCGAGGCCAAAAGGTCGTCGAGGAGCTCGTCGCGTACGGGCCCTTCGGCCATGGCGGTGGAGCGCTGGAGCAACAGCTGGATCGCGAAGGCCTGGGCGGTGAGGTACAGCAGGCGCTCGTCCTCGCCGACCAGGGCTGTGGCGGGGCGCAACACCAACTGGCCGAGGTTCTCGGCTCCGGCGATCACGGGCGCCACCCATGTGTTGCCGACGGCGGCTACGACACCGCGGCGCGCATGGGCGTCGAGGGCGCCTTCGGCCACAGCGGTTTCGTCCAAGTCGGCGATGTCCCCGCCGGCCAGGATCCGGCCGCCGGGATCCCGCAGTTGCAGGGTCCCGTCCAAGGCATCACCGGCTGCCTTCGCCACGCTGGTGAGGTCGGCGCCGGCCAGGAGCATGTTCATGGTGCGGCTGTGGGCCTCGCTGAGCTGTTGCATGCGTACGAGGCTGGTGCGGGTGCGAAAGCCGTCCAGTTCGAGCTCGTCGATATCGCCCCTGGCCTGTTCGAGGCGCTCGGCCCTCTCGATGGCCACGGCCGCCAGTACGGCCAGTGAGCAGACCACGCCGAGTTCGTCGGGGCAGAAGTGCCGTACCGTGCGGCAGGCGCCGTAGAGCACCCCGACGGTACGGTCGCCGTTGACGAGCGGCACGGCCATGAGGGCGTGCAGGCCTTCGGCCTGGATCACTTCGTTGAGGCGCTCCCGGCCCTCGATGCCATCGTCGTCCCGATAGTCGGCGGTCCACACCGGGGCTCCGGTGGCCAGGGCGCGATGTCCCAGACCCCAGCCCTGGTCGATCTGAAGTCCGTTGACCAGGGCGGTGATCGAGCCTTCTGAGGTGTGTATGTACATCGCACCCTGCCCATCGAGGAGGGCAACGCACGTCAGATCGAAGTTGAGGAGCCGCCTCACGCGCCTGGTGACCACCCGTAGCAAGGAGTCGAGGTCGTGCGGGAACGTCAGGTCACGAGCCGTGTCGACCAGATCCGCCAGGCTGTCTTCGCGCTGCCGGCGTCGGCCCTGCGACACGTGGATCCTGCCCGCGAGTGCGACGGCCCGCTCCAAGCGAGCGAGGTTCCGCGGAGGTTGGCCGGCCCGGCGTGCCCGCTGCAGCAACTCCTCCAGCCTGCCCGGCGGTGCCTCCTCGGCAAGGAGTTCGAGGATGGTGAGCAGATCGGTCTCCGTGGTGCCCGATTCATCCGTCATGCGCTGCTCCCCTAGGGCACTCCATTCACAGATAGGCTGAACGTAATTCTTTGGTGATCTTTAAGTCAATCGGTGACCTGCGGTAATGACCATCCGCTACGCCGCGACGTCCGCGCGGGCCCGCACCTCGCCGGTCACGGCCGAACAGCACGCTTTGCGCGCTGAAGGCTGCTGCGGGCGGCTGCTGCCACCCGGTCCGGGGTGAGGCCGAACCGCTGGTAGAGCGACGGGTAGGGAGCGGAAGCACCGAACTGCTCGATACCCATGGCCTCTCCGGCATCCCCGATGAAGGCGTGCCAGCCCAGCGAGGTGCCGGCCTCCACAGAGACCCGGGCCTTCACGTGGGGCGGCAGCACAAGGTCGCGGTAGTCCTGGTCCTGTTCGCGGAACCATTCCACGCACGGCATCGACACCACACGGGTGCTGATTCCCTCCTCCTTGAGGAGGCCGCGTGCGGCCAGGGCGATGTGAACTTCGCTGCCGGTCGCGATCAGGATCGCCTCGGGGGCATCGTCACTGGCCTCGGCCAGGATGTATCCCCCGCGGGCGACTCCCTCGGCCGGGGCCAGACCTGAGGAACCGCTCCGGTCGAGCACGGGCAGGTTCTGCCGGCTCAGGCACAGCCCCGCGGGCCGGTCGGTGTGTTCGAGGACGGTCCGCCAGGCGATGACCGTCTCGTTGGCATCCGCGGGGCGGACGATGTCGAGGCCGGGGATGCCGCGCAGCGCCCAGAGGTGCTCGATCGGCTGGTGAGTGGGACCGTCCTCGCCGAGCCCGATGGAGTCATGGGTCCAGATGTAGGTGACCGGCAGCTTCATCATGGCGGCGAGGCGGACCGCCGGACGCATGTAGTCGGAGAAGACCAGGAAGGTGCCGCCGTAGGGGCGGGTACCGCCGTGCAGGGCGATGCCGTTGAGGATGGCGCCCATGGCGTGTTCGCGGATGCCGAAGTGGACCGTGCGTCCGTAGCGGTGTCCGGCGAAGGCTTCGGTCGCGAACTCCTCGGGGACGAAGGAGGGCTCCCCCTTCATGGTCGTGTTGTTGCTCTCGGCCAGGTCCGCGGATCCGCCCCACAATTCGGGCAGTACCCCGGCGAGGGCGGAGAGCACTTCGCCGGACGCCTTGCGGGTGGCCATCTCCTGGCCGGGGGCGAAGACCGGCAGGTCCTGCGCCCAGCCTTCGGGGAAACGGCGGACGGAGATCCTGTCGTAGGCTGCGGCCCGCTGGGGGTGTGCGGTGCGCCAGTCCGCGTAGAGCTTGTCCCACCGCCCGTGCGCTTGAAGCCCGCGGTCCGCGGCCCGGCGGGCGTGGGCGAGGACCTCCGGGGGCACGTCGAAGGAGCGTTCAGGATCCAGACCCATGGCGGCCTTCGCGCCCGCTGCCTCCTCGCGGCCGAGAGCGGCGCCGTGGATCTTGCCGGAGTTCTGCTTGTTCGGGGCCGGCCAGCCGATGATGGTGCGCAGCGCCACCAGTGAAGGCCGGTCGGTGACTTGGCGCGCCTGCTCCAGTGCGTCGTGCAGGGCGGGAACGTCTTCCTGGTAACCGTCGGGGGTGGTCCAGTCGACCTGCTGCACGTGCCAGCCGTAGGCCCGGTAGCGGGCGGCCACGTCCTCGGACTGGGCGATGCGGGTGTCGTCTTCGATGGAGATGTGGTTGTCGTCGTAGAGGACGACGAGGTTGCCGAGCTTTTGGTGGCCGGCCAGGGAGCCGGCCTCGTGGCTGATGCCCTCCTCCAGGTCGCCGTCGGAGGCGAAGACCCACACGGTGTGGTCGAAGGGCGACTGTCCCGGTGCGGTGTCGGGATCGAACAGGCCGCGCTCGCGGCGCGCCGCCATGGCCATGCCCACCGCGTTGGCCAGGCCCTGGCCCAGCGGGCCGGTGGTGGTCTCGACACCGGGCGTATGGCCGTACTCGGGGTGAGCCGGAGTGAGGCTTCCTTCGGTGCGCAGCGCCTTGATGTCGTCGATCTCAAGGCCGTATCCGGACAGGTACAGCTGGTTGTAGAGGGTGAGGCTGGAGTGCCCGCAGGACAGTACGAAGCGGTCCCGGCCCGCCCATCGCGGGTCGGCGGGGTCGTGGCGCAGCAGCCGCTGGAACAGCAGGTAGGCAGCCGGAGCAAGGCTCATGGCAGTACCGGGGTGGCCGTGGCCGGCGGTCTCCACCGCGTCGACCGCGAGGGCTCGGGCGACATCGACCGCGCGGCGATCGAGCTCGGTCCACTCGAAGGAGGCGGACAGCGGGGCCGGGGGTGTCGTACTCGCCTGGGGGTTCACAGGGTGCTCAGGGCTCCTAGTCGAGGAAGGATCTACGAGGCGGAAGCGGCTAGAGCCGGGCCTGTCTCAGCCGTCCCGGCCGACAGTGCGAGCCGGCTTGAGCCGTCCCCACCGCGGTCATCCTGAAGGGGGTGGGAGTGGTGGCCAACGGCCCCGGCGACAGCCCGTCAAGTCGGTCGGGAGTTCATCAAGTCGGTCCTGGTCGGGCTGCACGGCTCGCGGTTGGCTCAAGCCATGGCGCGGACTCCCGCAGCAGCACGTGGCCCCCCTGCGTACGTCTTTCGCATCACCGGGGCGCCGACCGCGCTCTGGGGTCCCCGGGAGGCGGATGTCGCGGCCCAGCCGGCTGGGCGGGGAATGATGCCGCGCAGGGGTGCGTTGGCGGGAGCAGCGGCTTGGCTTCGCCGACGCACCCGCTGGTAGGTCGCGAGAATGCCGCGGGGGTCGCCGGTGTGGCGCAGCTCGTGCATCAGCCCCTCGTACAGCGGCTGTTGGGCGCGGAACCGCGAGAGGAACAGCACCAGGTCGTCCAGCAGGGCGCGGCCCCGCCCCAGTTGCGCCTCGGCGGACATCCACTGGTCCAAGGCCCGCTGCCAGGAATGTTCGAGTCGGGATGCGTGGGCGCGCAGGTGGGGGCCAATCAGCACGCCGGAGTACGGTTCGCCGGACCACAGGGCCAGGGCGCCTCGCAGCCGGCCGGCCGCGGTCTCGAAATCCTCGGTCTCCAGCGCGCGGTAGCCGGCGCCTGCTTCCCGCTCGAAAGCCGCGACGTCACTGGTGCCTCCCCCGCTGTGGAGACGGTAGCCGCCCGGTAGTCCTGCCAGCACGGTATGGGCGGTGCGGCGCTCGCCGTGGGTGTCACCGGCGCGCCCCTGGGCGTGGGCGAGGGCAGCCTGGATGAGGGCTCTCACGTGCCGGACATGTCCCTCCAGCATGTCGGTGGCGCGGCGGGGCGGACCCGCGGGCCACAATTCCTCGACCAGTACCGCCGTGGGCACCATGTGGTCGGCCTGTGTCGCAAGCAGCGCCAGGACCTGCCGCGTCTGCGCTTCGGTGGGTGTGATGGGTGTTCCGCCCTCGTGCACGGACAGTTCCCCCAAAAGCTTCAAGTCCATTCCGCCCCCTCGGTGTCCCTCGCGCTCGTCGCCGCGCCTGTTGAGCGCGCGCCGCAGCCTGGTGCGCTCCCCAATGCACCCAAGTACACTAAATAATAGTAGTTTTTTTCTTTTTTTGAAACCCCGTGACACCGGAGAACGAGGCCCGCATGCACAGTCGGCCGCTGTACGGCAAACCTCAACAGGCCTCGCGCGCCCACCGCTTGAAGAAGGGACCGCCTCCAGCGATCCGGCGCATGCGGAACTGACAAGATCGATGAAAACCGTCGAGCACGAAAGGGCAGTGAACAGCACACCGATGAGCCGCGAACTCCTTCACCCCACCCTTGACGAAATCCGCCTGGAGAGCGTCATGAAGGCCCTGTCGGACCCGGTCCGGATGCACATGGTCCGCGAACTCTCGCGCACGACAGGTGAGTTGTCCGGCGCGTCCATCGATGTGCCGGTCAGCAAAGCCACAGCCACTCACCACTACCGGGTGCTGCGCGAAAGCGGGGTGATCCAACAGAACTACCGGGGCACCGCCAAGATGAGCAAGTTGCGGCGAAGCGACCTCGATGCTCTTTTCCCCGGCTTCCTCGACGCCGCACTCACCGCGGCCGTGCACGAGATGGCTCGCCACAACGGGTGTGTGAGTCAAGGGTGAGCGTCTGGACCAACGGCCCAGCGGGGGTGCGCGGAGCCGTGTGACGAGACGAGTGCATGGCGAGTATCGCCATGCACTCGTGCCCCGGTCCGGCCCGCCAGATCTTCGACCACACGCCTTGACTCGCCCGGTCGGACGGGCCGTGCGGCGCTGGTATCGCTCCAGCGCCCCGGGTATCTCCTAGCGGAGGGCGAGGACGTGCCGCCCTTCCTCCGCTTCCGGTCCCTCCCGGGTGGGACCGAAGGGTACGCGGACGCCCGTCGTCAGCAGCCCCCGTTCACTCCGCACGCCCCGCCGAACTCCGTATCCTGCTGGGCCTGGGCGTCGAGGATCGCCTTGCGCAGCTGGGCGGGGCTCGGCACACCCTCGATACGGATGTCACCGACCAGGAGGGTCGGCACGGACTGCACGCGGTGCGCCTGCGCCTCGCGGAGCGCGTCCTGGTGCTTCTCGCTGTACGTGCCCTGCTCAAGGGCCGCACGGAACGCGGCGCCGTCCAGTCCGATCTCCTCGGCCAGCGGCTGCAGGACGTCGAGATGACCGAGGTCCCGGTCCTCCTGGAAGAAGGCGCGGAACATACGACGCGTGTACTCGGTGCCCTTGCCGTGCTCGGCCGCGAATTGGTAGCCCTCGAAGGCGAGACGGGTGTAGGGCTGCGGAGAGACGGTGGGCAGGGTGATGTCGACATCCAGGCGGCGGGCCATCGGGTACACGGCGCGCCGCCAGATGTCGGGCAGGTAGGCGTCCTCGGGCCGCAGGGTGGGCTGCGGATGGGGCCGCAACTCGAAGGGCTTCCACTCGATCTCGACGTCGAGGTCGTTCGTCGCCTCTTCCAGCGGCCCCTCGGCCAACATGCAGAAGGGGCAGACGTAGTCGGACCAGACCTGGATCTTGACGGGGGCGCTCATCACAGTCGGCCTTTCCGGCCGGTCAAGAACTCTTGGAACGGCACTTCGTGCCCCTCGATCGGGGCGTGCGTCACCTTGATCGGCCAAGTGGTGGGGTCGGTGGAGAAGATGGAGTACGAGTCGGCGTAGCCGAAGCCGTACGCGTCGGCGGTCCTGCGGTCGGCCGCGTACACGATGTGCTCGATGTTGAAGTAGAGGGCGGCCATGTAGCACAGGGCGCAGGGCTCGCCCGAGGCGATCAGGGTGGATCCCGCAACGCCGTACCTGCCGGCCTTCTTCGCCGCGGCGCGCAGCGCGACGACTTCGGCGTGTGCCGTGGGGTCGTTGTCCTCGTGGACCCGGTTGAAGCCGGTGCCCAGGACGAGGCCGTCCCGTACGACGATCCCCGAGAAGGGGATGCCGCCTTCGGCGACGTGACTACGACTGATCTTGACGGCTTCCTCCACGTAGGGAGTCAGGTGATCGAGGGGGTCGCTTTGCATGGCGGAGTTGGTCCTTGAGAGGGAGCGGGGGCGTTGGTCGAGCACGGGGCGGCGTCGTGGCCGAGAGCTGCCCCGGTGCGGTGGAGGTGTCCTCAGACGCCGACGCCCTGGGCCTCCTGCGGCCGCTCGACGGGCTGTTCGGTGCTGCTCTGCTTGTCGGCGAGCTTGAGCCAGACGACGCCGAGGATGATGACGCCGAGCCACAGGGACTGGACGAGGGTGAGGCTCTCGTCGAAGAAGACGGGTCCGAGGGCCGCCGCTCCGGCCGCTCCGATTCCCGCCCAGACGGCGTAGCCGATGCCGACGTCGATGGTGCGCAGCGCGGCACTCAGCGCCCACAACGTCAGAAGGAAGAACACGACGGCAACCAGCGACCAGGTCAGGCGGGTGAAGCCGTGGCTTCCGCCCACCGAGAGCGCGTAGCCGATTTCGAAGACGCCGGCGAGGAGGAGCATGAGCCAGGAGTTGGCGGCGGAGGGGCTGGTCGAGGACATGAGGAAGGTGCCTTTCATGAGGTTCGGATGGTGGGCGGGCGACTGTCAGGCGCCGCCGCTGAGCTGGAGTCCGACGACCCCGGCGATGATGGCCACGATGCCCAGCGCCTTGCGCCAGCTGAGGCGCTGGCCGAACAGCAGGGCGCCGAGGAGGCTGATGCCGACGCCGGAGACCGAGGTCCACAGGGCGTATCCGACGCCGACGTTGAAGGTCAGCAGGGCCTGGCTCAGGAAGTAGGTGCCGAGGGCGCCGCTGACGAGGGTCACGGTCGTCCACTTGCGATTGCGGAAGCCTTCGGCCTTGCCGGCCGCGATCGCGACGCCGATCTCGAAGACGACGGCGATGGCGAGGTAGAGCCACTGCATAAGAGGGAGTCCTTTCGGTTTGATGGCCGCGTTTTCCGGGCCGGCCACGCTGGGGGGCGGGGGTGAGGTGCCGCCGTTGCGACACTTCTATAGATGTTGCTTGTACATGCAAAGATAAGATGCCCGAGCGCACCGGAAGGCTCGACCGGGGGAACGTCAGGAGCTTGCATGAGCATGTACTCTGATGTCAAACATCAACCCCGGGGAGGCCGCGACTATGGCAACTTCACACCCCGTGCCCCCGCGCACGTCCGACCACACCGCATGGAACCGCGTCCTCGCACTGCACGCACACGTGGAACGCGAACTGACCCAGGCGCTGCAGAGCCGGCACGCGATCGGCCTGTCGGAGTACCGCTCCCTGGAACACCTCGACCACGCCGACGACAGCGAGCTGCGCATGCAGGACCTCGCCGAGAGGGTGGGCCTGGGGCAGTCATCGGTAACCCGCCTGGTGGGGCGGTTGGAGACGGCCGGCTTCGCGTACAAGGACCTGTGCCCGTCGGACAAACGCGGCGTCTACGCAGTCATCACCGACGAGGGGCGGCAGCGCTACCAGGCCGCGCGCGCCACCTATACCGAGGTCCTCTCCTCGGCGCTGAACGCCTTCACCGCCGACCCGGAACTGGGACCCACGGTCCAGGCCCTGCGCGCCCCCCGGAGCTGATCCCCGACTCCCCCGAACCACATCGAGCACATCGCCCCGACACTCCCCGACACCCCCGGACGCCTCAGGCGTCCGGGGGTTTTTAGTTGCACACACAATTACCTGCGATCTGGATCACACCCACTTCGCCAAGTGCATGCTTGACCAAGCATGCACTTGGCCGGATACCTTCGCCCTCGACACCGCACGATTCAACGAACAGTCGAGCGACACCTGTGGCCGCCGACTGCGCCGACCGCAAGGAATCCCGCCGTGCCATCGCCCCGTCTGGCCGAGATCATCGCCGTCCACGGCCACCACCGGCTCCACGACACAGCGCTCCACTTCAACGACCAGGCCGTCACCTACGGCGAGTTGAGCGAGCTGACCCAGAACCTGCGCAGCCACGTGCTGCGGCTGAATCTCCCGGCAGGCAGCACCGTGTGTGTGCCGGCGCACAAGACGCCGCAGACCATTGCCCTGTTGCTGGCCGTCTTCCACGAGGGCCACATCGCCCTCGCGCCCTCCCCCGACCTGGGCAGCGCCGCGCTTGAGCGCCTGGCGCAACAGGCCCGGGTCTCCCACCTGCTCACCGCGGCCGCCGACGGCGAGCTCACCGCGACGCCGGTGCGGGCGGATCAAGAGCAGGCCCAGCACTTCGCGACACCGGATCCGGCACGGACACGGCTGCTGCTGACCACATCCGGCTCGACCGGAACTCCGAAGATCGTTCCGATCGAGTCCGCCGGGTTCGACGCGTTCACCGACTGGGCCGTCCACGAGTTCGGCCTGTCCCCCCATGACACCGCGCTGTCCTACGCCCCGCTCAACTTCGACCTCGCTCTCCTCGATGTCTGGACCTTCCTGCAACTGGGGGCGGAAGTCGTCCTGGTGGACCAGGGCAGGGCGACGGACGGCCCGCACGTCCGGACGCTGGTCACGGAGCACGAAGTCACCTTCGTCCAGGGGGTGCCGATGGTCCACCGCCTGCTGGTCGAGGCCGACGAGGTCTACCGGACCGTACGCCGCATGATCTTCACGGGGGACAGCATGCCGGCCTCGTTGCTGGCGCAGGTGGCATCGGCCTTCCCCGGAGCCCGCTTCCACAACGTGTTCGGCTGCACGGAGACCAACGACTCGTTCATCCACGAGTACGACCCTGCCGCGCCGGTCGGCACGATGCCGATCGGCCGGCCCGTCGCCGGCACACGAGCGCTCGTCCATGCCCCGGACGGAACGGTCGTGGAGTCCGCCGGGACCGGTGAACTGCTGGTGGCCACGCCCTTCCAGACCCACGGCTACCTCAACACCGCACTGAACCCCGCGGCGTTCACCGTCGTCGACGGAGTCAGCTATTACCGCACCGGCGATCTCGTCTCCCGCGACGAGCACGGCACGTACAGCCTCCAGGGCCGCGCGGACTGGCAGGTCAAGGTCCGGGGAGTGCGCACCAACCTCCAGGAGGTGGAACGTGTGATCGCCACGCACCCGGACGTGGCCGAGGCCGTCGTCGTCCCGCTGCCCGACGAACAGGCGGGAGTCCGGCTGCACGCACACGTCAGCAGGCGCCCCAGCAGCACGCTGACCAGTCTGCAGCTGCGTACGCACACGGGAAGACACCTGCCGCGGCACGCGATTCCCACCTCCGTGCACATCACGGACGCTCCCCTTCCCCGCACCTCCACGGGCAAGCCCGACCGAAACCAGATCAAGAGCAACCGAATGAAGGAAATCAACGCATGAGCAGCAAGGACACCGCCGCCGAGATCCGCGACTTCGTCGTGACCCAGTACCTGTCCGGCGAGGACGCGTCCGATCTCACCGACGACTACGACCTCATCGAGTCCGGAGTCATCGACAGCCTCGGCCTTGTGCGGCTCATCTCGCACATCAGCCAGGCCTACGACGTCCCTCTGGACGACATCGAGTTCGGCCCGGTCAACTTCCGCAGCATCAACGCGATCACCGACCTGATCACCTCCCACACCGAGGCCCTCGCGGCCTGAAGCACCCCGTCGACACCTTCAAGACCTTCGACACCTTCCAGTTACAAGGAGAAACAGCACATGATCGTCCGCAGCATCGACACCCTCGCCCCGGTCGAGTGGGGCAACGGCCTCAGCTACCGCGTCCTGACCGAGTCCGACGGCATGGGTTTCGCCGTCTGCGACACCCTGGTCCGCCGCGGCACCACCAGCGCCCTGCAGTACCGCAACCACCTCGAAGCCTGCTACTGCGTAGGGGGGTCGGGTGAGGTCGTCGAGAAGGACGGCACCCGCCACAAGATCGTGCAGGGCACGATATACGCCCTCGACCAGCACGACCCCCACTATTTGGTCGCCTCGGACGACGAGGACCTACATCTCGTCTCCATATTCAACCCGCCCATCAACGGCACCGAGAAGCACAGCCTGTCCGAGGACGGGTTCTCCCACTACTGACATGGCGGGGCGACGGCCCCTGTCCCCCCGCCGACGGCGCCCGCCCCCACCGGGTGCCGTCGGCGGGGCACGCCACCCACCTCACCCGCAGCGGACCTAGGACAACCCTTGAGCGACGACCTCTTCCACCTCGCCACCCCGTGGGCCGACGAACTCAACGCCAATCTGGAGGAATTGGATGCCTCCGCCGCCTTCCCGCAGGACAAGTGGAAGGCCATCCGGAGCTCAGGGATCCTGCGCACCCCCTTCCACCCCGACTTCGGCGGGAGCGGCCGCAGCCTCACCGAGACGATGCGCGCCCTGGAGGGACTGGGGTACACCTCACGCGACGCGGGCCTGTCCTTCTCCACCTCCACCCAGATCGTGTCCGTCGGCATCCCCGTGCAGCGGTTCGCGACGCAGGAGCTCAAAGAGCGGTACCTGCCCGGAATCATGGACGGTGAGCTGATCACCGCGCACGCGATCACCGAGGAGTCCGGCGGGTCGGACGCGATGAACCTGTCCACCGTCGCGCACCGCGACGGCGACCACTACGTGGTCAACGGCGGCAAGATGTTCATCACCAACGCCCCGATCGCCGACCTGTTCCTGCTGTACGTACGCACCGGCAAGCCCGGCCCGTTCGGTCTGACCACGCTACTGGTCGAGGCCGGCACCCCCGGCCTGTCCGTCGGGCCCACGATGGACAAGCTCGGACTGCGCACCAGCCCGATCGGCACTCTCTCCTTCGACGAGCTGCGCATCCCCGTCGCCCAGCGCGTCGGCGGTGAGGGGGCAGGCTTCCTCGTCCTGGACTACGTGATGAAGCGCGAGGTCCTCTTCGGCTTCTCGCTCACGCTCGGCGAGATGACCCGCCGGCTGGAGGAGACCATCGACTTCGCCAAGGCCCGCACCCAGTTCGGGCAGCCGATCGGCAAGTACCAGGCCGTCTCGCACAAGATCGCCGACATGAAGATGCAGGTGGAAACCGCCCGCAAGTGGCTCACCGACACCGGGGCGAAGGTCGAGGCGGGGCAGGACGCCTCCCTCGACCTCGCGGCCACCAAGACGATCGTGTCCGAAGCCAACGTGCAGACCGCTCTGGACGCGGTACAGATCCACGGCGGGCGCGGGGTGCTCACCGAGCACGGCATGGAACGCGAACTGCGCAATTCGATCGCCGGGACCATCTACTCCGGCAGCTCGGAGATCCAGCGCAACCGCATCGCCGCCCTCATCGGCCTCTAACCACCACAGGACACGCCATGACTGCTGACCTTCTCCAGCTGACCCGCCCCACCAAATTTCTCGACTACGAGACCGACGAGGTCCAAGACTTCATCGACCACGTCGTCAAGGACCGCTCGGCCGACAAGAAGACGAACGCGATCGAGCTCTACTACGCCGTGCGCGACGGCATCTTCTACGAGGTCTACGGCGCCGACCTCTCCCCCGAGGGACTGAAGGCCTCGCACACCGCCAAGGTCAAGTCCGGGTTCTGCCTCCACAAGGCCGCCCTGTACGCCGCAGCGGTACGCGCCCTCGGCATCCCCTCCCGCGTCGTGTACGGCGACGTGCGCAACCACCTTGCCTCGCCTCGGCTCATCGAGCACATCGGCGGCAACGTCTTCTTCCACGGCCTGACCCAGGTTCACCTGGACGGCAAGTGGGTCAAGGCCACACCGGTGTTCAACAAGATGCTCTGCAAGCTCTACGGCATGGAGGCCCTGGAGTTCGACGGCACCCACGACAGCCTTTACCACCCGTACGGCGAAGGCGGGGGCTCCATGGAGTTCCTCGTCGACCACGGTGCCTTCGACGACGTTCCCTACGACTTCATCATCGCGACCATGCGGTCCAAGCACCCCAAGTTCCTCGACAACGCCGGGACGGGCACCGTCAGCGGCGGGCGGCTGGCCGACGAGTCCACCCTCACTCCGTCCAAGTAGGAGATCTCCCTCATGTCAAGGCCCAGCAGCACGCCCATCGACGGCTGGGATGCCAGCACCCGCATCGGGGTCGTCGTCCCGCACGCCGACGTCGGCCCGGAGGCCGAACTCCAGGCCATGGCCCCTGCCTCGGTATCCATCCACGGCTCCCGCATCCATTTCGCCGCCATGCGCGCGGGCGGCGAAATGGATGAGAAGATCCCGCACGACCCGGTCAGGGCATTCGTCGAACCGCCCTTCCTGGACCAGGCCGTGGAACTCGTGGCGGCCTCCCCGCTGCACGCGCTCACTCTCGGCTTCACCTCCTCCAGTTACGTGCTGAAGGCCAAGGGCGAAGAGGAGTTGTACGAGCGGCTGGCGCCGGTCACACGCGGGCTGCCCATCACCGGCACGACAAAGGCCGCCCGCGCCGCGTTCCACGCACTGGGCGCCCAACGGATCGCGATCGTGAACCCGCCGTGGTTCGATGACACACTCTCGGGCCAGGGCGCGGACTACTTCCGCGAGTTCGGCTTCGACGTCGTCCACCACGGGCCGTGCGGCCTGCCGTCCAACCAGAAGGCGATCACCCCCGGCAACCTGTCCGCCTGGATCCGCACCACGGTCGCCGACCACCGCCCCGACGCCGTTCTCGTGGCGGGCAACGGCATCCGGGCCGTCGGCACCATCAAGCCCCTTGAGGACGAGCTCGGATTCCACGTGATCACCGCGAACCAGGTGATCCTCTGGCACGCGCTCCACCTCGCGGACGCCGCCCACCTTGCCGCGGACATCACCGACTACGGGCACCTGTTCACCACCACCCCGAAGGGCGAACACGCGTGAGCCTGCTGGACGCCGACGGGTACGAAGCCGTGTTCGGCACCCCTGAAGGAGACATCTACCGCTTCCCTCTCGTGTGCTGGCACGACGACGGCACCCATGTCTCCGGAATGGTGCTGCACAAGGGGCAGCTCAGGCGTGCCGAGCTGGTCAGCGGCTTCATGCGCTACGACACCCGACCCGCCCCCCTGCCGGTGGACGCCTACTCGTCCCCACTCGCCGATGCACCGCCACGGACCCACCTGCCCGCAGCCGTGAGGTGACACCGTCGCCGACGGGCGAAATACCAGCGGGGGCGCGCTCTTCGACGTACGAAGCGCGCGCCCCCGCTGTTCCGTGACCGTGCGGTCGCCTGGTGCGCGTGGTCAGGCGGTTTGTCGGTCTTGTGTCTGCTGCCGGCCAAGTGACCGCCACGGCTCCGTGTAAGGATCGGGCGCTGTCCTGCTGTTCGAGCCGAAACCGCTGATGCTCCGCATGTCCTGGTGCGCTGTCAGCCGAGCGTAAGTGAAGGCCGCGGAGACCAACGTCATGTGGTGGTGCCATCCGGGGAACGAACGGCCCTCGAAGTCCCGCAGGCCGAAGTTCCGTTCGAGGCGGCCCACGGTTCCGGCCGCCTCCGCACGCCGGCCGGCCAGTCCGACGAGGTCTCCGAGCGGCTGGTTCACCATGTTGGTGATCCACAAGCCGCCGCGGCGGCCCCGGCCGTCGGGTTGGGTGAACAGCCGATAGGTGTGCTGGGGCCCAGGCAGCGAACGGGGCCGAGGCAAGTGAACGAGCCCCATCGAGTACGGCCGTCCATCGGCCGGCGCGGACACACGCTGGGGGATGAGGCCGGTACGTTCATGTTCACTGATGAGTCGGACGGCGGCCACGGGGCCGGCCTCGGGGCACTGCCGGGCTGCCAGGTGACTGCCGGGCAGGACCAGCAGGTTGTCCGGTACGGCGACGACGAGGTCGTGGCCCCGGGCACTGAGTCCGTTGATCAGCGCGGCAGCGTCCAGGTACCCGGTCGCGTCGGCCACCACCGGCATCGGGCCGTGGGCCGCGTGCACGGCCAGCTCGTCGGTCAGATTCAGGAGCCACTCCTCCGCCGAGGCCGTGACGTCGCTCGGAATGCGGGCCCGTAGCCGTCGTGCCTCGTCGGACCACTCGTCGGGAAGCAGCATGCTCCAGGCGACCGGAAGGTCTTCGGTGTCCGACGACAGGAACACCCCGAATCCGATCTGGCAGTTGACGGTGCGGCCGGCGTGCGGAATGAAGCGGCGGTGCACCCCGCAGGACTGCGCGCCCCGCTTGGGCAGTACGGCGGGGGCGATGGTCCAGCACCGGGGCCGGGTGCGCTGCGCGGCCCATCGCATGAGCTCAGCGCGGATGGGCCCCCACTCCCAAGGGCTGGAATTGATGAACTGGTGCAGGGCTTGCGCCGCCGTCGACGAGTCGGTCACCTCGGCAGCCATGCGCCGGACCGTCTTCTTGCCCGGCGTACTGAGCAGGCCCTGCACATAGGCAGCCGCCCATCTTCGTTGGTCGATCCTGGGCAGATGTCTGAAGAGCTCCTCAGCGAACCCGCTGAAGGACTCCGATCTGGCCACCCCATGCTGCGCAGTCATTTCTGGGTTCCCCCCTGTCTCCACCTACGCTCGTGGATCACGCCAAAGAGTTCCGGCTGCCGGTGCACGCGCAGCGCTTCCCCCTCCGTGCACAGATAAAAATAGTTGATTTTTTCTTTTTTTGTAAAGGGTCGCCCATGAACGAACGCGGCCCCGGAGCACGGACACGCCCCGCTCCACCAGAGGTGGACGCTCGCCGGCCGCATTCCGGTCCGATGCCGAGGCGATCACGCGCCGCCTCACACCACTTGGCGAGATCCGCCACGAGCGCGATCGCCAGCACCCCGACCCGCCGGCCGCGCGACAGCCCCGGAAGCGGCTCACAGGCGGCCATGACCGACGCCCCCGGCGATGCTGCGATCATTTCAAGACACATAGAATAGTGATTGCTATCTTTTTTTTGGAGCCCAAGAAGCCTAGGCATACCCTGGGCCGCGCGCCTGCCCAGCTGAGACGGCTCTCAGGGCGCCGGGGCGGGCGGCCGACCCCCTCGGGGCTCTACCAGGTCTGGGGTGCACCTTCACCTCGGCATGGCAAGAGGGTGTGCCGTCGTCCCCGTGTGCTGGCGAGATGAGCCCCATAGAACGCGACGCACACTGGTGTGCCTGCCCGACGGAAGGTCAACGGGATGCAGGAACGAGCTGCACGCACACGGCAGGCCTTGGTCCATGCCGCGGCCCGGGAGTTCGATGACAACGGGTACGCCGCCGCGTCCCTGACCGGCATCGGCAAGGCCGCGGGCACGTCAACGGGCGCGGTGACCTTCCACTTCACGTCGAAGGCGGCGCTGGCCGACGAGGTGCACGCACAGGGCGTGGCAGTGACACGGCACGCCCTGCAGCAGGTGGATCACCAAGCCGGCCCGCTGCGGTCGGCGATCGCCATGGCGTGCGCGGTGGTGCGATGTCTGGAGAACGACGTCGCGGTTCGCGCGGCAGCACGTCTGGACCGGGATCGCGAGGACTGCCCACCCAACTGGCGCGCCGTGTGGTCAACGGCCGTTGAGGAGGAGCTGGCCAAGGCGGCGGGCACGCCATCGTGCGCGTCGGCCAACCCCTCCCTCGTCCTGGCGCTCGTCCTCTACCTCGTCCACGGGGCGGAGGTGGACGTGCGGGCACAACGGCGCGGGGGGGCGCCCGAGACCCGGGCCGGCAGTGCGTCGGACCTGTTCACCCGGATGTGCGAAATGCTCCTCCCGGCGGTGGAGGGCTCCCCGTCGTCGTGAACTCCCCTGCCGCCGGCGGTGTCACACGGCGCTGCAGCCACCGTCCACCGGAACCCCCGCTCCGGTCATGAACGACGCCTCCGGACCGCAGAGCCAGACGGCCACGCGGGCGATCTCCTCCGGCTCGGCAAGCCGCTTCTGGACCGCCCGCGCGACGGCGGCCTCCTCCAGCCCGGGCATCTCCCGCAGCGCCTGCTCGATGAGTTCGGTGCGTGTGATGCCGACCATCAGCGCGTTGACCCGGATGTCCCGGTCGCCGTACTCGGCCGCGGCGGCCCGGGTCAGCCCGAGGACAGCGTGCTTGGCCGCCACATAGGGGGCTACGGCACCGGTGGCGAACTGGCCCGCGGTACTGCAGGTGTTGACGATCGACCCGCCCCTGCCCTGAGCGAGCATCACGGGTATCTGGTGGCGCAGGCAGTTCCACACGCCGCGCACATTGACGTCCATGATCCGGTCATAGAGGTCGTCCTCCAACTCGTGCAGGGGCATGGCCGCCGTGCCCCAGCCGGCGTTGTTGAATGCCGCGTCCAGCGAGCCGAACGTGTCCACCGCGGTGGACACAGCCCGTTCCACGTCCGCCGACACGGTTACGTCGCCCGGCACGGGCACCGCCGTGCCGCCCTCCGCGGCGACGGACGCGGCCAGCTCCCGCAGCCGCTCCTCCCGCCGGGCCATCAGGACGACGTTCGCCCCGCGCGCGGCGAACAGCCGCGCGGCCGCCGCACCGATTCCGCTGGAGGCCCCGGTGACCATCACCGTCCTGCCTTCGAGCTCCCCCGGGCCTCTCTTCGCGGACATCTCCATCTTCATCCCCCACCATTCGTTCACCATGAATTGATCGCGCCCAGCACAGCACAGCACATCCCGGGGCCCGGAGATCATCCGGGACGGCACTCGACTGTCCTCGGACGATCCACCGGTCAGCCCCGCCTGCCGCGCGCCTGCCCGAACTCAAGGCGTGCCACGGCGCTCGGCACGGCGATCGACGGCAGCACGATCCGCCACATCTCCTCGATACGCTGCGGCAGGTCGGCCCGGCCCGACTCTATGGAGGAGTGCATCTGGGCGCCGGTACAGGCGTTGACGATCAGCCGTGCCACCGCCTCGACGTCGACAGCCTTGCGAACCTCCCGCCCGGCCTGTGCGACGCGGAGGTCGGAGGCGATGATGTCCGTCCACTGCCGGTGCGAGTTCTCCTCTGGAGCGTTGAACTGCTCCTGTTCCATCACCAGGCGCGCGCCCGCGAACAGCACGGCGTCTTCAGCGAGTCCGTACGCCCAGGTCAGCGTGATGTCGACGGCGTGCTGCAGACCCTCGGACTGATGCTCCGGCCGGACCCTGCTGGGCTGGGAGAGCACGATTTCCCGAGCGAGCTCCTCCTTCGACTTGAAGTGGAAGTACATCGCTCCGAGCGTGAGCCCCGCTCTGTCGGCGATCTTCGAGACGCTCGCGCCCGCGAACCCGAGCTCTCCGAAGACCTGGGCCGCCGCCTGCACGAGCGCCTCCCTCGTTCGTACCGCGCGTTCCTGCTTCACGGCTCGCTGCGCCATCCCGCCTCCTCCATGTAAATGCTCGGCCAAGTAAATGCTCGACAAAAAAAACAACGGGCACTATTTTATTTCTTGATCATGCTCGGCATCCAACCCTGCCCGTCAAGGTCGAAGCAACTCTGGGGGGAGTAGCACCATGTCTCACAGCACTGCTGTAACACCATGCACTTTTGAAGCACCATCGATCACGTCTCCGCAAGTCCGCACCCACATCGCTCTCAAAGAGTGTGTCGGCAAGCGGGACCTGTCGGAGGTCTTCGTCGTCGACTGCCTGCACCTGTGCGGCAGCGAGCAGATCGTCACCGTCGAATGGCCGCGGGCGCACGACTTCTACACACCGACCCCGCAGGCCCACAGCCCCCTGCTCTTCACCGAGAGCGTGCGCCAAGCACTCGCCGTGTCCTGCCACACGGCGCATGACATACCCAGGGGCTACAGCCTGGGGTGGGAGCACCTGACCCTGGATGTGGTCGCCGACGCGCTGCGGACCACTGGGTCTGCGACCACTGTCCAACTACAGGTCATCCACTCGGCGATCAAGCGCCGCCGAATGGGCTCGGTCCAGTTGGTCGCCCATGTGCAGGGCACCGTGGACGGCGTGTACGCGGGTTCTGCCGAGGTCCACTACAGCGCCCACCCGAGCAGCATCTACAACCGGCTCCGCGGCCCCTACGCCGATCGCGCAGTCTTCCTGAGGGCCGCCCCGCCCACTACGCCCGTCGCTCCCGAGCGCGTGGGGCGCACGAACGCACGGGATGTCGTCCTGTCCCCCACCGGCGAGGCGGGCCGGTGGCAGATGCGGGTCGACACCAGTCATACCGTCCTCTACGACCATCCCCACGACCACATACCCGGCATGGTGCTCCTCGAAGCTGTGAGCCAGGCGGCCCAGGCGAGCCTCAAGACACCTGCGGCCCCGGTCGCCTTCGACACCACCTTCGATGGGTACGTCGAGTTCGACGCGCCCTGCTGGCTCAACGCCACCCCTCTGAGCCCTGATCTCCAAGGCCGTCCGCGCGTACTGATCGAGGCACACCAGCGCGAACGGCGGGTCTTCAGCGCCACAGTGGTACTGGCTCCCCACGGGGCCCGCTGAAGCACCGCCAGGCCTGGACTCCCGTCACAGCACGACGGGAGTCCAGGCCTGCCCGCGGCACACGTCCACCTGGCATCCCGCGATGAACGCGCGGTTCATGACCTCCCAGAACGCGATGCTGCGCTGCGCTTCCCGGGGCACGGATATCGCACTCAGGTGGCGCAGTCGGGGCGGGGCCCTCTACCAGCGCCTCTCCGGTCGGAGCGAACCGGTAGGCCGGGACCAGCAGTTGGCGGGCCAGGTCGGGCTGGGCGTCTCGATCCGGATCAAACACTTCGCCGAGAACGTGCAGTTCCTCGCCGCCCCGGACGATGTACGGGCCCTGTACGAAGCTCTCGGGCTGAAACTCACCTGCTACACAAAAGAGCGAGTCGTGACCGTAGAGTCACAACCCGCTCTTCCATGTGAACATGCTCTGTGTCCGAGGGGGAACACGGGCCATAGGCACACGCCGCTGGTCAGCGGCGAAATCACGCTCTCGCGATGAGCCAAGTTCGTCACGCAGCGCCCGATACGTCACGGGCAGTGTTGCCCATTCCATTCAGACGCCGCTCACCTTACTCAGACTGGGCGCTGGCCGGCATCCCCCAATCCAGTGACGCTCTCGCCACGCGCTTCCGCCGCATCTCCGCCCGCCGGGAAGGGAAACGCGCCGTAGCCGCGGTCATGCACAAGCTCACAATCGTAATCTGTGCGACCGACTGCCCTCGTAGCGTCCCAGAATGGGTTCACCGGTCCTGACCTCGGGGAATGCACGCGACCTACCATCTGTCCGGCATGATCAGTCCTCATGCTGGTACGGCTTGTCTACCTGATCACCATGCGGATCTTCGCGTGGCTGGTCCTGCTGTCTCGATCCTCTGCGGGCAAGAACGCCGAGATCCTGGTCCTGCGGCACGAGCTCGCAGTTCTGCGCCGGCAGATCACCGCACCCAAGCCCGGCTGGCCGGACCGGGCGCTGCTCGCCACCCTGGCCCGACTGCTCCCCCGAGCCCTGCGCGGGCAACGGATCGTCTCACCGCGCACCCTGCTGGCCTGGCACCAGCGTCTGGTGAAGCAGAAATGGACGCAACCTCCGCCCCCGGGACGCCCGCCCCTGCCAGAGGTGATCCGCGACCTGACCATCCGGCTCGGCACCGAGAACCATCGATGGGGCTTCCGGCGCGTCCACGGCGAACTGCGCCGCCTCGGACACAAGGTCAGCCCCGCTACCGTCCGACGGGTGCTGCGCGCTGCCGGGCTCGGCCCCGCGCCGCGCCGCCAGTCGGCGCGCGGCGAGTGGACCGCCTTCGTCAAGGCACAGGCCAGCGGCCTGCTCGCGACCGATCTGTTCCATGTCGACACCGTGGCACTGCAGCGGCTCTACGCGCTGTTCGTCATGGAGGTACGCACCCGCACCGTCCACATCCTGGGCATCACCGCCCACCCCACCGCGGCCTGGCCCACCCAGCAGGCCCGGCAATTCCTGTGGCAACTCGGCGATCACGCCGCAGAGTTCACCCACCTCATCCGCGATCGGGACGCGAAGTTCACCGTCGCCTTCGACGCCGTGTTCGCCAGCGAGGGCATCGTCGTGGCCAAGATCCCTCCGCGCAGCCCCAACTGCAACCCCCACGCGGAACGGTTCATACGCTCAGCACGGGAGGAGTGCACCGACCGGGTCCTGCTACTCGACCGCGGTCACGCCGAGAAGATCCTCCACGACTACGCCCATCACTTCAACAGCCACCGCCCCCATCAGGGACGCAACCAGCTCGCGCCCAACGACGACCCGAGCGTCATCCCCCTGCCCGCAGCCCGGATCGAACGCCGACAAGCCGTCGCCGGCCTCATCAACGAGTACCACCGAGCCAGCTGACCATCGGACAAAATCCCAGCTCACGGTCGGCGAAGCCATTCTGAAGCACTACGGGGGGCCAGTCAGCGGTACCAGGCAGATGCCCCCGCGGCGGGCGTATCTTATTAGCCCGGCGACACGTCCATCAAATTATCTCCGAACTCCGCGGCCAAATTCTGGAGTTCCTCATATTCGCTGTCGTAAGAATCAGAGGAGACTGACATGCTGTCGGATTCGTGGTCGGATTCATCGCCTGAGGAGTCTGACATGTCTGCCAAGTTCTGATAGGCCCCGTTGGTCAATGCTCCAGTGTAGGCATGGGCTCCACCAGCCTGGGCCATGGGGAATCGGTCCAGGAACTCATCTACTCCGTTCGGCCCTGTGTTGTTTGCTAGGCGGAGAAGAGCGGCTCGAAATGGCTTGGCTGCTCCGGCGAACCTAATTTCCTCGGCTTTGGTGACAATCCCGTAAAGGACTGCGGCGGCTCGCTTCTGAGTGGGGGTCATGCTGTTTAGGGCGGCCGGGGACACCGTCCCGCCTTTTGTGGCCTGCGCGAGCGCGCGTAGGTGAGCAGGAGACCGGAGGTGCGCAAGCAAAGTGGTGTATCGCTCTCCTACCGTTCCGGCGCCTGGGTGTTGATTACCGTTCGACTGGACGTAGGGGCCAGGGCCGTAAGGTGACCTCCGGAAGGTGTAGGGACCGAAAGGACTGTTCTCCTGTGTGGTCTGTGCGGGGACGGTCGGCTGGCCGTCGCGGCCCTCCGCACGCTCGTGCATCCTCTCCAACCTGCCTTGCGCCGCTTCCTGCGTGGCTGCATTCATGCGCTGCACGGCTGTGCCCAGCTCGCTCGCCTCGCCTCCTGGGCCAGCGCTTTGATTGTGTCGAGCTGGTGGCTGTCCACCGAGTGCGCGTCGCGCGCTGGTTTCTGCTTCGCGTTCGAACCGGTCAGACGGGTCGGACACCTTGAGCCCACCACCGTTGTCAGTACCAGCAACAGGCCCTCGACGTTGCTGGATGACGTGGGTGAGTTCGTGGGCGAGGGTGTGCTTGTCGCCGCCGCCGTCGCCGATGACGACGTGGTTGCCGGAGGTGTAGGCGCGGGCGCCGACTTCGGCGGCGGAGGCTTTGGCGGCGCTGTCGTTGTGGATGCGGACGTCGGAGAAGTCGGCGCCGAGCCGGGTTTCCATGTCGGTGCGGGTGGCGTCGTCCATGGGCCGTCCGCCGGTGCGCAGGACGTCGTGGACAGCGGAGCGCTGCACTGCGGGCTGTTCGGTCTGCTGGTGGCCGCAGCCAGCATTGTGCTGGTGCTGCTCCTGGGCCCAGGGGTGGCCGGCTTGGCGGAGCATCTGGACGACGGCGGCATTGCCCGCGCTGCTCTGGAGAGCAAGGAGGCCGGCGGGAATACCGCCCCCTGGCGCAGGGGTTCTGGAGGCAGTGCGGGCAGGCTTCTTGCCGTTCGGGGTCTGAGCCTGTTCGTTGGCGTGCATTGGGTCCTCTCGCGGGCGCCACGACTAGCGCTACGGGCCGGTCCGGGCTATGGCAGCTGGCTGGTTATGCCGACATCTACGGGCGCAGCCGCCGACCCTCTCAACAGCTGGCAACGTTCCGCTAACGCCGCGTTCCCTGCACCGTTAGCAGCAGTAGACTCCGAGGGCGGTTGGCCGCGCGCAGCACCGTCCCGATTTCCTCGACGGCTTCATCGCCGAGACCGGACTCACCCTGCCCCCGCCATAACGTCACCCCGAACCGAGAACCTCAGAAGCCAGTTCAGATGTCACCCGATCGTGCACCAGACCCGGATGTCGTGGCGGCGGTCATGCCGGAATTTTCATCCGGGTCCCGCTTCGCCGTGCCCGTCACCCGCTGATTGGTTGTTGGACGACTCTCTGCATGAGCACGTGGGTGAGGGTTTGCGACAGTCACGGTGGACATGAGTGCTGATCTTGGTGGGCAGTCTGATCTTGCTTCGTGCACGACGACGCGGTGTGCACGAGGTGGAGGTAGCGAGTGCTCATCGTCGACACCGACGTCGTCCTGGTGGAACGCCGGCTGCGGGCTGGTGAGTTGGCTTGCCTGATGCAGGGCTTCGCCTCCGAAGCCGTCGACATGGCCAGGGTGCCTTCGAGCAGGCCAAAGGCCAGGCCGCCCCGCAGGTGTTGGCGTCCACCAAGCTCATCGAGGCTCGCGCCCATGCCGCGAGAACGCCCCCCATTCGAGCGCCTCGGCGTCGACGAACACCTCGAGCAGTGCCCCGCCTGGATACACGCCCACGATCGTGTCGAGGAGGTCGACCTCCATGCCGTCCGGCGCGTCGATGCCGTCGACCGAGGTGAAGCCGCTCTCGATCAGCGCGACGGCCCCGGCACGCTGCAGCGGTCCATCTCCGGAGTTCCCTCCGAGATGCAGATGTCTACGGTCACTACGTACGTCACGTGTCCGAGCCTGGCAGACGGAACGGAGCCGAGGGGGAGAATCGAATTGGTTCGTCAAGCCGTCGCCCCACGAAGGCGACTGCCACCCCCGCTCCGACTCGCTTGCACTACGTTGCGTAGCTCGGCACGACGCTTGAATCAGGCCCTGGCCAGCGGCGCCCTGCCCTCCCGGGCAGCAGCGGCTGGGGAGAATCTGGGGAGAATGAAGGCCCGTTGGGGAGCGGCTGGGGAGGATCGGCCGTACAAACGGGCAGCACGGTGAAAGGGTCGGAAAGGCCGATCGTCGCATGTCGGACCGCCTGTTCGGGCGATTTCCGCAGGTCAGCGCCGCGTGGGTGACGACTTCGACTGGCGGCCGTCCCTCCCATGGGACCTACGGCCGTGCCCACGAGCCGGGAAACACCGACAGGGTCCGTGCGCGGCACGGCCGCACCACTTCGCAGGCAGTCCTGTTCGATTCCTCCGACTGCTCCCCATCCTGGTTCCCGGCGTCCCGAGAATCACGACTTCGGGAACCGGCCCCTCCCCCGTCAGCGTTCTCTCACCAGCAGGCGCTCCGCGCGCCCAGGTGACGCGGGCCGTGAACAGGTGGTGGCGATGGCCGAGTTGGTCCCCGGAGGCAATCAGCCGCTCCCGGACGGCGTCTTGAAGATCAGCGTCCCCGGCCCCTTCGACCTGTCCGTCCTCATCACTGATGACACCGGCCAGGTCAGCGGCGACGCCGACTTCGTCTTCTACAACCAGCCGTCCGCACCAGGCACACGGCTGGACGCCAATGTCATCACCTTGGAACCCGCCCGGCTACGGCCGGGAGCCAGCCGCGTGACCGTGGTCGTCAGCCCCGCCGAGCAGGGAACACTGCTGCGGCGGCTGCCCGCTCCCGTCATGTCCCTCACCAGCGGCAGCGGAGCGACCTGCACACGGTTCACCCCGCCGAAGCCGGTCCACGAAACCGTCCTGCTCCTCGCGGAGATCTACCGTCGCGGCACCGCATGGAAAGTGCGTGCCCTCGGCCAGGGATACGCGGACGGCCTGGCCGGCATCGCCCGCGACTTCGGCGTGGACGTATCCGACGACGCCCCGCAGCCCGCACCGGGACGGGACACGCTGACGGACGACTTCACCGCACTGGTCAACGCCGAGCGGGCTCGCTCCGGTGTCCCGCCGGTGGCCCCGGACGCACGGCTCACCGCCGCGGCGCAGGCCCATGCCAGGGCCATGGCGGGCCAAGGCCGGCTGAGCGTGGAGAGTCCCGACGGCACCTCGGTCTACCAACGCGTCACCGCCCAGGGCTTCGCCTATCTCGCCATCGCCGAGCACCTGGTCTCCGGCCCTCGGACACCCACGGATCTCCTCGCCTACTGCCTCAGCAGCCCCGCGACCCGGCGTCCCGTACTGGACCCCGCTCTCACATCGGCCGGGACCGCCCGGAGCTCTGACGACCGCGGCGGCGACGCCTACTGGACAGCGCTGTGGGCCGGGCCCTTCACCCCGGACGGACTCGCCCGCACGGCCGCCGAGGTCGTCGCCCTCACCAACGCGCAGCGGGCCACGGCCGGGCTCCGCCCCCTCGCCGCCGATCCGGGGCTGGCCTCGGTCGCGCAGGCGTACAGCGCGGACATGGCGACCCGCGGCTTCTACTCCCACACCTCCCCCGAAGGACTCGCACCGTGGGACCGTGCCAGAGCGGCAGGCTGCACGCACCACGGCATCGGCGAGAACATAGCCTGCGGGCAGCGCACCGCCGCGGAGGTGGTCCACGGCTGGATGAACAGCCCGGGCCACCGGGCCAACATCCTCAAGCCGGACTTCAACCACATCGAGGTCGGCTACGCCGGGGGCGGCCGGGCAGGAACGTACTGGACCCAACTGTTCGGCCTCGCCCCGTAGAACACACCCCGAAACCGTCCTCCCTGGCTCCCCGCCACGGCGAACTGCCCTGCCCGTCACGCCGAAAGAGGCCGCCGGACGCCTTAGTACTCCAGTGAGAATTTGTGTCCTGGGCTGGTTCTTCTTTGGTAGTGGCAGCGGCGGGCGGTGGCTTGGTGGTGTCTGCGCCAGTGGGACCAGTTCAGTGCGTGAAGTCGTCTGTCCTGGTGGGGTCTTGGGTGGGGAAGCAGAGTGTCCAGAAGGCGCCGGATCTCCGCCACGGTGAGAGGGACGAGGCTGGCGGTGTCGTTTCTGCAGCCCCCTTTGCGGCCTCCTGGGCCTGGGCCGCGAGGGCGGTCAGGAGTGCGTGGGCGAGCATGGCCAGGGTGATGTGCCGGTACCAGCCCACGTAGCGGCGGACCTCGTATTCGTCCAGGCCGCACTCGTTCTTCGCAGCCTGGAAGCATTCTTCGACGGCCCAGCGCGAGCCGGCGATCCGGGCCAGGTCGCCCAGGTCCGCATCGACGGGTGCGTAAGCGAGGTAGTAGGCGAGTTCGCTGGGGTCGGAGAGGCTGCGGCGGGCCATCACCCAGCGGTGGTGGGTTGGTGGGTCCGGATCGAAGACGATGTTGACGGGGAGCTTCGCCGCCGCCCAGTCGAAGACGCGTGGTCCCTTGGCACCGTTGCCACAGGACAGGGTCTGCCAGGCGTCGGCCGGGGCGTCGTCGATGAGCTCATCAATGCGCCAGACGCCGGCCAGGGACTTGATCTGCTGGGACTTGGGGACGGCCACCACGTAGCCGAGGTTGTGTTGTTCGAGCAGGCGGCGGAAGGACCAGTCCTGTCCGTATGCCTCGTCTGCGGTCACCCAGGCTGCCGGAAGGCCGGCTGCCAGGCAGCGGCGGACCATGGCTTTGGCCAGCTCGCCTTTGGTGGCGAAACCCCGGGCGTCGGGGATTTTGGCCGCCCGGCACCGCTCACGGTCTGTCGTCCAGGACTTGGGAAGATAGAGTTCGCGGTCCACCAGGGCCCGGCCGCGTGCGGTGGCATAGGCGGCGAACACCCCGATCTGGCAGTTGTCGATCTTTCCGGAGGTTCCGGTGTACTGCCGCGACACACCTGCCGATGTGGTGCCCTTCTTGATGAATCCCGTGTCATCGACGATCAGCACGCCGTCCGGGCCGAGGTGTTCGGCGACGTATCCACGCACGTCGTCCCGCACCGCATCAGCATCCCACCGGGCACCGTTCAGCAGATGCTGCAGCCCCGCGGGATCACGATGGCCTGCGTACTCCGCCAGCTGCCAGCCGTTCTTCCGGCTCACCGGCGCCAGCAGCCCCCGCACGTAATCCCGCATCCGCCACCGCAGATCAGCCCGCCCGAACCGGCCCGCCACCCGAGCGAACACCGACTCCAACTCCGCTGCCCAGCAATCGACTTCACCCATCCCCACCATGACTGGACAACGAGAAGAACCAGCTCAGGACACGAATTCTCACTGGAGTATTAGACGGTGTCCTACGTGGTGAGGCGGACGCATCGCTTGTAGCAGCAGATGGCGGCGGCGAGGCCGAGAAAGGCCAGGTAGTTGCGGGGGCGGCGTTCGTAGCGGGGGCTGAGTCGGCGGTAGCCGGACAGCCAACTCATGGTGCGCTCGATCACCCAACGGTGGCGCCCCAGACGCTCGCTGAACTCGGTGCCCTTGCGTGCAATACGCACGCCAATGCGCTTGCCGCGGACCCATTTCCGCAGGTCGGGCTGGTCGTACGCCTTGTCGGCATGAAGCTTGCGCGGCTTGTAGTACCGTCCCCGGTCGGGGTCGTGTCTCGATTGGAGACCGGCGATCTTGGGCTTCAGCCCTTGACTGTCGTGGGTGTTGCCACTTGAGATACCGACCACGAGAGGCAGTCCCGTCCGGTCGGACAGGACATGCATCTTGGAACCGGGTTTACCCCGGTCCACGGGGCTCGGACCTGTAAGTTCGCCCCTTTTTTAGCCCGCACGTGGGCGGTGTCCAATACGACGCGGGAGAGGTCGAGCAGGTCTTTCTCGGCGAGTCTGTCGAGCACGGCCGGTGCAGCCGGCCCCACACACCCGCCCGCGACCAGACCAGGAACCGACGGTGGGCGGTCGACTTCGAGATACCGAAGCACGGCGGCAGAACCCGCCAGGCGCAACCGCTGACCAGCACATAGACGATGGCCGCGAACAGCGTCTCATCAGGCGTGTCCTGGGTTCCGCCGCCCTGAAGCCGCACCTTGGACAGCGGAATCAACGGCTTCGCGATCTCCCACAACCCGTCCGGAACAATCCAACTCCACGCCCCCTGCCCCATATTGAGGTCCTACCCCGCCCCACCACACAGGACACCGTCTTAGCCATGAACTCGTTGAACCGGTCGCCTCACCCCCCCTTAGAGGTGCACAGACTCGGGGCCCCGCAGCCGTAGCGGGGCCCCGAGTCGTTTCCGGACCCGCCAAGGGCCGCAAGTTGGCCTGGCATCGCGCGGACACCCCGTGGCCGCGCGATCCCGGCATCACAGCTGAGGATCAGGCTGAGCGGGCACTCCCGTTGCTTGGTGGCCTCGTTCCAGTAGGCGTTGGAGGGTGCGGTTGTCGGCTGCTGTCACGGAGATCAGGACAGCGGGGCCGACGAGGGGTGTGAGGACGGCCTCGCCATGGTCGGAGTCGGTGGAGAGAAGCTGGGGTGGTGGTTTGTGGTGGGTGAATCCGGGCGTGACGATGAGGAGTTGGCCGGTCATGCGGTAGTCCGCGAGGACGGCCGGGCCCGACCAGCCGGGGGCGCCGGGGCCGAGAGAGAGCTCCTGGTCGAGCAGGGGGCGTTCGGCCAGTTTGACGGCCAGGCGGGTGCGTAGCCGTCCCGGGGGTTCGCTGGTGCGGCCGAGTACCTGCTCTTCTCGCAGGACCAGTCGGGCTCTGGGGGCCAGTTCGGCTCGGGTGGTCGTCACCAGGTCGCTGCCCTTGACGGAGATCAGGGGATCCGGCTGGTAGTACAGTTCCGCGTCGTCCTCCACGCGGAGCAGTACATCGTTGGTGGCGGTGCCGCCGTGGGGGCCCGGCAGGGCGAGGGTGGAGCCGATCGTGTCGAGGTGCAGGCGTGCGCCGGTACGTACGTCGATGTGGAGGCCGAGCCGGTCGCCGCCGAGAGGTGCGCTCACGGCGCCGGTGAGGGCGACTCGGGCGTAGGTGCCGGAGGCGTTGAGGCGGCGAGGGATGAGAGCCCGTCGTCCGTGCAGCATGGGCAGGGCGGTGCCGCCGCGCGGGTCGGGGACGGCGACGATTCGCGCGACGGAGGTAACCCCAGGAGTGGGTGCGGCAGGTGCGGCCGCGTGATGTGGGGGCTCGGGGGGTGCGAGGGTCATGCGGCGTCCGTGGTCCAGTCGGCCAGGCGTGCGCGCACCCAGTCGGAGACGGGTTGGATGCCCGCTTGGGTGGTGAGCGTGGTGAAGGCGACGGGGAGTTCGCCGCGCTGCGCCTTCGCGTCGCGGGCCATGCCCTCCAAGTCCGCGCCGACGTAGGGGGCGAGGTCGGTCTTGTTGATGACGAGGAGGTCGGCGGTGGTGACGCCGGGGCCGCCCTTGCGTGGAATGTCGTCCCCGCCCGCCACATCGATCACGAAGATCTGGAAGTCGACCAGGCCCTTGGAGAAGGTCGCGGTCAGGTTGTCGCCGCCGGACTCCACCAGTACCAGGTCCAGCGGCCCGACCCCCTCTTCCAGGTCCTCGACCGCCTCCAGGTTGGCGGAGATGTCATCGCGGATGGCGGTGTGCGGGCAGGCGCCGGTCTCCACCGCGCTGATCCGCTCGGGGGGCAGCACCGCCTCTCGCAGCAGGAACTCGGCATCCTCACGGGTGTAGATGTCATTGGTGACCACCGCGATGGACAACTCCTCGCGCAGTGACCGGCACAGCGCCGCAACGGTGGCGGTTTTGCCGGTGCCCACCGGCCCGCCCAGGCCGATGCGCAGCGCCCGGCGGTTTCCGTCGGGGCGCGTGGGGTCGGCGGCGCTGTAGGTGTGCCGCTCGGGGAAGGTCTGCGAGTGGTCGAGGTGCATGGGCGCTCCGATGTTTCGTGGTCGGTGGGGGCGGGGTCAGGAGGCGAAGAGGCGTACCGGCCAGGCCGCGTGCTGCTCGGCCGTGATGTCCAGCAGCGGCACGGATGCGGCAGGCAGCGCGTCGGCTCCTTCCAGCGGGACGCGTTCGGCGGCCTGCGCCGCCTGCGCGGCGACCCGGTCGAGGTCGTCGGCCAGGCGCGCCAGGACGGCGGTGGCCTCGAAGGGGTCCAGGCTCAGCAGGCGTACGACGGCGGTGGCCGGGCCGCTGACGTTCTCGTACGCCACCGCGTACGCGGCGTCCAGCGGTGCCAACCCGGCCGAACGGGCTGCAAGCCCCGTCACGACGGGCTGGTGAGCGCCGCGCGGGCGGGCCGCGGCCAGCGCGTCCAGCTCGGCCGAGGGCCAGGTCGCGCGGGCGGCCCGCATCATCTGCCGCCCCAGCCTGCGGGCCACAACCCGCAGGGCAGGGGCGGGGGTTCGGGCGTCGGCGGCCTCGTCCAGCAGGAGCGGATCGCAGCCGGACGCCGCCGCGGCGGCCAGGCTCGCGCCGACCAGTCCCGCGGTGTGCAGCCGGCCCCGGCAGAATGCCTCCAGGGTGGGGGTGTCCTTGATACGGCCCGCGGTGACGGCCGCTTCGGCGCCCCCGGAGTGCGCATGCCCTCCGGCGGGGAACCGGCCATCGGCGAGCACCAAAAGTGCCGCGCGGCTCATCGCGATTCCCCACGGTGACTGCAGTGGCGGTGGTATCGGTGGTGACTCATCGGCGGGTTCGCCGCAGTCCTCCGCACGGCGTTCACAGCGGCCATCAGACGATGAAGTACCGCTGGGCGAGCGGAAGTTCCTTCAGTTCGTCCTCCGGGCACATCTGCTCCACGTCCTTGCCGTCAATGGTGACCTTGAACGAGTCGGGGTTGACGACGATGTCGGGCCTCGCGTCGTTCTCCTTCATGTCGGCCTTGGTGATGTTCCGGGTGCTCTCGATCTCGTGGAATGGTTTGGCCACGCCGAGCCGTTCCACCAGGCCGTCCTCCAGCGCGAAATGCGTGACGAAGTTCAGCGAGAGCGATGCCGGCGCCCGACCGACCGCGCCGTAGGCGGGACGAGGCAGCACGGGCTGCGGGGTGGGGATGGAGGCGTTGGCGTCGCCCAGCTGCGCGTACGCGATCTGTCCGCCTTTGATGACCAGGTGCGGCCTGACGCCGAAGAACTTCGGCTCCCACAGCACCAGGTCGGCAAGTTTGCCCGCTTCCACCGATCCGATGATGTCGCCGACGCCGTGGGTGATGGCCGGGTTGATGGTGTACTTGGCGACATAGCGGCGTACCCGGTGGTTGTCGCAGGAGCTGGTGTCGCGGGCCGCGGCGCCGATGCGCTCCTTCATGACGTGTGCGAGCTGCCAGGTGCGCAGGATGGTTTCACCCGCGCGCCCCATCGCCTGGGCGTCCGAGGACGTCATCGACATCGCGCCGAGGTCATGCAGGATGTCTTCGGCGAGCATGGTGGCCGGCCGAATCCGCGAACCAGCGAATTTCACGTCCTCGTCGACGTTCGGGTTGAGGTGGTGGGCGACCATGAGCATGTCGAAATGCTCTTCCTCGGTGTTGTACGTGTACGGAATGCTCGGATTGGTGGAGGAGGGCAGCACATTGGAGCAGCGGGCCACAGTGATGATGTCCGGGGCGTGCCCGCCGCCCGCACCCTCGGCGTGGTACACGTGGATGCCCCGGCCGTCGATGGCCTCCAGGGTGCTGCCCACGTAGCCGGCCTCGTTCAAGGTGTCAGCGTGCAGGGCGAGTTGGGCTCCGCTCTCCTGGCACACCTCCAGAGCGGCGTGGATCGCGGCGGGGGTTGCCCCCCAGTCCTCATGGATCTTGAACCCGAAGGCTCCGGCGCGCAGTTGGTCGCGCATCGACTCCTTGTTGACCGTACTGCCTTTGCCCGTCAGGCCGATATTGACCGGGTAGGCATCCAGCGCTTCGAACATCCGGGCCAGGTACCAGGCCCCCGGAGTAACGGTGGTGGCCTTGCTGCCCTCGCCGGGTCCGGCGCCGCCGCCGATGAGGGTGGTGACGCCGGAACCCAGTGCCTCGGGAATGACCTGCGGGTCGACGAAGTGCACATGCGTGTCCACGGCACCCGCGGTGAGAATCTTGCCGTTGCCTGCGATGATCTCCGTCTCGGGCCCGATGACGAGGTCCGGGTGGATTCCGTCCATGATGTCGGGGTTGCCGGCCTTGCCCAGTGCGACGATCCTGCCCTCGCGGATGCCCACATCGGCCTTGATGATGCCCCAGTGATCGACGATCACCACGCCGGTGATGACGGCGTCGGGCGCTCCGTCCTTACGGCTGAGCAGGGACTGTCCCATGGACTCGCGCAGTACCTTGCCGCCGCCGAAGACCGCTTCGTCCCCCGCCCGTCCCGGTCCTCCGGAGAGGTCCTTCTCGATGCGGATCCACAGATTGGTGTCGGCAAGCCGGATGCGGTCACCGGCCGTCGGGCCGAACAGCTCGGCGTACTTCTGCCGGGGCAGCTCCAGCCTGTGCCGGGAATTCTCGGTCATCGCCCCTCCCCCGATTCCGCGCCGCTGTCCACAGCTTCCGCGTTGCCGCCCACCGGTCCCGCGGTCTCGCCACGCAGCCCCGGCACCACCCTCTTGCCCGCGAGCGGTACCAGTTCGATGTCGCAGTCCGTATTGGTCTCGAAGCGCTTCGCCGTTCCCGCCGCGACATGCAGCCGCAGCCCGCGCGCCGCGCTGCGCGGCAGCTCCTCGTCCCCCGAGAAGAACTTCAGGCTGTGATTGACCTCGGCGAAATGGTAGTGAGAGCCGACCTGAACAGGCCGGTCCCCTTCATTCTTCACTTTCAGGACTGTTACCGGCCTACCCTCATTGATGACGATGCCGGGGCCGTCGAACTCGATTTCTCCAGGAATCACGATTGCACTCCTAGAGCCATCGAGGCGGGCTCGGGTTCAGGGCCGGGCAGGTCCACCAAGCTGCGAGGCACCAACTCACGTACGGAGCACAGCTTGCTCCCGTCCGGGAAGGTCGCCTCCACCTGGAGGTCGCGGACCATCTCGAAGACGCCCTCCATCAGCTCCTCTGGCTCGAACAACCGGGCCGCATCCGCGGCCAGGTCCAGCACCGGCTTCCCCCGGCGCGCCCCTTCCATGATGTACCGGCTGATCAGTGCGATCGCCTCGGGGTAGTTGAGCTGTACGCGCTCGGAGTGGTGGAACCTTTCGGGATCCTTCGGCCACCGTTTCTCCGCGATGTCGGCGGCCACGTAAATGAGCAGCTTCTCTTGTTCATGGGGGGTCAGATGCATCCACTCCACCTTGCGGTTCGCCCGGCCCGCCGTGGCTCAGCAGCGGGTGCGCGAACGCTATGGGGAACACACGGGCGCGGCACACCCCACCGGCACGGAAAGTGGTCATACGCCCTACTGGTTCCTCGTCTTCTGCTATGAGTCAAGGCGCCGTGGCCGGTTGGACTGGGAGCGGCTATCGAGACCGCCACCGGCAGGCGTCGGCTCGGGTGGGACCGACTACGGAGCCATGCGTACCCGGCACCCTCCCGGTTAGATGTTCTTTATATCCCTTATCACCGCAATTTTCGGCCGATAGAGATGACCGGTTACCGCCGTCAAACCCGGACCGACTCCCCCACGAACGGGTGAAATTAGCGGGTTGCGCGGCTGGTGTGAAGGGCGGGAGTTCTGGGCGGCCGGCCTGCACGACCAGGGCCTGGAGTTCGACGAACCAGCGCGGGATCTGGTCGGGCATCAGAGCCCAGTCGTTGTCCCAGAGGCAGTGGACGCGGCAGATGTCCTGACCGCCGTAATAGGCATACAGGAACGTCACAGCTGCTCCCCGGATCTACGGAGATGGCGAGGGTCTGCCCCGATGAACGCTGTTGAAAAAGGGCCTGAGCTCATGACGTCGGTCCCATCACCTACAACCAGGGGATGGGACCGACGTCTGTTGGACGGGACCGGTACGTCGAGGACCTCAGCGATGGCGGCGAACAGGTCGGTAACCGGCTCAGGGAGGCCACTCGGGAGATGCGTTCAGTACTCATCGGCGGGCCCCCTTACGGATGACGCCGGTGACGCTGGCCTCAGCGATGTGACGCTGATCTTGAGCCTGATAGCGCCGGTGCCTGGTGAGAGAGGCAATCAGGGGGACGGTGCCGACGAATGCCGGCTTACGCGGCTTGTACGCGGCGAGCAGCGTGCTCACCTGGCCGAGGGCCTAGTGGGCGACGGCCTGAGTGTGACGGCCCCCGGCAGCAGTCCACTGAGGTCCCCAAGCAGCACACGCCCCCGACTGATCCGGATCCCAGACCCTCTCTGGTATGCCTTTGGACGGGTGTGCGGGCGACTGAGCACTGACCGGACGAACAATGCCCTGGAGCCCATGAAGGGTCGCGTACTGGAGCACGGCACCGACGGAGCCCGGGCTCCGTTAAGGCCGAGCGGGAGCTTGCTGAGCGCGGCTCCCGCAGGGGGCCGGCCGAAGCTCCCCGCGACTGGCAGTTGATTCGCTGAGCGGGCGCTGTCTCACACAGCCCCTATGAGCGGGGTCCTGGCCATAGCTGTCTGACCAGGTGGAAGACCTCGCGGGCCGCGTAGCGTTTGAGGCAACGGACGATTTCGCGCCGGGTCTCTCCCTCTTTGATCCGGCGCTCGAAGTAGTCCTGGGTGCGCAGGTCGACCCGCAAGCGGGTGAACACGATGCGGTGGAGCGCGGCGTTGGCCTGACGGTCGCCGCCGCGGTTGAGACGACGGTACTGTCGACTGCCGGAGGAGCGCTCGACGGGGCTGACTCCACACAGCGCGGCGAAGGACGCCTCTCTGTCCAGCCGTTCCGGGTTGTCCCCCACCGTGATCAGCAAGGTGACGGCCGTGTCCGGACCGATGCCCACCAGTTCGAGCAGTTGTGGGGCATGGTGTTCCACGAGCCGGGTCATTCGGTCTTCCACGTCCCGGATCTGCTCGGTAAGCTGGCCGATCCGGGATGCCAGCAGGCCCAGCGTGATCCGGGTGGCCTGCAGCACCGTCTCCTTGCCGACCTCCTCGCGGCTGCTCGCGTCAGCAAATCGCGCACAGGTACGGAAGAGTTCGGCATTGCCCAGTCCGGCCAGATCTTCTCTCAAGGCGGGGTCGGCAGTGATGAGGACGGCCTTGAGCTGGTTGATGGCCTGTGTGCGGGCTTTGACGGCCGACGCCTTCGTGAGTTTATACATTCTCGCGATTTGAACCGGTCCGTCGCCCGTTTTGGCCTGGGCGCGGGCCCGGCCGCTCAACACGGCTCGCGCCGCGTTCTGGGCATCGAGCGGATCCGATTTCCCGCGCCGGCGGCGATCTGCCCGGTCCATCCGATTCACGTCAAACACGTCCACGCCCTGGGCCAGCAGATAGCGCGTCAAGGACGCTCCGTAGGAGCTGGTCCCCTCCACCCCGGCCCGGTCCACCCCGCCCAACTTCCTGGCCCACTTGAGCAGATCGCGATAGCCAGCCGCGGCGGCCGGGAACTCGTCGGTGGCAAGCACTGCCCCCGTCAAGGACAGCACCGCAGCCACATGCGCATCCCGGTGCGTGTCCACTCCCAAAACCACCTCCCCCGCGGGGCGACGACAGCGGGACTTCAGAGCAGGCGACGTACTGGACACGGTCGAACTGGGCATACCCGTTCCCCTTCGGTCCGATGGCGCGTCACGTTGCCGGTACCGGGCCGCGTCGGGCGGTCAGAATTGTGAGGACGCCACAACAATCGGCAGGCCCCTATCGGGACACACCCCGCCAGCCCGGCACCGACAACGCACCATCCCCAGCCAACGGTCGACACTGTGTAAGCGGGACACTTCGGTCAGAAATCTCATGAGTCAGACCCCAGACCCGGGACAGCACCCACCCATCCTCCCGCTCCTCACAACACATGGGGTTCTTGTGTTCAAACCCGATCACCAGTGGGGACTATTCGACAGCCGACGCCCAGTGCCGACAACGAGTGTGCGAACAATCCCCGACGTCGACGCCCGGAGCGCCCTGACTGATGTCGGCAGTACGCATGGGGGTGGGGCTCCACGGTTTCGATGGTCACAGGGGGCGAGGGCGAAAGCACGAGCCGGGTGCCGGGGCCCGAGGAAAACGGCGTGGCTCGCCCCGGACGGTGCGGGATGGGTGGCCGGCGTCCAGTCGGCCACCGCGTAGAAGCAGAGGGCATCGGCAGCCCGGGCCGGGGTGAGCAGCCAGCAGCGGCCGTCCGCCCGGTCCTCGGTCACGGCGTGCAGCAGCCTCGCTCCGAGGCCGGACCCGCGGCCGCGGCCGGCGACCGCCAGTTCGTCGACCTCGCGGGCGCCGCACAGCCACTGCTGGATGCGCTGCTCCCCGAGCACCGCCGCGACCTGCAGATAGCACCGTCCGGAAGGGAAGGGCCGGGGAGTGGTCCAGGCGGTGGCCCAGCCGAGAACCTCCTCGCCCTCCAGCGCCACGGCAGCTGTGAAACCGGGCCGGGTCACATCGGAGCCCAGCCGGTCCATGTAGGCGTCCGCTCGATTCGGCGCCTCGTTCCAGGGTGCGGCACCGAAGGCGCCTGCATAGACCGCCCGCACCCCTTCCCCGTACGACATCAGTCTCTGACCCGTGACGCGTCCGACGACCGCCAGCATCAGGCCGTCCGGGGCTGCGGAGCGGCCGACAGCGTCAGCGCGGCGTACTCCAGGGGCGCGGAAGGATCGATGGACACGTCGAGCGGGGCGGGTTCGGCGCCGGAGCGGGCCAGGGCCAGCAGGTCGCCGACCGCCGCGATCATCGCGCCGTTGTCCGTGCACAGCGTCATGGGCGGCACCCGCAACTCGATCCCCGCCGCCCGGCAGCGCTGTTCTGCCAAGGCACGCACACGGGAGTTGGCCGCCACTCCCCCGACCAGGATCAACGTCTTCACCTCATGGTCACGGCAGGCCCGCAGGGCATTGCGGGTCAGGACGTCGGCCACAGCCTCCTGCAACGCGGTAGCACCGTCGGCGACCGACGCCTCCTCGCCACGGACACGGTGCTGTTCCACCCAGCGGGGCGGCGGCCGTCTTGAGCCCGGAGAAGGAGAACGCGTACGGATCGTCGCCGGGCTTCGTCAGCGGGCGCGGGAACGTGACCGCGGCCGGGTTCCCCTTCCGGGCGGCCCTCGGTGCGACAGGCGGCGCTGGCCCTCCTGGACAGCAGCCTCGCCCGCCATCCCTACGCGCTGGGAACGGAGTTGACGGCCGCGGACGTGGACCTGTGGGTGGCGCTCGAACACCTCGACCGGGACGAGCTGAGGTGTACGTCCCCCCGGCTCGGGGACTACGTGCGACGACTCGGGGAACATCCCGCTTTCCGGAGCGCGATCAAGACGATGTACGACGCGGCGTAGAGCCCGAGCCCGCGCGGGCCGCCCGGGTCACGGCGTCGAGAGCGTCTTGCTGAACGGAGTGGCGGGGTGCTCCAGTCGCTCGCCGTCCACGGTGATGTCGACGGCCTCGTTGTAGAAGGCGAGGAGGCCCTGGACGGCGCCCACCGCGGGCAGCGGATCCGGATAGCTCCAGACGACGCTCGGCGGCACCTCGGCCTCGCCGCTCCACGACCAGTACTCGGCGGTGCCCTTGTACGGGCAGCCCGTGCTGTGGTCGGTCGGTTCGAACAGGTCCAGGCGCACCTCCTCGCGAGGGAGGTAGTAGCGCGTGGGCAGTCCGGTCTCGAAGAGCAGCACCGGGCGGTGTGTTTCGGCCACCGTCGTGCCGCCGATGTCGACCTGGACGTGCCGGCTGCTGGGGATCGCGTCCACTCGTTTGTGCGGGTCGCGGGGGTGGATGAAGATCTCTTCCTCCTCCTCGTACCAGTGGTCCGGGCCGCGGCCGACGCGCCGGAACCACTCGAAGGCGATGTGCGCGGCCAGGTCGTCGGCGGGAAACGTCCAGGCCGCGTTCTCCATCAGTTCGCCATCGGCTTCGAGGTCGTAGAAGATCTGCGAGCCCGTGTGCGTACCCGTCCGTGGGTTCTTCGCCGGGCGGAGCAGGTCCTCGCGGACCTCCTCGCGTGGGAAGGCGTACAGCGGGACGGGCACTCCGGGCTCCCACACGAGGATCGGGTGCCTGCTGTCGACGACGGTGACATCGCCCTTGCGGCCTCGCACCCACCGTTCGCTGGGTTCCCACACGAGGCCCTCCGGGGTGGTTCTGACGTCTCGCGCGGTGGGGAACGTGGTCATCAACGACTCTCCTTCTGCTGGCCCTGCTTGCCGCTTCCAGCCGAGCTCAGGCGGCGCGAGCGATCTGCGACCGAGCGACCGTGCCGAAGACCGTGGGGCCGTCGTGCGGGTGCTCGTGGGCGTTGTTGAACGGCACGGTGAACTCGTCCACGATGCCCTGTTCGAAGGCCAGGGCGATGCTGGAACCGCCGTAGCTGAAGTAATACAGCTCCTGGCCTCGCTGAACGGTGTCGCCGACACTGATCGACAATCGATCGAGGAGGCCTCCTCCATGGCGGCGTCGCGGTGGGCGAGGCGGTGATTCATCTCAGGTTCTGATGCCCCCACCGGTCAGTTGCCGAACCAGCCGGACATGCAACGGACAGCGCACCCCTCCGAGCGGCGGCTGAGATGGCGCGACGGCGCAGGCTTCTCCGCCTCCGGACGGTCACTTGTCAACACGCCATTGAGTGCATATGGGGGGGTATACTTGACATACGACTGCGGTTCCCGGGATGACCCGGTGTGCGGCCGAAACAACGGGTCTCACTCCTGGGATGACGATGCCCCAGTGGATGACTCAGTACGAACGGCACCTGCCTCCGGGTGGGTGCCGTTCGCCGTGCAGGAAGATGTCCACCTCCAGCAAGGCCTCCAAGCCCCCGCACAGAACCGCTCGCACCACGCTTTGGCGTCCTCGATGCAGCCGAACCAGTCAGGGAAGTCATCAATGCCGCGTAGTTAAGCGACCTGCGGCTTCGTCAAATCGTGACGGTATCCGCCTCGTTGCTTCTCATCCAGTCCGGGACGAGTGCGTAGGTGTCCTTCGCGATCTTGCGGAGCATCCCGTCCTTCACCCAGGTCGAGAGCTGTGTCCAGAGGCTCTTGATATTGGAACAGTCGATCGCTTCGGCGATCTCCTGTGACCGCCAGGGTCGTTCGGGATCGGTTCGCAGGAGGTCGAGCACGAGCGTCTTGCGGCCCGGAGTGAGGGACGGGCGGGTAGGAGCGGGCGGTGGCTTGACCGCTTGGTGGACCGCGATGTCCAGGGCGGTGAAGTCCTGGCTGATCGCGGGGCGAGGGTCAGCGGGGTTGCCAGGTATCGGGTCATGGGGCACTTCACCTTGCAGGCGCTGACGCGGGGGCGCCGGGCTGGCAGCAGATTGGCGAGTACGCCAACCGCCTCAACTCCATGGGGGCACAGACTGAGGGACCCCGCTGCCTACCGAGGGACGCGGACATCACAGTTCGGGGGCGCGTGCCGCTCTGTGGGACATCGCCAGCACAACGACGGCAAGGAGCAGCAGGGTGCCCTCGACACCGAGGCTGGCCACGCCCAGGGGTTCGGTCCAGTTGCCCTTGTCGTCGCTGTAGTTGGGGAGTCCTGGCCCTCGGGAGAGCACGTAGCCGAGGAGGGGACCGGCCGCGACCGCGGTCACCAGCAGCCAGTCGGCCGGATACAGCCGACTCCGCCATCCGGCCAGCAGAAGTGCGGCCCCCAGAGCACCGGCGCCTTCGAGAATGTAGTAACCGACGGCAACGTAGTGGGGCGTCTTGTCACCCGGGAAGCCGCCTTGGTCCTGGACGTGTATCCAGGCGACAGCCAAGCACAGCACCGCGGCTGCGGCCCTGGCCACGCCATCCTGCGTGGTGCGGTGAAGGCTCATGCATCGCCCCTCGAATGGCAACCCGGGCACAAGACCGTGTGGGGCTCGTAAAGTCATCGCTGCAGGTGGGAGGCTGCGTGCAGAGTCATCGGCGGTGGCTGGGATGCTGCACGGGTGATCATCTCGCTGCTGTATCGGGCCACCCGGGCGTTGCTGTCCGTGCCGGCGGTGCTGCTGCGCCGGGACACGGCCAAGGATGCCGAGCTGCTGGTGTTGCGGCATGAGAACGCGGTGCTGCGCCGGCAGCTCCCCGGTCCGCTCCGCTACGAGCCCTCGGACCGGTTCTGGCTGGCCGCGCTGTCGTCGCTGATACCGCGTCATTGCTGGAGCGGCGTCTTCCCGGTCACGCCGGGGACGCTACTGGGCTGGCACCGCAGGCTGATCGCCAAGAAGTGGGACTGCTCCGCCCGGCGCCGACGCACCGGGCGCCCACCTACCGCGGCCGCACTCAGGAAACTGGTGCTGCGTCTGGCGCGGGAGAACCCTCGGTGGGGGCACCGCAGAATCCAGGGCGAGCTGGCCCGGCTGGGGCATCCGATCGCGCCGTCCACGGTCTGGGAGATCCTGCACGCGGCCGGCATCGGCCCGGCCCCGCGCCGCACCGGCCCGAGCTGGCGCGAGTTCCTCACCATCCAGGCCGAGGGGATCATCGCCGCGGACTTCTTCCACGTGGACACGATCACCGGCAGACGGCTGCACGCGCTGGCGTTCCTCGAGCACGGCACCCGCCAGCTCCACATCACCGGCGTCACCGCCCACCCCACCGCGCAGTGGGCGACCCAGCAGGCCCGCAACCTCGCCGCTGGGCTGGGCAGCCGTGTCGAGGCCCTGCACTTCGTCCTCCGCGACCGCGACAGCAAGTACACCAGCTCCTTCGACGCCGTCTTCGAAGCCGAGGAGATGGAGGTGCTGCTCACCGCGCCCCAGTCGCCGCGCATGAACGCCCACTGCGAGCGCGTGATCGGCACGATCCGCCGCGAGGCTCTCGACCACGTTCTGATCATGAACGAGACCCACGCCCGACAGGTCCTCGCCGAGTACCAGGACCACTACAACAGGCATCGACCGCACCGATCCCGAGGCCAACGGCCACCCGAGGCCCAGGACCAACCCCCTGCCGTGCACGACTTCGACGCCCTCAGGCTCTTGCGAACCCGCGTCCTCGGCGGAGCCATCAACGAGTACCAATACGCCTCTTGAGCGGCAGCGACGACTTTTCGAGCCCCGCACGGTCAGTTCGAACCCGGGCGAGGCCTAAGGCCACTGACACGCCGTCACTCGTCCCTGTGGCGCATTTCACGGGCCAAATTCTCCTTAGAGGGTAGCCACGCCTGCCCCTTGGAGATGCCTATGGATCAGCCAGTGCGCCCCTCCGCTCCGAGGCAGACCGATCGGCAAGAAGTACCTGCTGAACTCTGCTGCGATCGACAGCCTGTCGCAGGGAGGCACACCGATGGCTTGTCCGCCGTCACGTCGGACCAGTCTCGGCTCCGTCACCCAGCCGCCGACCGGGCAGGCCGCATCAAAGTGGAACTCCCGCATGAGCCTCCCGCTCTCACGCCCACGGTCGCGGCCATGCTCCTGCGGATTCTCGTCTCCGCCTGCGTAAACGGACCCGGAAGCCCCCCCCCACAGCCGCCCTGACCAGCACCCTGGTTTCAGCGGCCCGCGACTGGCCCTCTTCGCCGATCAGAGGTACCACGGACGACCATCGGCCGCTGGTCGCACCACTATCACTGCGGGAGTACGACGTGACCCGATTCGCTTTCGCCGGACGCTGCTCGACCGAGGACCTTCAAGACCCGGAAGCCTCCAAGAACTGGCAACTCCTGCGGGCCAAGGGGCTGATCGAACCAGCCGGCGGCCGGATCGTGGCCGAGTACTTCGACTCCGGCCACTCACGCGCCCTGCCATGGAAGCGCCGTCCCCAAGCCGCCGCCCTCCTCCAGGACCTGCGCAACCCCGAGCGGGGCTTCGACGCCGTTGTCATCGGAGAGCCCCAGCGCACCTTCTACGGCAACCAGTTCGGCAACACCTTCCCCCTCTTCGTCCACTTCCACGTCCCCCTGTGGGTCCCCGAAGTCGGCGGGCCGATCGACCCCGACAACGAAGCCCACGACCTCGTCATGTCCGTCTTCGGCGGCATGAGCAAAGGCGAACGCAACCGCATCAAGATCCGGGTGCGCACCGCCATGGCCTCCCAGGCCCAGCTCGAAGGCCGCTTCCTCGGCGGACGCCCGCCCTACGGCTACACGCTGGAGGACGCCGGCCCCCACCCCAACCCCGCCAAAGCCGCCGACGGCAAACGGCTGCACCGACTCGTGCCCGACCACCCCGTCGCGGCGGCCGTCGTGCAGCGGATCTTCGCCGAGTACCTGCACGGCATGGGCTACCTGGCCATCGCCATCGGACTCACCCACGACGGGATCCCCTGCCCCTCCGCCCACGACCGGGCCCGCAACCCCCACCGGGACGGTCTTGCCTGGTCCAAGAGCGCCGTCGCCGCCATCCTCGCCAACCCCCGCTACACCGGCCACGAGATTTGGAACAAACAGCGCAAGGACGAAGTCCTGCTCGACATCGACGACATCACCCTCGGCCACCGCACCAAACAGTCCTGGAACAAGCCCGACCAGTGGATCTGGTCCGCACAACCGGTCCACGAACCACTCGTCAGCCTGGACGACTTCAAGGCCGCCCAGGCCCAGCGCACCTCACGCCACGAGCGGCGCGATCACCCGCGGCCACCGCGCACCACCACACACACCTACGTGCTGCGCGGACGTATGAGCTGTTCCATCTGCCGCCGCAAAATGCAAGGCAGCTTCAACAACGGCCACCCCCACTACCGCTGCCGCTACACCTACGAATACGCCCGCACCACAGCCCTCGATCACCCGCCAACCCTCTACGTCCGCGAGGACGCCGTGCTCCCCCGGCTCGACGCATGGATCGCCCAGTCCTTCGCCCCTGCCCGGCTCGACCGGACCCTCCACGAACTCCAGCGCAGCCAGGAAAACACCCTCACCACCGCCCCCGCACTCGAAGTCGCCCGCATCACCATCGCCGACTGCGACCGCCGCATCGCCCACTACCGCGCAGCCCTCGACCGCGGCACCGACCCAGAACTCATCACAACGAAACCGACCAGGCACAGCGCACCGTGCTCACCGAGGACCAGATCCGCGAGCTGATCGAACAGCTCGGCGGCATCCACGCCGCCCTCGCAACCGCCGCCCCTGAAGACAAGCAGCAGCTCTACCTAGCCCTCGGCCTCAAGCTGACCTACTATGCAAAAGAGCGGATCGTGACCGTTGAGTCACAACCCGCTCTTCCATGTGAACATGCTCTGTGTCCGAGGGGGGACTTGAACCCCCACGCCCGATAAAGGGCACTAGCACCTCAAGCTAGCGCGTCTGCCATTCCGCCACCCGGACTAGGTGTTGTCTTCGCGGTGTGTTCCCCGCGGCGACATAGAGAACTCTACCAGGGGTTTGAGGTGCTGTTCACCCGCATATTGCGTGGTCAGGCGAGGCGTCAGGCCTTGTTCGCCGCGACCCAGTCCTCGTTCGCCTGCCAGGCGTACAGAGTGTTGCCCTCCATGTACGCGTAGTACAGATCGCAGCGGGCCGCCGCGCGCTGCTCGGCGTGCTTCGGGAACCATGCCGACTTCATGCCCGGCGGCTTCGGGGCCGTGTCCGGCTTGTGGGGCTTGCACGTGGGCGGGAGGGTCGCCGAGGGGAGGGTGGCCTTCAGGAGGCGGTCGCCTCCGGTCGTCTTCATCGCGTACTCGATGCGCTTCGCCCCGTCGGGGAGCCAGCGGGGTACGGAGGCGCGGTCGCCCTTCGCCTCCTTGCCGGAGCTGTAGGAGGCGGCCTCGTCGTGGCGGTTCTGGAACCAGTCCTTCGCGGCCGGCACGGCCACGACCGCGGCGAAGCCGAGGGCCACCGCCACCGAGACGGCGGCGAGCACGATGGTCCGGGTCCTGGTGCGGCCAGCGGGCATGGCTCTTGCTCCCTTGGTCGATGTCGGTTCGGCTGCGTTCGCTTCGTTGTCTTCCATTCTTCTGGCGCGGATGTACGGATTCGTACTCCGTGAGGACCAATGTGTGTACGACTGTGGGACCACACGGCGGCGCGGCGGCATCAGCACTGCGGGGCAGGCCTAACCTCGCCGGGTGATCAAGGGCAAGGGATACCGGCGGCCGCGTGCGCTCTCGCCGTTGCGTGAGCATCTGCGGGACACGTTCTGGTTCGCGCCGACGGCGGCCATGGTGCTGATCTTCGCGTTGTGGGTCGGGACGAACGATGCCGACTCGGCCATCGTCCAGGCGCTCCAGGACCACCAGGAATTCGACGCGGTCGACGAACTCATCCGGATCGTCAACGACGCCAAGCCCGTGATCAACACGGTCAGCTCGGCGATGATGACCTTCATCGGTGTCGTGTTCAGCATTTCGCTCGTGGCCGTGCAGATGGCCAGTGGGCAGTTCACCCCCCGTGTGGTCCGGATCTTCGTGCGGTCCCGGATCACCAAGCTGACCTTCGCCGTCTTCCTGGCCACGTTCACACTGTCGCTGCTCGTGCTGACCTCCTTCGAGAGCGAGACCGACCCCCGGCTCGTGACCACCGTCCCCTTTCTGCAGACCGTCCTTACGCTGCTCCTGGTCGCGCTGAGCCTCTTCCTCTTCATCGCGTACGTGAACTCCACGCTGCGGCTCATGCGGGTCGGACACGTCGTCGACCGGATCACCGGTGAGGCCCTGCGGGTCGTGGACAAGATGCCTCGTGGGGATCTCGGTGGGCTCGGCCTTGGTCCGGAGATCGCTCAGGTCGGGTACAGCGGGCAGGCCGGGGTGCTGCGGGATGTCAATATCGCCCGGCTCGTACGGGCCGCTCAGCGGCAGGGGGTCGTGCTCCGGCTCATTCCCCGCATCGGGGACTTCGTGGTGCCGGGCACCCCGCTGCTTTCGGTGCACGGGAGCGATGCGGGCAAGGTGCCTTCGCGGGGCGCGCTGCGCTACACCGCCTCGGTGGGTGTGGAGCGTACGTTCCACCAGGATCTCGGGTTCGGGCTTCGGCAGCTCTCCGATATCGCGCTGCGGGCTCTTTCGCCCGCCGTCAACGACCCGACCACCGCCGTTCAGTGCCTCGACCGGATCGTGCAGTTGCTCACGGCGCTGGCGCACCGGCCGCTCGGTGCCGTCGGGCACCCGGACGGCAAGGGAGAGGTCCGGCTCGTCCAGGACGTGCCCGACTGGGCCGATCTCGTCGACCTCGCTTTCGCCGAGATCCGGCTCTGCGCGGTCGGGAACCCGCAGGTCACCCGCCGGATCATCGCGGGGCTCGACGATCTGCTCGGGCTCGCCCCCGAACCGCGCCGCGAGCCGCTGCTCCGGCATCGGGAGCTCCTCGCGCAGGCCGTCGAACTCGCGGTCCCGGAGGCGGCCGAGCGCGCTTTCGCGTTGGAGCCGGACCGGCAGGGCATCGGGTGACATTGCCGTGCCGGTCCGGGGTGATCCGTCCGGAGTGATCGGGCCGGAGTGATCGGGCCGGTCGTCACGGGATCAGTTGGTACGCCGGGAAGTTGCCCGGGGCGCGCTCTCCCTCCGGGCCCTCCGTTACGGCGCGGACCAGGAGTTCGCCGCCGACGAACGCCCCGTGCCACGAAGCGCCGAAGCCGCCGAACAGTTCCTCGCGGTCGCCGCGCGAGCGCGGTTTGCCCCGGCCGACCTTGAACGCCCTTATCTGCGGGGCCAGTCGGTCGTACGTCCCCGGGTCATCGGTCGACAGGGTGGCGACCAGCGCTCCGTTGGAGGCGTTCATCGCGGCGAGGAGTTCGGCCTCCGTGTCGACCAGGACGATCGTGTCGACCGGGCCGAACGGTTCCGCGTGGAAGAGGGGCGAGGACGGGGGCGGGTTCAGGAGGGTGACCGGCGGGAGGTAGGCGCTGGTGTCCTGGCCGGGCAGGAAGCGGCCGTCGGCCAGGGACGCGCGGTGCAGCGGGACTGCGCCGCGGTCGATCGCCTCGACCACCTGGTCGCCCAGCTCCTTGGCTTTCGCCGCGTTGATGAGGGGGCCGAAGTCCAGTGCGGGCAGGGCGCCTTCGGGGTGTTCCACCGCCAGGGGGTGACCGATGCGTACGGAGCGTACGGCCGGCAGGTAGGCGGCCAGGAACTGGTCGAACAGGGTGCGCTGGACGACGAACCGGGGGTAGGCGGTGCAGCGCTGCTTGCCGTAGTCGAAGAGTTTGGGGATGGCGGAGGAGAGCGCGTCCCAGTCGGAGAAGTTCCAGACTCCCCAGGTGTTCAGGCCCTCTTGCTCCAGGATGTGGCGCTTGCCGAGGTCGGCTACGGCCGTGGCGATGCGGGCACCGGTGTCGCGGCCGCCGACGAAGGACACGCAGCCGATTTCCGGGGAACGGACGAGGGCCTCGGAGAGTTCGCCCCCGCTGCCACTGACCAGGGTGATCGGGATCCCCTCGCGTACGGCGAGGGCGGCGGCCAGGGTGAGGCAGGCGACGCCGCCGTCGGTCGGGGTCTTCGCGATCACCGCGTTGCCCGCGAGGGCCTGGACCAGCATCGCGTGGACCAGGACCGACATCGGGTAGTTCCAGCTCGCGATGTTGGAGACGGGGCCGGGGAGAGGGGTGCGGCCCTCCAGCATCGTGTCGATGTTGTCGACGTACCAGCGGACTCCGTCGATGGCGCGGTCCACGTCCGCCTCGGCCAGGCGCCAGGGCTTGCCTATTTCCCATACGAGGAGGAGGGCGAGCTGTTCGCGGTGCTCGGTCAGCGCGTCCAGGGTGGCACTGACGCGGGCCCTGCGCTCGGGGAGCGGGATGTGACGCCAGGCGCGGTGCTGGTCCAGGGAGGCGCGTACGGCCTGGCGGGCGGTGGGGGCGTCGAGGCGGGGCGGGCCTGCGATGGGGGTGCCGTCGACGGGGCTGGTGGCGGGGAGTGCGCGGCCGTCGGCATGCCACTCACCGGCCCAGAGGTTCAGGACGCGGTCGTCCTGGAAGGCCTCGGGGGCGACGGCTCGGCTGCGCTGCCAGGCGTCCGACCAGGCTGTTCCGGGCTTCAGGGTGAGGGAGGTGGGGGTGGTGGGGCCGGGGGTGGGTGCCATGAGGGTCTCCGCTCTCGGTGCGATGGCTGTCGGGGCGGGGGTGCGATGGCTTGTGTTACCGGACGGTAGTGAGGTGGTGCGGGGTTGGGTACGTACTCGGCGTGAAGTATGAGTGACGTCACGTGATCGCGGGGCGGGGTGGGTGCGGTGGGAGGGCGCGGGTCGGTGGACGCCTGCGGCGGGCTGGTTCCCCACCCCGCCCCTTCCCGAAAGCCTCCGGCGGTGGGTCGTTGGGCTTGGGGCGGCGGGTGGTGCGCCGGGGCTACGACCCGGAACCCTGCTCTGGCGGGTCGTTCGACCTCGGCCCGGCGGGTGGCACTGGGGCTCCGCGCACCCAGCCCCCTTGCCGGCGAGTTCGTCGACTGCGGGCCGTCGGTGGCTGGTCGCGCAGTGCCCCGCGCCCCTCAGCGGGGCAATCCCAAGCCCCTGTCGGTGCAGGCGAGTTGGGGGCAGCCCCCGAACCCGCCCTTCAGCGGTAGTTTCTTCGGCCTCCGGCCGGGGGCACCGCCCCAAACCCCCGCCCTGGCGGGCCCTTCGGCCGGTGCGCGGTGGACCGAGCCCCCCCCTCGCCCCCAGTACCCCCGCTCCTCAAACGCCGGAGGGACTGCATCAGGCGCCACTGAAGGGAACCCTGGAGCGGCTGAATTGGCGCGCCAGTAAAGGCCGTTGCGCCGACCAGCGGACCTCCCAAGTCCGCTCCAGCGCAGCCCCCTAAAGGAGCGCGGGGAACTCCGCGCCCCGCCTCCGACAGCCCTCAGCCGCGTCGAATCACCGCACCGCCGCCCCTCGGAGCAAAGCTCGGCTACCCCAGCACCCCCACCACCAACCCCGCCGTCTCCGAAGGAGTCGCCCCCACCGGCACCCCCGCCGCCTCCAGTGCCGCCTTCTTCGCCGACGCCGTTCCGGTCGAACCGGACACGATCGCCCCGGCGTGGCCCATCCTTGCCCTCGGGGGCGGTGAAGCCCGCGATGTAGCCGACCACCGACTTCGTCACATGGGCCGCTATGTACGCCGCCGCCCGCTCCTCCGCGTCCCCGCCTACCTCACCTATCTGGACGATCAACTCGGTGTCCGGGCCGCCTCGAAGGCTGCCAGGCAGTCGATGTGGGTGGTGCCTGTCACCGGGTCGCTGCCTATACCCACCGCCCCGCCGACGAGAAGCCGATGTCTCTCAGCTCGTACATCAGCTGGTACGTGAGGGTGCCCGACTTCGAGACCAGGCCTGTGCGGCCCGGCTTCGGGGCTATGTCCGCCGGGATGATGCCCGCGTTGGACTGGCCCGGGCTGATCAGGCCGGGGCAGTTCGGGCCGATGATGCGGGTGGCGCCGTCCCTCGCTCGGGCGTGGGCGTGGAACGCCACCGCGTCGTGCACCGGGATGCCTTCCGTTATCACCACGGCTAGGGCCATGCCCGCGTCCACCACTTCCTCGACCGCCGCTCGCGCGAAGGGCGGTGGGACGAAGACGACCGACACGTCCGCGCCCGTCGCCGCCATCCCCTCCCCCACCGTCGCGAACACCGGCACCGTACAGTCGCCGAAGTCGACCATCCGGCCCGCCTTGCGCGGATTGGCGCCGCCACGACCTCCGTGCCGGCGGCCAGCATCCGGCGGGTGTGCTTCATGCCCTCGGCGCCGGTCATGCCCTGGACGAGGACCTTGCTCTCCTTGGTGAGGAAGATCGCCATGTCAGACTCCCCGCTGGGCGCGTTCGGCGGCGCGGCGGGCCCCGCCGTCCATGGTGGTCACCTGCTGGACCAGCGGGTGGGCGTGGTCGGCGAGGATGGCGCGGCCCTGTGCGGCGTTGTTCCCGTCCAGGCGTACGACCAGGGGCTGGGTCAAGTGCACTGATTCCAGGGCTTGGACGATGCCGTCGGCCACCGCGTCGCAGGCCGTGATCCCGCCGAAGACGTTCACGAACACGGACTTCACGGCCGGGTCGGAGAGGATCACGGTCAGGCCATCCGCCATGACCTGGGCCGAGGCACCTCCCCCGATGTAGGGGAAGTTGGCGGGCCGCGGCCCGCAGCCCGCGACCACGTTTGCCCAGGATCTGGCGGACCGTCAGTTCGGCGCCCGCCGGGTTCGCGGCGAGCTTCACTCCGCCCGCCTTGCCCCTGCCCCCGGTCTTCACCTGCGCCTTGACGACCACCCGGCCGCCCAGCGATTCGGCCGCCGCCCGGGCCTCGCGCGGGGATGCGGCCACGGCCGCGTCGGGGACCGCGATGCCGTGACCCTTGAACAGACCCCTTGCCTCGTACCCGTACAGATCCAATGCCGGCTCCTCTCTGAGTGTGAAAGTGCCGCACGCCCCTGGACAGCGCACCATCGAATGAGAGATAACAAGGTTCATACAGTATTCGTCGACTGTATGCAATCTATCGGAGGGCGCCCCCTGCCCTCGGCGGGCAGAACCGAAGGCGCACCTCAACTCCCCTACGAAGGGACGGACTTCGCCATGCCTCAAGGCTCCGACGACAGCGGTCAGGACCTCATCTCGGGCGGACACCTGGTCGCCAAGGCGCTGAAGGCGGAGGGCGTCGATGTCATCTACACCCTCTGCGGCGGCCACATCATCGACATCTACGACGGCTGCGTGGACGAGGGGATCGAGGTCGTCGACGTACGTCACGAGCAGGTCGCCGCGCATGCGGCCGACGGCTACGCCCGGATCACCGGGAAGCCCGGCTGCGCGGTGGTCACGGCCGGGCCCGGCACCACGGACGCCATCACCGGGGTCGCCAATGCCTTCCGTGCCGAGTCGCCGATGCTGCTGATCGGCGGTCAGGGCGCGCACAGCCAGCACAAGATGGGGTCGCTCCAGGACCTCCCCCATGTCGACATACTGACGCCGATCACGAAGTTCGCGGCGACCGTCCCGGACACTTCGCGGGCCGCGGACATGGTGTCGATGGCGTTCCGCGAGTGCTTCAACGGGGCGCCGGGGCCGTCCTTCCTGGAGATTCCGCGCGATGTGCTCGACGCGAAGGTGCCGTTGGAGAAGGCGCGCATCCCGGCGGCAGGGCGCTACCGGGCCTCCACCCGCAGCCCCGGCGATCCGGAGGCCGTGGAGAAGCTCGCCGACCTGCTCGTACACGCCGAGAAGCCGGCGATCCTGCTGGGCAGCCAGGTGTGGACGAGCCGGGCCACCGACGACGCCATCGAGCTCGTACGCACCCTGAACGTGCCCGCGTACATGAACGGGTCCGGGCGCGGCACGCTGGCGCCCGGGGACCCGCACCACTTCCAGCTGTCGCGCCGGTACGCGTTCTCCAACGCCGACCTCATCGTGATCGTGGGCACCCCCTTCGACTTCCGGATGGGGTACGGGAAGCGGCTCCCGCCGAATGCGACCGTTGTGCAGATCGACCTCGACTACCGCACCGTCGGCAAGAACCGGGACGTCGACCTGGGGATCGTGGGCGACCCGGGGATGATCCTCAAGTCCGTGACCCAGGCCGCGTCGGGGCGGCTCGATGGCGGGGCCGTCAAGCGCAAGGCGTGGCTGGAGGAGCTGCGGACCGCCGAGCAGACCGCGATCGAGAAGAGGCTGCCGCAGCTGAAGTCGGACGCCTCGCCGATCCATCCGTACCGGCTGGTCGGCGAGATCAACGAGTTCCTCACCGAGGACTCGATCTACATCGGGGACGGCGGCGACATCGTCACCTTCTCCGGTCAGGTCGTGCAGCCGAAGTCGCCGGGGCACTGGATGGACCCGGGCCCGCTCGGCACGCTCGGTGTCGGCATCCCGTTCGTGCTCGCCGCCAAGCAGGCCCGGCCGGACAAGGAGGTCGTGGCGCTGTTCGGCGACGGGGCGTTCTCGCTGACGGGCTGGGACTTCGAGACGCTGGTGCGCTACGACCTGCCGTTCGTCGGGATCGTCGGCAACAACTCCTCGATGAACCAGATCCGTTACGGCCAGGCGCATAAGTACGGCCTGGAGCGGGAGCGGATCGGCAACACCCTGGGCGACGTCCACTACGACCAGTTCGCGCGGATGCTGGGCGGCTACGGCGAGGAGGTCCGCGACCCCGCCGACATCGCGCCCGCGCTGCGACGCGCCCGCGAGTCGGGCAAGCCGTCGCTGATCAACGTGTGGGTCGATCCGGACGCGTACGCCCCCGGAACCATGAACCAGACCATGTACAAGTAGAGGAGCCCTGCCATGACAACGGCCCCCGCGAGCAAGGCGCTTGAGGGCGTACGCGTCCTCGACATGACCCACGTCCAGTCCGGCCCCTCCGCCACCCAGCTGCTCGGCTGGCTCGGCGCGGACGTCGTCAAGCTGGAGGCGCCCACCGGTGACATCACCCGGGGGCAGCTGCGCGACCTGCCCGACGTCGACTCGCTCTACTTCACGATGCTCAACTGCAACAAGCGGAGCATCACCCTCAACACCAAGACCCCGCGCGGCAAGGAGATCCTGACCGAGCTCATCCGCCGCTCCGATGTGATGGTGGAGAACTTCGGCCCGGGCGCCGTCGACCGCATGGGCTTCACCTGGGAGAGGATCCAGGAGATAAACCCCCGGATCGTGTACGCCTCGATCAAGGGCTTCGGGGAAGGCCCGTATACCAACTTCAAGGCGTACGAGGTCGTCGCGCAGGCCATGGGCGGGTCGATGGCCACCACCGGCTTCGAGGACGGGCCGCCGCTCGCCACCGGCGCGCAGATCGGTGACTCCGGGACCGGCATCCACGCGGTGGCCGGCATCCTGGCCGCGCTCTACCAGCGCGAGTCCACCGGGCGCGGCCAGCGCGTCCAGGTCGCCATGCAGCACGCGGTCCTCAACCTGTGCCGGGTCAAGTTGCGCGACCAACAAAGGCTGGCGCACGGACCGTTGGCGGAGTACCCCAATGACGACTTCGGCACGGAAGTTCCCCGTTCCGGCAACGCGTCCGGCGGCGGGCAGCCCGGCTGGGCCGTGAAGTGCGCGCCCGGCGGGCCCAACGACTACGTGTATGTGATCGTTCAGCCGGTCGGATGGCAGCCGGTCACCGAGCTCATCGGCCGTCCCGAGCTCGCCACCGACCCCGAGTGGGCAACACCCGAGGCGCGCCTCCCCAAGCTCGGCAAGATGTTCCAGCTGATCGAGGAGTGGTCCTCAACTCTCCCAAAATGGGAGGTACTTGAGCGACTGAACGCGCACAACATCCCGTGCGGCCCGATCCTCTCCACCAAGGAGATCATCGAGGACGCATCCCTCGCCGCCAACGAGATGGTCGTCGAGGTCGAACACCCCGAGCGCGGCCGGTTCACCACCGTCGGCTCGCCGCTCAAGCTCTCCGACTCCCCCGTCGACATGGTCACCTCGCCGCTGCTCGGCGAGCACAACGAAGAGGTGTACGTCGGCGAACTGGGCTTGAGCGTTGACGAACTGCGGCTGCTCAAGACGAACGGAGTGATCTGAGCGATGGTCGGTGTCGAGGCACAGAACCGCGAGGCGGTGCGGGCGCTGCTCGCGGCCGTACGGGCCGAGGGGCGCGCCGCGCTCACCGCGCCCGAGGGCAAGACGATCGCGGACGCGTACGGGATCGCCGTGCCGGGCGAGGCGCTCGCGCGGGACGTCGACGAGGCGGTCGCGCACGCGGCGCGGCTCGGCGGCAGGTCCGTACTGAAGATCGTCTCGCCGGACATCCTGCACAAGACCGACGCGGGCGGGGTCGTGGTCGGCGTGGAGGGCGCGGCCGAGTTGCGGGCCGCCTTCCACCGGATCGTCGAGAACGCCCGCGCCTACGCTCCCGATGCCCGCGTCGACGGCGTGCAGGTGCAGCAGCTCCTGCCGCCGGGGCAGGAGGTGATCGTCGGGGCGGTCACCGACCCCACCTTCGGCAAGGTGGTGGGGTTCGGGCTCGGCGGGGTCCTGGTCGAGGTCCTGAAGGACGTCACGTTCCGGCTCGCTCCGGTCACCGCCGACGAGGCGCTGTCCATGCTCGACTCGATCAAGGCGGCGGAGATCCTGCGCGGGGTGCGCGGCGCGCCGGCCGTGGACCGGTGGGCGCTCGCGGAACAGATCCGCCGGGTGTCCCAACTGGTCAGCGACTTCCCGGAGATCGCGGAGGTCGACCTCAACCCGGTGATCGCCACGCCCGAGGGCGCGGTCGCCGCCGACATCCGGATCCTGCTCGCCACCGAGGTGGCCAAGCCGCGGCGGACGTACACCCGCGAGGAGATCCTGCGCTCGATGCGGCGGCTGATGCAGCCGCGCTCGGTCGCCGTGATCGGCGCGTCCAACGAGCAGGGCAAGATCGGCAATTCGGTCATGCGCAACCTGGTCGACGGAGGCTTCTCCGGGGAGATCCACCCCGTGAACCCCCGGGCCGATGACATCCAGGGCCGCAAGGCGTACAAGAGTGTCACGGACGTTCCAGGTGAGGTGGATGTGGCGGTCTTCGCGATCCCCGCCAAGTTCGTGGCGTCGGCCCTTGAGGAGGTGGGCCGCAAGGGCATTCCGAACGCAGTGCTCATCCCGTCCGGCTTCGCCGAGACCGGCGAGCAGGCCCTCCAGGACGAGCTCGTGGCCATCGCCGAGCGGCACGGAGTGCGGCTGCTCGGGCCCAACATCTATGGCTACTACTCCACTTGGCAGGACCTGTGCGCCACGTTCTGCACCCCGTACGACGTGAAGGGCCCGGTCGCCCTGACCAGTCAGTCCGGCGGGATCGGCATGGCGATCCTCGGCTTCGCGCGCTCCACCAGGACCGGGGTGTCGGCGATCGTCGGGCTCGGCAACAAGTCGGACATCGACGAGGACGACCTGCTGACCTGGTTCGGCGAGGACCCCAACACCCAGTGCGTCGCGATGCACCTGGAGGACCTCAAGGACGGCCGGGCCTTCGTCGAGGCGGCTCGGGCGACCGTGCCGAAGAAGCCGATCGTGGTCCTCAAGGCCGGCCGGACCAGCGCGGGCGCCAGGGCCGCGGGCTCGCACACCGGCGCGCTGGCCGGGGACGACGCGGTGTACGACGACATCCTGCGCCAGGCGGGGGTGATCAGGGCACCCGGCCTCAACGAGATGCTGGAGTACGCGCGGGCCCTGCCCGTGCTGCCCGCGCCGCGGGGCGGCAACGTCGTCGTCATCACCGGCGCGGGCGGATCCGGGGTGCTCCTGTCGGACGCGATCGTCGACAACGGCCTCCAACTCATGGAGATTCCCCCGGACTTGGACGCGGCCTTCAAGGCGTTCATCCCGCCGTTCGGCGCCGCGGGCAATCCGATCGACATCACGGGCGGCGAGCCGCCGGCCACGTACGAGGCCACGATCAGGCTCGGCATGGAGGACCCGCGCATCCACGCGCTCGTCCTCGGCTACTGGCACACGATCGTCACCCCGCCGATGGTCTTCGCCGAGCTTACGGCGCGGATCGTCGAAGAGTTCCGGGCGCGCGGCATCGAGAAGCCCGTGGTGGCCTCGCTGGCCGGTGACACCGAGGTCGAGGAGGCCTGCGCGTACCTCTTCGAGCGCGGCATCGTCGCCTACCCCTACACCACCGAGAAGCCGGTGGCGGTGCTCGGTGCGAAGTACCGCTGGGCAAGGGCCGCGGGGCTGCTCACCTAGGGCCTTGCCGCAACGAAGGGTTTGGACAGGGGGCGCTGGCCAGGTTCTTTCGACGCCAAGGGGACGACCATGAGCGACAGTTCCACACCCGGCGAACCACGGCACGCGCCGGGCGTCGCGTACCGCGAAGTGACGGACAGCAAGGGCCGCGTCTATCGGATCGGCGAGAGCGACCGCTATCTGCTGGGCCACAGCCGCAAGTTGATGGTGTATTTGCCGTGGGTCGCGATGATGGCGATCAGCGTGTCCGAGTACGCCTACGGTTCCGCCGAGGACACCCTCTCCGAGGCCCACGGCTGGACGCAGAGCAACACCTTCTGGATTCTGAGCGTCTGGGTGTTCTTCCAGGCCGGCATCGCCTTCCCCGCGGGCTGGATGCGGGAGAAGGGCATCCTGACCGCACGCCGGGCGATGTACATCGGTTCGGCGCTCTGCCTCGTCGGATTCTTCGCACTGTCCCACCTGCACAACGTGCTCGCCGCGATCTTCGGCGTCGGCGTCGTGGGCGGGGTGGGGTCCGGACTCGTCTACGCGACCTGCATCAACATGGTCGGCAAGTGGTTCCCGGAACGGCGGGGCGCCAAGACGGGTTTCGTCAACGGCGGCTTCGCCTACGGCTCGCTGCCCTTCATCTTCATCTTCAACTACGCCTTCGACACCGCCAATTACCACGAGGTCCTCGACCTCATCGGCGTCTACGTGCTGATCGTGGTCGGGGTCTGCGCCTGGTTCTTCAAGGACCCGCCGAAGAACTGGTGGCCCGCCGAGATCGACCCGCTGAACTTCTCCGGCAACGCCAAGAGCGCGGCGAGCCTCGCGAAGAACCCTCCAGCGGTCAAGCAGTACACCCCGAAGGAGGCCATCAGGACGGGCATGCTGCCGCTGATGTGGATCACCATCGTGATGACGGCGGGGGTCTCCATCTTTGGCATCTCCTTCCAGGTGGACTACGCGAAGGAGGTCGGCTTCGGCCCGCTGGTCGCCGCCTCCTCCATGGGCGTCATGGCGGTCATCAACGGCATCGGCCGGGCGGTCGTGGGCTGGCTGTCCGACCTGTGGGGCCGCAAGGTGACCCTGGTGTTCGTGATCGTGGTCCTGGGTCTCGCGCAGTTCGGCGTGATCTGGGCGGGCCATATCCACAGCCAGTGGCTGTTCCTGTTCTTCGCCTTCCTGTCGGGCTTCGGCGGCGGCGCCTTCTACCCGCTGTTCGCGGCACTGACTCCGGACTACTTCGGCGAGAACTACAACGCCTCCAACTACGGCCTGGTCTACAGCGGCAAGCTGGTGAGCGGCCTGTTCGGCGGCGGGCTCGGCTCGATGGTCGTCGACGCGTGGGGCTACGACGGCGCCTATGCCCTGGCGGGCGGCATCTCGATGGTGGCGGGCTGCACAGCCCTGCTGCTGCACCAGCCCGGCCGGACCAGGGTGCGGGACATCTCAGCCAACCCCCAGCCCATCAGCCGGGAGGTGGTGTAGGCCCCCATGTGCGCGCGGCCGCCCCGGAGCTGAGCCGGTCCGGGCGGCCCTGTGCGTCAGGGCGGCAGGCACGGTGAACGGCCGGGCCGCCGAAGGGCTCCGCGCGGCCGGTGCGACGGCCGCACCGAGCAGTAGCGGTCCATCAGCCCCGCAGCTCTGTCAGGAACTTGACCAGCGCGGCATTCACTTCCTCGGGCCGCTCCTGCTGAGTCCAGTGGCCGCAGCCCGGCAGCATGATCGGTTCGCGGCGCAGGCTGGGCATCAACTCCGGGAGTTTCGCGATGAGTTCGGGCGTCCCCGGGAATGCCGGGACCAGGTCACGGTCGCCGTACACGTACAGTGCGGGCGGACTGACGACCGCGCCGTGCCAGGCGGCGGTGAGCTCCCAGTTGCGGTCCAGGTTGCGGTACCAGTTCAGGGCGCCGGTGAAGCCCTTGGCGTAGCTCTCGGTGAGCTCGTCCAGGTCCTCCTCGGTGAGCCAGTCCGGCAGCACCTCGGGCTCGGTCATGTCCGCGAGCCAGCCCCGGCCCGGATCGGCCACCAGCGCCTGATCGGGGCGGCCCGCATCGGGGGCGTCACCGGAGGCGGAGTAGAACAGCTTGCGCAGGGCGCTTCGGGTGTCCTTCGCGAACTCGGCGTCGGCCACCCCGGGTCGATTGAAGTAGTTCCAGTAGAACCGACCGCCGAACCGCTCCTGCATGGCCGCCAGCGGCGGACGCTCCCCGCGGAACGGCGGCGGCACGCTCAGCCCCGCCACCCCCCGCACGACGTCGGGCCGAAGCAGCGCGGTGTGCCAGGCCACCGGTGCGCCCCAGTCGTGCCCGACGACGAACGCCTCCTCCTCGCCCAGTGCGTGGATCAACCCGACCACGTCCCCGACGAGATGGAGGATGCTGTACGCGTCCACGTCCTCCGGGTGATCACTGCGGCCGTATCCGCGCTGGTCGGGGGCGACTACCCGGAACCCGGCGGCGGCCAGCGGTCCGAACTGGTGGCGCCAGGAGTGCCAGGACTCGGGGAAGCCGTGCAGCAGCAGGACGAGCGGGCCCTCGCCCTGCTCCGCGATGTGCAGCCGGATGCCGTTCACGTCGATCATGCGATGCTCAACCATGGGCCGAGCATACGCCTGCGCGTTGCACGTAATTGCTGAGGCTCTTTCACGTTTAACAAGCCTCAACTTCAAACAATCGGAAGGTAAAGCACAATCGCCGATCAAATGAAGGGCAAGGATTGCCAATGGCGCCGCGCACGGAGTCGACAAGGGAGTCTCTCGTGGCGCATCGGCGATGCAAGTCCCCTTCTCTAGAGGCGTGTTGTGCGCCCCGCAGTGCCACCGTACGCCCCACTTCCCCGGCCACGAAATTGATCAAATGTCCCATTCCTGGGGGATTTTGCAACTATTTCGTCTGCCATAAACAGGCAAAGCGCTGGTAAGGTCTTGGTTGCGGCAGCGAATCCGACTGTGCCGCAGTGGTGTGGCGTATCGCCCCGAGGACGTGGCCCTGAAGAATCGCCGCCGCACCCCTTCACCGCTCTTGACCGACCCGACCACACCGCGCCCCGGCTGAAGCCGCGCAGGCGCAGGAGGCAGGCCATCATGAAGTCACTGATCGACAAGACGCGTTCCTTCTCGGCCACGCACGTGGCCGACCCCCGGCATGCGGAACTGTTCCAGGCCTTCGAGGCCGGGCAGGCCCCGGAAGTCCTGTTCATCACCTGCTCGGACTCGCGCGTCGTGCCAACCCTGATCACCGGGGCGCGCCCGGGTGAGCTCTTCGAACTGCGTACCGCCGGCAACATCGTCCCTGCCTACCCCGGCCGCGGCCGCCCCACGGGTGAGGCGGCCACCGTCGAGTACGCCGTTCGCGTCCTCGGCGTCCGCGACGTCATCGTCTGCGGGCACTCCCACTGCGGCGCGATCGGCGCTGTGGTCCGCGGCGAGGACCTGTCCGCCGTTCCCGCCGTCCGCGGCTGGCTGGAAGAAGCCGTGCCGCCGCACGCCCCCGCCCGCTCGCTGGCGACGGCCTCCGCCGACATCGCGGAAGCCGTACAAGCCCACGCCCTCGCACAGTTGGAGACGCTGCGCGGCTACCCGTGCGTCCAAGAGCGCATCGACGCGGGCACGCTCTCCCTGCACGCCTGGTACTACGAAGTGCATACCGGCGCGGTCAGAGCGCAACAGGCGCAAGACGACGGACTGTCGTTCAAAGCCCTGTGAACCGGCCGGGTACGAATTCGGGGGGACCCTCACTCATGCTGTGCGCTTTCAAGAATCCTGCTGTCCTGCGCCAGGACGCGCTCGCCTCGCTCGTGGTGTTCCTGGTGGCCCTGCCCTTGTGTGTGGGCGTGGCCGTGGCGTCGGGCGTGCCGGCCGAACTCGGCCTGATCACCGGCATCGTCGGCGGGCTCGTCGTCGGCTTCCTGCCAGGGAGCGCGCTACAGGTCAGCGGCCCGGCGGCGGGCCTGACCGTCCTTGTCCTCGAAGCCGTCCGGGAGTTCGGACTGAGCATGCTCGGCGCCATCGTGCTGGCGGCCGGAGTGCTCCAGATCGGCCTGGGCCTGCTGCGGTTCGGCCGCTGGTTCCGGGCGATCTCCGTCTCGGTCGTACAGGGCATGCTGGCCGGCATCGGACTCGTGCTCATCTTCGGGCAGCTGTACACCATGGCCGGCGTCCACCAGCCGCGCTCGGGCCTGGAGAAGATCCTCGGCATCCCGGGACTGGTCGGTGACATCGCCACCAGCCGCTCCGCACTGACCGCCTTCGCGGTAGGCCTCGGCACCATCATCGTGCTCGTGGGGTGGAAGAAGCTGCCCGCCAAGGTGCAGCTGATCCCTGCGCCGCTGGCCGCGGTGGCCCTCGCCACCGCCGGCACGGCGATCGGTGGCCTGGACGTCGCCAACGTGAAGGTGAAGGGGCTCTTCGAGGCCGTCCAGCCGCCCGGTCCGAGCGACCTCGGCTCGTTGGGCAACATCGCGGTGCTCGGTACGGTCCTCGCTTTCGCCCTCATCGCCTCGGCGGAATCGCTGTTCAGCGCGGCGGCGGTGGACCGCATGCACGACGGCCCGCGTACGCACTACGACAAGGAGCTGGTCGCCCAGGGCGTGGGCAACACGGTGTGCGGCGTGCTCGGGGCCCTGCCGATGACCGCGGTCATCGTCCGCAGCTCCGCCAACCTCCAGGCAGGTGCGACGACGAAGGTCTCCCGCATCCTGCACGGCTTGTGGTTGCTGCTGTTCACCGTGCTGCTGCCCACGGTGATCGGGATCATCCCCCTCGCGGCACTCGCGGGCGTACTGGTGCACGCGGGCTGCAAGCTGATCCCCGTCAAGGAAGTACTCCCGCTGTGGCGCGAACACCGCGGCGAGCTCGCCATCCTCACGATCACGGCCGTCGCCATCGTGACGACGAGCATGTTCGAAGGCGTGGTCCTGGGCCTGGTGCTGGCCGTGGCGAAGTCGGCGTGGGAGACCTCCCACGTCCACCTCGACACCCGCGAACTCACCGGTGGCAGGCTGGTGGTGGCCCTCACCGGCAACGCCACCTTCCTCCGGCTTCCCCGCATCCTGCAGACCCTGGAGGCACTGCCGAAGAACCAGCCCATCGAACTCGACCTGACGGCCGTGCGGCACCTGGATCACGCCTGCCGCGCCGCCCTGCAGAACTGGGCCGCCCGCCACCACACCACCGGCACCGAACCCGTACGGATCAGAGTGCAGGCCACGGAGAACGACGCCACCATCGCGTCGGCGGGAGCGGCGGGCCGATCCGTGGCGTAGCCGAGCGCGTTCCGCACCCGCCGGGCAGAACGGGCTCGGACAGCGCGGCCCGGGCTGTCGGCGGGGTCAGCCCCGATCGGTCCGCTCGTGGTAGGTCGTGCGCGTGTGCTCGGTGTGGGCGCGCATGACCTCGGTCGCCCGCTGCTCGTCGCGCGCCGAGATCGCGGCGATCAGATCCCGGTGCTCGATCCAGGACTGCTTGCCGCGCTGGCGGGCGACCGGCGTGTAGTACCAGCGCACCCGCCGGTCGACCTGGCCCGCGAGCTCGGCGAGCACCAGGTTCCCCGCCAGCTCCATGACCTTGGCATGGAACGCGGCGTTGGTCGCCACCGCCAGGTCCACGTCGTCGTCCGCGACGGCCCGCTCGCCCTCGGCGCACAGCTCCTCCAGGGCGGCGATCCCGGCCGACCCGGAGTTGGCCGCGGCGAGCCGGGCCGCCTCGGCCTCCAGGAGCGTACGCACCGAGAGCAGCTGGTCGGCCTCCTCCTCGGTGGGCTCGTGGACGAACGCGCCCTGCGCGGGCCGCAGGTCGACCCAGCCCTCGGTGTTGAGCCGCTGGAGCGCCTCGCGCACCGGCTGCCGGGACACCCCGAGGTGCCCCGCGAGTTCGCTCTCGACCAGGTGCTGGCCGGGGCGCAGGGCCCGGGTGGTGATCAGTTCGAGGAGGGCCTCGTACACGCGCTCACGCAGCGGCCCGGGCCGCTCCAGCTTGGGCACGGTTCCCTGCGGCAGTCCTGCGGACAACATGGGTTCCCCCTCCTGCACCACGAGCGTCGAGCCGGTCATGGAAATTGGCTATCGTCTACAGTCTACCGAGCACAATCCCCCTGTACGTTCCTCGTACGTTCGTCGTCCGAATTCGGTTCCGCAGGTACGGGGATCTGGCCTGGATCTGCCGCGAGGGCCAAGGCGCGGGACCGCTTTCGGGCCGCACTTTTGCGCCTGGGGCGCTGACCCCGCCGTACCGCGGGCCCCTGTCGCACCGCACCGACTGACAAATGTCCCGGCGTTCTCGGGACAGCGATCTCTGCCGCCCAAGTGCCCTGCCCCGGCAGGCTGTTCCCGTCGTCGAGAACTGGACCGGGGAGACCGTGATGAGCAGCAGCCGCAACCCGTTGGTGGACAGCCTGACGCCGTTGGCCGTGGAGGCGGGCGTGCCGCTGGCCTCGTACTACGCGCTCAAGGCCGCAGGGGTGAGCACCTTCGCCGCGCTGGCGCTCAGCAGTGTGCTCCCGGCGGTGCGGACGGTGTGGAGCGCGTTGAAGGGCCGCAACCTCAACCGCCTCGCCGCGCTGGTCCTGGCGGTGAACGTAGGAGGTCTGGCGCTCTCGGCGGTCAGCGGCGATCCCCGGCTGATGCTGGCCAAGGACGGTGCGGTCAGCAGCGTGGTCGGGATCGGCATCCTGCTCTCGGCGGCGGCCGGCCGCCCGCTGATGACGTCCGCGCTCAAGCCCTGGATCACCAAGAACTCGCCGGACAAGGCCGCCGCCTGGGACCGCCTGATGGCCGGGAACGCACAATTCCGCCGCCGCGAAACGCTGTTCTCCGTGGTGTGGGGCGGGGCACTGCTGACGGAGTGCGTGGCTCGTGTGGTGGGGGCATACACCATTCCGGTGGACACGATGGTGGGGCTCGGCACGGTCATCCTGGTCGTCGTCATCGGGGCAGCGGTCGTGATCTCCGGGGCGTTGGCGGTCGGCCCGATGGAGAAGCTGGTGGAGGGGGAGGCTGCGGCTCAAGGGGCCTCCTCCGCAACGGCTTCTGCGAGCTGCTGAGGCCACGAGCCGGAGGCGGTCACTCCACCGGGTGGGCCTCTCTCCAGGCGGCATCGAACGGTTCCACTCGTCGCCCGACAAGGCGGTCAGCGACGCCGGGAACAGGCCGTCCTCCTCACGGCTGATGTGGTGGTGAAGCTCCTGGACCATGAAGGCAACCAACTCCTGGGCCCGCGTCGGCTCGCCCGCGGCAAGCGCCCGATCGGTGCGGCCCTCCCAAGGAGGACGCCGACCGGACCGGAAGGACGTATCCGGCCCGGCAGTTGGGCAGTTGACCTGTGGGGCTTCTCTGCCGGGTGGAACTCGGACGGTCCGCTGATCGTCCTACACACATGCCTTCCACGCTTGTTCTCGGTATCGACCCGCACACAGTCCCCGGCATGGACGGCGACGCCATGCGCGCGGTCCTCGACAAGGAGCTGGCCCGCTTCGGCGAGCACGGCATCGACGCGTCCATGGCCCTGATAGCGCTGGACGAGACGGCCGAGTCCACGGTGATCGGCGCGCTCAACGCGCACGCGTGGGACGTCGTCGTCATCGGGGGCGGCATCCGCAAGCCCGAGGCTCTGCTCGTCTTCTTCGAGCTGGTCGTGAACCTGGTCCGTCAGCACGCGCCGGCCGCCGCGATCGCGTTCAACACCAGCGGGGGCGACAGCGTTGAGGCGGCCAAGCGCTGGGTCTGAGGGCGAGCCCGCGTCAGGGGCGGGCAGTCGGCGCCGATCACGAGCCATCCCGCGGCCCCCATGTCGGCGGCTCCCCGGTAGGCGCAGCAGCCCGCCTCGGTCACCGCGACCGGCTTTCCGTGGGTCAGGTGCTGCCGGATCTCGGCACGATAGTGGGCCGCGTTCCGTCGGCTGCGATAGGCGTCCACCCCGACGATGTCGAAGGGTGTCCAGTCGATGTGCTCGATGGGAATGGACGCATATGAGATCCGCCCGCCGAACCGCGGCCGGACGGCCTCGACCACGTCCCTCAGGAACGCGTTGACCTTGTCGGGGATCTCCCTGAGCGCGGCTTCCCGCACCGGCGGCGCAGCGTGTGCATGCGGTCGTTGAAGGTGCCCCCGGGAAGGTAGCCGCGGGCGAACACACTGATCTCACACCCCGTCACCAGGACGACCTCGGCGCCGGCCCGGCGCAGCGCCTCGGCCCGGTCGGCGCAGTCGACGAAGTAGGGCAGCATCTCCTCGTTCGTCAGCTCGCACGGAAACGGCGAGAACCACACCTCCAACCCGGCCGCGGCGGCGTGCGCGGCCGCCGTGCTCAGCCGCTCGGGGTCGCCACCGGTGACGCGTACCGCGTTGCAGCCCAGGTCCCGGGCGATGACGCCCATGTCACGCGCCACGGCGGAGGAATCAAATGTCTTGCGGGTGCTGTCCCCGCTCGGAAACGTCCCCGTGTCGTACTGCACACCCTTGCCGCGTATCGCTGAACCTCCGCGGTTCCATGGCCCGGCCGGTGCCGGGGCCGACGGCTCGACTCTGGCTCCTCCAGCGGCTGGAGGGTCAAGGGCAACCGCCACAAGGCAGGCGCCCCACGGGTTGTCAGTGCCGCGTGCGACAGTGAACGACATGCTTGCGATCACGGTGGAGACGGAGAACGGACAGCGGCGCCCCAGGGCCACCGCTGATCAACTGGTTTGCCTTGTCCGGCGGATCGGGGGCGAGGGCGACCGGTTCCTGGTGGTCCAGCGGATTCCCGACCTGCCCGGCGTGTTCATCCAGGTGTGGCACGAGGCGGGCGGCGGCTACACGTTGCAGTACCGCGACGGCGCGCACGATCGGCACTTCGAGACCACGCTCGACGAACCCGAGCCGGTGATCGCGGCCATGACCGGGTGGGCGCGGGAGGGAGAGGGGGAGGACTGGCATGCCGGGCTCGACTGGGAGCGGCTGGACTTCGCACCCCCGGCGCCGGTGCCCCCGCTGGAGCTCGACGCCGAGGACCGCGGGCTGCTTGAGGCACGGGTCCGTGAGGTGATCGTGGCCGGCTACGCGACGCGGGGTGAGCTGGCGGAGCTGGCCGAGGACTATCTCGTGACGGGCGGCTCCCGGCCCGTATCGCCGGAGCAGGCAAGGGAGTTGACGGACCGCATGTGGCTGGAGCGCGTGGCGGAACAGGCGGCCTGGGCGGACGAGGAGACGGACCCCGAGCGGATCACCCGGGCCTTCGCCGTCCTGGAGAAGGCCGGACTCACGGCCCGGGAGCACTTCACCTGTTGCCGCTCCTGCGGCCAGTCGGAGATAGGCGGCGCGGGCGCGCCGGACGCCCGCGGCTTCGTCTACTTCCACTCCCAGTCCACCGACGCGGCCGCAGGCGGGCACGGGCTGACGCTGCACTACGGCGGGTTCGACGGCTCGTCCGAGACCACCGCGTCCGTGGGCCGGGAGGCCGTCGCCGCGCTGGAGCGGTGCGGCCTGGCGGTGGAGTGGGACGGCGACCCCGGTCAGGCCATCGACGTCACTCCGCTGGACTGGCGCAAACGCCTCGTCGGCTGAGGCGAGTTGGCGAGGCCCTTCCGTGTGACCCGGGCTCGCGCGAGGAGTGCCCGTCGGCCCGCGTACCTGCGGAGCCGGTGTCCGAACGGGTCGCCCGGGCCCGTCACGGGCAGCGTACGACCTGTCCCGCGTACGAGAGGTTTCCGCCGAAGCCGAAGAGCAGGACCGGGTCGCCGGTGCTGATCTCGCCGCGCTCGACGAGCTTGGACAGAGCCATCGGGATGCTGGCCGCCGAGGTGTTCCCGGATTCGACGACATCGCGGGCGATGACGGCGTTGACGGCACCGATCTTGCGCGCGACGGGTTCGATGATGCGCAGATTGGCCTGGTGCAGCACGACCGCGGCCAGGTCCTCGGGGGTGAGTCCGGCGCGCTCGCACACCTCGCGGGCGATCGGCGGCAGCTGGGTGGTGGCCCAGCGGTAGACGGACTGGCCCTCCTGCGCGAACACCGACGGGGTGCCCTCGATGCGTACCGCATGCCCCATCTCGGGCACCGAACCCCACAGCACCGGGCCGATCAGCGCCTCTTCGCTCGCCTCGACGACCGCGGCGCCGGCTCCGTCGCCGACCAGGACGCAGGTGCTGCGGTCGGTCCAGTCGGTCACCGCCGTCATCTTGTCCGCGCCGATGACCAGCGCGCGCTTGGCGGTACCGGTGCGCACCAGGCTGTCGGCGGTGGCGAGCGCGTGTGTGAACCCGGCGCACACCACGTTGAGGTCCAGCACCGCGGGCGAGCCCATGCCGAGCCGGGCGGCGACCCGGGCGGCCGTGTTCGGCGAGCGGTCGACGGCCGTGGAGGTGGCGACCAGGACCAGGTCGATGTCGGCGGGGCTCAGCCCGGCGCCGGCCAGCGCCTTGGCTCCGGCGTGCGCGGCCAGCTCGTCCACGGGCTCGTCCGGGCCCGCGACATGACGGGTGCGGATGCCGACCCGGCTGCTGATCCATTCGTCGCTGGTGTCGACCAGCTCGGCGAGGTCGTCATTGGTGAGCACCTTGGCGGGCTGGTAGTGCCCGACGGCGACAACGCGCGAGCCTCGCATGCCGGTCATGACGGATCTCCTCGGTACGAGCGTGGACGGCTGATCGGTACGAGCATGGACTGCTGACATCCGGAGCCATCCAGTCTTCGTGGCTACTGATGGGTACAGGGGCGCGAGATCCCACAGGATTCACTGCCGCACCTTTGGAGCCTTGTGTCAGCGTTTCGCCCGAGCAGAGCCCGAGCCGAGTGCGTCAGGCGTCTTGACCCCTCGGAAAGGCATACTGTAGACAATATTTTGTCGACCAAACCGGATCCGGGTCCGGGTACCAGGCCTCCGCACCGACCCCAGCCGCACCCGGCCGCACCTCTGCCAGGAGAGCCACCCCCGGAAACCACGCCGGCGCGGCCTCCACCTCACCGACGGCCCCTCCACCGACCCGGTCCCTCCACCGAACGGAGAGTCCCGTGAAAGTCGCAGTAGTCGGCGCCGGAGCCATCGGCGCATATGTCGGGGCCGCGCTCCACCGCGCGGGCGCCGAGGTCCACCTCATCGCCCGCGGGCCGCACCTGGCGGCCATGCGCCGCGACGGGGTGCGCGTCATCAGTCCGCGCGGCGACTTCACCGCCCGGCCCGCCGCCGCCGACGACCCGGGCGAGGTCGGCCCGGTCGACTACGTACTGCTCGGCCTGAAAGCCAACTCCTATGCGGAGTCAGGTCCGTTGGTGAACCCGCTGCTGCACGAGAACACCGCCGTCGTCGCCGCCCAGAACGGCATCCCCTGGTGGTACTTCCACGGGCTGCCCGGGCCGCACACCGGCCGCCGGATCGAGAGCGTCGACCCGGGCGGCGCCGTGAGCGCGACCCTGCCGCCCTCCCGCGCCATCGGCTGCGTGGTGTACGCGGCCACCGAGATCGAATCGCCGGGCGTCGTACGGCACTTGGAGGGCACCCGGTTCTCCATCGGCGAGCCCGACCTCACCATCTCGCGGCGCTGTCTCGACTTCAGCGAGGCCATGCAGGCCGGCGGCCTCAAGTGCCCCGTCGAGCCGGACCTGCGCAACGACATCTGGATCAAGCTCCTCGGCAACATCTCCTTCAACCCGATCAGCGCGCTGGCCCGCGCGACCATGGCGCAGATCTGCCGCCACCGGGACACCCGCTCGCTCGTCGAGTCGATGATGCGCGAGACCCTCGCCGTCGCCGGAGCCGTCGGCTGCCATCCGAAGATCTCCTTGGAGCGGCGCATCGCGGGCGCCGAACGCGTCGGCGAGCACAAGACGTCCACCCTCCAGGACCTGGAGAAGGGCAAGCCCCTCGAACTCGACGTGCTGCTCACGGCCGTCGTCGAACTCGCCGCGCTCACCGCGACCCCGGTCCCGACCCTGCGCTCCGTGCACGCGCTCGCCGACCTCCTCGCCCAGACGTCCGGCACCCGGAGCGCCGCATGAAGAAGAACAGGCAGCCCAAGCAGTACCCGCGGCTCACCCACCCGCTGGTCCGCGACACCAACGGGCAGCTGTGGAAGGGGAGTTGGGAGGAGGCGTTGGAGCGGGCCGTGGCCGGATTCCGGCGCACCCGGGACGCGTACGGGCCCCCAAGAATGCCTGCCGGGTGTGTGTCGTGGAAGTCGAGGGCGGCCGCACCTTGGCGCCCGCGTGCTCGCGGCGGGCGCCAGGATATGTCGGTGCACACCGACACTGAGCGCGCCCGCAGCAGCCGCAAGGTGGTGCTCGAACTGCTCGCCTCGTCCGTCGACCTCTCCACGACCCCGCGCGCCGAGGAGTGGATCAGGGAGTGCGGGGCCGGAGACAACCAGGGTGTGCGCGTACTGCGGCGTCGGCTGCAACCTCACCCTCCACGTGCAGGACAATGAGATCGTCAAGGTCACCTCGCCGCACGACAACCCGGTGACCCACGGCAACCTGTGCATCACACGGCAACCTGTACATCAAGGGACGCTTCGGCTTCCGGCACGTACAGACACGAGACTGACCAGACTGACGATATCGACCAGAGCGATCGAGGGACTGAGGACATGGGACGGGTCACCGAGCGCCGCCGCGTCATCCGCATCCGGGACGGGGTGGTCTCGGCCCGCCCGGACACCCTGGTCGCCGAGGAGCCCTTGGAGATCCGGCTCAACGGCAAACCCCTCGCGATCACAATGCGCACACCGGGCGACGACTTCGCGCTCGCGGCCGGGTTCCTGGTCAGCGAGGGGGTGCTCGGCGCCGCGTCCGAGCTGCAGTCGATCGTGTACTGCGCGGGCGCGACGGCGGACGGGCACAACACCTACAACGTGGTCGACGTGAAGCTGGCGCCGGGCGTCGTGGTGCCCGACATCACCCTCGAACGCAACGTGTACACGACGTCGTCGTGCGGCCTGTGCGGCAAGGCCAGCCTGGACGCCGTCCGTACGCAGGCCCGCTTCCCGATCGCCGACACTCCCCCGGTCCGCGTCGAGCCCGAACTGCTCGCGAGCCTCCCCGACCGGCTGCGCGCGTCGCAGCGGGTCTTCGAGCGGACCGGGGGTCTGCACGCGGCGGCGCTGTTCTCACCCGAGGGCGAACTGCTCGACATACGTGAGGACGTGGGCCGTCACAACGCGGTCGACAAGCTGGTCGGCCGCGCCCTCCGGGACGACCGGCTTCCGCTGTCGCGCTGCATCCTGCTGGTGTCGGGCCGAGCCTCCTTCGAGCTCGCCCAGAAGGCGGTCATGGCGGGCATCCCGGTGCTCGCCGCGGTCTCCGCACCGTCCTCGCTCGCCGTCGACCTGGCCGCCGAGTCCGGACTCACCCTGGTGGGCTTCCTGCGCGGCAGCTCCATGAACGTGTACACGGGGGACGAGCGCATCGCCCTGCGCTCGGGCGTCTGAGAGCCTGTGTCTAAACCCCGCCCGGGCCCGCCGCGACCGAGCGGCCCGGCCGGCGGGGAGCGCCCCCTGCGCCGGCCGGGCCTTGTGCCACCTGCGCCGATCCACCGCGAAGAGGCCCGCCACCGCCCCATCGGACACCCCGCTTAGGCTGATCAAGTGCGGCGAGCAGCGCTGCCTCGATCGGAGAAAGCGGCGCGATGAACGTGAGTCGGCGTACGGTCCTTGTGGTGGCGACGGGTGGACTCCTCACCGGCTGCTCAGGACCGGCGAAGCCCGCCCCGGCCGCCCCCGCTCCCACTCCCCCGCCCTCCTCGCCGGCAACGGGTTCACCTGCGCCCTCCGCACCACCGGCCGGGCCGACCAGGGCCGAGATCGTCGCCCGGTACGGCAGACACACACCCACCAGCTGGGGGCTGACCGTGCCGGGAGCGCTCTCCCGGCTGCCGGCCGGCGGGAAGACGGCCGCGCTGACCTTCGACGCATGCGGCGGCAAAGGCGGCAACGCGTACGACAGCGCGCTCATCGAGTTCCTGCGCGGGCGCTCAGTCCCCGCAACGCTGTTCATCAACTCCCGCTGGATCGACGAGAACCCGTCGGTCTTCAAGGAGCTCGCCGCCGACCCGCTCTTCGAGATAGCCAACCACGGCACCCGCCACCTCCCGCTCTCCGTCTCCGGACGCTCCGCCTACCGGATACCCGGCACGCGGAACGCGGGCGAGGTCTTCGACGAGGTCTCGGGCAACCGCGCCAAGCTCACCGGCCTGCTCGGCCACCCGCCGCGCTTCTTCCGCTCCGGTACGGCCTACTGCGACGACGTGGCCGCCAGGATCGTCACCGACCTCGGGGAGCGGTTCGCGAGCTTCGACATCAACAGTGACGGCGGGGCGACGTTCACGCCCGCACAGGTACATCAGGCCATGCAAGGCGTACGCCCGGGCTCGGTCGTCATAGGGCACATGAACCATCCGCACGGCGGCACCGCACGCGGAATCAGCGGCGCCGTCCCTCAACTCCTCGACAAGGGCTACGAGTTCGTGCGCCTGTCGGACGCCGTCAAGGCCTGAGAACGTGTCCCACGGGGCCGTGATCTACGTGTGACGCTACGGTTGTCCCGTCCCGCCAGACGTTCTCCCCTCACACTTGATCTTGATGGTTCGGCTGCCCCGGCACCTCATTGGCACCTCACTGCCGAGGGCAGCCGCTTGTTACTCTTCCCGATCATGCGAGCCCTCTTCCCAGGATCCTTCGACCCGGTCACTCAAGGGCACCAGGACATACTCCGGCGCGCTGCCCTCCTGTTCGACGAGGTCGTCGTGTGCGTGATGTTCAACTCGAACAAGACCGGCCGCTTCCCCATCGCGGAACGGCTGGACCGGCTCCGTGCGGCAGCAACCGACTTGAGCAACGTCACGGTCGACTCCCACACCGGCGGCCTGCTGGTCGACTACTGCCGCCGAGCCGGAATCGACGTCGTCGTCCGCGGCGTCCGCGGTGTTCCCGACCTGGACTACGAAATGCCGATGGCCCGCATGAATCGCGAACTGGCCGGAGTCGAAACGTTCTTCATCGCTGCGGACCCCGCCCTGGCCCACATCTCGTCCACCCTCGTCACCGCGATGGGCCAACAGGACCGTGTACCCCGATTGGTGACTTGAGCGGCGGACTGCACACAGGGCGCCGTATGAGTAGACGCGCGCATCGCGTCATCAGTACCGCACGTTCCCTGGGTCCGACCGGCCGGGCAGCGGATATGCCAGGTTCGCGCCTGTCCAACGAGCTGCCCACATAGCCCTACCGGCGACCCACGCACCACCACACCGGCACCAACTCACGCCGCACGAGATGAGCCACCAGCTTAAGGTGCACTCGGTCAACCTCCTTCCAGCAAAAGGGTGTTACATGCCGATCGCGCGCAGATCAGTACTGACCGGTTCGACGGCGGCCGCGGCCGCCACCGCTCTCGGCGCCGCGGGGCGCGCCGAAGCCGCCGGTCAGTCGGAGCCCGCACCGCTCCCCTTGCTCCAGCGCACTCCGGGCCGCATCGGCGCGCCCGGCGTGGCCGGACTGCACCTCCAGTTCGGCGCGGACCCCGCCACCGAGATGACCGTGTCCTGGATCAGCCCCCAGTCCGTGCGCCGCCCGCACGTGCGCCTCGGCTCCCCCGACGGCGGCACCGGCCGGGTGGTCGATGCCGAGACCCGCACGTACCGCGACGGGCTCTCCCACGAAGAGGTGTACGTCCACCACGCCCGCCTCACCCGGCTGCGGCCGGACACCACCTACCTGTATGCGGCCGGGCACGACGGCGCCGCACCGGAGACCGGTTCGTTCACGACGGCGCCGCGCGGGCGCACCGCATTCACGTTCACCAGCTTCGGCGACCAGGGCGCACCCAATCTGCGCCGGGCCGTCAAGTGGCCGACGGGCGGGTCCCCTTCGCCCTCGGGACGCTTCCCGCTCTACACCAGCAGCCAGGCCGGCACCGCGGCCTCCGCCGACATCGTGGCCGCGGTCGAACGGGTCGAGCCACTGTTCAACCTGGTCAACGGCGACCTGTGCTACGCCTCCGCGGCCGGTGTCTTCGGCCAGAACCGGGTGGCGACGTGGGCGGACTGGTTCATCGGCAACAGCCGCTCGACGCGGCTGCGTCCGTGGATGCCCTGCGTCGGCAACGGCGAGAACGAGCAGGGCAACGGCCCCCTGGGGGTGACCGGCTACCAGACCTACTTCACGCTGCCCGGCTCGACGGCCTCCGCCGAGCCGGAGACCGAGGGCCTGTGGTACGGCTTCACGGTCGGCGCGGTCCGGTTCCTCAGCCTGGCCAACGACGACGTGGCGATCCAGGACTCCGGCGACACGTATGTACGGGGGTACTCGGGCGGGGCTCAACGACGTTGGCTGGAACGGGAGTTGAGGACGGCACGCGCGGATGCCGGCATCGACTGGATCGTCGTCTTCATGCACCACCCGATGATTTCCAGCAGCCGCAGCGGAAGCGGCAGTGACCTCGGGATCCGGGAGGCGTGGGGCCCGCTCTTCGACGCCTACGGGGTCGACCTGGTACTCAGCGGCCACGAGCACTACTACGAACGCTCGCTGCCCGTGCGCGGCACCCTGCCCAACGAGGCCCGCACCCCGGTCCCGGTCTCCACGAGCACCGATGTGGCGAACACCGCCAAGGGCACCGTCCACATGATCATCGGGAACGGCGGCAACTTCGCGACCACCCAGGACGACCTGTTCGAGGAGCCCAAGGGGCGCGTCGTGGTCGATCTGAGCAAGGAGACCGAGGGCCGCCACCGCAAGCCGGTCTTCATCACCGAGGACGCTCCCTGGCGCGCCGTCCAGGACCGCGTCCACACCCACGGTCTCGCCGCCTTCGATGTCGACCCGGGAGACACCCGCACCGGCCGTACCCGTATGCGGGTCACGTACTACACCTTCGACGGCCCCTACGGAGACCTGACCCCTGTGGACACCTTCACCCTGGAACGTCCCCGCGGCGACGTCCGACGCTGAGTCCCCGCGGGACGTCCGACGCCGAGGGAACGAGGGGTCCGGGCCGCGGCCGGGAGACGCGGGGCGGGGCGGGCGGGCGGCCGTCGTCCGCCCCGCGTATCGCCACGCGGCATCGACCGGGACCCGTCCACCGCGCTCCAGGAATGTAGGGAAATCCCTGGCCGCCTGGGCGAATTGCCCCGAGTCCCAGGGATTTGCCCGCGCACTGGTTTGTATTCCCGTCCCGCCATGGGGCCGAATATGGGACATGTGCGACCCGGTTCGATTTCTGCATGCCTGAGTGGAGTGTCCGCGCACCAGGGGTTGCGGTTTCAACCGCTGCCGGTATGGTCTAGTCCGACTCAGAGGAATGACCAACTCCGCAGTCCGGAAAGAAAGGTGGGGAAGCCCACGAATCGTGCGGCAGGGTGCCGCGAAGCCGGGTTTTCCGGCCGTGTGCCGACACCGTGAGCCATGTCGGCCGGCCCGGGACGAGAGCCCGACACCCATCACCTGACGTAGCATTTGTCCACTTTGGGAGATTTTACTGGCGCGGCGAAGGCTGTTCCAGAATTCAAAGGCAGCTCAAGGCTTTCCGAATTCCTTCCGCATCACGGAATGCGAAGACGACCGAAAGACGTGCGAGGCGAGGCAGATCATGGACGCTCCCACGACGACGGGCGACAACGGCTCTTCCGGCGGCAGCAATGGCGAGCGGGGCTGGTTCACTCCGCCGAACAAGTCCTCTGCCAGTCCCAGCGGGTTGCGGCAGGATGAACGCGATGGTGATGCGGGCAGTACTGCTCCTGTCGATACGCAGAACGGCAAACCCCGCAGCGTGCCAAATCCCGTTCGCCCGGTCGGGAACGCGGCCGAGCGAATACGCAGACCGGCGCCGCCCGAGCCGGCTTCCCCTTCCCGCCGCGAAGACGGCCCGGGGTACGGAGGGAACCACGCTCCCGCGCGGGATGCGGCGACGGCCGACGAAGCCGGGACCCCGCCCAACGAGGCCGAGCCCACGGACGCGAGCTCAGACCCCGCCTCCGGCAGCTGGCCCGCGGCGGCGCTTCACCACACACCTTCACCGGCCGCGTCGGACTCACCGGAGCCCGACCCGGAAGCCGACCCCGAAGCCGACGCCCAAGCCAGGCCCGAAGCCGACGCCGCCCCAAGGGCGGCCTCCCCCACCGCCGTCCTCATCCGGCGCACCATGGCGGAGATCGAGCCGGTGGCCGACAAGGTCACGTCGTACTTCTACGCGCTGCTCTTCGTCCGGCACCCCGATCTGCGCGCCCTCTTCCCCGCCGCCATGGACACCCAGCGCGACCGCCTCTTCAAGGCCCTGCTGACGGCGGCCGAGCACGTCGACGACGCGGACACCCTCGGCGACTACCTGTCCCACCTCGGCCGCGGCCACCGCAAGTACGGCACCCGGCCCGAGCACTATCCGGCCGTCGGAGAGTGCCTGCTTGGCGCGCTCGCCCGCTACGCACCCGACACCTGGAACGCGGACGCCGAAGCGGCCTGGATTCAGGCCTACACCGCCATCTCGCAGATCATGATCGATGCGGCCGCCGCGGACGAGGCCCTCTCCCCCGCCTGGTGGCACGCCGAGGTCGTCTCCCACGAGCTGCGCACCCCCGACATCGCGGTCGTGACCGTACGCCCCGACCAGCCCTACCCCTTCCTCGCCGGGCAGTACACGACCCTGGAGACCCCCTGGTGGCCCCGGGTGTGGCGGCACTACTCCTTCGCGTCGGCCCCCCGCTCCGACGGCCTGCTCTCCTTCCACGTCAAGGCGGTTCCGGCCGGCTGGGTCTCCGGAGCCCTCGTGCACCGCGCCCGCCCCGGCGATGTCATCCGCCTCGGCCCTCCGGCCGGTTCCATGACCGTGGACCACACCACTGACAACGGCTTGCTGTGCCTGGGCGGCGGCACCGGCATCGCCCCGATCAGGGCGCTGGTCGAGGACGTCGCCGAGCACGGCCGCCGGCGCCTCGTGGACGTCTTCTACGGGGCCCGCAGCGGAAGCGACCTGTACGACATCGACCCGCTGCTGACCCTGGCGCGGAAGCACCCCTGGCTGTCCGTGCGTCCGGTCGTCGCGACCGGCCCGGCGGGCGGCGAGGCGAACAGCATCAGCGGTCAACTGCCCGACGCGGTAAGGCAGTACGGGCCGTGGCGGGCGTACGACGCGTATCTGTCGGGACCGGCGGCAATGGTTCGCAGCGGGGTGGACGCACTGGTGGGAGCCGGCATGCCGTCGAACCGCATACGGCACGACTTCATCGAAGAGCTGGTCATGGCGGGAGACTGAGGACTTGGCGACAGAGATCGAACACGGCAGGCACGCGGAGCGCGGAGGGGTGCGGTCCGGCAGCGACGGCGAGCACCTGATGCAGCGTCACCTGGGCACCATCGAGCGGGCCGACCGCTTCTACGACGAGCAGGTCATCGACCAACTCAACCCGCGCATGCGGGAGTTCATCGCCCGCCAGGAGATGTTCTTCCTGGCCAGCGCCGACCGCCGGGGCGAGTGCGACTCCACCTTCCGGGCCGGCCCGCCCGGCTTCGTCCGGGTCCTTGACGACCGCACCCTGATCTACCCCGAATACCGGGGCAACGGCGTCATGGCCTCCATGGGCAACATCGCGGAGAACCCCCAAGTGGGCATCCTGATGGTCGACTTCACCCGGGACCGCATCGGCCTGCACGTCAACGGCCGGGCCCGCATCCTCCTGGACGAGGAAGTCCGCGCACACCATCCAGAAATCCCCCCGGACCCGGCCCCCGGCCGCCGCGCCCGCCTATGGGTGGAGGTATCGGTCCAGGAGGCCTACATCCACTGCGCCAAGCACATCCCACACCTGCAGAAGGTCCCCCCACAGCAACGCGCGGCCCGCGACTGGGGCACGGACGACTACCGCCGCAAGGGCGGAGACTTCTTCGGCGCGGCAGAACAGCGGCGCTCGTCCGAGAGTGCGCGGCGGGCGGACACCGTCCCCACCTCGGAGGGGTACTGAATCGGACTCACGCGTGGCAGTCAGGGAGCAGGGGTGGTTCGGCGCCGCCTCAGCGGGCCCGCTTCCGGGCCTCGGACGGGGGCGAGATCATTTGGAGGGCCAGGGTGGCCGGGGGGTCGGCGAGGCCGGGGCCGCCCTGTTCCGCCCAGGTCAGGATGTCGTCGGTGGCGTCGTCGTCGAGGATCCAGCCGAGCCAGGTCGCGCGGGCGCCGCGCTGGCGGGCCCGGGCCGAGGGCTGGACCACGATCACGTTGGCCTGGCCGCAGGGGCCGAGGCAGTCGGTGGTGCGGACGGCGAGCCGGCCGCCGGACTCGGCAGCCGCCGTACGCAGCCGTTCCAGCTGGCGGGCGTGGTCGGTGCCGGGATTCTTACCGGCGTCGCCGCAGCAGCACCCTCGGCACACGACGAGCGTGCAGGGGCGTGAACCGGCCGCGGATATCGAGAACTTGGGCATGTGATCAGCCGAACCCGATGGCGGAGGCGGTGACGACCGTTCCGAGGCGGGGGAAGTTCAGGGCCACCGCGGCCCGGTGTTCGTCCTCGGTCAGCGCGGCCATCGCGTCCTCCGCGAACAGCAGCTCATAGCCGAGGTCGGCGGCGGCGCGGGCCGTCGACTCGACGCCGAGGTTGGTGGCGATGCCGCCGAACACGAGGGTGCCGATGCCGCGTTCCGCGAGCAGTTCGTGCAGGCCCGTCCGGTGGAAGCCGCCGATGGTCCGCTTCACCACGATGAGGTCGTCCTCGGCCGCGAGGCCCGCGACGAGCTCGCTGCCGGGCGGCTGGGCGGGCACCCCGGGGCGTTCGACCCGTACGAGCACGACGGTCGCGCCCGCCGCGCGGAAGGTGTCTGCCAACTCCCTTGCCACGGCTACCACTTGCTCACCGGAACGCGGGGCGAGCGGCAGCGCCGTGATGCGGTCCATCAGATCGACGAGGACGAGCGCGGTGCGCGCGGGGTCGAGGGTGGCGGGCTCGCCTTCGAGTGCGGTCATGGCGGCACCGTACCGGCCCTGATGATCTAGACCGTACGCCGGGGACCTCTTCAGGCCACGGGCAGGCCGGGAGCGGGCCCGAAGCGGGTCCGTCACGCCTCGTGCAAGCGCGTCAGGAGCGCCATGAGGCGGCGCGCTTCGGCCGGGGCGAGGGGGGCGAGGAGCTGTGCATTGGCCGTTTCGGCCACGGCCGCGCAGCGTTCGAGGAGGTCCCGGCCGGCCGGGGTGACCGTGACCGCGTTCTTGCGGCGGTCCCGGGGGTCGGGTTCACGGACGGTGAGGCCGTCGGCCTGGAGGTCGTTGAGGATGCCGACCAGGTCCTTGGGGTCGATGGCCAGCCTGCGGCCGAGGTCGGCCTGGGCGATCGGGCCGAGTTCGGACACCGCGGCCAGCACCGCGTGGTGCAGCATCTTCACGCCCTGTTCCGCGAGCGCCTCGGCAACCAGGCCCCGGCCACGCGCCGCGACCCGGCCGATCAGCCAGCTCGGCAGCGACTGGATGTGCTGGAGCGGGGGGAGGGCCGCCTCGGATCCCTCCGCGGCGGGTACGGGAAGCGCAGCCCCGGCCCCTGCGCCTTCCGGCTCGGCGGCGTCGGGCTCGGCGGCGTCGGGCTCGGCGGCGTCGGGTGACGCAAGCGCGGCCTCCAGCCCGCCGTCGTCGGGAGCGCCATCTGCCGACGCCTGGCCGAGAGCGCTCTCAGGCGCCCGAGTCCTACGAGTCATGCGGGCCATGTGCACACCCTAACCCAAAACATTGGGCTTCCCAACGATTCATTTTGCGTCTACCGTTGGGACTCCCAACGAATTCTCGACCCCGGGAGGGTGCCATGCGTCGCGTTCGGTATGAGATCAACGGCGGTCCCGAAGTCCTGTTCGTCGAGGACGTCGCCGCACCGGAGCCCGGGCCGGGCGAGCTGCTGGTCGACGTCGAGGCGATCGGGGTGACCCTGCCGGCCGTCCGCAAGGTCCGCGAGGGCAGCGAGCCGGTTCCGCTGGGCGGCGAGGTCGCCGGCACGGTGGCCGCACTCGGCGAGGGCGTCACCGGATTCGCGATCGGCGACCGAGTGACCGGGCTCTGCTTCTCCTACGGCTATGCCGAACAGGCCGTCCTCCACACGGTGATGGCCTCACACATACCCGCTCACGCCACCTTCGTGGACGCCATCGCCCTGGTCCGCAGCGGCCTGGTGGCGCGCGGCGCCTACGAGTCGGCGCGCCCCGAGCCCGGCGAGGCGGTCCTGGTCACGGCCGCCGCGAGCGCGATCGGCACGATGGCCCTGCAGCTCGCCAGGGCGGGCGGTGCGAAGCGAGTCGTAGCCGCCGTCGGCTCGCCCGAAAAGGCGGACTTCGTAAGGGAGTTGGGGGCGAATGAGGTCGTCCTGTACGGGGACGAGTCCTGGGGCGATCCGGTCGACGTGGTGATCGACGCGGTCGGCGGCGAGCTGCTCACCCCAGCAGTGAGAGCGCTCTCACCCGGTGGGCGCCTCGTCGCGTTCAGTTCGGGCGGCGGCACCATCGAGGCGTACGACCTGCTCGTGGGCGGCAAGTCGGTCATCGGCTTCCAGATGGCCGTCATCGCCCGCAACAAGCCCGCGCTGTACGCCCGTTGGCTCGACGAACTGTGGGAGCTGCACGCCGCGGGGAAGCTGCGAACCTCCGTCGCGGCCGAGCTGCCACTCGCCGACGCGGCCCAGGCCCACGAGCTGATCGAGTCCCGCCGCAACCTCGGGAAGGTGGTGCTGGTCACGAGGCGGGCCTGACACCGAATGGGCCGCCGGGCGAGAGCGCTCTCACGCCTGAAGCGGGCATCCGACAACTGACCGGCCCGAACCGCGAGAGCGCTCTCACGGCTGGCGCGCGCATCCGACAACTGACCAGCCCGAACGGTGGTTGACCCGGCGAACGGCACCCCCCCTCACCGGCCGGGGTCGACAGCCCGCTCGTTCCAGTCGATCCGGTACGAGTACTGCCAGGCCATCCGCTTCTCCGGCTTCAGGAGTTTCATCATCGGCGGCATCAGCAGATCCCGTACGACCCGACCGACCGGTCCCGCCGCCTTGTCGTTGTTGATGCGGGCCGTCTCCGCGATGATCCGCTCGACGCGCGGCCGGCGCAGCTTCTCGTACGCCGCGAAAGCCTGCCGGTAGGGCAAGTCCCTTGCACAGCGCGCGAGTTGGACCGCGCTCTCGGCGGCGAGCGAGGCGCCCTGGCCGGAGCTGGGCGAGGCGGCGTGCGCGGCGTCACCGATCAGCACCATCCGGCCCCGGCTCCAGTGCGGCACCTTCAGCATGGCTTCGACCGGTCCGGTGAGGGCGAGCTCCGCGGGATCGGTGCGGGCCAGCAGCTCCTTGGCGGGCGTGCGGTCCTCGGCCACGAGAGCGCTCAGCTCGGTCAGCCACTTCTGGGCACCGAGCTCTGCCGCACGGGCCGCGGAGACCGGCTCCGGGCTCGGCAGATTGACGAACCAGCCGCCCGAGGAGTCGTCGAAGACCTGGTAGCCGAAGAACACCCGGCGGCCGTATGTCATGTGCATCCTGCCACCGCTCGACGGGAGCCCGGTGCCCTTCACGCCGGCCCCGATGCCGATCAGGCCCGCGTAAGTGGGCCCGGGTGCGGCCGGGTCGATCAGGGTGCGGGTGGTGGAGCGTATGCCGTCCGCGCCGATCAGGATGTCGGCGGTGGCGCTCGATCCGTCGGCGAAGTGCGCGGTGATCGAGTCGCCGGACTCCTCGGCGCTCACGAGCCGCTTGCCGTGGTGGACGCGCACACCACGCCGGGCGGCCTCGTCGTACAGGGAGGCATATAGCTCGGGGCGCCATACGAACTGGCTGGGTTGTGTGTCGGCGGGGGTGCCGAACTCGGCGAGCCGCCTGCCGTTCCAGCTGTGCACGACGATCGCGTGCACCGGGGCGCCGACGGAGCGGACCACGTCACCGGCGCCGATCGCATCGAGCGCGGCGATGCCGTTGGGGGCGATGCTCATGCCCGCGCCGACACCGTCCGACCTGCTGTCGTACGCCTCGTACACATCGGCGTCGATGCCGGCCCTGCGCAGGGCCATCGCCGCGACCGGTCCCGCGATGCCGCCGCCGATGACCAGGGCGCTGCGAATGCGGGTTCTGGTACTCATGACCGCTGCCCCTTCGCGGCCTCGTGGGCGCGGCGCATCTCCTGGCGGTGGGCGCGGTCGGTCAGCGCGGCCAGGATCGCGATGCCGCCGCGGTTGACCCGGATCTCGCCGGAGTCGACACAACCGACCAGCGTGACACGGCGGTTGGCGCTCGCGCCCTGCGACGTGGCCGGGCCCTGGGCGTCCTTGACCTTGCCCCGGCCGGTCCAGTTCAGGTCCCAGTGCTCGATGACGGCGTCGGCGTCGACAAGCAGCCTGACCGTCGCGCGGCGCAGGTCGAGGCGGATCTCGATCTCCTCGGGCAGGCGGTCGGAGCGCAGGTCCAGAACGACGAGGCCGGACCGGGCGCGGATCTCGAAGCGGCCCGAGGTGGTCCAGTCACCTATGTGCTTCACAGCCATGTGGTCGGCGTGGATGTGTTCGGCGGTTGCGGTGCGCTTGGCGAGCGAGGTGGCGGTCATGGCCGTGGCCTTCTTCCGGTGGGTTCGAGGCTGTCCGACCTCTCTATAGTTGCACTGCAACTAGTATCACGTCAACTAGTTCCGCCGGGAGTATCATCCGGATCATGACGTCGCTCCCCCGCAGCTCCCCGCTCGCCCTGACAGTCCTGGCCCTGCTCCACTACAAGCCGCTGCACCCGTACGGAATCCAGCGGCTGATCAAGGACTGGGGGAAGGAGCAGGTGGTGAACGTCGGCCAGCGCGCGAGCCTCTACCGGACCATCGAGCGCCTGCTGGCCGCCGACCTGATCGCGGTCCGCGAGACGGGACGCGACCAGCAGTACCCCGAGCGGACCGTGTACGAGGTGACCGAGGCGGGGCGCGAGGTCACGCGTGCCTGGCTCGACGAGATGCTGGCGGTACCGAAGGCCGAGTTCCCGCAGTTCCCGGCGGCGCTGTCGCACGCGCTGATGCTGGCCCCGCACGAACTCCTCGACGCGTTGGAGCGCCGGCTGACCTCCGTCGGCAGCACGCTGAAGGCCCTCGACGCGGGCCTCGCCGCGGAGTCCGAGTCCGGCCTGCCCAGGATCGCGTCGCTGGAGAGCGAGTACCTGCGGGCGATCACGGCCGCGGAGGTGAAGTGGCTGCGCGCGGTCACCGACGACCTGCGCGAGGGGCGCCTGCCCTGGTCGGCGGAGGACCTGATGGCGTTCGCGGCGCAGCAGGAGAGCGGGGGCGCGGCCCGGAAGGACGACGCCTGACGGACGTGATGAGGCGGGCGTGAAACCAGCCGGTCCGCCCGGAACCGGAACCGGCCCTAGCTTCCGACCCGTACGCCCCGCTCGCGGTCGGCGTCTTCGCACGCACCCGCCGAGCCCGGTACGGCCTCCGGCAGCACCTCGCGGGCGCGGCGCTTGGCGATCACCGCGCAGACCATCAGCTGCATCTGGTGGAACAGCATCAGCGGCAGCACCGCCAGCGAGGCCTGCGGGCCGAACAGCACGCTCGCCATGGGGAGGCCGGCGGCCAGGCTCTTCTTCGAGCCGGCGAACTGGATCGCGATCCGGTCGCCCCGGTCGAAGCCGAGCCGCTTCGCCCCGTACCAGGTCAGCGCGAGCATCGCGGCCAGCAGCACGGCCTCGACGGCGAGCAGCGCGCCGAGCCTGGCCACGCTCACCTGGTGCCAGATGCCGCGCACCATGCCCTCGCTGAACGCGCTGTAGACGACGAGCAGGATCGAGCCCCGGTCGACGTACCCGAGCACCTTCTTGTTCCGGACGAGGAACCCGCCGACCCAGCGCCGCAGGAACTGCCCGGCCAGGAACGGCACAAGGAGCTGCAGGACGATCTTGAGGAGCGAGTCCGCCGAGAAGCCGCCGCCGCTGTTGCCGAGGAGGCCCGCCGCGAGCAGCGGGGTGAACAGGATTCCCGCGATGCTGGAGAAGGAGCCCGCGCAGATCGCGGCGGGTACGTTGCCGCGGGCGATCGAGGTGAACGCGATCGACGACTGGATGGTGGAGGGCACCAGGCAGAGGAAGAGCAGACCCTTGTAGAGGTCCGGCGTCAGAACGAACGGGACGAGCCCCCTCGCCGCCAGGCCGAGCAGCGGGAACGCCACGAACGTGCAGGCCAGGACGGTGACATGGAGCCGCCAGTGACGCAGCCCGTCCATCGCCTCGCTGGTCGAGAGCCGGGCCCCGTACAGGAAGAAGAGGAGCGCGACGGCTCCGGTCGAGGCGCCGCTCGCGACGTGGGCCGCGGACCCGGAGGCCGGAAGCAGGGCCGCGAGTCCCACCGTGCCGAGCAGCGCCAGTATGTACGGGTCGACCGGCAGCCAGGACGGCAGCTTGGGGGTGCGGCGGCTCATGTGCTCCACTTACGGTGCGTTTATGTGTGTCCGGCGTCGTACCGGCCCGGAACGTGCCCTCTCGATGGTCCTCCTGTTCCGCCTGATCGGGAATCCCGCACACCACTCTCACTGTCATCACGTTCCGCGATGAGCAGCGCTACGGTTGAGGCATGTACGACGCGAACCAGCTGCGGACTTTTCTCGCTGTCGCCCAGACCCTGAACTTCACCCAGGCCGCGCGGCGGCTCGGACTGCGGCAGTCGACGGTGAGCCAGCACGTGCGCCGCCTGGAGGACGCGGCCGGGCGGCAGCTGTTCAGCCGGGACACGCACAGCGTGCGGCTGACGGAGGACGGCGAGGCGATGCTCGGCTTCGCGCGGACGATCCTGGCCGCGCACGAGCGGGCCGCCAACTACTTCACCGGGACGCGGCTGCGCGGCCGGCTGCGGTTCGGCGCCTCCGAGGACTTCGTGCTGACCCGGCTCCCTGAGATCCTCCAGTCGTTCCGCCGCGACCACCCGGAGGTCGACCTGGAGCTGACGGTCGAGCTGTCCGGGACCCTGCACCGGCGCCTGGAGGCGGGCCGCCTCGACCTGGTGCTCGCCAAGCGGCGGCCCGGCGACAGCCACGGCGAGCTGGTGTGGACGGACGAGCTGTGCTGGATCGGGGCGCCCGGGCTGCGGGTCGACCCGGAGCGGGCGGTGCCGCTGATCCTGTTCCCGCCGCCCGGCATCACCCGGGCGCGGGCGCTCGAAGTCCTTGAGGAACACGGGCGTTCCTGGCGCATCTCCTGTACGAGCGGCAGCCTGAGCGGCCTGATCGCGGCGGCCCGGGCCGGCCTCGGCGTGATGGCCCACACCCGCGGCCTGATCCCGCCCGGCCTGGACCCGCTCCCGGCCCGGGCGGGCCTGCCGGAGCTCGGCGGGGTGGACTTCGTGCTGCTGCACAACCGGCGGGGCTCGGCCGCGCAGGAGGCGGCGGGCGCGCTGGCCTCCGCGATCCTGGCGGGCGGCGACCGGCTGCACGCGGGGCGCCGGACGGGCTGAGCGCTAGCGGGTCGGCGCTGGGAGGCTCAGCTGTTTGATGCGGCGCAGCTTCGCCGTCGTCTCGATGTGCTGGACGCCGTCGAGGGTGCCGAGCCGGCCGCTGAGGTAGGCGTAGAGCTCGGCCGTGCTGCGGGTCAGGACCGTCGCGACCAGGTTGGACGGGCCCGCGGAGGCCGAGACGAAGGCGGCCTCCGGGTGCCGGGCGATGGCTTCGCCGACGCTGTGCAGGGCGGCGGGGGCGGCCGTGATCCACAGCGTGGTGCCGACCGGGAAGCCGATGTGCTCCGGCCGGTACTCGACGTCGATGTACAACGCGCGCGAGGCGAGCAGTGCGGCGAGCCTGCGTTTGACCGCCGACTCCGAGCGTCCGGTGGCCCGTTGGAGCTCGGGGTAGGTGGCGCGGCCGTCCCGCTCCAGGGCCTGGACGAGGGGCTCGTCCTCCGGTGTGATGCGGGCGGGGACGGCGGGCCGCGACAGCTTCGGGCGGAGCTCGTCGGCCTGCGCCCGGCTGAGCGCGCCGGACTTCATGAGCAAGCCGTCGCTGCCCCCGAAGAACGTGTGCAGCATCTGGTAGGCGCGGATCTCGACAATGCGCGGGGTGCGCGGCAGCTTGCCGAGCATCAGCTCGTCGCGTTCGCCGTCACTGCGCGGCCGGGTCATGCAGATGACCTCGGTGCCGCCCGCGGCCAGCGCGATCCATGCCGTGTCGGGGCGGCGGGCCAGCGCGCTCGCGATGGCCTCGGCGCTGTCCGGGGTGCAGCGAAGGCGCAGCATCCACTGGTCCTGGCCGAGCCGCCCGCCGTTGCGGACGGCCATGACCTTCAGGCCGACATCGGCGCACAGCCTGCGGTAGCGGCGGGCAACGGTCTGGTCGGAGACGCCGCGCACGGCGGCGATCCGGCTGAACGCGGCCCGTCCGTCCCGCTCCAGCGCGTGCAGCAGCTGCCGGTCGAGTTCGTCGAGACTGTGGGATTCCATGCGCTGAAACCGCTCTCCTGTCGAATTCCGGCGGACTTGCACCGCCAACCGTCCGGATCGTCCGGTGACCACCGATCGCACGGAGGTACACGCACTGACCGGAAGATCTCAGGGAGTTGGGGACATGCGTATGTGGGGGCCACTGACGGCCGTGTGCCTGGGGACGTTCATGTTGTTGCTGGACGTGTCGATCGTGGTGGTGGCGCTGCCGGACATGGCGCGGGCCCTGAACGCCTCGCTCAGTGATCTGCAGTGGGTGATCGACGTGTACGCGCTGGCGCTGGCCGCGCTGCTGCTCGGCGCGGGGGGCAGCGGCCGATGTGCTGGGCCGGCGGCGGGTGCACGTGGCGGGAACGGTGGTGTTCGCGCTCGCCTCGCTGGGCTGCGGGCTCGCCTCGAACGCGGGGCTCCTGGTGACGGCCCGAGCGGTGCAGGGTATGGGTGCCGCCGCCATGTTCGCCACCACACTGCCGTTGCTCGGCACCATGTATCAGGGCAAGCAACGCTCCGTGGCGCTCGGCATGTGGGGTGCGGTCAGCGGCGGCGCCGCGGCGGTCGGCCCGGTCGTCGGCGGGCTGCTCACGGAGGGGCCCGGCTGGCGTTGGATCTTCTTCGTCAACCTGCCGGTGAGCGTGGCCTCGGTGTGGCTCACCCTGCGCGTCGTACCGGAGTCGAAGGGGGCACCCGGACGACGGGTCGACTGGGCGGGCACGGCTGCGTTCGCCTGCTTCGCCAATGCGGCGACATATGCCACGGTGCGGGCCGGTGATGTGGGCTGGACTTCGGCATCCACCATGGGCGCCTATGGCACGGCCGCGCTCTGTCTGCTCGTGTTCGCGCTGGTGGAGCGGCGGGCCGCGCATCCCCTGCTCGACATGGCGCTGTTGCGCAGGCCCGCTCTGGTGGGTGTGCTGCTCGGCGCCTTCGGTTTCAGCGTGGCGGCGTTCGGTGCCGTCCCGTACCTCTCGATCTGGTTGCAGACCGTGCTCGGCATGAGCCCGCTGCGCGGCAGCCTGGTGCTGCTTCCGCTCGCCGGAACTTCCTTTGTCGTGGCGGCGGTCGGCGGTCGGCTGCTGCACGGGGCGCCGGCCAGGTTCGTGATCGGCGGCGGACTGCTGCTGGTCGGGATCGGCGGGTTCTGCATGGCGGTCCTGGACGCCGGTTCGGGCTGGCCCGCGCTGATCCCGGGGCTCGCTCTGGTGGGTGTCGGTACGGGTCTGGTGTCGCCGGGGCTCGGCGGTGCGGCCCTTGCCGCGGTCCCGCCGGCCAGGGCCGGGATGGCCGACGGCGCGGTCAACACGTTCCGCCAGCTCGGGTACGCGCTGGGCGTCGCCGTGCTCGGTACGGTGCTGACCTCGCGCATGCAGGACACCCTCGGCCCCGCAGCCCACGCCGTGGCGGGCGGCGGCGCCGGGTCACTGCCCGACATGGCGTCCGACCACATGGCGTCCAGCCACACAGCGCCCGACCACATGGTGTCCCAGCACATGGTGTCTGAACACATGGTGCGAACCGCTTTCGCGTCCGGCTTGAACACGGTGGCGGTGGTCGCGGGAGCGGCGGGGCTCGTCGCGGGGGTGCTGGTGCTCACACTCGTACGCGGCCAGGCGTGAGCAGCCCAGCCAAGACAGCGGGGACCTGGGGCGGGAGCACATGTCAGTGGCCGAGACGGTGTAGGCGCGGTACGCAGCGGCGGAGGGTGGTCCGGACCAAACCCTGCGCAGCCGTGGGCTGAGGGTGACCGGAGCGTACAGATTCCGTGGAGATTGCCTTCCGCAGAACCTACCTTTGAGTCAGCAATGCGCCCGAGCGGTCCCCATGTGGGCCCGTTTCGGGCGCTGACCTGTGAAGACGCCGGACGTCTCGACTTGCAGGAGACCCCTGTCACCGAAACTCTCCGTGGGGTACGGTCACCGCGCTGTGCGGAGCGCCACCGGGGGTGGCCACCCCGGAGGGAGGCAGGTCATTGCGCGAGTTCACGGTCCCACCCATGGCGGCGGCGCCTCAGGTCGGCGGGCTGGCGGACGCGGTCTTCGACCATGCCCTGGACGACCCGCACCGCGTCGCCCTCTGCCGCAAGGACGAGTCCGGCACGTGGCGGGACGTGACCGCCGCGGCGTTCAGGGACCAAGTGTTCGCGCTGGCCAAGGGGTTGATCGCGGACGGGGTGCGGTTCGGGGACCGGGTCGCCATCATGGCGCGTACCCGATACGAGTGGACGCTCTTCGACTTCGCCCTGTGGACGATCGGCGCCCAGCCGGTGCCGATCTACCCGACGTCCTCCGCCGAGCAGGTCTTCTGGATGCTGCACGACTCCGAGGTCACCGCGTGTGTGGTGGAGCACGAGGACCATGTCATGACGATCGGCTCGGTCGTCGACCGTCTCCCCCGCCTCAAGCGCCTGTGGCAACTGGACACCGGGGCACTCGACGAACTCCTCAGGATCGGTGGGTCCATCGACGACGAGGTGGTCAACCGACACCGGCGGGCGGTGACTCCGGAGTCGGTGGCCACCGTCATCTACACCTCGGGCACCACAGGACGCCCCAAAGGGTGTGTGATCACCCACGCCAACTTCATGTTCGAGACGGACATGTTGATCTCCCGCTGGGAGCCGGTGTTCCACTCCCGCCCCGGCGACGAGGCGTCCACGCTGCTGTTCCTGCCACTGGCCCATGTTTTTGGCCGCATGGTGGAGATCGCCGCGATCCGGGGCCGGGTCAAGCTGGGTCACCAGCCGGCCCTCTCCGCGTCCGCGCTCCTGCCCGACCTGCAGTCCTTCCGGCCGACCTTCATCCTCGCGGTCCCGTACATCTTCGAGAAGGTGTTCAACGCGGCCCGCCGCAGGGCCGAGGCCGACGGGAAGACCGGGCCGTTCGACAAGTCCGTCGATGTCGCGGTCAAGTACGCGGAGGCCGTGGAGCAGAAGGCGTTCGGCCTCGGCCCCGGCCCCTCGGCGGCGCTGCGGATGCAGCACCAGTTCTTCGAGAAGACGGTGTACGGCAAGGTCCGCGACGCGATGGGCGGACGGGTGCGGCACGCCATGTCGGGCGGCTCCAGCATGGGGCGCCGGCTAGGCCTGTTCTTCGAGGGCGCGGGTGTCACCATCTACGAGGGCTACGGCCTGACCGAGTCGACCGCCGCCGCGACCGCCAATCCCCCCGAGCGCACCCGGTACGGCACGGTCGGGCAGCCCATCCCCGGCACCACCGTGCACATCGCCGACGACGGCGAGGTGTGGATCCACGGCGGGCAGGTGTTCTCCGGCTACCTCAACGAGCCGAAGGCCACCGAGGCCGTGCTCCGGGACGGCTGGCTTGCCACCGGGGACATCGGCGCGCTCGACGAGGACGGTTACCTCACCATCACCGGGCGCAAGAAGGAGATCCTGGTGACGTCGGGCGGCAAGAGTGTGTCGCCGGTCGCCCTGGAGGAACGGGTCCGAGCCCACCCCCTGGTCGCCCAGTGCATCGTGGTCGGCAACGACCGCCCGTACATCGCGGCCCTGGTCACCCTCGACCAGGAGGGCGTGGACCACTGGCTGGCCATGCGCGGCAAGCCCCCGCTCACCCCCTCCGAGCTGGTACGCGACCCGGACCTGGAGATGGAGGTACGCCGCGCGGTGGTGGCCGCCAACACCCTGGTCTCCCAGGCGGAGTCGATCCGCACGTTCCGGATACTGGCCCACCAGTTCACCGAGGAACACGGCCTCCTCACCCCCTCGCTGAAGCTGAAGCGCCGGGCGATCGAGGACGCGTACGAGGTCGAGGTGGACGCGCTCTATCGGTGAGGGGGCACGCGACCGGGGTGCGGTCGGGCGCACTCGCCGCTACAAAATGCCGATGTTGGTGAGCGGGATGTTCCAGTCGTTGCTCTCGGCATGGCGGCCGGGTCCGTCCTGAGCCGCGGCCGGTACGGCGAACAGCATCAGTGCGGCGACGACAACGGCCAAGACCGCGATGACATGACGCTTCACAGTTCCTCCTCGACTACGGCAGTACCGACCCACGCTGCTCCGAGCCGGGGCATGAGCACTGCATGCCCCGACGCGGACGCGAAGCGGGGCATGCAGCAACTGCCGGAACCGGCATACATACAGAGAGTCGCCCTTGGGGCGTGGTGCAGTTGGGTCTATTGCATGCCGCCATACGTGGCCACGGCGTTGGCCTGCGAGTTGGCCACAGCGGTGCCACCCCCATAGGCCACGGCGTTGGCCTGCGAGTTGGCGACCGCGACGGCCCGCGGATAGACGGGGGCGGGTGCGGGGGCGGGGGCGTCATAGCCGGGAGTGGCGGGGGCGTCATAGCCGGGGGCGGCGGGGGCGTCGTAGCCGTCGGCGAAGCTGATGCCGACACTGAGGGCGGACAGCCCCGTAACCGCTGCGACTACGACGGCAGCGCGCTGAAACTTGCGCATGGTTTGGCCCTTTCCTACCTGGGCGCGAAGCCCTGGGTTGATTGCTCAGCGTGAAGATATATATAAAAATCGCGGCAATCTGGGACCTTTGCCCTGCCATGTGTCGTGTCGGCTCAGACGAGACACCCCTCAACCCTTGTCCTGTGCGGCGAGGCGGATGTTGGCTCAACATGGGGCGAGGTACGCGGAGTTGAGTTGTTCCGGACTGTTTTCCGGAAGATCGCCGGCCTGTTGATTCCGTAGGTTCGAGCGACCGCAGGGTGGCCGAACGGCGATGGCAGGCCCGGCGAGGGCTTGGGCTCAGGGGTTACAACTGCGCGATGTCGTGCGGGCGAGCGCGGACCGGCGTGGCCGAGTCGGTCGGTGCTCCGTTGGGCCGCTGGGGCCGTCCGGTGCGCCGGTCCACCGGTGCGGGCAGCGGGGCCAGCGGGTGACTGCGGACGTGCCAGGTCTGGTACGCCGTCAGGACGACGAGCAGGCCGCACAGAGCCGCGGTTCCGCCCACGGTGCCCCAGCCCAGGCCGCCCTGCGCAACCGACTTGGTCAGCGAGTCGCCGCCCGCCGCGCCCAAGGGGCGGGTGAGGACGAAGGCCAGCCAGAACAGGACGGTTCCGTTGATGGTGGTGAAGTAGTGCGCGGCCACGATCAGCAGCATGATGCCCGCGATGACCAGGAAGGCGCCTCGGAAGCCCAGGCCGGTGTCGTCGGAGAGCCAGTCGCCACTGGAGGTTCCCAGGGTGTTGGAGACGAGGATCGCGGTCCAGTAGAGGATTTCGCCGGTGCGGCTGGAGATGTTCTCCACGTCGTAGGTCTGCCCGGTTCGCAGCCACAGAAGGAAGACGAGCACGAGCAGGATGGTGAGGATGACAGCGCCCCAGGCGTAGCCGACGCCGTCGGGTGCGCTGCCGTGGCCGAAGCCGCGGTTCATGAAGTCGGAGATCTCCGTGCCGACCATGCTCGTGCCCAGCACCACAGCCCAGTAGAGGGCGGGGTGGAATCGCCGGGCCCGCACCTGGGCCACCACGACGACCAGGAAGAACGCGAGGAAGAGACACGCTGTGGTGACGTAGCCGAGCCGGAAGGTGATGCCCATTAGGTCCCCGGCGGTCTCGCCCAGCGTCACGGCCACCGTCTTCAACACCCAGAACAGCAGGGTCACTTGGGGGAGTTTGCGCAGCACGTATTTCAGCTCGCGGTGTGACGACGGCTGCTCCAGCATCTGCACGGTCTTCCCACTTCCGATCGCCACGCTTTACCGTGCCTGCCCGCAGCGGCTCGCGCCGGGCTCAGGCGTGCAGCCATGGTGCCAACCCGGACGCCCCGACTGCCCGTTATCGCCCCGCCGCGAGCAATCGTCACTCGAAGGTGCTATCCGTCTGCCATGTCCGTTGCCACCGCGCGTCTGATAGCCCCCGACTGACGCTGGACGCCGGCGGCTGAAGCGGGCTGTCTACAGCCAGAGGCCCCCATCGACTGTCCGTCCGCGCCGTTCATACCGGTCTCCGCCGTCTGACGCGGGCTCGCCGAGGATGCGACCAAGCCTTGGCGGCGCCGCTTGAGTCGGCATCCGGCGAGATCACGCCAAGCGACATGACTTGCGCGGGGTTGGCGAGAGCGCTCTCAGGAATCCAGCACGGCCGCGACGGCCTCGATCTCGACGAGCTGATCGTCGTAGCCGAGCACGGTGACACCCATCAGGGTGCTGGGAACGTCATGGGCACCGAACGCGTCCCGCACCACCTCCCAGGCGGCCACCAGGTCCTTCTGCCGAGCCGACGCGACGAGGACCCTGGTGCTGATGACGTCCTGGAGCGAGGCGCCGGCGGCGGCGAGCGCGGTCCGCATGTTCTCGACGGCCTTCGCCGCCTGGCCTGCGTAGTCCCCGACGGCCGCTGTGGAGCCGTCGTCGTTCAGCGGGCACGCGCCGGCCAGAAAGATGAGGCGCGACTCGGCGGGAGCCGTTGCCGCGTAGGCGTACTCGGCCACGTCGGACAGGGTGGCGGAACGGATCAGGGTGACGGCGCGAACCACGGTCGTCGGGTCCTTTCAGGCGGGGCTGGAAGCGCGGCCATCCTGCCAGCGCCCCAGCCTCTCCCGCCTCCGCCTTTCGCCGCCAACCTCTTTGTGCAGGCTCGGAGATCGGTTGGCCGACAGCGATTTTCCCTCCGCCTGTCACACCCTCCCGCCCTGGCGCATCAGTCCGGTGAGACGCGGCAACACCGATACGGACACCGGCCCTCGCTGCGCCAGCGTGGCCACGGACAGCGCGACGACGGCTGAGCGAACAGTAGGGGCCGCGCACCGGCCAGTCCGCGGGCACAGCAGAAGCGCCGCCGACGTGCGGGGTGAGTGGACACCTTCCCGCATGCCGGCGGCGCCAATGCTCAGCCCAACTACCCTTCCTCCAGGCCTACTTGATCAGTACCTTGAAGATCTTGTCCGAGCCGGCTCCCCCCGTCCCGTTGTTGTCACCATTGGTGGTCGAGAGCCAGAACGCGTCCTCCCCCGGCACCTTGGTGACCGTACGCAGCCGCCCGTACGAGCCCACGTAATACGCCGTCGGGGTACCCACGTTCTCCGTGTCGCCCGTGATCGGGATGCGCCACAGCCGCTCGCCCTTGAGGGCCGCCATGTAGACGACGTTGCGGACGATGGCGATGCCGCTGGGCGAGGCCTGGCCGGTGGGCCAGCTGGCCTTCGGGTTGGTCATTCCGGCCGTACTGCAGGGGCCCTCACACGTCGGCCAGCCGTAGTTGGCGCCCGGCTTGATGAGGTTCAGCTCGTCCTTCTTGCTGTCGCCGAACTCGGCTTCCCACAAACGGCCGTTGCGGTCGAACGCGAGGCCCTGCGGATTGCGGTGCCCGTAGCTGTAGACGTAGTTGTTGAACGGGTTGCCCGGGGCCGGCTTGCCGTCGGTGGTCATGCGCAGGATCTTGCCGTTGAGGGAGTTCCTGTCCTGGGCGAGGTCGGGTGTCTGGGCCTCGCCGGTCGAGGCGTACAGGTAGCCGTCGGGGCCGAAGGCGAGCCGTCCGCCGTTGTGGTACCTGTTCTTCTTGATCCCCTGGAGCAGCACGGTGTAGTTGCTGAGAGCGCTCCCGTTGTACGTCATGCGCACGACGCGGTTGCCTTCCGCCGCGGTGTGCATGAAGTACACATAGTGGTTCGTGGCCCACTTGGGGTCGACTGCGACGCCGAGCAGACCGCCCTCACCGTCGGTGGTGACCGCGTTGGGAACGCTTCCCACCTGCGTCTTGGTCCCGTTCGGCGTCACCTTGTACACCTTGAAGCTGTCCCGCTCGGTGACCAGGGCGCTGGAGTTGTCCGGCATCCAGTAAGTGCCCCACGGAATGGTCCAGTTGCTGGACAGCGTGGTGATCGAGGACGGGACTCCGCCGTCGGTCTGGCAGGTGGCCGTGGTGAAGGAGACAGCGTTGCTGGCCGGGGACACGTTGCCGCCCGCGTCCTTGGCGACGACGGTCAGCGAGTACGGGCTGTCGCAGGCCAGGCCGGTCAGGGTGGTGCTGGTGCCGGGCGGGTTGCCGGTGACGGCCTTGTAGACGTTGTCGCCGCTGCGCACCTCGTAGGAGGTGACACTCTTGTCGTCCGTGGAGGCACCCCAGTTCAGGTCCACGCTGTTGGCGGTGACATGGGACGAGGTGAGGGTTCCGGGTTTGGTGGGCGGATGGGTGTCGGTGCTGGGCGACGTGGTGCAGTCGATCGCGGGGCTGGCCTGTGAGACGTTGCCGGCCGCGTCGCGGGCGAGCACCGTCAGGTTGTAGGTGGTGTTGGGGGTGAGCCCGGTGAGGTGGTCGGAGGTGAGGGTTCCGTCGACCTCATTGATCTTGTTGCCGTGCTCGTAGACGTCGTACTTCGCGACGCCCACGTTGTCGGTGGAGGCGCCCCAGCTCAGCGTGAGAGCGCTCTCGGTGACCGCCGAGCAGGTGGGTGTGCCGGGCCGGGTGGGGGCCTGGGTGTCGCCGCCCGATGCCCCGCCGAAGTCGACGTAGTCGATGTTGGCGAGGCCGTCGGCGGTTGTTGAGGCGAGGCGGATCTTGTTGCTGCCCGCCTTGACCGCCACCGTGAGGGTGGAGTCGGCCCAAGTGTCCCAATTCGCCGTTGCGTTGAAGGCCCGCGCGGCGGACACGACGGCGCCGTTGACCGACACGTCGGCGGGACGGTTGGCGCCGGTGCCGTTCGCGTAGCGGATGGCGATGGTCGCGCTGCCCGCGGCGGCCGCGTTGACGGTGACCTCGACGTAGGCGCCGACCGCATTGTTGGAGTTGACGAATCCGGTGCCGGAGTAGTTCTTGTGGTTGGTGTCGACGGTGCTGCCGGTCGAGCGGGTGCCGCTCTCGGCCTCGTAGCGGGTGGGCGCGGCGGAGGCCGACTGCGGCGCCGCCTGTACCAGGCCGGCGCAGAGCAGCAGCACGGCAGCCGCGGCCGCCTTCCGGGCCCCGCCTCTCGCAGGGCGTGGGGGTGTTGCGAGACGCATGTGATCCTCCGTCAGGAATCTTGCGGTACCCAGTAGTTGCCCGATGCCACGATCATGGACTGGAGCTGCACGCCGGCGCCGTAGTAGAGCTTCGGGTCCACCGGGGAGGCGGCCAGCTTGCTCCAGAGCGCGTCGAGCCAGGCCTGCGAGCCGGGGTCGGTGAGTGCGGCGACGGCGAACGGGGCGGTGAACGCCATGTCCTCGCCGCTGTCGAACGCCGTGCCGTTGAGGTGGTACCCGGTGACGATCTTGCCGGGGTCGCCGCCGGTCTTGCTCTTGATCCAGCCGTTGAGCTTGCGCGCGGAGGCGAGCGAGGCGGCGTCCCCACTGGTCACCGCGTCCGCGCCGATCCGCCACGCGTCGCGGCAGGCGTTCCAGCCGTAGTCGCCGTCGTTGGCGGATTCGAGCACCTTGCCCGCGGCGGGCTTGGGCGTGCTGTTGGTGTTGACGACGAAGTCGGCCAACAGGCCTGTATTGGCGGCGTACTTGGACTGCTGCGAAGTGATCAGCTTCTGGTGCGCCGTGCGCACGGTGTCCCACGTACCGTCACCAGTCGCCGACTTGAAGGCCCGGAAGTGGTCGGCCATCCAGTCCGAGGAGCGCGAGATCCAGTAGTGCGACTCGCCCGGGGTCGACCAGTCGCCGAGCAGCATCAGGTGCGTGGTGGGATTCACCTCGCTCTTCTTGATGGCATTGATGTGCTTGACGGCCAGATCCTTGTAGTCGTACGTCCCCGAGCTGCCCCACTGCTTGTCGGCGAGCAGCAGCCCGTACGCGACATCGAGGTCGCCGTCGGTCGCCGAGTCGGAGCCGTCGACGCTCTTGCAGGACTTGTCCTGTTCGGCGGCGAGCAGCCCCGAGTTGTTCGACGAAGGGTGGGCCAGGACGTACTTGACCATGCCGTCGAAGACCTTCTTGGCATCGTTGTCGGCGCCCGCCATCAGCGCGGTGACCACCATGCCGTACCCCTGGCCCTCCCCCACATAGGGGTGGTCGGCGTCTGGCGAGAGCGTCTCGTACCAGCCGTTGCCGCAGTTCTGCTTCACGAACGCGGCCTTCCACGCCTTGTACTTGTCGACCACCTGCTGGTCGATCGCCGCCTGACTGCCGGATGGCTTCAACGTCCCTGCCACGTAAGGGACTTGGTGACTGCCGAAGGGGACGGCTGGGCCGCTCGGTGCGGCGGCCGCGTACGGCGCGGCCGTCAGGGCGCCCGCCATGAGACCTGCCGTCGCGACAAGGGCTGAGAGCGCTCTCCTGCACTGCTGATGCGTCATGTCGGCCCGCCCTCAGCCCGCGTACTGGGAGACGATTTTGGTGAAGGCGTACGGGGACTGGCCGACCCCGCTGCACGAACTCCCGGCGTCCCCGCCCGAGCCGCACTGCCGGTCCCGGTTGACCGCCCAGAAGGTGAAGCGCGCTATGTGGTGCTGTTTGGCGTAGCCGAGGATGGTCTGGAAGTCGCCGGTGGTGACGGTCTCGTCGGACTCGTCGGTCTTGCCGTTCATGGAGGAGACGCCGATGTGCCGGTAGGCGGCGTCGTCGCTGTAGCCGTAGGCGCTCTTCACCGCGGCCTTCAGGCCTTCGAGAGCGCTCTCCGTGGCCGAGCCCATGGTGCCGTTGTGGCCTTCGAAGTCGAACGGCATGATCGTCCAGCCGTCGTTGGCGAGCCCGGCGGCCGCCCCCTTCTTGATGAGGTCCTTGCCGTTGGCGTCGGGCCCGTTCGGGGTCGTCCCCATGGTCACGTACGTGACGATGCCGGGGTTGTTGGTCTTGACGATCTTCAGCGCGCTCACCACGCGCTGCCGCACGGTGGCGTTCGAGAACTCGGTGTCCTCGATGTCGATGTCCAGCGCCTTCAGGTGGTACGCGTTGATCACCTTCTGGTACGCGCCGGCGAGCGCCGAGGCGCTGGAGCACTTCTCACCGAGCTTGTTGCCGCTCCAGCCGCCGACCGAGACGACCACGTCGCCGCCCGCGCCGCGAATGGACTTGATCGCGCTCTCGTCGGAACCGCCGGTCAGCGCGCGCGAGCCGTCCCACTTCGGGTTGCAGCCGCCGTCGGACAGGATGAAGGCCAGCGTGAACCACTTGACACCGGTCGCCGCCATGACGTCGGTGGGCTTCTGCGGATTGCCCCAGCCGAGGTACTCGTACGGGGCGACAGCCATGGCGCCCGAGGCGGCGGCCGCCTGCGGGGCATCCGCCGCGCCGGCCTGGGGGACGGCGGCGATCAGCGGCAGGAGCAGACAGCCGGCGCCGACGAGGGCCGCGGTGAGACGGCTTGGAGGTACGGGAGTGTGCACGGGGGTTCCTTCCATGGGGCTTACGGGGCCCCAGGTGCTGGGGGTCTCTTGAGGGGGGTGTACTCGGGACTACTGCGGATCACTGCGGGGGGGGGACTACGGGGCAGCGGAGCCGCTGCGAGAGCAGCGAAAGCCGCCGGGGCACCACGACCCCGTTAGGAAAGCTTCCTAACCATCACTGCATCGCAGTGCCTGGAGCGCGTGGCGTCAATGACTCGCGCGGGATCAAATCCCTTTCCCTGTACACAAGTTGGGCGGCTGAGGGCAGGCCGGGCTGGGGTGACGGGCATCCCCGTCACCCCAGCCCGCTCCGGCAGAAGCCGCCCCCCGGCGGCCCTGCCGAAGCTCCAAGGTTCCGTCAGCCCCGGTCCGGGTAGTCCGGGTTCGGGGCGCCGTTGTGCGGGCTCGCCGTGACTCCCACCTGGCCGGGCGGCGGATTGAGAGCGCTCTCGGGCTCGTTCCGTACGGCGGTGGACGTCGTCGGCCGGGCCCGGATGAGGCGGGTCTCGCCCGGGCGCAGACTCGCGCTGTAGGAGTTCGCGACCGTGCCACCACTCGCTCCCGACCACAGGTCGGTGATCTTGGCGCTGCCGGAGAAGCCGGCCTGGGACCAGTTCACGCCGACCGTCGCCTTCCCGGACGTACCGGTGTTGAAGAGCGCGAGCACGTAGTCGCCGTCGGCCTCCCGCTTGCTGAAGACCTGGCCCGGTCCACTGCTGACGATGCGCTTCGCGGCGACGCCGTCCTGGTCGACCGCGAGGACCCGGTCGTTGGTGAGCATCGCCTTGTCCGTGGCGTTCAGAGCGGTGAGGTCAGTGCCGAGCAAGAGCGGGGAGGCCGCCATCGCCCACAGGGTGAGCTGCGAGCGGCGCTGGTCGGCGGTGAGCCCGGCCTGGTCGCCGTTGCCGATCTCCAGGGAGTCCAGGTCGTTCCAGCCGCCGGGGCCCGCGTACCGGGCCCAGTTGGCGGCCGTGTTGAAGCGGGACGAGACATGGGACCAGTCGGTCAGCGGGTAGCCGCTGCCGCTCGGCCCGGGTCCGCAGTAGCACTCCACGTCACCCTGGGTGCGCCAGCTGTTGGCGAGTTTGCTCCAAGTGGTGGCGTCGGCGATGGGGAGGTTGTTGGACAGCGCGAAGTTGATCGGCCTGCCGCTGGCACGCAGCGCCCTGTCCCAGGCCTGGACATCGGGAATGTCCGCGCTCCCCACCCCGTCGATCTTCAGGTAGTCGACGCCCCACGAAGCGAACTGCCTCGCCCAGGAGTTGACGAACTCCTGAGACCCCGGCTTGCCGTAGTCGATGTAGTACATGTTCTTGCAGTTGTAGTTTTTCTCGGTCCTCGTCGTGTCGGCGATGTCCTTAGCGTGGTACGACGTGCCCTCGATCGGGGTGTTCTTGGTGACCGCGTTCTTGGCGATTCCGGGGGTCACATAGAAGCCGAACTTCAGGCCCTTGGAGTGGATGTAGTCCGCCAACGCCTTGATGCCGGAAGGGAACTTGGCGCTGTCGACGGTCCAGCGCCCGTACGCGTCGACGACGAAGCCGTTGGAGTCGCACTTCTGATAGAAGTCGTCGAGGTTGACGTAGAGGAAGCCCTGGTCCTTGAGGCCGCTGCCCGCCATCGCGTCAGCCTGCGCCTTGATCTTGGCCTCGGTGGGCGTGCGTCGGACGTACGACCAACTCGACCATCCCATGGCCGGTCTGACAGAGAGTCCGTTGTCGGATGCGGCGGCCTGCTGGGGTATGGACAGGCCGGCACCCGCGAGGGCCAGGCCGAGGCCGAGTACGGCCGCGGAGAGCGCCCTGAGCCTGCCGGGAAGTGCTCTGGGCCTGGTCACGGCGCCTCCGCGTCGTCGATGGTGGAATCGGGCTGCGGGTTGAGAGCGCTCTCAGCTCTGGTGCGGGCCAGGGGCGCGGCCGAGCCAGTCGTGGCGTAAGCGCTCCCGAGCCATGTCTCGTCGATCCGCAGCCGCTTGTAGCGGGCGGTGTCCGTAGATGCGGCGTAGGTGCTGGTCACCTCCAGGCGTACGTGACCGGTGGAGACGGCCGGGATGTCGATGAAGGCGACTCCCCGCGCGCTCGGCAGGGTGCCGGACTTCACCGGGCTCCCCCAGTCCTTGCCATCGGCGCTGACATACACCTTGTAGCCCTTGATCCGAGCCGACTGCTCGGTGTCCGAACGGGCGTAACTCACCGAGTCCTCACGCTGGTTGATACCGAGATAGCGGACGGTCTTGGCCGCGCCCAGGCTGAAGTCCAGTCGCACCGGGAGGGTCTTGCCGCTGTCCCAGTACGTGAGGTAATCGCCGTCCGCCGCGGCCGCCGCACCATGACCGCTCGCCGAGGCCGAGGCACTCATGGTGTAACCGGACGGGGCGATGATCCCGGTGCGCCCCTTCGTGGTCACCTTGAGGACGGTGTCGTACGGGTCCCACCCGGACAGGCCCGTGAGGCTGAGCGTGCCACCGGACTGACTGTACGAAATCGCCGTGTCCGTACGTAGGTTGGACACCCCGGTCACCTGGTAGCCGTTGTCGCGCAGCTTGAGGGTGGAGGTGCTTGGCGGGGTGATGACGTGGATGTACTGAAGGTTCGGGTCGGTGTTGCTGACGGTGGTGACACCCTGGGCGCCGTCGTTCCAGAACCCGGGTTTGAGGCCGCCGTACAGGTAGCCGCCGCCCTCCACGCCGTGCAGGGATTGCCAGATCGGGGTGAGGTAGCCGTTGGCGAAGTCGTTGAACGCGCTCTGGTTCGACGGGAACTTGCCGTTCACCTGGGCCGTTTCCGCCATGAGGGCCTTCACCGACGAGCCGGCGTTGGTGATGAGCCGCCCCAGGGTGAGCTTCTTGTCCACGGCTGGGTTGGAGCCGTCGTACCACCAGGCCCCGGTGGACGGCAGCTTGAAGTCGGCCTCTGTCAGCCGGGGTTGTGCGGTGTAGAGCGCCTGCGGGTAGTCGTACGAGGGCGTCATGCCCGTCTTCTGCTCATTGCTGATCATGTCCATGATCGGCGTGTCTTCGTTGTTGTTGCTGATCGTGTAGCCCGGGCGCTTCTGGTAGATCTGCTGGTACAGGTTGTGGCTCAGCCAGTAGTCGTTGTCGTTGTCGATCCAGAAACCGCCGAGGTCCGGGTAGCGGTCCATGACCTCGAAGAAGTTGTCGTAGCTGAACTGCCCGAAGCCGTCCCGGGTGGTCAGATCGACCTTGCTGCCCTTGTACGCCGAGTAGCCGGCGGAGTCGAGCCACTCATGGCCCCCGTCGGCGTGCCACTGCGGGTCGTCCGTCATGTACAGGATCGTCTTGAGGCCCTTGGCCTTGGCGGCCGCGATCAACTCACCGAGGAAGTCGCGCTTGGTGGAGCAGCTGCCGGGGATCTTGGAGGGCCACGGGCGGGCGTAGCCGAGGCGGCTGTGGAAGGTGGCGAGGACGAGGTACTGGGCGTGCAGCTTCTGCGCCTCGTTCACCCAGTAGTCCGGGCTCCAGCCGCCGGCCGTGACGTCGGACTCCCAGGCGGCGCAGTTGGTGTGGGCGGGCGCGGTCCGCTCGCCCCAGTGCAGGAAGAGCCCGGAGGTGGAGGCACGCAGGAAGTCCTGGCGCGGGTTCTGCAGATCGGCGCGGGCGGGGGCCTGGAGCGACAGTGCGCCGAGCACCAGGGCCACCACGAGCAGGAGTCTTGTGGTCAAGCGGCCGCGCCTGACCGAGAGCGCTCTCATACCGGTCCCTCCAAGTGGTCGAGGTGGGCCGCGCGGTTCGCGGCGCCGGCGGTGACACGGGCCGTTCCGGCGCCTGCGTCGTGAGCACCGCAGGACTGGGTGGAGCCGGTGCCGTTGATGCGCAGGGCGCCCCCGGTGGTGTTCTTGCTGTCGGCGACGCAGTAGCCACCCGGCACGTTCTGGAAGGCCAGGTCGTAGGGGCTCTTGGCGCCGCGCTGGACGGTGAAGCGGGTGAAGGTGACCGGGCCGCCGCCGTTGGTGATGACCGCCGGCCGCCCGTCGTCGGCGGCGAACCGCACCGAACTGTCGGTGAAGGAGATGTGGTCGGCGTTGTGGAGGTACCAGCCGTAGGCGGGCCGGGTTCCGATGGAGTTCGGGTTGTAGTCCGTCGCATTGTTGGTCGGCACGGTGGTGGACATGGTGCCGTTGCCACCCGGCACGGTGAGATGGACGTTGGTGAACGTCACGCCGTCGATGTGGTTCGCGCCGGACTCACCCCACAGGGTCGGTGAGAACGACGGGCTGGTGCCGGTCGCCGTGATGTTGTCGTAGGTGATGCCGGAGATGTGGCCCACGCCCGGGCTGTTTCCGCAACGTTTTCTGGTTCCGATCTTCAGCATGATCGGCGAGTGCACGTTGGCCATGGTGATGTCGCGGTAGTGGACGTCACTGATGTTGGCGCCGTCCATCGAGACCATGCCGAGCCCGGATTTGTCGGCGCCGTTGATGGTGATGCCCTGGAACTGGTAGTCGGCGAAGTCGCCGCAGGTCTCCGAGCCGAACATCAAGGCGTTGCAGCACTTGGCCGACAACTTGCTGTCATGGATCGCGACATGACCATTCGTCAGTTTGGCGCCGAGTGCGTAGTCGCTCTTGAAGACGAGGGCGTCGTCGTTGGCCGCGATGACGGCGTTGGTGATGGTGACATGGGTCGTACTGATGACGTTCCAGCCGTCGCGGTCGCTCGCCGTGTCAATGGTCAGGTGGTCGGAGGTCACCTGCGTACAGCCGTTGATGAGTGCGGCGAAGTGGCCGCCGCGGCGCAGGGTGATGCCGCCGCCGAGGGTGAGTCCGTTGCAGCGGGTCAGCGACAGGATCTTGTCGGCCTGGCCGGACTTGGGGTTGCCGGTGATGAGGTTTCCGCCGCCGTCGATGACTCCGGCCCCGGTGAACCCGATGTTGGTCAGCCGGTCGCCGTAGATCATCGCGTTGTGGAAGTGGCTGTGTCCGTAGTCCTGGTACTGGTCGTACGGGTTGGGCTCGGGCGCATCGTACTTACCGGCGTTCGAGCCCTTCAGGGTGGCACCGGAGTCGAGTTGGAGCGTGACGTTGGACTTCATGTGGAGGGTGTTCTGCGACTTGTACGTGCCGGAGGGGAACCGCACAGTCCCGCCGCCGGCGGCGTTGGCCGCGGTGATGGCCTTGTCGACGGCGGGGCTGTCATTGGCCGAGCCGTTTCCCTTGGCTCCGTAGTCCTTGACGTTGAACTCTGGTGTGGAGGTGGTTAGTTGGTTCTTCGGCGCGGGGCGGGCCGGGGACGAAGCGGCGAGTGCGGTGGTGGGTTGCGCCAGGGCGAGCGCGGTTGTGGGTTGCACCAGGGCCAGTAACCCGGCGAGGAGCAGCCCCCCGAGTGTGAGCCATCTCTTCATGTGTGGGCGCATGGAAACGTCTCTCTTTGACGGGTGGTCAGTTGAAAGCGTCGGACGGGTGATTGGGCGACTGGCCCGGTGAGCGGTCAGACGAGCTGGTAACCACGGAGGTTGGTCAACAGCAGATACGTGTCCTGCAGGGACCCGGAGGTGTCTCCGAGGGAGCGGTAGATGCCCCACTTCGGGCGGACCCGGTCGGCGAGGAAGGTGTCGACCCCTGTCGCAGACTTGTCGATGATGGTGCCGCCGCCGCTCTTGAGGATCCAGCGCACCGAGCCCGCGGTCTTGTCACCGACCTTGATCTGGAAGTCGACGTCGGTCCACTTGTCATGGAGCGAGTCGAGGTTGGTCCGGCCTATCAGGGTTCCGCTGAGGGGGAGTTGGAGCTCGATGGTCTGCACCCCCTTCACCCGCCGCAGTGACATCACGACGATCGGTGAGGTGCCGTTGCCGGGCTGCTTCATCTGCATGATGTGGGTGAAGGTGGTGGTCGCCTTCAGCGAGCTCGGGATGAACATGGAGTACGTGAGTCGCCAAGTCTGACCGGGCAGCCACTTCAGGTACGAGCCGCCGTTGCGGAGCCCGGTGACCTCCTGGCGCTGCCGGTCTGTCATGGTGTCGCGGTCGACGGTGTGCATGTTGAAGCGGAAGCTGTCACCGTCGGGGAGTATGTGGGGGTGTCCGGCTGGGTGTGAGTTCGCCCGGTCGTCCTCGATCGTTTCGAAGGCCTTGAGCCCGTCGGTGGCTGCCGACGGCGCCCACTTCTGCTGCCAGGCCGCGGCATGTGCGCCGGCCCCGGGCAGTCCGGCCGCCGCCGCGCCGCCCAGTGCGGCCGAGAGCAGGGCCCTGCGGGTGGGAGTCATCAGCGGGTCACCTCGACCTGAGCTGTTCGTTCATGATCAGGAAGGCGCCGAGGCCGTGGAAGTCGTTGGTGGCCCGGGTGCGCCCGACGTAGTAGGAGTAGTCGCCGACATTGGTGCCGATGGAGATGTCGGTGAGGTTGGTCCGGCCGTCCGAGCCGAGCGAGATCTCGGCGAGCACACCGTGGTAGCCGCGTTGGGCTACGGCCTCGAAGTGCGGGTCGATGTAGCCCTGTTGGACGGATCGGTCGAGGGCGTAGGTGAACATGCTGGAGCAGGAGGTCTCGGTCCAGTTGTCGGCCTGGGAACCCTTGTCGACGACCTGGAACCAGCGGCCGGTCTTCGGGTCCTGATAGTGCTCAAGCCCACCCGCCAAGTTCCTTAGGTAGCCCAGGAGTTGGGCACGGCGTGGGTGATTGGCAGGGATGGCGTCCAGGACGTTGACGATAGCCATCGAGTACCAGCCGATGGCCCGGCACCAGTGTTCGGGAGCGAGCCCGGTGGTGGGGTCGGCCCAGCTCTGGGTGCGCGACTCGTCGTACGCATGCTTGAGCAGCCCGTTGGCCACCTGCAAGTGACTCCCGTAGACCGCGAGTTGCTTGGCGGCCTCGTCGTCGGTGTAGGCCGAGTCGTTGAACTCCTTGCCGTACTCGACGAGGAACGGGTTGACCATGTAGACGCCGTCCGCCCAGAGTTGATGGGCCCGGCTGCTGGAGTCGGCGTGCCAGAAACCACCGTCGGACGTGCGGGGGTAGGTGTTCAGTCGGTTACGGATCTTCTGCGCGGCGACCCGGTAGCGGTCCTGGCCGGTCTCGTGGTGCAGGATCACCAGGAGCCGCCCGGCCTGCATGCTGTCGAGGCTGTTGAAGCTCTGGTTGATGCCGCCCTTGCTGTCGACGAACCGGTCGACGTAGCTCTTGATGAAGGACAGCAGCTTGGCGTCGTGGGTGCGCTGGTAGACCTCGTACTGGCCGTAGAGATACAGGCCGACCGGGTACGACCAGCCGCCGATGGACGTCGGGGTGAAGCGGGCCAGCGTCGACTTGGTCATGGCGACCGACCAGTCGGTGGCCTTGGCACCCCCGGGCTGCGATGCGGTCGCGGGGGCGGTGGCCCCGAAGGTGAGGCCGGCGACGGTGAGGAGTGCGGCGAGCAGGGTGACTAGTCGCCTGCGGGGTCGGCGGTTTCGGATGGCGGGCCATGGACGGGCTGGGGATCTGGTCATGGTCACCTCAGGTCACGTCGGGGAGAAGGTGCGGGCGTCGGACGTGCGGAGCAAGGGCGTCGGGGCGGGGGTGGGCTCGCGTTCAAACTCGGCCGCGGCGGCCGGCAGCCGTGCGGAAGGAACGGGGTACGGCCGGGCTCGGGGTGCTGAGAGCGCTCTCGGAGACGATGCGGCGCAGGAGCGGATGGTCGGGGGCGAGGCGGCAGGCCGGGTCGGTGCGGGCCGCGTCGCCCGTGAGGGCGTACGCCTGGCAACGGCAACCGCCGAAGTCGATGTCACGGCGTTCGCAGGAACGGCAGGGCTCGGCCATCCAGCCGGTGCCGCGATAGGCGTTGAAGGCGGGCGACTCCCGCCATATCCATTCCAGAGAGCGCTCTCGCACATTGGGCGGGTCGAGCCCGGGCAGCGCGGCGGCGGCCGGGCACGGCAGTACGGTGCCGTCCGGCGCGACGGTCAGCGAGAGGGCACCCCAGCCACCCATGCAGGGTTTCGCCGTGCCGTCGAAGTAGTCGGGCACCACCCACACGAGTTCGGTACGCCCGCCGAGCCTGGTCTGCCACACCTCGACGGACTTCCGCGCCTGCTCCAACTGGCCCCTGCTAGACAGGAGTTGATTCCGATTGAGCAGGGCCCAACCGTAGAACTGGGTGTTGGCGAGCTCGATGCGGTCGACTCCCCAGTCGAGGCCCAGCTCGACGATCGCATCGAGCGCGTCGAGGTTGTCGCGGTGCAGGACGACGTTGAGGCCCAGCGGCAGCCCGGCCTCCCGGACGACTGCGGCGGCCCGCGCCTTGTCGGCGAAGGAGCGGCGCCGCCCCGCAATCCGGTCCGACGCCTGCGCGTCGGAATGCTGCACGGACAGCTGTACGGAGCGCAGCCCGGCGTCGACGAGTGCGCCGAGGCGGGCCGCGTCCAGGCCGATCCCGCTGGTGACGAGCTGGGTGTGAATGCCGGCCGCGTCGGCGGCGGCGACTATCTGCGGCAGGTCGGGCCTGAGCAGCGGCTCGCCGCCCGAGATGTGAGCCTGCACGACACCCAACTCACCGGCCTGGCACATCACTTGACACCAGGAGTCGGTATCGAGCTCACTTCTGCGACGGACCAGTTCCAGCGGATTGGAACAGTACGCGCAATGCAGCGGGCAGGCGTGGGTCAGCTCGGCGAGCAGTGCCCAGGGTGGTTCGACGATGGTCATCGCAGCCAGCCCTCCTCGCGCAACCTACCGAGAAATAAAGGGACTTCGGCGGCGACGGGCGCCTCCGGGTGGCGCGCGGCCAAATCGTGGACGATCTCCCGCACTTCGCGCTCACCATCGCAGAGCCGGACGATGCTGCCCGCCGGTCCGTGCAGCACGACGACCCGCTCGGGCAGCACCAGCAGATCGACTCCCCGCACCCGGTCGCGCCGCAGCAGCACGTGCCGAGAGAGCGTGGGGCGCCAGGCGGGGCCGAGGGCAAGCGGGTCGGAGGTGAGCGGGTCGAGGGCGAGGGGGTTGGAGGTGAGCGGATCGAGGGTGGGCGGGGTGGCCGTGGCTGCGCCCGGGGTGGCTTGTGGGTGCGGGGCCGAGGGGCTCGTGAGAGCGCTCTCGTCAGCCGTTTCCGCAGGAACGACCCTGCTGGACGCATCCACGGCATGCACCCCGAGAGCGCTCTCAGCCCCCATCGCCGAAGCCCGATGCGCCTCTCTCACATCCCTCACGTCCCTCATCTCCCTCACATCCCCCACCTCCCTCACCACCTTGGTCACCCCCCTCATGCGACTCCCCTCGCTCCCCCACGCCCGCCCAGCTCCACCGCGTCGAGCAGTGACCACAGGACGTCGCACTTGAAGGTGAGGGCCGCCACGCAGCGTTCTTGTTCGGCCCGGGTGCGGGTCCAGCCGCTGACCAGGAGCAGGGCTTCGGCGCTGTCGCGGCTGCCCTGTTCTATGCGGGTGCGGAAGTACTCCAGGCCGGCGGGCTCGATCCAGTCGTAGTGGTCCTGGAAGGCGTCGATGCGGGTACGCATGATCCCCGGCGCGGAGAGTTCCGTGAGGGAGGCGGCGACCGCGTCCAGGGCCGGGTTGAGCCGGCAGAAGTTGACGTACCCCGCGACGGCGAGGCGGACTCCGGGCAGGACCTCGGCGCCGGACCACATGCGTTCGCGGGTGATTCCGGCGGCTTCGCCGAGGCGGAGCCAGCGTTCCAGGCCGCCCGTGCCGTCGGTCGGTCCGTCGTGGTCCTGGATGCGGCGCAGCCACATCCGGCGCAGGTGCGGCTCGTCGAACTTGGCGAGGATGTGGGCGTCCTTGACGGGGATGTTCCGCTGGTAGTGGAAGCGGTTCAGGATCCAGCGCCGCAGTTCCTCGCGGTCGAGTCGACCCTTGTGCATGCGGACGTTGAAGGGGTGCCGGTCGTGGTAGTGGTGCTCGACCACGGCACGCAGTTGGCGCTCGAACTCGCCTACAGCCCAGGGGAGTTGGGGGCTGCTCACAGTTCGATCACCATCCGCTCCGCGGCGACTTCCAGGCCCCGCTCGGCGAGCCGTGCGTGCTGGGCGGCCGCGGGGTCGTTGAGGGGGTTGGTGTTGTTGAGGTGGGTGTAGAGACAGCGGCCGGGGAGTGCGGCGAGGCGGTGCGAGGTACCGTGCGGCCCGACGATCGGCAGGTGGCCCATCGCGGTTGCCGTGCGGGTCGAGATCCCGCTGCGTACGGGCTCGTCGTCGTCCCAGAACGTGCCGTCGAGGATGACGACGTCGGCGCTCCGTACCGCCGCGTCGAGTGCGTCGGACCAGGTGGCGACCGCGGGGGCGTAGACGGCCGAGGCGCCGGTGGCCGGCTCGTACAGCCGGAGCGCGACCGACCAGGTGGGGTCGTCGGGCCCGGGACCGGCCGCGTAGCGAGGCCGTTTGGCGGAGACGGGTATGGCGCTGACGCTGACCTCGATGGAGCCGGGTGTGGAGAGCGCGTTCAGCCGGTCGTCCGGATCACGCCGTTCGCCGGGGCCGGGCGTTGAGAGCGCTCCCGGCCTCTCCCCCTGTCGACGCCCCCCGTCGGCGCCGGCAGCTGAGAGCGCTTCCAGCGTCCCCGTCCGCTCGCACCCTTCGGTGGAGCCAGGGGCTGAGAGCGCTCCCGGCCCCCGTTCGCACCCCTCGGTCGCTCCCGGCCCTTGTAACCTCCCGCCCTGCCGCCACCACCCCACGGGGCCCGCCGTCGACAGTGCTTCCGGCTTCTCGCTGAGCTCGCGCCATTCGATGGCCGTATAGGGGCCGAGCACATCCCCCAGCCGTAGCCGTTCGAGGAGTGCGTCCCGTACGGGTGCCGTGGCCCTGACCACGAAGCCTTCCGTCTCGCGGAGGCGGGCGATGCCAAGGGTGTGGTCGAGTTCGGCGTCCGTGAGGATCACTCCCGCGACCGGGGACTCGCGCGAACCGGGGCCGGGCAGCAGGGCGGGCACGGATTCGATCTGGTCCGTGATGTCGGGGCCGGCGTTGACGATGTGCCAGCGGGTTCCGGGGCCGCCGGACCTGACAGCGAGGGAGGCGTGCCGGCGGCGGCGCCGCGGGTGGACGCGTGCCCCGGCACAGCCGGGACACGCGCAGTTCCACTGCGGGACTCCGCCACCCGCCGCGGTGCCGAGCACCTGCAGCAGCATGGCGCGGCGCCTACCGGTCGGCGTGGAAGTAGCCGGTGACTTCGAGCGCGGTCTCGACGACCGTGTACTCGGGGGTCTCCCAGACCGCAACCGCCGCCGTTTCCTCCGATGTTTCCCGTGTGTCCTTCATGGGGTGTACCTGCCTTCCTGAGAGGTGGGGTTCAGGAGTGAACGGTGTGTGTCGCGCCCATGAGCAGTTACCTGAGCAGGGCAGACATGTTGTTCACATGAGTGTCCGGCGTTCAGTTATGTGCCATAGCGTCGCGTCTTGTCGAGGCACGGTCAATGGTTCGGACCGATAAGGTCGGAGCTGTATCGGCCAATCATCTTGCGCCGCACGGTCACGCGCTCCTGAACGGCGAGTCAGGAGCGGTACTGAACCGCAGGTCAGGTGTGATCGGGTGGGCCCGTTGGGAATGCGTCGCTCCGCTCGTTCGTTGACGATGGGAGTACCAACCGACGACGTAAGGATCGACCGCTCGTGAGCAAGGTCCCCTCCATCACCCTCAACAACGGCGTCGAGATGCCGCAGCTCGGTTTCGGCGTCTGGCAGGTGCCGGACGACGAGGCCGCGAAGGCGGTCGCCACCGCCATCGAGTCCGGGTACCGGAGCATCGACACCGCCGCGATCTACGAGAACGAGCGGGGCACCGGCCAGGCCGTCGCCGCCTCGGGGGTCGCCCGCGAAGACCTCTTCGTCACGACGAAGCTCTGGAACTCCGAGCAGGGGTACGACTCGACGCTGCGCGCGTTCGACGCCTCGCTCGACAAGCTCGGCCTGGACTACGTCGACCTGTACCTGATCCACTGGCCGGTGCCGGCCAAGGACGCTTACGTCGACACCTACACGGCCTTCGAGAAGATCTACGCCGACGGCCGGGCCAAGGCGATCGGCGTCTCCAACTTCCAGCCGGTGCACCTGGAGCGGCTGCTCGGCGAGACCTCGGTGGTCCCGGCCGTCAACCAGATCGAGCTGCACCCGCAGCTCGCCCAGGCGGAGTCGCGCGCGCTGCACGCCAAGCACTCCATCGCGACCGAGGCCTGGTCGCCGCTCGGTTCGGGTCGCGGGCTCCTCGACGTTCCGACCGTGGTGGCGATCGCTCGGAAGCACGGCCGCACCGCGGCGCAGGTCGTGCTGCGCTGGCACCTCCAGATCGGCAACGTCGTGATCCCGAAGTCCGTGACGCCGTCGCGGATCAAGGAGAACATCGACGTCTTCGACTTCGAGCTCGACGCGGACGACCTGGCCGCGCTCGCCGCACTGGACGAGGGCAAGCGCCTTGGGCCGAACCCGGCCGAGTTCAACCTCGGCGCCTGATCACACACGCTGACCAGGCCCTGAAGAAAAGGGGCGCCGTCCGACCCGGTCGGACGGCGCCCCTTTTGTCGCTTATTGACTTTGGTTGGTCAGGGACCAACCAAGAATGTTCATTCAAGTGCACCGCCCAGGCAAAGCGTTCGACATCAAGCGACAAATCCTCTTGTCCTGCGCATGACCTTCCCGATGGGATCGCGAAGACCGCCCCGCGCGGCTTCACCCCACTCAGGGAGCATTCATGCGCATAGCCCGCCCCCGGACTCGTACCGCAGCAGCGACAGTTGGGGCCACCGCCCTTGCCGCCGCCGCGGTGATAGCCACCCCGCTGTCCGGGTCCGCCACCGCCGCACCTGCCGTCCCGCAGGTAAAGCCCGTCCCGGCCATCTCCGGGCAGCACCTCGCCCACTCGACCAGCGGCCCGCTCAGCACCGAGCAGTGCCAGGCCAAGTGGAAGATCGCCTGCTACGGCCCGCTGCAGTACCGCCAGGCGTACAACCTCAACCCGCTCTACAAGGCGGGCATCACCGGCAAGGGCCGCACGATCGTGATCGTGGACTCCTTCGGCTCGCCGACGATCCAGCACGACCTGGACGTGTACAGCAAGCAGTACGGCATTCCCAGCAGCAAGGTCGACGTGGTCAAGTGGGGCAACGTTCCCAAGTGGGACCCCAAGAACAAGGACATGACCGGCTGGGCCGGTGAGTCCACGCTCGACGTCGAGATGGCACACGCCGTCGCGCCGGACGCGAAGATCATCTTGGTCGAGACCGCGGTCGCCGAGACCGAGGGCGTCACCGGCCTGCCCGAGATGATGGACGCCGAGAAGCACCTCATCGACCACGGCATCGGCGATGTCATCACCCAGAGCTTCGGCGCCACGGAGAACACGTTCCCCGGCTTCGACAAGGGTGACTTCTCCAGCATCAAGAACCTGCGGTACGCGTTCAAGGACGCGGCGGCCCACGGCGTGACCGTGCTCGCCTCCTCCGGTGACGGCGGCGCCACCGACAACACCGCGGACGGCAGCGGCTACTACAAGGAGCGCGTCAACTCCTGGCCCTCGTCCGACCCGCTGGTCACGTCGATCGGCGGCACCCAGCTGCACCTCGACGACAAGGGCAACCGCCTCAGCCCCGAGAGCGTGTACAACGACAACGGTTCGGGCGGCGGCGGGCAGTCGCACGTCTTCGAGCGTCCGTCCTTCCAGAACGGCGTGCGCGGCATCGTCGGCAACCGTCGCGGCACCCCGGACATCTCGATGGCGGCCGCGGTCAACGGCGGCGCCTGGGTGTACTCCAGCTACGACCCGACCGCCGTCGGCTGGGACGTGTCCGGCGGAACGAGCGAGGCGAGCCCGCTGTTCTCCGGCATCGTCGCCCTCGCCGACCAGGCCGCCGGCCACCGCCTCGGCAACATCAACGACGCGCTGTACTCGCTGTACAAGCACCAGGGCTACAAGCCGGGCTCGGGTCTCGTCGACGTCAACGACGGCACGAACAACAGCTACCAGGGCGTCACCGGCTACACCGCGGTGAACGGCTACGACATGGCGACCGGCGTCGGCACCATCGACGCGGCCCACTTCGTGACCGCGCTGGCCCGCGAGAGCCGCCACCACTGACGGCACCGCACCATCGCGTGACGCCGCCGCCCGATTCCTCCGGGCGGCGGCGTTGTCATGACCGTATCCTTCGAGATCATGAACGACACGCAGAACCCCGCCCTGCCCGAAGGCCGCTACCTGGTACGCAACGTCGCCAGCGGGCTGCTCCTTGAGGTGTACGGGGGCGCCAAGGGCAGCGGGGCCAATGTGCAGCAGGGCAAGGAGAGCGGTTCCACGGCGCAGCAGTGGCACATCTCCCCCGTGCACAGCGGCGGCGGGCTCTACCACCTGGTGAACGTCAACAGCGGCAAGCGGCTCGACGTCGCCAACGCCTCCACCGAGAACGGCGCCAACGTCCAGCAGTGGAAGGCCAACAACTTCGGGGCTCAGGAGTGGCTCGTCGAGCGGCACTTGGACGCTCCCGGCCGAGTCACCCTGGTCAGTTACATCAGCGGGCTGCTCCTGGAAGTCGCCCATGGTTCGGCCGAGGACGGCGCGAACGTGCAGCAGTGGGAGGACACCGACTCGCCCGGGCAGTGGTGGGAGTTGGAGTCTGTCGTCGAGTGAGCGGTTCGTTGGGTGGGTGAGGTGGGCGGCTCGGCGAGAGCGCTCTCAGCGGGTGGCCCCGCGCCGCCGGGAGATCGCCCGGATCGGCGCCCTCAGGGAACCTCGGAGCCGAATCGGCCGTCAACTCCGTTGATACGGGCTCTATTTGACACACAGGCGAACCACGCAAGAAGAGGTACGAGGGTGACTCAGAGGAGCGGGCCGAACCGGCGGGCAGTGCTGCTGGGCCTGGCGCTGGCCGCGCCGGTCGTGGCGGCGGGCTGCGGCGCAGGCCACGACAAGAAGTCCGCGCCGAGGAGTTCCGCGTCGACGGATCCTGCTCCGTCCGACCCCGGGCGCGACACCACGATCATGATCATCAGGCATGGTGAGAAGCCCGGCTCCGGCGACCCCGGGTTCGACGAAACGGGAAAGCAGGACAAGAAGTCGCTGACCAGGCGCGGCTGGGAACGCTCTCACGCGCTGCCCCGGCTCTTCGCCGCCAACGGCGGTAGCGCTCCTGCCGGTTCGGGGTCGGCGCCGCTCCCCCGCCCCGCCACCATCTACGCCGCCGCGGACCAGGGACCGGACGCCGGTGCGCACCGGATGCGGCAGACCGTGACGCCGCTCGCCGAGGCTCTCCACCTTCGAGTCGACACCGGGTTCGCCGAGGGCAAGGAGAAGGAGCTGGCCGCCGCCGCTCTGGCGGCGACGGCCCCTGTGCTGATCTGCTGGGAGCACTCCAAGATCCCGCCGATCGTGGAAGCACTGGGTGCTTCGCGGGCCGGCGGGGTCCCGGAGGAGTGGCCCGACCGCTTCGACCTGGTGTGGGTCTTCACGCGCCGGGCCGGCACCTGGACGTTCCGGTCGGTACCCCAGCACCTGCTGGCGGGCGACGCCTGAGTCCCTGCCCGCCCGGAACGTCCGTACGGGTCAGCCGATCTGCGCTCCGTACGCCTGGAGCGCTTCCGGTACGGGCTGGAAGAAGGTCTCGCCGCCCGAGCTGCAGTCGCCACTGCCGCCGGAGGTGAGGCCCAGGGCCGTACTGCCGTCGAAGAGCGAGCCGCCGCTGTCGCCGGGCTCGGCGCAGACGGTGGTGTCGATCAGCCCGTCGACCTGGCCCTCCTCGTACGTCACGGTGGCGTTCAGGCCGGTGACCTGGCCGCCCTGGACGCCGGTGGTGGAGCCGCTGCGCTGGACCTGTTCGCCGACGGTGGCCTCGGCTGCGCCGCTGATCGGCTGGGAGGAACCGTTGTACAGGTCGACCGCGCTCGGGTGGCCGGTGTCGCTGGTGTAGCGGACCAGGGCGTAGTCGTGGCCGGGGAACGTGGAGGCCTCGGTGACCGCGATCTCGGAGCCGCCCTGCTGGTCCGACCAACTGGAGACCGCGTTGCCGCAGTGCCCGGCGGTCAGGAAGTACGGCTGGCCGCCGACCGTGACGTTGAAGCCGAGCGAGCAGCGGGCGTTGCTGCCCCAGATCGCGTCGCCGCCCGCGATGAGCGGCTGGAAGCGTCCGGCCGTTCTCTTCAGGGTGACCGTGTCGCCGAGTCCTTGGACCACCTTGGTGAGCTGGGCGAGGCGGGCACCGGTGACGGTGCGGTCGGCCTTGACGACCATCGTGTTGCTGACCGGGTCCATCGACCAGGAGGTACCCGGTATGGAGGCCTGGGCCTTCAACTCCTGTCGTGACGCGTTGAGTTGACTCACGGAGTGCTTGACGGTACGGGCTTCGGCGCCCGTCTTGCGGACGCTGTCGGCGGTCGCGGCGTCGACCACGTTCACGACGAGCTTCTGGCTCCCGGCGTCGTAGTACGAGCCTGCCGTGCGGCCCGCGAGAGTGGTGTCGATCCGGTGTGCCAGCTGCCCGGCCGATGCGGCGGTCTGCGGGGCGGCGGTCGGTGCGGGGGCTGCGTCGGCGCTCTGCATCGTCAGGGTCGCGCCGAGCGCCAGGGCTCCCGCCGCGGCGGTGGCCGCACGTCGGCCTGACATCCATCGCTGCTTCAACTCAGAACCTCCTGTGGGGGGTTGAGCCCGGCCACGGGTGTTCGCCGGGCCCGTCGGGCGCGATGAGCAGGACGCGACGACCGGGATCCCGGCATACACCGGCGTCCATGCCAACTCGCCGCGTCGAGTATCCGTACCCTCACCGGCTCACAGCAAGCAATGAACTCGCCTGGTACGTAAGGGAGTTGGGGGCACTTGAGAGTGACGGGGGTGGTACGCGAAGGAATGCGAGCCGGTCGTGAAGGAACGGGAGGCGTTCGTAAGAGGGTTGAGTCGGCGCCGGCGCGGCGAGGCTGCGGGGCGGGCCGTGGATGGATCATTCCTGCCGCATGTCCCGGGCCCGCAGGGGATCCTGACTCTGGGCGGCCGACCGGACGTTCAGCCGTTGCCGTGAAGAGCCCGATGCTCCTGGGGGCTGATGCCGCGAACGCGCTTGAACGCGGCGCTCAGCGCGAACGCCCCGCTGTAGCCGACCTGGCGGGCGATGGCCTCGACGGTGGCGTCCGTCTCGCGCAGGCGGTCGGCGGCCAGGGCCAGGCGCCAGCCGGTCAGGTGGGCCATCGGCGGCTCCCCCACCAGCTCGGTGAAGCGGCGCGCGAATCCCGCTCGTGACACCCCGCACTTCGCGGCGAGCGACGCCACCGTCCAGGGGTGCGCGGGGCTGTTCTGCAGCAGTCGCAGCGCGGGGCCGACCACCGGATCGCCCATCGCCCGGTACCAGGCGGGCGCGTCCGCGCCGGGTCGCGAGAACCACGAGCGCAGCACCGCGATGAGCAGCAGATCGAGCAGCCGGTCCAGGACGACGCTCTGGCCGGGCTCGTCGCGGGAGATCTCGTCGTCGAGCAGCGGCATGAGCGAGCAGTTCCACTCCCGCGCGGTCAGCCGCACCACCGGCGGCAGCGCGGCGAGCAGCCGCCCGCTGATCTCGCCCTCCATCAGATACGTGCCGACGAGCATGGTGGCCGAACCGTGCAACGCGTTGCCCCAGGTGCGTACGCCCAGGTCCATGGAGGCCGAGAGCGCTTCCCCGCGCAGGGTGGTGCAGGTCGCCCCGGGGCCGATCCGGGCGAACGGTGCGAGCTCCGGCGAGTGCGTGACGGTGTACGGATCGGGGCCGCGCACGACGACGATGTCGCCGGGGGCGATGTGCACGGCCTCGCCGTGGTCGGGCACGATCCAGGCCTCGCCCGCTGTCATCGACATCAGGGAGATCGGCGCGCGGTCCTCGATCCGTACGGACCAGGGGGGTTCCATCACCATGCGCAGCAGGAAGGCGCCTCTGGCCCGCGGCCCGTCGAGCAGTCCTGCGAGTGCGTCCATGGGGCCAGCGTAGAACGCGCCGGGCGGCACGAGGCGTAGACGAACGCGTATGGGGATTGGCCCCTGGCGCATGGAGAGTCCAGGGCCGTCCGACGACGCTGGACGCATGACGAACACGACGCGAAACGCACAGCGGACCGGCGAGTTGGCGCAGCGGACGGTACTGGTGACCAGCGGGACGGGGAAGACAGGGCACCGGGTGGTCGAGCGGCTGACCGCTCGCGGGGTTCCGGTCCGGTCGGGGTCGCGGTCCGGTGAGGTCCGTTTCGACTGGGCGGACGACTCCACATGGGGCGCCGCACTATGTGGCGCGTACGCCGCGTATGTGGCCTACTATCCCGACCTCGCGGCGCCGGGCGCGGCGGAGGCGATGCGCCGGTTCGGCCGGCTCGCGGCGGCGAACGGGGTGCGCCGGGTCGTCCTGCTCTCAGGGCGGGGCGAGCCGGAGGCGGCCCGCGCCGAGAGCGCTCTCCGCGAGGTGTGCCCGGACCTCACCGTGGTCCGCGCCGCGTTCTTCGCGCAGAACTTCAGCGAGGGCGCGATGGCCGAGGGCGTTCTGGCGGGAACGGTGGCCTTCCCGGCCGGCGACACCGCCGAACCCTGGGTCGACGCCGACGACTTGGCTGACGCCGTGATCGCCGCCCTCATCGAGGACGGCCACGCCGGGCAGACGTACGAGCTGACGGGCCCGCGCCTGCTCAGCTTCGCGGAGGTCACGGCCGAGCTCTCCCGCGCGGCGGGCCGCGAGATCCGCTATGTGCCGGTGTCGGGCGCCGAGTACGCGGAGACGCTCACCCGGTACGGCCTGCCCGCGCCGGACGCCGAGTGGCTGGCCGGGCTGTTCAGCATGCTGCTCGACGGCCACAACGCGTCCACGACAGACGGGGTGAAGCGCGTTCTGGGCCGCGAGCCCCGCGACTTCGCGGACTTCGCGCGGGACGCGGCAGCGGCGGGCGACTGGCAGGGATGACCCGGCCGGAGTCGGCGCGGGCGGGGCGGACGGGGGTCGGCCCACCCGCCCCGATCCCGACCAGGCCGGCGGGGCCGGGCAGACGGCGGCCCCCGACAAGAGGCGCTCTTGTCGGGGGCCGCCGGAAACGCTCAGTCGAACTTCTTCAATCAGAGCAGCTTCTGCGGGGCCTGGAACTGGTCGACCGGCGCGACGTTGCAGGCTGCCTTCGGGCCGCCGAGCAGGTGCCCGCCGATGCCCTCACCCTCCGGCAGCGGCACCAGGCAGCGACCGTCGATGTTGATGAGCGGGGCACCGTAGGTGTTGAGGATGCCGCCCGAGTCACCGGCGATGGCAGTGTTGCCGTTGCGGGTTCCGAAGTCCGTGGCACCGCTGCCACTCGTGGTCGGGCCAGACCCGGCACGGGCGGCACGGATGCTGTCGTGCGCGTTGGTGGTGCTGTTCTCGGCCTCGGGACCGTTGGTGTGCGCCGACGCGGGTGCGGCGACAGCCATCATGGCAGCGGTGGCGAAAGCCGCGCCGGCCAGAACCTTCTTGATCACAGTGGTGCTCCTGGTGTGGAGGTGGACTCAGCGTGAGGAGGCCCGTTCACACATGGTGCCGCCCCACATGGCTACAGAACGGGGACCACAGCACGGAAGTTACTCTCTGTTACTCGTTCGGCCCAATAGTCGGGCGCCCGCTGTGAGCAGTCGTTCTCCACGGACGGTGGGGACACGTGGGTGCCCAACCGGGTCATGGAGATGACGAAGGCGGGCGGCTGAGCGGACCTGGCGGACCCCGGTGAGAGCGCTCTCACTCCTTCCGCAGCGCCAGCAGCCGGTACTCCGGGTCCGCCCGCGGCCGGTCCGGGTCCGGCAGGGCGGCCAGGGCTGCGGCCAGTTGCTCGGCGGGCGGGCCGGCCAGGGTGAACCAGGAGGTGAAACGGCCTCGCCGGACGGCGTCCGCGGCGGCGAGCGGGGTGCGGCCCTGGCCGTGTCCGGTGAAGCGGGCCTCGGCCACCGGGGCCAGGCCGTGCCGGGCGGCGTACGACTCGATCAGGTCGGCCCGGTCGGAGGGGGTGCCGGTGCGGTGCGGGGTGAGCAGGGCGTCGATGTCGGAGCCGACGTCGTGGGCGGCGTCCTTGTCCACGGTGGTGATGAACACCCCGCCCGGCTTCAGTACGCGCGCCGCCTCGGCCACGACGAACTGTGGCGCGATCCGCCGCCCCAGGTGGAGCAGCCACACCGCGGAGACCGCATCCAACACACCTGAACGGAAAGGGAGTTGGTGCACATCGGCCAGCACGATCCGGGGGCCGACGCGACCGGCGGCGATGCTCGCCATGCCGTGGGCGGCATCGGCTCCGTGGACGCGCAGGCCCGGCCGGTTCAGGCGCTGGGTGACCGAACCGGTGCCGCACCCGATGTCGAGCAGGGTGCGGGCGGTGGCGGGGACGAGTCCGAGGACGGCCTCGGCGGCGGCTTCGGCCCGGGGCACGCCGCCGCGCGTGGCATCGTAGTGGGCCGCCTCGGCGTCGTAGTCCAGCATGTGCGTCACTGTACGAGTGCGGTCATCCAGCGCCGTGGCCGGGGGCGATCTCCTCTACGCGGTGGGCGAGTTGGAAGTCCAGGGCCGTGAGTGCGCCGCCCGCGGAGTGGGTGTTCACGGACAGGGCGACCGTGTTGTAGCCGAGGGTGAGGTCGCTGTGGTGGCCGAGCTCCTCCTGGATCTGGGCCACATGGACCACCATGGCCGTCGCGGCGAAGTGGTTGGCGAGACGGAAGCTGCGGGAGATCCGGTCGTGGTCGTCCGACAGCGACCAGCCGGGCAGCTCCCGCAGCCGGTCCTCGATGTCCTTCTGTGACAGCGGCTCAACGGGCATGTCCGGATACTCCTTACGGGGTGGTGACATCGCGGGGTGGAGCGGTGACGCGGAGGCTCCGCATCCGTAGCGTCTCCTCTATGCGTGTACTTGTCACGGGAGGCGCGGGCTTCATCGGCTCGCACATTGTCACAGCACTGGCCGCACACGGCCATGAGCCGCTCGTTCTGGACCGGACGGTCCGGCCGGGGGACGACGTCCGGGATCCGGACGTCGTCGCCGCGGCGCTGGTCGGGGTGGACGCGGTGTGCCACCAGGCGGCGATGGTGGGACTCGGCACCGGTTTCGCCGACGCGCCCGCCTATGTGAGCTGCAACGACCTCGGCACCGCGGTACTCCTGACGGCGATGGCCGACGCGGGAGTGCGGGAACTGGTCCTCGCGGGGTCGATGGTCGTCTACGGGGAGGGCCGCTACGAGTGCCCCGAGCACGGGGTCGTACGCCCTGGGCCGCGGCCGGTCGAATGGCTCGACGCGGGGCGGTTCGAGCCCCCATGCCCTTGCTGTGAGGCCGAGTTGAGTCCTGGGCTGGTCGCGGAGGACGCGCCGGTCGACCCGCGCAATGTGTACGCCACGACCAAGCTGGCGCAGGAGCACCTGGCCGCTTCCTGGGCCCGGGCGACCGGCGGACGGGCGGTGTCGCTGCGCTACCACAACGTGTACGGGCCGGGGATGCCCCGGGACACGCCCTATGCGGGGGTGGCCTCGTTCTTCCGCTCGTCGCTGGCACGCGGCGAGGCACCCCGGGTCTTCGAGGACGGCCGCCAGCGCCGGGACTTCGTGCACGTACGGGATGTGGCGGCGGCCAACGTGGTCGCGCTGGAAGCGCTCTCAAGCCGCCCGCCCGGCGCGCTCACCGCATACAACACGGGCAGCGGGACCCCGCACACGGTGGGCGAGATGGCCCGGGCGCTGGCCTCGGCGCACGGGGGTCCCGCTCCCGTGGTGACGGGCGAGTACCGGCTCGGCGACGTACGGCACATCACGGCGGACTCGGCGCGGCTGCGCAGCGAGCTGGGGTGGAAGCCGGCGGTCGGGTTCGCGGAGGGGATGGCGGAGTTCGCGGCGGCGGGGTAGGGCAGCCGCCGGTGCCTGGCGCGGCCCAGGACGCGGAAGGGGGGCCGGGCTGCTTGCCCGGCCCCCCTTCGCTGCGGCTTTCGATTGCAGGCCGTCGGTGGCTGGTCGCGCAGTTTCCCGCGCCCTGTAGCTCGCCTACGCCGGCGCCACCGGCAGGGTGAGTTCGAAACGGCAGCCGCCCGCCACGTTGCGCACTTCGGCGCGTCCCGAGTGGGCTTCCACGATGCCTCGGACGATGGCGAGGCCGAGGCCCGCGCCGCCGGGCGGGGTGCGCGCCGCGGTGCCGCGCCAGCCGGTGTCGAAGACGCGGGGCAGGTCGTCGTCGGGGATGCCGCCGCAGCCGTCGGTCACGGAGAGCGTGACCGCGCCGTCCCGGTCCTCGGCGGCCACCGCGACCGTGCCGTCGGCCGGGGTGTGCCGGATGGCGTTGACCAGGAGGTTGGCGAGGACCCGGGTCATCTCCTTGCCGTCCACCTCGACCGGAACCGCGTCGACGCGCTCGCCGACGAGGCGTACCCCGTGTTCGCGGGCCAGCGGGTCCGCGCCCGCCAGAGCGTCGCCGATCAGGTCGTGGACGGACATGCGGGCGGGGTTGAGGGAGAGCGCTCCCGCGTGGATGCGGGACAGCTCGAAGAGGTCGCCGACCATGGAGTTGAGGCGCTCGACCTCGGTTCTGATCTGGCGGAAGTAGCGGTCGGGATCCTTGGCCATGCCGTCTTCGAGGGCCTCGGCCATCGCGCGGAGCCCGGCGAGCGGGGTGCGCAGGTCGTGCGAGATCCAGGCGACGAGTTCGCGCCGCGAGGTTTCCAGGGCCCGCTCGCGCTCGCGCGACTCGGTCAGTTTCGCGCTGGTCGCCGCCAACTCCCGGCTCAGCGCGGCGAGTTCGGCAGTGGCGGGCCCCGTGGGGGCGTCGAAGCTGCCGCCGTCGCCGAACGAGCGGGCGGCCAGGGCGAGGCGGTGACTGCTGGCCACGACCCGGCGGCCGAGCAGCAGCGCGGTGGCCAGCGAGGCGACCGCGGCCATGGCGACGACCACGGTCACCACCGTCAGGTCGTGGGAGTTCAGGAGCATCGCCCAGGCGACGGCGAGCGTGCCGGCCAGCATCGCGATGACGGCGACGGCCGCCACGACGGCCACGGACGCGGTGAGCGAGCGGTGCCGCAGGAGCCGCAGGGCCAGCGCCCCGCCGAGCCCGGCGGCCGCGGCACCGAGGAAGGCGTACAGCGCGATGAGCAGAACGTCACCCATGGTTGCCTCCCTGCCGTACTGCCACGTCCGGCCCGGCGCCGCTCGGCTCGGCGCCGCTCGGCTCGGACCCATATGGCCGGGCCTCATACGGCTGGGCGCCATGTGGCCCGTCCACGTGTGACCCGTCCCCATGTGGCCCGTCCACATGTAGCTGGCCCCCATATGGCTCAGCACCATGTGCCGCCCCCGCACCATGTGCCGCGCCCCCACGACCCGCAGCACTACCCCTCTCGGCCTCCCCCTCAGCCTCCGCCTCGAAGCGGTACCCCACTCCCCACACCGTACGGATCAGCACTGGCTTCGCCGGGTCCGTTTCGATCTTGCCTCGTAGGCGGCGGACGTGGACGGTCACCGTGGACAGGTCGCCGAACTCCCAGCCCCACACCTCGTGCATCAGGCGCTCGCGGGAGATGGCTTCTCCGGGGCGGGCCAGGAGGTAGGCGAGGAGGTCGAACTCCCGCAGCGTCAGGGCCAGTTCGTGGCCGTCCTTCGAGGCGGTGCGGGCGGCCGGGTCGAGGGCGATGCCGGAGCGGGAGACGCGCGGGCCCGGGCGGGCGGTGGCGGTGCGGGCGCGGCGCAGTACGGATTCGACGCGGAGGACGAGTTCGCGCGGGCTGAAGGGCTTCGTCACATAGTCGTCCGCGCCTATCTCCAGGCCGAGGATGCGGTCGTCCTCGTCGCCCCGCGCGGTCAGCATGATCACCGGCACGGGGGCCGTGGCGCGCAGTCGGCGGCACACCTCCAGGCCGTCCATGCCGGGCAGCATCAGGTCGAGTACCACCAGGTCAGGACGGTGCTGCGTGGCTGCGCGCAGGGCGGCGGGGCCGTCGGCGGCGAGGTCGACGGCGTGGCCCGCGCGTTCCAGGTAGCCGGTGACGACCTCGGCGACGGTCGGATCGTCGTCGACGACGAGGATGCGGCTCTCGGTGCTGTGCATGGAATCCAGCGTCGCACCGCCCGGGGGCGTCCGTCTGCGCCGGGTGGGCCCCGGGCGGGCGATGTCCGCGTTTCGTAAGAACCTGATATCCGATTTGTCCGGTTCGGATTCGTACGGTGAGAGCGTGACTGAATCCCCCTCCGCATCACCTTCCACGTCCCGGACCCCGTCCCCGTCCGCGTCCCGGTCCGCATCCCCTGCCGGACCGGGCGCGGTGACCGTGGACGTCGTGCTGCCCTGCCTCGACGAGGCCGAGGCACTGCCCTGGGTGCTGGCCCGGATCCCGGACGGCTGGCGGGCCGTCGTCGTCGACAACGGCTCGTCGGACGGCTCACCCGAGGTGGCGCGCTCGCTGGGCGCGACCGTCGTGCACGAGCCCCGCCGGGGTTTCGGCGCGGCCTGCCACGCCGGGCTGCTCTCGGCCGAGGCCGAGTACGTCTGCTTCTGCGACTGCGACGCCTCCCTCGATCCGGGCGAGCTCGTCCCCTACGTACGGGAGGTGGCGTCCGGCGCCGCCGACCTGGTGCTCGGCCGGCGGCGGCCGCAGGGGTTCGGCGCCTGGCCGCTGCACGCGCGGGCCGGGAACCTGGCCCTCGCGCGGATGCTGCGGCGCCGCACCGGGCTGCGCCTGCACGACCTGGGGCCGCTGCGGGCCGCGCGCCGCGAGGCGCTGCTCGGGCTCGGCCTCACCGACCGGCGCAGCGGCTACCCGCTCCAGATGGTGGTGCGGGCGGCGGACGCGGGGTGGCGGGTGGCCGAACACGAGGTTCCGTACCTGCCGCGCGCCGGGAAGTCCAAGGTCACCGGGACGTGGCGGGGCACCTGGCAGGCGGTGCACGACATGCGCAAGGTGCTGGCCGAGCCGCCCGTGGCGGCGTGTACGTCGGCGGTCGCCCGATGACCGGGGCGGCGGGCCGGCCGGTGTCGGGCACGACGCTGATCGTCCTCGCGAAGGCCCCCGTGCCCGGCCGGGTCAAGACGCGGCTCACCCCGCCGTACACCCCCCAGGAGGCGGCCCGGATCGCCGAGGCGTCGCTGGCCGACACCCTCGACGCGGTGCTCGCCACCCCCGTACGCAGAAGGCTTCTGGTACTCGACGGCGAGCCGGGGCCATGGCTTCCGCCCGGCATCGAGGTGGTGCCGCAGTGTGCGGGCGGCCTGGACGAGCGGATCGCGGCGGCGTTCGCGGCGTGCACCGGGCCCGCGCTGCTGATCGGCATGGACACCCCGCAGGTGAGCCCGGCGCTGCTCGCGCCCGCGCTCGCGGACCCCCGGCCCGGCGATGCGTGGTTCGGCGCGGCCGTGGACGGCGGGTTCTGGGCCCTCGGCCTGACCGAGCCCGACCCGTCGCTGCTGCGCGGGGTGCCGATGTCGGTCGCCGAGACCGGACGCGTCCAGCGGCAGCGGCTGTACGACGCCGGGCTCACGGTGCGTGAGCTGGCTCGGCTACGGGATGTGGACACCGCCCGGGACGCCCGACTGGTGGCGGCCGAGGCCCCGCACGGCCGCTTCGCCCGGTCCCTGGCGGGCGGGACCCCAACCGGCCCCCCGGCAATCCAGCCCCCGGCGGCCGACTCCCTCACCGCCGGGCCCCGCACATGGTGAGAGCGCTCTCCGCCACCGCCCCGGCCGCCTGGCACGCCGACCCGTACACCGATGCGCTGCGGTCCGGGCGCGGCCCGCTGTTCCTGCGCCGGCCCGACGGCTGGCTGCTGCCGCTGGAGGTCGAACGCTGGTGTGCGGAGCCGGACTTGGCGGACCGTACGGTGCTGCGCCGGTGCGGGGGCGCGGTCCTTGACATCGGCTGCGGGCCCGGCCGCCTGGTGGCAGCCCTCGCCGCCGAGGGGGTCGCCGCGCTCGGCGTCGACGTGAGCCCCGAAGCGGTCCGCCGCACGCGCGACTGGGGCGGCAGCGCGCTGTGCCGCTCGGTCTTCGACCGGCTGCCGGGCGAGGGGCGCTGGGACACCGCGCTGCTCGTCGACGGGAATGTCGGGATCGGCGGTGACCCGACGGCGCTGCTCGCCCGGGTGGCCCAACTCGTCGTCCCCGGCGGCCTGCTGCTGGCCGAGACCGCCCCGTACGAGATCGATGAGCGGATGCGGGTCCGGGTCGCCGATGCGAGCGGTGCGGCGGGTGGTGACTTCCCCTGGGCGCGGCTGGGCACGAACGCGCTGCTGTCCTGTGCCCGCCCGCTCGGCTGGCGCCCGGCCGGGCGTTGGACCGCGGCGGGGCGCCCGTTCGTGGCCCTTCGGCGCGGCAGGGGTGCGCCCCTCTGACCGCGAAGGGTGGGAACGTACGAAAGGGCGGGGTGGGGAGTGAGCCCCCGCCCCGCCCTTCACGTGTTCAGGTCAGCTCACGTTGACCGCCGTGTCGTCGACGACGAACGACGTGGCCAGGCTGCTGTCCTCCACACCGTTGAACTTGAGGGTCACCGTCTGCCCCGCGAACGAGGAGAGGTCGAAGGACTTCTGCGCGAAGCCGGTGTTCTTGTCGAGGTTGGAGTAGCTCGCCAAGGTGGTCGAACCGGCCGTCACCGTCAGCTTGTCGTAGGGGGTGGAACCGGTCGTCTCCTTGGTGTCGATGTGCAGGTAGTAGGTGAGGGTGGCGTGGCAGCCGGCCGGGATGCTCACCGTCTGGGACAGCGAGTCGGTGTGGCTGGAGCCGTAGCCGTCGAGCCAGGCCTTCCACGAGCCGGAGTGCGCGGCCTCGCCGCTGGAGTTGTCGATGACGCCCGCCGTCGCCGACCAGGGTGCGGCGCTGCCGGTCTCGAAGCCGGGGTTGCCGAGCAGCTGGGTCGCGGTGCAGCCGCCGCCCGCGGTGGTGACGTTCCAGGTGAAGGACGTCGAGCCGCTGGCGTTGGTGGTGTCCTTGGCCGTGACCGTCACGTTGGAGGATCCGGCGGTGGTCGGGGTGCCGGAGATCAGACCGGTCGAGGCGTTGATGGACAGGCCCGCGGGGAGACCGGTGGCGCTGTAGGTCAGCGTCTGGCCACTGGCGGAGTCGGTCGCCTGGATCTGGAGCGAGGCCGCGGTGTTGACCTGCGTCGACTGGTTGCCGGGGTTGGTCACCGAGACGGTGTTGCCGGTGCTGGTGCCGCCGGTGAAGGCCGCGGTGCCGTTCGGGGTGCCGAGGCCGGTGGGGCCGTCGTAGCCCGTACCCGCCTTGCACAGGTAGTTGCCGCAGCTGCCGTTGGCGCCGGAGGTGACGTCGTTCAGCGAACCGGTGTGGGCGTACGGGTAGGACGCCGGGTTGGTGTTCGCGGCCGGGGTGCCGGCGAGGGCGTACACGCCGGCGATGATCGGCGAGGAGGCGCTGGTGCCGCCGTACACGTTCCAGCCGCTGGCCTGGTAACTGTCGTACACCGCGAGGCCGGTGGCGGGGTCGGCGACCGCGGAGACGTCGGCGACGGTGCGCTTGGCGCAGCCGGTGTCGTGCTGCCAGGACGGCTTCGGGTCGTAGGCGGAGCAGCCGGAACCGGCGCCCTGGCCGCCGGAGCTGGTGCCCCAGACCGACTCGGACCAGCCGCGGGCGTTGCTCGCGCGGCTGAGTGAGGTGCCTCCTACGGAGGTCACGTACTGGGAGGCCGCCGGGTACTCGACGCCGTAGCCGCTGTCACCGGAGGAGACGGTGATGGCGACGCCCGGGTGGTTGAAGTAGGAGGCGTCGGAGGTCGGGTCGGTGGAGTCCTCGCTGCCGCCGTAGCTGTTGGAGACGTACTTGGCGCCCATGGTGACCGCGCGGTTCACCGCGGCACCCAGGTCGTCCATGCTCGCGGTGTTGGCCTCGACGAGCAGGATGTGGCACTGCGGGCAGACGGCGCTGACCATGTCGACGTCGAGGGAGATCTCGCCGGCCCAACCCGAGTCCGCGGTCGGGTAGTTGGTGCCGCCGTTCTGGTCGACCTTCTTGAAGCAGCCGTTGGCGGTGGTGCAGGCGGGCAGTCCGTACTGCGAGCGGTAGGTGGCCAGGTCCGACTCGGCGTTCGGGTCGTCCTGCGCGTCGACGATCGCCACCGTCGCACCCGCGCCCGCGCTCGACGACAGGGCGTAGGCGCTCTGCAGGTCGGTGGGGCCGTACCCGGAGGGGGCGGCGTTCGGGGATATGCCGAGGTGGTGCTGCACATCGGTGCGGGCCAGGGCCAGGCAGGACATCACGCCGGCCTTGGCGGCCTTGTCGCACAGCCGCTGGGTGTTGGCGGGCTGGGCACTGTCGGCCTGCGTGGCGGCGCTTACGGACGGGGCCACGGCGATGAGTCCACCGGTGACCAGGGCCGCCGCGGACAGCGCGGCGGTGGCGGCCCGGCGGGTGAATCTGGGTAGGCCGAAGGGTCTCTTCGAGTACAAGGAACTGCCCTCCATGGGGGGTCGGTTCGCCGGATCGGGGCGAGCGGAGGTGCGGGGATGGAGCTGGGTGAGCTGCAGGGCGGATCCGGCGCGTGCGGCAAGACGTGTGCGGACGTTCGGCGGTATCCGTGCGGGGTGATCGGCAGTACGTGTGTGGCGCCTGTGCTGCGTGTGCGATCGGCGGTACGTGTGCGGCACGTTCGGCGGTACGTATGTGCACGTGATCAGCGGGTGCGGCCTTGCCTGATCAGTGCATGACAGTGGCACCTCGCGAAAACTGCCACCCGCTCAAGTGGTGGCAGGGATGAAGGTAGCGACGGCCGACGGGGTCGACAACAGCCTTTGGCAAGCCCCGGGCAAAGCCTTGCCCTCGAAAAGGGATGGATCTCCGGTCGCGCCCGCCGGGGAATTCCCAAAGGATCACAGGGCTGCTCAGAGCCGGGTGTACGTGTATACGGTGGCGGGCAGCTGAGCCGAGGAGGACGCACATGGAGTCGGACGGGGATGCGCATGGAGCCGGATGAGGGGTCGGTCAGCGACCTCGTCGAGCTGGGCCTCTCCCGCTACGAGGCACGGGTCTATCTCGCCCTCGTCAGGCGCGACTCCTACACCGCGGCGCAGGTGGCGCGGGAGGCCGAGGTGCCCCGGCAGCGTATCTACGACGTCCTCGACGGCCTGGTCCGCGCCCAGCTCGCGGTGGCCCACCGGGGGCGCGTCGCCACGTTCACGGCGGTCGCCCCGGAGCTCGCCGTCACCCGCCTGATGAACCGTCAGAGGGAGTCCCTGGAAAGGCTGGAGAAGCTGTCGACGGGTCTCACCTCGCTCCTTCTCCCGCTGTGGGCGGACGGCCGGGCGCACACCGATCCGCTGGACTACATCGAGGTGCTGCGCGACCAGCGGCAGATCGCCGAGCGCTTCGCGGACATCCAGGAGCAGGCCGACTCGGAGCTCCTCACGTTCTGCATGCCCCCGTTCGTGGCCCCGGCCGCCAACACGTCCGGGATCAAGGCGACACGGCGGCTGAGGCGAGCCAAGGGCACGGTGCGGGCGGTGTACACGCACGACGCGCTGGCCGACGCGGAGGTCCTGGAGAACGTGCGGCGGTTCGCCGAGGCCGGCGAGGAGGCCCGCTTCACCCAGCGCCTGCCGCTCAAACTGGTCATCGCGGACGCCTCGTTGGTGCTGTGCGACATGCCGGACCCGGTGGCGGGGACGGGTTCCACGACCGCCCTGTACATCGAGCACCCGGCGCTGGCGGCCTGCCTGCGCCTCGCCTTCCAGAGCGTGTGGGAGACGGCGGAGCCGATGCGGGCGGCGGGGGGCGCGGACTGACCGATGGCCCCGATCCCGTATCAGCGCTCCGGATCGTCCGGCTCGCCCGCCCTCCCCCGGGCCCAGCGCCCCGCGCCGAGCAGCACCGCGAGCACGGCCACCACCGCGAGGGAGATCAGCAGGCCGCGTACGTAATCCAGCGGCAGGACCGAGGAGTTGGCCGTCGGGAGGGGGCGCAGCAGCACCGGGAGGGCGACCAGGGTGAGGCAGCCCGCGGTCAGCAGGGCGCCACGGACCAGGCCGCGGTTCTTCAGGCCGCCGAGCATGAATCCCAGTCCGAGGACCAGCGGCGCGATCACCCCGTCGTGCAGGACGACGCCCCCGGCCAGCCAGATCAGCACGTCCCAGCGTGTGGTCTGGTCCCAGACCAGCAGTCCGCCGAACGCCATCAGCGCGAGCCCCGCCGCGCCCACCACCGTGCGCATCACAGCACCTCCAGCCGGGTGACCCACTTGGTCTGCAGCACGCCGGGGCGGTTCGGCGCGATGATGCGGGCGGGGTAGCCGTGGTCGGGCGCCAGGGTCTGCCCGTTGAGCCCGAGGGCGAGCAGGGTGAGCGGGTCGTGGGCGTACTCACGGCCCATCTCCATCACCCGGTACGAGCCGTACTTCTCCAGGGAGGTCACCCGCACCCGCGCGTCCGGTGCTGCGCCGGCCCGGCGCAGCAGGTCGGTCATGCGCACGCCGCTCCAGTGCGCGGACTTGCTCCAGCCTTCGACGCAGGCGATGGGCAGCACGGATTCGTGCTGGGTGAGCGCGGACAGTTCGGCGAGGGTGAGGGTGTACGGGCGGGGGCCGTCCACCGTCAACAGGTAGGCGGAGGCGTCGACTCGGCCGACTCCGGCGGTGGCGGCGGTCCGGTTGACCGGGAGGCCCTGCGGCCCGTGGTCGGGGTGGCGCGGAGCGAGTACGTCGAAGGTTTTCAGCGGGGTGAGGGACTGACCGACGGTGGTCAGGGTGACCGCGCCGACGGCGGCCGTCACGCCGGTCAGGAAGGAGCGCCGGTCGGGGCCGTCGGCCGCGGGCAGCGCCAGCGTGCCGGACGACCTGCGGCTCCAATGCGCTTTGATTTCCGGGTACTTGACGGCGATGTGCAGCAGCAGGGCCCCGGCGAGCAGCCACGCCACCGCGAAGTGCACCGGCACGAAGTTGAACGGCCACGGATACCACTGCACCGTGTTCAGGAGCCCCGTGAGCAGTTCGAAGACGGCGCCCGCGACGAGGACCGCGACCGAGAGGCGCTCCAGCGCATGGCGTACGGAACGCAGCGGCGGCCATGCGAACAGCCTCGGGTACACCGTCCAGAGCTTGGCGAGCAGCAGGGGGATCGCGGCGATGCCGGACGCCACGTGCAGGCCCTGGGTGAGCCGGTACCCCCAGCTGGGCCTGCTGGGCAAGTAGTCCGCCAGCCATCCGGGCGGGTGCTGGAGGTAGTGGCTGATGAGTCCGGTGCCGAAGCAGATCGCGATCGCGACCCCCAGCCAGCGGCCGATCGAGGTCGCCGTGCGCGCGTCGTGCAGTCGGCCCTTGAAGACGGGCGGTCGCACTGCGGGAAGTCGTGGCGTCATGCCTCCATCCCACCCCGACGGGACCCGGTTCGGGGTGCCTGGACACCTTACGGTTCGCGAACGCCGCCGTCCGGAGCGGGAATGTGATGACGCAATCAATACCGTGACAGGAACACGGGCATGTGGTTAGGATCTTTGGGCAGCATCGCGTGTCGGTCACCGGCCGGGTGAGACATGGAGGTGTCTGTGAGATGCCTGATGGAGGCATTCCACCGTGTCAGTACAGTTGAATCACACCATCATCGCTTCCCGCGACAATCGAGTGTCCGCAGAATTCCTGGGCGACATGCTCGGCCTTGAGGTCGGCAAGGAATGGGGGCCTTTCATCCCCGTCACGACCAGCAACGGAGTCACTCTCGACTTCGCCACGGTGCCCGAGGGCACCGATATTCCAGCGCAGCATTACGCGTTCCTCGTGTCCGAGGAGGAATTTGATGCCGCATTCCAGAAGATCACGGATCTGAAGCTTCCGTTCTTCGCTGATCCGCACCGGCAGCATCCGAACGAGATCAATCACAACGACGGCGGCCGCGGGGTTTATTTCCCCGATCCTTCAGGTCACTGGCTGGAACTCCTGACCGTTCCCTACGGCGGCTGGCAGTAATCCGGTAGCCGAGCAATCCGCCCCCGCGCGCCCGGCAGAACCTTACGGTTCGCGGACGGCGGGGGCGGCCTGCCGTCCGGAGCGGTTCACAGGTGCGAGGCTCGCGGGGTGACCCATGGACGTACCGCATGCACCGCAGCCCTGCTCGCCGCGCTCACCGTCGTGCTCGCCCTCACCGTCCGCCGCGACGGCTACGCCACCGACCCGGGCGGGCTCTCCTGGTGGTACGCGGCGGCCTGGCTGCTGTTCGCCGCGGCCGCCTGGTCGGTGCGCAAGGTGCCGGTCCGCCACCAGGCCGCCCTGATCGTCGCGGGCGGGATCGCGGTGGCCGCGACCGGCCTCCTCGCTCCCCCGCGCACCAGCACGGACGCCTACCGGTACGCCTGGGACGGCCGGGTGCAGGCGGCCGGGATCTCCCCGTACGACCACGCTCCGGCCGACCGCGAGCTCGCCGGGCTGCGCGACCGCTGGCTGTTCCCGACGGACCCGGCGCAGTGCGCGCTGCCGGACCACGCCCCGGTGGACGGCGGCTGCACGCTCCTCAACAGGCCGTCCGTACACACCATTTACCCGCCCGTCGCCGAGGCGTACTACCTGCTGATGGACGAGATCACGCCAGGCTCCGCCCGCCTCAAGCCGCTGCAGATCGGCGGCGCCCTGTTCGCGGTGGGCACCACGCTCGGGCTGTTGCGGATCGTCCGGCGGCGCGGCCAGGACGGGACTACCGCGCCGGTGCCGGCCGTGGCGTACTGGGCGTGGTGTCCGGCCGTGCCCGTGGAGGCGGTCAACAACGCCCACATCGACGGCCTGGCCGTGCTGTTGACGGTCGCGGGGCTCGGCACGCTGACGGGCCGTCCCGCGATCGGGCGGCTGCGGGCCGCGGCGGGCGGGGCGCTGATCGGCGCCGGTGTCGCGGTGAAGCTGCTGCCCGCCGTGGTCCTGCCCGCGGTCCTGCGGCGGCGGCCGGTCACCGTGATCCTGTCGACGGTCGGCGTGATCGCGCTCTCCTACCTCCCGTACGCGCTCGCCTCCCACTCCTCGGTGTTCGGCTATCTCGGCGGCTACACGGAGGAGGAGGGGTACGACGATCCCTCCGCGCGGGGCCGGTTCGCGCTGCTGCGCCTGGTGCTGCCCGACAGCTGGTCCCTGCCGGTCACCCTCGCCGTCCTGCTCGCGGTGACCGCATACGTGCTGCGGCGCAAAAACCCCGAACGCCCCTGGTCCGGCGCCCTGTTGCTGCTCGGCTGGTCCTTCCTGCTGCTCACGCCGGGCTACTCCTGGTACGCGCTGCTCCTGGTCGCCCTCGTGGCCCTGGACGGGCGGTGGGAGTGGCTCACCGTCGCCGCCGCGGGCGCGGCCGCCTATGTGACGACTCCGGCCGCGCCGGACTTCCCCGTACCGACCACGGCGTACGGGGTCGCGGCGGGCGCGGTCCTCGCGGGCTGGGCGCTGAGGCGCCGCGGCAAGGGGCCCGCTGCGGGACACCCGGAGGCGTTGTCACAGGCTCGGGTTAATGTCTGAGCTATGACAACTGCCGCACTCGAAACGGGAGTAGGGGCGATGCTGCGCGGCTGGCGCGAGCAGCGCCGGATCAGCCAGCTGGAGCTCGCGCTGCGCGCCGAGTCGTCGGCCCGGCACATCAGCTTCATCGAGACCGGCAGGTCCCGCCCCAGCGAGGAGATGATCCTGCGCCTCTCCGAGCACCTGGATGTGCCGGTCCGCGAGCGCAACGCGCTTCTCCTGGCGGCCGGTTACGCCCCGCACTACGCGCAGACCCCGCTCGACGACCCGTCGATGAGCTCCCTGCGCGAGGGAATGGAGCGGCTGCTCCAGGCCTACGATCCGTACCCGGCGCTGATGGTGGACGCGACGTACACGGTGCTCGCCGCGAACCGGGGCATGGAGATGCTGCTCGAAGGCGTGGCCGGGCACCTGCTGGCGCCGCCGGTGAACGCGATGCGCCTGACCCTCCACCCCGAGGGCCTCGCCCCGCGCATCCGCAACCTGCCGCAGTGGCGCGGCCACCTCCTCGAACAGATGGAGCGGCAGATCGCGCTGCTGCGCAGCGACACCTTGCGCGTGCTGTACGACGAGGTCGCCGCCCACCCCGTGCCGGCCGGCCGGGAGGAGCCGGGTGATGCGGGGGCCGGCCCGGTGTTCCCCTTCGCGCTGCCGCTGCGCATCGAGCACGCGGGGACGGTGCTTTCCTTCATATCGACCATCGCCACGTTCAACACGCCGATGGACGTCACCGTCTCCGAGCTGGCCATCGAGACGTTCCTGCCGGCCGACCCGGAGACGGCGAAGTACCTTCAGTCGCTCATGCCGTAGCCGGTACGCGGTCGAGGAATCCGGCCACGGTACGGATGCGGCCGTCCTCGGCGAGGGCGATCACGTCGAATCCGGCGACCGGGGCCGAGCCGTCGGCGGCCGACACCAGCTCCCACCCGAAGCGGGCGACGTCGTGATGGCCGTCGACCGCGCCGAGCAGCCGGAACTCGAACCCCGGGAACTGGGCGTGCGCCCCGGCGATCACGGCGGCCACCCCGTCGTGGCCGGCGACCTCGGCGAGGGGGTCGGTGTAGGACCCGTCCTCGGTCCACGCCGCGGCGACGGCCTTGGCGATATCCTCGGCCGAGCCGGCGTTCCAGGCCTCGAAGTAGCGGGCGACGGCGGTCTCGTAACGGTTCTCGGACATGGAAATCAGCCTCCGTGACGTATGTGATGCCTGGTCAGAAACCCGGGACCCGACCGGAGTGCGCCGCCCGGGTCCCGATGTCCCCAACTCTGCCGGGGGACGGCGAGGGGGTCGATTACCGCAGAGGTAATGGAGAGGTGACGGGGTGGACGACAGCTCGGCCGCAGGTGGTCCGGTCGGCGCGGGCGGGATGGTCTGGTACGCCTCGTACGGCTCCAACATGCATCTCGACCGGCTCGCCCACTACATCGAAGGCGGGCGGCCGCCGGGCGCGGCCCGGGCGTACCCGGGGTGCCGGGACCGCCGGCCGCCCACCGAGTCCGTCTCGGTGGAGCTGCGCGGGGCGCTCTACTTCGCGACCCGGTCGCCGGTCTGGCAGGGCGGCCGGGCCTTCTACGATCCCGATGCGGACGGCCTCGTGCTGGCCCGCGGCCACCTGGTCTCGGCGGGTCAGTTCGCCGACATCGCGGCGCAGGAGATGTACGGGGACCCCGGCGCGGACCTCGACCTCGGCGAGGTGCTGAGCACGGGACGGGCGGTGCTGGGCGACGGGCGGTACGAAACCCTCGTCTGTACGGGCCGGCTCGACGGCCGGCCCGTGCTCACGTTCACCGCCCCCTGGCGCATGGACGAGGTCGCCTGGGCAGCCCCCTCGGCCGCCTACCTCCGGCACCTGGCCATGGGGCTGCTGGAAGCGGGTACTTGGGACGAGGACGTGGTCACCGCCTATTTGGCGGACTGCCCGGGCACGGCGGGCCTGTGGACCGCGAAAGCCGTCGCGGAACTCCTCGCGGAGCGACACCGTCCACGGGAGCGGACTGAAAACGTCCGCAACAACCGGCCCCCACCCAGCTGTTGAGCAGGTCGGGCCCCTTCTTAACCGCCCGCCTCACCTCCGTACTCTTACGCATGCGGCTAGGGAAAAGGGACCGCGTTGCGAGGAGGACGGGAATGACGATGACTCTGCGGGTGGAGGCGACGGCGACGTCGGGCGGGCTCGTGCTGCGGCCCTGGCTTGCGGACGACGCCGAGGCTGTGATCGAGGCGTACCGCGACCCCGAGATAGCCCGCTGGACGACCACCGCGATGGAGACCTCCAAGGACGCGCTGCGATGGCTCGAAAGGCAGTGGGAGGGCGGGGAGACCGGGAAGCGGCTCAGCTTCGCGGTCTGCGAGGCCCGACTCGGCGGCGGATACGGCAAGTTGCTGTGCAACATCTCCCTCAAGTGGAACGAAGAGGGCCGTGAAGTCGGCCAGGTCGGCTACTGGACCATGGCCCACGCCCGCGGCCAGGGCGTGGCCCCGCGCGCCCTGGAAGCGCTCTCGGGGTGGGCCTTCGACGCCTTCGCCGGTGACGGGCTGCGCCGCCTCGAACTGCTCCACCAGGTCGACAACCTGGCCTCGTGCCGCGTCGCGGAGAAGACCGGCTACCGCCTCGACCGGATCCTCCCCGCCTACCCGCCCCGCTACCCCAGGGACGGCCACGTCCACGTACGCGACGCGGACTGACCCGCATACGGGCTTGTCCTTTCGTGGCCGTTCCCCCGTACGGCCCTCGATCCGGGCGCGAGGCGGGCTCCGGGTGCCAAGATCTCCGCGTATTGGTGGGTTCGGCATTCCTGGAGTCCCATGTCCGGCTGGTCACGCTCCCGCATCGGCTGCTGTCTCGCGGCGCTCGCCGCCGCGCTCTCACTCGGGTTCGCCGCCCCGCGGGCCGCGCCCGGCGATCCCCAACCCCGCCCGTACTGGGTGAACCCGGTGAGCTCGGCCGCCACGCAGGCCGCCGAGTGGCGCCGGGCCGGGCGCACCGCGGACGCCGCGCTCATCGAGCGCATCTCGCTGCGGCCGCAGGCGGAATGGCCGCCGCCCGAGGGGGTCGAGCAGTCGGTGCGGGGCGTCACGAGTGCCGCCGCGCTCGCCGGACGGGTCCCGGTCCTCGTCGCGTACAACATCCCCCACCGCGACTGCGACGGCGACTCGCAGGGCGGCGCCGACGGCGCGGCCGGCTACCGGCTGTGGATCGACGCGTTCGCGCGCGGCATCGGCGAGCGCCCGGCCTTGGTGATCGTCGAGCCGGACGCGGTCGCGCACCTGGTGGACGGTTGCGAGTCCGCCCCCTCGAAGGAGCGCCTCGCTCTCCTCGCGTACGCCGTAGGGCAGTTGAAGCGGGGACCGGCGACGAAGGTGTATCTGGACGCCGGGCACTCCGACTGGATCACCGACCTGTCGACCCTGGCGGACGAGCTGGTCCGGGCGGGCGTGGGCAAGGCGGACGGGTTCTCGCTCAACGTCTCCGCGTTCCAGACGAACGCGTCCAGCGCCGCGTACGGGCACCGGCTCTCGGCCGCGCTCGGCGGCAAGCACTTCGTCGTCGACACCAGCCGCAACGGCAACGGCCCGTACGCGGGCAGCGACTCCTGGTGCAACCCGCCCGGCCGGGCCCTCGGCACCCCGCCCACGGCGACCACGGGCGATCCGCTGATCGACGCCTACCTGTGGATCAAGCGCCCCGGCGAATCGGACGGCGACTGCCGGGGCGGGCCGGGCGCGGGGCAGTGGTGGCCGCAGTACGCGTTGGAGCTGGCGCGGAGGGCGGGTGCGTGAGCGGTGGACGCCCGAGAGAATCCGGGCGCCCACCTCACGGTTCTAGCTCCTCTGGCGCTCCTCCTTCGGGCGCTCCTCCCGCCTCTCTGTCGTCTTCATTCCCTTCTTGGGCGTACCGGTCCCGACGGGCCGGACGCGGGCGGCCTCGGCTCGGATCATGGCGTTGAGCGCCGCGAACGGGTCGATGGGCATCACTGAACCACCTTGCTGCATAGGTGAGTTGACTGACCGATCCGGTTCCGTACGGAACGGTCAGCAGCGCAGCACCACACAGCGAACGCCCGTCGCGGCAGCGGGCCGACGGGCGTTGTCGTACGCGGCGGAGGGCGGCGACACGGATTCCGGTCGCGGCGCCTCGGCCACCGGCGGGCGGACCGGCCGCGCGGGCCGGAACGGCTGTACGGGAAGTACCGCTTCGGCCGCGTCCTGGACGCCCTCGCTCGACGGTTCGGGGGCGACCGACACCGCGGCCGCGTCCACCGTCCGCTCCTCGCACGCCTGCACTCCGGGCGTCGCCCCGAACAGCGCGCAGAGCACCGACAGCACCACGAGGACGCGGCGCAGGGCGGCGAGGGAGGCGGACGGCACGAGGACCACTCTGCCCAGCTATGCCCGTTACGTGCAGGAACCCCGGGCAGGTCCGCTCTACCGGGTGACTCCTCTTGACATACCGACCCGAACTGGCACATCGAGCCGGGTCGGGCGCCGGGCACCACTGACCCGCCCTCGCGCGCGATCCTCGGGGATCGGCGGGGGCGGAGTCGTGGTCGCGACCGTGCGGGACCCAGCTCTCGGGATCTAGCTCTGCGGAGGGGTGTCCTGCGGCTTGTCGGAGCCCAGCTGCTCGTTGATCTTCTGCTGGGCCATGTCGACCTGGCTCTGGTACTTGTTGCCCGTCTTGGCGTCGAAGGCGTCGCCGGCCTTTTCGACTCCCTGCCGCGCGGTGTCCTCGTGACCCTTGAGCAGGCCCTTCAGCTTGTCGAGCATCGACATATCTGCCTCCTTGCGGATGCTGGCACACCCAGCATCCACGCATTCGCCCGGATTCGCACCCCCAGGCGCAGGCCGCCCGGGGGCGGGTGGGGGCGTTAGCGGCACAGAGCCGTGTCCACGGCCGCCTCCACGCGCCGCTCGGCCGCCTCGTCCGACGGCGCGGTGGTCACCGCGACGTAGGCGCCCCGGCCGTCGTCGGTGGCACCGCCCCGGGTCTCGTACCCCGGGATGTCGCCGCCGTGGCCCCAGTACACGCCGCCGCACGACAGCGGCCGGCTCACGATCCCCAGCCCGTAGCGGTCACCGTGGCCGAGCGCTTCGGCCGGGACGGTCGTACGCATCTGGGCGAGCTGGGCGGCGGGGAGGAGACCACCCCCGAGAAGGGCGGTGTAGAACCGGTCGAGGTCGGAGTTGGTGGAGATCATCTGGCCTGCCGCCCAGCCCCAGGAGGGGTCCATCTCGGTGAAGTCGCGCAGGGGCGCGCCCGCCGAGTCTCTGCGGTAGCCCTTGGGGTGGGCCTCGCGGATGGTCATGTCACCGACGGCGGGGAAGTAGGTGTGGCGCAGCCCGACGCGGTCGATGACGCGGTGGGTGATCTCCTCGGCGAGCGGCCGGCCGCTGACCTTCTGGATGATCAGGCCTGCGAGCAGGTAATTCGTGTTGCTGTACGCCCATTTCGTGCCCGGCGGGAAGTCGGCCCTGTGCTTCAGGGCGCGGTCGAGCAGCTCGCGGGGTTCGAAGTACTGGTACCGGACGGCGTCGACGTCCAGGCCGTCGGTGTAGTTGGGGAGTCCGCTGGTGTGCTGGAGGAGCTGGCGGACGGTGATGTGGCGCCCGTCGATGCCTTCGCCCCGTACGAGTCCGGGGAGGTAGGTCTCGACCGAGGCGTCGAGGCCGATCTTCCCCTCCCCGACCAGTTGCAGCACGACCACCGCGGTGAACGTCTTGGTGTTGCTGCCGATCCGCACCTGCCCGTCCTTGGGCACCTTCGAACCGGTGGCCAGGTCACCGACCCCCGCGGTGTAGTTGCGGACGTGGCCGTCACGGTCCTTGACGCCGGCCAGTGCGGCGGGCATGCCGTCGTTCCGCACCAGTGCGTCGAGGCTCTGCTGTACGGAGTCCGGCTTGGCGGCCGCGGACGCCGAGGGCGGTGTCAGCGCCCCCATCGCCATGACCGCGGCGGCCACGGCCACTGAGGCCGACAAGAACCTGCGCCGACCGGACCGCCGCCCCTCGGACGAACCGCACCCCTGCCATGTCTGCTCGCGCACGAAGCAACTCCCTTGGAATCATTGGGAAACCGGCGAAATCTTCCGGGCCCAACGTTTCCGGATACGGCCGCCCGAGGTGATCAGGCTGCCCACCCGATTCCGGGTGGGGACAACCCCCCTACTCCGCCAGCGACTTCGCGAACAGGCCGTAGAGCTTGTGGTTCGCCTCGTCCTGGTTCGGGATGAGGACGAGTACGCGAATGGTCAGCTTTCCCTTGGCCGGGACGATGTGGACGCCTTCGGGAGGAGAGCCGAGGACGACGTTGCCGTCGGAGCCGTCGTCGATGATCAGCCCCCAGAAGCTGGTTTCGAATTCCGGGGCGAGCACCGATCCGTCCGGGAGCTGGCCGAAGCCGACATTCCAGTGCTTCACATCGGTCTCCCCGGCGTGCATGGTGACGTCGTAGGAGTGGATGTACTTGTGGGTCTGCCAGTCCTGCCAGGAGGAGTTGAATGTGTAGTCGACCTTGAGGTTCTTGTTGGCCGCGGTGAAATTCACGGAGTCCGGCTCCGACTCCTGGCCGCCGCGGACGGCCGTCGCCGTCACGCTGTGCTTGCCCAGCGACCAGCCGCCCTCGCGGGCGTAGCTCCACACGTTGCTGGTCACCTTGGCGGTGCCGAGCCGGGTGCCGCCCGCGGTGAGCGTGACCGTGTCGGCGTTGAACGCGACGCCGTCGACGGTGGCCCCGCTGTCCACTTCGGCGCCCTCCTTGGGCGACCTGATGTCCACGACAGGCGTGGGCAGGGTGACGTAGAAGCGCAGCGGCGCCCGGCCGGACTGCACGTTGTCGCGCACGGCGATGGCGGACAGGTCGTGCTGGCCGAGCGGCCAGTCCGTGTCCGGGGCGTACTCCCACTTGTTGTCCTTGACCGGGCAGCTGCCGAGGAGCCTGGACCCTTCGTGGAGCAGCACCTGCTGGACGTCGGGGGCCGCGTTGCCCTGGATGGCCTGGCGGCGGTCCTGGATCTGCGCGCTGGGCTTCGGCGCGGTGAACACCGGGAGCGGCACGGGCTTGTTGAAGGCGAGCGCGGACTGGGCCTGGTCGTTCCAGGTGCCGGTGGAGCTGCCGGAGAGCGGGGTCTTCGTGAGGTCGGTGATCGAGGAGTTGGCGGGGACGGGCAACTGCGCGCCGCCCTGGTTGGTCCGCGTGAAGAGGATGTTGTCCCGATCGGTGTTGTTGACGACGCTGCTCACACCGTCGTCGCTCTGGTCGAAGCCGTAGTCGCTGAAGTTGTTCGCCGTGCCGTTGGCCGGAATGACGAGGATTTTGGTGCGCGGTCCCCCGACGTTGTAATTGACGTCGGCGAACAGGGAGAAGGCGTTCTTGGGCGCCGATTCCTTTCCCCGCCCGGTGATGACGTACGGCTCGTCGGCGGCCTTTCCGTTCCCCTTGGCGGTCATGCGCGTCCCCAATCTCTCGGCCGATTCGGTGGGCGCAAGGCTGCCCGCGGTATGTGAGGCCGTCAATTGCGCAGGGCTCGTTCGCGTGGCGTTCAGGCCAGCGGGGGTGGTGGCTGAATTCCGGGCGGCGCGGGTGGGGAATGGGGGTGATTCCAAGGAGGGTTCCGAGCCCCGTGCGGGCGGCGCCACCCGGACCCGGGGTGGCCACTCACGAGCGGCGGCGGACCGGACTGGCCGAGTCGATGACGATCCGGTGAGCGGCCGGTGCGCCCTTCGTCCGGTTCAAGTCCCCGGGTTGACAGGGTAGTTTCAAGTCCCTGGTCTGCCTGGGTAGTTGGGGCGTGGGGCTAGCCCCGGCCGCGGATGATCGCCATCAGCAGTTCGTGGGTCTCGGCGTCGGCCGCCGCCACGAGGCCGCGGCCGGCCGGACCGAGCGGGGCGCCGTCGATGCCGGTGACAACGCAGCCGGCCGCCCGGCACACGGCGATGCCGGCGGCGAAGTGCACGCTGCCCGAGAGGTCGCCGCCGTCGGTGACGTACGCGGCCCGCTTGCCGGCCGCGACCCAGGTCAGCGCCAGCGTCGTGGACACCACCCTCGGCCGGTACCGGGCGACGAAATCGGGGCGGGCAAGCAGGTCGGTGGCCCGGAACCCGGGCGCGTTCGGGAACGGCGGATCCAGGTTGACGTCACCAGGCGCGTGGCGGGCGAGGGCACCAGCGCGTCGTCGCTCCCGTCACGCCGTACCCAGGCGGTCGCGCCGTCGGTGCAGAAGACCTCGCCGCTGAACGGGTCGGCCACCGCCGCCGCCCGGTCGCGCAGCGCCACGTTGACGGCCACCAGCATGGTGGCGACGGCGTAGTTCAGCGTGCCGCACAACGGGTCCACCAGCCACTGGCGCCCCGCGTCGGCGCCACCCTGCTGGCCGCCTTCCTCGCCGAGCACCGCGTCATCGGGGCGAGCGGCGCGGATGACGTCGAGGATCGCCTTCTCCGCGGCCACGTCGGCGGCGGTGGCGAAGTCTCCGGCGCCCTTGTCGATGCGGGAGAGCCGCCGACCGTACAGGGAGCGCACCACGTCCGCGCCGGCGGCTGCCGCTGCCATCGCGACCTCGGCGTCGTCGGAACGCGCGGATGAGTTGATCATGCCGCGCATGAATACCGGCGCCCTGTGCGACGGTCACGGCGTCACCGGCCCTTCCCCACCGCCAGCCCCATCCCCGAGACCGTCGCCACGATGCCGTTCTTCTCGACGTGCACGCCGCGCAGTTGGAGGTCTTTCGCCTCCTTGGGGAGCGTGAAGGAGAAGGACAGGCGGTCGGAGAGCTCCGGGGGGCGCATCGCGATCAGGCCGGTGATCAGTTTCGGGTCGATGCCCACCTTGGCGAGGAGCCAGGGGTGGTCCGCCACGACATCGACGAGGTTGACCCGCATCAGCTGGTCGATGAACTGGGGCGTTCCCACCAGTTCGTGGAGCTTCGCCTCGTTGCGCAACGCCAACTCGACGTCCTTGTCCGGCACTCCGAGCCGCTTCACCACGGCCGGTACCGAAAGGAGCGCCTTGACGCGCGCCGTGTCCCGGCTGATGAGTTCGGCGGTCTCGCGGTGCAGGGTCAAGCCCCTGTCCCGGCCCGGGCGGTATGTGGCGATGCCGGGCATGTCGAGGCTCATGCCGTCGATGTCGGTGGACAGGCCCTGGTCGCCGACGAGGCGCAGCTGGGCCTCCGCGCTGACGTGCAGCTCCTGGCCGGCGATGGTCAACTTGCCGTCCGCGCCGACCGAGTTGTCGCCACGGCGGCTGAACTTGACCTGGGATGCGGCGAGTTCGCGGTTCAGGTCGTCGAACGACAGGGTGATCTCGCCGTCCAGGTTGCCGACGACCGCACCGCTGATGTCGCTGGGCAGATTGCCCGTCAGCTCGATGTCACGGGCGCTCGCCCGCACCTTCGCGAGGGACACGCGGTCGGCGGGCACGTGCGGCACGGTGACGTCCACGCGCTCCAGGTGCTTGTCCAGGACCTGGGTGAGGAAGGGGAAGCCGTGGATGTCCACCTGGGGCGCGGCCGCCAGATGGAGGTCGTTCTGGATCGTCTGCTGCGCCTTCTTCTCCGCGTACATCGCCGCGCAGCGGTCCGCGAGGACCAGGAACCCGGCGCCCACCACCAGGGCGACGAGCAGTTTGGCCGCGCGGGGCACGGCCGCGAGCAGGCTCCCCCGGCTGCGGCGACGGCGCCTGGCGCGGCGGCGCCGCGGCCGGGACCAGAAGTCGTGGTCGGGGTCGGCGTCCACCCGGCCGGAGGGCGCCTCGGCCGGTATCGCTTCCGGTATCTCCTCGGTGGCGTAACCGGGGTCGTTCCAGGGTTCCTCGGCCGGGTGGGGGTCGGGCTCGGGGTCGGCCAGGGCCGCGAGTTCGTCATAGGGGTTGCGGTAGCGAGCGTGCATGCGTGTGGGGGTTCGCATCGGCTCATCCCACCACACATGATCCACTCGTCCGCAACCCACTACCGGCGGTACGTCCCAAATGGCCCGAACCCTGACGCCCCGTTGACCCCCGCGCGGCGCGCAGGGTGGCGAACAACACGTCAGGCGGCGGACTTCCCCTGGGTGTGCTGCTTGCGGGCCGCCATCCACGCGTACACGAGGACGCCGGCGAAGAGGAACAGCACGCCCTGGTAGACGGCCTCGTAACCGGAGCCCGCCACCAGCCACATCGAGAAGCCGAAGGCCAGGACGGCCAGGACCGCGTCGCGGATCATTCGGGAGCGGTGCACGCGCTCCCCCTGGCCGGAGGCGAGGAAGTAGATCTGCGCGGCCGTCGACAGGAGGTAGGGCACGGTCGCCGTGAAGGTGGTCACCAGGACCAGGATCTCGAAGACGCCCTTGGATCCGGCCGTGTAGTTGTAGACCGTCAGGAGCGAGGCGAGGACGGCGGTGACCAGGACGCCCACCGTCGGGACGCCGCGCTTCTTCTGCCCGAACACCTGCGGGAAGAGGCCGTCCTTGGCGGCGGCGTACGGGGTCTGGGCGCTCAGCAGGGTCCAGCCGTTGAGGGCGCCGACCATGGAGACGAGGGCGGCGAGCGCGACCGCGGTGCCGCCCCAGGAGCCGCCGAACATGGAGTTCACGGCGTCCGTGAAGGGGGCGGTGGAGCCGACGAGCTTGTCGTGCGGGACCGTGCCGAAGACGGAGAGCGTGCCCAGAAGGTAGATCACGGCGGCGCCCATGGTGCCCAGGATGGTGGCGCGGCCGACGTTGCGGCGCGGGTCGCGGACCTCGCCCGCGCTGACGGCGGCGGACTCGACGCCGAGGTAGCTGAACAGCAGGATCGCGGCGGAGGCGGATATCGCGCCGAGCCCGGACTGGCCACCGGCCTGGAAGGGGCCGAGATTGGCGGGATCGAAGAAGAAGAGGCCACCGACCGCGACCAGGAGCAGCGGTGCGAACTTCATGACGGTGGCGACGAGTTGGACCGCGCCCACGTACCGGGTGCCCGCGAGGTTGGCGAGGGCCGGGAGCCACTGGAGCAGCAGGGCCGCGGTGATCGTCGCCGCCTTGGACTCGTGCACGGGTATGAGCACGTCGAGGTAGCCGACGGCGGCGACCGCGAGGGCCGCGTTCGAGACCCAGGTGGTGATCCAGTAGGACCAGGCGGCGAGGAACCCGGCGAAGTCGCCGAAGGCCTCGCGGGCGTAGACGTACGGGCCGCCGGTCTGCGGGTGCCGCTCGGCGAGCCGGCCGAAGACGAGGGCGAGCATGATCGCGCCGGCGGTGAGGACGGCGAACGCGACCAGGCTGATCGTGCCGAACGGGGCGACGGAGGCGGGCAGCAGGAAGATTCCGCCGCCGATGATGTTGCCCATGACCAGAGCGGTCGCGACCGGCAGGCCGAATTGCCGGGCGTGCTTGCTCTGGGTTTCTTGCGTGGTCATGGTGGGTGGGGGCGCCTCTCGTACGGGACAAACCTGACCATGGTCGGGTACGTGGGGCACCGCACAAAATCAGCTGGTTTTGTCCTGCCGGGTGAGGCCGCCGACCGGAAATGGTCCTTCCGGTCGGTCCGTTGACGGCGAATTCTCCACTCCGGCCAGGACCTCGGCACTCACCGGGACCTGCGGGCCCCGGCCCTCGCGGAGCCAGCGGCGCAGGACGTGGTGCACCTGTTCCGCGCCGACGAGTTCTCCTCCGTCCGGCACCGGTTCGGTGAGGTCGAGCGGGGAGAGCAGGAAGGGGTGGGACTGCTCGCCGCCGAGTCCGCCGTGCGAGCCGATCTGCTCCTCGAAGGCGTGCACCTGGCCGGTGGCCGGGTCGTACATCGAGTTGACCATGATGTCGGCGGTGTGCGGGAAGGTGTCCGTGCGGCGCACCGCGTCGGCCGCGCCGCGCCCGAAGCCCTTCAACAGGCCTTCCCCGTCGGCGAGTTGGGCCAGCGGCACCTCGCTGCCGCCCCGGCCGAGCACCACCGCGCCGTGCTCCTGGCTGCGTACGAGGAGGAAGCCGATGCCGGGGTGGCTCGCCAGGGTCGCGAGCAGCGCCGGGTGGCGGCGGTCGATCTGCTCGCGGGTCATGCGGCCCTCGGCGTCGGGGAAGGAGATCAGGCCGAGGTTGCCGGAAGCGAGCACGACCGGGTCGGACCCGGGTCCCGGCCGTGATTCCTCACCCTCCTCGACCGGGCGGTGCAGCGCGACCCGCACCGCGTCTCTCGCTTCAGCACCGCTGCGGGTGCGGCGGGCCCGGCGCGGCACGGGCAGCCCGCAGCCGGCCCGTACGAGATCCTTCAGGGTCAGTCCGTACGCGCCCTCGAAGGTGTCGCCGGGGCTCTGGCCGTGGTCGGACAGGAGCACTATGCGGTAGCCGCGCGGGGCATGCTGAGCGGCGCCGGCGATCAGCGCGAGGGAGCGGTCCAGGCGCCCGAGGACCTGATCGGTGTCCCTGCCCTGCGGCCCCGAGTGGTGGGCGACCTCGTCGTAGGCGACGAGGTCGGCGTAGACGGCGGTGCGTCCGGCGAGCATGTCGCCCATGACGGCGGCGACGACCACGTCCCGCTCCACGACCGTCGCGAAGGCGCGGATGAAGGGGTAGAGGCCGCCGCGTTTGATGCGCGGGGTCTCCTTGCGGACCCTGGCCCGGGTCGACTGGGCGATCTCGCGGCCGGCCTCGGCGACGAACGAGAGCGCGGTGCGGACCGCGTTGGCGGGGTCGGAGAAGTAGGCGAAGTATCCGGCGCGGGAGCGGTTGCGGCGGCCGCGCCGGGCGGCCACCGTCAGGACCAGGGCGACCTGGTCGGCGCCGCCGGAGAACAGATTGCCGCGGCTGGCTCCGTCGAGGGTGAGCAGTCCGCCGTCGCCGGTGCGCTCGACGGCCCGGCGCTGCAGTTCGACGGCGGAGGCGGGCCGGTTGGAGACCATGACGTCGCCGCTCTCCTTCTCGTACCAGCGGAAGGCGGGCACGTCGAAGGTGGAGCCGTGCAGGATGCCGAGCTGGCTCGCACCGGTCTGGCTCGACCAGTCGGTGCGCCAGGGGGTGAGCCGGTGCGTGCCCTTCAGCCAGGTGGCGACGGTCGGCATCAGGCCCGCATCGACCGCGTCGCGCAGCACGTGTTCACCGACGCCGTCGAGCTGGAGGAAGACGATGCCGGGCGGCTGCGGCACCGGCCCTTCGCCGCGCCTGCGCCGGCGGCGGTCGGCGAGCCGGGAGAGCCGGCGCCGGTAGGCGTCGTCGTCGCGTACGGCGAGCGCGGTCGAGGTCGCCGACGCCACGGCGGACATCACGGCGGCGACGATCACCGCGGTCTCGGGCTCGGCGGCGCCCCGGCCGGCCGGGATGAGGCGCAGCGCGATCAGGAGCAGCGAGCCGTTCAGGAAGAACACGAGGAGACCGAGCACGAGCGCGGGCACCAGCAGGAACGCCCGCACCACCAGCGGCCACACCAGCGCGCTGAGCAGGCCGAACGCGCCGGCGCCCCAGGCCGCGGTGAGCGCGACCCGGGTGATGCTGTCGCCGTTGTCGGAGGTGAGCTTGAAGTCGGGCAGGATCCCCGCGAGCAGCATCATGGTGAGCGTCGAGACGACCCACACGACGATCACCCGCAGCAGGGCGCTGCCCGTCGTCCGCCATCGCCCCACGCCGCCCGCCTTTCGCCTTGCCCGTTCCTTCTCCACCCTGCCATAAGGGTGCAAAGGGGCCGTGACGTCGTGCGCGGGGGGGTGCCGTCAGCAGCCGTCGTATCCGGCGGTGGGCATCGACAGGCGGCGGTGGATGTGGGCCTTCTTGGTGGCGTCGTAGGCGGGCTCGTCGAGCCCGGCCGTCTCCAGGCGCACACCGCGCCGCTCGCACTCGGCGGAGAACTCCGGCACGGACGTCAACGCCCGTGCCAGAACACGCTCGTTGGGCGCGACGAACACGTCGACGAGGCCCGCGTCCACATCCGCCCAGAGGCCGACGTGGTCCGGACGCAGACCGTAGAAAAGCAACTGCCTGGTGACGACGTAGCCTCGGCCCGCGGCCCACTTCGCACACATCTCGTGCTGGCTGCGGGTGTCCACCAGGAAGGGATCGAGATCGAGTTCTTCGAGCGGGGTCAGGCTGGCGATCGCCGCCACACGTACGTCGTCCATACCGTCCCCCTGTACGAGCTGTCGGGGCCGACCCTACTCCCCCTTCACGGTGGCGAGGAGTAGCCGCAGGAGTGGCAGATCTTCCAGCCGTCCTGGCTCACCGCCAGGACCCCTCCGCAGCGCGGACACTGCTCGGAGTGCATGGTCACGGCGCGCCTCCCCTCTGTGCGGGATGCCTACCCCGACACCCGTGGTTTGCGCGCGCGGAGATTTAGGCTCGTCATCAACCATCGTCGAGCCGAGGAGAGGATTTCGTGCCGGTGGAGGTCACCTGGTGGGGTCATGCCACCTGCACGATCGAGGAGTCCGGGGTGCGGCTGCTGACCGATCCGCTGTTCGCGCGCCGCCTCGCGCATCTGCGCCGGCGTCGGGGCGCGGTGCCGCCGCCCGAGGCGGCCGTGGCGGACGCGGTGCTCGTCTCGCATCTGCACGCCGATCATCTGCACGTGCCCTCGCTCGCCCGGCTCGCGCCCGGCACCCGGCTGATCGCGCCGGCCGGGGCGGCTCGTGCGGTGCCGGGGCTCAGGAGGCTCGGCCTGCGCATCACCGAGGTGCGGGCCGGCGACACCGTCGAGGTCGGGGTCCTGCGGGTGCGGGCCGTGCCCGCCCGGCACGACGGGCGCAGGCTGCCGATGGGACCGCACCGCACCGCCGCGCTCGGCTACGTCGTCGAGGGCGGGGCCCGCACCTACTTCGCCGGGGACACCGGTCTGTTCGAGGGCATGGCGCAGGCCGTGGGGCCGGTGGATGTCGCGCTGCTCCCGGTCGGCGGCTGGGGCCCGCGCCTGGGCCTCGGCCATCTCGACGCGGGGCGCGCGGCCCAGGCGCTGGCCTCTTTGGGAGCGCTCTCGGCGGTGCCGGTGCACTACGGCACGTACTGGCCGATCGGCATGGACGGCGTGCGGCCGCACGAGTTCCACGCCCCGGGCGAGGAGTTCGTGCGCCAGGCGGCCCTGCTCGCCCCGAAGGCGGCGGTGCACCTGCTCGGGCACGGCGAGAGCGTACGTCTGGAGGCCGGGCGGTGATCGCGGGCCGGGTGCTTGAGCTGGCCTCGGCGGTGACGCCGGAGACGACCCAGCAGGCCGTCGGCTACCCGACGCTGTTCGTGCTCGTGATCCTCGGGGCGCTGGTGCCGGTGGTGCCCACGGGGGCGCTGGTGTCGACGGCCGCGGTGGTGGCCTTCCACCAGACCGCCTGGTTCTCACTGCTGCTCGTGTTCGGGGTGGGCGCGCTGGCCGCGTTCCTGGGCGATGTCGCGCTGTACTGGCTGGGGCAGCGCGGGGTGCGCTCGAAGAACGGCTCGCGCCGGCTGGCGGCGCTGCGGGGCCGGGCCGCGCCGGATCACCTGGAACAGGCCCGGCGCAAGCTGAACGATCACGGCGTGGTCGTCCTGGTCCTGTCCCGCCTGGTGCCGGCCGGGCGGATCCCGGTGATGCTGGCCTGCCTGCTCGGCGAGATGCCCCTGCGGACGTTCGTACGCGGCGACATCCCCGCGTGCCTGGCCTGGGCGGGTGCGTACGGCCTGATCGGCATCCTCGGCGGCTCGCTCTTCGACGAGCCGTGGAAGGGCGTCGTGGTGGCGGTCGCCCTGACGCTGTTGATCAGTGGCGCACCCGCGGGGTGGCGGCGGGTGCGACGGAGGCGGGTGGCGCCGGGCGGCGAGGGCGTGGAGGGCGGCGGCTGAGAGCGCTCTCGGTCGGCCACGGGCGCTTGGAGACGGGACACACACCGGGGCGTGAGAGCGCTCTCACGCCTTCCTGGTGCCGGGCGGCGCAACTCGCACCGAAGGGCCGAGAGCGCTCTCGGCCCTCCATGGCCTCGGACGGCGGGGGCCGGCCGGCTCGGCGGTCGCCCACGGGTCAGCGCAGTTCGGCGAGTACCGACGCGAAGCGGCTCAACGCCTCCCGCACGTGCGGGAGTTGGAGCGGGTCGGCCGCTTCGAGGGAGTCCAGACGCTGCTCCCCGGTCGAGCCGAGCAGCGGCCCGGTGGCGAGGCGGACGCGCAGGGCGCCGAGTTCGTCGCCGAAGCGGTGGCCGCCGGGGGCGGGGGCGGCGAGGCGGGCCGTCAGGTAGTCCTCCAGCTCCATGGAGTCGGTGACTCCGTGGGCGGCGAGGCGGGTGCGGAACGGGCCGAGGTCGGCGTACAGATGGCGGCCGGCCTGCGGGAGCCGGGCCATGGCGCCGGCGTCGAGCACGGCGTGGTGTGCGGCGGCCGCGACACGGGCGTGCAGGGCGGCGGCCCGGCGGGTGCGCTCGACGACGGGGGCCGGTTCTGTGAGAGCGAGGGCGGCGGCCGCGGCGATGGGCGCGGCGACGACGTCGCCGAGCGCGGCGAGGATGTCCAGGGTGCGTTCCCGGCGCGGGACGTCGGCCGCGGCGGCGGGGAAGCGGGCGACGGCGGCGGGCCAGCTGGGCGGGGTGAAAGCGCCACCGAGGTCGGCGAGGACGGTGACGTCGTCGGGGCACATCTCGGCGGGGCTGATCGGCACCGCCTCGTGCGGGCGGTGCACGGTGTCCCGCCAGGTCTCGTCGCTGATGATGTGCAGCCCCTCGCCGACGGCCGCCTCGCAGGCCTCCCGTACGGTCTCGGGCGGCGCCACGGTCGCGGTCGGATCGTCGGCGACGCAAAGCAGCAGCAGCCGGGGCCGACCGCCCTCGGCCCGCACCCGGCGAACGGTTTCGAGCAGGGCGTACGGGTCGGGTACGCCGCCGCACTCGGCCGGGGTGGGCACGTGGTAGGCGGGTCTGCCGAGCAGCCGGGCCTGCGGGGCCCACCACGCCGGGCAGGGCCTGGGCATGAGCACGTCACCGCCGTACGCGCCGAGCAGCGCGATCAGGAGCGCCTGCGCGCCGGGCGCCGCGACGACCCGGTCCGGCGCGGTGGGCAGCCCGCGCCGCAGCCAGTAGCCGCAGGCCGCCTCGCGCAGTGCGGGCCCGCCACCGGGCGGCTCGGGTTCGGTGCGCCCGGCGCCGGCCGCGAGCACCTCGGCGAGTTCCGGGAGCACGGGCAGCGCGGGCCCGGGCGCGGGCGGCCCGTACCGCACCGGCCCGCGCCCTTCGCCGACCGTCCCCTGCATCCCGTTCCCTCCTCGGGCCCTGTCCGGCACGAGCCATGCCTTTCAAGCCTTTATACGGAGGTTTGCGCCGGGGCGCCGCTTGTGCGGGCGGCCGAGAGGGACTGTGCAGGTCAGCTGTCCGAGCCCGCCAACGCCGAGAGTTCGGATTCCAGGCCGCGGCCCTTCGCTCGTACGACCGCCTCGGCGACGTCGGCGAGTTTGCGGTTGGTGCGTTGGGAGATGGTGCGCAGGATGTCGAAGGCCGCGTCGGGCTCGCAGGCCAGGACGTGCATCACGATGCCGCTCGCCTGGTCGATGACCGGGCGCGAGCGCAGGGCCGTCTCCAGTTGTTCCACCTCGGCGAGCGCCGCGCGGTAGCGGCGGTCGCGGACCAGACCGGTGGTGGTCTCCTTGGCCAGGATCCCCACCGGGCCGCGCACGACGTGCTCCAGGGAGCCGGGGCGGTAGCCGTACAGGCTGACCGTGACCTCGATCCCGGACCGGCGGAAGGGGAGGGTGACGCAGGAGCGTACGCCCGATTCGAGGGCCAGGGCGCGGTAGCCGGGCCAGCGTTCCTCCGTCAACAGGTCCTCGGTGTCCACGGGTTCGCCCGCGTCCAGCGCGCTCGGGATCGGCCCGTCGCCGCAGGCGAGCTGGACGGAGGCGAGTGGCGCGAGGTCGGGGTGGGTGGCGGTGACACGGCGTTCGGGCCCGCTGTCGGCGATCGTGGCGACCGCCCCGCAGCAGGCCGGTGCGCAGCGCGCGGACTGCTCGGCGAGCAGGGAGAGCCGCCGGGCGGTGCTGGTCGTCTCGGGTTCCTGTCGTTCCGGCTCGGGCAGCATCGGAAGAACCTCCTCATACCGCGCCTTCCCGGCCCGGGCCGCCCGAAACGGCAGGGCTCCCGGCACCGGCCCGACGGGCTAGCTTTTTCCCATGACGCAGACGGAGGACGAATTCGGCGAGGAACTGGCGGATTTCGTCAGACGGGTGGGCGAGCTGCGCGCCGCGCGCGCCCGCCCGGTCGGTGAGCAGTTGACGGTGCTGGACGCGGCACTCTTCGAACTCCAGCACGTGGCGGAGCAGTTGTGGCCGCGGTATGAGCAGATCCTGGCCGCCGCGGGGGCGCCCTCGCCCGTGGAACGGCAGGAACGGCAGCTCCTCAAGGCCCTGTTCCAGCGGCTTCCGCTGCCGGTGGCGCTGGTCGACCGGGAGACCGTCGTACGCAGGTTGAACTTCGCGGCGACCGGCCTCACCGGGGTTCGCGCCGGGTACGCCACCGGGCGGCCGCTCGCGGCGCTGCTCACGCCCGGCGACCGGGCGGCGTTCCGCTCGCAGGCTGCCGCGGTGGCCCGGGGCGAGGGCGACCGCGGGCTCACCGTCCACCTCCAACAGCGCCCCGAAGAGCCCTTGTTGGCGACTCTCACCGCGCTGCGACCGCCGGACGAGCCGCAGCCCGCGGTGCTCGTGGTGTTCCAGGCGGGCAGCGCCCGGGGCTCGGCCGCCGCTCCCCCGCCGCCGGAGATGCCCGATCTCGCCGAGTCGACCCGGCACGCCGAACTCATGGACACCGTCGACCTCATGGCGTCCACGCTGCTCCAACTGGCGCCCGGCGAGCGGGGGGCGGTGCTCGCCGGGGCCGCCCGGGTGCTCTGCGGGCGGTTCGCCGACTGGATCGTGGCCGACCTGGTCGACGGCGGGCTGCGGCGCGCGGTGGCCCTCGGCCCGCCGGACGCGGCCGCGGCCCCGCTCCTGCACGCCGTGGCCGGCCAGGACCCGGCGAGCTGCCCGTTGGTCCTGGAGGCGGCCCGGGCGGGGAACGGCGCGCTCCAGGTGCAGCCCGAGGACATCGAGGGTTTCGGCCACGACCCGTCGGGCGCCCCGGTGCTCGCCCGCGCCGAGGTGTCGTCGCTGATGTGCGTGCCGCTGGGCGCGCCGGGGCCGGTGACGGGGGTGCTCACGCTGTTCCGCACCGGCTCGGCGCGCCCGTTCTCGATGGCGGAGGGGCAGGCCATGGATGTGATGTCCCGTCACATCGCGCTCGCTATGCGGCGTCCGGCTCCTGGCCACGATTTTGACGATCCGACAGATTCCGCTCCGTGCAGGGCAGTTGATCCGCCCGAGGAGTCCTGCGCGTCCGCGGCGCCCTCGGTGCCGCCGCCCTCGGCTTCGGTTTCGTCCGCTCGTCCGGCTCCGCCGGAGAGCGCTCAGCGTTCATCGGATCCGCGTCCGCCACGGCCTCGTCCCGCACGGCCGCGGCTGCCGGCCTCGACGGCCGAGGGCGATCGTCGTGCGGATCCCGCAGGGCCTGGTCCCGCAGACGGCTGCAGCAGCGCGTGATCAGCCGGGACACGTGCATCTGCGAGATGCCGAGGTCCTCGGCGATCCGGCTCTGGGTCATGTCCCGGAAGAACCGCATGTAGAGGATCTTCCGTTCGCGCTCGGGCAGGCAGCTGAGGCCGGGCTTGACGGCCTCGCGGTCGACGACGGTGTCGAGGGCGGGATCCGCGCTGCCGAGCGAGTCGCTCAGGGTGTATCCGTCGTCGCCGCCCGGGAGTTCGGCGTCGAGGGAGAGCGCGCTGAAGCTGTCGATGGCTTCGAGCCCGGCCCTGACCTCTTCCTCGGTCATCCCGGTGTGCGCGGCGAGCTCCGCCACGGTGGGCCGGTGGGACCCGGCGCTCGCGGCGAGCTCCTGGGTCGCGGCCCGCACCCGGCTCCTCAAGTCCTGGACGCGGCGCGGCACATGGAGTGTCCACATGTGGTCGCGGAAGTGCCGCTTGATCTCGCCGGTGATGGTGGGCACGGCGTAGCTCTCGAACGCGGCGCCGCGGGCCGGGTCGTACCGGTCGACGGCCTTGACCAGGCCGAGGGCAGCGACCTGGCGGAGGTCCTCCAGGGCCTCGCCGCGGTTGCGGAAGCGGCCGGCGAGCCGCTCGGACATGGGCAGCCAGGCGCGGACGAGGTCCTGGCGCAGGGCGTCCCGTTCGGGCCCCTCGGGCAGTGCGGCGAGCCGCTCGAAGGCGGCGGCGGTCCTGGGTGCGTCGTCGTGCGGGTGCCTGTGCTTCGCCGTGGTGTTGGTTCGCATATGCGGTCCAGCTCCCTGAAACGGTGTCGGCGGATGGTGGTCACCGAGGGAGCCCGGCCGGGCAGCGTGGCACGCCCGGAGCGGACAGCCGCTCCCACGGACGTGCCTCCGGTCCGAAGCACGAGGTTCGCCTGCCCTGGCCCGCCGGGGCCAAACGTGCCCTCGCGCGAAACGGCGCGGAAAGCGTGTTTCCGCGCCCCGGACCCCGGTACCCGGTCCGGGGCGCGGAGGACGCGAAGGCCGACCGGCCCTACGGATCGACAGGAACGGGGCGCGCAGCCATGGCACGTTTCGTGCGGGAAGTGATGACGGCGGGCGTCACCGCCGTGCCGCCCGATGCCTCACTGGTGGAGGCGGCGCAGCTGATGCGGGCCCAGGACATCGAAGACGTGCTGGTCACCAGGGCCGGTCGGGTCATCGGGGTGCTCACCGACCGGGACATCACGCTGCGGGCGGTCGCCGAAGGGGCGGATCCGCTGACCGTCAGCGCCCAGGCGGTGTGCACGCGGCCGCCGGTGTGCGTGGGCCCGGACGACGAGGTGGCCACCGCGGTCACGCTGATGCGCCGGCACGCGGTACGGCGGCTGCCGGTGGTGGCGGAGGGCCGCCCGCTCGGCATGGTGAGCCTCGGCGATGTGACGGACCACGAGACGCGGGGCGGCGTCGCACCTCTTTAGAGGCACGCCATGATCCCCTTCCGGCGGGACGTGCCCCGAGCGGCCCCCGCCCGGGGCACGTCCCGAGGAGCGGCCGAGCCCCGGGCGGGGGCCGGTTGGGCAGGGAGCGGCCGGGTACTCGCGGGCCATGACGCACTCCACTTGGCACAAGCGAATCGGCGCCCGCGACCGGGCGCTGTTCCACTTCGCCGCCACCCGGCACTGGCCGGCGGCCGAGGCCGTACTGCCACGGCTGAGCCGGGCCGCCAACCACGGCGCGCTCTGGTTCGCGGCGGCCACCGCGATGGGCGCGACCCGTTCGCCCCGGGCCCGCCGGGCGGCGCTGCGCGGCGTCGCCTCGCTGGCGCTGGCCTCACTGACGGTGAACACGGTCGCCAAGCGCTCGGTGCGCAGGGCTCGCCCGCTGCTCGACGCGGTGCCGCTGGTGCGCCAGTTGAAGCGCCGCCCGATCACCACGTCGTTCCCTTCCGGCCACGCCGCGTCCGCCGCCGCCTTCGTGACCGGGGTCGCCCTGGAGTCGCGGTCGTGGGGCGCGGCCCTGGCCCCGGTGGGCTTCTCGGTGGCGGCGTCCCGCGTGTACACCGGGGTGCACTTTCCGGGCGACGTGGTGGCGGGCGCGGTGCTCGGGGTGGGCGCCGCCCTCGCCGTACGCGGGCTCGTGCCGACCCGCACCCAGCTCCCGCCGCCCGGCCGTCCGCACGCCGACGCGCCGGCGCTGCCCGCGGGCCAGGACCTGGTGGTCGTCGCCAATCGCGCTTCCGGCACCGCGCTCGCGAAGGCCGCGCTGGTGCGCGCCGCGCTCCCGCTCGCCGACGTCGTCGAGTGCGACCCCGACGATCTGGCGACCGCCTTGGAGAAGGCGGCGGGCCGCTGCCGGGCGCTCGGGGTGTGCGGCGGCGACGGCACCGTCAACCTGGCGGCGTCCGTCGCCGCCCGCCTCGGCGTACCGCTCGCCGTGTTCCCCGGCGGCACCCTCAACCACTTCGCCCTCGACCTCGGCATCGAGGAGGTCCAGGACACCTGCCGGGCGCTGGCCTCGGGCGACGCGGTGCGCGTGGACCTCGGCCGGTTCCGTCCCGGCCCGGACGGCGCGGACGCCGGACACTTCCTCAACACGTTCAGCCTGGGCGTCTATCCGGAGCTCGTGCGGGTGCGGGAACGCTGGTCGCCACGGATCGGCGGCTGGGCCGCGGGCATCCTCGGCTCGTACGAAGTGCTGTGCGGGGAACGGCCGTTGCGGGCGGACCCCGGGGGCAGTCGCCCCGCGCTGTGGCTGCTGTTCGCGGGCAACTGCGTCTACCAGCGCCTGGGCCCGGCCCCCGCCCGCCGCTTCGACCTCGCGGACGGCCTGCTCGACGTGCGCGCGGTACGCGGCGGCCGGCTGCCCGGCCTGCGCCTCCTCGCCGCCGCCCTGGCAGGGCCGCTGCACCACTCCCCCGTCCACACCTCACGCCGGATGGCCCGCCTCAGGATCCCGGGCCTGGCGCCGGGCACGTCGTTGGCGTACGACGGTGAAGTGGGCGCGGCACCAAGTGAGTTGACGCTCGACAAGCTTCCGGAGGCGCTGACGGTGTACCGGCCCCCGGTACACCCTTGAAGCCGTCCGCGGTTCGCATGGCAAAACAAAGGTGCGGTCCGCGAGGCTCAATTCCCGGCTTAGGAAGGGGATTCAGGGGAACTCGGAAGCAAGGAGGTACACATCATGGTCCCGATTCTGCTCGTCCTGCTCCTCGCACTTCTCCTGTTCGGTCTCGGATTCGCGGTCAAGATTCTCTGGTGGATCGCGATCATCGTGCTCGTCGTGTGGCTGCTCGGATTCCTGATGCGTTCCACGACGACGTCCGGCCGGTCACGCTGGTACAGGTGGTAGCGGAAATTCAGGAACTCTCCCTCGGAAGCAGGGGGCCGAGCGGGCCGAGGTCGATGTTGAGATCTTCCGGGCGCAGCCCGAATTTCGACCTCAGCTCGCTCATCCTGCTTTCCAGAAGCATCAGCGTGAGCCCGATCCGCTCCTCCTGGTCCTCGGTGAGTTCACCGGTCTCGACGCGGCGCAGGGCCTGACGCTCCATCAACTGCCGCAGAAGTTCCACGACCGTCAGGACCAGCCGCGCGAGATCGCGCTCCACGGTGTCGGGGTCGAGCTCCACCCGGCGCCGGGGCCCACCGCCCGCAGGCTCGTGCCCGCCACCATAGGCGCACCGGCCGTTCACCGCGTCCGCCACATCTGTCATGTCAACTCCTCAAAGGGCGACGGGACTTCGGACCCGACCGAGCTCACCAGCGCGTTCAGATCTATGCGCACGAGGTCCACGTCCGCGATCCGCAGCGTGAGGTCGCCCGTGATGACCACCCCGCCGGCGAGCAGCCGGTCGAGCAGGTCCACCAGAGCGACCTCGCGCTGCGCGAGGACATCGCCGTCGCCGCTCACTGGCCCTCCAAGTGCGCTCGGCCGGGCCCGTCGTCTCGTTCGTGTCCGCCTTGCGCGCGTCGGTCTTGTTGGCCGGGTCCGTCGTCCGGTCCGCCGGCGAAGGAGTACGGCGCCCAGGGCCCGGTCAGCTCCACGCGTACGCCCTCGATGTGCGGAATGAAGTCCCGTACCGCCGAGACGAACTCCTCGCTCCGCTCGTGCGGCACCAGGTAGGCGGCGTTGAGCACGTTCTCGCCGGGCTCGCCGGACAGGCGTGCGTTCTGTGGCGGATGCAGCCGACCGGCCTCGGCGCGCTCGCACAGTTCCGCGTACAGGGCGCGGGAGAGCGTGCCGGCGCGCCGCCAGGTCTCGTCGCGGGACTGTCGTTGGCCGAGCCGTTGGCGCAGGTAGTCCCGCCCAGTGGCCGCGTTCAACTCCCTTGCGGGTTGCGGTGGTTGAGGTTGGACGTACACCTTGACGCCCCATTCGACGCGCCCGTCGAGGCGTTCGACGGCCGACACGAAGCGGGCGCGGCCGGCGTCGAGCAGCCGCCGCACCCCGCTCTCGTCGCGGCACACGGTGGCGAGCCGGAGCGGCACGGGGCAGGTGACCGTGGCGAGCGCCGCGATCACCGCCTGGTGGGTGCGGGCGGTCCGGCCGAGCCAGTCCAGGTCCTCCAGGTGGGCCCGGAGCGGGATGGCGTCGAAGTCCTCGGCGGGGACACGGCTCACCGCGGCACACAGGCCGCGGTGCTCGATCAGGCCGGGCGGCTCACCGTCGAGCCCGGACACCCCGTCGGGGAGCGGGGCGGCAAAGGCACGCGTCACGGCATACACGTACAGCAGCTGCTCTTCATGAACGTGATTCATCGGTCACCGCACCTCGTTCCCTCTTCGTGCTCGCCGCCGTTTTCTCCCGCGTCGCGCCCTGTGTGGCCTCGGCGTTCCGTGCCGATTCGAGTGCGGCGATCCTTTCCTTCAACTCATCGTTTTCCGCGGCCAGTTCACGTCGGCGGGCGCCGGTGGAGAGTGCGGGGTCGTCCTCCCACCAGTCGATGCCCATTTCCTTCGCCTTGTCTATGGAGGCGACGATGAGCCGTAATTTGATGGTGAGGAGTTCGATGTCGAGGAGGTTGATGCGAATGTCCCCGGCTATGACGATTCCCTTGTCGAGGACGCGTTCGAGAATGTCGGCGAGGTTCGCGCCGCTGCCGTCGGGCGGGTAGGCGTCGGGAAATCGGGCCGGGGTCGCCATCAGTTCCTCCGGGGATCGGCGGCGGCGCGGGTGGGGTGTTCGAGGCGGTCGAGGAGCTCGTCCTCACGGCGGTCGAACTCGGCCTCGTCGATCTCGCCGTTCATCAACTGCCGCTCCAACAGCGCCAGTTGGCGTCGCACGGTCGCGGGGTCGTAGTACTGCCGCTCCGCCTCCGCGGCCACCTGGCCCAGCACCCAGAAGGTGCCGCGGACGGGCGCCGCGGGAAGCAGCAGCAGCTCCTTCAGGAGACCCACGCGCTCACCCCGTGAAGCTGTAGGGCGGCAGCGGGCCGTGGACCTGGAGGACCAGGTGCGGGGCGCGTTCGCGCAGGGTGTCCACGGCGGCGACGAACTCGGCCGCGTGCTCGCGCGGCACCAGGAAGGAGATGTTGGCCAGCCAGCCGGTGGACCGCGGTCCGGGGCTCCGCTCCTCGCAAGCACTCTCAAGGGTGCGCTCCACCAGGACGGCGTCGGTCGCCTCGCGCTGCTGGACGGCGACGGCGATGCGTTCGCCGAGCCGCAGCTTCTGTTCGTACGTGCCGCCGCCGGCCTTCCGGTTGGCGTCGCTCATGGCCCTCAACTCGGCGTTCTCCGCGAGGACTTGATGGAGCACGGCCTCTTCGTCGTGCGTCGCCTTCACGTTGTACTCGACTTTGCCGTCGAGCACTTCGAGCCGCTCCAGGTAGCGCTTCTCGTGTTCGGCGAGCACGGCCCGTACGGCGTCGTCGTCGGGCGAGACGCCGCCGAACCGCATGGGCAGCACGGGCCCGCCCGCGCCCGCCTCGGCGAGGACGTTCTGGTGGGCGAGCAGATCGCGGCGCTTGGGCCTGAGCTCCTGCGGGGCGTCGCTGACCAGCGCCACCAGATCACCCTGTTCGACGGTGCGGACCGGGCACGGCGGGTCGCCGATGCCGCCCATCCGCTCCGGCAGCCGACCGTGGTCACGGCGGGCGATGCCATAGACGTACGTGGTCATTCCTGCTCCTCCTTCCGGCGCGACGCGGTGCGCCGGGCTCGCGGCCTGGGCTCCTGCTCGCCCTCCTCACGGGCCTCCTTGAAGGCGTCGGAGATGGTCTGCGCGGCGCCCGAGAGCGCTCCCTTGGACTTGCCGCGGGCGCCGGACTCGGTGATCTCGCCGACCAGGTCGGGCAGTCCGGGGCTGCGGTGCGGGCCCGCCTCCAGGTCGAGGCGGTTGCACGCCTCGGCGAACCGCAGATAGGTGTCGACGCTGGCGACCACGACCCGTATGTCGATCTTCAGGATCTCGATGCCGACGAGGGAGACCCGCACGAACGCGTCGATCACGAGCCCTCGGTCGAGCACGAGCTCCAGCACGTCGTACAGGCCACTGGTGCCGCCGCTGCCGCCTTGCTGTGCCGGGACAACCGTCATGGTGTCCGGCCCTCCTTGTCTGTTGGCTTGTCGGTTCGTCGCCGTGTCGTCCCACGGCCTCTGCTTCTTCCGCTTCTGCCGCGCCCCGTGAGCGGGCGGATTCAGCCGTTCTTGTCGGCCCGGCCGCGTTCGTACCTGCGCAGTCGCCGGTAGCCGGTGAGTTCGCCCCGCGGGTCGAGTTCGACCTCGTACGAGGCGAGCAGGCTCATCGTGTCCGGGACCCGGGCGAGTTCGAGGACCTCGATCCTCAACTGCCAGCCGTGGTCGGCGCGTTCGAAGGACGAGACGGATTCGGCGGGCCTGCCGATGAGTTCGGACAGCTGGGCGCGGGCGCCCCGCAGGACGTCCACCGCGCTCGGGTTCTCGGGTTTGTCGGCCATGTCACCTCGCGTGGTAGGCCTTCCGGGTAGCCACGGCGGGGCGGATCAAACCCGTGCGGGCGGGCTCGGCGCGGCGGGTGCGAGGGGGTGGCACAGCGACGCCCGGCGGGCGGCACGGTCGATCCGAGTGCCACCCGCCGGGCGCGGGGGTGTTAGGGGTTCAGCGGTACGAACGCCTCCGGGTCAGAGCGTGAAGCGTCCGGCCGGCTTGAGCAGGTGCAGCCGCTCGGTGAGCCCGGCCGCCCCGAACGCCTCGACCAGGGTGTCCGGGCCCTGGCTGAAGTGGGCCCAGTGCTCGAAGTGCAGCGGTACGACGTGCCGGGCGCCCAGGATCTCGGCGGCCTCGGCGGCGTCCGCGCTGGACAGCGTGAGGTAGGCGTCGAGCAGCGGGGTGCGGGCGCCGCCCGCGAACAGCACGGCCACATCGACGGGCCCGAAGCGCTCGGCGATGCTCCGCACGTGGTCGAGGGAGGCATTGTCGCCGCTGACGTACACCGTGGGCAGGCCGTCCCCGTGCAGCACGAAGCCGGTGACCTCGCCGACCACGGGCTCGCAGCCTGCGGGGCCGTGGAGCGCCGGCACACCGGTGATGCTCAGCCGCCCGCTGCGGTACGTCTCCCAGTTGGGCAGCACCGTGACGCGGTCGCCGAGCCTGCTGTGCGCGGCGGCCGTGGAGAGCACGACGGGGGCCCGGTCGAGGTAGTCACGGCCGGTGCGGTCCAGGTTGTCGGGGTGCTGGTCGTGCGAGAGCAGCACCAGGTCGGCGGCGCCGACCTCCTCGGCACCGAGGCCGGGCCCCGCGCTCTTGACGAGTTTGCGGTCGCCCATCGGGTAGTCGCCCGGGGCGTCGAAGGTGGGGTCGGTCACCAGCCGCACCCCGCCGATCTCGATGACGGCGGTGGGGCCGCCCACGTACTGGATGGCGAGGTCGCTCATGATTCCCTCCCTGGTCGATCACAGCTTGGCGGGGAGACAACGAGCGCGGGCGGCGCCTTTGTTCCCTCCAGCCGGGCGGCCGTCCCGCCCGTCTCCCCGGGTTGCTAACGGCTCGTGTCGTGGGGTGCGCCGAGCGGGCCCCGGGGCGGTTCGGGGGCACCCGGCGGGACCATCGGCGGGATGACCGGGGCGCCGGGTGGCACGCCGGGTTCCAGCGGCTGGGACACCGGGTCGGCCGGTGTCGGCCGGCTGCTGCGGGCGCCCCGGCTCAGCAGTGCGGCGGCCCCGAGCAGCAGCACGGCGATGATCAGCGCGGCCGCCCAGTACGGCAACACCATCGCGAGGGCGAGCAGCAGGAACGCGGTGAGCGCGGCGCCTCCGTAGAGCCCGGCCGCACCGGCGCCCGCGTACATGCGCGCGGCGCGGCGCTGTTTGCTGGTCTGTTCGCGCAGCTCGTCCCTGATGGCGTCCCGGACGACCTGGGAGAGCTGCTCCGGCAGGTTCGTTTCCATGCGGGCCGAGTACCCGGACGGGCTGTCGCCAGTCCCTCCGAGCCCACTTCGCACGCATCCCACGGACGTCCATATCCCGAGACAGCAATCTCAGAATCTGACCGTTCGCTTTAAAGTGGGCTCACCACCAGGGCAGTTCACGGGTCGGTTCACCTCCGCCGTTCCGTGCGCCGTTCACCGTTCAGCTCTCGGAGAGGAAGCCGCTCATGTCGCAGGAGACGCCCCCGGCCACGCCGGGCGAGACCGCCGTCTACACCCACGGCCACCACGAGTCCGTGCTGCGCTCGCACACCTGGCGGACCGCCGCCAACTCGGCGGCGTACCTCATCGGTGAGCTGAAGCCGCACATGCGGATCCTGGACATCGGCTGCGGTCCCGGCACCATCTCCGCCGATCTGGCCGCGCTCGTACCGGACGGCGAGGTGACCGCGGTCGACCACGCGCCGGGCATCGTCGAGCAGGCCCGCGCGTACGCGGCCGAACGCGGCCTGGGCAACATGTCGTTCGCGGTCGCGGACGTCCACGCGCTGGACTTCCCGGACGACACGTTCTGCGTCGTGCACGCCCATCAGGTGCTGCAGCACGTGGGCGACCCGGTGCAGGCGCTGCGCGAGATGCGCCGGGTCACCAGGCCGGGCGGGATCGTCGCGGTGCGCGACAGCGACTACGGCGCGTTCACCTGGTTCCCCGAGGCGCCCGTACTGGACGGGTGGCTGGAGTTGTACCACCGGGTGGCTCGCGCCAACGGGGGCGAGCCGGATGCCGGGCGGCGGCTCAAGTCCTGGGCGCTGGAGGCCGGTTACACCGACATCAGGGCGTCCGCGAGCACGTGGTGCTTCGCCACCGAGGAGGAGCGCGCGTGGTGGAGCGGGCTGTGGGCCGACCGTACGGTCGCCTCCTCGTACGCCGGTCTGGCGGTCGAGGGCGGGCATGCCACGGCGGCCGAACTGACCGCGATCTCCGAGGCCTGGCGGGCATGGGGCGCCCACGACGACGCCTGGTTCATGGTGCCGCACGGCGAGATCCTCTGCCGCGTGTGAGCGGGACGGTGCCGCACGGCGAGATCTTCCGCCGTGCGTGACCGGGATGCGGCGATCACTCCGGCCCCTACGGCCGGCCGATCACTCGGGGCGGGATGACCGAGGGCCCGGTCGTGGGCGGTGGTTCGTTGATGCCCGGGGTGCGGGCGGGCGGGGCCGGGGCCGGGTCCAGCGGGTTGCCGGGCAGCACCAGCAGGCACACGGCCACCACGGCAGCGGCGACACCGAGCGCGGCGAAGGCGACCCTGCGCACCCGGCGGACTCCCCAGCTGCGGCCCTGCGGGGGCACGTCGCGGCGCAGGTCGGCGTGCGTGACGAGCGCGCCGCGGGCGAGCAGCGCGGCGCGGACCCGGTCGTCCGTCGCGAACCGGCGGTCTTCTGCGTTCGGCTTCATCGGGCCGCCCCCAGTCTCTTCTCCAGGACATCCAGCGCGCGGCTCGCGGTGGACTTCACCGTGCCTCGGGAAAGCCCGAGCGTCTGCGCGATCTGCGCCTCGGTCAGCTCCGACCAGTAGCGCAGTACGAGCACCTCGCGCTGACGCTGCGTCAATTGCCCCATGGCATCGAGCACTTGGCGGTGCTCCTCGGCGAGCAGCAGCCCCTCGTCCACCGGTGCGCCGGCACCCTGGTGGGGCGGGGTGTAGGCGCGCGAGGTGCGGCGTCTGCGCAGCACGGAGCGGGCCGCGTTGACCACGGCGGTGCGCAGATACGCCCCCGGGTCCTGGAGCCCGCGCAGCGAGGTGCCGTGGGTGCGGCACAGCGCGGCGAACGCGTCCTGGACGACGTCCTCGGCGGTGGGCAGATCGTCCACCAGGAAGAGCGCGAGACGCACCATGTCGAGCCGCCGGGCCCGGTACAGCTCGGTCAGCGTGGGCGGCGGCTCGTCGTCGTACGGCGTGGGGAGTGCCCGCAGATGACGGTCCCGTACGGGCGTGTCACCTGTCCGGGACGGACGACGGTCCCGTACCGACGCGTCCTCGGTCCGGGGCATGCGCGCGAGCAGCCGGGACCACCAGGTCGGCGCTGCGGTTATGGCGTACTGCATGGGCCTCGATCCGTGTCCGGGAGGGGCGGGCGGGCCGTGTTGAAGGGCCCGCCCGCCCCATGGTGCAACCGCTGCTGTTACTTGCCGGCTGCTCCGCTGCCCGGCTTGATCACCTTGGGCGCGGTGTCGGGGGCTGCGGCGGCCTTGTCCGCGGCGGCCTGCTTGCCCGCCCCGGCGACCTTCGCGGCGCCGTCGGAAGCCGCCGAGCCACCGGACTTGGACACGGCGGCCGCCGAACCACCGGACTTGGACACCGCCGCGGCCGAGTCGCCGCTCGTGGCGACCTTGGGGGCGGCGGGCTTCGGGCCGGAGTCGGCGACGGCCTGCGCGGCGAAGGCTCCGCCCAACAGCAGTGCGACCCCGGTGACGGCGGCGCCCAGGACCCGGGGGCGGCGGTGGATGCGCTTGGCGTGCGTAGACATGGACTCTCCGAGGAGTGAGGAAACACGGTCTGGAACAGCTGGTGAAGGGCGCCTTCAACCCACCAGACGTGCGGCGACCCCCGAGGTTGCGACCTCGTCCGAGAAACTTTTCGCCACCGGCCCGCGCTTCGAAGCATCGAGGGAGTGACCCGCTGTCCCGCGCACTCGGCCCGTCGTCCGGGCCGCCGGATCCCCTGCCGTGGGCGATCTCCCCCAACTAGGCTGCGGGGCATGGAGATTCTGGGCACCACGCTGCGCATCTGCGTCGACGACCTGGACAGCGCGATCGTCTTCTACGAGCGCGTCACCGGCAGTCAGGCGCTCCGCTTCGACCGCGGGGGCGTGTCCGTCGCCGCCGTCGGCGCCTTCCTGCTGATGAGCGGGCCCGAGGCGGAACTCGAAGTGCTGCGGAAGGTGGCGGCGACGGTGGCCGTCAAGGACGTCGACGACGCCCACACCACCCTCACCGAGGCCGGCGCCCGCATCATCGCGGGCCCGGTCGCGACGCCGGTGGGCCGCAATCTGATCGCGGTCCACCCCGACGGCTCGGTCTTCGAGTACGTCGACCGCAAACCGGCGTACTGAACCGCAGGCCCTGTGCGGACACCGCAGCCCGGGCGCGGTTCGGACGCGGGCTCTCAGCCCGCCAGGTCGCGGATGACCGCGCGGGCCACCGTCTCGCGGGCCGGGGCGAGTTCGGCGGCGATCGAGGCGGCCGCCCCCGGGTCGATGACGACGGCCGCCGCCGCGGGCTCCCCCGCCTCGATGAGGTGGCGGCGCAGATGGGTCGGCGGATGCGTGGCATCGACGCTGTGGCCGCGCAGGGCGGCGACGCGTCCCTTGGCGGCGTCCGGGTCGGCGAGCAGCTCGGCGTGCAGTTGCTCGCCGTAGCGGTGGGCGAGTCGGCGCTGCATCTCCTCGAACCGGCCCCGGGCCGGCTCCGCACCGCCCGGGTCGACGTTCCAGTCGCAGGCGGCGCACCACATGACGAAGCGCTCGTCGTACGGCGTGTCCGCCCCGCACTGCGGGCATGGCCGTGCCTTCGACTGCCTCGCGGCAGCCGTGAGTTGATCCCTCACTGAAGTGCGCCCCTCCCCTGCGGCCCCTCCCCAGGAGCCGTCCAAGCAAGGGCGCACCATATCGGGTTCTCCCTTACTCCCCCGGGCGCATCCGGTAGTCGTACTGGTCCGGGAGCGGGGCGTCGGTGAGGCGGGCCCACACCTCGTTCAGGGTTTCCGCACCCTCGCGCAGGTCGGCGACCTCGAAGCCCGCTTCGAAGAGCGCGCGGGCGACGTCCGGCTCGCCCTCCGCGAGGAGGAGCTGGGCCTCGACGAGCCGGAAGCGGCCGCGTTCGCGGACGGCGGGGCGCAGCCGGTCCCATATCGCCCGGGCCTGCGCCGGGCGGTCGGCGGTGAGCAGTGCCTCGATCGCCTCGCGGCCGAGCGCGGCGTCGGCCGCCGTCCACGGCTCTCCGTCCCTGCGCTCCTCGCAGAAGTCGTCGTAGGCCTCGGCGTAGCGGTCGGCGGCGCGGCTCGCGTGTCCGGACAGCTGGTCGGCGACGGCGAGGCAGCGCAGCAGCGGCCAGCGGGACGGGGCGAGCGGCAGGCCGCGCTCCCAACTGCGGACGGCCTGGGCATGGTCGCCCGCGTGCCACTGGGCGACGCCGAGGTGGTACTCGGTGAGCGGGTCGGCCGACGCCGTCTCCAGCATGTCCCGCCAGGGCGGGGCGACCAGCGTGGGGCCGGGCGGGGTCACCTTGCGCGGCTCCGGGAGCACCCCGTTGTGCAGCAACTCCAGCCAGGGGCGCTGTTCCTGAGTGAGCGTCAGCTCGGAGAACGGGGTGCCGGGCAGCTTCGCCCCCGTACGCAGGACTTCGAGGGCGCCCCAGCCCGACCCGGTGGCCAGGCGCTCGCCGGGCTCGGCGTCGGCGAACGGCCGCCAGGCGGCGTACGCCTCCTCCACGGTGGCGCGCGGCAGGGCCCGCTCCAGGCTGCCCTCGGTTTCAGCTCGGGCGGCCGCCCAGTCGGCGCCGTGCACCAGCGCCCGGTCGGCGGACAGCGGCCCGTACGCCTCCAGCCAGGCGAACTCGCCGCCCGGGTCGAGCGGCACGTGCTCCAACTGGGTGCGGGCGAGGCCCGCCTGTATCTCGGCGTACCCGACGGTCCCCGGCTCGGTCAGCCACTCCTGCCAGCGGCGGCCGCCGCGCCCCGAGCCCCACAGGAACAGCTTGCGGCCGCGCAGGGTGTCCGTGGACGTCTGCACGAGGCCGTGGCCGCTCTCGTCGAGGGAGGCGATCCAGCGGCGCGCGCCGTCGGGGACCTCGTAGAAGTAGTCGGCGGGGTACTCACTGCGCAGCGGGTACGTGCGGTCGGTGCCGTCCCACGCGGGCACGGGGACCCGGCGCAGGGTGTGTTCGTACCCGAAGTGCCAGGCCTCGTCGGCCGGGGCGAGCACACGGGTGCGCTCGCCCTCCTCCACGGCGATGTTGGACCACCAGTAGACGGGCGCCGGCTTCTCGTGCGGATTGCGGATGCGGACGCCCACGTACAGGAAGTCGGAGCCGTCGGGGAGCCAGAGGTCGACCTGGAAGGGGAGGTCGCGCAGCCGCTCCCACTCCCACAGGCGGACCATCTCGCCGCCGTCCGGGGCGGGGACGAGGGCCGCGTGGACGGGGGCGCAGGACAGGGTGGTGTGGCCGGTGGCCCCTATGTTCCACTCGATGCCGCCGGAGAACCAGGCGCCGTTGAGCGCGAAGTCGGCGGGCTGGAACACCGGGTTGGTGTAGAGCAGTTCGCGGCCGGTCGGCTTGTGGAACAGGGAGTGGACGCGGCCGCCGAGGCCCGGCAGCACGGTGGCGCGCAGCCGGTCGTTCTCGATCACGATCGTGTCCAGCTCGACCGGGCCCCGCTCCCGCCCGTAGCCGTCGAGGACCCGCACGGGCAGCAGGGTCTCCAGCGGTTCGTACCCGATCTGGCGGGCCATGTCCCGGGGCAGGCCTTCGCGGGCCCGCTCGTCGAGCCGGTGCGTCTCGTCGCGCGGCCGCAGCGCGGGCAGGGGGTTCGGCTCGCCCAACGGGGCGCCGGGCAGGGTCAGTACGGCACGTCGCACGGTCGTGGCCAAGGCAACCTCACTCCCTCGTACGGGGCTTCGGCAGCCCTTTCGGCCGATTCCCCCGATGACCATGGAACACCGCGCCACTGACAACGGCCAGGGGACCCCCGCTCAGGATTGCGCAAAGGCGCCCACGACGAGCTCGGCGAGCAGGGCGCCCGGTCCATCGTTGTGGACGGGGCTCGGGGCATCGAGGGCGCTTCAAGGGATGGCTGGGGCCACCCCGTATATCGGTCGACACGTTCCGGCCGGTGGGCGACCATCTACCCGCAGCGGGCACCCGATGCGACACGCAGTGCGGAAGGACAGCAGGACATGAGCGAGCAGCACACCTACCGGGTCATCGTGCGCGGTGTGTGGGACGGGCTGAGCGAGGATTCGCGCACGAAGCTGCTCGCGGAGGTCGACGGCCACGGCCTGACCGCGATGACCTTCACCGAGGAGGGCTCGCTCACCTACGACCGGGCCCTGAAGCACTTCTCGTGGCGCTACACCGTCGTCTCGGACGCCGCCGACGGCGAGGAGATGGCCGCGGCGATCGCCGAGGACAGGGCGGAGTCCGCGCTGGGGGCGTTGGGCCATGGGTACCGCGATCTGCGCTCGACGGTGACCGACCTCGACACGATGAAGATCAATTACAAGGGTGGGCGACGCTAGGCGGAGTCCGGCAGGCCCTGCCGGGGGTCAGGGGCGCGAAGAGGAGCGGTTAGGGTTCTCGGCCGTGCCCCACCTTGAGATATCCGACCTGATCACCGACACGGATCCGGCCGGCGGAGCGCGGCTGCCGGTCAGCCGGGCCGCCGTGGTGCGGCGGCTCGTCGAGAGTGGTGACCGGCGCGCGGCCCGTATCGTCGCCGCGCTGCCGGCCGGCCCGGACGGCGTTCTCGACCCGGTCGCCGTGGACCGGCTGATGGTCGGCGTGCACACCGAACTGCAACGGCTCAGCGAGGAGCTGCGCATCGGCGAGCGCCTGGCGCACGTGCTGAGCCCGCTGTTCACCGCGATCCGCGCGAGCGGTCACGCCGGGCCGTTGCGGCTGGTCGACGTCGGCTGCGGGCTCGGCTATCTGGTCCGCTGGCTCGCGGCCACCGTCGCGCTCGGCCCTGACGTCGAACTCGTCGGGGTCGACCTCGACGCCGCCCTGGTCAACGAAGCGGACCGGCTGGCCCGGGCCGAAGGGCTGGCCTGCCGCTTCGTCCACGGCAACGCCTTCGACCTGCCGGAAGCCGCCACCGTGTTCGTCTCCACCGGTGTGCTGCACCACTTCCGCGGCCCGGCCCTCGCGGAGTTCTTCCGGGCGCAGGCGGCCTCGCCGGCGCTCGCCTTCTGCCACTACGACATCGCCGCCACCCGGCTCGCGCCCATCGGCGCCTGGGTCTTCCACCGCGCCCGGATGCGTCACCCGCTGGGCCGCCACGACGGCGTCGCCTCGGCACTGCGCGCCCACGACGACGCGACGCTCCTGCGCGCCGCGTCCGTCCCCGGTATCCGCCCGTTGCTGTACGAACCGAGGGGCATGGCGAACCCCTTCTGCACGACGCTTCGCCCGGTTCTCGGTGTCCGCCCGCAGTTGGAAGCACCCCTGCGCCTCGCCCTCGGCCGCGCCTCGCGCAGGCTCGTGGGCCCCGAACAGCTCGCCGGGGCTGCGCGATGAACCCGGCTCCGCCGCTGGCCGCGCTCGGCCTGATCGACGCGGCGTTCAGCGGTTTCCGCGCCTTCGCCGGACGGGACGCCAGGATCCGCAAGGGCCGTGCCGTCGCCCGTGCGGCGGTGCGCGGCCTGGCCGTGGGCGCCGCCCTGCTGCTCGCGCCCGTGCTCACAGCCCTCGGCGTGCTGCTGAGCGCCGACGACCGGGCCCGCGCGTATGCCGCCCTCACCGACGGCGGCACCGGCTTCCTCGTCCCGCTCACGCTCTACGCCGCCATGGTCGCCCTCTCCCTCGCGGCGTACTTCGTCCTGCCGTTCCGAGCCAGCACGCTCGCCATGGTCATGGGCCTGGGACCACTGACTCTGGTACGCCCGCTCGTCGTGGGCCTCGCCTGCCTCAACGCCCTTGCCGACGGCGGCCGGCCCGCCCTCCTCGTGGGAACGCTCGCGGGCGCCGCCGTCCTGTGCGTGGAGCCGCTGGTACACCGCCGCTGGTACGCCGGGCTGCCGCTCTCCGAGCCCCTGGGCCAGGCCGCTCCAGCCGAGCCAATGGCTCAACTCGATTGATCGACCTGCTGGTTGATCGACTGATCGACCCGGGATGTGATCGATCCGCGTCGCCGTCACCGGTCTCGGGCCGGGCTCACCCGGGGCGCTGGTCGTCCTGCGCGTCGTGCAGGGAGGGGGCGTAGGAGATCCCGACGATCAAGCCGTCCGCCGTGAGGAGTCTGGCCACGGTCTGGCCCCACGGCTCGGTGCGGGCCTGGTGCAGCAGCTCGAAGCCCGCGCGCTGAAGCTCGGCACCGGCGGCTGTGACGGCTTCCGCGTTCGCCACCTCGAACTCGATCGATGCCTGCGGGACCACCCGGTCGGCGGGCCACTGGGCCGTGCCGAAGCATGCCTCGGCCGCCTGCGAGAGCGGCCACAGGCCGAAGTGCTTGCTGCCGGGGACGCTCCCGCTGGAGTAATAGCCGTTGCCCTCCCCCTCCAGAGGGAGGCCAAGAGCCTCGATGAACAGCTTGCGGCTGAGCGGCGGGTCGGCGACGACCGCCGCCACGCTCGTGATGAAGAGAACGTCCATACCGGTGGTGACACTCCCTGCTGCGACTGGATGGTGACGCGGTCGAACGAGTTCGCCGCGCGTCGGCGGCCGTTGGCCGTGGGCGACGGTGTTGCGTTGCCCCGGTCCGGGTCTCGGTTCGCGTGGGGGCAGGCTGCCGAGCCATTGGCAGCTCACCGCTTGGGGCATCGCTCCGTCTTCTTCACCACGCCGACGCTCACCCGGATGTGCTCGGCGAGGGGCGCGCCGGCCGCCGGGCTCTGGGTGCAGACCTTCCAGTTGAAGGGCCACAGCACCGTGCGGTGTCCGCCGCCGATGTCCCGCACGTCCAGCTTGGTTCTCATGTCCAGCTTGTTGACGACGTGGATCAGGCCTTTGCCCACGAACGCCGGCATCGGGGGCCGGGCCGCCGACCCTTCGGCCAGGGCGGTGCCCGTCGTGGCCGCCGTCGCCAGGAACAGGGCCGCCGTCACCGTCGCGGCGCGGGCCCGCACGCGCATCACCTGCCGCTCCGTCGCTTCATGAAGTAGCCACCGCAGCACAGCCCCACCACGAACACCGCGAGCAGTGCCAAGTACAGCGGCATCGAGACCTCGGGGATCAGCAGGCGGATCTTGACCTGGCGGGTGTTCTCGAAGATGAAGACGAGCGCCAGGACGGCGAGGGCGAGGATCGCGATCCTGGCCGGTGTGAAAGCGCCGCCCGCCCTGCCCTTCGCCCTGCTCGACGCGTCTTTGGGGCTCATCAGCCGGCCCTTTCCGCTGGTGCTGCCGTCGCTCCCTTCCGCCCAGGTTGACGGATGCGCGGCCACGGGGTGCGGTGGGGCGGGCCGTACGGGTGAGCCCATCCAGCCCTGGGCCTCCTTGTCAGACAAGTAACGGTCGGGTCATGCTGGGGTTCCGGCATACGGAGGGCAGGTCCATGGCCATGAGCGGGCAGCAGCGCAGGCCGGTCGTCGCGCTGTACGAGCGGATCGCGGACGCGATCCACGACGGCACCTATCCCCCGGGCTCCACCCTGCCCTCGGAGCCCAAGCTCGCGGGCGAGCTCGGGGTGAGCCGCCCCGCGCTGCGCGAGGCGCTGCTCCTGCTCCAGGAGGACGGGCTGCTCTCGGTACGGCGCGGGGTGGGCCGGACCGTGAACGACCGGCCGCCCCGGCGCGGCTTCGAACAGCTCCAGCCGCTCGACGAGCTCCTCGGCCCGGTCCGGGTGAAGGCCCTGCTGCGCAGCCGCGAGGAGCCCACCGACTTCACCACCCAGCACCTGCTCGCGCCCGCCGGGTCCGAGCTGCGGTTCTGGGAGTCCGTGCTGGTCGGGGAGTCGCTCTCAGTCGCCCTCAGCCATGAGTGGGCGGCGCCCGGTGACGTCCTGGAGAAGCTGCACCCCGCGTTCGGCGAAGCCCTGTCCGCCGAGCCCGCCGTCTCGATGCTCACCGTCCTCGCCGAGGCCTCGCGGGGCGTCCCGCTCACCGCGCACAGCGGGATCAGCGCGACGCTGCTCGGCCGCCGCAGGGGCGAGCAGCTGGACCGTCCGGCGGACACCCCGGCCGTGCTGATCACGCAGGTCGTACGGATCGACGGCACCCCGGTCATGGCCGCCAAGCACATGCTGCCGACGGGCGCGCCCGCGCTGGCGGTGCTCCAGTCCTGCTAGCACCCCGCAGGACACCGGCGCGACACGCTGTACACTCCCGCCTCATGCACTTGTCAGACAACCCTGCCGCCGCCGCTCCGGTCACCCCCGCGGAGTGGATCCGCCGGGCCCCCAAGGCCGTCCTCCACGACCACCTCGACGGTGGCCTGCGCCCCGCCACCATCGTCGAGCTGGCCCGCGCCTGCGGGTACGCCGGTCTGCCGACCGAGGATCCGGCCGAGCTCGCGGTGTGGTTCCGCGACGCCGCGGACTCCGGCTCCCTTGAGCGCTACCTGGAGACCTTCGCCCACACCTGCGCGGTGATGCAGACCCGCGAGGCGCTGCACCGCATCGCGGCCGAGTGCGCCGAGGACCTCGCGGCCGACGGGGTCGTCTACGCGGAGGTGCGCTACGCCCCCGAGCAGCACCTGGAAGCCGGCTTGACCCTCGACGAGGTCGTGGACGCCGTCAACGAGGGCCTGCGCGAGGGCGAGCGCCGCACCGGAGGGAAGATCACCGTCCGCGCGCTGCTCACCGGCATGCGGCACACCCGGCGCTCCCTGGAGATAGCCGAGCTCACCGTCGCCCACCGCGAGCGCGGGGTGGCGGGCTTCGACATCGCGGGCGGCGAGATCGGCAACCCGCCGGCCGAGCACCTGCCCGCCTTCCAGCACCTCAAGCACCACAACTGCCACATCACCATCCACGCCGGCGAGGCCGTGGGCGCCGAGTCCGTCCACGAGGCGGTCCAGGTGTGCGGCGCCGAGCGCATCGGACACGGCGTGCGCATCACCGACGACATCGCCGCGGACGGCACGCTCGGCCACCTGGCCGCGTACGTCCGTGACAACCGGATCGCCCTGGAGGTCTGCCCGACCTCCAACCTCCAGACCGGCGCCGCGATCTCATACGAGAAGCACCCGATCGACGAGCTGCGCCGGCTCGGCTTCACGGTCACGCTGAACACCGACAACCGTCTGGTGTCCGGCACGACCATGAGCGAGGAGTTCCAGCACATGGCGGACGCCTTCGGCTACGGCCCGGAGGTCTTCGAGGAGTTCACCGTCGCCGCGGTCGAGGCGGCGTTCCTGCCGCTGCCGGAACGCCGTCGCATCATCGACGAGCTCGTGCGCCCCGGCTACGCGGCGATCAGTTCAACTTCCCTCTGACGACGGGCAGTTGGAGCGTCCCCGGGTCGCCGGGGGCGCTCACGACCGTCACCGGCTTGATGCCCTTGTTGCCGAGGTAGGAGTCGTCGCTCGCGGCGACCACGAACTCGATGCGGTGCCCAGCCTCGTAGCGGTGCGCGATGCCGGGCAGGGCGACGGTGAACGGCTTCGTGACGTCCGGCACCCGCACCGGGGCGATCAGGCGGCGCACCAGGGTCTTGGTGCCGTCCGGGGCCACGTCGTACAGCTTGGCGAAGAGGACCAGCTTGTCGGCGGCGTTGCCCGAGTTCTGCACCCTCTCCGCCGCGGGCGAGGAGACCTTGAGGGTGGCCTTCGCCGAGCCGACCACGTCGACGGGCGCCTTCAGCCGGTCGGTGTCCCAGCCGAGGTAGGTGCCCGCGGTGTCGTACGGGGCCGGGTCGGGCAGGCCGATCGCGTCGGCCAGCGAGCTCTCCGAATGGCTCGTCGGGACCAGCCGGTTGGTGTACGTGCGGCTGCCGCGCACCACCTTCGCGCGGTCGTCGACGAGCCTGCCGTCGCCGGAGAGGTAGACCGTCCGGGTGAGCGGCGGGACCTTGGACGCCGCCCCGTAGCCGCTCTGCCAGTCGCGGTAGTAGGCGAGGGCGGGCCCGGTGTCGGTGTTCTTCTGCTTGCGAAGGTAGCGGTCGAACCAGGCCAGGATGCGCTTGCCGGTGTAGCTGGTCTCCAGGTTGCCCTGGGACATGTTGAGTTCACCGGGCACCTGGCCGCCGCTGTGGCCCCAGGACTGCCAGATCATCTTGGTCGTGGTGCCGCGGTCCTTCAGCGCGTCGTACGTCGCCGTCGCCTCGTTGAGGTTGAACAGGGTGTCGGTCTGCCCCTGGATGAGCAGGGTGGGCGCCTCGATGCGGTCGAGGTAGCCGACCGGCGAGACGCTGCGGGCGTAGCGCTGCATCGCGGCGGTGGCGGCGGCCGGGTAGCTGCCCGAGTTGAGCAGTCCGAAGGTGTCGCAGACACCGGGCACGAAGTGCGCACAGCCGAGCGAGCCCCAGCGGGACGGGTCGAGGTTGGGCAGCGTGATGGGCTGGCTCTCGCCGATGAGGTAGAACCCGTTGGTCCACTGCCATTTGAAGGCGCCGGGCACCTTGCGGTCGGCCGCGTTGTTGGGGTCGAGCGCGTACGTCAGGTCGTTCCAGGTGATCATCGGGACGAGGGCGTCGACGCGGTGGTCGACGGCGGCCGTGGCCATCTGGATGGCCCCGCCGTACGAGCCCCCGATCATGCCGACGCGCGGGTCGCCCGGGCGGTCCTTGGTGACGAAGTCGATGCGCGTGCCGTCGTCGGCGGCGCGGGTCCCGGCGAGGAAGTCGATGAGGCGGGACGCGGCGCGGCCGTCGATCCCCGGGTCGTCCAGCGAGATGAGGCAGCCCGACTTGCCGAAGCCGAGCCCCGAGTAGGCGAGGGCGACATAGCCACGGGTGGCGAACGCCTTGCCGGTGGCGTCGGTCGTGCCGTCCGACTTGCTGCCGCCGAAGCCGTTGGTGGTGAGCACGGCGGGCGCGGGGTGCGCCTTGTCGACTCCGGCCGGGCGGTAGAGGTCGGCGTCGACGGCGCAGGTCCGGCCGCCCACCGTGACCGTGAACCGCAGTGCGGTGACGGTGACTTGGCCCTGGGCGCCACCTTGCGCCGCGGCGGCCGGTGCGGCCGCGAGCAGCGGTACGGCGAGTGCCGTGCCGAGGGCGGTCGCCAGCGGTCTGCGGACTCTGGGCATGGTACGGCGACGGGTCACGGCGTCCTCCACGGCGAGCGAGCCTACCGATTGGCAGGGCGGGCTCATGCTGTGACACGTGCAAGTTCTGCGTCAACGGCTTCGACACGAGCCGTCCGGCGGTTCGGCAGATTGGTTGTCGTTCTGCTGCGGGCCGGCTGTGGCTGGTCGCGCAGTTCCCCGCGCCCCTTAAGGCCCGTCGCACTCAGGCCAGCGCGGGCCTCTCCAGCGTGATCGTCCCGCCGTCCGCGTCCAGCACCGCCGGCACCCCCAGCGGCATCGTCAGGGCCGCGTCGCAGTGTCCGAAACCCAGGTTTTCCACCGCCGGTACGCCCAGTCGGCCCAGGCGTTCACGCAGCACCGGGCGCACCCTCTCCTCGTACGGGCCGCACTCCAGCCAGGAGCCGAGGGCGACGCCGGTCACGCCTTCCAGCCAGCCCGCGCGCAGGAGTTGGGTCAGGATGCGGTCCAGGCGGTAGTCCTCCTCGCCGATGTCTTCGAGCAGGAGCAGTCCGCCCTCGGCGGACGGGCGGGCGTGCGGGGTGGCGAGGTCCGCGGCGAGCAGGGACGCGCAGCCGCCGACGGTGATGCCGCGGGCGCGGCCGGGGATCAGCGCGCGGGCGCCCGGCAGGCCGAGGGTCATCGCGGCCTCCGGCTCGAACAGGGTGGTGCGCAGGGATTCCTGAGTGGCGGCGTTCTTGAGGAAGGCGAGCGTGGAGGCCATCGGCCCGTACAGGGTGGCCAGGCCCAGGCGGACGGCGAACGCCTCGTGCAGGGCGGTCACGTCGCTGTAGCCGATGAGCACCTTGGGTCCGACCGCCCGCAGCGCGTTCCAGTCGAGGAGGTCGACCATGCGCTGGGCGCCGTAGCCGCCGCGGGCGCACATCACCGCGTCGACACTCGGGTCGCACCAGGCCCGCTCGAAGTCGCGCGCCCGCGTCTCGTCCTCGCCCGCCAGGTATCCGAACTCCCGGTGTCTGTCGGTGACTTGGGGCGTGGCGACCGGGTCGAGGTTCCAGCCGCGCAGGATGTCGAGCCCGGCCTGGAGCCGCTCCTCGCCGACGGGCCCGCTCGGGGCGACCACGGCGATTCTGGCGCCGGGCCGCAGCCGGGTCGGGCGGGTGAGTTCGACGGCGGTCACTTGGTGAGCTCCAGGAGGGGGATGTCGGTGCGGTCGATCGCGAACACCTGGGCGTACAGCGAGAATTCGGCCTCCAGGGCGCGGATCATCGTGTCGGCGCGGCGGAAGCCGTGGCCCTCGCCCTCGAAGGTGAGGTAGGCGTGCGGGATGCCGCGCCCGGCCATCTTCTCCAGGAAGTGTTCGCACTGCGCGGGCGGGCAGATCGCGTCGTCCAGGCCCTGGAGCAGCAGGAAGGGCGCGGTGATGCGGTCGGCGTGCTGGGCGGGCGAGCGTTCGCGGTAGCGGCCGGGCAGTTCGGCGTACGGGCCGACGAGGCTCTCCAGGTACTGCGATTCGAAGTCGTGGGTGACGTCGAGCCAGCCCGCGAGGTCGAGGACGGGGTAGCTGACGGTGCCGCAGGCGTACACGTCGGTGGCGGCGAGGGATGCGGCCGTGGTCCAGCCGCCCGCGCTGCCGCCCCGGATCGCGAGGCGGCGGGGGTCGGCGGTGCCCTCGTCGGCCAGGGCGCGGGCGACGGCGGCGCAGTCCTCGACGTCGACGACGCCCCACTGTTCGCGCAGCCGGTTGCGGTAGGCGCGGCCGTAGCCCGTGGAGCCCCCGTAGTCGACCTTGACGACGCCGATGCCGCGCGAGGTGAAGTAGGCGGTCTCCAGGTCGAGCACGAGGGAGACGTTGCTGGTGGGGCCGCCGTGCGCCCAGATCACATAGGGCGGCAGTTCGTCGGCGGGGGCGATCCGGTCGGGGCTGTGCGGCGGGTAGACGTGGGCGTGGATGTCCCGGCCGCCGGGGCCGGTGTAGGTGCGGATCAGCGGTTCGGGGTAGTACGCCGGGTCGACCGCGTCGGCATGGCCGCAGCCGATCACGCGGGCGCGGCCGGTGGCGGTGTCGAGTTCGACGAGTTCGTACGCGGTGCGCGGGCTCGCGGCCACGCCCACAATGCGGCTGCCGTGGGCGGCGAGCGTCGGGCTCCACTGGGTCCAGGGGCCCGCGGCGTCGACGAGTTCGCCGCTCTCGGGGTCGAGTATGCCGAGCGTGGTGGCGCCCCGGCCGTGCACGACGGCGACGAGGCCGCTCTCCAGGGGCTGGAACCAGCTCCGCCCGACCTGCCACAGCGGTCCCGCGAACTCCTCCTCGCGGGGGCACAGCGCGACCGGCTTCCCTCCCCCGGGGTCCGCGCGGTACAGGTTCCACCAGCCGCTGCGGTCGGAGGCGAACAGGAGCTGTCCGTCGGCGGCCCAGTCGGCCTGCGCGATGGATTCCTCAGGGCCGCCCGCGAAAGTCCGGGCCCGGTGCAAGGCGCCGTCCTCGCCGACGTCCGCGAGGATCAGCTCGGTGCCGTCCCACGGCATCCGGGGGTGGTCCCAGCCGATCCAGGCGGCCTGCCGCCCGTCGGGCGAGAGCCGCGGGCCGGTGACGAAGCGGTGCCGCCCGTCGCTCAACTCCCTTACCGCGCCCCGGTGTTCGGCCGCCGATCCGTCCAGCGGCACGGCCGCGATCACGCGGCGTACGTCGGTGGGGCCCTCGCCGGTGAACTCCTCCAGGACGCACCACACTTCGCCCCGGTCGAGGTCGATCCGGGGATCGACCCAGCGCAGGCCTTGGCCGACCGGCGACAGCGGGGTGAGTGGCCTGGGCGCGGCCGTCGCGTTCGGCTCGTACGCGTAGAGGCGCTGGTCGTCGAAGTGGACGAAGACGACGAGCGGGCCCTTTGCCGCGTGGTCGGCGCCGTGCCAGGGGTGGCCGCCGTACTCCATGACCCGGCTGCGCACGTTCCACGGTGCGGGCAGCACCGGCTGCGCCTCGCCGTCGGGGCGGCGGCGCACCAGGACCCGCCTGCCGCCCTCGGCGGGGCGCGCCTCCGTCCACCACAGGTCGTCGCCGACCACCCCGACGTGGTCGGGGTGACCGTCGTGCGCGGCGGCCAGGGCCGCGTCGATCGGCGACGGCCAGCTTCCGTAAGGCGCGGTGGGCACCATCGTGGCAACTCTCCCTCGGGGCTATGCGGACCGCAGGTAGTGGTCGAGGACCCGGACGCCGAAGTGCAGCGCATCCACGGGCACCCGTTCGTCGACGCCGTGGAACAGCGCCTGGTAGTCGAGCCCGGCCGGCATCCGCAGCGGCGCGAAGCCGTAGCCGGTGATGCCGAGCCGCGAGAACTGCTTGGCGTCGGTGCCGCCCGACATGCAGTACGGCACCACCTGGCCCTCGGGTGCGAACCGCTCGATGGCGGCCTGCAGCTTGAGGTACGTCGGTGAGTCGACCGGCGCCTGGAGCGCGACCTCGCCGTGGTGGAAGTCCCAGTCGACGTCGGGCCCGGTCAGCCGGTCCATCGTCGTACGGAACTCGGCCTCGCCGCCCGGCACGATCCGCCCGTCGACGTACGCGATCGCGTGCCCCGGGATCACGTTGACCTTGTAACCGGCTTCCAGCATCGTCGGGTTGGCGCTGTTGCGGATCACCGGCTCGACCAGGGCTGCGGCCGGGCCGAGCTTGCCGAGCAGTTCGGCGACGTCGAAGCCCTCGGCGTCCGGGTCGGCGTCGATGCCGTGCAGGTCGGCGAGTGCGACGAGGCTCGCGCGGACCGTCGGGGTGATCCTGACCGGCCACTCGTGCTCGCCGATGCGGGCGATGGCCGAGGCGAGCCGGCTGACCGCGTTGGCGTGGTTCACCTTGGAGCCGTGGCCCGCGCGGCCGTGTGCGGTGAGCCGCAGCCAGGCGGTGCCGCGCTCGCCCGCGCCGATCGGGTAGATCTCCATGCCCCGCCCGGCGTGGAAGGTGACACCGCCCGACTCGCTGATGCCCTCTGTGCACCCCTCGAAAAGTTCGGGGTGGTGGTCGGCGAGGAAGCCGGAGCCGTCGCCGGCGCTGGCCTCCTCGTCGGCGGTGTAGGCGATGACGATGTCCCGCCGGGGCCGCACCCCGTGCCGGGCCCAGGCCCGTACGACGGCGAGGACCATCGCGTCCATGTTCTTCATGTCGACGGCGCCCCGGCCCCAGACCACGCCGTCGGTGACCTCGCCCGAGAAGGGGTGCACGCTCCAGTCGGCGGCCTCGGCGGGCACCACGTCGAGGTGCCCGTGCACGAGGAGGGCGTCGGCGGACGGGTCGGTGCCCGCGATCCGGGCGACCACATTGGTACGCCCCTGGGTGCGCTCCAGCATGCGGGGTTCGAGGCCCGCTCCGGCGAGGCGCTCGGCGACGTACTCGGCGGCCGGGCGCTCCCGGCAGTCGCCGCCGCCCCGGTTGCTGGTGTCGATCCGGATCAGCTCGGAGGTGAAGGCCACCACCTCGTCGAGCGCCACCTGATCGGCTGTCTCCACCTCAGCCATATTGCTCCTCCACCGCGGACGAGACGATCGTCGTGACCGCCTTGAAGGTGCGAATGCCCTCATACATCGTCAAACTGGTGTAAGAGACGCGCCGTTCACCCGTACGCGCCACGCCGGGCACCACAGTGGCCGCGTCGGCGAGGTGCTCGGCGTCGAACTCGATCTCCACGGTGAACGGCCCGCCGTCCACGGGCGCGACCCTGCGGGCCAGCGCCGCGGCCTCCTTCGCGGCCGCCCTGATGTCGCCCGCGGTACGCGCGGGGGTGCGGCACACCGCCGCGTACCGCGAGACGTGGTCCTTGACGGCCACCTTGCGGGCGTCCGGCGCGTAGCCCTCGGCGTCGGCGCAGGTGAGGTCGTCGCCGGTGACCAGGACCACGGGCACCCCGTACTCGGCGACGACGTGCGCGTTGAGCAGACCCTCGCTGGCGCGCGCGCCGTTGAGCCACACCCCGGTGATGGAGTTGGCGAGGTAGGTGTGGGCGAGCACGCCCTGCGTGCCGGCGCCCGTGTGGTAGCCGACGAAGGCGATGCCGTCGACGTCGCCGTGCTGGATGCCCTCCACCATGGACAGCGACTTGTGCTTGCCGGTGAGCATCTGGGCCCGTTCGTCGAGCCGTTCCAACAGCAGGTTGCGCATGGACCAGTGCGCCTCATTGATGAGCACCTCGTCGGCGCCCCCGTCGAAGAAACCGAGCACGGCCGCGTTCACGTCGGAGGTGAACATCGCCCGGCAGCGCTCCCACTGCGGCGTTCCCGGCAGCACGTCGGCCGGCCAGGTGACTCCGGTGGCGCCTTCCATGTCCGCACTGATGAGGATCTTCATGGCGCCCCACGGTACCCGTCGCCCCATACCCGGGCCAGGGACCGGGCGGACACCAGAGGTCCATACCTGTGACGCCCCGCGCACGGCCGCCGCCGCCCTCGTGGCGGCTTCTCCCCGGGGCTGCGGACAGGGGCCAATGGATACTGGCCGCATGCGTATTGACTTCGATCCCGCCGCCATGTCCCGCGTCGAGTTCTACCGTTTGCTCACCGCGACCGTGGTGCCGCGGCCCATCGCCTGGGTGTCGACCGTGGACGGCGAAGGCACCCCCAACCTCGCGCCGCACTCGTTCTTCACCATCTCCTCCGTCGCGCCGCCCGTCGTCCAGTTCACCTCGGTGGGGCGCAAGGACTCGCTCCGCAATGTGGAGGCGACCGGCCAGTTCGTGGTCAACTTCGCGCCCGAGCCGCTCCACGCGCAGATCAACGACACGGCGACCAACTTCCCGCCCGGCGTCAGCGAGTTCGATCAGGCGGGCCTCGCCACCGAGCCGAGCCTGCGGGTGAAGCCTCCGCGGGTGGCCCTGTCGCCGGTGGCGCTGGAGTGCGAGCTGCACAGCACGCTCGGGATAGGTGACTCGACGGTCGTGTTCGGGCGCGTCGTGCACGCGGTGGTCTCGGACGAGGTGATGGTCGACGGCCACCCCGAGATCACCCGGCTGCGTCCGCTGTCCCGGCTCGGCAGGGACGAGTGGGGCACCCTCGCCGAGCCGCGCGAGCTCAGCCGCGTGCCGTACACCGGGCCCGGTCGCGAAGGCGCCTGAACCCCGGCCTCGGGGGCCGCACCGCGCGCTCGGCATGCGGCGGCCGGGCGGGCGGGTCACCCTGGGTTCATGGGCAGACCAGGGGCAGCGAGCACCCGCCCACCCGTGCGGCGCGGCGCGGCGCGCGCCCGGGCCCGGCAGGCGGGCTGGGCGGCCCGCCTGGCAGGCCGCATCTGGGCGGCCGGCCGGCTGGCGGGCCGCTGGGAGGAGCGGCTGCGCCGCTCGCGGCGTCGCCTCGGACGGCTCCGGGCCAACCGCCCGACCCGCCACTGATCCTGGGGTGTGCCGGCCCGACCCGCGCGGCCGTCTCCAGGTCTGCCTACCCACCGGCCAAGAGCGCTCGCAGGTCGGCCCGCTTAGGGTCGAAGGCATGACGACATCCCTTGCCGGCAGCGCCTTCGACTCGCTCCGCCTCGACGCCGTGCCCGACCAGGACACGCTGCGCCGGACCTACGAACTCCCCGGCGCCGCTGCCGTACGCAAGCAGATGACCGAACTCACCGACCAGACCCGGCAGTTGATCGGCTGCTCGTCGCTGGTCCTGATCGCCAGCGCGGACGCCGAGGGCAACTGCGACGTATCGCCGCGCGGCGGACCCGCCGGGTTCGTCGCCGTCCTGGACTCACGGACGGTGGCGATACCGGACGCGACCGGCAACAAGCGTCTGGACACCCTGCAGAACGTCGTCGCCACCGGACGGGCCGGGCTGCTGTTCGTCATCCCGGGGCGCACCACGACGCTCAGGGTGAACGGCCGGGCCTGTGTCTCCACCCGGCCGGAGCTGCTGTCGCAGCTGACCGCCGTGGGCAAGCCGCCGGCCAGTGCGTTGGTCCTGGGGATCGAGGAGGTCTACCCGCACTGCCCCAAGTCGCTGCTGCGCAGCGCGGCCTGGAAGCCGCAGGAGTGGCTGCCTGCGGACGCCCAGCCGGCCTCGGCCGAGGTGACGCTGGCCCAGCTGCGGATGCCGGAGCTGACGATCGCCGACATCGAGCAGGCGGAGGCGGACTCGCTGAAGTACCGGTACGAGTAAGAGCCTGTGGCTGCTGGGCCACCGGCCGGCGGCGGACTTCACCCGACCCCGCTCAGCGCCCGGCGGCCGGCACCGCGTGCAGCTGCTCCAGACGGCGCTGTACGGCCTCCAGCGCACCACGCTGGCGGCCCGGCACCTGTCGGCGCAGGGCGACCAGGGGCGGGGCCAGCGGCCGGGCGCGTTCCGGGTCGCGGAGCTGCTCCCACTGGTGGTGCGCGCGGTCGACCGCGCCTTGGACGTCGGCGTCGTCGGTGGTCTGCCCGCGAGCGAGCCGGGCCTGCGCGGAGGCCATCCACAACTCGCAGGACCGGGCCGGTTCCCCGGCGAGCCGGGCGAGGTCGGCACGGACCTCCAGCCAGTGGATCGCCTCCAGCGAGCCGGGCCCGTACGCACGCAGGGCCTCGCTCTCCCACATCGCCGCCATGGAGGCCGCCTCGCCGTGGCGCCCCGCGCCCGCGGCGGCGAGGATCGCCGGATGCGGGTCGGCCGCGGCCGGCGGTGCGGGCTGCTGCCCGACCGGGGCCCGGCCCGGGTCGGCGAGCACACCGTCGATGGCCAGGTGGAGGGCGTCGCCGGGGCCCGCCCGGTCCGCCGCGTACGCGTGGAGTTCGGCGAGCGACGGCTGGGCGCCGCCGCGCCACACCTCGGCGTACACCTTCAGATAGTCGGGGGTGGCGATCGTCCGGCGCGGTGCGGGCGCGGTGATCCGTCCGTACAGGCGGACACCGTGGCCGAGGGCGAGGCCCTCCTGCCGCAGCCGCTGCCAGGCCGCCGGGTCGGCGACCAGGTCGACGACCACCGTGGTGGTGCCTGGCCGGCGCACCTGGAACTCGTGCGCCAGCCAGGCCCAGGGAAGGCCGGTGTAGCGCACGGTCGCCTGGGTCGTGCGGGCGAGTGCGACATGGATCCGCTGTTGTTTGGCGTCCACGTGCAACTGGCCCGCCAGGTACACGAACAGCGGGCCGGGCGTGGCCGCCACGGCGCGGATCCGGGTCAGCACGGTCTGCGGGTCGACCGGATCGGCGAGCTCCACGACGGTGGCCGCGCCGGTACCGGTCAGCACGCCCGGGGCGACCGCGGCCAGGCCAGGCAGGACCGACGCCGCGTCGATGAGACGGCCCTTGTTCGCCGGAGCGGCCGCCAGTAGCAGCGCCGTCCCCGGGTCCTCCCCCTTGATCAGCACAGCAGCACCGTATCCGGTCGGCCCGTACGGCGCCCCGTCGATCGCCAGGATGGGGTTGCGCGAGTGCGGGCCGCTACGTGCGTCGCTGTCCGGGAGGACGCCGTCCCGCAGGCGGCGGCGACGAGTTCGAGCCATTCGCGAAGAGCGCCGCGCGGGCCCGTCGGGCGCCGGGCGCCCCGGACTGCGGGGCCTGCGGCTGTCTGGTGGATCACACTTTCCTGACGGATCATCACCCCTTGCTCCGTGTAGGCATCACATAGTTCGTGGAGACACCGCACACCACACCCCCCACACGCCTCAACACCCCGGAGAAGTCCGCATGTTCTTCCGCCTCGACGAGTTATCCGTTCCGATCGTCCAGTCGCCCATGGCGGGCGGCGCCTCCACCCCCGAGCTGGTCGCAGCCGTCAACAGTGCCGGGGGCCTCGGGTTCCTGGCCGCCGGATACCGCAGCGCACAGGGCATGCGGGAGCAGTTCGTCCGCACCCGTGGGCTGACCTCGGGGCCGTTCGGCGTCAATCTCTTCGTGCCGGGTTCCTCGGAGCCGAGCGCCGTCGGGGCCGTCGGCACGTACCGCGAGCAACTGCGCCCCGAGGCGGACCGGTTCGGGCTCACCCTGCCCGTGCCCGGCTCCGGGGCCGACGACGACGGATGGACGGAGAAGATCGAGGTGCTCCTGAGCGAGCCCGCGCCCCTCGTCTCCTTCACGTTCGGGCTGCCCTCGTCCGGGATCGTGGAGGCCCTGCAGCGGGCGGGCAGCCACCTCGTGGCCACCGTCACCACGCCCGCCGAGGCCGTGGCGGCGGAGGCCGTGGGCGTGGACTCGCTGTGTGTGCAGGGGCCGTTGGCGGGCGGCCACCGCGCCACGCACGACATCGCGGCGCGGCCGGAGGAGGTGCCACTGCTCGACCTGCTGGCCTCGGTACGCGCCCGTGTACGGCTCCCGCTCATTGCCGCCGGCGGGCTCGGCACGGGCGAGGACGTCGCCGCCGTGCTGCGGGCCGGGGCGTGCGCCGCCCAGCTCGGCACGCTCTATCTGTGCGCGGAGGAATCGGGCGCCTCGCGGACGCACAAGGACGCCCTTGTCGATGCGCGCTTCACGACGACGGCCGTCACCCGGGCCTTCTCCGGGCGCCCGGCCCGCGGCCTGCGCAACCACTTCATCGACACCTACGACGCCGCGGCCCCCAGCGCGTACCCACAGGTGCACCACCTGACCCACGCGCTGCGCTCGGCCGCCGCCGAGGCCGGGGACGCCGAGCGGCTGCACCTGTGGGCCGGGGCGCGCCACCGCCTCGCCCGCAGCGCGCCGGCCGCCGAGATCACCCGCACCCTCTGGGAGGAGACCCGCGCCGCGCGGCACTGAGGCCGTCGATGAGCGGGTTCCCGGCCCACCCCGGGAGCCCGCTCGCCCTGCGAACGGCGTTACGGTGAAGGTCGTTTCAGCACTGTTCACCCCAAGGACCTCCATGCCGATCAGCACAGTCCCGTACACCACGGTGGACGGATCAGCGCCCCGACTCCTCGACGTGTACCGCCCCGAGGGTGCCCCGGCGACCACCCCGGCCGTGCTGCTGTGGCACGGCATGGGCCCGGACTCCCGGTTCGAGGTCGGCACCCTCGCCGAGGAGACGGCCTCGCACGGGCTGACCGTGTTCGTGCCGGACTGGCGCTCGGACGCCCCCGACGGCGGCCGCGCCCACCTCGTGGCTTCGCTGCGGTACGTGCGCGAGAACGCGGCCGGCTTCGGCGCCGACCCGGAGCGGCTCGTGGTGGCGGGCTGGTCGGCGGGGGCGGGCGCCGCCATCGGCACGGCGCTGCGCCCGGACCTCACGGACGGCCGACTCCCGAAGGCGGTCGTCGGCATCGCCGGTCTGTACTGGCGCCCCGCCCGCAGCACGGGCACCGTCCCCCTGGAGGACCTGGCCGAGGCGACGACGTCCGAGGTGCCCGTCGTGCTGATCCACGGCACGGCGGACACGGCGGTCGAGAGCCACCACTCCCGCGACTTCCTCACCGCGCTGGAGAAGCGGCACTGGCCCGCGAGCCTGCACGAGGCGGAGACCGATCACGCGGGGATCATCATGACCGCGTACGACCCCGAGCTCGGCCACTGCGTGCCCGCCACCGGCGCCGGCGCCCTGCGGGCCGGGCGTGAGACGGCCCGGATCCTCGCGGAGGCGGCGCTCGGCTGACGCCCCGGGAACTCGCGCGGCTCGCGGTGGCGGCCCCTGGGATCCATCCGGCCCCCGGAGCCCCGCGTGGCTCGTACCGGCCGGTGCGGCCATGCTGGAAGCGTGATGACCGTCCTGCTGGTAGCCACCGACGAGGAAGCGGCCGTGCTGCGCGAGCGCATTCACCAGAACCGCCACTTCCGCGTCATCGCGCACACCCCGAGCCCCCGGCTCGCCCTGGCGCAGGCGCATGTCCTGCTGCCCGACGTCACCGTCCTCGACCCCAGCATGGACGGGGACAGCGATCCGGCGGCCCTGTTCACGGGGCTGCGCTCGCTGGCCCCGCCGAGCGGCGTGATCCTGCGGACGACGCCCGCCACCGCCGGGCTGCCGGAGCTGCACGCCGTCCTTGAGGAGGGCGCCGTCCACGAGGCGGCCCGGGACGATCACGACGCACTCATGGCGGCCCTGATCACGATCGGGCGGCGCAGGGAGAGCTGCGACCCCGACCAGTGACCTGGGGCGGACGGCTCCGACATGCGGGCGCGGGCCGGCGGCGAGACAATGGCGGGGTCTATGTGCCGGTATGCCGAATTCCTGAGAGCGAGGGTTTTCGTGACGCCGTCACCGAGCAGTGCCGATACCACCGCGGATCAGCGCCCGCCCGCCGATTCGAGCGCCGCCGCGTGCGGGGCTCCGTGCTGGGTGAGCCTGATGGCCCGCGACCTGGGTGCCGCGCTCGACTTCTACGGCGCGACGATGGGCTGGACGTTCCGGACCGGGTCGCTCGGTGAGGAGTTCCGGGTGGCGCTGGCGGACGGGGTGCCGGTGGCCGGGATCGGGGCGCTGGCGCCGTCCCTCCAGGTCGCGGTCGCCTGGACGCCGTACTTCGCGGTCGAGGACGCCGATGTCACCGCGGCCCGCATCCGCGAGCGGGGCGCCACCGTCGCGGTCGGCCCGGTCGCCCTGCACACCGGGCGCGGCGCACTGGCCGCCGACCGGGACGGGGCCGTCTTCGGGATCTGGCAGGGACGGCTCCTGTCGAACTGGGAGGCGTGGCGCGACACCGCGCCCGCCTGGACGCGGCTGCACACCCGCAACGCGTTCGACGCCGCGATCTTCTACGGGGAGGTCCTCGACTGGGCGTGCGACCGGCCCGGCTGCTGCGACGTCCAGTACGAACACGAGGAAGTCGTCCTGCGGCACGCCGGACACATCGTCGCCCGCCTCACCTCCGGCGCCGTCGAAGCCGCCCCCGACCCCAGCCTGCGCCCGCACTGGCACACCCACTTCGCCGTCGAGGACCCCCACGGCCACGCGGAGAAGGCCCGCGCCAACGGCGCCACCCTCCTCGCCGACGGCATCTCCGCCACCGGCACCTGGGTCCGCCTCAAAGACCCCGACGGCGCCACCTTCACCCTCAGCGACACCGCACGCTGAGGCATTGGGGACCGCGTACGGGACTATCCGCGCCGGTGGCGCAGGCGGTGGCGCAGGACGAGTGCGAGGAGCCCGGTCAGCGCCAGCGCGACGCCTCCCGCGATCAGCCAACTGCCATGCCGCGCAAGGGATTTGTCGCCCACCCTGAGGTGCGCGGTGCTCGTGTGGTGGCCCCCGTGGCTGACGACGGTGAGCGGGTACGTCCCCGCCGGGAGGTCGCCGCGCACGGCGGTGTGGCCCGAGTAGACCGTGGCGCCGTCGTCGCACTTGCAGCCGGGGTCGTCCTCTTCGTCCTCGGTGGTGATGGTCATCGGCGCCTCGAACGCCCTGGACCTGACGGTGAGGGTGTCCTCGTCGGGGTCCGGGCTGCGGTCGGCGAGCAGCACCACGATCTGGCTGCCGGGCCGCACGGTCACGCGGGGTGTGGAGTCGGCCCTGCCCAGGTTGCCGCTCCTGGGCCCGGCCACGAACCGGGTGATGGCCGCGGGGGCCCGCGGTGTGGCCGTCGGCCGGGCGCTCGCCAGGGTGTGGCCGTCGCGGGTCGGGTGCGGCCCGGCCGGGCTCGCGCCGGGCGTGGGCGGGCCCGGGTCCGCGCCGGCCGCGCCGGGCCCGGCCCCCAGGAGCGCGAGGGCCAGGCCGGCGACTGCCACGGCGCGGGCTGCGGTGCGGAACACGGTGCTCCTTCTGGCGGGAGCCGGCCGGTCTCCCGGGGGCTCTCGGAGGTTGCTCGTCCGAGAAGAGGGAGGCCGGGCGTGTTGCGTTGCTCCGCGTCCAGGTGAATTCGCGGGAGATCAGGGCGCCTTCGGGCCCTCGCTCCCCGCCCGGCCGACAACCAGCCATCTGGACGGCAGCTCGATGCGCCGGCCGTCGGCGGTGTACTCGGTGGTGGTGAGCGGCAGTTCGCCCTCGGCGAGCACGGTCAGGCCCGCCGCGGTGAGCAGGTCCACGAGCGCGGCGTCGGAGACCTCGCCGGGCGCGATGCCGTGGGCGAAGACCGGACGGAGCTTGGGCGGCGGTCCCGCCGGGCTCTGGGCGAGCCCCATCAGGACCGGTTTCGCGGCCTCGGCGAGCTCGACCACGAAGGCCCTGCCCTGTGCGCCGAGCAGGGTGGCGATGGCGTCGGCGACGGGCCGGCGGTCGGCCGGTTCGCACTGGTGCAGGACGCCGCGTACGTACACGTTGGCGTCGCCGAGGCGGCTGTGGAGCTCGTCGACGGCCTTGGTGTCGGCGGCGTCGAGTTGCTCGAACTCGGCCTCACTGTCCGGGTCTTGACTCCGGGCGTGCTCGACGGCGGCGTGCGAGAGGTCGACGCCGGTCACCTTCGGGTAGCGGGCCGCGAGGTAGCGGGTCTGGGTGCCGTTGCCGCAGCCGAGGTCCACCAGGGGCAGGTCGGGCCGGTCGATGCGGGCGGCGAAGTGGGCCAGGTGGCGGGCGGCGGTGAGGGCCGGTTCCGCGTCCCAGAAGACCGCGCCCTGCTCGTCCGGCGCCTCGCGCCAGAATCCTTCCCAGGCGTCCTTGTACCGACTCGTCACGCTCATGACCGACTCCCCAGGCTGCACGCACAGTGTCAAGATCGGTCTACCGCGCGGAGTATGGGCCGGACAAGAACCCGGCACATACCTTCACCTGTCGTTCGACGGGCGGGAGTCGGGGTGGCGCGGCCCGGTCAGCGCGCCCGGCGGCCCGTGCGCGGCAGCGCCACGTCGAACCAGACGGTCTTGCCGTTGCCGGTGCGGCTGGTGCCCCACTCGCGGGCGAGCGCGCTGACCACGCGCAGGCCCCGGCCCACCTCGTCGCGCGGGCCCGCGCTGAGCAGCGTCGGCAGGGTGTGGTCGTCGTCGACCACCTCGCACAGGAGCGCCTCGGCCCGCACCAGGCGCAGCTCGACCTGGTGGCCGTGCGCGTGCCGGACGCCGTTCGTGACGACCTCGCTGACCAGCAGCTCGACCGTGTCCGCGACGTCCGACAGGCCCCAGAGCGCGAGCTGTTCGCGGACCAGGCGGCGGGCCCGGCCGACCTCGCGCGGGTCGGCGTCGAGCCGCCACTCGGCGACGTGCTCGCGGGTGATGCCGTTGAGCCGCGCCATGAGCAGGGCCACGTCGTCCTTGCGGCCGCCGCGGGTGTTGAGGGCGCGGATGATCGTGTCGCAGGCGTCGTCCATGGAGGCCGCGGGGTGCGCCGCGAACTCGCAGAGCGTGGCGAGGCCCACGCCTATGTCCTCGCCGCGCACCTCGACGAGTCCGTCGGTGCACATGACGAGCCGGTCGCCGGGCTCGACCCGGATGCGGGCCGTCTCGAACGGCACTCCGCCAACGCCGATCGGGGCCCCGGTGGGCAGTTCGAGGAGCTCGCTGCGGCCGTCCGCCGACCGTACGATCACCGGCGGCACATGGCCCGCGTTGGCCATGAGGAGCTCGCCCCTGATGGGGTCGTACACGGCGTACAGGCAGGTCGCGAGGTAGTGCTCGCCCAGGCGCTGCGCCAGGTCGTCGAGACTGCGCAGAAGTTGGTCGGGCGGCAGGTCGAGCGCGGCCATGGTCTGCACCGCGGTGCGCAACTGGCCCATCATCGCGGCCGAGTTGAGGCCGTGGCCCATGACGTCGCCGACCACCAGGGCGGTCCGTGAGCCGGGCAGTTTGATCGAGTCGAACCAGTCGCCGCCGACCCGGCCGAGCAGCGTGCCGGGCAGATAGCGGGTGGCCGTGTCACAGCCCGCCATGCGCGGGGTGACCTGCGGCAGCATCGAGTCCTGGAGGGTGTCGGCGACGCTCTCCTGGTAGGTGTACATACGGGCGTTGTCGAGCACGAGCCCGGCGCGCGCCGCCAGTTCGGCGCCGGTGACGCGGTCCATGTCGTTGAACTCGGCCCGCTCGGCGTGCCGCAGCAGGATCATGAACCCGAGCACCACGTTGCGCGCCTTGAGCGGGACCACCAGCATCGAGCGGCCGTTGATGAGCGGCCGGATGTCGCGCTTCTCGAACTGCGAGGCGATGGCGGTGCCCATCTGCTCGCTGATCCTCGGCACCAGGACGGGGTCGCCGGACGTCATGCACTGGAAGAACGGGGTGTGCGCGGGGAACGGCATGGACTCGCCGACCGGCACCACGTCGTCCCAGCGGCCCGGTTCGTCCACGTGCTCCAGGGCGACCCGGTGCCACAGGGTCCGCTCGTCGGGCGGGCCGTCGGGGAAGCCCTCGCCCGCGATGACCTGCTCGCGCAGATAGGTGCCCGCGACATCGGTGAAGCGCGGCACGACGGCGGCGCTGACTTCCTGGATGGTGCGGGACAGGTCGAGCGAGGAGCCGATGCGGCCGCTGACGTCGTTGAGGAATTCGAGCCGCTCGCGCACCGCCGCGTATTCGAGGTCGGCCGCGAACTCGGGCGAGGGCGGCTGGGTGCGCGACACGGGCTCCATGGGGTGGCGGCGCCGGGCGGGCCGGTGTTCGGCGCGCCGGGGCACTCCCCAGTCGGGGGTGACGGGCACCCGGTCGTGCTGGCTGAACTCCAGGACGGGATAGCCGAGTTCGAGTACCTGGGCGACGATCCGGGTGCTCTCGCCGACGCTCATGCTGGGCAGGATCTCGGGCAGCCGGCGGGCCAGTTCGTCGGCTCCGGGGAAGTCGGTGTGCAGGGCGAAGCCGGGCGCTATCCGCTCGACGGAGCCGCTGTCGTCATCGGCTTCCCGGTGCAGCTGGGCCGCGTCCGCGGCGAGCACCAGGAGCCGCTCGGGCCCGGGGCCGACGAGCGGGTAGGCCCACCACAGCACGTCGGTACGGTCCCGGCCGGGCTCGCTGAGCGCGGCCCGGCCCGCCGTGGGGTAGGAGGTGCGTCCGGTCAGCGGGCCGTCGAGCCCGGGGCCGAACTCGTCGAACACGTCGTAGTCGTCGTACCTCTGCTCCAGCGCGCCGGAGACCGGGAGCAGATCGGCGGCGGGCCTGCCGACCGCGTCCTCCTTGCCGGGACCGAACAGCCTGCGCGCACCGGAGGACCAGTGCGACACGAGGCCGTCGCCGTCCACGACGATCACGGCAAGCGGGATCCGGCCGGCCACGGCGAACTGCTGCGGCAGCTTCGGCGGAGTACCACTGTCCATGGGTGGGAGGCTCCTTCCCCGCCGCGAGAATCGGCGGCTGTAGCACCACCGTACGGCCATCGCGGGGCCGCGCGGGAGGCAACCCGTGAATAGGCGCACGCCCGCGCGAAACCGGCCCCCTCATTGAAGAAAGGTCAGTCCTCGTGGCCGAGTTGGAGATCCCTTTCGGTCCGTCCGCCGCCCGCGACCTGCAGCACCGTGGCCACCGGCGGATAGCCCGCGGCGATCACCGTGTACTCCCCGGAGGACAGGTCGACGAACCGGAAGGTGCCGTCGGGGCCCGTGGTGAGGGTGTCCACGACGTTGCCCGCGGCGTCGAGCAGCGTCACCCGCGCGTCCTCCACGGGCCGCCCGCCGCCGGCCCGCACGGTGCCGCGCAGCACGGCCCCGCCGGCCAGCTCGATGTCCTGGCGGGTCTCGCGGGAGGCCTGCACGCTGACCGGCAGGGCGGCGGGCCGGAAGGCGGGTGCGCTGGCGGCCAGGGTGTACTCCCCCGCCACCAACTCCGTGATCACATAGCCGCCTTCGCGCCCGCTGCGGGTGGCGGCCACGACCTCGCCGCGTACGTCGGTGAGGGTGACGGCGGCGTCCCGCACGGGGCTGCCGTCGGCGGTGACGACGGTGCCCGCGAGGCGTCCGGCGCCGCCGAGCACCACGTCGAGGTCGACGGGGCGTTCGCCGACGGTCACGGCGACGGCCTGCGGCTGGTGCCCGCCGGCCGCCGCGATCAGGACGTACGATCCGGCGCCCGGCACGCTCAGCGCGTACCGCCCGTCGGCGCCGCTGGCCCCGCGGCCGACCTGCTGGCCCCGTACGTCGACGAGGGTGAGGGCGGCGCGCGGCACGGTGGTCCCGTCGTGGTGCTGGACGGTGCCGGTGACCGGAACGCCGCTCACGTAGCCGGAGTTGGCGGTGCGGGCGTGGGGCAGGGGCGCGGTCTCGGCTGCGGGGGCGTTCTGGGACACCAGCGGTTTCTCCTTGAGGAAGAAGGCGAGGACGAAGCCGAGCACGAGCACCGGCACGAGGTACAGGAAGATCCGCGGCATGGCGTCGGCGTACGCCCGGATGTAGCCGTCGCGCAGCGCGGGCGGCATGGCGTGCACCAGTTGCGGGGTGATCGACTCGGGGTCGGGCAGGTGGGCTCCGGCCGGGAGCCGCTCGGTGAGCGCGTGGGCGAGGCGGTTGGTGAACAGGGTGCCGAAGACGGCGGCGCCGACGCTGCCGCCGATCTGCCGGAAGTAGTTGTTGGCGCTGGTGGCGGTGCCGAGGTCGGCGGGGTCGACGGCGTTCTGCACGGCGAGGACGAGGACGGGCATGACCAGGCCGATGCCGGCGCCGAGCACGGCCATCCAGATGCTGTAGTCGAGCCGCGGGGTGTCGGTGCCGAGCTTGGAGAGCAGCCACATGCCGAGGGCGGAGACCGCGCCGCCGAGGATCGGGTAGATCTTGTAGTGCCCGGTGCGGCTGATGAGCTGGCCGGAGATGATCGAGGCGCCGACGATGCCGCCCATCATGGGCAGCACGAGGAGTCCGGACTCGGTGGCGCTGGCCCCGTCGACCATCTGCAGGAACGTCGGCAGATAGCTGGCGGCGCCGAAGAGGGCGACGCCGATGACCGCGCCGACGAGCCCGGAGACGTTGAAGATCGAGTCGCGGAACAGCCGCAGGGGGATGACGGGTTCGGCCGCGAAGTTCTCGACCACGAGGAACAGCAGAGTCGTTCCGGCCGCGCCGGCGGCGAGCCCGAGGATCTGCCGCGAATCCCAGGCGTACTGCGTTCCGCCCCAACTGGTCAGCAGGACCAGGCAGGTTGAGGCGGTGGCGAGCAGCAGCATGCCGAGAACGTCGAGCCGGGGCCGGACGCGGGGCCTGGGCAGTTTCAGTACGGCGGTGATGACGGCCAGGGTGACCAGGCCGAACGGCACGTTGATGTAGAAGCACCAGCGCCAGGAGGCGTGGTCGGTGAAGAAGCCGCCGAGCAGGGGCCCGGCCACCGAGGCGAGTCCGAAGACGGCGCCGATCAGGCCCATGAACCGGCCGCGCTGCCGGGGCGGCACGATGTCCGCGATGATCGCCTGCACGCCGATCATGAGCCCGCCGCCACCGATGCCCTGGACCGCGCGGAAGGCGATGAGCTCGTCCATCGTGCGCGACCAGCCGGCAAGGGCCGAGCCGACGACGAACACGACGATCGCGAACTGGAAGACGGGTTTGCGGCCGAACTGGTCGCCGAGCTTGCCGTAGATCGGCAGCCCGATGGTGGAGGCGAGGAGGTAGGCGGTGACGGCCCAGGAGACCTTGTCGAGGCCGTGCAGATCGCCGACGATCTTCGGCAGCGCGGTCGCGACGATCATCTGGTCGAGCGCCGCGAGCAGCAGGGTGAGCATCAGCCCGAGGAAGACCATCCGCACTCGGCGGGGGCTCAACGGCGCCTGCCGCACCGGGAGTTGGCCGGCCGACCGGGCCGCCGGGGCCGGAGCGGGCTCGGCGGCCCGCTCGTCCTTCACCAGAGTGATCCCGCCCACGAAACTGCTCCCCTCGTCGCGCTTGCGCCGACCATTTCTCGCATTACGCGACAACCGGGGCAACCGAGACGAGCGGAGCGGGAGGCGCACGCCGGGGGCTTAAGCGCTGGCGGGAGCCCCTACGGCGCACTACGGGCCGGAACGGAAATCCACCCGAACCGGTGACCGCAAGGGAGGGCCCGCGCGAGCTACTTCTCCACTTCTTCGGCCAGCTTGGCGAGCATCGCGTCGTAGATGCGGCCAAGTCCCTTGGGCGCAAAGGTCCTTTCGAAGAATCCGCCGATGCCTCCGGCGCCGTTCCACACGGTGCTGACGACGACCTTGGAGCGGCCCTCGCCCGCGGGCGTGACCGTCCAGGTGGTGACCATGGAGGAGTTGCGGTCCTTCTCGACCAGCTGTCCGTTGGTCGGCTCGGTGACCTCCAGGAGGCAGTCGCGGACGCGCTTGCTGGTGGCCTGGAGCTTCCAGTGGACGAGGGTGCCCTCGCCGTCGCCGCCCTCGCGGACCTGGTACTCGCTGAAGTGCTCCGGCAGGAGCTTGGGACGGCCGTCCTTGTAGTCGGCCAGCGTGTCGAACACGGTCTCCGGATCCGCCGCGACGATCCGCTCCGTCGTGGCCTCGACCTGCGCCATGGCACTTCCTCCAGCACTTGTGTTTCCGGGGTTTCGGGGGTGGGCCAAGCCAACCACCTCGGGGTCGGCCGTCACAATCCGGGTTGCGATCAAGAAGGGAACATGTGTTCTATTCAGGGGTGGGAGTGACCGAACAAGGCCCACGGGAGCAAAGGAGGCGTTCATGCGCTGGGAGAATCTCGCCGATGACGACGCCCCGTCCGGCCCGGTCCGCACGGCCGCGCTCTTCGCCGCGGACGCGGTGACGACCCGGACGTTCGACACCCCCGAGTTCCGCGGGATCACCTTCCACGAGATCCGGGCGCGCTCGATAGTCAATCGGGTGCCGGGCGCCTCCCGGATGCCGTTCGAGTGGACCGTCAACCCGTATCGCGGCTGCTCGCACGCATGCGTGTACTGCTTCGCCCGCAAGACGCACAGCTATCTGGATCTGGACACCGGACTGGGTTTCGACTCGCAGATCGTGGTGAAGGTCAACGCGCCGGAGCTGCTCCGGGTCCACCTCGCCTCGCGCCGCTGGCAGGGCGCGCACATCGCGATGGGCACCAACGTCGACTGCTATCAGCGCGCGGAAGGCCGCTACCGCCTGATGCCGGGCATCATCGAGGCCCTGCGCGACCACGCGAACCCGTTCTCCATCCTCACCAAGGGCACGCTCATCCTGCGTGACCTGGAGCTGCTCAAGGAGGCGGCCCAGGTGACCGAGGTGGGCATCTCGGTCTCGGTCGGCTTCCTGGACCAGGAGCTGTGGCGCACGGTCGAGCCGGGCACGCCCGCGCCGGACCGCCGCCTCGACGCCGTCCGCACGCTCACCGAGCACGGCATCGGCTGCGGGGTTCTGATGGCCCCGGTGATCCCGTTCCTCGGCGACCACCCCGACCAGCTGCGCGCCACCGTCCGCGCGATCGCCGCCTCGGGCGCCACCTCGGTGACCCCTCTCGTGCTGCACCTGCGGCCGGGTGCGCGCGAGTGGTTCATGGCGTGGCTGGGGCAGCACCATCCCCAGCTGGTGCGGCGGTACGAGCGGCTGTACGCGGAGGGTGCGTACGCGCCGAAGTGGTACCAGCGCCGGATCACCGGCCAGGTGCACGAGCTGGCCACCGAGTTCGGCATCGGCCCGGCGCACCGCGGCGCGGCCCGCCGCATCCCGGCCGCCCCGGAGCCGACCCGCCCGGAGCCGACCCAGCTGACCCTGCTCTGACCGGGTTCCGACGGCGTACGCGGCCCGACGCTCAGCGCCGGCCCGCCTGAATGCGGCGCAGCGCCCAGGCCGCCGAGCGGGCGAGGCGGGGGTGGGCCAGGGCCTCGTTCAGGACGTCGAGGGCCTGCTTGTCGCCGAGCTCGCCCAGGCCCTCGATGCAGGCCTGGGCCACCCTCCAGTACGGGCTGTGCGGGGACAGCAGCGGCCGCAGGGTCTTGATCAGGGCCGGTACGGATTCGGGGGCGCGCAGGGCGGTGAGCAGGCGGACCGGGTGCAGGGCGTAGGCGGTGCGCAGTTCGTTGGTGGCCAGGGCCGCCGCCGCGCGCGCGGTGCGCGGGTCGCCGAGCCTGGCGAGCGCGTAGGCGGCGCTCACGCAGCGTTCCGGGTCGCGGTGGTTGAGCAGCAGGATCAGCGCTTCGAAGGCCCGGCGGTCGCCCGCGACGCCGAGCCGGAACGCCGCGATCTCCCGTGCCCAGAGCGGGCGTTCGGGCTCGGTGAGCGCCGCCGCGAGCTCGTCGCGGTCGACGCAGGCGATCAGCCGCTCGTACGCCGCCGACCCCCCGGTCTCGGCCCGCACCCGGTCCGTGAGCGACCTGAACTCCTCGTCCATGCCCGAAAGGGTAGTGGCCGCAGGGCCGTTGGCACCCCAAGGATGATCGGATCCCGGCGGCCGCGGGGAGTTTGCCCCCGGCGCGGAGCAGCCCCTTGGCGCGGACCGGCACACCCGGTGACCACACCCCGCCCCGCGGAACCGGCGCGAGCCAGATCACACCGGTTCGACGCGACGGAGGTCTGGCGCGCTCGTTACTCGCCGGTTAACCTCAGGTGAGCGGGTAACCCCCGCCGACTCCGGTGGCCTGGTGACGCAGCCACCGCGAGTGCTTGTCGGTTCGGCAGTTCTGTACGACGCGCCCCGGGACAGGGCCGTCGGCCCTTGGCACCACGACACAACTCCCGCACGCCGTGCGCCCGTTGGCGTATTCGAGCGCCCCCTGATGCCGGTCGCGTGCGCCCTCTCTCAGTCGTCACTCATCCCTGGAGTCCCGTGATGGACATCCCCCTGAACACTGTCGCCGTGGTCGGCCTCGGCACGATGGGCACCGGCATCGCCGAGGTCCTGGCCCGCGCCGGCCGCGAGGTCATCGGCATCGACATCAGCGAGCGCGCCGGCCGCCAGGCCGTGGCCTCGCTCGAAGCGTCCACGGCCCGCGCGGTGTCCCGCGAGCGGATCACCCCGCAGGAGCGGAGCGACGTCCTCGCCCGGTTCCGCACCTTCACCGACCTCCAGGCCGCGGCCGAGGCCGAGCTCGTCATCGAGGTCGTGCCCGAGTCGTACGAGCTCAAGAACCAGGTCTTCCGCGCGCTCGACTCCATCGTCGCGCCCACCGCGATCCTGGCGACCGGCACCAACGCGCTCTCGGTGACCCGCCTCGCCGCCGACTCCGCGCACCCCGAGCGCGTGCTCGGCCTGCACTTCTTCAACCCGGCGCCCGCGATGAAGCTCGTCGAGATCGTCTCGTCCGTGCTCACCGCTCCCCCGGCCGTCGACGCGGTCACCGCGCTCGCCCTCGACCTCGGCAAGGAGCCCGTCGCGGTCGGCGACCGGCCCGGCTTCGTCGCCGACGGCCTGCTCTTCGGCTACCTCAACCAGGCCGCCGCGATGTACGAGTCGAAGTACGCCTCGCGCGAGGACATCGACGCCGCGATGAAGCTGGGCTGCGGCCTGCCGATGGGCCCGCTCGAACTGCTCGACCTGATCGGCATCGACACCGCCCGCACCGTCCTGGAGGCGATGTACGCCTCATCCCAGGACCGCCTCCACGCGCCCGCCCCCATCCTCGGCCAGCTCGCCGAGGCCGGCCTGACCGGCCGCAAGAAGGGCCGCGGCTTCTACACGTACGAGGGCGAGGGCAGCTCGGTCGTGGTGGCCGACGCCCAGACCCCGGACTCCATCGCGGGCTCCGGCGGCGGCCGCGAGATCCGCTCGGTCGGCGTGGCCGGCTCGGGCACCATGGCGTCCGGCATCGCGGAGGTCTTCGCCAAGGCCGGGTACCACGTCGTGCTCGCGGCCCGCAGCCTGGAGAAGGCGGAGACCGCCAAGTCCCGTATCGGCAAGTCGCTTTCGCGCTCCGTCGACAAGGGCCGGCTCACCGCCGAGGCCCGCGAGGAGACCCTGAACCGCATCACGGCCGCCGGGGCCCTGGAAGCCTTCGCCGAGGTCGACCTCGCGGTCGAGGCGGTCGCCGAGGACCTGGAGGTCAAGCAGCAGCTCTTCGCGACCCTGGACAAGATCTGCAAGCCGGGTGCGGTGCTCGCCACCACGACATCCTCGCTGCCCGTCGTGGCCTGCGCCCGCGCCACCTCGCGCCCGCAGGACGTCATCGGCATGCACTTCTTCAACCCGGCGCCCGCGATGAAGCTGGTCGAGGTGGTCCGCACGGTGCTCACCTCCGACGAGGTGCACGCCACCGTCCGCGAGGTCACCGCGAAGATCCGCAAGCACCCGGTCGACTGCGGCGACCGCGCCGGGTTCATCGTCAACGCGCTGCTCTTCCCGTACCTCAACAACGCGATCAAGATGGTCCAGGAGCACTACGCGACCCTGGACGACATCGACGCCGCGATGAAGCTCGGCGGCGGCTACCCGATGGGCCCGTTCGAACTGCTCGACGTGGTGGGCCTGGACGTCTCGCTCGCCATCGAGAAGGTGCTGCACGCCGAGTTCCGCGACCCGGGCCTGGCCCCGGCGCCGCTGCTCGAACACCTCGTCGCGGCCGGCTGCCTGGGCCGCAAGACGGGCCGCGGATTCCGCGAGTATGCCCGGCGCTGATCCACGGGCAGGGTGGGGCGGGCTGCTGCAACCTCCGGGCAGCCCGCCGCCGCGGGCGCGACTTCCTGCAAATATGCAGTACGTTCGGTCCATGCCCCAGCCAGCCAGGTCCTCCCGTACGAACGCCGTGCCCGACGCCCCGGAGAGCGCCGCGGGCAGCCGGGCGGCCGCCCAGCGGCTCAAGATGCGCCGGGAGCTGGCGGCCGCGGCGATGGACCTGTTCTCCGCGAAGGGGTACGAGGCCACCACCGTCGACGAGATCGCGGCCCGGGCCGGGGTGGCCCGGCGCACCTTCTTCCGCCACTTCCGCTCCAAGGAAGAGGCGATCTTCCCCGACCACGACGACACCCTGGTGCGGGCCGAGGCGGTCCTCAACGCCGCACCCCCGCACGAGCACCCGCTCGACACGGTGTGCCGGGGCATCAAAGAGGTCATGAAGATGTACGCGGGCTCCCCCACGGTGTCCGTGGCCCGCTACAAGCTGACCCGCGAGGTGCCGACGCTGCGCGAGGCCGAGATCGCCTCGGTCGCCCGCTACGAGCGCCTCTTCACCCGCTATCTGCTCGGCCACTTCGACGAGCACGACCACCAGCCGGGGAACGACGACCCGCTGCTCGCCGAGGTCGCGGCGTCGGCGGTCGTCACCGCGCACAACCACGTACTGCGCCGCTGGCTGCGGGCAGGCGGCCAGGGCGACGTGGAGACCCAGCTCGACCACGCCTTCGCGATCGTGCGGGAGACCTTCGGCTCCGGCATAGGAGCGGGCCGCACGGCCAAGCCGAAGCCGGCCGCGGCCTCCGTGTCGACCAGCGACGAGGTCCTGGTCGCGGTGGCCCGCACGGACGCGCCGCTCGACGAGATCATGCAGACCATCAAGCAGGCCCTCAAGAGCAAGTAGTCGTCACCCGTACCGCCCCGGTGGCCGCATCCCTCACTCAGGGATGCGGCCACCGGCGTATGCGCTGACCTGCAACGATCGATCATCGCTCATCTGCGCAGGTCAATCCGCAATTGAGAGAAACTCTTGGCACGCAGTGTCTTGTCACTTGGCACCGGGTGCCATACGTTGATGTTGTCCGGGCGGCCGGCGTGCAGAGCAACCTCGTACGCCGGCTGTCCCCACAAGCCGCCACTGGCGAGTGCGCCCGGACGCCTGCGTCACAGGCAACCCTCCCGCGCCCACCAGGCGCTGCCGCACTTGAACCACACCGCCGAACCGACGGCACACCTCCACAGCACCACCCCCGAAGACCCTCAACGCCCCCTGTCGGGCGCTTCGCCGGAGGCAACACCGTGAAGGAAATCCTGGACGCGATCCAGTCGTCGGAGTCCACCTCCGCCGACTTCGCCGCTCTGCCGCTCCCCGAGTCGTACCGCGCGATCACCGTGCACAAGGACGAGACGGAGATGTTCGCCGGGCTCAGCTCCCGCGACAAGGACCCCCGCAAGTCCCTGCACCTCGACGAGGTGCCGATCCCCGAACTCGGCCCGGGCGAGGCCCTGGTGGCCGTCATGGCCTCCTCGGTCAACTACAACTCCGTGTGGACCTCGATCTTCGAGCCGGTGTCCACCTTCGGGTTCCTGGAGCGCTACGGCCGTCTCAGCGAGCTCACCAAGCGCCATGACCTGCCGCACCACATCATCGGCTCCGACCTCGCGGGCGTCGTGCTGCGCACCGGGCCCGGCGTGAACGCCTGGCACCCCGGCGACGAGGTCGTGGCGCACTGTCTCTCCGTCGAGCTGGAGAGCTCCGACGGCCACAACGACACGATGCTCGACCCCGAGCAGCGCATCTGGGGCTTCGAGACGAACTTCGGCGGCCTCGCCGAGATCGCGCTCGTCAAGTCCAACCAACTCATGCCCAAGCCACGGCACTTGAGCTGGGAGGAGGCCGCCGCTCCCGGTCTGGTCAACTCGACCGCGTACCGCCAGCTGGTCTCCCGCAACGGCGCCGGCATGAAGCAGGGCGACAACGTCCTGATCTGGGGCGCCAGCGGCGGACTCGGCTCCTACGCCACGCAGTTCGCGCTCGCGGGCGGCGCCAACCCGATCTGCGTGGTGTCCTCGCCGCAGAAGGCGGACATCTGCCGCTCGATGGGCGCCGAGGCGATCATCGACCGCAACGCCGAGGGCTACAAGTTCTGGAAGGACGAGCGGACCCAGGACCCCAAGGAATGGAAGCGCTTCGGCAAGCGCATCCGCGAGTTCACCGGCGGCGAGGACATCGACATCGTCTTCGAGCACCCCGGCCGCGAGACCTTCGGCGCGAGCGTCTACGTCACCCGCAAGGGCGGCACCATCACCACCTGCGCCTCCACCTCGGGCTACATGCACGAGTACGACAACCGCTACCTGTGGATGTCCCTGAAGCGCATCATCGGCTCGCACTTCGCCAACTACCGCGAGGCGTGGGAGGCCAACCGCCTGGTGGCCAAGGGCAAGATCCACCCGACGCTCTCCAAGGTGTACTCCCTGGAGGACACCGGGCAGGCTGCCTACGACGTGCACCGCAATCTCCACCAGGGCAAGGTCGGCGTGCTCGCGCTCGCCCCCCGCGAGGGCCTCGGCGTCAGCGACCCCGAGCTGCGCGAGAAGCACATCGACGCCATCAACCGCTTCCGCAATATCTGAGGCCGGGAAGTTTCATGACAGAGCGTCAGAAGGATCGGCCGTGGCTCATGCGGACGTACGCCGGTCACTCGACCGCCGAGGCGTCCAACGAGCTCTACCGCAACAACCTGGCCAAGGGTCAGACGGGTCTGTCGGTCGCGTTCGACCTTCCGACGCAGACCGGATACGACCCCGACCACATCCTCGCCCGCGGCGAGGTCGGCCGGGTCGGGGTCCCGGTGTCCCATCTCGGTGACATGCGGCGGCTGTTCCAGGACATCCCGCTTGAGCAGATGAACACCTCGATGACGATCAACGCCACGGCGATGTGGCTGCTCGCCATGTACCAGGTGGTCGCCGAGGAGCAGGGCGCCGACATCACCAAGCTCCAGGGCACCACCCAGAACGACATCGTGAAGGAGTACCTCTCGCGCGGGACGCACGTCTTCCCGCCGGGCCCTTCGCTGCGGCTGACGACAGACATGATCTGTTACACCGTGAACAACATCCCCAAGTGGAACCCGATCAATATCTGCAGCTACCACCTGCAGGAGGCGGGAGCCACCCCGGTCCAGGAGATCGCGTACGCGATGTCCACCGCGATCGCCGTGCTCGACTCGGTGTTCGCGTCGGGGCAGATCCCCGAGGACCGCAGGGGCGATGTCGTGGCCCGCATCTCCTTCTTCGTGAACGCGGGCGTCCGCTTCGTCGAGGAGATGTGCAAGATGCGCGCCTTCGGCCGCATCTGGGACAAGATCACGCGGGAGCGGTACGGGATCGAGGACGCCAAGCAGCGCCGCTTCCGCTACGGCGTCCAGGTCAACTCGCTCGGCCTGACCGAGGCGCAGCCGGAGAACAACGTCCAGCGCATCGTGCTCGAAATGCTGGCCGTGACGCTGTCGAAGGACGCCCGCGCCCGCGCGGTCCAACTCCCGGCCTGGAACGAGGCGTTGGGGCTCCCGCGCCCCTGGGACCAGCAGTGGTCGCTGCGCATCCAGCAGGTCCTGGCGCACGAGAGCGACCTGTTGGAGTACGAGGACATCTTCGCCGGGTCGCACGTCATCGAGGCCAAGGTGGACGCCCTGGTCGAGGAGTGCCTCGCCGAGATCGACCGCATCCAGGAGATGGGCGGGGCGCTGGCCGCCGTCGAGTCGGGCTATCTCAAGTCGCAGCTCGTCTCCTCGCATGCCGAGCGCCGGGCCCGTATCGAGGCTGGCGACGAGAAGATCGTCGGCGTCAACTGCTACCAGTCGACCGAGCCGAGCCCGCTCACCGCGGACCTGGACGGCGCGATCATGACGGTCGACCCGGCCGTCGAGGCCCGCGTCGTCGCCTCGCTCAAGAACTGGCGCGACACCCGCTACCAGCCGCCCTTCAACCACCCGCGACCCTGCAAGGCCCTGGAGAAGCTGAAGGCGGCCGCCCAGGGCACCGGGAACCTCATGGAGGCGACCCTGGAGTGCGTGCGCTCCGGGGTCACCACCGGGGAGTGGTCCGAGGCGCTGCGCGAGGTGTTCGGCGAGTTCCGGGCGCCGACGGGCGTCTCCTCCGCCCCGGTCGCGGTCACCGCCGAGGAGGGCACGCCGCTCGCCCTGGTCCGCGAGAAGGTGGCGCGGACGGCCTCGGACCTGGGCTCCGGGCGACTGCGCCTGCTGGTCGGCAAGCCGGGCCTGGACGGGCACTCCAACGGCGCCGAGCAGATCGCGGTGCGGGCGCGCGACGCCGGGTTCGAGGTGGTCTACCAGGGCATCCGGCTGACCCCCGAGCAGATCGTGAGCGCGGCCCTCGCCGAGGACGTGCACTGCGTCGGCCTGTCCATCCTGTCCGGCTCGCACGCCGAACTCGTCCCGGACGTCCTGGTGCGTCTGCGCGAGGCCGGCGCGGCCGACATTCCGGTGATCGCCGGCGGGATCATTCCCCCGGCGGACGCCGAGGAGTTGCGCAAGGCGGGCGTCGCCGCCGTTTTCACCCCCAAGGACTTCGGTATCACGGAGATCATCGGCCGTATCGTCGACGAGATCCGGAAAGCGAACAAGCTCGACCCGTTGGAGGTCCCCGCATGAGCACCACCCCCGTCAACAGGCTCCGTCCCCGCCGCTCCTGCCTCGCGGTCCCCGGGTCGAACCCCCGCTTCCTGGAGAAGGCCCAGGGCCTCCCGGCCGACCAGGTCTTCCTCGACCTGGAGGACGCCTGCGCGCCGCTCGCCAAGCCCGAGGCGCGGCACACCGTCGTCAAGTTCCTCAACGAGGGCGACTGGACGGGCAAGACGCGGGTCGTGCGCGTGAACGACTGGACGACCGAGTGGACGTACCGCGACGTCGTGACCGTCGTCGAGGGCGCCGGCCAGAACCTCGACTGCATCATGCTGCCGAAGGTGCAGACCGCGGACCAGGTCGTGGCCCTGGACCTGCTGCTCACCCAGATCGAGAAGACGATGGGTTTCGAGGTCGGCAAGATCGGCATCGAGGCGCAGATCGAGAACGCGCGCGGCCTGAACAACGTCAACGCGATCGCGGAGGCCTCGCCCCGTACCGAGACGATCATCTTCGGCCCGGCCGACTTCATGGCCTCCATCAACATGAAGTCGCTGGTCGTGGGCGAGCAGCCGCCCGGCTACGGCGCGGACGCGTACCACTACATCCTCATGAAGATCCTGATGGCCGCGCGCGCCAACGACCTCCAGGCGATCGACGGCCCCTACCTCCAGATCCGCAACGTGGACGGCTACCGCGAGGTCGCGCAGCGTGCCGCCGCCCTCGGTTTCGACGGCAAGTGGGTGCTGCACCCGGGCCAGGTCGAGGCGTCGAACGAGATCTTCTCGCCGTCGCAGGAGGACTTCGACCACGCCGAGATGATCCTCGACGCCTATGAGTGGTGCACCTCGGAGGCGGGCGGCAAGAAGGGCTCGGCGATGCTCGGCGACGAGATGATCGACGAGGCCAGCCGCAAGATGGCGCTCGTCATCTCCGGCAAGGGCCGGGCCGCCGGCATGAAGCGCACGACGACGTTCGAAGCCCCGGAGGCGTAAGACATCATGCAGTTCGGCCGCACCTACGAAGAGTTCGAGATCGGCGCCGTCTACAAGCACTGGCCCGGAAAGACGGTCACCGAGTACGACGACCACCTCTTCTGTCTGCTCACCATGAACCACCACCCGCTCCACATGGACGCCAACTACGCTGAGAACACGACCGACTTCGGCAAGAACGTCGTCGTGGGCAACTACATCTACTCGCTGCTGCTCGGCATGAGCGTGCCGGACGTCTCGGGCAAGGCGATCGCCAACCTGGAGATCGAGTCGCTGCGGCACGTGGCGCCGACCTTCCACGGCGACACGATCTACGGCGAGACGACGGTCCTCGACAAGACCCCGTCGAAGTCGAAGAACGACCGCGGGATCGTCTACGTCGAGACCAGGGGCTACAAGCAGGACGGCACTCTGGTCTGCGTCTTCCGCCGCAAGGTGATGGTGCCGACCGAGACGTACATCAAGGAGCGCGGCGGGGAGCAGCCCGGCCGCCCGGAGCTCGTCGAGCCCGCCAAGAAGACGGAGAAGTAGCCATGGCCCGTCTCGCGCAGACCGCCGGTCTGACCGACGTCCAGCAGGAAATCCTGGCCACCGTGCGGGACTTCGTCGACAAGGAGATCATTCCGGTCGCGACCCAGCTGGAGCACAAGGACGAGTACCCGACGCAGATCGTCGAGGGGCTCAAGGAGTTGGGCCTGTTCGGCCTGATGATTCCCGAGGAGTACGGCGGTCTCGGGGAGTCGCTGCTCACCTACGCGCTGTGCGTGGAGGAGATAGCGCGTGGCTGGATGTCGGTGTCCGGCATCATCAACACGCACTTCATCGTCGCGTACATGCTCAAGCAGCACGGCACCCAGGAGCAGAAGGACACCTTCCTGCCGCGGATGGCGCTGGGCGAGGTGCGCGGCGCGTTCTCGATGTCGGAGCCGGCGCTCGGTTCGGATGTGTCGGCGATCACGTCGAAGGGCGTCAAGGACGGCGACGAGTACGTCCTGAACGGTCAGAAGATGTGGCTGACCAATGGCGGAACGTCATCACTGGTGGCCGTTCTGTGCCGGAGTGACGAAGGACACCCCGAGGGCACGGCCCCCCACAAGTCGATGACGACCTTCCTGGTGGAGAAGGAGCCGGGCTTCGGCGAGGTCCGCCCCGGCCTGACCATCCCCGGCAAGATCGACAAGATGGGCTACAAGGGCGTCGACACGACCGAACTGGTCATGGACGGACTGCGCATTCCGGCCAATCGCGTGCTCGGCGGGGTCACCGGCCGAGGGTTTTACCAAATGATGGACGGCGTGGAGGTCGGCCGCGTCAATGTCGCGGCCCGTGGCTGCGGGGTCGCGCAGCGTGCATTTGAGCTGGGTGTCTCGTATGCCCAGCAAAGGCACACTTTCGGCAAGCCGATCGCCCAGCACCAGGCGATTCAGTTCAAGCTCGCCGAGATGGCTACCAAGGTCGAAGCCGCCCATGCGATGATGGTGAACGCAGCACGCAAAAAGGACTCCGGGGAACGAAACGACCTCGAAGCAGGGATGGCGAAGTACCTCGCCTCCGAGTACTGCAAGGAGGTGGTGGAAGACGCCTTCCGCATCCACGGCGGCTACGGCTTCTCCAAGGAGTACGAGATCGAGCGCCTGTACCGCGAGGCGCCGATGCTGCTCATCGGTGAAGGTACCGCCGAGATCCAGAAAATGATCATCGGCCGCCGACTTCTTGAGGAGTACCGGTTCCAGGGTTGATTGTCGCTTTTGAGTCGGTTTGGCCGCGAAGAACATCACACCCTGTCATCGTCTTCCGGCCTCCGACTCGGCTTCTGGCTTGCCCAGTTGCGGCTCGCAACCGATACCATCGCCGGTAAACCTGCCGCCGTCCCCCGTTGCCAGCGCGGCATCATCCGCTACGAAGGTCATCCATGCCCCACAGCCAAACCTCTGCACCACGCGACGGCTTCCTCAAGGGACGCCTTGCTCGCGGAGCATCGCCGTGGCTTCTGCCGACCGTCGCCACCGCAGCTATCAGCCTGGCCCGCTCGCGCCGCTCCAAGGGCGCAGCGATCGTGGCCGTGCCCACCACCGCCCTCGCGGCGGGCATGCTGTGGTTCTTCCGCGACCCCGAGCGTGAGATCACGCAGGGGCGGGTCATCTCCCCCGCCGACGGTGTGGTGCAGAGCATCATGCCGTGGAAGGACGGACGTACTCGCGTCGCGATCTTCATGAGCCCGTTGAACGTCCACGTCAACCGCGCGCCCCTCGCGGGCACGGTGACTTCGGTGGAGCACATCCCCGGTGGCTTCGTCCCGGCGTTCAACAAGGAGAGCGAGAACAACGAGCGCGTCGTCTGGCACTTCGACACCGAGCTCGGCGACATCGAGATGGTGCAGATCGCCGGCGCGGTCGCGCGGCGCATCGTGCCGTACGTCCCCCAGGGCACCAAGGTGGAGCAGGGCGAGCGCATCGGCCTGATCCGCTTCGGCTCGCGGGTCGACATCTACCTCCCCGAGGGTGTCGAGGTCGCGGTCGAGGTCGGGCAGGCGACCACGGCGGGGGTGACTCGAATTGACCGTGATTGATCCCGAGACGCAGGCCGGCTGGGTCCCCGAGGCGGAGTCCGAGGACGACGTCGAGGAGATGCCGCTGTCGCTGCGACTGTCGATAGCGGACACCCTCACGCTCGGCAACGCAACGTGCGGGTTCATGGCGGTGTACTTCACCACCACGGGCATCCTCATCCCGCACCTCTCCGGCAGCCAGGAGACGGGCATGGCGCGGCACTCCGCCGCGACCGCCGTGATCCTGATGCTGCTCGCGGCGATCTTCGACCTCTGTGACGGTCTGGTCGCCCGCAAGCTGCGCAGCTCCCCGATGGGCGCCGAGCTGGACAACCTGTCGGACCTGATCAGCTTCGGGCTCGCCCCGGCCTACTTCGTGCTCGTGTACGGAATGGTCGCGGACGACGCCCACCAGCGGGTCGCCGCGGTGGCCGCGATCACGGTGCTGCTCGCCGTGGTGCTGAGACTCGCGCGCTTCTCGTGCGTGACGATGAAGGACGGCATGTTCCAGGGCATGCCGAGCCCCTTCGGCGCCCTCACGGTCGTCTCGATCGTCCTGCTTGAACTGCCGTTCATCCCGACGCTGCTCGCCGTCATCGGAGTCGCCTGGCTGATGGTGAGCCGGGTCGAGTACCCGAAGCCGCGGGGCATCCTCGCGGTGGCGATGCTCAGCTGGATCATCGGTGCGATGGGGCTGCTCGCGGCCTGGGCGTTCGACGCTCCGGGCGGTCAGCTGCTGCTCCAGACCGGCTGCGCGCTGCAGATCGTCCTGGCCGCCACGATCCCCCTCTTCGCGACGGCCCGCCGGGTGAACACCTTCCGCGACAACCGCCGCGAGGCGCGTGCGGCCCAGCTGCCGTAGTTCCTCACGGTGCCGTAGTTCCGCACGGTGCTGGAAAGGGGCCCCGGGTTCTTGAACCCGGGGCCCCTTTTCGTATGCCCGTTCCGCCCGGACCGCGAGGCGGGCACCCAGTGGTGGCTCGCACCCCCGACCCCCTCGGCTGCGGACCGTGGTCGCTTCTCGCGCAGTTCCCCGCGCCCCTGAACCCTCGGTCGTCCGCGGACCGTGCAGGGCTGGTCCGCAGTTCCCCACGCCCCTGACAGCACCGGGGCTCAACCGGCGTTCGAGGGGCGGAGCCCCTCGGGCGCGGGGGTCAGTGCGCGTTCTCCGTCGGGCGGAGGTCGCCCGGGATCTTCGCCCAGGCGAGCACCGCGGCGGCCAGCGGCAGGGCCGCGGCGAGGAGGAACGTCGGGGTCATGCCGGAGGTGAAGGCGGCGGACGCCTTCTCCAGGAGCAGCGCCCCGGCCGGGCCGCCGATCTCCGCGGCCACATGGGCCGCCTCGCCTACCGAGTCGCGCACGGACGCGGTGGCGGCCCCGTCCAGGGCGAGCTCCGGCAGATGCGTCCGGTACAGGGCCGCCGCGACGCTGCCGAGGATGGCGACGCCCATGGCCGCGCCCAGCTCGTAGCAGGTCTCCTCGACGGCGGCCGCCCCGCTGACGTGCTCCTTCGGGGTGGAGGCCATCAACGTCACCGACGCGGCCGTGGTGGCGATGCCGACGCCGCAGCCGAGCACGCCGAGCGCCACGGCGACCCCGGGGTAGGCCAGCGGCCCGGACTGCTGGAACAGCCACGGCAGCGCGAGGCCCGCGGTCATCAGGAGCAGCCCGCCGCCGATGACGTGCCGGATCGGCAGCCGGTGCATCAGGACCGGGGTCACCAGCGAGGTGACGACCAGGCCGAGCGGCGCCGGAAGCAGCCGGATGCCGGCCTCCAGCGGGCTGTAGCCCTGTCCGTACTGGAACCACTGGGTGACCAGGAACAGCGCCGAGCCGAGTGCGATCATCCCGAGGAAGATCGCGGCGGCGGCGATGCTGAACGAGCGGTTGGTGAACAGCCTCACGTGGAGCAGCGGGTGGGGCAGTCGCAGCTGGCGGCGGACGAAGACCGTCAGCGCGACGGCGGCGACCACGAGCAGCGTCCACGCGACCGGGTCGGTGGGACCGCCCTTGCCGAGCTGCTTGATGCCGCCGGCCAGGGCGAGCATGCCGACGATGGACTGGCCCACGCCCCACCAGTCCCAGCGACCCTCGCGCGGCTGCCGGGACTCGGGCAGCATCCAGGCGCCGAAGGCGATGATCACCAGGGCGACCGGGATGTTGATCAGGAACGCGGACTGCCAGCCGTTCTGCTCGACGAGCAGCCCGCCGACCACCGGGCCGAGCGCCATGCCGCCACCGAAGACGGCGGCCCACACGGCGTAGGCGAGGGCGCGTTCGCGGGCGTCGGTGAAGACGTCGCGCAGGATCGACAGGGTCGACGGCATGATCGCCGCGCCACCCACGCCGAGCAGCGCCCGGGCGGCGATGACCTGCCAGGCCTCGGTCGCGAAGACCGCCATCAGCGAGGCGAGCGCGAAGATCGCGAAGCCGGCGAGCAGCAGCCGCTTGCGCCCCCAGCGGTCGCCGAGCGCTCCGGCCGTCACGAGCAGTCCGGAGAGCGCGAGCGCGTAGACGTCGATGATCCACAGCTGCTGTACGGAGCTGGGCTGCAGGTCGCTGACCAGCGAGGGGAAGGCGACGTTGAGGATGGTGGTGTCCATCGCGATCAGCAGCAGGCTGCCGGAAAGGATCGCGAGGACGACCCAGCGCCGTGGGTCGAGGGGCGGCGTCATGAAACACTCCAGTATCGAATGAGACATCAGTGTCTCACATGGGATGGAGGCGTGCACGCGCATGGGCGTCTGGGTTCAGGGAACGACAGAGCGGCCCCCCTCGCGAGTCGCGAGGGGGGCCGCTCCGGTGACGGGCTCCTACAGCAGGAAGTCGCCCGCGATGTTCTGGGCGACGCGCTCCAGGAGCGGGCCCGCGTTGGCGATGCACTGGGCCGGGTCCGGCTCCAGCTCGGTCAGCGGGTAGGCGCGGCGAATGCCCGCCTCGCCGAGCTGTCCCGGCTGGAGCAGCAGGCGGCCGCACACCGCGACGACCTCGATGCCGGCCGCGCGGGCCGCCGCGGCGACGCCCGCCGGGGCCTTGCCGTGCAGGGTCTGCTCGTCGAGCGAGCCCTCGCCGGTGATCACCAGCGTGGCCCGGGCCAGGGCGGGCGCGAAGCCGAGCACGTCGAGCATGACCTCGATGCCTGGACGGAACGCGGCGTCAAGGGCGACCAGCGCGCCGTAGCCGATGCCGCCGGCCGCACCGGCGCCCGGGGCGCGCGCGGCCTCGGCGGCCTTCGCGCCGAGCACGCCTTCGAGGACCTTGGCGTAGTGGGCCAGGGCCGCATCCAGGGTCGCCACGTCCTCGGGCGAGGCGCCCTTCTGCGGGCCGTAGACCGCGGGGGCGCCCTTCGGGCCGGTCAGCGGGTTGTCGACATCGCTGGCGAGGACGAGTTCCACGTCCTTGAAGCGGGGGTCGAGGCCCGAGAAGTCGGCCGTCGCGAGGCCGGCGAGGGCGCCGCCGCCGGGGCCGACGGGCTCGCCTGCGGCGTCCAGCAAGCGGGCGCCGAGCGCGGCCAGCATGCCCGCGCCGCCGTCGGTCGTCGCGCTGCCGCCGACCCCGAACACGATGGTCCGCGCGCCCGCGTCGAGGGCCGCGAGCAGCAGCTCGCCGGAGCCGTACGTGGTGGCGGTGAGCGCCGCGAAGACGCCCTCGGGAAGGTGCTGGAGCCCGGAGGCCTCCGCCATCTCGACCACGGCCACCCCGTCGCGCACCGCGTACGCGGCGGTCACCGGGGCGCCGACGGGGCCGGTGACCCGTGCCTCGCGGCGCTCGAATCCGGCCGCCACCGCGGCGGCCACCGTGCCGTCGCCGCCGTCGGCGACCGGCAGGGTCTCCACCCGCAGATCCGGGACGACCCGCCGCAGCCCGGCCGTCACCCGCTCCGCGACCTGTACGGCCGTGAGCGAGCCCTTGAACTTGTCCGCCGCCACGAGTACGCGGGCGGTCTCCAAAACTGCGCCGTCCGTCACTTGCCATCCCTTGCTTTCGAACAGGCAGTCGCGCCGTTTCCGACCCTATCCGCCCGGCGCGCGCCTGCCCATAGCTGCCAGGGTCCACGGACGGCGCGCCACCCCACAAAATGCGTACATTCCCCACCATAGTGGGCCGACATGAGGATGGATTCGATCGATCATTCCGGCTCCGGCGCCCCGCCGGGCGGCTCTCCCGGGGCCCCCGACCCCTCGCCCGACCAATCCTTGATCACCATCGGCGTGCTCGCGGTGGTGGCCGTGGTCGGCTGGGCGGCGCTCGGCAAGAGCTCGTTCGACAGCGCCTCCTCGACGGCGCTCGCGTGGGTCCTGAACAACTTCGCGTGGCTCTTCGTGGTCGCCGCCGACGTCTTCCTGGTGCTGTGCGTGGTCCTCGCGATCAGCCGGTACGGGCGGATCAGACTGGGCGCCGACGACTCCGAGCCGGAGTTCACCAACCTTGCCTGGATCGCGATGATGTTCAGTGCCGGGATGGGCATCGGCCTCATGTTCTACGGGGTCGGCGAACCGCTCACCCATTTCCTGAGCCCGCCCCCGGCGACCGGCGCCCAGCCCGGCACGGGCGATGCCGCGCGCACCGCCCTGGAGTACTCCTTCTTCCACTGGACGCTCACCCCCTGGGCGATCTACGGCATCGCTGGGCTCGCGCTGGCCTACGCGGGGTTCCGCAAGGAGCGGGGCAACCGGCTGTCCTCCGCGTTCGTGCCGCTCATCGGCGAACGCCGGGCGGCCGGCCGGCCCGGCAGATGCATCGATCTGCTGGCCGTCTTCGCGACCGTCTTCGGCACCGCGACGAGCCTCGGCCTGGGCGCGCTCCAGGTCGCCGAAGGCCTCGACATCACGTCGGACGTGAACAACTCCCGAACCACCCAACTCGTCATCATCGCCTCCCTGTCGGCGGCCTTCGTGCTCTCCGCCTTCTCGGGCCTGCACAAGGGCGTGAAGTGGCTGTCCACCATCAACATCGTGCTCGCCGCGGTGCTGATGGTCTTCGTCTTCCTGCTCGGCCCGACCGTCTACATCCTGGACACCATCCCGGCCTCGATCGGCGGCTATCTGCACGACCTGCTCCCGATGGCCAGCCGCACCGGCGCCTTCACGGACCGGGCGTGGCTGGGTGCGTGGACGGTCTTCTACTGGGCCTGGTGGCTGTCCTGGGCGCCGTTCGTCGGCACCTTCATCGCCCGGATCTCGCGCGGCCGGACGATCCGCGAATTCCTCATCGGGGTGCTGCTCGTGCCCAGCGGGGCGACGGTCATCTGGTTCTGCGTCATGGGCGGCACGGCGATCCGGCTCGCGTCCACCGGCACGGCCGACCTCGCCGCGGCGGTGAAGGACGGCGCCGAGGCCTCGCTCTTCGCGATGCTGGACGCGCTGCCGATCGGCACGGTCACCTCGTACATCGCAATGGCCCTGGTGATGACCTACTTCATCACCAGCGCCGACTCGGCCTCGCTCGTGATGGGGTCGCTCACCAGCCGGGGCTCGCTGCACCCGCCGACGTGGCTCGTGGTGATGTGGGGCGTCCTGATGGCGGCGGTCGCGGCGGTCCTGCTCGTCGCGGGCGGCCTCAAGTCCCTCCAGACCGCGACGATCCTCGTCGCGCTCCCCTTCGTCCTGGTGATGCTGGGCCTGTGCTGGTCCCTGGTGAAGGAGCTGCGCGAGGACCCGGGCGCGGGGCCCTCCCGCCACGGCGCCCTGCACGGCCTGGGCGACGCGGTCCGGGCGATGGTCGGCGACGCGATCACCGAGCAGGGCGCCGCCCGTCACCACCGACTGCGCCGGGCCGCCAAGTCCCGTACGGGTGAAGACGGTTCGAGCCCGCCGCAGGCCTAACGGGGATGGGGCCCGATACGGCGAGGAACCCCCTGACCAGGCCCCCTACCCTTCTCACCATGACGACCGACAACGCCACAGCGCCCGACAACGACTACGCCGCCTACATCGCCGGCCTCCCCCGCGTACTCTCCGGCGCCGCCACGCTGTTCCTGGACGCCGGGAACCGGGTGCTGCTCGTCGAGCCCAACTACCGCGAGGGCTGGGCGCTGCCCGGCGGGACCGTGGAGTCCGACACCGACGAGACCCCGCGCGGGGCGGCCCGCCGCGAGACCCTCGAAGAGATCGGCCTCGACGTGGAGCTGGGCCGCCTGCTCGCGGTGGACTGGGTCCACGGCAAGGCGCGCCCGCCGATCGTCGCGTACGTCTACGACGGCGGAGTCCTCGACGAGGACCGCCTCAAGTCGATCCGGCTCCAGGAGGAGGAGCTCCTCTCCTGGCGCCTGGTCCCCCGCGAAGACCTCCCCACCCACCTGCCGGGCCCCCTGGGCCACCGCGTACTGGCCGCGCTGGACGTCCTGTTGGAGGGGCGGGGGACGGTGGAGCTGGAGAACGGACTTCGGGTGGGGTGAGCGGTGGGCGCACCCCGGGTGCGGAGCCCGGCTCCCCGCCGCGCCGGGAAGGGGCGGGCCGAAATCCGTTCGCCCGCCTCCCCCGCGCCCCCTACGCTCCCCGCATGAGCAAGCCACTCGTCGCGATTCTTTCCGGGGCCGGTATCTCCACCGATTCGGGGATCCCCGACTACCGCGGGCCGAACGGCCTGTGGCGGCGCGATCCCGAGGCCGAGAAGCTGGTGACGTACGACTTCTACATGGCCGATCCCGAGATCCGGCGCCGGTCCTGGCTGATGCGCCGCGACAGCCCCGCCCTGAAGGCCGAGCCGAACGCCGCGCACCGGGCGGTCGCCGAGTTCGAGAAGTCCGGTGTGCCGGTGCGCGTGATCACCCAGAACGTCGACGGGCTGCAGCAGCGCGCGGGCTTCCCGGAGCGCAAGATCCTCGAACTCCACGGCACCGCACGGGCGGTGACCTGCACCCGCTGCCACGCACGGTCCTCGATGGACGAGGCGCTGGCGCGGGTGACGGCGGGCGAGGCGGATCCGCCGTGCACGGCGTGCGGGGGCATCCTGAAGTCGGCGACGGTCATGTTCGGCGAACGGCTCGACCCCGAGGTGCTCGCCCAGGCGATGGCGATCGCCAAGGCCTGCCAGATCTTCATCGCGGTCGGTACGACGCTCCAGGTCCAGCCCGCGGCCTCGCTCGCGGGGATCGCGGCGGACGGGGGCGCCCGGCTGATCATCGTGAACGCCGATCCGACCCCGTACGACGCGCTCGCCGACGAGGTCGTACGGGAGCCCATCGGCACGGCCCTGCCGCGGCTCCTCGGCACGCTGGGGCGGCCGGGCCCGGACGGCCCGTAGTCGAAGGGCCGACCGGCGGAGCGCTCAGTCGGCGGAAGTGGCGTTCCGGTCGTAGGTGTCGAAGTCGGCGTTCTCGAAGTCGGTGCGTTGGCCGTCCTGGAACGCCCAGATGTTCGTCTGGGTCTCGATCACCCAGCGCAGGAAGGTGTTCAGTGCCCTCATGGAGACGAGCAGCTGGAAATAGAGGGCCGCGTAGTGCCCCTTGGTGGCGGTGAGCCAGGTGTTGAAGGCGGGCCGCTGCCCCGGTCCGAGGCGGTTCTGTTCAATCTTCCTCACCGCGTCCGGGTCGAACATCTTCGCTTCGAGAAGCGTGCCCCACTCCGGCGTGGCCACATTCAGTTCGCCACCTATGGCCCATCCTGCGGCCCCGCACTCCTGGGCCTTTCTGGTCAGTGCACGGGAGAAGTTGCCGAACGTTTCCGCGTTGGCGTCCGGGCCCGCCACCGAGTCTTCCGCCAACGTCGCGACGAACGGGCTGTGAGGTACGTCTCCGGACGGATGTCCAGCGTTCCCGGCGGTCACGGCACGCTCCTGCAGAAGGGCACAACTGCCGTTCAGATCAGCGAGATTACCGGTGAACTTCGCCCAGAGCTGCGGGGTCTTCCTGATTACCTTCTTGACGTCGTCGTCGATTTCCGCACCGCCCCAGAAGTCCTTCGCCCGCCGCTTGAGCGCAGTACCGATCGTCGCCGCAGTGTTGTCAAGGGCGTTGAACACATGGTCGCCCTGCGCGTGACCGCCGCCGCTCACGCGCTGAATGGCGGTGGCACCGCCATGGGCGCGCTTCGGGGTCTCGGCCCTCTGCACCTGGGGGGCGGCCCCGGACATGGCGCGCGTCGCGTTGACCTCGGCTTCCCTCTCGAAGCGGTCCGCGGGGTCGGAGACCTTCAGCCCACTGCCGTTGTCGGTGCCCGCGACGGGGCCTTGCCGTTGCTGGATCACATGAGTGAGCTCGTGGGCGAGGGTGTGTCTGTCCGCGCCGCCGTCACCGATGACGACATGGCTGCCGGACGTGTAGGCGCGGGCGCCGACCTCCGCCGCCGAGGCCTTGGCCGCGGCATCGGTGTGGATGCGTACATCGGAGAAGTCGGCGCCGAGCCGCGACTCCATGTCGCTGCGGGTCGCCTCGTCCAGGGCCCTGCCCGGCGTGCCGAGGATGTCCTGCACCGCGGAACGCTGCACTGCGGCCCCACTCGTGTGACCACAGCCCGCGCCGTGCCGATGCCGCTCCTCGGCACCGGCGTGCCCGGACCGGCGGAGCAACTGCACGACCGCCCCGTTCCCGACGGTGCCTTGCAGAGCGAGGAGAAGGCGGGACGGCGCCGGTTCACCCCGGCGGGGTGAGGCGCCGGGCGGCGTGCGGAGCTCCGCCGCGTTGCGTGCGGTGCCGCTGTCTTGGACGTGCATGAGGTCTCACTCTCGGGCGGAGACGGACGTTCCCCTGTGTAGCCCGTCCGAGGAGGCGGGGCAAGGTACGCAAGGGCAAGCTACGCGCGCCTATTGGAAGTTCGTCAGGTCCGTGAATCCCTTGGACAGGCCCAGTTTGCGGATGACCTCCGTGAGGAACTCGTGGCTCTTCGGGTACATGGACTTCATGCAACTCGCCAGGAGAGACGCATGGTTCAACTCTCCTACGGGCGTGCTCTTCGGCACCGTGACGGTGAATACACCGGCGCCGTCCCGCTCCCAGGTGATGCCGCTCTCGCCGGTCACGTCTATCGTCGCCGGCACGGCGAGGGAGCCCATGACGGGAGAGATGAATCCGGCGATTTTTCCGAGCTTCTTGACGCCTTCCCGGGCGTCCGCCTCTTCCTTCAGCCCAATATCCTTGCGAACTGCGTTGACGTAGCCAAGAGTTGGCACGGTGATTCCCTTGTAGCGGGCCGAATCCTGACCCTCCTTTCCACCTTGCTCCGCCTGCTCCAGCAATCGGTGGGCATCGGCCACCACTTGCAGAGCGATACCGAGGGACTGGCGGATCGCCCCCTGCTGCTCCTGCGTGAGCCCTTCGCCGAAGCGGTCCTGGATCTGATGCCCTGCGCCCGCCGTCGTCTGGCCCTCGACCACGCCCAGGGCGTACCACACATAACTGTCCGGGTTCTGCAGGGCGCCCTTCGTGGAGAGGCCGTCGATCAGGCGGGACGTCTTGTAGGCGATGTCGGGAGTTCCCAGTGAGGCGTGCACCGCCTCGTGGACCAGGGTGTCGCGGCGCGTCGTCTCGTCCACCTCGTGGAAGTGCGTCGTCGCGGTGATGGTCGGCCCCACGGCGTGCGCGATGATGCTCGTCTTCTCCCCGGCCACGTAGAGGTCCTTCACCGCCAACGGGTCGTTTTCATCGGCGGTGTTCGCCTCGTCGAGCCGGGCGAGGACCCGCTGGAAGTTCTCCTTCACCTGCCCGGCCTCGGCATCCGGGCCGAACACCGACTTCAGGAAGTCGCCGTCCGTGATCTTCGGCAGTGCCGCTGACACCAGGGCGCGGCCACCGTCCACGGCCTTCTGGATGGCCGCACGGCGCATCCGGCGCTCCTGGGCCGTGGCGCCCTCCGAGTCCTTCGCTTCCTTGCGCGCGCCTTCGGGCTCCGGGCTGCTGCTCCGTTCCCGCTTCTCCGCGGTGCGCTGGACGACCGGGCCGCCGAGCCCCTCGTTCCCCGCAGAACGCTGCACTTCCTCGCCACTGGTGTGACCACAGCCCGCGCCGCGCTGATGGCGCTCCTCGGCACCGGCGTGCCCGGTATGGTGGCGGAGCATCTGCACGACGGCGGCGTTGCCCGCGACGCTCTGGAGGGCTAGCAGGCCCGCCCCAACTCCTGTGCCCGGAGCCCGGTTTACGCCGGGAGCGCGCTCGGGCTCCTTGCCGTGGGGATGCTGGGCCTGCTGGTGGGAGCGCATGGGGGCCTTTCACGGGCGGTGGAATCCGGAACCCTGCGAACAGAGCCCGGCCCGTCGCCCGGGCAGCGGGCCCGGTCCGCGCAGGGACACCCGATGCTTCCGGGTCCCGCCAACGCTTCACTAACTTCCTTCCGGCCGGGCGTTAGTGGCGCCCCGAAGGGGCGCGGGGAACCTGCGCGACAGGTGACCACAAACCCTTGGCCGACGGACACCGATGTCCGCGGGGCGCTCAGAACAGCGCATCCTCCGCCTCCCCCCGCTCGAACGCCAGCAGCCGCTGCTTGCGGTCGAGGCCGCCGCCGTAGCCGGTCAGGCTGCCGTTCGCGCCGATCACTCGGTGGCACGGCACGATGATGCCGACCGGGTTCTTGCCGTTGGCGAGGCCCACCGCGCGGGATGCGTTCGGGTTGCCGAGGGCTTCGGCCAGCTCGCCGTAGGAGCGGGTCTCGCCGTACGGGATCTGCTGGAGCTGGTGCCACACGCGCTGCTGGAACGGTGTGCCCTGAAGGTTCAAGTCCAGCTTGAATTCGGTCAGTTCGGATGCGAAGTACGCGTCGAGTTGGCGGATGGCTTCCGGGAACGGGCCGTCTTCGTCCCGCTCGCCGAAGGTTTCCTGCGGGGGCCTGTGGCGCTGGCCCTCCATGTAGAGGTGGCTCAGGACTCCGTCGGTGGCCACCAGGGTGAGCGGGCCGTAGGGGCTGTCGATGACCGTGTGGGTGATGTGCACGACTGAACTCCCTTATGCGGGAAGGTGGTTGATGGCGTGGTCCTCCGTCGCCCAGAGGTACTGGACGGCGTAGGACCGCCAGGGTCGCCAGGCCGCGGCGCGCGCGGTGAGCGCGGCGGGGGTGGCGGGCAGGCCGAGGTTCTGGGCGGCGCGGCGCATGCCGAGGTCGGTGGGCAGGAAGGCGTCCGGGTCGCCAAGCGCCCGCATCGCGATCGCCTCGACGGTCCAGGGGCCGAAGCCGGGCAGCTCCATGAGCTGGGCCCTGGCCCGGTCCCAGTCGCTGTCGATGCCGAGTTCGAGGGTGCCGTCGGCGAGCGCGGCGACCAGCGTGGTGAGGGTCGTGCGGCGGCTGCGCGGCAGGGCCAGCGTCTCCGGGTCGAGCTCCGCGAGCTGGGCGGGGGTCGGGAAGAGGTGGGTCAGGCCGCCCGTCGGGTCGTCGACGGGCCGGCCGTGTGCGACGACGAGCCGAGCGGCATGGGTGCGGGCGGCGGCCGTCGAGACCTGCTGGCCGAGGACCGCCCGGACCGCGAATTCCGGCGCGTCGACCGTACGCGGCACCCGGCGCCCCGGCGCCTTGTCGACCAGCGGCGCGAGCAGCGGATCGGCGCGCAGGCGGTCGTCCACGGCGACCGGATCGGCGTCCAGGTCGAGCATCCAGCGGCAGCGGCTGATCGCGATGGTGAGGTCGCGCAGATCGGTGAGGTGCAGCACGCATCCGATGTGCTCGGGCTGCGGGGTGAGCTCCGCGATGCCGTGCCCGTACGGGAGGGACAGTGTGCGGCGGAACGAACCGTCGCGCCACTCCTCGACGCCGGGCACACCCGTCGCGGCGAGGTGGCCGAAGAGGTTGTCCGGGGTGAGCGGCGCGCGGAAGGGCAGCCGCAGGGTGATCGCGCCCGGCGTCTGGCGGGCGATGCCGCGCGCGGCGCGGGCCCGCAGCTCGGTCGGGGCCAGCGCGAACACCTCACGGACGGTGTCGTTGAAGGTGCGGATCGAGGAGAACCCGGCGGCGAAGGCGACCTCCGCCATGGGCAGCGGTGTCGTCTCGATGAGCAGGCGCGCGGTCTGGGCGCGCTGGGCGCGGGCCAGGGCGAGGGGGCCCGCGCCCAGCTCGGCGAGGAGTTGGCGCTCGATCTGCCGGGCGCTGTAGCCGAGCCGGGCCGCAAGGCCGGGGACTCCCTCGCGGTCGACGACTCCGTCCCTGATGAGGCGCATGGCGCGGGCCACGGTGTCGGCGCGGGCGTTCCACTGGGGCGAGCCGGGCGTGGTGTCGGGGCGGCACCGCTTGCAGGCCCGGAACCCGGCCTGCTGGCAGGCGGCCGCGCTCGGGTAGAAGGTCATGTTCTCGACCTTCGGCGGCACGACCGGGCAGCTGGGCCGGCAGTAGATGCGGGTGGTCAAGACGGCCGTGAAGAACCAGCCGTCGAAGCGCGCGTCCTTGGACTGGACGGCGCGTACGCAGCGCTCGGTGTCGGTGTGCATCGGGGCGGGGGCGACGGGAGGCATGCGTCAAGCATCGGGCACGACCCCCCGCCCCGGCTGGCGAAAATCCGACATCGGCCTTGCGGGGCCAGGGGCGGGTCAGATGCGGTCGGCGGCGATCAGCAGATAGTGGAAGCTGCCTTCGCGGTACGCGGTCAGGAACGGGTCCTCGACGCCGGTGGCCAGGGAGGACTGGGCCCGCAGCTCCCAGTACGGGATCGCGTCGGCCGTGAGGTCGACGACGTTGATCGGGACGAGACCGTTGGCGGCGAGCGCCTTGAAGTAGGCGCTGCGGGGGTGGATGTTGCAGGTGTAGTGCTCGTCGATACGGCTGACCGCCTTGGAACGGCCGCCGGTGACGTCGTTGTAGCAGCCGGTGACGACGACGTAGCGGCCGCCGAAGGCCAGCTGGCGGGCGTGCTCGGAGAACAGCTCGAAGAGGTCCACGTACATGGTGGACTCGTTGTTCCAGATCCCCTGGAAGGCACCGGTCGGGAAGCCCGTGTCGAGCATGTTGCCGAAGTGGTAGCGCACCTTGTCGTCCACGCCGCGCTTGCGGGCCTGGCCGTTGGCGAAGTCGACCTGGGACTGGGAGATGGACACGCCGTCGACCTGGCAGCCGAAGCGCGCGTTGGCCATGATGCTGGTGCCGCCCCGGCCGCATCCGGCGTCCAGGAGGCGCTGGCCGGGGGCTATCGGGCCGAGGTGGTCGAGGAGGACGTCGGCCTGGGCCGACTCCAGCCGGTGCAGCTCCTCGACGATGCGCGCGTCCCGGGTCTCCTGCGGGCCCTCCAGAACGGAGGGGTCGTAGTCGCCGAGCCCGTAGTGGTGGTGGTAGAGGCCGTCGACATCGCCCAGGCGCAGGTTGACCGGGTCCTGCTCGTTGTTCCAGTACTCCGCGACGGCCTTCTGGTAGGCGGTGCGCAGTACGCCGGCGGGGGCAGGGGTGGTGGTCATGGGGGCTCCTTACTTGGGTGCGGGCATACCGCAGGGGTGGTGACGAGGCGGGAGGGCGGGCTCAGGCGTCGTTGTAGCGGAGGCTGCCGCTGTGCCATGCGCGGTTGCCGCCGAGCCAGGCCCACACCCCCGCGAGGAAGTGGCGCAACTGGGGCGATCCGGTGACGGCGAGGGCCGCGGCCTCTCTTTCGTAGGTGCGCACCAGCTCGTCGTGGATCTCCACGCTCCGCTCCACCGCCTCACTCGGCGAGCACCGCTCCTCCTCGGCGATCACGGCGGGCAGGTTGAACTCCACGCCCGAGGACTGGTGTTCCTTGGTCATCGAATACAGGTCGTTGACGAGCGTGCCGGCCGTGCCGGCCATCGTCACGACGCGGCGGACCCGGGGATCGGCGTACTCGCGGGCCGCCAGCGGATGGCCGCTCAGCACGTCGACCAGGGCGATGCAGGGCAGGAAGCTGTTGATCTGACGGTGTGCCAGATATTCGCGGACGGTGGGCATGTGGCCCCGGGACCGCCAGGAGCCCTCCTGTCCGTAGCCGACGAAGAGGACGGCGACCTCGTGGCGGAGCCGGGCCAGTTGAGCGGGGTCCGCATACCTGGCCAGGCCCTGGAGCGCCGAGCGCAGGGCGACCCGTACGGGGTCGGCGCCCATGTCCGCTTCCCACGCGGACGCGTAACGGGCCGGGAGGTGGGCGGGGTCGAGGGCCGCATGGGCGAGACCGAGCTGCGAGCCGAGGAGTTCGGGCCGGGACCCCATGGTCTCGTCGTCGCAGTAGTAGTCGTCCGTGGCCCACTCCGCCAGTGCGCACCGGGCCGCGGCGAGGAGCCGGTCCGGGTCGTCGGTGTCGGGGTGGGCCAGCATCATGAGGCGCCCGAAGTCCGCCGCGCGTACGCGGTCGAGCCGTCCGGCATAGAGCCCGACCTCTTCGGCCCAGGCCACCAGGCGGTCGTTCACCTCCCGGCCGAGCGCCGGGTCGTCCCGGATCGCGGGCGGGCAGTACAGCTCCGGGACGCCGGCACCCTGCCCTTCCGCCCTGCTCGCGGCCGGCTTTGTCGGCGCGATGCGGGCGGCGGAGGTGCCGAGTCCCGTCGGCCCGGTGGGTATCGCGGTGCCCGCCGGGCGCGGGGCGGTTCCCGGCAGCGTCTTCGGAGCGGCGGGGAGGGTTCCCCGGCGGTGGGTGAGGAGCGTGGCCACGAGCCTCGCCGTGTGGTGGCGGGCCGTGGGTGCGGTCATCCGGGACAGCTGTGACACGGGTTCTGCTCTCCGTTCGCACTGGTCGACGTCTTCGTCAGGACGGCTGAGGCCCGTGTCGCGGCTGACGTCTGCGTCGGGACGGCCGACGCCTGCGTCATCGCTGATGTCCGCGTCAGGACGGGCTGTGGAAGACCTCGACGTTTTCGAGGACGCCGAGTGCGTCGGGCACGAGAACCGCGGCCGAGTAGTAGGTGCTGACCAGATAAGAGATCAGGGCCTGGTCGTTGATGCCCATGAACCGCACGTTGAGGCCCGGCTCGTACTCGTCGGGGATCCCGGTCTGCCGCAGCCCGACCACGCCTTCCTCGGCCTCACCGAGGCGCATCGCGAGGATGGCGGAGGTCCCCTCGTCCGAGACGGGGATCTTGCCGCAAGGCAGGATCGGCACGCCCCGCCAGGCGGGTACCGGGTGGCCGCCCAGGTCGGCGCTGTCGAACGCGAGGCCCCGCTTGTTGCATTCGCGGGCGAAGGCGGAGATGGCGCGGGGGTGCGCGAAGAAGGCCTTGGTGCCGCGGCGCATGCTCAGCAGCTCGTCCATGTCGTCCGGGGTGGGCGGGCCGGAGTGGGTGGAGATGCGCTGGCTGTGGTCGGCGTTGTGCAGCAGCCCGAACTCGGGGTTGTTGACGAGCTCCGACTCCTGGCGCTCGCGCAGCGCCTCGATGGTCAGCCGCAGTTGCTGCTCGACCTGGTCCATCGGGTCGTTGTAGAGGTCGGCGACCCGGCTGTGCACCCGCAGGATCGTCTGGGCCACGCTCAACTCGTATTCGCGGGGTGCCAGTTCGTAGTCGACGAAGGTTCCCGGAAGCACCGGCTCACCGGTGTGGCCGGAGGCGAGGGCTATGTTCGCCTCGCCCTTCTTGTTCTGCGGCCTCGCCTTCTCGTCCTGGCGCCGGCGGACGTGGGCCCGCAACCGCTCGTTGCGACCGGCCACTTCCTCGTACGCGGCGCGGGGCAGGGCCAGCACGGTGCACGCCGTCATGGCGCGTGCCGTGAACTCCCACTCCCCCGGCTCCTCGGCCACCGCCTGCCCGCCGAAGAACCCGCCGTCGGACAGCACGCCGCGCCGGGTCTCCTCGCCGTACCGTCCGGTGCCGGCCTTCTCCACCTTGCCGTGCGCGATCAGGTAGACGTGGTCGACGGGCCCGCCCTGGTGGGCGATCACCTGACCGGGGCCGTACTGCTCCTGTCGGCAGCGCTCGGCGAGCGCGCGCAGCGCCTCGTCGTCGTCGAACCCACGCAGCAGCGGCAGTTCGCCCAGTTCCGCGGGGACGACCCTGACCGCGGTCCCCTCCTGGACGAAGGTGACCCGCCCGTCGCCGACCTCGTACACCAGGCGCCGGTTGACCCGGTACGCGCCACCCTTCACCTCCACCCAGGGCAGCATGCGCAGCAGCCACCGGGAGCTGACGCCCTGCATCTGCGGGACGCTCTTGGTGGTGGTCGCCAGGTTCCGCGCGGCGGCGATCCCCAGGCTGAGCTGTGCCCGGCCCGTCGGCTGCTCGGGCTGTTGCCGGTACGCGGCGGTCGACATCCTGGTCCCTTCGGTCGGGGGCGCATGCGCCAAGAAGGAGCCATCAGAATCACCCGATCGGGTGGCGAGAGGCTCCTGCCGGGCAAGTGAACCAGCGGGTAATGATGTTGGTCGACACGGCTGCCGACATGTCGACGTATTTACGCCATGGATGCGACGCGGCCGCTTCGGCCCGTCTCGGCACTTCGCGACCGATCAGCGGCGATCAACTCGACCGGGATACCGCGACATACGGTGCTTTGATCAAGCCGATGCGTGGCGACACGACGGCAGCAGGCGCCACAAATCCGGTCGGCGAGGTGGCCGATAACGCACGGTCGAGATCCTTTCCCGGGGTGGCACCGCACCGCGGAAGCGGGCAGCGGTCCGGCCGCCCGGAGGCGGGTTCGACGGCTGCGCCCTCAGTCGCCCAGGACCTGGGCGAACGCCTGGTACGCGGGCTCGTCGAACAGCACGAAACGGATCTCCCGCAGCGGAGCGCCGCCGTGCTCGCGAGCCACTCGGATCGCGATCCCTGCCCCGCTGTCGATCGGCCAGCCGAAGATGCCGGTCGAGATCGCAGGGAACGCGATGGTCGCGGCGCCCAGCTCCCTCGCGAGCCTGAGGGACTGCTCGTAGCAGGAAGCGAGCAACTCCGTGCGGTCCTCGTCCTTCGACCAGACCGGGCCCACCGTGTGGATCACATGGCCGGCGTGCAGCCGCCCGGCCGTCGTGGCGACCGCCTGTCCCGTTGCCAGGCCCCTGCCGTACTTCGAAGCCCGCAGCTTGCGGCAGTCCTCCAGGATGGCGGGGCCGCCGCGCCGGTGGATCGCGCCGTCGACCCCGCCGCCTCCGAGCAGCGAGGAATTCGCGGCGTTGACGATGACGTCCACGGTCTGCTCCGTGATGTCGCCGCGTACGAGGACGATCTCCGCCCGGGTCGATGTCATCGCTGGTCGGCCTTTCGCAGGGCTCGCCATGCCGCCTTCGCCGCGTTGTGGCCCGACATCCCGTGCACCCCCGGGCCCGGCCACGCGGCCGACGAGCACAGGAACACCGACGGGTGGCGCGTCGCGTACGGGAACAGGGAGATCTTCGGGCGGAGCAGCAACTGGATGCCGCGGGCCGCGCCGCAGGCGATGTCGCCGCCCACGTAGTTGGCGTTGCGCTCGGCGAGTTGGGGCGGGCCCGCGGTCGCACGGGCGAGGATCCGGTCGCGGAAGCCGGGGGCGAAGCGCTCGATCTGCCGCTCGATGGCGTCCGTGAAGTCGCCCTCCCACCCGTTGGGGACGTGCCCGTACGCCCAGAACACGTGCTTGCCCTCGGGCGCGCGGGACGGGTCGACGAGGCTGGGCTGGGCGGTGATCAGGAACGGGGTGTCGGGGGCCGTGCCGCCGGAGGCCTGACTCAGGGCGGTGCCGATGTCGCGGCTTGAGGGGCCGATCTGGACGGTCCCGGCGAGCCGGGGCTCCTTCGCCGTCCAGGGCACGGGGCCGTCCAGGGCGTAATCGATCTTGAAGACGGCGGCGCCGTACTTGTAGCCGTCGTACGCGCGGCCCAGGCCCGCGATCCGGGCCAGCGCGGTGGGCGAGGTGTCGAAGAGGTAGGTGCGGGCCGGCGGCAGGTCGTCGAGCCGCTTGACCTCGAAGCCGGTGTGGACCGCGCCGCCCAGGTCGCGCAGGTACGCGGTGAGGGCGTCGGAGATCGACTGGGAGCCGCCGCGCGGCAGCGGCCAGCCGTTCTCGTGCGCGGCCAGCGCGAAGAGCATGCCGACGCCGCCCGTGGCCAGACCATTGAGCGGGGCGATGACATGGGCGACGAGCCCGGCCATCAGGGCCCGCGCCCGGTCGTCCCGGAAGCGCCGCATCAGCCAGCTGTACGGCGGCAGGCCCACGGCCCCGAACCGGGCCAGGCCGATCGGGTCGCGCGGCAGCGCGGTCAGCGGCAGCGACATGAAGTCCCGTGCGAGCACGTCCCACTTGCCGAGGAACGGGGCGAGCAGGCGGCGGTACGTTCCGGCGTCGCGCGGGCCGAAGGACGCGGCGGTCTCGGCGACCGAGCGGGACAGGACGGCGGCCGTGCCGTCGTCGAAGGGGTGCGCCATCGGCAGCTCGGGGTGCAGCCATTCAAGGCCGTACCGGTCAAGGGGCATGTTCCGGAAGGCGGGCGAGCCGATGCCCAGGGGGTGGACCGCGGAACACGGGTCGTGGCGGAAGCCGGGGAGGGTGAGCTCCTCGGTCCTGGCACCGCCGCCCACGGTGTCCTTGGCTTCGAAGACCTCAACGCGCAAGCCTCTCCTGGCCAGTTCGACCGCAGCGGTCAGCCCGTTGGGTCCCGCCCCCACGACGACTGCATCGAGCATCGACGGCACCTCGGACTCCTCACGCCACGGCCAGGACCCCCAGGATATTCCGGTGCACCGACAATCCCGCCCGGGGTAGCGTCCGGCCGGTGAACTCGCACGCGGACGCCGCCTTCAGCCACCGTATTTCCGCAGTCGCCGAGCGGCTCACCGAAGTGCCCGGGGTGCGGGCCGTCGCCCTCGGCGGCAGCCGCGCCCGCGGTACGCACCGGCCGGACTCCGACTGGGACCTGGGCCTCTATTACCGGGGCGACCTGAATGTTTCCGCCCTGGCCCGGCTGGCCGAAGAGATCACGGGCGCCCAGGTGGAGGTGGCCGGGCCCGGCGGCTGGGGCCCCTGGGTGAACGGCGGGGCCTGGCTGACCCTCGACGGCGTCGCGGTCGACTGGATCCTGCGCGACCTCGACCGGGTCGAGCGCGTCTGGGCGGACTGCGTGGAGGGCCGGTACGAGATCGGCGTACAGCCCGGCCACCCCCTCGGCTTCTGGTCGCCGACGTACCCCGGCGAAGTGGCCCTGGGTCGCGTACTGACGGACCCCCAGAGCGAGTTGACGGACCTTCAGGAGGCGGTACGGGACTATCCCGAGCCGTTGAGGGCGGCGCTGGTCGCGGCGTCCTGGGAGGCGGAGTTCTCGGTGGCGGTCGCCCGCAAGTCGGCCGGGGGCGGCGATGCGCTGCACGTGTCGCTCTGCCTGTCCCGGGCGTTGGGCATCCTCTCCCAGTCGCTGCACGCCCACCACCGGCGCTGGCTCCTCAACGAGAAGGGAGCGTTGGCCTCGGCGGCGGCCCTTCCCGCGACCCCGCCGAACTTCGCCGAGCGCGCGGCGGCGTCCCTGACCGGCCTCGACGCGGAGGCGGTGGAGCTGGCGGCGGAGCTGGTGAGCGAGGTACGAGCGGCGTTGTCCTGACCACCCCCGGGGCTCCGCCCCGGACCCCGGGCTGCCCTCCCCGCCCCTTCCCGAAACCCGCCGGGTGTGGGTGGCTCGGCTGCGGCCCGGTGGTCGTTTCCTGGGGCTCTGCCCCAGACCCCGTTCGCGCCTTAAGGGCGCTCGTCCTCAATCGCCGGACACGCTGGAAGTGGGCCAATGTCCGCCATAGGCATCGCCCGCAGGGCGGTGATGCCCGCATGGGACACCCTGCAAAGGATCAACCCCGCCAGGGGCGCGGGGAACTGCGCGACCAGCCACGCACGGCCGGCAGCAGAAAGGCACCAGGGGGCAGGGGCGAGCCCCTTCGGAGGCTCGGGCACCTCACTCCCCCGCCAGCAGCCCCCGTATCCGCTCCGCCGTCGCCGCGTCCCGCGCCGCGGTGAAGGGGAGCGCATTCCCCCCGGTGATCCGGAACGGTTCGCCCGCGATCGTGGTCTGGGCGCCGCCCGCCTCGGCGACCAGGAGCAGGCCCGCCGCGTGGTCCCACGCGTACTCCCAGGAGAAGGCCAGCGCGTCGAGTTCTCCGCGGGCTATCGCCAGGTATTCGAGACCGGCCGAGCCGCACGGCCGTGGCTGGACTCCCTCGGTGCGCAGGCCGAGGAGGGCACGCTTCTGCTCGGGTGTCGTGTAGTCCGGGTGGGACGTGGCCACCTCAAGGATCGCGCCGGGTGCGGGTGAACCGGCGTGCAGTGGCTCGCCGTTGAGGGTGGCGCCGCGGCCCCGGATCGCCACGGCCATCTCGTCGAGCGCCGGCGCGTACGTCCAGGACGCGAGGAGCTCGCCCCGGTGGGCGAGGGCGACCAGGGTGCAGAATCCGGCTTCGCCGCGGACGAACTGGCGGGTGCCGTCCACCGGGTCGACGATCCACACCGGCGCCTCGCCGCGCAGCGCCTCGTACACCGACGGGTCCGCGTGCACGGCCTCCTCGCCGACCACCACCGAGCCGGGAAGTATCGCGGTGAGGGACGCGGCCAGATGCTCCTCCGCGAGCCGGTCGGCGACCGTCACCAGGTCGTGCGGGCCGTTCTTCTCGACGACCTCGTGCGCGGCGAGCTGCCGGAAGCGCGGCATGATCTCGGCGGCGGCCGCCTTGCGGACCGCCTCTTCCACCGCTGCCAGGTCACCTGCGAGAAAACCTTCGTCGATCATGCGTCCCAGCAAAGCACGCGGCACTGACAATCAGCGAGCCGCCCGCGGACCGCCCGCCTCAGCGCGCGGCGTAGTCGACCCGCGCGAACGGCCAGTCCTTGGCGAGCCAGTCCCGCACCGCCGCGTACAAGGGCACGTCGAGCGCGGCCCGGTCGGCCCGCACCCACGAGGACACCGCGGTGACGGCGGCGTCGTCCCGGTCGGGGTAGATGTAGACGCACCCGATCACCTCGGAGGACGGCCGTCCTTCCAGCACGGTGTAGGTGAATCCGCGCCGCTGGGCGAAGTCCGCGGCGTGCTTTTCGAGGTCCCGCAGGTTCGCCTCCAGGGTCATGCCCGCCTCCGGCGGCCAGCTCCGTCCGACGAAGCCCGGGGTCGCCCGGATGTGCGCGATGCTCCCCGTCCATGCCGCGTGATCGCGCTCGTTGTGCTCCGGGCCCAGGGGCAGGAGCCGGAAGTCCCCGGCGTCGAGTCCGCCCGGGACCAGGAAGCCGACGGGTACGAAGGAGGGCGTCGCAGAGCCCTGGGGAGTCTCTTGATCCGTCATCCGGGCAGGCTAGCCCGGCGCGGGAATGGGGCCCAGCCATTTACGGTTGGACCGCGAGGAACACATGGAGGCAAATCGGTGCACGGCGAATACAAGGTCCCCGGCGGCAAGCTCGTCGTGGTCGACCTCGACACCCGCGACGGAGTCCTGCGGGACGTGACGGTCGCGGGCGACTTCTTCCTCGAACCCGACGAGGCGATCCTGGCGATCAACGGGGCCCTGGAAGGCGCCCCCGCCGACACCGGCGCAGCCGGGCTCGCGGCCCGGATCGACGCGGCGCTGCCGCCCGGCACCACCATGTACGGGCTGACCTCGGAGGGCGTGGCGGTCGCCGTGCGCCGGGCGCTCGCCCACGCCACCGACTGGAACGACTACGACTGGCAGCTGATCCACGAGGCCCCGCAGTCGCCCGCGCTGCACATGGCCCTCGACGAGGTCATCACCGCCGAGGTCGCCGCCGGGCGCCGCCCGCCGACTCTGCGCGTGTGGGAGTGGGGCGCGCCCGCCGTGGTCATCGGCAGCTTCCAGTCGCTGCGCAACGAGGTCGACCCGGAGGGCGCCGAGCGCCACGGCATCACCGTCGTGCGGCGGATCAGCGGCGGCGGCGCCATGTTCATCGAGCCCGGCAACACGATCACGTACTCGCTGTCCGTGCCGGACGCCCTCGTGCAGGGCCTGTCCTTCGCGGACAGCTACGCCTATCTCGACGACTGGGTGCTCGGCGCGCTCGGCGACATGGGCGTCAAGGCCTGGTACCAGCCGCTCAACGACATCGCGACCGAGGCCGGCAAGATCGCGGGCGCGGCGCAGAAGCGGATCGTCGCGGACGACGGCGCGGTGCTGCACCACGTGACGATGGCGTACGACATCGACGCGGACAAGATGCTGGACGTGCTGCGCATCGGCAAGGAGAAGCTGTCCGACAAGGGCACCAAGAGCGCGAAGAAGCGCGTCGACCCGCTGCGGCGGCAGACCGGCCTGCCGCGCGAGGCCGTGATCGAGCGGATGATCGCTTCCTTCCGTTCCCGGTACGGTCTGTCCGAGGGCAAGGTCACCGACGAGGAGATGGCCCGGGCCCACGAGCTCGCGGCGAGCAAGTTCAGCACCGCGCAGTGGACGGCTCGCGTGCCGTAGCCCGGGCGGGGAGAGGGAGCGGGGCATGGCGGAGCAGTCGCTGTACGTAGACGGGCCCGCCGTTCCCGCGCTGCGGGTCGAGACCGCGTCCGGCCGGCGGCTGCTCCTGCGCCAGGGTGCGGACCCGGTCCTCTTCGCGGTCCAGCGGGCCACCCACCGTGGCCTGTACTACGCGCGGACCGGCCGCTACGTCTCGCCGGTCGCGCCGCTGCGGGCCGCCCCGGCCCGCTCGTTCCGGGCCTCGTCCGACTGGTCGGCCCGCTGGGCGCACCACTTCACCTCCGAGCTCCGCGCGAGCCCCAACGGGCCCTTCCATCAAGGGAGTTGGCAGCTCCTGCGCTCGCTGCCGAACTGGTTCGCCGACGTCAACTGGCCGAAGCTCCTCTCCCACGACCCCGACCGGGGGCATCTCACCTGGTTCGGCTACGGCGACCCGGTCGAGGACGCCCGCGATCTGCTCCCGCTGCGGGGACTGTCAGCGCCGGACGCCCCGCGCGTGAAGGCCTACCGGCGCCAGTACCGCGAGGGCGTGCTGCCCCCGGTGCTCCTGTGGTGGGTCAGCGGCTTCAACTCCCCCGTCGTACTCGACGGTCACGACCGTCTGACGGCCGCGCTCGCGGAAGGCGGCCGCCCCGAACTCCTCGTCCTGACCAGGGCGATGCCCGACGGCTGGGCCGGGCAGGCGATGCGCCGACGTATCGAGGCGTACGAGGAGCACGTGCGGGCGCAGGAGGCGAGGGGCGGGCCGCTCGCCTCCACGCGGATCTCCCATGCGTCCCGCAGGTTCGCGGCCGATCTCACTACCCTGGACGACGCCGCCGGCCTGACCCGCGCCTGGCCCCTGCCGGGCGGCCCCGAGGCCTGGCAGCGGGAGGTCGACGGCTACGCGCCGGGCTGGGAGCCGGGCCCCGCGGACTGACGGGTTCCGGCCGACAGCACGACGTACAACAGCAGCGCCGAGCCGAGGCCCACCGCCCAGCCGTAGTCCGCGAGCGGTTTCAGGAACGGGATGAGGCCGCCCGTGGGGAAGGGGCCCGCCTTGGCGCCCTTGTCGTCGAGGGTGGAGTACGAGCCGCCGATCGCGAGCACCCCGCCGACCAGGAAGGCCGCCACCGCCCGCCAGTTCCAGCCGCCCGTGTACCAGTAGCGGCCGCCCGGCCGGTACAGGTCGGCCACGTCCAGGACCGTGCGGCGCACCACCCAGTAGTCGGCGATGAGGATCCCGGCGACCGTGCCGAGCAGCCCGCCCACCACGCCGAGCCAGGTGAAGATGTACAGCTCGGGCGTCGAGGTCAGCTTCCACGGGAACATCAGGACGCCGACGATGCCCGTAATGAGCGCTCCCCGGCGGAAGTTGATGAGTTTCGGGGCCAGGTTCGCCAGGTCGTACGCGGGAGACACCACGTTCGCCGCGATGTTCACGGAAATCGTCGCTACCAGGACGGTCAATAGCGCGAACAGCAGGCCGAAGACGTTGTCCGTCTTGGCGACCAGGTCGACCGGGCTCCAGATCGGCACCCCGTACACCGCCTGGGAGCCGGAGGTGACCAGGACCGACAGGAGCGCGAACGCGGTCATGGTCGTGGGCAGCCCGAGTGTCTGCCCCCAGACCTGGGCTCGCTGGCCCCTGCCGAAGCGGGTGAAGTCCGGGATGTTCAGCGACAGCGTCGCCCAGAAGCCGATCATGCCCATGAGGGACGGGAAGAAGACGGGCCAGAAGTCGGGGCCCCAGCCGTGTTTCGAGGGCTGGTCGAGAAGCGGGCCGAAGCCGCCCGCCTTGTGCGCGATCCAGGCCAGCAGGACCAGCGCGCCGACGATGACGAAGGGCGCCGCCCAGTTCTCGAAGCGGCGCAGGGTGTCCATCCCCCGGTGGATGATGGCGAGTTCGAGTGCCCAGAAGAACCCGAAGCAGAGCCAGAGGGTCCAGGGCTGGCCGCCGATCACCGACACGTCCGCCCAGCCGCCGAAGATCTTGCCGAGCAGGACGAAGATGCCCTGGCCGCCGATCCACGTCTGGATGCCGAACCAGCAGCAGGCGACGGCAGCGCGGATCATCGCCGGGAGGTTGGCGCCGCGCAGCCCGAAGGAGGCACGGGCCAGGACCGGGAACGGTATGCCGTACTTGGGGCCCGCGTGCCCGGTCAGGAGCATCGGCACCAGCACGATCAGGTTGGCGAGGGCGATGGTGAAGACCGCCTGCTTCCAGTCCATGCCGAGCGCGACCAGACCGGAAGCGAGCGTCCAGGAGGGGATGTTGTGGGCCATTCCGACCCACAGGGCGGCGAAGTTGTACGTCGTCCAGGTGCGCCCCTCGGGCGGCACCGGCCGCAGGTCCTCGTTGACGAACCGGCCGTCCCGGGGGCCGGCCGTGGTGGATATGGCGGTGGTGTCGGTCATGAGCAGGCCATTCGTTCGGGGAAGGCGGTGCGGGGCGAACGGGCCGTGCGGATATGGGAGTTGACAGTACGTCAGCGCAGGGCGGGGATGACCTGCTGTCCGTAGGCGTCGATGACTTCCTCGCGGGCGTCGTGCATGGCGTACAGGGCGAACTGGTCCACGCCGAGCCCGCGCAGCGCCTTCAGCTTCTCGATGTGGGCCTGGGGCGGGCCGAGGAGGCAGAAGCGGTCGACGATCTCGTCGGGTACGAAGGCGGTGTCGGGGTTGTCGGTGCGGCCGTGGTGGCTGTAGTCGTAGCCTTGACGCGCCTTGATGTATTCGGTGAGCGCCTCGGGGACGAGGCCGGAGTGTTCGCCGTAGCGGGAGACCAGGTCGGCGACGTGGTTGCCGACCATGCCGCCGAACCAGCGGCACTGCTCGCGGGCGTGCGCGAGGTCGTCGCCGACGTAGGCGGGTGCGGCGACGCAGATCGTGATCGAGGCGGGGTCGCGGCCCGCGTCGGCGGCGGCCTTGCGGACCGCCTTGACCATCCATTCCGTGAGGAACGGGTCGGCGAGCTGGAGGATGAAGCCGTCGGCCTTCTCCCCCGCGAGCGCGAGGGCCTTGGGGCCGTACGCCGCCATCCAGACGGGCAGCTTTCCGTCCTTCACCCAGGGCAGTCGCAGGCGCTGCCCGTCGATGTCGGCCTCGCGGCCCTCGGCGAGGTCGCGGATGACGCCCATCGCCTCGCCGAGCCGGGCCAGGGTGTTGGGCTTGCGGCCCGCCACCCGCATCGCCGAGTCGCCGCGCCCGATGCCGCAGACCGTCCGGTTGCCGTACATGTCGTTCAGGGTGGCGAAGGTGGAGGCGGTGACCTCCCAGGTCCGGGTGCCGGGGTTGGTGACCATCGGGCCGACGGTCATTCTGGTGGTGTGCTCCAGGATGCGGCTGTAGATCACGAAGGGCTCCTGCCAGAGCACCGCCGAGTCGAACGTCCAGCCGTAGCGGAAGCCGTTGCGTTCCGCGCGCCGCATCAGGCCGACGACGGCCGAGGCGGGCGGATCGGTCTGCAGGACGAGTCCGAAGTCCATGGTGCTCCTAGCCGAGGTACTGACAGGTGGCGCGCGGTACGTAGCAGCCGTGCCCGGCCCGTCCGGTGAACTGCCGGTCGTGGATGACGGGTTCGCCCCGCGACAGGACGGTCTCGACGCGGCCGGTGACCCGCCTGCCCTCGTACGCCGAGTAGTCCACGTTCATGTGGTGCGTCTCGGCGGAGATGACCTGCTCGGCGTGCGGATCGTAGATGACGACGTCGGCGTCGGCGCCCGGCGCGATGGTGCCCTTCTTCGGGTAGAGGCCGAACATCCGGGCCGGGGACGCGCAGGCGATCTCGATCCAGCGGCGGCGCGAGATGTGGCCGTCGAGGACGGCCTGGTGCAGCAGGTCCATCCGGTTCTCGACGCCCGGCAGCCCGTTGGGGATCTTGGAGAAGTCGCCCCGGCCCAGCTCCTTCTGCCCCGTGAAGCAGAACGGGCAGTGGTCGGTGGACACCACCTGGAGGTCGTTGGTGCGCAGCCCGCGCCACAGTGCGGCCTGATGTTCCTTGGGGCGCAAGGGAGTTGAGCAGACGTACTTGGCGCCCTCGAAGTCCGGCTCGGCGAGGTTGTCGGTGGACAGGAACAGGTACTGCGGGCAGGTCTCGCCGAAGACCGGGAGCCCCTTGTCGCGGGCGCCGGCCAGTTCGGCGAGCGCCTCCTCGGCCGAGACGTGCACGACGTAGAGCGGGGCGCCCGCGACCCGGGCGAGCTGGATCGCGCGGTGGGTGGCCTCGGCCTCAAGCAGCGCCTTGCGCACCTCGCCGTGGTAGCGGGGGTCGGTCTCGCCACGGGCGAGCGCCTGCTCGACCAGGACGTCGATGGCGATGCCGTTCTCGGCGTGCATCATGATCAGCCCGCCGTTGGCGGCCGAGCGCTGCATCGCGCGCAGGATCTGCCCGTCGTCGCTGTAGAAGACGCCCGGGTACGCCATGAACAGCTTGAAGGAGGTGATGCCTTCCGCGACGAGGAGGTCCATCTCCTTGAGCGATGACTCGTTGACGTCGGAGAGGATCATGTGGAAGCCGTAGTCGATGGCGCACTGGCCGTCCGCCTTGGCGTACCAGGCGTCGAGCCCGGCCCGCAGGGCCTGGCCCTGCGACTGCACGGCGAAGTCGACGATGGTGGTGGTGCCGCCCCAGGCGGCGGCGCGGGTGCCGGTCTCGAAGGTGTCGGAGGCGAAGGTGCCGCCGAAGGGCAGTTCCATGTGGGTGTGGGCGTCGACGCCGCCCGGGATCACGTACTTGCCGGTGGCGTCGATCGTGCGGTCCGCGGTCAAGGCCTGGGCCACGGTCGAGCCGTGGGCCGCCATGGCCGCGATCCGGCCGTCCTCGATCAGTACGTCGGCGTGCGTCTCGTCGGCGGCGGTGATGACCAGGCCGCCACGGATGAGGGTGCGGGTACTCATGGGTGGAGCTCCCTTTCGTACACGTACAAGTACACGTACACGTTCTTCAAATGGCTCAACTACACGGTGTGCAGCGCGCGTTCGAGGATCGCCGCGCCCTCCTCGGCCTCCGCGACGGTGAGCGTGAGGGGTGGTGCGATGCGCAGCACGCTGGTGTCGTGGCCGCCGCCCTTGCCGATGAGGAGGCCGCCTTCGCGGGCGGCTTCGAGGACCGCGGCGGCGGCTTCGGGGTTGGCCTCGTCGGTGCCGGGCTTGACCAGTTCGATGCCGGCCATCAGGCCCCGGCCGCGCACTTCGCGGACGACGGGGAGCTGGGCGCCGATGGCGCGCAGCCGCTCGATGAGCAGTCCGCCGACGCGCCGGGCGTTGCCCTGGAGGTCGTGTTCGAGGAGGTAGGACAGGTTGGCGAGGCCGGCCGCCATGGTGACCGGGGAGCCGCCGAAGGTCGAAATGGAGTTGCTGTCCAGGCAGTTCATGACCTCGGCACGAGCGACGACGCCGCCGATGGACATGCCGTTGCCGATGCCCTTGGCGAAGGTGAGGAGGTCGGGCGGGCCGCTCCGGTCGTGCGCCTGCCAGCCCCAGAAGTGGTCGCCGGTGCGGCCCCAGCCGGTCTGCACCTCGTCGGTGATCCACAGGATGCCGTGCCGGTCGAGGACCTCGCGGAACGCGGCGTACAGGCCGTCGGGCGGCGAGGTGAAGCCGCCGACGCCCTGGATGGGCTCGGCGATCAGCGCGGCCACGTTGCGGGTGTGGCCGAGCAGGTCTTCGAGGTCGGCGACGCAGGCCTCGATGAACTGGCTGTCGCTGAGGTGCGCGTACGGGCCGCGGGCGCGGACTCCGCCGTGCACGTACAGCGTCTGGAGCGGCGACAGGCCGGTCGGGGACCAGGCCTGGTTGCCGGTGATGCCCACGGCGCTGAAAGAGCGGCCGTGGTAGCTGTTGCGCATCGCGAGGATCTGGTTGGAATTGCGGTACGCGGTCGCGAGCAGCAGGGCGGTGTCGTTGGCCTCGGTGCCGGAGGTGGTGAAGAAGACCCGGGCGTCGGGGATGCCCGACAACTGGGCGATGCGCTCGGCGAGTTCGACCATCTGCCGGTTGAGGTAGAGGGTCGAGGTGTGGATGATCCGGCCGGCCTGCTCGGCGACGGCCTTGGTGACCTCGGGCAGCGCGTGGGCGGTCATCGTGGTGAGGATGCCGCCGAAGAAGTCGAGGTACTTGTTTCCGTCGGCGTCCCAGACGTGCCGGCCCTCGCCGTGGGTGATCTCGATGGGCTCCTTGTAGTAGAGCGCGAGCCAGTCCGGCAGGACGGCCCGGTGGCGGTCGTGGAGGCGGCGGTTCACGGCTTCACCAGCCCTTCGTAGGCGTCGGGGCGCCGGTCGCGATAGAACGCCCACTGCTGACGCACTTCCTCGATGAGGCCGAAGTCGAGGTCGCGCACGAGGAGTTCTTCCTCCTTGTCGCTGGCGACGTCGCCGACGAACTGGCCGCGCGGGTCGACGAAGTAGCTCGTCCCGTAGAAGTCGTTGTCGCCGTACTCCTCGCGGCCGACCCGGTTGATGGCGGCGATGAAGTACTCGTTGGCGACCGCGGACGCGGGCTGCTCCAGCTGCCACAGGTACGCGGAGAGGCCGCGCGAGGTGGCCGACGGGTTGTAGACCAACTGGGCGCCGTTCAGGCCGAGTTGGCGCCAGCCCTCGGGGAAGTGGCGGTCGTAGCAGATGTACACGCCGACCCTGCCGACGGCCGTGTCGAAGACCGGCCAGCCCAGGTTGCCCGGCTTGAAGTAGTACTTCTCCCAGAAGCCCTTGACCTGGGGGATGTGGTGCTTGCGGTACTTGCCGAGGTAGCTGCCGTCGGCGTCGATGACGGCGGCGGTGTTGTAGTAGAAGCCCTCGCCCTCGCTCTCGAAGACCGGGACGACGATGACCATCCCGGTCTCGCGGGCGAGTTCCTTCATCCGGGTGACGGTCGGGCCGTCCGGGACGGGTTCGGCCCAGCGGTAGTGCTCGGCCTCCTGCACCTGGCAGAAGTAGGGGGCGTTGAACACCTCCTGGAAACCGATGATCTTCGCACCCTGCCGGGCCGCCTCGCGGGCGTGTTCCTCATGCTTGGCGATCATGGAATCGGTGTCGCCGGTCCAGGTCGCCTGAACCAGTGCGGCGCGCACGACATTGGCCATGAGCTGCTCCTTCGACGGGTCGTCAGCCAGCCAAATCCACACGCGTAGATCCGTGTGTGGATGAGACCGTAAGGCGCGTCACGCACCGTGGCAAGACCATCGCGGTTTCGGCGAGGCTAATTGCGGCGCCACAGGTCAACCCCGGGTGGACGAATCCCCGGACCTGACGCCGTGTCACCTTCGGCGGGGCCCGATGCCCGGGAGGCGGCGCCAGCTGCCGCGCCGGGCGTGACGCAGCAGGACCGGGTCGTCGCCGACCACCACGGGGTGGCCGACCTCGGCGAGCAGCGGCAGGTCCGCCGCCTCGTCCGCGTACGCGTAGCAGCGGGCGGCCAGGATGGCGTGTTCGCGCAGCAGGGCGCGGGCCGCGTACCCCTTGCCCTGGCCGATCATGGGGGCGCCCGGGCGGGAGCAGAGCACGGCGTCGGGGCCGAGGTGCCAGACGACCGGTTCGAGTTCGGCGGCGCTCGCGGGCGAGACGAGCACGACGAGGTGGCCGAGCGCCGCGTGGCCGTGCAGCGCCGCGAGGACCGGCGGGTGCCACAGCCGGCCGAGCGGCCCGGTGGCACCGGCCAGGTCCGGCGCGGCGAGCAGGGTGCCCTCCACGTCGAAGAAGGCGGCGGCGGTGGGCCGCTGCGGGCGGTCGTCGGGCCGGAGGCGGCTGGTCGTGTCCATTGATACGGACCATGCCCAGCCCACCGTGCGGCTCAATCCCCAATCTTCAACGTTCTGTTGAATACGTCCGGAAATCCGCCCGCCCCGGATGCCGCCTGCCCCAGACGCCCGCCCTACACGGCCGTCCCCGGGTTCTCCGCGTGGGTCAGTGTCTCCCAGGCGACGAAGAGGTCGTCGGTGCCGCCGGGGCGCTGCCGCTCGGCGAGCTGCCGCGTCTCGGGCAGCGTCAGGTGCAGCCGGTTCTGGAGGTGGTTGAGCAGGACCTCGACGTCCGGGCCCATGGTCCGCTGGACCTGCCCGCCGCACAGCCAGGCCGGGGCCTCGGCGCCCAACTGGTAATGGGCGTGGAACTCCAGTGCCTCCTTCAGCCGCTGGGCCGTCGGCCCGTACAGGTCGACGCCCTGCTGCCAGGCCGTCTCGGCGATGTGGCCGGAGGCGGCGAGGGAGTACCCGACGTGCATGAAGTTGCGGCAGGTCTCCTGGCCGAGCCCGTCCTTGTACGTGCGCTGGCCGAACCAGTACGTGGCGAGCTTGTCCGGGGTGTTCATCGATCCGCCGGGCGGCGGCTTGGGCAGCTTGCCGTCCGAGGCGAGGTAGAAGTAGGCGGGGACCCGCGCCCGGTAGCGGTCCAGGGCCTCCTTGAAGATCTTGTGGTCCTCGACGAACACGGCGATGCCGATGGCCGCGTCCGTCATCGCGAGTTCCCAATTCCCGTTGTAATCAGGGACTTTGGCGGTCACGGCGGGCAGATACGCCTTGCGCAGCATCCACTTGAAGCGCTGCACGGCCGGGCCCTGCCACTGCGGATAGCCCGCGTGCACGATGTCGGCGGCGCGTGCCCAGGTCGAGCCCGCCCAGGCCGTCTGGAGGTCGGCGTTGCCCTCGGTGTGCCGCTTGATCACCTGTGCCCAGGCGTCCATGATCTCGACGGCTTTCCTGGCGTGGGCCTCGTTGCCGTTGACGGTCCACAGCAGCGCCTGGGTGTACGCGGCGATGGCGTCCTCGCGTTCGGCGAGACACGAGGGCGGCCCCGCGTTCGGCGGGCACGGGACGACCTCGGCGGGGTGCGGGGTGTAGCTGAGCGAGCCGTACCGGCTGGTCCGCATCTCCTCGTACGCCGAGCTCCACGGCTCCTGACCGGCCCGCACCTTCGCCCGCATGGTGTCGAGCTGGCTCTTGCCGACGACGACCCCGGGGTGGTGGAAGACCAGCGTCGCGGGGTTCGCGTGGCCCGCGGCGGAGGCGGAGGAGACATGCGGGCCGGGGGCGCAGGCGGCGAGCAGCGTCAGCACACCGAGGGCGGCCGCCAGCAGCGGACGGCGGCGGGAGGACCGAAACGGATTGAGCACGCTCCAACGGTCGCCCCGGGCACACATCCACGCAGGATCTGTTGCGCCGAACAGGCAGCGCCTTGGCCCCTCGCCGGGTACGGCATCCCGGCGTCCCCCCTCGGCGCGGGTCCGGCCGACGACCTCCGCACGGGTTCAGCCGACGATGTCCGACCCGCCCCGAACAGGTACGTATCCCAGGTCGGCGGGGCGATCACCGGGCGACCAGCCGTCGAGGAGGTCGTGCAGCCGGGGCGGCCAGATCTCCTCGTCGGTACGCCGCAGTTCCTCGGGGGTCCACCAGCGCCAGCCGAGGATGCCGTCCGCGAGGTGATCGGTCGCGGCGTCGGGGCCGAGCTCACGGCGGGGTCCGGGGGCGTCGGCGAGGTATACGTGTTCGTGCTGGCGGACGGGGACCGCGGCGCGGGTGAAGTCGTGGGTCCAGGTGCACAGGAGCGGACCCGGCTCCAGGTCGCTCCAGCCGGTCTCCTCGCGCAGCTCGCGGCGGGCCCCCTCGCGCGGGGACTCCCCCGGGTCGAGGCCGCCGCCGGGCAGTGCCCAGTGAGGCCCGACCTCTTCGTTGTCGTACCGCAGGAGGAACACCGCGCCCAGCGGATCACGCACGACGGTACGGGCCGCCTGCCTCGGCGTGCGGGGCTTCGGCGGTATCACGCGGCCACCGCGGGCGGCATCTCGCAGTCGGTCACGATCTCGTCCATGGACAGGCCGAGGACCGAGGCCAGCGCCGCCACCGTGAAGAACGCGGGGGTCGGGGCGCGGCCCGTCTCGATCTTGCGGAGGGTCTCGGCGGAGAGGCCCGCCGCGGCCGCGATCTCCGTCATGCTGCGCTCGCCCCGCGCCGAACGGAGCAACCGGCCGAGCCGCTCGCCGCGTTCGCGCTCTGCGGGGGTGAGGGGGGTGCGGACCATGCGGCGATTCTAGACCCGGCCGTCGTCACGGCGCCCTTGCTCCGACCAGCCCGGCACCGCGAACCGTACGGCCAGGTCCGCGCGGTGGACCTCCTCGCCGCAGTCGCGGCACGTCACCGCGGGGTCGAGGTCGGCGCCGCACTTGTGGCGCAACACCGTCGGCGGGACCTCGGCGAGGTGGCGGTCGCCCCAGTTCATCAGCATCAGCAGGACCGGGCGCAGCTCCTGTCCGGCCGGGGTCGCGCGGTACTCGAAGCGGGCGGGGCGATCGCTGTAGAGGGTGCGCTCCAGGACGCCGGCCTCGACGAGGGTGCGCAGCCGGGTGGTGAGGATGTCGCGGGGGGCGCCGATGTTCTTGGCGATCGCGTCGAAGCGGTGCACGCCGAAGAAGACCTCGCGCAGCACGAGCAGGGAGTACTTCTCGCCGACCACCGAGAGCGCGTCGGCGATCGAGCACGGCCGGGGGTTCTTGGCCCGCGCGGCGCGGGACGGCTGGGGCTTGTGCTGCGGCTGCTCGGACACGTTCATGGGGCCACCGTAATCGAGTCGGACCTAGTCCGTTGGATTTTCCTACCCACGGAGTTACAGTGAGTCCAGTTTTCCAACCTACTCGTGGGTAGAGCCGAGGGAGCGCATCATGCGTGACGCCGTGATCGTGGAAGCCGTACGCACACCGATCGGCAGGGGAAAGCCGGGCGGGGCCCTGTCGGGGACCCATCCGGTCGAGCTGCTCGCCCACACCCTGCGCGCCCTGGTGGAGCGCAGCGGTGTCGACCCGGCCCTCGTCGACGACGTCATCGGTGGCACGGTGGACCAGGTCGGCGAGCAGGCCATGAACACCACGCGGTACGCCTGGCTGTCGGCGGGCTTCCCGGACTCCGTGCCCGCGACGACGGTCGACCGGCAGTGCGGGTCCTCGCAGCAAGCCGTGCACTTCGCCGCGCAGGGCGTGATCTCCGGGGCGTACGACCTGGTCGTGGCGTGCGGCGTGGAGTCGATGAGCCGGGTGCCGATGTGGTCCAACGTGCCCGCGGGGAAGGACCCGTTCGGGCCGGGCGTCGCCGCGCGCTATCCCGACGGGCTCGTCCCGCAGGGGATCAGCGCCGAGCTCATCGCCGCCAAGTGGTCGATCGGGCGGGACGCGATGGACGAGTTCGCCACGGCCTCGCACCACAAGGCCGCACGCGCCTGGGAGAGCGGCCTGTTCGAGGCGGAGACCGCGCCGATCGCGGGCCTGGTGCGGGACGAGTCCGTACGCCCGGCCACCACCCCCGAGATCCTCGCCGGGCTCAAGCCGTCGTTCGTGGACCCGGCCTTCACCGAGCGCTTCCCTCAGATCGAGTGGTCGGTGACGGCGGGCAACAGCAGCCCGACCAACGACGGGGCATCGGCGGTCCTGATCACGTCCAGCGAGACGGCCGCCCGGCTCGGACTGCGCCCGATCGCCCGGCTGCACAGCTTCGCGGTGACCGGCTCCGACCCGGTCCTGATGCTGACCGGGGTCGTCCCGGCGACCGAGAAGGTGCTGCGCAAGGCCGGGCTCGACCTCGGCGACATCGACCTCTTCGAGGTCAACGAGGCGTTCGCCAGCGTGGTCCTGGCCTGGCAGCAGGAGACCGGCGCCGACCCGGCGAAGGTGAACGTGCACGGCGGCGCGATCGCGCTCGGCCACCCGCTCGGCGCGAGCGGCACCCGGTTGATGACCACGCTGGTGCACGCGATGCGCGAACGCGGAGCGCGCTACGCGCTGCAGACCATGTGCGAGGCAGGCGGCCTCGCCAACGCGACGATCCTGGAGGCCATTTGAGCCGACCCCGACGGAGGCCATTCGGGCCGACCTCGCCGGGGCCGGCACACTCGCCCATTCAAATACCGGTATAGTAATTGGAATGGTGGAGATCAAGAGCGATACCCAGATGGATGCGATGCGCGAGGCGGGCCGTGTGGTGGCCCATGCCCTGGCGGCGGCACGGGAGGCGGCCGACGTCGGCGTGAGCCTCGCCGAACTCGACGCCGCGGCGCGGGAGATCCTGTTCAAGGCGGGCGCCACGTCGCCGTTCCTCGACTATCACCCCGAGTTCGCGCCGGTCCCCTTCCCGGCCACCGCGTGCGTCTCCGTCAACGACGCGATCGTGCACGGCATCCCCGACGGCTACCGGCTGCGCGACGGCGACCTCGTCAGCGTCGACTTCGGGGCGGTCCTCGACGGCTGGGCCGGGGACTCGGCGATCAGCTTCATCGTCGGCCGGGCCAGGCCCGAGGACGCACGCCTCGTCGAGACGGCGTTCCGGGCGCTGGACGCCGGGATCGCGGCGGCGGTCGTCGGCAACCGCATCGGCGACATCGCGCACGCGATCGGGAAGGTCTGCCGGGGCGCGGGCTACGGCATCCCGGACGGGTTCGGCGGCCACGGCATCGGCCGCCACATGCACGAGGACCCGGCCGTCCCCAACGAGGGGCGGGCCGGGCGGGGCATGGTGCTGCGGCACGGGATGGTGCTGGCGATCGAGCCGATGCTGATCGCCGACGGGAGCGATGCGTACTATCCGGCGGCCGACGGGTGGACTCTGCGGGCCCTCAGCGGGGCTCGGGCGGCCCATGCTGAGCACACTGTTGCCATTACCGATGCGGGGCCTCGCGTGCTCACCCTGCCCTAGCGGGGCGGGCTTTTCGCTTCCGCGTGTAGTTGTTCAAGTGCGGGTGATCTGTGGCTTGTCGCGCGGTTCCCCGCGCCCCTAAAAGGCTCGCTGTCGGGTGCGGGTCCGTCGTGGCTGGTCGCGCCCACGCGGCGGAGCCGCATCATGTCGCAGCCCCGCGCCCCCAAAGGTCTGCCGTGGCTGGGCGCGCCCTTGCGGCGGAGCCGCACCATGTCACCGGCCCGCGCCCCTTTCAGGGAATTAATTACTGGCCAGGAATCGCTGGGTCAGATCGTGGCCCAGGGTCGTTGCCGCGCTGTGGCTTTCGATCGGCTTCGACTGGGAGTTCTTGAACAGGATGTACGTGACGCCGGATTCCGCGCCGCCCGTCTTCGGGTTGGGGTCCATGCCGAGCGCCTTGGCCGTCGCGTACGACGCCTCGCCGATCGTGTTGCTCGGGCCCGTGTCGCCCACGACGGCGTACTCGACCTTGTTGCCGTAGATGACGGCGACGACGCCGCCCCCCTTGATGCCGGCCGAGGCGTAGTTCCAGATCGAGCCGGCGCTCGGCACCACCACGTACGGCAGCTGCTCCGCGCTGAGCGGCTTGCCGTTCGACTGGTGGAAGCGGGTGTCGGGCTGGAACCACGGGTCCGTGCTCTCGTTGCAGGCCGCGGTGCTCTGGCCGTCGCAGTCGATGCCGAGGCCGGCCTTCCAGAACACGGCGCCGTCCATGCCGCAGACCGGCACGGCGGGCGCGGCCGAGGGGTCCGTCTTGTACTTGCCGTGGGAGATCTGGGAACAGGTCCCCACCTTGGCGAGGAGTTCGGCCGCCTTGACCGGGCCCTCGGCCGCCGAAGCGGGCGCGGTGGCGGGGAACGTCGCCGCAGCGAGCAGGGCGGCGCCGGATGCCGCGGCGAGGACGAGCCTTCTGGTACGCACCCGGGGACCCTTCTGTCAGAAACGTTTCCTTAGCTATTACGCGCGTGAGCTCCCGCCAACCATGATCGCCAGCCCCGCGCAACAAGAGGCCCATGGTTCCCGGCCGTTCAGGACGGGACCATGGGCCTCACCGGCAACGTCAGCCGGGGTTACTGCTTTCCACTCGGATGGACCACCAGCGCCGAGCCGCCGCCGCGTCGCACCTTCTCGGCCGCGGCGAGCCAGCGTCCGTCCGGCAGCCGCTGCACCCCGGTCGCCGCCCCGATCTCCGGATTCAGCGAGAACGAGTGGCCGAGCGCCTCCAGCCGGGCCCGCAACGGGCTGTTGTAGAGGGCGGGTTCGAGCTCGGTCTGCGCCGCGTTGCGCTGGCTGGCACGCGGTGCCGCGATCGCGTCGACCAGCGGCATCCCCCGGTCCAGATGGTTGATCAACGTCTGGAGGACGGTGGTGATGATGGTCGCGCCGCCCGGCGAGCCGAGCGCGAGCACCGGCTTGTCGTGCTGGTCGAGCACGATCGTCGGCGAGATCGAGGAGCGCGGCCGCTTGCCCGGGCCCGGCAGGTTCGGGTCGTGGACGGCCGGGTTCGCCGGGACGAAGGAGAAGTCGGTCAGCTCGTTGTTGAGCAGGAAGCCCCGGCCGGGCACGGTGATGGCGCTGCCGCCGGTCTGCTCGATGGTAAGCGTGTAGGCGACGACGTTGCCCCACTTGTCGGCGACCGTCAGATGCGTGGTGTTGTCGCCCTCGTACGTGGTCGGCGCGGCCGGCCCCGACGTCCCGCACGCGGTCGGGTGGCTCGGGTCGCCGGGTGCGAGGGGGCTCGTCAGGACCGCGTCGTTCTTGACGAGGCAGGCCCGCGAGTCGGCGAAGCGCTGCGAGAGCAGGCCCTTGGTCGGCACGTTCTCGAACTCCGGGTCACCGACCCAGCGGCCCCGGTCCGCGAACGCGATCCGGCTCGCCTCGATGTAGTGGTGCAGGAACTGCACGTCCGAGGCCTTCGACAGGTCGGTGTTCTCCAGAATGTTGAGTGCCTCGCCCACCGTCGTGCCGCCGGAGGTGGAAGGGGCCATGCCGTAGACGTCGAGCCCGCGGTAGTCGACCTTGGTGGGGGCCTGGAACTTCGCCTCGTACGCGCGCAGGTCCTTCTCGCTCAGGTCGCCGCTGCGCACCTTGCGGGTCGACTTGGGGTCGACGGGCGGCTTGCGGACGGTGCGGACGATGTCGTCGCCGAGGCCGCCCCGGTAGACGGCGTCGACGCCCTTGCGGCCCAACTCCTCGTAGGTGCGCGCCAGATCGGGGTTCTTGAAGGCCGAGCCGACGACCGGGAGCTGCCCGCCCGGCAGGAACAGCTTGGCGGTGTCGGGGAAGTCGGCGAACCGGGCCTGGTTGTCCTTGGTCTGCGAGCGGAAGGTGTCGTCGACGGTGAACCCGTCGCGCGCGAGGCGCTCCGCGGGCTTCAGGAGCGTACGCAGCGACTTGCTGCCCCAGGCGTCCAGGGCCCGGTCCCAGGTGGCCGCGGTGCCCGGGGTGCCGACGCTGAGCCCGCTGGTCACGGCGTCCGCGAAGGGCAGCGGCTTGCCGTTCTCCACGAAGAGCGAGGACGTGGCGGAGGCGGGCGCGGTCTCGCGGCCGTCGAGGGTGTGCACGGAGCGGGAGGCGGCGTCGTAGTAGACGAAGTAGCCACCTCCGCCGATGCCGGAGGAGTACGGCTCGGTGACGCCGAGGGCGGCCGCGGTGGCGACGGCCGCGTCCACGGCGTTGCCGCCGTTCTTGAGGACTTCGAGGCCGGCGGCGGACGCGTCCGCGTCCACGCTGGAGACCGCTCCGCCGTAGCCGACCGCCTCCGGCACCTTGGCCGGGGCCCGGCCGGACCCCGGCCGGACCCCGACCGCCTCCGGCACCTTGGCCGGGGTCCGGCCGGGCGGCGCGGCCGTCGTGGGCGGGGCGGCGGCGACCGAGGCCGCGACGGCGGCCGCCGCGGCGAGGAGGGACAGGGTGCGGGCGGCAGGACGACGCATGCATACCTCCGTAGGCGAACGTCCGCGCAGCGTAACGCCGTCCCGGGGGTCGCGTCATGAGCATGTCGAACAGGGGCGCGAACTCCGGCTAGCATGCCCGCCCATGAATGACGACGTACGCAACATCGTGCTCGGCGTGGTGGCCGCGGGCATAAGCGCCGCCCTGGGCTGGGTCACCCGGAACTACCTCTGGAAGCGCAAACTCCGCCGCAAACAGGCCTTCTTCGGGCTGCCCGACCACTCCGAATGCCTGCTGGTCGTCAACCGCGACGCGGGGCACGACGGTTCGGTGCACCGCTTCGACGTCTTCGCACTGCTCGAACTCTCCTCGCTCATCAAGGACTGCGGGGCGCACGCCCAGATCATCCAGCACGATCTCGCACAGCAGGGCTTCGGCGAGCGCACCGAGTTCTGCCTCGGCGGCCCGTACTCGAACCGGCGGATGGCGGCCCACCTCGCATCGCTCCTGCCCGGCGTGAAGATGAACGTGGACACCGAGCCCAGCCCCGACCGGGGCGCCTTCCAGATCGGCTCGGAGCGCTACCGCCTGGAGGGCGGTGTCGCCGAGTACGTGATCCTCGCCCGGGTGACCGCCGGGCAGAACTCGCGCCCCGTGTTCCTCTTCTGCGGCCAGCGCGCGATCACCAACCAGGCCGCCACCCGCTACCTGGCCCGCAACTCCGAGAAGCTCGCCCGAAAGCACGGCAACAATTCGTTCTGCCTGCTCCTGAAGGTCGTCAACTCGCATGCGTACGGGCCCGATGTGGTGGAGCTCGTCGCCGATGTGACCCGGGCGGCCCAGGAACCGGCCCCGGTGATCCGCACCTCGCACCGGGCGGGCGGTTAACTGACCTTCAGCGGCAGGGACTTGATGCCGTTGATGAAGTTGGAGACGAGCCGGCGCGGCGGGCCCGCGAGTTCGGTGCGGGGCAGCATGCGCAGCGCCTCCTGGTGCAGCACCCTCAGCTGGAGCCGGGCGAAGTGCGCACCCAGGCACACGTGCGGGCCGTCGCCGAACGAGACGTGCGGGTTCGGGGTGCGGGCGAGGTCCAGGCGGTGCGGGTCGGCGAAGACGCGCTCGTCGTGGTTGGCGGAGGCGTGGAAGACGACGACCTTGTCCCCGGCCGCGATGGGCTGCCCGGCGAGGACGGTGGCACGGCCGGCGGTGCGCCTGAACGTCAGCACCGGTGGGTGCCACCGCAGGAGTTCCTCGACGGCCGCCTCCACAACTACCTGACGATCCGTCAATTTTCGCCGCTCATCCGGGTGTTCGGCAAGCACGAGGAAGCCTCCGGGTGCCGCGCCGCGCACGGTGTCGTTGCCCGCCACGGTCAGCAGGAAGAAGAACATCTCCAGCTCGGCGTCGGCGAGTTCGGAGTGGGCGAGCGAGGTCATGATGTCGTCGGCGGGACGCTCGCGCTTGTACGCGGCGAGCTCCTGGGCGTACGCGAACATCTCCGCCAGCATCGCGGGCGAGCGCGGGTTGACCGGCTGCCCGTCGGGGCCGAGGACCGGCGGCTCGTCCGGGTCCTGGTAGGCGATGACGCGCTCGGTCCACTCCAGGAGGAGCCCCCGGTCGCCCGGCGGCACCCCGAGCAAGTCGGTGAGGTTGAGCAGCGCGTAGTCGTCGGTGACGGCGGCGACCAGGTCGAACGCGCCGTCCTCGGCGCCGTCGCGGGCCCCGGCGAGCAGGGCCCGGGCCCGCTCGCGCGCCAAAGCCTCGAAGCGGTCGATCCGGCCCGGCGTGAAGGCGCGGCTGACCAGGCGGCGCAGCTTTCCGTGTGACGGAGGATCCTGGTTGAGCATCATGCGGCGGATGAACGGCAGGTCCGCCGGGTCGGGGTCGCGGATCTGGGTGGCGCCGAGCGCCGAGGAGAAGGTGCCCGCGTCCTTGAGGACCCGTACGACGTCCGCGTGGCGGGTGACCGCCCAGAAGCCGGGGCCGGCCGGCCAGCCGAGCACCTCGGGCTCCGCCTGCCACGCGACCGGGTGGTGGTCGCGCAGCTCGCGGTAGGCGGCGTGCGGCGGCCCGGCCGCGTACAGGCGGGGGTCGAAGACGTCGGGGGTGTCAGCCATGGTGGGCATGGTCAGGCAGGCTCAAGACGTCAGGCGTGTCAGACATGGTCGGCCCGCAGGAAGTCCTCGACCGTGCGGATCAGGTCGAGCGGCGCCTCGTCCATGGCGTGGTGCCCGGCGTGGGGCAGTTCGACGAGCTGGCCCGCCGGGTACCAGCGCAGCCAAGTGGCCCGCAGGAACTGGGCGTTGAGAGCCGGGTCGAGCGCACCCGTCACCGCGAGCGCGGGCACCGGCGAGCCCTCGGTCTCCTCGTGGAAGTCCTCGCCGGACCAGGAGTCGAGCCAGGCGCGGAACGCCTTCGGGTCGCTGCGGTCCACCGAGCGCCGGGTCATCCGGTCCAGCCAGGCGTCGGGGCGGTCGCCGCCGGTGGTGAGGTCGATGATGGCGCGCCGTTTGGCGGGGTGCTCGGCGGCCCCGGTGAACAGTTCGCGGGTCGCCTCGTCCATCGGCATGCCGCTCGCCGGGACGGGCGATATGCCGACCATGCGGCGCACCCGGTCGGGGGCGGCGGCGAGGACCCGCTGGACGACGGCGCCGCCCATCGAGTGCCCGATCAGCGAGAACCGGTGCCAGCCGAGCCGGTCGGCGAGCGCCAGGACGTCCGCGGCGCCCTCGCTCGTGGTGAACGCGCCGGTGGCGTCCCTGGCCTCGCCGTAGCCGCGCAGGTCGACGAAGGCGTAGGTGAAGGCGGCGGCGTCGAGGTCGGGCAGGACGGCCGCGTAGTCGCCGCGGTCGGCGAGCCAGCCGTGCACGGCGACGACCCGGTGGGCGCCGTCGCCGTGGAGGGTGTGGGGCAGCGTGAATGGGGCCATGGGGACTCCGGTTCCGGGCGGCGGTCGTCGGCGTACGCTCGCGGGTGGTGCTGTCGGCGCGCGAGACGTACGCGTACACGGTGGCGCTCGCCCTGCCACCTGGCAAGAAGCCGGTCAGAACTCCCAGGGACTCTCGGCCGGTTCCACCGTGCGGTTCTCGACGGCGACCTCGGCGGGCGCGGACTCCCGCACCACGTCGAGCAGTCCGGCCGCGTCGAAGTCGAAGACCTGCTCCTCGAAGCAGAGCCCGTGCGCGCCCTCGGCCCGGCCGAGCACGGGCGCCAGGCGCCGGTACATGGAGCGCGGGCGGCTGATGTAGGGCAGCGCGGGTGAGCGCAGGTCCACGACGAGGAAGCGGCGCACCTTGTGGCCGGTGCGCACCGCGACCGCGGTCACGGCGGTGACGTCGTCCCAGTCGATGCGGCCGGCCAGCCAGGTCGGCAGCCGCACGGTGAGCGCGTCGACGTCCACGTCGAGCCGCAGCGGGCGCAGCAGGTAGCCCGCGAAGGTGGCCGCGGCGACCAGGACGGCCGCGCCCGACACGGCCATCACGGGGCCCGCGAAGCCGCTGTTCGGGCCGTCGAAGACGGAGGCGGCGGCGATGCACCAGATCACGGCCACCGCGATGGCGGCGAGCGGGACCCAGATCAGGGTGCGCCGCAGCCGCAGGACGATCGGGGCGGCCCCGGGCTGCGTTGCGCTGGCTGAATTCTCCACACGCAGAGCTTGGTCCGTCGGCGGCCCGGACGCCAGAGTGTTACCCATGGGTTTACTGAATTGAAGTCAACAGCCCGGGATCATTCCGGCGAGCCTGCCGAGGTCCGCGCCCTCAGGTCCGCGCCTTCCCGGGCCGGGCACCTTCTCACACCGGGCAGGCGAGCGGGCTGAGCGAGCTCTTCGCTCCGCCGCCGAGGATCATGACCCGCACCGTGCCGCCCCGCGCCACCGCCTGCAGCACGGTGCAGGCGATCTGCCGCTGGGCGACCGGGGTGAGCCCCGAGACGTCCTGGCCGAGCTCGACCGTCACCCGGCCCTCCTCCACGCTCATCTTGAACGCGCCCTGGACCGGGGGCAGTTCGGTGCTTATCCCGGCGGCCCTCTCGTCCTTGTCCGGGCCCGCGAACAACAGCGGGAGCGGCGCTTGGGAGGTGCCTTCGCGCACCACGGGCATCAGCCCGTCGGGGCCCGTGAAGTAGAGGACAGTGCCGTCGCCGGGCGGCACCGCCTGCGCGCTCGCGGGCCCGCCCACCGCGATGACATCGGTGGACTGGATGCCGCAGCCGGCCGCGAAGAGCCCGGCCGGGAGCAGGGCGAGCGCGGCCAGCGCGCGGGGCCCGCGCCTCATCGCGCCGCCTTCGCGGGTTCGGCCGCGAGCAGCCCGGTCGGCAGCTCGACGGTGAAGACCGCCCCGCCGTCCGGACCGTTCGCCGCGCGCACCGTGCCGCCGTGCAGCCGCACGTTCTCCAGGGTGATCGCGAGGCCGAGGCCACTGCCCGCCGAGCGGGTACGGGCCGCGTCCGCCTTGAAGAAGCGGTCGAAGATGTGCGGCAGCACAGCCGCGTCGATGCCGGGCCCGCGGTCGGCGACCTCGACGACCAGCGGCCCCTCGCCCGCCCCGGGACGCAGCCGTACGGTCACCGGCTCCGAGCCGTGCCGCAGGGCGTTGCCGACGAGGTTGGCCACCACGATGTCGAAGCGCCGGGGATCGATCATCGCCCGTACACCGTCCGGGAGTCGGGTGTCGACCCGGTCCTCCCAGTGCCGTCGCTGGAGGGTCTTGCGGATGGTCTCGGCGACGTCGACCTCGTCGGGGTTGAGCTCGGCGGCCTTGGCGTCGAAGCGGGAGATCTCCATCAGGTCCTCGACGAGGGTGGCGAGCTTGCCGGTCTCGGCCGAGATGAGCCGCACCGCGCGCGCCGTGTCGGGGTCGAGCCCGTCGGCGTCCTCGTCGAGCACCTCGGTCACGGCCAGCATGCCGGCCAGCGGGGTGCGCAGCTCGTGCGAGACGTCGGAGGCGAACCGCCTGGCCCGCGCCTCGGCCTTCTGCAGCTCCTCGACCGAGCGCTCCAGCTCCTCCGCCGACTCGTTGAACGTCCAGGCCAGATCGGCCAGTTCGTCCGATCCCTTGACCTCGATACGGGTGTCGAGCCGGCCCTTGCCCATGCTGCTCGCGGCCCGCCGCAGATCGCGCACCGGCCGCAGCACGCTGCGGGCGGCGAGCAGGGCGGGCACCACGGCGACGGCGAGGGCGGGCAGCGCGCCGTTGTTGGCCGCCGAGACCATGGCCTGGATGGTGACGCCCTCCGGCCTGAGGTCCATCACGGCGTACAGGTAGACGCCGCTGCGCTGCTGATCGCCGCTCCGGTCGAACATCACCGGCATGCCGATGGTCAGATACGGGGTGCCGTCCTGGACCACCCGCTGGAACGAGGCGTGCGCGTTGGCGTGGGTCTGGCTGCGCAGCTCGTCGGTGATCACGGTGGAGACGGGCCGCGAGGTGGAGGACGCGCGCAGGCTGCCGTACTCGGCGAACACGATCCAGGGGCGCGGCTTGCCCGCCCTGGCCAGCGTCTGGCAGACGTTCTTCATCGCCGCGGTGGAGGTGGGCAGCGCGAAGTACTGGTTGGCTATCTGCTCGCGGAACTGCTCGACGGCCTGGTCCTGGGCCTGCTGGAGGATGGCCGAGCGGGCCGACTGGTAGGTCAGCGCCGCGGTGGTGACCGCGCTGATCGCGGCCACCAGGAGGAACGCCGCGATCAGTCGGGTGCGCAGGCCGAGGCGCAGGGCCCGGCGGACCGGGAATCTCACAGGGGCCCGAAGCGGTAGCCGAAGCCGCGCACGGTCTGGATGTAGCGGGGCGCGCCGTCGGGGCCGCCGGTGTCGCCGAGCTTCTGCCGCAGCCGCCGTACGCAGGCGTCGACCAGGCGGGCGTCGCCGTGGTAGCTGTGCTCCCACACCGATTCGAGGAGCTGCTGGCGGCTGAAGACCTGCTCGGGCGAGGCCGCGAGGTGGAGCAGGAGCTTCAGTTCGGAAGGGGCGAGGGCGAGGCGCTCGCCGTTCTTGGCGGCGGTCAGGCCCGCCCGGTCGAGGGCGAGCTCGCCGTGGAACTCGGGGCCGGGGCGGGCGGTCGCGGGGTCGGCGAGGCGGCGCAGTACGGCCCGGATGCGGGCCTCGATGACCTCGGTGCGGGCGGGCTTGACGATGTAGTCGTCGGCGCCCGCTTCGAGGCCGACCACCACGTCGAAGTCGTCGCCGCGCGCGGTGAGCATGATGATCGGCAGCTGGCTGGTCTCGCGTATCCGGCGGCAGACCTGTACACCGTTCATGCCGGGCAGCATCAGGTCGAGCAGCACAAGCTCGGGCAGGAAGGTCTTGAGCGAGCCGAGTCCGGCCTCGCCGGTCCCGGCCGCCAGCACCTCGTGGCCGCGCCTGCGCAGCCCGAGCTCGACCCCTTCGCGCACGGAGGGGTCGTCTTCTATGAGGAGCACGCGTGGCATGAGCGTCAGTATCCCAACCGTCTCTTTTGTACCGTCACCGGGTTCGGTGCCGGCCGCCGCGGACCTTCGCGATCACGGCATTGATGTCGGTGAGGCCGAGCGGCCGGGCCAGCAGAGCGAGGGCGAGGGCGAGCGTCACGACTCCGGCGCCGGCCGCCGTGACGCTGCCGAGCGGGTCGGCCGCACGGGCCGCCGCGTAGCCGAGCGCCGCCGCGGGCACGCAGCCCAGGAGCAGCCGCAGATGCGCGAGCAGCGCCGGGGAGCGCAACAGCGGCCCGCCGCCGAGCCTGCGGTTGAGGGTGTACGCGGTGACCGCGAGCCCCGCGAAGAGCGCCACCGTGTAGGCCCCGGCGATCCCGGTCACCGCCCAGCGGGCGGGCAGCACCAGGTAGGCGACGACGGTGAGGCCCGCGTTCACCCCGGCGATGACGAGATTGAGCAGGAACGGGGTGCGGGTGTCGCCGAGCGCGTAGAAGCCGCGGGACAGGACGTACTGGCCGGACAGCGCGATCAGGCCGGGCGCGAACGCCATGAGCATGCCCGCCATCACCGTGATGTCGCCGGCGCCCGTCCTGCCGTACTCGTAGACCGAGCCGAGGATCCAGGGCGCGAGCGCGAACAGCGCGCAGGCCGCGGGGACGATCATCGCGGCGCAGGTCCGCAGCCCGTACGAGAGGTCGGCGCGCACGCCCGCGAGGTCGCCGTCCGCCGAGGCCCGGCTCATGCGCGGCATCAGCGCGGTGATCAGGGACACGGTGACGATGCCGTGCGGCACCATCCAGAGCACGTACGCGTTGGTGTACGCGGTGTATCCCGCCCTGACGCCCTCCGCCTCAGCTTCGACGCCCGCGGTGGTGGCGAGCCGGGTCACCACCCAGTACGCGAGCTGGTTGGAGACGACGAGCAGCACCGCCCAGCCCGCCGACCGCAGCGGCCGGCCGAGCCCGCTGCCGCGCCAGTCGAACCGGGGCCGCCAGCGGAATCCGGCCGAGCGCAGGGAGGGGACCAGGGCGAGGGCCTGAACGGCGATGCCCGCGGTGGTGCCATAGCCGAGCAGCCGGGCGTCGCCCGCGCTCAGCGTGCCCCCGCCGGTCGCGGCCAGTGCGAGGTAGAGCCCGAACACCCCTATGACGACAAGGTTGTTGAGCACCGGCGTCCACATCATGGCGCCGAACCGGCCGCGCGCGTTGAGGACCTGGCCGAACAGGGTGAACAGGCCGTAGAAGAGGATCTGCGGCAGGCAGTAGCGGGCGAGCGCGATGGTGAGGTCGGCCTGGGCACCGCCGTAGTCGGTGTACGCGCCGACGATCCAGGGGGCGGCGAACACCGCGAGCGCGGTGACGACCACCAGCGCGGTGGTGCAGGCGGTCATCAGCCGGTCGGTGTAGGCCGCGCCCCCGTCGGCGTGCTCCTTGGCGGCGCGCACCAGCTCGGGCACGAAGACCGCGTTGAGGGTGCCCCCGATCAGCAGCATGTAGAGGATGTTGGGAACGTTGTTGGCGACCGCGTAGCCGTCGCCGAGCAGCCCGACGCCGAGCGCGGCCGCGATCACCGCGGAGCGTACGAAGCCGGTCGCGCGGGAGACGATCGAGCCCGCCGCCATCAGCGCGCTGCTGCGCAGCAGGCCCGAGCTCTTGGCGCCCTTGGCGCCCCTGTCTACGGGGGGCGTGGCGGTCTCGGTCACCGGCGGGCCAGGTACGCCTGGAACGCGCGGTACAGCGCGTTGTTGGTGGTCCCGCCCATGGATGTCTCCCACTCCCCCAGCGTCTCGACGACCTGTCCTCCGGTGCCGAGTTTCCAGCGCAGGAGGCCGAAGGGCCGGTCCCGCGGATCAAGAGTGGAGGGTACCCCGCGCATGTCGTACACCTCGGCGCCCAGCGCTCGGGCGTCCTGGATCATCTGCCACTGGAGCGCGTTGCTGGGGCGGACCTCGCGGCGGTGGTCGGCGGAGGCGCCGGTCTGGTACCAGACCCGTCGGCCGACCGTGATCATGGTGTGCGCGGCGAGCACCTCGCCCTGGTGGACGGCGAGGCAGAGCCGCATCCGGCCGGGCTGTTCGGCGTTCAGCGCCGCGTACTGCTGCTCGTAGTAGGCCAGCGAGCGGCCGAGCCGGAATCCGTCGCGCTCCTCGGTGATCCTCAGCAGCCGGTAGAACTCCGGGAGGTCCCGGGCTCCCCCGGCGACGATCTGCACCCCGGCCCGGTCGGCGGCGCGCACGTTGCGCCGCCACTCCTGGTTGAACCCGGCCCACAGCTCGTCGGTGCCGCGGCCGGCCAGGGGCAGCCGGAAGACGTGGCGGGGCTGGGCGTCCGCGTCGCCGTCGTCCCCGCCGCACCGCTTCCAGCCGCGGGTCCGCAGGCGTTCGGCGACGGCGGAGCCGAGCGGGTCGACCTCGGTGGCCAGGACGTCACCGACCCTGCGGCCGGCTCCGGTGGATGCCTTCAGGCGGGCGGCGTCCCAGCGGCGGTAGGCGGGCGTGGGTCCGATCCGTACGGCGAAGGCACCGGCCCGGCGCAGGTGGCGCAGCAACGGGCCGAGCCAGCGGTCCATTTCGGGGTCGGCCCAGTCGGCCACCGGGCCTTCCGGAAGGTAGGCGAAGTATTTCCGGGTGCCGGGGAATTGCCGGTAGAGGATCTGGGCGGCCCCGGCCAATTCACCGTTGTCAAGGGACCATCCGACCCTTTCCGAGAACCATTGGTCCTTCACCTCGGCCCACGAGGGACATTGCAGAAAGCTGACGTCGGCGCGGCCCGCGAGAAAGGAGCGGTACTCCGCGACGGTGAGGGCGCGGACCCCGGCGTCCTGGTCGCGATCCCCGGTCACCAGCAGTGCGGACACGTCTGTGGCCTCCCAAGTGCGCCCCGCCGTCGGCCCGTCGGGGATCCACAGGATGCTCACAGCGGCCCGTGACCGGTCCACGCGCCATATGTGACGGGACCATGACCATGATGCTGCGGTCCTCGTCACACAACGAATTAATAGTTTCCCGGCGCGCCCTGCAACCTAAAGTCCAGCTGGTGACTCTCACCTACGGAAAAGCATTTGCAACGGAGGTTTTCCAGTTGAGCCGCATACGCCGTCACACTCTGCCCCGCCGACCGGTCCGCCTGGCCGCCATAGCCGGAACGGCGGTTCTCGCCGCGGCGCTGACCGCCTGCGGGGGCGGCGGTTCGTCGTCCGGTGGCGCGAAATCCGATCTCAAGTCCGACAAGAAGACCGAGATTTCGGTGAACCTGACGGGCAAGCAGGCCAAGCCCGGCGAGCCGGTGAAGGTCACGCTCGCCGACGGCAGGCTCCAGAGCGTCTCGGTCACCGACGCCAAGGGCGGCAAGCTCGACGGAAAGATATCCGCCGACGGGAAGACCTGGACCTCGGACCGCAAGGCCGCGCCCGGCACGTCGTACGCGATCGAGGCGAAGGACGACAAGGGCGGCAGCGCGAAGGCCGACTTCGCGACCGCGGCTCCCGAGAAGGAGAACAAGCTGAGCCTGGCGCCCGGCAAGGACTCCACGGTCGGCGTCGGCCAGCCGCTCTCGATCGTGTTCGACCACCCGGTGAAGAACAAGGCCGAGGTGGAGAAGCAGCTGAAGGTGACCACCTCCGACAACACCGAGGGTTCCTGGGGGTGGATGGAGGACTACTCCGGCAAGTCCCGCATCGACTGGCGCCCCAAGGACTACTGGAAGCCCGGCACGAAGGTGACGCTGGAGGCCGACCTCAACGGCGTGGACTCGGGCCCCTCGGGCGGCTGGTTCACGAAGGACTACAAGACCGGCTTCACGGTCGGCAAGAACCAACTCGTGAAGGTCGACCTCGACGGCCACCGTCTCAAGCTGTACCGCGACGGCCAGTTGGTGAAGGACATCGCGATGTCGGCGGGCACCCCCGGCGGCGACAAGGCGTCCTGGCGCGGCAAGACCGTCCTGATGGCGAAGGAGGGGACGATCAACATGAACTCGGAGACCGTCGGCCTCGGCAGCGCGTACAACAAGATGGTCGACTACTCGATGCGGCTCACCTGGTCGGGCATGTACGCGCACGCCGCGCCGTGGAACGCCGACTACTTCGGCTCCGCCAACAAGAGCTCGGGCTGCATCGGCATGAGCGACACCGACGCCAAGTTCGTATACGACTCGGTGCAGATCGGCGACCCCTTCGAGATCACCGGCGACGACGCCAAGGGCACCCAGGCCCTCAACAACGGCTACGGCGAGTGGAATCTGTCGTACGACGCCTGGAAGGCCAAGAGCGCTCTCACCGGCAACACGGGCACCACCGGTAACTGACACCCCGTCCAATAATCGTTACCCTCGCGTAACTTACCGACCGGTTACCTCAGGTAAGCCCTCGCGGTTACCGTCGGGTCACTTTGCACCGGCGCGAGCGAGGAGCGATTCATGGCCCCCCACCACCTGTCCGGCCGGCCGTCCAGGACCACGGCCGCGGCGGTCACCGTCGCCGCCCTGTTCGCGGGCGCCGCCTTCGGCCTCGCCCCCGCGGCCGAGGCGGCCCCGGCGAGAGCCGCGGCCGCCGCCTCCACGAGCAGCAGTCTGAAGTTCTACGACATCCCCGGCTCCGGCGGGATCACGCTCAAGGGCAATGTGTTCACGCCGGCCGGGGCCAGGGCCGGCGACAGGTACCCGCTGATCGTCTTCCCCACCAGCTGGGGCATGCCGCAGATCGAGTACCTCGCGCAGGCCCAGAAGCTCGCCGACGCGGGCTACACCGTGGTCAGTTACACCTCGCGGGGCTTCTGGCTCTCGGGCGGCAACATCGAGGTCGCGGGCCCGCCGGACGTCGCCGACGTCTCCTCGGTCATCGACTGGGCGCTCGCCCACACCCCCTCGGACCCCGCGCGGATCGGCATGGGCGGCGTCTCGTACGGCGCGGGCATCAGCCTGCTCGCCGCCGGGCACGACAAGCGGATCAAGGCAGTCGTGGCGATGAGCGGCTGGGCCGACCTCATCCAGTCCATCTACAGCGGCCGCACCCAGCACCTCCAGGCCGCCGCCATGCTGGGCGCCGCGGGCGAGATCACCGGCCGCCCGAGCGCCGAACTGAACCAGATCCTCAAGGAGTTCCTCGGCTCCGACCTGTCCAAGGAACAGGACATGATCGACTGGGGCAGGAAGCGCTCCCCCGCGACCTATCTGGACCAGATCAACAAGAACGGCGCCGCCCTCATGCTGGGCAACGCCTGGGGCGACAGCCTCTTCCCGCCCAACCAGTACGCCGACTTCTTCACCAAGCTGACCGGCCCCAAGCGCCTGGAACTGCGTCCCGGCGACCATGCCACCGCCGAGGCGACCGGCCTGCTCGGGCTGCCCAACGACGTGTGGACGGACGCCCACCGCTGGTTCGACCACTACCTCAAGGGCGCCGACAACGGCATCGACAAGGAGCAGCCGGTCCAGCTCAAGTCACGTACCGACGGCTCCTACGAGGCCTATCCCAGCTGGCAGGCGGTCGGCGCGGCCAAGGAGAACCTGGCACTCTCCGGCACACAGAAGATCTGGGCGAACGTCGACTCTGGCGCCGACGGCGGGATCATCTTCCTGTCCAGCATCCTGGACCAGTTCGCGAAGCTGCCGCCGATGGCGTCGATCCCCCTGCTTCCGCGGTCGTTCGCCGCGGTGTGGCAGTCCCAGACGTACGGCGAGGACCGCAGGATCCGGGGAACGGCCAAGCTGCACACCACGCTCACCTCCACCAAGGAGAGCGGCACCCTCGTCGCATACCTCTACGACGTGGGGCCGCTCGGCCTCGGCAAGCTGGTCAGCAACGCCCCCTTCACCTTCCACGGACAGACGCCCGGCAAGCCGTTCCCCGTCGACCTGGAGCTGTTCTCCACGTCGTACGACGTTCCGGCCGGCCATCATCTGGCACTGGTGGTGGACACCGTCGACCCGCTCTACATCGAGCACAACCCGCTCGGCGCGCAGCTGACCTTCTCCTCGCCCGCGTCAGATCCGTCGTATCTGACGGTCCCTCTCCGCGAGAAGTGATCACCGGCTGCTGCCGGGTGGGTTCCTGCCCCTCAGCCACTGCTCCCCAAGGACTCAAGGTCCAGGGGGTACCCCCCTCGGCAGCAGCGTCCCTGGTTCGGCCGGTGCGACTTCCACGGCCTCCGTCTTGGGATTGCGCTTCTGTCTCCTGGCCATCCAGGTCGCGAACCAGGAGAGCAGCATGCACATCCCGATGTAGATCGGCGAAATCACCATCACCACGGGGATGAACGGCAAATCGTAGTCGAGATTCGACGCGATGAGCTTCCCCGCGTGCAGGAACTCCTCATAGGTGATCAGGTAGCCGAGCGAGGTGTCCTTCAGGGCGACCACCAGCTGGCTGATGATGGTCGGCAGCATCGCCCGGATCCCCTGCGGGACCAGCACGTACGTCATGACCTGCGTCTTGCGCATGCCGAGTGAGAATGCCGCCTCCTTCTGGCCGCGTTCCACGGAGTTGACGCCGGTTCTGAAGACCTCGGCGAGCACCGAGCCGTTGTAGAGCGTGAGCCCGGCCACCAGGGCGGGCAGCGGCTGCACCTTCAGGGCCACGAAGATGAAGAAGATCATCACGAGGACGGGCATGGCGCGGAAGAACTCGACGAGCAGGGTCGCGATCCAGCGCAGCGGCCGGTGGTCGGAGAGCCGGCCGGTGGCGAGGACCGCGCCGAGCGCGATGGAGAACACCGAGGCGAAGGCGAAGGCCCGCAGCGTGTTGCCGAGCCCGCGGAGCAGCAGTTCCTGGATGCCCTTGTACTCGAACGGCGACCACTTCGCGGAGGTGAACTGGTCGGTGTCGAAGAGGAGATAGACGACCCAGCCGACCAGGGCGAGGATCAGGGCCGTCGAAATGATCCCGTAGACCAGGTGCCGCTGCTGGGTCCTGGGTCCCGGGAAGTCGTAGAGAGCGGTGGATTCCTTGGCCAGTTGCGCGGTCATCGGGCGACTCCCCAGCGCTTTTCGAGGATGTTGAAGACGGCGCTGATGAAGAGGGTGATGATCAGGTAGCCGATCGCGATCCAGACGAAGGTCCAGATGATGTTGTAGCCGAGCTCGCTCAACGTCTTGTACGTGCCCAGGAGTTCGGTGACGCTGAACGCCCCGGCGATCGCGGAGTTCTTCGCGAGTGCGATCAATGTGGAGCCGATCGGCGGGATCACGGACCGGAAGGCCTGCGGAAGCACCACCGTGGACAGGGTCTGCCCGAAGGTCATCCCGAGGCTTCTGGCCGCCTCGCCCTGCCCCTTGGGCACGGTGTTGATGCCGGAGCGCAGCGCCTCGCAGATGAACGACGAGGTGTAGCAGCCGAGCGCGAGCACCGCGAAGAGCTGGAAGGGCAGCACCAGGCCAAAGCGCGGCAGGCCGAGCAGCACGGCGAAGAACAGCAGGGTCAGCGGGGTGTTGCGCAGCACGGTCACCCACACCGTGCCGAGCACCCGGAACGAGCCGACCGGCGAGACCCGGCAGGACGCCATGACGAAGCCGAGCACGAGCGCCAGGACCGAGGCGTAGACGGTCAGTTCGACGGTGCCGAGGAAGCCCTTGCCGTACAGCGAGAAGTTCTTGGTGAGTACGTCCATTGCGGCCTCAGCTCGCCGGGTAGCGGTCGATGGGCGGGGCGGGGGCCGCGGGGCGCCCGGACAGGCCGAGCGTCGCGGCGTAGGCCTTCTTCCAGTCGCCGTTCTTCTCGTGGGCCTCGATGGCGTCGTCGAGCGCGAACCGCAGGGTGTTGTCGCTCTTGGGCACGCCGACGCCGTACGGCTCCTTCGAGAACGGCTTGCCGACGACCTTGAGTTCGTCGGGCACCTTGGCCGCGTAGCCGCTCAGGATGGTGTCGTCGGTGGTGACGGCGGCGACCTGGAAGGTGAGCAGGTTGTCCACGCACACGGAGTACGTGTCGTAGGCGACCATGTCGACCTTCGGGTAGTCCTTCTGCATCCGCTGGAAGGGTGTGGATCCGGCGGCCGAGCAGACGCGCTTGCCGTCGAAGTCCTGGGGCGCGGTGAGCTTGTTCTCGTCCTTGCGGACCAGCAGGCCCTGGCCGGCCATGTAGTACGGGCCGGCGAAGCCGACCAGCTTCTTGCGGTTGGCGTTGATGGTGTAGGTGCCGACGTAGTAGTCGATCTGGCCGTTCTGCAGGGCGGTCTCGCGGTTCGCCGAGGCGATCGTCTTGAACTCGATGGTCCCCGGGTCGAAGCCGAGCGAGGCGGACATCATCTTGGCGATCTCGATGTCGAAGCCGGTGTAGACGCCGGTGGCCGGGTCCTTCTCGCCGAGGTAGGGCTGGTCCTCCTTGGCGCCGACGATCAGGTGGCCGCGGTTCTTCGCCCGCCGCCACACCGAGGACTCGGGGAGGCTGATGTCCTTGGCCACCGTGTAGTGCGGCAGCAGTTCGGCCTTCGGGCCCTTCACCGGCGGGCTGCCCGACTTGCCGCAGCCGGCCACGGCCAGGGCGAGGAGCAGGGCGGCGGCGAGCGCGCGTCGTTTGCCCATCATCGTTGCGTACACCCCCGCTCAGTGCTTGAGGATCTTGGAGAGGAAGTCCTTGGCCCGGTCGCTGTGCGGGTTGGTGAAGAAGTCGTCGGGGGTGCGGTCCTCGATGATGCGGCCGTCCGCCATGAACACGACGCGGTTGGCGGCGGAGCGGGCGAAGCCCATCTCGTGGGTGACGACGACCATGGTCATGCCGTCGCGGGCGAGTTGCTGCATGACTTCCAGCACCTCGTTGATCATCTCCGGGTCGAGCGCGGAGGTGGGCTCGTCGAAGAGCATGACCTTGGGGTCCATGGCCAGGGCGCGGGCGATGGCCACGCGCTGCTGCTGGCCGCCGGAGAGCTGGGCGGGGAGCTTCTCCGCCTGGGAGGCGAGGCCGACCCGGTCGAGGAGCTCGTGGGAGCGCCGGTCGGCGTCCTCCTTCTTGCGGCCCCGGACCTTGATCTGGGCCAGCGAGACGTTGGCGAGGACGGTCTTGTGCGCGAAGAGGTTGAACGACTGGAAGACCATGCCCACTTCGGCGCGGAGCTGGGCGAGGCCCTTGCCCTCCTCGGGGAGGGGCCGGCCGTCGATGGCGATCGATCCGGACTCGATCGTCTCCAGTCGGTTCATCGTCCGGCAGAGCGTCGACTTGCCCGAGCCGGACGGGCCGATGACCACCACCACCTCCCCGCGCCCGACGGTGAGGTTGATGCCCTGGAGGACGTGCAACGTCCCGTAGTGCTTGTTGACGTCACGCAGCTCGATCAACGGATCGACGGCCATACGCTGTCCTGCCCACTCATCGCGGTGTCGAGGTCAGCGCAAACTATCCAGCCCGGTAGGGCACTTCATCTCGACACGCATAAATAGGGCATAAAGCGTATTTTGGCCGCACCGGATCCGCGGGCGCTCAGGTGCGGAGCCGATCAGGCCTCCGAGGCCTCGGCGTACACCTGGAACAGCTCGGGAGCGCCGGTCGTGGCCCAGGTCAGGCCCGCGTCCACGACGTCGATCTCCCGGCCGGAGGCGAGCCGCACCACCGGCTGGCCGCTGGGCCACACGTCCCAGCTCGCGCCCGGGACGGTGCGCACGATGACGGTGCCCAGATACAGGCCGGCGTCATTGCCCAGCCAGGGCAGCTCCTCCGGGTCCTCGCGCCAGCGCGGGGGCAGTTGGTCGAGCGCCTCCAGCGACGTCGGCGAATCGTCGAGTTCGAGCTTGTTCTGCCAGGCCCGGGTCCGCAGCAGCTCGCACTCCGAGAGCAGCTCGGCGACGCCCTCCGGGTCTTCCCTGACGGCCCCGGGGACCGCCACCCCGGGCGCCGTTGCGTGCCGCTTTCGCCAGTTCTGGAGGAAGTTCATACGATCCAGACTCCCATTCGAGGCTCAGTTGCACTACAAGGCACGCGGGGTGCCACGTCAACCCCGGGGTGACGCCAGGACCTCAGACCTCCAGGTCCACGACGACCGGCGCGTGGTCGGACGCGCCCTTGCCCTTGCGCTCCTCGCGGTCCACGTAGCTGTCCTTGACGGCCTTGGCGAACGGCTCGTTCCCGTAGACCAGGTCGATGCGCATGCCCCGGTTCTTGGGGAACGCGAGCTGGCGGTAGTCCCAGTACGTGTAGGGACGGTCGTACTTGAGCGGGCGGGGCACCACGTCGGACAGGCCCGCCTCGCGCAGGGCGGCGAGCGCGGCGCGCTCGGCGGGGGTGACATGGGTGAGGCCCTCGAAGACCGCCGGGTCGTAGACGTCCTCGTCGGTCGGCGCCACGTTGAAGTCGCCGAGCACCGCGAAGGGGCGCTGCCCCGCGGCGTCCTCGGCGACGGCCGCCTTGAGGGCTTCGAACCAGGTCAGCTTGTACGCGTAGTGGTCGTGCTCGACCTCACGGCCGTTGGGCACGTACACCGACCAGAGGCGGACGCCGCCGCAGGTCGCCGAGATCGCGCGGGGCTCCTCCGTCCCCTCGTAGTCGGGGCCGCCGGGCAGCCCCAGCACGACGTCGTCGAGGCCGACGCGGGAGACCAGGGCCACCCCGTTCCACCGGCCGGTGGCGTTGACCGCGGACTCGTAGCCGAGCTCGCGCAGCTCGGCGGCGGGGAACCCCTCGGCGGTGGTCTTGGTCTCCTGGATGCACAGCACGTCCGTGCCGGTGCTCTCCAGCCAGGCCAGCAGGCGGGGCAGCCGGGCGGTGATCGAGTTGACGTTCCAGGTGGCGATGCGCATGGATCCCAACCTACCGCCCGGGTGTGACACTCACAGCTGCGTCGAGTCCCCTGGCGTCAGGCGGGCGTGCTCGGCGCCGCCGAGGCCGCCGATCTGCGAGTCGTAGATGGGCCGGGCCAGGTCGGTGAGCAGGGCGTCGTGGATGTCGATGGCGCGGCGCGGCTTGACCTCGCGCACGTAGTCGATGACCTCGGAGATCTTGTTCCAGGGGGCCATCACCGGAAGCATCAGGGTGTCCACGGGCTGGTCGGGGACGGTGAGCGCGTCGCCGGGGTGGAAGACCGAACCGTCCACCAGGAAGCCGATGTTGGTGATGCGCGGGATGTCCGGGTGGATCACCGCGTGCAGTTCGCCGTGCACCTGGACGTCGAAGCCGGCCGCGCTGAAGGCGTCGCCGTGGCCGACCGTGTGGACGCGGCCGGGGAACGCCGCCGAGATCTTCTCCGCGACACTGCGCAGGGTCCAGATCTCGGCGGCGGGGTTGGCTTCGAGGCCGGTCCGCAGCCGCTCCTCGTTGAAGTGGTCGAGGTGCTCGTGGGTGACCAGGATGGCGTCGGCACCGAGCGCCGCGTCACTCTCGCTGAACGTACCCGGGTCGATGACGAGGGTGCGGCCGTCCTTCTCCAGCTGGACGCAGGCATGGGTCTTCTTGGTCAGCTTCAGGTTCATGCCCCCATCCTGCTCCGGGCGCCGCGGACAGGCGCGGAATCAGGTCATCCGCGCGGGGTCGTTTCCTCGCGGATGACCGCGCCCGCGACGCGGAACGCGGCGTTCGCCGCGGGGACGCCGCAGTACAGGCCGGTCTGGAGCAGCACTTCCTTGATCTCGTCGGGGGTGAGCCCGGCGCGCAGCGCGGCCCGGGTGTGGGCCGCGAGGTCGTCGAGGTGGCCGCCCGTCGCGAGCGCGGCGAGGGCCACCGCGGCCCGGGTCCGCCGGTCGAGGCCGTCCCGCGCCCACACCTCGCCCCAGGCGTGGCGGGTGGTGAGCTCGTCGAAGTCGGTGCCGAACGCGTCGGCACCGGCCGTCTCGGCGTCCACATGGGCGTCGCCGAGCACCTCGCGCCGGATCTTCATGCCGAGCTCGTACGCGTCCGGGCTCGCGGGCGGCTCGACGGGGGCGGGGGCCGTTTCCTCGGCCGGAGCCTCGGGCTCGAACGGAACCGCCGGCGCCATCGGCGCGGGCACGGCGAGCGGCGCCGGAACCGCGGTGAGCCCCGTAGTCGAATCGGGCACAGCCTGCCAGGCCGTGGAGAAGTGGCGTACGAGGAGGTCGGTGACGGCGGCCGGCTGCTCGACCGGGGCCAGGTGGGACGCACCCGGCACCACGGCGAGGCCGGCGCCGGGTATGCCCGCGACCAGGGTCCGCGCGTCCCCGGGCCCGGTCACCCGGTCCTCGGCGCCGACCAGGGCGAGCGTGGGGGCGGTGATGCGGCCGAGCTCGGCACGGATATCGAAGGCGGCGAGCGCCTCGCAGGCCGCGATGTAGCAGGCGGGGTCGGTGGTGCGGACCATCTGCACGGCCCACTCCACGATCGCGGGCTGGGCGGCGGCGTAGCCGACGGTGAACCAGCGCTCGGGTGCCGAGCGGGCCATCGGGTCCATGCCGTTGGCGCGGACGATCACACCGCGCTGGCGGAACTCGTCGGCGGTGCCGAACCGGGGAGACGCGGCGACCAGGGCCAGCGAGGCGACCCGGTGCGGGTGGCGCAGCGCGAGATCGGCGCCGATCGCACCGCCGATGGAACAGCCGGCGTAGCCGAACCGCTGGACGCCGAGGCCGTCGAGCGTGGCGATCAGCCGGTCACCGAGCTCGGCGACGGAGTGGGCAGGCTCGGCGGGGGCACCGCCGTGCCCGGGCAGATCGAACCGGACCACCCGCCATGTGCCGGCCAGCTCGGGTATCTGGCGGTCCCACATGTGCCATGTGGTACCCAGGGAGGGGCCCAGAACCAGGACCGGAGCGTCTTCTGGCCCGTCAACGCGGTATTGCAGGGTATTCGCAGTCGTCTCACTCACCCGACCACGCTCCCACGTCTCACATTTCTCTCACCACAGGGGTCGGGAGGCCGGTGAGACCAGTCCATGCATGGGCCGCCGCACGAAGATCTTCCACGTCCGGCTTCACGTACCAGCGCTTCGTGGCCCTGACGTCGGTGTGTCCCGCCCATCGGGCGAGGAGGTGGTCAGGGACCCCATGGTTCGCCAGGTAGGTAAAGCAACTCGCGCGGGCATCGTACAAACGCACCCGCCGCAGCGCGTTCTCCGCCATAACTCCGTACGCCTGCCCGCGCAACTGCCGCACGTCGAGCGGCGCCCCGAGTTCGTCCACCAGCACGTACCCGCTGCCCTCGTACGCCCGCCCCGCCGCCAGCTCCTCAGCGGCTTGAGTGGCCTTGAAGTTCCTGAGGGCTTCTCTGACCGGAGCGGGCAGCGGAAGGCCCCGCTCGCCGGCGAGCGACTTCGTGTCTTTCTCCACCACGGTCTTGTTCCCCACCAGCGTGCGGGTGTTGGCAACGGCCAGGGTGGCTTTGTCCAGGTCGAGATCGGCCCAACGCATGCCGCACACCTCCGCCGGGCGCAGACCCATCAACGACAGGAGGAACGGGGCGTACAGCCGGTGGTCCCTCACCGCGCGTACGAAGGCATGGACCTCCGTGACACTCCAAGGCGGCACCTCGGCCTTGGCCCGCCGCTCCGCCTTGCGCGCCTTCCGGGGGATCCTGACCTCCTGGGCCACGTTCACCGCGACCAGACGCCGCGCCACGGCCCGGTTGAGGGCCTCCTTCAGCCGCGCGAGGGACATCTCTACCGAGGTCACCCTCAGACCGGGACCCGCCTTCGTGGCGCGTATGCGGCCCTCCCGAAGCGCCCACAGCATCCATGCTTCGACATCGTCCTCGGTGAGCTCTTGGAGCCGGATGTGCCCAAGCCTGCCCCGGACACGGTCCAGGGTCACCCGGTAGGTGGAGATCGTGCTCTCTTCCAGGTCTTCCGCCTTCTTGGCGAGCCACTGATCGAGCCACTCGTTCACGGTCATCTTGTTGCGCGACACGAGCGCCCCATTGTGGCGACGGACCGCAATACGTGCGTACTCGGCCTGCGCCTCCTTGAGCGTGCCGAGGGTACGGGTCAGCTGCTTACGCTTCCCAGTGGCCGGGTCGGTCCCGACGTCGACCACAAACCGGTACCGGACCTGCCCCTTCGCGTTCGGCGGCAGCTTCTTGATCGGTTCAGACAGGATCACTCACTCTCCTTGAGGGCGTGGAAAATCCACATTGGCGGCGCCATCGCTGCCTTTCAGCGAAGGGACACCGCAGTCATCAGGACAGCAGACAACAGCGCCCTCCTCGCGCGGTTTGCAGCGCTGTCTGCTTCATCCGCCACGGCTCCACTGCCAAGCACAACCGAATGCGAACACCCTCAATACTCGGGACGATCCCCGGTTTCGGTAACCGGGGATCACCTGCTATGTATCGCCCTGCACGGCGAGACCTTGCGCACCCCTGCCATATCGTTCTCGGGTCACGACCGGAACACGCCCCTGGGCCCCCGCGCGACTGGCTGGGACAGCGCGGCAGCCCGCCTCAGTCGGGCACACCTCTGGCGAAAACGGGAGGTGGGTCCCCAACTGCTTCCAGGGACCCACCCGGACCTGACGGACCTGGGTCTCATCGCATCGGTCAGACCTGCAGGATCAGCGCTTCGACCTGTTCGAGCGTCGCCATGCTGGCCTGGGCCGCGGCCCGTACCTTCGTCAGCTTCTCCATCCACTCGATCCGCTGCTCGGCCGGGAGCGCATCCTCTCCGAGCTGGACTCGCAGACGGTGAGCCTCCTCGAAATCGGTCATCAGGGTGTGGGCGGAGTCCACCGCCTGCTGGTAGCCCCCCTCAACGAGCTCGACACGGGCGGGCAGCTCCCGCCGCAGTGTGGCCAGCAGATCGCGCGGGTCGGCCAGCGGTACGCCGTGTGCGGTGGTGGCAGTGGGATCCGTGTTAGTCCCGGCGGCCGTGGAGGAGTTGGCGGTGCTTCCGGCGGCGGCCGGGACGGGGCGACCGAGCTCCACGGGGAACGTCTCGTCGAACCATGCCTTGTCGGCGACGTAGTTGGTGGGCCGTCCCTCGGTGTCAGGAGCGATCACCATCCCTGCGGTGATCGGCGTCCGGTCCTCAACCCAGTGCTGCTCCCCGTAACAGATCAAGGGCGTGCCGTCTTCCGCCTCGGGCGGCTTCATCGCGTCCGGGTGTTCCAGCACGGCCTTCGCGAATGCGAGGAGAAGAGCCCGGCTGATGTCCGGAGCGCTGCTCGCCGTGTACGCCAGTGTGAGGGCGGCGAGGGCGCTTTTGGGGGTGCGGCGTACGCCCTTGCGGCCGTCGCCCGCCTCGCTGCCCTGGCCGGGAGTGATGAACGGCTGCGGAGCGTGGATCAGGGCCGGTGCCAGCCGCTGGACAAGGGCGGCCCAGGCGGTCGCGTCGCCGGCCTCTGCCCTGAGGAAGAGCGCCTTGAGTGACCGCGGGTCCTGTCCGGCTCCCTTTGTGGTCTCTGGGACGCCGAAGAAGCCGAGGGCGGAGAGGATGTTGCCTCGGTGCAGGAACAGTTGGGCGACGGCGGCGGACCACAGACGGGTGCGTGCCTCTGCTGTCTTCGCCTTGGTCTGGCTCCACGCCGGCTCCTGCAACGTCCCCCTGACGATCGGCCAGAAACGTCCCGTGTCAGTGCGCGCGTTCGTCACCTTCGGGGTCTCGGGCGGGATCTCGGGAAATACGAGCGCAGTGATGGCGCGCACCGCGATGTCGCGGAGCACTGCCGGGGAGACGACGTCGCCCGCAGGAACAAGCGGCACAAGCGGGTCGAGTGATCCGTTGGCCGTCAGCGCGTCGCGTACCCCGGCCGGATCAAGCAGGTCCACGCCACGCGCGTCGGGGAACGCCTCGGCGAGCGCGTCCGCGAGGAGGGATTCGCGGGTGTAGGAGTCGACGAGCGTTGCGAACAGGGCGATCAGGCGCGCGTCCTCGTCGTAGGGCTGGATGCCACGCAGGTGGTCGTTGACGTTCAGCGTCCGCAGGACGTGTTCCAGTGCCGCCGGCTTGGTGCAGCCGATCACGATCTCTGCGGAGACCGTGGCGACCTTTTCGGCCCGGATGGACGGGTCGGTCGCCTCCGTTTCCGGCTTGGCGCCGGCCTCGTTGAGCCGGGCGGAGAGCCGGTTGAGGATTTCCCGCTGACTCAGCAGCAGACGTCCGGAGTCGGCCTTCTTGTCCTTCGGCATCGGCAGAAGAGACTGGGGCACTCCCGTGACCAGGTGCTCCGGACGCACGCGGAAGATATTGAGACGGGACTGCGCGCGGTTGTTCCCGGTCACGGCAGCCAGCCGCCAGAGCTTCGACACCATGCCGTCGGGGTGGGTGATCTGCCACTGCTGCAGGACATTCATACCCTTGGAGAGCTGCCCCGCGTCCACCAGCGACTCGGCGAGGTCGTAACCGCGGGTCTTCCCAGCACGCTCCAGACACTCAGCGGCGTACCGTTGCATGTGGAAGGCCACCGCGTACGGCTGCTCAGCAAGAGCCAGCGCCGCCTTCGACTCCCCGTCCTCCACCGCGGCGCGGACCACTGGACGCGGCCGTCGGCCACCGAGGGCAGTGAGGATGGCCTGACACTCGCCTTCGAGCTCCCGCACCCGGCGCTCAGCGTCCTCGTGCTTCTGCACGGCCGCCGACAGGGCCTGCGCGGTGTATGTGTCATCCCCGGCCGCGCGACGACAGGTCTCTCGCTCCTTGTCGGCGGACTTCGCGGTCTTCCTCGCCTCGTGCAGCGCCAGCTCGGCGGCGATGAGGTCCTTGACGCGCTGACTGGCCTCCACGACGGGCGGCGACCAGCAGCTGACGGTGCGGTCGTTGAGGTCCCACGGAACCACCGCAGCGCCGTGGACATCGCACATGAGCAGGAGTACCTGTTCCTCGCCGGCCTGTACGAGACGGTAGGCCGAGGGCTTGAGTACCTTCTTGCTGTTCCGGGTGGCGATCAGGCCCTTGATCTCGGTGTCCGGGAGAGCGGTGGCCAGACCCTCGGTGATCGCCTGCCGGGGAGGGGGCACGACCCCGAGTTCCGCGCAGGTGTTCTCGATGGCGTCTGCGAGGTTCCGGCCCCAGACTTCGGTGCCGATATGCGGGAAAATGCCATCAGGTCGTTTTGCGACCATGGTGTTGTCCTTCCACCCAGGCGTCCTGGGCGAACACAGAAACTCCCGCCCGTCGGGAGCGTGTCACGCGCCCGAGCGCCGAAGCCTCGTGCCGACGAGGGACAAGCCGACACCTGTGAGTGGGTGTGCGACGGTCCTCGCCCCGTACGGTCCACCTGCCAACGCCCGAAGAACGACCAGCCCAACAGCGCCTCGGCGGCACCTGGACATCTCGCAGCTTGCTCCTGCTCCGCCGATGGCGGCATGAGGCGGACGCCAGTGATGAGCCACCGACGTGCACCACGGAATCTGCCACTACGGCCGAAGATGCGGCGATCCTAAGCCGCCGAGTTCACCAGATCAGATGAAGTAGTTTGCCAACCGGCTACATTCTTACGTGGGTTGAGATAAGTCGCCGCCGCAGGGGTCCCTGGTGAGATGGCACCCCGGTACTCCTCTACGAATCTCGGCCACCCTCTGATTGGCACCGGACCTCGGCTCAAATGGTGAAGGTCACAAGCATTGACCGCGGGAAAACCTGTGTCAGCAACGGCTGTCGGCCCGCCACCATGGGTGCATGAGGGTGATCCTGGACAACAACGTGTGGTCGTACGTAGGCATCGAGGGCGCGAAGGCCGATCTCGAGGCCCTGTCCAAGAGCAAGCGTCTGTCCATTCGGACGCCACCAGCCACGCTGCTCGAGGCCCTGCGCACCAGCGACCCGGAGAAGCGGGACCGCATCATCGACGCGATGACTTCGCGACACTGGGTGCGGCTGCGTACCGAAGTCGATGTCGAGTGTGAGGAGTTCGTGGCGGAGGCGCGTCGAACACGCCCTCAGTGGGTACGCCAGCTGCCCCAGCCCGGACGGCCGGCTGACCTGCGGGATTTCTGGACGCGCGGTATCTGGCGGGAGGCGGCACGAGACAGCGCTCCGCTCGCGGCCCGCCAGCCGAACCTCACGGACACGGACGAGGACCGGGTCTTCGACGTCATGAAGAGCAACAGCCTCTCGATGCGTGAGGCCAAGTGGCACGGGGAGAACCTGTCCAAGGTCACCTACACGGCCGCCGAGGTCGCCTCGGACGCCTACCTCGCGGGCTGGCAGCGCGGAACTCACGTCGCAGGATGGCGCGCCGAAGGGCGAGACGTGTTCCGGCAGGCCCTAGACCGCCACGACCTCAAGACGTGGGCGGGGCACGACACAACGTACGGCGACTGGCTCGCCCCGTATCTGAAACTCAACCACGTGCTGCGGGACCCCGAGGACTTCACCCGGTTCTGGCTCACGGACGTCAACGAGGAACGAATGCCGCGCAATTGGCTGCGCTGGGTCTCTGGCGTCGCACTGCTCGAACACAAGGTCACCAAGAGCACCGGCCGCGACAATCAGCTAGCCTGCTATCTCCCGGACTGCGACGTCTTCCTCTCTGAAGACCGGCGCTTCGTCAGCGCCTTGCTCCGAGTTAAGGAGACGGCGCCCATGTCTCTGCCGGAGATCCACTGGGTCGACATCGAAGCGAGCGGCGGCAAGGTCGTGGACGTGATCGCAGCCGCCCTCATCTGACGGGCGCGGCGCCCAGGCCGTACAAGACGCGACTTCGCGCACTTCCAGAGACGGTCCACGCACTCGGTTCTCCTGTGGCGGCGCCGCGGTCGGCACAGGAGAACCGTAATCCTGCCCACCTGGGGCTTCAGTGCCCGGACGGGAGCCCTGAGCTCCGGTACCACCGGCGGGCAAGCAATGGGCTTGCAGCACAGCACCGGGAATCAGTCCTGCCCTTGGGGCAGCCTGGATCGCACTCCGGCCGAGCGCTACGCGCCACGCTCCGACACCTTCGTTCAGGTCGCTTCATGACCGGCATGCCCTCTTCACCGCAGTATGCGCCACGAAGTCAGGGCACACACGCGGGAGTTCGAACCAATCCAGCGGCTGACCCCGCGGCGGCTCCGCCGGTTGTGGGCCCTCCACGCGTTCACAGACGCCGTCCGCCCAGTGCGGCACGACGTGGCCGCTGGACACTCGGAGGGCTACCCCCAACCACGGTCAATGGGAGTGCAGTTGGACTGTCCGCAGTGCGTGGTATCCCTGGATACACACCACCGTGCAGATCATGCTCGGAATATTTTGAGGCATAAAACCGTGTATCCTTAGCAGAGTTGAGACTTGCCGAGGTTGGAGGTGGGCCGTGAGTGATCAGAAGGAGTTGGTCGCGGATCCCGCCATGCTCACCCTGGCACGCGACTCGCGGGGTTGGACCCAATCCGAGCTTGCTGACCATATGTCTCGCGTGGACGGCAACCGCATCACGCAGGGGTACGTAAGCCGGGCAGAAGCCGGACGGATCCCGGTCCGGGCTGAGCGGGTGTACCTGTTCGCCACCGCTCTTCGCTTCACGCCCGAAATGCTGTGCCGGGTTGCCAATACAGCCGGGGTGGGCATCGGGCTGATACACCACCGCAAGCGGGCCTCACTGGGAGCCCCCGCGCTGCGCCGGATCCACGCGACGCTGGCGCTCACCCGCCTCCAGGTCGAAGCAGTGACGCACGCGGCGGCCCTCCACCGTCCCCACCGGTTCAGGCCCATCGGGGTCAACGACTTCGATACCCCCGCGGACGCCGCGGAGACGCTGCGCGAAGAATGGAACGTTCCCGCCGGTCCCATCGACGACCTAGTCGCGCTGCTCGAAGACGCCGGCGCCCTAGTCGTCGTCCGCGATCTGGGCACCACCGAACTCGACGCCGTCAGCCAGTGGCCGCACGACCGGACACCGCTGGTGCTCCTCAACTCCACTGCTCCTGCTGATCGTTCACGTTTCAGTCTCGCTCACGAGCTGGGCCATCTGATCATGCACCGCGAGCCGGGCGAGGGACGTGCACAGGAGACGCAGGCCGACCGGTTCGCCGCCGAGCTCCTCATGCCACACGAAGTGATCCTGAGCGAGCTCAAGCCCGGCATCGACGTCGGCCGCCTCATGGACCTCAAAGCCCGCTGGGGGGTCTCCATGGCCGCCCTCATCCGGCGGGCCGTGGACCTAGGCGTGATCAGCGAATGGCAGTACCGCACGCTCATGGTCGAGTTGTCCGCACTCGGCTACCGCACCAACGAACCAATCGCCATCCGGCGCGAGACCCCGCGCCATATCCCTCAGGCCGTCATCCGGCTTGAGGGACAGCACCACCTCAGTGCGACCGAGACCGCTCACCTGGCGGGCCTGGGCCGTGAGGAGTTCCACGAGATCTACTTGTGCGCTTCTTCTCCGTCCGGACACAAGGACGTGTCGGACCCTTCTGCGAGGTGATTCATGAGCAACGCCCCCGATCCCAGGCGGCGACCGCCCGCCGTGAAGACGCTCGACCACACCGTGGCAGCGGTGCCGCTCCTGCAGGGACGCGTACTGCTGCACGAACACCCCCAGCCAATTCCCCGGCCTCGTCCTGCCCTGGATAATGACCTGGGCGGCGTGGTCATGACCGGCCCCAACGCCGACGCACGCGCCTTCCAGCTCCGCACCGACGTCGGCTACCAGGGCACTCTGCTGATCGACAGCGCCGTGTACACCGCGTACACGGCAACGGCGGAGGAACCGTTCATGGCTCCGCCCGACGAACTGTTCGGCGCCGTGGACGACTCTTTGAACTTCCAGAAGGCTCGGGGGGCAAGCGCAGCACTGACACCCACCGGCTACATACCGCCGGCGAACTCCCGTGCCCTCAAGGCGGTACTGAGGGAAGCCAACCGGATCGAGCGAGCAGACACCCTGGTCTCCCTTCCGATCGACGTCACCTGGCTAAACCGAGAGAACATCAGTCAGCTGATCGCGGTCTGCGTCAAGATCCGTCACCCCAAGGCCGTCATCCTCTTCCGCCAGTTCGACCCGCTGGAGCAGACGAAGGACGTCCCAGCCAACCTACGCCGGCTGTTCACCGAGGTCGAGCACATGTCACTGTTACGCACAGATCTCGCAGCACTCGACGTGATGGCGCATGGTGCCCTCTGCGCGGGAATCGGTGTCCGAAGCTCACTCCGCCACGCGATACCGCCCGACGAGAAGGCGCAGATAGGCAAGCGTGGTGGCGGGCCGACATATCCGCACGTGTTGATGCCGCAACTGATGTGCTTCAAGGGCGCCGAGTCACTGTCCACCCTCTACGCCAACGCAGATCCGGCGACCTGCGCCTGCGAGGAGTGCAACGGGCGGGGTCTCGACCGCTTCTTCCTGTCTGACGGCGCCACACGACGTGAGGCCGACAGCCACAACATCTTCACCTGGAGCGAATGGGTCAGCGACATGGCCAGCTACCCCGCGGGCACCGAGAGCAAGACGTGGTGGCGCAACAAATGCGCTGCGGCCGTCGACCGCTACGCACTGGAAAACCAGCGCATCGGCCTGGGCGCGAGCCCCAGGTCCGGGTTCCAAGTACCCGCGCCGCTCAGGGCATGGGCGACGCTGCCGGTCACGCCGTAGCCGGACGCGAGACCTCAGGCCAGCTGACGGTGGACGTCTTCCAGGAACTTCCAGCCGGCAACCGTATGGCGCCTGCGCACGAAGGGGCTTGGCGGCACAACAACCTCGACCGCAGCCCCCTGAACGTGCAGCAATCCGATGCCGTAGAAGTCAGCGCGCATCACAGCCTCGTCCTTACGCCGCAACACACCATCGATCAATACGGAACGAGCAGCGAATGGTGTGAACCGCTCGGCCTGCTCCATCGCCGACTCCCAGCTGCGTCCAGGCACGAACACCATGTCGACGTGGACCGGCTGGGTCGCCAGACGGATAATCAATCCATCGCGTCGCACCACCGCCCCCTTGCGCAGGTATTTCAACGCTCGACGCTCCCTGTCGCTCAGTGATCCGGCAGGAACAGGCTCACCGAGTGGCAGCGCCATCAAGAGGTTCAGAGCATCCGGTCGCGTCAGCGGAGCCATCCCCGCTGCTGCCCGTCGCTTCCGCTCGAGCGCCTCAAATCGGTAGGCCACAACGACCTTCGCCCCAAAGGCTTCCACGACCGCCAGGCTCGCATCGCGGGGTACGAGGTCGCCGGGAGCCAGCGCTCCCGCAACCACACCCAAGGGCTCTCGTGCCGCGATCGCCATCGACCAACCCGCCCTCGTCCTGCACCGACGCTCTCCCCAGCAGGGCTGTACGCGCTCATCCTTACCGCTTGCCCCGCGCCACCGGAAGCAGCCTCAACAACAAAACCAACGGACCTCAACCGGCCCTAGACACGGGAACGCGTCCAAACGAACGGCAAGGCTAGTACGGACACTCGTGCGATCGTCGGCAGCCTCCCCGGATAGCTCGACATCGGTCATCCGCCAACCTCTGGCTGCACAGTCTGCACCCACAACGGGTCGCGGACGGGCAACTGCGATCGTAACCATCTCGCGCCACGATGCCTACAGTTGTTCTGAGCCGCCCCGAAGTTCTCGGACAGTGGTCCCCGATAGGATCATGGTCAGGAACGGCGGAGAGAGTACGTGGCACCAAAGCGCAGGAAGTTCAGTCCTGAATTCAGGGACGAGGCAGTCAAGATGGTGATCGTGGAGTCCGGCCGATCGCCGAGGTCGCGCGGGAAATCCAGGTGAACGAGGGAACTCTGGGTACCTGGGTCAGCCGCTACCGGCAGGAGCACGTCGGCGAGGAACCGCCCCTCAATATCAGCGAACGTGCTCGCCTGCGTGAGCTGGAACGCGAGAACCGTGAACTGCGGATGAAGGCCGACTTTTTGGGAAAAGCGGCAGCCTTCTTCGCCCAGGAATACCGGTGACGGAGAAGTACGAGTTCATCGACGGTGAGTCCGACAATTTCTCCATACAGCGTATGTGCGCCTGGGCAGGTGTATCCACGTCCGGTTTCTATCACTCGCGTTCGCGGCCTCTGTCGGCAACCGCCGAGCGCCGCGCAGAGCTCAAGGCGATCATCCAGCGGGTGTTCGCCGACTCGCACGAAACCTATGGTTACCGGCGCGTCCATGCAGCCCTGGAGCGGATGAACGTGCAGGCCGGGCCGGAGCTGGTCCGCGCCCTCATGCGCGAGCTGGGTCTGGTACCATGCCAGCCCCGCCCGTGGCGGACCACGACCATCGCCGACGAAACGGTGTCGGCCACGCCCGACTTGATGGCCCGCGACTTCACCGCGGATGCACCGGGACGTAAACTGGTCAGCGATATCACATATGTTCACAACTGGGCTGGGTTTCTGTATCTCGCGACGGTCATTGGCTGTCACACTAAGGCCGTGGTCGACTGGGCGATGGCTGACCACATGAAGACATCGCTCATATCGGACGCACTCAACATGACGGCACGGAACATCGACCTCGCCGACGGCTACATATTTCATTCGGATCGCGGCAGTCAATACACTTCCCGAGAACTCCGGACGAAACTTGGTCCGTTGGGGCTCAGAGCCTCCGTCGGCCGTACCGGAGTCTGCTGGGACAATGCCATGGCCGAATCATTTTTCGGGGCCCTGAAAAATGAGCTTGTACATCGAACGTCGTTCCCGACGCACGCGCACGCTCGCCAGGCAATCGTCCGATACATCGAGATGTTCTACAATCACAAACGCCTCCACTCCGGCCTCGGCTACCGAACCCCCGCAGAAGTGCACGCCGAGTACGAAGAGTTGCAGGCCACAGCATAGAAACCCCTCAACGTCACTGTCCGAGGAACGCAGGGCGGCTCAGTCCTGGGTGCGCGGGTCGACCCGCAGACGGGTGAACACGATGCGATGGAGCGCGGCATTGGCCTGACGGTCGCCACCACGGTTGAGGCGACGGTAATGCCGGCATCCCGAGGAACGCTCGACAGGACTGACCCCGCACAGCGCAGCAAAGGACGCCTCACTGTCCAGGCGTTCCGGGTTGTCCCCACCGTGATCAGCAAAGCGAGAGCCGTGTCCGGACCGATCCCCACCACTTCGAGCAGCTGCAGGGCATGACATTCCACGAGCCGGGCCAGACGAGCGTCCATATCCCGGATCTGCTCGGAGAGCTGGCCGATCCGGTGAGCCAGCAGCCCCAGCGTGATCCGAGTGGCCTGCAGAACCGACTCCTCGCCGACCTCCTCGTGACCGCTCACGTCGGCGAACCGCGCACAGGTACGGAAGAGTTCGGCATTGCCCAGTCCGGCCAGCTCTTCTCGCAAGGCTGGGTCAGCGGTAATGAGGACGGACTTGAGCTGGTTGATGGCCTGGGTACGGGCTTTGACGGCCGACACCTTCGTGAGTTTGTACATTCTCGCGATCTGCACCGGCCCGTCGCCCCCTTTGGCCCGGGCGCGGGCCCGCCCGCTCAGCACGGCTCGCGCCGCGTTCTGGGCATCGAGCGGATCCGATTTGCCGCGCAGACGGCGATCTGCCCCGTCCATCCGATTCACGTCAAACACGTCTATGCCCTGGGCCAGCAGATAGCGCGACAGGGACGCCCCAATGGAGCCGGTCCCCTCCACCCCGGCCCGCCCCACCACACCCAACTTCCTGGCCCACTTCAGCAGATCGCGGTATCCAGCCGCGGTCGCCGGGAACTCGGCAGTGGCACGCACCGTCCCCATCATGGAGAGCACCGCAGCCACATGCGCATCCCGGTGCGTATCCACTCCCAAAACCACCTCCCCCGCAGGGCGACGACGGGTCTGCGGAGCAGGCGACCTACTGGACATGCCCGTTCCCCTTCCGGTCCGATGGTGCGTCGCGTTGCCGGCACCGGGCCGCGTCGGGCGGTCAGAATCGTGAGGACGCCACAACAATCGGCAGGCCCCTATCGGGACACACCCCGCCAGCCCGGCACCGACAACGCACCATCCCCGGCCAACAGCCGACACTGCGTGACGAGGGCACTTCGGTCAAACATGTCATGAGTCAGACCCCAGACCCGGGACAGCACCCGCCCATCCTCCCGCCCCTCACAACACATCGACCCCCGTGCTCAAACCTGATCGTCAATCGAGACCATTCGACAGCCGACGCCCAGTACCGACAGGGCATGCGCAAACAAGAACAGTGGCTATGCGTGTTCTGCCCGCGCTGAGGATTCGGCGCAACACGCTGGATCGGCACTTCCGACCACGGCCTGTGCGGGCTTGACCGTCACATGGGATCATGCGGGTCGGACTCAGCGGCAGTGGTTCCGCCGAACTCCAGCTCAATTTCGTTCATGTCCTGCCGAGTGAAGAAGCGCAGCTGCGCATTCCGCTGCACAGTCACCTCCAGCATGTGCTCGTTGACGTCTCCCACCAGGCTGACATCGTGTGCGGAGATGTAATAGTCACTCTTCAGCATGCAGCCTTCGAGGACTAGCTCGGCGTCCACCGTCAATTGCCCGAGAACCAGGCCGTACTCGTACTCCTCCACAATGTCCCAGGCGATCGAATCCATGTCCGGAGTGATGTCCTGGATCCTCAGGTCCGTGAGGCCGGGCGGTAGTGCCACACCGTTCAGCGTCCAGGAGCTGTCCATGGCCTCGTCCGTGGACCCATCCTCGACGGAATCGCCCAAGAGCTGCTCACAAGCCGACTCCACCGCACCGGCCAGGGTGTCCTGCCTGAACCCGCTGATGCCAAGGGAGGGGTGTATTGCCTCACGCCCAGCCGCTTCGATGACTGTTTCGGAGTCGTGGGTGTGGTGATCCGGGACAGGTAGCCGCATGGTCACGAGACAGGATTTCTCGCCGTCGGCAAACACCGCCGCGTTCATGGTGGAGACGCAGTCGACGAGATCGGACACCTCGGCCCGCGCCTCTCGGTCAAGCACGAGTTCGAAACTCACCGAAGGCTCGGCGTTCCAACTACGAGCGGCTCCGTCACGCGCGACGCGGATTTCGAACAGGCCGGCTTCCGAAGACCAGACGATATCGTCGCGAGCCATGTCACGTTCGGCGGGGATTCCCCGGTCGACGAGGAAGTCTTGAACGGCGTTGACCAGTGCCATCTCACTGTCGGCCTGCTCGACTCCGTCGATGAAGCCCGCTGCGAAAGCGAGCAGCGCGAGCAGAAGACGATCCGCATCCCTCCGGAAAGCATCTCGATAGGTGACAGGAAGAGCCGACCGGAGGTGCTGTTGGACCGATCTGTAGACCGCCGCGACCGGAGCGGCGGCGTCGACTCCTCCCTCCTCGTGAGACTGGGTCGAGGAAGACCGGGATTGCCAGGGCCTCCGTCCGGTGACGTCATCTTCTGCCTCGGCCGAGGCCACGATGGCCTCGCCGAGACGGGCGGGGCTGCCTGTGTAGAGCCAGCCGCCGGCGCGGTCCGCCGAGTCGGAATCGAGCGGTGCGAACTGCCCCTGTTCCGCTGGTTCGACCAACTCCGCAACCCCGCGACGAAAAGGCTCGGACACGGCGAAGAAGACATGGTCAGAGCCCTGCACCGCTCGGCGGAACCCGCCGAGGAATGCCTGCTGAGCGAGGCGGCGCGCCTCACCCGCCGCCGGGGCGGTCTCCCCTGCGGACGCGGCGATTCCCAGCGTGACGACAAGGTCCTGGAGTCCTTCGTTGTACGAGGCCAGGGCGTCGGGCAGAGCGGCGAGGAGACGGCCGGTGCCGAGCAGGGCCGATGCGCCCTCGATCACGACCATCAGATCGGGTGAGCCTGCGGCGGGCGTTTCAGTCACCGTCCCGTCCACGTGTGCCTGGCTCACGAGCGTGGTCAGGATGCCCGCGACCGCGCGGTCGACTTCCCGCGGACCGATAGGCAACTGCGCTCGGCTGTATGCCTTCACCTCGATGGCGAGGCAAACCGAGGCCGGGACAGCGGCCTGGGCGGGGCCGATCTCCTCCAGCTCGTACGGTGTACGCAGGTATCGGGTCAGTGCAGTTCTGAACGCACGGTCCGCGATGAGCGCGCGCGCCGTCAGGGTCAAGAGCCTTTGAGGTTCCCGGTAGTGTCCGACGACGAAACCCACGAGAGCGTCGTCGTACGACACTGCCGCGCCGGAGAGCTGTGGCCAGCCGGTCGCGGGGTGCGGCTCGGTGACCTCCACGACAGGCAGTCTCCACTCAAGGTCGATGTCACCGCCCAGCGTGACGGGGTCGCTCACCTCCGAGTGGGCATGGATGCGCACCGGCATCTGCCGACGTCCGGTCGGCGCCGCCCACCTCAGCCGGGTGGGAACGCGGTCCGCCCACGTGGCCGCGTCGATGACGTGCTCCTCAGCCATCAGGAGGGCGACTCCGGGCCCGCTCCCTTCGGAAGACCACACGCGCCGGCCGCGCACCGTGGCTCTGCCGTGAATCAGCCAATGCTCCGCCCCCGCTGTGGCCGCACCCTGAGCACAGGTGAGAACCAGGCGTGGCGTCAGCAGAATGCCGGCCCCTTGCACGGACCCTGGTTCCGGGGGGGTGCTCGTCCCGACGGTAACCATGCGCTCCGACAGACCATCGGAACGGGCAAGGATCGGCTCGTGGGGTTCGCCGGACGCGGCCACCTCCCACGACGTTCCGGAGAAGGACGTCAGCTCCCTGCTCGTCGGCAGTACGGCCTGTGCGGGCCCGGCACCACGTTCAACCAAATCCTCTATTTTCTCACGCTGTGCGTCAATGACAGCGGTGAGGCGTTCGTGCGCGTCTAGAACTTCAGGAGTGGCGTAGAGGCGACACAGGTCCTCGTAACCCGTGCGGTTTCCGGGCGACATGCTGAGCTGATGCAGCGGCTCGTGCGGGGACGAGGACCTGAGGAAGTAGCCGACAGTGAGGCCCTCGAGGCCGGTGCCCTGCCGCAGCTTGGCGCCGCCGACGGCCACGACGCTCAGGCCACTGTTGGGGTACTCGTTCCATGGCGGCATAGTGTCGGAGATGCCGTTGACGCTGATGACCATGATCGTGCTCACTGCGGCGGCCAGGTGTCCGGGCATCTCGTCCCACGAGATCGCCTGTTGGTTCGCCGTAGGAAACGCCTTACTGGTCGGGACGAAGTCGGTGCGCCACAGCTGTTCGAAACGGGCCATCATGCGGCGCGCCTCCGGACTGCCCGGCTTTCGGAACCCCTCGACGATGGCTTCGAGACGCTTAGCCAACAGCTCGCGCACCTGTGTCTGTACGGCTACGAACCGACTGACCGACACCAGCATGGAGTTGTGCGCCCCGACATGGCCTCTCAGCCGACGCACGGCGCAGGCCAGTATGAACGCGTCAATGGCCGAGGACAGTGACTCCGGCAGCTCGCGACTCGGCACGTGGTCAGAGCGGTGCCGACTCGGCAGCCAGGGCTGCTCGTCGAGCACTTCGCGCACGGGGGATGGCTGTCCTTCGAGATCGAAGGGGTTCAGCGGTGGCTGGATGCTGTAGACGAAATCCGGGATCAGATCCGGGAGCGGCAGGACGGGGGCGTAGGTGCAGCTGACGTAACCGGTCCTACTGGAGGTGGACAATAGGCGGTGCACTCTACCGTCCACGGCCGCAGAGGTTCTTTCCCTCCCCATTCCGCTGTTGCTCGTGTCGATGATGAGCAGCGGGCGGCCAGTGGACGACCCATGTGCCTCCAGCCATTGGCACAGGGCGTTTACGGTTCGGGCATTCTTCTTGATCACGCAGACTTGAGGAAGAGGCTCCTCCCGTCCGGGGACCGGCCGCAGTCCCATCGCTGGTGTGAAGTCACCGTGCTCGGTGCTGTCTGTAAGGGAGAGGATGTCAAGTCGGCGGGAGTCGACCATGGCGCCTGCGCCGATGTAGCGAACGTCGTCCTCGGACAGTACGGATCTATTCCTACTGTCGAACCCCAGCAACCCCTCGTCGACTCGTCGTTGCATCTGGGCTCGCTCGGTATTGGTCGTGCCAGCGAGGATGACGATCCTTCGGTAGCCGGAGTCGATCGCCTTGGCCGCGAGGCCGATCACGGTCATGTTCTTGCCCGTGCCGATGGGGGTGATGACCAAGCCCGACCGGCTCCAGGGGCCCGGGCGTTCCGGGTCCTCGAGCCGGGACAGGATGTCGTCCGTTACCCGATCAAGTTGGGGGGAACCTCCCAGGGGGAGAGCCTGCCCCTGGTCCAGGAAGGTCTGGTAACGGTCCCAGAACCGCAGTTCCCGCGCGAAATCGCCGTTGCGGAACCACGGCACATGCCCCCGTGCATCGTCCAGGACTGCGGCAGGCACGAACTGGCTTACCACAGCCTCCAGTTGCTTGCGCAATTCGGACCTGTCGGCAGCCAAGCCCTGCTCGGCGAGCATGTTGACGACTACGTCCACGGCATGGTCCACCTCCTGGCGGCGCGCGGCCCGGTCCTGAGGCAAGAAAGCCAGCGCGAGCCGCAGGGCGTGGTCGGTAGTGCCTGAGGGCTCCGCAGTCCCGGTCCGCTCCGGAGGAGCCGTGCCGTCGGGCGGCGTCGGCGTAGGGAACCCGAGAAGTTCCAGCGTCCGCACCAGGGCCATCCCGGAGGGCGTTGCCTCTGCAGCGAGCTCCTCCGTACCGTCCGCTCCGCCCACTACCGCAGGCAGCCGTCCCCCGCTGTCCCGGCCGGAGGAGATGTGGCGGCTCAGCACCTGGCTAAGCAGCAGTACCTCGTGCTCGGTCAGCGCCTGCTCAAGACGCTCTCTTACTCGGGGGGCGAGCTGCAGGACCACGCGGCCCGAGGGGTCTGTGTCCAGCGTGTACAGGCCAGATCCGAGCAGCTCGGCGAGGTCTTCTGTAGTCGCGTCAGGTACGAGTTCCTTACGGAGTACGTGCAGGAGATGCAGGCTCAGTCTGTCAAAGGCGGAGGAGAGCACCGCCAGCCGCGCGGCGGCGGGTGCCGCCGTGCGCAGAAAGCCCTCCGTGCGCTCCTCGGGGGTTCTGCGCATCATGGGCCGGGCGGCGCCAAACGGCCTTAGCCGACCGCCAGGTGGGATGAGGGCCACCGAGCAGCCGTCAGGCGCCGCGCGCATCACCGCCCGGGACCAGCGCCCCAGGGAGTACGGCGAGAGGGACAGTACGGGCAGCGCGAGCCAGTCGTCCCGGCCCGTGCCGTCCACGCGTTCCGCGCCGTGGGCCAGCAGCGGTGGCAGCCGGAAGGTGAACCCCGTATTGGGGGCGCCCGGTACGCCGAGGGACGCCCGGGCTGTCGGGAGGTCGAGACCTGTGCGGCGCCACAGCTTTGGAGGCAACGGGTTGAGCAGCGCGACGGGTTCGCGCTGTGACCAATCCCGCAGCTGCTGCCAGATCTCCGGTTCCCGCCAGGCTGCGGCGGTGCAGTCAGACACCACGATGACCAGACGGCGGCCGTCAGGAGAGCCCAGTTGTCCCGTCGATGTCGGCTGCCCCTGGCGGTCGGTTAGCTCAATGCCGGAATCGAGGCCCAAGTCTCGGACCTGGAGGGTGCGGAACGCTCCGAGCCGGTCGAACAGGCCTGTAAGGGCATCAACGGTTTCCCGCCAGACCTGCATCGACGGCGAGCGATCGACGACGAGCACCAGGTCGAACCAGCGCTCGGGGGCGGGCGCGAAGGCAGGGATCAGCTCCCCGCTGCGGGCGTAACCGTCTACGGTCGCGTCCAAGTCGAGCGCGTACCGCCGTCCCGCTCGCCACGGCCGCTTCCAGGCACGCAGCGCTCGCGTCAGCTCCAGCGCCGAGGAAAGAGCCGAGGCGCCGGGGACGGCGACCGCGTGCCCGGTGACTCGGCCGGAGGACCCGGGCAGCCTTTCGTGGAGCGAGCGGACCCCCTGGTCGCCCGCTTCCGTCGGACGATCACGCGACACGGGGTCCTCACCAGTCAGGGCCGGCGGGTCGGATGGCGGGGGCAGGTGTGCCTTCGCGGCGGGTTCAGGGACCGTACCGCCGGAGGCGGACGTGCCCGGCACCGCCGGTATCATGCGGGAAGCCAGCCAGATGGCTTCTGCGAGCGCCGTCGCGTCGAGCTCGGGACCCGCCGCGCCGAGCGCCGTCACTACCCGGCCCAGGGCCACGGCCGAAAGCGCCGGCTGCGTTGCGGACGGAGAGTCTTCAGGCACCGGTCAGCTCGCGCAGGATGAGATCCCTGACATCCCGCGCGGCCTCGCCCTCTGGAGCCCGGGCGCTGGTCAGCACGTGTACGGCGTTCAGCAGCTGGTCCACAGCCAGGCTCTCGCCCGCGTTCAGCCGTGCCACGAACGCGTGAATCAGCGCGTCCACCGAGCCGCCAGGCCCACCGCCCGTGCCGAAGTGGGCCTCGACGACCCGGCGTAGGGAGTCCGCGTCGGGCGTCGGCATCGTGTAGCGGATGCACCGCCTCAGGAAGGCGGCAGGGAAGTCACGTTCGCCGTTGCTCGTCAGCACGATGAACGGAAAGTTGTCGCACTGCACTCGGCCTTTGACGATCGGGTGGACGTCGTCACTGCCCCATGCGCGTACCTGCACGACGTTCTGCCGGTAGCGCGCCAGCTCCGGGACCTCGAACTCGCCATGCTCCAGTACGTCCAGGAGGTCGCTGGGCAGGTCGAGGTCGCTCTTGTCGATCTCGTCAATGAGCAGGGCGCGGGGACGCTCTGTCGGTAGCAGGGCCGTGCCCAGCGGTCCGAGACGCAGGAAGGGGGCGATGTCGTCGTCGCTGAAGCCCCCCGTCAGACGCTGCGCGTGGATACGGCCGAGCGCGTCATAGCGGTAGAGGGCATCGGTCAGTGTGCTGCGGGAGGTGATGTGCCATCGCAGCGGATCACCGAACCCCAGTTCAGCCGCGACCTGTTTGATGACGGACGACTTGCCCGACCCGGGAGCCCCAGTCAGGAGCAGCGGACGACGTAGGGCAATCGCGGCATTCACCGCCTCGACCAGCCGGGGCGGGGGCCGGAACCGCTCGGGCTTCGGGTCCCTGGGGAAGGTACGCCAAGGCGGCGGGTCGCCGAGGTCCACGTCCCGGGGGATGCCATCACCGACATAGAAGGGGGTCCAGGTCATTGCGCGCTCTCTCCGTCGCAGGAGTAAGTTTCGAACCAGTCGCAGAAGTTCAGCCATTGCTCGTCGAGCCACACGGACCGCACGCGTGCCAGGTCGGTGTGGCCGTCCGCCGAGCCCTGCTGCTCGGCCCCCTGCCTCCACAGGGCCCGGTACGCGGCGCTGAACTCCCCCGGGAGCTGTTCCCAATACCGCTCCACGCTGTCCCGCGAGGGCGTGGGCAAGTCTCCCGGGGTGTCCGGCCACAACACGATCGGAGCGGATGGGAGCAGGCAGTCCAGCAGCTCCGCGAGCCGCTCCGGCCGGTGGCTCAACGCCAGGGCGCCGTCGTACCAACCGTCGCCGAGGCGCTCGACAAGTTCGTTCAGCGCGGTGGTCTCCGTCTCACCAAGCCAGCTCACGGGGGCTCCCGCGCCGGACTTCAGCGCATCGAGCTGTTGTCGAGCGAACTCGTTGATCAGCCCGAGGTGGGCTGGCAGGGACAGCCTGTCGCTCCATCTCAGGACGACGTCGTAGTGGACCCCCAGCCGCTGGACCAGACGGGCCTGCTCGGGGCGCCAGTAGGCGAGCAATGCGGAGGAAGCGGCGATGTCAATGCGCCTGAGGCCGAACCCCATCCGGCGCGCCTGCGAGGTCGCCCACTTCAGCACCGCGCCCAGCTGCTGCTCGACGCCGTGCTGCGTCGCAGAGCAGCCGAAGTCCTTGCGGTCCACTGGTGTGTCACCGTCGAGAAGCCAGACCAGCAGGGTCTCGGGCCACTCGTCGGCAACGGCCGCATGCAGGCTGATCACCAGCCGCAGCCGGTGTCCGGCGGCCTGCTGCTCCTGCGCGGCGAAGGCGTCGGCGAGTTCCACGGCGGCACCGCGTCCCCTCGCCCACGCCGCAAGCCGGGGTGTGTCGCGGCCGAGGCCGTCCACTACGGCCAGCGTGGCGACAAAGTCGGTCAAGGGCGCCGTGGGGCTGCCCTTGGCGAGCGGTACGCGCAGGCAGAGCGACTCAACGCAGTCCCGCAGCAGTTCGTCGGCTTCGGACTCTGGTGCCGGACGGCGCGCCGCGACCGCGTAAGCACGCCGAATGCGGTCCGACTCCAGGGGTTTGCCCGGCCAGTCGGACGAGAGGAACTCGCAGGTCCGCACGGCGTCCATCAGCCGGTCGAGGACACGCTGGGCGTAGCCGATGTGCTGGCGGGTAGTCGCCACGTGTTGGTCCAGGGCATCCAGAGTCCCGCGCAGGCGCCCGAGATCGTTGACCGTTGTGATCGAGAAGCTGGTGACCGCCTCGCCGAACGGTTCGAGGGCCCGCCGCAAATCCGCCGCACCCACTGCCCTGAGTAGCCCTCCCGCCCGCGCCGTGTGCTGTGCGTTGCGCGCGAGCCAGGGTTCCGGCTGGTAGGCAAGACCATCCATGGTCACCAGCCGGGAGTCGGTGTCCGTCGTCCGATTGACAACGTCCCTGACCTCCGCCGGCGAGAGGAACTCCCCTGCACCGGGCAGACCCTCGCCGACGAAGCGTGCAAGGGCGCGGCTGAAGGCCAGATCGTGGGCGGACTCCCCAGCGCTCACGGCCATCAGGAGCGACAACCTGGTCACACCCTCACGCACGCCTCCGGCCAGCAGGCCGAGGTCCGGCACCGCCCCACCCGCGTGGCAGGCGTCCACCAGGGCGATGACCTCCCGCACACCGTGGACGTCCAGGGCCTGGCCGAGCAGGTGTCCGACGTCAACAACGCTGGTCGACACGTCTTGGAGCGAGTCGCTCGCCATGAAGGAAAGCTTGGGGACCCGGCCGAGGTTGGTGCCATGGCCGAGGAAGGCGAGCACGAGCACCGCCTCCGCCTCCCCAGCCCGTTCCGCCGCCGCCCGGACCATCCTCTCGACCTCGTCACGCTTGACGTCCACGCCACACAGCAGCGAAGGGACCTCGGGCCCGGCCTGGGCACAGCCGCCCAACTGCGGGTCCGTAAGGGCTCGGTGGAGGGCTCCGGCGGTCTCCTCCAAACCAGTGAGGAGCCCCATGTCCGGGCACTGCGGTGCGATCACCAGCAGATGGCGTCCCGGTGCGGACGGTCTCATCCGACGGTGGCCGCGTCGAGCGCCTCGACGAGAGGTCCCGCCACGGCAGGCTGCGCGAGGTACTTAGCGGCGGGGTGCACGTACAGCCCGTCGGAATCCACCCGGCGGCTCACCGGGGCTACCGCAGAGGCGTTCGGGGCGACGCACCGCTCCAGGCCGACGCCGCCCGTGACGAAGTCGTCGCGGTCCCAGAAGTTCAGCCAGCGGCCGACCACCGCCGGAGTCCGCACCGGCTGGGGGCGCATCCGGGGGTGTACGGCCGTGCGCATCCCGATCGGCGATCCGAGCGTGACGAGCAGCGGCACCTGCGCGGGGTGCTCCTGGAGGGTTTCGAACGCCACCACGGCGCCCAGAGAGTGCGCGACGACGACGGTGGGGCCGATGGGGTCCAGCTCTGCGGCCACCCGGGCGCGGATGCGCTCGTCGATACCGCAGCCCGCCTCGTCGACGTGCTTGCGGGCCAGATACCACCTGACCTGGCGCAGGTCACCCAACATCGCCGCCCCGCTTGCCCAGCCACCCAGCGTCCGTAGCCCGGGAAGCGCGAAGAGTGCGTTGGCCCCGGCAGACAACCGCCGTAGGATGTCACCGGTCCCCTGCTCCTCACCCGTCGGAGCCAGCTTGTTCCTGGTCAGCCGAAGCAGTTGTGCCTCGTAGTCGTCTTGGGGCGCGGCCAGACGCTCGTCGACCCCGTTGAGGAGTATCTCCCGCAGCTCTTCGTCCTCGGACGGCTCGACGGGAGCCGCCGATACCCGGCCGGGAGCTCCGTGGGCGGGAAACAGATCTCCGTAAGAGGCGAACCGTACGTCGACGGCTCCTCCGCCGATCAGTTCCACGACTCTTCGAGAGTGCCCGGCGGCACGCGCACCGTCGGTAACGGCGCGCAGCCATTCCTCCAGCACCAGCTCGGCGTCACGCGGCTTGCCTACGCCGTGCACGAAGACCAGACGCGGCCTCATCGAACCTCCCCCAGCTACGATCCCCCGCGCCCAGATATACCGTTGGGCGGCCCCCCAACAATATCAACGCGGTTGCGGCTGGTGGGGCCCGTCGGCTCGCGAAAAAGTCGTCAAGCCGAGACGTCTGGCCAGCCGCCCTGTAGCAGCCTGATCGTGCGTGCGGACCATGTTGATGGCGGTGGTGGTGAGGAGATGGTGCAGGTGTGTCCTGGCGAGCCCCCAATAGCGTGATCTGCGCATCTCGAAGGCGTGTACTGCCTGCCCGATCGTGCCCTCGACCCCGGCTCGCTGGTGGCATCGCTCATACCATTCTTCGGTCTGCTGGCCGGGCCTGATCTGCTGGAGGATCTCGTGTTCGGCGCGTGGTCTGAGGGTGAGGCCGCGACCGACGGCGGAGGTGGTGCAGTGTTCTCGCAGCGGGCAGAGCGTGCAGTGCCGTTCGGCGAACTTGACCCGAGTGACCGGGGTTCCCCGATGGCTGGTCGTCTCACGCCAGACCGTGCTGCGGCGCCCATTGGGGCAGATGGCGTGTCTGTTCTCCCAGTCGATGGTGAAGTGGCTGTTGTCGAAGCCCAGCCCTTCGGCCTTGGCCCGAGTGGTGTCGCGGGCGAGGGGGGCCAAGCAGTTCCAGCTGGTGGTCCCTGCGGGCCAAGAGGAGCTGTTCGGCGTCGATGTAGCCGGCGTCGACCAGGTGCACCGCCGGTAGCTGTCCGTGGGCCGCCAGTTCCCGATGGACTCGCTCGGTCACGGCGATATCGGGCACCGGAGCAGGTGTGGTGACGACGTTGACGATGAGATGCGGTGCATCGGATTCACATGTCTCCGTCAGGTGCGCCCTGTAGCCGCCCCACGACAGCTCCCTCTTCACGCCCGGCCGTACTTCGAGGTCGCGCGGGGTGCGCAGCCGCAGACTGCCAGGCGGGGCGTTTTTCATCTCACGCCACTGAACGATCCCTTCGCGGATCTGGAACTGCTGGACCCATATCTGACGCAGGGTCTCCACCCCGGCGAGGCCCCGCAGTCCCTCCGGTGCCGCGGGCGACATGACGGCGCGGAGCAGGTCCATGCCGTCCGCGCCGACCTGATCCGCCATCGCGCGCCGGGCAGCGCGCCGCTTGGGGTAGTGCGCCTCCTCCGGGCGGGCGATGTACCGGTCGAACCACTCCAGCGGCGCCAGACCCGCCAGCCACGGCCCCGCAACTCCGAGGGCGTTCAACGCCACCCGCATCGTCTCGACCACGAATCAAGGCGGCTCAGGTCCCGGGCGGCCGCCAGGACGTGGGTGGAGTCAGTGCGCTGGTGTCCTCCGCTGCTGAGCAGCCCCTTGTTCCGGGCGGCGTCCAGCAGGGCGTCGAAGAAGATCCGGCCGAGGTCCGCCGTGACCAGCCAGCCCCGGAAGTCACACAGCACCGTGAAGTCGAAGCCCGTGTAGGCCAGTTCCAGGCCCAGGGCGTACTTCCAGTCGAGCCGGGCCTTCACCGCATGGGCCGCCTGCCGGTCCGTGAGACCGGACCATCCCCGCGTGCGCGGGGAGCAGGCTGCCTGAGCTGTGTGTTCTCTGGCCAGCAGCCTTGTTTCCACTCACTTCCAAAAGAAGCCGACATACAGCCCTTAACGGAACCGTGAGCTCGCAGGTGAGCCGACGACTCGTGGTCCACTTCAGGAAGTACCGGATCAGGTAACGACGTTGGCTGGTCGCTCCGGCGATCCAGTCGTCGATGTGCTCTTGGGCGAGGTCGGCGAGAGCCAGGCCGTGTTGGTCCATCCAGGCCAGGAAGCCCAGGGCGCCGCTGACGCGGCGCCGCAGGTCTCGGCCAGCGGAGACAGGATGACGGCGGGTGGCGGCCCGCTGGCGTGCTCGCCGCTGAGCCGCCCGTTCGGCGCGCGAGCCGTGATGGTCGCGCTCGCTGTCGCGACGGTGGTCACGGCGCTGTTGGCCGTTCTCCTCAGCTGACGGCCAGCTGGGTCTGTTGGTGTCCTGGGCAAGGATGAATGGCCTTCCCTGGGCAGGGCTTTGTCCGTTGTGGAGGAGGAGACTTCCACCGAGGCCCTGCCTTGCGGGCCGTGGTCTGAGGAAGTGGGCCAGTGGAGATTCCTGCCGAGCAGCGCGGTGTCATCACAGAGATCGTGGAGGCGGTCCGTGCGGGGCAGCACTGGCGGGTCGGTGTCCTGATGGAGCGATTCGCGGCGAAGGCGGACCTGCCTGAGCTGTTGGCCCTGCGGGCGGCTTTGACCGAGGCGCTGTTCCGGCAGGAACGACCTCTCAGTGGCCATCAGAGCAGACTCCCAGACATCACAGGGCAGTACGAGACGCAGGGCGATACATAGCAGACGATCCCCGGTTAGCAAAACCGGGGATCCTCCGCACCATTAGTGGTCCACCGCCAATCCCTGCCCGTCACGTCGAAAGGCAGCATCACGACGACACCCCACAACTCCACACCCTGCTTGGGCCACCGCCTCCGCAGAAGATCTCTAAGCCGCGGCGTAGCTGAGGCGGAACAGGTCCTGGGCACGCTCCAGGTCCCGCTCCGTACGCAGCTGCAGCTCCAGGTCACCCGTGCCGTGGTGGCCAAGCCCCGTCACATCCCGGGTCAAGCCGGGGACGAGGTCGACTTCCTTCGGGTCGGCCTTGAGGTAGACGAGGAGCTTGGTCTGCTGCGGCGGGCAGACGCTGGCGAAGTTCCGCAGCCGCCGGTAGGCGCGGTACTGCTTGCGCTGCACCCGGGTGACGCCGTCCCCGAGTCCGACCAGGACCTCGTCGACCGCCTGGGCGAGCCCGGCCATCGCACCGCCCTGCTGTCCAACCGGCGGCGCCCCCGGCGCGCGGCGGCGTACCCGCTTGGCCTCGACCGAGCGCCCCGTGACCGAGGCCACGGTCTCCAGGCCGAAGTGGTCGCTGCCGTAGTACCGGTAGCGGACCAGGTCGATGCTGCGCAGGTGCTCGCGTACGGCATGCGCGTCGTAACGGGTGAAGTCGCCGGCCACACAGATCAACCGGGGAGCGCTCCACAGGATCTGAGACGCGGCCATCCCCCCGAGCCGGTCGCGGACCAGACTCCGGAAGGCATCCTTATGGTTCGTCATCCAAGCCATGTAGTAGAGGCCCTGGTTGATCACGCCTGCGTCGGTGCCGCGCTTGTACTCGACGATCACCGGCGCCCCGTTCTCGTCGAGACCCAGCGAATCGATCCGCCCGCCATCCACACAGTCGATGACGTACTCGCTCGCCAGGAACCTGACCCCCAGCATCGTCTCCATGTGCGCCTCGACGAGATCCTGCACATCCGCCTCGACCACAGCCAGACGCGGCATGACCTCACTCACTCCGCCCGCCGTGTTGAACAGCTTCAGACCGACCACTCCCCCACTCGCGATCACGATGCCAAAAGGCAACGTCACAGAGTTCGGGGATATTTCCACGGCCGAAGCCGTCTTGAAAGGACCGAAGAGTCACACATGCACAGCCAGAACGACGCGATATCCGATACGGACGCCCAGCACAGCCCCGCGCAGATCCGCGCCACCTGGGGCGGAACCGGCAGCGTAGAAGATGCCTCCCGGGCTTTCGGGTTCTCCCGGGCCAAGGGCTACGACCTCGTGCGCCGCGGCGAGTTCCCCTGCCGGGTCCTGCGCATCGGCCGCAGCACCCGCGTCGTCACCGCATCCCTCCTACGCGTCCTCGACACCGGCGAGCCCGAGTACAGCCGAACCCAGGACATAGGTTCCATGCCAGCCTGACCACCCCGCGCAAAAGCCCTACCAGCCGACCGCCTCGCGTGCTCCCGCGCGTACACGAAAACATCCTCATGCCACGCAAGCTTGCTCATAGGATCACCAGGTGCTCACTGGACAGCAGACCACACCTGTGCGCGTTCCTGACGTGCCGGAGACGCCTTCTGGCACTCCGCGCCATTTCATCGCGCGCCGCCGCCTACGAGAGCGCCAACGCCTGATTGACGTACGACGCACGCGAGTCAATCGGCATTGGGACCTCAACGAGTCTCTGGAGTTACCCGATGAATCTCAGAGACTGCTCCTGCGCCGGGAGATCCGGGGAGCGGCGTCCCGACGGGCCGCCGCAGCCTACAAAGCGAGCCGCCTGACCCGGCCGATCACCATCCTGCTGGGCGCCTTCGTCGCCTTCACCCTGGTGGCGCGAGGAGAGTTCACCCCAACGGGACCTGCCTCATCACTCATTGGCAGCTACGTGGCCGGAGCCGGTGCCGCTTGCTCTCTCCTTCTCGTTGCACCCATAACAGTTATTGCCACTGCATACTCCGTCGCCCCGTCACTTCGTGACCAGTTCGACCGATGGACCCTCTACGCTCTGGCAGGCGCGGCCCCACTCGTTTTCCTCCTTTTTGCGGTTATCAACCTCGCTCCCCCACCCGCCGGATCAACCTTCAACCCAGCGGCAGCTTCCAGCAGCGCGATGGCCCTCTCGGGAATCGCCCTCATCGCAGTTGGCAGCCTGGTAGGACATGAATGGCTCATGCGGCACTGCAATGCACGCCAGTGCCGCCCCTACGACCACGTGGCGCTCTACCTCGTCGATGCGGCCGCTTCACTGCATCGTGATCGGCATCGCTGGTCCAGCGACAACCACGTGGTCAAGTGGCGGGGCATGCTCGACGTTGTCGCAACACAGGCGGAACGCGACGCCCGGCTCACGCGGCGCATCGGCACCACATATGAAGGCACCCATTCGGAACTGCGAGACGAAGCCCGACGCATCGCTGCTGTCATCCGAGGCCACAAGCGTGATCTCGCCGAGGCTTATTCAGCCTCAGACGTGGAGGCCGTGGCCACCTCTCTTATTTGCGGAGCACAGGCATTCTGCGCCGGCGACCGCACGGCACTCTTGGCCAACGCCCCAGACCAGGTGCCTCAAGTGAACAGGTTCGCCGCAGCGACGGCACGCATCACCCCTGCGGTACTGCTCATCGCCGCGGGCATCCTGCTCCCCATGGTGCCTGCTATCGGGCACTCGGGACTGGCGTCGAGCCTGCGCTGGTATCTGATCTCTCTCGGGGTCATCATGTTCATCACGACGCGCCAAGATGTGACAACGAAGATCGGAGAGGCGGTAGCCAAGGCTCTCTTCAAGCAATAGAGCTCAGGACGACAGTCCGCAACTCCACACCCCCGCCCGGCAGGTGGCTCGGTCTCGGGACCGCTACGCCGCCGCGTATCTGAGGCTGAAGAGACCCTGGGCGCGCTCCAAGTCCCGCTCCGTACGCGGCTGCACCTCCAGCTGGCCAGTGCTGTGGTAACCAAACCCCACCACGTCCCGGGTGAAGCCAGGAACAAGGTCGATGCCCTTCGGATCGGCCTTGAGGTAGACGAGCAGTTTGGTCTGCTACGGCGAGCAGCCGCAGGCGAAGTTCCGCAGCCGTTGGTAGGCGCAGCACTGCTTGCGCTGGATTCGAGTGACACCGTCTCCGAGGCCAAGCAACACCTCGTCGGTGACAGCAGGCACCATCCGCAACGGCAGTCGACATGCCTGTGACAAGACGCTTCGGTCGAAGAAGTCGTGCATCAGACCCCGTCCGGAGCGGTGCTACGCAACCTTCCCACTGCCCTCAGCGCCACCGCATGCCCCGAACGCTCCCAGGGGACTTCGTCCGAACCGGCACCGAACCTGCTCTGGACGGGATAATGATGAGTTGACTGCTCGTCCGCCCGTGATCGGCAGTGACGGACTGCCCAGTGGCCCGCCCTGCCAGCTGCCCCTCGCAGACTTCCTCCCGCTCCTCCACCAGGTGGTGCGCTACGCAGTCCTGGCCGCTGGCGTGTGAGCACCGGCGGCTCACCCCGACTCGAGGTGCAGCGGCATCACACCGCGGGGCCCTGCCCCAGCGGCACATTCTCCCGACAGGCGAGCAGCCCGAGATAGCCACTCTCAGGGGCTGGCGCACCACGTCGGCGAAATCGACGGACAGGGCGACCACAATCCGCCAACGTTCGCCAGCATCGCGACCGCGCCGCATGGCGTCGGAGTGCTGGTGATCGATGACAGCGGGGACCGCAAGGACGGCAGCGCGGCCGCGTTCACCTGCCGGCAGTACCTCGGCCGTATCGGCAAGACCGACAACGGGATCGTCACGGTGACCGCGGTGTGGGCCGATGAGCGGGTGTACTACCCGGTGCACGCCGAGCCGTACTGCCCGGCGCCGCCGGGGACGGCGACAAGAAGGACCCGGTCTATCACACCAGGTGGTGGCTGGCCGCCGGCCTCGCCCTGCGGGCCGACGAGGATGGCTTCGCCTTCCGGGCCGTCACTGGCGACTGCGGCTACGGCGACGTCGACAACTTCCGCGCCGCGCGCTGCGCGAGGCTCACCTGCCGTTCGTGCTGGCCGTCCGCCCCATACGCGGCACCTGGGCCCGCGAGACGGACGCGCACACCCCCGTCGAGGCAGCCCGGCGCCTGGCCTGGGAACTGCCCCGCCGAACCGAAGCAGTTCAGGATGTCGTCGCGATCCATGAACCTGATCTGGCTCCGCTTCGCCGCGTAAAAGCGCTGCCGCTCCCGGAGTCCACAACCAGTACGAACTCCAAGCCGTGCAGCACCACCCAACCGCCGCAGGCGACATCCCGCGACCGGCAGCCCCAGCGACGGCGGAGGCGGCGAACCCGCCGCGATCATCACCGTCATCAGCCTGACCAGTTCGGTCCGGCCCGGGCTCCATGGAGTGTCACCCCGTGGGACCGGATCGTGAAGAAGCCCATCAGTCGCAATGGCGAATCCAGCATATAGTCCGCTAATCAGACACATGAACGCTATGCCCCATTATCGCCACGGCCATCATGCCGACCAGCAAGGTGACTGACTTCTGCGAACCCTCCCGAACTGACGGTAATGGCAGGGGTGTTGGCCTTGGCGGATCATCGCGGCCCGAGCGTCGTCGTGCGCCGAGATGACGTTCAGAGCGAGAGGTGACTGAAGGGGTTCCTGTGCGTAATTTGTGTCAACCCTGTGTTGGCATGTACAAACCTCTTTGCTGTTGATCATTTCTTGGTAGGGGATCTCTGTGCGCCCTGCGCGTCCGATCGTGCTTTGTGTTGCGTTCCTGATGGCCGTGCTGGCCGGAACGGAACAGGCCGCGCTGGCTGCGCAGCTCGGAAGTCCCATTGCGGTGGGCGAACTGCCGGGCCAGGGATGGGGATCGGCGGCCGGGCGCGGGCACGAGACGTCGCCCGACGCCACGTCGGCGGCGGCCTCGGGCGGGAACAACGGCGCCTTGCGGGCGCCGGGCGAGCTGCCCCGCGACGCCGCTGATGCGTCGAAGAACGCACCTCTCGGTGCGAAGCCGGCCCAGCCCGTCATGGGCAAAGCCGAGCCGGTACCTGCACCCGATGCCGCAAACCTGCACGGTTTCGACGAGCAGGCGAGCAAGGAGCAGGTCGCGGAGCGGGCCCGGCAGGCCCGGACGTTCCTGAACGAGGACGGCACGCGCACCACGCGTTTCTACGACGAGCCTGTCAACTTCCAGGACGGCGGCCAGTGGAAGGAGGTGGACACGCGTCTGGTGCGCTCTGCGGGAGCGCGCACGATGTCCGCGTCCGACCAGGGCTGGGCACCGGCCGCTACGGAGTCGCCGATTTCGTTCGGGGACTACGCGAACAGCGACCCCGTGGTGCAGATCGCCTACGGGCAGGGCGCCTCCGTCGGCTATGCCGTCGAAGGTGCCTCGGCTGCGAAGGGCACCGCGGACGGCAGCGTCATCCGCTACCCGGACATCCGCACGGCTGCGGACCTGGAGCTGCTGGCGGGCAGTGACTCCGTCAAGGAGACCGTTGTCCTCAAGAGCAAGGACGCCCCCACCGAGTGGCGTTTCCCCCTTGCGCTCAACGGGCTGACGGCGCGGCTCGCCGACAAGGGCGGCGTGGACTTCGTCGATGCGGGCGGCACCGTGCAGGCGTGGATGCCCCCGGGCTGGATGGAGGACTCGAAGTCCGCAGAGAACGCCAACCAGGGAGAGATATCCTCCGGCGTCCGCTACAGCCTCGTCGAGGAAGCCGGGCGGCAGATTCTGGTCGTCTCGCTGGACCAGCAGTGGCTTTCTGACCCGGCACGTGTGTTCCCCGTCAAGGTGGACCCCTCCGTCAACCGGTTCGACGCGACCGTGGCCACCTACGTGCAGTACCCGTACAACCAGAACTTCACCAGCGACACGGTGATGAAGGTCGGCACGCCCAATGGCGGCAGCAGCAAGGCGGCCGGGCTGCTGCGGTTCGCGGGCGTGGAGAACACACTCAAGAACGCCTGGGTGCTCAACGCGAACCTGTCGCTGTACAACACGTGGTCCTATTCGTGCGCGGCGCGGCCGGTGACCGTGCACCCGATCACGTCCAACTGGTCGGAGAAGACGACCACCACTTATCCCGGCCCGCCGACGGGCAGCGCACTGGCGTCCAAGAGCTTTGCGCACGGCTGGCGTCCCGCGGGCACCAACAACTGGGCCTGTGGACCGGCCTGGGAGGGGATACCGCTGGGCAGTGACGGCCGTCAGCTGGTGGATGACTGGACGCACGGGCGCAAGCCCAACTATGGACTGGCTCTGAAGACGTCTGAGTCCGACAGCGCGAGCTGGAAGCAGTTCGGCTCGGCCAATTACCCCGGTGGCAAGCCGAGCTTGGATGTGACCTGGAGCAAGTACGGCGCCGCCTATGAGGTGGGCGGGTTCGTGACTCCGGTGACGGCGACGGCGGAAGGGTCGATGAAGGTCACGGTCACCAACCGGGGACAGCAGACCTGGGCCAAGGGCGGCAACATCAAGCTGAAGTACGACCTGTATGACGGCTCCGGCAACCGGCTGGGGGACGCGAGCAAGATCCGCTGGACGCCCATGCCGAACGACGTGGCGCCCGGTTCCAGTGTGACGCTCGAAGCGAAGATCGCTCCGCTGACGCCGGCCACGTACACCCTGGTGTGGACGATGGACGACGTCGGAGTCAGCGCCTTCAACGTGGACGGAGTGCCCGGCTACGCCATCAAGTTCGACGCGGTCAACATCCCCCCGCAGCTCACGGCCGAGGCACCGCCGAGCGGCATGGTGGCGGACTCACTGACCCCCACACTCTGGGCTGAGGGCAAGGACCCCGATCACTACCCCGCCGCCCTGGAGTACTCGTTCGAGGTGTGCGAGGTCAACGGCAAGGACACGCGCGTCAACTGCCGTACCGGTGACCGCAGCGCGGCACAGCAGTGGTCCGTACCCGACACCTGGCTGTCGTGGGGCAAGCAGTACGCCTGGTATGCGTATGCCTACGACGGCAAGGACAACTCGTCCCGCCCCAACCCGGCCTTCTTCACCACCCAAGTGCCGCAGCCTCCCATCACCTCTCATCTTGGGGGCGACGACGGTCAGGAGTTCGGCTACCGGGCGGGCAACTACGCCACCTCGTCGACGGACGCCGCGATGCCGTCCGTGGGACCGGAGCTGGCCGTCAGCCGGACCTACAACTCCCAGGACCCGCGCACGGAGAACGCTTTCGGCCTGGGCTGGATGTCGCGCTTCGACATGCACCTTCAGGGAGTCCCGTGGGGCGGCCCCGGTTCGCTGGTGCGCGTCACCCTTGAGGACGGTTCCCGGATCCAATTCGGCAGGAACCCTGACGGCTCCTATTCCGGTCCGTCCGGCAGCACCATGACGCTCACCTCCCATCAGCTGGCCGGAGACGCCTACAACTGGACACTGCACCTGCGTTCAGGAGTCACCTACCAGTTCACCGGAACCGGGGCGCTTCAATCCATCACCGACAGCGCAGGGCGTGTTCAAAACCTGTCTCGCAGTGATGGCGACGGCGCGTTGCGCTCGGTGACCGATGCCCAGTCCGGACGCTCACTGTCCTTCACCTGGGGCGACAACGGGCACGTGGCCTCCGTGACCACCAGTGCCGTTGGCCCCAAGGCAGCCGGCCTGACCTGGACGTACACCTACAGCGGCAACCGCCTTGCCAAGGTGTGCCCGCCTAGTTCCACCACTGCCTGCACGGTCTACGACTACGAGGACGGCTCGCTCTACCGCACCAGGGTGCTGGACGAGAACCCGGTCTCCTACTGGCGACTGGGCGAGAACGACGGGGCGACGGCCGCCAGCGAGGCGCCGTCGGCAACGGGCGTGAACAGCGCTCTCTATCACAATGTGCAGCTCGCACAGCCCGGCGCGATCACTGGCACCGGCAACACGGCAGCCGGCTTCGACGGCACGAGCTCGTCTGTCGAGCTGCCCCAGAACACGCTGCGCACCAGCACCTTCCTGTCGGTCGAGCTGTGGTTCAAGACTTCTAAGCCCGGTGTGCTGATGGGCTTCCAGAACGGCCGGCTGGAAGACGGCGCGCCGTCCAACTGGACCCCGACCCTGGCGATCGGCGCCGACGGCAAGCTGCGGGGCCAGTACTGGAACGGCAAGGCCCAGCCGATCACCAGCACGGCATCGGTCACGGACGACTCCTGGCACCACGCAGTGCTCACCGGTGCCAGCACCACTCAGTCCCTCTACCTTGACGGCGCCCTCGTGGGCTCGCTCGGCGGAACGATCAGCCACCTCGACCAGTCGTACACGTACCTGGGTGCGGGCTACTCCAGCCCGGCCTGGGACGGCAGTCCGGCGGGGGTGCGGAACTTCGCGGGTCAGATCGACGACGTCGCGGTCTACCAGCACGCCCTCGGCCTGGACGCAGTCAGGGACCACTTCGCGTCCCGTGCGCCCTCTGGACGGATGACCAAGGTCACCAATCCCTCCGGGCGCGTGCACGCCTCCGTTACCTATGACGCCGGGACGGGCCGCGTGGCTCAGACGACAGACCAGAACGGTGGCACCTGGAAGGTTTCGAACCCGGCCTACTCGGCCGGTTCGGCCGCCTACGCGGATGCCGTCCGGGCATCGGGGCCGGCCAACTACTGGCGCCTGGGCGAGCGCAGCGGCGCAGCAGCAACCGATGAGATAGCGAGCGGTGGCGACGGCTCCTACCGCGATGGCGTGCTGCTCGGCGACGCGGGTGTCTTCGCCGACGGCGACAGCAGCGCCATCACCCTCGACGGCACCAAGGGCGCCGTATCCGTCCCCATCGAACCGCTGACCCGCTCCAACGCCCTCTCGGCCGAGCTGTGGTTCCGCACCACCAAAGCGGGCGTTCTGCTGGGCTTGCAGAACGCAGAGCTCGGATCCGTCCCGACGAACTGGGACCCCAGCCTCCTGGTTGACTCCGACGGCCTGCTGCGCGGGCACCTCTTCAACGCCAGCGGAGGTACCGGCGCCATCAAGTCACCGGCCAAGGTGACCGACAACGCCTGGCACCACGTGGTCCTCACCGGTTCCACCAGCGGTCAATCGCTGTACCTGGACGGGACGAAGCTGGGCACGGTGGCCGGCGCCGCCAAGCCGGACGCCGTAGACCACGCCTACCTCGGCGCCGGATACTCCGGCACGCCCTGGGACAACGGCACCCCGGGAACCCGCTACTTCACCGGCCAGCTGGCCGAAACAGCCTTCTACGACAAGGAACTCGACCAGCAGACGGTCTCCGCCCACTACCGGGCCCGTACCCGGCTCCTGACCGGAGGCAGCGACCGCTACCAGGGAACCGTCCTGGCCGACGCCCCGGCACAGTACTGGCGCCTGGACGAGAACACCGGCGCTCAGGCCCGCAACAAGATCGGCGCCTACGGCGGCTACGCCACCTACAACAACGCCACCCTCGGCACCGCCGGCCCCTTCGGCGCGGGAGACGGCTCGGCGGTCACGCTCAACGGCAACAGCAACGTGGCACTTCCCATGGACATCCTGGGAACGCCGAACGAGCTGTCGGCAGAGCTGTGGTTCCGCACAGCCAAGTCGGGTGTGCTGCTGGGCCTGCAGAACGCGGAACTCGGGTCGGCCCCAACCAACTGGAACCCGATCCTCCTGGTGGACTCCGACGGCCTGCTGCGCGGACACCTGTGGAACAGCAACGGTGCCACCGGCGCGATCAAGTCCGTCGAAAAGGTGACCGACAACGAATGGCACCACGCGGTACTCACCGGGTCGTCCAGCGGTCAGTCGCTGTACCTGGACGGGGCGAAGCTGGGCACCGTGTCCGGCGCCGTCAAGACCGAACCCCTCAGCCGCGCCTACCTGGGCGCCGGATACTCCAGCCAGCCCTGGGACAACGGCATCCCGGGAACCCGTTACTTCACCGGCCAGCTGGCCGAAGCAGCCATCTACGGCCGCGCGCTCAGTGACGACCAGGTTGCCGCTCACTACGGCGCCGTCCACTCCTCCAGCACCTCCGCGCTGGCCTCGACCATCACGGTGACCGACCCCCAGGGGCAGACCAGCAGCACCACCTACGACGCGCTGCGCGGCCAGCGCACCGTCAGCTCGACCGATGCCGCAGGCGGCCGGACCGCCTTCGCCTATGACACCGGCGGATTCCTGAACACGGTCACGGACCCCAACGGCCACTTCACCATCACCGGCCATGACACCCGCGGCAACACGGTCTCCACCACCAAGTGCCGTGACATCAATGCCTGCTGGACGTCGTTCACCGAGTACTACTTCAACGCCGCCGACCCGAACGACCTGCGCAACGACAAGCCGGTCGCCATCCGCGACGCCCGCTCGGCCAACCCGGCCGACAACCGCTACAAGACCGCGACGAGCTACACGCCCCTGGGCCTTCCTGCCTCGGTCACCCTGGCCGACGGACGCAGCTCGGCCATGACTTACACCACCGGCACGGAGCCGGCCGTGGGCGGCGGCACCACCCCGGCCGGCCTGGTGGCCTCGACCACCACGCCCGCTGGCGCCACCACCGCCTACACCTACTTCGCCAGTGGCGACATCGCACAGGCCACCGCACCGTCCGGCCTGATCACCACCTACACCTACGACGGGCTTGGCCGGAAGATCACGGAGACCCAGGTCTCCAAGAACACCCCCGCCGGCGTCACCACCACCTACACCTACGACTCCATGTCCCGGGTCACCACCGAGACCGGCGCCGCAGTCAAGAACGAGATAACGGGCACCACACACGCTGCGCAGATCAGCCGGACCTTCGACGACGACGGCAACCTCCTCACCCAGACCAGCGAGGACACGGCCGGAGGCGACACCAAGCGCGTCACCAGCAACCACTATGACGACCACGGCCTCAACGACAGCGCCACCGACGCCGCAGGCAACCAGACCACGTTCGGCCACGACGGCCTGGGCCGGGTGAACCGGCAGACCGACGCGGCAGGAAGCACCTACACCTACACCTACACTCCGCGAGGCCAGCACGCCGAAACGACGCTCAAGGACTGGACGGGGGACCTCTCCGGCCAGACCCACGACCTGGTCGTCGCCTCCAACTCCTACGACCCGGCAGGCCGCCTCGCCACCGTCACCAACGCCATGGGCGCCACCACCGCCTACACCTACTTCGACGACAACCTGCCGGCCACCACTACGGCCAAGCAGGTCACCCAGGCAGACGGCACCAAGCACGACATCGTCCTGGAATCCAACTCCTATGACGGCGCGGGCCACCTGACCCAGCAGGTCACCGGCGGCGGGCGCACCACGGTCGTCAACACCGTGGACGCCACCGGCCGCACCACGGCCAGCACGCTGGACCCGAACGGTCTGAACCGCACCACCACCTACGCCTACGACGCCGACGACCGCATCACCGGTCAGACGCGCACCGTCGACGGCTCCGGCACCAAGCAGACCGTCTCCACCGTGTACGACACAGCCGGCAACCCCACCAAGTCGACCCTCTCCGACGGCACCACCAGCCGCATCACCACGCAGACGTACGACGACCGCGGCCTGACGACCTCTCAGGTCAGCCCCCGCGGCAACACCACCGGCGCTGATGCTGCCGCGTACACGACCACGAGCCGCTACGACTCGCTGGGCCGCCTGGTGCAGCAGACCGCGCCCCCGGCCTCGGTAGAGGACAACGGCGCCGCCGCCCAGACCGTGCAGGCCACCACCCGTACCGGCTACAACACCTTCGGCGAGCCCACCGAAACCCAGGACGCCCGCGGCGCCGTCACGCGCAACGAGATCGACAGCCTCGGCCGCACCACCGCCGTCACGCTGCCCGACTACACCCCACCCGGCGGCGCAAAGATCACCGCGGTCTCGCGCACCCGCTATGACGCCCTGGGACACGTCGCCAGCACCATCGACCCGCTGGGCCGCACCACCACCTTCGCCTATGACCAGCTGGGCCAGCTGGTCCAGAAAACGGACCCGTCCCTGGGCAAGAGCCTCAACCAGGGCCTGACCACCAGCACGACGACGGACGTAAGCGGAGCCGGCGTGAGCCGCTACAGCTGGACACCCACCGGCCTGCAGCTCTCCGCCACCGGCCCCACCGGAGCACGGACCGAATCGACCTACGACGAACTCGGTCGCCGGATCACGGCCACCACCATCGAGCGCTACCCCACGCAGCAGAACCTGACCACTCGCTATACGTGGGACGACGCGAGCAACCAGACCGCGTCCACCACGCCCGGAAGCCACACCACCACCGCCACCTACAACGCGGCCGGTGAACCCACGACCGCCACCGATGCGATGGGCGGCATCACCAAGTCTGACTACGACGGCCTCGGCCGCCAGACCCAGACCGTCGACGCCACCGGCCGTAAGAGCACCATGGCCTACGACGTCCTCGGCAACCAGACCGCCCTGACGGATTACGCGACAGGAACCACCGCACTGCGCACGGTTTCCGCGGAGTTCGACGCCGACGGCAACCGCACGGCCGCCGTCTCGGCAACTGGAACCCGCACCACGTACGCCTTCGACGCTCTGGGTCGCATGACCCAGCAGGTCGAACCTGTCGCCGACGGCCGCGCCATCACCACACGCTTCGGCTACGACGCCGCAGGCAACCGCACCCGTCTCACCGACGGCCGCGGAAACTCCACGATCTACACCTTCACCCCGTGGAACCTGCCGGAATCGAGCGTCGAACCGGCAACGACCGCGCACCCGGCCGCAGCCGACCGCACCTGGACCACCGTCTACGACGCAGCAGGCCAGAGCATCTCGGAGTCCCTGCCCGGCGGCGTCAGGCGCGACCGCACCTACGACGCACTCGGCCACCTGACCGCCGAGACCGGCACCGGATCCGAAGCCGCCACCACCGCAAGGTCACTGCAGTACGACCTGGCCGGCCACATGACCTCCGCCGGAACGGACGGCCTGCTCGGCCGCAACACCTACACCTACAACGACCGCGGCCAACTCCTCACCAGCGACGGCCCAGGCGGCAAGACCGGCTACGCCTACGACGCCGACGGCAACATGACCCAGCGCACCACGAAGGCGGGCGCCACCCTCTACGGCTACGACGCCGCCAACCGCATCACCTGGACCCAGGACGCAATCACCCAGAACCAGATCTGGTCCTCCTACGACGCCGCAGGCCGACCCACCCTGAACCAGTACGCCGTCATACCCCAGGGCGGGAAGACCTGGGCAGACTCCGTCGTATCCGCCCGCCGCGCGTTCGACTACGACAGCCTCGGCCGCCTCGCCGACGACAAGCTCACCGACCCGAACGGAACGAACGAGACGGCGTCGACCGCGTACACCTATGACCTCGACGACCGCCTGACGAAGAAGAACACCAAGGGAACAGCCGGAGCAGCCGACAACACCTACGGCTATGACCAGGCAGGCCGCATGACCTCCTGGAACAACGGCACCACCACCACGCCCTACGGCTGGGACGACGCCGGCAACCGCACCACAGCAGGCTCGACGACCTCGTCCTACGACGAACGCAACCGCCTACTCAGTGACGGCACCGCCACGTACGCTTACACAGCCCGCGGGACCCTCTCCTCAGTCACCGGACTCGCCGGAGGACCCCGCAACCTGACCTTCGACGCCTTCGAACGCAAAATCACCGACGGCGCCACGAACCTCGCCTACGACTCACTCGACCGCGTCCGCCAGAACGGCCAGACCACCTTCAGCTACGACGGCGGCTCCAACAACCTCACCGATGACGGCACCAGCCAGTACACCCGTACCCCAGACGGTTCCCTGCAGGGCATGACCAGCGGCACCACCCGCCAATGGGCGGTCACCGACCAGCACACCGACCTCGTCGCCGGCCTCACTCCCGACGGCAAGGCGCTCGTCGGCTCCACCGCCTACAGCCCGTTCGGAGAGAAGGCAGCCTCCACCGGCAGCAACTCGACACTCGGCTACCAGTCAGGCTGGACAGACCCGGTCTCCGGAGACGTCAACATGGCGGCCCGCTGGTACGCGCCAGGCGGCGGCAGCTTTGACTCGCGGGACACGCTGCAACTTGCCCCAACTCCCTCGGCCCAGGCCAATCGCTACACGTACGGGACCGGCGGTCCACTGAACGGAACAGATCCCAACGGGCACTGGTGGAACCCCAGCCGCTACTACGACACTCTGATGACGTTCGCAAGACCATCCTTTTGGGGCGCCTTCTCTGTCTTCTACCTTGGCGGAGACGACACCATCGGCAGCGGCACGTGCGGAATCCTCGTTGACCGCTGCACGAGCAAGCGTCTCAGTAACAGCCTCAGCCAGCAGGCCAACTCCATGCGCGAAGGTTGGACGTCTGCGCGGATCACCGGCTCTTGGTCCAGCGGGTCCAGTGGCCGTGGTCGAGGCACGCACTCGGGAAGCAAATACCACTCTGGTGGTGGACGGCAAAAGACCTGCAATGGCTCGTGCGGTAGGACCATCACCACTCCCCGCCCCCCGGAGATCGACCAGAATCCCAACAACGGAAAGAACCCCGCGCCCGCACCCCCTCGGCCACCGCTACTCCCTGTCGTCCCCGTGGCGACATGGGTAGTCGGGCAAGGCGTAAACGCCGTACTGTCAGTGCAGGCAGCCCTTGACTCAATCCTGACCATTTTCGTTCCGAAGCTCATCAACGACGGAAGAGAACTGTTTCAGCCGTCCCCAGACGATGGTTCCGGTGGCAAGAACCGAGGCCGAACGCGCGACGATGGCAGGTGTGATGACGGGCCGGGGTTCAGCTCCACTGGCCACGTCACCTATCTGCCGCGGGAACGGTACTACGACGCCTTCGAGGGCAGCGAACAGTGTCGCGCGACTGGGGTCTCCGGCATCATCGACGGCAGCGACTATAATCCTGGCCGCAAGCGCCCTGGAACCAATACGAACAGTTCCACGCGGCCACCGGGAATGCGTGAGATCGATGAGCTCGAAGGAGGGGATCCCGCTAACGGTCATCTGCAGCCAGCGGCTACTACAGGTTCCGGAATCGACCTGAGGAATCTGGTTGCTGAATATGAAAAGACAAACACCCCCTACTTGAGCACCGGCGTGGAGAAGGACCTGGTGCAGCCGATCAAGCAGGGTAAGCATGTTGCTTTCTCGATTATCCCTCGGTACGAGGTAGATGATGCGGGGAATGATCGTTCACACTCCGGCATACCGTCGGCCATCGAGTACAACATCAATATTATTGAGGACGACGTTTCAAAGCACTGCGTCGTCTATCAGAACCCAAAGGGGGGTCGGGTTACTGGAACCCCAAATTGTCGCAAGATGTAGGAGAATAGAATGAGTCGATACCTGGAGTCCCTGTTCCAGATGATGGGACATTATGAGAACGTCCCATCACGCACGGAGGAATGGCGAGAGATCGAAGACGAGTTCGCGTTGAATCTCCCTCTGGATTTTAAGAAATTCATTGAGGGTTACGCCCCAGTGGAGCTGAACAACCGCCTCCGTTTCAAGCATCCAAGTACCGAGAGGCGGAACCTTTTGTGTTGGATGCGGGAGACCGTGGAGGCATTCCAGGAGTGTGAATGGGAGGAGATTACTGCACCCTCTCTCGACCCCAAGCACCTGTCATTCGGGAACGGTGGGCTGGTTCCCTTGGCGTCCACGAATGGAGGCGAGTACCTCTTTCTGCTCGCCAGGCCCGGCGATGCCGCACCGCTGCTCGTAGTGCACGTCGGAGACGATGACGACTTCTACGAGTACGACATGAGCTTTGCCGAGTGGCTCTATCGCTATCTGGCCGACGAGGAAATGGCTGGGCCAAACAGCAGCCTCGGCTGGGCCGGTCCTATACAGGTGCACAAGCTCCCCACGTGACGCGGGGTCAAGTCCTCCCCGCCGACGCAGGGGTGCGCCGGTCCGCGCGCGAATCCCCTACCAGAAGTAGTTCCCCGCTGGTGGGGGCCCGTGGTGCCGCGTGCTCCGCATCGGCCGCAGCACGCGGGTCACACCGCGTCTCTGCTTCGAGTGCCCGATAGCGGCGAGCCCGAGTACAACGGAGCCCACGAAGGAGACTTCTGACCATCCTGACCAGACACGCGAAGGGGCCCCGCCGGAGCAAGCTTAGGTTCTAGTAGTCCTTGTACCCCCAGCTCGGGGGATGCAATGGACTTCAAGATCCGTGCGAGCCGCAAGGAACACGGGCCCCGGAAGCTGCAGCGGGAACGGGAAGAATACTCCCGGCTCGTGCAGCTGTGATTCGGCAACGTAGACGCGAGCCGACGTGTCGGTGTCAGGACCGTTCGGGGGCGTGAGGTCAGGCGCTGGCCGCGCCGTCCATGGTGATGACGCCGCCGGTCATGTAGGCGGCATTCGAGGTCAGCAGGAAGCCCACGAGCGCCGCGACTTCGTCGAGCCGACCGAGGCGTCTCGCAGGACATGGCGCCCGGTGGGTAGTACAACCTCGGCAGGCAAGTCGACAGGAACGGCCTGCCGACTCCCACGTTCGCAACCAGATGTACGGAGACTCGGAGATGCCGCCGCCTTCTCCGCCCCGGTGATCGAGGCAGGCGGGCGGATCTTCGACGTGTAACCAGGCACGCAGATCGTCGACTGCAGGTTCGCCTGCGTGACGGCCCGCGTGATGCTCACGGCGCGCATCGGCGCGTTCTTGGCGAGCCGGTGCCCCGACGGCGCAGCAGGCGCTAGAACCGGGCCAGATCGTCCACGCCGACGCCGGACCAGTCACATCGCAGTCATCCAGCATGAGCCACCAGGACGCCAGACCGTGCACATCAGCCCCGCACCTTATGGAGCGAATACCCCTCCTGCCGGGGGTATTCCAGGCACTCCTCGGCCGGCCTGACGACCTGCCACTGACGGTCAAGGACGACATAGGTGACCGCGTCGCCGATCACCACACGCTGCCGAACAGCCATGACAACGACCATAGACGGTGACCGAAGGCTGGGGTCGGCGTCGACAACAACATCACTGTCGCGAGCGAACTACCCAGGATAGACACTTATATTGCTCGCGAAACAGTTGTTCAGCCGATCGCAGTATCGCCAGCGGCACCCCAACTCGCCCCCGGACTACCACCTGATCGCCCCAGAGTTGGGCGGCGACCCCACTGCCCCGGAATCTGTGGGTCCGCCGTCACAGGGCCACAATGCAGGCGCCGGCCCCAACAACCAGAAGGACAGCGTCGAGTCCAAGCTCCATACAGCCACCTGCTCCGGCAAGGTCCAACGGGCAGCCGCGCAGAGTCCGATCTCGGCGAACTCGACGACCCCGCTGGCCAAACTCGGTCTCACGTAGTGTCGGCCCCCGCATCGGGCGGCCCGCTCACCGCATCGGCTGCGAACGACCAAGGCCGATACGGCAGGGTGAGGAAAGTGCCGCCCCAGCGTGAAACCCACTCCGCGGGCCGCCGTAGCAAGCACTGCACCCCACAGAGAAGGCGGGCGAGGTGAACAGCGAAGCGGGCCCCGTAGTCCGGCCCGAAACGCCCCGAGGGGCAGCCCACATCGGATGCGCTGCCCCTCGGCTTGTTCACTGGGTCAACGGCGGCACCGGATGCTCGTCACCACCCAGGTGAGGGCCGCCAGGACGAGACCGAGCACTCCGAGCACGACCACGTCGACGAGCGCGTGGACAACGCCCGCACTCACAGCCTCGACGAAGTGCGCGGTCCGCGCCGGAGCAAACATCAGCACCCCGGCCGTAATGCCCAGGAGGAACACGGCGGCGACGATCACTACGCCGGGCGTTCCTCCACCTCTGGGCGGGGGTAAGGGCATACTGCCCATGAGACCTGCCTTTCTCTAACCGGTTCGGTGGGCGCTCCCGCCGGGGCTTCGTGGAGCTGTGAGAGGTGAAGCGGGTCCCGGCGGGAAATCTTTGAGCGCGGCTACGTCTGGGCGTGTACAGATAGTTCACCAACCTGGACGTCTGGTTGGGCACCGCCCCCCATGATGGCCGGGTGAGGCACCCATTCCCACCACCCCATCAGAGACGCGGCGTTGGCCGCGACAAGGGCCATTCGGAGTGCGGCCGCTCGCTAAGTACGGCCCGGCCCTGCCATCGTTACCCCACGCCATACAGCGAGACCTAGCGGTAGCCCACGACCGTCGACGCATGCTCGATGGGCGCCAACACGTAGGCCGCCAGAAGTCGGTACGCGACGATGCGGCGGAGGCCAGACCTTGCATCTGGGGCCGCGTGCGCAGGCCCCGGCCAGCCAAGGTCCCAGACTTCATGGGGCTTTGATCAGTGTGCGCGAGCTGAGGACAGGCAGCTTCCGAACGGTCAGACACACGCCGCCGATACGTATTTCCGCTTGCGATCGTGACCTTGAAAGGGCCTTGCTCTATGGCCCAGCGGGGACGGCCTTGCATCCCAAGCTCCTCTCGAAGTGGGCCCGCTGACTACGAGCCCCTCGACGTTCCCAAGCGCCATGGGAGCACAGCAGGCTGGCGCCGGGAAGGCAAGTTGGCGAACGTAGTAAAGAGGTAGGCACCGTGCAGTAGCGCAAGTAGGCCGTCGGGGCTGGAGATGGGCCTCAAACATTTCCAGCCCCGATATCCCCACGTGCACAGGGAGCAGAACCGAGGCCCACCGGAGGTGGCCCAACGCGTAGGACCATCCCGCGTGCGCGGGGAGCAGCCTTGTCCAGTGCGCCGAGGGTGTCGAACAGCGGGACCATCCCCGCATGCGCGGGGAGCAGTACCGATGCCCCGCCCGTACGTACTGCTGAGCGGGACCATCCCTGCGTGCGCGGGGAGCAATGTTTGGCACTCTTAACTACCGGGCCATCCCCGCACGGCGGGGATCCAACAAGCCGATTATGCGCCGTCCGCTTCCCCTTGCTAGGGGCTTCGGGCCAGCCGCTGACGACGCCACGAACGCGACGCCCCTCGCAAAACCAGGCCGACCGGGCCTTCAGCTAGCCTCTCGGCGTGCACGGGGAGCAGTTCACCACCCAACCGGCGATTTTGGCACAGCCGGGACCATCCCCGCGTGCACAGGGAGCAGTTGTCGAAGTGGTTGCTGCGGCCGCAGTCCTCGGGACCATCCCCGCATACACGGGGAGCAGATCTCGTTGTAGAGCACGGAGGCGGCCACGGTAGGACCATCCCCGCGTGCACGGGGAGCAGCGGCGCGGTCGGGTGAGCACCGGCTCGCCCGCGGGACCATCCCCGCGTGCGTGGGGAGCAGCCATGGCCGGGGATCCGTCGTCCGACGTCGGCAGAACCATCCCCCCGTTCGTGGGTAGCAGATCTTGAGGAGGTTCTCCAGGAAGGGTTTGAAGGGACCATCCCCGCGTTCGCGGGGAACAGTTCGTGGTCGTGGGTGGCGTGCGCGAGCACGTCGAGACCATCCCCGCGTGCACGGGAAGCAGATGGGCTCGTACGCCCCCGCGCTCGCCACGTGGGGACCACCCCCGCGTACGCGGGGAGCAGCGGAGTCCGAGACGGGCGATGGGGCCGAGGTGGGGACCATCCCCGCGTGCGTGGGGAGCAGTCCGCCCGCTCGCCCCCGTTGATCGCCTTGGCGGGACCATCCCCGCGTGCGTGGGGAGCAGTCTTCGCGGCGGCGGGCGAGGTTGTCGAGCATGGGACCATCCCCGCGTGCGTGGGGAGCAGGCCGTCCTGCAGTCGATTCCAGGATCCACGGCGGGACCATCCCCGCGTGCGTGGGGAGCAGTGATTCCTGGGCCTATGCGACGACCAGGCGTCGGGACCATCCCCGCGTGCGTGGGGAGCAGTTCCCACCAGCGGGCGCTTTTCCGGCAAGCGCGGGACCATCCCCGCGTGCGTGGGGAGCAGGGTGGGTGTGAACCAGGTTGAGACCGGGCGAGGTGGACCATCCCCGCGTGCGTGGGGAGCAGTCTGGGTCAGGCGCCGCATGCGCGGGTCATCGGGGACCATCCCCGCGTGCGTGGGGAGCAGCAGGTCGGCGAACAGCCGTACGCGGGTGCCGGGGGACCATCCCCGCGTGCGTGGGGAGCAGGGGGTCGTGGCGAGCGGGTCACGTACGGGCAGGGGACCATCCCCGCGTGCGTGGGGAGCAGCCGGCAGCGGAACGGGTGATCCGCAGAGCCTCGGGACCATCCCCGCGTGCGTGGGGAGCAGCTCGAACCCGAGAGCCTGGCGCTCCTCTTCCCCGGACCATCCCCGCGTGCGTGGGGAGCAGGGCACCTCCCTGCCGTCGAGGTCATCGGTGTCGGGACCATCCCCGCGTGCGTGGGGAGCAGCAATCCCTGACCGCGGTCCGCCCCCAACCGGGGGGACCATCCCCGCGTGCGTGGGGAGCAGGACAAGACGACGTCGGCCGCAGTCAGCGGCTTGGGACCATCCCCGCGTGCGTGGGGAGCAGATGCTGACCTGGCTCGGTCTGGTGATCGCCACGGGACCATCCCCGCGTGCGTGGGGAGCAGACCAGGGGAGTGGTGAGCGAGCAGTCGATCTGGGGACCATCCCCGCGTGCGTGGGGAGCAGGCTGCCTGAACTGGGGGTTTGTAGGCGGGCAAGCTCGTTTTTCCTCACTTGCAGTGAACCCGGCATATAGGTGCTATAGGTCAATTCCGCCCGCTCCTCAGTGCTTCCCGAATCTGCGGCGCTTCGCGGCGTTGCTCCATCCAGGTTTGGGGGTGGTAGCAGCGGTCGGTTTGGTGGTGAGCCGGCGGATCAGGGTGAGGCCCTCGTGGTCGGTGGGGTGCCAGGTGTGGTCGTGGGTGCGGAAGGTGTAGCCCTGTTCGGTGTCGGTCGTGTGGGCAAGGAGGGCACGGCCTTGGTTGGCGTACTGCTGGACTTCGGTCCAGAGAGCGTCGCGGATGCGGGTGTTGGGGTTGCCGATGAAGACGCCCGGTGAGATCTCCAGGAGCCAGCGGGTGAGGAACCCCCGTAGGCCGGCGGGGCAGTTGGTGAGCACGATGACGGTCACCAGGCGTCTCCGTAGGGGTCGTGGTTGTGGCCGGCGGGCAGGAGCGTGTCGCCGTCGGTCTGGAGGGTGACGGTGTCGGTGAATTGGTCTGGAGCGGTGTCGGGTCCGGGGGTGGACTGGCCGAGGAGGAGGTGTTTGATGTCGGTGAGGCAGCGGTCCATGAGGCCGGTGCGGTGGATTTGATCGCGTAGGGCGCGACGGGTTCGGGGGCCTGGGTCCTCGGCGCTCTCGGCTGCGATGTCGAAGGCGAGGGGGATGCCGATCTCGGTTTTGTAGAGGTCAGCGATGTCCAGGACGAAGGAGAGTTCGTGGCCGGAGTGGATGAAGCCGAGTGCGGGTGAGCAGCCGAGTGCGGTGACGACGGCGTGGGCGATTCCGTACATGCCTTGGGCGGCTGCGGTGACGGCTTGGTTGACGGTGTCTCCGGCGGTGAAGTCGCCGGGGGTGTATTGGCGTCCGCGCCAGGCGATGCCGGTGCGTTGGGCGTGCTGTTGGTAGCACTGTTTGACGCGTCGGCCTTCACGGCCCAGGAGTTCCTGGCGGGTGAGGCCGGCCGGGTCCTCGTCGGGGAACCGCAGCCGGTACATGGCGCGGGCCACAGTGAGGCGGGTGCGCCGGTTGGCCCAGGCGGTGGCCTGGGCCTCGGCGAGGGCTGAGGAGCGGCTGAGGGCGCGGCCGGCGGCGTAGTAGCGGACGCCGTGTTCACCGACCCAGACCACGGCGGCACCGGTCTCCCCCAGCACGCTCATCGCCTGGTGGGTGATGCGGGTGCCGGGGCCGAGCAGGAGGGTGGCGATGGTGGCGGACGGGATGTGGGTGATGCCGTCGGCGTCCTCCGCGGTGATGGCGTTGGCGTCGCGGTGGATGGTGCACCGTTCGAGGTAGACGAAGGAGATGCGGTCGCTGGCGCGGGTGAGTTCGCGTGGGCTGGACTGGGGCCGCTGGCCGACGGTGGTCACGGGTGCGGCTCCTTCAGGTCAGTGGGGCGAGGGTCATCAGGCCGCAGCCGTATGCCTTGGCCTTGCCGATGCCGTGGACCAGGGCGCGGCGCAGGGCGTTGGGGTCGGTGACCTGGAGGCGTCCGTTGTAGGTGACGGTGGTGACCTGCACGCGGTGTCTGGCGGAGGTTGTCTCTTCGCGTTTGGCGAAGTCGAGGCGGCGGTGTTCGGCGACGGTGACCTGGTGGGTGTCGCCGTGTTCGGTGAGCCGCTTGTCCTCGGGTGTGGTCAGGATGCTGAAGCCGCAGCGTTGTTGGCGCTCGGGGTCGAGGAGCCAGCCGATCTGGTGGGTGGGGGTGCGGTGGGCGGTGCGTTTGGTGGGGGCGCCGTCTTTGACCCGGACGTAGTGGACGGGGTTGGCGGTGAGCCGGAAGCCCCACGTGGAGCCTTCGCTGAGGCCGGCGAGGAAGGCCGCGTAGTCGTAGGTCTGCCAGCCGGGGGTGCCGGTGGCCGCTGCTGCGGGCCAGCCGGCCTGTTCCACGAGGTGGGTGAGGTCCGGGCGGTCCGGGCTGACGATGTAGAGGAGGGTCTCGGCTTTCGCGTTGTGGTCCAGGCGCCACAGGACGCGGGGGGTGTCGCCCTGGGTGGGCAGGATGGCGGGGAAGGCGGACATGACGCCGGCGTGTGTGGCCTGGGGCGAGGTCAGCAGTTTCCGCGCCCCGGGGCGTGCGGTGTTGAAGCGGAATCGGGTCAGGTACATCAGTCGGTTACCTCGGTCAGGTGGCCGGTCACGTCGTGGGCAGGCGCGGGCGCGGGGGGCGCGGTCTGTGCGGCCGGGTTGCGGACCGTCACCGTGGTGGTGTGGACGGTGCGCAGGGCGTACTGGCGGTGGCGGGGCGAGAAGGTGAGCGGCTGGTCGCGCACCGTGTCGCCGACGGGCGTGAGGGCCGCGGTGGGGTCGTGGCCGGCGGAGGTCCTGGCCTCGGTGAGGAGGCGGAGGGGGATTTCCTGCTCGCGGCGGCGGCGCCGCTGGTACCAGGGTGAGGCGCGCCATGGTTCGGCCGTAAGGGTCTCCTCCAACGTGGCGCCGGTGTGCAGGTCGAGGGGGATCGGGCGGGACGGCGGGCAGGAGCGGCGGCCGAGGTAGGGCAGGTAGTGGGGGCAGTTGAGGGCGGTGTGGAGGGTGGCGAGCAGTTGCGGGTCTCCTTCGACGGCGGCGACGAAGACGGCGTCGGCGAGGTAGAACCGCTCCGATACCGGCATCGATTCGCCGGTGTCGGCGTGCTGGGCGGTCTGGAAGTCCCGCAGGCGGGTGCCTGCCTGGTCCACCCGTACGGCGAAGCGGAGTTGGGCGAGGTCGGTGATGTCGGCGTCGCGGTTGCGGCCCAGCGCGGAGGCGAGCAGGCCGATGACGCCGCTCTTGGTGGGGGCCGGCTCGGTGGTGCGGCGGGTGAAGCGGGCCGAGGCCCCCCAGGACTGCAGGGGGCCGGCGAGCTGCAGGGTCAGGACGCCGTGGCTGTTCATCCGCGCTTGCCCAGGCGGTCGGCGACAGCCGTGGCGACGGTGTCGACCAGGGTGGCCAGTTTGGGGATCTGGATACCGATGGTGTCGAGGGCGGTGGTGGCGGGGCCGATACGCAGGGTCCAGGTCTGGGTGGAGTCCTCGTCGCCGTAGGCGGCCTCGATGGCGGGGATGTACTGCGCCAGGCGGGTGCAGGCGGCCGTCATGTGTCCGCCGCTCTGCCCGGCGGTGACGGGTTCCTCGAAGGCGGAGACGTAGCTGATGGGGCGGGTGGTGCGCAGGGTGACGATGGCGGCGTCGGGCAGGGTGTGGTTGCCGAAGGTGTTGATCTTCCCGGTGGGCAGGGAGGCGAGGAAGCCGTGGACGAAGGCTTCGACGGCGCGTCGTACGGGGGTGGTGGTGTCCTCGTCCTCGCGCAGACCTTGGCCGAGGTTGCGGGTGAGGGCGTCGACGTCGAGGGCGGCGTAGCGGTAGAGGGTGGCGGAGTTGAAGTCGATGGTGCCGATCATTCCGGCGCCCGGTTCGGCGGCGGTGTTGCGGTCGTCGACGGCGGTGAAGTAGTCGGACTCGTTCTCCACCCGGTGCACGCTCAGTGCGTGGGCGACCTGGGCGGCGGCATCCACGTTGAGATCGGCGGAGTCGGCGACCATCCGGCCGAAGAGGGCGATGTCCACGGAGTGGCGGGTGTTCGCGATCGCCTTGGCCCGGGTCTTGTTGTCCTTGTCCTTGAAGAACGCCTTGATGTCGGCGGCGCCCTCGACAGCGAGGCGGGCGAGCCCGTCGAGCTGGCCGGCGCTGAGGAACATCAGGTAGGAGGACTCGGGTGCGGGCGCGGCGTCGCCGTTCTTCTTGGCTTCCTTGGCCTTGCGCTCCGGAATCTCGATCTTGGAGTTGGTGGCCGTCTGGACCGTCTCGGCGGCCAGCGCCCAAGCCTCCTTCTCGTTGATCGAGGGGTCGAGAGCGGTGATGCGTCCGGCGAGCAGTTCGGCGACGCGCTTGCTGCGCACGCCGAGTTCGCCGGGGTCCAGGAGGTTGGTGAAGAAGGTGCGGGTGGCGCGCTTCCATGCCTGGCTGGAGACCCGGGCCCGCCGCACGCCGCCGTAGAAGGCGGTCTTGGGGGTGCCGGTGTCGTCCCGGTTGATGTTGCTCGGCGGGACGTTCTGCAGGGCGTGGACCTCGACGATGATGCGGCTGTTCACAGGGCGTCCTTCGGGTCGGGCACATCGGCGTCCGGGCCGGCGCCAGTGATGTCGGATGTGTCGGGGGTGTTGCTGGTGGTGGGCCGGTCGGCTGTCGTGCGGTAGGCGTGGAAGGAGCGGCCCCAGGCGCTGCGGACCGCGGCGGCGCCGCCCGGGCGTGCCCAGGTGTGGAGCTGGTCGGCGAGCAGGGCGTAGTCCAGGGCGATGTCCTGCTGCCGCAACAGCAGGGCGATCTCGCGCAGGCGCAGGGAGAGCATCGGCATGCTGGCGGCGGTGCCCGCCCGCACGAAGCGTTTGCGCAGCGGCTCGTCGATCTCACCGCGGGGCATCAACGCACGGACGGCGGCGCCGAGTTCATGTCCTCCCGTTTGATGCATGGCGGTGCGGCGGGACTGCTGGTGCACCGCCCACAGGGTGAGCGCGGTGTGGACGGCCTCCTCGGCCCGCACCACGTCGACTTCGCCCCCTCCGATCGGGGCGTACAGGTCGGCGGTGTCCACCAGACCCCACAGGTCGGGGACCGTTCCCGCACTCTTGCCGACGCCGCGCCGCAGCCGGGCAAGGGCTGCCACCGCGGCGGACTCGTCGCCGAGATAGCCGCGCTGGAGCCGTGTGATCTCCCGGCCGACAACCGTGCCCGCCACACCGGGCCTTGCATAGGGTCGCTTCGAGCCCGGGGGCGTGCTGCTGGTCATGCGGGCACCTTCGGGTGGTCGGGGCCGCTAGCTTCGGCGTCGGCGGCCGGTTCGGCAGGGGGCGCGGCCAGCGGCAGCGCCCGGTTGAGCCAGGTGGCGAACCACTGGGCCGCATAGTCGGAGCAGAGCCAGACCTCGCCCTTGGGACCGGAGACGACACGGCCCGCCCACGCTCTTTGCCCGGCCTGGGCGATGAGCTGGCGTCCCCGTGCGCGGATCTCGGCACGGGCAGTGCGCTGCCACTGGGCACGCCGCTGCTGCGGGTCGTCGCCGTCGGCCAGCGAGGCAAGCCAGGTGCGGTAGAGCCCGTCCAGGGCGGCATAGCCGAGATCGAGAGCCGTGGACCGGGAGGCATCTGGTTCCGCTCCGGCGGCGCGGGCGAGGTCACCGGCAAGGTTTCCCAGTGCCTTGACCGCACCGTTGGCGTCCGCGACCGCGTCGATCGCGCACCGCCCCAGCCGCCGGTCCACTTCGTGCAACAGGGCAAGAGCGACGGCGACGCCGTCCTCGGTGATCTCCTCGATCACCGACTGCTGGGTGCCGTAGACCGCTCCGTACGTCCTGAGCCGGACCATCGTGTCCTTGGGCAGGAACCGTTCCGTGGTCAGGTGGGCCAGCCAGTGCACGATGCCGGGGCGCAGCGCGTTCGCCGGCTCATTGCGGGCGGAGGTGTCCTGGTCGCGGGGGGCGATGAGAGCAGCCAGGCCACGCCAGGCCGCACGCGAGGGGTCGTGCTCGCGCGGCATGTAGACCAGGGGCCGGCCGAGCTTCTTCTCCTGGGCTGGGCTGCGCCGCCAGCCGGTCATCGGCTCCAGGGTCTGGCGGTCCTGGATGCTCAGCGGATCACCGTAGGTCAGCACCACCCCGTACACACCCTGCGCATCGAAGTGCAGCCGCAGCCGCCTTGACTGCCAGGTGTACAGGTCCCGCACCCCGAACGGCCGCCGGGCCAGGTCGGCGGCGGCGCCGGGGCCACACGGCTCGCGCCGCCAGGCCGGACGGTCCCCTCCCGTTGTGCGCACCACGTCGGCATCCGCAGCGATCAGGTTGAGCAGCAGCGTCTCGCGCAGCGTATGGCCCTCGGCCAGTACTCCGCCGATGTTCCCTGCCCAGCCGACGCCCTGCGGATATGCCTTACCGGCCTTGGCCCTCGGGTCGCCGACCGTGCCGGTCTTGATGCCGGAGGTGTCGTAGGCGTGGGCATGGACGGTCCAGCGGGCGGCCTCGGCAAAAGTGATCCGGTCCGCACCAGGGAAGCGCATCGTGAAGAACGCGTCGCCGTTGGGAACATCGGCAACGATGCGGTTCAGGGAGAAGACCTCGCCCTTGGATGTGCGCAGCCCGGCCGTCTGGAAGAACGGCGTCGCCGGATGCAGCAGATCGAACCGCTCCCGGTGGGTGTCGAGATAGCCCTCGACGGATCCGAAAGGGGCCTCGTCCTCCCACAGGTCGGCCCACTGCTCAGTGTCCTTGGGCCCGTCCACGGCATCGTGGACAATCGCCAGCAGCAGCCGCATCAGAGCGAAGTCCTGCGTCGGCAGATCCCCCGCCAGACGCCTGATCTGCCCCGCCTGCACAAAAATCTGGCGCAACGAAAGCTCTGCCGTGCTGCCGTCGGTGCGTAACACCGGCAGCCACGGCCGGCTGGTCAGGTCCCAGGACGCTAAGTCGCCGGTGCCTGCTGCTTGTTGCTCACTGTTCACGCGTCACCTCCAGTCCCTCGCTCGGTGAATAGCTGAGACGGAAGCCTGCCAGGCGGGTCTGACAATCCGGGCCGAGAACGAGAAACAGCTCCCCAGCCAGCCAATGGCACTCCTTGGACTGCCAGGCCCGGGGGCAGAATTCCTCCAACTCGGCGATCACCTTGTCGATCACGTACGGCTGAGACAACTGCATCGGCAGGCGCAGGCCGCAGGAAGCCGCCACCCGCGCAGCCCGCGGCTCGGGCACCGCATGCTCGGGCAGCACCAGACCACCCTTGCCCGGGTCCAGCCACTGAGGGGTGGTCAGCGTCCCGTCGGACAGGCGCTGGATGATCAGGACTTCGAGCGTCTCCTTGCCGTCACGGACCTGCGCTCGACCACCACGGCTGTCGTCCGCGTCCCCGGCGGCGCCCTTGACCCAGCCCGTCAGCGCCCGCCCGGCCCTCAGGACGGGCGCGAGACGATAGGTGTCCGCGCGCAGTTCCTTGTCCGCCAGCTCGTCCTCATGCGCACACCGCGCCTCCTGCATCACCTCAGCCCACTCCACCGGGCCCACCGCCCCTGGCCCGTATGCCTGCTGGACCAGCGGGCTGATGTCCTGGGGCAGGCGCACCGGCCCGCTCTCGCCCTCAAGGTGCGGCAGGAGGACGGCCAGCGACCGCAGCAGCGCATGACGCCCATAAACCCTGACCGATCCCGCCACGGGGCGAGGCACCGACTGGCTCCGGTCGACCCCGGTCAGCACACAACGGGCGGCTGACAGCAGGGGCGGCCGCCCGCCGCGCGCATGCCGGTGGAGGCGGCCCATCCGCTGCAGGACCAGGTCAACGGGGGCCAGGTCGGTGACCAGGAGGTCGAAGTCGATGTCGAGGGACTGCTCGGCGACCTGGCTGGCGACGACAATGTGCAGAGCGGGACGCTCGCTGCCCGGCCCCGCTTCACGGCCCGGCGGGCCGAACCTGGCCAGCAGGCCGGCGTCCTTGGCCGCACGGTCCGGGTCCATGAAACGCGCATGCGCCACGGACACCGCCTTCCTGCCGAACCGTGCCCGCAGCGCCTTCGCCGTCTCCTGCACCCGCGCCACCGTGTTCCGCACCACCAGCACACACCCGCCGCCTGCCAGCAGTTCCGTGAGCCGGTCGGCCAGTTCCGCAAGACCGTCGTCCAGCCACTCCACCTCCACCAGGCCGCCGCGCCCGGACGCCCCGGGCCGCTCCACCACCGGACATCCCCCGGGCGCCACCACCGTCAACAGCGGATAGCCTTCGTCCTCCTCCAGGCCAGCGAACACTTCCGCGTGCCGCTCTACCGCAACGCTTCCGGCATACGCTGCGGCCAGCGCGCGGCGCCGCCCTGCCGGGAGCGTCGCCGACAGCACCACCACCGGCACCCGGTACTCGCCCAGCCACGACAACACCCGGTCCAGATAGGAGTTCATGTAGGCGTCATAGGCATGCGCCTCGTCGACCACGACGACTTTCCCGGCCAGCGCAAGATGCCGCAGCGCAAGATGGCGGCTCTTCAGCCCGGCGAACAGCAACTGGTCGACGGTCCCGACGACGAACGACGACAGCATCGCCTTCTTCCGGCCACTCAGCCACTGATGAGCCACCAACTCGGCCGGCATGAACGGATCCCGCGCGCCGCGCGGCACCACCCTCGCTTCACCGTCCAGATCCACAGCGCCGATCGGCTGCGAGGCGGCCATCAGCCCGGCGAAGTCCTCATTGAGCGCAGCCTTGGAATGCGCCAACCGCACCGACCACGCAACACCATCCGCCCCAGCAGGCAACCGCCGCAACCAGTCCAGCAGGCGCGGGAACATGCCGTTGCTCGTCGCCATGGTCGGAAGAGCGAAAAAGCAGCCACCCGCACCACTGCGAGCAGCGAAGATCTCAGCGACCGCCAGCGCGGCCTCCGTCTTCCCCTCCCCCATCGGCGCCTCAATCATCATGAGCCCCGGTGCCGGCACTTCGCGGGCGAGCCGGACGGCCGCCTCCTGCACCGGCCGCGGCCGTGCGCCCGGCGCCAGCTCGAAGCGAGCGGCAAACAACTCCGTCGCCGATCCCCCGGGCTCCTGCGGGCGCCACGGAGCAGGCAGATCGAGCTCGCGCCAGGCCGCCGCGACCCGCTCTGCGCCACTGCGCGAAACAGCCTCGGGAAAATACGGGAAGAGCTCCGCATTACTGGCGATCCAGTCAGCGACGATCACCAGAGCCGACAGCACCGCCTGCACACTCTGCGGCAACTTCACCCGCTGCCACGCGGCCAGACGTTCCGTCACCCCGAACTCCACGGCGCAGGCAACGAGCAACTCCTCCTGCACCCCCAGCCACACAGCCTCCGACCGCCCCGGCGTACGCAGCAACTCAGGGTGATCATCCAGATCCCTCACCTGAACCTTCTCCGGCGGAAGCCCGTGATGACCACCCACCACCACAGCGAACTGCCCACAGCTCTGCGGCGACCAGCCATGCCGCTCCTCCAGCCACTGGGCCAGCAGCATCTGCCCGGCCAGCCCGTGCGGCGCCATCCTCCGGTCGGCCATCCCCTTCGGCCCCTGCATCTCCAAACCGGCGTCCCGCATCCGGCCCGCCAGCGAATCCACCTGGCACGCGAAAGCCGGCGTCGCCTTCCCGATGTCGTGCACCCCCGCCAGCCACACCGCCAGCAACCTCGCATCCGCCTCCCCACCCGGCAACACCTCCGCCACCAGCGCACGCACCGCCCCCGGCACCCACCGGTCCCACAACAGCCCCGCCACCGCCCCGCTGTCGGCAAGATGCCGCCACAACGGCAGCCACCCCTCACTCCCGAAGTCATACTTCGCCCACACAGCCCGCGCCGCCGACGTAAGCCCCCCACCCAGACCACCCACGAACGCCCACTCCCCATCACTACCGCACACGCAGAGCCTCCCCGCAGCCACAGCACTGCCAGCTTCTCCACACCCACAGAGACTTCGCCATGAAAACAGCCGCCACCCACAACAAGCCCCGACCAGCACCTAGACTCAGCAACCCCCGCCAGCCGCCCCTCAACCCGGCACCCCCAAAGGACAACGCTAAATACCGAATTGGCCCGGCATGAGAGATTCCAGCAAAGCGAGCAAAACACTCCCCGACCCGAACAGAACCACCAGGCCAGGGAGCCTGCTCCCCGTGTACGCGGGGATGGTCCAGGTTGGAGACCGGCAGCAGCAGGGAGGCCGAGCTGCTCCCCGTGTACGCGGGGATGGTCCCTGCCCCTTGGGAGTCGTCACGGTGCCGGTCTCCTGCTCCCCGTGTACGCGGGGATGATCCCGAGCAGACCGCCATGGGCCGCAAGACCCTCGCCTGCTCCCCGTGCACGCGGGGATGGTCCCAAGGGGATGGGGCTCGACGCGGACGGCCGGCCCTGTTCCCCGTGCACGCGGGGATGGTCCCGGCAAACTTTCTCCCCATCAAACCCAGGAAGACTGCTCCCCACGCTCGCGGGGATGGCCCCGATATCCTCAGGCCCGGACACATTGACGTCGTCTGCTCCCCACGCACGCGGGGATGGTCCCCTTCGTAGTCCCCGCCCAGGACGAGCTCTCCCCTGCTCCCCGTGTACGCGGGGATGGTCCCCGGTTCGAGGTGGAGGCCGAGCTCAAGCGGCACTGCTCCCCGTGTACGCGGGGATGGTCCCAGCCGGCGCATCGGCAACCGGCTCGCCACTGTCTGTTCCCCACACACGCGGGGATGGTCCCGTGATGTTCGTGGCGGCCATCAGTCCGAGCGCCTGTTCCCCACACACGCGGGGATGGTCCCCTCGACAAGGTGCTCGCGGTCGCCGCCGGTCTCTGCTCCCCATTCACGCGGGGATGGTCCCGGGGTGCTCGCTCGCCGGATCACTCGCCGGTTCTGCTCCCCGCGTACGGGGTTCTTCCCGGTCCAGCCGGTGCCCTGATAACTGCCAGGGACTGCTCCCCGCGCGGCAGGATTGCTCCCTCCCCTCCCAGACCCGCGTAGCGTGGTCCTGGCTGCTCCCCACGCACGCGGGGATGGTCCCTGGATCCCCACCCCGCCCGGCCCTTCGGATCCCTGCTCCCCGTGTACGCGGGGATGGTCCCTACTGCAAGCCGCCACGCGCGTGGCCTGCTCACTGCTCCCCGTGTACGCGGGGATGGTCCCGTTTCCCCCGCCGGGGGCCGGCCCTCCGCGTCCTGCTCCCCGTGTACGCGGGGATGATCCCATGTCGAGCCCGGCTACGTGGTGCTCGGCGTCCTGCTCCCTGTGTACGCGGGGATGGTCCCGGCTACGCCACGTGGGAAGACGTCCTGTTCAACTGCTCCCCGTGTACGCGGGGATGGCCCTGACACCGAAAGGTGTGCGGCCTGTGCCCGGGAGTGCACCCCGCGTGCGCGGGGAGCAGAAAGATCCGAAGCGATCCAACCACCCCACAGATCATCTCGTTAGGAGTTCTTACAAAGCAGAGTCGCGAGTGCTTGGTTAGGGGCCATACGGGCTATGCGAGTTGGGCGTCAGCGCATAAAGCCCCCTCTCCGCCACCACCCACGTGTCAGTCACACCGCCGAAGGAAACAGCTTCCGCTTACAGCTCATCGGGCGACGCGACGGCTCCCGCACTGCGTACGACGAGGACGGCGGGCCCATGCAGCTCAAGTCCAACGTGGTCAAGAAAGCCTGACACTTCCGGCAGTAGGGACCGTGCTGCGCAAACCAGTGCGCCGGGCATGCGGTCACGAAAATGTGAATTGACCCTCCAGTACGGCACCCCACGGTCCGCCCAGGCGCGGTGCACCTTTCGCGAATGGCAACCACACTGCGACCATCAAGCCCCACAAAACATGGAAGGCCGTCCTCTCGTTTCCGAGAGAACGGCCTGCGACCATGCGTGAAACGCTGGTCGGGACGACAGGATTTGAACCTGCGACCCCTTGACCCCCAGTCAAGTGCGCTACCAAGCTGCGCCACGTCCCGATGCCCCTCTGACCTGGGGCTTCCCCGGCCAGCCGTGCACGAAAACCATACCAGGGTGAAACCGACGCCCTCCGTGATCACTGCTGGCTGGCCGCATCTGCTGCACTGCACGGAGCTGATAGTGGCGTAAGCGGCGCGGGTGAGTGCTCGGCGTTCGGCGCAGCCGTGAGGTCGCAGCGGGCCGGGCGGACGGTGACGAACAGGGTGGCCAGATTGTGCCGTGCGGTGAGGCGTTGGGCCAGTTCGGAGAGGGCTGTGTCCGGAGGCACGGTGTCGTCAGGGCGGTAGCCAAGCACGAGGGTCGTGTGTTCTTCGATGCCCGCCGGGGTGTGGACGATCCGCGTGGTGGCGATGGCTGGCTGTTCGGGGGTTCCGAGGGTGATGAGGAAGGTGGGGGCGCCCTTCTGTGCGCGGGTGCGGGCGAGTTCCGTCAACTCTCGCTTGGACCAGGGGAGGTTGACGGGTTCGGCGGTGCCCCAGCCGGTGGGTGGGGCACCAGTGAGGTGCTGCCAGGTGGCTTCGAGTGCGCCGCCGAGGACGAGGTCGGCTGTAGCGGGGTGCACGGTACGCAGGGAGAGAGCGAGCTGACGCTCGCCCACCGGGGCAGCAGCGCCGGCGGTAACCGTGAAGGGCTCGGCGACGCGGGGCGTGCCGTCGGGGGCGCGTTCCTCAATGAAGGCGCCATCGCTCCACTGGAGTCGGGCACCTCTCAGTCCGTCGTAGTAGCCGGTCTCGGGATGTTGGACGACCCAGCGGTGCGAGCTGAAGGCCAGAGCGGCACGGATAGGGAGGGTGAGGCGGCTCGTGGGCGGGGTGACGAGCTGCACGGCGCGGCCCTGTGCGGCAGCTTCGGCGAGGGCGTCGGAGAGCCAGGTGGTCAGCGCGATGACGGGGCGGTCCTGGACGACGACGGACACCCGGTCGGTGTGGATGTCGACCGCCGGCGGCTGGCCGGCGGGGACCGGCGGGAGCGTGATGGGGGAAGGGAGCTGGACGACGTCGGTGTGGGCCACGTCGGGGGGCCAGACGGCGCCGCCCAGGACACTGGTGAGGCGCCCGGCGAAAGAGGCAGCGAGGCGCTCGGCTTCGGGAAGCGCGCCGATGGCGCGGGCCTCCGTCCACCAGAACGGGCCTTCAGGCAGGGGGACTTGGACGCCGAGGAGACGGCGGATTTCATCTGAGTGGTGGACCAGCTGCGGGGCCTCGACGGAGAGCAAGGGGATGCCGTCGGGAGTGCAGAGCTGGAGGACCGCGCCGTCAGCGAGCGTGTTGACCGTGAGGTCGGGGCCGCCCGCATACAGACCCGCGAGGAGGGTGGCCGGGTCGGGCATGGAGGGGGTGAGGGCGATGACGTCCTTGGTCACGGCTGGGGCTCTTCCGGTCGGTGGGCGTCGTCGCTCACAGAGGGCTGGACAAGTTGGTGGTGGCTGCCGCGGCGGATGAGGATGCGGCGGCCGGGCGGTTGAAGAAGGCTGGGGGCATGTCGGCCTCCGGTGCGGTCACCGGTCACGTATGCCCGCCGCCCTGATGTCCGTGGACAGAGGACATTAGGGGGAGGGCATCGATCCGTGAGCGAACCGCTTGAGTGCGCTTCATTCCCGCCCTGAAAGGTCCTGGAGGTCCTCCAGCGAATCAGCCGTCCGCAACGAACCCGAGGCGACAGCGCCACCCCGTGAATCTGCGCGTGGCAGGGTCAGTTCATGCAGTGCCCGCGTCGGGGACAGGCCGCGCGCCTTCGCCTCGCCGAGGCGCCCCAACCACTCGACGGCGGCATCGAGCGCCGCCTCGCCCATGGGAGTGCGCGGTTCGTATCCAGCGGCCTCGTCGGACGCGGATACCCACAAATACCCGATGGCTGTTCCACCGCTGGCAACTTCGAAGAAGTTGACCGGCGATTCGGTGACAATGTCGAACTGTGAAGCGCCGTCTGGCAGTTGCTCCAGGAGCCGGTCCGCCCTCCCGGGAACTTCGAACATGTACCAGAAGTCCAGCAGATCCGGGTCTTCATCGGGGAGAGCGTCGAACCCCTCCTCCGACGGAACGCCGAATGAGGTGGTGTCCCCGGGGACCACGTCGGCATCGAGGAGGCGTGTGATGCCGGTGAGCGCGGATGCGAGACGCGGTGCGTTCTCCTCTTGCACCCCCGGTTGTCTGTATCCGCGAAGATCGTGCGACATCCAGGCATCGCCGAAGGTGCGAAGCGTCGCGGTTTCCGCGCCACTTGCCCAGGCATCGACAGTGACCATGAAGAGCCTCTCCACCCGGTGGGGAACGCCTTCACGCAGAACGACACCGGGAATGGACAGATCCACCGACACCAGCGACGCCACCTCAGGGTCCACCAGGCGCAAGACGTGGGCCAGTTCGGTATCAGCCGGAAGGTCCGCCGTCGCCGGGACGCGTAGCGCACGCCGGATGACGGTCGTCGTACCGCTGATCCCGTCCCGTACGGAGATGTCGCACAGGGCATCGTGATCGACGGCGAGGCCCACGCTCCTCAAGACCAACCATCCACGGAGGGCCTGTCGCGCGCAACGCGTCGCCAAGTCGCTGCCGGACGGTGGGCTCTTGGTCTCCCAGGACCAGCTACCGACGGGGAGCGTTGTGATCAAAGCGCACCTCCTGCATCGGCCTCTGCGCCCGCCGGACCACGATGGACTCGGCAACTCGTACCGCAAAGAGGTACGCCACCGTGGGTGATGGACACCGGCGTTCATGCACTCCACGGAGCGTCTACGGGGTACCGATGCCAGTACCACGGCAAGAGGGCCAGATCCTTGATGCTTCCCTGAAGATCGCTGGACAGTGCGCTCCCTCCGTCGTCGATGGTCAGATCGCGGTAGACAGCATCCAGTTGGCTCACGAGTGCTTCGAGTCGGCGCCGCTTGGCCTCTGGGACGTCACGCAACTTCGATTCCAGCTGCGACCGGTATTCCAGGTCCTCCTGGTACAGGCGGGCCGAATACCAGCCGTCCGGAGGCCAGTTCGTGCTCATGCGAATCCCCAGCCTCTCCCACATCACGAGAAGGCTCCGAATGTTCCCGAGGTCGTCGGCCGTACCGGGCGGTACCGCAGCGTCAGTGAGAGGGGTTGGAATCTGGTAAGCGCGTACGACCTCGGGCAGGTGCGTGACGGTGAGGTGAGGGAAACCTGGTACTGGAGCTTGTGCTGCTTCGACTGCAAACCCGGACTTGTTGTCGTCGAGTTCCGTTGTGCGAGCGAGCGTCGTGCTGCCGTCCGGCAGGGCAACCGTGCGAATCCAGGGGAGACCGCCGTCCCACGAGAAGAACACCGGGATCCCGAGGCGCTGGGCCAGGAGCGACGCCAACTGCGCTTCCGAGGGGTGCTGCTCGACCTCAGCTGCGGCGTAGATGCCGAGCGACCACGTCAAGTCCCCGTCGAGGCGCTCGTATTCACAGGTGACGATCGCGTCCCAGTTCCGGTTTTCCAGTTCGGAACTGTCTGAAACGTCGGTCTGGGCTACCTCGACACGGAAGGTCTCGGCAAGGATCGCGGGCAGACGGTCGAGGATTTCCCCTTCGGGGAGCAGAAGGCCGTACATCATCCGTAGTGCTTCCTGTACAGCGCGTACATTTCGATCGCCTTTTCCACGGCTTGAGGGTTTTCACGGAACTGAGGGGCCTTGCTGAACATTTTCTCTACCTTGCTCATGTCTCCGTTTGCCTGCATGATCGCCTTGAGTGCCGTGTACTCAGCCCGGTTCATTTCGACAAGCCCAGGCCCGTCCACAGGGAAGATTCTGCCGCTGGGCTCGACAGCGTACCTTCTGCCGTTGATCTTGTAGCGGTGAGTTGCAGGGTCGAACTCGGCCCGCCCCTGGGCAATACCCGCAATGTCCTCCCGGACCTTGTCCCGTGTCTCCGGCAGGATCACGGTGTTCTCGGAGTCCGGAGAGCCTTTGCGCACGCCCACGAGCTCATGCCGATAGTTGGGGTAGAGCAGGGTCTGTCCACGGGCCGGCCCAGCGATGTCATCGCCGGCCTTCCACTCCTTCTGCGGACCGGGCTGATGGCCCTCGGACGCCCCGCCGCTCCTCCCCGAACCGCTGCCGGAACCAGATCCGCTTCCACCGCCCGAATGCGATCCCGACGAGGGTTCTCCGTGCCCATGATGAGACTCTGCTCCGGCATGGCCGTCATGAGTGGGCTTGTGCTCGGACGAGCCACCACCATCGTGGTTCGCATGCGGTGAGGACCCGTCACCCGCATGAGCGTGGGCCTCGGGTGCGCGTCCGCCGACGCCGACGAGTTCGTGTTCGTGGGCCGGTGTGGTGGCGGGGGTGCGCTGGTCGGCTGGGAGCTCGTGCGGGGCGGGCTTGGTGTTGGGGATCCCGTCCTTGCTGATGGTGAACTGGCCATCGCCGACGTGGAGTTTGGAGCCGCCCTTCAGGTCGATGATGCTGTGCACGCCATTGGCTTCGGAGGTCACCTTGGTGACGGCGGCGATGCTCTTGGCGAGCTCGGAGACCTTGGGCAGGGCACGGACACCGGTACCGACGACCTTCGCGGTCGCGCCGATCGGGTCGAGGACCTCGCCCACCTTGGACAGCACGCCTGCCGTGCGGGCGGCAACAGAAGCGGCCTCGCCGACCCTGCCCGCCGCGCCCGCCTTCGAGGCAGCGCCCAAGGGCCCGGAGGCGAAGGTGAGGACGTTGAAGACGACGGTGCTGGCTGCCTTGTCCGGGTTGGTCTTCCAGTCGTCCCAGGCCACCAACGACTTGGCGAACGCCTTGGCGTAGGGGCGTCCTTCCGGCCCGATCTGGTCCACCGGGCGATTGCCGTCCGGGTCGCGCAGGTAGTCCACGGCCCCGACGATCGTCAAGGTCAGGCCCTTGCGGGTGTCCTGCCCCTTCTGGCCGGGGCGGAACATGTCGACGAAGCCGGTGGCCGCGCCCTTGATGTTCTCGCCCAGGCCCTCGCCGAACTGCTGGAGGTGCCAGTCGATCCCGAAGGGCAGGTGGGAATAGTGCTCCGGGGTGCCCCAGGGGAGCTTGGCGTCCCCGTCGAGCTGCCCCTCGCTGAAACCGTAGGGATTGCTCTGCTTGGGGCTGCCGTTTGCAAGATGCCACTGAGTTCCGTGCACCACGGCGGTGATCCTGTCGGCGGCCGCCACTTCGGCGTCCTGGAAGGCCCGCACGGTGGCCGCCACCTCGTGCATCAGCGCGTTGTGGGTAGCCATCTTGGCTTTGTCGTGGTGCCACTTGGGGTCGATGTCGCCCTGCCCCTGGACGGATGCGACGAACGCGGCGGCCTCGAAGCGCAGCCGCTCCAGCTTGTCCACCAGCGGCCGGATCTCGGAGGCATAGGTCTCCAGGGCGCCGGCCACCGTCTCCAGCTTCGAGGCAAAGCCGGCGGCGGTGTCGTGCACGCCCTGAGTGGTCTGGAACAGATACTCGGCCTCGGGCGCCCGGTAGACGCTGCTCAGGTGCCGGAAGCGGGTGTTGACGTCACCGCCGCGCTCGCGGATGATCTGCGCGGCCTTCCGCAACCGGCCGACCTCAACCTCCACCGCCCCGACGTCACCGGTGTAGGTGGGCACCTTGTCCGGGCTGATCACTTCCCGGCCCCCTTCTTCCGCGCCGCCTCCAGCACCGCAGCGACATCCGGCGCCCGCTCGGCCTGGCGCTGCGCGTCCGACGCCTGCTCCAGCGCCCCGCGCTGATAGCAGTTCGTCGCCTCGACCGCACCGTTGATCGAGTTACTGGTCCGCAACGGCAGGAACACCACATCGGTCTCGGTGCCCTGCATGAACTCACTCAGCGCGACAGCCACCAGGCCCGCCTGACCGCTGCCGTGCCTGGCCCCGCCACTGAAGTCCAAGGTGCCCACGGACAAGGCCGCGGCCTCCACGCCCTTGCCGTACAGCGCGATGCCGTCATGCAGGCCACGCTCGGCCTCCTGCACCCGCGACAGCACCGAACCCACCCCGGCCGGATCGATGTCCCACCCCGTCACGCCAACCCCCGCAATCCGTGTAACCCGCCCACTCCGCAGCCCGCTTCCCTCCCCCACCCGCCATCGAGCCGGCGGGACGGACGTTCCAGCCACGCTATCGATCGCAGTGCGGGCCTTCGACAGGGCAGTGCGAGGCCGTTGCTCCCCAGTACTACTTGCCCGCCAAACAGACCCGCCGCCTGAACAAGCAGGCCGATCAGCGTGCCCACATCACCGCTGGAGCCCTGCGTGGACGCGTCAAGCGTCGACAGCGCCGGTTCACCCATGTCGAGCTTCCCGCGCGTCCCACCCCGCGGATATCGGTCAACGTGGCCGTGTGCCGGACGCGTTGATCACCAATCACTGTGTGATCAGGTATCACTCACGCCTCGCAGCTGCCTGACAGCCTCCCCCAACAACGTTGCATGCGCAACGCAGATGAGGGCCTCGTGGCCTGATCCGGCCCACGAGGGTCCGAAGTTGCGCCACCCCTGCAGCTCGGCCCGCGCGACACCCCCGCCGACACCGACATTACGGCCGCTGCACCCTGGCCACCCCGGACCACAGCTGCTGTGGCGAATGGCGTGAACTCATAGCGGGGCGAGGAGCATGAGGATCTCGTCACGGTCGCTGCCTGCGGCGAAGCGGAGGGCGCCTGGCCACCGGCCGACTTCCTTCCAGCCGAGCCGCCCGTAGAAGTCCTCCAAACCAACGCCGCCGCGGGCGGCCAGATGCAGCTGCTCCAGGCCCATCTCATCCCTGGCGACCCTGCGCACTTCATGCATGAGGGCACGGCCGACACCGCGTCCGCGTACGGCGGTACGGGTCTGGACGTGGTGGAGAGTGCCCCAGTGCGCGACCAGCTCGAAACGGTCGCGACGGACGTTGAGCCAGCCGGCGAGTTCCCCATCCACGGTCGCCGTCAGGAGTCGACTGGTCTCGGGGGAAAGCAGGTCGACGACGCGTTCGAGGGCCGGAGTCACCGTGGCGGCATCGACAGGGGGAAGGGAAAGCCAGCCGCGCCGCCCGCGTTGGTGACCTCGACCCAGCACTCGGCGAGGGCATATCGGAGCTGAGAGGTGACGTCGCCAGGCGAGGTGAACTGCTGAAAGGTGAAAGCGTCGGCGGTCATCCCGAGAGCATGGCACCCACCTCTGACAGTCCAGGGCGCCGGGTGAAGAACCGGGCTCCGCATCCATCCCCGCGGACGCGGAGGTGTTCCGGCTCCTGGAACGCTGGCAACGACGCCAGCGGGTCATGCCCCGTCGCGGTGGGGGTGTTTCATACGCGAACGATGCGGCGGGCGTTGCTTCGTCAGCCCTCCTCGCGAACGCGAGGTGTTGCCTACCGTCGGGGACTGAAAATGATGCAGGGCGGGACCCCCGAGATCACGCCAGTTCCCGAGGGGGGTCAAGCACCCGGAGGCACTGGACAACCGGTTCCGCTTCACATCATCTTCACAGGCTTTGCCTAGCATGTGCGTGCCTCTGGCCTATTCCGGAACCCCCCTCGTCCGGCAGCAAGAGGCGAGGGGTTTTCAACATATTCCCTGTTCCGCCCTCACATCGTCTGCCTAGGGTGGGCGCTCGCATGCACAGAATCTTCACCAATGCCTGTGCGCGCGACTCATACGGCGGTCGGGGGGCGCCGCCCAGGGGAGGCTCGTGTCGTCATGGTGCCGTGGCTGCATGGCATGCACCTCTGTCGGTGCGGTGAGTCCCTGATGCGTGGTCAAGCAACTGGCTCTGCCCGTTCTTGGCTGGCTCCCGGCTGTCGTCCTCACAGGTGTGAACGACGACGTAAGGAAGTTCAGTGCGCTCCAGTCCATGGTCCCGTATGCCGGGATCACGAAGATCAACGGTTCTGACTTCGGTCATAACGTCCGTCACTGCGCTGGCTGTTGCTGCCGGGCTCACTATCCAGCCGGGGTCGCTCGACCTCGGCCGGGACGAGGTCAGCCTGGTCGCTGATTCCTACGACGGCTACGACGCCACGGCTGCTGAGCAGCTGCGTGCGGATCAGTGCGTGGCGACGTATGCGCTACGCAAGGGCGGCAGCAACATGTTCGCCCTGGCGCAGGGGGCAGTCAGCTCACCGCCCGACCAGCTTCACCAGAAGCTGCGGCGGGACATCATGGACGGCAAGACCCCGCTGCACCAGGCGCAGAACGCGGACACTGGCAGCAGTGATCAGTGGCTCAAGAAGGTCAGCGACGAAGAGTATGCGTGGTCCACCTCCATCGGCGGCCTGGCCTCCTTTCCGGGCGTTTCGTCGGGGACGATTGCCATCGTCGACCAGACCGGGCTGCGCCCTTGGCTGTATCAGGCGTATTCGGGCGGGCAGGAGTTGTTCTCCCCGTGGTTCGACCTCTCGCCCACTGCGGATGACAAGACGAAGGCTGCCGCGCTGGCGATCGGCGATCAGCAGTACGTCTCGGGTGGCACGCCGCAGGAGCAGCAGGCGTGGGTGCTGTGGAAGAAGAACTCCGGGAAGATCGAGCCCAATCAGTACTTCGTTCCCCGGGTGTTCGCCGATGACGCCCGTATCTTCCTGTCCTCCGGCGGCTTCCCCCGCACGGCCCCGGCTCCGGGGACGGCGGAGTTCCGTATCGCGGTCGAGGACCTGAAGGCCCGTTTCGCCTCCTGTAACTGGCATGACCCGATAGACCCGAACCGAGTGTTGGGCAAGGAAGTAGCTCAGGCGCACGCCGAGTGGCAGCAGGAGATCGTCGGCCAGGCAACGCAGCGCAACCAGATCCTCAGCGCCAGCACGGACGCCACGAAGGCCCTGCAAGAGGGCTCGTTCAGCCTGACCAGGCTCCTGGGGCAGTCATGGATCGCTGACAACGTCACGCGGTGGCAGGACTACTGGGCGCCTGGAGGCGCCGGGTGGGTCGGTGACGCTCCCGCGGTGATCCAAGTGCACGCGGCCCAAGGCAAGTGCCTGGACGTCGAGGGCGGCAGCAGAGCCAACGGCGCCGCCGTCCAGCTGTATACATGCAACGGATCATCTGCTCAGGACTGGCAGCTCACCGCTAACGGCTCCCACTATGAGCTCCGCAACTCCAGTGGACCCGGAATCGATCTCCTCGCCAAGTGCCTTGATGTGGCGGGTGGCAAGACCGACGACCGCACGAAGATCCAGGTCTACCAGTGCAATAGCACACCGGCCCAGCAGTGGGACTTCAACCTGCGTGCCACCACGCCGATCAAGAACGTGGGCGCAGGCAAGTGTCTGGATCTGAACAACTTCGTCGAGGGCAGGGACACGTGGCTGTGGCCGTGCACCGGTACTGCGGGCCAGCAGTTCGACGTCAAGCCCACCGGTCACCGCAATTCCGACCAACCGAACCAGGCTCAGTTCGACAAGGCCAAGAGCATCCTCACGGGAGCGCAGAGCGCGGCGAAGCAGCAACTGGCGGTCCTCCGCGGCCAGCTCGCTACCGCGCAGAAGGCTGCCACCGCCTCGGATGCCGCTGAGCAGGCCGCCTACACGATCGCCGACGCGGCTGGCGCGCCGCGCGGCCGTGGGCTGCTGGTCGGTCAGCAGAAGGACCAGGTCACCAAGGGTACGGTCGCAGCCCTCCAGGCGATGGTGGCGGCTGCCGAAACCGCTGAGGCCGCCACCCGCGCCTCCGCGGCGGACAGCCAGACCATTACTCAGCGCGCTCTCGCCCAAGCCGCGCAGGTGCAGACCGAGTTCCGCAAGAAGGCCGCCGAGACGGCCGAGTTGCAGGCCAAGGCCGCAGCTGACGCGGCGAAGATCCACCGGGACAACGCGAAGAAGGACAAGGAGACGGCGGAGGCCAAGCTCGCCGACACCTTGAAGGCCGAGGCCAGCGCGAAGGCGGCCGCTGCCGACGCGCACGCCAAGCGCCTGGCGGCGGAGGCCGAGTCGGCAACGGCGAAGGCGGAGAAGGAGAACGCCCTCGCCAAGCAGGCTGAGGCCGCCCAGCACAAGCAGAACGCCCAGACCGAAGCGGGCAAGGCCAAGGACGCGAAGGACAAGGCGGGAGTCTCCGAAGCAACAGCCGTCGATAAGAAGAACGCGGCGGTCACGGCACGCGACAATGCCAAGGCCAAGCGGGACGATGCCTGGGACGCTCAGCAGAAGGCTGATGCAGCTCGTGCCAAGGCCGACGCGTTGGAGGCATACGCTCAGGCTGCCGCATCCGATGACGCGGCCAAGGCGTCCCGGGCAGCGGCCGATGAAGCGGCCAAGCACGCGGATGCCGCCGAGGCAGCCGCAGGCCGGGCGCGTTCTGAGGCCGACGCTGCCTCTACCGCTGCTGCGGACGCTGATGCTGCGGCCACCCGGGCCGAAGCAGCCGCCAAACGGGCCCGCGCCGATGCGGACGGCGCCCAGGCCGCGAAGGTGAAGGCCGATGCGGCGGTGACGACCGCGACCAGCGCCGAAGCCGACGCGATCGCGGCATCCCAGCACGCGTCCGCCGAAGCCAACATCGCCGTCAAGCTCGCCGACGAGGCGGAGGAGAAGGCCAAGACCGCCAAGTCGGAGGCGGACGCAGCGAGCAAGGAAGTCCCCAAGGCGGTTGAGGCGGCGGCGAAGGCCGCCGGTTATGCGCACATCACCGCGCAGGCCGCCGAGGATGCCGGCCACGCCGCGTCACAGGTGGTCAAGCCGGCCAACGACGCGATCGAGCTCGGGTCCCCCTACATCACCACCGACTCGGCAGCCGGCCTGGTCGTGCTGGCCGGGCAGGGCGCCAAGACGATCGCCGAGCAGCAGAAGGCGGTCGCCGAAGCCCACGCGAAGAACGCCCAGGAGGAAGCGGCCACCGCCCAGGCTCTCGTCGAGCAAGCCAAGGCGGACACGAAGGAGGCATACCAGCACGCGGCCAACGCCGCCCGCTACGCGGCCAACGCCGCCCGCTACGCCGCCGACGCGCGCGGCTACGCCACCGAAGCCCTCGGTTACGCATCTGATGCCGCCACCGCCGCGTCCAAGGCCGCCGACTCACTGGCCCGCACCGTCGAGTACGACCGCCAGGCCACCGAAGACGCAGCCGCCGCCAACACCGCAGCCGGCCAAGCAGAGGGCTACGCCAAGGAAGCCCGCACCGCGGCCGACCAGGCAGCCCTCGACGCGAATGCCGCACACGCGGCAGCAGCCCAAGCCACCCAGGACGCCAAGGACGCCCGCGCCGCAGCCGACCGCGCCAACACCGCAGCGACCGAAGCCGAACAGGCCGCGAAAGACGCCGACAAGTTCGCCAAGGAAGCCCAGGACGCTGCCGACCAGACCACGACGAAGGGCAACAACGACCAGATCACAGCCGGAGCCAACACCGGCGTCGGCAACGTCTTCTACGTCCTCGATCACATCGAGCAGATCGGCGAACCCGAGGACGTCAAGAAGGACAACTGCAACATCATCATCCACACCGGTGACTGCACGATCACGGCGACGATCCACTTCAACGCGTTCGTCGACCTGTACATGTGCACCGCCGAGGGCATGCCCGCAACCAAGTCCGGGTGCCCGGCCTCAGCCACGACCTACCTCGGCCCCAAGACACTCCTCGACCTGAAAGACACAGTCACCCACACCCTCACGATGACCCAGTTCAACTCGGGCATCGACCCCATCAAGATCCTCCTCGGCGACTTCATCGAATGCGCCAAGAAGATCCTGCCCGGCAACGACGGCGGCAGCTGGACAGGATGCGCCTGGGCCGCCAGCTGGTTCGTCGGCGGCAAAGCACTCACCGCCATCGCCGACGCCCTCCACGCCCTCAACGCCTCCCTCAAGACAGGCATCGGCTTCACCGACGCCTGGAACGGCCTCCGCTCCCTCGGCCTCACCGAAGAAGCACTCGCCGGCATCGGCACCAAGGCACTCAGGGAGCTTGGCGAGAGGTGCGCCACTGCAGGCGCTCGCACCGCCGCGTTCACCATCGCGGTTCGTGCCGTAGGTGGCGGCGGAGGATACTGCAAGTGGCTGGAGTTGGGCGGCCCCGGCACCTGGATAACCGAGACAGAAAGCATGAGTGCGACTGATCGCGCATATGAGCAGAGGGTGACCAACGGAGTCCCGTCCGGCATCTCATACAAGGTTCCCGCAGATTTCAGACCCAGTGGATTCGTCAAATTTGACGGGTACCAGAACGGTAAGCTGCTCGACGCGAAGAACCAGAATCTCGAAAAGCTCATCGGTAGCGACGGGAAGCTCAAACCGTTTGTCACAGAGCCGATCAAGCAGGCCAGAGACCAGTCCCAAGCAGCGAAGGGGGTTCCCATCGTCTGGTACGTGTCTGACGAGAAGACCGCCACTGCCTTCAAATACATGATGGCCGACAACAACATCACAGGCATTACCGTCATATTCCAGCCATAGAATACGGTCCGACGGGTGTGCCGCCACGCCAAAGCGGGGGCACACCCGTCCCCCCCCCGGGGAGGAAGTACGATGAGTCACGAACTGTGGATCCATAAATTCGCCGAGGGCGAGCCCGTAGCACCCGACATGGATGTGATTCGAGCGGTTCTGCAACCTCACTCTGTCAGCTCGCGTCCACCGATAGTCCGTGACGATGGAAGCATGGCGATCTGGATCCGTGCCGACGACGGCGGCGACGCCGAGTTGATCGCCAGTGACAGCGGCATTCTGGTCGACCGCCCGGCGGGTGGCCAAATCCTCGGCATCATCGCTGAACTGGTCACACAGCTCGGAGCGGTGATCATCGACCCGAGAGATGGCATGTTCATCTGCCGAGACGAAGAGCGCGCCCACCTTCCCGCAGAGTTTCAACAGGATGCCGTTGTCATCGAAATGACAGGTCCGGCTGTCCAAGACGCCACAACGGGGCCAGGCCGTCACTAAAAGGATCCCTGATGGGCGATCCCCCCTCCCCGCAAAGGGTTCGATCATCTGCTACTGGAATTACTAAAAGAAGGAATATGGATACTCATCGAAAAGCCGTGTATCCGCATGTGACCGCTTTCGGTGGCCTTGGACCGGCCGAAGCAGGCAGCGACGCTACGCGGATGCGACACCAGACTTCCACCCTGGGGCCACCGACCGCACCGCTATCGAAACGATAAGTCCTCCAGGGTCAAGGTCGCCTAAACGCCACCCGCTCTGCGGGATATAGGGGCCGCACGCAACTCGACGACTGTCGCCGAGCGCGAGCTTTGACGCAAGAGCGGAAAACGACATATCGACTGCCCCTGCGGGCCCTTAGTCTTTGTCGGCAACAGATAAAAGGGTGTCCGCAGTGAGCGGCGTGAGGCGGATGGAAGAACCCTTCCCTTTGATCGCGCCGCTCCGTACCGTCACCACACAGCGTCCGCCCGCGCGAGGCATTCCCGCAGCGTTGTCTCCGGCCACGGAGATCGAGAAGCTTACGTCCCCTGCTGTCCCAGACCAGCCCGCCCGGCAGAACCGGTGGACCGCGACGACAGGGCCCACCAACTGCCGGAAGGCGTATGAGACAACGCCGCCTCAGCGCCCACCCTGGAATTCAAGTGAGTTTCGATATTTTCGTGTGCCGGTTTATTGATGCCGAGCAAGTTTCTCTGGAAAAGAAGACTATTCATGACGTACTCGACGCGCACGTGACGGAACGCGACCCCGAGCACCTGGAGGAGGTGCGGGCCTCCCTGACCGAGGCCGTCCGCACCATGACGTCGGGCGGGCCAGGCCGCGTAGCGAGGACCGGGGGCGGCGCTGCGTGGGGAAGCGCTGCACACGCCGGGACGCCGGTCGTGCGCTCGCGCGCGACCGGCGTCCCTTGCCCCGTGAGAACCATCCCGGTGGAGCAGACGGATCGGATGGATCAGGTGGCGCCGTGGGCGCCGAAGCCCACCGCCGCCAGCGTGGAGAGCGCGTAACGGAGGTAGCTGAGGTTGGCCTTCATCATGGTCGTTCACCTCCCTTCGGTGACCGGGTTGCGGGTGCGCGGGGTGAGCGGCTCGGCCCGCAGGTACTGCCGGGTCGGCCGTTCGACGCCGCGGGTCAGTCGCCAGTACAGGTACTGGGCGACGATCACGGGGCCGAGGAAGACCATGACGGGGATGGTGTGCCCGATGGCGTCCCTGGCGATGAGGACGAAGATGAGTGCGGTGGTGGCGAGCCCGGCCAGCAGTGCGCTCAGCCCGGCCGTCCTGCCGTACGCCTTGCGCATCACGAGCGGGAAGAGGGAGAGGAGGAGCAGGTCTCCGAGCCCGATGAGGAAGCTCGTGGGGACGTCCTCCAGGCCCCAGCCCACCAGCGGGAAGAGCGGAAGCTTGGTGAGTTTCACGAACAGCTGGAGCGTCACCGAGAACTGCCAGGTCACGAGGGCGTCATAGCCGGTGAGCACCGCGGCGAACACCGCCGCGTGCGCCGCCTTCAGGCCGCTCTGCGCCCAGAGGTTGGCCACGCCGATCACGACGATCACCATGATCGCGTCATTGGTCAGCAGGAACGCCTCGTTCCGTACGCCCACGGTCAGGCCGAGCACCAGGTCCGCCGCGATCAGCGCGAGGCACACGGTCCACAGGGGCCTGCGCCCCACGACGGGTTCGAGCGCGACTTGTAGGGCGCCGATGGTGAGGAGCGCGAGCAGGACCACCACGACCGCGATCGGCAGTTCCATGTAGAGGAGGGGGATCAGGACGAGCCCCGCCATCGCCACCATCACGTCCGCGAGGTTGATGACGCCGAACGGAGGCCGCGCGATGCGGTGCCGCCGGAAGTACCACCAGCTCCCGACCGTGGCCAGCAGCGTGAAAGCGGCCACCACGAGCATCGACTGGATCACGGTCGCCCCCTTCGCCCCGCAGCAGCGGACTTCTCCGACGCCGTCACCAACGCCGTCACCGCCGACGCCACCGCGGGCGCGGCCCTGGCGAAGTCCCCTTCCCGCAGGTCACAGCGGAGCGGGAGCGGGTGCAGCAGTTCGTCCTGGCTCTGTACGACCCTGAGCTCGGCGAGGGGCACGCCTTGGCGCTCCAGCGCGACGCCGATCTCGGCCCTGAGCCCGGGGCCGTCCGGGGCCATGACCTCGACCACGACCCCGCCCCGCGCCCGCCAGAAGCCGAACCGGGCGGGCAGCGGCACTCCGCCGACCGACTCCAGCGCCTCCACGACGGGCCGCACGAAGGTCCAGCCGTCGTCATGGCCCACGGCCTGGCGTCGTTTACCGAGGAGCTGGGCGAGCGCGGGCAGCCGGCTCATGGCGCAGTCCGGCGGGTGCACCATGGTCTGGACCACGTCCTCGGTGTCGTACCGCAGGAGCAGCGTGGTGTCGCGGAACGGCGGCAGCGGGGTGCCGACCAGCACGCCGGGCTCCCCGTCGGCGACCGGGAGACAGCGGCCGTGGAGGTCCAGCACTTCGACGAGGCAGGTGGCGGGCTCGTAGTGGACGTGCCCTCTCTCGCACCGGATGCCGCCGAAGGGCACCAGCTCGGTCAGCGCGTAGTTCTCGTCGAACTCGAGCTCGCCGAAGACCTCTTGGGCGCGTCGGCGCAGGCCGGGCGTGAGGATCTCGCCCCCGACCAGGATCCGTTCGAGACCGAAGTCAGCGGGTCCGTAGCCGAGTCCACGCGCGGTCTCCACCAGGAGTGCGAGGTAGGACGGGTGGGCGGTCAGCACGCTGATACGGGAGGTGTGCCCGGGAATCGGATGGTGCTCGGCCAGCGTGGCGAGCGTCTGCTCGGGGGCGATCATGCCGCCGATGCGCACCACCGCTCCCACGGCTGCGGCGGCGAATGCCGTGGCGTGGGCGGCGATGCGGTTGCGCGGGCTGATCCCGAGCAGGATCTGGTCCTCGGGGCGGAACGTCTGCGACTGGAAGTGCGCGAGCGCGGCTAGCGTGGCCATGAGGTGGAGTTCGTCGTCAGAGAGCCACACCATTGTGGCCCGTCCAGTCGTCCCCGTCGTCGAGCATCCGTGGGCGGGGGACGCGCCCTTCCGCACGAAGGCGGAGGGATCGTCGCGCAGCGCCTGCTTGGACGTGACGGGGATCGCCGAGAGGGAGTCGTGGTCGACGGCGGCCGGGTCGATTCCACTGCGCCGGAACACCTCCGCGTAGAAGTCGGTCTCCCGTGCGGCCCGCAGGGCCTGGGTGCGCAGGCGTCGCCCCTGCACCAGCCGCCGCGTCTGGGGGTCGAGCGCCGCGCCGCCGAGCAGGTCGTCGTCTTCGGCGGCGGCGACCGCGCCGAACTCCCGCTGAGCCGCCCGCATTCCGTCGAGCAACCGGTCGAGCGACCGGCGGTGGAACGGTCTGCCGAACGTCATCGACGTGCCGAACCTCGCGGCGGCGATCGCGCTCACGAACATGGAACCGCCCTCCTCTCACCTCGTGTCGGCCCCGCCGCTGACTGCTGGCTGCTGGCTCGTGACCTCAACTGTGGAGGGCGGAGGAAGAGCTCGGTATCCCAAGATTCAGGGATAGCAGGCCAGTTGACCCCGGCACTCACCCCGTCCTCATGCTCTGTCCGGCGGCAGGAGAAGTGGGAAATACCCGGATTTGGCGGGGTGGTGTGTGCCAGACTCGGCGCATGACCACGGGGGTGGGTTCATTGAGTTCAGTCGGTACGGTGAGTCGCTCGGCGCCGGAAGCGGCGGCGCGGGTCGGCAGCGTCACGGAACTGGGCGGCGAGCTCTCGCGCCAGCTGAGCCGAGTGGTGCCGCACGACGGGTATCTGCTCACCGGCTACGACCCCATCACCGGCGCGCGGTGCTTCCTCGCCTGCGAGAACGACTACGACACGCGCGCGCGACGCCGCATGGACTTCGAGAACGCCCTCGGCAGGACCCGCAGCCCCGTCGCGGAGCTCATCCACGGCAGCTGCCCGGCCCTCGTGCTGGGGGCCGGGGCCCAGGACGAGGGGCCGCAGGCGCGAAGGCTGCACCGCCTCATGGCCGCCGACAGCTACGGCAGCGAGCTGTGCATCGCGCTCACCCAACGCGGTGTCGCCTGGGGCGCGTTGGTCCTGCTGCGCGAGCGGGAGTCGAGGCCGTTCTCGCCGACCGAGGCCGCACGCGCCGCAGAGCTGGCCCAGCCGCTGGCGCAGGCCGTGAAGCGATATGTGACAAGCAAGCCGCTACGGCCCCGGACCGGCGCGTTTCCGCCCATCGTCGCGGTCATCGACGGCGACGACCAGATCGCCGGGGCTACTTCGGCAGGGCTCGCCCTGCGCACGGTGCTGCCCGGCGTCTACCCCACGCGCCCCGCCGGCGGCAAGGAGACGTTCGGCTTCGTCTGGCACATCGCCTACACCGCGCGGCGCACGGCCGCACCGGCACTCACCCGCGCCCCCACCGCCGCGGGCTGGTTCTCCCTCCAGGCGCAGCCCCTCGAAGGGGCGACGCCCGGCGCGGTGGTGGTGACCCTCCAACCCGCCCCGGCCACCGACCTGTTGCCCGCGCTCGCCCAGTGGTACGGCATCTCGGTCCGCGAGCGCACGGTCATCGAGCAGGCCCTCGAAGGACAGGCCGTCAAACAGATCGCCCGCCGCCTCGCCCTGTCGCCGCACACGGTCAACGACCACTTCAAGGCGATCTACCGCAAGACCGGCGTGACCAGCCGGGAAGAGCTGATCGCCTGCCTGGCCTAGCGGTGGTTTGTTGGACCGGGCATCACCGCAGGCCAATGTCCTCGACATGTTCGATATCGGCAGGCACGGTATCCCCCCTCCACCGCAGTCCAGCATCATGGTCAGCTCACCGCCACACTTGATCCCTTCCGGATCCAACAAACCACCGGTAGCTGATGGTTTTGATGCCGTCCCAAAGTCGTGCAGCGGACACCGAGTCGGTGGGAGGTCCTCGTGCCGCGTGGAGCCCGTGCTGCACACGTTTCAGGGGTCCCTATCGTCGGTTCGTCGGCCGCAGACTGTCGCTGGTCAGTAGGGTCCACTCATGAGCGACGCAGTTGACGCAGACGAGCTGTTGAGGCGCATTCGGCACGCCAGGGATTGGGCCCTGGCCCAAGAGGACAAATGCCGAGCCAAGACAGAAGCGGCAGAGGACGCAGGAGAAAGGCTATTCCTGCAAGATCAGGCTCGGGTCCTCAACACGGTGCGGGCGGTACTTGACGAGATCGTGGAGCCCGGCAAGCACGAAGGGGAGTAACCACCCGATGTCGTCGTTGCCCTGATGGCAGCCACTCACCAGCCATACGGGCGCCGTTGTTCCAGCTCCTGGCTCGCCGTCCGCCCGTACCAGTGGTGGACGCGATGTGTCGTCGAGTGCCGGCCACCGAGGAGCGCCGTCGGGACGGCCAGGACCACGAGGTGCGCCGGGGTGCGTGGATGTCCAACCCGAAGACCCACCGCGACAAGCCGAACGTCGAGCAACTCGCCCAGCTCACCGAGTCCGGCACCGACTGGACGTAGGAAGCCGGGTGACCTGCCCCGGGGAGACTCGATGGCCCGGGGGGGGCAGGGTTGGAAGAGCGCGCAGGAGGCCCAGGTCAGGACACCCCCGGGACCCTTGCGCGTGAGAGGCCGGCCGGGGCGAAATCTGCTGTACGGCCCGCGCGGCATGAGGTCATCACCCGGCGGGGTGAACTCGCGCACCGGCCCGCTTGGTCCGGGATGCGCCGGGCAGCATGAGGGCGGGCCCGGAGGGAACGGCGACCCGACTCGATCGCAGTCGCTCTCATGGCGGTCGCGAGAGCCCTCCGGGCCCATTGACGCCCGACCCGTCGCCCCCCGTCAGCACATCGAACAGATCACCATCGACGGGCAGGACCACGAAGTACGGCTCGGGGTGTGGGTCACCAACCGGAAAAGCCGCGGCGGTGGGAACTGAGGTGCCCTGCAGTTCTCGGACAGCGGTCGTGAGGGTTTCCTACGCTGCGGCCTGCAACTCTTCGTATTCGGCGTGAGCTTCTGAGGGAGTCTTGTAGCCGAGTCCGGAGTGGAGGCGCTTTCGATTGTAAAATATCTCGATGTAGCGGACGATCGCCCGATGGGCATGTGCACGCGTCGGGAACGCAGTTCGGTGGACCAGCTCGTTCTTGAGGGCGCCGAAAAATGATTCTGCCATCGCATTGTCCCAGCAGACTCCAGTGCGACCGGCCGACGCTCTGAGCTTCAAGGAGCTGAGTTTACTTCGGAGTTCGCGAGAAGTGTACTGACTGCCCCTGTCTGAATGGAAGATGCAGCCCTCCGAGAGGTCTAGATTCCGGGCTGCCATGTCGAGTGCATCCGAGATGAGGGAGGTCTTCATGTGGTCGGCCATAGCCCAGCCGGCCACGGCTTTGGTGTGGCAGTCGATGATGGTCGCGAGGTAGAGGAATCCTTCCCAGGTATGTATGTAAGTGATATCGCTGACCAGTTTTCGGCCTGGTGCCTTCGCAGTGAAGTCACGGGAGACCAGATCGGGCGTTGCTGGCGCCGTATCGTCTGCGATCGTCGTGACCCGCCATGGCCGTGGCTGGCACGGGACCAGCTCCAGCTCGCGCATCAGCGCACGGACCAGCTCGGGTCCGGCCTGCACGTTCATCCGCTGGAGCGCCGCGTGGACGCGCCTATAACCGTACGTTTCGTGTGAGTCCGTGAAGACCTGGCGGATGGTGGCCTTGAGTGCCGTGCGGCGCTCAGCGGTGGCCGACAACGGCCGTGACCGCCAGTGGTAGAAGCCCGATTTGGATACTCCCGCCCAGTCGCACATCCGCTGAACCGGATAGGTGCCGGACTCGCCGTCGATGAACTCGTACTTCTCCGTCACCGGTATTCCTGAGCGAAGAAGGCCGCCGCTTTTCCCAGGAACTCGGTCTTCATCCGAAGTTCCCGGTTCTCCCGCTCCAACTCCCGCAGGCGGGCGCGTTCGCTGATGTTCAGAGGGGGTTCCTCCCCGGCGTGCTCTTGCCGGTACCGGCTGACCCAGGTGCCCAGGGTTCCCTCGTTCACTTGCATCTCTCGGGCGACCTCGGCGATCGGGCGGGACTCCACGACCACCATCTTGACCGCCTCGTCCCGAAATTCAGGACTGAACTTCTTACGCTTCTGTGCCACGTGCTCTCTCCGCCGTTCTGGACTTCGATCCTATGGGGACCGCTGTCCGAGAACTTCGGGGCGCCTCACATTCTACTGAGGTCACCCCTAGACCGGGGCCAGCCTTCGTGGCACGTACGCGGCCCTCACGAAGCGCCCACTGCATCCATGCTTCGACATCGTCCTCGGTGAGCTCTTGGAGCCGGATGTGCCCAAGCCTGCCCCGGACACGGTCCAGGGTCACCCTGTAGGTGGAGATCGTGGTTTCTTCCAGGTCTTCCGTCTTCTTGGCAAGCCACTGATCGAGCCACTCGTTCACGGTCATCTTGCTGCGCGACACGAACGCCCCATTGTGGCGACGGACCGAAATACGTGCGTACTCAGCCTGCGCCTCCTTGAGCGTCCCGAGGGTACGGGTCAGCTGCTTGCGCTTCCCGGTGACCGGGTCAGTCCCGACGTCGACCACAAACCGGTACCGGACCTGGCCCTTCGCGTTCGGCGGCAGCTTCTTGATCGGTTGAGACAGGATCACTCACTCTCCTTGAGGGCGTGGAAACTCCACATTGGCGGCGCCATCGCTGCCTTTCAGCGAAGGGACACCGCAGTCATCAGGGCAGCAGACAACAGCGCTCGCCTCGTCCAGCGGTTGCGTCGCTGCCTGCTTCGTCCGCTACGGCCTTACTGCCAAGCACAGCCGCGTGCGAACACCCTCAATACTCGGGACGATCCCCGGTTTCGCTAACCGGGGATCGTCTGCTATGTATCGCCCTACACGACGAGACCTTGCCCGTCGCAGTCATAGCGACCTCCTTCAGGAGGCCGCCTGGCAGCACCGCAGGACAGGGAAGGCAGAGCGCGCGTCGAACCCAATCAACCCGTCGCCGGTGACCCACTCGAGGGCGCAGGTCGCAACGCATATTGAAGTACCAACGACGCGGGTATCGCACCGCGTTGCCATCGCGGAATGCAACACTCAGCCTCACCCACTCATGTATTTCACGGCGAGCGCACTACTACGCGTGCAAGACAGAGGTCCGCCCTTGAACGTCTCCCCGCTGCCAGCACTGATGCTGTCAGCCAGAGCCGCCGGCGATCTGCCCATGACCATCAGGCTTCAGCAACCTGGATCAAGATCGCGAAGGACTCGTCGATCCACCCGACAACCAAACCCACCCGCCTCGCCGATACTGGCTCGGCGAGAGATAGCCAACGGCTTCCAGAGCCCCCGGCTCCGTCGAAATCGGTGACCGCATGGACTCCTCGATCGGCCTCACCGACCCGTCACACGTCAACGAGTTCGGCGGGGCGCAAGAGGAGCCTGGCCGTAGTGATTGTGGTGGGCCAGGGGTACGTGGCAGGAATCGACGACATGACCTGTGCATCACAGCACGGGCCAAGGTCCGCTCACCGCCGTGTCATGTTCATCATCCAGTGCAAACGCTACCGCGCACGGGTCACCTCCGGGCATGTGCAGCAGTTCAACGGCACCGCGCGGCCCCACCACGGCGCCGACGTGGCCATCATGATCGGCCTCGCCGGGTTCACCGAGCCCGCTGCCGCGTTCGCGCGCCAGCACCACATCACCGTTCTCGGCCGCGCCGAGATCAAGAAGTGGGCGCATGGCACCCACCTGTACCAAGCCGTCAACATCCTCACCTGACGTGCCTCCACCCGTCCGTCGGACACAGTCCAAGGAGAATCCGGCCCGTGCCGCCTGAGCCACGAGGGCAGACCGCAGCCTGGGCGAAGTCACTGGGCTGCCTGATACTCCTGGTCCTCCGAGACGGCACCTTCTACGAGTCAAGAACCCCCACCGTCACCCTCGCCGCATGACTATCGCAAACACCCGCATACCAGGCACCACGTCCTTGACGAAGGACATAGAGACACCCCCCCGGTTGCTCGGCGCAGGGTATCTGATCGTTGTCCGCGGGGCGTCAGTTGGTCGGGGGCGGCAAGGCGTGGCCAGCAAGTTCAGGCGAACTCCCAACGCAGCGACCGCTCCGCCTCGGTTCTGCTCGAGTCGCTTGACCTCACGACGACTCGGCGGGCACGTCCGTGTCGGCTGCAGTCGCTTGGCGGTTCATGACGGACAAGGAGAGTGCTGCTCCTTCCAGCGCGTGCTGTGTGGCGAGCAGCGCGGTGAACTGCGCCGCTCGCAGTGAGGTTGGGTCTGTCGCGTCATAGGCGGCACGAAGAGCCTTCGTGGAGGCTGCTACCAAACCGTCGAACGGGCAGCTCGCTGCTGGGGGCCTTCTCCGCCTCGTCGGGCACCAGAACCTGCTTTGTGGCACGCGCGAGGAGCATAGACAGCTCTCCGACCGCGCTTCCGGCCATACCCAGCAGCCCAGCCAGATCGTCCAAGGTGGTTGCCTCGTGGGCGTGCTGACGGATGAGCTCGAACCCTGGAACCCTGGGCTGGTGGGGAATCTCGGCGTTCGCACTGTCAGCTGTCGGGGCTGGCGCGGGCGGCAGCAGGGCCTCCAAGAGGAGCCGATCGCCGTAGAGCGCGGCGTGTACCGCCGCAGCGACCCGGCGCGCCTCGAGCTCGCCCGCCAGCCCCGTCACCGTGAAGTACTCCGGTCCCACCGTCCCGGTGCGCGCAGAATCTCTGGACACCAGAGCCACGATGACCTGCTCGAGAAGATCCAGACTTCGCTGGGAGGCGTCCCAGCCTGGCGCAGTCAGCACGTCGACCTTGGCCGTCCAGGTCCCTTGGCTGCCGGCCAGCACACACACGAATGGGACCCGCGCCCTCTTCGCTGCCCGATACGCGGCGTTGAAAGCGTCCAAGTCACTGCCATCAGGGATGAGTTCGGCCGCCAAGGGCCCCGAGATCGCCATACCCAGGAGTGTCTCTCAACTCGCTCGATGCGCGTGGGAGAAGCGGCGGGTAGAGGCACTGCGCGTCCGGCGTCCCCGGCGCGAGCCCTCCGCTGGGGCACGGCTGGTGCAGCCGCTATCCGAGAGCCTCTCTCAGTTCACCTGGCTCGTAGCGCAATTGGAAGGTGTGCGCATGCTCACCATCCATCCAGTACAACGTCATGGCTGAGAGTACGCTCTGCTTCACCCAGCGGGTGCGTGAACGTTCACCAGCATCCTGGTCCAAGATCCATGCCTCCACTTGTTTGGGGAGGCCGAAGGTCAGCTCGTACGCCTCGGGATCCGCGGCCGGCCGTACCCGCCAGACCGGGTGCGGCGTCGCCTGATGCAGTCGCCGCAGACGCACTGCGTGGGTTGGTTGCTCCAGGGCATAGTTAACGAACGCGTAGAGGTTGTTCGACGCGAGCCCCAGGACGAAGGGTGCAGCCGGGAAAGCGAGCATCAGGCCCAGTGTGGATCGGGCATGCAGGTTCTCGATGAGAACATCAAGCGGTTCCGTCACAGAGGGCTGCGACGTAGCCGGTCCTGTATTCAAGTCGAGTAGCGGCCGACGCAGGTAGTTGCGAATCTCGTTCACCGTTGGCCGATCCGCTGTCGGCAAGGAGTCAATCGCCGCATGAACGGCCTTGACCGTGTCCTTTACGAGCTGCCGCAGGACGGTGAAGTCCGGCAGGGACAGGTCGATCAGGGATATCTGGTGAGCCAGTGCGAACTCCTGCGCATCCGCAGAGAATCCGGAAGTGGAAAAGATCGCGTAGCTGTATCGGTAGCGCGTCCTGGGCCGCCTCGGCCCGCTCCCGGCGCTGACCGTGGTGATCACATTCTCGTTGACGTCGTGAACGACCCCGTGGCCATTGCGCACCGTGGCGAGCTGCACCTTCTTCGTCGTGAACTTCGCCTCGACAAACAGTCTGACCGGCAACGAGAACGGTGGCACATACCGAAACTGGCCCAGTGCGTCGGCCTGGTGCCAGGCACCTCGCCCGCGGACCACGAGGCCGTGGTTGCGCTCTTCCAGGACCTTCCATGGAGCCTTTTCCTGGTCGTCGTCGGCTGTGAGCACCTCGTATCCGCTGGACCGCAGGAGCCACGCAAGCACTTCTTCCAGGATGTAACCCCGCAGCACTGGTTCAGTGATCATGCCGAGACCCTAACGGGCGCCATACTCGACTGCTCTGGCTGGGGAGCCGTCCGATGTCAGCCCCTCCTCAATGCACATCGCTGTTGTCCTTCATGAGGCGGCGTAGCTGCGCTCGAACAGAGTTCGGGCACGCTCGATTCGCTCTCGTTGCGGAGGTGGACTTCCAGCCGGCCGGTGCCGTGATGGCCGGGCCGATCGTGGCTGAGAGCGGTGTCGCCCGGGGCCGCCTTCAGGCGGACGAGGGCCTGGTCGGGCGGACTTTGGAGACGCGGGCGAAGTTCTGCAGCCGCCGGTAGGCCATGTACTGCTTGTTGTCCACGCGCATCACGTCATCGCCGAGAGTAGCCAGCATCTCGTCAACTGCAGACCGCAGTACTGCCCGCACCCGACCCGAACGAGTGATTGCCTGGCTGGGGCGAGGCGTGTGGGCTGGACCCATGCATCGCTGGTCCCCCTTGAACGAACGGCAACTCGCTCTTCTCGGTCGCCTGAACGCGGGCGAGAGCCTCGCCGCCCAGCCGGTGAGTGATAGGCGCTCGGCCTACGCGCTGCGGGATCGCGGGCTGCTGACCGTGCGACGGAGCGGGGGCGCCTTGTCGGCCGAGGTGACCGAGGCCGGCAGGTTCTATCTCCAGCACGGCCACCACCCGGACCACCCGGACCATACGAGCCAGAACTCGCGCACCACGGTTGCGGCCAGTCCGCCGGGGAGCCGCCCCGCTACACCGGTGAGCAAACCAATACGCCCGACCGCGGCCGCCAACCACGGGACCGCCACGGCCTCGAAGAAGGCGCCGAAGGTGCCAATGGCGTACAGCGAGCGGCCGATCCCGGTCGCGCGGCGGGCGAAAGCGCTTGATCTGATCGAGCGGCTCGTCGAACGGCGCGAGGTCATCATCCACGAACCTGACGAGGCGCAGGTGACCGAGTGGCGGCGCGTGATTGATTTCGCGAAGCGGCACAGCCTGGTCCCGCCGGGCAATCGGATCGAGAAATTCCGTATGTTCAACCGCACCCGGGACCTGCAGATCTCCCTCCTGGACGGCGCGCATCCCAACGCTGGCCGGCAGACGCCGGAGGACGGCCCGCGCGTTCCGGTACCCGTGCAGTTGCGTTCACCACACCCAGTTGTGTCCTCGCTGCGCGATGACGAAGGCCGGCTCGTGATGCCGGCCGAGCTTCGCCGTCGCGCCCTTCGGCTGTTCCAGGCGCTCGTCGCTGAAGCCGTACGCAGGGGGCACAAGGTGGCGGACCATCCGGTCGCCGACCGGCATCGCCGCCACGGCTACTCCTACAACGGCCGCGTCACGGCGCCGAGTTATTCGCGTCGCAACGGCGAACTGAACCTGGTCGTCGGCAAGTTCACGTGCACCGTCACCATCCAGCAGGAGAGCCCGCAGTCGTCAGACCCCCTACGTGCCGAGAAGCTCATGCTCGAGTTCAGCCCCAGCCGCTCCGCGCGCCGCCGTCAGTGGGCCGACCGCAAGCGCTGGGTGCTCGAGGACGTCCTGGGTGCGGTACTCGACGAAGTCGAGTTCTGCGCGGCCGAGGACGCCAAGCGCGAGGAGGAGGAGAAGCGCGCCAAGGCGGAGCGGGAGACCCGCTGGCACGAGGCCATGGCCGCAGCAAGGCAGCGGGCCGTCCAGGCCGAGCTCGCTCGTGTGCTGGGCGAACAGGCAGGGCAGTGGCGGGAGGTGGCGCTCCTGCGCGAGTACTGCGCGGCCCTGGAAGTGCGCATAGCCGAGGCGTCGGCGTCCGAGGAGGCGCAGGTCGCCTCGCCACGGGAGTGGCTGGGCTGGGCCCAGCGGCACATCGAAGCGATCGATCCGCTGCGCCGGCTCCCAGGGATGCCCACTCCACGTGAGCCGAAGGCCGACGAGCTGAAGTCCTACCTGAACGGGTGGAGCCCGCACGGCCCGGAATCCCATACAGGCTGGGGGAACTACTGAGATGACCCCGCACCCCACGTCTGCCGACGACGACCGAGCCACGCATACTCCGGAGCGTCCGGCTGCGGTACTGCGTTCGCTGCCCGGGCGAGCGAGGCCGCGCAAGGAAGCCCTGCAGGAGTACGAGCAGGAGAGTGCCCGACTAGGAGAAGGCCTACCCGCGGGCCTGGGGGCGCTCCTTGTCCCCGAGGCAGAGCAGTTGTACCGGTGGCGCATCCAGCTGGACTGCGGATGCATCCACGAAGTCTGGACGCGCGGCGAGGAAGACCTGCCCAGCGAGCGACGAAGGCACGGTCCGGAGCAGGAGCAACTGCAGAAAGGGCAGATGCTCTGCGTTCACGACGATGGCCCGCCTGCCCGCTACCAGAACATCGTGGAATGGGGTGAGCGCACAGAACACACCTTCCCAGCAGATCCCGTGGAACCCCGCCACGGGCTAAGTCCGCAGGAGTGGGCGGCGATGCGCCATGACAAACCGCACACGCGAGCGTTCTGGAAGGTGACTCTGGCCTGCGGACACATCACCGACACCATCGCCCCGAGCCTGGAGTGGAAGCCCGCCGACGGACCTCGCCTGACCGACGCCGACCGGGTTGCGGAAATGACCGAGGAGTTCGAGGAATTCTGGGCATCGAACCCGACCGGCCAGTCTCCCCGCGAACGTGAACACACTCGGAGGGTGCTCGCTCAAGGGTGGCCGCGCCCCGAACCCGAGGAGCTCTGCTACACCTGCCGCTGGGTGCGGTGGATCATGGCGTACCAGCGCATCGGCTGGCTGATCCCCCGCGCGAAGCAGCCGCAGAGACAGCAGCCACCGTCACGCGCCACCCTGGAGCGCAGGCTTCGGCAGATGGAGGCCGAGGCAAAGCAGCTGCGCACCCAGCTAGCCCAGTTAGATTCGCATACGGAAGATCGGCCACAGACCTAGAGTCGTGGCGCGTCCCCTCCCGGTGGCCCATCACAAGACATCTGCTGGGATCTCCACATACTCCTTGCGCAGGGTATCGACGATCTCGTGAGTGTCGGAGTAATCGGCGTCGTCGATGGCGGCAATAGCACGGACGCCGATCGCCGCGTTGGTCGCGAACGCGGCCCGCATGCCCGCGACATCAGCCAGCGCGAGCGGCTTCTCGTCGTGCTCGTGGGCCTGTTTGAGCAGTTCCATGGTGACGCCGACAAGGCAATCCGCCGCTGGCCAGACGACCCGGTCGCCGTCGTAGAAGCCGACGTTCCAGGTACCGCCTTCCGAGATAATCGACTGGTCGTTCACAAAGAGTGCGTCGTCCTAGCCGTTCAACTGGGCGGTGCGGCGGTGCGGCGGTGCGGCGGTGCAGGAGTGTGGCGAACAGACCGACGCTCTTCACCTGTGGCACGTCCCGTCCGTACGAAACGGATTGGACCCGCAGCCGAGGCAGCGGCAGATCGGCGGCAGGCCGGGAGGTGACGAGGATCTGCGGCTCGGCCGGGGCTGCGGGTTGCGCTAGTTGATGCAAACCGCCGCACATCAAAGCAGACCGACGACGGCCAACGCCTTTGACTTGTCTGCGGGCTGGTGTAGCACATGCCCGTGTTCAAGGCTTTTCAGCTGTACACCGCCCTTGGGGACGAGATCGGCGTGGAAGGTCGACCATGCGCGGCAAACCGGGCAGACCTCGCCCGTCAGGAACGGGCGCAGCAGATGCAGCTCGTGTGTGGAGTCCTGCAGGTAGAGACTGCCGGGTTCCAGATCGTGTCTCAACGAAGTGGCAGCCTTGGTCGGCACAACGGGATGGTCCCCCGTCAACTCGCGGTAGCGGACGTCGGTCGATTTGGCGAGGGTGTCCCAGCGGGCCTCGGTGACGTGCCATAGCGGGAAGTCGGCGAGAAACCTGGATCGTTCAACGAGCAGGGTCAGGTCGGCGAAGGCTTCTGTGACCGCGCGGGGGAGATCGAGGGGATCGATACGCCGGAGGTGGGCATCGTCGTTGCGACGGTCGCTCAACCGCTGGCGCGCCTCGACGGCGTCTCGGTCCGCCAGCAGGGAACGGATGCTGTGGATGGGGTGCTGGTGCGGCAGTTCGCGCAGTTTGCGGCTTGTGGCTGCCTCCTGCATCACGGCAGCCCAGTCACCGAGGCCCGGGCCGCTGCGCCCGCTGGTGAGCTTCTCCTTGATCGCCGCGGTGGAGCCCAGCGCGACCTCGGCTTCCCAGGCGAGCGCCAGCGTGAGCAGCGCCATGTAGCAGAGCAGGATTTCGGCGGTGTCCAGAACGGCGTTGTAGGCCGCCCTCTGATCGCCGGCGCTAATGCGGGCTTCGGTTTCACGCCATCGGGAGGCGATGGGGAGAGGGAAGCGCGTGCGCACGGTGTGCCCCAGGTTGTCGAGCAGTGTTGCGGCTTCCACACGCAAACGCAGCCCACGGCCCTGGTCGATGATCCTGTCCCGAGCCTGAACCGCCGTTTTGTACGTGAACGCGGACTCCAGAAGTGTTGCTGCTTCTTTCGCCCAGGACTCAAGGCGGTGGCGGGCGGCATCAAGATCCTGGAGCGCCGTGGTCAGGTCGTTGTCCGGCTGCGGCACGGGCAGTTCCAGGAGCCGCTTCACCGTGATGTGAAGGCTGGATCTGCCGACCAGCCGATCGGCCAGCGGCGTACGCAAGAACTGGACGGTCAGACTGATCTGTTGTGGCGAGATGGCGGCACGAGGGCGCAGGGCGACTGTCGTGTGGGAGGACGCGACGGGGAGGTCCTGCGCGGTTACCTCGGCAACGATCAGACCTGGCGGATCTTGAGGTCCATGAATCTCGCGGAGGATGAGGTCGCCTGGTCGCAGGAGGTATTCGGGCGGAGCCTTGACCCAATAGCTGTCGTTGGCAGGCAGCGCGATGGAGCCATCGCGCCGTACGTCACGGCCTCCCAGGAGCCGGATAGCACCGGGCTGCTCCTCGGAGCTGAGCCAGTGCGAGTGTCCCGCCATGTGGATGCGGGGGACGGTCTCGTACAGCTCTCCCAGCGTGGTGAGGCTGCCGAAGCCCACCAGGTCGGCTTGCTGCGATACGACATCTGGATGGTGACGGTCGAAGTCGAGGCCCTCTGTAGCAGGCGGGAGGTCTCGGATGACGTAGCCGTACCGGGTACTGCCTCCTCCGCGCTTGAGCAGGATCTGGAAGTCCTTCTCGGTGGACGCCTCGTCGTCCCCATGCGGCGCCCGGAAGATCTTCATCGGGGGTCGGTGATCCTGCTTGGCCTGCAGGAAGCAGACAGCCACGACGACAGCCTGATGGACCTGAGGAATCACACCTGTGCTGTAGATGACGGCCATGACGTCCCAGTGCTCGGCCAGTGTCCTGCGCAGCCCTGCCGCACGCGGCGATTCCGAGACCCAAAGTTCGGCAGGCGTCAGGACCGCCATGCTGCTGCTGGCGTCCGCGGGGCGACATGCACCAAGAACATCGTCGTACGCGTAGAGGGACACATCCCGACGCGATGTCCGAGCGCCGGTGCGGCGTTGCCATGGCGGTACGAGGAGAAGTGGGCCCTGCCCCATGAGGCGTGCGGCGCCCGGGCCGAGGTCCTGCCAGGCCGGTTCCTGAACCGAACGCCACTCCGAGGGCGGTGCGAAGGAGGGTTGGCCGTCTTCCGAACTGGTGGTCAGTACCGTCACGGGCCCCGGCGCCAGATGCGCGAACGCCATCATGAGGATGCGCTCGAATGACGGGCTGAGCGATCCGATTCCTTCGGGCATCCTGCCCCTCCACCTCAGCCCTCGGCACAGGTCGGCAGACGCTTCGGCGACCCCGCCTCCCGGTATACGAGCGGTGATCTTACCGTCGTGCAGAGAGGTCAATCGCGGTATTGGGGCACACCGGTAAACCGTCAGGTGCTGGCGGGGGCGGGAAGCCGATCCCTCGCCGTGGCGTCGGGGCGCGGGCTGGATGTCTGCCATCCGTCCTGGAGGACCTGGCGGGCCGGGCGCGAGTTGTGGAGGCGGAGGAGATCAGTCGCTGGGTCCCGTTGGGCTGCGCGTCATGGGCGTTCTGCAACCGCTCCAGCAGAAGACGGCGCGCGTGTCTCGGGCCTGTGCAAATGACGCAGCGCGCAGCTGTGGTCCCGGCTTTTAAGGCTTCGCACCATGCGATCCACGCAGCACATCCAACCCGTACTCGCGTAGTTGGGCCGCGTATGAGTCGTCCGCGTGTGATTGCACGATCCCCCTACGGAGGGCCGTTCTTGAGATCTCTCAGGTTCGGTTCCCGGGATCCCGTCTGATCGAGTCGATTGGGCGGGATCTTCTGGTTTTCGGGGGCGACTTGGGCGCCGGCCGGGGCTGAGTGGCGGTTCCGGGGGCGTGTGGGTCGGCTTCCGGGGGTGGCCGATGCCCGGATGCACGTGGTGGTGTGGCTGCGGGACCGGGGACGTCTCGTGGCGGCGGTTGGTGTGGCTGTTCACTTCCGGATCATCACGGTGCCCGGGGCGGGGGCCGTGCGTCGGGCCGCGGGCCGGACTCGTCGGGATCGGTCACAGGGGCGCCGTCGTCGTAGGCGTCGATGGGCAGGTGCTCGCCGCGGGTGGTCTGGCAGAAGACGTCCAGGATGTGCAGGTTCGCGACGGTGACCATGAGGGCGACCAGCAGGGTCTGGGCGACGCGGCCGTGCGCGAGCCGGTTCTTCGGCTCGGAAATATCGATCTTGTGGCCCTTGAGGATCCCGTTGATCCCTTCGTTCTGGGCTCTAACGACCTTGAAGGTGTCCCTCCAGGAGTCGGTGAGGTAGGGCAGGTCCTGCCGGAACTTCTCGATCGTGCCCAGGTCACCGGGGCGGATGGTGATCGTCTGCTGGCGGCAGACATCGGGCAAGGGGTCGGGCGGAGCCGGAGTGATCACGGTGGGGCGGGCCGCCGGATGGGCCTGCCGCTGCCGTGGATCGGTCAGATCAACGGTCCAGGAGGGGGTGCGGCGGGCTGGGCGGCGGGGGCAGTTGACGGTGGGCGAGGTGCCGGCGGCGGGGCAGGCGAGCCGGATCGCCCCGGCCGGGTCGGGGCCCTGCTTGAGGTGGAGGAAGTACGGCTTCCGGTTGTCGACGCGGGTCTGGGTGATCTCGTCCGGCCGGCGGGCGGCGGCGTCGTCGAGGTGGTGGGTGGCGTTCGCGAGGACGAGCGGGATGAGAGGGCAGGTCAGGGTGCCGTCGATGAGGACGGCGCCGCGGTGGACGCCCTGGGCGCCGCGCTGGTCCTGCTTGTAGTCCAGAGCGAGCCGGTAGCCGAGAGCGCGGGCGGGCAGGGCGAACGTTTCGGGGCGGGCGTCGGTGTAGAGGCGGTCGACGGCCAACGTGCCGATGGGAAGCTGGAGTTCGCCCAGCGGCTTGAGCAGGGCGATCGCGTTGGCTCCGGTGCGCATGCCGGGGTAGTCGACGACCAGGCCGAGCACGATCTGCGCCACCCGTCCCGGGCGCGGGTGGGCGGCGGCTGCGAGGGCGAGATGCCCGCTGTGCCCGAACGTCGGCTCACTCGCCCCGCCGCTGTAGTGCCAGCCTGCCGTGGGATCGAGAGAGGCCAGGTTCCGGCGGGTGCTGGGCGGCTTGTGCCAGGAGGCCAGTGCGGTGGCGTCGATGCCGACATCGCCGTGCCAGTGTTTGAGCGCCCCGCAACGGCGGGCGATCTTGACCGTGGCGGTGATCAGAGCGGTGCAGACAAGATGCAGCACGGTCTTCTTGCGGACGTGTTCGGGATCGGTGTCCTCCCAGGCCGCGGCGAACACGGCGGCCTGATCGAGTCCAAGGCGGCGCCGGCGGTCGCAGCGGGCCGGGTCGAGTGCCGTGGTGACGCGGTCGAAGGCACGGTAGAGGCGTCGGGAGAACGCCCACGCGCCCTGTGTCGCGATGTGGATGCCGAGCTTTGCCTGGGCCGTGGGCGACAGGCTGAAGGCGAGGATCCGCCAGGCTTCGGCCACGGCGGCCTTCCCGGTGTAGTGGACCGCCAGCAACAGGCCGGTCAGCACGGTCCGCGGCTCCAGCCCGGCAGGTCCCGGACGTCCTGTCAGTTCGGCGTCGATCAGGTCGAGGGCGCCGGAGCGGTCCAGCAACGCGGCCAGCTGGAACACCTTGGAGTCCGGGATGCGCGCCGGGGCGTCCGTCGTGGGCCTGGGGCGGCTCATGCGCGAGGCCGGATGACCGGGCGGTGGCGCTCTCATCGGCTGCCCCGCAGCAGCCGGGCCGTCTCGCTGTCGCTGAGCGGGGGCACCAAGTGCTGATAGCGGGCGAGCGAGGCAGCCGAGGCGAGCCCGGCCGCCGCCGCGATCACACCGTGATCGATCCGGCGACGCATCAGGGAGACGATCCAACTGGCCCGCAGGCGCCGGGCGCTCAAGCCCGGCAGTGGCGCCTCGGGGCGATGCTGCCAGGCCCAGGAGGCGATCAGGTTGTCCGGCGGCGGCTCACTATGGCCGGGACGGAACAGGAAGTCGCCCCCGGCTCCTTCGGCCAGATGCGCGAGATCGTCCTCCCATTCGGCGCGGGCCACCAGCAGACGCCCGAGCACCCGCGCGTCCAGCACGCAGGCTCCCGACCGGGTGCGGCGGACGTCCGTGCCGCGCAGCCGGGCGACCTCCCCGGGAGCCAGCCCCATGCCGTCGGCCAGCGCCATCAGCGCCAACGCGTCCGCCCTTGCCCTGGGCCGCAACTGACCGGCCCAGGTGCGCAAGGAGGCGATCTCCCGCTCTTCATAGGGTGGTGCGGGCGCCGGCGGAGCCGACAGGTGCAGCCCTTCGCTCTCACCGGCGTTGTCCCAGACGAGCACTTCGCGCACCCGCCGCAGCCATGTGCGGTAGGTGCGCAGCGTGCCGGGCTTGAGGCCCGCGCAGCCGGTCAGCACGAACGCGTCGATCGTCTCGTTGGTCAGCCAGGCCGCCGGTTCGCGGACCACCCCCCGGCCCTCCGCCCAGATGGCCAGGCGGGCCACCACGTGCAGCAGGTCCTCCACCGCGTAGGGGACGCGCTCGACGGTCGCGGCCACCACCGTCTTCACCAGCGGTCCGACCTCATCCCAGGCAGCCGCCGGCTCGCGCGGGGCGTACGCGTCGATGACCGAAGACGTTGCCGGATCGAGGGCCATGGACCACGAATAGCGGCAGGACAAGCTGCCACCCAAGTCGCGTACGACCTCAACGGACAGGAGCGTGGAAGCATGGTCGGAGGAAGCGCGCGCTCCCGCGCGCCGCGGGAATGTGCCCGTGATCCGCAAGCCTGGCCCGACGCAGTCGTCGACGACGTCGCCGCAGCAGTCGTCCAGGCCATCGCCCGCCGCCTCGCCGACGCCCTGCGTGAGCGCCACCTCAGCCGCCGCCAGGCCGCTGACCTGCTGGGCGTCAACCGGCAGACGATCGGCGACGTGCTCGACGGCCGGACCTGGCCCGACGTCGCCACCATCGCCCGCCTCGAAGCGAGCCTGAACACCCCGCTGTGGCCGCCGCTTGCGCGCCGGTAACGGTGCAGGCATCGTGCGCCCAGCCTTCCCGGCTCCAGCTCACGGTCTGCAATAACCGCAGGCCAGGGCCCAGTTACGGCCCGGCGAACCCAATACGCTGCAACAGCACTATCGTCGAGGACGCGCGAGCCTCTTCGTCACGATTCAAGGTCGCTCACGCAACCTGGGCGCCGTCGGGACTGATCCTCCCGGCGGCGCCGCCTCACACGTCCTCGATCACGGCGCCGTCCACCACCGCAGTGGGCTCGGCCAGCTCGCCGACCCCGGGCGCGATCGCGAACAGCCCCACCTCGTCCTCGGTCAGCCAGCCCTGCTTGACCAACCGCTTCAGCTTCACCCGCATCCTCTCCACCGGCCGGTGATCCGTATCCCAGCCGACCGCTTCACAGACCGGCTTGGCCCGCAGCGGCCGCCCCGCCGAGGCCAAAGCGAGGACCACGTCCTCGTTCGCCTCGGCCAGCACCTTGCCGTCCGCCCGCATCACCGGCGCCGACACGACCAGCCGCTGGGCCGCGGCAGCAGCCACCGGGGCCGGGCCCCGGCTGCCCGCATCCGCCGACGGTCCCCTCCCGGCAACCTCGTCCTCGCCCTCGGCCAGAACCTCCGCCACCGCCGCTTCGGCCGTCGACCACCGCTCCAGCTGTTTCTCCTCGTCAGCGAGCTCCTTCTCCAACGCTGCGATCTGGCTACGCAGGTCCTCCACCCGCGCCCGTGACACCGACGCCCTCGCCCGCAACCTGTCCAGCACCAAAGCCATCACCCGCCCCGAGACGGAACCCGTCAACTCACCACGCCTGACACCGAGTTGGCGGACACTTCATCCCACACTGTACGAGGTGATCATGAATTGGAGCAGAAGGATCCCCCGTACCCCCACGGCACCGGGCAACGATCAAGCCCACGCCGGGCAATGATCTCCGCACCCCTTCTCTCACCGCTGATCAGCGGCACTCAAGAACAGCCCTACGGATCCTTATGAGAGGGCATGAAGTCTGATCTTCCTCGGTTCGTGATCGCTCGATCGTGGAACTGATCGTCGCGCGGGCCGTCTGGCGGGTCGTCTGGCATGCATGTCCATGCCGAGATGCGGGGCGTGAAGAGAGATCCGCACCCGAGTGACTTAGCGGACGAGCAGTGGGCGTTGATCGAGCCGATGATCGCGGCCTGGAGGCAGGGCCGGATCAAGCGGTCGGCGACCGGAGATCCGGGGTCCTGCGACCTGCGGGAGGTCGTGAACGCGATCTTCTACCAGAACCGGACGGGCTGCCAATGGCGCTACCTCCCGCATGATCTGCCGTCCTGGTCAGCGGTGTTCTACTACTTCGGCCTGTGGCGCCAGGGCGGGCTTGACCAGCGCTTCCAGGAACTTCTGCGCTGCTAGGTGCGGTAGAGAGCGAAGCGATTAGAGGACTCGTCCCTCGTGATCATCGACACCCAGTCGGTCCGCGCGGCCGCGGATGCCCCCAAGACCACGACGGAGTTGGACGCCAACAACAAGGTGTCGGCCGCAAGCGAGGGCTGGCCGTCGATGTTCTCAGCCTGATCATCGGCGTCGTGGTGCTGGCCGCCTCCGCCCACGACAACGCCGCCGGCACCGCCCTGCTCGACCAGGTGGCCGGATGACCTCGCGCCGGGTCTTCCCCTCGGCCGCCAGCCACTCGTAGTACGTCTGGGTACGCGGATCCCAGCACAGTCGGGATAGCGCAATAGATCCACCGAACGCGGCGTCGTTCACCAGAACGTACCAAGAGCCAGCCGCTGCAGTGCGCTTGCCGGGTGCTGGGTGCTGGGTGCTGGGTGCTGGGTGCTGGGTGCTGGGTGCTGGGTGCTGGGTGCTGGGTGCTGGGAGATGCAACACATAAATCGCCGCGAGCGGAGATCAAGGATGTGCTCCGAGGTGCTCCTGGCGATCACGGAGTACCAAGAGCTCCCCTACCGGATTCGCCATCGTGAGGCGCTGCGGCACCCTGGACGCACTCACCTGCTCTGGACCAGACACCTACTCCGGCAACGGCTACACGCTCTCCCCGACCCACAGCGCCAAGAGGGTCGGCAGCCTCACTCTCGACCTCACGCGGCCCCCCAGGGTCAGTGCGACCCGTGCCCCGTCAGGACTTCGTGCACCCGTGGTGTCGCCGCCCGCACCATCAACTTCCTCCCGCGCCAGCTGCACGAGCTCCAGGCCCGCAACCGTGCTGAGAAGGAAGATTCTGCTTGGCGACGGCTCTACGTCTCCCGCTCAGGAATCGAGGGGACCATGAGCGAGTTCGTCCACGGCCACCAGGCACGGCCCTGCCGCTACCACGGCCTGACCAAGACCCAGGTCCAGCACGTCCTAACCGCACTCGCCGTCAACATCGAACGCCTCAGCCTCGAAGGCCCGGACGGCAGAACCCGTCATCCACGGCCACCCACAGCGTTCCAGCACTACCTGGAATCCCACGGCCTACCCCGGCCGCTCTGGTGGCGACAGGGCAAGCAGTTCCCCCGACAAGATCCCCGACAGAGTCGCTCACTACATCGCAGAACGAACGGTCCACGTGACCGATAGATTGATCTCTTCGTACGGATGGGGGGCGCCTGATGGCAGAGCGCGGAGGTCAGGCAGCTGCAGATGGTTTTCAGTATCAGTACCTTGTCACGCTGGAGGCCCTCCTCGACGCTACGGAAGGCCGGATCGCGGGGGTGGCTGCCGCACTGATCGAGCCCGCGAGCACCCAGGACGACGATGCTCACGACCCCGATGCCGTCGATTTTGAGCTTGTCGACGACGACGGCACCAGCGTGCACGCCGCACAGGTGAAGTCCGGCAGCCTCGGGACGCAGATGTCAGCTCCTGATGCATTCGGCATCCTCCTTCGATTGATCCGTGCACGTCCCAGGGCGCGGACCTATCGGCTGATCACGAATATCCGGCTCCATCCCAAGGCCGTACAACTGAACCGATCCCTCGGCACCGCCGACGTAAACGAGCTCCGCGTGCGTCTGCAACAGCTGATGGAGCGCAGCCGGTGGCGCGACGAGCCTGCGTCCATGAGCGACGACGAGCTGAACCGTCTGCGCCGCGCACGGATCTCGGTGGACTTTCGAGAGCGGTGTGAGCTGCGCGATCAGCTCCGGGAGCGGATGCGGCGGCTTCGCAATGAGCATCGCAGCGGTCTCGGCCACGAGTCTGCCGGCCGCCTCACGAACTATTTGGCGTTCGAGATCCACCGGCGCGCGTCCGGCGAATTCAACGGATTGTTCCCTCTGGCGAAGTTCCGCGAGGAACTCCTGGCGCCTGGCCTCCAGATTGCCTACGAGCTCGGCGAGTTCGACTGGGGCATCATGGTCGGCGGGATACCAGCCCCTCCCGACATCCCCCGGCCGGACCTGGTCGGACAAATCCGCACCGCGTTGACCGGCGGTGGGGAGCGGGTGGTCACTCAATGTGCGCTGCTCGGTCCCTCCGGCATCGGCAAGACCAGTGTCGCTGCAGCGTATGTTCACGACGTGGCGGACTCCTACGACCACATCTTCTGGATCAACGGGGAAAGCAGCGCGTCCCTGCAAGCCTCGTTTCAGAGAATTCATCACTGGCTGCGCCCCCGCGCCGACGGGGACGCTGATGCGGACCGTGGCGGGCTCCGAGACCGGGTGCGCACCCTGCTCAGTATCTCGGTCAGACCCTGGCTCATGGTGATCGACAATGTGGTGGACCGCCGGCTCATAGAGCCGTGGCTTCCCTCCAGCGGGCGTGGTCACATCCTCATCACCTCGACGAACCAGGTCAGTTGGGCAACGCACCGGGCCAAGGTCGCGGTGCAGATCATGGCGCCCGGCCAGGCGTCGGCACTGATCCGGCTTCGACTGGGGCAGGACCAGGACTGGGATGCCGTCAGCGAAAAAGCTGCCGCGGATCTGGCGCAGCGTTTGCAGTACTGGCCGTTGGCGATCGAGCTCGCCTGTGGCCATCTCGCCGGCTGCGAGTTGGGGCCCGGCGAAGCGGCCCGCTACCTCGATCAGATCCGAGATCTGGCGCTGGACGACACGGATGCCATTCCAGCCGGTTACCCCGAAACGCTGGTCGGAGCCATCCGGTTGGCTCTGGTCCGTCTGTTGGACAAGGGAGAGACGCATCCGGCGTCGGCCGGCGCGGCCCATGCGCTCTTCCCGGCAGCCTACTTCGCCTCCCGGCAGATACCGCTGTGGCTGCTCTACTTCTCCACGTTGATGTCGAGCGAAAATGCCACCCAAATCGGCCTTCGCCATCCCGTGGTCTTCGAACCGGATACCAAAGTGCCCTTCACTGTGCACGAAATGCACCGGGCGCTACGGACCGAGTCGCTGGCCCAGCGCGATGAACCCCTCTGTACGCTTCCGCAGCAGGAGTGGTCCACCGTCCACCCCGAGGGTGTGGACGACACCATCAGCGTCAACGAGATCGTGCAGCACGTCATCCGTACGCTTGCAGAAGACGGCAGCAACACCACGTCCGAGGTTCTCAGCCAAGCCGCTTACCACACCCAGGGGTGGCTGACGGCGTTCATCAACGCGGATGACGACGAGCATCTCCTCGCCGTTCTGCCGCACGTACAAAGCCTCGCCAGCCACGCGAGCCGGCTCGGCATCGCCACCGACAACGTGGCTGTCCTGTGGGGCAACCTGGCCGGCGCATACATCCTGCAGGGCATGCTGGACGACGCCCGCGAGGCACTTGAGAACGAACTGGCGTACCTCCTCAACCGCCCAGAACCGGCGCCCCTGCTGGAACTCAAGACCCGCAGCCAGCTCGCTGACGTCCTGCACAACACCGGAGCGGTGACGGAGATATGGCTGCAACACCTGCGCCGAGCCCGGGACCTCGCCGTCCAACTGGCCGACAGCCGACCCCAGGACATCTCCGCGGTGGTCGACAACTGCCTGACGATCCTCGCCAATCACACCGGTCGAACCGCCGCGGCACCCGCGGTGCAGGCGCTCGCAGACGACCTCCGGTCACTGCAAGAACTCCTGCCCCGCACCCACCGTATGCAGGCGCAAACCGAAATCGGCGACCTCACCCACGCGCTGAGCAACGAGAACATGCCGGATCAGGAAGTAGAACGGCGCTGCCAATCGCTGCTGAAGGACGACAGCCTCACACGCCTCCAACGGCTCCAAGTGACCGCGCTCCTCGCAGAATCGCTTGCGTTCCAGCACCGGTGGAACGACACCTGGCAACACCTGCAGGACGTTCGCCGGCACCTGGTCCAGTCGTCGCTGCACCCGCAGGTGATGACGCGGACACTGCATAACGTCGGCCTGCAGGTGGGACTGGCAGTCGCCACCGGCGTACCTGAATGCCGCACGGCGTTCATGACGGCGTACGGCAGAGTGCTCCCCTCACCTGAGCCGGAGTGCCGTCCACTCCTGTCCACCCTCCTCGACATGGCTTCACGCATCCCCGACGGACACCTCAGTCTGGAAGCGGGGGTGACCTGCGTCCCCTACAAGATGCAAGTACTCCACCTGCTCGATGCCCTCGTCGAACGAGACACCGATCGGATCCGCCAGGTCCGAGAGGGCCTGGCTCATCTCGACTCGGCGGACCTTGACCAGGGCAGCGAAGTCGGATGGCGGACTCTCTCCCATGCCGTCGTCGCCGCAGCCGTCAGCAGGACCCTGCACGGTACGTGAACTGCCGCCCTAATGCCGGTCGTCGATCCCGAACTACCTGCGACATAACCTCCTTCGGCGCGACGCTGTCCCAGCGGGTGTCGGCGCACAACACCGGGGCGCTCGTCAGCAGCGGTCCCGGGGCGTGAGACCGGGGACGGGGCTGATGCAGCTTTGTGTGCCAGGTCAGGTGCGGTCACGCGGCCTGAGTGGCCGGTGTGGTCATGACGGTTTCGAATTCGACGGCGCGCTCGGGCGATAGCGGCCGGAATCTGGCCAAACATCTGGATCGGTGTGCCGGTCACCTGCTCTCTGGTCGCCTACGACCACTGATCGCCGCGTCAACCCTCCCGCCATTCATCCAGCCGACATCCCTCCGTGGGGGCTGTTGACCACGATCGACACAGACCCTTCGACGAGGTAGGGATGCTCGGGGAAGTAGTCGATGTGGAGGTGACCACCGTCCTCCGCCGTGGTCATGCCCTGGAGGTTGGCTGCGAGGATCGCCCTGGCGCTGGAATTGCCGCTGATCACCAGGAGCTGCCGCGAGAGGTCGAGCTCGATGCGAACCCCGGGGACGGAGGCTCTCCTCACGTCGATCCCTGCTAAGACTTCGACGTCCGGCAGTGCCGTGGAGCCGATGAACCCCGTGCCCTCGGCAACCACGCCAGCCACGCTGGACAGTTCCTCCGCTGAAGCGGTGATATTCACTTCGCCGAACACGGGATCGGAAACCAGTCGCACGGGCGACACTCCTTCAGGTCGGAGCGCCGCCATGCCGCTGAAGATGTTCGGCCCTACTCCCACCCCCGCACGTCGACCGGACGCAACCACCCGCGCCTGTACACCGAGCTGCTCGATGCGCTCGGCCAGCACCCGCACCATGAACCTCGTCGCCCGCACCACCGGATCCGTTTCCTCACCGCCTTCGGGCAACTGCAGGCAAGCGAGGATCAGCCCGCGGCGCGACAGACTCCGCAACTCGTCCCGGAAGGCTGGATCGGCCGTGATCAAAAGAGCCTTGAGCTGGTTCCCGGCCTGCCGTTTGGCACTCACCGCGGAATTCTTCGCCATCAGATACAAGCGGGCGGAGCCGCCGTAGCGACGACTACACGGACGCCGAGAACCACGAGGCGCTGCGCCGCTATCAGGGCTGAGGCACCGAGGCGGAGGCCGACGCCCAAAGCGCATGCCGCTGTACGCGATCTTCGAGAAGGCGGAGCATGAGCTCCCAAGTCGAGGAACGCGATCTGGGCGGCGCACAGGGGCAGCCCCGCGTCCCGCCGCAGTGCCCGTACACGAACCCACCGTGCAGCCGAGGAACGAGGGATCATCCAGTGAGCAGACCGCAGATTTCGCGCCGGAACCTCCTGGGCCGCACGCTGGCAGCGGCGACAGCGCTCCAGGAGGCCGTTCTGCGCCGGACATCGCGAGGCCCGCAGAGATATCCTCGCCGACCTGATCATCAGTGTGCGCAGGCGGATCGGGCCAGAGCCGACCAACGAGCACTCACCTTGAGCAACGAGATAAGCCCCTGCACCGGAGCTAAGAAGGCCAACTGCTCAGGATCAGGGTCGTCACCTGGTTTACACCAAGGCGGTGTTCAGCACTGCGAGTACTACGCCCGCGTCGTGATCTCCTGCGTCCGCAGCCCGTTGGAGTACTGAACGAAGGTAAGGCCGGTCAGCATCGCTGGTAAGGACCGTGACGAGAGCGATAGCAGCTGTGGCGTCTCCTGCGTCGGCGGCCAGTCGCCACTGCGCCGCTGCCTCATCGGGCCGACCGGCTTCCCGCAGCACATCGCCAAGGTGCAGAAGAGCATTGCGATGCCCTTGTGTTGCAGCCTGTCTGAATAACAGCTCTGCCTCGCCGAGACGTTGCTGGCTTTGAAGAGCAAGGCCCCAGTTCAGCAGGGCGGCGCTGATCCCGGCCTCGGCCGCTGCGCGGTAGAGGGGCTCAGCAAGGTCCAGGCGGTCAGTATCCCGGTAGAGGTTCGCCAGGTTGTACTGGGCGCGTGTGTCCCCCGTGCCGATCGCGCGCTCGTACCAGGCCACCGCCTCCTCCAGCCGGCGGGTCGCCTTGAGGAGGTTGGCCAGGCAGAAGACCCCTTCTCTGTCTCCCGCCTCCGCACGATGACGGAACAGAGGTTCCGCCTCCCGCCAGCGGCCTTCCTCCGCTAAGAGAATGCCCCAGTTGAGCAGGCCGTCCGGGTCACCTGCCGCGTTCGCGCGCTCATACGCGGCCATGGCCTCCTCCGCCCTGCCCGCATCTCCGAGGAGTACACCGAGGTTGAATTCGGCGTCGGCGGCGCCCGCCAGTGCAGCGCTGCGCAGGCAGGTCTCGGCGTGGGCAAGCTCGCCCCGTTCCCGCAGGAGCAGTCCGAGGTTGTTCCACGCCACGGCGCTTCCTCGTGCTCCAGCTCCCTGTAGCGCCTGAATCGCTTCTTCGTGGCGGTCGGTCTTCCAGAGCAGGTTTCCCAGATTCAGCAGGACGCTGGCGTCCTCCATGTCTGCCTGCGTCCTGTATACGCGCTCGGCTTCCTCATGCCGGCCCATGTCGGCCAGGATGACGCCGAGGTTGTTCGCGGCACGGCGGATGCCTGCGTTGGCCATCGCCTGCCAGAGGAGCACAGCGATCGACGGAGCGCTGCAGTTGGCGTTGAGCGCCACCGCGAACATGTCGTCGAGGTCGTCAGCTCCATCCATGGCCTGGAACCAGACGAGCGTGTGAACCGGAACGTCTGCCCGCTGGGCCTCAGTTATCAGCTGAGGGTGCACCTGCCATGTGTCTGCCCCCGCTGGGAGCAACATGCTGCTGACTCCGCACCGCACTCTCCCGGCCCAGGCCAACGCATCTCCCTGCGATTCCGGGCGGAGCAGGGCGCCACCGCTGTCAGCGAGGTGCAGCAGATGGGTGTCGAGCAAGAGGCCGGTAGACAGAGGTCCCTTAAGGCCAGCTCTGGCCAGATCGATGGCAGCCCACGTCAAAGCCGCACCGCGTGGACTGCCACCCGCGCGGTCGGCCAGCCGGAGTTCGCGCCAGAGCCGAGGAGCTGCGGCAAGGCTCTCGGCGACCCCGATCGCAGGGCCGGTCTGTTCTGCCCGCACCACACGAGGGTCCTGAGAGGAGCGCGCCCTGTCGCGCTCCGCCGTACTCCAGCGTCGTTCAAGTACGAGCGGCTCCATCTGTTTCAGCACAGCGGAGCCACTCCACTGCTCATAAGCTGTCGCATCAAGGGTCGCGAGAAGCACGGCCTTTGAACGGAGTAGTGGGCCGATCTCGCGCGCGCCAAGACACTCGTCTTCGAGGTAGCGGTGCAAATCATCCAGCAGCAGCACGCAAGGCTGGGCCGCCACAGCGATGTCCACGACCAGCTGGGACACTTCGTTGGCGTGCGGCTGCACAAAGCGGTGACCGGGCAACTCGGCTCGCATGGCTTCATACAGCGCGCGGGTCTTGCCCGCAGCAGAATCACCCACCAGGAGAACCGCTCCACCTGACTCCCCCGCCAGACGCACGCGTGCTCGCAGCGCACTGTCTATGTCTCGCGCCACGTAGGCGGTCAGCGTGCCGCCTACACCGAAAGCCACTCCGGCCTCCATCGGCGTGATGTCTGACACGCAGGGCAAACCATGAACATCCAGCAGCGGGTGCGGGGTGCGGAACAGGCCCTCGATGGAGGGATGTTCGAGGGATCTGGCTTCCAGCCAGCGAAGCCCATGCACGCCCAGCGAGAACGGATAGTCGCCGCAGAGCTTGTTGAACCAGTCCCACTCAAGCGGCGTGAAGTCGTATGGGATGACAAGAGTCCAACCTGCCGGGTCATCCTGCGCCGCCCGATCCAACGAGTCGCGAATTTGACGGCGTTGGCCAGGATTCAAGCGCCGGGTGAAGCTCTTGATCTGAAAGACGTGCTGTCGGCCATCCGGCAGCATTAGCGCTGCGTCCACCCCACGGTCCCCGCCCGCCCCGTCCACATGACGGAGACCGGGATGCACCATCCCAAGAAGCGTCGCCACCCCGTCCTCGAACACCTGCGGGTCCCGGGCGAGTTCCTCCCACCGCGACCATCTCCCCATGTCGGCAGTGTGCTGCACACACGGGCCACCGCGCTGGCAAATGCCCCCCAGCCCTGCCACGTTCCTGACCGGGTTCGCCGAGTTGCGGCCCCTCATGGCGGACGCGGTGCCCCACCTGTTCGACTTTCCGCTTGACGCTCTCCAGGTACAGGAGGTCCGAGGGGGGTTCGCGGTACGAGGCCGATGAGTCCGCGAGACCCCGACGATGTTCTGGTGCGCCAACGGCGTGCGCACGAGGTCGGAGCGTCAAATCCGGGGCGCCATCCGCTTCGGCATGAGGGCGGTCGAGCAACCAGCAAGGCTACGAGGCAATACCCCACTGAGCGACGCCGGGCGTGCCAAACAGGTCGTCGAAGCGACGGGCTCCCCGGGCCGAGATCAGAAGGTATGCGGCGCCCGATCCCGCAATGCTGTGCGGCCCTTCCTGTCCTGCTATGAGGACGTCGTGCGGCGCCCACGCATCGAGGTCGTCGAACACGTAGTAGACCGGGAGGTGTGTCCAGGCAACGAGGTGCAAATGCGCCAGCACCGCGGCGCGTTCAACAGCGTGCCGCCCCGTTTGCCTGCTAGTCATGCTGCCCTTGCAGTCGATCAATACAAGGTCCTTGGCCTTCGCCGCAATGAGATCCGGGAACCAGCGAATGGAACTCTCGGTCTGCTGGAGGGCGCCTTGAAGCGCCCGGCTTAGCTGCCCCTGGCCCCAGAAGTCGACCTTCCACCCTCGCTCGATTAGCTGTTCGGCGACGTACCGTTCATGAGCGTCACCTATTGCTTTCCGCTGCTGAAAGCTCGTCATGGATGCAGTGTGGCCCGCAGAACGAGGCAGGTAACCTGGCGTGGATTGAACCTGGCCAGTCCCCGTGTGTCTCAGTAGGTCTCACTGTGTTCGCGTCAGTCCGTGGACGTCCGGCTACGTCCGGGGATGTTCATCGCAACTTGGCCGAAATTCGACGGCGCAACTGCGCTGGCTGCAGGGTTGTGGCTGTGGGTGTCCGAGAAAGTGGAAGACTTCCCGGGCCGCGTTGCGTTTGAGGCACCGGATGAATTCGCGCCGGTTCTTGTCCTCCTTGATCCGGTGCTCGTAGTACTGCCAGCGGAGGATTCCCCCGATGGGCTGTGCGTTTCACCCGCGGCGCCGGGCACAGCACCACGGTCATTGTGGGTCGGGTCCGGCGCGGGCGCGCTGGTGGTGTGCCCGCATGTGGACCTGTCCGAAGTGCCCAGAAGCGAGGGACCGACACCGCTGGGTCACGCTCACGGCCTCGGTGTGGCACTGGTTGGAGGCTGGATTCGCTAGCCACACGCCCCAGGATCTCGGTCGAGACGGGACGCGGCGCACCATCCGGAGACCCATGTGCAGTCTGTGCGAGGCGGCCCAGGAGCCTGGCCGTGTCCTCATGGACTCCGACGCCGGGTTCGGCAGCCGAGCTGCGAGCGTCAGGAGGCGTTGCGTGACGTGATCAGCCGGTTGGTCAGCTCCACGGTGCTCAGGTACCACCAGAAGATCCAGTCGAGGAACGCCTCGTCGTACTCGCCCCGGTGGTCGGCTCGGCGGGGGCGCAAGTCAAATCGGTTGGCGATCTCGAAGAGGGCACCTTCGTCCTTACCGAGCTGGTCCTTGATCAGGGTGCGGCGCTCCTCAAGAATGCGGCCAAGGTTGAAAATGGCCGACCGCTTGCTCTCGGGTGAAGCGTCGCGGCTCCGGTAGAGCGCGATGGCGTGGCGGACGCCGGCAGTGATGTCGGGTGGGCTGTCGTTGAGAGCGTGGTGCATCAGCTGGCTGCGGGCGTCGTCAGTGACAGCGACCAGGCGGCCGAGGTCCTCGCCTTCCGCGGCCAGCTCGTACTCGGTGCCGGCAGCGCGAAGCAATTCGTTGACCTTCGCGCGGTACAGGATGCGGGCCGGCCCGTTGTGGAACTCCGAGTGGTGCCAGCCACAGTTGCAGAAGTCATGGTAACGCCGCATCCGCGGACGGCTGACAAGGTCGTGGAAGACCTCGATGAGGCCGTAGAAGGTGTCCTCGTCCCAGGTCTCCGGGGCCAGGGGCCACAGGCCGGGAATCCCCAGACGTCGTTCGATCAGCACAGAAGCGTCGGGCAGCACGTCCGGGGCATCGACGCACTCCTCGCCGAAGTGCTCGACCAGGTAGCCGTTGTCCGCGAAGTCGCCGACCACCCTGGCGAAGTCACGGCGGGCGTCTTGCACGGTGCTTCCGTCGAGGGGCGAGCCCCGGCCCTGCCTCTGCGGCCAGTACGGCCTGGGCACAGCCGCGGGTCGGATCTCAGAAGCCCGGCTGATGAGTTCGGAGAACCATTCGTGCTTCGTCACCACCACGGACCGGCCTCGCCCGGAGGCCGTGCTGGCCCAGGGATCGACGTCGTGGTGGTTCGCCCTCTCCCTGAAGTCCGCAACGGCCGCCGCCCCGGACAGGGCCTCGGTCATGAGCCACTCGGCGCGGTCTTCCCAGGAGGATCCTGCCGACTTGAGGATGCGCTCGCCCTCGGACACGAACAGGAACGCGGGCCACGTCAGCTCGTAGTTGCTCAGCTCCAGACTCACGGCGTCATCATCACCCATTCGCACGCCAGCTGCGCCGGGATCCGAACGAGCTGACCACACAATGCGGCCCCGAAGCATGCGGCTGAAAGCATCGGGGAGCAGGTGACCAGTCAAGCCGTCGGGACTGAGTGTGTGGCCGTGGTCCCGGGATCAGGCCATCGGTTTCTGGCAGCGAGCGGCCTCACTTGCGGCGGCGCGTGCTCAGGGTGCACCGCCAACGGCGCCCGGCCGGTGGCTGTCGCACCGCCATCCGCACGCGTAGAACCGTGCAGGCGCCCCGCACTTCGTCACCCCTGCCCCGCACTCCCCCCGGTACAGCGACGCTGGTCCAGCGGTGGCCGTGTCGGTCACCATGGACCGAGGTGCACGCGCCACAGGAATGTCCGCCAGCGGGACAACACTTGCCTCGTCCACTGCCGGCATGCGCACCCGGCAGGTCGGATCGCCCTCGCCCATCACGCTCTTCGCCTGCCAGGGGTGCGTTACAGCAGGCGGAGGTTCCCCCCTGCTCGCATCGCGGTAGGCGGCGTAGTCGGCCGCCGGGGTCCAGAACTCGTAGGCCGTCCGCTTCACCTTCACCGCCGCCCGCACGTACAGCCCGGACGCCGCGTCCCGGATGAACGGGTCAAAGGGCACCTCCGTCGGCCGCGTCGTCGGATGCCACTTCCCGCACTTCCCGGTCCCCTTCCGCGGGCACGGCCCCGGGAACCGCTCATCACAGCGCACCAGATCGATCCGGCGGACACCACCGCGAAACGGGAGCGGGCTGTCACGCCGCATAATCAGCTCGAAGGGCAGCTTGTCCGTGCGCAGCCACGGCACCACCAGTGCCTCCGCCAGTGCCCGGCTGTCCGTCTGCCACGCATCCACCAGCCCCACCCGTCGGGCAGCCGCGTCCCGCGCTGCGATCTCCCGGGGGTTGACCGGTGACAGCTGCGACTCGAAGCCCAGCAGGACACCGTTCGCTCCCCGTATCAGAACGTCGCTGCGAACCTTCCGGTCCTTGCTCGCCCGCTCCGCCGTCGCCTGGTGGCCGCCTTCCTCCGCCGCGCGGACCGCCCGCTCCTTGTACGCCTTGTGCTCATCCGACTCCCCACCACCACGGTGCCGGTCCTGTGCGTCGCTGCGGGTATGTGAGGCGACCACCCGGCCCATCCGCCGGTACAGGTACATCGGCTCCGTGTAGCCCAGCCTTTCGCAGATCTCCGCACACGTGAGCCCGCGCACGGCTACGGGCAATCGGCGGTCCGCCAACAAGCGTTCCAGGAGCACGGCCCCGCCCGCCACTCCAAGATCCGGCTCGGTGAGGTCCAGCTCGCGATCGAAGCCCACGAGTTTCACGTATCTGTTCGGCACTTCGGCCTCCCCGCGCTGTAGGACCACACCGAGCCGCTTGACATTCGGGGCATTCCCCCAAGCGTGATCCAGTAGTCCACGGGCCTGGGTCGGAGGCCGCCGTTGAAGATTGCGCTGTCGGCGCCTGAAAACGGCACGGCTGCCAAGGCTCGCTGCCACCAGCCTCCGCCCACGCAGGCTCGGCATCATCCACGCTCAGGACGAACCGGTACGCCCGGCGTTCACAGGCAAGGCGCTGACGGGGATCACCGCCGACGTCCTCCGCACAGGACAGGATGCATGGCCGTACCCACTGACGGCCGCCCTCGCCTCTCCGGAGCGAGGACCCGACCATGCGCGAGCTGAGCGTCTTCTATCACGTGAAACCGGGGCCGAGTTGCTCCGCGCGCTGCACAATCAGGTTTGAAGGATGTGCTGTTCAGATCCATCGCAGGCCGAAGAGGCCCGCGACACGGCTTCGACGTGGAAGGTGCGAATGTCGAATGGCCCACGATGACGCCTACCACTGGCCTCCCGAGCTGTTGGAGCTGCTGATCGAGCTGGTGCCACGGCTGAGCCGAAGCAAGGACGGAGTCCTCGAATTCTTGCGCGGAGCGGGCGTCAGTGAGGAACTGCTCGCCGTACACCGGCAACAGCTCGCTGCGGACAGGACAACAATCAGCAAGTACAAGATTGTTCGTGCCGTGCTCAGCCAGATCAACGAGCAGGGCGACGCCGGCCTGCAAGTCCGACGAGAGCTACTCAAGCGGGCAATCGAGTTCGAAGACTTCTCCACGCTGTGGCCGGACGATCGACTACCGGCTCAGGGACTACAGGCGAACGTACGAAGTCTGGTGAACGTCAAGGACTCGTTCACCCGGATGAACCAGGCACGTGACGACGAACGGGCAGCACGGCTTGCGGCACGCACCGCCGAGACGGAGCGCTTGGCTCGGCGGCATGCGGAATTCGCAGCGCTTCGAGGCCGACTCGCTGACCTCTTCAACGAACTGGACCCAAGGAAGCGGGGCACCGCCCTCGAAGGCGTACTGAACGATGTCTTCAAGACCGAAGGGATCCTAATCAGGGAATCCTTTATCCTGCGCAACGAGGATGGCCAGGTGGCCGAGCAGATCGACGGCGCGCTGGAAAAGGACGGATCCCAGTATCTCGTGGAGATCAAGTGGCGGGGTAAGCCTGTCGAGATCAACGCGATGAGCCGCCATCTCGTTCGGGTCTACGGACGTTCGGAAGTCCGCGCGCTGTTCATATCGGCCTCCGGGTTCACCGGGCCGGCGATCAAGGAAAGCGAGCGGGCCCTGAACCAGCGAGTGATCATTCTCGGTGAACTACGAGAACTCGTCCTCCTGCTCGAACAGGAAGGTGATGCCGCCCACTGGCTGCGTGAGAAGGTCCGCATCGCTCAGCTCGACCGGCGCCCCCTCGCTGTACTGGGCACCGACTTCTGAATGCCCCTCGCCCAAACCAAGACTTCACGTGCGGGTGCGTCCGGTCGCCGCACCAGCCACCGCCGGTGCGAGGCGCGGACCTCAGCCGTTGGAGCGCCTGGGCGTCCGGGGCTGGCCTACCGATGACCGGACCGGGAGCAGGCCCGATGCGGCAGACGACACGCCTGAACACCGGAAGGGGCACGAGCCCCCTGTCAGGAAGTCGAGCAGGCGGTCATAGGTAACGCCCGACCATAGGAAGCGGCGCAAAGCGACCTCGCCAGATCCGGGCCAAGCCGCGGAGCGCGCTCGCTCCCCGGCCCCGGCCGACGCACGAGAGACCCCCGCGAAAACAAGCCGGCGGGGGTCCACATCAGTCACAGCGATCACACGAATGTCACGAACAGCGTCGACGCACCTGAACCACAAGGCCCCAATCAGGGCAAACACTCCCGCCCTGGACCACGTAGACGCCAAAAGACGCCTTCGCCTACCTGTGCCATGTGGTACCCAGTGAGGGGCCCATGACCAGGACCGGGGCGTCTTCTGGCCCGTCAACGCGGTATTGCAGGGTGTTCTTCGGTGTCTCGCTCACCCGCCCGACCCTCTCATCAGTCACCGACGCCCCTATAACGGGGGGTCAGTAGAGACCGTTCTGACCAGGTTGAAGACCTCGCGGGCGGCATATCGCTTGAGGCATCGGATGATCTCACGCCGCGTTTTGCCCTCCTGGGTGCGGCGTTCGTAGTACGCCTGGGTGCGCGGGTCGTGGCGCAGCCGGGTGAACACGATGCGGTGCAGGGCTGCATTCGCCTGCCGGTCGCCACCATGGTTGAGCCGGCGCGAGGTCCGGCCGCCCGAGGAGTACTCAATGGGGCTCACTCCGCACAGCGCGGCGAAAGACGCCTCGGTGCTCAGCCGCTCGGGATTGTCGCCCATGGTGATCAGGAGCGTGGCAGCGGAGTCCGGGCCGATACCCACCGGCGCGAGCAGCTGCGGGGCATGGCGTTCAACGAGCCCGGTCAGTCGCTGATTCAGCTCATCGATCTGCCCGGTGAGCTGCTCGATGCGCTGAGCCAGCATGCTCAGCGTCATGAGAGTGGCCTCAGCTACAGGGTCCTCATCGCTCCCGCCGGCCTCGCCCTCACGCGAGCTGAGGCGTGCGCAGGTGCGGAACAGTTCGCGGTTGCCCAGGCCGGACAGCCGTTCCCGCAGGGCTGGGTCGGCTACGACCAGGACGGCCTTGAGCTGGTTGATCGCCTGGGTGCGGGCCTTGACCGCGGAATCCTTGGCGATTTTGAACATCCGAGCACTTTGCACCGGGCCGTCGCCGGTCTTGGCGCGGGCCTGGGCGCGACCGCTGAGCACGGCCCGCGCGGCAGCCTGGGCGTCGAGCGGGTCCGACTTCCCGAGCAGACGGCGGGCCGAGCGGTCGGGCCGGTTCACCTCGAACACCACGACCTGCTGCGCCAGCAGGTAACGCGACAGGCCCGCGCCGAAGGTACCGGTGCCCTCCACCCCGGCCCGCCGCACCGTCCCTAACTCGCGGGCCCAGGCGAGCAACCGACGGGTATCCGACCGCCGTGGCCGGAAAGGACTTGGTGCCCAGGATCTGGCCCAGTGGGCCGACCACCGCGGCGACATGAACCTCGCCGTGCGTGTCCACGCCCAGGACGACCTCACCCCGAGCGGGCGGGCCCGTACTGGCGGAAGAGGTGCTGCGCTGTCTGGTCGTCATGCTGGTCCGCCTCCCGCGTGGTGATGTGCTGGGTGGCTGGCACCTGCCGGTCGGGCGGTCTGAACCGTGATGGCGCCTGAAAGACGGCAAGGCCCCTATGGGGGGACACGCCCTGTGGCTCGGTTACAGCAGGCACCATCCACAACGGCAGTCGACATGCCTGTGACAAGACACTTCGGTCAAAAAAGTCATGAGTCAGACCCCCGCCCCGAACGGTGCTACGCAACCGTCCCACTGCCCTCAGCGCCACCGCATGCCCCGACCGCTCCCGGGAGACTTCGTCCGAACCGGCACCGAACCTACGCTGGACGGGACAACGACGAGTCGACTCTCCGTCCGCCCGTGACCGGCATCGACGGACTGCTCAGTGGCCCGCCCTACCAGCTGCCCCTCGCAGACTTCCTCCCGAAAGTCCTACCACGCAGCACACCTCTACGTGATCTTTGGGGTGGTATCCGGGCTGTACCACCGGGAGTTCACCAAGCTCCACGGCTTCGGCGGGCGAACCCAGCTCGCACTCGTACACACGCATCTGCTCGCGCTGGGCATGCTGGCCTTCCTTGTCGTCCTGGCCCTTGACAAACTGTTCGAACCGTCTGGGGCCGGGCTGTTCACCGCATTCTTCTGGGTCTACAACGCGGGCGTCGTCCTCTCCGTCGCCATGATGTTCGTCCACGGCAGCCAGACGCTTCTCGGTCGTCCCGTGCCGGTGGAGGTCTCGCTGGCCGCCGGCCTCGGCCACATCCTTCTCACGGCCGGGCTCGTCCTGCTGTTCGTCCTTATCGGCAGGCGCCTCAAGGAACTTGCTCCGGCTCGCGGCCCGAAGGCTGCGGCTCCGGTGCCCGACCACGACGCCCGCGTTCTCCGGTGACCGCCGTGCCTCGTCGGCGTGCCACCGAACACACTCAAGAGGTACGCCCTTCCAGAACCGGTGCACGGATCGGCGTCAGTTGCGAACGGCGGGAGAGGCTCGGACGGCGACGTTCTGGGCAGCCTGGTTGAAGGCGTGTATCTGAGGTGCGGTGTTGGTGACAAGCCAGGTAGGTGCCCATTCCAGAGGCGGTGCATCGCTCAGCGGGAGATAGGCGACGCCGGGGCGCGCGTAGAAGCGCGACACCTGGGCGCCCATCACGAAAGCACCTTCGCCGGCGTCGATCAGAGCCAGGGCTTCCTGGAGCGTTTCGAACTGCGGGCCCGGTTCGACGGGGCGGCCTGCGGGCGTCAGGTGGGGTGTGCGGTCCGCGCGCCAGTAGTCGGGGAACGCTCCGGCCACCTGCAGCATTTTGACCGCGACCAGGTCTTCCAGCGAAACGCTGTCACGGCGGGCGAGCGGGTGCCGGGACGACACTCCCAGCACGCGGGGTTCGGAGAACAGGACCGGCCCGGTGACCATGTCGGGTTCGTGGTGCGGCAGGCTCACGACCAGGAGGTCGACATCGCCTGCGCGCAACCGCCGGAGGCCGTCGACGATCTGCATTTCCCTGGGCCGGGCCCGCCAGCCGGGGTGACGTCGGTCGAACAGCTGGGCGGCCTGGACCATGAGCTGTCCGGCGGCGGCGCCGAGGAACCCAACCTGGAGCACGCCTCCGACACCGCGCGCGGCGTTGGTCGCCTTCTCCAGCCCGGCCTCGATCTGGTCGTAGGCCGGGCGCAAATCGTCGTGCAGCAGCCGACCGGCCTCGGTGAGGCGGACATGACGGCTGCTGCGTTCGAACAGCGGCGTACCGATGTGGCGTTCCAGCCTCTTGATGGTCTGGCTGATCCGGGCGGTGGTCACGTGCAGACGGTCGGCCGTGCGGCCGAAGTGCAACTCCTCGGACAGCGTCAGGAACGCCTCCAGTTCAAGCCGCTCCAGCACTCGATCCTCCGGACGTTAAATCCACCTAAACGACCGTTGCACTATGTCAGCTTGTTGGCGCATCAGACCCGTAGGAGTCTGAACAGGCCACCATCACCTGGCATTTCCGACCCTCACCCGGGGGCCTTCCCCGGGTGAACTGCCTTCCGGCTGCCGCTGGAAGCGGCGAGGGAAAACCGAACCGAACCGCCCCCTTCCGCGGGACCGTCGGCGACGCCTGCTCCTCCCTCCGGGCCCGCCCTCCCGAGCCCGAAGCCTCTGCGCTTTCCACCCGCACGGCCGGACCACGACGGACGGCGTGCCAGACACAAAGGAACTTCACTGTGCGTGCCATCGGTCAGGACTCCCTCGGCGGACCGGACGTCCTGAAGATCATTGAGACACCGCGCCCGGTGCCCGGCCCCGCCGAAGTGCTCGTCCGGGTGCGTGCCGCAGGGGTGAACCCGACCGACTGGTGGCACCGGGCCACCGGCGGGCTGGCGGGCGCTGCTCCAATCCGCCTGGGCTGGGACGTGTCCGGCGTGGTCGAAGCCACCGGACCGGGTGTCGGCCTGTTCCAGCCCGGCGACGAAGTGTTCGGCATGCCGCGCCAGCCGGCCCCTGCCGGGACCTACGCCGAGTACGTGGTCTCCCCGGCCCGGCACCTGACCATCAAGCCGCCGAGGCTCTCCCACGTGGAGGCCGCCGCGCTCCCCCTGGCCGCGCTCACCGCGTGGCAGGCCCTGGTCGACACGGCCGACGTCCGTCCCGGGCAACGCGTGCTGATCCATGCCGCGGCGGGTGGCGTCGGACACCTGGCCGTCCAGATCGCCAAGGCGCGTGGCGCGCATGTCGTCGGCACCGCTCGCGCCGCCAACCACGACTTCGTACGAGGACTGGGCGCTGACGAGGTCATCGACTACACCCGTACCGACTTCACCACCGCCGCCCGCGCCATCGACGTCGTGATCGACACCATCGGTGGTGACTACGGGCCGCGCTCCCTCCGGACCCTGCGCCCGGGCGGCATCATCGTCTCGCTCGCCTCCCCCGCCGAGGCGCACCTGGCGGCCGAGGCCCGAGCTCTCGGACTCCGCTCCACCTTCATGATCACCGAAGCCGACCAGGCGGGGATGAAGGAGATCGCCTCCCTCGCCGGATCCGGCCTGTTGCGGGTGCGCATCGACACGGTCCTGCCGCTCGAACAGGCGGCCAAGGCCCATGAGATCGGCGAGACCGGCCGTACCACCGGAAAGATCGTCCTCACCGTCTCCGCCTGATCTTCCCCTGCGCCCCTCCTTGTCACGAGAGCAGGACCATGCGTTTGTTCCTTTCCTCCTGGAAACTCGGGGACGCCCCCGAGCTGCTGGACGACCTCGTCAAAGGTGCCCGGACCGCAGCCGTCGTCGGCAACGCGCTGGACGCACTTCCCGCCCCGCAGAGACAGCAGGCCACCGGCCGAGAGGTCGCGATGCTGCGTGACCGTGGCTACCAGGCAACCGAGGTGGACCTGCGGGACCACTTCGGTGATGCGGGCACACTCGCCGAGCGTCTGTCCGGCTTCGGCGTCGTCTGGGTCCATGGCGGCAACCCGTTCGTCCTGCGGCTGGCCATGGCCCTCAGCGGTGCCGACAAGACCCTGACCGGCATGCTGCGCCGCGACACCCTCGTCTACGCCGGTTGGAGCGCGGGCGCCTGCGTCCTGTCGCCCAGCCTGCGCGGTCTCGAACTCGTCGACGACCCCGCCGACGCCGTCACCGCCTACGGCCTGCCGACGCTCTGGGACGGCCTCGGCCTCCTGGACTACGCCTTCGTTCCCCACTACCGCTCACCGGTCCCCGAGAGCGAGCCGATCGAGCACGTCGTGGAGCACTACGACCGCGAAGGAGTGCCCTACCGCGCCTTCCGCGACGGCGAGGTCACCATCGTCGACTGACCGTCGACCGCTGCAGGCCGACAACCCCACTCGAAGGAGGATTCCGTGACATCTGTACGACTTCAGGTAGACAAGCTTGCCCCGCACATCAACCGCGCACTCAATGCGCTCGACGCGGCCTCCCGGAAGGTCAGCCTGGAGCCCGCGCTGCTGGAATTGGTGCGGTCACGCGTCTCTCAACTCAACGGCTGCGCCTACTGCGTCGATCTGCACACCCGGGACGCACGTACGGCAGGCGAGACCGAGCAGCGCCTCTACGCACTGCCCGTGTGGCGCGAGACCCCGTTCTTCACTGACCGCGAACGGGCTGCCCTGGAGCTGGCCGAGGCGGCCACCAGTCTCACCGAAGGCCCTGTCACCAACGAGGTCTACGGCCGGGCGGCCGCCGAGTTCACCGAGGTCGAACTCGCCGAGCTGATCTGGACCATCACCGTGATCAATGCCTGGAACCGGCTCGGCGCCACCGCCCGGCCCTGGCCGCTCGACCGACCGAGGTCACGACCGGGTCAATGAGCGGGCGGCACAAGCCGCGCGGTCCACGGGCCCCTTGGTCATCAACGGCCGGGCCCCGGTCGAAAGCTCTCCGGTCCGTGTCGTCCGGAGGGTGGCCGGGGTCTGCCGCCACATGACCGTGCACGTGCAAGAGACGCACAGTCCCCTCCCTGTCCCCCCTCCCCGTCCTTGAATTGGAGTCCTCACATGCGCGTCTTCGTCACCGGGGCCACCGGCTACATCGGAGGTTCGGTCGCTGATCTGCTGCTGCGCTCCGGACACCGGGTCGAGGGGCTCGTCCGTACCGAGGACAAAGCCCGTGAGCTGAAGCGGCGAGGCATCACCCCCGTCCTCGGTACGCTCGACGACGGCGCGCTGCTCACCGCGCGTGCCCGCGAGGCCGACGCCGTCGTCAACGCCGCCAGCAGCGACCACCGGGGCGCCGTCGAGGCACTCGTCGAAGGACTGGCGGGCACCGGCCGCGCACTGGTGCACACCAGCGGTTCCAGCATCGTCAGCACCGACTCGCGCGGTGCTGCCGCGGACGAGGTGTTCACCGAGGAAATCGTCGCCCCGGGTCGAGCTGGCGCCCCGTCGAAGAGAAGGCCGACCGTGTCGCCCTCGACCGTTTCGTCCTGGGCGCGGCGGGCAGCGGCGTGCGGTCGTACTGTGCAACTCCCTCGTCTACGGACACGGCCGGGGCATGGCTCACGACAGCGTGCAGATCCCCGCGCTCGCCCGGCAAGCTCGCGCCAGCGGTGTCGTGCGGTACGTGGAAGCGGGCCGCAACATCTGGTCGACCGTGCACATAGACGACATCGCCGACCTCTACCTGCGCGCCCTCACCGACGCCTCGGCCGGATCCTTCTACTTCGTCGAGAACGGTGAGGCGTCGTTCGCCGACATCTCCGCCTCCCTCGCCTCGGCACTCGGCCTGGGCCCCGCCGAGTCCTGGGACGCGGACACCGCCGTCGCCTACTGGGGGCACGAACTCGCCTTGTACGTGCTCGCCTCCAACAGCCGCGTACGAAGCAGGGGTGCCCGACTGGGCTGGCGTCCGGCCCACCCTTCTGTCCTCGACTGGATCGAGAGGGACTGCCTGTGTCAATCCCACCGAACTGTGGAGATCATCTGAGCGGCCAGCCCCAGCGGATGTTCGGCCGCGAGGGGCATCCCACACCCCTGCGGCAGGCGTTCGCGGCTGCTCCGTCGGCGGCTCGTACACGAGACGAGCGACAGGGCATCTCCGAGACCCTGGGGGCCGGGGACGCCATCAGCGAGGCAGCGTGACGAGCCTCGTCTCGTAGGCGGTGATGACGAGCTGGACGCGGTCCCGGGCGCCCAGTTTGGTGAGCAGGCGAGAGACGTGCGACTTGGCGGTGGCCACCGTGATGAAGAGGTCCTCGGCGATCTCGGTGTTCGACCGGCCGCGTCCGACCAGGGTCAGGACTTCCCGTTCCCGCTCGGTGATGCCCTCGACCAGTCGTGGGGAGGGTGCCGGGGCGGCTTCGGGGCGCCCGGCGAACTCTGCGATCAGACGGCGCGTGACGCCCGGGGCGATCAGCGCGTCGCCGGCGGCGACCACGCGGATCGCCGCGAGGATGTCGTCGAGCGCCATGTCCTTGACCATGAAGCCGCTCGCGCCGGCCCGGAGCGCGCCGTAGACGTGGTCGTCCTCGTCGAAGGTGGTCAGGACGAGGACGCGGGTGGTCGCCGGCCCGGCGGTGATCAGGCGGGTGGCCTCGATCCCGTCCATGCCGGGCATCCGGATGTCCATCACCACGACGTCGGGGCATATTTCCCCCACCAGCTGGACCGCCTCGGCGCCGGTGGACGCCTCACCGACGACTTCCAGGTCGGGGTGGTCGGCCATGATCACGCGCAGGCCGGACCGCACCAGCGGCTGGTCGTCGACGAGCAGGACGCGTACGGGACCGCCGGTCATCGGGCCTCCACCGGAACTCCGGCGGGGTCGGGCAGGGGCAGCCGCGCCGCCACCCGGAAGCCGCCCTCGGGACGCGGCCCGGCGCTGAGGCGGCCGTGCAGCAGAGCGACCCGCTCGCGCATGCCCACAATGCCGAAGCCGTGGGCCGGGCCGTCCTCGGTGGCGCCGCGCCCGTCGTCGACGATTTCCACGGATAGTTCCCCGTCCCCGTACTCGATGGTCACCCGGCAGTGTCCGGTGTCCGCGTGGCGGACCACATTGGTCAGCGCCTCCTGGACGATGCGGTAGGCCGACAGGTCGATGTCGGCGGGCAGCGGGCACTGTTCCCCGCCCCGGCGCACGTCGACCCGTACGCCGGCGTCCGCCGTCGCCGCCGCCAGCCGTTCGAGGTCTGCCAGACCGGGCGAAGGCGCGAGCGGTGCCCGCCCCGAGACCTCCGTGTCCGGGTCGGCCTGACGCAGTGCCGCCAGCGTACGCCGCAGCCCTGACAAGGTCTCTCTGCTGGTGGCTTCGATGGCTCGCAGCGCCTCCTGGGCCTCCGTGGGCTGTGTCCGGATGACCCGGCTCCCCACTCCGGCCTGGATGGCGATGATGCCGATGCTGTGAGCGACCATGTCGTGCAACTCCCGTGCGATCCGCAGCCGTTCGGCGATGACGGCCTCGGCCACCTCCTGTGCGCGCAGCTCCACCGCGTGCTCGCGGCGCTCGCGGCTCAGCAGACCGATCGTGCAGGCCGCGGCCATCGCCAGGAGGGCGATCAGGAGGTTGAGGATCAGGCTGTCGCCGTGCGCGAAGCCGCCGACGAGCAGGACCTGGACGACGAGGGAGGTGGCCGCGGCGACGGTCGAAGCCCGCCGCGCGCGGGTGGCGACGATGAAGCCCAGGACGAGGTCCACCGCCAGATACGACAGGAACTGGCCCTGGTACGAAGCCGACAGATCCACACCGGCGGAGCTCGGGGGGCCCACCACCACGGCCGTGGACCCGAAGAGCGCCAGGGCCAGGGCCAGCACCGGGCTGCGTCGCAGGACACCGACGAGGAGGCTCGCCGCCAGCAGTGCCCCGATGCCGTGGACCGTGCCCGAAGCCCGCGGCGCGCCCCCGATGAGCAGACCCACCGCGAGGACGTACAGCACACCCCCCACCCAGGCGGTGACCTTCGTTCTCGTCATCGGCGGTGTGCCCGCGTAGGAGGAAGGTCGTGCCCGGCGACGCGCGCGGGCAACGGGGTGGTCGGTATGTCGTTCATCCCGCGAGGCTATCCAGCCGCCGACTCTGCGGCATCGGCCCGTGGGCGTACGCCCACGGGCGAAGGCGGCCGGGGGTGATTGCCGCCCACGGCCCCATGACCGGACGGAGCCCTCCCGGCAGGGTTGTCCATGTGATCGAAGTCAACGAACTCACCAAGCACTACGGCGCCAAGACCGCCGTCGACCAGCTGTCCTTCACCGTGCAGCCGGGCCAGGTCACCGGCTTCCTCGGCCCCAACGGAGCCGGGAAGTCCACCACCCTGAGGATGATCCTCGGCCTGGAAGCCCCCACCGGCGGCACCGCCACCGTCAGCGGAGTCCCCTTCCGCAGCCACGCCCGGGGGCTGCGACACGTCGGCGCCCTCCTCGACGCGAGCCAGGTCCACGGCGGACGCACCGCCACGGCCCACCTGTCCGCCCTGGCCCGCAGCAACGGGATCTCCCCGCGCCGGGTGGAGGAGGTCCTGCACGAAGTGGGGTTGACCGACGCGGCCAGGCGCCGCATCGGCGGGTTCTCGCTCGGCATGAAGCAGCGCCTCGGCGTCGCCACCGCCCTGCTCGGCGATCCGCCGGTGCTCATGTTCGACGAACCGGTCAACGGCATGGACCCGGAAGGCGTGCTCTGGATGCGCCGCCTCTTCCAGCGCCTCGCGGCCGAGGGCCGCACGGTCTTCCTCTCCAGCCACCTCATGTCGGAGATGGAGAACACCGCCGACCAGCTCATCGTCATCGGCCGGGGCCGGCTCATCGCCGCCGAGTCGGTACGGGACTTCGCGGCCCGCAGCACCGGCCTCGGCGTGGTGGTGGGCACGCGGCAGGCCGCCGAGCTGACGGGGGTGCTGACCGCCGCCGGCGCGTCGGTCGAGCCGGAGGGATCGGCGGGCGCCGAGAAGCTCGTCGTGACCGGACTGGCGACGGACCGGATCGCCGCGCTCGCCTTCGCGAACGGGATCTTGTTGAACGAGTTGACCACCCGGACCGCCTCGCTGGAGGCGGCCTTCATGGAACTGACCGCCGACAGCGTCGAATACCAGGCAGGACAGCCGCGATGACCACACAGACATCCGCCCCCGCGACCACTTCGGCCGCGTCCCTCGCCGAGCCGCCCGCCCGGTTCCGCGACCTGATCGCCTCCGAGTGGATCAAGATGCGGTCCCTGCGCTCCACCCCGTGGGCCCTCGCCTTCATCACCCTGTTCGTCATCGGGTCCGGCGCCGTGGCCACACTGGCGGACAAGGCCGCGGGCTCCGAACCCGGTAGTTTCCTGGTCTACGACGCTTTCCCGTCGACCGGTTACATGACGCTGATGCTCGTCGCCGGCAGCATGGGCGCCCTCACCGTCGTGAGCGAGTACGGCAGCGGGCTGATCCGCACCACCACCGTGGCCGTCCCCGCCCGTGGTGCGGTGGTGCTGGCCAAGGCGGTCGTCACCGGCGTGCTGTGGACCGCGGTCGGCACGGCCGCCTCCATCGGATCCTTCCTGGTCTCCCAGGCCATCCTGGACGGGCACGATGCCGGCGTTCCGATCACCCACCCCGACGTGGTCCGTCCGCTGGTGGCATCCGCGCTGCTGGCCCCGGTGTGTGCCTTGGTCGGCCTGGGCCTTGGCGTTCTGCTCCGGCATGCCGCCGGGACCATGCTCACCAGCGTCTTCACCCTGCTGATGCTGCCCACCATGTTCTCGGCGAGCAACCGCTGGTCGGCAAACGTCAAACACACGATGGTCTCGGCCGCCTGGACGCGCCTGGTCCAAACCTGGGAGCCGGATCCCGGATCCCTGGGCTACACCGCCACGCTCCCCGGCTCCTGGATCGTGTACGCCCTCTGGCCACTGACCGCGGTCGCCCTCGCCGTGCTCGTCGTGAGGCGCCGCGACGTGTGATCGTGCCTCCAGGGCACGAACAGCGCCCTGGAGGCACGATCCGAACGCTCCCCGGTCAAGGTTCATGGACACAGGTCAGCTGTGCCGGTGCTCTCCGCACGCAACTGCATCCTTTGGCCTACTGCGATTTCGGCCCTGCGAAGGACGATCCTGCGGCACCGCTGCGAGAAGGTTGAGCCGTGCGAACAACCATCGGATACACCGCCGAAAGCATCGGCTACGTCGTAGGAGCCCAGGGGCTTGTCAGCTTCGCTTCGCAGACCTTCTTCGGTACAGAGTGGGGCTGGATGCACAAGGTCGTCGACCTTCCATCCACCGCTTACCTCGGCATCCTCGCCGTGGGGCTGGCGCTCATCGTCGGCGGGGTGAAGACCCGGAAGACGCCCCAGCGCCAGAAGGTCACCTGACCGGCGGACCTTTCAGCCCGTAATGAGCTGGGGCGAGTGCGCGCTTGCTCGCAGGCCCCACACCGTTCTGCCACGAGGTTCTCCAGGTGCTGAGGTCTCAGGAGTCATCTACTTCCGGTGTCGCAGGGTGTAGGACACCGTGACGACGGCAACCAGAGGCCCCCACAGCAGCATCGGCACGTAGCACGCATTCATGATCAACGCGGCCATGCCCTGCGGGGCCTCGGAGCCACCCGCCTCGGCCGGCCAGCCGCCCCAGAACATCTGCGTCGTCAGCGCGGTGACCGCGAGCGCCCCCAGCAGCGCCGGAACCACCGCCGCCCAGGAGCGGGATCCAGCTCGGCACCTTCTCGCCCCAGGGTTTGACCAGGCCGAGGGTCATGAGTGCGAGCCCCTCGGTGACGAGGGTCAGCAGGGTGATGTATGAGGAAGCCTCCAGACCGGGTTTGCCAGGAGCAATGCTCATGACCTGTGGATCGGCCTCGGGTTGGGTACGAAGGGCGTACCTTCCCGAGTGATCGACTTCTGGTCATCGAGTAGGCCGACGTTGCACCGTCGGTCGGGAAGGCACGCCCGCGCTGAGCGTAGTGAATGCCGATGGAACGATCGAGACCGGCTCCCTGATCGACGACATCGTCCGCGAGGGCGCGAGGCGGATGCTGGCCGCCGCCCTGGAGGCTGAAGTCAACGCCCATATAGCCGAGTTGGATGATCAGTGGGACGAGCACGGCACCGCCTGGTGGTCCGCAACGGCTATCACCAGCCCCGCTCGGTGACCACAGCGGCCGGATCGATTGAGCTCAAGGCCCCGCGCGTCAACGACAAGCGCGTCGATGAGGCGACGGGTGAGCGCAGGCGGTTCTCCTCGGCGATCCTGCCGCCGTGGTGTCGCAAGTCCCCGAAGATCAGCGAGGTACTGCCGCTCCTCTACCTCCACGGGCTGTCCAGCGGGGATTTCGTGCCCGCGCTCGAGCAGTTCCTCGGATCCTCGGCCGGCCTGTCCCCGGCCAACGTCACCCGGCTGACCACCCAGTGGCAGGCCGACCACCAGGCGTTCAGCGAGCGCGACCTGTCCGCCACGGACTACGTCTACGTCTGGGCCGACGGCATTCACCTGCGTATACGCCTGGATGAGGCGAAGGTCGCGGTCCTGGTCGTCATGGGCGTGCGTGCGGACGGCACCAAGGAGCTGATCGCGATGGCAGACGGCTACCGCGAGTCCTCGGAGTCCTGGGCGGGCCTGCCGCGGGACTGCCGGCGGCGCGGCATGCGCGCTCCCGTCCTGGCCGTCGGCGACGGCGCCCTTGGGTTCTGGAACGCGCTGAACGAGGTCTTCCCCGAGACCCGCCACCAGAGGTGCTGGGTTCACAGACGGCCAACTGCCTCGACAGTCTCCCGAAGTCGGCCCAGCCCGCGGCGAAGAAAGCCATCCAGGACATCTACAACGCCGAGGACAAGAAGCACGCGGCCACCGCGGTCAAAGCGTTCGCCAAGCAGTACGGCGCGCGGTTTCCCAAGGCGGTGAAGAAGATCGTCGATGACGAGGACGAGCTGCTGGCGTTCTACGACTTCCCCGCCGAGCACTGGATCCACCTGCGGACCACGAACCCCATCGAGTCGACCTTCGCGACCGTCCGGCTGCGGACGAAGGTAACCAAGGGCGCCGACTCCCGCGCGGCCGCCCTGGCGATGGTCTTCAAGCTCGTCGAGTCCGCCCGGGCCCGGTGGCGGGCCGTGAACGCGCCCCACCTCGTCGCCCCCGTCCGCGACGGAGACCGCTTTGAAGGCGGACACCTCGCCGAGCGCCCCGAGGCTCACGCAGCCTGATTCACCGGGCGCTGCGGTCAGTGCGCCGAGTCCGGAGTCCCCACGGGCAGTGCCAGATCGCCCAGATGCGTGAGCAGCACATCGGTACATGCCCGTGGGGAGAGGATCTCGGGGTGCAGGAGGGCGCTGAGGCTGAGTCCGTCCAGGAGCGCCGTCAGCCGCTCGGTCTCGACGTCGAGGTCGAGGCCGGGGCGCAGGGCGCCTGCCGCGTCGAGCCGGGTGAGTACGCGGCACATCAGCCTTCTCGTGCCTTCGGCGGCCTGGCGCGACAGGTCACCGAAGGCCGGGTTGGTGCGGGCAGCGGTGTTGAAGTCCAGGAAGACGGTGACCTCGGCACGGCGGTGTTCGTCGAGCGGCAGAAGCTCGGCCAGGAGCCCGGCCGCGAGCTGGAGCTGTTCGGGGCGGGGGCGGCTGCCCAGGTCTCCGATCCGCTCAACGTGTTCGAGCAGTCGACTGCCGACCCGGTCGAGCATCGACTGCATCGCGAACCGCATCAGGTCCTGCTGACTGGCGAAGTAGTGACGCAGAGAGCCGATGTTGAGCTGGGCCTCGTCGGCGACGGCTCGAAGCGAGGCCCGATGCAGACCTTCGCGGACGACGACTCGGAACAACGCGTCGACGACGTGGCGACGGCGAGCGATCGGGTCTACATGCTTAGGCACGGAGCCTTTCTATCACACCCGTGATACAACAGATGTATCACAGCCATGACATAACGAGTGGAGGACTCTTCGTGGAGACGTACCTCAATCTCATGCTCATCAGGTTCGGCCTGATAGTCGGCGGTCTCGTGGTGCTGGCGCTGCTGGTCTTCGCCATCGCCCTGACTCTCAAGCGCAGGGGGAGGCTCGACGAGGTACGCCGGTATGCGGACCCCGCAGTGAGGGCCGGGCTGCGCGCCGCTACCCGACGGCTTGAGGGCCGGAAGAACGGGGCGGCCTGGTCGCGGCGACAGGACGGGCGGTGATGGTCGGCCTCGGAGCGGAGTCGCCGGACCTCCTTCACCACCTGTTGCTGGACCGTGCGATCAAGGTCGTCATCGTGGTCGTGGCGCTGGGCGTCCTGGCGCTCGGGATGACGGTGATCTGGCGAAGAGCTGGACGGGCAAAGAAGCGGCCTGACTGAGCCGATGGCACTCAACCGATCCACAGCTATTGACTATTCCTCTCCCGAGAGGCCGTTTCGCAGGTTGTGGTCACGCTGTAGCGCGCGTAGGGGCTGGACAGTCCGGCCCGTCACTCCGAGGGGGGTTGTGAGTGTGCGGGGTCCCGGGGCTGGTCAGACCTCGGGACCCTGGTGCAACGCCTCTCCGCGGCCCCGGTCCCCCAGCCCGCCCAGCCCGTGCCGGTCCCGGTGGGCTGGGGGAGCTGGTGTTCGTTCAGTTGGCCGTGTCGGGTTGTGTGGTGGGCGACCTGTATGTGGGGTGGTGGCATCCAGGGTCAGTACGTTCGCTTCTGCGGGGCCGCCCGCACAGCCCGGAGGCCGCTGGTGGACAGCGGGCGCACCGGGCCCCCATCACGGCCCCACGGCCCGGCCTCCTGCCCGCCTCTGACGGGACACACAGAGACGCTGCGGGGCGCGCCAGTTTCGACTGCTGCTCGGCTCTGTGTCCGCCAGACAGGCCCAGGGGTCGCGAGGATGAGGAGAGGCGCAGCCTGGTCCCGTCAGCGGCTGGCTGCGCCTCGTTGCGTCAACGACTGGATCACCGAACGGGTTACCCATGGCCGGAGCAACAGCCATCGATGGCAACGGCTTACGTGCACGCCTCCCGCATCAGGCTCTGAGCCGTCAGGGAAGAAGGAGCCGAGGCGGGTGGCCGGCCACTATCAGGTCCGCGAGGTGAGCGTTGGCCCGAATGGGCACTATTTGTGACGTTTTGCGCATGATCCTCGTTCCTGGGGTGTCTGGTGGATCAGGTCGGACAGGTCGCGGCGTCTGGTGCGGTGCACCGCAAGGCGCCGGAGCGTCTTCATAGGGGTCCCCTCTGGCCCGTGAGGGCTTGAGGCAGGAGCTGTGGGGACGTTCGCAACGCGGCGGGGTGCCGTGCCGGACCCCGCGACCTGTCCGTGGTCCACCGGACACCGCCCAGGGGCGGCGGGCTTCCCGCAGGGCGAGCCGGCCACCCTCTCTGATCCACTGAATGGGAGCACATCGTGATCAAGCAGGTTCTCGCCGGGTCTGCCCTCGCCGTTGCCGCAACGATGGCCGTCGCAGCCCCCGCCTCGGCGCTGGGTGCCTCGGACTTCGGTACCCGCAACGGCAACACCTCCATCGCGGGTGAGGCGGGCGGCATCCTCAACACCTACGGCGCTCCGCTCGCCAACGTCGACCTGCGCTGCGCGGTACCGCTGCCCGAGGGCGAGGGCATCGGTGGCCACCTCCTCGGCGGCCCCAAGGCCGCGTGCAACATCGCACCCGTCGACCAGTACCAGGCCCCCCAGAAGCTCCTCTGACAACAGTCGACCACCGCGCCTGACCCACGGCCCCCTGCCACGCAGGGGGCCGTGCGCACACCCGGGGCCAGTGGGCAGGCCACCGTCGTTCCGCGCTGGCACACCGAGCAGCTCACCGTCCACGGCCAGGACCACGACCTACGGCCCGGGATACCGGTCTCCCACCGCACGAGCCGCCCCTGCAAGGTGTCGGCGTACAGCCGAACTTCACGCGACCGCCGACACCAGCCGAACGGACAGCAGCTCGTGCGGCTCGCCGGGCGCGCAATGGGCTGGGCGGGGGATGCGGGGTGACCGGGGCTGCACGGAGACGTTGAACGGGCGCAGGATCACGTTAGAGAGTGCCCCCAAGGGTCCCGGGGTCCGACCAGTCGCCCCGGGACCCGGCACACTCACCACGCCACCGGGCCGGACCCGGGCACCGCACAGTCGCGTCCATACCGGCGGCACCGGCAGGCCAGGAACGTTCGGTTCTGCGGGTCCGCCCGCGGCGGAGGTGCGGAAGCCACGGCGGACAGCGGCCCACCACCCACGGCTCGGCCTTCTGCCCGGCCTCGGCAGGGCGTGCACAGACGTCGCGGGGCGCGTCGGCCTTGTGACTGCTGCGCCAGCGAGTTGAGCATTGGCCCAAATGAGCACGATGTGTGACGTGTTGTGCATGTTCCTCGTTCCAGGGGCGGCAGGTTCGCCACTCCCCCAGGGCGGGCCTGCCACCCCCTTTACCGACCCACCGAATTGGGAGCATCACCGTGATCAAGCAGGTTCTCGCCGGAGCGGTTTTCGCCGCCGCCGCAACGATGGCCGTCGCCGCCCCCGCCTCGGCAAACACTCCGGTGCCCCAGGGCCACAAGACCGCCGCCGACGCGATCCAGAGCGTCCTCGCCGCCGCCGCGGGCCCGACCACGAGCGGCACCGGCACCGGCTGCAACTGCGGCACCGTCAGCGGCGCCACCAGCACCGTCACCAACCTCACCGGCACCAGCAACCTCACCAGCCCCGTCAGCAACCCCACGGGCGCCGTCAGCAGCCCCGTCAGCAACCTCACTGGCACCACAGGGAACCTCACCGGTGGCCTCACCGGTGCCGGTGCCGGCGCAGGTGCGAGTGGCACCGGTGCCACGGACTTTGGCACCCGCAATGGCGACACCGTCATCACGGGCGCAGACGGAGACGGAGCGGGCGGCATCCTCAACACCTATGGCGCCTCACTCGCCAACGTCGACCTCCGCTGCGCGGTCCCGCTGCCCGAGGGCGAGGGCATCGGCGGACACGCCCTCGGCGGCCCCAAGGCCGCATGCAACATCGCACCCGTCGACCAGTACCAAGCCCCCCAGAAGCTCCTCTGACACACCAGCCTGGACGCGAATGTCCGGTGCCCCGGCCCGACCCGGCGTGGCCGTCAGCGTGCCGGGTCCCGGGGGCTGGAATTGGTCAGACCCCGGGACCCCTGTGCATCTCCGCCCGGCTCAACGGCGCTCCGCGGCCCCCGTCACCTCGCTTCCCCCGCCCAGCCCATCCCGAGCCCGGCGAGCCGCGCGAGCTGCCCCGCGCTGAACTTGTCGCGCCGTGACTTCTCGTTGGACACCGACACCCCCAGGCACACCTCGTGGTCCGGCCGTGTTCGCTGAGTAGACGCCTGGATTGGATGAGAACGGTGTGCGCCACGAAGTACCACGTAATCGAGTGGAGGTGAAAGGCCGACACCTCCGGGCCGTCGCAGCGGTCCGGTGAAGCTGGGGGCAGCCTGATCCGGGGAACGCCGGGGAGGGTGGCAAGCGGCCCCGACAACGGCGGGACGTGCCGGTACTACCGGACAGCGCGGGTCCGTCTAGCGAGGTCAGAAGGTGTAGCGAGAGCGAACCAGTGGTTGAAGCTCCGTAAGCATTCAGCCGGCTCAAACCTGGTGGATATGGGCCGGTATGCAGCGCGTGACTCGGCCGTCCTTGGATGGGCGGGGCAACTCCGAAGCCGGGTTCCGTTTCCGGTGGGGAGGCCACTCCGAAGTCTGCGGCGTAGGCGTGGCGATGTTGTCGGAGTAGAGCTGGGCACCTCCCTGACCGATCGATTGTGTGGTGAACGTGGGAACCATCCGCGGTCGCCCGAGCTGCCGGACAGCCAGTTCGGCGGTGGGCAGGTCCGTTGCCGACTGATGGCCGTGGGTGGGGCGGAGGCCCCGCAGTAGTCGCGGGAGTATCGACCCGTCATGGAGACCGGGAAAGCCGGTCGCAGGGCCAAGGGGGCCAGCAAGTCAGTAGCTGAAGTACTGGAACGTCGGGAGGGTCGCCGGTGAATACCGACGAGCTGGAGCGCGCCTTGTATAAGGCGGAGCGCCGGGTACTGAAGATCCAGACCAAGCTGCACCGTTGGGCTCGTGATGATCCTCATCGCAGGTTCGACGACCTGTTCAATCTCGTTGCCGATCCCGGCTTCCTGCTGGTGGCCTGGGATCGGGTGCGGGGTAACAAGGGTGCACGCACGGCCGGGGTGGACGGACGCACCGCGTCGTCCATCGCACTGTGGGTTGGGGTCGAGGAGTTCCTCGACGCGCTGCGGTCGCAGATCAAGGACCGCAGTTTCCAGCCCATGCCGGTGCGGGAGCGGATGATTCCCAAGTCGGATGGCAAGCTGCGCCGTCTGGGGATCGCGACGATCACCGACCGGGTGGTGCAGGCGTCCTTGAAGCTGGTGCTGGAGCCGATCTTCGAGGCGGATTTCCTCCCGTGTTCCTACGGTTCCGCCCGAACCGCCGGGCTCACGACGCGGTGGCTGAGGTGCGTCTACTCACGTCCATGAAGTACGAGTGGATCGTGGAAGGCGACATCAAAGCCTGCTTCGACGAGATCTCACACCCCGCTCTCATGGAGCGCGTGCGGGTACGCGTCGGGGACAAACGCGTCCTGGCCTTGGTGAAGGCGTTCCTCAAGGCGGGCATCCTCAGCGAGGACGGCCAGCTGCGGGACAACGACACTGGCACCCCGCAGGGTTCGATCCTTTCGCCGTTGCTCAGCAACGTCGCTCTCTCGGTCCTGGACGAGCACATCGCCCAGGCGCCGGGAGGCCCCGGCCCTGATGCCAACGAGCGCCGGAGGCGTCGACGCCGCAGTCTGCCCAACTATCGGCTGGTCCGGTACGCGGACGACTGGTGCCTGATGGTGCATGGCACCAAGGCAGACGCCGAAACGCTTCGCGAAGAGATCGGGGAAGTGCTCTCCACGATGGGCCTGCGCCTGTCGCCGGAGAAGACTCTGATCACCCACATCGAGCAGGGCCTGGACTTCCTCGGCTGGCGCATCCAGCGCCACCGAAAACCAGGAACCAACCGGTACTACGTCGACACCTACCCCGCCAAGAAGGCCCTGCGGGCCATCATGGCCAAGGTCAGGACGCTGTGCCGGGAGGTCGGCACGAACCAGCCGCTTGACGCCCTGTTACTCCGGCTCAATCCGGCAGTACGGGGCTGGTGCGCCTACTTCCGGCCCGGAGTGTCTTACGCGACCTTCTCCTACCTGCGCCACTATCTGTGGCACACGGTGTGGCGATGGGTGCAGCGCAAGCACCCCAAGACGGGCCTGAGGAAGATCTACCGGCAGTACTGCGGCCGCAGATCTTGGTGGGCCAGTGAGAACAGGGAGCTGCTCGACCCGATCACGGTAGGCACCACTCGCTACCGCTACCGGGGCACGGCAATTCCCACTCCCTGGGACACCACGGGATGAGGACAACCACCACGACGCCCTCGGGGCTTGTGGAGAGCCGGGTGCGGTGCCAAGTCGCATGCCCGGTTCGGGAAGCGGCTCCGGGGAAACGGGCCGGTCGAAAGACCGGAACCGCGCCCCGGGCCGACTTCACCAGGCACCCCCGGTGTTCTCAGTTTGAGACAGCTCCTGAACGAGTCGTTTGACAGCCGTTCATGCCCCGTCCGGGTCAACTGCCTTGAATATGCCTGCCGTTGCCTGCGGGGGCGGCGCGACATTGGTGCGCATGCAGCATTCACAGAGGAGAACAGAGGCGGCCCCATGGCGCGCCGGGGGCCGGCGGGGGCTGATCGGTCTGCTGATTGGGGCCCTGTGCGCGGCATTCCTGCTCGCGGGCGGGGGTACTGCCGCGGCTGCGCCGCCGGACTCGAACCGGATGGCGACGTGGAACATGCAGCGGGCCTCTGGCCGGTGGACGTATGCGCTGGGGTTGTCGGACAACGCGAGTGTGGTGGCGTTGCAGGAGGCGTCCATAACGCCGCCGGCGGGGGCGGTGTCGCTGGGGCGTATCGGCCGCAACATCCGCGCGTACCGGATCCCTCCGACCCGCACTCGGGGTGAGCGGTTCGTGTACATCCTCTACCAGGGCGCCAACCCGGCCCGGGGTGTCAATCCGGCCATGATCACGTCCTTCAGGCCGGACCGGGTGGAGGAGATCGCCGGGGTCTACCGGTCCGCTCTCGGCGTCGTGCGCCGGGCGGACAACACGCTGTTCGCCTCCATCCACGCCAGTGCCAGCGGCGGCACCGACGCTGCCTCCCTGGTGCGCCGGGTGGCCACCCGCTCCCGGCAACTGGCCCTGGCCAACTGGGTGGTACTCGGCGACTTCAACCGGGCGCCCCGCTTCCTTCCCGTCGGCGGAACCACCGGCATCCCTGCCAACTCGCACATCTACGAGAGCGGCGGGCCCACCCAGCTCAGCGGCGGCCGCCTGGACTACGCCGTCTCCAACGTCCTGACCCAGAACTGGCAGGCCGCCCGCGGAAACCCACGGGGCAGCGACCACTGGCCCATCACCTTCTCCTCGCTGCGCGCCGGCGCCGGGCCCGCCCGCTTCACCCTTGGTGACAACGGCGGCAACGGCGGCGTCCTCGACGTCTACCAGGCCCGCAAGACCAACGGGACCCACATCATCCTCTACCACCCCGACAACGGCACCAACCAGCAGTGGACCCTGCACCCCGACGGCTTCCAGAACAGGTCCAACCGCATCGTCAGCGTGAACAGCCATAAATGCATGGACGTCGACAACGGCACCGCGAGCAGGGAGGGCTCCCAGATGAACATCTGGGACTGCCACCGCCACGGCCCCACCACCGACACCCAGAACTTCATCCTGGAACACCCCATGCCGCTGTTCCCGAACCTGACGACCATCACCAACGAGAGGACCGAGTACCTGCTGAACGTCGCCGGAAACGGCACCACCGACGGCACCCCCGTCATCCAGTACGAGCAGCAGTACGGCCCCCTGCCCTTCCCCGCCGACAACGAAGCCTTCTACCTCCACCCCATCAGCTGACCCCCGATCCCGCGGGGCCGGTGTCAGGCCGCAGCAACCGGCCTGACACCGGCCCCGCGGGCTGCTGAAGAGGGGACAGGGGCAATGGAATCCAGCGGCGCGAGCCAGCCGCGTACCGACCAGGCCGCCTCTCGGCGCTCCCTGAAACGCCCCCGGACGGCGGCTGGGCCCACCTGGTGGACGACCCGTTCTTCGGCTAAGCGGTCTTGGATATTTGCTGTGCGGCTTGGGGAGGAAGGGCTCCGGCAAGAATTTCGTAGACGAAGATCAGGGCGAGACTCTGGCTATCGGGATGTAGGTCAGCGGGCATCCTCTCCTCGTGTGACAACGAACTGTTCGAGCTGTTACCGCACTTGACGTGGGTGGTCGTCGCCTCGGTGGACGCCACGGGCCCCACCGTGGTCATCCAGGCCCACACTCACGGCGATGTGTCCGCGTGCTGTACGGGTTGCGGTGTCATGAGCGACTGGGTCCACAGCCGCTATGTGCGCCACCTCGCCGATACCGCTCTCGGTGGGCGGCCTGTCCGTATCGACTTGAGCGTACGGCGCTTGTACTGCGAAAACCCGGCCTGTATGAAGGTCACCTTCGCCGAGCAGGTCGACGGACTGACCGTGCGCTACCAGCGCCGCACTCCGCTGCTTCAGCACCTGGTGGAGATTCTCGGCATTGTCCTGGCAGGCCGCGGTGGTGCGAGGTTGCTGTCCATCCTGAACACGGCACTTTCGCGCACGAGTGTGCTGTTTCACCTGATGAGAGTGCCACTCCCGCCCGCGATCACACCGCGGGTGCTTGGCGAGACGATTTCGCCCTATACGCGGGCACCTACGGGACCCTGCTGGTCGACGTTGGCACCCGGCTCCCGCTCACCCTGTGGGAGGGCCGCGACGCCGAGACGCTCAGCACCTGGCTCGGCGAGAATCCAGGCGTGGAGGTCGTCTGCCGGGACGGCTCGCCCTCCTACCGGCAGGGCATCACCGCCGGCGCACCGGACGCGCTGCAGGTCAGCGACCGCTTTCATTTGTGGCAGGGGCTGTCCAGGCGGGTGCCGGAGATCGCCACCGCACACCGGAGCTGCCTGCCTGCCGCGACGCCCGATCCCGAACCTGTCATCCCTGAGCCTGCGGAGGTCAAGGACCCGGAGGTGGCCGATACGCCCGCCAGACGACACGCGAAGCGACTGTTCGAAGCGGTGCACGCGGTGACCGACACCGCCCGCGACCGCAGCCACCACTCCATCGCCCGCGAGCTCGGATTGAACCGGCGCACTGTCCGCAAGTACGCGCGGGCCACCACCTGGCAGGAGTGCATCCGCGTCACTACCCGCGCAGGCCCACACCGCTCGACCCGTATCTCGGCCATCTGCGCCAACGCTGGGACGAGGGCGAGCACAACGCCTTCGTTCTCCACCAGGAGATCGCCGCCAAGGGCTACCAGGGCCACTACCAGCAGGTGAAACTCGCCGTTCAACCCCTGCGTCGTGGGCTCCCCTTGGAAGAAGTCGACGAACGGGCACCCACACCGCGGGAAGTCGCTCGATGGATCGCCACCGCCCCTGACCAGCGCGGCCTTCACGTCCGTGAGCGGCTCGCCCGCCTTCTGGAACACTGCCCGGAACTACAGCGCACCCACACGCTGGTCCGCGAGTTCGACACCATGCTCGACGCCCAGGACGCCGCCCTGCTGCCCGCCTGGCTCGACCAGCTCACCACCTCCCATCTCCCGGCCCTGGCCAGCATGGCCAAGTCCATCCGCGAGGACGAGGCAGCAGTCGTGCAGGGGATCACCACATCCTTCAGCTCGGGAGTGAACGAAGGTCGCATCACCGACGTGAAGCTCCAGAAAAGGATCATGGGAGGACGGGCCGGTGTCCCCCTGCTCCGGCAACGAGTCGTGCTGATCGCACACCTCCGTCGCCACTATCCAGGCTCCCACTCACCTGTCCCGCCCTGATCTTCGTCTACGAAATTCTTGCCGGAGCCACGTTCATGTGTACGCCGACAGCGCCGGCCCCAACAACCCGAAGGACAGCGTCGAGTCCAAACTGCACACGGCCATCTGCTCCGGCAAGGTCCCGCTGGCCGCAGCGCAGAAGGCGATCGCGACGGACTGGACCACCGCACTGGCCATACTGGGCCTCAACTAACCGCAGGCAGGCCGACACGGCTGTCGGGGCGGGTAACCGGACCCTCGCGGTCGCCAACGATGCGGGGCGGCGGCATCCCGGCCGGGCCCGTCAGTCCGCAGGTCGGTACCGGCCCAGCATTGCTGTCCGGCCGCACTCCTGGAGGCTTCGGTACATCGGGACCTGTTCGAGGAGGGCATCGAGGGGTCGGCGGGCGCGATCTCCGGCTCGAGGGCGGGAGGTTGGGGCCTGGGTGTCCGCGTGCCGCCTCGTCAACGGAGTCGACGGATATGACATCGACTGCAAGATCGACGGCTTCGGCCCCATGCAGCTCAAGTCCGGCGTGGTCAAGAACGCCTGACACTTCCGGCGCTACGGGCGGGGCTGCGCGAACCGGTGCGCCGGCAACGGTCGCCACGGGGCCTCTGCCTGGCGGCTACATGACGGACGTGCGCCGGGCATGCGGTCACAAAGCTGCGCATTGATCCTCCAGTACGGCACCCCCTGGTCCGCCCAGAGACATGCGCCTTCGCCGACGGCGACCGCGCTGCAACCACTCGACTTTCGATGTCCTGACGGGTCTGGTTGATCACGCCGCCGCGTCGGAGCTGGCTACGGCCCGTGCGTGCTGGACGGCGCCGATTTCCTGATCGGTGGGCCGGCCCGGGCGGTTGGGCGGAAAACAGGCGGCGGTGATCACGCGGCGGAGCTTGGCGGCCATGTCCGACAGTGACGGCTCGGCCTTGGTGGTGGACCTGGGTGCGTGCTCGCGGCGGTCGGCGGCGGCGCTGGGGTGGTGGCCGTGCAGCGCGTACCAGATCACGGTGATCGTGTAGCAGTACAGGCCGAACGAGCCGGTGCGCTCGACCGCGGCCAGGGTGCGGTTGTGGGCCTGCCGGTCCCGGCGCTGATCACCCGCTATGCGTGGCACTGGTCGAATGAGGTCACCTTCGCCGAGTGCCGCGACCTGCTTTCAGGCCGACGTGGCGGGGCTGCCAAATCGACGTCATGCTCCGATCCTCTGGCACCTCACGGCACGGCCATGTGGCGGGCCCGAACGGGGGGAGAGCTGTCCCCGTCTGCCCGTGTCGCGGCGCGGGACTTGCTGGGGGCGAGTGATGATCGGCGGGCAGCCACCGGACCCGACGTACCTCTCTATCCCCGGGTGTCATCGGGCCGGCGCGGTAATGCCGCCCGCCACCTTCACTCCATGGCCTCCCCGGCATCCAGGGGCGGAGCAGCTGCGCTGAACCCTCTGGGAGCGCGGGGTTCCCGGAGAGGGCTCAAACAATGACGTCTTTCGTGCACCGGTGCGGGCCCGGCGAGTTCTCCTGGCCGTGTTGCTGGTCCTCGCCACGGTGACAAGCCTGCTCCAGGCAGGCTTGTTTCCGGATATTGCCCAGGCCCAGGCAGACCGGCACCGGGCCGGAACGTTCAACATGCAAGGCGCTCAGGACCGCTGGCAGCAGGGCGTGTACGCGGCGGCCAAGCAGGTCGAGGTCCTCGCCCTGCAGGAAGTCCCGGACGCGATGCCTCCGGATGCGGAACTGGCGGACGGTGCGTATGTGAAGCAGTGCACGACGCTGGCCCACGGATTCACCGTTGAGCGCTACCGGTGGGCGGACTGCCGACCGCCCCTGCCGGGCCCGCCGCAGCGGAGCACCTGCATCATCTACAAGGTCAAGACACAGCGCAGGAACCGGTCCCTGGCCATCGTCGTCAATCAGCCGGCCGACTCGGTGCGAGCGGTCCAGATCATCCCCCCTCAGCCGGTCAGGCCCGGCGACACGGTGGCCGACGCTGCCAAGCCCGCCCTTGGCGTCCGGCTTGCGGACGGAACCTGGTTCTATACCCTCCACGCACAGAACAGACCGAGCCGCACCGACCAGCGGAACGACGTCCCCAGCTTGATCGGCAAGATTTCCGCTGATGCGGGCAGCAGCGACTGGGCAGCCATGGGCGACTTCAACCGCACGCCCGACTCACTGGAACCGCTCCTCGCCTCGGATTACCCGGACGCGAAGATCGTCCGATCAGACCTTTCCACGTATCCGGTGAAAGGCCCGAAGGACGAGTTCGACTACATGATCACCAGCGGGGTGACCGACAACCAGTACACCGGATTCCGTCTGACCTACCTGGACGCCTCCGACCACTACCCCGTCGGCTTCTGGACCAGCACCGCCCCTCCCGCTCCCAGGCGGGAGTTCCCCTGCGGCCCCATCGACACAGTCCTGCGGGCCGGCAGGGCCGCGTGCGTGCCGACGAGGAACCCGGCCATCGTGTCGCTGGGCGACAGCTACCTCTCCGGCGAGGCCGGGCGATGGGCGGGCAACGCCGACACCGGCGCGCAGGGCTCGGCGTGGGGAACAGACCGCGCGGCTGCCAACTGCTCCGCGGATGAGAAGACGTGCGGCCACGACCTCGACACGGTCTACGGCCCCACCTCCTACGCCCCCGGCGGCAACAGGTGCGACCGCTCCGACATCGCCCCGATCACCTCCGCCGCCCACCCCCGTGTCCCGTCATGGCGGCGCTTCAATCTCGCCTGTTCCGGTGCGACGACGAACGAGATCACCCGCCCCTACACCGCCAAAGGCGAGGACGCGCAGACCGACCAGCTCGCGGACATCGCCAAGAGGTACCAGGTCAAGATGATCGTCGTGTCGATCGGCGGCAACGACCTGGGCTTCGCGAACATCGCCGAAGGCTGCGCCCGCGAGTTTGTGAAGTGGATCTCCTGGGATCCATTTACCGACTACTGCAAGGACTTCAAAGCGAATTCGACGGCGAACATCAGCAAGCAGCTGAACGACGTCAGAGCCAAGGTCACCACTGCTCTGCAGGACATCCGCGCCGCCATGCACGCCGAAGGCTATAAGGACGAGGACTACCACCTGGTGGTGCAGTCCTATCCCGACACACTGCCGCCCAGCACCGAATACCGCTACACCGAGAAACGCGCCCGGTACGCCGACGGAGGCTGCCCGTTCTTCGATGTGGACACCGACTGGGCCCGGCAGACCCTCGTGGGCGGGATGAGAAGCCAGCTCCGGGCAGCCGCCGCGTCAGCGCACGCTGCCTTCCTGGACACCAGCAGCGCCTTCGCCGGCCACGAACTGTGCAGCAACGCCTCCCAACAGGCAACCAACAGCAACTCCTCGGCCAGGCCCCTGGATTCCCAGCAGGCGGAATGGGCCCGCTGGGTGCCCTACCTCACCTCCTCGACCCTGTTCTGGGACTCCCAGGGCGACCAGCAGGAGTCCATCCACCCCAACGCCTACGGCCAGCAGGCACTGGGCACCTGCCTCACCCTGCTCGGCACACCACCGCCCAGCACCGCCACCGAGTTCACCTGCCACAACGACGGACGCCACGGCACCAACGGCATGCTCATCGACGAGATGGGTCTTCGTATGCACCATGGTTTGAGCCATCCCGCCCACGAGTGATGGCCGCAGGTGGCTGCCATCACGGCGAAGGCCGGTCCGGCCGTCTTGGTCCCCCGGCTACCGGCTGCCCCGGGGTCAACCCTCGGAGTTCGGAAGCTGCCAGTCGAAGGGCATCAGATCCCGCTCCCAGGCGGGCGATCCGGCCAGTGCGTCAGCGGCCTCAGGCGCGCGCAGGAGACAGCGGTGGCGCAACAGCTCGCGCCGTTCACCCGATGTCAGGAGCCTCTCCTCGGGGCTGAGATTCTCAGGGTGGTCGGGGTGCAGGTCGGCACTGCCGTCGATCGGGCGGTCCCCCGCCACGTTGAGACGATCGCCGGCCGGGGTCCGGTAATCGAGGCGGAAGTCGGTACGCCACTGGGAATTGCTGCCCCAGCCCTGGGACAGGTCTACCGTCGGCCGGTGGCGGCGCCGGAAGGTCCAGTACAGCGGTGAGCAGTCCGCGACGCCACGTTGGGCGTACTTGATGCCGGAGCGGATCCGCACGCCGGCCCGGCTGAACAGCAGCCGGCCCAGCATCAGGCCGGGCCAGAGGATCTCGGTGATCTCGATCGGCGCGTGCGGGTCGTCGGCCTGTTCGACCTCGACGATTTCGTGGAGGAACGGGTCGAAGGCGTCGCCGTCCTCGAACAGCGTCATGCCGAGCGAGGTGAACACGTCGAGGTACTGCCACTCCGAGAGCAGGGGCCGCGGGTCCGGGGAGCCGGGCTCGTCGGAGGAAGGCTGGAAAGTGAGCAGCAGCCGGTCGCTGACCCGGTGCAGAGTGTAGAGCTCCCACACGAGTTTCTGCCCGGTGGGCTCCGCTCCCTTCCCGGTCCACCATGCGCCATCTCCGGCCGCTGTGGCCAGCCAGGCGCGGTAGCCGCCCTGGGCCCGATCGAGCCACGGCACGACGATCTGCTCGTACGGCTCCATCCCCTCGTACTGCCCCAGGGCCTCGTACAGTTCCCGCGCATCCACCCCGTAAGACATGCCAGGAGCCTACGGGAGGCACGGGCAGCGTCCGAGCTGAGGCCCGGACCCGGACGACGGCCGTGGAGACCGATGGTTTTGTGAAGGCACTCCACTCAAGGCGACCCGGTCAACAGCCCTCAAGGAACTTCCGTGGATTAGCACTAGGGCGTGTCCGACGGGTCATGCGCCGATGGTTGGGTTGTTCGGTGAGTGGGAAAGGGCAGCTTTTCACGGCCCTACGGGGCCACTCGCCGGGCGGCTGGCTGTTTCAATGCCCAGGCTGACCGCTTTATCTCTGGCATGTGTGGGTGTGGAGCGGGAGGGTGGGCCCGGCACACGCACTCCACCCAGGCGGCCCCTCCTTGGGGGCGCGCACGGTCGGCAGAGACCCGGGCCCGGACCCTACTCGGGACACTCGCGACCCCTCCTCGGTCGTTTCACCGCCGGTTCATGCGGTTGCGATACCCCGGATCCCCGGGCCCGTCCGCTCTGGCGGCCGGCAGAACGGAGTTCTCCGTGTCTCCCACGTCCCTTGCACGCCATCCGCTGAGGCGGTTGTTCCGCAGGCTCGCCGTCCTCGCCTCGGCGACCGCGCTCGGTACCGCCGGACTGCTGGTCACCGCGGGCCCGGCCCACGCGGACGCGGTCATCCAGATCACCGACTCGGCCGACCCGGTGCCGGTCAACACCCCCTACAACTACACCGTCACCATCCCCGACACCGGCCCGAACAACGAGCCCGCTGACGTCACCGTCGACCTCAGCGGCGCGGCCGCAACCTTCACCGGCTCCAGCACCACCGGCTCCATAATCTGCTTCAGTGCGTCCGGTACCCACGCGCACTGCGGGGCCTTCATCCCCCACGGAGGCCCGGCAACCATCACGCTGACCGTGCTGCCTACTGCCGGCGGAACGGTCACCGCCAGCGCCGTCGCGACCGGCGACATCACCGGCTCCGACAGCACCACCACCACGATCGCCTCACCCCACGCCGACATCGCCGTGAACGTCACCGGCCAGCCCCACCTGGGCATCCTCGTGCCCTACCTCACCTACACCCTGAACGCCCACAACAACGGCCCCGCCGCCGTCACTTCGGCCACCATCACCGCCAGCCTCCCCCCGGGTGCCGCCGCCATCAACCTGTCCAGCGGCTGCACCACCAGCAGCTCCACGGTGACCTGCACCTACGGCGCCATCGCCAACGGCGCCGACAGCGCCAAGTCCTTCCGCATCCCGCTGCACCTGCTCTCGCTGGGCCACGTCTCGGTCACCGGCGTCCGCACCACCTCCGCACCCACCGACAACAACGCGGCCAACGACACCGACACGGCCACCTGCACCGTCATCTCCCTCATCCTGGCCACCTGCCCCTGACCCATACCGCGCCCGCTGGTCCAACACGCCCCTCGACGGGCCGGCGGGCGCCACCGAGCACCTCCTCCAGCCACCGACCCCAGGGAGACCGCGACGTGTCCCCTCGTTCCGGACCCTTCCCCTGCCGTCGGGGACATTCAGTCAGCCATGGCGTCCCGGAGGACATGCAACACCAGTCAGGTCTCACCGGCGGAGCCACAGCCGGATTGCGGCGACGGTGACCGTGCCGTGAAAGACGTAGGCCCTCATGCCGAAGCGCATCACCACAGCACGGTTGATCTTCAACCTGCCGATGAGCCGCTCGACTTCGTTCCTGTGTACGTACCGTTGCGGGGAAGCCGACAGGCCGACCGCCCGCGCTCCCACGGCGTCGGCGGTTGGCACGCTGGTTCTCGGGCTCGGGAATGGTGTGCCGGATCTGGCGGCGGCGCAGATAACGCCGGTTATGGCGGGAGCTGTACGCCTTGTCGCCGCTCAGATGATCCGGCCGGGTGCGCGGGCGCCCACCGGCCGGACGCTGAACGTGGATCTGCTCCAGGACGGGAATCATCTGCGGGGCATCGCCCCACTGACCCGGTGTGATCAGCAGGGCCAAGGGCCTCAGCCCGCCTTCACCCGCCAGGTGAACCTTTGTGCTCAGCCCTCCCCGAGAACGGCCAAGGGCTTCATCGGCACGGTGCTGGACGGGGCGGGTGCGCTTGCCGGGGTTTTTGCGGCGCCTGCTTGCGGGCGCCGGTAGCATGCTGGTGAGCGCGGCACACGGTGGATTCCACGCCCACCATAGACCAGTCGAGTCGGCCCTCAAGATCGGCTTCGGCCTGGACCGCCCGCAGGATCCGGTCCCACGTGCCATCCGCTGACCAACGCCGATGACGGTCATAGGCCGTCTGCCACTTCCCGAAACGCGTCGGGAGATCCCGCCACGGGATGCCGGTCCGCTGCCGGAACAGGATCCCGTTGATCACCTGGCGGTGGCTCTTCCACCTCCCGCCCCGCCCCTCGTTCCTCGGCAAGTACGGCCTCAGCCGGGCCCATTCCTCGTTCGACAAGTCGCCCCGCCCCACACCGACCGGAACGACGAGAGGCCCGGACAGTCACGTGACCCATCGGACACGCCCTAGGGGCTTCGGGCCAGCCGCTGACGACGTCACGGACGCGACGCCCCTCGCTAAACCAGGCCGACCGGGCCTTCAGCTAACCTCTCGGCGTGCACGGGGAGCAGCGCCCAGTTCTTCGACGAACCGGCTGACGCCGGGACCATCCCCGCGTGCGCGGGGAGCAGAAAGATCCGAAGCGATCCAACCACCCCGCAGATCAGCTCGTTAGGGGTTCCTACAACGCAGAGTCGCGAGTGCTTGGTTAGCGGCCATACGGGCTAGGCGAGTTGGGCGTCAGCGCGTACAGCTCCCTCTCCGCCGCCTCCCCCGCGTCAGTCACACCGTCGAAGAAGCCGGCGAACCGCGATGACGGGAACCTTGACGACGCTGACGGTGCCCCTGGAGAAGAGCGACAACAACAATGATCTCGGCGACGAGGAACGGCATCGCATCTTCGCTGGTCGCGGGATTGCACTCATGTGGGAGTTGGAGCCGTAAACACCCGCGCAATCCCCGGTACTGCCCTGCGCGTTATTGCACGGAACCTGCGTGTGGAATTTGAAGATCTACGCGAAGGCGCCGAAATGCGATGGCCGTGAAGGCCGAGACACACCGCTTCCACATGCGGGAAGCAAGATTCCGGACAACGATTCCCGCGGCTCCCACCTGTGAATCCACCGCATGGCCAGCACATAGAAATCGTCCCCACGCGTTTCATGCTGGCCGAAACCAACCCACACGCTTCAACAGGCCATTGACGCCCCGTTTTTTACACCTGAAACATGACCCCGCCTTATCCGAACGAAAGGATCACGATCGGTGAAAATGATCAAACGCGGGGGAATCCTGCTGGCCGCACTCGTCGCGGTCAGCTCGGCATTCACAGGAGCCGCCACAGCAGACGCCGCCCCACCCACACTCCAGCCCCGCCACAGCGCCACCGCCCAGCTCACCCCGCTGACCGCGCAGAACGTCGCGACCGAACAGGCCGTGACCTGTACCGTCGGCCAGGTCAGAACGGACCGCACCAGCTCGTGCGCCTCCGGCGGTCTCCGCGTCGACTTCTACATCGAGCCCGAGCACCAGTACCAGGGCAGCGCCAACTTCGCATGGACCTCCAACGTCCAGCTCGACGCCCGCAACCGGCACCGCTGGACCGACAAGGTCACCCTGCGGCTGCTGTCCACCAACGTCGCGGCCGCCGAACTCGGCGTCGCCACCATCACGGAAACATGCGGCCACTGCACCTCCACCGGAGGCACCCCGCAGATCACCACCCTGGGCACGACGCGGAACTGGGACATCGTCATCGACTCCCCCGGAGCGGTCACCAACACCGACGCCCAGGCCCCGCACCTCAACTACGAGGCCGCCCCCTACACACCGGTCAGCATCGACCTCGGCCCCAAACTCAACGTGCGGTGCGACAACACCCCCCGGATGAGCCCGGCCGCCGCCGGGGGATGCGTCTACCCCGACTACACCCCCAGCTACAACATCTCCGTCACCGGCCCCTTCGACCAGGTCGCCTGGCACATCGACTGGGCCCAGCACAACCTCAAGAACCACTGGGGATGGCAAGGCCACGGCCCCGCGCTGACACGCACCATGGACCAGACCCTGATACGCGCCAACCGGCGCACCGCCTGCCCCTCCTCGATCCCGCGCCCGGCCGGGAAGAGCTGCGACGAATACCCCTTCGCCTCCACCCACCAGGGCGCCAGCGTCAACCCGGACTTCTCCTGCCACATGCTCCCCGCCGCGCAGAACCGCCTCGAAGGCCGCGCCCGGCAGTCCTGGTACAACGCCAACAGGCTCTTGGAGAACGACAAGTTCTGGGTCAACGTCACCAACATCCCGACCGCCCAGAGCGACGCCGCGATGCACCCGCTGGTGCAGTGCCCGTAACACCAGCCGCGTAGCGTAAAACCCCTGGGGGACAGCGAACATGCTGTCCCCCTTCCGCCGTAAGGAGCCCTGCCATGGCCTCACTCATCGACCGCGTCTCCGACACTCACCTCTTCATCGCCCACGGCACCCTCGACCTCATCGACCTCGACACCTTCGAAGACGTCCCCCTCGACCACACCGCCAACGGACTCGTCGCCGCTCGCGAGGACTACGCCGCGATCGTCTGCGCCGTGGAAGGCGGAGACATCGACGTCACGGCCGAACTCTGGGACGGACCCCCCACGCTCCACCTGGACGACTGGCAGGACGCCGCCGAAATCTCCTTCACCTGGACCACGGCCCGCATCTCCATCGGCCCCGGCGAAGAAGACCCCGACGAGGCACCCGTGCTGGCCCTCCCCGGCCCCGGCAGCTACCGCCTCCTGGTCCACGGAAAAAACCGCGACGCCGGCGACGTACGCGAAGCCGGCGACCCCGTCGAGACCTACCTCCTCCAGCTCTGGCCCGCCCCCCTCGCCGACCCCGTCACCCACAAAGCCACCAGCGCCTACGGCGCCAGCATGCGCGAGCCCGCCCCGGCGCCCACCGGCCGGCGCCCCGACTGGTACGACCAGAAAACCAGCGGCTACGGCCCCGACCACCCCGCAGCCCAGCAGTAGCACAACGAAAGCCCCAACCCTCAACACCAGTGAGGCTTGGGGCTTTCCGCAGAAAGAAAACGGCTTCCGCTCACAGCGCATCGGGCAACGCGACGGCTCCCGCACTGCGTACGACGAAGACGGCGGACCCGTGCAGCTCAAGTCCCGCGTGGTCAAGAAAGCCTGACACGTCCGGCGCTACGGAGGGGGCTGCGCGAACCGGTGCGCCGGCAACGGTCGCCATGGGGCCTCCGCCTGGCGGCTACATGACTGTCGTGCGCCGGGCATGCGGTCACGAAAATGTGAAGTGGCTCTCCAGTACGGCGCCCTACGGTCCGCCCAGGCCAGGGCGACGTCGGCGAGGGACTGCGTCATCACGGACGGGACATGGCCCGGCCACTCGCGACGCTCTGGCTCACGTGATCATTCCCGGCCGGAACGCGAGAACGACGGAGCCCTGGGCCTGCCATACGGACAGTTCGTCGGTCTCGATGTGCCGAGGCTCGATAGTTGTCACTGACGGCACCGAATAGGCTGCGGGAACATCCAGATCGAAGCAGCCTGATTGTCATCAGAGAGGCGCGACACGTGTCACACACAGCCGATTGGCGGCGTTCCTGTCACCGGGGCAAAGCGTGACTCGCGAGGACCTCATCAACATGCTTTGCGATCAGACTCCGGCATGCGGACCTGCTCGTGACGCCTTGATTGCGGGGGGGGGCCTTCGTCGTGTGGGACGGTTTGGTCCCTGCCAACCGGCACGCGGGTGTGTTCGGGATTCGATTGCGTGCGGCCTCTAGGCGTGGCCACACAGTCGAGGGCCTTGCCGCGACCGTCGACATCCTCCGGCAGGCTGGGGGAGAGCTTCTCCGTACCGGCTGCATCGACGCGGTGGACATGTCGTCGGTGTTCACGATCTTTCTGAACTCCTCAGCGACAGCAGTGGTGGCCTGCGCCGGTGGACGCCGGCCCGCCCCTCTTGAGCCGTGACAAGCTAGTTGGAACCTGGTCACGAGAGTTGGATCCAGTGAGGCCGGCGCCGACTAACGAGCTCGTGCACGGTTGGCGGTAGCGCGCCGAAGGCCGCGGATTGGCGGTTGTTGTTCACGTTCGCGTACTGCTGGCCATCGTGGCGACCTGCTGGTGCGAGAGCAGCCCGGCCACGGCTTGGACAATGTCGCTCACGTGCTCGCGGCGGCCGTGGTGCCGGGCGAGGGATCTCCAGTTCTTCAGGTGACCGATGCCGTGCTCGACCCGGATGCGGCGTGAGGAGTGCGCCTTGCGCGGGCGTTCGTGTATCTCCTCGTACCACTCGGGCGGGTTCTTCTTGAACTTGCGGTGTGGTGGCGTCACCACGCGCCCGCCGGTCTGGGCACCCAGCCCCTGGTAGCCGGCATCGGCCAAGATCTCCACGGCGGGCCCATCGACGAGCAGCTTGACCAGGCCCAACTTCCTGGCGTGCGTGATGTCCGCGCAGCTCGCCGGCTCGGCCGGGCTGCAGAACAGCAGCCGCCCCTCGGCGTCTGTGACGACCATCGACTTCACAGCGTTCTGCTTGTTCTTCCCGGAGATGAACTTCTCCCGGTCCTTGCGTCCGGCAGCCGGACGGCGCACCCGGACCTCGGTCCCGTCGATGATCCCGGTGCCCCCGTCGGCGCCGAGGTGGTCGATGACCTCGGCGAGGGTGCGCAGCCGCAGACCGGACGCGATCGTGCAGCCCCGCTCGGCGAGCAATGGCCGCACTTCACCGATCGCACGTGTAATGGTGGAGCGGTCGACACTGAACCAGCAGGCGAGTACGTCGTGCGTGGCGCCATGCCGGAGATGCACCAGCGTTGCCAACAGCCGGTCGACGAAGACCAGTTTGTGTTTAGCCCCAGCACCCAGGGCTCTGCGGCGAGGACGCGCAATGAGTGCCGCCTGGTGACGCTCATGCCACAACGGGCCGATCTCGGCAACGAGTTCAGCGATCACGTCGGGCGACAGCCCAGTGATCCGCTGGCTTCGGATGATTGCCGCACGAACCCGGTTCCCCACCACACAGACCATGATCAACGATCAAGGTCTCGGCGCGCTACCGCCAACCATGCACGAGCTCGTAAGGCCGCTTCAGCGACATCCCCATCTGCTATGTCCATCAGTCGCGCCAGTTCGCCCCGTCCACGCCTGATCAATTCGAATGCTGCCCCCGGATCAGTTCCCTGTGGCAACGGAACGTCGGTCAGAACATCGGTGAGCGAATACGGACTCAGCAGCCATCGCTGTAGGGCTCGCCAGTTCTCCCCGCGCGCTTCAGAGATACTGGTCGACCACGGCTTGCCCTGGTAGACGGTACTGTCGGTGCCATATGCGGTTAGCAATCCAGAGCGGCGTACCAGACAGGGAAAGCAGATACCGCAGTTGGGCGGTCCGCCGCACCATTTTGTGGGCGACTTGCCACAGCTCAGCGTGGCTTCCAAGTCCGCCCGTGCAAGGCCCGCGTCGCTACCGGCCTTGCACACCTCGCCTTTCGTCATCCACGCCCAAGGGTTGACCACCCGAACTGCTCCCTGATCACCTGCGACAGTACCGATCAATGAATTCAGGCGAGCCAGCGTCCAGGGGTGAACGGAACGAGTTGAAAGGGCTGCGGAACGCGCTGGAGTCAACGGTGGGTTGAGGGCGAGCTGTCCGTTCTCGGGCACATGAACGGTGTCCACTCCATGTGCAGTTGCAGCACGTATTGCTCCAGCCGCATACAGCAGGCCGCGCGTACGTGAGGACCGCTCAAGGCGTCGGCCGGACCCGTCACCGTGGGCGGTCTGACTCATCTGAAGCAGCATCAGCCGTCGTGCACCGCACAATCGCTCGACGGATTCATACACACGTTGCTGAAGGCTCAACAAGCTGCCACCCTCGCCGAACATCACGAGCAGCATCGGCTGGGAGGCTTCGTCGCAGGCGCGAACGGCGGCCCAGCTCAAAGAGTCCAACCCACCCGAAAACACGGCCACTTCGCCCGCGCGCTCGGCGCCGAAATGCGGGATGGCCTCCTGTACGTGGTGGGCTGCCAGAGGGCGGAACTCTATATCCCAGAGATCTGCCGTAAGGATCTGGAGGAGCGCGGCGAGCTCGCCGTCCGTGCTCTGCCACCTCTCGTACGCCGTGACAGGGACGCAGAGACGAATGCTGCGGGTCCAGCGATCACGCGCACCCTCCCGCCGTGTGTACTTGTCAGCGATGAAGGCTGCCCTGGCCACGCGGAACAAATCCTCTGCCCAGTCGGGGACTTGCCCCGGTAGCCGATTCAGCCCTGTGATGCGTCGCTCGTCCTCGCGGAATGAGTCCTCGCCGATCTCGGCCCATCGACCGCCATGAGGCCGATCTCCGGGGTGCTGACGCCACCACAGGGCGAGCTCGGAATCCATCGTCATGCCACAGCCCCCTCATCTCCGACGACCTCTTCAGCGATCAGACCGAGCACCTTGCCTACGGCTCCGGGTACCAACTTCTCGGCGATCTTCGGCAGCACAAGTGACGGATCCTGGGTCATGTCCACCACCGACTTCGCGGTGTCGACTGCCTGCGCGAGTTCCGTAGCCTCAGCGGACCGCTCACAGGGGTTCGGAACCAGGTCAACCACCTTCTCGGCGATCCAACCGGCGATCTTCCCCTCGGGATCAACCAGGATGAGAGCCGGCACAGCCGGCTTGATGACGTGCTCGGCGACCACCGACCGGAGAAACTCTCCCACCATGTCGGCAAAGAACAACTGGTAGAGGTCACAGAGGATGTCCCAGGCGAAGCCGCCCCCGGCGGCTCCTGCGCCCATGACGTCATCCAGCTCAGGATGCCTGTCCCGCACGTCGCGAACCGCTGCAGCCAACCCCCTACGCACCGCAGCATCGGCCAATGTGCCACCATCTCCGCCGACCTCAGAGACTAAACGGGCAATCAGCGCATTCTCGGACCGCGCTCCCTCCTCGGCCAACGAACCCAACATTCCGGCGAGCCGCTCACCGGCCGCGCAGGCAGTGTCGTAGAGACCAAACGCCGCTGGATCGGTGCGGAGCGTTTCTTGCAGGGCACGCAGATAGTCCGCGGCGATCTCACCCAACTGCTGATCGGGATCCCGCGATCCGCACGGCCAGCGCGCCAGTCGCCCACCAGAGGAGGCCCACCGCCCTCCCTTCGGCCCCTCCCAGCGTGTGGATGTACCCATTGCGACACCTCCCCCTGCCCCCGGTGTTTGCCCCACCCTCTTTGCCATGGCATCAGACCAGACGCAGCGCAGATAGAGCGTGACTCAGCCAGGGCGAACGGTTGTGGTCGGCACGTGAGCCAGGGGGCGAGGGTCACCTTCTGTGGCCCTCGCATCCGCATGCGGGGAGTCCTCATACCAGGGGTGACGAACGGGGAACGAAGAAGCGGGGCTCGGCGCACCCCGGACTGACAGAATTAAGCCTTGCGTCCGCCGCCGCTTCGGACTACTGCCTCATCAGAACGAGCGTCAGGATATTGCTCCTGACGCCCACACTGCGCATAGGGCGCACACGCAAGATCGCGGACCAGGAGCCTTTGGCGGTCGGTTCGAGGGATGCCGCACACAGCTCCTCTGAGATCCAACGAGTTCCGCGAGCCATTCGAGCTGCGACCGGTCGGTAGACCCGTCGGTCGCCTGCCCCGGGCCTCACCGGCGCAGCCCGGCTCGCCTTACATCCTGGCTGCCGCCAGCGCGCACTCAAATGCTGGGCCGACATGGCACACCAGGGGCACCGTCCACCACGTCCCGTTCCGGAGCCCTCGGCTCAACGGGCCCCTTCCTCGAACGCTGTGGCCCCTGCCAGCACCCTGCCCCGCGGGGGCCTCAGTGACCATCACGTGTCACGTTCCTGTCATCAACACGGTCGACGCACCTGGACCACAGCGGCCCCACCAGCGTGAACAGCATCGATCTACACCATGTGGACGCCAGAAGACGCTTCCGCCCACCTGTGCCATGTGGTACCCAGTGACGGTCCCAAGACCAGGACCGGGGCGTCCTCTGGCCCGTCAGAGCGGTATTGCAGGGTGTTCTTCGGTGTCTCGCTCACCCGTCCGACCCTCTCATCTGTCACCTGCAGAGCTACCGCCAGGGTCAGAAAGTCTGGGTCGACGCGGGCATGGACGCCATGTGGTCCGCCTCTACCAGTCCCATTCAGTCTCAGCAGTCCTCAGTCCTCAGTCCTCACTGTCTACGCGTACCGGGGCCGTGCGCCGCGAACGTCGCCCTGCTCCACCAGTACAACCGCCTGGCCGTCCGCCGGGGACGACGCCTCGAACTCCACGACACCTTCGTCCCGTTGGGGCCTGCAGCCTCATCTGCTGGAGGCGTCCGAGGAGGACCGGACCATGATCGCTTGGGCGGTGGCTCCGAGGTGTCCGGCCACGGGACCTCTGAAAACCCGTTGGGCGGGCCTGGCGGCCACTGCTAATCTCCCGGAGGCCGTGCGAGAGAACGAGGAGGTGGTACCCGTGAACGCAGTATCGACATGGGTGCTCTCCTCCGGGGTCACGGTCGGGCGATAGGTCGTCCGGGAGCGCCGTTCCATGGCACTCCCGAAAGGCACGATCATGCAATTCACTTCTGAACAGCGTCTCGACGACGGCGTCCTTGAGCGCGAATTCATCCTCGGTGAGATCCCCGGCATCCTGTGGACGCCCGGATTCGCATCCGCACCCTCGCCGCTGATCCTGCTCGGCCCCCCTCCTCTCGGGCTGCGCAAGGCGTACCCCCGCCTGGTGGCCCGAGCACGGCACGCCGCGGCGGACGGCTTCGCCACGGCCACCATCGAGCTTCCCGGGAAGGGCGACCGGCCCCGTTGGCCCGCCGCCGAGCAGGCTCTCGCCGACCTGCGCCGGGCTATGGAGGCCGGCGAACCGGTCAGCGACGAGATCATCGACGCCCTCATCCTCCCGCTGGTCGACAAGGCGGTCCCGGAATGGCAGGCCGCCCTGGGCACCCTCCTGACGCTGCCCGAGATCGGCGGCCCGGTCGGGTACTCGGGGGGAGTGATCTCCATCGGGACCCGGCTGGCGGTGGTCGAGCCGCGCATCTCGGCCGCTGTTCTGTTCGCCGGGAGTTTCGTCCCTCGCGCCATGTTCGAGGAGGCCCGCCAGGTCTCCATTCCGCTGCACGTCCTGCTGCAGTGGGACGACGCAGGCAACGACCGGCAGGCGGCCCTGGACCTGTTCGACGCCTTCGGCTCCAAGGAGAAGACGCTGAACGCCAATATGGGCGGGCACACAGGCGTCCCGCAGTTCGCAGGGGACGCCGCGGCCGGGTTCTTCGTTCGGCATTTGCGCTAGCCGCAGGCTGGCCCCGCCTCCGTGCCGGGTAGACGGCAGGCGACGCCAGCCGGCACGCCGCTCGTCGAGGACAGGCCCCGGCCCACCTCGATGGCGGCGGTCGGCAGGTGCACAACCGCCCCCGATCGCGACGGTACCGGCCATCGGCGGTACCAGCCGGTCGGGGCGGCGCTCAGCCACCAGCGCCTCCATCAGCTGGGCCCACGCCGTGAGGCTGCGGGCCGGGGATGCGAGTGTCAGGCGCCGGCCGCGTACTGCCAGAACTCCCTGATCACCGGGGCCGGCACCGGGCTCATCGCCGCCACCTGGGTCAGCAGGATGGTGATCGCACCCGTTGCCGGGATCACGTGCGCCGTGGTGCCCGTGCCGCCGACCCAGCCGTAACGGCCCGGGACATTCCACGGGTTGGTCCGGTCGATATCGACCGAGCCACCGAAGCCCCAGCCCTGGCCCTCCAGGAACAGCCGGCCGATGTCGCGCTGATCCGGATTCGTATGGTCGGTCATCATCATGCGTACGGAGTCGGCCGACAGCACCCGGGTGCCGTCGGCCGCCAGCCCGCCGGCCAGCAGCATCCGGCAGAAGGCGAGCCAGTCGTCGGCGGTAGAGACCAGTCCGCCATTGCCGAGCGGCAGCGCGGGCAGACTGCTCCACTCCCCGTCCGGGCCGTCGGCGAGCTCCAGACCGCCGTCGTCTCCGGAGCGGTAGTAGCTGGTGAACCTGCCGCGTTTGACGGCCGGCACCTCGAAACCTGTGTCCGACATGCCGAGCGGACCGAAGATCCGCTCGGCCAGGAACTCCGGCAGCGACTGTCCGGTGACCCTGGAGATCAGCACCCCCTGCAGTACGGAGCAGGTGTCGTACAGCCAGGCATCTCCCGGCTGGTACAGCAGCGGAATACTGCCGAGCGCCGACATCCACTCGTCCGCCGGCGGGAAGTTGCTCGGCACCCGGCCGTCCTTCTGCACCGTGAACAAGTGCTGCACCGCGGGCAGGGTGAAGTCGGAGGAGAATCCGTACCCGGCCTGGGAGGCCAGCACGTCGAACACGGTGATGGGCCGGGCGGCCGGCACCACGTCGTCCACCGGGCTCGCCGGAGTGCGTACGACCAACGGCTTCTCCAGCTCCGGCAGCCACGTCCCGACCGAATCGTCCAGTGCGAGCCGGCCTTCCTCCACCAGGACCAGCACCGCTGCAGCGGTAACGGACTTGGTGATCGAAGCGACCCGGAAAATGGAGTCCCTGGTCATCGGGGCGCCGCCCACGACGTCCTGCGAACCGATGGCTTCCACCTCGACCCGGTCGCCGCGTGCCACAAGAGCGACGGCGCCCGGCAGCCTACCGGCACCTACGTGGGCTTCAAGCAAGTCGTGCAGGGTAGTCATGAGGCCGCCTTCCAGGAGGTTGCTGCCGGAAGACAGACTCCCGCACGGGCTAGGAATCATCGGCGTCGACAGGTCTGGTGGCCGGCCCTGCGTCACAATCACAGCCCCTATGAGCGGGTCCTGGCTATAGCCATCTGCAGATCGGGTGGTCGCGGTGACGGGGTCACTGAATCTGTGGCTGCCCCGGGTGGGTCGGCTAAGACGCCGGTGCCCGGCCAAGAGCTGAGCGGGACCGGCCGCGACCGGTAGGGCAGCAGGGCCCGGACCGCGCGTCGCGGTCCGGGCCCTGCCCCATGCGGTGCCGCCCTGCGGCGGCGGTGCGTCAGCTCTGTGCGGTGTCGTCGCCGGTCTGGCCCGCGCCATCGGCCGCGCCCGCCTTCTCGCGCATCTTGCGCACCAGCTCCGCCTTCTGGTCGGCGGCACTCTGGCGGTCGAGGTTGCGGTGCGGACCGTTGTTCTGCCGTTCGGCGCGGGACAGCCGCTTGCGCTGGCCGCCGCCCATGCCCACGGGGTTGTTGATGTTCTTGCTCACGGTCACGGGTTCTCCCGGTAATGAAGTGAAGTGATCTACGGATTCATCGGTGGGGGACGGGCGCGGCGACATCGAAGGACGTCAGCAGGGGCCCGTCACGCGCTCACTCGTAAATCGGCGTCTGGAAGAACATGACAAAGACGTTACCTGGTTCCGTCGGCCCCGCACACCAACTTTTTCGCCGCCCCGGTGCCCACCGGCCAGCGCCCCGACTGGTACGACCAGGAAACCAGCGGCTACGGCCCCGACCACCCCGCAGCCCAGCAGCAGGACGACGAAAGCCCTGATCAACGCCGTCGCCACCGGCAGACCTCTTGACCTCTGCTGCCCGGTCCGGCGGACCGCCGCTAGCGACTGAGCGCGTCGACCTCCGCGTAGCTGGGGATGCCGGCGGGCAGGGGCTCGCCTTCCCGGATCGCGACCGCCGTGGTGACCGTGGCGTGCAGGGCTGCGCGGAAGAGCAGGGAACCGGTGCTGACCCGCCGCACGCCCAGCTCCCCCAACCGGTCGAGGCCGAGGGCGGGAAGGTGCAGCACGTTGACCGGCACCGGCACCGCGGCGGTCACGGCGGCGATGTCCTCCTCCCTGGCCAGGCCCGGCACGAAGATCCCGTCGGCGCCCGCGTCCACGTACCGTCGCGCGCGGTCCAGCGTCGCGGGCACCGAGGCGTCGAGCCCGAGCCAGTAGGTGTCCGCGCGGGCATTGAGGAACACCGCCGGTGCACGGCTCTTGACCTCGCGGATCAACGCCGTCTGAGTCGCGGGGTCGGCCAGCCGGTCGCCCCGCCCGTCCTCCAGGTTGATCCCGGCGATCCCCAGATCAGCCAACTCCGCTACCAGGTCGCCGACTTCCCCCGGGTCGGCGCTGAAGCCCGCCTCGATGTCGACGGTGACCGGACACGGCAACCGGACCAGCCTCCGCGCCAGCGCGAGGGTCTCGGCACGGGCCATTCCCGCGGCGTCAGGCAGGCCATGGGCGACAGCCACGCCGAGGCTGGTCGTGCCGATGGCGGCGAATCCGGCGGCGGCCAGCACTGCGGCCGACGCGAAGTCCCAGGCGTTGGGCAGCAGCAGTGGCCGGTCCGCGTGATGCAGTGCGTGGAACGCGGTGCTCAACGGGTCCTCGTTTCCACCAGGCCGGCCGCGAGAGCCGGCGTGTGCTCGCGGCCGGGGCAAGTATGGGGGCCGATCCCGAAGGGCACTTCGGCGAGGCCGACCTCCACGAGCCCGCCGTCCGGCGCCACTCGGCCCGTCAGGGGCACCGGCGGATCGGTGCGACCGGCCACCGTGCTGGCGAGCACCTCGACCGGGCCGTCCCCACGCCCGGCATCGACGGAGGCCAGATCGGCCACCGTCAGCGCACGTTTGCGGCGATGGGCAGCACCATTGCTGAAGCGCGCGACGGACGACCTCAGCCAGGCACCACCACCGGGCGGGGAACCGGGCACCGCAGGGACGACGAACTCCGGATCGGTCAGCACGGCATGGCTCAGCAAAGGCATGGCGCCAGGTTAGTGGGCACATCCGACTGCGCGGCTCGGCCCGCAACATGCGAGCGCGAGCGTCTTCTCGCCGCGCGAGGGGGGCGGGCTCAGGCCGGGGCCGCCGCCTCGACCTCGCGGGTGGTCTTGGTCCAGCCCGTCTGCCCGCGCACCATGCGGAACAGGGCCCGCCAGGCGCAGAGGAACGACAGGTAGTTCATGACGACGAAGGAGTGCCCGAGCAGCAGGGCACGGCCCACGCCCACGCCCCTGTCGCGGCGCAGGTAAGTCCAGGAAGTGATGAGCGCGGGGGCGAAGGTGAGCAGGTACCAGGCGGCGAGGTTGGCAGGCCACTTCAGGTGGGTGGCGTTGACGGCGGCCGCCCGACGGCCGCGCAGCACCAGCACGTTGGGGCTGCGGATGAACCAGATCAGGCAGTACTGGAAGAGCAGCGACCACGGCAGGTCGAGCACCCAGGGGACCAGGAGGTAGGCGAACATCTCCAGGGCGGCCAGGTGCCCCATCCGGGGCGCGTGCCAGATCTCGCCCATCCGCCGGATCGCCGTCATATGGCCCTGGTACCAGCGGGTGCGCTGGCGGATGAGCCGTCGCAGGTCGCTCACCCCTTGCTGGTCGACGGACGCGTGGGCGGTGGTGCGCAGCCGCCAGCCGCGTACGGCCAGGCTGATGGCCAGGTCCAAGTCCTCGGTCAGCGACTGTGACCAGGGGCGTTCGCCCAGTGCGTCGAGCGCGGAGAGGCGGGTGAACTGGCCGTTGCCGCCGAGGCTGACGGTGGACGTCCAGTTGCGGCCGAACTGGGTGACGGCGGCCATGGCCCAGAACTGGTAGTCCTGGAACCAGGTCAGGAAGTTGCCGCGGCGGTTGCGGATGCGTACCCCCAGCTGTACGCCGCCGACCCGGGGATCGTCGAAGATCGGCAGGATGTGACGCAGCGCCCGGTCCGAGAGGCGGCCGTCGGCGTCCATGACGCAGACGACCGTCTCGGCCGGGTCCTGGCCGCGGGCCGCGACCCGCTCGCGGATCAGCCGGATGCCGTGGTTGAGCGCCTCGCCCTTGCCCTGGCGGGCGTTGGGGGGTTCGCGGCGCAGCACGGCCACTTCCCCTTCGCCACCGGCTGCCCGCGCCCCCGCCCGTTCGGCCACCTGGCCCGTGGCGTCGTCCGAGCCGTCGTCGATGACCACGACGGTGGTACGGGGCCCGAGCAGCCCGGTGACCGTGGTGGCGATCACCGACTCCTCGTTGAGGCAGGGAACTAGAACGTAGAGGTCGCGGTGGTCGAGACGGCCGAGGTGCGGGCGGTCGTACGCGCTGTCCCCCTGGACCCGCAACGCGGCTTTCTGGCGGCGCAGTTCGAGGAGCCCGGCGCCCATGGCGACGGCGAGATAGCCGGCGGACAGGCCGATGACGGTGTAGCCGATGGAGTCGACGGCCTTGAGGAGGAGGCGTTTCACCGAGGGATCTCCTGTTGTGGACGGTCCGTCAGGGATGCGCCCACGGAGGCGGCCGGAGCCGGGTGCGGACGGCGGGGCACGGGCAGGCGGGGTGTTCCGGTCCCGGGGGCCGGTGCCCACCGCTCCCTTCCGGTCCGCCGGCGCTGCAACTCCCGCCCCAGGACGAACCCGGCGGGCAGCACCATCGCGCCGATCGCCGCCACCAGGGCGGCGCGGCCGGGCGCCCCGGCCCGGGCCGCGGCCATGCCGCCCACGAGCGGCCAGGTGAATCCCATGTACATGGCGCGGCCGTACCTCCGGGCAGGGGGGATGAGCACGAGTCGGGGCGGGACGAGGGCTCGACCACTGTCACCCAGAATTCCGCTGCTGGCCAGACCCCGAAGCGGCGCGTACGAGACGGCCGGAGGCTGTTTCGCGCCGACCCGGGGGTGACGGGATTCCCTTAATCCGCAAGCACACCTGGAATTTTCCCATCCCCCACCGTGAACGCTGCCCGGATTTGGCCATTCATGCCGGATCGGGGCCATTGCACGCCGCGGAGCCTCAGAGTTAGCGTCGTCGGCGGGCCACGCTCAAGACGATGGGTGTTCGGCCCTTCAGCCTCCGCGCCTTTGCGCGTTCCTCCATTCCGCTGAGCGACGGGCGGTGATCCAGTGCGCCAATTTTTTCTTCGCAATGCCGTCGACGCGACGGTCAAATATCCCGTGCGACGGACGGAGAACACATCGCGTTGAACGAACGCCAGCGCATCGCCGTCATCGTGGGCACCCGCCCCGAAGCCATCAAACTCGCCCCCGTCGTTCAGGAGCTGAAGCGGAAACGCTGGGCGCTTCCGGTCGTCGTCACCACCGGCCAGCACGGCACGGTGGTCCGCGACACCCTCGCCTGTTTCGGGCTGCGGGCGCAGACGGAGCTGACCCTGCCACCGGGCGCGCACTCCATCACCGAGCTGACCGCCGGCCTGCTCAGGGGGCTGGACAAGGGGCTGAACACGCCCGCGGCCCACGCGGTCGTGGTCCAGGGCGACACCTCATCGGCCCTGGCCGGGGCGATGGCCGGGTTCTTCTCCTCGATCCCCGTGGTGCACGTGGAGGCAGGGCTGCGCTCCGCGGATCTGCGCAGCCCGTTCCCCGAGGAGGCGCACCGGCGCATGATCGCCGAGGTGAGCGATCTCCATCTGGCGCCCACCCACACCGCCCAGCGCAATCTCCTCGCCCAGGCAGTGGCGGCCGAGCGGATCGTGGTGACCGGCAACACCGTGATCGACGCGGTGGTCTCCGCGAGCCGCCGCCCGCCGGCCGGGCCCGAACCCGCGTCACCGCTGCATCGCATCGAGCGGGATTCCGCTCCGCTGGTTCTGGTGACCGCGCACCGCAGAGAGAACTGGGGCGCTCCGATCCGGCGCATCGGGCAGGCGGTGGCAATTCTCAGCCAGGAATACCCGGACGTCAGCTTCGTGGTGGCGGCACACATGAATCCGGTGGTGCGTACCGCGATCGAAGATTCTCTCCGTGACCGCCCCAATGTTCATCTGCCGGGTCCCATTCCGTACGACACCTTCGCCCGGCTCCTCGCCCGTTCCATTCTCGCCATCACGGACTCGGGTGGAATCCAGGAAGAGGCAGCTGCTTTTGGCGTACCGGTTCTCGTGACCCGTGACAACACCGAGCGGACCGAGGGGATCGATTCCGGCCTCGCGCGCCTGGTCGGCACCCAGGAATCGGAGATCGTCGCGGCCGCGGAAAAGGAATTCGCGCGTGAGGGAGCCCTCTTGGGTGCTGCTGACCAGCCACTCGTACGACGCAATCCCTACGGCGACGGCAGGGCGGCCGGGCGCTGTGCGGACGCCTGCGGCTGGCTGCTCGGCCTGGCACCCAGACCGTCCGACATCCCGATGGACTTCGGCAAGGAGGAGTGATGGCGACACCAACTGCTGTGGCCAATGGCACGATCACAACGGTGGCGGGTACCGGCGCCGCCGGGTACGACGAGGACGGCGTCCCCGCCACCGACACCGCACTCAACGGCACCGGGGTGGCCACGGACCGGTCCGGCACGTTCTACATCGCCGACACGAACAACCACCGGATACGCAAGGTCGGCGCCGACGGCATCATCCGGACGATCGCCGGCACCGGGACCTCCGGGTTCAGCGGTGACGGCGGGCAGGCCACCGCGGCACAGATCGCCCAGCCGGTGTCGGTGGCCGTGGGCGCCGACGGCAGCGTGTACTTCGCGACGTGGGGCTCAAGTCGCGTACGCAAGGTGGCGCCCGACGGCATCATCACCACCGTCGCGGGCGGCGGGACGGGGACCGCGGACGGCGGCAGGGCCGTCGACGCCGGCCTCAGCAACGTCTTCGCCATCGCGCTGGACGGGGCCGGAAACCTGTATCTCACCGAACGCTTCGGCCACAGGGTGCGCAGGGTCGGCACCGACGGCGTCATCCGGACAGTCGCGGGCACCGGGGATCCCGGGTACGACAAGGACGACGTCCCCGCCACCACCGCCAGACTCAACGGCCCCAAGGGGCTTGCTGTGGACGGGGCCGGCAACCTCTACATCGCCGACACGGGCAACCACCGCGTGCGCAAGGTCGGCGCCGACGGCGTCATCCGGACGGTCGCAGGCACCGGGGATCCCGGGTACGTCGCGGACGGCGGGCCCGGGGTCAAGACCCGGCTCAACTCCCCCGAAGGTCTTGCGGTGGACGGCGACGGCAACCTCTACATCGCCGACAGCGCCAATCACCGGGTGCGCCGGGTGGACCCGGGCGGCATCATCACCACCATCGCGGGCACCGGCACCGGCGGCTACGACGCCGACGGCACCCCGGCCGACGCCGCGCGGCTCTACTTCCCCAACACCGTGGCGCTGGACGGCGACGGCAACCTCTACATCGGCGACGGCAACAACAACCGCGTGCGCAAGGTCGCCGGGGCGACCCGCTTCGACCCGGCCAGGTTCCCGATCGCCGACCTGTACGGCGCGGCCGTCGCCCCGCACACCGTGCAGCGCGGCCAGGAGTTCGACGTCGGCGCCCGGATCCGCAACCGCGGCCCGAACACCGTCGACGGGGAGAGCGTCACCGTCGTCCTCACCCTGGCCGACGGCCTGACCGGCGGCCCGGGCACCACCGGACGGCGGCTCACCCGCACCTTCCCCGGCGTGAAGATCGTCCCCTACTTCCAGGCGCTGCCCAACGGTTGGGACCACCTGGACGCGCTGTTCCGCGTCAGCGCGCCCGAGACCACTCCCGCGGGCACCTACGAATGCACCCTGGAGATCCAGTACAGCGGCGAGCTCAATCTGAAGGACAACACCTTCGTCCTGCCCGTGACGGTCGTCGTCCCCCGGGACGTCAGCGACGAGACCGCCCTGGAGATTCGCCAGGAGACCGTGCCCGAGGCGGCTCCCGGGCAGCAGACCAAGTTCAACGTCCTGTTCAACTCGCCCACCGGACAGCCGGTCAACCCCGGAGTCGTCACCCAGCGCTTCACCGCGCCCACCGGCTTCGTCTTCACCGGCCAGCCGTCGTACGGCTATTACGGGACCATCCACGGCGTGATCACCGGAAACCTGGACTATCTGATCGAGGACGACGGCCGCATCCTGACCATCAGCGCCAACCCGCACGTCAACACCACCACAAGCGACACCGGCCCCCTCGTCTACACCATCGGCATCCAGGCGCTCCCCGGCGCCCGGCCCGGCGTCTCGGCCGACGGCAGTGCCGGCGTCGGCAAGCACGCCCCCATCCAGATCTCCGGGAAGGTCACCGGCTCCGGTCAGGACGAACGGGCGCTGCGGGTGGCCCAGGAGAGCGTTCCGCAGGCCGCACCGGGTGCGACGGCGTCCTTCAACGTCGAGATCCGCTCGCTCAACGACGTGCCGGTCGCCCCCGGCACCCTCGTGCAGCGCTTCACCGCCCCGACCGGCTTCGCCTTCACCGGCGGCGCCTCCTACGGCTACTACTACGTCAAACCGGCCGTCACCGGAAACCTCACCACCCGCATCGAAGACGGCGGCAAGACCCTCGTCGTCGAGTCCGACCCACACGTCAACACCGGCAGCACGGACGCGACGGCGCTGCTCTACACCCTCTCGGTGCGCGCCCTGCCCGATGCCGCACCCGGCTCGTACGAGGACGGGAAGGCCGTCATCGGCCGACTGGCCCCCGTACCGCTGTCCGGCCACATCCTCTGACCCCGACAGGAGCAGCAATCATGACAACCGCAGCCAGCACGGGAACCGGTCCGCAGCCCACGGGCCTGATGGAAGGCGCCATCGCGACGGTCGCGGGCAACGGCGTGGGCGGATTCATCTCCGACGGGGGGCCGGGGGCGCTGACCCGGCTCCAGTACCCCTACGACGTGACCGTGGACAAGAACGGCAACCTCTACATCGCCGACCGCAACAACCACCGCATCCGCAAGGTCACCCCCAACGGCAACATCACCACCGTCGCGGGCGACGGCCAGGCCGGATACGTCTCCGACGGCGGGCCCGCGGTCGCCACCCGGCTCCACTATCCCGGGGGCGTGGCGGTGGACGACGCGGGCAATGTCTTCATCGCGGACACCTACAACCACCGCGTCCGCAAGGTCACTCCCGCCGGCAACATCACCACCGTGGCGGGCAACGGCGAGGCCGGATACGTGTCCGACGGCGGACCCGCCATCGCCACCCGGCTCCACTACCCGTACGGGGTGGCCGTGGACCGCAGCGGCAACCTGTACATCGCGGACCACTACAACCACCGCATCCGCAAGGTCACCCCCAACGGCAACATCACCACCGTCGCGGGCAACGGCGACGCCGGATACGTCTCCGACGGCGGACCGGCGATCTCGACCCGACTGCACTACCCCGTGGCGGTGGCGGTGGACGGCGACGGGAACCTGTACATCGCCGACCGGCACAACCACCGCATCCGCAAGGTCACCACGAACGGCATCATCACCACCGTCGCGGGCAACGGCACGGCGGGCTACGTCTCGGACGGCGGACCTGCCATCGGCACCCGGCTCCACTACCCCTGGGGCCTGGCGCTCGACGAAGCCGGCAGCCTGTACATCGGCGACGGGCACAACCACCGTGTCCGCAAGGTGACTTCGGACGGTGTCATCACCACCGTCGCGGGCACCGGCACCGCCGGATACGTGGACGACGGCGGCCCCGCCGCGGCCACCCGCCTCTTCTACCCCTACGGGGTGGCCCTCGACCGAGCCGGCAACCTCTACATCGCCGACAGCAGCAACCACCGCGTCCGTGGCGTCACGAGCGTCGCCCAGATGACCCCGCCGCCCCCGCCCTCCGCCGACCTGTACGGCGAGGTCGTCAACCCCTATCGGGTGCAGCGCGACCAGGAGTTCGACCTCGGCGCCCGGATCCGCAGCCGCGGGCCCAACCCGGCCGACGGGCAGTACGTGACCGTCGTACTGACGCTGGCCGACGGTCTGAGCGGCGGCCCGGGCACCACCGGGCGGCGGCTCACCCGCACCTTCACCGGGCAGCAACTCCTCGCCCACCAGGGCACGTTGGACGGGGTGTTCCGGATCACCGCGCCGGACAGCACCCCGCCGGGCACGTACACCTCCACGCTGGAGATCCAGTACGGCGGCGACCTCAACCTCAAGGACAACACGTACACGCTGCCGGTCACCGTCGTCGTACCCGAGCCGATCGCGGACGAGAAGGCGCTGACGATCTTCCAGGACACCGTGCCCGAGATCGCGCCGGGCCAGTACACCGCCTTCAACGTGAAGTACACGGCGCCCGCCGGGCAGCCGGTCAACCCCGGCACGATCACCCAGCGCTTCACCGCCCCGACCGGCTTCGTCTTCACCGGCCATCCCACGTACGCGTACTACGAGACCATCCACGGCGTCGTCACGGGGAACCTCGCCCACCGCGTCGAGGACGGCGGCCGGACCCTCGTCATCACGGCCAACCCGCACCTCAACACCACCACCAGCGACACCGGTTCGGTGATCTACACGATCCCCGTGCAGGCCAGGAACGACGCCGTGCCCGGACGGTACGACAACGGCTCGGCCAGCGTCGGCAGGCACACCCCCGTCCAGCTCTCCGGCAAGATCACCGGCACCGCCCAGAACGAGACGGCGCTGCGCGTGGTGCAGGAGTCGATCCCGGCGGCGGCTCCGGGCCAGACCACGACCTTCAATCTGGAGTTGCGCTCGCTGAGCAACCAGCCGGTCAACCCCGGCACCATCGAACAGCGCTTCACCACCCCGACCGGCTTCGCCTTCACCGGCGGCGCCTCCTACGGCTACTACTTCGTCCAGCCGTACGTCACGGGGAACCTGGACGCCCGTATCGAGGACGGCGGCAAGACGCTGATCGTGTCCTCCAACCCACATCTGAACACCGGGTCCACGGACAAGACCGCGCTGATCTACACCCTGGGCATCCGGGCCCTGCCGGACGCCAGGACCGGCACGCAGCCGGATGACGGGCAGGTCGTCGTCGGCCGCCTCACGCCGGTACCGCTGACCGCCCGGGTGCTCTGACACCGCCCGCGCGGACGTCCGGCGTCCCTGCCGGGTGATCCGAACAGCCATCGCTCCGGCCCGGTTCCGTACCGGTCCGGAGCGATGGCGTACCTGATGTCGGCCAGGGTCGTCGACGCGGAGGCGCATCGACGGGCCGACAGGGATCAGATCCGAGCGACCGCGGCCCGGTTCAGGCGGGTGCGCAAGGTGGCGGCGAAGTCCTCGGCACGCCCCAGTTGCTCGCGCGTCCTGGTCCCCTACGCCCGGTACCGGTACAGGATCCGGCCGCGCGTGAGGTCGTACGGGCTGAGTTCCACGAGCACCCGGTCTACCGGCAGGATCCTGATGTAGTTCTTCCGGATCTTCCCGCTGATGTGCGCGAGCACCTGGTGTCCGTTCTGGAGCTCCACCTTGAAGGTGGCATTGCGCAGGCACTCGACGACGGTGCCCTCGACTTCTATGCCCTTTGCTGTTCTTGCCAAGTTCTGTCACTTCTCCGTTCGGTGATGGTGAGGTTGGTGGGATCGCAGAGAAAACGCGATCGCGTGGAAGGCCACCATGGCGGGGGTGGGGCGGGGCGTCAGCCGCGGACCAATTCCAGGTTGCCGCCCACGCGCTGGGCGCCGACGCCGCCGAACAGCGCCCTGGCCGGTCCGTTGGACTCGTCCACCTCGGCCCATGCCGTCGCCTCCCCGGAGCGGTGCAACGAGCCCAGCGCCTGGGCCAGCATCGCCCGGGCGATGCCACGGCGCTGCCGGTCGGCCCGGACCGCGATCAGCCCGATCCGCGGCCGCCGGGGTACCGTCGCCACCCGGAGCAGTCCCACGTAGCGGCCCGACTCCGCCGCGACCACGTACTTCGACGGGTCGACCACGGTGCTCCCGGCCGGGCGGGGCAGCACTTCGGCCGGCATCGCCCGCCAGCCGAGCGTGGCCTCGACCTCGTCGCGGATCGTGCGGTCCAGAGCGCGTAGCGGCCCCTCCTGCGCCTCACCGGCAGGCACGATCGTCATGCCCGGCGGCAGTCGCACAGAGCCCAGCCCGGTGGCTTCCGGGTCAGTGGGCACGAGGTACTCGCGCTCGCGGCGCCCGATCCTGAAGCCCGCTCGCTGCCAGTTGGCCGTCGAGTCGAGGTCGGCTTCGTCGACCACGGTATGGAGCGGCGCCGGCAGGTCCGCCACCATCGCGGCGGCAAGCCGGTCGAACGCCGCCCCGTGCCACGCGTCCACGCTCACGAAGAGCCGGCCGTCGAACCGGTGCGCCGCGTCGCCGCGGCCGACCACCCGGCCGTCCTCCACGGCGTGCCACTGCTGCTCCGCGACTCGCGTGACCACGACCGCGTGCCCGTCCGGGCCTGGAGCGAAATGCACAGAATTCATAGGGTGCTGCCTTTCGGAAGTGCCTTGTCGTTGTGGCACTCCCGGCGACACCCCTGTGTCAGCCGCCCGCCGTGACGAAGAGGGGGAGCACCCACGTGCTTACTGCGTTCACGGGTCTCACCTCCTGGCGGTCTGTCACGTTGTCGCGCACGCTACCGGCCGAGGTCCGCACACCTCAACCTCTTTTTCTTCCGCGCCTTACGGGGTCAGGGGGTGGCCGTGGACACCACGAAAACGACCGGCTTGTCCGGGTCGGTCTCGTCGACGGTGATGTTCTGGGTCGGCAGCGGGTCCTTCTGGGCGTGGGTGGTGCCCGCCCAGTCGTGGCCCGCGGAGAAGGGCCAGCCGACGCGCTTGGCGTCCTCGGGGGTGACCGTCACGTCCCCGGGCTTGAGCGCGGCGGTGCTGGTGCCGCTCTCCTTCATGAACTCGGCGAGGCCCGCCGCGCTCGTCCTGAAGTTGACGTAGAGCTTGCTGACGTTCCAGGTGTTCGACTCGTAGAAGTCGACGCCGACGGCGTCCGCCGGGATCGGCACGTTGTAGATGCGCCGCTGGGCCTTGGACGGCCAGTCGTGCTGGAGGGCCTGCTGCGCGGCCGAGGACTCCTTGTCACGGCCACTGGTGCGGCTCTGCTCGGCGGAGATCGCCAGATAGCCGGCGGGCACGCCGATGAGCAGCACGATGATCACCGCGGTGATCCAGCGCCGCCGGATCATGTGCTGGCGGGTCTCGGGGGGCTTCTCGTCCGGCGGCGGGGACTGGCGCGGCACCGCGGGGCGGTCGGACGGTGTCATCAGTCGGATCCCTGGGTGGTGCGGGTGGTGCCCGTCCTGCGGACGGCTTCGGCGGCCTTGGCGTACCGCTCGTAGCGCTCGACGCGGCGGCGGTTGGCCCGGCGGAAGCGGCGGGCCACCAGGCGGGCGAGGTCGGCGGCGCCGACCATCCCCGCCTCGGGGCCCAGCTGCGCCTTGGCGATCCTGGCCTCGGGGCGGTAGCCGCGGCCGGTGAGGTGGCGTCTGAAGGCGTCCCTGGCGGGGCCGATCAGGAGGTCGTCGGCGGCGCTGACGCCCCCGCCGATGACGAAGCAGGACGGATCGAGCGCGGCCGCCAGGTTGGCGATGCCGACGCCGAGCCACTGGCCGATGTCCTGGAGCAGTTCGACGCACATGGCGTCGCCCTCGCGGGCCAGCTCGGTGATGAGCGGCCCGGTGATCTCGGGGATGTTCCCGCCGACCCGTTCGATGATGTTGTACGCCACCGGGGAGTCGGCCGTGGCCAGCTCGCGGGCCTCGCGGACCAGGGCGTTGCCGGAGCTGTACTGCTCCCAGCAGCCGCGGTTGCCGCAGGCGCAGCGGTGGCCGCCGGGCACGACCTGCATGTGGCCGAACTCGCCCGCGACGCCGTACTTGCCGCGCTTGACCTGCCCGTCCTCCAGGATCGCGCCGCCGATGCCGGTGCCAAGGGTGATCATGACCAGGTGGTCCTCGCCGCGTCCGGCGCCGAAGCGCCACTCGGCCCAGGCGGCCGTGTTGGCGTCGTTGTCGACCATGACCGGCACCGCGAGGCGGGCCTGGAGGGCGTCACGCAGCGGCTCGTTGCGCCAGGCGAGGTGCGGGGCGAACAGGATGGTGGAGCGGTCGGCGTCGACCCAGCCGGCCGCGCCGATGCCAACCGCGTGCACGTCGTGCCGGTCGGAGAGGTCGAGGACCAGCTCGGTGATGGTGTCCTCGACTACCTTGGGGCTCTTGGACTTGTCCGGGGTCTCCGTGCGGAGCTTCTCCAGGATGTTCCCGTCCGCGTCCACGACGCCGGCCATCACCTTCGTGCCGCCGATGTCGATGCCGACGGTGGGGACCCGGGGGGCCGTCAGGTGCGAGCGGCGTTCCCGGGTGCCTACGGTGCGCAGCACGGTGGCCCGGGCGGAACCCCGGTGGGCTAGGGCGAAGTCGCGGTACGTGGTCATCGGGGCCGATTCTGCCACCCCTGCGGAAGGCGGACCTTGCGCCGGGGGCCGCCCCGGTGGCCCGGGGCGGCCGGCTCACTCCTTGTCGGACGGGCCGCCGAGGTGGCCGGGGGCGGGGGCCCGCTGGAGTTCGTGGCTGAGCTCTTCGAGCTCGCTGCCGCCCGCCATCTGGCGGGTGAGCTCGTCCAGGGTGATGTCGGAGCGCAGGTGGCTGCCGGTCATCGTGCCGCGCTTCAGGAGCACGAAACGGTCTCCGACGAGGTAGGCGTGGTGCGGGTTGTGCGTGATGAGAACCACGCCGAGTCCGGCGTCCCGGGCGGCCGCCACGTACTTCAGGACGACGCCGGACTGCTTCACGCCGAGCGCCGCGGTCGGCTCGTCGAGGACGAGGACCTTGGCGCCGAAGTAGACGGCGCGCGCGATGGCGACGCACTGGCGCTCGCCGCCGGACAGGGTGCCGATCGGCTGGTCGACGTCGCGCAGGTCGATGCCCATGCGCAGCAGCTCCGCACGGGTGGTGGCGCGCATCTTCTCGACGTCGAGCCGCTTGAAGGGGCCCTTGCCCTTGGTCGGCTCGGAGCCGAGGAAGAAGTTGCGCCAGACCGGCATCAGCGGGACCACGGCGAGGTCCTGGTAGACGGTGGCGATGCCGCGGTCCAGGGCCTCGCGCGGGTTGTTCAGCGAGACGTCCTCGCCTTCGATGCGGAAGTCGCCGGCGTCGTGCCGGTGCAACCCCGCGATGATCTTGATGAGGGTGGACTTGCCGGCTCCGTTGTCACCCAGTACGCAGCTGATCTCCCCGGCGTGCACCTCCAGGGAGACGCCTTCGAGGGCGCGGATGTTGCCGTAGTACTTGCTGACGTCGTCGAGCTCGACGAGCGCCGTCCGCTCGGCCGTCTTGTCCGGTGTGGTCGTCATGCTGTCGCCTCCGCCCGCTTGCGCACCCACGCGTTGAGGAGGGTGGCGAGCAGGAGCATCGCTCCGAGGAAGAACTTGAACCAGTCCGGGTTCCACTCCGCGTAGACGATGCCCTTGCTGGTCATGCCGAAGATGAAGGCGCCGACGGCGGAGCCGATCGCCGAGCCGTAGCCGCCGGTGATCAGGCAGCCGCCGATGACGGCCGCGATGATGTAGATCAGCTCGTTGCCGACGCCCTCGCCGGACTGCACCACGTCGAACGAGAACAGCAGGTGCTGGCCGGAGACCCAGGCCGCGAAGGCGACGCCCATGTAGAGGCCGATCTTCGTCTTGAAGACGGGGACGCCGACCGCGCGGGCCGCGTCCGCCTCGCCGCCGACCGCGAAGATCCAGTTGCCGAAGCGGGTCCGCAGCAGGATCCAGGTGGCGACCGCGACCAGGGCGAACCACCACAGGATGGTGACCTTCAGGTCGACGGAGCCGATGGTCAGCTGGGAGGCGAAGAGCTTCTTCGCGGACTCGAAGCCCTCCATGTCGGCGATGGACTTCGTCGAGACCGTGCCGCTGATCAGCTTGGTGAAGCCGAGGTTGAGGCCGGTCAGCATCAGGAAGGTGCCGAGCGTGATGATGAAGCTCGGGAGCTTGGTGCGGGTCAGCATGAAGCCGTTGAACGCGCCGATGGCGAGGGTGACCAGGAGGGAGACCCCCACTCCGACCCAGACGTTCGCCGTCATCTGATAGCTGAACATCGAGGAGACGAGAGCGGACGTCGTCACCAGGACACCGGCCGACAGGTCGAACTCGCCGCCGATCATGAGCAGCGCGACCGGCACCGCCATGATGCCGATGGTCGAGGCCGCGTACAGGACGGTGGAGAGGCTGGAGGGCTGAAGGAAGCTTCCGGCGACGACCGAGAAGAAGAGGAAGACGGCTCCGGCGCCGACCACCGAGCCGAGTTCGGGGCGGCCGAGGATCTTGCGCCAGACCGAGCGGCGAAGCAGCCGCTCGTCCTCGGCGATGTCTGTCGCACTCATCGCGTCCCCCGCTTCGTGTACTCCTCCAGCTTGGCGGCCTGGTCCTTGGTGATGATCTGGGGCCCGGTCAGGACCGGGAGCCCGCCGCCGAGGACGTCGGCGTTGTACTTGTAGAGCCAGAGCAGGTCCACCGCCTCGTAGCCCTGGAGGTAGGGCTGCTGGTCGACGGCGAAGCCGAGCGTGCCGGCCTCCAGGGCCGTGGCCACCTTGGCGTTCAGGTCGAAGGTGTCGATCTCGGCGGAGCTGCCGGCCGACTGCTTGGCCTTGACGGCCGTGTCCGCGAAGGGCGCGCCGAGGGTGACCACGGCGTCGATGGACGGGTCGGCCTGGAGCTTGGCCTCGATGGAGGACTGCACGTCGGGCATGTTGGTGCCGGTGACGTAGAGGTTCTGGACCTCGCCCTTGAATGTCTTCTTCGTGCCCGCGCAGCGCTGTTCGTGGCCGACGTTGCCCTGCTCGTGCAGGACGCAGAGGGCCTTCTTCCTGCCGCGCTTGGTGAGCTCGTCGCCGACGGCCTCGCCCGCGATGGTCTCGTCCTGGCCGATGTGGGTGAGCGCCCCGAACTCCTTGGACTTCTCCGAGCCCGAGTTCACGGTGATCACCGGAATGCCGGCCTTCTCGGCCTTGGCGACGACGTCCTTGAGGGCGTCCGGCTTTGCGAGCGTGACGATGAGGCCGTCGACCTTCTGGTCGATGGCGGCCTGCACGAACTGCGCCTGCTGCTGCCCCTGGTCGCTGTGCGAGTAGAGGAAGTCGATGTTGTCCTTGACGGCTGCCTGCTTGGCGCCGTTCTGGACGATGTCCCAGAACGTGTCGCCGTCGCCCGAGTGGGTGACCATCGCGATCTTCCAGCGGGGCGTGTCCACCGCGGCCCTGCCCTGGGCCTGCGCGGACTTGCGCGCGTCCTCGGCGCGCTTGCCGCCGGTGCTGCTGCACCCCGCCAAGGAGACCCCGAGCACCGCTGCCAGCACCGCGCCCATGACGCGTACCCCTGTCCGAACCCTTGCCACGACGCCGTGCCCTTCTTGCTGTACCACCGGGTGCCTCCGGGGCTGGTTCAGGCCTGCCCCGGCCGCCCAAGTATGGGTCACGCGGGGTCCCCGGGCGATCATCGGGTACCGCGGGCGGTGTACTTCTCCAGCGTCGGCACGTCCTTCTCGGTGACGATCGCGGGTCCGGTCAGGACCGGCCTGCCGCCGCCGATCACATCCCCGTTGGTCTTGTTCAGCCACAGTTCGTCGACCGCGAGATAGCCCTGGAGGTAGGGCTGCTGGTCGACGGCGAAGCCGATCTCCTTGGCCTTGAACTGCTTGATCACGGCCGCGTTGAGGTCGAAGGTGTCGATCTCGGCGGAGCTGTTCGCGTCGCCCTTGGCCTTGACCGCGGCGGCCGCCATCGGCGCGCCGAGCGTGACGACCGAGTCGATGTCCTTGGCCGACTGGAGCTTGGCCTCGATGGACGAGGTGGAGGCGGGCGTGTTGGTGCCGTCGACATTGAGGTTCTCGACGCTGCCCTGGAAGGTCTTCTTCACACCCGCACAGCGCTGCTCCAGGGACACGTTGCCCTGCTCGTGGATGACGCAGAGGGCCTTCTTCCTGCCCCGCTTGTTGAGCTCGTCGCCGACCGCCTCGCCGGCCACGCCCTCGTCCTGGCCTATGTGGCCGAGCGCGCCGACCTCCTTGGAGAAGTCGGCGCCGGAGTTGATCGTGACGACGGGTATCCCCGCCGCGACGGCCTTCTTGACGACGTCCTTGACCGCCTCCGGCTTGGCGAGCGTCACGATCAGCCCGTCCACCTTCTGGTCGATGGCCGCCTGCACCAGCTGCGCCTGCTGCTGCCCCTCCTTGTCCGCCGAGTACAGGAAGTCGACGTTGTCCTTGGCCGCGGCCTGTTTCGCGCCGCTCTGGACGATGTCCCAGAAGGTGTCGCCCGCGCCGGAGTGGGTCACCATCGCGATCTTGAGGCGGGGGGTGTTCACGCCCTTGCCGCCGCTCGGCGATCCGGAACCCTTGTCCTCGGAGCTCTTGCCCCCCGAGCTGCTGCAGCCGCCGAGCGCGAGCGCCAGTGCGGCGACGGCCACGGCCGCCGTGGTTGCCGTGCGGGGTGTGCGCATGGGTTCCGCCTTCTGTCCCGGCCGCCCGGTTGCGGCACGTGAGTTCTAGCGGCGGTTCCGCCACACGGTCAATACTTTGTCCGAACATTCTTACTCAAGAGCGCTGCGGGACCGCTCGCGCCTCTCACGGCCGTACGAGCAGCTGGAACTCGAAGGAGTAGCGCGAGGCCCGGTAGATGTGCGAGCCGAACTCGACCGCCCGGCCGGTGTCGTCGAAGGTGGTGCGCTGCATGGTGAGCAGCGGCGCGCCCTCGGCCTCGGTGAGGAGGTCGGCCTCCTGCGCGGTGGCCGCCCGCGCCCCCACCGTCTGGCGCGCGCTGTGCAGCGTGATGCCCGCGCCCCGCATCAGCCGGTACAGGCCGGTGCCCTCCAGGTACTCGGTGTCCAGCGGCAGCAGCCCGGTCGGCAGGTGGTTGCGCAGCCGCGCCATGGGCTCGCCGTGCGCGTACCGCAGCCGCTCCACCAGGTGTACGTCGCTGCCCTCGGGCACCCCGAGAGCGGCGGCGACTTCGGCGGTGGCCGGCTCGAAGGTGTTGCGCAGCACGGTGGTGGCGGGCTTCTGGCCGGCCGCCTCCAGGTCGTCGTACAGGCTGCTCAGTTCGAGCGGGCGCTTGACCTGGCTGTGCACGACCTGGGTGCCGACCCCTCGGCGGCGGACCAGGAGGCCCTTGTCGACCAGGGCCTGGATGGCCTGGCGGACCGTGGGGCGGGACAGGCCGAGCCGGCCCGCCAGGTCGATCTCGTTGCCGAGGAGGCTGCCGGGCGTGAGGGTGCCCTTCTCGATGGCCGCCTCCAGCTGCTGCGACAGCTGGAAGTAGAGCGGGACCGGGCTGGTGCGGTCCACGCTGAGCTGGAGCGGCTTCGGGAAGTCCATCGCTGGTCTGGGCTGCTTGGGCACGGAGCGAGCGTAATGCGCCGGGGATGTTGACGGGAAGTCGTGAAGTTCGATTGTCAGGACAAACTCTTGACAGGATGACCCGCCCCAGCCACGGTGTGCCCATGCGTATCGGAGTGATCGGAACGGGACGGATCGGCTCTTTCCACGCGGGGATCCTCGCCCGGCATCCCCGGGTCGAGCACCTGGTGGTCGCGGACGCCGACGCCGCGCGGGCCGCCGAGGTCGCGGCGCTGACCGGCGCGACGGCCGCGGCCACGGTGGCGGACGCGTTCTCCGGGGTCGACGCGGTGGTGATCGCCTCAGCGACCTCCGCGCACGCCGGGCTCATCGCGGCCGCCGCCCGCGCCGGGCTGCCCGCCTTCTGCGAGAAACCCATCGCCCTGGACGTGCCGGGCACCCTCGAAGCCCTCCGCGCGGTCCAGGCCGCGGGCACCGAACTCCAACTGGGCTTCATGCGCCGCTTCGACGCGGGCTACCTGGCCGCCCGGGAGCTCGTGCGCTCGGGGCGGCTCGGCCGGCTGCACACCGTACGGGCCGTCACCTCCGACCCGGCGCCGCCGCCCGCCGCCTACCTGCCGCTCTCGGGCGGGCTCTACCGCGACTGCCTGGTCCACGACTTCGACATCGTGCGCTGGGTGACGGGCCGCGAGGTCACCGAGGTGTACGCGATGGGCTCGGACGCGGGGCCCGCGATGTTCCGCGCGGCCGACGACGTCGACACGGCGGCGGTCGTCCTCGCCCTGGACGACGGCATCCTGGCGACGGCGACGGCCTCCCGCTGCAACGGCGCGGGGTACGACGTACGGCTCGAACTGGCCGGAGAACAGGACCAGTTCGCGGTCGGCCTGGACGACCGCACCCCGCTGACCTCGGCCGAACCGCACGGCCCCGGCCGCCCCGACAAGCCGTGGCCCGGCTTCCTGGAACGCTTCGCGCCCGCGTACGAGGCCGAACTGGACGCCTTCGTCCGGCTCGTACGGGGCGAGGCACCGAACCCCTGCGACGGCCGCGACGCGCTGCACGCCCTGCGGATCGCGGAGGCGTGCGAGGTGTCGCGGCGGGAGCGGCGGGTGGTGCGGGTGGCGGAGATCGGCGGCTGACGGCTGACAGTTTTCGGCTGTCAGCCGTCAGATGTCAGCTGACATCTGACGGCTGACAGAAATCACCACCTGACCGGCAGCGCCTCCGGCCCCCGCACCAGCATCCCCGTGCGCCACTGGATCGCCGCCGGGTGGATGTCCAGGGCCAGGTCCGGGCAGCGGTCAAGGAGCGTGCGGACCGCGATCCGAGCCTCCAGGCGGGCCAGTGGGGCGCCCAGGCAGTAATGGATGCCGTGGCCGAAGGCGACATGGCCCCGGGCGTCGCGCCGGATGTCGAAGCGGTGCGGGTCCTCGAAGCGCGCCGGGTCGCGGTTGGCGTCGGCCAGGGCGACGAGGACCAGTTGGCCGCCGCCGGGGATGAGGGTGCCGGCGATCTCGACGGGCTCCTTGGTGAAGCGGTACGTCGCCGTCTCCACGGGGTCGTCGTAGCGCAGCATCTCCTCCACCGCGTTGTCGATGAGCCCGTCGAAGTCGGTGCGCAGGGCGGCCAGTTGGTCCGGGTGAGCCAGCAGCGCGAGCATGCCGTTGGAGATGAGGTTGACGGTGGTCTCGTGGCCCGCGACGAGGAGCAGCCAGGCCATGCCGAGGAGTTCGGGGCCCGACAGGTGGTCGCCGTCCTCGTCGTCGGCGGCCCTGATCAGGGCGCTGATCAGGTCGTCGCCGGGGCTGGCGCGCTTCTCGTCGAGCAGGCGCGTCAGGTACTCGTTGATCGCCTTGGCGGCGGCCATGCGGTCTTCCAGAGCGGGCGCCGAGAGGGAGGTGTTGGACCACTGGCGGAAGGTTTCCCGGTCGAGCGTGGGCACGCCGATCAGTTCGCAGATGACCGTGATCGGCAGCGGGAAGGAGAGCGCCTCGACCAGGTCGGCCCTGCGGTCCGGGGCGGCCAGCATCGCGTCGACGAAGCCGTCGGTCATCTCCTGGACGCGCGGGGCGAGTTCCTCGACGCGGCGGGGCGTGAAGTGCCGCGTCACCAGCTTGCGCAGCCGGGTGTGGGCGGGCGCGTCGGAGCCCAGCATGGTGGCGCCGGGCGCGACCGTCCGCACGCCGAGGCCGGGCGCGGCCCTGTCCCACTCCTTGGAGAGCCGGTCGTCGGCGAGCGTGGCCCGCCCGGCCTCGTACCCGACGACGAGCCAGGCGTCGGCCCCCTCGGGCATCCGGATGCGGTGCACGGGGCCCTGCGCCCGCAGCCCCGCGTACACCGGGTAGGGGTCGCGGGTGAAGTCCTCGCCCAATGCGGCGAGATCGACTATGCCGTCGCTGGTCAACGCGTGTCCCTTCAGACCGGTCAGGTGGATACGGCGGACAGTACGTGCCCTGGGCAGCCGCGCACAGCTTCCACCTCTGGTCGAGCGATCGGCCACACACCTTAACTCTCCAGTAGCTTAGAAGGCTTCTACCCTGGTCGGAGCGAGGGAGGCAAGGTGCTGAGGCGTTGGTGGTTCATGGAGAGGCTGCGCCCCGCCGTGCCCGCGCAGCGGCCCGGGGAGCTGTCGAAGGAACAGCAGCAGCTGGTCCTCGACGAGTGGGCGACGGCCCGCGAGCGGCTCGACCGACTGGTGTCGGCGCGGGTGACGGCGGTGGGTGACGTGCTGCGGACGGCCGAACTGCCCCTGTCTGCAACCCCGTTGGCGGCGCGGTTCGGCTCCGATCCGCGCGCCGAGGGCGACTGCTCCTGGGCCTTCGACGCGTTCCAGGCCGCGGGCAAGCTGCTCGACGAGGGAGCCGATCTGCCGGATCTGGCGGCCGCGGCGGTGCTCGCCGACCGCGCGCTCGAACGGTTCGCGGCGGTCCATGCCCGGGCGGCCGGGCAGCCGGTACCCAAGGCCGCCCGGCGCTGCTTCTACAACCCGCTGCACACGGCGGCCGAGGACGCCCACTCCCCCGTCCGCAAGCAGCACCGCCAGCAGGCCAGGCGCCGCACCGGGCCGCGCGAGGCGGCGGCCGACCGGCGCCCGGCCTGCCCTTCCTGCCGCCGCGCGATCCTGGCCGGCCAGGCGCCGGACGTGCTGCCCGCGCTCGTTCCGGTGAAGCTGTCGCGACTGCGGACGGCCAGGGTGCTCGTGCCGTACTACTCGGTGCCGCAGCAGTGGTCGCTGTGGTCGGTCTGCGCCTGCGGGGCGTACGGGGACGAGTGGCCCTCGCTCGTGCTGCGCGGCGAGCACCGCAAGCGGGCGGCGGCCGCACGCAAGGCGTGAGTCACCGGTCCACCGCGTGTGTCACCAACGTACGGGCAGGTGGCGTACGCCCCTGATGAGCATGCCCGGCAGCCACTCCAACTGGGCGGATTCCGTTGCCAGTTGGAGGTCTGGGGTGCGTTCCAGGAGGCTGCGGACCGCAATCCGGCCCTCCATGCGGGCGAGCGGCGCTCCGAGGCAGAAGTGGATGCCGTGGCCGAAGGCGAGGTGGCTCTGCGGGGCGCGGCGGATGTCGAAGCGGTCCGGGGCGGCGTGACGGAGCGGGTCGCGGCCGGCCGAGGCGAGAGAGATCAGGACGGGGGCGCCGGCCGGGATGAGGGCGTCGCCGACCAGGACGGGCTCCTTGGTGAAGCGATAGGTGGCGGTCTCGACGGGGCCCTCGTAGCGCAGGATCTCCTCGATGGCGCCGTCGATGAGCCCGTCGAAGTCGGCGCACAGGGCGGCCAGTTGGCCGGGGTGGCCGAGCAGGGTGCGTACGCCGTTGGAGATCAGGTTGACGGTCGTCTCGTGGCCCGCGACGAGCAGCAGGAAGGCCATGCCGATGAGCTCTTCCGGGGACAGCTGGTCGCCGTCCTCGTCACGTGCCCGGATCAGGGCGCTCATCAGGTCGTCGCCGGGGCGAGTGCAGCGCTTGTCCTCGATCAGCCCGATGAGGTACTCACCCATCTCGCGCACGGAGGTGTTCTTGCCGTCGTTCACAGTGGGCGCGACGGCCTCGTTGGACAGCACCCGGAAGGCCTCCTGGTCGAGGTCGGGCACGCCGAGGAGCTCGCAGATCACCGTCATGGGAAGCGGAAAGGCCAGCGAGTCGACCAGGTCGGCGGTGCGGTCGGGCGCGGCCAGCATGGCGTCGAGCAGGCCGTCGGTGACCTCCTGGACGCGCGGCCGGAGCGCCTCGATGCGGCGCGGGGTGAACTCCCTCGCCACCAGTTTGCGCAGCCGGGTGTGCTGCGGCGGGTCGGTCTCCAACATGTTGGCGCTGACCGGCAGTTCGCCGTACTCCCAGTCGTCGTTGCTCCGCCAGTCCTTGGAGAGGCGGGGGTCGGCGAGCGCAGCCCGTCCCTCCTCGTGCCCGACGATCAGCCACACGTCGCCGCCCTCGGGGGTGCGGACGAGATGGGCGGGGCCCTCGGCCCGCAGCTTGGTGTAGACCGGATGGGGGTTGGCGGTGAACTCCTCGCCGTACTCCCCCAGGTCGATGACAGTCATGGCCCCACCCTCCGCTCGGTTCGTCTCAGCCTACGTCGCCGGCCGGGCCGTCGAGCAGGCCCGCGTCGTGCACCAACAGGGCGATCTGGACGCGGTTGTTGAGGTCGAGCTTGGCCAGGACGCGGGAGACGTGGGTCTTCACGGTGGGCACGCTCAGATAGAGGCGGGCGGAGATCTCGGCGTTGGAGTGGCCGCGGCCGACGGCGACGGCGACTTCCCTTTCGCGCTCCGCGAGCAGGGCGATGCGGGCGCGGGCGCGGGCCGCCCGGTCGCCGGGTGCCGCGGACGACACCTGGGTCATCAACTGCCGCATGACGGCCGGGGACAGGACGGGATCGCCGTTCGCCACCTGGCGTACGGCGGCGACGATCTCGGCGGGCGGGGTGTCCTTGAGGACGAATCCGGCGGCTCCGGCCCGTAGCGCCCGCAGCACCTGTTCGTCGGCGTGGAAGGTGGTCAGGACGATCACCTCGGGCGCGTCGGGGCGGGCGCGCAGCGTCTCGGTGGCGGTGAGGCCGTCGACGTGGGGCATGCGGATGTCCATGAGCACGACGTCCGGGCGCAGTTCCTGGGCCAGTTGACCGACCCCGCAGCCGTCGGCCGCCTCGCCGACGATCTCGATGTCCTCGGCGCCGCCGAGCATGAAGGTGAGTCCCGCGCGGACCAGGGGGTCGTCGTCGACGATGAGCAGACGGATGGTCATGAGGGCCACGGTAGCCAGGCGGCGACCGAGAACCCGCCGTCGGGCCCGCGCCCGTGGTCGAGCCGGCCGCCGGCCAGGGTGGCGCGTTCGGTGAGGCCGATGAGGCCCTGTCCCGATCCGGGCACGTCGGGTACGGGTCCCGGGGGCGCGGGGTTGCTGACCTCGACGGTGAGTCCCTCGCCGGGGCGGCCGGTCACGGTGACGGTGACCTCGGCGCCGGGCGCGTGTTTGCGGGCGTTGGTGAGGGCCTCCTGGGCGATGCGGTAGGCGTTGCGCCCGGTGGCGGCGGGGACGCCCGCCGCGTCCGGGACGCGGCTGTCCAGGACGACCTTCATGCCGGCCTCGCGGGATTCGGCGACGAGCGCGTCGAGGGTGGCCAGCGTCGGCTGGGGCCGGTCGTCGGCGTCCTCGCCGGGGCTGCGCAGGACGCCGATGATCTGCCGCAGGTCCTGGAGCGCCTCGTGCGCGCTGTCCCGGATGACGCCGGCGGCCCGGGCGACCTGGGCGGGCGGTGCGTCGGGCCGGAATTCGAGGGCGCCCGCGTGCACGGAGAGCAGCGTGAGCCGGTGGGCGAGCACGTCGTGCATCTCGCGGGCGATGGCCTCGCGGGCGAGGCGCTGCGCGTTCTCGGCCCGTAGCGCCGCCTCGGCCTCGGCGCGGGCGGCCCGTTCGCGCAGCGCGAGGACGAGCTGGCGACGGGAGCGTACGAGCATGCCCCAGCCGGTGACCAGCAGGATCAGGACGGTGCCCACGACGGCGTTGGTGACGAAGCTGGTGGTCGGGTCGGGGCGGACCACGGGCTGGAGCAGCGAGCTCGCCACGGCGAGGCCGCCCACGGCGAGCACGGCGGGCTTGAACGGCCGGTGCACGGCGAGGCTGAACAGGGCGACCAGGAACGCGCCCGAGGCGACCGGCGCGAAGACCGACACGACGGCGAGCACCGCCGCGAGACCCACCGGCCAGCGCCTCCGCAGCCACACCGCGCAGCAGGCCGCGGCGCCGGCCAGCTGGTCGAGGAGCAGGACGGTGTCGGAGTAGCCGGGCGTCTTGTCGAGGGTGTCGGCCGTGAGCATGCCGATGAGGGCGGCGGCGAGGAAGGCGCAGATGTCGACGACCCAGTCGCGCACGGTGCGCCGCGGCCGGGCCCGGTCGCCGGGCAGCTCGGGGTCGGCCACCGCCGAGGGCAGCAGCCAGCGGAACTCGGGTCCGGCTCGTGTCATGTCGACAAAGTTACGCAGCCCGGCGGGCTCGCGGCGTGATGCGGGCGCGGGACGCTACCAAAGTCGCACGGCCGGAGACTTTGGGTGCGGTGGCGGTGTCCCGACGGCCGACGCGGAGGCCGGGTCCGTCGGCGCAGGCTCGGGGCATGAGGAAGTTTCTGGAGGTCGCCGGGTTCCTGCTGCTGCTCCAGGGCATCGGCGGTCTTGTGCACGAGTGGACGGGGTGGTTCAGCCTGTGGACGCTGGTGCACCGCCCCGATGCGCTGGCGGGCCACGAGGTGTTCGCGAGCATCGTGCTCGCGGTCGCGGGCGTGGCGGTGCTGATCGCGTCGGAGCGGGCCGCGAAGAAGTAGTCAGGCCACGGCCCGGCGCCCCCAGCCGGTGCCCGCGAGGACCAGGATCGCGCCCAACAGGCCGAGTGCGCCCAGGCGTTCGCCGCCGAGCGCGATGCCGGCGGCCGCCGCCCACAGCGGTTCGGTGCCGAGCAGGAGGCTGACGCGGGACGGGGAGGTGCGGCGGACCGCCCACATCTGCACGAAGAACGCGAACAGCGTGCAGAACACGGACAGGAACAGCAGGCCGCTCCACTCGCGGACACCGAAGCCCACGGCCACCGTCCAGGGCGCCTCCCCCGTGCCGGGCACGGCGGCCAGGACCGCGAACACCGCGACGGCGCCGCCCAGTTGGACGGTGGTCAGGGACAGCGAGTCGGCGTCCTGGACCGCCTTGATACGGGCCATGAACAGTACGTGCGCGGTGCGGGCGAGGGCGGCGAGCAGCATCAGGAGGTCGCCCGCCGAGGGTTCGGTGAAGCCGCCGCCCTGGGTCAGCAGGACGACGCCCGCCACCGAGAGCGCGGCCGCCGCGAGGAAGGCGCGTGGCGGCCGGACCCTGGTGACGGCGGCCTCCGCGAGCGGGGTGAAGATCATGGTGAGGCTGATGATGAGCCCGGCGTTGGTGGCCGAGGTGTGCACGACACCGTAGGTCTCCAGGAGGAAGATCCCGCTGAGGACGAGGCCGAGCAGGCCCGCGCCGCGCCACTGGGCGGCGGTCAGCGCACGAAGGCGGCGCCGTCCGGCGGCCACCAGGACCGGCACGACGAGCCCGAAGCGCAGCACCAGGACGGCGGTCACGGTGTGCGCGGTGGTGATGTCCTTGGCGGCGAGGTAGCTGGCGCCCCAGACGACGGCCACCAGGAGGACCGGCAGGTCGGTGAGCCAGGCGCGGCGCGGGGCGAGGCCTGCGGAGGGTACGGCGATCGACGACACGGGCCCGGTCTCCAGACGGTGCGGGGGTGTGGAGACGTCGGCGGCTCGCACGGGGAACGATCACCGTACCCGTACGTGATCGGCCCGGGAAGGGCCGGTCCGCGTGCCGGGCGGGCTCACTCGTCGAGGTCGTAACTTCCGTACCGGGGGCGGCCGGTGGGGCGGTAGGTGTGGACGGAGACGCCGCTGGGGGTGGTGCGGACCTCGGCGACGGCGAAGGAGGTGGGCGGCACCCCGTCGGTGAACAGCCGGCGGCCCGTGCCGAGCACCACCGGGTGGATCATCAGGCGGTACTCGTCGATGAGGCCGTGGCCCATCAGGAACTGGGCGAGGGTGCCGCTGCCGTGCACCTGGAGTTCGCGGCCCGGCCGGTCCTTGAGCGCCTGGATCTCCCGGGCCACGTCGGCGTCGGAGCCCGCGACGACGGTGGTGCGGTGCCACTCGGGATTCTTGAGGGTGTTGGAGACGACGTACTTGGGGAGCGCGTTCAGCGGGGCCGCGATCGGGTGGTCCGGGTCGGTGACGCGCGGCCAGTACCCGGCGAAGATGTCGTAGGTGCGCCGGCCGAGCAGGAAGGCGTCGGCGCCGGCGAACCACTCGGTGATGTACCGCCCGAGCGTGTCGTCGTCGAACGGGGCCTGCCAGCCGCCGTGGGTGAATCCGCCGCCGGGGTCCTCCTCGGGGCCGCCGGGGGCCTGGACGACGCCGTCGAGGGTGAGGAACGACGTGAAGGTGAGCTTCATGGTCCGAGCCTTCCTGAGGGGCGCTCCGGTGCGGTCGTGCCGCGCCGGTCGCATCAGGGGAGACCCCGTGCTCCCGCGGAACTCATCGCGCGGCGCGGCGGCTCATCCCGCGTGGGTGGAGAAGAGCCCGCCCGTGGGGCCCTGCTTGTCGCCGCCCTGTGCCTTCTTCAGGGCGTTGGCCAGGCCTTCGATGGTGAGGGACTGGAGGATGACGCGGCCGTTGCCCTCCAGGGTGGCGAGCGAGAGTCCCTCGCCGCCGAAGACGGCGTTCATCAGGCCCTGCCGGTTGAGGCCGCCGATGCGCTGCACCCCGTACTCGATGCCCTCCTCGAAGGCGACGATGCAGCCGGTGTCGACCTCGATGCGGCCGCCGAAATCGGCCGGGTTGAGGTCGATGAAGTTGCCCGCGCCGCAGATGATCACGGTGCCCGTGCCGGTGAACTTCTCCAGGATGAAGCCCTCGCCGCCGCTCATGCCGGTGCGGCCGCCCTGGAAGGCGATGCCGAAGTCGACGGTGGACTCGGCGGCCACGAAGGCGTCCTTCTCGGCGAACCAGGCCCGGTTTCCGGTGAGTTCGAGGGCGCGCATCTCGCCGGGCAGCACGCCCGCGAAGCCGACCGTGCCCTCGCCGCCGGTGGAGGTGAAGTACTGGAAGGCGAGCGATTCGCCGGCGAGTGCGCGCTGGCCGACCTGCATCGCGGTGCCCATGGCCTGGCGCAGCAGGCCCCCCATGCCCGCGCCGCCCTGGCCGCCGGACTGGTCGCGGCCGCCCCGGTCGGGTCCGGAGAGCCGGGTCTCCATCGACACGTTGGCGGTCTTGAAGAGGAACTTCCCGGCCTCGCAGTAGACGGTCTGGCCGGGAGTGAGGTTCACGACGGCCATCTGCATGGCATTGCCGACGATCTCTTGTCGAAGGGTCACGGCCGGTCTCCTCAGGCGTGCGGGGTGGTGTTGCCGGTGGTCAAGGTACGACACGCGGTACCCGGCTCCGCTGCCGGGGACTCGGTGTCCGAAGGCCGCCAGCGTAGAGGTCCCGCGAGGGCTTTGCTTGAACCCGCAACCAAACACGGATCTGCGAAACCCTGAGAAAAGGACCTCACGATGAACTCGCTCAACGGCAAGAAGGCCATGGTCACGGGCGGCAGCCGGGGCATCGGGGCCGCCACCGCGCTGCGGCTCGCCGAGCAGGGCGCCGATGTCGCCGTCACCTACGTGCAGGGCGAGGAGGCGGCCCGCGAGGTCGTCGCGAAGATCGAGGCGATGGGCCGGCGCGGGCTCGCGCTGCGCGCGGATCTCGGCGAGGCCGCGGCCGCGGCGCACGCGGTCGAGCGGGCCGCGGAGGCCTTCGGCGGTCTCGACATCCTGGTCAACAACGCCGGGGTGGGCGTGCTCGCCCCGCTCGGCCTGCTGAGCCCGGCCGATGTCGACCGGGTGCTCGCGGTGAACGTACGCGGTGTCTTCCTCGCCTCCCAGGCCGCGGCGGCCCACCTGCCGCGCGGCGGCCGGATCATCACGATCGGCTCGTGCATGACCCAGCTGGTGCCGGGGCCCGGCGGCACGCTCTACGCGCTGAGCAAGGCGGCCCTCGTCGGCCTCACCAAGGCGCTGGCGCGGGAGCTCGGCGGACAGGGGATCAACGCCACGGTCGTCCACCCGGGCCCCATCGACACCGACATGAACCCGGCGGACGGGCCGACGGCGGCGGACCAGGCCGCGATGACCTCGCTCGGCCGGTACGGGACGGCCGACGAGGTCGCCTCGATGGTGGCGTACCTCGCGGGCGACGAGGCGGCGTACGTGACGGGCGCGGAGCTCTCGGTGGACGGCGGCTACGCGGCCTAGCCCGTACGCACAAGAACGCGAGGCACCCCGGTGCTGTCGGGTCGGGGTGCCTCGCGTCCGCGGGCGGGTGTCGTGCCGCCCTGCTCTTGGGGGAACGGGCGGGTTCAGCCGCCCAGTTCCTGGTGGCGGGCGGTCAGGCGCACCGAGCCCTCGGCCGTCAGGGAGCCGAAGAGGCGCAGGCGCGAGATGCCGCCGTCGGGGAAGATGTCGATCCGCACGTGGGTGCCCACGACAGGGGCGTCCAGGACGAAGCGGTGGTTGGTGTCGGGCTGCAGGCGCGTGCGGGGCAGCACCTCGGCCCACTCGCCCGACTCGCCGTCGCGCACCGAGAGCGCCGCCCAGCCCGCCGAGTTGCCCTTCAGGTACGCCGTGTCGATCTCGATCGCACGGATCTCCGACTGCGCCGCCAGCTGGTAGCGGATCCAGTCGTTGCCCTTGTCGCGGCGGCGCCGGGTCTCCCAGCCGTCGTCCATCTTGCGGGAGCGGCCGGGCTGGATGGTGTTGGTGGCGGGCGAGTAGAAGCGGTCGGAGGCGTCCTCGACCTGGCCGCCGTTCTCCAGGGCCGCGAGGTCGAAGGTGCCGAGGGTGGCCAGCCAGCGCGGGTCGGGGGCGACCTCGCCGTGGACGCGCAGGCGGGCGACGCCCCCGTCGGGGTGCTGGTTGAGGCGCAGGTGTGTGAAGCGCTGCTCCACGTCCACCGCGAAGCCGTTGACCGCGTGGCCGCCAACTGCCGTACGGGATACGAGAGTTACCCACTTCACGTCGGGGGCGAGGAGCTCCTCGGGCGACGGGGAGCCCGGCACCGAGGCTGCTTCGACGGAGACGGCCTGCGGGTAGTTGCCACGGAAGTGGGCGGTGTCCACGACGATGCCGCGGATCACGCCGGGGGCGCCGAGGCGGATGAGCGCCCAGTCGTGGTCGTCGTCGGTGGGGTGCGGCTGCGCGGCCGAGACGCCGCGGCGGCGCCGGGTCTCCCAGCCGTCCATGATCTTGCCCTTGTGCCCGAAGTGCTCGGGGTCGAACTCGGCGGCCTCGGGCTTGAGCAGGTTCTCGCGCTCGGCGAAGAACTCGTCGTTGGCCGCGATCACGCCCGCGCCGAGGCGCCGGTCGGCGAGGTCGGCGTACTGGGTGAAGCCGAAGTCCGCGGTGCGGTAGTCGGCGTACGGGTCGCCGCCGCCGAACGGGCTGGCGTCACCGGTGAAGGAAGGAAGGGTGCTCACGGTGTCAGTTGTTCCTTTCGAGCAGGCGGCCGGTGGGCTCGGCGATGACGCCGTCGTGCTGGATGCGCTCGCCGCGCAGCCAGGTCGACTTGACGACACCGTGCAGCGTCTTGCCGGCGTAGGCGGTGACGCGGTTGCGGTGCTGGAGTTCGGCCGGGTCCACGGTAAAGGTCTCGTCGGGGGCGAGCACCGCGAAGTCGGCGTCGCGGCCGGCCTCGATGGCGCCCTTCTGGGTCAGCCCGACCAGGTTCGCGGTCGCGGTCGACATCCAGCGGACCACGTCCTCCAGGGTGTGACCGCGCTTGCGGGCCTCGGTCCAGATCGCGGGGAGGCTGAGCTGGAGACCGGAGATGCCGCCCCAGGCGGTGGCGAAGTCGGCGGTCTTGAGGTCGGCGGTGGACGGCGAGTGGTCGGTGACGATGCAGTCGATGGTGCCGTCGGCCAGCGCGTCCCACAGCAGGTCCTGGTTGGCGGCCTCGCGGATCGGCGGGCAGCACTTGAACTCGCTCGCCCCGTCCGGGACTTCCTCGGCCGTCAGGGTGAGGTAGTGCGGGCAGGTCTCGACGGTGAGCCGGACGCCCTCGCGCTTGGCGGCGGCGATCAGGGGCAGCGCGTCCGACGACGACAGGTGCAGGACGTGGACGCGGGCGCCGACGCGCTTGGCCGCGTTGATGAGGCCCTCGATCGCGGTGTTCTCCGAGACGCGCGGCCGGGTCGCCAGGTAGTCGGCGTACTTGGGGCCGGTCAGGTGCGGGGCCGCGTCGAGCTCGTGCGGGTCCTCGGCGTGGATGATCATCAGGCCGTCGAACCCGGCGATCTCGGCGAGCGAGCGCTCCAGCTGCTTCTGGTCCAGCTCGGGGAACTCCTCGACGCCGGATGGCGACAGGAACGCCTTGAAGCCGAAGACGCCGGCCTCGTGCAAGGGCTTGAGGTCCTTGACGTTGTCGGGCAGCGCGCCGCCCCAGAAGCCGGTGTCGATGTGCGCCTTGCTCGCGGCGACCTCCTGCTTGACCCGCAGGTTCTCGACCGTGGTCGTCGGCGGCAGCGAGTTGAGCGGCATGTCGACGAGGGTGGTGATGCCTCCGGCGGCGGCCGCGCGGGTGGCCGTCCAGAAGCCCTCCCACTCGGTGCGGCCGGGGTCGTTCACGTGCACATGGGTGTCGACGATGCCGGGCAGCAGCACGTCGTCACCGAAGTCCTCCAGGCGCGCGCCGGCCGGGACCTCGGCCTCGTACGGCAGTACGTCCGCGATCTTCCCGTCGGCGACGGCGACCGCCGCCGGGCGCGTCCCCTCGGGGGTGATGACGCGCGTCGAGCGCAGTACCAGGTTGACGTCGGACACCCGAGCCCTCACTTCCCAGCGGATTCTTTACCGTGCACCGGATCTTTTCCGTACACCGGAATTCAACGATCTGTTGAAGGAGTTTGCGCCGCCGTCGACGAAGCCGTCAAGAGTGGCCGACGGGTGACGGCCGACACTGCGGCGGGTCTTGGAGGTTTCCACAGAATGGAATTAGAATTTCGCCAAGCAGAATGTAGGTATCGCCACGGGGTGCCGCGAACGAACGGACAAACCCGCTCTGACCGGCAGGGACACCCGACCTGTCCAGGGTGGGCCGGACAACCGCCCGATAGTCTGCTCCTTCGCCTGCCAGTACCGAAAGGAACGCGCCGTGCCGACGTCAAGCGCCAGCACCACCGACGCCTCCAAGACCCCCGCCGCCAGCGGAGGAGTCCAGTCTCTTGAGCGCGCCTTCGATCTCCTTGAGCGGATGGCCGACGCCGGGGGCGAGGTCGGCCTCAGCGAGCTCTCCGCGAGCAGCGGCCTTCCCCTTCCGACCATCCACCGGCTGATGCGCACGCTCGTGGCCTGCGGCTACGTACGCCAGCAGGCCAACCGGCGCTACGCGCTCGGCCCCCGCCTGATCCGCCTCGGCGAGTCGGCGTCCCGGCTGCTCGGCACGTGGGCGCGGCCGTATCTGACCCGCCTGGTCGAGGAGACCGGCGAGACCGCGAACATGGCGCTGCTCGACGGCGACGAGATCGTGTACGTGGCGCAGGTGCCCTCCAAGCACTCCATGCGGATGTTCACCGAGGTCGGCCGCCGTGTGCTTCCGCACTCCACGGGCGTGGGCAAGGCGCTGCTCGCGCACACCCCGCCGGAGGAGGTCCGCGCGCTGCTCGCCCGCAACGGCATGCCGGCCGCGACGGAGAAGACGATCACTACGGCGGACGGCTTCCTCGACGCCCTGGAGCAGGTGCGGCGCGCCGGGTACGCGGTGGACGACAACGAGCAGGAAATAGGGGTGCGCTGCCTCGCGGTGTCGGTGCCCAACTCGCCCACCGCGGCGGCCATTTCGATCTCGGGCCCGGCCGGCCGGGTCACCGAGGCGGCCACGGACCGGATCGTCCCGATCCTCCAGGGCATCGCCCAGGAGCTCTCGACGGCGCTGGCGAACACGGGCGCGCAGGCCTGAGCCCAGCTGGATCCTCGGCACACGAAAACCCCGGAGGTGCGGACACCGCCGGGGTTTCGTGCGTCCGGGCCCCGGGTCAGCCCGCCACCGCGCGCGCCGCGCTCAGGCACCCGTCGGCCATCGTCACCACGGCGTCCATCCGCTCCAGGTGGGCGCGGTCGTGGGTGACCAGGACGGTGGCCGTGCCGCGGTCGCGGGTGAGGGTGAGCAGGAGGTCGAGTATCGCGGCGCCCCGCTCGTGGTCGAGGGCGCTGGTGGGCTCGTCGACCAGGAGGACCGCGGGCTCGTTCATGAGGGCGCGGGCGATGTTGACGCGCTGGCGCTGGCCTCCGGAGAGCTGGTGCGGGCGGCGGTGGGCCTGGGCGGCGAGGCCGACGGCGGCCAGGAGCTCCAGGGCGCGGGCCCGCACCTCGCGCGGCCGGCGGCCCGCGAGGTGGGCCATCACCTGGAGCTGCTCGGCGGCCGTGAGCGAGGGCAGCAGGTTGGGCTGCTGGAAGACGATGCCGATGGAGTCGCGGCGCAGCGCCGCCTTGTCGGCGGGGCCGAGGCCGCCGGTGTCGGTCCCGGCCACGACGACGCGTCCGCTGTCCGGGGTGACCAGGGTCGCGGCGACCGCGAGCAGGCTGGACTTGCCGGATCCGGACGGGCCGACACAGGCCGTCACCGTACCGGCGTCGACCGAAAGCGAGACCGCGTCGAGGGCGGTGAGGCGGCCTTCGCCGTCGGGGTAGGTCAGCGTGATGTCGTCGAGGAGCAGAGTCGAGGAAGTCATCGGGCACTCCCGAGCGCGGTCAGCGGGTCGACGGCGGTGATGCGCCGGATGGACAGGGCGGCGCCGATCACGCCGAGGACGATCAGGACGGCGGCAGGACCGAGCGTCGTGGTGAGGTCGAGCACGAACGGCACCGCGCCGCCCACGAGCCCCCCGGCGAGCGAGGCGAGCCCGGTGCCGACGAGCGTGCCGACCGTCAACATCACGACCGCCTGGCCGAGCGCGTCCTTGAGGAGGTAGGGCGTCGAGGCCCCGAGCGCCTTCAGTACGGCGATGTCGCCGCTGCGCTGGATCGTCCACACCGTGAAGAACGCGCCGACGACCAGCGCCGAGATGACGAAGAGGAAGCCGCGCATCAGCTGGAGCGAGCCGTTCTCGGCCTTGTACGAGGGCAGCGCCGAGAGCGCCTCGGAGAGCGTCAGGGTCTTGGTTCCGAGCTCCTTGTCGGTGGCCGCGAGGTCCGCGCCGCCATCGAGGGTGAGCGCGACGACGGTCGCGGGCGCGTCGTCGGCGAGCGCCGTCCAGGCGACGGGGGTGTGGCTGTAGGAGTCCTCGCCCGCCACCGCCGACACGGTCAGGGCGCGGCCGCCCAGCGTCACCGTGTCGCCCGCCTTCGCGGCCAGGTCCTTGGCGGCGCCGTGCGAGAGGACGGCGGATCCGGCGCGTACCGCGGCGGGCGCCAGGTCCGAGCCGGGCGGGACCGCGAAGGAGGACACCGCGGCCGTGCGCTCGCCCGCCTTCGCGTTCAGCGTGGACACGCCGATCGGCTGGGCCTCCTTCACTCCCGGGGCCTGCCGCCATTTGTGCCAACTGCCGCTCGGCACAACGGAGTTGGTGAAGGACACCGACTGGCCGGACGGCGGCGCGGCGAAGGCCAGCCGGTCGGCGGGCAGGGCGCTGACAGCCGAGGTGTTGTCCCTGGCAAGGCCGGCGGTGAGCCCGGAAAGGAGCCCCACCAGCAGGGTGATGAGCACCACGACCGTACCCATCAGCGCGAACCGGCCCTTGGCGAACCGGAGGTCTCTCCATGCGACGAACATGGGGCCAAGCCTTCCGGGCGGAGCCCGCCGCCGCATCGCACGCGGGCATGTGTCCCCGTATCGAAGGATGCATCCGCACATCAAACTTTCGGTTGACCGGGGCCGCCCGCCTCACCCGTACGCTGGAAGGCCTATGGATTCCGCACGCCCCCACACCCCCGTCGCCGCCCTGCTGCGCCTGTGTCTGCACGCGCTGCTCGGCGGGCTGCTCGCGCTCGCCGCGGTACGGGCCCTCGGCGACGGCGCGCCGCACGCGGGGGCCGTCGTCGCGGCGGTCGTCCTCATGGCCGCCGTGTACGCGGCGGGCGTCGTCCTGCCCGCGGTGCGGCCGCGCACCTCGGCGGCCGCGGTGTGGCTCGGGGCGCTCGGCGCGTCCTGGCTGGCGCTGCTCGTCCTCTCCCCCGAGGCGCTGTGGGCCGCCTTCCCGCTCTACTTCCTGCTGCTCCACCTGCTGCCGCTGCGCTGGGCGCTGCCCGCCGTGCTGGCCACGGCGGGCGCGGCCATCGCGAGTTTCGTGCTGCACGGCCAGCCTGTCACGCCGGGCGCGTTCATAGGGCCGCTGATCGGGGCGGCGGTCGCCGTCGCGACGGTGCTCGGGTACGACGCGCTGTACCGCGAGAGCGAGCGGCGGCGCGAGCTGATCGACGAGCTGGTGGCGACGCGGGCCGAGCTCGCCGAGGCCGAGCGCACGGCCGGCACGCTCGCCGAGCGCGAGCGCCTGGCCCGCGAGATCCACGACACGCTCGCCCAGGGCCTCTCCTCGATCCAGCTGCTCCTTCGCGCCGCCGAGCGCGCGCTGCCCGCGGGCGAACCGGCCCGCGAACACGTCGAGCAGGCCCGGCACGCGGCCCAGGACAACCTGGCCGAGGCGCGCCGGTTCGTGAAGGCGCTGACCCCGCCGGACCTGGAGCACGGCTCGCTGTCCGGCGCCCTGGAGCGGTTGTGCGCGGCGACGCCGGGCCCGGCCGTGCAGTTCGGCGTGAGCGGCACCCCGGTCGAGCTGCCGACGCCGTACGAGGTGGCGCTGCTGCGCATCGCGCAGTCGGCGCTCGCCAACACCGTGCAGCACGCGGGCGCAGGGCGGGCCGAGATCACGCTCAGCTTCATGGACACCTCGGTGGCCCTGGACGTCGTCGACGACGGGCGCGGGTTCGACCCGGCGAAGCGGCGGCCGAAGGAGGAGACCAGCGGCTTCGGGCTTCCGGCGATGCGCTCGCGCGCCCAGTCGCTCGGCGGCACCCTGAGCGTGGAGTCGGCGCCGGGCCAGGGCACGGCCGTCGCGATCACGCTGCCGCTGCCCGTGGCGGGTGCCCGGTGACCGCGGCGCCCATCCGGCTGCTGCTCGCCGACGACCACCCCATCGTGCGGGCCGGGCTGCGCGCGGTCCTCGACACCGAGCCCGATTTCGCGGTGACCGGGGAGGCAGCCACCGCCGAGCGCGCGGTGGAGCTCGCCTCGTCCGGCGCGTACGACGTCGTCCTGATGGACCTCCAGTTCGGGGCCGGGATGCACGGCGCCGAGGCGACCGCGAAGATCGCGGCGCGGCCGGGCGCCCCGCGTGTCCTCGTGCTCACGACGTACGACACGGACGCGGACATCCTCGCGGCGGTGGAGGCGGGCGCGGCGGGCTATCTGCTCAAGGACGCCCCGCCCGAGGAGCTGGCGGCGGCGGTGCGCACGGCGGCCTCGGGCCAGTCCGCGCTCGCCCCGGCCGTGGCGCACCGCCTGATGGACCGGATGCGCACGCCCGCCGAAGCGCTGACCCGGCGCGAGCTGGAGGTGTTGCAACTGGTCGGCGACGGGCTCTCCAACCAGCAGATCAGCAAGCAGCTGTTCCTCAGCCAGGCCACCGTCAAGTCCCATCTCGTCCATATCTACGCCAAGTTGGGAGTGGACTCGCGCACGGCGGCGGTCGCGGCCGCGAGCGCGCGCCGCCTGATCCGCCAGCCGGGCTGAGTGCTTCCGCCCCTCGCGGTTACCGGCTGCGAAGCAGGGTCCTTACGCCTCGGTTCCGCCATGCTGCTGGCATGTCCCCGGCATGACACGGACAGCATGGAGGCCCTCATGCCCCAGACCTGCCGCCAGTACTGGTGGAACCTGCAAGGGCGGTGCAGGCTCAACTTCAACTGGGCCGCCATCAACCACGACTCGACGGTCGTGGTGACCGCGTCCGAGTACAACGTGGACGGCAACGACCCCCGGCACAGCCCGCGCTTCGTCGGCGCCGCGACCATCACCGTCGAGAACATCAGCCCCCACGCGCCGCCCTACGACCCCAACCACGGTGTCAGCTTCGTCGTCAACGTCGACTGGGGTGCGCCCCTGCACGTCGTCACCGACATCACGGTCCTGGACGGTCCGCCGGTCGACATCGAGTACCAGAACGGCTGAGGGGGCCCGATGCCACGCACCGTGCGCCAGTACTGGCACGGCCTCAAGGGCCGTACCGTGCTGAACTTCAACTGGAACGAGATCGACCACGACTCGACGGTCTGGGTCACCGTGTCCGAGTACTCGGTGGACCCGAACGACGTCAAGCACAGCCCCCGGTTCACGGGGGACGCCAATGTCCGGGTCGGCAACATCAGCCCGCACTCTCCGCCGTACGACCCCAACCACGGCGTCACGTTCGTGGTGACCGTCGACTGGGGCGCGCCGCTGAACATCGTCACCGACATCACGGTCCTGGACGCCAAGCCGGACTACCGGCTCTGGGACTACCAGCGCCTCGCGTTCAACATGCAGGCGCAGACCCAGACCAACTGGTGCTGGGCGGCGGTCGCGACCAGCATCGCGCTCTACTACAACGCGAACAGCACCTGGACGCAGTGCCAGGTCGCCAACTCCCAGACGGGGCAGACCAATTGCTGCACTCCGGCGGGCGCTTCCGGCACCGCGTGCAACAGCCAGCAGCCGCTGGACAACCCGCTGCGCATCGTCGGCCACCTGGACCGGATGGTCGCCAACCGGGTCGAGTTCGCCGAGGTGGAGAGCGAGATCAAGGCGGGGCGGCCGCTGTGCATCCGGGTCGGCTGGAAGGCCGGCGGCGGGCACTTCTTCACCGCCATGGGCGTGGACGCCCCGGCGGACCAGGCGATCGTGGCCGTGGACGACCCGATCTACGGCAAGTCCGACCAGATGTACAACACCCTCGCCACCAGCTACCAGGGCAGCGGAACCTGGACGCACAGCTACTACACGAGGGGCTAGGACCACCCATGACACTCCAGTCACCACAGCCCCCCGAGCAGTCGCGCGAGGCGGCCGAGGCCGGTCTTCGGCTGCTTGCGGGGCTCGGCCGGGTCCGCACCGAGGCCCTGCTGCCGGCCGCCCCGGACGAGCTGCGCCTCGCGGACCCGGTGCGGATGTACACCATCGGGCCCGCGGGCCCGCTCGCGGATGCCGAGCCGGTCGCCTGGCGCTATCTGGTCCGGCACGGCAGCGACGCGGTGGCGCTCGCCGAGACGGTACGGGACGCGTCGGGCGAGCATGTCTTCAGCCAGCTGAATTACGGCCCGTTCGTGGCCGGTACGGCGGCCGCGCTCGATGCCGCGAGCGGCCACACGGGCGACGCCGAGGTGCGGTTGCTGCACATTCCGGCCGTGCATCTGATCGCGGTCTGGCTGCACTCGGAGGCGGCCGACGCCCTGATCCCCGCGGCCCCCGCACCGCCGGGCACGGAGGCCGGCCGCGCCTATCCGGCGGACGAACTGCTCGGCCTGCTCTCGCAGTCGAGGCCGCCCACCCTGGCTCCGGACGACGACCGGGGCGGCGGCTGACCAGGACGGGGACGGTCCGGTGGGGGCCGGGCCGTCCCCCGTACGGCCCGGCCCCGGCTCTTTTCACCCGTGCAGGGCGAAGTCCTCGGCCCGGGCGTGCCGCAGGGCCCGCACCGTGTGCCTGGGGAGGCGAGGGGCCGGCGCCGTCAGGACGGCGCTGTGCGCGTGCTGCTGGACGTAGCGGCGCACCGGAGCCCGCCGCACACCCGGCCGCGCGCCGATGACCAGCAGGTCCTGGGGCCGGTCCGCGAGCGCGCACAGCACCCGCCCCGCCTTGCCGCGTACGACCAGTTTCCGCACGGCCACGTCCTCGGGCAGCCCGCCCAGGGCCTCTTCGACGGCCCGGTCGAGCGTTTCGCGCGCCAGGTCTTCGTGGTACGCGGCCCAGGCGCTGTCCGGGTTGCGCGCGTAGAGGATCTCGCCCTCCGGCGGCTCCCACGCGGTCACCGCCACCAGAGCACGGCCGCTGTTACGGGCCTCGTCGACCGCCGCCCTCAGCGCGGCGAGGCTGCCCAGCGAGCCGCTGACCCCGACGACCACGCGCCCCCCGGTCACTTCGCGTGCCCCTTGCGCAGCCGCAGACCGCGGAACCAGAGGAGCGAGATCCCTCTGGGGCCTTCCTCGCGACGCCGCTGCATCTCCCGCTCGAACCGGTCCGTGACCGCCACATCGCGTTCCATGACAACTCACCCTTCTCGGCCTTCCAGGCCAATGCGCTGACAGGACCCGAGTCTGTACGCTGATTGGCCTGGAAGGCAGGGCCAATTCACGGAGGTTGGTATGGCAGGCATGCGGGTGGTCCGGTCCGTGGACACCGTCAGCAGTACCGCGCGCACGCTCGGCAGCCGCCAGCTCGCCGCCCAGGTCACCGCCATCACCGGCCCGCACCCCGGCTACCGCGCCCTCGCCCAGGGCGTGCGCACCCTGCTGCTCGACGGCCGCATCCCGCTGCACACGCGGCTGCCCGCCGAGCGCGAGCTGGCCACCGCCCTTGAGGTCAGCCGGGCCACCATCACGGCCGCGTACGACCTGCTGCGCGAGGGCGGCTACGCGCTGAGCCGGCGCGGTGCGGGCACCTGGACCGAGCTGCCCGAGGGCGCGGCCCCGGCCAATGTGGCCCGGTACCAGGCCCCCGACGGCGTCATCGACCTGGCGATGGCCGCGCCGAGCGCCCCGGCCGCCGAGCTGGCCGCCGCCTTCGAACTGGCCGGGCCCGAATTGGCCTGCCACGCCACCACCAACGGCTACCACCCGCTCGGCCTGCCCGAGCTGCGCGCCGCCGTCGCCGAGCGATACACCCGGCGCGGTCTGCCCACCCTGCCCGAGCAGATCCTGATCACCACCGGCGCCCAGTCCGCGGTGTCCCTGGTGGTGAACCTCCTCGGCCGCCCCGGCGACCGGGCTCTGGTCGAGAGCCCCTCCTACCCCAACGCCCTCGACGCGGTGCGCCACACCGGGCTGCGGATCACTCCCGTACCGGTGACCGAGGACGGCTGGGACATCGAGCTCCTCGAATGCACCCTGCGCCAGACCGCGCCCCGGCTCGCCTACCTCATCCCGGACTTCCAGAACCCGACCGGCGCCCTGATGAGCGCCGAGCAGCGGGCCCGGCTGCTGCGCGCGGCCCGGGCGACGGGCACCTGGCTGCTCATCGACGAGACGATGGCCGAGATGTCCCTGGAGGGACCGGCCCCGGCGCCGTTCGCGTCGCTCGCCCACCAGGGCGAGTCGGAGCAGATCGTGACGGTCGGCTCGCTCAGCAAGACCCACTGGGGCGGGCTGCGCATCGGCTGGGTGCGGGCGGGCTCCCGGCTCGTCAACGAACTGGCCGCGCTGCGCATCCACGTGGACCTGGCGCCCTCACTCGTCGACCAGGTGCTCGCCAAGACGCTGCTGCCGGGCATGGACGACGTCCTGCTCACCCGGCTGCCCCAGCTGCGCGAGCGGCGCGACGCGCTGGCCGAGTCGTTGACCCGCCATCTCCCCGAGTGGCGCTGGCAGTTGCCGGTCGGCGGGCTCAGCCTCTGGGTCGACCTCGGCCGCCCGATCGCCGGGGCGCTCGCGCAGGCGGCCCTGGCCCACGGCGTGAACCTCCAGTCGGGTTCGCGCTTCGCCGCCGACCCCGGCACGCACGAACACCGCCTCCGCATCCCCTTCGTGCACGAGCCGGAGCGGACGGACGAGGCGGTGCGCCGCCTGGCCGCGACCCTGGACGCGGGCCTGCCCGCCTTCACCGGCGAGCAGAACCGGCCGCACTGGGTGGCGTGAACTCGGCCTGAATCTGGGGGAGTTCAGACCGAGCCGCCACAAGAAAGCCTCCGGGCGATCCTCCGGGCGATCAGTACCGGCCCGGCGGCCCGCCGAATAACTCGACCGCTTTCCTCACGTCGGTGACCGCGCCCGCCAGCGCGCTGACCGAGCCGATCGAGCCCGCTATCAGCAGCAGCGAGCGGCGCAGCCGCGGGACCTCCGGGACGCCGCTGATGGCCATCGCGTCAAGGGCCGCCAGCTCGTCCTCCGCCACGGCCCGGTCGGGAAACTCCGCCGGATGACCGGCCAGCTCCCGGCGCAGCCGGGACACGGCCGCCCGCAACTCGCTCACTCTGGGGTCCTCACCACTGCCGGCCACGGCCCTCTGCTCCACGCCTCGCAACAAAAGTCCTCCCCCACGCACGTCCTTGTGCAGGTGTCAAAAACCCGTGCAGCGAAGGTCAACTGCCGGGATTCGCGGGCCAGTTAACGCCATCCGGTGTGTCGTGCGCCACTGCGCGGACGGAATTCGACAGAAGCATTAGGTATATGTGGGGGCATGACGCAACCGATGACAAATGCGGCACCGGTCACGGGGCTGCTGCTCGCGGCGGGCGGCGGCCGGCGGCTCGGCGGCCGCCCCAAGGCCCTGCTCCCGCACCGCGGCCGCCCGCTCGTCGAGAACGCGGTCCGGGTCCTGCGCGAGGGCGGCTGCCGCACGGTGTACGTGGTGCTCGGCGCCGCGGCCCAGGAGGTGAGGGCCCGCGCGGACCTGGCGGGCTGCGTCCTGATCGACAACCCGGACTGGGCGGAGGGCATGGGCTCCTCGCTCCGGGCCGGGCTTGAAGCACTGACCAGATCGGGCGACGCGGCGCGGGCCGCCCTGGTCTCGCTCGTCGACCAGCCCGGCATCGGCGCCGTGGCGGTGGCCCGGGTGCTCGCCGCCCACCGTTCGGGCGATTCCCTGGCGGCGGCTTCGTACGACGGGAAGCGCGGCCATCCGGTGCTGTTCGGCGCGGACCGCTGGGCGGACATCACGGCGAGCGCCATGGGCGACCGGGGCGCCCGCGCCTATCTGAAGGCCCACGAGGCGGAGATCGCGCTCGTCGAGTGCGGGGACGTGGCGGAGCCGTACGACATCGACACGGAGGCGGACCTCGGCCGCCTCCAGTAGACCTGGAGTACACAGGAAGACAGCCGAGACAGTCGGGATCGCCGAGACCCCCGAACCCTCCGAAAACATGGAGTGAACGGGGTGGCACCCAGCGCCATGGTCTGTCGACCCGGAGAATCTCGACATCAACAAACCATTGAACTTCCACTATGAGGAAACTAGTATCCACTGTTCAGAAGCGCCCGTCAGATCAACCGGCGCCCGCAGTCGTATCTCGGAGCCCTGGCACTGAGTGCCATTCATGGCGACCCGGCGGCCGTCAGGGCACCGCCCGCGAAGGAGTGACAGCTCATGTCCGCACCAGCGCCGTCTCCGCTGGCCATCGTCGATGCCGAACCCCTGCCCCGGCAGGACGAGGTACTCACCGACGCGGCCCTCGCCTTCGTGGCGGAGCTGCACCGGAACTTCACGGCGCGCCGTGACGAGCTCCTCACCCGCCGCCAGGACCGCCGCGCCGAGATCGCCCGCACCTCCACGCTGGACTTCCGCCCCGAGACCGCGAAAATCCGCGCCGCCGACTGGAAGGTCGCGCCGGCCCCGGCCGCGCTGAACGACCGCCGCGTGGAGATCACCGGCCCGACCGACCGCAAGATGACCATCAACGCCCTGAACTCGGGCGCGAAGGTCTGGCTCGCCGACTTCGAGGACGCCTCGGCCCCCACCTGGGAGAACGTCGTCCTCGGCCAGCTCAACCTGATCGACGCGTACGAGCGCCGCATCGACTTCACCGACGCCAGGTCCGGCAAGTCGTACGCCCTGAAGGACGCCGACCAGCTCGCGACCGTCGTGATGCGCCCGCGCGGCTGGCACCTGGAGGAGCGCCACCTCCAGTTCGACGGCCGCCCGGTGCCCGGCGCGCTCGTCGACTTCGGCCTGTACTTCTTCCACAACGCGCAGCGCCTGATCGACCTCGGCAAGGGCCCGTACTTCTACCTCCCGAAGACGGAGTCGTACCTGGAGGCCCGCCTCTGGAACGACATCTTCGTCTTCGCGCAGGACTACGTGGGCATCCCGCAGGGCACCGTCCGCGCCACCGTCCTGATCGAGACGATCACCGCGGCGTACGAGATGGAAGAGATCCTCTTCGAGCTCAAGGACCACGCGGCGGGGCTCAACGCGGGCCGCTGGGACTACCTCTTCTCCATCGTGAAGAACTTCCGGGACGGCGGCGCGAAGTTCGTCCTCCCGGACCGCAACGCGGTGACGATGACGGCCCCCTTCATGCGCGCGTACACCGAACTCCTGGTGCGCACCTGCCACAAGCGCGGCGCCCACGCGATCGGCGGCATGGCCGCGTTCATCCCCTCGCGCCGCGACGCCGAGGTGAACAAGGTCGCCTTCGAGAAGGTCAAGGCCGACAAGGACCGCGAGGCGGGCGACGGCTTCGACGGCTCGTGGGTGGCCCACCCCGACCTGGTCCCGATCGCGATGGCGTCCTTCGACGCGGTCCTCGGCGACAAGCCGAACCAGAAGGACCGCCTGCGCGAGGACGTCTCGGTGGCCCCCGGCGACCTGATCGCCATCGACTCCCTCGACGCCAGGCCCACGTACGGGGGCCTGGTCTCCGCCGTCCAGGTCGGCACCCGCTACATCGAGGCGTGGCTGCGCGGCCTCGGCGCGGTCGCCATCTTCAACCTCATGGAGGACGCGGCCACCGCCGAGATCTCGCGCTCGCAGATCTGGCAGTGGATCAACGCGGGTGTCGTGTTCGAGAACGGCGAGAAGGCCACGGCCGAGCTCGCCCGCAAGGTCGCGGCCGAGGAACTCGCCGCGATCCGCGCGGAGATCGGCGAGGAGGCCTTCGCGGCCGGCAAGTGGCAGCAGGCCCACGACCTCCTCCTGAAGGTCTCCCTGGACGCCGACTACGCCGACTTCCTGACCCTCCCGGCATACGACCAACTGGTCGGCTGATCCCGGCAGTTGTCCCCCGACTCCGCTCCCGGTACCGCACAGCACCGGGGGCGGAGCCGTGTCACGTGAACGCCGCCCCCGCCGCCACGAACGCGCAGATCAGGACGAACAGGATGGCGAGGAGCGGGGCCACGAAGCGGAGGTACTTGTTGTAGCCGACCTTCGCCAGGGCAACGCCGCCGATCGTGACGGCGGTCGTGGGGACCCACAGGTTCATCCAGCCGCTCGCCGCCTGCCAGGCCGTCACCACCACCGCGCGGGAGACGCCCGCGAAGTCGGCCAGCGGGGCCAGGATCGGCATCGCGAGGGTGGCGTGGCCCGAGGTCGACGGGATCAGGAAGGCCAGGGGAAGGTTCACCACGAAGACGATCACGGCGAACAGGGCGGACGGGGCGCCCTTCACGACGCCCTCGATCGAGTGCAGCACCGTGTCCGTGATCTGCGAGTTGTTCATGATGACCGTGACACCCCGGGCCAGGACGATGACCAGCGCCGGGGAGATGAAGTCGGCGGCGCCCTGGATGATCGTCGAGCTCAGTTCGGCCTCGCCGAGGCGTGCCGCGACGCCCACCAGGACCGCCGCCACCAGGAACAGGGCCGCCAACTGCGGGAAGGACCAGCCCAGTTCCCAACCGTACGGGGTGGCGTCGGCCTTGCCCGTCAGGGCGCTGGACCACGGCACCACCGAGAAGATCATGAAGGCGAAGACGAGGGCGAGGAGGGTCAGGACCAGTTTGTGGGTCCGGGTCAGTTCCGGGGGCTCGGCCCCGGGAGACGCCTCACTCGCCCCGTCCGCCGGACGCACCTCCGCTTCCCGGTGCTCCAGGTCCCCCGGCAGGAAGCCCGTCAGGGACTTCGACGGGTCCCGCTGGACGCGCCGCCCGTAGCGGACCACGTACAGGATCGACACCGCGGTCAGGACCACCCACATCACGAAGCGCAGGACGATGCCGTCGCCCAGGGAGATTCCGGCGGCCGAGGAGGCGACGCCCGTCGCGAAGGGGTTGACAGTCGAGCACAGCACGCCGATGCCCGCGCCCACGATGATCGTGCCGGTCGCGACCAGGCGGTCGTAGCCGAGCGCCAGCATGAGCGGCACGATCAGGCCGTAGAAGCCGAGGGTCTCCTCCGCGAAGCCCTCGACCGTGCCGAGGACGGAGAAGACCGTCATCACGCCCGCGATGAGCAGCGCGCCGCGCTCGCGGAGGCGGTGGGCGAGGAGGCCGATGCCGCGGTCGAGGGCGCCGGTCGCGAAGACCACCGTGATGAACGCGCCGATGGCAAGGACGAAGAGGAACACCCCGGCGCTGCCGTACAGTTCGCCGGCCATCGTGGGGCCGACCCGGCCGGACTTGGCGTCCTGGATGCCGTACAGGCCGTTGACCGGCGAGAGGAACAGGTCGTTCAGGCGGTCCACGAAGCTCTGGCCGTTGTCGACCCGGTGGTACGTGCCCTCGACGGGCGCCCCGTCGGCGCTGCGGTCGTACGCGCCGGACGGGATGACGAACGCCAGGATCCACACGGCCACCGTGACGATCGCGAGGATCGTCAGCGCGCTCGGGAAGCGGAATCCGCCGGTCTCGTGCGGCGTCGGTTCCTCGAACGGCGGCTCCGGGGGCGGTACTTGGGGCGGCTGTCCAGCAAGCGGACCCGTCGTCATGACTCACCCCCGAACGCCGCCGCGTACTCCCGCAGGAACGCCGCCTCCGCGATCACCGCGCCGCGCAGCTCGGAGAGGAGGACGCGTTCGTTCGGGGCGTGCAGGGCGCACATGCTGTCCTGCGCGCCGAAGAGCAGCACCTCCGCGCCGGGCGCCGCCTTGGCGAGGCCGTTGACCAGCGGGATCGAACCGCCGCTCGCCGCGAAGGCGGGCTCCGCTCCCCAGCCCTCGCGCAGCGCGGTGAGCGCGGCGCGAAAGGCCGGGCCGCCGGTCGCGGGCTCGAACCCGGGGCCGACGTCGCCCGGGGTGACGGTGAGCGGAATTCCGAACGGCCGCAGTGCCTCCAAATGGGCGACCAGCGCGCCCTGCGCCTCCTTCGGGTCCTGCTGCGGGTGGAAGCGGAGGTTCAGTTTGGCGCGGGCGTACGGCACGAGCGCGGACGCGGCGTGGTCCACGCTCGGGGCGTCGATGCCGATGACGGTGACGGCGGGCCCGCTCCACAGGCGTTCGCCCAGGCTGCCGGTGCCGATCAGCGGCACCCCGTCGCGCACGGCCGCGAGGTCGCGGAACTCCTCGTCGGTGTAGGAGGTGCCGGACCACGCCTCGCGGCGTAACCCGGCGACGGCCACGTTGCCGTCGGCGTCGTGGAGGGTGGCAAAGGCGTGCAGCAGGACGAGCAGGGCGTCGGGGGCGGCGCCGCCGAACTCCCCGCTGTGCCGCGCCTCGGCCAGCGTGCGCACCTCGACGATCACCTCGCTCGCACCGCGCAGGCCCGTGGTGAGGGTGGCGAGCCGGGGCGGATGTTGCCCATGTCGGCGATGACCATGGCGTCGCAGGCGAACCGTGCGGGGTCGGTGGGCGGGTGGTCGTCGAAGGCGCTGCCGTACTCCTCCTGGCCCTCGATCACGATCTTGATGCCGGTGGGCGGGCGGCCGCCGTACGCCCGCAGCACGCCCAGGTGGACGACGATGTTGGACTTGTCGTCCGCGATGCCACGCGCCCGCAGCCCGCCCTCGACCGGGGTCGGCACGAACGGGGACGAGCGCCACAGCGACTCGTCACCGGGCGGCTGAACGTCATAGTGGCCATAAAGCAGCACCGTCGGAGCGTCCGGGGTGGGCGGAGGAATCTCGGCGTAGACGACGGGGGCGGTGTCGGGCAGGTCGAGCCGTTCGATCCGCTCGACGCCGGCGTCCCGCAGCAGCTCCACCACCAGGTCGTGCGCTTGGCGCACCGGTTCGGGAGGGAAGCCGGGGAAGGCGATCGAGGGGATGCGGGCCAGCCGTTCCAGGTCTGCCCGCAGCCCGTCCATCAGTGCGTCGACCGTCGATCGCAGGTCCTGGTCCGCGTTCATGGGCCCAATGGACCATGTGGGGCACGGTGCCGCATCCCGTGATCGACCGAGCGCCCTCCTGTGCTCGCCACCCGTTCTGCGAGAATCCCGCGGGGGCGTGCGCCGGGCCGGGGAAGGCCGGCCCCCTGTCCGACGAGAAGTGCGAGGGGTGCGGGGATGCGTGGAGGGCGAGTTGCCATCGTGGGCGGGAGTGTCGCGGGGTGTGCCGCGGCACTGGCCGCGCACCGCGGTGGCGCCGAGGGGATCACGGTGTACGAGCGGGCCGCGGGGCAGCTGGCCGACCGCGGGGTTGGGCTCGCGATGCACAACGACCGCTATGCCGAACTGGAGGCCGCCGGGTACGTGGACGCGGCGATGCCGTGGATCCAACTGGTCCGGCGCTGCTGGTACGTTCGCGACGGCGAGGCCCCGCTGGGCCGCCGCGTCGGGATCCTGCCCTTCCCGTTCCGCACGTACAACTGGGGCCCGTTCTGGCGCGAACTGCGGGCGCGGGTACCGGAGTCGGTGGAGTTCCGTACGGGTACGGCGATCGAGCGGCTCGAACTGGCCCCGGACAGCGCCGAGTTGAGCACCGGTGACGGACGCACCGAGCGGTTCGACTTCGTCGTGGGCGCCGACGGCTACCGCTCGGTGGTCCGCACCGCCGCCCACCCCGAGGTGCGCCCGGAGTACGCGGGCTATCTCGCCTGGCGCGGCGCCTTCCCCATCGAGCGGCTGCCCGATCCCGGGCTCTGGCCGGTGGAGGACTGCGTGTACGCCGTCTTCCCGGGCGGGCACGCGATCATCTACCGCATCCCGGACGGCCGGGGCGGCCACCGCGTCAACTGGGTGCTGTACGCGGCGCCGCCGGACGGCCACGGTCTGCCCCTCGACTCCCCCACCAGCCTGCCGCCCGGCACCCTCACCGACGCGCTGCGCGCCTGCGCCCTGGAGATCGCGGACACCCAACTCGCGCCGTACTGGGGCCAGTTGATGCACCTGACGGCACCCGAGGAACTCTTCATCCAGCCGATGTACGACTTCACGGCGCCCCGGTACGCGGTCGGCCGGCTCGCCCTGACCGGGGACGCCGCCACGGTGGCCCGCCCGCACACCGGAGGGGGCGCGGTGAAGGCGCTCCAGGACGCGACCGCCCTGGGTTCCGCGCTGACCTCGGCCGCGAGCTGGCCCGAGGCGCTGGCCGCCTACGACACCAGGCGTTCCACGGTCGGGCGCAGCATGGTCGACCTCGGCCGCCGCCTGGGCCTCGGACTCGTACAGCAGAGCCCGGACTGGAGCGCGATGGACCAGAGCGGCCTGGAGAAGTGGTGGCGACAGGCGGACGGATCGAGCACGTTCGGCGGCCGGAAGCTCTCCTGACAGCTCAGGCGCGCGACCACGGTCGACCGACTCCTCAAGGGACGACCACGGTCGGCTGCGCCGAGAAGTCGCCCCACTTCCCGTCCGGCAGCCTCGCGCGGATCTTCACGCTGTAGCGGGTGCCACATGACGCGTACGGACCTGGCGCTGCTCGCCTGCGCAGTGACCCCGCCGGGCACGGACGGGCTCTGCCGGTCCGTGCCCGGCCCCGCACGCGGTGAGCAGCAGCAGGGCGACGCACAGTCCAGGCTCCCCCGCACAGATGCGTGGCGCGGCCGGCGATGAGTTTTCGTTCCCCGTGCCGTCTGCCTTGCATGAGCAGCGAAACGAGCGCCCCAGCACCCCTCCCGGACCTCGGCCCCGCGGCGGCCGAGCTGACACGGCTCCTCGAAGGCGTACGCGACGAGCAGCTGGAGGTCCCGACGCCCTGCCCCGCGTACGTGCTGCGGGATCTCCTCTCGCACATCGCGGGCCTCAGCGTCGCCTTCCGGGATGCCGCGCACAAGGAGTTCGTCCCCTCGACCAGCACCGCCCCGGGCAGTGTCCGGCCGCCCGCGCCGGCCGGGGACTGGCGCAAGTCCATGCCGGAGAACCTCGCCGCGATGGCGGACGCCTGGCGGGACCCGGCGGCCTGGGAGGGCGAGACGCAGGCGGGCGGCCTCACGTTCCCCGCGGCGATCGCGGGCCGCGTCGCCCTCGACGAGCTGGTCGTCCACGGCTGGGACGTGGCGCGAGCCAGCGGCCAGACGTACCGGCCCGCCCCGGTCGACCTGGAGGTCTCCTACGGGCTCCTCGCCCCGTCGAAGGACGACCCGGCCGCGCGGGGCACCGCGTTCGGGCCGGCCGTCGACGTGCCGCACGAGGCGCCGATGCTGGACCGCCTGATCGGCATGAGCGGCCGGGACCCGGGCTGGGCCCACTGAGCGACGCTCCGCCGGGTGTGATCCTTACCAGTGCGAAGGACGCACCAGGGACGGCGGGAGCTTCGTCGTCCCGTCACCCCGCGCCGCGTTCAGCTGGGCCTGGGTGAGGAAGAACGCCTCGGTCAGGTCGGCGCCGGACAGCCGTGCGTCGCGGAAGTCCGCGCCGATCAGGTCGGCCATGCGCAGATCGGCTCCGCGCAGGTCCGCGGCGATCAGGAAGGCGCCCCGCAGGTTCGCGCCGCGCAGGTCGGCGCCCTTCAGCTTGGCGCCCATGAGGTCGGCGCCGCGGCGGTCCTTCTTCTTGCCCTTGAAGTCGGCCCTGACCAGCTCGCTCGCCTTCAGGAGCAGCTTGTTGACCTTGTCGCGGTGGGCGGGCACGTCCAGCTCGGCGAGGGCCTCGGGGGCCAGCGCCGTGAACGCCTCGGTCTCCTCAAGGGCCGCGCGCAGCTCGGCGTGGACGGGCCGCGCCTTCGGCAGGGCGAGCGCCTCGGTGACGTACCAGAGCAGCTCGTGGAGCTGGCGCATGACCGGGAAGACCTCGAACATCGAGGCGGCGGTGTCCGGCGCGGTACGCCAGTCGCGGCCCCCGAAGGTCCCCTGTGAGACCTTCTGGCCGGCACCGAAGCAGTCGTACACCGTACAGCCCTGGAAGCCGCGCCCCCGCAGGTCGCGGTGGATTCCGCAGCGGAAGTCCTGCTGGAGGTTGGGGCAGGGCTTCCCGGCCGGTTTGTCGATCGCGAAGTCGGCGGACGCCGCGTAGGCGAGGGCGACACAGCACAGGCCGAAGCAGTTGCCGCAGTCGGAGACGAGGGTCAGACGGGTCGCACCCGGGGCCGGGGCGGCTGCCTCGTGGTTCTCGGACAACGTGCGGGACTCCTTCTGGCTGGTCGTGCGACGTGCGGCGACGTCGGCCCGCCAGTTTAGTCGCGCCCCTCCCCCGCCGCCGCGACCGGCACCTTGAGCTGGTTGAAGCCGTAGTACACAGCGAGCAGGCCGTGCGCGGCCAGGGTCAGCGGGGCAGAGACGAAGGCGAGCGCCACCGTCGCCGGATAGGCGAGCGAGCCGATCGCGAAACGCATACGAGTGGCGCGGGCGGCCGCGTTGTCGACCCGGTCGTCGAAGAGGTGGCCCGTACGGGTCAAGTGCCACCACAGGGCTTGGTAGTTGAGGGCCATCACGACCATCAGGCCGCTGTAGACGACGGCCGCGACGTGCGAGGCGCCGGGCTCGCGGAGGTACTCCGCCATCAGCGCGGCCGGCCAGGGAATCGCGACCACCGTCATCAGGAGCAGCAGGTTGAGGAACATCAGGGTGCGGTCGATGCGGGCCACATAGCTGAACAGGGTGTGGTGGTTGACCCACATGATCCCGATGATCAGGAAGCTCACGACATAGGCCGCGTACGAGGGCCACAGGTGGCCCAGCTCCCGCCACAGGTGGTCGCCCGCGTGCGGCGGCACCTTGATCTCCAGGATCAGGAGGGTGATCGCGATGGCGAATACGCCGTCGCTGAACGCCTCCACGCGGCTCGACTCGGAACGGCTGGTTTCAGTCACCCGGGCAATGATCCCCACAACCGCCCCGGCTGCAAGACCCTTCAACTTCCTTGTGCCGCAGGGGTGTACGGCCGCTCCGCGGCAATGGTAGGAAAGTTTCCTAACAGAACACTGGAGCGACGAACTCCTCATGGAGGTCCAGGTGCACACCCCCCACCGCAAGACCACCGCACGTCGTACCAAGATCGCCGTACGCGCCCTGCTCGGCACCGCTCTCCTCGCGGTTCCGGTCACGGCGTACGCCGCCGAGAATCCGGCCGCCGCCACGGCGGACAATGCGACGGTGAACAACGCCGCCGCGACCGGGCTCGACGACCCGGCGAAGAAGGACATAGCCATGCAGCTCGTCTCCAGCGCGGAGAACTCCTCGCTGAACTGGAAGGCTCAGTACAAGTACATCGAGGACATCAAGGACGGGCGCGGCTACACCGCCGGCATCATCGGATTCTGTTCCGGCACCGGCGACATGCTCGACCTGGTCAAGCTCTACACGGCCCGCAATCCCGGCAACGTCCTCGCGAAGTACCTGCCGGCCCTGGAGAAGGTCAACGGGACCGACTCGCACAAGGGTCTCGACCCGAACTTCACCAAGGACTGGAAGACCGCGGCGTCGGAGACGGCGTTCAAGGACGCCCAGAACGACGAGCGGGACCGGGTGTACTTCAACCCGGCCGTCAAGCAGGGCAAGTCCGACGGGGTCGGCACGCTCGGCCAGTTCATCTACTACGACGCCATCGTGATGCACGGCGACGGAAGCGACCCGACCAGCTTCAGCTCCATCCGCAAGAAGGCACTCGCCAAGGCGAAGCCCCCGTCGCAGGGCGGCAACGAGACGACGTACCTCAACGCGTTCCTGGACGCCCGGGTCTGGGCGATGAAGCAGGAGGAGGCGCACAGCGACACCAGCCGCGTCGACACGGAGCAGCGGGTCTTCCTGAAGAAGGGCAACCTGAACCTGGACACCCCGCTCGACTGGAAGGTGTACGGCGACCCGTACCACATCGGGTAACAGCCCCCACAGGAACGGCGGGTACGGCAGCGGAGGGCTGCCGTACCCGCCTTTTCCGTGCGTTCTCCGACCGTACTGCGGCCGAATTCGCCCGAGTTGGCCGATATTGCTTTACGTAACCTTTGCGGGCCGTATTCTCTTCTTCACCAGATCATTACAAGCACCCGATCGTCCGAAAGAGCCGCCGCATGCGCATATCAAGGCCAGCCGTCCGTACTCTGCTCATCTCCGGCCTGCTCGGTGCGCTCGCCTTCACCACGACCGGGTGCCAGGACGACACCGCCAAGCCCGCGAAGCCTGCGGCCAGCAGTCCGGCCGCCGCCCCTTCGGCGTCCGCTTCCGCGACCCCGTCGGCCAGTGCGAGTCAGAGCCCGAGCGCCCCGCCGACGTCGAAGCCCGCCGCCCCGACGCCCCCGCCCCCCAAGGCCCCGCCGAAGCCCAAGACGAACGGCCCCAGCCTGCCGCCCCCGAGGAACGACGGCGGGGGCAACGGCGGCGGGGACAGCGGCGGTGGCGGTGCGGGCAGCGTCTCCTACAAGAACTGCGCCGCCGTCCGCGCCGCCGGAGCCGCTCCCCTCCATCGCGGCGACCCCGGCTACGCCGCCCACCTGGACCGGGACGGCGACGGCATCGCCTGCGAGAAGTAGGAGGTCAGGCGGCCTGTCGCTGGGTGAGCCGCCAGGTCATCCAGTCCGCGCCGTCCTCGAACCGGGCGCTCGGGAAGGCTGTCGCACCGCAGCGCACGCGGTGCAGCCGCCCTTCCGCTTCGAGGAGCGCCAGATCGCGGTAGACCGTCATCCGGCTCACCCGCATGTCACGCATCAGCTCGGCGACCGAGACATGGCCCTTGTACTCGACCCGTTCGGCGATGCGGGCCCGGCGGCGGTCGGAGGTCAGCACGCGCCACCTCGCGTGCCGCGGCCGCCGAGCGCCATCCGGTTCCAGGTGTGACGCCGGCCGCGGACCGCGACCGAGTAGGAGTAGAGGAGCTCCGGGTCGCACATTCCGGGGATGAAGGAGTCCCCGAAGTGGTGGGCGTCGACCCCTATCTCCTTTGCCGTGAGGGCGAGTTGGGGCACCACGTTGGTGTGCGAGCCCTCCTGGCTGGTGCCGATCGCGCCCATCACCACGGCGCCCGCGTCCTGCACGGCGGCGACCGCCTCGGCGGCCAGCTCCTTGGTGACGCCGGGCATGGTGCCGGGCAGCGGAAGGACGACGCCGTCGGCGCCGGCCTCGACGAGCGAGGTGAGGCGCGCCGCGGTGACGCGCTCGGGGTGCCCGGCGTGGTGCATCTTGCCGCTCCACAGCGCCACGTCGTCGCCAAGTCCCTTACGGAGCACGGCGGTTACCCTGGCGAGCCCGTCGTACGAGCCGCCGGTGCCCGGGTTCGCGGTGAGGCACAGCATGGCCGCGCCCATGTCGACGAGCCGCTTGGCGTACTCGGGCGTGGCCCGCCGGATCTCCGGTACGTCGCCGGGTTCGAGGTTGATGCCGACCGGGCGGCCGATGTGCGCCGCGAGGTCGGCGATCGAGGTGAAGGTGCCGAGGCCCGGCAGGGTCAGCTTCGTACCGTCCCAGGCCCGTTCGATGAGGTTCAGGACGACGATGTCGGCGCCGAAGGCCGCGACGAGCTCCATGTTGTGGACGCCCCGGCCGTCCTCGCCGGGGATGAGCGCGGCGCGCTCGGCGAAGACCTCGGCGACCATGGTGCGGCCCTCGGCGGCCGCCACGGCGGCGGTGAGCTCGCGGCCGCGCAGCGCTGCGAGCTCTTCCCGGTCGAGGTCGAGGATGCGGGCGGTGTTCTCAACTGGCTTGTGATGCATGGCTACTTGGCCTCGGCCTTCAGGAGTTCGGCGAGCTCCTCGTCGGATTCCCGGCCCGGCGTCGGCAGGTTGAACCTGGTGATCGCGAAGCGGAAGACGACGTAGTAGAGCACCGCGAAGCAGACGCCGACCAGGGCGAGCAGCCAGGGCTTCTGCGCGATGCCGAGGTTGAGGAGGAAGTCGATGGCGCCGGCCGAGAAGCCGAAGCCGTCCTTCATGCCGAGCGCCCAGGTCAGCGCCATGGAGACACCGGTGAGCACCGCGTGGATCGCGTACAGGACCGGCGCGATGAACATGAAGCTGAACTCGATCGGCTCGGTGATGCCGGTGATGAAGGCCGTGAGCGCGAGGGACATCATCATGCCGCCGACGACCTTGCGGCGCTCGGGGCGCGCGCAGTGGGTGATGGCGAGGCAGGCGGCGGGAAGGGCGAACATCATGATCGGGAAGAAGCCGGTCATGAACTGCCCGGCACTCGGGTCACCGGCGAGGAAGCGCGGGATGTCGCCGTGGGCGCCCTTGTAGTCGCCGGCCTGCCACCAGGGGAAGGAGTTCAGGAGGTGGTGCATGCCGACCGGGATGAGTCCGCGGTTGGCGACGCCGAAGATGCCGGCCCCGACCGCGCCCGAACCGACCAGCCACTCACCGAAGTGGTGCAGTCCGGCGCCGAGCACCGGCCAGATCAGACCGAAGACGATGCCGATGACCAGGCCCGCGAAGGAGGACAGGATCGGCACGAGGCGGCGGCCGCCGAAGAAGCCCGCCCAGTCCGGCAGCTTGGTCCGGTAGAACTTCTGGTAGAGCAGGGCCACCACGATGCCCATCACGACGCCGCCGAGCACACCGGCGTCGACCGGGGCATCATTCATGACGATCTTGCCGTCCACGACCGCCGCGACCTTCGGCAGGGTGCTGTCGGTGAAGGTGGCGAGCACCTTCTGGAAGACCAGGTATCCGGCGACGGCCGCGAGTCCGGTCGAGCCGTCCGCCTTCTTGGCGAAGCCGATCGCGATGCCTACGCAGAACAGCAGCGCGATGTTGTTGATGATCGCGCCGCCGCCCGCGGACATATATCCGGCGATCTTGGTGACGACGGTCGGGAAGGACTCCCGGCCGAGCATGTCGGTGTTGCCGAGACGTACGAGGAGGGCCGCCGCCGGCATCACGGCCACCGGCAGCATCAGGCTCCGGCCGATGCGCTGCATGACGGCCATCACGCCGGAGCCCTTTTTCTTCTTCTCGGTCGCGTCCGTCTTTGCGGCCGTACTCATCTGCTTCCTCCACGGAAAGGGTGGTGTTGCCGTGGCAGGGAGCGCAACATCCGAACGGGCCGCATCCCGTGGTGGGATGCGGCCCTTCCGTTCTAACACCGTGAACAGCGGATGAATGGGCTGAGCGGGCAAGGGGCGACCTAGGGCCCGGCAGGTTGAGCCACAGGTCCCGTGGCCGGCCGGGACCTTCCGGGCCGAAGGACTGGCCGAAGGACTGAAGGCTCAGTGCACGGCGACCGCCGGTTCGGCCGAGGTCAGGTCGTCGTCGGCCGCCGCCTCGGCCCGGTTCCTGCCGAAGTGGTTGAACGCCAGGTTGAGGACGATGGCCACCACGCACCCGGTGGAGATCCCGGAGTCGAGGACGACCAGCGCCTTGTCGGGGAAGGCGTGGTAGAAGTCCGGCTTGGCGATCGGGATCAGGCCGATGCCGACCGAGGCCGCCACGATCAGCGCGTTCTCGCCCTTCTCCAGGGCGGCCGTCGACAGGGTCTGGATGCCGCTCGCGGCGACCGAGCCGAACAGCACGATCCCCGCGCCGCCGAGCACCGGCAGCGGTACGAGGGAGATCACCGAGGCCGCGACCGGGCAGAGGCCGATGACGATCAGGATGAGCCCGCCGGTGGCGACGACGAACCGGCTGCGCACCTTGGTCATCGCGACGAGCCCGATGTTCTGGGCGAAGGCGCTGGCCATGAAGCCGTTGAAGACGGTGCTGAGCACGGATCCGAGGGTGTCGGCGCGCAGGCCGGCTGCGATGGTCTCCTGGTCGGCAGGGCGCTCGACGATCTTGCCGAGGGCCAGCATGTCGGCGGTGGACTCCGTCATGCAGACCAGCATCACGATGCACATCGAGACGATCGCGGCGACGTCGAACTGCGGGGCGCCGAAGTGGAACGGCGTCGGGAAGCCGACGACGTCCGCGTTCTTGATGGCGGCCAGGCTGGTCTTGCCCATCGGGATCGCGATGACCGAACCCGCCACCAGACCGAGCAGGATCGCGATCTGCTGCAGGAAACCGCGCAGGAGTTTGCGCAGCGCGAGCACGATGACCAGGGTGATCCCGGCGAGCGCGAGGTTGGAGAGGGAACCGTAGTCGGCGGCCTTCTCGTTGCCGCCGGAGGACCAGTTGAAGGCCACCGGGAGCAGCGATACGCCGATCAGGGTGATGACGGTGCCGGTGACGACCGGCGGAAAGAAGCGGACGAGCTTGCCGAAGTACGGGGCGGCTATGAAGCCGAGCAGTCCGGCGACGACGACCGCGCCGAGGATGACGGGGATCGCGTTGTGGCCGTGCTCCTTGCCGATGGCGATCATCGGGGTGACGCCGGCGAACGAAACCCCGTTCACGAAGGGCAACTTGGCGCCGATCTTCCAGATCCCGAGGGTCTGCAGAAGTGTGGCGAGGCCCGCGGTGAACAGGCTCGCGGCGACCAGAAAAGCGGTTTCCTTGGTGTCAAGACCCACAGCGGGGCCGACGATCATGGGCGGGGCCACCACACCCGCGTACATCGCGGCCACGTGCTGGAGGCCACTGGTGAACATTTTCAGCGGGGGGAGCGTCTCGTCGACCGGGTGCTTCTCGCCGGTCTGGGCGGGGCTGACTGCGAAGTTGCGAAACCTGGGCTGTGCGGCCACGGCGGTTCCTCCGGTCGGTTACACGTCGGCGGTGGACGCGGGTGTCATGGAGGTGGTGCGTTGTGGTGCGTTGAGCAGCTGGAACAGGTGGTGCAGGGGCAGTGCGAACAGCGCGGCTGGCTGTTTGACGCGGGGTGACACCGATCGGTCTGCGGGTGGGGCCGAACGGTTGCGGGCCGGCCGAGCAATGGCCCGTGGTGCTGGGACGGTGCGGACAGCGCGGGGATCACGCTTCCGGTACGGCCGTGCGGTCGGCGCGGCTCGCGCCAACTCACGGTGTGCGTAAGGGGATTGATACGTTCACCGTTCCGGGGAGTGCGTACGTCCTTGTAGTACGCACTCCCCGGTCCAGCTGCCGTGAACCCCGCTCGGGTCCACGGCGACCGGCCGAGGGCCGTCCCCCTCGGCCGGACTCCTTGGGGTCAGGCCTGCGCGACGATCCGGGCGAGGCGCTGAGCCTCTTCGCGGGTCGCCACCGCGATGGCGTCCTCGTCGACCGTGGTGAGACGGCTGTTCTCGACGATCTGCCTGCCGTTCACGAACGAGGCGGTGACGGGGGCCGCGGCGCCGAAGACGAGCGCGGTGACCGGGTCGGCGATGGAGGCGTGGGCGAGGGTGTCCAGCTTCCACAGCACGAAGTCGGCGAGCTTGCCGGCTTCGAGGGAGCCGATCTGGTCGGCGCGGCCGAGCACCTGGGCGCCGCCGTAGGTGCCCAGGCGCAGCGCCTGGCGGGCGTTGAGCGCGGCCTCGCGGTGCTGGGCGTTGAGGCGGTTGATGAGGAGCGCGTTGCGCAGCTCGGTGTGCAGCTCGCCCGACTCGTTGGACGCGGTGCCGTCGACGCCGAGGCCGACCGGGACGCCCGCCTTCAGCATGTCCGGGACGCGGGCGATGCCGGCGGCCAGGCGTGCGTTGGAGGACGGGCAGTGGGCGACGCCGGTGCCCGTGCGGGCGAAGGCGGCGATGTCGGAGTCGTTCATGTGGACGCAGTGCGCCATCCACACGTCGTTGCCGAGCCAGCCGGTCGACTCGAAGTAGTCGGTCGGGCCCATGCCGAACAGCTCCTTGCAGAACTGCTCCTCCTCCACGGTCTCCGAGCCGTGGGTGTGCAGCCGTACGCCCTTGGCGCGGGCCAACTCGGCGCCCTGCTTCATGAGTTCGGTGGAGACCGAGAACGGCGAGCAGGGGGCGACGGCGACCTGGGTCATCGAGCCGAACGAGGCGTCGTGGAAGCGGTCGACGGTCTCGGCGGTCGCGGAGAGCGCGCCTTCGAGGGTCTCGACGGCGAAGTCCGGCGGCAGGCCGCCGTCCTTCTCGCTGCGGTCCATGGAGCCGCGGGCCAGGGTGAAGCGCACGCCCATCTCGGAGGCGGCGCCGATGATCGCGCCGGACAGGTCGCCCGAGTTCCGCGGGTAGACGTAGTGGTGGTCCATCGCGGTGGTGACACCGCCGCGGGCCATCATCGCGAGCGAGCCCTGGGCCGCGACGCGCCCCATCTGCTCGTCGATGCGCGCCCACGTCGGGTAGAGGGCGACGAGCCAGTTGAAAAGGTTGTGGTCGGTGGCCAGACCACGCGTGATCCACTGGTAGAAGTGGTGGTGCGTGTTGATCAGGCCGGGGGTGACCAGGTGGCCGGTGCCGTCGATGCGGCGGACCACGTTTTCCAGGCCCTTCGGGGCCTGACCGGCTCCGATCGACTCGATCTTGTTGTCGGCGACGACGAGGTAGCCGGAGGCGTACTCGGTGTCATTCGCGTCCACGGTGGCGATCGCACAGTTCTCGATGACGATGCGCTGGGGGGCTGCCGAAGGTGCCATGGTGCTTCCTTCTTTGTTCAGTGGCGGCTGTTACTACGGGGCACGGCAGGACCCTACGAGGATTTGAGTACCGGGGCGGTGACGCTGCTCCGGGTGCCGAGATGGTGGAAGAAAAGGTTGAGCAGGACCGCGGTGAGCGCTCCCGCGCTGATGCCGGACCCGAGCACGGTCTGTGCCCAGGCGGGGAATCCGGCGTAGAAGGTGGGCGCGGCGAGCGGGATGATGCCCGCCCCGAGCGCCACGGCCACCAGGATGATGTTGGAGCTGTCGTCGAGCCCGGCCTCGGAGAGGGTACGGATACCGCTCACTGCGATCGAGCCGAACAGGACGATTCCGGCGCCGCCGAGGACGGGCATCGGGACCAGCGAGACGACCGCGCCGAGCACCGGGAAGGCGCCGAGCACGAGAAGGGCTGCGCCCGCGACGGCGACAACGTACCTGCTGCGTACGCGAGTCAGCGAGACGACGCCGACGTTCTGGGCGAACGCGCTGGTCGGGAAGCCGCCGAAGACCGGGCCGAGCAGCGTCGCGATGCCGTCGGTGCGCAGGCCGCGGGCGATGGTGCGCCCGTCGGTGCGGCGCTCGCAGATCTCGCCGATGGCCAGCATGCCGGCGCTGGACTCGGTCATCAGGACCAGCATCACGATGCACAGCGACAGTACGGCCGCCGGGTGGAACTCGGGGGCGCCGAAGGAGAACGGTGTCGGCAGGGCGGCGACGGGCGCGGACTTCAGGGCCGAGAAGTCGGCCATCCCGAAGGGGATCGCCGCGAGCGTGCCGATCAACAGGCCGAGCAGCAGGGCGACTTGGCGCAGGAAGCCGCGGCCGAAGCGCTGGAAGAGGAGGATCACGACGAGCGTGAAGGCGGCGAGCGCCAGGTGGTTCATGGACCCGAAGTCGGCGGCGTTCTTGTCGCCGCCCTGGGCCCAGGACACGGGTACGGGCATCAGCGTGACGCCGATGAGCGTGATCACGACACCGGTCACCAGCGGCGGGAAGAAACGCAGCAGCCGGCCGAAGAAGGGTCCCACCAGGAGGCAGAAGACTCCGGCGACCATCACCGCGCCGTAGATGGCGGGGAGTTGATGGCCCTTGGCGCTGGTTTCGGCGATCGCGAGCATGGGCGCGATGCCGGCCGAGGAGGCGGCGTTGACGAACGGGAGCCGGTTGCCGGCGAAGTTCGCGACGCCGAGGGTCTGCAGGACGGTGGCGAGCCCGGCGATGAGCAGGCTGGCCGCGATCAGACGGGTCTGTCCCGCGGTGTCCAGGCCGACGGCCTGGCCGATGATGAGCGGAGGGGTGACGACGCCCGCGTACATGGCGGCGATGTGCTGGAGCGCGGCGGGAACGAGCCGCGCGGCAGGAAGCTTTTCGTCCACCGGGTGCACGGCACCTTCAGGTGGGGTGGTACATGGGCCGTCGGCTGTTGCCGGCCCGACTGCGGGCTGTGCCATGGGGATTCCCTCCGGTCTGGCCGGCCCCCGCCCGGCTGCGGCCGGGCGGGGGCGGGCTCAGTGCCGCGTCAGAGGTTGGTCATGTCGACCGGGATCTGCGGCTCGACGCCGTCGCGCAGGACGGTCGCCTCGATCAGACCGTAGGGACGGTCGGCCGCGAAGTAGACCTCGTTGTCGTTCTTGAGCCCGAACGGTTCGAGGTCCACCAGGAAGTGGTGCTTGTTCGGCAGCGAGAAGCGAACCTCGTCGATCTCGGACCGGTTGTTGATGATGCGCGAACCCATCTGGTACAGGGTCTGCTGGAGCGAGAGCGAGTACGTCTCGGCGAAGGCCTGCAGCATGTGCTTGCGCACCTGCTCGTAGGACTTCTCCCAGTTCGGCGCCTTCTGCTCGTCGTCGCTCCAGCTGAACCGCCAGCGGGCCGAGACCTGCGTCGCCAGGATGCGGTCGTACGCCTCCTGGAGCGTCGTGTACTTGTCCTTGACGTAGCCCCAGAACTCGGAGTTCGTCGAGTTCATCACGACGAGGTCCTTGAGGCCCGAGATGACCTCCCACTTCTCACCGTCGTAGGTGATCTGGGTGACCCGGGTCTCCTGGCCCTTGCGGACGAAGGAGTGCTTGACGTCGTCGGAGCCGATGAACTTCGAGTTGGCCTCGGAGGTCTCGATGCGCTCCCACGAGTACTCCTCGATGCGGATGCGCGCGACCTTGATCGGCTCCTGCGAGGTCACGAAGTGCCGCGCGAGGTGGATGCCGAACTGCTCGGCGGACTCGATGCCGTACTCCTTGGCGAACGCGTACACCGTGTTCTTGGTGGTGTCGGTCGGGAGCACGTTGGCGTTCGAGCCGGAGTAGTGCACGTCCTCCATGTCGCCGGACAGGGCGACGGAGACGTTGAGGTCCTTGATGTGGTGCGTGTCGCCGTCCCGCGTGATCTTGACGACGCGGTTCTCTGCTTTGCCGTACTGGTTCTGGCCGAGAATCGTGGGCATGTCTGCTAGCTCCCTCGGTAAACGGAGTAGCCGAACGGGTTGAGCAGCAGCGGTACGTGATAGTGCTCGCCCGGGGCGACGGCGAAAGTGATCGCCACCTCCGGGAAGAACGCACCGCTGTCCCTTACGCGGGGGGCGTCCTGCTGCGCCTCGGCTTGCTTCTTGGAGAAGTACTCCTCGACCTCGAAGTCGAGTCGTACGTGGGTGGTGCCTTCCGGCAGGGCCGGCAGGTCCTTGCAGCGCCCGTCCGCGTCGGTCGCGGAGCCGCCGAGCGAGATCCACTCGGCGTCGGAGCCCGAGCGGGCCGCGAGCTCGATGGCGACGCCCTCGGCGGGGCGTCCGACGCTGGTGTCCAGGATGTGCGTGGACACCGAGGCGGTGGTCGCGGTGCTCATCAGTCCTTGTCCTCTTCTACGAGACGGGTCAGCCGGATTCGGTTGATCTTCCCGAGTTCGGTGCGCACGATCTCGCGCTCCTCCTCGGCGGTGTTGCCGATCCGGGTCTTCACCGCGTCGCGCATCTGCTCGCCGGTGGCACCGGTGGCGCAGATCAGGAAGACGTGGCCGAACTTCTCCTGGTAGGCCAGGTTCAGTTCGAGCAGCTCGGCCTTGAGGGCCTCGGAGGCCCCGGCCATGCCGCGCTGTTCACGTGCGGAGGTGGGGTCACCGGGCTTCGGCCGGCCGATCGGCGGGTGCCCTGCCATCGCCTCTTCCAGGTCCTTCACACCCAGCTCGGCCAGAGCGGCGTCGCTGGCGGTGAAGAGGTCCTCTGCGGTGGCGTACGGGCGCTGGGCGAGCAGCTTGCTCCCCCACGCCGAACTGGCGCACACCTCGTGGAGCGCGGCGAGCGCCGCATCGTCCTGGGAGGTGTTGAACCGGGCGAGGCCCGGCGTCGAAGTCGTAGTCACGGCGGCCTCCGTGGCCTTGGTGCTGAACGGGCTGCGGATAGCTAACGCCCTCCGAAACATCCCGTCAACACTTTGTTGAAAACTTGGGGTTACAAAAACCGCCGCCCGGTGGCCGGACGGCGGTTCGTTGCGCGGGGGGTGCCTGAGCAGGCACCGAGCGTGCTCGCTCAGTCATCCTTGGCGGAGTTTTCCCTGTTCAGGTAGTTGTACACGGTGAACCTGCTGACCCCGAGGGCCGAGGCGACGGTCTCCACGCCGTGTCGCACCGAGAAGGCGCCGCGCGCCTCCAGGGTCCGTACGGCGGACTGCTTGGCCTTGCGGTCCAGGGCCGCGAGCGGCATGCCGTGGCGGCGCTCCATGGCGGCCAGGATGTGATCCAGGGAGTCGGAGAGCTGGGGCAGCCGCACGGCCACCACGTCCTCACCCTCCCAGGCGAGCACCACGTCGTCGGGCAGCGCTTGGGCGGGCGGCAATATCTCCGCGCCCATGGCGTCGACGAGCGGCTTGACCGCCTGGATCAGAGGGTGGTCCGCGGGTTCGGTCACTTCTCGCCCTCCCCGATCACGTTGACCTGGAGCGAGACACGGGTGGCGCCCGCCGCCAGGGCCTTGCGCAGCAGCGCGTCCACCGCGGTGAGCACCTCGTCCGCGCCGCCTTCCGCGGTATTGCCGAAGGGGCCGACGTCGACCGCGTCGAGCCGGGCCGCCTGAATGACGTCGCGGGCGACCACGGCATGCGGGGGCGCCTCGTCGAGGTCGAAGGGCTCGGTCGTGAACTCCACTCTCAATCGCACGCGCTCAACCTACTGCGAGGTCGACGAAATCCGGGAGGCCCCCTTGACAAGCTCGCCAGTCCCCCTGCAACCTTCCATCAAGCAGAAAACAACTTCCGCAATACGGAAGGAGCGCACACCCCTCATGGGCTACTCGAACCAGCGCTTCGATGTAAACCTTTCGATCCTCTTCACGGAACTCCCGCTCCTGGAGCGCCCGGCGGCCGCGGCCGCGGCGGGCTTCACGGCGGTCGAGCTGTGGTGGCCCTGGATCGAGACCCCCACCCCCGAGCAGGCCGAGCTCGACGCCCTCAAGAAGGCGCTCGACGACGCCGGCACCCAGCTGGTGGGCCTCAACTTCTACGCCGGCGCCCTGCCGGGCCCCGACCGCGGCACGCTGTCGATTCCCGGTGAGGAGTCGGACCGCTTCCGCGCCAACATCGAGGTGGCGGCCGACTTCGCCGCCTCGGTCGGCTGCAAGGCGCTCAACGCGCTCTACGGCAACCGCGTCGAGGGCGCCGACCCGCAGGTGCAGGACGCCCTCGCCCTGGAGAACCTCGTCCTGGCGGCCCGCGCGGCCGACCGGGTCGGCGCGATCCTCCTGGTCGAGGCCCTGAACAAGCCGGAGTCGCCGCTCTACCCGCTGGTGAGCGCCCCGTCCGCGATCGAGGTCGTGGACAAGGTGAACGCCGCGACGGGTCTGGGCAACGCCAAGTTCCTCCTCGACATCTACCACCTTTCGATGAACGGTGAGAACGTCGCCGAGGTCATCGAGGCGTACGCGGACAAGACCGGCCACGTGCAGATCGCCGACAACCCGGGCCGTGGCGCGCCGGGCACCGGCTCGCTGCCGCTTGAGGAGCTGCTCGACCAGCTCGCGAAGGCCGGCTACGACGGCTGGGTGGGCCTGGAGTACAAGGCCGCCGACGCCGCCGCCTCCTTCGAGTGGCTCCCCGCCGAGGCCCGCGCGGCCCGTTGAGGCGTAGGGGGACGCCCCCTGGCCCCCGGGGCCTCAACTTCTTGACGTACCAAAGCTTTTAGGAAGGCAGCACCCTCATGAGCAACCTCCCCAAGATCGCATGGGTCGGCCTCGGCATCATGGGCTCCCCCATGTCCGAGAACCTGATCAAGGCCGGCTACTCGGTCACCGGCTTCACGCTGGAGCAGGACAAGCTGGACCGCCTCACGGCGGCCGGCGGCACCGCGGCCGGCTCGATCGCCGAGGCCGTCAAGGACGCCGACGTGATCGTCACGATGGTTCCGGCGTCCCCTCAGGTGGAGGCCATCGCGTACGGTGAGGCCGGCATCCTGGCCAACGCCAAGCAGGGCGCGCTGATCGTCGACATGTCGTCGATCACCCCGCAGACCTCGGTCGACCTCGCCAAGAACGCCGCCGAGAAGGGCATCCGCGTCCTGGACGCCCCCGTCTCCGGCGGCGAGGCCGGCGCCATCGAGGCCGTCCTGTCGATCATGGTGGGTGGCGAGCAGGCCGATTTCGACGCGGCGCTGCCGATCCTTGAGGCCCTCGGCAAGACCATCGTGCTCTGCGGCCCGCACGGCTCCGGTCAGACGGTGAAGGCCGCCAACCAGCTCATCGTCGCGGTCAACATCCAGGCCTGCGCCGAGGCCGTCGTCTTCCTGGAGAAGTCGGGCGTGAACCTCAGCGCCGCCCTGGACGTCCTGAACGGCGGCCTGGCCGGCTCGACCGTCCTGACCCGCAAGAAGGACAACTTCCTGAACCGGGACTTCAAGCCCGGCTTCCGGATCGACCTGCACCACAAGGACATGGGCATCGTCACCGACGCCGCCCGCAACGTCGGCGCGGCCCTTCCGGTCGGCGCGGTCGTGGCCCAGCTGGTCGCCTCGCTGCGCGCCCAGGGCGACGGCGGCCTGGACCACTCCGCCCTGCTCCGCGCCGTCGAGCGCCTCTCGGGCTCGCAGGTCTGACCCGCTGAAACACCCCCTCGGGGGTCCCCAGATTTCCGGGCGGCGGCGGCGCTGACACCTGTCCTGTCGCGCCCAGGCGCCGCCGCCGCCCGGAAGCTCACACTTCATTTTCAACAAACTGTTGACGTTCTGTTCCGAGCGAATTTACGCTCCAGGGACTGCGGAACAAGTCACCAGTGCAGCTCCAGTACGGAAGGTCACGATGTCGAAGCGCGTGCTTACGACCGAGTCCGGCGCCCCCGTCGCCGACAACCAGAACTCCGCCACCGCCGGCGTCGGTGGCCCCATCCTGCTCCAGGACCAGCACCTCCTGGAGAAGCTCGCGCGCTTCAACCGTGAGCGCATCCCGGAGCGTGTGGTGCACGCCCGCGGCTCCGGCGCGTACGGCTACTTCGAGGTGACCGACGACGTCACCGGCTTCACGAAGGCCGACTTCCTCGGCGAGGTGGGCAAGCGCACGGAGACGTTCATCCGCTTCTCCACCGTGGCCGACTCGCTCGGCGGCGCGGACGCGGTCCGCGACCCGCGCGGCTTCGCGCTGAAGTTCTACACGGAGCAGGGCAACTACGACCTCGTAGGCAACAACACGCCCGTCTTCTTCATCAAGGACCCCATCAAGTTCCCCGACTTCATCCACTCCCAGAAGCGCGACCCGTTCACGGGCAAGCAGGAGCCGGACAACGTCTGGGACTTCTGGGCGCACGCCCCCGAGGCCACCCACCAGATCACGTGGCTCATGGGTGACCGCGGCATCCCGGCCTCGTACCGTCACATGAACGGTTACGGTTCGCACACCTACCAGTGGACGAACGCGCAGGGCGAGGCCTTCTTCGTCAAGTACCACTTCAAGACGAACCAGGGCATCCGCAGCCTGTCCTCCGACCAGGCCGCCGAGCAGGTCGGCAAGGACGCGAACAGCCACCAGACGGACCTCCTGCAGGCCATCGAGCGCGGCGTGAACCCGTCCTGGACGCTGTACGTCCAGATCATGCCCGCCGCCGAGGCCGCGGACTACCGCTTCAACCCGTTCGACCTCACCAAGGTGTGGCCGCACAGCGACTACCCGCTGCAGCGCGTGGGCCGCCTGGTCCTGGACCGCAACCCGGACAACGTGTTCCAGGAGGTCGAGCAGTCGGCCTTCTCGCCGAACAACTTCGTCCCCGGCATCGGCCCCTCGCCGGACAAGATGCTCCAGGGCCGCCTGTTCGCCTACGCGGACGCGCACCGCTACCGCCTGGGCGTCAACCACACCCAGCTGCCGGTCAACGCGCCTAAGGCGACCGAGGCCGACAACTACGGCCGCGACGGCCTGATGGCGACCCGCAACGGCCGCCGCACCGACAAGAACTACGAGCCCAACTCGTACTCGGGCCCCGCCCAGACGGACGCCGCCCTGTCGGCCCCGCTCGCGATCCACGGCTACACGGGCACGCACGCCGCCCCGGCCCACGTGAAGGACGACGACTTCTTCCAGGCGGGCGAGCTGTACCGCCTGATGTCGGACGACGAGAAGTCCCGCCTGATCGCGAACATCGCCGGCGGCCTCTCGCAGGTCTCCCGCGACGACGTGATCGAGAAGAACCTGGCCCATTTCCACGCCGCGGACGCCGAGTACGGCAAGCGCGTCGAGGAGGCCGTCCGCGCCCTGCGCGAGGACTAGTCGCCCGGTTCAACCTCCAGACCGTGCAAGGGATTTGACGGGAGGTCAAACCCTTTGCACAGTCCGATCCGCCGACCCGGATGAGGGGTGGTCGGCGGATATGGACAACCCGAGGATCGCGGCGGTGTGGCGATGCCAGTGCGGTGGTGAAGGCGTGCGCGCCCCCCTTCCTGACCTGAAGGAAGGACCCGGGCGCCCACGCCAATCGCCGCCGCCGCGATCCCCGCAACCTCCCCCAAGAATCCCGCCCGGCGGTGCGAACGTCCTGTCGCGCCAGCCTCGTTCCGCCGGGCGGCAACAACTCCACAGCCAGGACGCTGGGTTCGGTTTACGGTCCCGAACCGAGCGTCCGATGATCAAGGCCCTACCTGTCGTTTCAGGTGGGGCCTTGATCTTCTTCGTGGCTTTGACGATGGCGCACATGAGCTCGGCCGACGCGAGTCGCGGCCCGAATCCGAGATCCCGAGCAGCACCCGCTCGGGATGGGGCAGCCGGACTCATATTCACGTGCCGGCATCGCCATCCGCAGATACCGTGGTTCTCGTCCAGGTGCGCAGGCAGCGGCTACTTCGTTTTGGGAACGGGCGGTTGCGGGTTCGAGTCCCGTCGTCGACTTCGGGTCGGCGTAGCTCAATGGCAGAGCACCATGTACCGCCGCCGACCTTGAACTCTGGACGCATGACGGGCCATCAAGGGCGGTGGGCGGGCGTGAGTGCCGGCTGGGAGTGGGACGACAGCCTGTTCCGGGGTGCCGCCGCCTATTACCGGCGCGGAAGGCTTCCCTATGCGCCCGGTCTTGCGGACGTACTCGCCGACGTTCTCAAGCTCGATGGGCACGGGCGCCTCATCGACGTGGGATGCGGGCCGGGCACTCTCGCCCTGGGCCTGGCTCACTTGTTCAGCGAGGTCGTCGGGGTGGACGCGGACAGTGGGATGATCGCCGAGGCGACTCGCGACGCCGCCGGGCGCGGAATGGCCGGGAAGGCGCGGTGGGTGCGGGCTCGGGCGGAGGAACTGCCCGCCGGTCTTGGCGCGTTCGGCGTCGCGACCTTCGGTCAGTCCTTTCACTGGATGGATCGCGACCTGGTGGCGGCGACCATGAGGGACATGCTCCGGCCCGGCGGAGCGCTGGTGCACATCGCGGATGTGAAGACCGAGACACCGACCCTCGACGGCCTGCCGCACCCTCCGGCGCCCCACGCGGCCATCGAGGAGCTGGTCAGGCGCTACCTGGGGCCCGTCCGGCGGGCCGGCCGCAGCGTGCTGCCGCACGGAACGCCCGGCGATGAAGCGGCGGTGCTCACGCGGGTGGGATTCACCGGCCCCGATCGCCACGTCGTTCCCGGCGGACAGCCGCTGGAACGCACGTCCGACGACGTCGTGGCGTGGGTGTTCTCGATGTCGTACGCGGCTCCGCACCTGTTCGGCGCGCGCGGCGAAGCCTTCGAGGCGGACGTGCGTCGGCTGCTGAGGGAGGCCTCGCCGTCGGGGTGGTTCTCCGAGCGGCAGCCGAGCACCGAGGTCTTCGTCTGGCGGAACGGCCCCGCCGAGGTGTGATCCGGGCCCGAGCGGCCTCGCTTCCAGCCCGCCGGGGCGCACCCGTAAAGGGCTCGGCATCCACTGTCACCAATTCGGTGTATTCAGCTGCAAAGGCAGTGATCTCGACCCCGAGTGCGCGTCACCCTGATCCCCGTGCGCAGAACCCGCCGTTCTGCCTGATCCGGCCACCCTCGGAGGGGTCTTGAAGACGAAGGCATCGAAGTACCTTGCCATTCCGCTGGCTTGGGGACTGGCGCTGGGGCCGGCGTCGGCCACGAGCGCCGCTGCCGCACCGGCCACCGCCCGGCCCCACCTACCCTCAACCCCCGCGGCCCACCACGCCTCCGCCGCCAAACGCACCGTGCTGACGAACGCCGACGACGACCGGATCGTCGTCGTCACGGCCGGCGACGACATCGAGGTCCGGCTCACCGGCTCTCGCTCCCAGGGGCTCACCTACACCTGGAACGTTCCGCAGTCCGGCGACTCCGGGGTGCTCCGGCGGACTGCCGCCCGCACCACACCGACGGGCGGTGCCAGCGCCGTCTTCCACGCCGGGAAACCCGGCGTCATCATGATCGCCTCCGTCCGGACCTGCCGCCCCGACCCCGGCCACGTATGCCCTCTCGTCGTCGTGCCCTGGAAGGTCACGGCGAAGGTTTCACGGGAGTGACCCAGCCGCCCCCTCCCCCGAGCCGGCGGCTCCCGGTCGACCCCGTGAGCTGCCGCGCCGCGAAGTCCGGCAGCTCAACCACCGATGCCCCAACCGCCCACGTACATCTGCCACTTGAGCCGTCGCAAACGGCGCCCGGCACAGGGTCCGGCCATGCACAATGAGGCATGACCACGATGCTCGTATCCGCCGCCGCCCGCCGCACCCTCCCGGTCCCCGCGTCCGGCCCCCGCGTAGCGCTCGCCGCCCGCGCCGCCGCTCAGCACGCGGGGCTCGCCCCTGCCACCCTCGACCGCATCACCACGCCGGGCGACACCACGCCGTCCGCATCGGCGTTCCAGTCCGCGTTGTAGGGGCGCCGTCCACACATCGCCATGGCGCGCCGTCGATGTCGCAGTGGCGCCATCGGACCGCGCCGCGGCGCCAACCGACTCGTAGTGGCGTCGTCCCACGTACATGCCCGCCTCACCGCCTAGAATCGGCCTCGATGATTGAGACGATCGTGCTCGACATAGGCGAAACACTGGTACGCGACGACCGCTACTGGGCATCCTGGGCCGACTGGATCGGCGTCCCCAGGCACACCCTCGCCGCGCTCGTCGGGGCGGTCGTCGTTCAAGGCCGCGACGCCGCGGACGCGCTGCGTATGCTCAAACCCGGCATGGACGTCCGCGCGGCGTACCTGGCCCGGGAGGCGGCGGGCCGTGGCGAGCACCTCGACGAGACCGACCTGTACGACGACGTACGGCCCGCCCTCGGCGGGCTCCGCGAGCTCGGCATCCGGGTCGTCGTCGCCGGGAACCAGACGATCCGCGCCGGTGAACTCCTGCGCGGCCTCGACCTGCCGGCCGACCTGGTGGTCACCTCCGACGAGTGGGGTGTGTCCAAGCCCCAGCCCGCCTTCTTCGAGCGGGTGCTGGAGGTGGCCGGGTCGGCGCCGCACGCGACCGTGTACGTCGGCGACCATCCCGTGAACGACGTGTTCCCCGCCAAGGCGGCCGGGCTGCGCGTCGCACACCTGCGGCGCGGGCCCTGGGGTCACTGGTGGGCGGACGATTCGAAGGTCGTCGCGGCGGCGGACTGGCGGATCGACTCCCTCACCCAGCTCACCTCCATTGTCACTGACAAGTCGTCAACTTCCCTATAAATACGCCGAGTTGGCGGCGCATGGAAAGGCAGGGCCCCACCCCCTTGGTCTTGAGGGGTGGAGCCCTGATCTTTCAGCGGGGCCGTATCGCGGTGCTACAGGGTGCGGTTGCTGCGCCCGTCGCAGTAGGTCCAGTTACCGGACTGCGAAACGGGCACGTTGCAGTACGCGGTGCGCACCTGGTGCGGCGAGTTGCGGACGCCGGTGATGGTGACCTGGCCCTTGTACCAGTATCCGGCGCGGCCGGTGTAGCCGGTGCCGGGCGTGTTGAAGTAGCCGGTGCACACCCAGGCGTTGTTCTGGTTGTGGCCGCAGACCTGGACCTTGTCCGAGTAGTACGTGGACACGGCGACCTGCTGCCCGTTGGTTCCGGCCGACGCGGTGGTGGCTCCCGTGAGCGGAAGCGCGGCGGCTCCGAGGGCCGCCACAGCTATCGCCGCCTTGCGGATGGGTGTCATCGTTCCCCCTGGTCGAGTGGGTTCCGCGAGCGTTCTCGCGACTCACCACACCTTGCCGATCCGGCCCGCCCCGGGTCGTCAACCGAGGGTTGGAACCGGGGTAAACCCGGGCGGTAAGCCCCCGGTTGGGGGCGTTCGGCGGTCAGGGGTTGTTGAACGTCACCTCGGGGTTGGCGGCGGTCGGTCCCGCGAGGACCGGCCGGTCGACGCCCCGCAGCTGCTTGTCGAAGAAGGCGCCCACGTACGTCCGGACGAGGGCGACGGAGCGCTGCGCGGGCAGCGGCGAGTGCGGGAGGCCGAAGTGGTCGGCGATGACCGGCTCGTCGCAGAACGTCATGTGCTCGGCTCCGGCGACGGTCAGCCAGCGCTTCCAGCCGTCGAGGGCGGGCCACGTGGCGTCCCACGTCTTGTCCTTGCCCCCGGGGCGGTGCGTCTCGTCATCGGTGCCCAGCATCATGAACGGCCGCCCGCCGAGGCCCTTGGGCGCGAGCGTGTCCCAGAACGCGCCGTCCATGTTGACCCCGGCATCGATGCGCCCGTCGCGCGCCATGGCGGCGAGGGCTGCGGCCCCGCCGATGGAGTGGCCGGCCATGCCGATGTGCCGCTTGTCGATCGCGGCGGAGTACTGCCAGGCCCGGCGCTTTGCGGTGAGGCGGTCCAGGAGGTACGACGTGTCCGCCGCGCGCGTCGCGGTGACCACGCTGCCGGGTGTGCCGTCCTGCACGGCCTTGCAGGCGACACAGGTCAGCAGACGGCCGCCGGGGAAACTCGTGCCGAACGACTCGTAGGCGTGGTCCACCGACGCGACGACGAAGCCGCGGCTCGCGAGGTCCTCGGCGAGCGTGGTGAGCGAATAGCGCGGGGCGCCGAAGCCCGGAGAGAGCACGATCAGCGGATGGCCGCCCCGCGCGGGCTGCGCGCCGATCCGGGCGTGTGTCCTCGTACCGGTGACTTCTCCCGCCCTCGCGGGGTCGATGCCGAGCTCCTTCAGGAGGACCGGGGCCTCGGCAGGGGTGGTGTACGGGGCGGGGTGGCCGGTGCCGGGGCGGGCCGCAGGGTAGGTGAGGGTCACCATGAGCTCACGGTCCTGGCTCGGCACCCAGGGGTCGCGGCGGGAATGGTCGACGAGGTGCAGGGTGTCCGCGCCGATCGCGTACTGGCCGGTCGGGCGAGGGAGTTCGATCCGCTCGGCGGCGAGCGTAGAGGCGGCGATAGTCGAGGCGGCGGGAGGCCTCGGTGGGGCCGCCTGGGCGGTGGTCGCGGCGGCGAGCGGGGCCGCGAGGGCTAAGGACAGGGCGACGGCCGTGGCCGCGCGGGAGATTTTGACCATGGACGACACGCTAGGCGGACCGTTCGTCCGCACACGTCCGCCTCAGGTGTCGGAACACGTCCGCCTCTGGTGTCGGGACGGGCGTCGATTCGTACGCCCCGGGTTGGATGCGGTCCGTATGGATTGCGGACGGTATGGATTGCAGGCCGTACGCATGGGGGCGGCGGGGCGGCAGGTTCACCCGGAAGGGCAGTCCTCGCGGGGCACGGTGGGCCAGGGGCGCGCCGCCCGGCCGGGCCGCGGCTGCGGTCCGGACCGGCGGCTCTCGCCTGACGGCGAGATTTAGAGCTTGTCCATGCGGGTGTACGGGCTGACGATTCGGGCCTGGCGGGAGCCGAAGTCGACGAGCATCGCGACGCCGTCCTCGACCCCGATGATGGTGCCCAGGCCGAACTGGTCGTGTGTGACCCGGTCTCCCAGGATGAAGTGCTTGGCCGCCGGAGCGTCCGGGGCTTTGAAGGGGCTGGTGGGCAGGTGGCGCCGGGGCGCGGATGGCTTCGTCATCGTCACCCCAGTATGCGCCGCGAAACGGCCTGAAGGGCAGGCCCGACGGATGACGATGGGGAATCGATCCGGTATCTGCGCCGACCGGAACGCATCCTGGTGCGAAAATCGTCACGAATTGACACGCAACCCCATGGTTGCAAATCTGGAATCGAAGGTGCGCGAGCGGCGCCCGAGGTGCGCATGCGCGACGTCCGGGGATTGCGTATGCGCGCCGCCCGAGGTGGGCGGGCGCCACGCCGCAGGGCAGGTACGCACGACGCCGGAGGTGCGTGTGGACGACGTCTTCAGGGCGCTCGCCGACGCCAGCCGGCGGCGGCTGCTCGACCGGCTCCAGGCGCGGAACGGGCAGACGCTGCGGGAGCTGTGCGAGGACCTCGCCATGTCGCGTCAGGCGGTGAGCAAACATCTCGCGGTGCTCGAAGCGGCGCGGCTCGTCACGTCCGTGCGGCGCGGCCGGGAGAAGATCCACTATCTGAATCCGGTGCCGATCCAGGAGTTGTCGGAGCGCTGGATCGGCAAGTACGAGCGCGGCAGGCTCGACGCGCTCGGCAGACTGAAGCGGAGCCTGGAGGAGCAACTCACCATGGACAAGCCCGAGTTCGTGTATGTCATCTATATCCAGACCACCCCCGAGCGACTCTACGAGGCCCTGACGGACGCCGAGTTCGCGCAGGAGTACTTCGGCGGCTGGGGGCCCATGTCCGACTGGCGGGTGGGTTCGCCGGTGCTGTGGAAGACGGGCCCGGACGGGACGTACGAGGATCTCGGCCAGGCGGTCATCGAGGCGGTGCCGGGCCGGAAGCTCGCGTACACCTGGCACCGGCTGCTTCCGATGCACCGTCAGCTCTTCGACACGGAAGGGGAGTTCGCGAGTGCGCGCACGGAGCAGTCCCAGGTCGCGTTCGACATCCAGCCGGCCGAGACGTCGGCGCTCGGGGTGAAGCTGACCATCACGCACGACGGCTTCGACAGCGTGGACAGCGAGATGCTCAAGGGCGTCAGCGACGGCTGGGTGATGATCCTCTCGACGCTCAAGACGCTGCTCGAACGTGAGGAGAGCCCGCGCTAGAAATGCGTCCGGCCCCCGCTCCCCAGTGCGGGGGAACGGAGGCCGGACCGTTCGGGTGGCTCAGGAGGCCTGGAGGGGGCGGATCGCCGTCGGGGCGTGGCCCGGCTCGGTCGCGATCTCCTCGAACTCCTTGACCGCGCTGATGTCGGACGTCGGGCTCATCGAGATGTTCGTGACCCGCTCCAGGATCGCCTCGACGACGACCGGGACGCGGAACTCGGCGGCCAGCTTCTTGGCCTCCTCGAACGCGGGCAGCAGCTGGTCCGGCTCGGTGACGCGGATCGCCTTGCAGCCCAGGCCCTCGACGACCTTGACGTGGTCGACGCCGTAGACGCCCAGCTCCGGAGAGTTGATGTTCTCGAACTCCAGGTTGACCTGGAAGTTGATGTCCAGGCCGGTCTGCGCCTGACGGATCAGGCCCAGGTAGGCGTTGTTCACGAGAACGTGGACGTACGGGATCTTGTGCTGTGCACCGACCGCCAGCTCCTCCAGCATGAACTGGAAGTCGTAGTCGCCGGACAGGGCGACGACCGGGGTCTCCGGGTCGGCGGTCGCGGCACCCAGCGCGGCCGGGATGGTCCAGCCGAGCGGGCCGGCCTGGCCGCAGTTGATCCAGTGGCGCGGCTTGTAGACGTGCAGCATCTGCGCGCCGGCGATCTGGGAGAGGCCGATGGTGGTGACGTAGCGCGTCTCGGGGCCGAACGCGCGGTTCATCTCCTCGTAGACCCGCTGCGGCTTCATCGGCACGTTGTCGAAGTGCGTGCGGCGCAGCAGCGTCGACTTGCGCTCCAGGTGGGAGGCGACCCACGCCGAGCGGTCGGGCAGCTTGCCGGCGGCCTTCAGCTCCTTGGCGACCTCGACGAAGAGCTCCAGGGCGGCCTTCGCGTCGGAGGCGATGCCGTAGTCCGGGGCGAAGATCTTGCCGATCTGGGTGGGCTCGATGTCGACGTGGACGAACTTGCGGCCCTGGGTGTAGACGTCGAGCTTGTAGCCGGTGTGGCGGTTGGCCCAGCGGTTGCCGATGCCCAGGACGAAGTCCGACTCCAGGAACGTGGCGTTGCCGTAGCGGTGGGCGGTCTGCTGGCCGACCATGCCCGCGTTCAGCTCGTGGTCGTCCGGGATGGTGCCCCAGCCCATGAGGGTCGGGACGACCGGCGTGTTGGTGATCTCCGCGAACTCGACCAGGAGGTCGGAGGCGTCCGCGTTGATGATGCCGCCACCGGCGACGATCAGCGGGCGCTCGGACTCCAGGAGGAAGGTGATGGCCTTCTCGATCTGGGCGCGGGTCGCGGCCGGCTTGTAGACCGGCAGCGGCTCGTAGGTGTCCGGGTCGAAGTCGATCTCGGTGAGCTGGACGTCGATGGGCAGGTCGATGAGAACCGGGCCGGGGCGGCCGGAGCGCATCAGGTGGAAGGCCTGCTGGAAGACGCCGGGGACCTGCGCGGCCTCCAGGACGGTCGTCGCGGCCTTGGTGACCGGCCCGGCGATCGAGGCGATGTCGACCGCCTGGAAGTCCTCCTTGTGGATCACCGCGACCGGGGCCTGGCCGGTGATGCAGAGGATCGGGATCGAGTCGCCGATCGCCGAGTACAGGCCGGTGATCATGTCGGTGCCCGCGGGGCCCGACGTGCCGATGCAGACACCGATGTTGCCCGGGTTGGAGCGCGTGTAGCCCTCCGCCATGTGGGAGGCGCCTTCGACGTGGCGGGCGAGCGTGTGGTCGATGCCACCGCCCTCCTTGAGCGCCTTGTAGAAGGGGTTGATCGCCGCGCCCGGCACGCCGAAGGCGTGGCTGACGCCTTCGAGCTTGAGGATCTCAACTGCCGCTCGGGCAGCGGTCATACGAGGCATGGGGTGCTCCTGCTTCGGCCGGCGGACTCGGCTCCGACGGGCCACCTGGCCGCGCCATCTTCGAGCCCTATTCCGTAATGCGGAAGTTTCATTCTGCTATGTGGAAGCAATGTAGGACGGGTTCGCCAGCGCGTCAAGGGAGGACCGGGATGCGCGAATCGGCCACACCGCGGTCGCGGTTGATGGACCATGGACCGCGGAGCCCCCGGGCAGGCCGCGCCGGGGGGCCGAGTCCGGCGTGGAGCGGAACCCGTACGGGTCGCGTCGTCATGGAGGTGGGGGCGGATGAACGGTGAAGGCGTACCGGTGCGCTGCCCGACCTGTCGGCGCGATCACGTCTATGTGCCGCCGGCCTACCCCTGCGTCTGCGGGGCCCCGCTCGCGCCGCCCATCCAGCGGGGCGCCGCGCCCTCGCCTATCACGCACCGCACCTGGACGGACACCTGGGTCACGGTCCGGTGCCGGGCGTGCGGCCGACAGAGCCAGTGGCCGCAGCCCGAGCTCGGCTGCTCCTGCGGCTGTGTCCTCAGGGTGCCGGTGCGGCCCGTGACGGCGCCGCCGGCGCCCGCGCAGGTCCCACAGCCGTCGGCGGCACGGGCCCGCACGGCGTTCAGGCCACTCACGATCCGTACCGCGAGGGACGCGGTGACCGCGGCCGGGCTCTATCTGACCTGGCTCGGCTTCAGCGACATACTGCAGGCCGAGCCGCCCCCGGCCTCCGGCATCGACCTGCGCGGCCGGGGCCTGGTGGCCCAGGTCGACCCGTCGACGCGGCCCGCCTCGCTGAAGGCCGTCGAGTGCCTGTGGCTGCACGGGATGGCCACGTCCGCGCGCAGCGTCCACTTCTCGCTCGCCGGGTACGCGCAGGACGCCAGGGCGCGCGCCGACCAGCTGCGCGTCCCGCTGTTCGTCCTGGACCTGACGGGCACGCCGCAGCCGGTGAACGACGCGGCTCAGGAGCTCGTCACGACGGGTGCCTGATCAGGCGCCGTAGCCCTCCCGCAGCTCCACCTTGCGGACCTTGCCGCTCACCGTCATCGGGAACGCGTCGAGAATCCGCAGGTGGCGGGGGATCTTGTAGTGGGCCAGTTGCTCACGGCAGTACGCGGTGACCTCGTCCAGGGTGGGCTGGTCCGCCGGGTCGCGCGGGATGACGCAGGCCAGGATCTCCTCGCCGTACTTCGCGTCGGGCACCCCGACCACCTGCACGTCGGCGATCTTGGGATGCCGGTACAGGAACTCCTCGATCTCGCGCGGGTACACGTTCTCGCCGCCCCGGATGATCACGTCCTTGATGCGGCCGACGATCTCGACGTAGCCGTCCTCGCGCATCACCGCGAGATCGCCGGTGTGCATCCAGCGCCCGGCGTCGATGGTCTCGGCGGTCCGCTCCGGCTCGTCCCAGTAGCCGAGCATCACGCTGTAGCCGCGGGTGCGCAGCTCGCCCGGCTCTCCGCGCGGGACGGTGACGCCGCTGGCCGGGTCGACGACCTTCACCTCGACGTGCGGCATGACCCGGCCGACGGTGCCGGTGCGCCGCTCCAGGTCGTCGTCGGTACGGGTCTGCGTGGACACCGGGGAGGTCTCGGTCATGCCGTAGCAGATGGACACCTCGGCCATGTGCATCTCGGCGACCACCCGCTTCATGACCTCCGCGGGGCACGGCGAGCCCGCCATGATCCCGGTGCGCAGCGAGGAGAGGTCGTACGCGGCGAAGCCGGGCAGGTTCAGCTCGGCGATGAACATCGTGGGCACCCCGTACAGCGAGGTGCAGCGCTCCTGCTCGACGGCCCGCAGCGTCGCCTCCGGGTCGAAGGACGCGGCCGGGATCACCATGCAGGCGCCGTGCGAGGTGGCCGCCAGATTGCCCATGACCATGCCGAAGCAGTGGTAGAAGGGCACCGGGACGCAGATCCGGTCGGCCTCGGTGTAGGAGAGCAACTCCCCGACGAAATAACCGTTGTTGAGGACGTTGTGGTGAGAGAGCGTGGCCCCCTTCGGGAAGCCGGTCGTGCCGGAGGTGTACTGGATGTTGACCGGGTCGTCGCAGGACAGCCCAGCCTCGCGGGCCGCCAGTTCCGCGCGCGGCCGCCCGACCCCGTCGGCCATGAGGCGGCCCCACCCCGGGTCGCCGATGAACACGGTCCGCCGCAACGCCGAGCAGTTGCCGCGCACTTGCTCGACCATCGCCCGGTAGTCGCTCGACTTGTGGGACAGCGAGGCGAAGAGCACCGAGATCCCGGCCTGGCGCAGCACGTACTCCAACTCGTGCACGCGGTAGGCCGGGTTGATGTTGACCATGACCGCGCCGATCCGCGCGGTGGCGTACTGGACCAGCACCCACTCGGGGCAGTTCACCGCCCAGATCCCGACCCGGTCCCCCTTGGCGACCCCGGTGGCGAGCAGCGCACAGGCCAACTGCTCGACGTCCGCGCCGAATTGGGCGTACGTCCAGCGCCGTCCGGAGGCGACGTCGACGAGCGCCTCACGCTCCCCGTACGCCTGGACCGCGCGGTCCAGGTTGCCGCCGATCGTGTCGCCGAGCAGGGCGGTACCGCTCACCCCGTGGGCGTACGAGTCAGTCACCATCGCAGCGCGCCTCACTTCCTCAACCGTGGCTCCCAGCATGCCCCGACCGGCCCTGACCTGCCTAGGCTTGCGCGTGAGGAAGATCGACTCGATGGGTGTCCTGCTCGTCGAACCGGCGGGGGCGACCGGCGGGGGGAGCCGCCCGGTGGGGCGCACCGTCCGGCCGAGGCTGACGGCCGGACGGGGGATGGCCATCCGTCAGGCGCTCGGCAGGACGGTGCGCCCCGGCTTGTCGGGTGCGTTGGAGGGGCACCGGCGAGGCGTTCCGGGGGGATCGTGGACCGGGCCCGCGATCCGTTCCGGGTGACTTCGCGGGCACCATCTTGCCGGGGCCGCACGAGGGCGCACATACGGACTTCAATAAGTCGCCGCGGACTGTGCTTCCCTCACCCTCTTCTCTTCGGAAAACGGCGCCCACCTGCCCCTTTACGTCAACTGGGGTTCGGATTCGGGCCGTTCAATCGTGCTCGCTCCGCTCCGGGCGGGGCGGCCCGGTGGCGGAGGCCCCGTACAGAACGATGTCCCACAGCTCGGCGAGCCGGCCGATGGCATCCGTGGGCGCTTCAGCGCCGGGGTCCGGCCCGGCGTGGGCGCGCAGGCGGAGTTGGGCGTCCACGCCCGTGACGAGGCTGGCGGCGAGCACCGTCACCGACTCCGGATCCACCGAGTGGCTCAACTGGCCCTCGTTTCGCGCCTGTTGGATGAGGCGGCGCAGTTCGGGCAGCCACGCGGCCGTCCAGTCGGCCGCCTCGCGCGGGCGCTCCCGGGTCAGCCGGGCGGCGGCGCGGACCTCGGCCTGCTCCTCCAAGAGCCGGGCGACAGCCAACAGCACGGCCCGCGCCAGACGCAGCGGCGAGGCGGGGAGCGCGAGGACCTGGGTCACGGCGGCCCGGGTCATCGCGCTCCCCCGAGCCTGGAGTTCGTCGGCCAGGGCGTTCTTGGCCGGGAAGTGGAACGTGAGGGCACCCAGCGAGATCCCGGCCGCGGTGCAGATGCGGACCAGTGACGTGCCGGCGTAGCCGCCCCGGTCCATTTCGACTGCGGCCGCACGGATCACGGCGGCGCGGGTGCGGGCCGCGCGCAGCTGTTTCACCACGGCCGCCGCCCGGTGCGGTGCCCGGGACAGCAGTGCTCCGCGGGCGCACCCGCGGAGCAAGAGGGGGGCGGGCAGCCGGGTCGGCCGCCCGGCCGGCACCTCCTCGTCGCCGCGCGCCATCGGGTGCCTATCAACCTCGAACACCTTTCTCCGCACCGGCCTGCACAAGACGGACACCTTCCCCGGCCGACGTGCCCGGCGGCAACGCCGACTTGCCGAAGTCGCGGTGGGGATCGCCCCGTCCGACCATAAACAGAAATAGCGTTCGCTATATTTTAAGGTCCTACCGGCCGCCGACGTTCAGAGGGATTCACCGTGGCCTTATCGCATCGAGCAGTCCTGCCGCAGCCTCAGTACGCGGACGACCGCGTGCCCGACTTCACGGGTTTCACGGAGGACGTGTTCGGCCATCTGCCCCGCGTCGACCAACGCCGGTGGGCCGACGCCTACTTGTGCGGGCTGCTCACGGCCCCGGGCAAGAAGACGGTCTCGCGGCTGGCCAAGGAGGCCTGTCTGCCTCGCGGGGCGGCGCAGGCGCTGCAGCAGTTCATCAGCGCCAGCCCGTGGGACTGGAGCGCGGCGCGCGAGTCGCTGGCCCGCAAGGCGGCCGCCCGGCTGCCCGGCCACAGCTGGACGGTCGGCACGATGCTGGTGGAGAAGCGCGGTGAGCACTCGGTCGGCGTGCACAGGCGCTTCGTGCCCGAGGCCGGCCGGACCGTCAACTGCCAAGTGGGGATAGGGCTGTTCCTCACCTCCGGCTCGGAGAGCATCCCCGTCGAGTGGTCCCTGCTGATGGACGAGACGTGGTGCGGCGACGAGGTGCGCAGACGCCGGGCCCGGGTCCCCGACACCGTACGGGCGAAGCCGGCATGGGCTCATGCCCTGGAGCTGACCGACCGGCTGGCCGCGTTGAAGGTGTCCGGCCCGGCTCCGCTGGTGATCGACCGGCACTGCGCCCTCGATGCCGCTCGCCTCGCGGCCCATCTCCAGCTGCGCGAGCGGGACTTCGTCCTTGAGATATGTCCCGACCAGCCCGTGCTGCCCGCGCCGCATGCAGCCACCGGAATCGGCGCCCCGCCCGGACCGGACCGGCCGGTGAGCGCGCGGCAGTTCATGCGGGAGGACGGGGCGCGCCACCCGTCCGTCATCGACGTGGAGCAGGGCGGCCGGACGCGGCGCGTCCAGGTGTTCTCCGCGCCGGTCCGGCTGCCCGGCGCTTCCCCGGCCGCGCCCAGCACCGGGCGCGTCCACCGGCTGATCGCCGAGCGGTTCTCGGCGGGGCGGCGCCCGGCCCGGTTCTGGCTCACCAGCCTCGGCGACCGCCGGACGGACGAGGTGCTCTCGCTGCTGCGCGGGCCCTCGCTGACCCACACCACCGTGCGGCGCCTTGAGGACGACTTCGGGCTCCTCGACTTCGAGGGGCGCTCCTACCCCGGCTGGCACCACCACATGACGATGTCGTCCGCGGCCTACCTCTACCACCGCCTCCAGCACTGCGCGCGACAGCCCGCCCGCCTGTGACCCGGCGGGCCCGGGGAGCCCCGGCACCGCGCCCGCGAGCCCCCGGGCGAACGGACCCGCGCCCTCGCCGTCCCTCAGGAGGTACTGCCGCGCTCGGCGGGGAATCCGTGGGCGCGGGCGGCCAGGACCACGATGAGGACCGGCGCGAGCAGGACCAGGATGCTCCAGGGGAACGAGGTCGAGCCCAGCAGGTTCAGGAGGATGCCGCCGACGATGCCGCCGCCGGCCATCGCCACGTTCCACAGCGTCACCAGCATGGCCTGCGCGGCGTCCGCGTACTCACCGCCCGCGTCGCCGACGGCGGTCTGGAGCAGCGTCGGGGCGCCGCCCCAGCCGAGCCCCCACAGGGTGACGGCGACGTACACCATGGCGGTGCTGTCCGAGAGGACGGCGAGGACGGCGGCCCCGACGGCGATCAGCAGGGTGCTCGCGATCATCAGCGCACGCAGCCGGCGGTTGATCTGCGCGCCGACCACCCAGATGCTCACCAGCGAGGCCGCGCCGAACACCAGGAGCACCAGGTCGGTGGAGCTGCCCATGCCCAGCTCGTCGAGGAAGGTCGAGATGAACGTGTAGAGGATGGTGTGGGCCAGCACGAAGACCAGGGTGACGAACAGGACCGGGGTGACTCCGGGGACCTTCAGTGCCGCGGCCATCGGCGTCTTCTCACTCTGCCGCTGGCCCGGGTAGTCCGGGACCAGCGCGCCGATCCAGCCGAGCAGGAGGACCGTGAGCCCGGTCATGACCAGGAAGGCGACCTGCCAGTTGACGGCCTTGCCCAGGAACGTGCCGGCCGGGACACCCAGGGAGAGGGCGACCGGGATACCGGCCATCGCGATGGCGATCGCCTTGCCCTGGAGGTGCGCCGGCGCCATGCGGCGGGCGTATCCGGCGAGGAGCGCCCAGGCCAGACCGGCGGCCACCCCGGCGACGAACCGGGCCACCATCGTCACCGAGTAGGTGCCCGAGAGGGCGGTCACCGTGTTGGCCACGGCGAACCCCGCCATCGACGCCAGGAGCAGCCGCTTGCGCCGCCAGGCCGCCGTCGCCGCGGTCAGCGGGATTGCGGTGAGGGCCGTACCGATGGCGTAGATGGTGATCGTCTGGCCGGTCGCCGACTCGCTGACACGCAGGTCCGCACTCATCGCGGGCAGCAGACCCGCGGGCAGCGTTTCGGTCAGGCTCGTGATGAAGACCGCCGTGGCCAGCGCGAGGAGCGCGAGCATGGGCAGTTTCCGGTCGCTCTGGTTCTTGATTCCGGCGTGGGGATCACGGGGGTCAACTGGGGTCTGCTTCTCACTGATTGACATGCTGTGAATGCTCGAACCTTCACATCTATGTGAGGGTCAACGAGGAGTGGCGTGAGGTCGATCACATGCCGTTGAAGAGCCGGGAATTCCGCCGCCGGAGGCGGTTACGCCGCGGTCCATCCGCCGTCCACCGGCATGGCCGCGCCGGTGACGAACGTGGCGCGGTCGCTGCACAGCCAGGCGGCGGCCTGCGCGATCTCCACCGGGTCGGCCATCCGGCGTTGGACCGAGCGGGCCACGAAGCTCTCCTCCAGTTCCGGGGTCCCGGCCAGCACCTCCTCCATCAGCTCGCTGCGGGTGCTGCCCACCACCAGTGCGTTGACCCGGATCCCCTGCCGTCCGTAGTCGGCGGCGGCCGCCCGGGTCAGCCCCAACACGGCGTGTTTGGCGGCCACATACGCGGCCGATGCCCCGGTGGCCTGGAGGCCCGCCACGCTGGAGGTGTTCACGATGGAGCCGCCCCCCGCGTCGAGCATGGCGGGGATCTGGTGGCGCAGGCAGTTCCACACCCCGCGCACGTTCACGTCCATGGTCCGGTCGAAGATCGCGGTGTCCGTCTCGTGCAGCGGAGTGCCCGCCGTGGCCCAGCCCGCGTTGTTGAACGCCCCGTCCAATCGGCCGAACCGGCCCACCGCGGCCTTGACCGCCTTGGTCACGTCCTCTTCGCTGACCACGTCACCGGGGGCGGTCTCGGCCTTGCCGCCCGCCTCGACGATGTCGTGAGCGAGCGCGTCCAGCCGGTCCGCGCGGCGTGCCATCAGGACCACCGCGGCCCCTTCCGCCGCGAACAGCCGCGCCGCGGCCTCCCCGATGCCGCTGGAGGCCCCCGTGATCAGAACGGTCCTGCCCGCGAGCATGCCGTGCGCTTCGGTCATGGTGCTTCTTCCCTCCCGGTGCCGGTTTCCCGGCCGGTACGTATGTGTGGGTGCGGGCGCCTGGCATTCCGTGGGCGCCCCGGGGTGTGGTGTCGCCACACGTGGTCGGCCGCTTCTCGTGCGGCTGGCGCGCGGCAGCTCAGCGGAACGCCGCCGCGTGGCGGGATGCCCAGGCCCTGAAGGTGCCCGGGGGGCGGCCGGTGGCTTCCCGGACGCCATCGGTGACCTGCTCCTTCGCGCCCGCCGCCTGCCGTTCGGCGCTGGCCAGCAGGGCGCGGGCCAGAGGCTCCCCCAGCCGGTCCCGCCATCCCCGCAATGCCTGATCCGGCGTCAACTCCTCGTAGCGGACCGGCTGTTGGAGTGACTCGCCCAGCTGGTCCGCCTGCTCGCGCACGCTCAGGGCCTGCTGTCCGGTCAGCGCGTGGATCCGGCCCGCCTGGCCGCGGCCGACCAGGGACCGGGCGGCGGCCCGTGCCACGTCCTGCGGGTCGACGCAGGAGTTGCGCGAGGTTCCGTACAGCGCCCGCACCACTCCCTCCTTGCGCACCCCGGCGGCCCAGCCGAGGGCGTTGGACATGAACGCCCGCGGCCGCAGCAGCGTCCAGGTCAGGCCCGAGGCCCTGACCCGCTCCTCCGATTCGCGCTGCCAGCAGGTGATCCGGTCCTGGGCCAGCGGGTCGCATACCGCGGCCGCGGACAGCTTCACCACATGCCGAACTCCGCCCGCCCGGGCGGCGGCCAGCGCGTTCGCATCGTGCGTGGGGCTCAGCGGGTCGAACGTGACGAGCAGGAGGGCGTCCGCCCCCTCCATCGCGTGACGCAGCGTGGCGCGATCGCCGAGGTCCGCGCCCACGATGTGTCCGGCCACCCCCTGCCGGGCGGCCCGTGCCGGGTCCCGGGTCAGCGAACGTACGTCATGGTTCGGCGCCAGGAGACGGGCCACCTCGCCGCCCACGGTGCCGGCCGCCCCGGTGATCACGACACGCATGCGCCGCGTCTCGCCGAAGGTGCCATCGGCGTCCAACTCACTGTCGGCGCCCAGGGGTTCCTGGACGTCATCCGGCCACAAGTTCCGTTCACTCACGAGACCTGACCCCGCTCCGCGTCCAGGCTGATACGGCGCGCGGCACTGGGCACGGCCATGCCGGGGAGCAGCAGTTCCCACATCCGTACGGTGCGCTCGACGAGGTCCTCGCGGCCGTTCACCAGGTTCGCGTACAGCTGGATTCCCGTACACGCGCCGACCACGAACTCGGCGACGTCCTCAAGCACCACTCCCGGCATGAGTTCCTTGTCGCTCTCGGCGTCGGCCAGGCACTTGACCATGATCTCGCGCCACTCCAGGAACGTGGACGCGTCGTGCATGCCGAAACTGCCCTGCTCAACGGCGAGTCGGACGCCTGCGCGCAGCAGCGGGTCGACGCGCAGCCGGTGCGCCCAGACCAGGGTGATGTCGACAAGTCGCTGTAGTCCACGCGAGCTGAGGCGTGGCTCTATCGTGTGCTTCTGCGCGTTCATCACCGCGACGGCGAGGTCCTCCTTCGACTTGAAGTGGAAGTACATCGCCCCGGCCGTGAGCCCGGCCCGCGCGAGGATGTGGTTGATCAGCGCCGCCGCGTAGCCCTTCTCGTCGAACTCCTCCGCCGCGGCTCGCAGGAGCACCTCGCGGGTCCGCACCGCTCGCTCCTGTCTGATTTCCGCCATCGCTTCGCTCCCGAATTGGGTTCGACAAGAATAGAGAACGCCTTTTATATTATCGGCCATCGGTACGACGGTCCACCGATCTCGCGGACGCATCGACCGTTTCGACTTGTGCCCGGGGGGCCGCATGACGTCGGGAATCCAGCGCGCGCTCACCGCGCCGAGCCGGTCACCTGCCGACCCGGTGCGCCCCGTCAGACCCTGTGCCCGGTGTGGCAGCGGTTGCCCCATCTCCTGCCTCAACTCGCAGTCGTAGCACGTCAGTTACTCAGGTTCGGCCACTCCAGTACGGCGCATCCCTTCACCCCAAGCACCCCCCACCCCTGAGCCCGTCGTCGGCGCCCGCGCCGGCCGGCCGGCTGTGAGGAGTACCCATGCCGCCACTGCCCGCATGCCCCGCACCCCCTGTCTCCGCGGTCCCCAAAGAGCTGGTCCACAAGACGAATCCGGACGAGGTGCTGCTGACCGGTTGGCACCGCACCGCGCCCGACGACTTCACCGTGACCGCCCGCTGGCCAGAGGGCCACCCCTTCTACGAGGTGCGCCACGGCCTGCACGACCCGCTGATCCTGAGCGAGACGATCCGGCAGATCTTCCCCCTGCTCTCGCACGCCGCCTATGAAGTGCCGTTCGGGCACCACCTGTTGTGGGAGCACTACCGCTTCAAGCTGCACCCCGCCGCCCTGGACGCCGCGTTACTTCCGCCCACTGTCGACCTGCATGTCACCTGCCTGGAGGTGATGCGCCGCGGTCGGCGCACCACCGCCCTGACGCTGCTCATCCAGGCCTTCCGCGGCGGCATCCCGCTGGCCACCGCCCACACCCGCTTCACCATCCAGACGCCGACCGTCTACCGCCGCCTGCGCGCCCGGTACGCCGACGCCCATATGTGGCCGGCGCCCCAACTCGCCCTCTCCGTACCGCCCACACGTGTGGCCCGCACCCATGCCTGCGACGTGGTTCTGTCACCCAGCCACACCCCGCACCGCCATCAGCTCCGGCTCGACCCCCGGCATCCCGTGCTCTTCGACCACCCGGTCGACCATGTGCCGGGCATGCTGCTCCTGGAGGCGGCCCGCCAGGCGGCCCACCATCTGCACCACCCCGAGCCCGTCATTCCCCTGGCCATGGACTGCCTGTTCCACCGCTACCTCGAACTCCACACGCCCTGCTGGATCGACACCCGGCAGCTCCCCCCGGACGCGCAAGGCCGTCCCCGCACCACCTTCACGTTCCACCAGAACAACACCCCGCACTTCACCACCACCCTCACCCACCAGCGCCTCGACTCCGCGAGCAGTACCTGGCGCGGGTGACCGGCAGGCCCACCCCTCATCGCCGGCCTCCACGCCGAACCCGGCCGCTCCGAGGCACACGGAGCGGCCGGGTTCGCACGCGCACGCCAACTCCCGTACGGCAGACGTCAGTTGATGCTGCGGTCGAGACCGGACCAGTACGGCTCACGGAGCTTGAACTTCTGGATCTTGCCGGTGGCCGTCCGCGGGATGGCCTCGCGGAACTCGACCGAGGTCGGCGCCTTGTAGCGGGCGAGGCGCTCCTTGCAGTACGCGATGATGTCGGCCTCCGTCACCGACGCGCCTTCCGCCAGGACGACCAGCGCCTTGATCGTCTCGCCCCACTTGTCGTGCGGCACACCGATGACGGCGACCTCGGCGACCGCCGGGTGACTGAAGATGGCGTCCTCCACCTCGATCGAGGACACGTTCTCACCGCCCGTGATGATGACGTCCTTCTTGCGGTCCGAGATCGTCAGGGAGCCGTCGCTCTCGTCGATCGTGCCGCCGTCACCGGTGTGGAACCAGCCGTCCTCCAGCGCTGCCGCGGTCTCCTCGGGCTTCTCCCAGTAGCCGTCGAGCACCACGTTGGAGCGGGCGAGCACCTCGCCGGATTCGGACACCTTCAGCCGGACGCCGAGCGCGGGCACGCCGGCCCGGGACAGATTGCGCGCCCGCTCGGCGGACGGCAGTTCCACCTCGGCGGGCCCGGTCCGGTTCATGGTGAGCAGCGGGGAGGTCTCGGTGAGCCCGTAGATCTGGGTGAACTCCCAGCCCAGTTCCTCGTCCATCCGCTGGATCATGCGGGTCGGCGGGGGCGCCCCCGCGCAGACGACCCGCACGCGGTCGCGGCCCGGGATCTCGCCCTGCCACGTCGCCGCCGCGTCCAGGACCATGTTCCACACCGCGGGCGCCCCGCACATCAGAGTGACCCCGTGCTCCTCCACCCGCCGCAGGATCTCGGCGCCGTCCACCTTGCGCAGCACGACCTGTTTGACGCCGAGTCCGGCCATCACGTATGGCATGCCCCAGCCGTTGCAGTGGAACATCGGCAGGGTGTGCATGTAGACGTCACCCTCCCAGGCCCGGGTGTGCAGTCCGAACGTCAGGCCGTTGACCCAGATGTTGCGGTGGGTGAGCTGAACTCCCTTGGGGCGGGCGGTGGTTCCGGACGTGTAGTTGATCGTGGCCGTCGCATCCTCGTCCGGGTGGGACCACGGGCGCGGCGCCACGCCGAACCGCATCACCTCGTTCTCGGTCTGCTCGCCGAGCACGAACCGGTGGCGGGCCTTGACGGCGGACAGCGCGTCGTCCACCTCCGGGTCGATGAGCAGCACCGAGGCCCCGCTCTGCCGCACCACGTACTCGATCTCCTCCGGCTTGAGCCGGAAGTTGACCGGCACGCAGATCCGGCCGCTCATCGGCACCGCGAACAACAGCTCCAGCATGCGCGCCGAGTTGTGGCTGACCACCGCCACGCGCTCGCCCTCGCCGACGCCGAGCGCGTCGAGCCCCGCCTGCCAGGCGCGCACCCGCTCGGCGACCCGCCCATAGGTGAGGTCCCGCACGGGTGGGCCCGGCTGGTCCGGCTCGTCGACGACGCCGGTACTGGAGGAGAACCCCAGCTCTGCCCGGTCGAGGAAGTCCGAGACCGTCATCGGAATCCGCATCGCTCTTCTCTCCTGTATCCGCAACATCAGCAACAGCTGTCAAGTGGGGAGTCTGGTACCTACCGACGCCCGCAGCGGCCGAAACCCCGAATTGACCTGCTGGAACCGCCGATCGAGGCCGGCCCTTCAGCGCAGCCGGCGCAGGGCCGCCTCGGAGTCGGGGCCGTCCGGCAGGTAGGCGAGGAAGTGGTGGCCGGGTTCGTCGACCGCGGCGAGCTTGACCGAGCGAAGGCGCAGCTCGCCCGCCGCCGGGTGCCGGAAATGCTTGACGGCCGGGCGGAAGGCGGCGGTCTCCCGCTCGTCGAGCCAGCGCGCGGCGCAGGGGTCCGCGCGGATCGCCTCGATGATCTCGGCGTACCGGGGGTCGTCGGGATGGTGGGCGGCCCGCGCCCTGAACTGGCCGAGCAGCGACCGGGCTTCGGCCTCCCAGTCGGCGAGCAGCGTCCGGCACGGCGGCCAGCGGAACACCAGCCACAGCATGTTGCGCCGCTTGGGCAGCAGCCGGGCGAGATCGGTCAGGAGGGCCGCGTACGAGGCGTTCCACGCGAGCAGGTCCCAGTGCGGGTCGATGACCATCGCGGGGTGCGGAAGCATCGCGTCGACCAGGGAGCGCAGGTTCGGCGAGACCCAGCTGGCCGGGGCGGCGCTCGGCGGCGGCGCGTCCTCGACGAACGACAGGACGTGCGCGGTCTCGGCCGCGTCCAGACGAAGCGCCCGCGCGAGGGACCGCAGCACCTGCTCGGAGGTGCGCACCCGCCCCTGCTCCAGCCACGCGTACCAGGAGGCGCTGATTCCGGCGGATTCGGCGACCTCGGCGCGGCGCAGGCCGGGGGTGCGGCGGCGGGGCGCGGCGGGCAGTCCGAGGGCGTCCGGGGTCAGGCGCTCGCGGCGCGAGCGCAGGAACGCGCCGAGTTCCGCGCGGGGGTCCGGTGAGTGCGTCACGGTGTGAGTGATGGTAATCGGTTGAGCCCACACAGCCGTTGGCACCCCTGCTGAGCTGGGGGCATGACCACTTCACCGCCCCGTGGGGGGCTGCTCTGCGCCGCCGGGTTCGTCAGCAACTTCGACCGTTTCTCCATCGCGCCGATGCTGGTGCCCATCGGCTCCGCGTTCGGTGTGCCGCTCGGCACGGCCGCGCTCGCCGCGAGCGCGTACACCCTCGGATACGGGCTCGCGCAGCCCGCCTGGGGGTTGGCGAGCGACCGGTTCGGCAGAGTGCGGGTGATGCGCCTGTCGCTCGCGGCGTCCGCCCTCGGAGCACTCGCGTCCGCGGCGGCGCCGGGGGCCGGGTTCCTCGTCGCGGCGCGGGGATTCACGGGGGCGTGCTTCGCGGCCGCCATCGCGGGCTCGCTGACGTACGTGGGTGACACGGTCGCGCCCGACGGACGGCAGCGGGCGCTCGGCACGCTGATGACGGCGTTCGCGCTCGGCACCGCCCTTGCCACCGTCGTCGCCGGGGCGCTGGCCCACTGGGTGAGCTGGCGCCTGGTGTTCGCGCTGCCCGGACTGCTCGCCGGGTATCTGGCGCTCACCCTGCGCCGCCTGCCCGAACCGGAGCTCGCGCCTCGCGCGGGCGGCGCGCTGCGCACCGTCCTGCGCTCTCGCTGGCAGTGGTACGTGACGGGGGTGGCCCTCCTCGAAGGAGGCGTGCTGCTCGGCTGCTTCACCTATCTGCCGCCCGCCCTGGAGTCGCTCGGCGCGGGCCCGGCGACCGCGGGCGCGGTGGCGGCGCTGTACGGGGTGGCGGCGATGGGCGGGGCCCAGGTGGTGCGGCGGCTCGCGGGCCGGCTCGGTCCGGTCGCGCTGATCGTGGCGGGCGGCGCCCAGCTGACCCTGGCGTACGCCGTCGCCGCGCTGCACCCGTCCCTGGTGACGCTCGGGCTGAGCGCGCTGCTGCTCGGCGGCGGCTGGGCGTTCCTGCACTCGACGGTGCAGGCGTGGGCGACCCTGCTCGTGCCGACCGCCCGCGCGACCGGGGTCGCCTTCTTCGGCGTCGCCCTCTACCTGGGCAGCGCCCTGGGCACGGGACTGGCCGCCGAATCAGCCCAACTGGGCCGATTCCAGGGCCTGTTCGGCGTGGCGGCCGTCGTCTCCGTACCGCTGACGGCCCTCGCGGCGTACGGCCGGCGTCGTTACGGGGACGGCGGCCCGCCGCGCCGGGAGGGTGCCCGGCGGGCGGCGGGCCTGCGGCCGTCCGACCCCCGTACGGACGGCCCGGCCCGGCGGCGGTGAACCGGGGGTGTGTGCGTGGCTACTTGTCGGCGGTCAGCGTGCCCGCCGCGCCCCAGCTGTCCGTGGGGACCTCGTGGATCCACACCTGGACGGTCTCGGCCGGGATCTTGTACGCGTCGACGAAGGCGTCGGTGACGCGCTTGACCAGTTCGCGCTTGAGCTCGACGTCGCGGGGACCTGCTGAATGGTGACGATGGGCATGGCCAACTCCTTGGCAGGCGGCGGCTTCCCGGCCTTTCCGGGTCGCTCACCGGCGTGCCGCCAGTCCATCGGATCCGCCGGGCCCGACCAAGAAGCAGACCGCGACCGCAGCGATCAGCTTTCGTGATCGTTACTGGTCACGGGCTTGTGGTCGAGGACGTCATGGAGGTCTTCATGGAGGTTGAGCACGCCTTCAGGAGCAGCTCGACGGTGGCCGGTATGTGGTCGGCACCCACTGCCAGACCAGTGGGCAGTGCGAGGCCGGGGGCGCGTACCGGGCGGAAGGCGACCCGGGGGCTGTGCAGCACGCGGGCATGGGCCGCGTACACCACGGTCCACAACTGGCCGAGTCCGATGGTGGCCAGGGTGTCCTGGAGCGAGCCGCCGACCGGTCCCGGTACCGGCTCGAAGCCCGCGGTGTGGCAGGCGCCCACGACGAGGTCGACGAGCGCGGGGTTGTTGCGCCGGGCGGTGATGCACAGGGGAAGCGCGGCCAGGTCCGAGAGCGCTATCTCGTCCTGGTTCGCGAGCGGATGCGCCGCGGGGAGGGCCACGACCAGCGGGTCTTCCCACAGGGGCAGGATGCGCAGGCCCGGCGCGGGCTGCGGGGAGCGGACGAACGCGGCGTCGAGCCGCCCGTCGGCGACCTGGGCCAGGCGGTCGCGGGTGGGCGCGGAGACCAGCTCGACGGCCGTGCCCGGGGCGATCTCGGCGAACGCGCCGAGCACCCGGTCGAGGTGTTCGCCGAGCCCGGCGCTGGTGCCGAGCCGCAGGGTGGCGCGCTCGCGGACGGCGGCCCGGGCCCGCTCGGCGGCGGCCAGGACCTCGCGCGCCTCGGGCAGCAGCCGCTCCCCCGCCCCGGTGAGCCGCACGTGCCGGGGCGAGCGGTCGAAGAGGTCGGCCCCCAACTCCCTTTCAAGGCGCCGCACTTGCTGACTGACTGCCGACTGGACGATGTGCAGCCGCTCGGCGGCCCGCCCGAAGTGCAGTTCCTCGGCGACGGTGACGAAGTAGCTGAGCTGCCGCAGTTCCATGCGGGGACTGTATCCAGGCGGTTGGCGGCCTCTCCCGTGCGGGCGGCGGGCAGCGGGGCCGCTCGGCCCGACGGTATGGGCGTAGGTCACGTATGGGATGTCCATGCCCTGGGCGCGCGCCACACAGGTGAGGTTGAATGACAAACATGGTGTCCACCGATCGCTTCCTCGCCTTCGCCGCGATGTCCCTCCTGGTGATCGTGATCCCGGGACCGAGTGTGCTGTTCGTGATCGGTCGCGCCCTCGCGCACGGCCGCCGCACCGCGCTCGCGACGGTTCTGGGCAACGTGCTGGGCTCGTACGTGCTGGTGGTCGCGGTGGCGCTCGGCATCGGCGCGCTGGTGGAGCGTTCGGCGTCGGTGTTCATGGCGGTGAAGCTGGCGGGCGCCGCATATCTCGTGCTGCTCGGGGTGCAGGCGTACCGGCACCGCAAGGACATGCGGCTCGGGGTGGCGGCCATCGGCGAGACCGTGGCCGCGGTCCGGCCGGCCCACGGCGATCTGCGGACCGTCGCGGACGGCGTCCTGGTGGGCGTCACCAACCCGAAGGGCATCGTGTTCTTCGCGGCGGTGCTTCCGCAATTCGTGGACCACACGGCCGGGCACCTGCCCTCCCAGATGCTGCTGCTCGGCCTGATCCCCATCACCATCGGCCTGATCACGGACACCCTGTGGGGCCTGGGCGCGGCGGCGGCGCGCGGCTGGTTCGCCCGCTCCGAACGGCGCCTCTCGCTGATCGGCGGCGCGGGCGGCTTCGCGATGATCGGGCTCGGCGTGACGGTCGCGGCGACGGGGCGGGCCGACTGACGCGCTCGGGCCGGCTGGGCCCTCGGCCCACCGAGGGCTCGTGTGAGCCCGCGGCCGCCCGAGCGAGGTCCGCCGCCACCCGGTGGGATGAAGTTCTCGTACGGGGCCGCCGCCACCCGGTCGGCCGACCCTCCCGCGCCGACCTGCGCCAGGAGGGCGTCAAAATCCGGGGCGTCGGGGTCAATGCCGCGTCATGGCGCGAGAACGGGCCGGTGCCGGGGGCATAACTTCGGGCGTACGGGCGCATGACGCGTACGGCATCCACACTTCCGCACCGGAGGACACCATGGACAGCCTCACCATCGAGGACGCCGACCCCGAAGAACGCCGCCCGGCAGGGCCGCTGTACGTGCCGGTTCGGCTCGGCTCTGCCGGAGGACACCAACTGCGCTTCCTGCGCGACGAGTTCGGCGCACGCACCGCCGTCGGATTCACCAGCCCGGACCGGCTCAACGCCGTGCTGGGCGGCGACCAGAGCTGGATCCGGCTAGCCGAACCCGCCCTGCGGGCGCTGTCGGCGCCGCTCGGCGTGACCTTGGTGACGGTCGACCCACTGCTCGCCCCGCCCGCCCCGCGCAGGCGGCACGGCCAGAGCGCGGCCGCCTGCGCCCGCCGGGACCACGCACTGAGCCGCTAGCTCTTCTCATCTCCGGCTCACGAACTCACCGAACCGTACGTCGTAAGAGGTGGCCGAGGCCATGTCGGCGAGCAGCCGCGCACCCTCCTCGGCCACCGCGGCGCGCTGGGCGGTGCCGAGCGCGCCGAACAGCTGAACCGTGAGGAGAGTGGGGGTGCCCTTCCGCTCCTCGATCCGCCAGATCCCGGCGAGGAAGCCGTCGACGAGCAGGGTGCAGTGGGCCTGGTTGCCGGTCCAGCTGCGGCCCTTGTACTCGGGCGGAACGACCCGGCCGCGGTCGGCGTGCGAGAGCAGCAGGTTGTCGAACTCGGGCAGGAAACGCGGCGGCGCCGGGGTGTCCTCGTCCGGCCGGACGGCGTCCGGCAGGTCGAAGAGTTCGACGCCGTTCTCGTCCCGGAACACCGCGAGCCGGGGCCGCAGCCGCTCGAAGGCGGCGCCGAGCCGGGTGAGCCCGGACCAGGTCTGCATGTCCTTGACCGAGGCGGGCCCGAACGCGCCGAGGTAGCGCAGCACCGTCTCGTCGGCGGCGGGCACGGGCCGGGGCGAGCGGCCGAGCCAGTGCTCGACGCTGGTGAGCGCGACCGGCCCGCTGCGGCCCCACACCCCGCGCGGGGTGACCTGGACCAGCGGGACCACACAGCGGGCGGCGAGGGACAGCGCCAGGGGGTCCGCGTCCGGCCACGCCGTCAGGAGTTCCTCGCGCAGCTCCTTCATGGTGTGCGGCCGCTCCTCGACCAGCGTGCGGACGATCCCGCCGAGGCGCTCCAGATCGACCCCGGCGAGCCCCTTGCGGAAGGTGTTCAGCTCCCGGTCCCGGGCGGCTTGCACGAGCGGGCGCAGCGTGAGCGCGTCGTCGGCGGTGTGCGTGTGGATGGTGGACCGCAGGGTGACGATCCGCACCACCTCGCGGGCCTCCATGAGCTCCGAGAGCGCCTGCGGCCGGAATCCGGCGAGCCGCGACCAGAGGGCGAAGTACGGCGGCTTCACGTTCTGCGCCTGGAGCCCGAGGAGGTGAGCGACGGCGCCCTTGGCGGAGAAGGCGTCGCTGCGCCGCAGCAACAGCTGGCGGTCGAGGGTGGCGCGGTTGAGGGCGCGGCGCGAGAGGACGGGGTGGTCGTGCCGCGCGCTGGTGCCGGTCTTGGAAGCCATGCCGAGCACGGTACTCACCCAAGAGGACAGATCCTGTCCGCATTGCCCCCGGAGGGCACCGGCCCCCTCCGGACCACCGGGCCGGTGCCATTTGAGCCGTATATCCTGCCCAGAGGCATTCACCAGTGGCATTCAGAGATGTCCCGGGCCATTCCGAGGGCATGCAGGCGAACGTTTCGACCGCCCGCCGGGCCGGTTGCAGAGCGGGAGGTGAGATCGTGCCCGAGCGACGGGCCCGCCCCGCGCGGCCGCCGAAGAAGCACTCCTGGCGCAGGCAGCCCCCCGCCGGCGCCCCGGCCGTCGCCGAGCCCGCACCTCCCACGGCCGACGACGGGAAGTCCGCCCCCGGCGACGTACCGGCGGGGAACGGACGGGCCGGCAGCATCGTCCAGTCCGCCCTGTACCGCGACGGCCGGCACATCGCCTCGCCGGGCTCCCTGGCCGAGACGTTCCGCCAACTGCGGGAGACCCCCGAGGGCATGGCGTGGATCGGCCTGCAACGCCCGTCGGAGTCCGAACTCCTTTCGCTGGCCGGCGAGTTCGACCTGCACGAGCTGGCCGTGGAGGACGCCCTGGAGGCCCACCAGCGCCCGAAGCTGGAACGCTACGGGGAGACCCTCTTCGTGGTGCTGCGCGCGGCCCGCTACCTGGACGCCCCCGAGGAGGTGGACTTCGGCGAGCTCCACGTCTTCGTGGGCCGGGACTTCGTCATCACGGTCCGCCACGGCGCGGCCCCCGACCTCTCCGCGGTCCGCCGCCGCATGGAGGAGGACCCCGACCTGCTGGCGCTGGGCCCGGAAGCGGTCCTGTACGCCATCCTGGACGCGGTCGTGGACGGGTACGCGCCGGTCGTGGCGGGGGTGCAGAACGACATCGACGAGATCGAGACGGAGGTCTTCCGCGGCGACCCGGAGGTCTCCCGCCGCATCTACGAACTCTCCCGGGAAATGGTCGAGTTCCAGCGCGCCACCCGCCCCCTGGTCGGCATGCTGCACGCCCTGATGGCAGGCTTCGCGAAGTACGGCACGGACGAGGAACTCCAGCGCTACCTCCGCGACGTCGCCGACCACGTGACCCACATCAGCGAACGAGTCGACGGCTTCCGCCAGGCCCTGACCGACATCCTCACGGTCAACGCGACGCTGGTGACGCAGCAACAGAACGCGGAAATGCGGGCGTTGGCGGAGGCGGGCTTCGAGCAGAACGAGGAGATCAAGAAGATCTCGTCTTGGGCGGCCATTCTGTTTGCACCCACGTTGGTGGGAACGATCTACGGGATGAACTTCGACAACATGCCGGAGTTGAAGTGGGCGGTTGGGTATCCGTTCGCGATTCTGCTGATGGCAGCGGTGTGCGTGAGCCTGTACTTCATCTTCAAGCGGCGGCATTGGCTGTAGCCGGCAGCGCGAATCCTCTGCGCCGGCTTCATGTCGGAACAACACGGACAGCCCCGTCCTCTTGCCGTCCCGCCATCTCGTGCGGATGGACCACGATCTCGGTGATCGCGAAGACGTGACCGGATGCGGTGAGCTGCTCGATGCGTTGTGGCAGTGGTCCGTGGAATCCGCGCCACCAGGTGCCGTCGCGTCGTACGGGGACTGGCATGGCGGCGCTCCCGCTCTGGGCGTGCATGCGCGGGGAGGGATCAACGTCCGTTCCGACGGCCCGAGTTCCGGACCTGGTCCCCGTCGATTCCGTCGAGGGACGCGCCGGACGGTCCGCTTCCGGCGGGGCATCGTGGCCAACTGCCGTGCTGCTGCCGGGGTCTGGGACGTCCCTTCAGCAGCATGGCCCCGGAACGTACCGGCGGCGGAGCGCGGAGGTCCTGGGTTTAAGGACCGGGCGGCGGGCTACCCGTCCGAATGTCCGACAGGCATGCCGGGACGAAGGGCGCCGGCGGGTTGAAGACACAGCCCCCGGCGTCGCACCGCAAGCGGCCTCACGCCCGCTCCGCCGGCCGGCAGCGGCGCAGTGCAAGACGCAGTGCGCGGCGCAGCGCGGTGGGAAGCGGCTCGCCCTCCGCGGTGGCGACCAGGGCGGTCGCCACGTCACGGAGCTTGACGTTGGAGTGCTGCGACACGTCGACCAGGACGTCCCATGCCTTGCCACACGAACACGGCGCGAGAACCATCACCATGCCGCGCGCCTGGTCGATCGCGGCGCGGCTGTCCAGTGCCCGGCGCAGCTGGGCACATTGGACGCGCAGTTCGAGGACTTCCGCAGTCAGCGCGGCGTCCCCCGCCGCGGCGAGGGGCACGGCGGAATGCTGTTCCTCGTGGATCGCGATCGCCTCGTGCACGGTGCACCCCCTGGCGCGGTCACCTGTGATGCTCGCGGTCCTGGTGGCCACGGAAACCGGAATCGTCACCGCGGTCCCACCACGATCACGGCGGGCCTCCCGGACGTGGACCAGATCATCGCTGCCGGGGACTGGGGCATCGCCCAACAGCGTAGCCCTGCCCCATGGTGCGGACACCTGCCGATGCCGGCTCGGCATCTGTTCAGACCTCATCGAGCTGCCGATGGACCGGCCCGGATCGAGATCGGGAAAGGGTCGGGGGCCGGACGTATGGTCAGCGCACCCGGCGTCGGCCGGAGCTCCGCCGGCGAGCGGCGAGATGGACGAGCGCGCCGGCGAACAGCACGATCGCGATGAACAGCAGATACAGCAGTCCGTGCGCGAGCACGCCGATGACGCCGAGCACGATCGCCGCGATGACCAGGAGCAGGAAGAAGACCATGACGCGGATGCCTCCTCGGCCGGTGCCAGGCGTTCTATCGGCGGGCGAGCTGCCGCTCACCGCCGGCACCGGGTTGGTAGGTCAGGCCGTAGTGCGCGAAGACCGCCTCTTCGTCCTCGGCGGGCAGCACGTCGTCCGTGCCGATCGCCGGGCACTTCTTCACCAGCGCCTTTCCGTAGGCGACCTTCACATAGCCCGGCCCGACGATCGCGTCGTCCAGGGGGACGAAGACCAGGCGGTGCCGCGTGGGCAGACCGACCTGCACCGTGGCCATCGCCGGCTCATCGGTACGGGTGTCCACATAGACCGCCTCCAACGAGCCGATCCTGTGCCCGTCCGGGTCGACGACGCCCTGAGTGCGCCACTCACGGATATCCGCAGCCTGGATCATCCTCAACCCCTACGCCCTCGACGGTGACTCCGGGTTCACTACTCAAGTCTGCTACCGCCCGTCCACCTGCACCATAGGACGGGAAATCAAGCGAAGGCGTCCGCCCGGTCCGTCACAGCGCCGGAAACTGCGGTGTCCGCCATGCCGGCGTCGCGGAGCCATTGACAGGGCATGCGGCGCGGCGTTGAGTGGCGGACAGGGCGCTGGGCCATGACGCTCCGGGAATTCCGGGCGCGGCCTCCCGCCACTGGCTTCGCCGGGACCCCGCGGAACGCAGAGTGCACTCCTGCGAACCGGAGGTTCGGCCGTGCTTCTCTGGATCGTTCTGATCGTGCTGGTCCTGGCGTTGTTCGGGTTCGGCTTCACGATGCACGTCCTGTGGTACGTCGCCGCGGTGCTGCTGGTTCTGTGGGTCATCGGATTCTTCATGCGCGGCCGTATGGGCTCGGGCCGCTCCGCCGGCAGCCACCGCTGACCCCCGCCTGCCCGTCCCCTCATCTGCGGGTCGGGCGGCCCGCGCCGGGAGGCTTCTCCCGGCGCCTCACCGAACGAGAAGAGGGACCGTCAATGGGCCTCGCCGACAAACTCAGGAACAGCGCCCAGTCGCTCACCGGGCGGCTGAAGGAAGGCACCGGCCGAGCCATCGGCAACAGGCGGCTCAGGAGGAAGGGCCGCCGTGAGCAGGCCGGTGGCGACCTGAAGCAGGCCGGAGAGAAGGCCAAGGACAGCTTCCGGCACTGAGCACCGATCGAGCGTCCCACTCACCCAGAACCATTCGCGAAGGAGTACCTCCGTGGACGAGAACGTGTGGGCATACCGGCCCGTGGCCGCCTACCAGTCCGGCATGGATCTGACCGGCTTCAAGGTCGAGGCGAGTGACGGCAGCATCGGCAAGGTCGACAAACACTCCGAGGACGTCGGCGCCTCGTACATCGTCGTCGACACCGGAACATGGATCTTCGGCAAGGAGGTCCTCCTGCCGGCCGGGGTCGTGGTGCGCGTCGACCCGAAGGAAAAGAAGATCTACGTCGACCGCACCAAGGACCAGATCAAGAGCGCCCCCGAGTTCGACAAGGAGAAGCACCTCGGGAACCCGGACTACCATCAGCAGGTGGGCACCTACTACGCGCACCCGCGTCCGCGACCGATGATGTAGGGCGACCGGCCTCCCCGCCAAAACCATGCTCCGGGTGCCCGGCCCCACTGGCCGGGCACCCTGCCGTCGGCCGGGCAGGTGGCGCTGCGGTCCTTCCCGCCGGCCTTGGAGGTGCAGCATGGAGAGGGGTGAGAATCTCAGCTCCCCCGGGTGCAGCTCCAGGAGCTGGACCGCGCTGAGCTTCGCAGTCGGGACGGAACGCAGATGCCTGTTCAGAGGTATACGGCACAGGAGATCGTCCGCAAGAACGTGCAGCGGAAGGCCACCGGGATGACCCGCGAGAAGGTGGCGGCGGAGACCAGGACGGCGCAAGGCTGGGAGCGCGGGACCGAGCGGGGCCCGCAGGAGCTGGGAGGGCTGGAGCCGGGGCGGCTGGAGTCACTGCGGCTGGCGCGGTGGAAGCATACGGAGTGGCGCCGGATCAGCTCTGTGATGGCCGAGGAAGCGATGGACCTCTACACGCCGGAGCGTGATTCCAGGGTGCAGGAGTTGGAGCTGCGGCGTCTGGAGAGGGTGGCGGCCGAGGCCGAGGCCGCGGAGCGGGAGGGGCGGGGGCCGGTCAAGGTCGAGGAGAACCGGGTCTACCGGGTCGTGGCGGAACGCATCAGCGCCTCCCTGCCTGGTGTCTCGTCCATCACCGTGCACCTGGAGGCGCCGTCGGTGGCCGAGGCCGCAATGTTCGCCCTGCGGGAGAATGAACGAGAGGGCGGACTGTACGGAGTCGGCCGGTACCGGATCATCCGCGTGGAAGAGGACCTGCTCGGCGCCGATGGCGAGCTGGAGGCACTGCGGGCCTTCGTCCAGCGTGCGGCGCGCTCGGCCCGCGCCCACAGCACCGCGCGCCGCCGGGCCCTGGAGGCGCTCGGGGAAGCCGGGAACCTGTGCAACGCCACCACGATCCACTCCCCCTCCGGGGTCAGGGTCACCTGCACCCGGGAAGCCGGCCACTACAACCCGCAGGACCCACCGGCCCGCGGCCGCCCGGGCGGATGGCACATCGCGGACACCACCACATGGACCGACGACGAAGCGGAGTCCACCCCGCACCGACCGGCCTGACCCCCCGCCTTACCGCTGCTCGGGTTCCGCCATCAGCCGGCGGTGGAGTTCGGCGGTCATCGTGTGGATGGCCCGGGTCAGCTCGGTGTTGGTCTTGAGCTCCAGTTCCTGCTCGACGAAGTCGTGATCGGCTTTGGCCTGCTGGAACTCTGCCTGCCGATTCTGGCCGATCATGACGAACGTCGACAGGAAGATCGCTTCCAGGGACACGACGAGGGTCAGCGTGGGCCACGGGCTGGACTCCACGAACAGCATCCAGACCGCGAAGCCGACCGCGTGGAGATACACGAACATCATCGAGCCTGCGAACTTGGTGATCGCATCAGCGATGCGCAGCTGGATGTCACCGGCACGGCTGGATTGATGGGCGACGACGACCGGGTGGTGCCGCGTCGCGCTGTCGGGTTCGCTCATCCGCTCCTGCCCGCTTCCCTGAGTCGACGCTGCCGCCGCGCCTGATGGCGCTGGATGATGTCAGACAGTCCGAGGGACAGTCTGCGTGTGCTCCTCGGACGGGCGCACAGGATCAGCCGAACTGGTCGCCCCGGTGAGCCGGTTGGACGGCTCACCGGCCACAGCGGCCAGGCGGCAGCCACCGCGCCGGGCGGGGGCGGTCAGTGCTGCACGATGCCGCGGACGTGGCCGATGTTCCCGCAGTCCGCGGGCAGCGCCTGGTCGATCGCCGTGCGACTGTCCACGGTCACCCGTGGTGCTCGCGGTCGCGACGGTCCTGGCGGAGCCGCCGGCCCCGGCGGTCGTACCGGCGCCCCCACCGGTCCTCGCGGTCCCGGTAGTCACGGTAGTTACGGAACCCGGCATCGTCCCCGCGATCCTGTCCGCCGTATCCACCTCGCCGGTGACGGAAGAGGCCGAAGACCACCGCGGCGCCGAGCAGCACCCACCACAGGGCATTCAGGAATCCGAGACCGAAGAGGGCCATGACCAGAAGAACGAGCAGCACGGTCACGGCGGGCCTCCGGACGCGGAACGGATCATCGCAACCGGGGACTGGGGCCTGGCTCAACAGCCTAGTCCTGTACGGAGGTTGCGAATACCCAGCGTTGGCGGCTTGACGTCTGTTCAGACAATGCGGGCGGCGCTAGCGTGCGCGGAGCGGCCCAGGACCCCGGCAGCGTCGAGCAGTTACCGCGCCCCCCTTACCGGAGCGCACCGCGCGCATCGGCGCCGGCACCCTCGCACCATGTTCCCGACGCGGCCTCGATGCGCCTCATCCGGGCGGTACGGCAGGACTCCGCTGTCACCGGCCCGAGCGCCATTCCAGACAACAGGCGGTACCCATGTACGCGCTACTGTTCCCCGTTCTGGCTCCCTTCGTCCTGCTCGCCATGCTCATGGGCCTGTCCTGGTGGGAGGATCACCTGCTGCCGCCGGCGACACCGCAGGAGGCGGCCGCCGAGCCCGTGCGTGCTCCCGCCGTCCTGGTTCCGGATCGCGAACCGGCCCGTATCGCTGTCGCGTTGACAGGGCAGGGCGCCCGGAGTTGACTGGCCCGTACGGCGTCGGGCTATGCCGTTCCGGATCCCCCGGACGACGCGCCCCCCGTTCTGTTTCGCCCGGACCCCGCGGAGAACAGGACTTGCGGCCCTGTGACTGCCGGAGGCCCCGCCATGATCGTCCTCATTCTCCTTCTCCTGCTCGTCCTGCTGCTGCTCGGGGTCGGCTTCACCATGCACGTCACGTCGATGTTCGCCATCGTGATGATCGCCGTGGTTGTCGTGATCGGGGCCGCGGTCCTCTTCATCGGGTTCGGCCGACGCGGTGGCGAGCGCGGGCTGAAGCGCCGCTTCGGCCCCGAGTACGGCCGAACCCTGGCCCACCACCACGGCAATGCCAAGGCCGCCGAGCAAGAACTGAGCGAACGCGTACGGTTGTACGGATCCCTCAAGGAGCAGCGACTTCCGCCCGAGGCCCGCGAGCGGTACGTCGCCCAATGGGCCAAGATCCAGGAGCAGTTCGTCGAGTCGCCGCACCAGGCGGTCGCCGAGGCCGACGCGCTCCTGGCCCGACTGGCCGAGGACCGGGGATTCCCGGGCCGGGAGCAGTTCGACGAGCAACTGACCGCGCTCTCCGTCCACCACGCCGACCAGGTCCACGGCTATCGCGACATGCACACAGCGGTCCGCGGCCGGAGCAGCACCGAAGAGATGCGCGAGGCCATGGTCGAGGCCCGCGGCCTCTTCGCCGCACTAACCACCGAACAGGTAGCCGACTCGGGCCGGCACCGCACGCAGTCCCCCGGCGACCACAGCCAAGAGCCCACCACGCACGGCCGACACCAAGCAAAGGGAAGTGGCACGTGATGCTGTACGACTCCGAACGCGCGAGGCAACCCGCGACCGAAGGCCCGGATCCCACCAAGCAGCACGCCCCGCGGACAACTGGACCACAGCCGTCCCAGGCGCCGGGCGAACCGTTCACCGGCGCCGCGGGCTCGGAGCAGCGGCTGCTGCCGGCGGGCGAACGGGACAAGCTGGCCGTCCGCCTCCAGCAGGCCGTCAACAACTTCGTCGACAGCCCGCGGCACGCCGTGGAGGAGGCCGACGGCACCGTCGCCGAGATGGTCACCCTCCTGACGAACGCCCTCGCGGAACGGCAACGCACCCTCCGCGCGAACTGGCAGAGCCAGGACACCCAAGCAGAGACCGAGGACCTGCGCATCGCCCTGCGGCAGTACCGCGAGACCGCAGAGCGGCTGCTGGCCATCTGAGCAATCGCGACCTCTGTGGTTCAGCGGCCCGGTACGGCGAAGCGCAGAATGCGGGTCCAGGTGGAGGCGTACTGCCGCCACAGGGGGCCGACGCTCTGCGGGACGCCGTACTTGCCACAGAGTTCGCGCACGCGCGGGAGTTCGCGCACGCGCGGGGCGATCTCTGCATAGCGGTTGCTGGGCACGTCGGGGAAGGCGTGGTGCTCGATCTGGTGCCGAGGTTGCCGCCGAGGATGTGGAAGAGGGGTCCGCCGCCGGTGTTGGCCGAGCCCTGGATCTGCCGCAGGAGCGCACATCGAATGTACGGAGGTCTCCCGTGCCGGCCGGGTACCCGAGGCATTGATGAACACTCGGGCCGACCGACGGCCTCTGCACCCCTGGTCGGGGCGTTCGGAGACCAGGAGGCGCACCATGACGCCAACGCACGTACGGCGACAAGGCCATTGCTGGGAATGGGGGGGCAATCCCTCCCAAGGACGGGGTGGAGGAAGCCGGGGCCGGCCATGGCCAGCCACGAAGAGGATGCGAGCGAAGGGCAGTTGACGGCCTCCACGGGTTGGCGGAGTGTCTAGGCCGCTTCGCGGAGATCCGGCCTCGTCGCCTCGGTGGCCGAAGTCCTGGCCGGCGTGTCGAGAGTGGGAAAGACCTGGAAGAGCCGGATCAACCCGCTGGTGCCGAGCGCCTTGGCAACGGCGGGGCTCGGGGCGACAAGGCGCAGGCTGCCGCCGAATGAGCGGGCCCGGCGGGCGGTGGCGACGATCAACCCGAGGCCCAGGGTGTCGCAGGAGGTGACGCCCGACAGGTCGAGGACCAACCGGATTCCAGGGCCGTGGGACACCCGCAGCAGGCGCTCGCGCAGTCCTGGAACAGTGGCGAGGCCAAGGCTTCCGCTGACCACGACGACCACTTGGTCCGCGTCGACACCGGTGGGCGCGGGTTGTCCGTCCGGAACGGATACAGGCAGCGACGGCGAGGAGCGGCCGCTCCGTACAGGCACATGTGTGCCCACCGTCTCAGGGGGCGAGCGGAGCGCGTCCGCGGGGATGGGAGAAGTTCTGGCACCTCTGGACACCGTGCGCCTCCTCGGAGCGGATCCTCACGCTGCCGGGGACTGGGGCCGTGCCGACAGCCTAGTCCCGCCCCTGCGCCGCGAACAGCCCAAGCCACGTACCAGCGCTACGGCACTTGAACGTCGAAGACACCCTGGCGACGCCTCGGCTCAGCCGCGCTCCTCTTCCTCGGCCTCCATGAGCCGGATTCCCTGGTGGGTCAGCATGACCATCGCGGGTATGTTGCCCGGGTCCCAGTCGACGGTGATCAGGCCCTCACCCGCCAGATAGGTGCAGGCAGCGGCCAGATCCTGCTCCGGGACCTGAAGGGTGCTGCAGATCATTGCGCCGGTCACGCCGAGAAGGCGATTGCCCTCGGTGGCTTCGTACAGGGCTCGTAGAACCTGCTCACGGTAGGTCTTCCGCTCGCGCAGTGTCGCCATGACCGCGTCCTCTCGTGCGTGGAGTGGTTGGGTGGGCGCCGAGGCGGAAGGCCGGCGGGCGGGACGCCTGAGGCGTCCCACTCGCTGCCCCGGTCAGATGGCGGTCCGGGTCATCGGCCTGTGCCGCCGCGGCCGGCGCGACCGGTGGTGTCGGTCGGTCGACCGGGAGCTGCCGGTGTGTGCCTGTGGTGCTTCCTGCTTCGTCGGCCGACACCCGGCAGCGCGTCGCCGAAGTGGTAGGACGCGATCCGCGCATGGTGCTGGGCATTGAGCAGTTGGACGAGGCGCACTCCCAGGCCGGTCATGACGATGATCGCCGCGATGAGGATGACGGTCTCCATGTTCCTCACCTCCACGTGTCCGTGGGGGGAGGGCCGAACCGGCATCCCATCGGGTACCCGAAGGGGGACATGCACGCCCCGCCTTCGGTCTCCCAGGCGTCTTCCCTGCCCCGGGCTTCGACGGCACTGCCGGTCACGGCTTCGGCGGTCAGCAATGCGGCGGCGGTGAGAACGCTTCCCGGGATCGCGGCGGCGGACATCAGCCGGGCCGCGGCGGCCGGCTCGGTCTCCGGCGGGATCACGAGAAGGTCCCAGCGGCCGACCCTGCGGGAGAGCAGGATCATTTTGTCGGGGTCCTGCTCGGTGAACCAGCCCACGTGCACGGTGTGCCCGGCGACGGGCACCCTGTGCGGGATCACGGGCCAGTGAGTGGGGTTCACCGTGACGCGGGTGATGCGCTCCCAGGTCTCGTCCAGGGCATCGAGGAGTGCCGGAAGTTCGGCGTCGAGGTTGCGGGAGCGGGGCCACCAGGCGCCGTCGAGCTGGCCGGCGAGCGTGGTCTTGGGCGTGAGGGACAGCCGTGCCGGAAGCGGTGGGGCAAGGACGCGGACTGCTGTGCTGTCGACGGTGATGGTCATGGCGCGGACCTGCCCCCGGGCCCGTCTGCGACAGCCCGGTGCTTATGATCGCCGGAAACGACATCCGCGTGGGAGCGGGCGTACGAAATGCTCCCGGTTCCTTCACTCTACTCCGGTCCAAGGCTCCCGAAGCGGCCGTGCGACCAGGCATTTTCCGGGAGATGGCGGGCAGTCCGGACGGGCGGTGCCGAGCCGCACGGCAGGCACCGGGAGTACCGTGAATCAAGGGCGGCATTTCACCGGCGACCATCGCGGTGCCGACGTCAGTACGGGCGAAGGACGATGTGTCGCCGCACCTCGCGGGCAGGCGAACCGATCATGGCTGAATCCGACACCTCCACTCCTGCGAAGCTGCTTCCGGACGCCATTCACCATGCGGTGAAACCCGGAACGGCCCTCCTCCGGCTGGAGACGACGCAGTCCCGTGAAGGACTCCTGGACGGCGCGTGGTGGCCTCGGTCCCGTGACATCGCGGCGGAGCTGCCGGCGCTGGTCAGCGCGCTGACCGAGCACCTCGGCCCCATCACCCGCGTGGGCCTGGACGCCACCGCCTGGAACGAAATCCCGACGCGCCTGGTGATCGACGATCGGGTCGTACACCTCGACTCCTTCCCGGTCGGTGACGACACCGTCCTCATCACCCGCGGTCACAACGACCACTTCGCGCTGCTCGTGGTCCCTCCGCACACGAGCGTCGAGGCCGCGCGCAACGCCATGGCCCGTGCGGTCCACGCCGACAACACCACCCAGGCCACACAACTCCTCATTGCCACCGCCCCCTCGGAGCAGCCGGCTCCCTGACACCCGCCGCGCCGCTCAAGCGGGTGGCAGGGCCGAAGGTGTCCGCGCCGGACGGCGAGCCAAGAGTGAAACCCGGCCAGATGCGGGATATGCCAGAGCCATGTTCCCTCGGAGCGGAGAGAGTGGAGACACGGACCCCACGGTCCTCCAACTCCAGGGACTGGCATGACCGACTCGCCATCAGAAGACCAGCGCAGGGCCATCGCAGACATCGTGACCGCGGTACACGACGGCCGGCAATGGCGCGTCAGCATCCTGCTCGACCGCTTCGTCACCGAGGCCGACCTGCCCTCCCTCATGGCGCTGCGCCAAGCCCTCGCCAACGACGTTGCGCGGCAGCGCCCCTGCTGACCCGGGGGCATTACCGGCTCGTGCGTCAACCGTCGTGCGCCGCTCCCGTCGGCCGTTCCGGCAGGGTGAGGCCCGCCCCGACAGGCCCCGGCGCCGCGGGATCAGGGCTCGTCGCCTGCGGCCTCCAAGGATCCGGCCAGTCCGGAATCGGGCGCCCCTCGACGACATCGCGGGCCACCTCCGCGATCCTCAGGTGACGGGACCGTGTGTAGCGGCGCAGCAGGTCGAAGACCGTGTCCATGGGGAGACCCATGCGCGTGGCGAGGATGCCCTTGGCCTGTTCGATGACGATCCGGCTGGTCAGAGCGTGTTCCAGCTGAGCGCTCAGGGTGCGGCTCCTGGCCAGCTCCCGTTCCCTCACCAGAGCGACTGTGGCTGCGTCGGCCAGCGACTGCCCCAGGGCGAGGGCATCCGCAGAAAGCGGGATCGATGTGATGCGCAGCAGGACGAGTGCACCCACCAACTCGTCGTGCCATCGCAGGGGCAGCGCCGCGACCCCCGCGAACCCCAGCGCCCGTGCTCGTACGGAGTACTGCGGCCAGCGCAGCCGGGCCCGTGTCTCTTCGAGAGCGGTGTCGGGCAGGGGCTCGCCCGCACGGTGACAGTCGTGGCCGGGTCCCTCCCGCCAGTCGGCCGCATCCAGTTCCAGCCGTTCCACACCCGGATCCGAGGCTCCCGCCCGGACGCCTTTGTGCGCGTCGGTGGCGACGAGCACTGCCCCCGCGGCGCCGGCGCCCATCAATTCAACGCTGCGGTGCGCCAGCGTGGTCAGGAAGTCCGCGGAGTCGAAGGCATCGCCCCGGGACTGGGCGAGCATCACGAAAGTGTCGGCCAGTCGCTGGTCCGGCGTGGGCATCGAGCTTCCCCTCAGTAGTGGAGCTTCAGATCTCCGGACACGATGCGGCGCGCCACCGACTCCGGGGGCTCTCCCCAGCTGAAGGCCCGCGCCTTGATGAGCGACAGCGCATTGCCGAGCGAGCAGTGGATCTGCTCGGAGAGCACTCCGGCAGCTTGGTGCACCACCGCCCGGTGGTCCGTTTCGCCGTACAGGCCGGGGTCGGCATCCGGGCCGAGGAGCATGCTCTCGGCCAGGGCATCGGCCACCTTGCCGAAGACTCCGGACTCGGCGAGGCCGGGCCGGGGATCGAAGACCGTGAGCGCCCCGACGCAACCGGCCTGCGACTTCAGCGGCAGTGCGACCACCGAGGCAAGTCCCAGCTCGGCGAGACGCGCGCCGTAGCCGGGCCAGCGCTCCTCCATCGCGGGTCCCGAAGCGCACACCGTCCGACGGCTCTGGGCGGCGTCCCGGGCCGGCCCCATGCTGAGCACGAACTCCAAGTCCTGTGCGTTTCGCGCGAGTTGGTCGGACGCGGCCAACGCGAGCTGGGCCATGTCGGCCCCGACCAGAGTGAGAGCGGCGCTGGAAGTGCCACAGGTCTCCGCAACGGCTGCCATGAACAGATGCCGGGCGCCGCCCCCCTCCGACCGGTCCGCCAATCCATGGGCGTACCTCTTCTGGAGCTGCGCCGCGATGAGATGACGCTCGGCGACCCTGCGGTGCATCGCCGCCATGGTCACATGGAACTCGCGTCCCGTCTCCTCCGCCAGCCGCTCGTGCCGCTCGGCGGACGCCCTCTGGCGCGCCGCACGTTCGGCAGCGAGAGCGGCCCGCCGCAGCGCGATGCCGATCTGCCCGTCTGCCGGGTGTGAACTCCCGCCCTGTGCGGTCATGTTCTCAGCGTACGGCTTCCGGCGTCAGCCGCCGGCCTCATTCCCGATGTCTTCCATCAGGAGTACGACGCCTCCGTTGTGGCCGTCGAACGGAGAGCAGACCACGGCGCAGTTGATGCTTCTGCCAATGCGATTGACGGCGGGAACGTTCACCGGCCCCGCGCGTTTGCCCGATGCGATGCACCGCTGGATGACGTCACGCAGTTCAGTGGTGGGCAAGCCGAAGTCCAGCGCGAAGAAGTGCACGTCGTGCACTTCGTCCGCGCGCAGCCCCCAAAGGTCGACCGCCCCCCGGTTCCAGCTCTTCACCTTCATGTCCGCGGACAGCACCACCACGCCTGCCGCGATGCTGCCGACCACGCCCTCCAGGAACGCCCTCGCCTCGTCGAGATCATCGGTACGCAGCCGCATCTCGTCGTTCATGGTCTCAAGCTCTTCATTGCCCGACTGGAGTTCTTCGTTGGTGGTCTCCAACTCCTCATTGGTCGACTGGAGTTCCTCGTTGGTGGTCTCCAACTCCTCGATGCTCGACTGGAGTTCCTCGTTGGTGGTCTCCAACTCCTCATTGGTCGACTGGAGTTCCTCGTACGCCGTCTCAAGCTCCTCGCGGACCCGCTTGACCTCGGCCTTCAGCTGGGTGGCCAGCGTGACATCGGTGAACGTGACGTTGATGGCGACCGGCAGGCCGGGGCCGTTGGGGATCGGCTGGATGAGGATGTCGAAGTACTGGACCTCGTCACCCATGCGCCGTTCGGCGCTGTGGACCCGCAACGTCCGGCGCTCGTGCGTGGCCTGGTCGATCAAGGAACGGAGCTCGGTGGGCCGGTAGGAGAGTTCCAGGTCCTGGAAGGGACGGCCCACGTCATTGGCCGTGAGGCCGAAGTGGGAGCGCGCCTGGCTGTTGATCATCACGACGATTCCCTCCGCGTCCAGGGCCACGGCGGCACCGGGAGTCGCGTCGAGGATCAGGTCACGCAGTTGCCGGACGCGGGTCGCCGTCTGCATCTCCATGCCCATGCCGGCTCTGATCTTCACCGGCGCCGCGGTGTACGGCGGAGTGCTCTCGCCGGGGCGCCGCCGGAAGATCCGCTGGCGGATGCTGATCGCCTCGAACCGGTCGCCGTCGTTCAGCAGCATCTCGGCCTTGCCGAGGAAGAGGAAGCCGCTCTCGCGCAGGGCGAAGTGGAAGCGGTCGATGATCTGGCTCTGCGCCTCCACGTTGAAGTACATGAGCGTGTTGCGGCACACGAGCAGGTCGAGCCGGGAGATCGGGGCGTCGCGGGTGATGTCGTGCCGACCGAAGATCACCCGTCGCCGCAGATCGGGACGGAAGAGGTACTGGGTACCGCTCGGTTCGAAGTACTTGTCGCGCAGCTCCGTGGAGAGCGATTCCAGGGACTTGGCCGGGTACAGCCCCGCGCGAGCCTGGCGCAGCGCCTCCTCGTCGACGTCCGTGGCGTAGATCTTGACGCGATTCAGGCTTTCGTCGAGACCGAGTGCCTCCGCGAACATGATCGCAAGCGAGTACGCCTCCTCACCGCTGGAACAACCGGCACTCCACACCCGGATCTCGTCCTCGGGGGCAACGTTGGTGATCACCTCCGGCACGACCTCGCGCTGGAGCAGGGCCCATGCCTCCGCGTCCCGGAAGATCGAAGTGACGTTGATCAGAATGGTGTTGAACAGGGTGCGGAACTCGTCGGCGTCCGTCTCCAAGAGGTCCTGGTAGTCCGCGTAGTCGTGGACACCGGCATCCCCCATCCGCTTGCGGATCCGACGGCCGAGCGTGGAGCGCTTGTAACCGGTGAAGTCGAAACCGCGGGCGTCGCGAATGAAGCGGAGCAGGTCCTCCAGGCCTTGATCTGTCTCGGTCGCGGCTGACTCGCTCATCACTGCCTCTTGGTCTCGACAAGTCCACGGATGACCGCGGCGATCTCCTCAAGGGGCAGCACGAAGTCAACGGCCCCCGTCCCCACCGCCGACTGGGGCATCCCCTTGAATTCCGCGGTAGCGGGATCCTGGGCGATCACCGTGCCGCCCCGCGACTTCACCGCGTCCACCCCCATCGCGCCGTCACTGCCGGTGCCGGTCAGCACACAGGCGATGGCTCGCGGCCCATAGGCACCGGCCACCGATTCGAAAAGGAGGTCGGCGGAGGGACGCAGGAAGTGGACGAGTTCACTCTGGGACAACGACAGGGTGCCTTCCGGCCCGACGAGGAGGTGGCGGTCGGGCGGGGCCACATAGACGACCCCCGGCTCCGCGTGCTCCCCGTCCTCCGCCAGCTTGACGGGCAGGGACATCCGGCGGGCCAGCACCTCGGCGATGACGGTCCTGTGCCGCGGATCGAGGTGCTGGACGATCAGCACGGGTACGGGAAAATCGGCTCCGAGAGCGCCCAGAAGCACGCCAAGACCATGAATACCCCCGGCCGAGGACGCAACAGCAACGATGTCGTACCGCTCCGCCGAGTACTGTTCTGCTGTCACACACCGAGCCTAGCGGACCCCGGGGCTCTCACCCTGATAGTGGATACCGGCTGTCAGCGGGGGTGATCGACGTGGCCGATCCCTGTTCGTGGATGACGGGTGCGGGGGTACAGGGCTCCCCTTCCTCGTACCCCCGCGCCGGGCCCTTGGGGGTACCCCGGTCACGTCTGCCGCAAGGACCGGGGGCTGGAACTGCGTTGTCGGCGATGCGACCCTGCCGATGGCCCATTCCGGTGTGGCCCGCGGGAGCCGTGTGCGCCGTTGATCACACCGCACCTTGCCATGTCCGGTCCTTGGGGCGGTCGGCTGCCGCTCCGGTGCTGGTCGCGCGGGCTGTTCAGCCCAGCGACGGGGTGTCCGCCTGCACCCGGAGACATCCGACCGTTCACTCTTGAGGGTGAATATTTGCATGCATGCACGTTTCTTCTCATTTGCGTGTTTGTAGGGTGATGGACGCATCACCCCAGACCTGGTGGCTGCACCCGATGACCGTGAACTCCCGCTGCTGCGGGGGACGTTGTGGGTGGGGAGCTACTGTGGGAAGCATCAGTCAGCCAGGTTTACCGGAACCCGTTCCTCTCGTCGCGGGGCGCTCTCCGCAGGTGTTGGGTGGCGCGCGTAGCTGTCTGATGCAGGGATCCACCGTGGTCGAGATGTACGGAGAGATCGATCTGGCCACGGCTGCGGCAGTCCAGGCGCCCCTCGACGCCGCGACCGCCCGGCCGGGAGCCCGGCTGATCGTGGATTTGCGGGCGGTGGTCTTCTTCGACTGCGCCGCCCTGACACTGCTGCACAGGGCGCATCGCCGGGTGAGCGAGTGCGGTGGTGGGCTGGGTCTGGTCTGTGTCCGGCCGTGGCACCGGAAGGTCCTGGCCGCAGGCGGCGTCACCGCCCTGGTGCCGATGTTCGCCACGGTACAGGAGGCGCTCGTCGCGGCCCGGCCCGACTGAGCCCCCTCCTCCAGCGGCCCGCGGAAGCTGCGCAGTACCACTTCCAAGGCGTATCGGCCCGGTCGGAGCGCGCGGGAACCACGGACGTCGGCTCTGATCAGTCCGGTGCCTCAATTCCCTTGCACCGACGGCGTATCGGACGTGGCGTTGCCGAAACCTTCACCGCTCAGGGTGTTTCACGGGAACAGTCCTGGCGAGGACACCGGGACTATGCTGTCGAGTGGACGTCCCAGACCCCGGCGGACATGTTGCTGCTCCGAACTGAGGCTCGGGGAGCGGACCCTTCGTCCGGTCTCCGGCACATCTCCTGAAGCGAATCGTGCGGGTCCCGCTTCCGATACACGGGGCCGGCCGGCCGTCTGCTTCCGCCGTCAGTACGCCCCTGTCGACAGCGCGCCAAGAGCGGCCGCGAGTCCGGCTCCGCCGCTTGGCGTTGCCCGGCGGGTCTACCGAACCGAGGCGTCATGCCCCTGCCCCAGCCGAACACCCACCGCCACGACAGAGGACAACGGTCGCCGATCACCTCGGCAGGCGAGATCGGCCTGGACACCGTCACGGATGGTGTGCTGTGAGCGGTCGGCCCCGGCCGGAGCAAACCCGCAGGCCCAGGAACGACGACCCGTACCTCATGGCCGCGGTGCGGCTGCTCCGGGTGAGCCGCTGGCGGGCCCAGGACTTGAGGGAGGACCTGGCGGATCTCTACACGGAGTCCTGCGAGGCGACGACCGGCGAGACGTACCGCAGCCTCCGACGGACGGGCTTCCTGCGCCGCCTCGCCGCCGACATCCGGCGACCGGGGTTCGCCCTCGTGATCGCGGAGACCGACCGCCTGGTGGGATGCGCCTTCGGATTCCCCGTTCCGAGCGACGGCCGGTGGTGGTTCGGGTTCGACGGGCCGCTCCCGTACGACGTCGAGCAACTCACCGCCTCCGGCGATGTCTTCGCGATCTCCAAGATCCTGGTCCGGCCGCACCACGCGGGTCAGGAGTTGGCCTGCCGACTGCAGGAACGGCTCCTGACCGGCCGCCGGGCATCGCTCGGCGCGGCCTTGGTGGACCCGGCCGACCTGCCGGCCCTCGCCGGCCTCCGGGCCGGAGGCTGGCAGGACATCGGAATGGTGTGGCACCCGACCGGTCCACCGCTGCTCCGGGCCCTGATTCTCCCCTTCGCGGAACGAACCTTCGTACGGCCGACGGAACCTCCACACCCCGGCTGGACCCGGAGGACCGCGTGACGCCCAACAGCCGGTCGTCCCGGATCAAGGCGCTCGTCACACCCAGCAGGCGGCCCTGCGCGATGCTCGGGTCGGGGTCGTGGACGTGTGCACCCGCCCCCGCCGGCCGTCCATGGGCGCGCATCTCGATGGCGAACCGAACCTCGGTGCCCCAGCCGGTCCTTTGGGCCCTGCCTGGGAGTACGCTTGAGATACCGAGAGCACTTCGCACCCCGGCCACAGCGTCGGCCTCGTTCTCGGCGAGCAATAACCCCCGGGCCGCTGTTAACGAACGGCGACCCGGAGACGGGTTCGCGCGATGTCCGCGAGCACTGACCTCCTTCTGGCGCAGCGCGATCCCCCCTCAGCTTCGAACGTCCGCCTTGCGCTCAAGCCCGCAGGCGCCTCCCGTGGGCTCCTGGACGGGGCGTGGTGGCCACGATCCCGCGATCTGCTGCGTGAACTTCCCGCGCTGATCGACGTACTCGACCCCCTGTGGGGCCGGATCACCCGCATCGCCGTCAACCCTGAGCACTGGCCCGTCGTCCCCCGCAAGATCCCCGTCACCGGACACGTGGTGAAGGCCGGCTGGTTCAAGGCCGAGCAGGACCCGCACAAACTCCTGGTGCTCTCCTACGGAACCGGCCGCTGGGACCTCCTCGTCATCCCGCCGCAGACCAGCGCCGCCGCGGCCGCCCGGCTGATGGCCGCCGCGAGCGACCCCGCGGGCCTGGCTCTGACCGCGAGCGCGCTCATCGCGGGCGACGAAGCCCTGCACGGCGCCTCAGCAGCCAACCGACTGCGGGACTTCGAAGAAGCATGGGCGCACGAGGGCGGTACCTCCTTGGCCCACGCCGCCGTTCCGGCCCGCCCCGACCGCCTCCTGGTGGGGATGTGACCGCCATGACCACGGCGCTGACCATCGTCATCACGCTGCTCCTGATCGTCGGAGCGGCACGCACGATCCACCTGCTCAACGCACAGCAACCGGCGCCACATCGTGAAATAGGAGGGCGGCTTCAACTGTCCTTGGTCTGCGCGCCTTGGTAGCTGGAGAAGCGCACCCGTCGAGGACGCGTAAACCCCTCCGCATACGGCCCCGAATGCCGACCCCGTATACGCGCTCAGCATCCGTACGGCATTCGCAGAACTCGCGCCGCCCGCCCGCTCGCCAATACGGCTGAGCCGCAGACGAATTCCTCCGGCGGCGGCGCGGCAAGGTGGCGGGCAGAACGACAACGGCCCGTCAGGTACTGGCAGTTCGAGGCCCCGAGGGTCCAGTGTGCCCCGCTCCACGGCGGGGCCATCCGTCGAGCCCAAGCGATCCGGATTCCAGAATATAGGCCCTTTCGGCCCGGGCCACCTGTCCCCGATTCGTGGGACGCGTACGGGGATTGACCCTGTCGGCGCTCGTTGTGGATCATCCTCTCATTCCCCGTTCCCGCCGGAAGGATTCAGGAGCCAACCATGGCCATTCGCGATGATCTGATTCTCGAGGACACCACTCTCCGGGATGGCGAGCAGACCCCGGGCGTAGCCTTTTCCAAGGAGACGAAGACCAAAATCCTCGACGCGCTCATAGCCGCCGGGGTGACCTCCGTCGAAATCGGTATTCCCGCCATGGGCGGTGAGGAACTCGAATTCATCAAGACCTGCGTGGACCGGCAGGACGAGGCTCGGCTCGTCGTGTGGCACCGGGGCGTCCGGGAGGATGTCGAGCGCTCGATCGACATGGGGTTCAAGGCCGTGCACATCGGTCTGCCGACGTCCGCCGGACACCTCAAGGCCAGCGTCCGCAAGGACCGCACGTGGCTGCTGGCCACCGCCAAGGACCTGATCAAGATGGCCAAGGACCGCGGCGCGTACGTGTCCATCAGCGCCGAGGACATCGCGCGCACCGAGATCTCGTTCCTGCAGGAATACGCCGGTGTGGTGCACGAGGCGGGAGCCGACCGGCTGCGCCTTTCGGACACCGTCGGCCTGCTCGGGCCGGAGGCCTACGGCGAGCGGGTGGCCGCGGTGGGGGCGGCGGCGCCCATCGACACGCAGTGCCACGCCCACAACGACTTCGGCCTGGCGACCGCCAACACCATCGCGGGGCTCAAGGCCGGCGCCCGGTACTTCCACGTGACGGTCAACGCCATCGGGGAGCGGGCGGGCATGGCGGACCTCGCCCAGGTCGTGGTCGCGCTGAAGAAGCTGTACGACCGGGACCTCGGCATCGACATGACCAAGCTCAAGGACCTCAGCCGGCTCGTCTCGCAGGCGGCCAAGCACCCGGTGCTGCCCTGGCAGCCGGTCATCGGCGACAACGTGTTCGCCCACGAGTCGGGCATCCACGCCAACGGCATGCTGCGCGACACCTCCACCTTCGAGCCCTTCCCGCCCGAGCACGTCGGCGGCGAGCGCCGTTACGTCCTTGGCAAGCACTCGGGTCGCGCGCTGATCGCCTGGGCCCTTGAGCAGCAGGGCATCGAGCCGCGGGAGGACCTGCTCGGGCTCTGCCTGGACGAGGTGCGCCACATGTCCATCCGTACGGCCGGCGCGGTCCCCCCGGAGGACCTGGCCGACATCTACCGCCGGGCCCTGTCCCGGGCCGGGGCCGCGGCCTGACCCTCCCCCCCTGCTTGCCGGCCCGGTGCCCGCCCCCCTCGGGCACCGGGCCGGCAACCCCCCGACGAAGCGAGAAGGGTCAACCATGCACGACATGCTGCGCTCCCTGCCCCAGGCGCGGGGAGCAGGCCGGTACATCAGCCTGGCCGCAGCCGAGGAGAACGGCCTCACCGGTCTGCATGCCGCGCCCCGCAGCGTTCGCATCCTGGTGGAGAACGTCCTGCGGGCCGCCGTGAAGAGCCGTGACGAGGCCGCGGTGGGACGGGCCATGGCCTCGTCCGCCGCGCTGATCTCCGCCTGCGCCGGCGCCGGCCCCGAGGAGGAGATCACCTTCAGCCCCACCCGGCTGATCCTCCAGGACCACACGGGCATCCCCGTCCTTTCGGACCTCGCGTCGCTGCGGTCGCTGATCGCCGAGCGGGGTCTCGACCCGCGCCGCGCCCGGCCCGCGCTTCCGGTGGACATCGTCGTGGACCACTCGGTGGAGGTGAACGCGTGGGCCCGCCCCGGCGCGCTCGCCCTGAACATGTCCCGCGAGTACGAACTCAACCGCGAGCGCTACCGGTTCCTGCGCTGGGCCCAGCGCGAGATGAGCGGGCTGCGCGTCGTGCCGCCCGGCCGGGGCATCGTGCACCAGATGAATCTGGAGCACCTGGCCCGGGTCGTGATGCCGGACGCCGACGGCCTGCTCGCCCCGGACTTCGTCCTCGGCACCGATTCACACACCCCGATGGTCGGCGCCCTGGGGGTGCTCGGCTGGGGCGTCGGCGGCATCGAGGCGGAGACCGCGCTGCTGGGGCACTCGGTGTCCCTGCTGAGCCCGCCGGTGGTGGGCGTACGGCTGACCGGTGAGCTGCCCGTCGGCAGTACCGCCACGGATCTGGCCCTGACCATGACGCGCTTCCTGCGCGACACCGGCGTGGTGGGGCAGTTCGTGGAGTTCTTCGGCCCCGGTGTGCCCACGCTCTCCGTGCCGGACCGGGCGACGGTGTCGAACATGGCACCGGAGTACGGCTGCACCGTGGCCTTCTTCCCGGTGGACGAGGCGACGCTGGACTATCTGCGGCTCACCGGCCGCCCGGAGCAGGACGTCTCCGTGGTGGAGGCGTACGCGAAGGAGCAAGGCCTGTTCGTGCCGCTGGGCAGCGCCGAGGAGCCCCTCTGCGCGCGCACCGTCGAGTTCGATCTGTCGTCGGTCGAACCCAGCGTCGCGGGACCGCGCCGGCCGCAGGAGCGGTTGCCGCTGGCCGCGGTGCCTGGCAGTTTCCCCGACGGCCCTCGGTCCGGCGGCGATCACGCGGACGAGGGGCCGGCCGACGGGGCGGTGGGCATCGCCGCCATCACCAGTTGCACCAACACGTCCAATCCCGAGTCCATGGTCATCGCCGGTCTTGTGGCGCGCAACGCCGTCGAGCGCGGGCTGAGCGTGCCGCCGTGGGTCAAGACGACGCTGGCCCCCGGTTCCCGTGCGGTGCCGCGCTATCTGGAGGCCGCCGGACTCCTGCCGTACTTGCAAAAGCTCGGGTTCGACGTGGCCGGCTTCGGCTGCACCACGTGCATCGGCAACTCGGGCGGCCTGGCGCCCGCCGCCGAGGAGGCCGTGCGGCGCGAGGGCACCCGGCTCGCGGCCGTGCTCTCCGGGAACCGCAACTTCGAGGGCCGGATCCATCCCGATGTGGCGGCCGCCTACCTCGCCTCGCCGGCTCTCGTGGTGGCGTACGCCCTCGCCGGATCCGTACGGACCGACCTGAGCAGCGAACCGCTCGGCACGGGCACGGACGGGCGCGGCGTACGGCTGGCGGATCTGTGGCCGACACCGGCTCAGATCGCGACCGCCGTCGCGCACGTGGCCCGCGAGCACTTCGCGGTGGAGAAGGAGGCGCTCTTCCAGGGCGGCTCCGAATGGCAGGACCTGAGTTTCCCCGAAGGACCGGTCTACGACTGGCCGGCCGACTCCACCTACCTGGTGCGCTCGCCGTTCTTCGACCCCACCGGGCGGACCGGCACCGCCGATCTGCGCGGGGCCCGGGTCCTGGTCTTCGCCGGCGACTCGACCACCACCGACCACATCTCCCCCGCCGGAACCATCGCCGAGGACTCACCGGCCGGCCGTCATCTGGCCGGCACCGGGATCGCCCGCGCCGACTACAACTCGTACGGCTGCCGTCGCGCCAACCACGAGGTGCTGGTCCGCGGAGCCTTCGCCAACCCCGGCTTCCGCAACAAACTCACCCCGTCCCAGGGCGGCAGCCGCACGCTCCACGTGCCCAGCGGCGAGGTGATGAGTGTCTACGACGCGGCGTCCCGCTACTTCGCCGAGCGGACTCCGGTGGTCATCCTGGCGGGCCGCGACTACGGGTTCGGCAGTTCCCGCGACTGGGCGGCCAAGGGCCCCGCGCTGCTCGGCGTGCGGGCCGTCCTCGCCGAGAGCTTCGAGCGGATCCACCGGAGCAACCTGGTGGGCATGGGCATCGTCCCGCTCCAGTTCCCACCGGGGCGGGGTCCGAAGGAGCTGGGCCTCACCGGCCGCGAGACCTTCGAGATCACCGGACTCGAAACGCTGCGGCCCCGCGGCGAGGTCACCGTACGGGCCCTGGGACCCGGTGGCCAACTCGTCGGCGCGTGGCGGATGTTGGCCCGCGTGGACACCGCGCGCGAGCTGGACTACGTGCGGCAGGGCGGGTTCCTTCGCGCGGTGGCGGCACCGCTGCTCGCCCCCTCGCCTCCCGCGGGCGAGCCCGCTCGGCAGGGCGCGTCGTGAGGATCGTCGGAATCGGCGGATCGAACCGGCCCGGCTCCACGGCCGAACGAGCGCTGCGGGCGGTCCTGACCGAGGCCGAGCGGCATGGCGCCGAGGTCCGGCTGTTCGCCGGCACCGACCTGGTCATGCCGTTGTACGACCCCGGCGGCGCGCCGCTCTCCCGGCCGGCCCTGCGGCTGATCGAGGAGACGGCGCGGGCCGACGGAGTGGTGCTGGCCAGCCCGGCCTACCACGGCGGCATCTCCGGGCTCGTCAAGAACGCCCTCGACCACCTGGAGGAGCTGCGCGACGACGCCAGGCCGTACCTGACCGGCCGGGCCGTCGGCTGTCTGGCCGTCGGGCAGGGGTACCAGGGCGCGGTCGTCACCCTCGGCGCGCTGCGAGCCGTGACGCACACGCTGCGCGGCTGGCCCACGCCGCTGGGGGTGGCGCTCAACAGCACCCAGACCGGCTTCACCCCGGCCGGGCGGTGCGACGACGCGCGAGTCGAAGAACAACTGAAGAGCGTCGCGGAGCAGGTGGTCGGCTTCGCCCGCAGGTCCGTGAACCAACCCGTCCCACACCATTTCTGAGGAGACATCATGAACAAGCGAGCCATGCTGCGCGAGGCGATCGCCCGGGACGGCGAGCTGTCCCTGGCCGCGGGCGTCCACGACGGTCTGGGCGCGCGGATCGCGCAGAACAGCGGCTTCCAGGTGCTGTGGGCCAGCGGTCTGGGGATATCCGCGTCGTACGCGGTGCCCGACGAGAGCATTCTGACGATGACCGAATTCCTCAACGCGGCCCGCACGATGAACGACGCCACCGATCTGCCGGTGCTCGCGGACTGCGACACCGGCTTCGGCGGCGCGAGCAACGTGGCGCGCATGGTCGACCAGTACGAGCGGGTCGGCATCGCGGGCGTCTGCATCGAGGACAAGGTCTTCCCCAAGCGGAACTCGCTCGGCGACGGCACCCAGCACCAGGAGACCATCGAGAGCTTCTGCAACAAGATCCGGGTGGCCAAGAAGGCCCAGCGCACCCCCGACTTCGTCGTCGTCGCGCGGATCGAGACGTTCATCGCCGGGGGCCCCAAGGACGATGCGCTCAGGCGGGCCGACGCCTACGTCGAGGCGGGCGCGGACGCGGTGCTCATCCACTCCAAGTCGCGCGACGGGCAGGAGATCCTGGACTTCGGCCGCAGCTGGCAGCGCACCGACGTACCGCTGATCGCCGTGCCGACGACCTACCCGGACGTGGACGCCGGGCAGCTGCGCGCGGCCGGCTTCTCGCTCGCCGTGTACGCCAACCAGGGCCTGCGCGCCTCGATCACGGCGATGCGGCAGAGCTTCGCGCACATCTCGGAGCACGGGTCGACCCGGGCGCTGGAGGACGGGATCGCGGAGCTGCGCGAGGTCTTCCAGTTGCAGGGCTGAGCCCTCCCGCACACGAAAGGAGATCGGGCCCCTCATGAGCGAGCCAGAGGACCGCGAACTGGTACTGGGCGCCTATCTGTCCTACGGGACGGGCCACCACGCCGCAGCCTGGCGCCACCCCGACGCCGTGGCGGACGGTGCGCAGAACATCGACCACTACATCGACATCGCCCGAACCGCCGAACGCGGCCTGTTCGACTTCATGTTCCTGTCGGACACGCCGTCCGTCTTCAACGACGACCGGGACGGCTACGGAAGCCGGGTGGTCGTCTTCGAGCCGATGACGCTGCTGTCCGCGCTCGCGATGAAGACCACCCACCTCGGGCTTGTCGCCACGGCCTCGACGACGTACAAGGAGCCGTACAACGTCGCCCGCGAGTTCGCCTCGCTCGATCTGCTCAGTGGCGGGCGCGCGGGCTGGAACATGGTCACCTCGTCCAAGAAGGACGCCGCCCACAACTTCGGCCTGGACGAGCATCCGGAGCACGGTGACCGCTACCGCCGGGCCGCCGAGTTCTTCGAGGTCGTCACCGGTCTGTGGGACAGCTGGGAGGACGACGCCTTCCCCCGCGACAAGGAGCGCGGCGTCTTCTACGACCCGGCCCGCCGGCATGTGCTCGGCCACGAGGGCGCGCACTTCGGGGTCCGTGGCGAGCTGAACGTCTCCCGCCCGCCGCAGGGTCACCCGCTGGTGGTGCAGGCGGGTTCGTCCGAGGACGGAAAGGAGCTGGCGGCGCGCACCGCCGAGGCGGTGTTCACCGCGCAGCCGGACATGGCGGCGGCCCAGGCCTTCCGCACGGACCTCAGGCAGCGGCTCGCCCAGTACGACCGTGTGAACCGGGACATCCTGGTGATGCCGGGCCTGTGCCCGTTCATCGGTGCCACGGACGAAGAGGCGCGGGAGAAGTTCGAGCAGTTGCAGCGGCTCATCCATCCGGGCCTCGGCGTGGCCATGCTGTCCGACCTGGTGGGCGGATTCGACCTCTCCGGGTACGACGTCGACGGTCCGCTGCCGGAGCTGCCGCCCTCGAACGGCAACCAGAGCCGGCGCGGGCTCATCGAGAAGCTCGCGGCGGAGGGGCTCACCATCCGCCAGCTGTACGAGCGCATGACGATCGCCCGGGGACACCTGGTTCTGGTCGGCTCCTACCGCCGGGTGGCGCGGACGATGGCGCAGTGGCTGCGGTCGGGCGCCGCCGACGGCTTCAACATCATGCCGCCCCAACTGCCGGGCGGACTGGCCGAATTCGTCGATCATGTCGTTCCCGAGCTGCAGAAGCTTGGCGTATACAAGGAAGGCTACCGGGAGGGCACCCTGCGCGAAAAGCTCGGCCTGCGCCGTCCGCCCTCCCGTTACGCACCCGCGGCCGACGGCGCTCCGGGGCACGTCGGCCCATCGCACTACGGAAACAGGTGACCGCGCATGGAACCGCGCAAGCAGAAGTTCGACACCCTCGCCGACGACTACGACCGGCACCGGCCCCGCTACCCCGCCGTCCTGCTCAAGGAGCTCGTCGGGCCGTTGGCGGGGCGGCCCCGGCCGCACGTCGTCGACGCCGGGGCGGGCACCGGCATCGTCCTGGAGGGGCTCATTCCGATCCTCGGCGAGGACGGCCGGTACGAGGCGGTCGACCTGTCGTCCGACATGGTGGCGAGGGGCCGGGCCAAGTTCCCGTCGGTGAGCTGGTCGGTCGGTCCGGCCGAACCGTTCCTGGAGCAGGCGCGGGACGTCGATCTGATCGTCGCCGCCCAGTCCTTCCAGTGGATGGACCGGCCGCGCTTCCTGCGCGCGGCACGGGGCTGCCTGAATCCGGGTGGCCAGGTCGCGATCATTCAGAACAACCGTGATTTCGCGGCGAGTTCGTTCCTGGACGCCTACGAGTCCCTCCTTGAGGAGCTGAGCCCCGGCTACAGCCGGCACTACCGGGCCTTCGACTTCGGAGCCGAACTGCGCGAGGCGTTCGCCCCCGGCGGCGGCACCGTCGAGGTCAGGACCGCCGACTGGACGACGACGATGGCGGCGGACGACTTCGTCGGCATGGCGAAGTCCTCGACCCAGGTGCAGCGCGGCATCGAGGCGCACGGTCAGGCGCTGCTCGACCGGCTCCGGGACCTCATCGACCGCCATGCCGACCAGGACGGCGCGCTGACGATGCCGTACCACAGCGAACTCTTCACGGCCCGCACCCCCTCGGCCGCCGAGAGCGATGGATGACCCGGTCCGGGCAGCCGTGCGGGGCGTAGTGGTGGCCGGCGCCGACGAGGCGGACATACCGGGAATCCTCGCGGTGCTTGCCGCCGCCTACGCCCCGTATGCGGGAGAGTTCCGGCCGACCGCGCTGGGACGAACGGCCGAGGCCGTCCGCCGTGAACTCTCCCAATGGCTGGTCGCCCGCATCGGCGGGCGGCTCGCCGGCTGCGTGCTGCAGTACCCCGAGGACGGCTCCTACACCTTGTGCTTCCTCGCGACCGAACCCGCGCTGCGCGGCCGGGGCGTCGGCTCGTCGCTGGTCGACGCCGTCGTCGGCCGGGCCGCGGCGGCGGGGTGCCGGGAGATCCGGATCGCGCTGCGCACGACTCTGGCGGCCAACACCGCCTTCTTCACCCGGCGGGGCTTTCGGCGCGTGGCGCCGTTCCGCCCCGGCACGCACGACCTCTACGAGCTGAAGCTGGAGGCAGAACCATGGGCACCGTGATCGTCCTGGGCTACCGGAAAGGCATCGCCGACGCGGTCGCCCGACGCGGCCTCGACGTCTTCCATGTGGAAAGGAAGGCGAAGGAGGCACTCGCCGGCACCAGGTTCGCGCTGGTCGACGACCTGGAGGACGCCCAAGAGGTCCTCAGGACGGTGCTCGGCGCCGGCCTCACGGATGTCGTCGGCGTCGTCACCGGTCACGAGCAGGGCGTGTTCACCGCCGCCCTGCTCCGCGACCACCTGGGGCTGCCGGGTGACCGCGACTGGGCACGGGCCCTGCGGTTCCGGGACAAGTATCTGCAGAAGGCCGCCCTGCCACCGGACGTCCAGCGGGCCCGGTGCGAGTACATCGGCCCGCACACCACCTACGCGGAGCTGGCGGCCGGGCTCGGCACTCCCTTCGTCGTCAAACCCGCCAACGGGGCGGGGTCGGTCGGTGCGGCGGCCATCGGCTCGGAGCGGGAGTTCGTCCGGCACCTCGGCCCGCGCCGTGGCGGGGCCGACGCGGCCTGGGTCGCGGAGTCCTTCGTGGGCGGCCGGGAGTTCAACATCGACGGCGTCTGGTCCCAGGGGCGGCTGCGGTGGTGCTCGGTCTCCCGGTTCCACGAGCGGCCGATGAGCACGAACACCGGTGCCGTACTGGCCTCGCAGGTGCTGTCGCGGAAGGAGAACGCCGAGTTCCTCGACGGCGCGAGGGCGCTGGCCGAACGCGCCCTGGGCGGCCTCGGCGCCCCTGACTGCGTCTTCCACCTGGAGGCGTTCGAGGACGGCGACGACCTCGTCTTCGGTGAGTGCGGCACCCGCACTCCCGGCGCCCACCACACCGAGATCGTGCAACTGACCCACGGCGTCGACCTCTACGACCTCACGGTGGGGCTGGCCCTCGGCGAGGACGCGGCCGACCTGCTCGCGCCGAAGGACCCCGACGCGTACTTCGCCTACATCTACCTGCGCCGGTTCGAGGGAGTGGAGCTGACCCGGGCGGACTTCGAGAAGCACTTCGCGTTCCACGAACTCAGCTACCCGGACACCGTCGGGGGCGGCGGCACCGGTTCGTACGGCCGGGCCGGTCACGCTCTCGTGTCCGCTCCCGACAACGCCCGGCTCGGCGAACTCATGGGCCGGATAGTCGAGTTCAACGAGTCCGGCCGTGTCTGACGCCCGCGCCCTCGTCCTCAGCACCGGCAAGCCGCTCTTCGACGCGGCCCGCGCCGCCTTCGCCGCCGAGGTCGAGTACCTGGACCTCCACGCGGGCGAGGCGTCCGGCGGCAGGCTCACCGTGCCGTCCTTCGACCACGAGCGCGAGACGCTCGCCACCGTCGACCGGCTCATGGCGAAGCAGCCCTTCCGGTACGTGCTCGCGACCTCCGAGAGCAACCTCGCGTTCGCGGCCTTTCTGCGCAGCAGATACGGGCTGCCCGGCCTGGGCTTCGAGGCGGCCCTGACGGTGACCAACAAGTGGCGGATGAAGCAGTGGATCAGGCCGTCCCTGCCCACGGCCCGCTGCTGGCTCTCCGGTGACCTCGCCACCGCGTCCGCGCTCGGCGCCCTCCCGCCGGAGGTGGTGGTGAAACCGCTGTCCGGATCCTCCAGCAAGGGGGTGCGCCGGATGCCGGCCGAGCGGGCACGAGAACTCGCCGCCGCCGGTGACGAGCTCTTCCTCGTGGAGGAGGCCGTCGACGCGGACTGCGAGCTGCATGTGGACGGGGTGGTCCGCGGCGGTGAACTGCGGGCGGCGTTCGCCTCGGCCTACGACCGGCCGGTGCTGAGCGCCGCCGGAACGACCCGGGCGAGCATCCATCTGCCGCCGGGCGACCCACGCCGTGAGCCCGCGCTGCGGGCCGCCGAACGCGCTGTCGCCGCCCTCGGCATCGCCGATTTCGTCTTCCACCTGGAGCTCTTCCAGGTGGGCGACAGGCTTCTGTTCAACGAGGTCGCCCTGCGCCCGGCCGGGGGCGGAGTCGCCGAGTCGCTGCGCGAGTTCCACGGCGTCGACCTCTGGGACGAATTCGTCCGGATTCAGCTCGGCAGACCACCGGGGTCCGGCCTGCCGGCCGGCGGCGGGCCGGCCGGTTTCAGTGGCGTGATCGGAGTGGCGGCGCCCAGCCCGGGCAGCCGCCGACGCGTCCCCGAGGACTCCGAGTTGCTTGCGGTGCCCGGCATCGTAGGCGTCTCTCCTGGAAGTTCCCGGGCCGAATCGGAAGCGGACCTCGGCAGTTCCTGCGCCTTCTCGCGGCTCGCGTTCTTCTCGTGCCCCGACGAGGCGGCCGTGCACGCGGCCCTGGCCGGCGTCGGCCGGCTCTCGGGCGGCTGACAGCCGCAGAGCCTGCGCCCGCCCCCACCTCACCGAAGCCTCACGACAGGTCGTTTCTCCATGCCGTCCGCCAAGCCGCCGTCGCGACAGCTCGATCCGCCCGCGCCCGCTCCGGCGCACCGCTCGTCCCGCCTGTTCTTCACCCTGTTCTTCACCCTGTCGTCCTTCGCCGAGGGCGGTCAGGCGGTCGTACTGCTCTGGCTCACCTACGCGCTGACGAACAGTGCCCTGCTCATCGGTGTGATGGTGGTCCTCGGCTACCTCCCCGCGGCGCTCCTCGGGCTGCTGTTCAAGAGGTTCGCGGACCGGGGACGGGCCGGCCGGGTGGCGCGCAGCACCAACACGGCGCTCTCCGTGGTGTCACTCCTGCTCGCCGCCCAGCATTTCTCCTCCGGCGGCCGTACGGCCCTGTCCATCACCGTCATCGCCCTGAGCCAAGTCGTGCTGTCCATCGCGAAGATGTTCAACAAGGCGGCCCTGAACCGGCTGATCCGGGGCGCGTTCGAGCGGGAGGAGGCGCGGCGTCTCCTCGCGGTGTCCCAGTCGGCGTCGCTGACCGGGCAGGTCTTCGGCGCGGGGCTGGCCGGGGTGGCGCTCGCCCAGGGCTGGATCACGGCGGCGCTGATCTGCGCGGCGCTGGCGTACGCCGCGAGCGCGGGCTCCCTGTCCCTCGGCACCCGGGGCTACGCCGACCGGGCCGAACAGCGGCCGGGCTCCGGGGAGAACCCGGCGGGCGGGGGGCGGGCGGCCGTCCCGATCCGCTGGAGCTCCGCCCTGATCGGGGTGCTCGTCTTCTCCGTGCCCAGCAGCGGCGCACTGCAGTTCCTGAACACGATCCTGGTACCCCTCGCCAGCACCGTCGCCCCCGAACAGCCGTCGTACTACGCGCTGTTGAACATCGTCACGATCGCCGGCGGCTTCCTCGCCGGCGTCCTGCTGTCGACGGGTGCAGTCTCGTCCCGGCGGGTGCTCGGCTGGGCGCTGCCGGTGACGGTCGCCCTGTCGCTGGCACTGGCGCTGGTCGATGCCGCGTATCTGGTGGCGGTGGTCGCCTTCGGTCTGTCGCTGGCCGTCACCTGTCACGTGATCTGTATGCAGGTGCTGACGAACCAGGTGCCCGCGGACCACGAGGTGGGGCAGTTCGCGGTGGTCCGCAATGTGGTGGCGTCGCTGGCCAAGGCGGTGTTCTCGTTCGCCGCGGGCACGCTGGTCGGGGTGTACGGCGTCGCCGTGGCCTTTGTCGTGCTCGCCTGCGGCACGGCGCTGTTCGCTGCCGGGTGGCTGGTGATGCGGCCGCGGTGGGACACGCCGGGCACGTCCGCGCGCTGAGTCTGTGATCCACGCAGTGAGGAATGGGAAGGAGACGGTGACATGGTGTTCGACGGAACAGGGAGCCGCGGTGAGTTCACCGCCTGGCTGCGGTCGGCGCGCGACGGGCTCGTGACCAGCGACGGGGGGAAGGAGCGGGCGCTGCGGGCGCTCGGCCTCGACGACGCGGGCCTGCGCGCGTTCGCTCAGGCCCGCCGTGTGGTGGTCAGCCTCCCGCACGCGAGCCCGAACGTCTTCTTCCCCCGCGTCGGCGTGTCCTGGTACGTGCGCCATCTGCAGCGCCGCGACCCGTCGGCCTTCCATCTGCGGGTCGCACTGACGCACGTGAACTTCTCGGACCTCGGATGGCGGCCCTACGCGTGGTGGTTCCTCGACCAGGACGGCGCGCTGGCCCGCGAGACCCTGTTCACCCGGAACAAGAAGGCCAAGCACGTGGTCGTCGCCGGGCAGGGGCCGATGGGCGAGGTGCCGCCGCGTGCGGTCGGCGCGGATCGGGAGGCGGCCGAACTGGCCCTGCACGGAGCCGATCGCGCCCTCTCGCACCTGCTGCTGATGTCGGCCGTGGAGCGCGCGGCCGGGCTCACGGTGCCGGGCCGGACGCTGTATCTGCCGCTGGATCTGCTCGTCGCGTTCTTCCGCGACGGTCTTCCGGGAGCCGGGTCCGACGAGTCGGGCGGCTGGCCGGCCGCCCTGTTCGGGCTGCGGACGCGGGCCAGGAAGCTCGACGGCACGGGCCGGTTGGTCGACTGTGACACCGTCGGCGAGGCGTTCGTCCTCGACAACTCCTCCAACATCGCGCTGCTTTCGCTGCTCGGCTGTGCGGGTGTGGTGGGCGGAGCGAAGATGGCGGGCTACTGGGGGGAGATCGAGGACCGCGTGGCGCGGGCGGGCCGGCTCAGCGGGGTGCCGGTGCCGGTGCCCGAGTTGCTCCGGCTGCCCGACGGAGTCGCGTACGAGGACGTCGTCCGTCCGTCGTCAGGGCTCGCGGCGGAGCTGGCGGCCGCCGGCATCGGGTACTCGCAGGGGATGGCGGTGGCCGAGCACGGCCGGTTCGCCGAGGAGGCGGATCCCTTCCGGTGACCGCGTCCGCGGGTCAGTTCCAGCCATAGGCCATCGCCGCCTTGACCAGCTCCGCCTTGTTGCCCAGGGCGAGTTTGGCCCGGATGCGTTTGACGTAGGTGTCCACGGTGTGGCGGCTGATGCCCAGGCGCCGCGCCGCCTGATCGTGCGTCAGGCCGTCCGCGAGCAGCCTCAGCACCTGCCGCTCGCGGACCGAGAGCGCACCCGCTTCCTTTGCCGCCCCGGCCGACCGGGGCGGCAGCTGCGCGTTCCGCGCCGCCAGGTGCACGGCGGCGGCCAGGGCCATCGGATCCGTGCGCTCGGGCAGACAGAGGGTCACTCCCGGGCGCGGCTGCTCGGCTGCGGCGTCGGAGAGCATCAGGACGCAGGAGGCCCTGGCCGCCGCGGCCTCGATCCCGGCCAGATGTGGCCGCCCGAGGGGCCGGTCGATGACGAGCACGTCGAATCGGTCGGGTAACACCAGGGGGACGCCCGGCAGCGCGAGGGCCGCCGCGCTCAGCACGTGCACCCGCATGTCCGGGAATTCGGACAGCGCGTGCCCAACTGCCCATGCGATGAGCGGGTGTTCATGGACCACGCCGATGTCATACATCGTGACCTCACCTGATGTTCGAGTGGGGGAATCCTGCAACACCCCCCTTGCGGTGGCCTGTTCGGATCGTGCGGACTCCTTGCGACCTCGTTACCGCCCCCTTGCCGACGGGTTGCCATTCCCTTGCCGTCCGCTTGCCGTCCGGTGACGGAATACCGCCGGGTGATCTTGGAGGGGCCCGACCGGCGTGCCAAGATCGCGAACGGATGGTCCAGGCATTCGTCGGCCCGCCACGTTCGGCACGACCACAAGCGCGAGAACGGTGGGGATCACATGTACGCACCTCGGACGCCGGGCCCGCCGCCGCTGTCGGAGCGGGACCATCCGTCCGGGCTGCTGCTGCGTGTCATGGGACCCATGTCGGTGCGGCACGCGGACGTGGACCTCCCGCTCGGCCCACCGCTGCGGCGGGCCCTGCTCGCCCTGCTGCTCATACGCCTGGGCCGGGTCGTGCCCACCGAGCAGCTCATCGAGGAACTGTGGCGGAACGAGCCGCCACGACAGCCCCTCGCCGCGCTGCAGAGCCACGTCTCCCATCTGCGGCGTGCGCTCGATCCGGCGGCCGGCCCGGGCACCCGGTCGGCCCTGCGGCATCTGGCACCCGGATACATCCTCCAGCTCTCCCCCGAGCAGGTCGACGTGTGCCGCTTCGAGCAACTGGTGGCATCGGGGCGGCAGTTGCTGGACCGCGGCGAACACCTCTTGGCGCGCGCCCGGCTCAGCGAGGCGCTGGAGCTGTGGCAGGGCCACCCGTACGGCGAGTTCGGCGCCCATCCAAGGCTCAGCGACGAGGGCGCACGCCTTGAGCAGCTCCGCCTCACCGCCCTGGAGTCGTGCGCCGAGGCCGGACTCGCCCTCGGTGCGGCCGACGAGGTCGCGGCCGGCCTCGGCCGGGAGGCGGGCCTGAACCCGGCGCGCGAGCGCCTGGTCGGCCATCTGATGACCGCGCTCTCCCGTCTCGGGCGGCAGGCCGAGGCGCTCGAACTGTACGAGCGCACGCGCAGCCACCTGGCCGAGGAGTTCGGCGTGGACACCGCCCCCGGGCTCCAGCGCGTCCGTGACGCCATCCTGCGTCAGGAGCTCGGCGACGGCCTGCCGGCGGACCAGCCGGAACCGGTCGAGCTCTCTTCCGGGCCGGGACCCGACTCCGCGGAAGCGGAGGCTCCGTCCCCGTTCACCGGCCGGGACCAGGAACTGCACCGGCTGGTGGGCGCCGCGGCCGGCGCGCTCACCGGCCACGGCCACGTGGCCAGCGTCCTCGGCCCCGCCGGCGTCGGCAAGACGCGGCTCCTGCTGGAGCTCGCCCCCCGTCTGGAAGCCGCCCCCGGGGAGCTGGAAGTGGTCTGGAGCCACTGCTTCCAGGGCGAGGGAGTCCCGCCCTACTGGCTGTGGACGCAGGTGCTGCGCCGGCTGTCGGTCACCCGGCCGGAGGCCTTCCGCGCCGCGACGGAGCCCTTCGGCGCGCTCCTCGCCCCGCTGATGCCCGAACGGTCGCGGCGGACCGGCGACGGACAGGGCGGCGAAGTCGACTGGGCGCAGGCCCGGTTCCTCTCCCACGACGCGGTGTGCGAGGTCCTGCTCACCCTGGCCGCGCAGCGTCCTCTCGTCCTGCTCCTGGAGGACCTGCACTGGGCCGACACCGCCTCCCTCGAACTGCTCCGGCTGCTCGCCATCCGCCGCCAGGGCAACCCGCTCAGCATCGTGCTGACCGCCCGTGACTTCGAGGTCGAGTCCGACGCCGCCATGCGGCGCACCCTCGCCGAGACCCTGCGGGGCCCCCGGACGGAGACGTTACGGCTCGGCGGCCTCTCCCGGACCGCCGTCGCGGCGCTGGTCCGGGCGCAGGCCGGGCCCGGCGTGTCGACCGAGGTCGTCGATGCCCTGCACCAGCGCAGCAGGGGCAACCCCTACTTCGTCATGCAGCTCCTCTCCCTCCTCGGCGACGTCCGTCAGCTGCACGACCAGGGCGCCGCGGACATGCTCCTCGCCCGCATCCCGACGGGCGTGCGCGAGGCGCTGCGCCAGCGCTTCACCTCGCTTGCGGAGCCCGTCCTGCGGGTGCTGCGGCTCTGTGCCGTCATCGGCACCGAGGTCGACACGGACCTGCTGCACCTCACCGCCGTCGAGGACGAACCGGTCGCCACGGCCCTGGAGTCGGCGATCCGCGCCGAACTGCTCGACGAGGACCCGCACCGCCCCGGCCGGCTCCACTTCGCCCACGCGCTCGTCCAGGAGACGCTCCTCGACGAGCTCTCGCACGAGGAACGCTGCCGGCTGCACGCCCGCGTCGCGTCGGGCCTGTGCGCCCGCGGGCACCGGCAGAGGGAGGAAGAGGAGATCGAGCGCGTCGCCCACCACAGCTGGCGCGCCGAGGACGCCCTGCCGGCCCGCGAGGTCCTCCCCCGGCTGCTGCGCGCCGCCGAACAGGCCGAGCAGCGCCTCGCGTACGAACAGGTCGAGAGCTGGCTGCGCCGCGCCGTCCGCCTGATCCGCTTACTGCCGCCCGGCGACGACTCGACCCCGGTCCTGGAGCAGCGGCTGCACATCCAGCTCGGTCAGGTACTGGCCATCACCCGCGGCTACGGCGACGCCGAGGCCGAGGCGCTGCTCGGCCAGGGCCGCGCCCTCAACGCCGTCACCGGGGCCCCCGAGGACCCGTCGGTGCTGTGGGCCCTGTGCGCGGGCCTCCTGGTCACCGGGCGGTACGACGACTCCCGCCGGTTCTCCGGCCTCCTGCGCACGATCGCCGACCGCACCGGCCACCCCGTCGCGCAGCTCGGCGCGGCCTACGGCGAGGGAATCGTCCTGCACATCCGCGGCCGGCTCCGCGAGGCGCTCACCGCGCTGGACGGCGCCGTCGAAACGGCGGACCGTTTCGCCCGCGAGGGACACTCCCTGGCCCGTACGTTCCAGCACGACCCCCGCGTCTCCTGCCGCTCCTACGACGCCTTCACCCACTGGCTCCTCGGCGACCGCGCCACCGCGACCGAACGCCGCCGACAGCTGCTCCGGTTGACCGCGTACGAGAGCAGGCCTTCCGACCGCGCCTTCGCCCTCTACGTGGACGCGGTCCTGGCCGCCTGGGAGGACGACGTCGACACGGCGTTGCACTCGGGCGCGGAGGGTTCACGCCTGGCCGGCGAACACGGGCTGCTCTACTGGAAGGCGATGCTGAACCTCCCCGAGGGCTGGGGCCTGACCCACTCCGGCCGCGAGGCCGAGGGCATCACCCTGATGCAGTCCGCCCTCGCCGAACTCCGCCCTTCCCGAACCCACCTCCGCCTGCCCCTCCACCTGGGCCTCCTCGGCCAGGCCCAGCACCACGCGGGCCGGCAGGAGGACGCGAGGAACACCCTCCACAAGATGCTGGCGGTCGTGGAACACCGCCGCGAACACACCTACCTCCACCCCGCGCTGCCCCCCACCCGCCTGCTCCACACACTGCTGGGCCGGGGCGCGGCGGAGCGGGTACTGAGGGCGTGACCACGCCTCTACCGCCCGCCCCTCACATGTCGTCCGACCCCGACCCCGACCGCACCCGGGCCGGCACGTACCCCGCTGCCGGGCGCAGCGTAAGTACCATCGTCATGCCCCCGCCCGGGGTGTCCTCCGCTGCCAGTGTGCCTCCTATCGCCTCGGCGAAGCCCCGGGCCACTGCCAGGCCCAGGCCCACCCCGGCGCCCCGTGGGGCGTCTCCGTAGCGTTGGAACGGGGCGAAGATGCGGTCCTTCGCGGCGTCCGGGACGCCGGGGCCCCGGTCCACCACGCGGACCTCCACGCGGTCGGCGATCGTGCTCGCGGAGACCAGGACGCGCTCCCCCTCGGGGCTGTACTTCACCGCGTTCTCCACGATGTTGGCCATCGCGCGCTCCAGGAGGCCCGGGTCCGCCCGGACCATCGGGAGGTCCTCGGGGATGTCCAGTACGACGCTGTCCTCGGGGACGCCGCCCAGCGCCATCGGCACGACCTCGTCGAGGTCCGTCTCGCGGATGATCGGGGTGACCGTGCCGGTCTGGAGGCGGGACATGTCGAGCAGGTTGCCCACCAGGTGGTCGAGGCGGTCCGCGCCCGCCTCGATCCCCTCAAGGAGCTCCGCCTCGTCCGCCTCGGACCACTCCACGTCGTCCGAGCGCAGCGACGTGACCGACGCCTTGATGGAGGCCAGCGGGGTGCGGAGGTCGTGGCTCACCGCGGCGAGCAGCGCCGTGCGGATGCGGTCGCCCTCCGCGTAGAGCCTTGCCTGGTCGGCCTCTTCCTTCAGGCGGCGGCGGTCCAACACCACTGCTGCCTGCGCCGCGAACGCGCCCAGGACCCGGCGGTCCTCCGCGGGCAGTACGCGTCCCGACAGGGCGAGCGCCATGTGGTCGCCCACCGGCATGTCCACGTCCGCGTCCTCGGGGCGCTCCACCGGCCGGGGCCCCACGCTCGCCGAGCACGTCCACGGCTCGACCTCGCTCGTACGCTCAAGGAGGGCCACCGATTCCATCGCGAACGTTTCACGGACCCGCTCCAACAACGCGTCCAGACTCGTCTCGCCCCGCAGCACGCTGCCCGCCAGGAAGGAGAGGATCTCCGACTCGGCGCGCAGCCGGGCCGCCTGATGAGTGCGGCGGGCCGCCAGGTCCACGACGGACGCCACCGACACCGCGACCGAGCCGAAGATGACGATCGCGACGATGTTGTTGGGGTCGCTTATCGTCAGGCGGTGGACCGGCGGGGCGAAGTAGTAGTTCAGGAGCAGGGAGCCGACCGCCGCCGACGCCAGTGCCGGGAGGAGGCCGCCGAGGAGCGCCGCCGCCACCGTCAACGACAGGAAAAGCAGCATCTCGTTGGCGAGGCCCAGGTCCGTGTCGATGCCGGTCAGGAGCAGGGTGAGCAGTACCGGGCCGACTATCGCCGCCGCCCAGCCCCACATCGAGCGGGCCCGGCCCAGGCGGGCGCCGCGCGCCACCGGCAGGCCCCGCCCGCGTGCGGCCTCCTCGTGGGTGACGATGTGGACGTCGAGGTCGGGGCCCGAGTCGCGGGCCACGATCGCGCCCACCCCGGGGCCGAACACGTACTGCCACGTGCTGCGGCGGCTCGTGCCCAGCACGATCTGCGTCGCGTTGACACCCCGCGCGAAGTCGAGCAGGGCCGGAGGAACGTCGTCGCCCACCACGTGGTGGAAGCTTCCACCCACGTCCTCGACCAGGGTGCGTTGGACCGCCAGTTCCCTGGGTGAGGCGGAGGCCAGGCCGTCGCCCCTTGCCACATACACCGCCAACACCTCGCCGCCCGCGCCCTTTTCGGCGAGGCGGGCGGCTCGGCGGATGAGGGTGCGGCCCTCCGGTCCGCCGGTCAGGCCGACGACGATGCGCTCGCGCGAGCCCCAGATCTTCGAGACGCTGTGCTCGCTGCGGTACTCCTGGAGGTATTCGTCGACCCGGTCGGCGACCCACAGCAGCGCCAACTCCCGTAGCGCGGTGAGGTTTCCGAGCCGGAAGAAGTTGGAGCGGGCCGCATCCACCTTGTCCGGCTTGTAGATGTTGCCGTGCGCCATGCGACGGCGCAGCGCCTGGGGCGACATGTCGACGAGCTCGACCTGGTCGGCCCGGCGCACCACCTCGTCCGGCACGGTCTCCCGCTGGCGTACCCCCGTTATCGACTCGACGACGTCGCCCAGGGATTCCAGGTGCTGGATGTTGACGGTGGACACCACGTCGATGCCCGCGTCGAGCAGCTCCTCGACGTCCTGCCAGCGTTTGGCGTTGCGCGAACCCGGGATGTTGGTGTGGGCCAGCTCGTCGACGAGGGCCACGGCGGGCCGCCGCTCCAGGACCGCGTCCACGTCCATCTCGGTGAACTGCGAGCCCCGGTAGGCCAGTTCACGCCGGGGAAGCTGTTCGAGGCCGTGCAGCATCACCTCCGTACGCGGCCTGCTGTGGTGCTCGACCAGCGCGACCACGCAGTCCGTGCCGCGCTCCACCCGCCGGTGCGCCTCGGACAGCATCGCGTACGTCTTGCCGACGCCCGGCGCAGCGCCGAGGTAGATCCGAAGCTTGCCGCGTGCCATGGTTCCGATCTCTGTGTACGAGGGACGGGTGACGAGCACGGGCGGTGCTCAGACCTCGAAGCGGTAGCCCATGCCCGGTGCCGTGATGAGGTACCGCGGATGCGAGGGGTCCGCTTCGAGTTTGCGCCTCAACTGGGCCATGTATACGCGGAGATAGTTGCTCTGCGTACGGTAGCTGGGCCCCCACACCTCCTGCAGCAACTGGCGCTGGCTGACCAGCCGGCCGCGGTTGCGGATCAGGACTTCCAGGAGGTGCCACTCGGTCGGGGTGAGCCGCACGTCGTTCCCACCGCGCTTCGCCTTCTTGGCGAGGAGGTCGAGCGTGAAGGCTTTGGTGGTGACGACTCCCCCGTCGGCGCCCTTCGTGGCGGGTTCGACCCTGCGGGTCGCGACCCGCAGCCGGGCCAGGAGCTCGTCCATGCTGAACGGCTTGGTGATGTAGTCGTCCGCGCCCGAGTCGAGGGCCTCGACCTTCTCGTCGGAGGTGTTGCGCGCGGAGACCACCAGGATCGGCGCCCGGCACCAGCTGCGCAGCCGGCGCATCACCTCGATGCCGTCCATGTCGGGCAGCCCAAGGTCGAGCAGGACCGCGTCCGGGGGCTGCACGGCGGCCAGTTGGAGGGCGGTGGCGCCGTCCGTCGCCGAGTCCACTTCGTATTTTCGCGCCTTCAGGTTGATCTCAAGAGCCCGTACGAGCTGTGGTTCGTCCTCCACCACCAGCACCCGGGTCATCGGCGTGCCGCCTTCCTGTTGTGCGCGGAATTCCTACGACTGCCCGGCGGTGCGGGAGCCGGGGCCCGGAGGTCCTCCGAGGCCGGGGCTCCCGCCCGCCGTCGTAAGTGGCTCACTTCTGCGTGAGTTCCTTGAGTGCGATGTTGAGCTTGAGGACGTTGACGCCGGGCTCGCCGATGAAGCCGAGGATCCGGCCGTCGGTGTTCTCGCTGACGAGCTTCTCCACCTGCTTGACGTCGAGGTGGTTCTGCTCGGCGACCCGGTGCACCTGGATCCTGGCGTACGCCGGGGAGATCTGCGGGTCGAGGCCCGAGCCGGAGGAGGTGACCGCGTCGGCGGGCACGTCGGCCGGGTTGACCTTGTAGTCGGCGGTCGAGTTGTCCTTGACGACCGCGTCCTTGGCGTCCTTGACCTGCTTGATCAGCTTCTCGTTGTCGCCGGAGAGGTTGGTCGCACCGGAAATGATCAGCTGGTACTGGGTGTTGAGGGTGTTCGCGCCGAGCCCGTTGGAGGGGCGGGGCTGGAACCACTTCAGGTCCGGCTGCGCCTGCTCGTCGGCGTTGTTCGGGTCCTTCTTCGGCAGGTTGTACGTCTGCCCGATGAGCTCCGAACCGACCACCTTGCCGCCCGACTTGATCTCGGACCCATTGGCCTTGTTACTGAAGGCCACCTGCGCGATGCCGGTCACCACCAGCGGGTAGATCACGCCGCACACGAGGGTCAGAACCAGGAGTGCGCGCAGGCCCGCACCGAGCAACCGGGCTGTGTTTCCAACAGAGTTGTTCATTGCCGATCAGCACTCTTTCATTTCAACGCAGCCCGGGGATGAGGGAGATGAGCAGGTCAATGATCTTGATGCCGATGAACGGGGCGATCAGACCGCCCAGGCCGTAGATGCCGAGGTTGCGCCGCAGCATCTTGTCGGCGCTGGTCGGCTTGTACTGCACGCCCTTCAGGGCCAGCGGTACGAGCGCGATGATGATCAGCGCGTTGAAGATGACCGCGGACAGGATCGCCGACTCGGGGCTGTGCAGACTCATGATGTTGAGCTTGTCCAGGCCCGGGTAGACCACCGCGAACATCGCCGGGATGATCGCGAAGTACTTCGCCACGTCGTTGGCGATCGAGAACGTCGTCAACGCGCCCCGGGTGATGAGGAGCTGCTTGCCGATCTCGACGATCTCGATCAGCTTCGTCGGGTTCGAGTCGAGGTCGACCATGTTGCCGGCCTCCTTCGCGGCCGACGTACCCGTGTTCATCGCGACACCCACATCGGCCTGCGCGAGAGCGGGCGCGTCGTTGGTGCCGTCACCGGTCATCGCGACCAGCTTGCCGCCGGCCTGCTCCCGCTTGATGAGCGCCATCTTGTCCTCGGGCGTGGCTTCCGCGAGGAAGTCGTCCACGCCCGCCTCTTCGGCGATCGCCTTCGCGGTCAGCGGGTTGTCACCCGTGATCATGACCGTCTTGATGCCCATCCGGCGCAGCTCGTCGAACCGCTCCCTCATGCCCTCCTTGACGACATCCTTGAGGTGGATGACACCCAGGACACGTGCGCCCTTGTCGTCCTGGACGGCCACGAGCAGCGGCGTACCGCCCGCCTCGGAGATGGTGTTGGCGAGGGTGTCGGCGTCCTCGGCGACCTGGCCGCCCTGCTCCTTGACCCAGGTGATGACCGAACCGGCCGCACCCTTACGGGTCTTGCGCCCGTCCACGTCCACACCGGACATACGGGTCTGCGCGGTGAACGCGACCCATTCGGCATCCACGAGTTCGCCCTGGTGGCGCTCGCGGAGCCCGTACTTCTCCTTCGCGAGGACCACGATCGAGCGGCCCTCGGGCGTCTCGTCGGCCAGCGAGGAAAGCTGGGCAGCGTCCGCCAGTTCCGCTTCAGTGGTCCCGCGCACCGGCACGAACTCGGAGGCCTGGCGGTTGCCCAGGGTGATGGTGCCGGTCTTGTCGAGCAGCAGCGTCGACACGTCACCGGCGGCTTCCACCGCGCGGCCCGACATCGCGAGGACGTTCCTCTGCACCAGGCGGTCCATGCCCGCGATGCCGATCGCGGAGAGCAGCGCGCCGATGGTCGTCGGGATCAGGCAGACCAGCAGCGCGGCCAGCACGATCATGGACTGCTCGGCCTTCGCGTACATCGCGAAGGGCTGGAGGGTGACGACCGCGAGCAGGAAGACGATCGTGAGGGACGCCAACAGGATGTTGAGGGCGATCTCGTTCGGGGTCTTCTGCCGGGAGGCGCCCTCGACCAGGTTGATCATCCGGTCGATGAAGGTCTCGCCCGGCTTCGTCGTGATCTTGATGACGACGCGGTCGGAGAGCACCTTCGTGCCACCGGTGACCGCGCTGCGGTCACCACCGGACTCGCGGATGACCGGAGCGGACTCGCCCGTGATCGCCGACTCGTCCACCGACGCAACACCCTCGACGACGTCACCGTCGCCGGGGATGATGTCGCCCGCCTCACAGACCACCAGGTCACCGATCTTCAACTCGGTACCGGGGACCTGCTCCTCGGTGCTGCCGTTGAGACGGCGGGCGATGGTGTCGGTCTTGGCCTTGCGCAAGGTGTCCGCCTGCGCCTTGCCGCGGCCCTCGGCGACGGCCTCCGCCAGGTTCGCGAAGATCGTGGTCAGCCACAGCCACGCGGCGATCGCCCAGCCGAACCAGTCCCCCGGAGTCTTGATCGCCAGGACGGTCGTCAGGACCGAGCCGATCTCCACCACGAACATGACCGGAGACTTGATCATCGTCTTCGGGTTGAGCTTCCTGACCGCGTCCGGGAAGGACTTGACCAGCGCCTTGGGGTCGAACATGCCGCCCCCGACCCGCCCGGCCTCGGGCTTGTGCCCGCTGGGGAGGTCGCTGTGGGGAGCGCGCGTGGGTGTTGCGGTGGACATGGAGCCGGGCTCCTCAGACTTCTTCGTGTCGGTGGTCATGACGCCAGCCCCTCCGCGAGCGGGCCGAGCGCCAGCGCCGGGAAGTAGGTCAGACCCGCGACGATCATCACGGTGCCGACCAGCAGGCCGGTGAACAGCGGCTTGTTGGTGCGCAGGGTGCCCGCCGTCTCCGGGATCGGCTTCTGCTCGGCGAGCGAGCCCGCGAGCGCAAGCACGAACACCATCGGGACGAACCGGCCGAGCAGCATGGCCAGGCCGATGCTGGTGTTGAACCACGGCGTGTTCGCGTTCAGACCCGCGAAGGCCGAGCCGTTGTTGTTGGCGCCCGAGGTGTAGGCGTACAGGACCTCGGAGAAGCCGTGCGCGCCCGAGTTCGTCATCGAATCCAGCGTCGACGGCATCGCCATCGCGATCGCCGTGAAGATCAGGACGAGGGCCGGGGTGACCAGGATGTAGCAGGCCGCGAACTTGATCTCGCGGGTGCCGATCTTCTTGCCCAGATACTCGGGCGTACGCCCCACCATCAAGCCCGCGATGAACACCGCGATGATCGCCATGATCAGCATGCCGTAGAGACCGGAACCGGTACCACCCGGCGCGATCTCACCCAGCTGCATGCCCAGCATGGTGATGCCGCCGCCGAAGCCGGTGAGCGAGGAGTGGAAGGCGTCGACCGCGCCGGTCGAGGTGAGGGTGGTGGCGACCGCGAAGATCGACGAGCCGCCGACTCCGAACCGGTTCTCCTTGCCCTCCATGGCACCGCCGGCGATGTTGAACGCCGGGCCGCCGTGGTGGAACTCGGTCCACATCATCAGGGCGGTGAAGCCGACCCAGATCGTCACCATCGTGGCAAGGATCGCGTAACCCTGCTTGACCGAGCCGACCATCCGGCCGAACGTGCGGGTCAGCGCGAACGGGATGACCAGGATCAGGAAGATCTCGAAGAGGTTGGTGAACCCGTTGGGGTTCTCGAAGGGGTGGGCCGAGTTGGCGTTGAAGTAACCGCCACCGTTCGTGCCCAGCTCCTTGATCGCCTCCTGCGAGGCGACCGCGCCGCCGTTCCACTGCTGCGAGCCGCCCATGAACTGGCCGACCTCGTGAATACCGGAGAAGTTCTGGATGGCGCCGCAGGCGACCAGGACGATCGCGCCGATCACCGAGATGGGCAGCAGGATACGGACCGTGCCGCGCACCAGGTCCGACCAGAAGTTGCCCAGCTCACCGGTGCGCGAGCGGGCAAACCCGCGGACCAGCGCGACGGCGACGGCGATGCCGACGGAGGCGGACAGGAAGTTCTGCACCGCCAGGCCGCCCGTCTGCACGACATGGCCCATCGCCTGCTCGCCCGAGTACGACTGCCAGTTCGTGTTCGACACGAAGGAGGCCGCCGTGTTGAACGCCTGATCGGCCGGGATCGACACGAACCCGAGCGAGCCGGGCAGCGAACCCTGCAGGCGCTGCATCAGGTAGAGGAAGAGGACGCTCACCGCGGAAAAGGCGAGGACGCCGCGCAGATAGGCGGGCCAGCGCATCTCGGTGGACGGGTTGGCGCCGATGGCCTTGTAGATCCACTTCTCGACACGCAGGTGCTTGTCCGAGGAGTAGACCCGGGCCATGTAGTCGCCGAGCGGACGGTAGGCCAGTACCAGCGCCACCGCGAGCGCGAGGAACTGGAGCACACCGGAAAGGACAGGAGACATAGCGGGGCTCAGAACCTCTCCGGGGACACAAGGGCGAGGACGAGGTAACCCAGGAGGGCGACGGCCACGATCAGACCGACGATGTTCTCGGCAGTCACAGCTTTGCCACCCCCTTGGCGATGAGCGCCACCAGCGCGAAGACCGCGATCGTGGTGACGACGAAGGCCACGTCGGCCATCGTGAACTCCTGAGAGAGGTTCGAGAAAGAACGGACATCCCGAGGAAACCCCCTCACCGAGCGCTTTCGGCCTCCGTTGACGCCCCTCTTACGGCCCGCTGCGACTCCTTGACGGGTCTCATACGCCCCTGACCCCCGGAGACCGCCGACTCCACGCACGAGGGTGATTCGGCCGTATTGTCGCGGCTTTGACATCGGTGGACCGCGCTGTCAGAGAGCCGTAAATACCCGCGGAACCGGGCGAGTTGGGCTCCGGCGATGACCTAGATTTCGATTCGCCCGATCACAGGCCGTGTCCGAACCCCGTCCGGACCGCCGGACCCACCAGAAGGTCGTTGATGTCTCCCGCCGCCCCCCAGCAGGCCCCGACCGTCCCGGCCCCCAGCGGCCCGCCACCCAGAAATCCCCCGGGCCCGCGGTCGCCCCGGCCCACCCACCGGGACGGCCGGCGATCCGCCGGACTCTTCGAACCCGTACAGCTCCTCAAGGCGTTTCCCGACGCGCTGCGCAAGCTGCATCCGCGGGACCTGGTGCGGACGCCGGTGCTGTTCGTGGTGGCCATCGGGGCGGCGCTGACCACGCTGTCCGCGCTCATCCACCCGTCCGTCTTCACGTGGGTGATCGGCGTCTGGCTGTGGCTCACAGTGAGCTTCGCCAACCTCGCGGAGGCCGTCGCCGAAGGCCGGGGCAAGGCGCAGGCCGAGTCGCTGCGCCGGGCCCGTACGGACACCGTCGCGCTGCGCCTTCGCGACAACTGGCGGGTGGGCACGGATCTGGACCACGCCAGGACCGAGGCCGTCGCGGCCACCGATCTCAAGCCGTTCGACTTCGTCCTGGTCGAGGCGGGCGAGCTGATCCCGGCGGACGGCGATGTGGTCGACGGGGTCGCGGCGGTCGATGAGTCGGCGGTGACGGGCGAGTCGGCGCCCGTGATCCGCGAGTCGGGCGGTGACCGCTCGGGCGTCACCGGCGGCACGACCGTCCTCTCGGACCGGATCGTCGTACGCGTCACCTCACGGCCAGGGCACTCCTTCCTGGACCGGATGATCGCGCTGGTGGAGGGCGCGGCCCGGCAGAAGACGCCGAACGAGATAGCGCTGAACATCCTGCTCGCGGCGCTCACCATCATCTTCCTGCTGGTCGTGGTGACGCTCCAGCCGATGGCCGAGTACGCGAACGCCGCGCAGTCCACCACCGTCCTGGTGGCGCTGCTCGTGACGCTGATCCCGACGACCATCGGGGCGCTGCTCTCCGCGATCGGCATCGCGGGCATGGACCGGCTTGTACAGCGCAACGTGCTCGCCATGTCCGGGCGGGCCGTCGAGGCGGCGGGCGACATCAACACGCTGCTGCTCGACAAGACGGGCACGATCACGCTGGGCAACCGGGAGGCCTCGGCGTTCGTGCCGATGCCCGGGGTCAAGGAGACGCATCTCGCGGACGCCGCCCAGCTGGCCTCGCTCGCGGACGAGACGCCCGAGGGCCGCTCGGTGGTGGTGCTCGCCAAGGAGCGGTACGGGCTGCGCGAGCCGGCCGAGGGCGATCTGCGCGGCGCCCGCTTCGTGGAGTTCAGCGCGCAGACCCGGATGAGCGGGGTGGACCTGCGCTGGGAGAACGGCGCCGTGTCCCACATCCGCAAGGGCGCGGCCGCCCAGGTGATCGAGTGGGTGGCGATGTACGGGGGTCAAGTCCCGGACCAGGCAAGGTGGTTCGCGGATTCCATCGCCGCCTCGGGAGGCACCCCGCTGCTCGTCGGCGTGCACGACTGGAACGGGCCCCGCGTCCTCGGCGTGATCCACCTCAAGGACGTCGTCAAGGACGGCATCGCGGAACGCTTCTCGGAGCTGCGCCGCATGGGCATCCGTACGGTCATGATCACCGGGGACAACCCGCTGACGGCCCGGGCCATCGCCCAGGAGGCCGGGGTGGACGACTTCCTCGCCGAGGCCACCCCCGAGGACAAGCTCGCCCTGATCAAGAAGGAGCAGGAGGGCGGCAAGCTGGTCGCGATGACGGGCGACGGGACCAACGACGCGCCCGCGCTCGCTCAGGCCGACGTGGGCGTGGCGATGAACACGGGGACCTCGGCCGCGAAGGAGGCCGGGAACATGGTGGACCTCGACTCCAACCCGACGAAGCTCATCGAGATCGTCGAGATCGGCAAGCAACTCCTCATCACCCGGGGCGCGTTGACCACGTTCTCGATCACGAACGACGTGGCGAAGTACTTCGCGATCATCCCGGCGATGTTCGCCTCGGCCTATCCGGGGATCGGCGCGCTGAACGTCATGGGCCTGCACAGCCCGACGTCCGCGATCACCTCGGCGATCATCTTCAACGCGCTGATCATCGTGGCGCTTATCCCGCTCGCGCTGCGCGGCGTGCGCTACACCCCGGCCTCGGCGCACGACCTGCTGCGCCGCAACCTGGCGGTGTACGGGCTCGGCGGGCTCGTGCTGCCGTTCGTCGGCATCAAGCTCATCGACCTGGTGGTGTCGACGGTGCCGGGCCTGGGGTGACCGGTGCGGGCCGGCCACCCCCTGGGGGTCAGGCTGCGCGCCGGACCCGGGCGGCCTTGCGGGCCTCGGCCATCTCGCGGGTCTCGCCCGCGCGGCGCGAGGTGCCCGTACGGCCGCCGCCGGCCTGACCGCGGGCGGTGCCGCGGCCGCGGAACGGGGCCTGGCCGCGCTGCTTGGGGCGCTCCGCCGGGGCCGCCGCGGGGGTGACCGGGATTCCGGAGGGGGCCTGGGCGCCGGTGATGCGGCTCAGCTCCGCCTCGCCGGAGCGGACCTGGGTGATCGTCGGGGTGATCCCGGCGGCCATCATCAGGCGGCTCATCTCGCGGCGCTGGTTGGGCATGACGAGGGTGACGACGCTGCCGGACTCGCCGGCGCGGGCGGTGCGGCCGCCGCGGTGCAGGTAGTCCTTGTGGTCGGTCGGCGGGTCGACGTTGACCACGAGGTCGAGGTTGTCGACGTGGATGCCGCGCGCCGCGACGTTGGTCGCGACCAGGACGGACACGGCACCGGTCTTGAACTGGGCCAGGGTGCGGGTGCGCTGCGGCTGGGACTTGCCGCCGTGCAGCGCGGCCGCCCGCACGCCGCTCTGGAGCAGGTGCTTGGTGAGCTGGTCGACGGCGTGCTTGGTGTCCAGGAACATGATCACCCGGCCGTCGCGGGCCGCGATCTCGGTGGTCGTGGCGTACTTGTCGGCGCTCTGCACGTGCAGCACGTGGTGCTCCATCGTGGTGACCGCGCCGGCCGACGGGTCGACGGAGTGGACCACCGGGTCGTGCAGGTACTTGCGGACCAAGAGGTCGACGTTGCGGTCCAGGGTGGCCGAGAACAGCATCCGCTGGCCGTCCGGGCGCACCTGGTCGAGGAGCTCGGTGACCTGCGGCATGAAGCCCATGTCGGCCATCTGGTCGGCCTCGTCCAGGACGGTGATGGCCACCTGGTCCAGGCGGCAGTCGCGGCGCTCGATGAGGTCCTTGAGCCGGCCCGGCGTGGCCACGACGACCTCGGCGCCGGAGCGCAGCGCGCCGGCCTGGCGGCCGATCGACATGCCGCCGACGACGGTGGCCATCCGCAGCCGCAGCGCGCGGGCGTACGGGGTGAGCGCGTCGGTGACCTGCTGGGCCAGCTCGCGCGTGGGCACCAGGATCAGGGCGAGGGGCTTCTTGGAGTCGGCGCGGCGCCCGGCGGTGCGCACCAGCAGGGCGAGGCCGAAGGCGAGGGTCTTGCCGGAGCCGGTGCGGCCGCGGCCCAGGACGTCGCGGCCCGCGAGCGAGTTCGGCAGGGTGGCGCCCTGGATCGGGAACGGCTCGGTCACACCCAGGCCGGTCAGCACGTCGAGGACCTCGGCGGGCATGTCCAGGTCGCCGAAGTTCGCGACCGGCGGCAGGGCCGGGGTGATGGTGACGGGGAGGGCGAACTCGCCCTGCGGTGCGGCGGGCCTGCGGCCGCCGCCGGAGCGGTTCTGCCCCTGGGGCCGAAAGCGGGCCCCGCGGTCGGCGCCGCTCTTACGGGCGGCGGAGTAGCGGTCGTTCGTGCGAGCTGAACGGTTCAAGGAGAACCTTCCTCGATATGGCACGTATCGAGGGAGCCCGGCCGAATGGAGCGGCCGGGACATCGCAAGAACGAGCCGAAAACAGAAGTCGAATTCTGATCCGGCCGCACGAGGACGCGGAAATTCCCCGCCCGTTGTCGGAATGCCGGGCAACCGCCGCCTGGGAAGGCGGGCGGGCCGGATCAGGACAGCGGGCAGATGCGCACCCCGGCCGTGGCCGTGGTGGTTCGTCCGCTGCGTGGCGGGACGGCCGGGCGGCGCCCGGTGTCCCGCGGGCCGTGAAAATGCCGTCACGAGGTGGCGGCGGGCCCGGTGGAACAGCAACGGGCTGGGGCCCGCACCCCAAGGTGCGAGCCCCAGCCGCGTGCAGAAAACGCTTCAGCGTCAGGCAGGCGTGATGTTCTCGGCCTGCGGGCCCTTCTGGCCCTGCGTGACGTCGAAGTTCACCTTCTGGCCTTCCTGAAGCTCACGGAAGCCAGAGGAGGCGATGTTCGAGTAGTGGGCGAAGACGTCCGGGCCGCCACCCTCCTGCTCGATGAAGCCGAAGCCCTTTTCCGCGTTGAACCACTTCACGGTGCCAGTAGCCATGTCATATCTCCTTCGGGGCAATGCCCGGGGGTCCGCACTGTGCTGACCCCGTCGTTACCGCGATGATTGCCCCGTCCGGAAAAAGCACCGGAAATACAAAAGTGCCTGACGGCATAAAACCATCAAGGCACTTGAAGTCTTTGGGAACCACAACTGCAACTGGGATCAACAGTAGCACGGATCCTGGAAGACGGCACGGCAAATACTACTATTTTGCGCGCGCCGCCAGGAAGCCTCGCCGCACTTTGCGTAAATTTCCGTGGCCGCGGCGACAAATATTCAGGTTCCCCGACCCTGACGTCCGCCTCAACAGAGTGTCCGAAGTGGCCAGTTATGGGCCCTCGCACTTGATCTTCGGCGGAGTGCGCGAACACTGGGGCGGTGCGCGGACAGGTCCCGCGCCCCCTGGCCCCCGGAGAAATGAGAGCCACCATGACCACTGTTCTGATCACCGGTGCGACCTCGGGCATCGGCGCCGCCTTCACGCACCGCTTCGCGGGGTTCGGGTGCGCGCTCGTCCTGGTCGCCCGGGACGAGGAGCGGTTGCGCAAGACGGCCGATGAGCTGCGGTCCCGGTACGGCGTGCGGGTCGAGACGCTGGCCGCGGATCTGGTCGATCCGGCGCAGTGCCGCCTGGTGGAGAAGCGGCTCGCCGCGGCCGAGGATCCGGTGGACGTGCTGGTCAACAACGCGGGATCCGGCCTTCCCGCGCCGTTCCCGCACAGCCCCGTCGACGACGAGGAGCGGATGCTCGATCTCCTTGTGCGGGCCCCGCTGCGGCTCACGCACGCGGCCGTGCCGAGGATGACCGCGCGCAAGCGGGGCGTCGTCCTGAACGTCTCCTCGGTGGCGGGCCTGCTGCCGACCGGCACGTACGGCGCCGCCAAGGCGTGGCTGACCGCGTTCAGCGAATCCCTGCGCGTCGACCTCGCTCCGCACGGCGTCCGCGTCCTCGCGCTGGTGCCCGGTTTCACGCGTACGGAGTTCCAGAAGCGGGCCGGCATGGATGTCAGCTCGCTTCCCGAGTGGGCCTGGCTGGATGCCGAGAAGGTCGTGGAACAGGCCCTGAAGGACCTGCGCCGCAGGCGTCCGGTCAGCATCACGGGGCTCCAGTACAAGGCGTACGCCTTCGCCGTGCGTCACGTGCCGCGCACCGTCGCGGCCCGGATGGCCCGCTCGCGTACGCCTGCGAAGTGACTGGCGGTTGGTAGCGTCGCGGCGTGGGTCACATGCGCGGTCCGGACAGCAGCGGCACCTCTCCCTCGGCCCGGGCGGTCAGGGCGCTGCGGGCGGGCTCGGCCGTGCTGGTGCTCGGGGTGGCGGTGCCCACCTGCCTGGCGGCCGGTGCCGCTTGGCGGCCCGCGCTCGCGCTCGCCCTCGCCGCGGCGCAGGCCGTGGCCCTGTGGTGGGTGGTGGGCCGGCCCGGCGCCGTGCTTGCCCTGAGCGCGCTGCTCGGGGCTGGGATGTGGCTGCTGTTCCCGGCGCTGAGCCTGACGGGCGCGCTGCTCGGGGCGCAGCTCGCCCTGTGCGTGCTTTCGGCGCTGCGGCCGGTGCGGGTCTCTCGGTGGTGGCTGCTCGGGATGCTCGCGCTCGCCCCGCTCGCCTATGCGGGCGGCAGCACGCTGGTCCTCGTCAGCCACGTACTCGCCGTGACGCTGGCCTGGACGGCGGGGCAGTGGCGCCGGGCACAGCAGGACCGGCTGGCCGCCGAGACGCGGCGGGCGGTGGCCGAGGAGCGGGCCAGGATCGCCCGCGAGGTGCACGACGTGGTGGCTCACACCGTGTCGGTGATGGTGATCCAGGCGAGCGCCGCCGAGGACGTGTTCACCGCGAACCCGGAGCAGGCGAGGCAGGCGCTGCGGGCCATCGAGGGCGCGGGGCGCTCCGCGCTCGGGGAGCTGCGGCTCCTGCTGCGTACGGAGTCCGGCGAGGACGGCGACGACGGGCGGCGTCCGCCGCGCGGGCTCGGGGACCTCGGCGAGCTGACCGCAAACGCGCGGGCCGCCGGGCTCGCCGTCGAGCTGTACGAGGAGGGCCGGGCGATCTCGCCGCCGTCCGCCGTGGACCTCGCGGGGTACCGGATCGTGCAGGAGGCGTTGACCAACACGCTGCGGCACGCGGGGGCCAGCCTGGTGCGGGTGTCGGTGTACCGCGACGAAGAGGCGGTGCGCATCGAGGTGAGCGACAACGGCCGCCCTGGCAAGCGGAGTTGGCGCTCCGCCGGTTCGGGGCGGGGCCTCGCGGGGATGCGCGAACGGGCCTCGCTGCTCGGCGGCACCCTGGAGGCGGGATCCGGGCCGGAGGGAGGTTTCGAGGTGCGGGCGGTGCTGCCGATAAGGTTCGGCTCGTGACGATTCGGGTGGTGGTGGCCGACGACCAGGCGCTGGTGCGCGGCGGGTTCCGCCTGATCATCGACGCCCGGGACGATCTCGAAGTGGTCGGCGAGGCGGCGGACGGGCAGCACGCGGTCCGCCTGGTCGGGGAGCTGAGGCCGGACGTCGTCCTGATGGACGTACGGATGCCCGTGATGGACGGCATCGACGCGACGCGGGCGATCGTCGCGTCGGGCAGTGCGGCCCGGGTCCTCGTCGTCACGACCTTCGACCTCGACGAGCAAGTGGTGACGGCGCTGCGGGCCGGGGCCAGCGGCTTTCTCCTCAAGGACATCCGGCCCGCCGAGCTCGCCGAGGCGGTCCGGGTGGTCGCGCGCGGGGAAGCGCTCCTCGCGCCGACCGTGACCCGCCGCATGCTCGACCGCTTCGCGCACACCGCACCCGCCACGCGCCCGGCCCCGGCCGCGCTGGCCGAGCTTTCGCCGCGCGAGCTCGAAGTGCTCACCTTGATCGGTCAGGCGCTGTCCAACACCGAGATCGCCGGCCGGCTTCACCTGTCGGAGGCGACGGTCAAGACCCATGTGTCGGCCGTGCTGCGCAAGTTGCGGCTGCGCGACCGGGTGCAGGCGGTGGTCGCCGCCTACGACCACGGGCTCGTCGAGCCGCGCCGCGGCTGACCCGCTCCCTCATCCCGCGGGCTGAGCCGGCCGCGCACTCATCCCGCGGGCCCAGTGCGGATCCATCCGCCGGGTGGATCCGCGCGCGCCGCGGAATCCGTAGCGTCGGTCGCATGACGCACACCCTGTACGGCCGGATGTATCTCGCGGCCTACGACACCGCCGCCGGAGCCCTGTACGACCGCACCCGGACCCGCTTCCTGCTCCGCGTCGCGGTCCTCGCCGAACTGGCCTCACTGGGCCGTATCGCCGACTCGGCGGGCGAGGTGACGGTCGCGGATTCCGGCCGCACCGGCGACCCGGTGCTCGATCACGCGCTGGACCGCATCGGGGCGCACCGGCGCACCTGGAAGGCGTGGGTCCGCGCCGATCGCCGGGAGACCCTGGGCTCGGTCGAGGACCGGCTCACCGCCCTCGGCGTGATCAGGGTGGAGGAGCGGCCCGTCTTCGCCCGCGCCGCGCGGCGCGAGGTGACGGTGCGGGACGCGGCGGGCGTACGCGCGCTCCAGGCGGGGCTCACCGAGCTGCTGCGCGGAGAGGGGCCGGTCGAGCCGTACGACGCCGTTGTCCTGGCGCTCGCCTCGGCGGGCGGGGTGCGGCACGTCGTGTCGCGTGCGGACGCCCGCGCCCGCAAGGACCGCCTCGACGCGCTGACCGGCCGGCTCGACGCGCTCGCACCCGCCCTGGGCAGGACCGTGCGCGGCCTCGGGACCACGCTGGTCGCCGCGCAGGGCGGGATGGGCGGCGGCTGACCCTCGGTGCCGTTGAAGAGCGCCTTCTCAGCCGGTGTGGAGGACCCGGAAGCGATCGGGTTTCGCCGGGTCCCGGTCGACGACCTGGACCGGCGTCCAGGCCCACTGCCACACGCTGATGCCCGGCGTCCGGGAGAACCGGATCTTCCCGCGGGTGCCTTCGACCGCGACATGCGGCCAGGATGCGGCGATGCGCGCCCGGTCCGCGCCCTCGGAGCGGAGCACGTCGGCGAGGACGGTGATCGCGTCGTAGCCCTCGAAGGCGACGAAGGAGGGCGCTTCGGCAAGCCGCTCGCGCAGCACCGTCTCGACGCGTGCGCCGAGCGGGCCGAGGCGCTCGGGCAGGTAGCGCAGGAACGGGATCGCGGCGCCGTCGGCACCGAGGAGCGCCGCCCATGAGGCGAACTCCGGCTGCCCGGCCGGAGCGCCGACCAGGAGCCCGGCGAGGCGCCGGGCCTGACGTACGGCCTTGACGATCGGCACGGCCGGGTCCGGGTGCCCGACCAGAAGGAGGAGGGCCGTCGCGCCGCTGTCGACGAGTGCGTCGCACAGCGCGGTGGGGGTGAGTGCGTTCGCGTCGAGTTCGACGACGGTGGCGCCGTGTGGAGCGAGGTGGTCCCGCAGGATGCCGGTCCCGGAGGCCCAGTACACGCTCGGCTGGGTCGCCACGGCTATGCGGCGGTGGCCTGCGCCGAGGAGGAAGTCCGCGTAGAGCCGCCAGCCGTGGGACTGCGCCGGGGCGAGGCGCGCGACCTGGTCCGTCGGCCGGTCGGTGAGCGCGTCGAGGACCGCTGACGAGCAGAGGAACGGCAGGCCGAGGGCGTCGGCCCGGGCAGCAGCGGCGCGGGCGACCACGCTGTGGTACTCCCCCGCCAACGCGGCCACGCCCAGCCGGGCCAGTTCGTCCACGGCTGCCGCGGCCTTCTCCGGATCGGCCGCGGTGTCCCGGACCACCAGCTCAAACGGTCGTCCACCGATCCCGCCGCCGTCATTGACTTCGCGAACGCCCAACTCCAGCCCGGCGAGCAGGTGTTGACCCGCCTCGGCCCAGCCGGGCCGGGTCAGCGGAACGAGAGCGCCGATCCGGACGGCAGATCCGTCGGTGCGCTGCGCTCCGGGCGGCGATGGTGGCGCATTCATGGGGCCTCGTCTCCCGAGCGGCGAAGGTGAGTGGCGAACGGCAGTGGCGGACTACGGGCCGGAGAGGAGTGGTTCCGGCTGTACGCCATTCCCCTCCGGCCGGCTGTGGGCGGGGCCCGTCAGGCGATGGTCGCCGGGGCGTCCCGCAGGACGACGTTCGCATGGCTCTCCTGGAAGCTCTGGTCGGAGACCAGGGTCAGCCGGGCCGTGGACTGGAACTCCGTCAGCGTGACGGAGCCGCAGGAGACCATCGTGGTCTTGAGCTTGGCGATGGTGGTGGCGAGGCCTTCGTTGAGGTCGCCCGCGTACGGGACGTAGCCGTCGACGCCCTCTTCGAAGATCAGGCCCTGGCCGCCCTGGCCGTAGCGCTGCCAGTTGCGGGCCCGGTTCGAGCCCTCGCCCCAGTACTCCTTCACGAAGCCGTCCCGGGTGGGGAGCTTCGCGCCGGCGGCTTGGTCGAAGCGGGCGAAGTAACGGCCCATCATGACGAAGTCGGCTCCCATCGCGAGGGCCAGGGCCACGTGGTAGTCGTGCACCAGGCCGCCGTCGGAGCAGATCGGCACGTACTCGCCGGTGCGCTCGCGGAAGGCGTCCCTGGCCGCGGCGACGTCCAGGACGGCGCTGGCCTGGCCGCGCCCGATGCCCTTCTGGTCGCGGGTGATGCAGATGGAGCCGCCGCCCACGCCGACCTTGACGAAGTCCGCGCCGGCCTCGGCGAGGAAGGTGAACGCCTCCCCGTCGACCACGTTGCCGCCGCCGACCGGGATCTCCGGGTAGTGCTTCTTCACCCAGCTCAGCGCCTGTGCCTGCCAGTCGCTGTAGCCGTCGGACGAGTCGAAGCACAGGGCGTCGGCGCCCACCTCCAGCAGGGCAGGGACGCGCTCCTGGTAGTCGTGGGTGTTGACGCCCGCGCCCACGCGCAGGCGCTTGGCGGCGTCCACGGCCTGGTTCGGGAAGCGCTTGTTGTCCGCGTAGTCGGAGCGGAACACCAGGTACTGCAGGTGGCCCTCGGCGCCGAGCACGGGGAGGCAGTCGAGGCGCTGGTCCCACAGCCGCGCGTTGGCCTCGGAGAGCGTGGTGTCGGCCCCGGCGTGGGCCAGGTCGGCGACGGCGGTCATCCGGCCGGCCACCGGCCCGTCGAGGTCGTGGCGCTGGGGGTGGAAGTCGCGGGAGGTCACCAGGCCGAGCAGGCGGCCAGTGGCGGTGCCGTCGTCGGTGACCGCGGCGGTGCTGTGCCCGGTGCGCCGCATGACGGCGACCAGGTGGCTCAGGGTGTCGTCCGGGCGGACGTTGGTGTCGCTGGTGACGAACCCGGCCTTGAAGTTCTTCACCTGGCGGACGGCCGCGGCCTGGTCCTGGATCGACTGGTTGTGGTGCAGGAAGCTCAGGCCGCCGTTGCGTGCCAGCGCGATCGCGAGGTCCGGGGTGCTGACGGCCTGCATGATCGCGGACGTGAACGGGGAGCCCAGTTCGATCGCCGACGGCTCGCCGACGAGGTGCCGCACCAGGGGCGTGCGCAGGTCGACCGTCGCGGGCGAGCAGTCCGTCCGGGTCCGGTTCGGCAGCAGCAGAAACTCGTTGAACGTCCGTGAGACCTCGGCGATGACCTGTGCCACTGTTTCTCCTCACCCCGTCGGCCGGGGCCCGACTGCCCCGCCGTGAAAGATCGCCCCCGTGTTCCAGGGCCCGGGCGGACAGGGTTCGGCACAGCAGCCGTGGAGGTGCCACGCACTGCGGCAGAGCCCTGACCGGCCCGTGGAATCGAACGGGGTGCGGTCGTGACCAGGCACCTTATCGACTGCCGGGCCGTCGCACGAATCGTGACCCTGCCGGGCGGAGCCGCCGTGCGCGTTCGATGTGGGCGGCCACGCCCGGGATATGACGGACCGTCAGTTGCGAGTACGTCAGATGGCGGGGAAGCTGAACACGTAGCCCTGCTGCGCCAGCCAGGGCAGCACTTCCTTCAGGGCCGCGACCGTCTGGGCGCGGTCGCCGCCGCCGTCGTGGAAGAGCACGATCGGGCCGTTCTTGAGCTCCTGCTTCACCGTCTTCACGATCGTCGCGGTGCCGGGCTGCTTCCAGTCCTTGGTGTCGACGTTCCAGCCCAGCGGGCGCATCCCGTGGGAGGCGGCGATGCGCCGGTTGTCCGGCGTGAAGGCACCGCCGGGGGCGCGGAAGTACTGCACCTTGGCGCCGTCGGCGGCGTCCTCGATCATCTTCTGGGCGTCGAGGACCTCGGAGCTCTGGTAGGCGACGGGCTTCTTGTTCATGGCCTCGTCGTGGCTGACCGTGTGGTCGCAGAGCCGGTGGCCGGCCGCGACGATCTGCTTGACCATGCCGGGGTTGGCCTTGGCCTGCGGGCCGATCATGCAGAAGGTCGCCTTGACGTCGTACTGCTTGAGGACGGCGAGGATCTTCGGGGTCCAGACCGGGCTGGGCCCGTCGTCGATGGTGATCGAGACGGACTTGCCGCCGCTCTCGGTCTCGTGGTCGATCACTTCGGATATCCCGGCGGCGCCGGGCGGCGCGGCGGGGCCGGTGGCGTCGGCGGAGCCGTCCGAGCCGTCCGGCGCGCTGTCGTCGCCGGATGCCGAGGACCCCGGCTTGCCGCTCGCATGGCCGGGCTTGTCGTCGGACTTGCCGGTCGCGGAGGAGTGGGCGAGCGCGGGGCCCGGGCCGTTGGCGGAGGTGTCGCTGCCGAGGAACACCGCGGCGGCCACGCCGCCCGTCAGGACCACGGCCGTTGCTGCGGCCATCACGATGCGGCGTGTGTGGGCGGTCAGTCGCGCCATGGATTCCCCATCCCCTCGGTACGTGCCGGTTCGGCAGCGGAGCTTCACCGGTTGGCCACGATCGCACGATCGCGCTCGAATCCCGAAATGCGAATTCTCCGGCCGGGTATCGAGGGAAAATACCCGATTTCCGGCAACTACCCTGGAGGACAAGGGGGTTGACGCGACCTCAGTGATACGAGGGGTTCGGTGCAGGTGCCGCACGCCGGGACTTTGGTCCCTAACGTGCACGCAAAGACCCCTTCAAGGGGGCTTCCGGTTCCCCGTCCGAGCAGGCAGTTCACCGAAGGACCTTGGTCCCGGCCCCCGCCGCCCCCGTACGAGAGCCTCGTCACTTCTGCGCGAAATCCCCCCGGATTCTCCCCCGGCCGCTCAGAACTCGTCGACCGTGTGCGGCAGTTCCGTGGTGCGCAGCGCCGCGTCCAGGGCCGCCGCCGCGCCCGGGGTGTGCTCGGTCACCAGGCCCGCGAGGACGAGGCGGCGGACCTCGGTGCCGCCGAGGTAGCAGGCGGCCAGGTCGCGCACGTCGAAGGTGAGGTCGGCCGGGGCCCGGGTCGGCTCGTAGGTGCACGCGTGCGGGGACGCCGTCAGGCGGAAGCGGCCCGCGTTGGCCGGGACGCGGTCGTCGCGGACCTCCAGGACGAGTGCGGCCTCGGCCGCCCAGGAGCGGGCGGTGAGCGCGGCGCCGACGTCCACGAGGCGGATCCACAGCGCGGGGGACTCGGCGACGGCCCTGACCTGGTCCCGGTCGGTGGCGAACAGGAGCAGCGGGTCGTCCGGGGCCAGGCCCCAGGCGCGGACGGTGCCGGTGAGGTCGATGCCGGCGAGGTAGTTCCACAGCGCGGCCTCGCCCGCCGGGGTGTCGGCCTCCAGCTCGGCGACCTGGACGGTGCCGGGCTTGGCGGGGTCGTCCTCGCGCCGGGTGCGGTAGACGGCGTACCCGGCGAGCGGCTCGTCGGCGGCGCCGAGGCCGACGATGCGGGGCGGGCCGAGCTCCTCGTCGTCCTCGTCGGTCTCGGGCAGCCACTCGCCGCGCCAGCGGGCGGTGTCGCGGCCGATGCGCCCGGCCCTGCGGGTGCGGGTCGCCTCGTAGTAGGGGCCGATCTCGTCGGGCGCGTGGTCGGGGTCGATCAGGCGCAGGGGGCGCCGGTCGGCCTCGATGCGCAGGGCGAGCGGACGGGTCGAGTTGATCTCGACCGAGGTGCCGTAGGTGGCCGCGCCGAAGCCGAAGCGGCCGTAGATGGCGGCTTCGGAGGCCCACAGCGCGACGATGGGGCGGCCGTGTCCGGCGCAGCGGCGGAACACCTCGGCGATCATGCCGGAGAGCACGCCACGGCGGCGGTGGGTGGGGGCGACGGAGACGAACGTGAGCCCGGGGCAGGGGAGTTCACCGCCCGGGACGGACAGGGTGAATCGGTGGGCGACGAGGAAACCGGCGAGCGCGTCGCCGTCGTACGCCCCGACGCGGTCGCAGCGCAGCACCATCGCGCGGTGGTAGGCGCGCTTCTCCTTCTCGTCGGGGCGGTCGTGGAAGACGAGCCACCAGAGCTCCAGGGCGCGGTCGACGTCGGACTCGGGCACGTCGCGGAACTCCAGCTCGCTCATGCGGAGACCCTAACCCGGCCGAATATGGACGTCACTCACATAACGTCCGCTCGGGCACGGAGCCCCCGGGCGCCGCACGTCAGCCCACCCTCTGCTCCGCGGCCGCGGGGGTCGGGGCGTGGGCGGCCCGTCCGGCGACCGGCACCGTGACCGCGCCCGCCGCCAGGAACAGGACGCCGAGCGCCAGCCAGCCCGCCCCGCCTCCGTGGCTGACCAGGACGGCGACGAGCAGGGGGCCGCCCGCCCTGGCGAGGTCCGAGGAGAGGGTCCAGGCGCCGAGGTACTCACCCTGCCGCTCCGGCGCGGCCAGGCCGTACGAGATGCCCCATCCGCTGGCCGAGGAGAGCAGCTCGCCCGCCGTGAGCAGGGTGACCGCGACGGCGAGGACGGCGACCGCGGCCACCGGCGGCAGCGCGGCCGTCGTCGCGGTCACCGCGCAGGCCGCGAGCAGCGCCACGCCCGACCGGCGGCCGGCCGTGGCGGCCCCGGGGACGGTGTCGCTGCCGCGGGCCGCACGCACCTGGAGCAGGATCGCGAGCGCCGTGTTGAGCAGCATGAGCACGGCGATCGACCAGCGCGGCGCCTGGGTACGCTCCGAAATCCACAGCGGGAGCCCGATGTTGAGCATGTCGGCGCTGACGTAGAGGAGCCCCGAGAGCGCGGCCAGGAGCAGGAAGCGCCCATCGCGCAGCGCGGCGCGCCGGGGCCGCCCCGGGGTGCGCGCGGCCTTCTCGCCCTCGGGCATCCGAAGGAGCACGGCCGCGACGAGCACGTACGAGAGGCAGTTGCCGAGGACGAGCGCCGCGTACCCGGTGTGCGAGTCGAGGGCGAGCGCCGCGCCCGCGCCCAGGCTGCCCAGCGAGAAGCCGATGTTGAGCATCACCCTGCTGTACGCGCTGGCGCCCACCAGGGCCGTGGAGTCGGCGAGCTGGGCGAGGTAGGCGCTCTTGACCGGCCGCCCCGCGCTCTCGGCCAGCGTGACCGCGCAGACCACGGCGAGGAAGCCGGCGAAGGAGTCGACGAACAGGTACCCGGCGAACGCCACCGCGCGGACCAGGACCGTCGCCAGGTAGACGCGGCGGTGGCCGACCTTGTCACCGAGCCGTCCGGCGGGGACGGACACGGCGGGGCCGAGCAGCGCGGCCACGGTGAGCCCGAGGCCGACCTGGGCGGCGCCGAGCCCGACGACACGCGTGATGAAGACGATGGCGCCGGTGTGGAAGAGGCCGTTGCCGGTCCAGTCGATCAGGGTGGTGACGGCGTAGGCGCGCAGCGGACCGCGGGGCGGCAGCAGCGCTGCCGCCCCCTTGGAAGTGGAGGACATGACAATCACTCAACGGCCTTGAGCGGCCGGGCGACAGAGATTTAGGCTCTGCCTCAATGCTCAGCTACCGACTCGGCGTCGACGACCTCGCCGACATGCGTTTCGCCTGCTCACCGCTGCTTGAGACGGCCACAAGCCTGTGGGCGCTGCGGAAGCCCGAGAAGTACGCGCTGCACCTGCCGTGGATTCGCCGTACGCGCGAGGCACTGGCCTCGGCGGGCGGCCTCGACACCGAACTGCTCGGCGAGCTCGCGGTGGGCGGCAGCGGCTGGATACCCGACTTCGTCACGCCCCGCCCCGAGTCGCCGCTGCCGGACGTCGCGGACGAGCTGCGCCGGGTGCGGGCGACCCCCGCGGACAAGGTGCTCTTCGATGTGCGGGCCGCGTACGCGAATCGCCCGTTGGCCCCCCGCATCGCTCAACTGGCCGCGGATTCACGGCAGTTGAGGGAAGCGATCGCCGATGTGGTGGAGGCGTACTGGGAGCTGGCGATCGCCCCGCACTGGTCGCGGATGCGGGCCGTACTGGAAGCGGACATGGTGCACCGGGCCCGGCTGCTCGCCCGGGACGGCGCGGCCGCGCTGCTCACCTCGCTCGATCCGTCGGCGACGTGGGACAACGGGCGGCTGACCCTGTTCGTGCACCGGGACCTGCACATGGCCGCGGAGGTCGACGGGCGCGGGTTCTGGCTCGTACCGACGCTGTTCGCGCAGCACACGATCAGTCCGGTGGGGGCCGAGGAGCGGCCGACGATCGCGTATCCGGCACGAGGTGTCGCCACCTTGTGGGAGACCCGGCCGCCGCGGCCCGCGGGCGCGCTGGCCTCGCTGGTGGGCCGGCCGAAGGCGGCGCTGCTGCTCGCGCTCGCGGGCCCGGCATCGACGACCGAGCTCGCCCGGCGCCTCGGCGTCACGGCGAGCGCGGTCTCCCACCATCTGGCGGTGCTGCACCGGACCGGCCTGGTCGGCCGCGCGCGGGCGGGCCGGGTGGTGCTCTACGCCCGCACGGAGCTGGGCGAACAGCTCGCGCGCGGCGACTGACCGGAGCGGCGGCGGACCGGGCGCGGTGGCGGACCGGGCGCGGTGGCTAGGCCACCGAACCGATGCGCCCGACCGGTGTGTCCTTGCCGTCGTGGTGGATCGGGGTGTGGGCGCCGGTCAGCGAGACGCCGCTGCCGCCGCGCCGGTTGGCGACGATCTCCGCGGCGATCGACAGGGCGGTCTCCTCGGGCGTACGGGCGCCGAGGTCGAGGCCGATCGGGGAGCGCAGGCGGTTGAGTTCGAGCTCCGTGACGCCCACGTCGCGCAGCCGCTCGTTGCGGTCCAGGTGGGTGCGGCGCGAGCCCATCGCGCCGACATAGGCGACCGGCAGCTTCAGCGCGGTCTCCAGGAGCGGGATGTCGAACTTGGCGTCGTGGGTCAGGACGCACAGGACCGTACGGGAGTCGGTGGTGGTCCGCTCCAGGTACTTGTGCGGCCACTCCACGACGATCTCGTCCGCCTCGGGGAAGCGGGTCTTCGTCGCGAAGACGGGCCGGGCGTCGCACACGGTGACGTGGTAGTTCAGGAACTTGCCGACCCTGACCAGGGCGGAAGCGAAGTCGATGGCGCCGAAGACGATCATCCGGGGGGCCGGGACGCTCGATTCGACGAGCACGGTGAGCGGCTGGCCGCACAGGCGGCCGTCGGCGCCGAGGGAGAGGGTGCCGGTGCGGCCCGCGTCCAGCATGGCGGTGGCCTCGTCGGCCACGGCGCGGTCGAGCTCGGGGTGGCCGCCGAGGGCGCCTTCGTAGGTGCCGTCCGGGTGGACGAGCAGGGCGCGGCCCATGAGTTCGGCGGGGCCGTCGGTGATCCGCGCGACCGCGGCGGCCTCGCCGCTCGCGGCGGCGGCGAGGGCGGCCGCGAACACCTCGCGGGCGGGCGAGCTGGTGCGGACCGGGGTGACGAGTATGTCGATGATGCCGCCGCAGGTCAGGCCGACCGCGAAGGCGTCCTCGTCGCTGTAGCCGAAGCGTTCGACGACGGTTTCGCCGTCTTCGAGCGCCTGTTGGCAGAGTTCGTAGACAGCGCCCTCCACACATCCGCCGGAGACCGAGCCGATCGCCGTGCCGTCGCTGTCGACGGCGAGGGCGGCTCCCGGCTGCCGGGGCGCGCTGCCGCCGACGGCCACCACGGTGGCCACGGCGAATTCGCGTCCCTGCTCGACCCACCGGTTCAGCTCTTCGGCGATGTCCAGCATGTTCGGTCTCCTTACGGATGTGTGGAGGGCGTCAGCGGCGCTGCCGCTACTTGACGCCGAGCCAGCTCTCGATGGGATGGAGGGCGAAGTAGATGGTGAAGACGGCGGTCAGGGCCCACATGAACCCGCCGATCTCGCGCCACTTGCCCTGTGCTGCCTTGATCACGGTGTAGGCGATGACGCCCGCGCCGACACCGGCGGTGATGTTGTACGTGAACGGCATCAGAGCCACGGTGAGGAACACCGGGATGGAGACCGAGCGGTCGCTCCAGTCGACGTGCTTGGCGGCGCTCATCATCATCGAGCCGATGACGACGAGGGCGGCGGAGGCGACCTGGGCCGGCACCAGCTGGGTGACCGGGGTGAAGAAGAGGCAGGCCGCGAAGAAGAGGCCGGTGACGACCGAGGAGAGGCCGGTACGGGCGCCCTCACCGGCGCCGGAGGCGGACTCGATGAACACGGTCTGGCCGGAGGCGCCGCTGACGCCGCCGATCGCGCCTCCCGCACCGTCGATGAACAGCGCCTTGGACAGGCCCGGCATGCGGCCCTTGTCGTCGGCGAGCTTGGCCTCCTGGCCGACGCCGATGATGGTGGCCATCGCGTCGAAGAAGCCGGCGAGCACCAGGGTGAAGACGATCATGCCGACGCTGATGGCGCCGATGGAACCCCAGCCGCCGAACTCGACGTGGCCGAAGAGGCCGAAGTCGGGCGTGGAGACCGCGCTGCCGCTGAGGCCGGGGGCGGTGCCGCCCCAGTCCGCGTCGGTCAGTCCTGCGGCCTTGGTGACCACGAAGGCCAGGACGCTGCCGGAGACGATGCCGATCAGGATCGCGCCGGGCACCTTGCGGGCCTGGAGCGCGAAGATCAGCAGCAGGGTGACCGCGAAGAAGAAGACGGGCCAGCCGACGAGCTGTCCGGTGGCACCGAGGGTGACCGGCGGTCCGTGCTCCGGGCCCTTGCCCACGAATCCGGCCTTCACCAGGCCGAGCAGGGCGACGAACATGCCGATGCCCATGGTGATCGCGTGCTTGAGCGCCAGCGGGATGGCGTTCATGATCATCTCGCGGAGGCCGGTGACGACCAGGAGCATGATCACGACGCCGTACATGACACACATGCCCATGGCCTGCGGCCACGTCATGTTGGGGACCACCTGGGTGGTCAGGGCCGCGGAGACGTTGAGTCCGGCGGCCAGTGCGAGCGGTACCTTGCCGATGAAGCCCATCAGCAGCGTGCTGACCGCGGCCGCGAGTGCGGTGGCGGTCACCAGACCGGCGTGGCCCAGCGTGTGCTTGTCGACGTCGGGCGTCGAGAGGATCAGGGGGTTGAGCAGGAGGATGTAGCACATCGCCATGAAGGTGGTGATGCCGCCGCGCACTTCCTGCGCGAGCGTGGATCCCCGCTCGGATATGTGAAAGTACCGGTCGAGCCAAGACCTGCCGGCCTGGGGACGGGAGCCGGAGCCCGCGTCCTCAGCGGTGGTCTTCGGCTCCACAGACTGCTGGGTCATGGTGCCTACTCCCAAGGTTCACAGGGGCACCCGCATAAGACTTGAGTCCTCAGGTCAGACAAGCTGCGGGATTTGGGATGGTGCGTGGGCTGCACGACCCGGGGGACGGCCCGAGACGAACGGTGTCTGCTCCTGCCGGGGTACCGGAGGTGGTACCGCAGTGCAGATGGCTACGGGTGTTGCTGGTGTGACTCGGTTTTGCTGGTGGTGCTCTTACTGCGGGTGCTGCGAGGACCGCGAGCGGTGCGGTACTTGATTGCTCCGGGCGGTGCGGGCATCGGAATTGTGACGTTCCTGGGAGGCACGCACCGCCCGGAGGGCTTTTGAGGAGGGGGCCCGGGGGACGCAAGTCCCCCGGAAGAAATTTCTTTCACCCCCAAACCCCCGGAGGGATCAGGTGCCGGTGAGGTGCTCGGGGCGGACCGGGGTCTTGTTGAGCTCCAGGCCGGTCGCCGCCCGGATCGCCGCGAGGACGGCCGGGGTCGACGAGAGGGTCGGGGCCTCACCGAGACCGCGCAGACCGTACGGCGCGTTCGGGTCGGCCAGCTCCAGGACGTCGACCGGGATGGTCGGGGTGTCCAGGATCGTCGGGATCAGGTAGTCCGTGAAGGAGGGGTTGCGCACCTTCGCGGTCTTCGGGTCCACGATGATCTCTTCCATCACCGCGACGCCGAGGCCCTGGGTGGTACCACCCTGGATCTGGCCGACGACGGAGAGCATGTTGAGCGCCTTGCCGACGTCCTGGGCGGTGGCCAGCTCGACGACCTTGACGAGGCCGAGCTCGGTGTCCACCTCGACCACCGCGCGGTGCGCGGCGAACGTGTACTGGACGTGGCCGTTGCCCTGTCCTGTGACGAGGTCGAAGGCCTGGGTCGGGCGGTGCCGGAACTCCAGTTCCTCGTCGATCGCCTCGCCCTCCAGGACGTCCGCCAGGTCGGCGAGGACCTCGCCGCCGTCGGTGACGACCTTGCCGCCTTCGAGCAGCAGCTCGGCGGTGGCCCAGGCGGGGTGGTAGGAGCCGAACTTGCGGCGGCCGATCTCCAGGGCCTTGGCGCGCACGGCCTCACAGGTGTTCTTCACCGCGCCACCGGTCATGTACGTCTGCCGGGAGGCGGACGTGGAACCGGCGGAGCCGACCTGGGTGTCGGCCGGGTGGATGGTCACCTGCGTGACGCCCAGCTCCGTACGGGCGATCTGGGCGTGCACGGTGACACCGCCCTGGCCGACCTCCGCCATGGCCGTGTGGACCATCGCGACGGGCTCGCCGTTGATGACCTCCAGGCGCACGCGGGCGGTGGAGTAGTCGTCGAAACCCTCGGAGAAGCCGACGTTCTTGATGCCGACCGCGTAGCCGATGCCTCGTACGACACCCTCGCCGTGCGTGGTGTTGGACAGGCCGCCGGGCAGGGCGCGGACGTCCGCGGCCTCCCCTGCCGCGAGCCACTGCTGCTCGGGCGGCAGCGGGCGGGCCTTGACCCGGCGCAGCAGCTCGGCGACCGGGGCCGGCGAGTCCACGACCTGCCCTGTCGGCATGATCGTGCCCTGCTCCATGGCGTTGAGCTGGCGGAACTCGACCGGGTCCATGCCCAGCTTCGCCGCGAGCCTGTCCATCTGGGCCTCGTAGGCGAAGCAGGCCTGGACGGCGCCGAAGCCGCGCATCGCGCCGCAGGGCGGGTTGTTCGTGTAGAGCGCGATCGCCTCGATGTCGACGTCGTCGATGACGTACGGGCCGACCGAGAGCGAGGAGGCGTTGCCGACGACCGCCGGGGAGGCCGACGCGTAGGCGCCGCCGTCCAGGACGATCTTGCACTTCATGTGCGTGAGCTTGCCGTCCTTGGTGGCGCCGTGCTCGTAGTAGAGCTTCGCCGGGTGGCGGTGCACGTGGCCGAAGAAGGACTCGAACCGGTTGTAGACGATCTTGACCGGCTTGCCCGTGCGCAGCGCCAGGAGGCAGGCGTGGATCTGCATCGAGATGTCCTCGCGGCCGCCGAAGGCGCCGCCGACGCCGGAGAGCGTCATGCGGACCTTCTCCGGCGGCAGGCCCAGGACCGGGGCGATCTGCTGGAGGTCCGAGTGCAGCCACTGGGTGGCGACGTAGAGGTCGACGCCGCCGTCCTCGGCGGGCACGGCGAGGCCGGACTCCGGGCCGAGGAAGGCCTGGTCCTGCATGCCGAAGGTGTACTCGCCCTCGACGATCACGTCGGCGCGCTTGCGCGCCTTGGCCACGTCGCCGCGGATGATCGGCTGGCGGTGCACGATGTTCGGGTGCGGGACGTGACCGGAGTGGTGGTCGTCGCGGCCCTCGTGGATCAGCGGCGCATCGGCGGCGAGCGCGGAGGCCTCGTCGGTGACGACCGGCAGTTCCTTGTAGTCGATCTTGATCTTGGCGGCCGCGCGGCGGGCGGTCTCCGGGTGGTCGGCGGCCACGAGGGCGACCGGCTCACCGTGGTGGCGGACCCGGCCGTGGGCCAGGACGGGGGTGTCCTGGATCTCCAGGCCGTAGTTCTTCATCTTGGCCGGCAGGTCGTCGTAGGTGAGCACGGCGTAGACGCCGGGCATCGCGACGGCCTCGGAGATGTCGATGTTCTCGATCTCGGCGTGGGCCACGGTGGAGCGGAGCGTCTGGCCCCACAGCATGTCCTCGTGCCACATGTCCGAGGAGTACGCGAACTCACCGGTGACCTTGAGGGTGCCGTCCGGGCGGAGCGTCGACTCGCCGATGCCGCCCTTGGTGTGGTTCTGGGTGACGTTGGTGGGCGTACCGGCCGGAGTGGTGCGGGTGTTCTGCGCCATGGTCAGACCGTCTCTTCCTGACGGGCGGCCGCGAGGCGGACCGCGTCGAGGATCTTCTCGTAACCGGTGCAGCGGCACAGGTTGCCGGAGAGCGCCTCGCGGATGTCCGCGTCGGACGGCTCGGAGTTGCGCTCCAGGAGCTCGTCGGCGGCGACCAGGAGGCCCGGGGTGCAGAAACCGCACTGCACGGCGCCGGCGTCGATGAACGCCTGCTGGATCGGGGAGAGCGCGCCCGCCTCTCCAGTCTGCCCGTCCTGCGGCTTGGCCTGCCACCGCTTGGCGGCGTCGATGGACGTACCGCAGGAACCGGAGGCGCAGCCGCCGCCGGGGTGGGCGTCGGAGCGGTGGGCGGCGTAGTCGGCCAGGCCCTCCACGGTGACGACCTCGCGGCCCTCGACCTGACCGGCCGCGACCAGACACGAACACACCGGAACACCGTCGAGGCGGACCGTGCAGGAACCGCACTCGCCCTGCTCACAGGCGTTCTTCGAACCCGGAAGCCCCATGCGCTCGCGCAGGACGTAGAGAAGGCTCTCGCCCTCCCACACGTCGTCGGCCTCCTGCTTACGGCCATTGACCGTGAAATTGACGCGCATGGTTATGCAGCTCCTTCAAGGGTGCGGCCGTTGCCGCCGCGGTACGTCTCCCAGGTCCACATCAGCGTGCGGCGGGCCATGACGCCGACGGCGTGACGGCGGTAGTTCGCGGTGCCGCGGACGTCGTCGATCGGGTTGCAGGCACCCGAGGCGAGCATGGCGAACTGCTTCGCGACCGAGGGGGTGATGATCTTGCCGTTGTCCCAGAAGCCGCCCTCTTCGAGCGCCGCGTTCAAGAACTCCTCGGCGGCCTTCGCCCGGATGGGGGTGGGCGCGGCCGAGCCGATGCCGGTGCGGACCGTACGGGTCTCGGGGTGCAGCGCAAGGCCGAACGCGCAGACCGCGATGACCATGGCGTTGCGGGTGCCGACCTTGGAGAACTGCTGGGGGCCGTCCGCCTTGGGGATGTGGATGGCCTTGATCAGCTCGTCCGCCTCAAGAGCGTTGCGCTTCACGCCCTTGTAGAACTCGTCGATCGGGATGAGCCGGACGCCACGGGCCTGCGACTCGACCTCGACATCCGCGCCCGAGGAAAGGAGCGAGGGGTGTGCGTCACCGGCCGGCGAGGCGCAGCCGAGGTTGCCGCCGACGCCGCCGCGGTTGCGGATCTGCGGGGAGGCGACGGTGTGCGAGGCGAGCGCGAGGCCCGGCAGCTCCGTCCGCAGGTTCTCCATGATCTTGGTGTACGGGACGGAGGGTCCGAGCCGGACGCTGTCCTCCCCGACCTCCCACTGGGCCAACTCGCCGATGCGGTTCAGGTCCAGGAGGTACTCGGGCCGCCGGTGGTCGAAGTTGATCTCGACCATCACATCGGTGCCACCCGCAATGGGCACAGCGGTGGGGTGCTCTGCCTTGGCGGCGAGCGCCTCCTCCCAGCTGGCGGGGCGAAGGAAGTCCATGAGTGGCTCTCTTCCGATTCTCAAATTCGGGGTCGTTCGCGCGGGTCCCGGGGACGGCAGGCCCTCGACATCTCAGTCGTTCATGTGCTGTTAACGCGGTGTGGAATCAGTACACAAGCCCCGATCCCTCGGGTGCAGTCACCGAAACCATGAAGGAGTTGGCTGGTCTCCGCTTACGTCTTGTAGATTCGTATGAAAAGCGGTGCTCCGTTACCTCACCGCTTTCCAACGGCAACATCAAGACAGATCGGCGGCGACACGCGATGCGGCTGCGCGCACTTCTGGAAACCGACGCGCTGGGGCTGCGGCTGCTCGGCGGCGAGGACGAGCTGGACCGCACGGTGCGGGGAGTAATGACCACTGACCTGCGGGATCCGAGCCGCTACCTCACGGGTGGCGAGCTGGTCCTGACGGGTCTCGCCTGGCGCCGGGACGCCGAAGATTCCGAGCCATTCGTACGCATCCTCGCGGGTGCCGGTGTGGCGGGCCTGGCGGCCGGCGAGGCCGAGCTCGGCGCCATTCCCGACGATCTTGTTTTGGCTTGTTCTCGCCACCGGCTCCCGCTGTTCGCGGTGAACGAGTCGGTCGCGTTTGCAACCATCACCGAGCACGTCGTACGGCAGGTCTCGGGCGAGCGCGCGGGCGACCTCGCGGCGGTCGTGGACCGCCACCGCAGGCTCATGACGTCGGGCCCGGCGGGCGGCGGCCCCGAGGTGGTCCTCGACCTGCTCGGCTCGGACCTCGACCTGCGGGCCTGGGTGCTTTCTCCGACCGGCCGCCAGATCGCGGGCGCCGGGGACGCGCTGACCCCGGCGGTCGGCGCGGCGCTTGCCGCCGAGCACCTGGGCGCCACCCGCACCGGCCGCCGGGGCCCGCACCGGGCCACCGTCGAGGGCGTGACCTACTCGCTGTTCCCCATCCGCAACAACGGGCGGGGCGCCGCGCCCGCCGCCCGCGACGTGCGCGAGACGGTGCTTTCGGACTGGCTGCTCGCCGTCGAGGCCGACGCGAGCGACTGGCCGGCCGCCCGGCTCGACCTGCTCCAGGGCGTCACCCAGCTCATCGCGGTCGAGCGCGACCGGCGCGACGCGGCCCGTACGGTGCGCCGCCGGCTCGCCCAGGAGGTCCTGGAGCTGGTGCAGACCGGCGCCGCGCCCGCCGAGATCGCGGCCCGGCTCAGAGTCGCGGCCCCGGTGCTGCTGCCCGGCCTCGGCTCGGCGCCACACTGGCAGGTCGTGGTGGCCCGGGTCGACTGGGAGCGCGACTCCGGCGCGGAGATCGCGGGCGGCCCGGTCGCCCAGTCGCTCCTGGAGGAGATCCTGGTCGACCCCGCGGTGGTCGGCCCCGAGTCCTCCGACCGGATCGCGGTGGCCCACGCGGGCGACGAGGCGATCGCGCTCGTGCCGCTGCCCGCGGTCACGCCCGAGGGCGCCGAGGGCGGCCTGCACGCCGACGCGCTCCTGGCCGCCGTACGCACCCCGCTCTCGGCGGGCCTGGCGGACGACGGCCGCCTGACACTGGGTGTCAGCGCCGCGGTGCACTCCGCCGAGGGGCTGCGCGGCGCCCTGGAGGAGGCCCGGCACGCCCGCCGGGTCGCCGCCGCCCGGCCCGGCCGGGTGTGCGCGGCCGGCCACCACGAGCTGGCCTCGCACGTGCTGCTGCTCCCGTTCGTGCCGGACGACGTACGGCGCGCCTTCACCGCCCGGCTGCTCGACCCGCTGCGCGACTACGACCGGCGCCACCGCGCCGAACTCATCCCGACCCTGGAGGCCTTCCTCGACTGCGACGGCTCGTGGACGCGGTGCGCCACGCGGCTGCACCTGCACGTCAACACGCTGCGGTACCGGGTGGGCAGGATCGAGCAGTTGACGGCCCGTGACCTGTCCAGACTTGAGGACAAGCTGGACTTCTTCCTGGCGCTTCGTATGAGCTGACAGTCGATCCCGGCCAGTGTCGGACGATTGTGAACTCATTCACGCACCCCCCTTGGCCCGGCGTGCCATTCCGTGTTGAGATGCGGATCTACTCAGCAGCTCGATGGCGCGCTCGGGGAGGGCAACGTGGCGCATACCGCCATGTCTGGTTCCGGAACGACTGCAGATGACGGGGATCCGCTCCAGACCGCGGTATGGCGGCTGCGCTCGCGCGGCTGCTGGACGGACGCCGCCGCCCTGCTCGAACCGCATGCGGGCGCGGCGGCCGGGGCGCTCCAGCGCACCGCCCTGCTGACCGAGCGCTGTGTCTACACCGAGTCCGGCTGGGCGGAGGCCGACGAGGCGCTGCGCGGCGCCGAGGCCGTGGCCCGCAGCGACGAGGAGCGCGGCGCCGCCGCCTGCGAGCGCGGCTATCTCGCGTACGCCTCAACGCTGTTCGGGGTACGGGACCGGGCGGACGAGGCGCGCTCCGCGTTCGGCCGGGCCGCCGCCCTGACCGCGCTCACGGGGCGAGGCCGGGCGCTGCTCGACTTCCGGCGCGGGCTGCTCGCCGAGAACGTGGCCGACGCGCCGCAGGCCGCCCGCGCCGCCTACCGCCGCGCCCACGAGGGCGCCGCGGCCCACGGCGACCCCCTGCTGCTCTCCTTCACCTGGCGCCATCTGGCCGGACTCGCCCTGCGCGACGGCGAGTTGGCGGAGGCGCGGCACGGCTTCACCGAGTCCCTGCGCATCCGCGAGGAGCTCGGCTACCTCATCGGCACGGCCCCGGCGCTCGCCGCGCTCGCCGACGCCGAGGAGGAGCCGGCCTCGACCCGGCTGCGCACGGAGGCGGCCCGTCTCGTACGCCTCCTAGGCGTCCCCACCTGGCTGGCCGCCCACTTGGGGGCCGCGCCACCCCGGCCCGCCGCGATGTGACGGTCCGTCAAACCGACGGGGCGGACGATCCTGACGTGTCGTCAGTTACCTGAACGCGCGTCGTAGATCAGCGAGTTGAGGTGACTCCAGGCGTGCTGGGCGAACCCCCACAGGGCGGCCCGCACGTCGGGGTGGCCGGCGAGGTAGACGACTGCCGCGATCAGCAGGACGAGCTGGACGAGGCCGGCGAGGCGGCCCGAGGAGCCGCGCCGCACGGAGCCCTGGGCGAAGCCCCGGTGCACGTCACGTCCGTAGTAGGACGCCCGCCGGGCGGAGTCCGCGGCCCATTGCTGCTGCACCTGCTGCTGTTGCATCCACGGATCCGGCATGACGTCCCCCCGGCGTGCGATTGGTCCAAGTACCCGCTGGGACGCGGCAGTTGACGGTCCGGGTTCCTGGCGGCGCGAGCTGTTGCACGGTGCGGACGCGGCCGTGACGGGCCGGGGTTCGCCGGCCCGCTCGTTCAGGGGCACGGCCTCAGAGTGCGGAGCCCGTGAAGTGTTCCCGTACGAGCGCCTGGACGACCGGCAGGTTCTGGGCGCACAGGGCGTCCAGGAGGGCCAGGTGTTCGGCCGCGTCGGCGACCAGCTCTCCACGGCGCGCGACCGGAGCCGCGGTCAGCGGCCACTGGGCGCGCCGGTGCAGGTCGTCGGCGACCTGGACGAGCTGCTGGTTGCCCGCCAGGGCGAGGAGCGCCCGGTGGAAGGCGCGGTCGCACTCGGCGTAGCCCGCGCGGTCGCCGGTCGCGGCGGCTTCGGTGGTGGCCTCGGCGAGCGGGCGCAGCTCGGCCCAGCGCGCCGCCGGGACGGTACGGGCGAGGCGCAGCATCACCGGGACCTCGATCATGGCCCGCACCTCGGCGAGCTCCGCGAGCTCGCGGGCGCTGCGCTCGGTGACCCGGAAGCCCCGGTTCGGTACGACCTCGACGGCGCCCTCGATGCTGAGCTGCTGCATCGCCTCGCGCACGGGGGTCGCGGAGACCCCGAACCGCTCACCGAGGGCCGGCGCCGAATACACCTCGCCCGGCACGAGATCGCCGTCGACCAGGGCGGTGCGCAGCGCGGCCAGGATCTGGCCGCGCACCGAGTGGCGGTGGACGGTGCGGGGGGCCGGCGGCTCGCTGTGGGTGTGCTCGCCGCGGGCGTCGCCGCACTGCTCGCCGCCCCTGGCCTGGCCGGGGACGCGGGGCGACCCGTACGCGGGCACCACTGCCTCGCGCGCTCTGCCCTGTTCCACCCCGGCCTCCTACGGCTCCGCCTGCCCCACACAGACCATAGGCGGACAAAGCGCGAGTTCAAACCTCGCCCTCATCCGCTAAGGTAAGCCTTACCTGTCAACGATCGTGATTCGGTGGTCCCGCATGGCCGTCTCCACCTTGCTGCCCAGCCCCGCGCCGAGCCCCGTCGCGGACTCCTACGCCCGCCTGGCCGAGGTCTTTCCCGGACTGGGGATCAAGGAGCTGGTCGGCACCGAGCAGGCGCCCGGCGGCGCGGGCTGGGTCGGCGCGGCCGAGCTCGCGGCGGGCGGCACCGCCCTGGACGCCTTCCTGGCCTGGGACAACGCCCAGGTCGTACGGGACTACGGACACCAGGCCCGCCCCGACGTCATCGCCTCGTTCGGCTTCCACCGCTACGCCTGGCCCGTCTGCCTCCTCGTGACGGTGCCGTGGTTTCTGCACCGCCGGGTGCCGCGGGTGCCGGTCGCCGATGTGACGTTCCAGCGCACGCTCGGTCAACTCGCCGTACGGGTAAGGGAGTTCGCCTGTCTGCCGGACGACCCGGCGGCTCAGCTCCCCGGCGCCCGCGTCGTACCGGACGAAGAGGCGCTGCGCGGCGAGGTGCGGGCCGCGGTGGCCGAGCACATCGGGCCGGTGCTGGACGGGTTCGGCCCCCGCATGCGGCGCGGCAAGCGGGCGCTGTGGGGCATGGCGACGGACGAGATCGTCGAGGGGCTCTGGTACATCGGCGCCCTGCTCGGCGAGGAGCCGCGCGCGATGGCCGAGCTCGACGCGCTGCTCCCCGGCACCGCGAAGCCGTACGTGGGCACGCCCGGCTTCCGCGAACTGACGGCGCCCGACGGCCGGCGGCTGCCGACCCGCGACCGGGCGAGCTGCTGCTTCTTCTACACCGTGCGCCCCGAGGACACCTGCGTGACCTGCCCGCGCACCTGCGACGCCGACCGCGTGCAGAGGCTCAGCGCCGCTTCCTGAGAGCCCGCGACCGATCCGTGGCGGGGTTCGGACACCGGCTCCGCGCCCATGCCACCCGTCCAGGTGAGCGCCAGTCGAACTCAACTCGCGCGCCGGGCACGGCAGTTCGATCGAATCCCCCCTATCCGACTTCCCTCGGCCTCAGTTGTCGCCCTCTTGCCCCGAAACCCTCTGCCGCCCCGCACGGCAGGAGCAGTATGGCGGCCGATACGCCCTACGCGATGCAAGGGACACCGCATGCGACTGACCGACATATCGCTGGACTGGCTGCTTCCGGGCGGCGTGATGATCGTGGGGGTCGTCGTGGCTCTGGTAGTGCTCGCGCGCGGCAAGCGCGCCGGTGACAACGCCACCGGCGACGACTCCTGGGAGCGCAGTGAGGAGCGCCGCAGAAGGAAAGAGGCGGTGTACGGCACCGCTTCCTATGTGCTCCTGTTCTGCTGCGCGGCGGTGGCCGCCGCGCTCTCCTTCCACGGCTTGGTCGGCTTCGGCCGGCAGAACCTCAATCTGACGGACGGCTGGGAGTACCTGGTCCCGTTCGGCCTCGACGGCGCGGCCATGTTCTGCTCCGTACTCGCGGTGCGCGAGGCCAGCCACGGCGACGCGGCGCTCGGCTCGCGCCTCCTGGTGTGGACGTTCGCGGGCGCCGCGGCCTGGTTCAACTGGGTGCACGCGCCGCGCGGCATCGACCACGCGGGCGCCCCGCAGTTCTTCGCCGGCATGTCGCTCTCGGCGGCGGTCCTCTTCGACCGCGCCCTGAAGCAGACCCGCCGGGCGGCCCTGCGCGAACAGGGCCTTGTGCCGCGGCCGCTGCCGCAGATCCGGATCGTACGGTGGCTGCGGGCCCCCAGGGAGACCTTCGGCGCCTGGTCGCTGATGCTCCTGGAGGGCGTGCGCACCTTGGACGAGGCGGTCGAGGAGGTGCGCGAGGACAAGCGCGCCAAGGAGGAGAACAAGCTCCGCAGGCGCGACCAGGAGAAGCTGGACCGGGCGCACTTCAAGGCGCTCAGCAGGCAGAACCGGGCCTGGGGGCGCGGCAGGGGCGGCCGCCAGGTCGGCGTCCAGGCGATCGGCTCCGGCCAGGGCTCCACGCAGCCCAAGGCCGTCGCGGAGCCGGCCATAGCCGAGCCAGGACAGCTGCCCCTGCGGGGCCGGCCCTCCCTCCAGGCCGTCGCGGCCGCTGAGTCCGCGGCCCGGACCCTGGACCTCACCGCCGAGGACGACACCCAGGCGCTGCCCCGGCTCGACTCACTGGAACGCAAGCTCAAGGACCTTGAGCAGCAGTTCGGCTGAGCCGCCGGGCACGCGACGGTGCTTCCCGCGGAGCGCCTAGTACTGCGGCGCCGCCCTGTTGGAGCCGAGCTCGAACCACACCACCTTCCCCATGCCGTGTTCGTGCACGCCCCAGGCGTCCGCCAGCGCCTGGACGAGCAGCAGGCCCCTGCCGTGCGTACCGTCGTCGGCGGACGGTGCGTACGGCGTGGGAAGCGCGGCCACGAAATCCCGTACCTCCACGCGAAGGCCGCTCTCGCCGACCGTCGCCGTCACCACCGCGCCGTGTTCGGTGTGCACGAGGGCGTTGGTCACCAGCTCGCTGGTGAGCAGTTCGGCCACGTCCGCCGCCCCCGAATGCCCTGACGGGCCGAGAAGTTCCCTCAGCGCCCGGCGTATTTCCCCCACGGCACCCAGATCTGCCTGCCCCACTCTCCTGCGCAGCAGACGCTGGTCCCCCTGCTGCGCATCAGGTGTCCGGACGGGCCCGCTCCCCGCGGGGCCGATCCCTGCCTGATGCCTTGTCATAACCCCCACCTGCACGTTGTGACGACCTTTCCCCCTCGAACATGCACACGGGATGCATGCCCCGTCCGGCCGCGGTCACGCATGGTGATTCCTCAACAACCGAACGGGAAACCCTTCAGTGAGCCGCTGGAGGAGAAGCCATGCATGATGACCGAGCACTGGTGGAGGGACGCCTTGAGCGGGCCATGCGCCAGTTCGTGCGCCCCGCGCAGTACGCCGCCCGGGTGCCGATGGCCCTGGCCGTCTGGCACGCGCCGGGCGAGCCGGTGCCCGTCGAAGAGGCGTTGACGGCGGCATACGAGCCGTTCGAGGCCGGTACCGAGTGGGGCCGGCCCTGGTCGACGAGCTGGTTCCGGATCGAAGGACGGGTGCCCGAGGCGTGGGCTGGACGAAGGGTCGAGGCGGTCATCGACCCCGGTTTCACCGGAGCGGGTCCGGGCTTCCAGGCGGAGGGTCTGGTGTACGACACCTCGGGCGTCCCGCTCAAGGGCATCCATCCGCGCAACCGGCATATCCCGGTGGCAGCGCCTGCGGCGGGCGGGGAGCAGGTTGCCCTGCTCCTGGAGGCGGCCGCGAATCCGGCGGTGCTGCACGACTTCGAACCGACCCCGCTGGGAGACGTACTGACCGCCGGGCATGGGCCCATTTACCGATTCGCGGCTGCTGACCTCGCCGTACTCGACGACGAGGTGTGGCACCTGGTGCTGGATGTGGAGGTGTTGTCGGAGCTGATGCAGGAACTGCCCGCCGACCGGGCCCGCCGGCACGAGATCCTGCGGGCCCTTGAGCGCATGCTGGACGCGCTCGACCTGCACGACGTGGCGGGCACGGCGGCGGCCGCGCGCGCCGAGCTGACCGACGCGCTGTCCCGTCCGGCCGGCCCCAGTGCCCATCGCGTCTCGGCGGCCGGCCACGCGCACATCGACTCGGCGTGGCTGTGGCCGCTGCGCGAGACGGTCCGCAAGGCGGCGCGTACCTTCGCCAATGTGACGGCGCTGGCCGCCGACTACCCCGAGCTGGTCTTCGCCTGCTCACAGGCCCAGCAGTACGCCTGGGTCCGCGACCACCAGCCCCACATCTGGCGGCGCATCAAAAAGGCTGTGGAGAACGGGAATTGGGCTCCGGTCGGTTCGATGTGGGTGGAGTCGGACGCCAACATGCCGGGCGGTGAGGCGCTGGCGCGGCAGATCGTGCACGGAAAGCGCTTCTTCCTTGAAGAGCTCGGCGTGGAGACCGAGGAGATCTGGCTGCCCGACTCCTTCGGATACACCGCGGCCTTTCCACAGCTCGCGAAGCTGGCCGGGGTGAAGTGGTTCCTCACCCAGAAGCTGTCGTGGAACCAGACCAACCGGATGCCGCACCACACGTTCTGGTGGGAGGGAATCGACGGCACCCGGGTCTTCACGCACTTCCCGCCGGTGGACACCTACAACTCCCAGTTCCACGGTGCCGAACTCGCCCACGCCGAACGGAACTTCAGCGAGAAGGGGCTCGCCACGCGCTCCCTCGTCCCGTTCGGCTGGGGCGACGGCGGGGGCGGTCCCACCAGGGAGATGCTGGAGAAGGCGCGCCGGCTGCGCGATCTGGAGGGCTCGCCCCGGGTCACCGTCGAGCGGCCCTCGGCGTTCTTCGCGGCCGCGCACGCCGAGTACGGGGAGCGGGCTCCGGTGTGGTCGGGCGAGCTGTATCTGGAGCTGCACCGGGCGACCTACACGACCCAGGCCAAGACCAAGCAGGGCAACCGGCGCAGTGAACACCTGCTGCGCGAGGCGGAGTTGTGGGTGACGGCGGCCGCGCTGCGCTCCGCCGACTACAGCGTCCCGTACGACGATCTCGACCGATTGTGGAAGACGGTGCTACTGCACCAGTTCCACGACATCCTGCCCGGCTCGTCCATCGCCTGGGTCCACCGGGAGGCGCGCGAGACGTACGAAGAGGTACGCGCGGAGCTGGAGGGAATCGTCGCGGGCGCGGTCTCGGCACTGGGCAGGGCTCGGCAGCCCGCTGTGCTCAACGCGTCGCCGTACGCGCGGAACGCGGTGGTCGAGACGGCGGCCGAGGACGCGCCGGACGGCCAGCCGCTGCCCGGCGGCCGGGCGCTGCTCGCCGTCCGCGTACCGCCGCTCGCCGCGACGGCACTCCCCCGGGCAGCCGATTCGGCGCCGCCGGTGACCGTCGCACGGGACGGAGCAACTCTCGTACTGGACAACGCAGTTGTGAGGATCTCGGTGAACCACGAGGGACTGCTGACCTCGGTCCGCGATCTCGTGGCCGACCGGGAGGTGCTCGCCCCGGGCAGTCGCGGCAACCTCCTCCAGCTGCATCCCGATCACCCCAATCAGTGGGACGCCTGGGACATCGACCGGCACTATCGGCGGCGGCACACCGACCTCACCGACGCCGACTCGGTCGAGCTCGTCGAGGAGGGGCCGCTGCGGGCGGCCGTGCGGGTGGTGCGGAGCTTCGGGAGTTCGCGGATCACGCAGGAGATCCGGCTCTCCCGCGGCAGCCCGCGCGTCGATGTCGTCACCGAGGTCGACTGGCGCGAATCGGAGAAGGTGCTCAAGGCGGCGTTTCCGCTCGATGTGCACGCCGAACGGTCCACCGCCGAGATCCAGTTCGGGCATGTGCACCGCGCGACGCACGTCAACACAGGCTGGGACGCGGCCCGGTTCGAGATCTGCGCGCACCGCTGGCTGCGGGTCGCCGAGCCCTCGTACGGGGTGGCCGTGCTCAACGACTCGACGTACGGGCACGATGTGACCCGGGTTCCGCACGACGCCGGGCTCGGCACGACCGTACGCCTTACGTTGCTGCGGGCGCCGCACAGCCCGGACCCGGCGACCGATGTCGATGTGCACCGCTTCAGCTACGCACTGCTTCCGGGGGCCGAGGTGACGGACGCCGTCGCGGAGGGGCTCGCGCTGAACCTTCCGCTGCGCGTCGCGCCCGCCGCCGAGGTCGCGCCACTGGTCACCGTGGACAACCGGGCCGTGACCGTCGAGGCGGTGAAGCTCGCGGAGGACCGGGGCGGGGATGTGGTGGTGCGGCTCTACGAGTCGGCGGGCAGCCGGGTACGGACGGTGCTGCGGCCCGGATTCCCCTGCGGACGGGCCGAGTTCACCGATCTGCTGGAACGGCCGCTGGGCGAGGCCCCGCTCTCGGCGGAGGGGATCGCCCTGGAGCTGCGGCCGTTCCAGATCGTCACGCTGCGGCTGCGCGGAGACCGGGAGCAGCAGGAAGGCTCACCACGGGCTTAGTACGGCACCGTGCCGCACCAGGTCTCCGCCCAGGCCGAGGCTCCGTACTTGTTGGCGGCACGCATCGTGACACAGATCTCGTCGCCGGAGAACGGACCCGTGATCGTGTAGTTGAGGGAGCCGGTGGAGTAGACGGTGTCGACGCTCTTCTTCGTGAAGTTGCTGCCCTTGTTGGTGTAGTGGATGTCGTACCGGGTCGCGCCGGAGACCGCCGGCCAGCTCACCGCGATCGGCATGGAACACGCGCCGACGCAGGAGTTGGTGTACTCAAGTTTGTAGGCCTTCATGTCGGGCGGCGGGGACCCCTGGGACGTGCCGCCGGAGCCGGACGAGCCCGAAGACCCGGACGACCCCGACCCCGACGACGAGCCGGTCCCGCCGTCGGCGCCACCCCCGGCGCCCCTGGTGGAGCCGCCCCCGCCACCGGGCTGGCTGCCGCCCGCGCCGCCCGGCGGCGCCGGACTCCCGCCGTTGGCCGGGGAGTTCTGCCCGTCGCCGGGCTTGGCGTCCGGGCCCTTCGGGGGCTCGCTGCCCTGGGCGCTCGCCCCGGGGGAGGCGGGAGCGCTCGGCGCGCCGGGCGAGTTGCTTCCGGAGGGTGCGGCGCTGGAGCCCGCATGGGCACCGCTGCTCGCGCTCGCACTGGCGCCCGGGGTCCTGGCCTGTGCTCCGCCGCCACCGTCGCTCGCGAAGGGCTGGAGCACGGCGATCGTGCCGCCGCCGACGGTGAGCACGGCGACGACCGGCAGCACGATGAGCCTGCGGCGTCGGCGGGGCCGCTCTTCGGGATCCCGCTTCGTGGCGCTGACACTCGCCACGACGGGCTCGGGGGATCCGGCCGGTGCCCGCAGCCCGATGGTCGCCCGGTCCACGGGCTCTTCCCGCAGCGGCTCCGCCTCGGCGTCGAGCAGCCGCGCGGACTGCTGGGCGAGGCGGGCGACGACGCGGGCGGGCAGCCAGGCGCCGCGCGCGGAGCGCGGACGGGTCCGCTCCGGGTCGGCCAACAGCTCGTCCACGCCCGGCCGTTGGTCGATGTCCTTCGTCAGACAGCGGGTGATCAGGGCCCGCAGCGAGTCGTCCTCGACGCCCGTCAGATCGGGCTCGCCCTCCACGATCTGGAACATCACGGCGTGCTGGTTGCTGGCCCCGTGCCCGAACGGCAGCTGCCCGGTCGCCGCGTAGGTCAGCACGCACCCGAGGGTGAACACATCGCTCTTGACCCCGGCGCTCTGGCCCCGCACCTGCTCCGGCGACATGAAACCGGGAGAGCCGACCGCCATCCCCGTACTGGTGAGCAGGGACTCCACGGACGTCTCAAGGGCCCGCGCGATCCCGAAGTCGATGACCTTCGTACCGTCCACGGTGAGCATCACGTTGGACGGCTTGAGGTCGCGGTGCACGATGCCCGCGCCGTGAATGTCCCGGAGCGCCTTGAGGAGTTCCTCGGCAAGCGCGTGCAGGGACTCGGTCGGCAGCGGCCCGTGGCGCCGCACGATCTGTTCGAGCGAGAGCCCGGGCACGTACCCCGTCGCAACCCACGGCGGCTCGTCGCCCGGACCCGCGTCGAGCACCGGCGCCGTGTAGCGCTCCCCGACCTTGCGCGCCGCCTCGATCTCCCGCCGGAACCGGGCCCGGAACTGCTCGTCGGACACGTGCTCCTCGTGGACGACCTTCACGGCGACGGTGCGCCCGCTGTCCGAACGCGCGAGGAACACCCGCCCCATGCCGCCCGCGCCGAGCCGTCCAAGGAGCAGATACGGCCCGATGCGCGCGGGATCGCTCACCGCGAGCGGTTTGATGCCCCCCTCTATGTAATCTTCCTTGTCATCGCGTCCGTCCCCGTTCGTACCGCTCATGATGGTGTGACTCCCCCGGCCCTTCTCGCCTGGTCATCGGCGTAACCCGGTTGAGAGTAGTCGCTGTTGACCAACCGGGTGAAGGCGAAGACGCGCGCAAGGAGCCGGCCGGGGCCCGGCCGCGGGCTCCTCAGGGCCTCGGCACGTTGCGGAGGTTGGAGCGGGCCATCTGGAGCATGCGGCCCACTCCCCCGTCCAGGACGATCTTGCTGGCGGAGAGCGCGAAGCCCGACACCATTTCCGCGCTGATCTTCGGCGGGATGGACAGCGCGTTGGGGTCGGTGACGATGTCGACCAGCGCCGGGCCCTTGTGCTTGAAGGCGTCCTTGAGCGCGCCCGCGAGCTGCTTGGGCTTCTCCACGCGCACCCCGTACGCCCCGGCCGCCCGCGCGATCGCCGCGAAGTCGGGGTTGCGGTTGGTCGTCCCGTACGAGGGCAGACCGGCGACCAGCATCTCCAGCTCGACCATGCCGAGCGAGGAGTTGTTGAACAGCACGATTTTTACCGGCAGTTCGTACTGGACCAGGGTGAGGAAGTCCCCCATCAGCATCGAGAACCCGCCGTCGCCGGACATCGAGATCACCTGGCGCCCGCGGTCGATGAACTGGGCGCCGATGGCCTGCGGCAGTGCGTTGGCCATCGAGCCGTGGCTGAACGAACCAATGATCCGGCGCCTGCCGTTCGGCGAGATGTAGCGGGCCGCCCAGACGTTGCACATGCCGGTGTCGACGGTGAACACGGCGTCGTCGGCGGCGAGTTCGTCGAGCACGGAGGCGACGTACTCGGGGTGGATCGGGATGTGCTTCTCCACCTTGCGCGTGTACGCCTTGACGACGCCTTCCAGGGCGTCCGCGTGCTTCTTCAGCATCTTGTCGAGGAACCGGCGGTCCGTCTTGACCTGCACGCGCGGCGTGAGACAGCGCAGCGTCTCCTTCACATCGCCCCACACGGCGAGGTCCAACTTCGAGCGGCGTCCCAGGTGTTCGGGGCGTACGTCGACCTGGACGATTTTGACGTCGTCGGGCAGGAAGGCGTTGTAGGGGAAGTCGGTGCCGAGCAGGATCAGCAGATCGCACTCGTGGGTCGCCTCATAGGCGGCGCCGTAGCCGAGCAGACCGCTCATTCCGACGTCGTACTTGTTGTCGTACTGGATCCATTCCTTGCCGCGCAGCGCGTGCCCGATGGGCGACTTGATGCGCTCGGCGAACTCCATGACCTCCGCGTGCGCCCCGGCGGTGCCGCTGCCGCAGAACAGGGTGACGCGCTTCGCCTCGTCGATGAGGGCCGCGAGCTTGTCGATCTCGCTGTCGCCGGGCCGCACCGAGGGCAGCGAGGTGACGAGGGCGTGGTCGATAGCTTTGTCGGGGGCCTGCTCGGAGGCGATGTCGCCGGGCAGCGCCAGGACGCTGACGCCGCCCCGGCCGATCGCGTGCTGGATCGCCGTCTGGAGCACCCGGGGCATCTGCTGCGGGTTGGAGATCAGCTCGCTGTAGTGGGAGCACTCGCGGAACAGCTGGTCGGGGTGGGTCTCCTGGAAGTACCCGAGGCCGATCTCGGAGGACGGGATGTGCGAGGCGAGGGCGAGGACGGGGGCCATCGAGCGGTGCGCGTCGTACAGGCCGTTGATGAGGTGCAGGTTGCCGGGCCCGCACGACCCGGCGCACGCGGCCAGCTTCCCGGTGAGCTGGGCCTCGGCACCGGCCGCGAAGGCTGCGACCTCCTCGTGCCTGACCTGGATCCAGTCGATGGCGGAGTTGCGGCGGATGGCGTCGACGACGGGGTTCAGACTGTCGCCGACGACTCCGTACAGCCGCTTGACGCCCGCGCGGGTGAGGATGTCGACGAACTGCTCTGCAACATTCTGCTTGGCCATGGGTCCATCAACCCATGTCCCCTGCCGTTACGCCTCCCAGACCGCGACAGCCGTACGGTCGTCGGTGTACCCCTTCACCCTCAGCGTCACGTCGGCGAGGAAAGCGGCGAGCCCCGGCGGCTCGGGGCGGGTCCAGCGTTCGGCGAGTTCCTTGGCGAGGGCGGCCTCGCCGCGCAGGGGTTCGGCCAGGCCCCCGCTGCACAGCAGGAGCGTGTCGCCCGGACGGGCCACGGAGGCCCGGAAGCGGAACGGCTCGCCCGGCGGCGCGGGCGGGTCGATGTAGGGGCGGGCGGGCTCGACGGTGTTCAGGTCCATGGTGAGGCGGTCGCCCTGCGGGGTCTCGGCGGGGGCCGAGCCGAAGCCGACCACCGGCTCGCCGTACACCGCACCGGCCTCGGGCACGGCGGGCTCGATGTCCTGCCAGACGCCGCCGCGCAGCCGGAACAGGCCGCCGTGGCCGATGCCGAAGAACACCCGGGTGCGGCAGGCGGGGTCGGCCGAGAGGAGCAGACAGCGCAGGCTCGCGGTGTACTCCTCGGGCTCGGTGCCGAACTCGGCGGCGCGGGCCCGCAGCATTCCGTAGCTGCGGTCGGTGAGCCGGTGCAGCCCCGACTTGAGGTCGCCGCGCCGACCCGCCCTTATGTCCTCGGCGAGGCGGACGTGGCTGCGGCCGATCGCGCCGCCGATCCAGTGGCAGGCGTCGGCGGCGGCGAGGTGCGCCCGGTCGCTGGTCCGCGCGCCGCTCGCGACGGCGACCAGGACCAGGGCGTTCTCGCCGGTGCCGAAGCGGGCGGTGAGCAGGGCGTCGCGGCGCGGCTCGCCCCGGTAGCGCGCGGAGTCCCCGCGCGAGGAGGCGGCCCGCAGGACGTACGCGCCGTAGCGGGCGCCGTCGAGCACGGTGTCGGCGACGAGGTCGTCGAGCCCGTCCGGCCGGGCGGCGGGCAGCGCGGTGGGCTCGGCGTCGTAGGTGGGCGGCCCGTCACCCACATGGCCGGAACGCGGTCGGGGAACCGGCGCGAACTGCTCGGGCGGCGCGGTCTTCGGCGGGCCGAACTGCTCGTCGGGGGCGACCGCGGGCGGGGCGGGGGTTTCCACGGTGGGGGTGCGCAGGCCCTGCGGGGCGCGCGGCTCACGGGTGGCGGTGGCACGGGCCGGATCGGGCGGGGCGGTGATGGGGGCGGGGCGCCGCTCCTCGGCGGGGTGCGCCGCCTCGGCCGGATCCGGCGGGGCGCCCTCCGCCCAGCCGGGCGGCAGATCGGGCAGCGGGGCCGGGGCCGTCGGCGGGGGCGGGGCCGCCGGGACGGACTCCCACCAGGCGGCGGGTTTGCGCGGCCCGGGCGGAGTCCCGGGCGGCTCCCAGGGCGCCCGGGGGCGTGGCGAGGCGGGAGGTGCGTCCTGTGCAGCGGGCGAAGCGGCGCGTTCCGCCCCGGGTAAACCGGCCGGGTTGCGACCGGGCACGCCCGGACCCGCCGAGTCCGGGCCCGCCGCGTCCGAAGCCGCCGGGGTAACACCCGCCGTCTGCGAACTCTGCGCGCCCGAAGATCCCAGCGGCTTCGGATCCGCCGCGGCCGAACCCACCGCACCCGAATCCGCCAAGCCCGAACCGACCGTGTCCGACGCCGAGTTGAAGCGGTCGTCGAGGCTGTCGCCCGAACCGTCGGGACCGGCGTCCGGGGCCGACTCGTCGTACAGCCGGTTCCACCAGTCGTCGTCCCGGGTCGGCCTCTCCCCCTGCTGGCTCATGCCCTTATTGTCCACCGTCCGAGGCATACGAAAACGGGGCATCGGGAAAATGTCCGCAACGGGCAAGCGTGGTGGTCGATGCCGAAAGTCCGCCGGGCGGCCCCACCCCCCACGGGAGGGACACCCGGCGGACCGGCTGCGTGGCTAACGCACCGCGTATGCGTTCACCACGGTCTGGGTGACCGAATTGCCGTTGGCGTCGGTCAGTTCGGCCTTCAGGGTCACGTTCTTGGCGGCGGCGCCCGCGTGGTTCACGGTCGCCGTCCAACTGCCACCCTGCTGTGCGGACTTGGCCTCGGTCCAGGTGGTTCCGCCGTCGTAGGAGTACGACAGCTTGGCCGAGACCAGGGCGGCCGGGGTGTAGCCCGCGTGCCCGGTGACGGTGAGGCCGATCTTCTGGCCGTCGGCCGCCGGGACCGTCTTGAGGCCGTCCTCGGGGACGCCGTAGTGCGGGAAGAGCAGCGGGATGCCCTGCGAGTAGACGCTCTCCTCCCGGTGCGAGCGGAACTTCCAGCTCGTGACGACCTCCTGAGAGCGCTTCCACACCGAGCCGGAGGGGCCGATCTTCTGGTTGTCGCTGACGAGCTCGTACGCCGCGTCGTCCGCGGGGACGGTGAACACCCCCGACGGCCAGCCGCTGCTGTCGTAGTCCTGGCCGTTGCGGCGAAGGAGCAGGGAGCCGATGTCGCCGAACGAGCCGGGCTGGGCGCTGTGTTCGGAGTCGGCCCACATGCCGGGCGCGAAGCCGATCAGGTTGCCCTGGCGCTCGGCGGCGAGCAGCGGCTTGCCGGTGGCGTCGCGTCCGGCGTCGGGGCCGACCACGCCGCCGTACCAGCTCTCCTTGGTCTGCTTGCCCGCCTGGTAGGCCTTGGCCGGGGACAGCATGAACTCGCCGAAGGGGAAGCTGGACGAGACGAAGTGGTCCCAGGTGGTGGTGCCCGCCGTGTAGTACTCGGTGCGGGTCGAGGGGACGGCCACCAGGTCGATGCCGGAGACGCTGACCGGCCCCGCGCCGCTGGGCCGGTGGGCGGCGACGCCGTCGATGAAGTCGGCCGGCACGCCCATCGAGTGGTACGTGGACACATTGCGGCCGAGCTGTCCGTCGCGCACCCGGTAGGTGCGGTCGGAGCCGAAGCCGCCGTCCTCCTGGAAGCCCAGGTTGTAGACGTAGCCGCTCTTCGCGGTGGCCTTCCAGCGCAGCGTCACCGGGCCGTTGGAGAGCCGGTCGGCGAGCGCCTTGGCCTCGGCCGCCTCGACGGCGAGGGTCGGCAGCGGGCCGCCCGCGAACCCGTACGTGGGCAGCCAGCGGCCGGCCGAGGGGCGGTGCACGACGAGCGCCTTCGCGCCCGCGGCCTTGGCGTCCTTGCCCAGGGTCAGGGCCGAGGCATCGCCGTCCGGCACCGCGACGAAGGCGATCTTCCCGGCGACCCCGGCCGCCTTGAGCTCGTCCGGGGTGCCGTTGCCCGCGTCGACGAGCGCGGCCTCACCGGTGCCGTCGAGGTTGTCGGAGCCGATGCTCGCGGTGAGCGGGTGCAGCTCGGGCCCGCCGACCGCCGCGAGCTGGTCGAACTGCGGGGCGTACGCCCGCCAGAAGCTGCCGAACTCGAAGTCGCCGGTACGGGCGTCGCCCTGGACGTCCGCGAAGTAGTCCTTGATCAGCCGGGAGCCGGTGATCGAGCCCGAGTGCAGCCACTGGCCGCCCCAGGAGCGGGCGAAGTCGAGGGTGGTGGTGCGGACTTCGCTCGGCCGATCGGTCTTCACCGAGAGCCGGTGCGCGTTGCGGGCGTCGAGGACGAGGGTGGTGTCCTTCTTCAGGTCGAGCTGCGGGCGGCCGAGGTAGCTGACCGAGCCGACGTTCGCGCCGGTCGCGTCGCCGGGGTCGGCCGAGGCGACGAACGAGGACACGAAGTACGCGCCGGGGCGCAGCCGGTAGACCTGGTCGGCGGCGCCCTCGTTGAAGCGGCGCTCGCCGGTCGCGGTGTCGGTGCCGATGACGTCGAGGGACGAGGCGCCCGCGGCGGGCTTGCCCTGGCGGTCGACGAGCTTGACGCGCAGGGTGACCGTCTCGGGCTCGACGTACAGCGAGAACGGGGTGGACACCTTCACGCCGCCCGCCATGGCGAGCACGCGGCCGGTGATGTCTCCGTACTGGGCGGCCTTGAGGCGGGCGGTCGGGTCGACGGCGAGCGGCACCTTGACGGTGGCGCCGGCCGGGACGGTGACCGAGCGCGAACTCAGCTGCGCTACAGGGGAGTTGACGGCCGAGCCGTCGTTTCCGGTGACGCCCGCGACCAAGAGGCCGAGCTTCACGGGCTTGTCGGAGACGTTGGTGTAGGGCACGTCGACGGTGGTGCGGTCACTCTTGTCCTGCGGCCAGTTGAAGGTGCCGGCCTGCACGGCGGAGGCGCCGAGGACCGTCTCGTCGATGGCGGCCTTGACGTCGAGCCGCCCGCCGCCGGTCTCGCGCACGTCTCCAGGGATGCCGCTGTTGGCGGACGAGACGAGCGCGGCCTTGATCTGCTGCGCCGTCCAGTCGGGGTGGCGCTGCTTGACGATGGCGGCGGCGCCCGCGACGTGCGGGGTGGCCATCGAGGTGCCGGACATGGTCTGGTACGCGTAGATGCCGCGGCCGCCCGCGTTGGCGGCCGATATGCCGACGCCGGGGGCGGTGATCTCCGGCTTCAGGGTGTGCGTGAAGGGGGCCGGGCCGCGGCTGGAGAAGCTCGCGGTGGTGTCGTCGCGGTCGACGGCGCCGACGGTCAGGACGCCGGGCGCGCAACCGGGCGAGGACACGGTGTTCAGGCTCGGCCCGGAGTTGCCGGCCGCGACGACGAACAGGGTGTGCGTGGCTTCGGTGGCGAGCTGCTGCGCGGCGGTGCTCATCGGGTCGGTGCAGTCGGTGGGGACGGGGCTGCCGAGCGACATCGACACGACGTCGGCCTTGTTGTCGACGGCCCACTGCATTCCGGCGATGATCCACGAACTGTCGCCGGAGCCCGAGTCGTTGAGCACCTTGCCGACAAGGAGGTCGGTGCCGGGCGCGATGCCCTTCTTCTTGCCATCGCTGGCCGCGCCCGAGCCGCCGACCGTGGAGGTGGTGTGGGTGCCGTGGCCCTGGCGGTCCTCGGTGTCCGGCGAGTCCGTGAAGTTCTTGGCGGCGGCGATGCGGCCCTTGAGGTCGGGGTGTTCGGCGTCCACGCCGGTGTCGAGGACGGCGACCTTGGTGCCCTTGCCGTCGTATCCGGCAGCCCAGGCGAGGTCGGCGCGGATCTGCTTGGCCGACCGGTCCAGGGAGGCCGTCACCTTCCGGTCGAGCCACAGCTTCTTGATTCCCGAAGTGGCCGACCTCGTACGGGAGTTGGCGACATCGGCCCACAACTGGCTCGCCCTGGCCTTGTCGGCGCTGAGCGCCATGCCGTTGACGGCGGGCAGGCTCAGGCCGGCCTTCGCGCCGCGCGGCACGGGCGGAGCCGACCTCGCCACGGCGGTGTCGTACACCGCGATGAGCGGAATCGTCTTGGTGTGCGCGTCGTCGTAGCCCTGGCGGATGAGCCCGGAGACGTTGAACAGCTCGCCGTCGACCTTCCCGGCGGCGAGCGCCTGAGCCGCGTCGTCGGGGTAGACGTAGAGCTCCTTGCCCGAGCGCCGGGTCTGGACGAGCGGTACGGAGCCGTCCTCGCGCGGCAGCGCGGTGACGCCGGTGGGCGTGCCGGAGGTGTCCCGGCTCACCACGACCTTGTCGCCGGTGACCAGGGTGACGGTGGCCGGTGTTCCCGTGCTGCTCGCGGCGCTGCCGACGAGCGGTCTCTTTCCGGTGGCTGCTGTGTCGTCGTGCCGTGGCGCTGCCACGGACGGCGCCACCGCGGTGACGGCGAGGGCGGCGGCGGTCGCCACCCCCAGAGCCGTACGCGATATCGGGCGCATCGCTCTCCCCAGATGAATCCGGAACAAAAGACACCGCGCCCGAAGAGCGCAAATGCCCCGTACCCGGAGGCTGTTGGTGCTGCGGTGGCTCGACATTGGCAGAGCGACGGGAGATACGGGGATGATGTTGTGAGGCGGGTTTGCGCCGGGGCGGTTTCCCGCCACCGCGCAGGTGAGGGAGGCGGTCCGTGGTGCTGGGAGCGATAGGTCTCGACGAGACGCAGGAGTCGGCGTACCGCGCCCTGGTCGCGGTGGGCGCGGCCGAGGTGAGTGACCTCGCGCACCGGCTCGCGCTGCCCGAGAACGAGACCGAGCGCGCGCTGCGCCGCCTGGAGCGGCAGGGCCTGGCCGCCCAGTCCTCGGCGCGCACCGGGCGCTGGGTCGCGGCCCCGCCCGGCGTCGCGCTCGGCGCGCTGCTCACCCAGCAGCGCCACGAGCTGGACCAGGCCGAGCTGGCGGCGGCGCTGCTCGCCGCGGAGTACCGGGTGGAGGCCGCCGAGCCGGCCGTGCACGACCTCGTCGAGGTGGTGACCGGCGCGAGCGCGGTCGCCCACCGCTTCCACCAGCTGCAGCTGGGCGCGGCCGAGGAGGTGTGCGCGCTGGTGACGGGCAAGCCGGTCGCGGTCACCGGGATGGACAACGAGTCCGAGGAGCGGGCCTCGATCCGCGGGGTCGCCTACCGGGTGGTGATCGAGCGCGAGGTGCTCTCGCTGCCCGCCGGGATCGTCGAGCTGTCCGCGGCGCTGGGCCGCGACGAGCAGGTGCGGACGGTGGACCGGGTGCCGACCAAGCTCGTCGTCGCGGACCGCAGCCTCGCGATGGTGCCGCTGACCGGGCGGGGCGCCGAGCCGGCCGCGCTGGTGGTGCACGCGAGCGGGCTGCTGGAATCCCTCATGGGCCTCTTCGAGGCGGTGTGGAAGGACGCGCTGCCGCTGCGGCTCGGCGGCGGGGGCCGCGGCATCGTCGAGGAGGCGCGGGGCCCGGACGCGACCGACCTGGAGATCCTTTCGCTGCTGCTCGCCGGAATGACCGACGCCAGCGCCGCCAAGCAGCTGGAACTGGGGCTGCGGACCGTGCAGCGCCGGGTCAAGGGCCTCATGGAGCTCACCGGTGTGACGACCCGCCTCCAGCTGGGCTGGCACGCCTACGAGCGGGGCTGGGTGGCCCGCTGAGCGGTCGCGCGGTGGGCCGGGAAAACGCCTGGGACTGCGGAAACGGTCCGTTTCCTGCACCCTTGGCAGATGGGCGTGTGGCAGCTCCTCGCGGTCGGGGCGGTGATCCTGATGGGCCTGTGCGGCGTCCTTGTCCAGGGCGTCCCCGGGCAGGCGATCGTGTGGGCGGCCGTCGCGTGGTGGGCGCTGGACGACATCACCGGGCTCGCCTGGGGTGTCCTGGTGGGGGCCACCGGCGTACTGCTCCTGAACCAGGCCCTCAGGCCGTTCCTGCCGCCGCGCCGCTTCAAAGCGGCGGGAGTGGTCAAGAGATCGGTGCTGATCGCGGGCGCGGCCTCCGTCGCGGGGTTCTTCGTGCTACCCGTGGTGGGCGGGATCGCCGGGTTCATCGGCGGTCTCTACGGCGCGGAACGGGTGCGGCTCGGCAGCCGCGGCGACGCCTTGGCCTCGACCCGTACGGCCCTTCGCGCGGGCGGCTACTCGGTGCTGGCCGAGCTCTTCGCCTGCCTGCTGGTGGCCGGGGCGTGGCTGGGCGCGGTGATCTGGGGCTGAAGGAGAGGCGCCGCACCTCAAGTCCTAGGTCCACGACCCGATGACGGGGCCCCGCCACGCGTGTGAGGCTGGCGGCATGACCGAATTCAGCGAGGCCGAGCGCACGTATCTCAAGAGCCAGCGCCTTGGCCGGCTCGCCACCGTGGACGGGAAGGGCCAGCCGCAGGCCAACCCCGTCGGGTTCTTCCCGCAGGACGACGGGACGATCCTCATCGGCGGGTACGCCCTCGGCACCACGAAGAAGTGGCGCAACCTCCAGGGCAACCCGAAGGCGGCCCTGGTGGTCGACGACGTGGTGAGCGTACGGCCGTGGAAGGTGCGCGGGGTCGAGATCCGCGGAGTGGCCGAACTCCTCACCGGGGCCCACGAGTTGGGCCCGCACTTCAGCGAGGAGCTCATCCGCATCCACCCGCACAAGATCCACAGCTGGGGCCTGGACGAGCCGGGCCCCAGCTAGGCGGCCCCTATGCCAGCTTCAGCTCCGGCTTGTACAGGTCGAGCCAGATCGCGAGGTCCAGGGTGCGCTCCAGGCCGCGGCGCGATGCCTGGTGGATCTGCGGGGCGCTCACGTCGGCGGCCCGGCGCAGGCCCTCCCGGTCGATGAGGTCGAAGACCGGGTGGGACGGCTGGGCGAGCAGGTCCTTGGCGTGGCCCTGGAGGGCGATCGCGTACTTCGGGTCCTGCGTGGACGGGTACGGGCTCTTGACCCGGTCGTACACGGACTTCGGGACGACGTCCTTGGCCGCCTCGCGCAGCAGGCTCTTCTCGCGGCCGTCGAAGGACTTCAGCGACCAGGGCGCGTTGTATACGTACTCGACGAGCCGGTGGTCGCAGAACGGCACCCGCACTTCGAGCCCGACGGCCATGCTCGCGCGGTCCTTGCGGTCGAGCAGGACGCGCACGAAGCGGGTCAGGTGGAGGTTGCAGATCTTGCGCATCCGGTACTCGAAGTCGCTCTCGCCGTCCAGGCGTTGGATGCCGGCGACGGCGGTGTCGTAGGAGTCCTTGATGTAGGCGGGGAGGTTCAGCGCGGCCGAGAGGTCGGGGCGCAGCAGGCCGGAGTCGTCGCCGAACTGCTCGGCGAACTTGACGAGCCAGGGGAACATGTCGGCGTTGCGGGCGTCCTCGTCGAAGAACTGCTTGTAGCCGCCGAACACCTCGTCCGCGGACTCGCCGGACAGGGCAACCGTGGAGTGTTCGCGGATCGCCTTGAACAGCAGGTAGAGCGAGGTGTCCATGTCGCCGAAGCCCATGGGGATGTCACGGGCCCGGATGACCTTGGCGCGCACCTCGGGGTCGGCGAGCGACTGGGCGTCCAGGACGATGTCCTGGTGGATCGTGCCGGAGCTGCGGGCCACGTCGTGGACGTAGGGGGTGTCGGGGGTGGCGCGGAGTTCGTCGGCGACGAAGTTCTCGGTCTGGCCGACGAAGTCCACGGCGAAGCTGCGCACCTGCTCGCCCACGTCGCCGAGCTGGCGGGCGGCGAGCGCGGTCAGGGCGGAGGAGTCGAGGCCGCCGGAGAGCAGCATGCAGCGCGGTACGTCGGCGACGAGCTGGCGCCGGACGATGTCGTCGAGCAGCTCACGGACGTGGGCGATGCTGGTCTCGCGGTCGTCCTCGTGCGCACGGGTCTGAAGGGACCAGTAGGTGTGGGTGCGCAGGCCGCCGCGGTCGACGGTGACGACGGTGCCGGGCTCGACCTCCTTCATGCCGTCCCACACGGCGTGGCCGGGCGTCTTGACGAAGGTGAACAGCTCGCGCAGGCCGTCGAGCGAGACCGAGCGGCGGGCAAGGGGGTTGGCGAGGATCGCCTTGGGCTCGGAGCCGAAGAGCACGCCGTCGGCGGTCTCGTAGTAGTAGAAGGGCTTGATGCCCATCCGGTCGCGGATCATGACGAGGCGCTGGACGCGCTCGTCCCAGATCGCGAACGCGTACATGCCGTTGAGGCGTTCGGCGACGGCCTCGCCCCATTCGAGGTAGCCGTGCAGGACGACCTCGGTGTCGGAGTCGGTGGTGAACCGGTGCCCGCGGGCGGCGAGTTCGGCCCTCAGCTCGGTGAAGTTGTAGGTCTCGCCCGAGTAGACGAGGGCGACGGTCTGGCCGCCCGCTTCGACGGTCATGGGCTGGCGCCCGCCCGGAAGGTCGATGATCGCGAGCCTGCGGTGGCCGAGAGCGGCCGGCCCGTTGGCCCATACGCCGCGGTCGTCGGGACCGCGGCAGTCCATGGTCTCGGTCATCGCGTTCAGGGTGTCCCGCTCGGCGCGCAGTTCACGGTCGAAGGAGATCCAGCCGGTGATGCCACACATGGTGCCTCCTGCTTGGCCTCTCCGGCCGGAGGGGGGACGTACCGCCGGCCGAATCAGATGTATTGAGCAACTACCTACCTCTCGATCGTGTGCCTCGGCAGGCGGCCCGTCAACATGGCCGTAACACCGGTGACTTGAAAGCATCGCTTAGTCGGCCGGGAACGTATGCAGAACGAGCCGTCGGTTGCGGGCCGGGGCTAAGGGCCTGTGTCTAAGGGCTGATCGCGAGCACGATGTACGCGGCGAACAGCGAGAGGTGCACGCCGCCCTGCATCAGGGTGGCGCGGCCCGGCACGACGGTGAGGATGCCGACGGCGACCGTCAGCGCGAGCAGCACCATGTGGCTGGCGCCGAGGCCGAGGACCAGAGGCCCGGACAGCCAGATCGTCGCGAGCGCGACGGCCGGAATGGTGAGGCCGATGCTGGCCATGGCCGAGCCGAGGGCCAGGTTGAGGCTGGTCTGCACGCGGTCCCTGCGGGCCGCGCGCACGGCGGCGATGGTCTCGGGAAGCAGCACGAGCAGCGCGATCACGACGCCGACGACCGAGGCGGGAAGCCCGGCCGCCGCGACCCCCCTCTCGATGGTGGGCGAGACCCCCTTGGCCAGGCCCACCACGGCGACCAGCGCGACGCCGAGCAGGGCGACGCTGGTCCAGGCGGTGCGCGCGGAGGGCGGGTTGGCGTGGGCGTCGTCGCGCATCACCTCGCCCTGCTGGGTCACCGGCAGGAAGTAGTCGCGGTGGCGCACGGTCTGGGTGGCGACGAAGAGCCCGTACAGGAAGACCGAGGCGATCGCGGCGAAGATCAGCTGGGCGGGCGAGAACTCGGGGCCCGGCTTGCTGGTGGTGAAGGTCGGCAGGGCGAGGCTGAGGCCCGCGAGCGTGGTGACCGTCGCGAAGGCGGTGACCGTGCCCTCGGCGTTGAAGACGGCGTATCTGCGGCGCAGGGCGCCGACCAGCAGGCAGAGACCGACGATGCCGTTGCAGGTGATCATCACGGCGGCGAAGACGGTGTCGCGGGCGAGCGAGGCGCTCTTGTCGCCGCCGTCCGTCATCAGGGTGACGATCAGCGCCACCTCGATGACGGTCACCGCGACCGCGAGCACGAGCGACCCGAACGGTTCGCCCACCCGGTGCGCGACCACCTCCGCGTGGTGCACCGCGGCGAGCACCGCGCCCGCCAGGAAGCACGCGACCAGGGCCACGAGCCCGGCGGGCAGCGAGCGCCCCCAGGTCAGCGCGAGCAGCACGACGGCGAGCAGCGGCATCAGCGCCGACCAGCGGTCCAGGGGCAGGCGCGCGAGACGGATCATGCCTTCGACGTTCTCAGAAGTGGCCGGGCGCCGCCCGTCGGGCTACTTCCCCCTGCCCGCCTCGACCTGGAGGTGGCGGCGGGCATAGGAACGCCAGGGCCGCCAGGCGTCCTCCCCCTCTGCCGGCCCGACGTCGGGGTCGCCGAGCGCCCGCGTCCGGATCACCGCGACGGTCGCCTCGGCCATGCCGGGCAGGGTGCGCAGGATGCGGGCCGCCTCGTCGCGGTCGGCGCCGGCGTCCAGGCGCAGGGTGACGTCGGCGAGCGCGGCCGCCAGGGCGGCGAGCTGCGGGTCGGGGTGGCCGGCGAGCACCGCGGGCTCGGGGAACAGGTGGGTGAGCCTGCCGCAGGGCACATCCAGCCGCTTGCCATACGTCTCAACGAGCACGGCGGAGCCTTCCCTCCCCACCAGCGCCCGCACCGCACATTCGTCGGGGTCGGCGGCGCCCGGCGAGCGCAGACCCGGGGTGCGCGCGACGAGCGGGGCGAGCCGGGGATCGGCGCCGAGCCGCTCGTCGACGGCGTACGGGTCGGCGTCCAGGTCGAACAGGCGGCGCAGGCGCTGCACGGCGGTGGTGAGATCGCGCAGGTCGGTGAGGTGGATCCGGGCGTCGAGCCAGCCCTGGCGGGCCGCGGTGTGCGCGGGGGCGGCCTCGTCGACGGCCACGACTGCGGTGCCGTGCGGCAGCCGCAGGGTGCGGCGGTAGGTGCGGGCGCCGGGCTCGCCGACGATCTCCTCGACGCACGCGACGGCTTCGCCCGCCAGCAGATCGAAGGTCTCCCTGGTCGCGTACGGGCCCCGGTGGGCGAGCCGCAGCGGGATCCCGGCCGCCGCCGTGACGCCGGGCTTGGTGGCCCGGGTGCCGGCCTCCTCGCGCAGGCCGCTGGGGGTGCGGGCGTAGATCTGCCGGATCGTGTCGTTGAACTGGCGCACGCTCGCGAACCCGGAGGCGAAGGCGATCTCGGTGACCGGCAGCGACGTGGTCTGGAGCAGCACCCGGGCCGAGTGGGCGCGCTGGGCCCTGGCCAGGGCGACCGGGCCCGCGCCCACCTCGGCGGTGAGCTGGCGCTGCACCTGCCGGGTGCTGTAGCCGAGCCGGGTCGCGAGCCCGGGCACGCCGTCGCGGTCCACCACGCCGTCCCCGATCATGCGCATGGCCCGGCCGACGACGTCGGCCCGCGCGTTCCACTCGGCGGAGCCGGGCACGGCGTCCGGGCGGCAGCGGCGACAGGCCCGGAAGCCGTGGCCCTGGGCGGCGGCGGCGCTGGGGAAGAACCGCACGTTCTTCCGCCGGGGCGTGACTGCGGGGCAGCTCGGTCGGCAGTAGATGCCGGTGGTCGCCACGGCGAAGAAGAACTCCCCGTCGAACCGGGCGTCCCTGCTGCTGACGGCTTCGTACCGCGTGTCCTCGTCCATCACGCTTTCCAGTGTGCGGGGTCCCCTGCGGGGTGGCTGGCGGGTTTCGGACCCCGACCCGGCGAGGTGCGCTGGGGCTCCGCCCCAGACCCCGTTCACCCCTGAAGGGCGCTCGTCCTCAATCCCCCCAAGGCCTCAAGGGCCAGGGGAACCCCCATGACGGGCTGGGTATGCCCGTACCGCACCCTGCCAGGGGCGCGGGGAACTGCGCGACCAGCCATCCACGGCCCGCAGCCGAACCCACCCGCTCCCGGAGGGTCTTGGCTTTGGTCCGAGCAGGTGAGAGGTCCGCCCCCGTTGCCTTCACTCCCTGCTGTGCGAGGTGGGCGAGCGCTCGCCCTGTGCCGCATCCGGTCCTCGGGGCACCCGGGGACAGAGCAAGGGGGGCGTGGCTTTCGGGGCATGGGGGATCAGTCCCAAGGGGGTGGGGCTGGTGGCACTCAGTCCGGAGCATCGGGAAGGGCGGCGTGGGGGCCCCAGGGTGGAGCCCCCGGGGGTCAGCGCAGGCGGCCGCGCTTGGCTTCCATGTTGGCGCGCCCCTCCGCCCCCTTCGCCTTCCAGTCCCGCCGGATCTCCGCCCGCAGCCGCGCGTCCGTCTTCGCCACGATGCGCTGGTTCTCGCGCAGCAGCTTGCGGTAGCTGTCCAGGCGGCGTTCCGCGAGCGAGCCGTCCTCGATCGCGGCGAGCACCGCGCACCCCGGCTCCGCATCGTGCGCGCAGTCGTGGAAGCGGCAGTCCGCGGCCAGTTCCTCGATCTCGGCGAAGACCTGGCCGACGCCGGACTCCGCGTCGTACAGGCCGACTCCACGCAGCCCGGGGGTGTCGATGAGGACGCCGCCGCCCGGCAGCACCAGCAGATTGCGGGTGGTCGTGGTGTGGCGGCCCTTGCCGTCGACCTCGCGGGCCGCCTGCACCGCCATCACCTCCTCGCCGAGCAGCGCGTTGGCCAGCGTGGACTTGCCCGCGCCGGACTGCCCGAGCAGCACGCTCGTACCGCCCGCGACGACCGCCGCGAGGATCTCGACGCCTTCGCCGGTCGTCGCGCTGACCGGCAGCACCTGCACCCCGGGCGCGGTGGTCTCCACGTCCTGGACGAGGTAGGAGAGCCCGACCGGGTCGGGGACCAGGTCGGCCTTGGTGAGCACGACGAGGGGCTGTGCGCCCGACTCCCAGGCGAGCGCCAGGAACCGCTCGATGCGGCCGAGGTCGAGCTCGACGGCGAGCGACACCGCGATGATCGCGTGGTCGACGTTGGCCGCGAGGATCTGCGCCTCGGACCGGTTGGAGGAGGTGCTGCGCACGAACGCGGTGCGGCGCGGCAGGTACGTACGGACGAACCGGGGGTCGCCCACCGGCTCGACGGCGGCCCAGTCGCCGGTGCAGATGACCCGCATCGGGTCGTGCGGGGTGACGAACGCGGTGTCGGCGCGCAGGGTGCCGTCGGCGGTCACCACGTCGCACTGGCCGCGGTCGACACGGACGACCCGGCCGGGCACCAGGCCCTGTTCGGCGTACGGGGCGAACTCGGCCGCCCAGGCGTCGTCCCAGCCGTATGCGGCGAGCGGGCGCGACGAGGTGGAGGTGTTGAACCCGGAGTCGTTCAACTCAGCCGTGTTGAACGCGGAGTTGTCGAGCGAGGAGAGGAACGAGGAAGACAAGGGGAACCCTTCGAAGGGCGGCCCCGGCGCCACGCGCTCGGGCGTGGAGGAAGAGGTGGGTCAGCCGGAGACCACGGGGATGCGTTGGATGAACTTCGGGATGCGGGCAGCGCCCTTCGCAACGACAGCCATCGTTCACACCTCCCCAACCAGGTCACTTCACCGGCGACGACCCCGACAATCTTCGGTCGTCACTCGAACAGGCTCGACTCTAGACATGGGCGGGACGCGACGCCAGTCATTTAATTCCGCAGCTACCGCGCCCCCTTACGGAGGCGTACTCGCGCAATGCCCCACCTCGCCGGAAGGCGTCAACTTACAGTGGCGCCATGGGATTTCATCCCGGACACCCGCTTTGCGGAGGTGCTGACCGCCGTGCTGCCCGGGCCTCGGGCCGCCGACGCCCTGGCCCCGTTCGCGGGCGGCACCCTGGCACAGAAGGCGAGCCGTGCGGTGCGGGAGCAGCACGCGGCCGAGCTGCTCGAAGGCCTCAGCCGCGAGGAACTGGCCGACCTCCTGGAACAGGCCCGGCCGTCCGGCGCACCGCCGCCACGGCTGCGGCCCGGCGAGCCGCCGCCACCGGCGACGGTGCTTTCCCCGTTCGGCCTGCGAGCCGCCCCGCGCGTGTTCATCTCGTACGCCCACGAGGACGACGACGGCGCCCACATCGACCAGGTGCGCACGCTCTGGCGGCTGCTGCGCGGGCTGGGCATCGACGCGCGGCTCGACCTTCCGGCGGGCGAGGAGCCCCAGGACTGGGCCCTGTGGACGGACCGGCAGTACCGGGCCGCGGACTTCGTCCTGGTCGTCGCCTCGCCCGCCTACCGGCGCCGCGCCGAGGGCACCGAGCGGCCCGGGACCGGAGCGGGCGTGGCCTGGGAGGCGCGGCTCATCCGCAAGGAGATCTACGACCGCACCGGCGACTGGTACCGCCTCATCCTCAGGGCCGTCCTGCCCGGCGGTTCGCTCGACGACCTGCCGGACTACCTCGGCGGCCGCACCACCACCTACTGCCCGGTCGACCCGATCACCGCCGAGGGCGCCGAGAAGCTGGTGCGCTACCTCACCGGCCAGCCGTACGAGACCGGCGCCGCCCTCGGCGCCGTCCCTCATCTCCCGTCCCGGCCTCCTGAGTAACGCCGGCCGGGCCCCGCGCCCCTTATTTGCGCATCAGCGCAAGAACCGGCAGACTGCACGGGTCGCTGGAAACCGCATCACCGAAGGGGGCAGCCATGGACGCGGATCCTCCCAGTCCGCGCCGCCCCGCCGGGCGTCTCTGACCCTTCCCGTCACCTCCCGCCCCTCGGCACCGCGCCCGGGGCCACGGCACGGCGTGCCCCGATCCTCCGGGCCCCGTACCCCTCCCTCCCCCTTTCCTTTCTCACCACGCCGGGCTCCGCCGCGCCGGGGTGCGCGGTCGCGCCCCCGGGGCTCCTGTGCCCACAGTGTGGTCGGAGGTTTCTTGTGATGTCGTTCCGGACGAGCAGCCCCGCACCGCGGGTCACCTCCCGCTTCGCAGGCCGCCTGGCCCGGCTCAGCTGGGTCGACGCGGTGGTCGCCGCGGCCGTGCTCGTGCTCTTCTACGTCGTGCTCCAGGTGGGCCACGGAACCACGGTCCGGTTCTCCACCGATCAGTCGATCAAGGTCGACACCGATCCCGCCCAGCTGCCGTACGACGCCGCCCGCTCGCTGCTCCGCATGTTCATCGCGCTGGCCGCCTCGATCGTCTTCACCTTCGTGTACGCGCTGGCCGCTGCCAAGAGCAGGCGCCTGGAGCGCATCCTGATCCCGGCCCTGGACATCCTCCAGTCGGTGCCGGTGCTCGGCTTCCTCACGGTCGCCGTCAGCGGGTTCATCGCCCTGTTCCCCGGCTCCATGCTGGGCCTGGAGTGCGCGTCGATCTTCGCGATCTTCACCTCGCAGGCCTGGAACATGACGTTCGGCTTCTACCACTCGCTGACCTCGCTCCCCCGTGAACTCGACGAGCTGTCACGGTCGTTCAGGTTCACGAGGTGGATGCGGTTCTGGAAGGTGGAACTGCCCTCGGGGATGATCAGCCTGGTCTGGAACGGCATGCTCAGCTTCGGCGGCGGCTGGTTCTTCCTCGTCGCCTCGGAAGCCATCAGCGTCAACAACCGGGACTACGCCCTGCCCGGCGTCGGCTCCTACGCCGGCGCGGCCATCACCGACGGCGACCTCGGCAAGGTCGGCTGGGCCATCCTCACCATGGCCGTCATGGTCATCGGCGTGAACTTCGTCTTCTGGCGACCGCTGACCGCCTGGTCGGAGAAGTTCAAGAACGAGCAGTCCGAGGCGAGCGAGGTCCAGCGCTCGGTCGTCCTGGACTTCCTGCGCCGCTCCAGCTGGCCGCAGCTGCTCGGCAAGGCGCTGCGTCCGGCGGGCCGGGCCCTGAGCAGCGCGGGCCGCGTCCTCGGCACCGACGACCGGCCGCTGCACGTCGACGGGGCTCGTCGGCGCACCGGCGACATCACCTTCACCGTCGTCGCGGGCGGCCTCATCCTGTGGGGCCTTTTCGACCTCGGCCGCTACCTCCAGGACGAGACGGGCCTCGGCGTCTTCGGCGAGCCGCTGCTGCTCGGCCTCGCGACGCTGGCGCGGGTGGTCGTGCTGGTCGCGGCGGCCACCGTCATCTGGGTGCCGATCGGCGTGAAGATCGGCTTCTCGCCGAAGCTGACCCGGATCGCCCAGCCCGTCGTCCAGGTCCTGGCGAGCTTCCCCGCCAACTTCCTCTTCCCTCTGGCCGTCTGGTTCTTCCTCAAGACCGGCCTGTCCATCAACATCGGCGGCATCCTGCTGATGGCGCTCGGCGCCCAGTGGTACATCCTCTTCAACACCATCGCGGGCGCCATGTCGATCCCGAGCGACCTGCGCGAGGCCATGGACGACCTGGGCGTACGCGGCTGGCAGCGCTGGAAGCGGCTGATCCTGCCCGGCATCTTCCCCAGTTACGTCACCGGCGGCATCACCGCGTCGGGCGGCGCCTGGAACGCCTCGATCGTCGCGGAGGTCGTCACCTTCGGCGGCACGACCCTGACCGCCACCGGCCTCGGCGCCTACATCGCCAAGGCCACCGCCTCCGGCGACTTCCCGCACCTGATCGCGGGCGTGGCGGTGATGAGCCTGTACGTCGTCGGCCTCAACCGCCTTCTGTGGCGCCGCCTGTACCGGCTCGCCGACACCCGCTTCGCCCTCTGAAAACCCCTGAGCGTTTCTGGAGCCCCTCATGGTTCTGAACACCCTTCGCACCCTGCGCAACGCACGGCACGCGGTCGCCGCGCCCGCGCCCCGCCCGGCCGACGGCGAGATCCTCCTTGAGACGGTCGGCCTGACCAAGGCCTACGCCGGCGCGGACGGCGAGCTGCCCGTCCTCGGCGGGATCGACCTCCAGGTGCGGGCCGGCGAGGTCGTCGCGCTGCTCGGCAAGTCGGGCTCCGGCAAGTCGACGCTGCTGCGCTGCCTGGCCGGGCTCGTGCCTCCGAGCTCCGGCACGGTGTCCTACCGGGGCGCCCCGCTGACCGGCGCCAACCCGGGCACCGCCATGGTGTTCCAGACGTTCGCACTGCTGCCCTGGCTGACCGTGCTGCAGAACGTCGAGCTGGGCCTGGAGGCCCGGGGCGTACCGGCGGACGCCCGCGCGGACGCGGCCCGCCAGGCCATCGATCTGATCGGCCTCGACGGCTTCGAGTCCGCCTACCCCAAGGAGCTGTCGGGCGGCATGCGCCAGCGCGTCGGCTTCGCGCGGGCGCTGGTCGTCGAGCCGGACGTCCTGATGATGGACGAGCCGTTCTCCGCGCTCGACGTGCTGACCGCGGAGAACCTGCGCGGCGAGCTGATGGAGCTGTGGGAGTCGGGCCAGTTCCCGACCCGGGCGATCGTCCTGGTCACGCACAACATCGAGGAGGCGGTCCTGATGGCCGACCGGATCGTGGTGCTCGGCTCTCGGCCGTACGGCACGATCCGCGAGACGTTCGAGGTGGGTCTCTACCGGCCGCGCGACCGCGACGCGCCCGCCTTCGAGGAGCTCATCGACCGGGTCTACCGCACGATGACGGGCCGCGCGAAGGAGACCCATCCCCAAGGTCTCACCTCCGTCCGAGGCGGGGAGACCCCGTCCCCCGGCCGCCCCGAGGGCCTCGAACCCGACCGGCGCACCCCGGCTAACACCCCGCTGCCCGGGGCCAGCGTGGACGGCCTGTCGGGCCTCGCCGAGATGGTCGCGCACCGCGGCGGCAGCTGCGACTTGGCGGACCTCGCCGACGACCTCGGCCTGGAGATCGACGACGTGCTGCCGCTGGTGGACGCCCTCGAACTGCTCGGCTTCGCGGCCGTCAGCGACGACGACCTGGTCCTGACCGACCGGGGCACCACGTTCGCGGGCGCCGACGTCCGCAGCTCCAAGCGGATCTTCGCGGAGGCGGGGGCGGATGCGCCGCTGGTCCGCCTGATCACGACCAGCCTGCGCCAGAGCCCCGACGGCACGCTGCGAGCGGGCTTCTTCCGCGACGTACTGGCCCACCACTACACGAGCGAACAGGTGACGCAGCAGCTGGAGACGGCGACGGACTGGGGCCGGTACGCGGAGCTGTACGGGTATGACGCGGAGCGGGAGGAGTACCGGCTGGACGAGGGGGCCGCCACCGCGTAGCCCCGGCCGGGCCCGATGCCTCTGTCCGCTTCGCGGAGGTGCGGGTCTCGACTGCGGGCCGGGATGCTTCGAGGGACGCGCGAGCGTTCGGCTGCGGGCCGTGGGTGGCTGGTCGCGCAGTTCCCCGCGCCCCTAGCAGGGTTGACCTTCGCAGGGTGCCCATGCAGGCATACCCAGCCTGTCATGGGGGTCCCCCCTGGCCCTTAAGGCCTTGGGGGAGATTGAGGACGAGCGCCCTTAAGGCGCGAACGGGGTCTGGGGCAGAGCCCCAGGCAGGGTGGGTCGCTACTCGGCGACGGGGCGCGGGGCCCTGGCCCGGCGGACGGCCCGTACCGGCGCAGCCCCCTCGGCCGCGGCAGGGGCGGAGGCAACCCCCTCGGCCGACGCAGCGAGGGCCACCACGGACGCCTCCTCCAAAAGCGAGCGCACGCCCGGCCCGGCCGCCCGGTAGAAGATCCGCGTACCGTCGCGCCGCGACGTGACGAGCCCGGCCGAGCGCAGCTTGGCCAGGTGCTGGGACGTCGCGGCGACATGCGCCCCGAGAAGCTCCGCCAGCGCGCTCACCGGCAGCTCGGCTCCGCTGAGCGCCCACAGCAGGCGGTACCGCGAAGGGTCCGCCACCGCCTTCAGGACGGTGACCGCCCGGTCGGCCCGCTCCGCGTCCCAGCTCTCCATTTGCGCTCCCATGCAAATAGCGTAACGGAGCCGGGCCGCGCCCCCGCAGGCAAGCCGCAGCCCACACGGGAGCCAACCCCTCCCCTCCAGGTCGCCAAACCTTGTCAAAGCCCGCGATCCGCTCGTAACCGGAATCCGGCCATGGCCGGTTGTGCCGGGCATGAGTCTGCTGCGCAAGATCCGTGAGACCGGGCGGGTGGCGGAGGACGCCCCGCCGCGCCCCACTCCCGGCGACTTCCCCGCGCTCGCCGGATCGGCGCAGGTCCGCTGCGTGGACGCCGGGTCGTGCAACGGCTGCGAGATCGAGATCGCCGCGGCCTTCGGGCCGGTGTACGACGCCGAGCGGTACGGCGCCCACCTCGTGCCGTCCCCGCGGCACGCGGACGTCGTCCTGGTGACGGGCCCGGTCACGCGGAACATGAAGGTGCCGCTGCGCCGCACGGTGGCCGCGATGGCGGAGCCGAACGTCGTCGTGGCGGTCGGCGACTGCGCCCTCGACTGCGGGGAGTTCAGCGGGGGTTACGGGGTCGAGGGGGCCGTCGCCGATGTCGTGGACGTCGATCTCACGGTGCCCGGCTGCCCGCCCCGGCCGGAGCAGATCGTCGCGGCGCTGCGCACGGTGACGGGCCGGTGAGCGCGGCCAGCGGCACACTGACCGCCGGGGTGGGAGTCGCCGGTCTCGTCGCGGGCGTGACAGCGCTCGACGGCGGGCACTGGACCGCCGAGCTGCCCTGGCTGCTTCCGCTCGGCGGGGTGCGCCTGGCGGTGGACGCGCTGTCGGGCCTGTTCATGGCCGTCGCGGGCGCGGTGGTGCTCGCGGTCGCGGTGTACGCGGCCGGGTACGGGCGCGCGTCGCGGACCGCGAGCTGGGTCCTGCCGGGGTTCGGCGCGGTCCTTGTGCTCGTGCCGGCCGCCGGTTCCGTCTCCACGTTCCTGCTCCTGTGGGAGCTGATGGCGGTCGGCTCGCTGGTCCTGGTGCTCGGCGAGCACCGATGGGGGCACCTCCCTGTTCATGGGGGTCCCCCCTGTTCGAGCGAAGCCGAGAACTTGGGGGAGGAGTCGAGACCTTGGGGGAGGCGCGCGGTGCGCGAGGCGGGGGTCTGGTACGCGGTGCTGACCCAGCTCGGCTTCGTGGCCCTGCTCGCCGGACTCGCGCTGTTCGCCGCGCTGGCCGGCGGCCAGACCTTCCCCGAACTGCGCGCCGCGGCAGGCTCGTTGGGCCCGGTGTGGCGCGGCACGGTCTTCGCGCTGCTCGCCGTGGCGTTCACCTCGAAGGCCGGAATCGCCCCCCTGCACGCCTGGCTGCCCCGCGCCTACACCGAAGCGCCCGACCCCGTCTCGGCGCTGATGAGCGCGACGATGGTCAACCTCGGCGTGTACGGGATCATCCGTTTCGGGCTCGACCTGCTCGGCGGGGGCTCGCCCTGGTGGTGGCTCGGGCTGATGGGCGCGGGCGGGGTGTCCGCCGTGTACGGCATCCTCCAGGCCGCGATGGCACCCGACCTGAAGCGGCTGCTCGCGTACTCCTCCAGCGAGAACATGGGCCTGGTGCTCATCGGGGTCGGCGCGGGCGGCCTGTTCGCGGCCGACGGCGACCGGCGCCTGGCCGGCCTCGCCCTCGCGGCGGCCCTGCTCCACCTCGTCAACCACTCCGCTTTCAAGGGCCTGTTGTTCTGCGCGGCCGGCTCGGTGGTCCGCGCGACGGGCGTACGGGATCTGGACAAGTTGGGCGGGCTTCGCGCCCGGATGCCGGTCACGGCCGCGCTGTTCGCGGTCGGCGCGCTCGGCGCGGTGGCGCTGCCGCCCGGCAACGGGTTCGCCGGGGAGTGGCTGCTGCTCCAGTCGCTGATCCACGGGCTCGCGGTGCCGGGCATGGCGACGGCCGTGGTGCTGCCGCTCGCGGTCGCGGTGATCGCGCTGAGCGCCGGGCTCTCGGCGGCCGTCTTCGTGAAGGCGTTCGGCGTCGGGTTCTTCGCCCGGCCGCGCGGCGAGGCGGCGGCCGGAGCCCAGGAGAGCCCGCCCGCGATGCTCGCCGGAATGGGGCTGCTCGCCCTCGCCTGTGTCGGACTCGCCCTGTTTCCAGGGGAGTTGGGCCCCGCGCTCGACCGGGTCGTGACGGTCGCGGGCGCCGAGCCGACGGTCGGCGGGGGCGCCGGGGTGCGGCTGCGGACCTTCTCGGGGGCGCTCGCCCCGCTGTGGATCGCCGTGGCCCTGACGCTTGCCGCGCTGGGCACGGCCGCCCTCGTACGCCTGCTGGCACGGCGGCCCCGGCGCACCGGCGCCAGGCTGTGGGACTGCGGGGGCGGCGCGCCGACGGCCCGGATGACGTACACGGCGACATCGTTCGCCGAGCCTCTGCAACGGGTCTTCCAGCAGGTGCTCGCGCCCGAGCAGGACGTCAGCGTCACGCCCGTACGGGAATTCGCCTATCTGGAGGAGCGGGTGCGGTTCCGGCACCGGGTGCCCGACCGGATCGAGCACCGGCTCTACCGTCCGGTCCTCACAGCACTGTCCGCCGTCGGGCAGTCCGCGCGGCGCCTGGCCACCGGGTCGATCCACCTCTATCTCGGCTACGGCTTCTTCGGCCTGGTCTCGCTGCTCCTCGTCCTGGCGGTGGGCTGGTGAACGTCATCTCGGCGGCCGCGGTGGCCGTGCAGGTGGGCGGTGTCGCGGCCGGTGCGCCGCTGCTCACCGGGCTGATGCGACAGGTACGGGCGAGGCTGGAGGGACGGGCCGGGGCCGGTGTCGGCCAGCCCTGGCGGGATCTGCGCAAGCTCCTGCGCAAGGAGGCGGTGACCTCGCTCGGCACGGGCCCGGCGTTCCGCGCGGCCCCCGTGCTCCTGGTCGCGACGACCGCCGTGGTCGCCGCACTCGTACCACTGGCCTCGACCGACACGGTGGTGAGCGGGAGTTCGGACCTGATCGTGGTGGTGGCGCTGCTCGCCCTCGGCACGGTCACGCTCGCGCTTGCCGGGCTCGACAGCGGGACGGCGTTCGGCGGGATGGGCGCATCCCGCGAGATGACCCTTGCCGCGCTCGTCGAACCGACCATCCTGGTCTCGGTGTTCGCGCTGTCGCTGCCGACCGGCTCGACGAACCTCCCCGCGATCGTGTCGGGCGCGCTCCTGGACCCCGACCGGCTCGTCTCGCCCGCCGGGCTGCTCGCCACGGCCGCCCTCGCGGTGGCCGTACTCGCCGAGACCGGACGCCTGCCCGTCGACAACCCCTCCACCCACCTCGAACTGACCATGGTGCACGAGGCGATGGTCCTGGAGTACGCGGGCCCCGACCTGGCGCTCGTCGAGCTCGGCGCCCAGATGCGGCTCACCGTGCTGCTCGGCCTGCTCGCCTCGCTGTTCGCCCCCTGGGGCATCGCCACGACCGCCTCCGCGGGCGCGCTGGTGATCGGCCTCGCGGTGTGCGCGGGCAAGGTGGCGCTGCTCGGGGCCGCGCTCGCGGCGGCGGAGGTGTTCTGGGCGAAGCTCCGGCTCTTCCGGGTGCCCGAACTCCTCGCCGGTTCCTTCCTGTTGTCGCTGCTCGCGGTGACGGCTTCGTACTTTCTGAGCGGGGCGTGAGCCGGTGCTGAACGACACGCTGTTCACCAAGCTGCTCGACCTGTGCTGCGGGGCCTTCCTGCTCGCGGCGGTGGTCATGCTGTGGCGGCGCGAACTGGCCGCGGAGGTGCGGGCGTTCACCCTGCAAGGGGTGGCTCTCGCGGGCGTCGCGGCGCTGCTCGGGCTGCACGAGACGCGCTGGGACCTGGTCTCGGTGGCCGTCGGCATCGGACTGCTCCGGGCCGGGGCACTCCCCTATCTGCTGCGCCGCGCCCTCGCGGGCGGCGGCGTCCCCGAGGAGACACAGCCCCTGGTCAAGGGTGCGGGCTCGCTCCTGACCGCCGCCGCCCTCACCCTGCTCGCGTACGTGGTGGCCCGGCCGCTGGTGGCGCTGAACCCGAACCCGGTCACCCGGGCGCTGCCGGTGGGCCTCGCGGTCGTCCTGATCGGCTTCTTCGTCCTGGCCACCCGGCGGCACGCGGCCGCCCAGGTCATCGGGTTCCTGCTGCTCGACAACGGCATCACGGCGATCGCGTTCCTCGCAGCGTCCGGGGTGCCGCTGATCGTCGAACTCGGGGTGTCCTTCGACCTGTTGCTCGCGGTGCTCGTACTGCACATCCTCACGACGCGGATGCGGGACGTCTTCGGGTCGGCGGCGCGGATCGACGACCTCCAAGAGCTTCACGACTGAGCGCCGCCCCCGCCCCTTCCCTCAACCGGGGCGCCGCCCCGGACCCCGCTCCTCAAACTCCCCCAGGGCCCCAAGGGCCGGGGAGCGGCCCCCATGAGAGGCACACACATGCTGACCACCCTGCTGCTCGTCGCCCCCGTCGCGACTCCGCTCAGCGTCAGTGCCGGGCATGCGCTGCGTGCCCGGCGGGCCGACATCCGGGTCAGGATTCCGGCCGCCCGCACCGCGCCGGCCGACGTCCTCGTACCGGTCGGGGCGGGCGGGCCCGCCGAAGCCGTGCCGCTGGACACCCACCCACCCGAACCACCGACACCGACGCGGAGCCGCGGCTGGGCAGGGCTCGTCTCCCCCGCCGCGATGCTCGCCTGCGGGGCGGCGCTCGCCGCCCAAGTCCCCCGCACCGGGCCCGTGTCGGCCTTCGGGGAGGTGTTGCGGGCCGACGCGCTCACCGTGTGGATGCTGCTCGTCGTGGGAGCCGTGGCAGCCCTCGCCGTCGCGGCGGGGCCCGCGCACCTGGCCGGGGAGCGGGCGGCCGGACGGGCCGCCGACCGGACCGTGCACCGCTACCACCTCCTGGTGCACGCCTTCCTCGCCGCGATGTGCCTGGCCGTACTCGCCGGAAATCTGGGGGTGCTGTGGGTGGCGGTGGAGGCGACCACCGTGGTGACCGCGTTCCTCGTCGGCCACCGCCGCACCCGTACCTCCGTCGAGGCGGCCTGGAAGTACGTGGTGATCTGCTCGGCGGGGATCGCGCTCGCCTTCCTCGGCACCGTGCTCGTCTACTACGCCGCCCGCCGGGCCGGAATCCCCGAGACGGGCGCGCTCGACTGGCGGGTCCTGGTCGCCCACGCGGGCAGCCTCGACCCGAACGTCACCCGGCTCGGCATCGCCCTGGTCGTACTCGGCTACGGCGCCAAGGCCGGGCTCGTGCCGCTGCACGCCTGGCTTCCGGACGCGCACAGCCAGGCGCCCTCGCCGGTGTCGGCCCTGATGTCCGGGGTGCTGCTCGCCGTGTCGTTCTGCGCGGTGCTGCGGTACAAGGTGATCGGGGACCTGGTGCTCGGCACCGGCTTCGCGCGCGGGCTGCTCGCCGCCATCGCGCTGCTCACCCTCGCGCTGGCGGCCGGGCTGCTGCTCGCGCAGCGCGACTACAAGCGCATGCTGGCCTATTCGAGCATGGAGCACATGGGGCTCATCGCGCTGGGCGCCTCGTTCGGCGGGCCGCTCGCCCTGTCCGCCGTACTGCTGCACATCGCCGGGCACGGGCTCGCCAAGACGGTGGCGTTCTGCGCGTCCGGGCAACTGCTCCAGTTGCGCGGGACCTCGCGGATCGGCCGGATCCGAGGGCTGGTCGCGCTCTCGCCGGTGCTCGGCGGAGCGCTCGCGCTGTCCGTCGTGGCGCTGCTCGGGCTGCCGCCGTTCGCCCTGTTCGCCTCCGAGCTCGGCCTGGCACGCGCCGGGTTCGCGGCCGGCCTGGGGTGGCCGCTGGCCGTCGGCCTGCTCCTCGCGCTCGTCGCGTTCGCGGCGCTCGCCGCGCGCACCGCCAAGATGGTGCTCGGCCCGGCCCCGGCGGGCCTCACCGCGCCGGTGCGGATCGGCGCGGCCCGCGGGCTGCCCCTTGGCGGGGGCCTGCTGTGCTGCGCCGCGCTCGGCCTGACCGTACAACCGCTGCTGCCGCTGCTCACCGCGGCCGCGGACATCGCCGCGGGGGCCGCCCGGTGAACCGCAGGACCGAGGAGATCGGGGCGCCCGAACTCTCTTGTCAGGCACGGAAGTTGCTTGACTCGGGGCAGCGTCTCGCGCTGGTGGCGGCGCACCACGACGAGGGCGCCGTGCGCGTGGTGTACCTGTTCGTCTCGGGGCCGCCGGACACCCGTACCGAACTCCACGTACGCCTCGACCCGGACCACCCCTCGGTCCCGACCCTCGCCCAACTCTCCTTTCCCGCAGGGCGGTTCGAGCGCGAGATGCGGGATCTGCACGGCGTGGTGCCGCGCGAGCACCCGCTCCCGCACCGGCTCGTACGCCACTACCACTGGCCGCGCGGCTGGTACCCGATGCGGCCCGACGCCGGGGCCGCGCCGCCGTTCGGCGAGCAGGAGGGGCCGTATCCGTTCCTCGCGGTCGAGGGGGACGGGGTGTACGAGATCCCGGTGGGTCCCGTGCACGCCGGGCTCATCGAGCCGGGGCACTTCCGGTTCTCGGTGGTCGGCGAGACCATCATCCGGCTCAAAGCGCGGCTGTGGTTCGTGCACAAGGGCATCGAGAAGCTCTTCGAGGGGCGGGACGCGGCGGGCGGGCTGCGGCTGGCCGAGCGCGTCAGCGGGGACACCGCGATCGGGCACGGGCTCGCGTACTGTCTCGCGGTCGAGGAGGCGTACGGCGTCGAGGTGTCCGAGGAGGCCCGCCGCGCCCGGGCGCTGCTGCTCGAACTGGAGCGACTGCACAACCACGTCGCCGATCTCGGCGCACTCTGCAACGACGTCGGCCACTCCATCCTCAACTCCCATGCGCTGCGCATCCGCGAGCAGTTGCTGCGGCTGGCCGACGCGACGACGGGACACCGGCTGCTGCGCGGCGCGGTCGTGCCCGGCGGCGCCCGCCTGGCCTCGCTGCCGGACCCGGCGCAGCTGGCGCGGATCGCCGTCGACCTCGGGGAGACCACGGAGCTCGCCCTCGGCCACGCGACGGTGCGCGACCGGTTCACCGGCACGGCCGTGCTCAGCGCGCAGGCGGCGCGGGACCTGGGGTGTCTGGGCTATGTGGCGCGGGCGAGCGGCCTGAGCGCCGACGCCCGGTTCGGCCATCCCTTCACCACCGAGGGCCATCCGCGGGTGCCCGCGACGCAGGCCTCGGGCGATGTCCTCGCCCGGTTCCTGGTGCGGGCCGAGGAGGCGCAGGCCTCCCTCGAACTCGCGGCGCGGCTCGCAGCTGAGCTGCGGCCCGGCGACATGACGGTGCCGCTGCCGAGGCGCCCCGCGGGGTCGAGCGGAACCGGCATCGTGGAGGGCTGGCGCGGGGCGATCACCACACGAGTCGAACTCACGCCCGCCGGCACGCTGACCCGCGTGAAGCCGGTGGACCCGTCGTTCTTCAACTGGCCCGCCCTGCCGGTAGCCCTGGTGGACACGATCGTCCCGGACTTCCCCCTGGCCAACAAGAGCTTCAACCTGTCGTACGCGGGCAACGACCTTTGAGGGCCGCCGCGTGTCCGTTTCGTACAAGACTCCCGTCGGGGCCGCTGCCTACGGTGAGGCCATGACTCCACGACTCGACGCCATCGGCCTGGTAGCGGCCGACATGGCCGCATCGCTCGCCTTCTACCGCCGCCTGGGCCTCACCGTTCCGGCCGACGCGGACACCCAGCCGCATGTGGAGTGCACGCTCCCCGGTGGCACCCGGGTCCTGTGGGACACCGAGGACACCGTCCGCTCCTTCGACCCGGACTGGACGCGCCCCGAGGGCGGCGGCCGTACGGGACTGGCCTTCGCCTGCGACTCGCCCGCCGAGGTCGACGCGACGTACGAGGCGCTCACGGCGGCCGGGTACGACGGCCGCCTCAAGCCCTGGGACGCCTTCTGGGGGCAGCGCTACGCGGTCGTCCACGACCCGGACGGCGTGGAGGTCTCGCTGTTCGCCGCGCTCGCGTAGTCGGTCAGCGTCATCCCGGCCAGCGAGCGCATCTCGCGGGCGAGGTGGGCCTGGTCGGCGCAGCCGGCGCCGAGCGCGGCCTCGGCGTACGGCACGCCCTGGCGTACGAGGCCGAGGGCACGCTGGAGGCGCAGGATGCGGGCCAGGGTCTTGGGTCCGTAGCCGAAGACGTCGAGGCAGCGGCGGTGCAGCTGGCGGGCGCCGAGGCCGGCCTCGGCGGCGGTGGCCCACACGCTCCACCCGGCGGCCAGCCGGTCCGCCACCGCGCGGGTCAGCGGGTCGGGGCGGGGCGCCTTCGCAAGGGCCACGGCTTCGAGGGCGGCGGCCGGGTGGGCCGCCTCGCCGACCCGTTCGGCAAGCGAGCGCACCTCGGCGCCGGGCCAGATCCCGTCGAGGTCGACCCGGGTGTCACACAGTTCGTGCGCCGGGACGCCGAGGACTGCGGGCCCGGCGCCGGGGGCGAAGCGGATCCCGGCGTAGCGCGTGCCGGGGGCCGCGTCGGGCACGTAGGCGTGGGTGTCGGGGCCCGCCACCAGGAGGCGGCCCTCGCACCAGAGCAGATCCATGCAGCCGTCCGGAAGGACGGGCCGCGCGTCGTCGCCGGCCACGGTCCGGGTCCACACGAAGGCGCCGGACAGCCGGGAAGGCCGCTCTCGGTACATGCTTCGAGGGTAGTCCGGCCTCCCGGCGGTGGGCCCGTCAGTCGTGGTCGCGCGGGGACTTCTCGTGGTCGCGTGGGGGCTTCTCCTGGGGCTTGTCCTCGGGCTTCTTCGTGGTGTGCAGGCGGGACTTCACGTCGTCCGGCGGCAGGAACTTCGACCAGCGCTCGGGGAACTCGGAGGGCATCCCGGGGTCGCCCGCCTCGTCGCCGTCGTCGTCGCCGTCGTCGAAGAGCATCGGCTGGACCGGCTGTGCCCGGGCCACGAGCTGGGCGGCCTGTGCGGTGCGCACCCGGTCGCTGGACGCGCGGGCGGCGGCCGTCGCCACCGACGGCCAGACCCGGTCGATGGCCGCGTTGACGGCCGCGCCGACAAGCACCGCGAACGCCGAGATGCCGATCCACAGCAGCACCGCGATGGGCGCCGCGAGCGAGCCGTAGATGGTGGGGCCCTCGACCGTGCTGGTCAGGTAGATCCGCAGCAGGAACGAGCCGAGCACCCACATCGCGAGGGCCACCAGGGCGCCCGGCACGTCCTCGATCCACGGCGAGCGGACCGGCACCGAGACGTGGAAGAGGGTGGTCAGGAACGCGATGGACAACAGGATCATCGTCGGCCAGTACAGGAAGCTGATCACGTTCGTGCCCCAGGGGATCAGCTCCACCACCCGGTCCGGGCCGACCACCGCGAGCGGCAGCACGACCGCGCCGATCAGGAGCGCGACGATGTACAGGAGCAGCGAGAGCAGCCGGGTCTTGACGATGCCGCGGTGCCCGTCGAGCCCGTACATCACGGTGATGGTGTCGATGAAGACGTTGACCGCGCGCGAGCCCGACCACAGGGCGATGGCGAAGCCGATGGAGACGATGTCCGGGCGTTTGCCCTTGGTGACGTCTTCGAGGAGCGGCTGGGCGAACTCGTGCACACCCCGGTCGGACAGTACGGTTCCGGCCGCGTTCAGGATGTTCTGCTCGATGCTGGCGACGGTGTGGGTGCTGGTCCAGCCGTCCACGTAGCCGAGCAGCGCGATGACACTGAGCAGCAGCGGAGGCAGCGAGAGGAGCGTGAAGAACGCGGCCTCGGCGGCCAGGCCCAGGATGCGGTACTCGACGCAGGAGTTGACGGTGTCCTTGAGGAGCAGCCAGCCCAGTTTCCGCTTCGAGACGTTGCGGTAGAGGACGCGGGCCCGATGAAGGCGGCCGGATGTCCGCTCGGGTGTTTCATTTGCTGGCTGCACGTCCTTACCGTATCGGCATGGCAGCCACCACCCACACAGTGACCAACCAGGCTCCGCCCCTGGTGGGGTACGACGTCTTCACCGCCGACCGGGCCCTGTCCGAGGCGGTCGAGCGGCACACCGCGCCGGAACTCGTCGACGAGGTACGAGAGGAGCTCGCGGGCCTCGGACGGACCGCGGGATCGGCCCAGGCCCAGGAGTGGGGTGTGCTGGCGAACGAGAATCCGCCGAAGCTGCGCACCCACGACCGGTACGGCAACCGCATCGACGAGGTCGAGTTCCATCCCAGCTGGCACCGGCTGCTCGGCAAGGCGGTGTCCGCCGGGCTCACCGACGCCTGGGGGCGGCCCGCCGGGCACGTGCGGCGGGCCGCCGGCTTCCTGGTGTGGACGCAGGCCGAGGGCGGGCACGGATGCCCGGTCTCGATGACGCACGCGGCGGTGCCCGCGCTGCGCACCGACCCGGCGCTCGCCGCCGAGTGGGAGCCGCGGCTCACCTCGCACGTGTACGAGGAGGGGCTGCGGCCCGCCGCCGAGAAGGGCGGGGTGCTCTTCGGGATGGGCATGACGGAGAAGCAGGGCGGCAGCGACGTCCGGGCGAACACGACGTCCGCGGTGCCGCTTTCCGCCGACGGCGAGTACGTCCTGACCGGGCACAAGTGGTTCTGTTCGGCGCCGATGAGCGACGGGTTCCTGGTCCTTGCCCAGGCATCCCCCTCCAAAAAGGACAGCCTGACGTGCTTCCTGGTGCCGCGGGTTCTCGCCGACGGCACGCGCAACACGTTCGCGATCCAGCGGCTCAAGGACAAGCTGGGCAACAGGTCGAACGCGTCGAGCGAGGTCGAGTTCGACGGAACGTGGGCGCGCCGGGTCGGTGAGGAGGGGCGCGGGGTGCGCACCATCATCGAGATGGTGGCGGCGACCCGGCTCGACTGTGTGATCGGCTCGGCGGCGATCATGCGGCAGGCCGTGGCGCAGGCCGTCCACCACGCCTCGTACCGAAGTGCGTTCGGTGGGTTGCTCGTCGAGAAGCCGCTGATGCGCAACGTGCTCGCCGATCTGGCCCTGGAGTCGGAGGCGGCCACCACGCTGGCGCTGCGTCTCGCGGCCGCCTACGACGCCGATACGGAGGAGGAGCGGGCGTTTTTGCGGCTCGCGGTGCCGGCCGCCAAGTACTGGGTCACCAAGCGGTGCACGCCGGTGGCGGGCGAGGCGCTCGAATGCCTCGGCGGCAACGGGTACGTCGAGGAGTCCGGGATGCCGCGGCTGCTGCGGGAGGCTCCGCTGAACTCGATCTGGGAGGGCTCGGGCAACGTCCAGGCCCTGGACGTCCTGCGGGCGCTCCAGCGCGAGCCGCAGGCGATCAACGCGTTCCTCCAGGAGGTCGGCAAGGCACGCGGCGCGGACCACCGCCTCGACGCGGCGATCAAGGACCTGCTGACCGAACTCTCCGACCTGGACGGCATCGAGGCGCGGGCGCGGCGGCTTGTGGAGCGGATGGCGCTGGTGCTCCAGGGTTCGCTGCTCGTGCGCTGGGCGCCGGCACAGGTCGCGGACGCGTTCTGCGCGTCGCGGCTCGGCGGCGACTGGGGGGCGGCGTTCGGGACGCTGCCGCACTCGCTGGATCTGGCGTCGGTGGTGGAGCGGGCCCGCGCCGAGGTGTGAGCGGAGGGCCGCCGCGGCCGAAAAGGTCCGTCAGGGGTGGTGCTGCGCCGACACGGCACCACCCCCGCGCTCATGCGTCCGTGGAGGGAGCATGACGACCGGACTTCCGGTGCTCTCCCACCTTCGTACACGCGCACGGCCGTTCGCGAGCGTTGCAAAGGGTTGCAACCATGTGCGGCATATCGCCCCGCGCCAACTCCCGGACGGGCAGGATGAATTCAGGACACGCGGGGCTCAGTACGTGACGGACGCCGGTGTCGACAGCAGGAGGATTCCGTGGAGACCAACACGCTCGACGTGGCCCGGCTGGCCGCGATGGACTCCCGGGAGGCGACCCGGCTCCTGAAGAGCATGCGGGCGGCCGCCCTTGAGGGCCGGCGCACCAAGGTCGTGCCGCGTACGGACATCGGGGAGTCCTGGCGGCGGATGCTCAGCAGCGGGCTCGACCCGGACGGGGAGAACCGTGCCGGGCTGCTTCCGCTCGCCGAGGTCGAACGGCGCAGGCGGCACTCGCGGTTGACCGAGGTCCTTCCGGTGCTGCGGGACGCCCTGGTGTCGGTGGCGGACGCCGCACAGCACATCATGGTGGTCTCGGACGCCGAGGGGCGGCTGCTGTGGCGCGAGGGGCACCCCTCCGTCCTGAAGCTCGCCGACACCCTGGGCTTCGAGGTCGGCGCCGACTGGAGCGAGACGGCCGCCGGCACCAACGGGGTGGGCACCCCGCTCGTCACCGGCCGACCGGTGCAGGTGTTCTCGGCCGAGCACTTCGTGTCCGCCCACCACACCTGGACCTGCGCGGGCGCGCCCATCGTCGACCCGCGCGACGGGCGGCTGCTCGGCGTCGTCGACATCAGCGGGCCGCTCAGCACGATGCACCCGGCCACGCTGTCCTTCGTGACGTCGGTGACCCGGCTCGCCGCGGCGGAGTTGCGCAACCGGCACTTCGCCGCGCTTGAGCGGCTGCGTACGGTGGCCGCGCCGGTGCTCTGCCGGATCGGCGGGCGGGCCCTTGCCGTCGACGACAACGGCTGGGTGGCGGCGGTCACCGGCATGCCGCCCACCGACCGGCTCGCGCTGCCGAAGGCGCCGCGCTCGGGCCGGGTGTGGCTGCCCTCGCTCGGCATGTGCACGGTCGAGCCGCTGCCCGGCGGCCGGCTCGTCCAGGTCGACGGAGAGGGCGGCGGCGCGGGCCCCTCGACGGCCCGGCGGGTCGTGCTCGACCTCAGCCGGCCGCGGCGCTGCTCGGTGACCGTCTCGGGCGACGCGGGCAGCTGGACGCAGGAGCTCAGCCCCCGCCACGCGGAGCTGCTGTTCGTCCTGGCGCAGAACCGGGAGGGCCGCAGCGCGGCCCAGCTCGCGCAGGACATCTTCGAGGACCCGACGCGCACGGTGACCGTACGGGCCGAGATGTCACGGCTGCGCCGCCACCTCGCGGAGGTGCTCGCGCACCGCCCGTACCGCTTCAGCGAGGACGTGCGGGTGGAGGTGGTCGGGCCGGACCGCCCGGCGGACCTGCTCCCCCACTCCTCGTCCCCAGCGGTGAGACTGGCCCGGGGCCGCCACCCCTGACCTGCGTTGGAAGCATCGCGCGCCGCATGATTGCCTGAGCCGCATGAGTATCACCGTGACCACCTGGTCCCTTGAGCAGACCTCCCTCGCCGATCTGCGCCCGGCCGCCGAGCCGTCCGGCGACGTCACGATCGTGCGCGCCGAGGTCCCCTCGCCGGAGTTCAGCCGCTTCCTCTATACGGCGGTCGGCGGCGACATCAAGTGGATCGACCGCCTGGGCATGTCGTACGCCGAGTGGGAGCGGGCGCTCGCCGGGCCGGGCACGGAGACCTGGGTGGCCTACGACCGGGGCACCCCCGCGGGCTACGTGGAGCTGGAGGCCCAGCCCGGCGGCTCGGTCGAGATCGTCTACTTCGGTCTGATCCCCGCCTTCCGCGGCCGGCGGATCGGCGGCCACCTCCTGTCGTACGGGATCCGGCGGGCCTGGGACCTGGCCGAACGCTGGCCGGAACTGCCCGCCACCGAGCGGGTGCGGCTGCACACCTGCTCGCTGGACGGGGAGCACGCCATGGACAACTATCTGCGCCGCGGCTTCAAGCTCTTCGAGACCAAGGAGGAGCAGGCCGAGGACGTCGCCGCGCCGGGGCCCTGGCCGGGGGCGTTCTGAGGGGCGGGCGAACGGCCCTCGGGCAGCTTCAGGTGGCTTCGGACGGTTTCCCGGCGGGGGAACCGCCGCGTCCGCCCGTGACCCGGGACACAGCGTCCCACCATTCGGGACACCAATGTCCACATTATGGATAGTGGTGGACTGGGTCTAAAGTCCCGTGACACGCTTCCGTCATGTCTGGAACTGGAATTGCCTTGGTGAGTCGGCGGCACGTCGACCTCGGCCGCATGTCCAGCGCCATCTGTCCGGCACGCTGACGCCTCCAGCAACGCCGCGATCTCTTTCCTCTTTGTCCTGACTGCGCACCGCCGCGCCGAAGCGCGAGTGTGCAGGTCAGAGCCGCCCACCTGCAGTCCCGAAGGACATATGCCATGGCCGCCACCCCAGAAAACCCTGCCCCCGCGACGCCCCGCCGCAAGCCGGGCCGCCACCGTGGTGAAGGCCAGTGGGCCGTTGGCCATTTCACGCCCCTCAACGGGAACGAGCAGTTCAAGAAGGACGACGACGGTCTCAATGTGCGGACACGCATTGAGACGATCTACTCCAAGCGCGGCTTCGACTCGATCGACCCCAACGACCTGCGCGGCCGGATGCGCTGGTGGGGGCTCTACACCCAGCGCCGGCAGGGCATCGACGGCGGCAAGACCGCGATCCTGGAGCCGGAGGAGCTGGACGACGAGTACTTCATGCTGCGCGTCCGCATCGACGGCGGCCGGCTGACCACCGAGCAGCTGCGCGTGATCGGCGAGATCTCGCAGGAGTTCGCGCGCGGCACCGCCGACCTCACCGACCGGCAGAACATCCAGTACCACTGGATCCGCATCGAGGACGTCCCGGAGATCTGGAACCGGCTCGAAGCGGTCGGCCTGTCCACCACCGAGGCCTGCGGCGACACCCCGCGTGTCATCCTCGGCTCGCCGGTCGCCGGGATCGCCGCGGACGAGATCATCGACGGCACCCCGGCCATCGACGAGATCCAGCGCCGCTTCATCGGCAACCCGGCCTTCTCCAACCTGCCCCGCAAGTTCAAGTCGGCCGTCTCGGGCTCCCCCCAGCTGGACGTCGCGCACGAGATCAACGACATCGCGTTCGTCGGCGTGGAGCACCCCGAGCACGGGCCGGGCTTCGACCTGTGGGTCGGCGGCGGCCTCTCCACCAACCCCAAGCTCGGCGTGCGGCTCGGCGCCTGGGTGCCCCTGGACGAGGTGCCGGACGTCTTCGAGGGCGTCATCTCGATCTTCCGCGACTACGGCTACCGGCGCCTTCGCACCCGCGCCCGCCTGAAGTTCCTGGTCGCCGACTGGGGCCCGGAGAAGTTCCGCCAGGTCCTCCAGGACGAGTACCTCAAGCGCGAGCTGCTCGACGGCCCCGCGCCCGAGCAGCCCAGGGACGTCTGGCGCGACCACCTCGGGGTGCACCGCCAGAACGACGGCCGCTTCTACGTCGGCTTCGCGTCCCGCGTCGGACGCGTCGACGGCGCCACCCTGAGCAAGATCGCCGAGCTCGCCGAGACGCACGGCTCGGGCCGCCTTCGCACCACCGCCGAGCAGAAGCTGATCGTGCTCGACGTCGCGGAGGACCGCGTGGACTCGCTCGTGTCCGGTCTGGAGGCGCTCGGCCTCAAGGTCAACGCCTCGCCGTTCCGGCGCGGCACCATGGCCTGCACCGGCATCGAGTTCTGCAAGCTGGCCATCGTCGAGACGAAGGCGCGCGGCGCCTCGCTCATCGACGAACTGGAGCGCCGCATCCCGGAGTTCGACGAGCCCATCACCATCAACATCAACGGCTGCCCGAACTCCTGCGCCCGCATCCAGGTCGCCGACATCGGCCTCAAGGGCCAGCTGGTCCTGGACGGCGACGGCAACCAGGTCGAGGGCTTCCAGGTGCACCTGGGCGGCGCGCTCGGCCTGGAGGCCGGCTTCGGCCGCAAGGTCCGCGGTCTGAAGGTCACCTCGGCCGAGCTGCCCGACTACGTCGAACGCGTCCTCAAGCGCTTCCAGGCGGAGCGCACCGAGGGCGAGCGGTTCGCCGCCTGGACCGCCCGCGCGAGCGAAGAGGCACTGTCGTGAGCGGCGGCGAACGGCAGCGAGAGGAGCAGCCATGAGCGAGCGTGCGGCCCCCTTCCACTGCCCGTACTGCGGCGACGAGGACCTGCGTCCCAACGAAACCGGACACGGCGCGTGGGAATGCGCGGCGTGCAACCGGGCCTTCCAGTTGAAGTTCCTCGGGCTGCTCGCCCGCGGCGTTCAGCACAACGACCGTGGAGGGGAAGCGATATGACGGCCACTCAGACCGACGAGCGCACCGCCGAAGACCTCAAGGCGCTCGCCGAGCAGGCGGGCCGGGACCTCGAAGAGGCCTCCCCGCTGGAGATCCTGCGGTGGGCGGCCGACACCTTCGGCAAGCGGTTCTGCGTCACGTCCTCCATGGAGGACGCGGTCGTGGCCCACCTCGCCTCGCGCGCGATGCCCGGTGTGGACGTGGTGTTCCTCGACACCGGCTACCACTTCCCCGAGACCATCGGCACCCGCGACGCGGTCGCCGAGGTGATGGACGTCAACGTCATCACGCTGACCCCGCGCCAGAGCGTCGCCGAGCAGGACGCCGAGTACGGCCCGAAGCTGCACGACCGCGTCCCCGACCTGTGCTGCGCCCTGCGCAAGATCAAGCCCCTTGAACAGGGCCTGGGTTCGTACTCCGCGTGGGCCACCGGGCTGCGCCGCGACGAGTCGTTGACCCGGGCCAACACCCCGGTCGTCGGCTGGGACGAGAAGCGGCAGAAGGTCAAGGTGTCGCCGATCGCCCGCTGGACGCAGGACGACGTGGACGCCTACGTCGCGGAGCACGGTGTGATCACCAACCTCCTCCTCATGGACGGCTACCCCTCGATCGGCTGCGCGCCCTGCACCCGCCGGGTCGCCGAGGGCGAGGACGCGCGGGCCGGACGCTGGGCCGGACGCAACAAGACCGAGTGCGGGCTGCACGGATGACGGACCGTCAGAAGAATGATCAGGAGACTTCGATGAGCGTGACGGAGGCGGGAGCCACCATCTGGCTGACCGGTCTGCCGAGCGCCGGCAAGACCACCATCGCGTACGAGCTCGCGGGCCGCCTGCGCGAGGGCGGCCACCGCGTCGAGGTGCTCGACGGCGACGAGATCCGCGAGTTCCTCTCGGCGGGCCTCGGCTTCAGCCGCGAGGACCGGCACACCAACGTGCAGCGGATCGGCTTCGTCGCCGAACTGCTCGCCGCCAACGGCGTGAAGGCGCTCGTCCCGGTGATCGCCCCGTACGCCGACAGCCGCGAGGCCGTCCGCAAGCGCCACCAGAGCGAGGGCACCGCCTATCTGGAGGTGCACGTCGCGACGCCGGTGGAGGTCTGCTCCGTACGCGATGTGAAGGGTCTGTACGCCAAGCAGGCGGCGGGCGAGATCAGCGGCCTGACCGGCGTCGACGACCCGTACGAGGCGCCCGAGGCGCCGGATCTGCGGATCGAGTCGCACACCCAGACCGTGCACGAGTCCGCGGCCGCGCTGCATGCGCTGCTCACCGAGAGGGGCCTGGCATGACGTCGGCAATCACCGTGAGCGAGGGCACCGACACCCCCTACGCGCTCAGCCACCTGGACGCCCTGGAGTCCGAGGCGGTGCACATCTTCCGTGAGGTGGCGGGTGAGTTCGAGCGGCCGGTCATCCTTTTCTCCGGCGGCAAGGACTCCATCGTCATGCTGCACCTGGCGCTGAAGGCGTTCGCCCCGGCGGCCGTTCCCTTCACGCTGCTGCACGTCGACACCGGGCACAACTTCCCCGAGGTTCTCGCCTACCGCGACCGGGTAGTGGCCGAGCACGGCCTTCGCCTGCACGTCGCCTCGGTGCAGGACTACATCGACGCGGGCAAGCTGCGCGAGCGCCCGGACGGGACGCGCAACCCGCTCCAGACCCTCCCGCTGACCGAGGCCATCCAGGAGCACCGGTTCGACGCGGTGTTCGGCGGCGGCCGCCGTGACGAGGAGAAGGCCCGCGCCAAGGAGCGCGTGTTCTCGCTGCGCGACGAGTTCTCGCAGTGGGACCCGCGCCGCCAGCGCCCCGAGCTGTGGCAGCTCTACAACGGCCGGCACGCCCCCGGTGAGCACGTCCGGGTGTTCCCGCTGTCCAACTGGACCGAGCTGGACGTGTGGCAGTACATCGCCCGCGAGGACATCGACCTGCCCCAGATCTACTTCGCGCACGAGCGCGAGGTGTTCAAGCGGTCCGGGATGTGGCTGACCGCCGGCGAGTGGGGCGGCCCCAAGGCCGACGAGAGCGTCGAGACCCGTCTGGTGCGCTACCGCACGGTCGGCGACATGTCCTGCACCGGCGCCGTCGACTCCGACGCGACGACGCTGGACGCCGTCATCACCGAGATCGCCGCATCGAGGCTCACCGAGCGGGGCGCCACCCGCGCCGACGACAAGATGTCCGAGGCCGCGATGGAAGACCGCAAGCGCGAGGGGTACTTCTAGAATGTCCAACTCCGTTGACAACGCAGTGCAGTTGGCCGACCTGTCGGCCACCACCCTGTTGCGCTTCGCGACCGCCGGGTCCGTCGACGACGGCAAGTCCACCCTGGTGGGCCGGCTCCTGCACGACTCCAAGTCGGTCCTGACCGACCAGCTCGAAGCCGTCGAGGCGGCCTCGCTCAAGCGCGGTCAGGAGGCCCCCGACCTGGCGCTGCTCACCGACGGCCTGCGGGCCGAGCGCGAGCAGGGCATCACCATCGACGTGGCCTACCGCTACTTCGCGACCCCGCGGCGCCGGTTCATCCTGGCCGACACCCCCGGGCACGTGCAGTACACCCGCAACATGGTGACCGGCGCCTCCACCGCCGACCTCGCCGTGGTCCTGGTCGACGCCCGCAACGGCGTCATCGAGCAGACCCGCCGGCACGCCGCGGTCGCCGCCCTCCTGCGCGTCCCGCACGTCGTCCTCGCCGTCAACAAGATGGACCTGGTGGCGTACGAGGAGAAGGTCTTCGCGAAGATCGCCGAGGAATTCACCGCGTACGCGAGCGAGTTGGGCGTCCCGGAGATCACTGCCATCCCGATCTCGGCGCTTGCCGGGGACAACGTGGTGGAGCCCAGCGCCAACATGGACTGGTACGGCGGCCCCACCGTCCTGGAGCACCTGGAGACGGTCCCGGTCAGCCACGACCTGACCTCCTGCCACGCGCGCCTTCCCGTGCAGTACGTGATCCGGCCGCAGACCGCCGAGCTCCCGGACTACCGCGGATACGCGGGCCAGATCGCCGCCGGCACGTTCCGGGTCGGCGAGCCGGTGACCGTGCTTCCCTCCGGGCGCACCAGCAGGATCGTGGGGATCGACCTGCTCGGCGAGTCCGTCGACATCGCCTGGACTCCGCAGTCCGTCACCCTCCTCCTGGAGGACGACATCGACATCTCGCGCGGCGACCTGATCGTGCCGAGCGGGGACGCCCCCGCCACCACCCAGGACGTGGAGGCGACCGTCTGCCACGTGGCCGACCAGCCCCTGACGGTGGGTCAGCGGGTGCTGCTCAAGCACACCACCCGCACGGTCAAGGCGATCGTCAAGGAGATCCCGTCCCGGCTGACCCTGGACGACCTCTCCCAGCACCCCGAGCCGGGCCAGCTCGTCGCCAACGACATCGGCCAGGTCTTGGTGCGCACCGCCGAGCCGCTCGCGCTCGACTCGTACGCCGACTCGCGGCGCACGGGCTCGTTCCTGCTGATCGACCCGGCGGACGGCACCACGCTCGCGGCCGGCATGGCGGGCGAGTCGTTCGCCACCCACAAGGTGCTCAACACCGTTGCGGACGAAGCGGGTTGGGACTTCTGATGCCGGGACTCCTGATGCACAGTCACGACGTGTACTCGACCTTCGCGAAGGAGGGCGGCCGCGTGGGCAGCGGCGCCCTCGGCAGCGGCCAGGGCGGGGTCGCCCGATGTGCGCGATGACGTACGCGCACCGCTCGCGCGCCCGGATGCACCACCAGCACCGCCCGCACCGCCGAAGACCTGCCGACTTCCCGGCCGCGTCCCGGAGTTGAGACTCCGCCGGACGTAAGCACCGGGCCTCCGAGAGGACACCCTCCCGTGCCTGCCAGCTCCACTTTGCGGCGCAGCCTGACAGCCGCCGCCACCCTGCCCCTGCTGTTCGGGGCGCTCGCCGCCTGCGGCTACGGCTCCTCCGCGAACAAGGACGACGCCGGGAAGGCCGCGCCCGCCGCCGACGGCAAGAAGCTCTCCGCCGACTCCGTGAAGATCGGCTACTTCCCGAACCTGACCCACGCCACGCCGCTGATCGGCGTCCAGGAGGGGCTGTTCCAGAAGGAGCTGGGCGGCACGGCCGTCAAGACGGCCACCTTCAACGCGGGGCCCTCCGAGATCGAGGCGCTCAACGCGGGCTCGATCGACATCGGCTGGATCGGCCCCTCGCCGGCCATCAACGGCTTCACCAAGTCCAAGGGCCAGAGCCTGCGCATCATCGGCGGCTCGGCCTCCGGCGGTGTGAAGCTGGTGGTCAACCCGAACAAGATCAAGTCGGTGGACGAGCTCAAGGGCAAGAACATCGCGACCCCGCAGCTCGGCAACACCCAGGACGTGGCGTTCCTGAACTGGCTGGCCGACAAGGGCTGGAAGGTCGACGCGCAGAGCGGCAAGGGCGACGTCAACGTGGTCCGCACCGACAACAAGATCACCCCGGACGCGTACAAGTCCGGCTCGATCGACGGCGCTTGGGTGCCCGAGCCGACCGCGTCCAAGCTGGTGCAGGAGGGCGGCAAGGTCCTCGTGGACGAGTCCGACCTGTGGCCGGACCACCAGTTCGTGATCACCAACATCATCGTGTCGCAGAAGTTCCTCAAGGAGCACCCCGATGTCGTCGAGGCGGTCCTGCGCGGCTCGGTGAAGACCAACGAGTGGATCGTCACCCACCCCGACCAGGCGAAGGCCTCGGCGAACGCCGCGCTCAAGAAGCTCTCCGGCAAGGAGCTGCCGGCGGACATCATCGACCCGGCGTGGAAGTCCATCCAGACCCTGGACGACCCGCTGGCGGCCAGCCTCCAGGCGCAGGCCGACCACGCGGTGAAGGCCGGCCTCCTCAAGAAGCCCGACCTCAAGGGCATCTACGACCTGGACCCGCTCAACAAGGTCCTCAAGTCCCTGGGCAGGCCCGAGGTCGGCGACGCCGGCCTCGGCGTCAACTAGTCCCCGTATCAAGCTGGTTCACAGGTTTCCCAGGAGGTGACGACCATGGCCACCGCACTCGCCAAGGCCACGGACCGCACGGCGGCGGCGCACGAGTACGCCGCCCGGATCGGGCACGTCTCGAAGTCCTTCAACGGTCCCGCGGGACCGCAGCTCGTCCTCGACGACATCTCGCTCGATGTCGCGCCGGGCGAGTTCGTCACCCTCCTGGGCGCCTCCGGCTGCGGAAAGTCGACGCTCCTCAACCTGGTGGCGGGCCTGGACGCGCCGACCGCGGGCACCATCGAGACGCCCGGCGGGCGGCCCGCCCTGATGTTCCAGGAGCACGCCCTGTTCCCGTGGCTGACCGCGGGCAAGAACATCGAGCTCGCCCTGCGGCTGCGCGGGGTGCCCAAGAACGACCGGCGCGAGCGGGCCGAGGAGCTCCTGGCCCTGGTCCGCCTCCAGGGCGCGTACGGCAAGCGCGTGCACGAGCTGTCCGGCGGCATGCGCCAGCGCGTGGCGATGGCCCGCGCGATCGCCCAGGACTCCCAACTCCTCCTGATGGACGAGCCGTTCGCGGCGCTCGACGCGATCACCCGCGACGTCCTGCACGACGAGCTGACCCGCATCTGGCGGGAGACGAACCTGTCCGTGCTCTTCGTGACGCACAACGTGCGCGAGGCGGTCCGGCTCGCCCAGCGCGTGGTGCTGCTCTCCTCGCGGCCCGGCCGGGTGGCCCACGAGTGGACGGTCGACATCGACCAGCCGCGCCGCATCGAGGACGCCGAAGTGGCGGAGCTCTCCGTCGAGATCACTGAACAACTGCGTGGGGAGATCCGCCGCCATGGCCAGCACTGAGACCACTGACGTCAGGGACTCCCCCGACCTGGGCAGCCTCGAAGCGGGGCTCGACGCGCTCGAAACCGTCCAGACCCACCGCACCCCGGTGCGCGAGGTCCTGGTCAAGAAGGTGCTGCCGCCACTGACCGCGGTCGCCCTGGTCCTGGTGGTGTGGCAGGTCCTGGTCTCGGCGAAGGTCACCGACTCCTACAAGCTGCCCGCGCCGTCCGCCGTGTGGTCGAGCCTGACCGACATGTGGCTCCAGGGGACCCTGCTCGACGTCGTGTGGACCAGCGTCTCGCGCGGTCTGCTCGGCTTCCTGCTCGCCCTTGCCATCGGCACGCCGCTCGGCCTGCTCGTGTCCCGGGTCAAGTTCGTGCGGGCCGCGATCGGTCCGATCCTGTCCGGGCTCCAGTCGCTGCCGTCGGTGGCCTGGGTCCCGCCGGCCGTGCTCTGGCTCGGCCTGAACGACTCGATGATGTACGCGGTGATCCTGCTCGGCGCGGTCCCCTCGATCGCCAACGGCCTGGTCTCCGGCGTCGACCAGGTGCCGCCGCTGTATCTGCGGGCGGGCCGCACGCTGGGCGCGACCGGGGTGCGCGGCGCCTGGCACATCCTGATGCCGGCCGCGCTGCCCGGCTACCTCGCCGGCCTGAAGCAGGGCTGGGCGTTCTCCTGGCGTTCGCTGATGGCCGCCGAGATCATCGCCTCCTCGCCCGATCTCGGGCTCGGGCTCGGCCAGTTGCTGGAGAACGGCCGCAACAACTCGGACATGCCCGGCATCTTTCTCGCGATCATCCTGATCCTGCTCGTCGGCATCGCCATCGACCTGCTGATCTTCAGCCCGCTGGAGCGCAGGGTGCTGCGCGGCCGCGGTCTGCTCGTGAAGGGCTGAGCCGCCCGTGCACCGCCCGGTCCTCCTCGTCATAGCCCACGGCAGCCGCGACCCCCGGCACGCCGCGACCGTCCACGCCCTGGTGCGGCGGGTGCGGTCGCTGCGACCGGGGGTGCGCGTGGAGCTCGGATTCCTGGACTTCAACGCGCCGTCGGTCCCGCAGATCCTGGACCGCCTCGCGCTGGAAGGCGTACGGGACGTAGTGTCCCTCCCTCTCCTCCTGACCCGCGCCTTCCACGCCAAGGCGGACATCCCGGCGGTCCTCGGCCGGGCCCCGGCCCGCCTGAACATCCGCCTGGCCGACGTCCTCGGCCCCTCTCCCCTGCTGCTCGACACCTTGCAGCGGCGGCTGTACGAGGCGGGCCTCACCCCCGCCGACAAGCGCTCGACCGGGGTCGTCCTGGCCTCGGCGGGCTCCACCGACCCGGAGGCGATCGCAGTGATCGCTGAAATTGCGCGGGAGCTGCGGCACACCGGTTGGTGCGCCGTGCGGCCTGCGTTCGCCTCCGCGGCCCTGCCCCGCACGGAAGACGCCGTACGGGAACTGCGAGCCCTGGGCGTGCGCCGGGTGGCCGTCGCCCCGTACGTCATCGCCCCCGGCTTCCTGCCGGACCGGATCGCCCGGGGCGCGGCGGAGGCGGACGTCCTGGCGGAAGTGCTGGGCGCGGCACCGGAGTTGGCGCGGTTGCTGCTGTCCCGCTACGACGAGGCGAAGACCCGCCCTCGCAGCCCCGCGCTGACGGCTTGAGCCCGGCTCGCGGGTGCCGCGTTACTGGCTCAGCCTTCCGCCGTGTTGCAGGACGCGCACTCGACGTTGAACGGCTTGCCTGTCCGAGCATCGACCGTGAGGGTCACCCCGAACCCGTGCGGGCAGAAACGACGGGGGCACCTTCCGGGACGCCTTTCAACCCGAAGACGCCGCCAGCTCGCCAGTACCTGGCTGTACCGAGGGTCGTCCCACGTGCGGGGCACTCCGCACAACAGAGCCCCCTTCGGGCTGGCGAGGGCTCTCCACCATGATCCGGGTCAGCGGCTGCGCCGAGCCCGTACCGCGTCGGTGTACAGCTCCGTCGTCAGGTCGTCGGCCCCGATCCCCAGGTCCGCCAGGACTGAGCGGACGTCGTCCAGTGCGGCCGTCACGTCGGTCTCGTCAACGAGGGTCTCCACCTCGATGAACGTGCCGTCGAGCTCCGGGACCCGGACCAGGGTGGCGAGCATCTGCCGGCCGTAGGCCTTGAAGTCGTAGTTCCTGCACCGCTTCTCGAACGCGATGACCGGCACATAGCCGAGCTGGCGGAGCATGGCGTGCACGGCCTCCGCATCACTGACGCGGGTCTCGTACTCGGGCTTGGACCCCGACGCCTCATCGACCTTGGCAGCCTTGAACGTCAGGACGGTGCGAATGCCGTCCGCCCCGCGCACAGTTCGCACCCGCAGCTCCTGGTCCTTCTCCCCAAGGCCGCCCGCCCGGTCGTCGTAGTAGGTGTCGCGGTACACCTCGGCCCGGCCGGTGGCTCGCTCATCGAGACGGCGCAGCACCGCCTCGGGAGCATGGACGCGCGCCTTCAACTCGGCCTCGATCACCAGCGATCCCCTTTCACGCCGTGCGCTCGGCTCCATCGATGATCGCCTCGACCATGCGCCGGAAGCCGCGGTACAGCGGTCCGTGCGGCGTCTCCATCACCTTGTAGCACGCCGACTCATGGCCTTCCCAGCCTGCGTCGAAGGCACCCACGAACATCGTCGTATCAGTGCGGATGACGCGCCAGGTCGGAAGCATGCGGTACCGATACACCTGCACATCGCAGGTGCCTGTAAGCTCCCGCAGCCTCGCCTCGGCCAGGCGTACCCCGCTCGCCAGGGACTCGACCGATTCCCCGACCTCCGCCGCTCGTTGGGCGATCGCGACCGACTCGGGGTCGAGGAGCAACAGGCGCACCCGCAGGCCGTGACCACCCTGTTCGCGAGGAAGGCAAGCCCGCAGGAGCGAGTCGTTCAGTCCGATCAGGCCGAGTCCTCGAACCGCCAGCACATCCAACTCCCTTGCAGTGCCGGCTTGTTGACGGATCTCTTCACTGGCTGAGGCCTGCGAGGCGTACACGCGGACGACCTCAGGGAATGCGGCCAGGTCAAAGGCCGCGCCGCCCGAACGCCTCTCCCTGCTGGCCGCCGACCGAGGAGGTGGCGGGCGTCGTCGGGCATGTCCAGGCCGTCGGCGATCCGCTCGTACACGTCCAGGCGGGACACCTCGCGGCGGCCGTTGATGATTTCGTTCACGCGCCCCTGCGCCATGTCGATGGCCGCGCCGATCCTCGCCTGACTGGCCCCTGAGTACTGCTGTACGCACCGGAATACCGCACCCATGTCCCGACGACGCAGCGCCTGCCGCAGTTCGGCCGTCTCCCAGGCCCAGCCGGGAAGTTCGATCGCTGTCGGTAGTCCGGCCACCCTCCACCTCCCCTATCCGCAGGTGGGATACCAATCCATCTCACGGTGAGATTACCGCTCGGGTATCGAGATGCCTGCCGCTTCCCCGAGATCCTTGCCGCTCGAAGCAGCCCACTGCGGAGGCACCCATGAGCACCCTCGGAACCCCCCTTGCCCACCCCCTCACCGAGGCAGAGAGAGCGATCTCCGGCTGGCTCGCAGGCAGCCTCAACAGGCCCCAGGAGGCGTGGAATCAGTGGAAGGGCGGGCCCATCGCCCTACTGGCGCTCGGGCGCCAGTTCTCCGCCGTCCGCCTGGCCGAGGAGCTGGTGTACGCCATGGCTGTCGGCCAGGGGGCGACCGCGGTCCTGCGTGCGTGCCTGCGCGGGCCCGTCATCCACGACCCACGCGGGCGCCGGTTCTACGCGCTGGTCCCGCCGTCACCGTCACCCCCGAGCCTTGGCCCGTACGCCAGGCACCTCGGCCTCGGCCACTACCTCGGCGTGCCCCGCATCGGGGACAACGAGCCGGACGGGACCCACGCGAGCTACTGGGCCATCCCCATGTCCTCCCCCGGCGCCCTGTGCGATGCGATCCGGCTCGACGAAGTGATCGAGGCGGGCACGACCGCACTCGACAGCCAGGCCGAGTCATGACCGCGAAGCAGGCGCCGAGCACCTATGTGACTCCCGAGTGCCGAGAAGCCCGCAACCTCTGCTGGCCGGTCGGACACACGCACTGCCCCGGCCCATTGGAGGTGCGCCGTTGGCAGGGTGAGGCACCCCTTGAAGTGCTGAAATGCGCCTGCCCCTGCCACCCCAAGAATTCCCGAGCCAGCCGGCCCCTCAAGGTGCCGCCATGACCGATACACGGCCCGTCGCTCCTGCGCATCCGCTTGCGTCCGCTTCACGACTGGGTCAGAGATCCAGCCGCGACCCCCGGCCCCACCCCCGCCGCCGTGACGGCCGCGACCGTGAACGTGTAGCGCTTCCCCGGCACAAGACCCCCCACCACCCGGAACATCCCCTTCGCCGTCGGCTGGGTGACCAGGGCGTCCCGCCCGGTGACCTCCACGACCCGCCCGTCCGACACGGTGATCCGGTAGCCGATGACCTTGGCGTCGCCCATGGCTGCGGGCGGCGTCCACGCCACTGTCACCGCCCCGGCGCCGGCCCGCACCTTGACCCCGGTCGGCGCCCCCGGCAACACGACGGCCGTGCTCGGCGCGAGCGGCGCCGAGGCGAGCGACGGGGCGCTCTCGCCGTGGGCGTTGCGTGCGGTGACGGTCACCCTGAACGGCCCTTCCGACATCGCGAGTTGGGCAATGCGCACATACGCCTGGCGCGCGAAGTCCGCCGCCGAAATGTCAGCCCGCGCGGCTTCGGTTCCGTCGGGGCGCAGGGCCTTCGCGGTGTAGCCGGTCAGTGGTGAACCGCCGTCCACATAGGCCGGGTTGAAGGTCACGTACAACGCGTCCGCGCCCGCCGTGCTCGTGCCCACGCGCGCCGGGGCCTCGGGCATGGAGACCGCCTGGCTCGTACGGTCGAGGACCGAGCGGTACGCGGGCTCGATCCCGGCGTTGGCGAGGATGTCCGGGGGCACGTCGGCGAGGCCCGCCATGATGCGGTTGCCCGTGGTCACCAGGCCCTTGCTGTTGCCGTCGGCGGTGCCCTCCTCCCACCAGTTGTCCTTGATCAGCGTCGGGTCGCTGTTGCCGAGCTTGTCGCGGTAGTCGGTGTGACGGCTGGCCACATTGGCGTACGCGGCGCCGTACAGGACGTTGCCCTGGACGGTCTCGTACGTGCAGCCGTTGTCGGTGTAGACGCTCTTGCCCAGGCCCCACTGGTCGTGGATGACGTTGCCGGTGACCTTCTCGCCGTCGGCCATCGACGTGCCGGTCAGGCCCTGGGTGTAGACGCCTCCGCCGTCGTCGAGGAGCTGCATGTAGTCGAAGATCAGGTTGTCGCGCACCGCGTTGTCGTGGCTCGGGTTGGGGGTCGCGGGCGAGCCGATCTTGTCGGGCCAGCCGCCCCAGCCCATCGAGATCGCGCTGTAGCCGAGGTGGTCGAGCTGGTTGTGCGCGATGGTGTTGTGCTGGGTGTAGCCGTTGAGGATGCCGACCCCGCCGTGGAACTCCCTTGGCAGCGCGTAGAGATGATTGTCCGTCACCTGGATGTCGGAGGCGACGGGCTTCCCGTCCACGCCGCCGATCTCCATCCCGTTGCCGGAGATGTCGGTGAACACGCTTGATCTGACCGTGGAGTTGGTCGTGCCCGTGCCCAGTTCGAGACCTGCGGCGCCGAGATGCGCAAAGGTGCTGTCGCTGATGTCGATGCCGCGCGCGTACGAGAAGGACACGTTGCCCGGCATCTTCGTCCAGGAGGCGAAGGGGCAGGTGCCGCCCGGGGTGAAGCCGCACAGGCCCTGGGTCGCCCAGCCCTTGGCGCCGGTGATGGTGTAGCCGGCCTGGATCTCGGAGAAGCCCTCGGGGCCGGACGGCGTCAGCCAGGTCGCGTAGCTGAACTGGAGACCCTGGAAGGCGACATCGTGCAGCGGCGCCTTCGCGGTGCCGTGCCCGTCGAGCAGCTTCTCGGCGGAGGCCGCCTCGATGTCGGCGCTCCTCGGGTCCTCGCCCTGGCGCGGCAGGTAGTACACGGTGTTCGCGGCGCGGTCGAGGTACCACTCGCCGGGCTGGTCGAGGAGTTCGTAGGCGTTCTCGACGTAGGAGGCCTCGCCGTTGTTGGTGAGCTTGCCGGGGCCGACCATGCTCACCGTGCGGCCGGGCCGGTCGGGGAACTCGACGCGCTTGTTGGAGTTGTCCCAGCACGGCTGGGCCATGGTGATCGCGGTGCCCTTGGCGGCGGCGACCTTGCAGCGGGGTTCGGTCCACTGGCCGAGTCCGTTGCGCTCGACGTTCCAGAGGGCCTCGCCGCTGGTGTACACGAACTCGGCGTCGGAGGGACGGCGCCAGCGCGCGATGGCGTCGGAGGTCGCGGTGTAGCCGGTGGACGTGGCGGCGAGGCCGACCGGCACCTCGCCCCTGGCACGCTGGCCGCGCACGCCGTCGACGTACAACTGCCGTGTGTCGCCGAGCCCTTGGGGTGCGGGTGCGGACCACAGCCCTGGGCGTCCGGACACCGGCTGCCAGCCCTCGACCTTGCGGCCGCCGCTGATGACGGTCGCCCCGGCGCCCGCACCCTGCCAGATGATGCGGTGGCCGTTCCGGCCGGAGTCGCGGGCGTCGAGTTCGAGCGGCTGGTCCATGCGGTACGTACCGGCCGCGAGGTGGACCGTGAGGTCGGCACTCTGGTGCGCCGCCCTGCCGCGCGCCACGTCGCGGGCGCGCGGCAGGCCGCGCACGGGGTGCTGGGCGGTGCCGTCGGCCAAATCGCTCCCGGTGGGGGACACATACACATCGGCCGAGGACGCGTGCGGCGAGCGTGCCGCAGCCGACGGCGCGAGGCCCGGGACGCCCAGGGCCAGGGCGGCCGCGAGTGCGAGGATCGGGGCGGCTCTTCGGGGCGCCGTCCGCGGCGCGCTCCGGGATGCGGGCATGTTCCCTCCCAGTGGGAGCTCATGGGACCGGCCCCCTGAGCCACTGGAAAGGTAGGAGCATTGACGCACCACGGTCAACACATCGAGCCGGATTCCTCGGGATTCCTCGCCAACTCTCCCTAGTCATCGGATCACTTGAGTGTGCATTGCCGTCAGGCGACCCAGTGCGGATCGCGGCCGGAGGCGGCCAGGGCGCGCTCGAAGGCGGCGGCCGCGGACGGCAGGTCAACCGGGTCGGCGAAGCCCTGGTACTGGCGGTAGAGCTCGGCGTTGTCCTCGACGACCTTCAGGACGAACGCGGCGGACTCCTCGGAGATCCGCACCTCCTGCCCAGTGGCGCGCGCGACGTCCCAGCCGTGGACCACCATCTCCTTGACGACCATCGAGGCGATGTGCGCAGCGGCCAGCGCGGTCCCGCCCAGATCGACCTCGCCCTCCCAGACGGCCGGGTCGGCCCACGCGGCGACGGCCCGGTCGAGCTGGGCGGCGTACCGCTCGGGCCAGTCGGCGTCGGCGGTGAAGTCGCACGCGGCGAGCTCGTCCGGGAGCGGCTTGCGCAACGCCCGGTGCTCCAGGCCGTGCGAGGTGTACAGGACCCAGTGGTTGACCAGCGCCCGCACGTCCCACTCCCCGCAGGGAGTGGGCCCGGCGAGCTGCCCGGGAGTGACGCCGCGCGCGATGCGGGCGGCCTCTGCTGCGCATTCGGTCATGACACGGTGTTCGTTCTTCATGCGCCCAGCCTGCCGTCGCAGCCCTCCCCCGGTATTGAAGAAACGCGACAAGATCGCTGACCTCAGTCGAAGCGGAGGGAGCCCGTCCGGGTCCGCTTCAGCTCGAAGAAGTCGGGGTACGCGGCGATCGTGCGCACGCTGTCGAAGAGCTGGGCCGCCTCCTCGCCGCGCGGGATCGAGCTGAGCACCGGGCCGAAGTAGACCTTGCCGTCGAAGTGCATGGTCGGCGTGCCGACGTAGCCGTCCTCCGCCGGGTCCTTGCCCGCGTCGTGGCTGCGGCGCACGGCCTCGTCGTGCGCCGGGTCGTGGGCGGCTTCGGCGAGCGCGGCGGGCAGGCCGAGCTCCGCGAGCGACTGGGCGATCACCTCGTTGAAGTCCTGGTTCTTGTCCTGGTGGATGCGGGTGCCGAAAGCGGTGTACAGATCGCGCAGCACGCCGTCGCCGTGCGCCTCGGCCGCCGCGACGGCGACCCGGACGGGGCCGATCGAGCGGTCGACCAAGTCCCGGTACCAGTCGGGCAGTTCATTGCCGACGTTGTGGAAGTAGAGGCTCATCGGCCTGAATCTCAGCTCGATGTCGCGGTGCCGCTCGACCTCCAGCATCCAGCGGGAGGTGATCCAGGCGAAGGGGCAGGCGGGGTCGAAGTAGAAGTCGACGGTGGTGCGCTGCGCGAGGTCTGTCGTGGTGTCCGTCATGGGTCGAGCGTAGCCCGGCAATGGCCCCCACCACTGGTCCAATCATGCCTGCGATCACTGGGCCATTTTGACGCCGGACGGCTCGGCCCTTCCCCTGGCCGTCGCCCGGAACCCGCCCTGTCGGCCGGAGCGCGGCGGGCGGTCGTATACGGTCCGGCCATGATCTCTGAGACCTTCGTACTCGGCGGCGACCGGCCCCTGCGGCGGCTCGGCTTCGGCACCGCGCAGCTCACCGGGCCCGGCTACTGGGGCCCGCGCGGCGAACGGGCGGACGCCCTCGCCGTGCTGCGCCGGGCGGTGGACCGGGGTGTCACGCTGATCGACACGGCCGACAACTACGGCCCGGACCTCGCCGAGGAACTCGTCGCGGAGGCGCTCCACCCCTACCGGGCCGATGTGGTGATCGCGACCAAGGGCGGAGTCGTACGGACCAGCGACAGTGCCTGGCACATCGCGGGGCGGCCCGAGCAGTTGCGGGCGATGTGCGAGGCGAGCCTGCGCCGGCTGCGGGTGGAGACCATCGACCTGTACCAGTTGCACCGACTCGACCCCGACGTCCCCATGGCCGAACAGCTGGGCGCGCTCGACGAGTTGAGGCGGGAGGGCAAGATCCGGCACATCGGTCTGGACAGCGTCTCGGCCGAGCAGGTGGAGCAGGCGCTCCGGCTGACCGGCATCGCCTCCGTGCAGAACCGCTTCAACCTCCTCGACCGGGAGTCGGCGGCGGTCCTCGCCCTGTGCGAGGCGCACGGCCTGGCGTTTCTGCCCTGGTTGCCGCTGGCCAACGGCGCACTCACCGGCGAGGCGGCGGCCGACCTCGACCGGATCGCCCGGCAGCACGGCGCGACCAGGGGCCAGATCGCCCTGGCTTGGCTGCTGCACCGCTCCCCTGCCCTGTGCCCGACGCCGGGCACCGGCTCACTTGCGCATCTGGAGGAGAACCTGAATGCGCCCCAACTCGACTTGTCCGACGCCGAGTTGAACACATTGGACGCGCTTCAGGCGTCCTGAGCCGACTAACTCCCCTGGTGGAGGCGGCCGTGAACGGGCTCGCCTGACGGAAGGGGAGCAGCCGTCCGTCCTCGGTGCGACGCCACAGCGGACTGCGACGGGTGGGCATGGCGCCTCAGGCGTCGGCCGCCTCCGTCATCCGCACCAGCGCCTTGACGGTGTTCCAGTTGCGGGAGGTCGCGTCGATGCCCTTGAGCAGTCCGGGCCGGGACAGGGCGGCGCCGAGCTGCGACTTGCCGAGGCCGTCGGGCGCGTACAGATAGAGCACCTGGTCGCCGAGCCGGAACTCCTCGGGGAGGAAGGCTGCCTGGTCGATGGAGGCGAAGCGGTCGGCGGTGACGGGCGGGCCCGCGAAGAAGGTGGCGTGCAGCTGCTTGCCCTCAAGATCGTCGGCCGGGAAGGGACAGCCGTCGAGGACGGACCGCAGATAGGGGCCGCTGCGCACCATGCAGGCGACGCGGAAGCCGAAGTGCTTCTCGATGGCGGCCTCCAGGCCGGCCGCAAGCGCGTCCTGATCGCGGGAGGTGCTACTGAAGACGGCGTTTCCGCTGTTGAGGTACGTCTTCACATCGCCGTGGCCCAACTCGCCGAGGATTTTCCGGAGGTCGGCCATGGGAACTTTTTTGTTCCCGCCCACATTGATGCCGCGCAGCAGTGCGGCGTACGTCGTCGTCATGGGGTCACCCTAAAGCGGCCCCCGCGCCCCGTGGGGGACGGGCGCGGGGGTCGCCGTTCGGTGCTGCTGAACGGTGTCTACTCGACGATCTTCAGCAGCTTGTTCGGGGTGCCGGGGCTCGCGTTGGAGATCTTGTCGGCCGTGGCGCCCTTGGTGAGGGCGTCGGAGACCTGGGCCGGGGTGGCGTCCTTGTGGCCGGCCAGGTAGACGGCCGCGGCGCCGACGACGTGCGGGGTCGCCATGGACGTACCGGAGATGGTGTTGGTGGCCGTGTCGCTGGTGTTCCAGTCGGAGGTGATGTCCGAGCCGGGGGCGTAGAGGTCGACCACCGAACCGAAGTTGGAGAAGTCGGACTGCTTGTCGTCCTTGGTGGAGGAGGCGACGGTGATGGCTTCCTTCACGTGGGCCGGCGAACTGTTGCCCGCGTCGGCGGACTCGTTGCCGGCCGCGATGCCGAAGGTGACGCCGGAGGCGATCGCCTTCTGGACGGCCTCGTCCAGCGCCGGGTCGGCGGTGCCGCCGAGGCTCATGTTGGCGACCGAGGGGCCCTTGTGGTTCTTGGTGACCCAGTCGATGCCCGCGACGACCTGTTCGGTGCTGCCGGAGCCCTGGTTGTCGAGGACGCGCACGGCGACGATCTTCGCCTTCTTGGCCACGCCGTGCTCGGCACCCGCGATGGTGCCCGCCACGTGCGTGCCGTGGCCGTTGCCGTCGTCCGCGTTGTCGTTGTTGTCGACCGCGTTGAAGCCGTAGGAGGCCCGCCCGCCGAAGTCCTTGTGGGAGATGCGGACTCCGGTGTCGATCACATACGCGGTGACGCCGTCCCCGGCGCTGTCCGGGTAGGTGTACTTCCCGTCGCCCTTGGTGTCGGCCTGGTCGATCCGGTCAAGGCCCCAGGACGGCGGGTTCGCCTGCTCCGCGTTGATGTGGAACTTCTTGTTCTGTACGACCTTGCCGACGGACGGGTCGGCGGCGAGCCGCTTGGCCTCGGTCTCCGAAAGCCCGCTGGCGGAGAAGCCGTTGAGGGAGGAGGAGTAGTCGCGCTGGAGCTTGCCGCCGTACTCCTCGGCGAGCTTGCGCTTGGAGTCGGACGTGGCCGACTTGTCGAGCAGGACGATGTAGCTTCCGTCCACCGCGTTCTGGGCGTGCAGTCCGTAGACCGTGCCTTCGGCGGGGGCGGCTCCGGCGAACGGAGAGTTCAGTGCGGTCACTCCGGCCGCCGCAACGACGGCGGTTATGGCTGCGGTGAGCTTGATCTTCTTGCTCGCGCGCTTGTGAGTTGCCATGAAGAGGGGTCTCCTCGTCACTATTTGTGGGGGGTTTGCCTACCGGACGGAAACTTTCCGGGGCTGGTTCGAAACCCTTGCCGATTGACGCGCGCAGATCAAGGACTTCATGCAGCTGTGACTTACCCAACAAGCTTTCGTAATCAGATACCGGCCAGGAACGGGCAACTCGGGCTTCGTGAAGGGGCGATGAACACTCTGTGTGAACACGTCGACCTTTCCCTGGGCCCAACTCCCTTTACGTGTAAGGGGCTTCGGTACGCCTCGCCGGGGATGCCTCCACACCACAGGGATGAGTCCGGACCCGACGGGCTCACCTGAGAGCACGACGAGACGGCCGGATCGCACCCCTAACGTCGAAGGGTGGTCCGACGGCGCCGGGTCGTCGGCCACTGCCCAGGCGGCTGCCTGGCCTCACGCACGACGAGGCCGTCGAACCGCCGCCGGCCGAGACCGCCCCGGCCCGTTCGGGGGACGGGCCGGGGCAACCCGCAGGGCTCCCCTTTCAGAACTCACCGCTGATAGCGCGCGAGCACCCGGTTCCCGTCCTGGACCAGGCGTTTCTTCAACTCGGCCGCGTCGATCGCCCCGCTGTAGTACTCCTGCAGGGCGGGCGCGGCCACCTTGTCCTTCCATTCCGGGTAGCCCCGCACGGACTGCGCGGGGGCCGAGCGCAGATGCGGGGCGAGCGCCGCGCCGGTCGCCCAGCCGTCCTTGGCGGTGTGCAGGGCCGGGTCCTTGAGCGCCTCGGTTCCCGTCGGCAGCATCCAGTCGCCCTTGGCCAGCCGCACCATGTTCGCCGGGCTCAGCATGAAGTCGATGAACTGGGCGGCCTCCTTCTTGTGCGGGCTGTCCTGGGCGACCGACAGGGTCTGCGGGCTGACGCCCTGGTCCAGGCCCGCGCTGCCCGCCGGCGCCGGAAGTACCGTCCACTCGAAGCCGGGCGGGGCCTGCTGCACGATCTGCTGGCGGTAGGAGAACCCGAGCGGCACCATCGCGTACTTGCCGCCGAAGAACCCGGGCAGGGTGTCCGAACCACCCATGCCGAGGGTGCTGCGCGCCCCGCTCTTGTCGGTGTTGACCTGGTCATGAATGGTGTCGGGGACGACCGCGTCGCCGGCCGCGAACTCCACCTTCGCCTTGCCGTCGGCGCCTCGCGCGAAGAGCCGGCCGCCCGCGGAGAGCCCCAGGTTGAGGGTGACCGAGACGGGCTCCTTGAGCGGCCAGGCCACGCCGAACTTTCCGCCACCGCTCAGCCTCTTCGTCACCTGCCTGAACTCGGCCCAGCTCCAAGGCTGTTCGGCCGTGGGGATCCGAACCCCCGAGGACGTGAGGATCTTCGTGTTGGCGATCAGAACCCTCGGCTCCTGGAGGAACGGCACCCCGTACACCCCCTTGTCGAAGGTGGCCGTCTCCCAGCTCTGCGCCGGGATGTCGTCCTTGAGCCGCCGCGGGAGCAGACCGCCCAGGTCCGCCAGGTAGCCGCCGTACGCGAAGTCGGCCAGGTCGTCCGAGGCGTCGTGGATCACATCGGGCGCCTCGCCGCCCTCGAACGCGGTGAGCAGCTGGTCGTGGACCGTGTCCCAACTGCCCTGCACGTACTGGACCTGAATGCCTGGATGTGTCGCGTTCCACTCCTTGACCAGGGCCTTCGTCGCATCCACGGACTCCTTCTGCCAGGCCAGGGACTGGAAGCGGAGCCTGATGACTCCCCCGCTTCCCGAGTCGCCGTCCGAGCACCCGGCGAGCAGCGGCACGAGGAGGGCCAGCACGGCGGCCAGCGTCAACAGCCGTACGGATCCGGCCTGTTCACGAGCCCGCATCAGCTCTTCACCGCCCCGGTGAGCATGCCGCCGGTGATCCGCTTCTGGATGATCGCGAAGATCACCAGGGAGGGCAGGGTGGCGAGGAAGGCAGCTGCCGCGAGCGGGCCGAGGTCGGCCACTCCCTCCGCGCCGAGGAAGTGGGTGAGGACGACGGGCAGGGTCTGTTTCTCGGGGGTCTTCAGCAGAACGAGCGCGAAGAAGAATTCGTTCCACGCCGTGATGAAGGCGAAGAGCGCGGTCGCCACGATCCCGGGGGCGAGGAGGGGCGCGGTGACCGAGACGAGGATGCGCAGCCGCCCCGCACCGTCGACGGCGGCGGCCTCCTCCAACTCGGGTGGCACGGCGCGTACGTAGCCGTTCAGCATCCAGAGCGCGAACGGCAGCGACCAGACCACGTACACCATGACCAGACCGCCCACCGAGTTGATCGCGTGCAGGCTCTTGAGGACCAGGAACAGCGGAATGATCAGCAGCACGAACGGGAACGCCTGACTGATCACCACCCAGCCCGTGGCGGCGGCCGCGAGCCGGCCCCGGTGGCGGGCCATGACGTACGCCATCGGCGTCGCGATCACCACCGCGATGAGGGAGGCGGAGAGGGCCGCGATCAGGCTGTTCAGCCCCGCGTGGAGCAGGGGTTGTTCGTCGAAGGCCTGGCGGAAGTTGGCGAGCGTGGGGTGCCGGGGAATCCAGGTGGGGTGGAGCGAGCCCAGCTCGCGCGGTGGCTTGAAGGCGGTCGAGATCAGCCACAGGAACGGGAAGGCCAGGAAGACGAGATAGGCGAGCAGCGCCAGGTACTGTCCTGCGCGCCCCAACCTCCTTGTGCGCGCGGTCACTTGCCGTCTCCTTCCCTGAGACGGCCCACCAGGAAGACGGCGAGGCATACGGCGATCACGGCGACCATCACGCAGCCCATGGCCGCCGCGTACCCGAACTGACCGTAACGGAAGGCCTCTTCGTAGGCGAAGAGCATCGGCAGCCGGGTGCGGCCGCCCGGCCCGCCGTTGGTCAGCACGTAGACCAGGGCGAACGAATTGAAATTCCAGATGAAGTTGAGCGCCGTGATCGCGAGGGCCACCGGTTTCAGGGCGGGCCAGGTGACGGTGGTGAAGCGGCGCCAGGCGCCGGCCCCGTCGATGGCGGCGGCCTCGTGCAGTTCCCTCGGGGTGTTCTGCAGCCCGGCGAGGAGGGCGACCGTCGTCTGCGGCATGCCCGCCCAGACGCCGACGACGATTACGGCGGGCAGGGCGGTGGCGAGGCCGGTCAGCCAGTCCCGGCCGTCCCCGAGCCCCAGGTTGCGGACGGTTTCGTTGAGGATGCCCGCGTCGGGCTGGTAGACGAGGCGCCACATGATGCCGACCACGACCTCCGGCATGGCCCAGGGGATGATCGCGAGCGCCCGGGCCAGCCAGCGCAGCCGGAGTTTCTGGTTGAGGAGCAGCGCGAGCCCGAGGGCGAGCAGGAACTGGGGCACGGTGACGCCGACCGCCCACAGCAGCCCGATCCTGAACGACTCCCAGAACAGGCCGTCGTGCGCCAGGTCCCGGAAGTTGAGCAGCCCGACCCACTGGGTGGCGGCGGTGCGGCCCGACTGGGCGTCGGTGAAGGCCAGCGCGATGCCGTAGAGCAGCGGGCCCACGCTGAGCACCAGAATGGGGATGAGCGCCGGGAGCACCAGGAACCAGGCCCCGCCCGCGCCTGCGGCCCCGCCCCTGCGTCTGTTCGTCGGCTTTCGGGTGGCTGACCGTGCGCTGACGGTCGTCGATGTCACTGTTTCGACCCCTTTGTCCAGTAATGCCGAACAGCCTCCGTCATCGTGCTGACGGTCCGTCCGTTCGTCAAGACGACCTCCGTGAATGCGAGACTTGGCCGGTAGGAAACGATCACCGGGAGACGATCATGGACGAGGCACGGGCACGCGAACTCCTTGCCGGAGCGGCACTGAGCGACCCCGACGGGCTCGCCGGAGTTGCCGACGCCGAGCTCCTTGCCCTGGGCGAGAACGCGGTCTTCGCTCTGCCCGGCGCCGCACACGCCATGGCGGACGGCCTGGTCGTCAAGGTCGGCCGCGACGCCACCGACCACCCGGAGCTCCTTGAGCGCGCCGAGCGCGAGGTGGCCGTCGCGACCTGGCTCGCCGAGACCGGGGTGCCCGCGGTGCGGGCCGCCGAGCCGAAGCCGAGGCTGGTCGAGGGCCACCCGGTGACCGTGTGGCACCGGCTGCCCCCAGCCGAACGCCCCGCGGGCCCGACCGATCTGGCCGATCTCCTGCGCCGCGTCCACGCCCTGGAGGCGCCCGCCTTCCCGCTGCCCCGCCGTGAACTCCTCGGCGGTGTCGAGCGCTGGCTACGCCTGGCCGGCGACGCGATCGACCCGGCCGACGCCGCATATCTGCGGGCCCGCCGGGACGGCTTCGCGGAAGCGGCCGCGTCGCTCACTCCACATCTGCCGCTCGGTCCCATCCATGGCGACGCCCTCCCCCGCAATGTCTACATCGGCCCCGAAGGGCCGGTCCTGGTCGACCTGGAGACCTTCTCCGCCGACTTCCGTGAGCACGACCTGGTCGTCATGGCCCTGTCCCGCGACCGGTACGGGCTGCCCGCCGAGCAGTACGACGCGTTCGTCACCGCCTACGGCTGGGACGTGCGCGCATGGGACGGCTGCGCGGTCCTGCGCGGCGCCCGCGAGACGGCCAGCTGCGCCTGGGTCGCCCAGCACGCCCCGACCAACCCCAAGGCGCTCGACGAGTTCCGCCGCCGAGTCGCCTCGCTGCGCGACGACGACCCCGAAGTGCGCTGGTACCCGTTCTGACCGCCGGACCTCAACCCCGGGCCGGGGCGGCCAGTTCGCGCAGCGGCCAAGAGCCGTCGATCACCGCGTCCGCCGTGCCCTTCTTGCGCAGGAACTGCTGGAAGTCGGCCGCCCACTCCGCGTACCAGCCGATCTGACGGTCATGCAGTTCCGCGAGGTCGAGCCGCGCCACCTGAGGGTGGCGCTCGGCTATCGCCACGGCCACCCGGGCCGCCGCCAGCGCATCCGCCCCCGCGTCGTGCGCCGCCTCCAGGACCACTCCGTACTCGACACACACCGCTTCGAGGGTGCGCTTCCCCTTGCGGTAGCGGTCCACGGAGCGGTCGATCGTATACGGATCGACGACGGGCCCTATGGCGGCGCCGTCCAGCCGGTCGCTGAGCGAGGGCAGTTGGTGGCGGCGCAGTTCGGCGGCGAGCAGCGTCAGGTCGAAGGCCGCGTTATAGGCGATCACGGGCACGCCCCGGCGCCAGTGGCCGGCCAGGGTCTCGGCGATCTCGTCGGCCACCTCGGCGGCGGGCCGGCCCTCGGCCGTGGCCCGCTCACTGCTGATCCCGTGGACCGCGGACGCCTGCGCCGGGATCCGTATCCCCGGATCCGCCAGCCAGCTACGCTGCCCCACCACGTCGGCGCCCCGCAGTTCGACGATCGCGGCCGTCACGATGCGCGCCTCGCGCGGCTCGGTGCCGGTCGTCTCCAGGTCGAAGCCGACCAGCGGCTCCAGGTGCCAGCTCATGCTGCCCCTCCTTCGTGGTGCTTTCCCCCAGTTGACGACCACCCTCGCACGCGGCACTGACAATCGGCCGGGCGGCCGGAATCCACCCGGGAAAGCTCACCACAATTCAGGACACAGGGCGCGAATCAACCCAGACCGACTCGAACTCCTCGCGGTACGTCTCGAAGAGCCCGTGCTCCACGTCCTGCCCGGGCCGCACCACGCCCCGCCGCCCACCGCCGCGCAGCACGAGCACCGGCGCTTCCATCCCCCGCGCGCGGCGCAGGTAGGACTGGACGACCGCGACGCCGTCCGCACCGTCGCCGTCCACCAGGTAGGCGGTGAAGCGCGGCGTCTCGTCGAAGACCTGGATCTCGAAGGCCCCCGGGTCGCGCAGCCGGGCCCGCACCCGCCGCATGTGCAGGATGTTCATCTCCACCGAGCGGCTCAACTCGCCCTTCTTCAGACCGAGTTCACGCTCGCGGCGCTTGACCGCGCTGCTCGCCGGGTTGAGGAAGAGCAGCCGGACGCGGCAGCCCGACTCGGCGAGCCGCACCAGGCGCCGGCCCGAGTAGTTCTGCACCAGGAGGTTGAGGCCGATGCCTATCGCGTCCAGGCGGCGGGCCCCGCCGAAGAGGTCCTCGGCGGGCAGCTGGCGTTGCAGACGCACCCGGTCGGAGTGGACGGAGACGACATCCGCGTACCGGTCGCCGACCAGGTCCTCCACCGCGTCGATGGGCAGGCGGTGCGCGCCCGGCGCTCCGCCGGCGCCGCCGAGCACGTCCAGGAGCCGCGCCGAGGCCCGCTCCGCCTGGGCGAGCACGGCCTCGTTCAGCGCCCGGTTGCGCGAGACGACGTTGCGGGCCACTTCCAGCTCGTCCAGGGCGAGTTCGACATCGCGCCGGTCGTCCACGTAGGGCTCGAAGCAGGGCCAGTGCTGCACCATCAGCTCCCGCAGCTGCGGGAGGGTGAGGAAGCTGAGCACGTTGTCGTCGGCGGGGTCGAGCAGATAGCCCTTGCGGCGCGAGACCTCGCGCACCGCGACGGCCCGCTGCACCCACTCCTGACCCGCGGGGCCTGCCGCGGCGACCACCCAGTCGTCGCCGTGGACCGGCTCGTAGATCGGCCGCAGCACGGCCGCCACCACGGCACGCAGCCGCTGCTCCACCAGGTTCAGCCAGATATAGGCGCGCCCGGCCCGCTGCGCGCGCGTACGCACCTCGCTCCAGGCGTCCGCGCCCCAGTCCAGCTCCGCCCCGATCTCCATCGGACGTGCGAGGGAGACCGCTCCGGGCGGGATGTCGCCGGACTCCCCCTCATGACCCGTGTCACCAGGGGGCAGCTCAAGACCTCCCGAGCTCACCCACGCACCGCCTTCCGCCCCCCGGCAACCCCAGCGGGTCCGGCCCGCCCTGTACGCCCTTCAACGATCAAGGAAGGGTACTCCGGGAGCAGGAGGCGCTGCAGCCCGATGGCGAGTCGAGTTTCCCAACTGGGCCGAGGATACGGCCTGTTCTGCTGGGCACTATCTGTCGGGGTGAGCTGATTCATAGCGCTTGCGCCGCGTCGCCCGGAGCCGGGTCACCCATTGGCGCACGCGGACGTCCTGGGTGACCGTCGTCTTTTCGGGGAGGATCTGGCCGAACAGCCCCTCAGCACCCCGAGCGGAAGTGGAAGAGTCTTGCCCATGCAGGTATGGCCGGGACAGGCTTACCCACTCGGTGCCACGTACGACGGCGCCGGGACCAATTTCGCGGTCTTCTCCGAGGCCGCCAGTCGGATCGAGTTGTGTCTGCTGCACGACGACGGCTCGGAGACGGCCGTCGAGCTGCGCGAGTCCGACGCGTTCGTACGCCACGCCTATCTGCCCGGCGTGCTGCCGGGCCAGCGGTACGGCTTCCGGGTGCACGGACCGTACGAGCCGCAGAAGGGGCATCGCTGCAATTCGGCGAAGCTGCTGCTCGACCCGTACGCGCGCGCCATAAGCGGGCACGTCGAGTGGAACGAGGCGGTCTACGGCTACCACTTCGGGCGCCCCGACAGCCGCAACGACCTGGATTCGGCGCCGCACACGATGGCCTCGGTGGTGGTCAATCCGTTCTTCGACTGGGGCGACGACCGGCCGCCCCGCACCGAGTACCACCACACCGTGTTCTACGAGGCTCATGTCAAGGGCCTCACCATGCTGCATCCGGAGCTGCCTCCGGACCAGCGCGGCACCTATGCGGCGCTCGCGCACCCGGCCGTCATCGAGCACCTCACCCAACTGGGCGTCACGGCCCTTGAGTTGATGCCGGTGCACCAGTTCGTCAACGACCACCGGCTCGCGGACGCCGGGATGTCGAACTACTGGGGCTACAACACCATCGGCTTCTTCGCCCCGCACAACGCATACGCCTCGTGGGGCGACCGCGGCCAGCAGGTCCTGGAGTTCAAGCAGGCCGTGCGGGCGCTGCACGAGGCGGGCATCGAGGTCATCCTCGACGTCGTCTACAACCACACGGCGGAGGGCAATCACCTGGGTCCGACCCTGTCCTTCCGGGGCCTGGACAACACGCAGTACTACAGGCTCGCCGACGACCTCCGTTACTACGAGGACACCACAGGGACCGGCAACAGCCTCCTCATGAGGTCGCCGCACGTCCTGCAGCTGATCATGGATTCGCTGCGCTACTGGGTGACCGAGATGCATGTGGACGGCTTCCGCTTCGACCTCGCCGCGACGCTGGCCCGCCAGTTCCACGAGGTGGACCGGCTCTCGTCCTTCTTCGACCTGGTCCAGCAGGACCCGGTGGTCAGCCAGGTCAAGCTGATCGCCGAGCCGTGGGACGTGGGCGAGGGCGGCTACCAGGTCGGCAACTTCCCCCCGCTGTGGACGGAGTGGAACGGCAAGTACCGCGACACCGTACGGGACTTGTGGCGCGGCGAACCGCAGACCCTGGCCGAATTCGCCGGGCGGCTGACCGGCTCGTCGGACCTGTACCAGGACGACGGGAGGCGGCCGCTGGCCTCCATCAACTTCCACACCTGCCACGACGGCTTCACCCTCAACGACCTCGTCTCCTACAACGACAAGCGCAACGACGCCAACGGCGAGGGCAACCGGGACGGCGAGAGCCACAACCGGTCCTGGAACTGCGGCGCGGAGGGCTCCACCGACGACGACGAGGTCAACGAGCTGCGCGCCCGCCAGATGCGGAACTTCATCGCCACCCTGATGCTGTCCCAGGGCGTGCCGATGCTCAGCCACGGCGACGAGTTCGCCCGCAGCCAGGGCGGCAACAACAACGCGTACTGCCAGGACAACGAGCTGTCCTGGGTGCACTGGCCGGATCCCGGCGACGACCCGGACGGCACGCTCCTCTCGTTCACCCGGGCCATGGTGGGGCTGCGCCGGGACCACCCGGTCTTCCGGCGCAGGCGCTTCTTCCACGGCCGCCCGGTGCAGGGCACGCACGACGAGCTCTCCGACATCGCCTGGTTCACCCCCGAGGGCGAGGAAATGGCCGACCGGGACTGGCAGTCGGCGAGCGCGAAGGCACTGTCGGTCTTCCTCAACGGCAACGCGATCTCGGAGCCGGGACCGCGGGGCGAACGGATCGGCGACGATTCGTTCCTGCTGATGTTCAACGCCAGCGCGGAGGCGATCGACTTCGTCGTGCCGGTCAATCACGGCCGGCAGTGGCAGGTGGTCGTGGACACCGCGCGGCCCGAGGGGGTGCCGCCGGGCGAGGGTCCGAAGGCGGCGGCGGGCGAGCGGGTCGGGCTCATCGGCCGGAGCATGACCGTGCTGCGGCGGCCCGCGTAGCGCGCCCACGGGGCCCCTCAACCGCCCTGACCTGCGCCGGAGTTCGATTGTCAGTGGGCTCCGGCACAGTGGGGGCCATGAACGCGACCACTGTCCGGTCAGCTGTCGACGCAGCTGTCGACCGGAGTCCTCGGGGCCGCCGCGACGCCGGTGACGGCATCCGCGGTGGCCGCCTGTGCCCGCCGTCCGCCGAGCCCGCGCACGGACCACGAGCACACCGCGCAGAGCGCCCCAGCCACCACCATCACGGCGAACGCGGCGACCGCGCCGTGGTCCTGCGCGAGCCGTCCCGACAGCGCGAGCGCGAGCGCCTGGCCGCCGACGACACCGCTGGTCAAGAACGCCATCGACTCGGCGAGCCGGTCCCTGGGCACCAGGCGCTCGGTCAGCCCGAACACGGTGATCAGATGGGGCGCGTACGCCACCCCGAGGACGATCACTGTGGCGTACAGGCCGACCAGTGTGTTGACGAAGAGCATCGGTACGGAGAGCACGACCAGCGCCGCGGTGGCGATCCGCCACCGGACCGGCAGCGCGAGCCGCTCCGGCACGGCCACCATGGCGAGCCCGGCGGCCGCGCTCATCACGCCCATGGCCGCGTACACGAGCCCGGTCTGCGAGGGCCGGCCGAGCTGCTCGGTCAGGGCCGTGATGCCCGCCTGCGAGGCGCCGAACATGGCGCCCTGGAGGGCCATCGTGGCGCGCAGCGCGTACACCGCGCCGGGCAGCCGGGTGCGGGCGGCCCCGGTGCGCCGTGCGGCGGTCACCTGACGCGCCGTCGGGTGCAGCGCGAAGGCCGTGCCGCAGACGGCGAGCAGGGCCGCGGCCGTCAGCAGTGCGGCGGCCGGGTGGGCGAGGGCGGCGGCCAGGCCCACGAAGGCCGGGCCGAGCACGAAAGAGATCTCGTCCAGGGTGCCTTCGAAGGAGAGCGCGCCGGCCACGGTCCGCTCGTCGGCGCCGGCCCGGTGCGCGAGGGCCACGGTCCGGCTCCGGGCGAGCGGCCCGACCTGCGGGACGCTCGCCCCGGCCAGGGCGCCGAGCAGGGCCAGCCAGCCGGTCGCGAGGTGAGAGAGAGCGGCAAGCACCAGGCCGGTCACGGCGCCGGCATTGGCGAGCGCCGCCGCGAGCACCACGACGCGCTGTCCGTACCGGTCGGCGGCGCGCCCCAGGAGCGGGCCCGCGACGGTCTGCCCGGCGGCCAGCGCGCCTCCGGCGAGCCCGGCGGTCGCCAGGCTGCCGCTGGTCTCGGCGACCAGCAGGACGCTGCCCAGCTGGCACATGGCGGTCGGCAGCCGTCCGAGGAAGGAGATCACTGGCAGTACGGGCCCCGTCAGGGCGAGCACCTTGCGGTAAGTCTGAGCGGATCCGGCCATCAGGCGAAGCTAACGCGGCCGACCGGGGCATACGCATGGGCCGAAGGCACAGAAGCCGCCCGCCGGGGTACGTACGTTCATATGACGCCGCCCATCGCGACTTACCGGCTCCAGCTCCAGCCCGGGTTCCCGTTCGCCGCCGCCGAGGAGGCGCTGCCCTACCTGGCGGAGCTCGGAGTCTCGCACCTCCATCTGTCACCGGTCCTCGAAGCCGTGCCCGGCTCGACGCACGGATATGACGTCACCGACCACGCGAAGGTACGCGAGGAACTGGGCGGCGAGTCCGGGCTGCGCCAACTGGGCGCAAGGGCAGGAGAGTTGGGGCTCGGCCTGATCCTCGACATCGTGCCGAACCACATGTCGGCGGCCGCGCGCCACAACCGGCAGCTGTGGGACGTGCTGCGCGCCGGCCCCTCCTCGCCGTACGCCTCATGGTTCGACATCGACTGGGCGGCGGGCGACGGCCGGGTCCTGCTGCCGGTGCTCGCCGGCCCGCTGGGCGCGGAGCTGGACCGTCTGACGGTGGACGGCGGCGTACTGCGCTACGGCGAGGAGTGCTTCCCACTGCGTGCGGGCACGGCGGGCCTGCCTCTGCCGGAGCTGCTCGACGCGCAGTTCTATCGGCTCGGCTGGTGGCGGCTTGCCAGGACCGAGCTCAACTACCGGCGCTTCTTCACGATCGCGGAGCTGATCGGCCTCCGGGTGGAGGACGAGAGCGTCTTCGACGCGACACACGCCAAGATTCTGGAGCTGGTCCACGACGGCGTGGTGGACGGGCTGCGGGTCGACCATCCGGACGGTCTCGCGGACCCCGAGGCCTATCTGCGCCGGTTGAACGAGGCTACGGACGGCCGCTGGACGGTCGTCGAGAAGATCCTCACCGGCGACGAGCGGCTGCCGGCGGGGTGGGCGGTCGCCGGGACGACCGGCTACGACGCGCTGCGCCACATCGACGGCCTGTTCACCGATCCGGCAGGTGTGGATCAACTCCTTTCCATATATGGAGAGTTCACCGGGATGAGCGGTGACCGGGGCGGGCGCTGGGGGCCGACGGTGCGGCGCGCGGCGTACCGGGTGCTGACCCATGAGCTGGTGGCCGAGACCGAGTACCTGGTGCGCCTGGCGCAGCGGATCTGCTCGACGGGCGGCCCCGAGCTGCGCGACCACGCCCCGTGGGCGCTGCGGCTCGCCCTGCGGGAGCTCCTTGTCCGCGTCCCGGTCTACCGCCCCTACCGGTTCGGGGCGGAGCTGGCGCTTTCCGCCCCGGCGGCCCTGGAGGCGAAGGCGGCCTTCCCCGTCGCGGAGGAGTCCGCCGCGGTGGACCTGGTGCGGGACCTGGCCCTCGGCCGGCTCGGCGACAGCCCGGAGCGGGACCGGTTCCGTACGCGCTTCGCGCAGACGTCGTCGGCGCTGCACGCCAAGTCCGTCGAGGACACGGCCTTCTACCGGTACACGCCGCTGCTCTCGGTGAACGAGGTGGGCGGGGATCCGGGGCGGCCTTCGGTGGAGCCGGACGAGTTCCACGCGTTCTGCGCCCGGCTCGCCCGCGACTGGCCGAGCACCGGCACCGTCCTGTCCACGCACGACACCAAGCGCAGCGCGGAGGTGCGGTCTCGTATCGCGGTGCTTTCCGAGTGTCCGCAGCGGTGGGCGGCGCTGCTCGACCGGGTCGCCGGGGTGCGGGCGCCCGATCCGCATCTCGCCTGGGTGACGTGGCAGACCTCGCTCGGGCTCGGCGGGCTGCCGGAGCCGGACCGGCTGGCGGCGGCTCTGCTCAAGGCGGTGCGGGAGGCCGGTCTGCACACGGGCTGGACGGAACAGGACCCGGGCTACGAGAAGGCGGTGAGCGACTTCGTCGAGGCCGGGCCTGGCGGTCAACTCGCCTCAGTCGTAAGGCAGTTCACGCAGGAAGTCGAGGCCGCAGGGCGGGCCAACAGCCTCGGGGCCGCGCTGCTGCATCTGACGATGCCGGGGGTGCCGGATCTCTACCAGGGGACGGAGGCCGAGTACGCGGCGCTGGTGGACCCGGACAACCGGCGCCCGGTCCGGTTCGACCGGGCCGCTCTGGCCGACCCCGGCGACAAGCTCGGGGTGACCCTGGCGGCGTTGCGGCTGCGGCGCGAACTCCCCGAAACATTCGGCGAATCCGGCACCTACGGGGAGCTGGCCGCACACGGCCCGCGCGCCGGTCACTGCGTGGCGTTCTGCCGCTCGGGCGAGGTGGTGACGGCGGTGACCCGGCTCTCGCTGCGGCTCGCCGAGGCGGGCGGCTGGGCGGGGACGGAGCTGCGGCTTCCGGAGGGCCGATGGGCCGATGTCCTCAGCCCGGGGCGGCAGTTCAGCGGGGCGGTGGCGCTGGGCGAGCTGTTCGCACCGTTCCCGGTCGCCCTGCTCAGGCGGGCCGTACGAGGAGGCGGTGAGGGGACCGGGTGAGCAGTCCGCTCTCGGCCGGCGTGAAGGCGTCGGCCCTGCGCAGCCCGGGCATGGCGGTGAGCAGGGCGTTCACGGCGCACTCCGCCTGGAGCTCGGCGACCCGGGCGGCCGGGCAGTCGGCGGGTCCGAGCGCGAGCCCGCCGGTCGCGGTGCGGTGCAGATCGAAGCGGTCGGGGTCGGGGAACCGGTCGGGGTCCCGGTTGGCGGCCCCGACGAGCAGCGCGACGGAGGCCCCGGCCGGGACAGTGCCGCCGGATATCGCCAGGTCACGGACGGCTCGGCGCAGCACCACATGGACGGGAGGATTGCGCCGAAGCGATTCGTCCCAGGCCTGCCCGATCAGCGCCGGAACCGCCTTCACCAGGTCCAACTGCTCAGGATTGTCCAGGAGGTTGGCCATGAGCGAGGCGAGCGCCCGGCCGGTGAGCGCGGCCTGGTCCGCGCTGCGCGCCGCGAGCAGGGCGACGCCGGTGCCGCCCCGGCGACGGCCGAGGTCGGTCGCGGCGGGGGCCTCGGCCCGACTGCGGTCCGGGACGGCGCCGGAGCGGCCCGTCACCGCCCCGTAGGAGAGTCCGGTCGCCGCGGCGATCGTGCCGGTGGGCAGCCAACGGCAGAACTCCTCGACCAGATCGGCCTCCTCGCGCCCGGCGAGCCGGCGGGCCAGCACGTACGCGGTGCGGGCGCACACCTCGCGCAGCAGCGCGAACGCGCTCTCGGGCGCCGCGTACTCCTGGGCGCAGCGCACCGTGCCCGGTCCGCAGCAGGGCCCCCCGCGGGGTCCGACGAGGCCGGGGTCGCCGAGCGCGGGGGCGACGTCCGCGTACCGGCTGACCAACCAGGCCCCGAGCCTGCCGTCCCACAGCAGGGGGTGCTCCTCGCGCAGGGTCCGGTAGAAGGCGTACGGGTCACGGCAGGCGACGGACCCGAGCAGCGAGAGCGTCTCGGGTGACGAGGCGAGGGCGGGGGCGAGGGCCGAGGCCGCTGCGGGCGAGGAGAGGAGGGCCGGGGCCAGTGCCGCCTCGGGTGAGAGCGCGAGGGTCGCGGTCGGCGCGGCCTCGGGAGGCTCGACGGTCGTCATGGCGCGCCTCCCCGGTCGGCGCCCGGCGGGCGCGCGGTCGTGCGGCTTCGAGAGGTCCCGCCGGGCGCCGCCGGGCCCGGTGACTGCTCTCAGCGGACCACCTCCGCCGGGCAGTCGCGATCGGCGTTGGGCCGTACGGGTGAGATGTCGCCGGTGCCGTACGGCGCTGACCTGCGCAGCAGCTCGGTGAAGTCGGCCGCGGCGCCGGCCGGCTCGACCCGCGAGAACACGGTCAGGGCGCGCTTCCAAGTGGGGTCGACGGAGAGCAGCACGCAGTCCTCGCCGATCCCGCCGCGTACGACGTGGGTGGGCACGGCGACCACGCCGACCCCGGCCGCCGCCATCCGTACCGCCGTCGAGGTGTGTTCGGTGCGCACGACGGTGCGCGGGGTGAAGCCGGCCCGCTCGCAGACCAGGTCGAGGAAGGGGCGGCCCTCGATGACGGGCTCCATCGCGCACCGCACCCAGGCGTGGTCGGCGAGCTCTTCGAGGCGCACCGTGGAGCGGCTCGCCAGCGGATCGTCGAAGGCGACGACGAGCCCGATCTCCTCCTCGCCGACGGGGATGACGGACCCCTCCCAGTGCTTGGGTGGCGGGCCGACCGCCAGGTCGGCGGCGCCGCGTTCGAGCGACTCCTCAAGGGCCTCGGTGGTGGCGTACTCGTGGAGGAGCAGCCGCACGCCGGGGTGGGTGCGCCGCCAGCGGGCGAACGCCTCGGGCAGCACGCCGACGGCGACCGAGTGCACGGAGGCGATGTGCAGTTCGCCGCCCTCGGAGCCGGCCGCCGCGCGGGCCGCGCGCCGGGCCTGGAGCGCGCTGCGCACCGCGAGCCGGGCGTGCGGCAGGTAGGCGCGGCCCATGGGGGTGAGCCGCACTCCACGCGGCAGCCGTTCGAGGAGCTCGCCGCCGACGGACTTCTCCAGCGCCTTGATCTGATGGGACAGCGCGGGCTGGGTGACGTGCAGCAGCTCGGCGGCGCGGGTGAACGACGTCTCCTCGACGACCGTGACGAAGTACTCCATCTGCCGCAGGCTCACGCCGGGCCCCCCTGATCAGACCGGTCTCGCGCGCCCCCTGCACGCCATAAGCATTGTGCATCGCCCTCACAAGAACATTGCCTTGGACTTATGGCAGAGGCCGGACGGAGGCTTGCCCCATGACGACGCATGTGACTGAGCCCCAGGATGAACTCGTGACCGACAACGCTGTGGCCGATGTGATCGTGATCGGTGGCGGCACCGGCGGGTATTCGACCGCTCTGCGGGCCGCCGCCCTCGGCCTGAAGGTCGTGCTCGCCGAACGCGACAAGGTCGGAGGCACCTGTCTGCACCGCGGCTGCATCCCCAGCAAGGCGATGCTGCACGCCGCCGAGCTGGTGGACGGGATCGCCGAGGCGCGGGAGCGGTGGGGGGTGAAGGCGAGCGTGGACTCGATCGACTGGCAGGCCCTGGTGGCGACCCGCGACGACATCGTCTTCCGCAACCACAAGGGTGTCGAAGGTCATCTGGCTCATGCGAACGTCGAAGTGCTGCGCGGCGGCGCCCGGTTGACCGGGCCCCGAAGCGTATTCATCGAGGGGTACGGGAACTTTGTGGCCCGGCGCGGCATTGTGCTCGCCACGGGTTCGAGGCCCCGCATGCTGCCGGGCCTCGAAGCGGACGGACGGCGCGTGGTCACCAGCGACGACGCCCTGTTCGCCCCGGGACTTCCGCAGTCCGTACTGGTCCTGGGCGGCGGCGCGATCGGCGTCGAGTACGCCTCGTTCCACCGGTCGATGGGCGCCGAGGTCACGCTGGTCGAGGCCGCGGACCGGCTCGTACCGCTCGAAGACGCCGATGTCAGCCGCCACTTGACGCGCGGCCTCAAGAAGCGCGGCATCGATGTGCAGACCGGCGCCCGCTTCCTGGACGCGAGTGTCCTGGACGACGGGATACGCGCCTCGGTGCGCACCGCGCGCGGTGAGATCCGCGCCATCGAGGCCGAGCGGCTCCTGGTCGCGGTGGGCCGGGCGCCGGTCACCGACGGGCTCGGCCTGGCCGCGGCCGGACTCGCCGTCGACGAGCGGGGCTTCGTCGCCCCGGCCGACTGGGCCCGGCTCGAAACCGCGGTCGCCGGCATCCACGTGGTGGGCGATCTGCTGCCGCCTCCCTCCCTCGGTCTGGCCCACGCCTCGTTCGCGGAGGGCCTGTTGGTCGCCGAGACGCTGGCCGGGGTGGCCTCCGCGCCCGTCGACTACGCGGCGGTGCCCCGGGTCACGTACTCCTCTCCGCAGACCGCGTCGGTGGGGCTGACCGAGGCGGACGCCCGCAACCGCGGGCATGACGTCGTGGTCAACACGATGCCGCTGACGGCCGTCGCCAAGGGCATGGTGCACGGGCAGGGCGGAGTGGTGAAGGTGGTCGCCGAACGCGCGGGGCAGGTGCTCGGCGTCCATCTCGTCGGCCCGAACGTGTCCGAGATGATCGCCGAGAGCCAGCTGATCGTCGGCTGGGACGCCGAGCCATCGGACGTGGCCCGTCACATCCACGCCCACCCCACGCTCTCGGAAGCCGTCGGCGAAACCTTCCTGACGCTGGCCGGGCGCGGCCTGCATCAGCAGTGAGGGCCCCAACTCCCGCCCATGACAGCCCAGTTGTCCGGCCGGTGGGACGGGCATGACGCACCCGGGGTTGATCGTTCATACCCGCCATGATGGGCCGCCCCACTGACAACGTCCTTTGCGAACGGTATTCGCCCAGGTCAAAGGGGGGTGCAAGAGGACAGCAGGGCTCAGTGCGTGGCGAGCCGGAAGGCCATCCGGCCGAAGCTGACCTGGTCCCCGTCGGCCACGGCGACCGCCCCCGTCACCCGGCGCCCGTTGACACAGGTCCCGTTGGTGGAGCCGAGGTCGCGCAGCTGCCACATCCCGGACTGGAAGACGAGCTCGGCGTGCACGCGCGACACCGTCTCGTGGCTCAGGCGGAGCCCGTTGGAAGGGTCACGGCCGATCCGCAGCGGATACGGGCCGGGCACCGGGAAGAGGAGCTTGGGCAGCCGCTCGGTCTGCCAGGCCCTGCGCAGCGAGACGGAGAACTCGGAGACCCGGCTGACCGCGCCGAACACCGCCTTCGACCAGCGGTTTCCGCCGCTGTCCAAGTCGGCGGTGAGGGCGACCAGTTCGTCGGAGCGGCGGGCGGCCAGGGCCAGTTCCATCCGGCGCAGGAAGGTGTCGTGCGACAGCTTGCCCTCGGCGGCGCCCTCGCGCAGCACCTCCAGCACCCGGTCGCGCTCCGCGTCGGAGAGCCGCGCGGGCGCCGAGGAGGTCTGGAATTCGAAGGAGGGCGTCACATCAGCGATTGTCCTTCCACAAGGCCATGAGTGTCCAGCAGACGGTCGCCCTCCCAAGGAGGCTCGCGGTTCACCACCGCCCCAGCTCTGACCTGGGACGCAGAGGCATCGGTCGCCGCAATTCCCTTGTCGGGCGGCCCTCGAATTCCCTTGTCGGGCAGCCCTCGTGCCCTGTTAGGGTCTGCCGACTCGTCAAACCTCTGAGGGGACCCTCTTGCAGAATTCCGCGTCGGACATAACCCTGCGTCCGCTCGCCGGGCCCGAGGAACTCGGGCTCTTCCAGCAGCTTTCCTACGTCCTGGACCACGAACTCCAGGACGATCTGGCCACCGGCCGCCGCATCCCGGCCTGGATGTGGGTGGCCCTGCGCGACGACCGCGTACTGGCGCGCATCGCCTGGTGGGCCCCGAAAGACGGCGATGCGCCGCAGAGCCTCGACTTCTTCGACGTCGACGACGCCCTGCCCGCGGCCGAGCGGCACGAGATCGGCCTGCGCCTCCTTGAGACCGCGACCGCCGAGGTGGTGCCCGCAGATGCCGAGCGCCCCGAGTACGGCCGCTTCGTGCCTGGCAACTGGCGCGAGGACCCCGCCGCCCACGAGGTCGTCGAGACCCGGCTGAACATCGTGGCCGCCTCCGGTGCGACCCCGCTCGTCGAGCGGCTGCGCCTGGAGTGGCGGCCCGGCACGCCGCTTCCCGCGGCCTCCACGCGGCTGACGTTCCGTCCCGCCACCGACCGCGAGGAGCTCATCTCCCTGATGACACTCGTCGTGGAGGGCTCGCTCGACGAGCACACCCGCGAGGAACTGCTCACCATGACCCCGCGCGAGTCCGCGGAGCTCATGTACGAGGAAGAGTTCGAGTCTTTCAGGACGCCGCGCGAGTGGTGGCGGATCGCCGAGCTCAAGGACGGCGGCGAGCCCGTCGGATTCGTGATCCCGGCCCGCAACAGCTACAACCCGATCATCGCCTACATCGGGGTGCTGCCCGCCCACCGCGGCCACGGCTACATCGACGACATCCTCTCCGAGGGGACACGCGTCCTGGCCGAACAGGACGTGCCCCGGATCCGCGCTTCCACGGACCTGCCCAACGTCCCCATGGCGAACGCGTTCGCCCGTGCGGGCTACGTCGTCTTCGAGCGCGCGATCAACATGATCTGGAAGTAGTCACGAATTGCGGGCGTGTCCCCCTCGTCTGTCGCACCATGGTCGCAACCAGCTACGACAGGGGGACACACCCGTGCTGTTCGAAGTGTGGGCGCCGAACGCCGACCGGGCCGCTCTCCTCCTGGAGGGCGCGACCCATCCCATGAGCCGCCATCCCGTGCGCGCCGGCTGGTGGCTGGCCGAGGCCGAGGGACACCCTGGCAACCGCTACGGATACGTGCTGGACGACGGCCCAGTGCTGCCCGACCCGCGATCGCGCCGACAACCTGACGGCCCTGACGGCCTCAGCGCGGTCGTCGTCCACGAAACCTTCGGCTGGCAGCATCCCTGGGAGGGGCGCCCGCTCCAGCGGGCCGTCCTGTACGAGCTGCACATCGGCACCTTCACCCCCGAAGGAACCTTTGACGCGGCCGTCCAACAGCTGCCCCATCTGGCCGAGTTGGGGATCACACACATCGAGCTGATGCCGGTGTGCCCGTTCCCGGGCCGGCACGGCTGGGGGTACGAGGGCGTCTCCCTCTGGGCGGTGCACGAGCCCTATGGCGGACCCGAGGCGCTGAAGAGGTTTGTCGACGCTGCGCACGCCCATGGTCTCGGCGTCGTCCTGGACGTCGTGCACAACCACCTGGGCCCGTCCGGCAACTACCTGCCCGCCTTCGGCCCGTACTTCACGGACACCCATCACACGCCCTGGGGCTCGGCCGTCAACCTGGATGCCGCCGGCTCCGGCGAGGTACGCGCCTTCCTCCTTGAGAGCGCGCTGGCGTGGCTGCGCGACTACCGCCTGGACGGGCTGCGCCTGGACGCGGTGCACGCGCTGGCCGACACCCGCGCGCTCACCTTCCTCGAAGAGCTCTCGACGGCCGTCGACGTGCTCGCCGCCGAACTGGGCCGGCCGCTCTTCCTCGTCGCCGAGTCCGACACCTGCGATCCGCGCACCACCAGGCCGCGCGGCGAGGGCGGCCTCGGCCTGCACGCCCAGTGGAACGACGACTTCCACCACGCCCTGCACACCGCCCTCACGGGCGAATCCCAGGGCTACTACGCCGACTTCGCGCGCGCCCCGCTCTCCGCGCTCGCCAAGACCCTGACCCGCGTGTTCTTCCACGACGGTACGTATTCGAGCTTCCGCGGCCGTGTCCACGGGCGGCCCGTAGACCGCGCCCGCACCCCCGCCCACCGCTTCCTGGGCTACGCGCAGACCCACGACCAGATCGGCAACCGGGCCCAGGGCGACCGCCTCTCAGCCACCCTGTCCCCCGGCCTGCTGGCCTGCGCGGCGACGCTGACGCTGACGAGCCCGTACCCGCCGATGCTCTTCATGGGCGAGGAGTGGGGCGCCCGCACCCCCTGGCAGTTCTTCACCGACCACACCGACCCCGCGCTCGCCCGGGCCGTACGGGAGGGCAGGCGGCGGGAGTTCACGTCCCACGGCTGGTCCGCCGAGGACGTCCCCGACCCGCAGGACCCTGCGACGCGCCGGCGCTCCTGCCTGGACTGGACGGAGCCCACGGGCGAACCGCACGCCAGGCTGCTTGCCTGGTACCGCGAACTCATCGCGCTGCGCCGCGACCGGGCCGACCTGACGGACCCCGACCTCGCGGCCGTCAAGGTGGCGTACGACGAGGAGGCGCGCTGGCTGACCTATAGGCGCGGCGACCTGAGGGTCGTGGTCAACCTCTCCAAGGAGGCGGTGCGGATCAAGCTCGGTGGCGGCGGCCGGGTCCTCGCGGCCTGGGATCCGGTCGGGGCGCCGGGCCCGGACGGCCTGCTGCTGATGCCGCCCGAGTCGTGTGCGGTCCTCGGCAGCTGAGACCCGGGCCACTCAACGCCTGTACTACTGAGGGCGGTTACTCGACGATCGCCATGGCGCGGTCGGTGTTGTTCAAACGCCGGCCGCCGTCATCTGTAACGGTGACGATGTCCTCGATGCGGACCCCGAACCGGCCGGGCAGATAGATGCCCGGCTCGATGGAGAAACACATCCCGGGCACGAGCGGCCGGTCCTCGCCCTCGATCATGTACGGCGGCTCGTGGGTGGTCACGCCGATGCCGTGGCCGGTGCGGTGGATGAAGTACTCGCCGTATCCGGCGTCCGCGATCACGGCGCGCGCCGCGCGGTCGACGTCCTGGCAGGCGGCGCCGGGCCTGACCGCCTCGAAACCGGCCTGCTGGGCCTCGCGCACCACGTCGTGGACGCGCTGCTCGGCGACGTCGGGCTCGCCGACGTGGACGGTACGGGTGGTGTCGGAGCCGTAGCCGTGCTTGAGCCCGCCGAAGTCGAGGACGACCATGTCGCCCTGTCCGATGGTGCGGTCGCCGGCCTCGTGGTGCGGGTTGGCGCCGTTGGGCCCGGAGCCCACGACGGTGAAGTCCACTTGTGAATGGCCGTACTTCATCAGGAGGGCGGCGAGATCGGCGGCGACCTCAGTCTCCTTCCGGCCCGCGAAACGTACCTTCACGATCTCGCCGTACGCCTCGTCCGCCGCCGCGCCCGCCGCCTCCAGGCGGGCCAGCTCGTGCTCGTCCTTGACGGCCCGCAGCATGGGCAGCGCCTCGGTCAGCGCGACGTACGAGGTGCCGGGCAGTTCCTTCTGCAGTCCGAGCAGGTGCATCGCCCAGGCGTTGTCGCTGACTCCGAAGCGCCCGTCGACGTCGAGGAGCGGGGCCGTCACGGCGTACGGGTCCTTGCCGTCGGTCCAGTCCCGCAGGGTCAGCGCGGCGGCTCCCGCGGCGTGTTCGGCGTCGGGTGCCTCCAGGGTCGGCACGACCAGGACCGGGTCCTGACCGGCCGCGAGCACAAGGACGGTGAGCCGCTCGGTGATCGCGGTCGGCTGGTAGCCGGTGAGGTACACGAGGTCGGGGCCGGGCGCGACGAGCACGCCGGCCAGTCCGGCGTCGGCGGCGGACTGCGCGGCGCGGGCCATCCGGGCCCGGTAGTCGTCGGCGGTGAAGGGCGCGGGGGCGGGCTTCGTAGGCATGGCCACATCCTGCCCGGACGCCCGTTGGCGCGCGAGTGGGCCGGGGCCCGTTCCGCACGCCTCCTCTTAAGGCCGACTCAGCACCTCAGAACCCATCGGTCTCGTCGTCGACAAGCCGCTCAAGAAGCTCACCGAAGTCCTCGCCGACAACGATGCGCAGCCCCTCGCCGTCCCGGTCGCTGAGCTGGGTGAGCGTGCCGCCGCGCCACCAATAGACGTACGGGCTGATCGACCCCGGAGTGTCCTCGTACCCCGAGGCCGCGAACGAGGCCATGGCGTTGAGGGCGAGGACCATGCCGGAATCGCGGATGACGTGGAAGGCGAGCTGGTGGCGGAAAGGCATCGCCACGAGCGCGCCCTCCGGAGGGACCTCTCGGCCGGTGACCTGGCGTACGACGGCCTCCAGGGCGAGCACCCGGCTCGCCGTGTAGAAGGAGTCGCCGACGACGATGTCGAAGCGCATCCCGTCGTCGCCCTTGACCGTCTCGTGTCCCTCGACGGGCAGTTCACGCAGATTACGCAGGGCTTGTTCTCGCAGGTCAGGGACCTTGCCGAGGGGTTCGAGGGCCTCGTCGGTGAGCATCATGACGCTCTCGGGGAGGTCGAGAGCGAGGATCTCGTAGAGGCCCGGCGCCACACTGCGCGCATAGCCGAAGCTCTGCGGGTCGAGTCCGTCGCCGCTGATCACCCGGGGATACAGCTGGGCCCGGATCTGTTCGGGCGGCAGGGTTTCAAGTGCGGAAGGCGCGTCCATGGTGCGCAGCACCATTCCGACGTGCTTACGGATCAATTCCGGCCACACGCGCGGGCCGCGCGGCTCGTTGTGGCAAACGGCGGCGAGATTGCCCAGGCCGAACTGGCGCCCGCCGCTGTCCTTCACCATGTCCGCGTAGACCGTGACCTCCAGGCCCAGCTCGGCGAACGCTTCCCTGACCACCGCACGGAACCGGACGCCCTCGTCGTTCGAGAAGAAGCCGAACTCGGGGTCCCTCGGAACGTCGCTCGCGTCCCGCCTGGGCCCTCGTCGGAATATCCCCACGTCTGCTGCCTTCCCCTTGCACGGTCGCCAGAGCTGCGAGCCTACCCAGTGTGCGCACCCGTGATGACAAGATCCGCCCGCGCGCGGCCGGCGGCCACGAGACGTGCGTTGACCTCGTCGCACTCCTCGACCCACCGCTCGGCGTACGGTCGGGGCTTCCCGTGCCGCACATGCCGCTCGACCAGTCTGCGCACCCGCTCCCCGTTGTCGACATGGAGATACCAGATCTCGTCCACGAGATCCCTGACCTGCGCCCAGGCCCCCTCGTCATGAAGCAGGTAGTTGCCCTCGGTCACGACGAGCGGCACCTGAGGTGCGACGGGAATGCTCCCGGCCAACGCCTCCTCCAACGACCGGTCGAAGTCCGGCGCGTATACGACCGTGCCGGGATCGGGCGAGCGCAGCCTGCCAAGCAGCGCGGCATATCCGGCAGCGTCGAAGGTGTCGGGCGCACCCTTGCGTTCGGTACGTCCGAGCCGACGCAGCTCCCCGTTGGCGAGATGGAACCCGTCCATGGGCACGAGCACGGCCTGCCCATCGAGGCGCCTCACCAACTTCCCGGCCAGCGTGGACTTTCCGGCACCGGGCGGCCCCGCGATGCCAAGAATACGGCGACGCCCGGGAACGACGAGGCTGCGCGCGCGGCGCACGAGCCCGTCAAGGTCGAGATCCATACCCCGCATTGTTCCACCGCCCTCTCCGGAGTCACGTAGTACGTATAACTTCGGTACGTATAACCTGGGTGGTATGCCGCACATTGCACTGATCACGCTCGTCGTGCGCGACTACGACGAGGCCATCAAGTTCTACACTCGGGCCCTGGGGTTCGAACTGGCCGAGGACACCGACCGCGGGGACGGTTCGCGCTGGGTGGTCGTCCGCCCGCCCGGCGCCACGGCCGGCGCGGTCTCGCTGCTCCTGGCCCGGGCGAAGGACGACAACCAGTTGGCGAGCGTGGGCGCACAGACCGGTGGCCGGGTCGGGTTCTTCCTCCACACCGAGGACTTCGCGGGCGACCATGCCCGCATGGTGGCGGCCGGCGTCCGCTTCCTGGAGGAGCCGCGGCACGAGCCGTACGGTTCGGTGGCGGTGTTCGAGGACCTCTACGGAAATCGCTGGGATCTGCTGCAGCCGGCTTAGGGGATTTGTATTCAGGGCTCCGGTGCAGGCCTGAATGCATGCCTGATCCGGGTGTGAAACGTGAAAAAGCCCCGCACCGTGACCGTATTCCTACGGTCTGGTGCGGGGCTTTCCCCACAATTTGTTCGGCGGCGTCCTACTCTCCCACAGGGTCCCCCCTGCAGTACCATCGGCGCTGAAAGGCTTAGCTTCCGGGTTCGGAATGTAACCGGGCGTTTCCCTAACGCTATGACCACCGAAACACTATGAAGTTGAACACCGGAACCCACTGAAACCAGGGGTTCTGACGGCTGTTCATTGCTTCAGAACAAACACAGTGGACGCGAGCAACTGAGGACAAGCCCTCGGCCTATTAGTACCAGTCAGCTCCACCCGTTACCGGGCTTCCACATCTGGCCTATCAACCCAGTCGTCTACTGGGAGCCTTACCCTCTCAAGGAGGTGGGAACACTCATCTCGAAGCAGGCTTCCCGCTTAGATGCTTTCAGCGGTTATCCTTTCCGAACGTAGCCAACCAGCCATGCCCTTGGCAGGACAACTGGCACACCAGAGGTTCGTCCGTCCCGGTCCTCTCGTACTAGGGACAGCCCTTCTCAATGTTCCTGCGCGCGCAGCGGATAGGGACCGAACTGTCTCACGACGTTCTAAACCCAGCTCGCGTACCGCTTTAATGGGCGAACAGCCCAACCCTTGGGACCGACTCCAGCCCCAGGATGCGACGAGCCGACATCGAGGTGCCAAACCATCCCGTCGATATGGACTCTTGGGGAAGATCAGCCTGTTATCCCCGGGGTACCTTTTATCCGTTGAGCGACGGCGCTTCCACAAGCCACCGCCGGATCACTAGTCCCGACTTTCGTCCCTGCTCGACCCGTCGGTCTCACAGTCAAGCTCCCTTGTGCACTTACACTCAACACCTGATTGCCAACCAGGCTGAGGGAACCTTTGGGCGCCTCCGTTACTCTTTAGGAGGCAACCGCCCCAGTTAAACTACCCATCAGACACTGTCCCTGATCCGGATCACGGACCGAGGTTAGACATCCAGCACGACCAGAGTGGTATTTCAACGACGACTCCACAACCACTGGCGTGGCCGCTTCAAAGTCTCCCACCTATCCTACACAAGCCGAACCGAACACCAATATCAAACTGTAGTAAAGGTCCCGGGGTCTTTCCGTCCTGCTGCGCGAAACGAGCATCTTTACTCGTAGTGCAATTTCACCGGGCCTATGGTTGAGACAGTCGAGAAGTCGTTACGCCATTCGTGCAGGTCGGAACTTACCCGACAAGGAATTTCGCTACCTTAGGATGGTTATAGTTACCACCGCCGTTTACTGGCGCTTAAGTTCTCAGCTTCGCCACACCGAAATGTGACTAACCGGTCCCCTTAACGTTCCAGCACCGGGCAGGCGTCAGTCCGTATACATCGCCTTACGGCTTCGCACGGACCTGTGTTTTTAGTAAACAGTCGCTTCTCGCTGGTCTCTGCGGCCACCCCCAGCTCAGAGTGCAAGACTCATCACCGGACGTGGCCCCCCTTCTCCCGAAGTTACGGGGGCATTTTGCCGAGTTCCTTAACCATAGTTCACCCGAACGCCTCGGTATTCTCTACCTGACCACCTGAGTCGGTTTAGGGTACGGGCCGCCATGAAACTCGCTAGAGGCTTTTCTCGACAGCATAGGATCATCCACTTCACCACAATCGGCTCGGCATCAGGTCTCACCCTTATATGTCATCCGGATTTGCCTAGATGACGGGCTACACCCTTACCCCGGGACAACCACCGCCCGGGCTGGACTACCTTCCTGCGTCACCCCATCGCTTACCTACTACCACCTTGGGCCGGCGGCTCCACCACTTTCCATTCCCCGAAGGGTCCGGAACGGCTTCACGGCCTTAGCATTAATGGGCTCGATACTGGGCGTTTCAAAGCGGGTACCGGAATATCAACCGGTTGTCCATCGACTACGCCTGTCGGCCTCGCCTTAGGTCCCGACTTACCCTGGGCAGATCAGCTTGACCCAGGAACCCTTAGTCAATCGGCGCACACGTTTCTCACGTGTGTATCGCTACTCATGCCTGCATTCTCACTCGTGAACCGTCCACCACTAGCTTCCGCTGCAGCTTCACCCGGCACACGACGCTCCCCTACCCATCCCAGCAGGCGTTGGCCCTATATGCTGGAATGACACGACTTCGGCGGTACGCTTGAGCCCCGCTACATTGTCGGCGCGGAATCACTTGACCAGTGAGCTATTACGCACTCTTTCAAGGGTGGCTGCTTCTAAGCCAACCTCCTGGTTGTCTCTGCGACTCCACATCCTTTCCCACTTAGCGTACGCTTAGGGGCCTTAGTCGATGCTCTGGGCTGTTTCCCTCTCGACCATGGAGCTTATCCCCCACAGTCTCACTGCCGCGCTCTCACTTACCGGCATTCGGAGTTTGGCTAAGGTCAGTAACCCGGTAGGGCCCATCGCCTATCCAGTGCTCTACCTCCGGCAAGAAACACACGACGCTGCACCTAAATGCATTTCGGGGAGAACCAGCTATCACGGAGTTTGATTGGCCTTTCACCCCTAACCACAGGTCATCCCCCAGGTTTTCAACCCTGGTGGGTTCGGTCCTCCACGACCTCTTACAGCCGCTTCAACCTGCCCATGGCTAGATCACTCCGCTTCGGGTCTAGAGCGTGCAACTCAATCGCCCTGTTCGGACTCGCTTTCGCTACGGCTTCCCCACACGGGTTAACCTCGCTACACACCGCTAACTCGCAGGCTCATTCTTCAAAAGGCACGCAGTCACGACTGACAGCACAAGTGCTGCCAGCGACGCTCCCACGGCTTGTAGGCACACGGTTTCAGGTACTATTTCACTCCGCTCCCGCGGTACTTTTCACCATTCCCTCACGGTACTATCCGCTATCGGTCACCAGGGAATATTTAGGCTTAGCGGGTGGTCCCGCCAGATTCACACGGGATTTCTCGGGCCCCGTGCTACTTGGGTGTCTCTCAAACGAGCCGTTGATGTTTCAGCTACGGGGGTCTTACCCTCTACGCCGGACCTTTCGCATGTCCTTCGCCTACACCAACGGTTTCTGACTCGTCCTGTCGCCGGCAGACGACAGAAGAGAGATCCCACAACCCCGCATGCGCAACCCCTGCCGGGTATCACACGCATACGGTTTGGCCTCATCCGGTTTCGCTCGCCACTACTCCCGGAATCACGGTTGTTTTCTCTTCCTGAGGGTACTGAGATGTTTCACTTCCCCTCGTTCCCTCCACATACCCTATGTGTTCAGGTATGGGTGACAGCCCATGACGACTGCCGGGTTTCCCCATTCGGAAACCCCCGGATCAAAGCCTGGTTGACGGCTCCCCGGGGACTATCGTGGCCTCCCACGTCCTTCATCGGTTCCTGGTGCCAAGGCATCCACCGTGCGCCCTTAAAAACTTGGCCACAGATGCTCGCGTCCACTGTGCAGTTCTCAAACAACGACCAGCCACCCATCACCCCACCAACATCGTGGTGAGTTCACTGGGGCCGGCATCAGAAGGACAGACCTCACGGTCCGTACCCTCAGACACCCAACAGCGTGCCCGACCCGATCCTCCCTGGTTCACGTTCCACGCCGAAGCAGTACTGGTGACCCTGAAGCATCGTGCCGAATAGTCAACGTTCCACCCATGAGCTGACCACCGTCGGACGTTTGCCGACGAAATGGCCTCTGACCAGGCGAACCTGGTGAGAAGTGCTCCTTAGAAAGGAGGTGATCCAGCCGCACCTTCCGGTACGGCTACCTTGTTACGACTTCGTCCCAATCGCCAGTCCCACCTTCGACAGCTCCCTCCCACAAGGGGTTGGGCCACCGGCTTCGGGTGTTACCGACTTTCGTGACGTGACGGGCGGTGTGTACAAGGCCCGGGAACGTATTCACCGCAGCAATGCTGATCTGCGATTACTAGCAACTCCGACTTCATGGGGTCGAGTTGCAGACCCCAATCCGAACTGAGACCGGCTTTTTGAGATTCGCTCCGCCTCGCGGCATCGCAGCTCTTTGTACCGGCCATTGTAGCACGTGTGCAGCCCAAGACATAAGGGGCATGATGACTTGACGTCGTCCCCACCTTCCTCCGAGTTGACCCCGGCAGTCTCCTGTGAGTCCCCATCACCCCGAAGGGCATGCTGGCAACACAGAACAAGGGTTGCGCTCGTTGCGGGACTTAACCCAACATCTCACGACACGAGCTGACGACAGCCATGCACCACCTGTATACCGACCACAAGGGGGCGACCATCTCTGGCCGTTTCCGGTATATGTCAAGCCTTGGTAAGGTTCTTCGCGTTGCGTCGAATTAAGCCACATGCTCCGCTGCTTGTGCGGGCCCCCGTCAATTCCTTTGAGTTTTAGCCTTGCGGCCGTACTCCCCAGGCGGGGAACTTAATGCGTTAGCTGCGGCACCGACGACGTGGAATGTCGCCAACACCTAGTTCCCAACGTTTACGGCGTGGACTACCAGGGTATCTAATCCTGTTCGCTCCCCACGCTTTCGCTCCTCAGCGTCAGTAATGGCCCAGAGATCCGCCTTCGCCACCGGTGTTCCTCCTGATATCTGCGCATTTCACCGCTACACCAGGAATTCCGATCTCCCCTACCACACTCTAGCTAGCCCGTATCGAATGCAGACCCGGGGTTAAGCCCCGGGCTTTCACATCCGACGTGACAAGCCGCCTACGAGCTCTTTACGCCCAATAATTCCGGACAACGCTTGCGCCCTACGTATTACCGCGGCTGCTGGCACGTAGTTAGCCGGCGCTTCTTCTGCAGGTACCGTCACTTTCGCTTCTTCCCTGCTGAAAGAGGTTTACAACCCGAAGGCCGTCATCCCTCACGCGGCGTCGCTGCATCAGGCTTTCGCCCATTGTGCAATATTCCCCACTGCTGCCTCCCGTAGGAGTCTGGGCCGTGTCTCAGTCCCAGTGTGGCCGGTCGCCCTCTCAGGCCGGCTACCCGTCGTCGCCTTGGTAGGCCATCACCCCACCAACAAGCTGATAGGCCGCGGGCTCATCCTTCACCGCCGGAGCTTTTAACCCCCCACCATGCGGCAGGAAGTGTTATCCGGTATTAGACCCCGTTTCCAGGGCTTGTCCCAGAGTGAAGGGCAGATTGCCCACGTGTTACTCACCCGTTCGCCACTAATCCACCCCGAAGGGCTTCATCGTTCGACTTGCATGTGTTAAGCACGCCGCCAGCGTTCGTCCTGAGCCAGGATCAAACTCTCCATGAATGTTTACCCGTAATCGGGTGCACACATCACGTAAGAGCGGGACGACCAAGCCGGAATGAGGCCGGTCGTCCACAGCGTCCTCGCTGTGTAATCGCCACCCACACCCCAAAGGGGCGGGTGGACTTTTCAAAGGAACCTCGATCCGCCGAAGCGGATACGGGGTTGTCAATCTGGCGTTGACTTTTGGCACGCTGTTGAGTTCTCAAGGAACGGACGCTTCCTTCGTACTCACCCTCTCGGGCTTTCCTCCGGGCGCTTCCCTTCGGTATTTCGTGTTCCCGACTCTATCAGACTCTTTCGTGTCCGATTCCCCGTCGGGGCGGGGTTTGTCTTCCCGGCTGTTGGGCCGTTCCGACGTCCCGAACTCTAGCGGATTTCCCCGGCCGATTCATAATCGAGTCTTCCGGTCCGACCGGAAATAGAATTCGGCATGCCGAATTCACCCCGGGCGGGAGATCGTGCTGAGTTGGGTGCCGCAGAATCTGCGGCGGACGGTTGCTGCAGAACCGTTCCGGCTCCGTGGCAACTCGAAGGACCTTACGGCTCTGCCGGTCACGCGTCAACTTGGGCGTCAACCCGGCGCCGTCCAGGGGCGGTAGCGTTCCTCCGTGACCTTGATCCTCGAAACCGACACCGCCGTCGCGCACGCCTGGTGGTGGCGTACCGGAGACGGCCCCATAGATCCGGCCGACCTGGCCCTGCTCAGCAAGGACGAGCGCGACCGCGCCGCGCGGTTCGTGCACGTGGGGGCGAAGGTGGGTTACGTCGCCGGACGTGCCACGAGCCGGCGGATCCTCTCGGAGCTCCTCGATGTGCCGCCCGCGGAGATAGGCCTCGGCCGCAGGCCATGCCCGGGGTGCGGTGATCCGCTGCACGGGCCGCCCGCCGTGCTGCACCCGCAGTCCCCTCTGTGGATCAGCATTTCGCACACCGACGGCTGCGGCATGCTCGCCGTGGCCCGCGTCCCGGTGGGGGTGGACGTGGAAGTCGTACGTGAATTCCCGATCGAGGAGCTCGCGCCGTCCACGCTGACCGCGTCGGAGCGCCACGTCGTGCTCGGCACCCCCGAGGGGGATGCCCGCACCCAGGCTTTCCTGCGCTGCTGGACGCGTAAGGAAGCCGTGCTCAAGGCGGTCGGCGTCGGGATCACCACCGACCTGACCGCCGTCGAGACCCGGCCGGAGAGCTCCGGCCCGGCCGTCGTGGCCGCCGGGGTGCCCGGCACTCCCGAGTCCTGGGCCGTGACCGACCTCGCCGTGCCCAGCACCTGGGCCGCGGCCATCTCCGTGCCTGCGGAAGGAGACGGCGGCCACCTTGAAGTCCGCCTCCACGAGCACGCCTGAGCGGCGCCACCGCCGGGTCCCACCACCGGGCCCCGGCGCCTCAGGAGGACCTCCTGACGCAGGGGTTCTGGTGCTGAACTGTCCTGTTTCATCCGGCGAGTTCATCCGACCAACACGCCATCACTTGATAGGCGTTGAGGCATGGAAAACGACCCGTTGCCCGGCGCCCTCCATGGCTGACCTTCCCGTACCGGCATCCGCACCAGGCCGGCCGTCCCGCACGTCAACTGCCCTGCCCCACGAGGAGAGCACCATGACCCTGCAGACACTGCCGACCAGCGACAAAGCCACCACGGAAGCCGCCATCGCGGACCTCAGAAGCTCCATCGACGTGCTCGACGCCGAGATCCTCGCCCTCCTGGAGCGCCGCCGCGAACTGTCCGAGGCCGTTCAGAAGGTCCGGATCGCGGCGGGCGGGCGGCGTACCGAGTTCAGCCGCGAGAACGTGATCATCAAGCGGTACGCCGACCGGTTCGGGCGACCGGGCGGCGCCATCGCGATGAAGCTCCTCGAAATCTGCCGGGGCACCATCAAAGTGAGCCGTTAGCAGCCCGCGCATCTCGTGCGAAGGACAAAAAAAAGAGGGGCCAGTTCCGCCACCCGCCGACGTCCGCACCGCGCCCGGCCGACCATGCCGGGCTCGGAATCAGCCAACCATTCTCACCTGAGGAGGGTCTGGATACCGCCACGACGTCCCGCGCGGGACAGCAGAGCGGTCTCCTTCTGTCTGGCATATTTCGGCCAACGTTCCGCAACGCTCCCTTCGCGGCAGTGACCGAGGGCAAACTTGCCTGGTCCCACTTGCCTGTGGGGGAAATCGGGGGAGCAGTGTGGATCCGGTGACAGCTGTCGCGGCAGCAAGTGTCGCGCTCGTGGTCAAAGGCGCCTTGGAGGCCGCCGGCCAGGAGGCAGGACATTCCGGTTGGGGCGGCGGGGCAAGGCTCGTCCAGCGACTTCGCGCGCGGTTCCGCGGCGATCCCGATGCGGAACACGCGCTCGACCGCGTGACTCAGGCGCCGGACGATGAGCCGACCCGTCAGGAACTGGAGCGGATCCTCGCCGCCCACATGCTGCGGGACCGGGCATTCGAAACCGACGTGCGGCGGCTGGTCGACGAAGCGGTCGCCGCGACGGGGCATGGCGCACAAGTCAGCGCCGTTCTGATCAAGAACGCACAGGTGTTCAACGAAAAGGTCGAAGTGCAGGGGGACTGGAACGTGTCGTAGGCCCAAAGGCCCTGCGCGCTGCATGTTTCTCCCTCAGGTCCAGCATGGCTGGCGCCTCGACACGTCTTGCCGGACAAGGAGCCCGTATCCGGTCGGCCTCCCGCCGGTGACAGCGCTCGTCGCTGTCTGCGCCTCTCGCCTGGTCCCCCGGCCCCCCTCGTGTTCGCCGAGATGGGGACCGCGGCTGTCTCCCTTTCACTCGTCCCGCCCCGGAAGACCAAGAGTCATGAGCAAGGAATCCCCCGCCGAGACACCCGACATCGGGTCCGAAGGCCCCGATCCTGCTCCGGGAGCCCCAGAGTCGCCGAAGCCCGCGCCAGAGTCCGAGCGGCGGTCCGCCGACACGGAGCAGGACGGGCCAGTCAGTGAATCCGACGCCTTGCGCAACCTGACCGAAAGCACCACGGCCGACGACGCGGAACGGTCCGAAGCACTGCAGGCGGGTGCTATCGCCGATCTCATCGCCCAACGTCTCAACGACGACGCTTCCGGCACCCGGATCGGCACCCTCGCACTGTTCAACGACTCGGTGAGCTTCGGCGGCGGGTTCAACACCACGGGCGGCCGCGGCCCGGCGGCCCAGCGTGGCCTCCGGGCGCTCCCCCTGGAACCGTCCGAAGTCGTCGGCCACACCGAACTTTTCGTGCACCCCGAGGGGTACGACGACGCGCTCGGCGCTCTGTGTGACCAGCGACTGCTCGTACTGACCGGAGTACCGGGCAGCGGACGCGAGGCCGTGGCTGTGAACCTGCTCGGCGAAGCCTTTGCTCTGCGCGGTGGGGGCGATGGCGCCTGCCACCGCCTTCTGGACGCGACGACCATGCTGGAACCAGGCTGGGAACCCCCCGGAAAGAACACCGGGTACCTGGTGAGCATTGACGACGGACCTGCGGGAATGCGGGGTTTCGCCGACCGGATGCACCAACTGCCCTCCGTCGTGGCGGCGTTACGCGCCACGGGCGGTCTCCTGGTGCTCACCGGCGGCCACGACCTCACCATGGCATTGCGTGGACCTGGTGGCGCGGCGGTCGCCACACACGTGCTTGTGCCCGCCGATCCGCTGGCCATCCTTGAGCGGCGCGTGCTCGGTCACGGAGAAGACCCGGAGGCCCAAGCGAAGTTGCACGCGCTCATCGAATCCACCGGAGCCGCCCGCGCCTTACGCGAACAGCCGGCGGCCCGGCACGCCGCACGGCTCGCCTCTGTGATCGGTGCCGGTGGGGATGTGGCCGCCGAAGCAGCCGCACTGCGCGACCCAAGCGATCAGGTGCGCACCTGGTTCGACCGCTACCGCGAACCCGAGGCCCTTGCCTTCGCGCTTGCCTCGGCCACGCTTGAGGGCAGCACCTACCTCACCGTTTCCGAGGCCGCAGTAAAACTCCGCACGTCGCTCACCCCGCCGGAGCTCGCCGCGCCCGACCTGCGCTTCAGGGACAGAGTCGGCCATGAGCAGCAGTGGATCCATCTCGTCCCCACCGACTCGGGACCACCACAGGTGCGCTTCCGCAGCGCCCTGCTCGGACAGGTCATCCTCCGCTACGCGTGGACCAGCCTCGACGGACAGCGTGAAGCCATCCTTGCCTGGCTGCGGCAGCTGCTGAGCCATCGCGATGTCGAGGTACGCGCCCGGGCCGCGGTCGCCGCCGGAGTGCTCGCTTCGGCGGACCACCACTACGCCGTGCATCGCTTCCTCACCGCTTGGGCGGGCAGCGCCTCCTGGCCGGTGCGCCAAGCCGCCGCGACGGCACTGGGGGTGGCCGGGAGCCGGCCTGAATCGACGGATTCCGTATGGGATCTGCTGGACAGCTGGGCGCGCGGTGGCAGCTCGGCGCAGCAGCGACGGCTCGCCGGTACAGCAGCGAATGCCGTGGGCGGGCTCCTTGGCCGCGAAGCCCCCGAGCGGGCCGTCGCCGTCCTGCACGCCGCCTTGGACCGCGGCGACGACTGGGGCACTCTGCCGTCCGTGGCCTGGGGCGGCGTCCATCTCATCCACCAAGGGCAGGCGGGTGCGCTCCTCGATGCCTACCTGGAGTGGTCCGAGCCGCAGGACCTCTCGCCCCTGGTCGTCAAGTCCCTCTCCGCCTTCGTTTTCGCGGCGACCAGGCCGTACGAGCGGGTGGCCGATGGCCCCGCCGAGGGCGTACCCGGGACACCGTTGCTGCTGAGCGGGCTCCCCCTGCACGGCGAGCAGCTCGCGGAGCTGTGGGCCAGGGCCCTGGCGCGACGCCCGGTGCAGGAATCCGCGCTCGAAGCCCTGCGCAAGTGGATCGACACGTACTGCGATAAATGCCCCGGGTCACTGGACGCCTTGGGGACGCTCCTCGTCGATGTCGCGGGCAGGCCCGGCTCGCATCGCCGACGGCTGCTGTGGTGGCTGGATCAATGGGACCGCAGCCGCGACCGGCCCTCGAAGAACGCCGCGGTGCTGCACCGGCGGGTGGAGCGCGAGTCATGAGCACATCGACACAGGACGAGCCGGGAGGGGAACAGTGGAGGAACAGACCTACGATCCGGTGCTGCACAGCGAGGAGCTGCCCAGGTGGCGTCTGACGAACCCGGTGCGACCGCCGGACCCCGGCCGCGCTCTGGTTCTAGTACGGGACAGCGGACCTTCGCTGACGGTCTGTAGCGGCGAGGAGATTCCTTCCTCCCGCTTCGGCACGTACAGCGGCATGTTCATCATCGACATGGCCGAGCACCGTCTGCTGCTCGATATCCCGCTACTCAGCCGCGACCCCACGTTCTCCTTCCGTAGCCGGGTCGACCTCGTATGCCGTGTCGCTGACCCGGCGAAAGTCGTCTCGCGTGGCATTCGGGACATGAGCGCCGCGCTCTACGGATACCTGCGCAAGACGCTGCGCGGGGTGGCCCGCGACTATGACATCGCCGAGTTCCACGAGGCCGAGCAGGCGTTGAATGCCGGGCTTGCCGGATTTACGGGTGACGACGCGATTGGGCTGCGCAATGTTCAGGTCGAGCTTCTCGTCGACCAGGACGAAATCATCGGCAGCGGCCGGGAGTTCCGCGATGTGGAGCGGGAGACTCGGCTCGCGGGCATGCGACGCAGGCGTCATCTCGACATGATTCGCGAGGAGGGCGTCGACGGCCTGATCGCCGAGATCATGGAGCGGGAGGGGCCGCGGGCGGCGCTCGCCTGGATCGAGAAGGGCGAGGCCGAAAGGCGGGAGGTGCGCGGGGAGGTCATGCGCATGGTTCTGGAACGCGGCGACGCCGACCGGGAGCCGTTCGAGCAGGCCGAGCTGGAGCGGGCCGTCCTGGAGGAGGTCCTGCGCGAGGGGGACGGCCTTTTCGACACGGCGACGCGACGCGGCCGACTGCGCGGCACCCTGGCGCGCGCCCTGGAGTCGGATCCCGCGGCCGATGACGACCGGGTGCCGCTCAAGGGTGAGGTTCTCCGGGAGGACAAAGGGGCCCCGCCGAAGGCCCGCAGTGGCCGCGTGTCAGGTACCACCCCAGCGGAAGCACCCGGCGGGCCCGGCGCAAAGGATGCCAGACCACTTCACGGGACCGGCCGTTCGGGGCCCTCGTCCGCCTCTCGCGGTTCCTCGGCGTCCGCACCGCCCGAGGACGAGCCCCTGCCCGACGCGGTGAGCCGCCGGGACCGCCCCGTGGAAGAGCACTGGCCGCCGCGCTCGGGCCCTTCCGTCAGTGCGGGGCGATTCTCCGGAGGAGAGGGATCCCCGCCAAGGCCATTCGGCGACGACAAGGACCCGGCGGGTACTGGCGGCTCTGCCGGCACCCAGCCGTCCGTCCCAACGCCTCGCGTCAGCCGGGTGCGCGGCACCGCCAAGCGCGGGACGACAGGACAGGACGGAAAACACCGATGACCGAACACCAGCCACGGCGCTCCGCACCCGCCCTGCGACGCGAAGCACAGCCTGTGCCCACGTGGCACGATCAAGTCCCTTTGGGAAAGCATCGGTTGGTGTCCCAGCCGGACCCGCGTCTGCCGGCGTCCACCGCTCCGCGCGGCGTATCGCCATCTGCCCTCGCAGGTCCGGAGCCAGACCCTCTGCCGCATGGGATCTGGGCGACTTCTGGCGGCGCGGACCAGGTGCGGGCTCTCTCCGTATGGACCGAGCGGGTGCTGGGGCACGGCGAGGACGCCGAGGCGTTCGTCGCCCACCACTGGGACTCCCGCCAGGGGCTGCTCGCTGTGTTCGACGGCTCAGGCGGCGCGGGATCCGCGCCCGCCTGGCAGGCGCCGGACCGCCCGCCGCACACGGGGGCGTGGGTCGGCTCACGGGTGGCCCGCCTGGCCACGGACTGCTGGTTCCGGGAAGTGGCCCGAGACGGCGAACAGCCCGGACCCGAGAGCCTGCACGGGTATCTCCAGTGGTTCCTGTCCAAGGCGCCCCAACGGCGCAGCAAGATCGGCGGCACCATGCGCCGCCAACTGCCCACCACTCTGGCCGGGGTTCACTACCGCGTACTCGACGACTGGGCCGGTGTTGAACTTCAACCGCTGTGGGCGGGCGACTCCCGAGCCTACGCCCTCCATCCGCAGGATGGTCTGCAGGTGCTCACCCGCGACCACACGCGGGAGAGCGACGCGCTGGAACTGCTCCGCAGCGACCCGCCGATGACCAACCTGGTGTGCGCGGACCGCGATTTCGAGATCGCCACGCAGCGGCTCATGCCCTTTCCGCTGCCCACCATCCTCGTGGCCGCGACGGACGGATTCTTCGGCTACGTGCACACACCGGGCGAATTCGAGTCGGTGCTCCTTGGGACCTTGCAGAAGGCCACCAGTGAGCATGAATGGGCCGACCTGTTGCGCCGCGAGGTGCAGCTTTACACGGCAGACGACGCCTCGCTCGCTCTGGTGGCCCTGGGCCACCGGGACTTCGCCGAACTGCGGGAGACGTACGCGCCACGGCTCGCCCAGTTGCGGAACCGCCTCGACCGCAACCGCCCACGGGCTCTCGACCGGACGCCCCGCCCGTCCGCCGACGGGGCCGTCGCACCGGAGGACCCGGGAGATCTCAACGCTCGCGTCCGCGCCTGGCAGGACCAGAGCTGGCACGCCTACCGCAGCAGTTACGAGACCTACCTGCCGGCGGCACCCGAGGAGCACGCGTGAAAAAGGGCGACACGATCGTCGGCTATCGCATCGTCACGGATCCCACCAATGCCAACGGCGGCAAGTGCATTTGGGCATTCGCGGAGAAGGACGGGGCGAAGTACTTCATCAAGCAGTTCCTGGAGCCCAAGCGGCCTCGCGACGACGCCAGAGAGTCCCCGAGCCTGCAAATCCGGCGTCGGCTGGCTCAGGAGTTCGAGGAGCGCCACCACACGATCATGAAGCGACTGCGCCCGGACGCACGTGGCGGCGGCAACATCGTGCTCGCCACGGACTTCTTCCACGAGGGCAGCACGTACTACAAGGTCACAGAACGCATCGACACCTCCAGCTTGGAGAAGCCTCAGATCCTTGAGCCACGACAGAAGACGGTGCTCCTCAAGACGCTGGGCAACAGCCTCAAGCAGCTCCACGACATCGACGTCGTGCACGGCGACCTCAAGCCGCTGAACGTGCTGGTGCAGAAGCGGGACGGCGCCGCCTTCCACGCGGCGAAGCTGATCGACTTCGACGACTCGTACGTCTCCGGGAGGCCGCCGGAGCCCGAGGACATCTCCGGCGACTCCCTCTACGGCGCCCCGGAGTGGCGCCGCTACCTCCAGCACAACGCGGGGCCAGAGCAGCTCACATGTGCTGTCGACATCTTTGCCCTCGGCCTGATGACACATCTCTATCTGGTGGGCGAACTCCCCTACTACGACGGAAGGTTCGGCTCACCGGCGGATGCCGTGAACGCCGGGGACGAGTTGGCTCTCAGCACACGGCTCTCCGACCAGATGCTCGGCCTGCTCCGCCGGATGACAGCCGGCGACGCGAGCACCCGCCCCCGGATTTCGGCGTTCCTGGCGGCGCTCTCGGACCCGAAGGTGTGCGCGCTGCAGCACCGCCGCCCGGGGACGACCAAGCCGAAGGCCGCGTCCACGGCAAAGGACGAACCGACGCCGACGGCAGCCAGCGGGCGTACGAGCCGTATCCGCACAAATCCCAGCTCGGGGATGACGCCGGGACCTTCATCCTCACCGCCGCGGGCTGCGGATTCCACGGCTCCCGTGTCCGCCCCGGAGCCATCGGGCGAGGCTCCCGGCCCGCGGCCCTCCCGCGTCCGCATCAATCTGGGCGACCGCGGCCGCCGATCCCCCTGACCGCGGCGTTCCAGCACGCCCGAACCCACAAGGAGACCCACCCCCGTGAACAGCAATGCCGAGCAGTACCAGGGGAATCTGCAGTACGCGGTCGACATCGTGCTCTGCATCGATGCCACCGGCAGCATGTTCCCCGTTCTGGACACCGTGAAGTCGAGCGCGCTCCAGTTCCACGAGCGGCTCAACGACGTGATGGGCAAGAAAGGCAAGGCCATCAGCCAGTTGCGCCTGAAGGTGATCGCCTTCCGCGACTTCGGGGACGATCCCTCGACCGCCATCGAGCAGACCGGCTTCCTCCACCTGCCATCTCAGGCCGAGGACTTCAAGCAGTTCCTCAACGGCATCGACGCGTCCGGCGGCGGCGATATCCCCGAATCCGGCCTTGAGGCACTCGCCCTTGCCATCAACTCTCCCTGGGAGACCGGCCTCGACCGCAGGCGGCATGTGATCGTGATGTTCACCGACGCGCCCGCCCACCCCCTCGGCACGGCCGGCGCGGGAGCGCAGGAGTATCCGGCGAGCATTCCGCGCAACATCGACGACCTGTTCGAGCAGTGGGGTTATGCCCGCAGTCAGACCTCGGTGATGGAGCAGTCGGCGAAGCGGCTCGTCCTGTTCGCGCCCGAGGAGGCGCCCTGGTCCGACCCCATCGCCGAGGAGTGGGACCTGACACTCCACTTCGCTTCCAAGGCGGGTCAGGGGCTCGAGGAGTTCGAGATGGACGAGATCATCGAGACGATCGCGAACAGCCTGTGAGTCTGGCCTGGCCCGGATTCGAGCTGAAGTGGGGTTTCGAGGGTCTGCTCGAGTTCATCTGGGCCGATTCGGGAGTGTTCGAAGCCAAGGTGGAGCGCTGCGTCGCCGCCACGCTGTACCCCCCGGGCCAAGAGGGCGGCTGTCAACTGGTTCTTCGGTTCCGCTTCGGCACGGACCACGGTCCGGCCCCGGTCGTGGTCCGCCTGGATGTGCCGCCCGAAGAAGGCCTGGGCGCCAAAGCGTTCATGAGCGTGCTGTGGAACCGGCACGGGATTCCCGACCGGCCGCCTGAGGACACCAGCGCCGCGGACTTCGAGCGTGTTCCGAACGATGCGGGGTGGATCCTCAGTCCGGCGGGCCCGGGGTCCGAAGAACTGTTCCAGGCCGTCATGGCCCATGTGAACGCCCACGACGCTTAGGCGACATACAGCGGGAAGGCAGGACAGAGGTGGCGGCTTCGGCCAACTGGAGGTGCGCGGACTGCGACCAAGTCAACGGTCCCGAGGACCGGTCCTGCGGCGCCTGCGACAGCACCCGCCGCGCTGCCACGCCACGCGAGGGCAGTGCCGGGGCAAAGCCGCCGTCGGCGCCGCGCTCCCCGGCCAAGCGCCCGGCGCCGGCGCGGCCGTCCGGAGACTGGAGGTGCTCCAAGTGCGACACCAACAACGATGCTTCGGACCTCTCCTGCATCGGGTGCGGCACTAGTTGGAAGGCGGCCACAAAGAAGCCACCGTCCCGCAAGACCGCCGGGCCGGGTGGGACAAAGGCGTCCGGCACCAGGCCGACCGGCGCGAGGACGTCGGCCCCGAAGAGGCCGACGCCGAAGCGGAGCGCTTCGCCGCCGCCCCGCACCCCGCGCGCTTCGGCGCCACCGCCAACCGGGGCGACGAGTGCGCACGTCCACCCCGAGGGCGTCTTCTATCCCCCGCCCAGTACCAGTGGCTACTCGCCCACGGCGCCGCGGCCGTCCGCTCCGTACCCGCCGCCCGCTCCAGCTCCACCGCCGTACTTCGTCCCCCACACCCCGTACGCGCCCCCCAAAAGGCGTCCCAACGGGTGCATCGGCTGTCTCACCGCGATAGGTCTCGTCTTCGTCCTCGCCGTCTTCGCCGACGGCTGCAAGAGCCTCCTCGATTCCGGTCCCGCCCAGGCGAACCCGTCGTCGAGCCCGAGCAGCGGCGCTGGCCCCTGCCCTTCCCGCATCTCCGCCAAACTGCCGCGGGGCGACGGAGCCGTACTGGTCGAGGCGTTCCGTACGGCGAACAAGCAGATAACTCTCTGCCGTACGGCGGCTGGAAGTCTCTACTACTTCGGCGAGTTCAGTGACCGTCGCGAGCCGGGCATCGCCATGTCGGCGAAGAAGACAGGCAGCGGGTACGAAGCCGACAACGCTCCCTACCGCTACGTCATTCACGACGGTGTGGTGACCATCTACGAGTCGGGCAACAAGATCGGCCAGGAGACTCTGACTCCCGAGCCGTCCCCGTCCTGAGGTCCCGTCCCCGTGCCGGGAGGGCCAGCGGGACCCGCACCCGCCGCCCCTCCCCTTCCGGCCTTCGGCCCTACTTCTCGGTCAGCCGCAGCGAGATGCTGTTGATGCAGTACCGCTGGTCCGTCGGGGTCGGGTAGCCCTCGCCCTCGAAGACGTGGCCCAGGTGCGAGCCGCAGCGGGCGCAGCGGACCTCGGTGCGGACCATTCCGTGCGTGCGGTCCTCGATCAGTTCGACCGCGTCGGTGTCCTTCGGGTCGAAGAAGCTCGGCCAGCCGCAGTGCGACTCGAACTTCTCGCCGGAGGTGAAGAGCTCGGCCCCGCAGGCGCGGCAGGAGTACACGCCCTCCGTCTTGGTGTCGGTGTACTCACCGACGAAGGCGGGCTCCGTGCCGGCCTGGCGCAGCACCTGGTACTCGGCGGGCGTCAGCTCCGCGCGCCACTGCTCGTCCGGCTTCTCGACGTCGTACGACATGGGGTGCTCCTCGGTCGGATCAGTTCGACAGGCGGGCCAGGATGGCCGGGCCGAGGTCCGTCACGTCGCCCGCGCCCATGGTGAGAACGAGATCGCCGGGGGCTGCCATTCCCGCGACGACGTCGGGGACGGCCGACTTGTCGTGGACGGCGGTGACCTTGGCGCCGGCCGCCTTGGCCGCGTCGATGATCAGCGCGCTGGTGACGCCGGGGACCGGGTCCTCGCGGGCCGGGTAGATGTCGAGGACGACGGAGAGGTCGGCCAGCGCCAGGGCCTCGCCCATCTCCTTGCCGAGCTCCTGGGTGCGGGAGAACAGGTGGGGCTGGAAGACCACCAGGAGGCGGGAGTCGGATGCCGCGCCCCGCATCGCCTCCAGGTCCGCGGTCATCTCGGTGGGGTGGTGCGCGTACGAGTCGATGACCTGGACGCCCTTGGCCTCGCCCTTGAGCTGGAGGCGGCGCTTGACGCCGGTGTACTTGCCGAGCGCGGAGGCCAGGTTGTGCGCCGGGATGCCGAGCGCGACGCCGGCGGCGAGCGCGGCGACCGCGTTGTGCGCGTAGTGGCGGCCGGGGACCGAGACGGTGAAGGTCAGGAACTTCCCCTTCAGGAGGACGGTCACCTCGGAGGTGAGGCCGCGCGGGGTGACCTTGTGGACGCGTACGTCCGCCGTCTCCGACTCGCCGTACGTGACGACCTTCAGCGAGGACAGGTCGCGGACGCGCTGGGTGAGCTCCACCGCGCCGGGCTGGTCGGCGGCGATCACCAAGGTGCCGCCGGGCCTGACCTTGCCGACGAAGGTCTCGAAGGAGTCGTAGATCTCGTCCATCGAGGCGTAGTTGGCGTGGTGGTCGAGCTCGACGTTGAGGACGATGGCGACCTCGGGGTCGTACTTCTGGAAGCTGCGGTCGCTCTCGTCGGCCTCGGCCACGAAGATGTCGCCCTCGCCGTGCCGGGCGTTGGTGCCGGGCCCTTCGAGGTCGCCGCCGATGGCGTACGAGGGGTCCAGGCCCAGCTCGGTCAGGGCGACGGCCAGCATCGAGGTGGTGGTCGTCTTGCCGTGGGTGCCGGCCACGGCGATGGCGCGCAGGCCGCCCATGAGCGAGGCGAGCGCGTCGGAGCGGTGCACGACGGGCACGGACAGCTCGGCGGCGCGGGCCAGCTCGGGGTTGTCGGCGCGGATGGCGCTGGAGACGACCACGCAGGTGGCGTCGTCGGCGAGGTGCTCGGCCGCGTGGCCGATGTGCACGGTGGCGCCGAGCGCCCGGAGCGCCTCTGCGGTGGCGGACTCCTTCGCGTCGCTGCCCGCGACCTCGGCGCCGCGCTGGGCCAGGATCTTCGCGATGCCCGACATGCCGGCACCGCCGATGCCGATGAAGTGCGGCCGTTCCATGGCGGTGGGAATGGCGGATGCCATGCGGTTCTCTCCCGGGGTGCGACGTACAGAAGGAGCCCCCACCCTAATTCCTGCGGGGGCTCCGGCCGCGACACGGCTCCGGACGGGCGTGCGGGGCTACTCGCTGTGGGCGAAGAGCTTCAGGACGGGGACGCCGACCTTGTGGCGGGCCCTCGATGCCCAGTCCCGGTGGAAGAACTCCTCCACGTAGTGCGGGGCGGTCAGGACGATCACCTCGTCGGCGTTCACCTCGTCGACCACGCCCTTCAGCTTGTCCAGGGGGTGGTCGTCGACGATGTGGCCCACGGCCGTACTGCCGGCGTCCCGCAGCGACTGCACCGAGTGCTGGAGCGCCAGTTCGGCGGGGCCCTGCGCGGCCGGGCCCTCCGGTTCCTCACCTTCGTGAACGGCTTCGTCGAGTTCGCCGAGCGCCACGTCGTCGATCGCGCGCAGCAGCCGGTCCTGGTCGCCCCTGGGCTGCATGAGCACGACGAAGGAAGTCGGCTCGTCCCCGTGCAGAGTGGTGACGAATTCCACGTCGACGGAGGTCAGGGGCTTCTCGATCATCAATACGCTCGTGAACACGACAGGCGCCCTTCTGCTCTCTCCATGGCCGCCGCCACCACGAAGTGGCGGGTACGGCCCCTGCGGAAACCATCCTTCCCCGTGCCTGCACGGGGTCTGCGTGAGTAAGTGTGCCCAGCGTGAGCTAACCGGAACGGCAAATTCCGCCGATTGTCAGATCCGACGGTAACGCGTGTACAGGAACCCGGCGTCCTCCAGGACGGACGTCGGCGCGAACCGCTGGGGGACCTTCACCGCGGGGCCGCCGGCGATGCGCTGCGCGTCGCCCGCGGTCAGCGTCGGGGACACCGTCAGGCACAGCTCGTCGAGCACCCCGGCGGCCACGAACTGGCCGAGCAGCCGCGGCCCGCCCTCGGTGAGGAGCCGCAGCAGGCCCCGGTCGGCAAGGGCCCGCACCGCCCATTCGGGCTCGACGCCGGGGCCGTCGCCCGCGACCACCACCTCGGCGCCCGCCCGCTCGGCCGCCCGGACCCGGTCGGGGTCGGCGGCCGCCCCGGTCAGGATCAGGGTCGGGACGAGGGGCGAGGTGAAGAGGGGGAGGGAGAAGTCGAGGTCGAGGCTGGCGGTGACGACGGCGATCACGGGGGCGGGACCCTGCCCGGCCGCCTTGCGGCGCTCGGCGAACCCGGCCCGCGCCCGAGCCGGCCGGTACCCCTCCAGGCGTACCGTTTCCGCACCCACCACCACCGCGTCCGCGAGCGCCCGCAGGGTGCCGAAGATCCGCATGTCGGTGTCCGAGGACAGCGGCTGGGAGCGGCCTTCGTGCTGGCCCGCGCCGTCCAGCGAGGACACCATGTTGGCCCGCAGCCAGGGGCCGTCCGTACGGGGGTAGGCGTAGGCGTCGGCCAGCCGGTCGAGCGACCACTCTGCGCTTTCTGCCTGCTCGGCGCCCTCGGCGCCCGGTGTCTGGTCGGTCACAGGGAACAGTTGTCGCATGCCGTGCAGTCTGGCACGGCCCTTACAGTTAGGAACTGTGTCGACCAGCCCCATAACCGAAGCGGCCCCGGTGTCGCTCTGCGCCCGCGCGCCGCATGTCCCCGCCGATCGTCTGGTCGCCGAGATGGTGCCGCCGCCGCGGTTCGACTCGGTCCGCTTCGAGACGTACGTACCGGACCCGAACCAGCCGAGCCAGAGCGAGGCGGTCACCGTCCTCTCCTCCTTCGCCGCGGGGCTCGGCGGGGCGCATGCCGTCGGTGCCAGGCGCCGGTGGTTCGCGAAGAAGCCGGCCGCCGCGACCGGGCCGCGCGGGGTGTACCTCGACGGCGGTTACGGCGTCGGCAAGACCCATCTGCTCGCCTCGCTGTGGCACGCCACTCCGGCCGAGCCCGCGCTCAAGGCGTTCGGCACCTTCGTCGAGCTGACGAACCTGGTGGGCGCCCTCGGCTTCCAGCAGACCGTGCAGACGCTGAGCGGCCACCGGCTGCTCTGCATCGACGAGTTCGAGCTCGACGACCCGGGCGACACCGTGCTCGTGTCCTCGCTGCTGCGCAAGCTCGTCGAAAACGGTGTGGCACTCGCCGCGACCTCCAACACGCTGCCCGGCAAGCTCGGCGAGGGACGGTTCGCGGCGGTCGACTTCCTGCGCGAGATCCAGGGCCTCTCGGCGCACTTCCGCCCGCTCAGGATCGACGGCGAGGACTACCGCCACCGGGGGCTGCCCGAGGCTCCGGCCCCGTACTCCGACGAGCAGGTCACCAAGGCGGCGTACGCCACCGAGGGCGCGGCGCTCGACGACTTCCCGCAGCTGCTCGACCACCTCTCGCGCGTCCACCCCAGCCGGTACGGCGCGCTGACGGACGGGGTGCGCGCGGTCTGCCTGACCGATGTGCGCCCGGTGCCCGACCAGTCGACCGCGCTGCGGCTCGTGGTGCTCGCCGACCGGTTGTACGACCGCGAGGTGCCGGTGCTCGCCTCGGGCGTGCCCTTCGACCGGCTGTTCAGTGACGAGATGCTGAACGGCGGCTACCGCAAGAAGTACTTCCGGGCGATCTCCCGCCTGACCGCGCTCGCCCGCGACGCGAAGGGCCTTGTGGCGCAGTAGGTTTGGGGCCGAGGGGGCCGAAGCTGCATCCGTCCGTGACCCCCTCGGCCACAGAAGGGAATCACCATGGCCACCACGCGCACGGCGCACACGGTCTGGGAAGGCGAGCTCATCAAGGGCTCCGGCACCGTCACGTTCGACTCCTCGGGCATCGCGTCCCAGGCCGTCTCCTGGCCGTCCCGCGCCGAGCAGGCCAACGGCAAGACCAGCCCGGAGGAGCTCATCGCGGGCGCCCACTCCAGCTGCTTCTCGATGGCGCTTTCGCACGGTCTGACCGGCGCGGGCACCCCGCCCACCCGCCTGGAGACCAAGGCCGACGTCACCTTCCAGCCCGGCGAGGGCATCACCGGCATCCACCTGACCGTGCGCGGCGAGGTCCCCGGCCTCGACGCGGACGCCTTCCAGGCGGCCGCCGAGGACGCCAAGAAGAACTGCCCGGTGAGCCAGGCCCTTTCGGGGACCACCATCACGCTCACCGCCGAGCTGGCCTGAGGCTGCCGCCGGCGGTCATGCCGGACGCCGTTCCCTCGCCTCGCGCGGTCGAGGGAACGGACCGGACCTGAGGGTGGCGACTTCACCGGGCCTTGGGGAGGGCCGACTTCAAGGAAACCGCCCGGACGGGTGAACGTCTCGCCGGGGTTCAGGACGTGCCGCTCATCAGGCCCGAGATGTCGACCGTCTCGGCGGCGGGCGGGGTGGCGGTCGGCACCGGCCGGTCGAAGCCGTCGATGCGCACGGTCGCGTCGGGCGCCGCGCTGCCCTTGGCGACGGTGATCCGCACCGGGTAGGGCGTGCCGGTCGCCGCGACGTCGAGCGTGTAGGTGCGGCCCTGCTCGGTGGCCGTGACGGGGATGACCGCGGTGCCGTCGACCGTGGTCGGCCTGCCCTTGGTGAGGCCGGTGGCCGGCATCTTGGCGGAGGTGTCGAGGTACTTCTGGAAGGTGTCGAGGTCGCACACGCCGGTCGTGTCCCGCAGGACCGGGTCGTTGGTGGTGCCCTTGAGGTACCGGTTGCCGACGAGCGAGGCCAGCGCGCTGCCGCCGCCCGGCACCTCGTTCTTCCAGAACGCGGCGTCCGGCTTCATCCAGACGTCCGCGCCCCGCTTCACGATCTCGACCGAGCCCTGCGGGCCGAGGCTCACCGAACCGCGGCAGTTCCCGGACCGGTCGAGCGTGAGGTCGAACGAGGTCGGGGAGCCGGGCGAGGCCAGGTCGCCCGTGGCCATGACGTGCAGGGATTTCGCGCCGAGCAGGGCTTCGTGGGAGCGCTGGGAGATCTGCTGGGCGGTGAGCGAGCCGGTGTCGTCCGCGTGGGCGACGGCCGCGCCCGCGAGGGAGAGGAGAGCGGCCGAGCAGAGTGCCGCCGAGCAGGTGGCCGTACGGGATCCGGACACGTCGCCTCCCTGGGGCCTTGAACCGCGCCTTGCCCCCGAAGGGGCCTGTTCGGGCGTGTGATCCGTATGCAACGAGCGTAGTCCGCCGAGGCGGATCGGTCGCGTTGCGAGGCTGGGGGGCGGGGATTCCCGGGGGTGCCCGGACTCCCGCTGTGCGGCATTGGCCGGAATCTCCGGGGCGGCGGGAGCGGCGCAAACAAATACGCCGATACGATCGGATACGTTCCGTTTGTGACCATTACTGCACGAAAACTGCTCGCGATTGCCCTGCTCGGTGCCTCGCTCGCAGGCTGCGGCTCCGATCCCGCCACGGCCCCGCGCAAGGACAAGTCCGCTCCCTCCGCCCCGGCGCCCGCGGCCGCCCCCGGGACCGTGAGCGCTCCCACCATGGCGCCCGGCCCCGGCGGGATCACCCCGGTCTTCGACCGTGCGCCCAAGAACCCCCGGGGCGAGAAGGTCGTCGCGCTGACCTTCGACGCCGACATGACGGCCGACCAGGGTCCGCGCGCGGCGGGCGGCGAGCACTTCGACAACCCCGCGCTCATCGCCGATCTGAAGCGCATGAAGGTGCCGGCCACGCTGTTCATGACCGGGCGGTGGGCCAAGGAGTACCCGGCCGAGGCCCGCGCCATCGGGACCGACCCCAACTTCGAGATCGGCAACCACTCCTACAGCCACTACGCGTTCAAGGCCGACTGCTACGGGCTTCCCGTCGTCCCGAAGGACCGGACGCGAGCCGACGTGGAGAAGGCGACGGCCCAGTTCAAGAAGGCCGGGGTGCAGAACGCCGTGCCGTACTTCCGATTCCCCGGCGGCTGCTACGACGACGAGGTGCTGCGCACACTCACCCCGCTGAAGATGACCGCCGTCCAGTGGGACGTGGTGAGCGGGGACGCCTTCGCCAAGGACGCGAACGCGGTGGCCGAACAGGTCCTGGCCGGGGTCCAGCCGGGCTCGGTGGTGGTCATGCACTGCACGCGCAGCGCGGCGCCGGTGACCGACGCGGCGCTCCAGCGCATCGTGCCGGAGCTGCGCAAGCGCGGCTACCGCTTCGTGAAGGTCTCCGACCTGATCCGAAGCGCCGCACAGCACTGAGAGCCTCGCGGCACCGAGGCGCCGGTCAGCCGGAGCAGGCCGTGCGCTGGGCCTCCTGCCACTCGCAGACCGGGCACAGCGTGCTGCCCCTGGTCGACTCCGGGTACTCGGTCGGCCTACGGCACAGTACGCACTCGGCGAAGGGACCTCCGTCCACCGGGCCGGGTGCGGCGGCCTTCACGGGCGCGCCTTCGCAGTACGTCGTGTCGTCGCGCGTCTCGTCCATGCCGTCGAGCCTAATCGGGTACGGGGACGGGCTCAGCGGCGTCGCGAGCTGAGCGCGCAGACCCCGGCCGCTGCCGCCCCCGCGAGCACGATCGCGGCGGCCAGCGGCAGCACCGCCAGGTGTACGGCTCCGGTCCGCGAGCCGCTGACCAGGCCGAACACCGCGTACTGCGCGGGTGAGGGCGCGAGCACCAGGGCGAGCAGCGCGGCCAGTACGGTGAGCGAGAGGGACCAGCCCCTGCCGTGCAGCACCGGACGGCTGCCCAGGGCGCCGACCACCGCGCCGGTCAGCACGCAGACCGCGGCGGCCAGCAGTCCCGCCGCCGTGGCGGCACCCAGCGGCACCGCGACCTTGTGGTCCCCGCTCGCGGGATCGCTCACGGCGGCGACGTACGCCGTGCCGACCAGGCCGAGCAGGGCCGCCGAGCCCGTCGCCGCCAGCAGGGACGCGAGGTGCACCCGGGCCGGGCCGGCCGCCGCGGCGGCGCAGGTGCGGGCCGCCTCCGGCTCCTGGGTGACGCAGATCCGCACGAGCCAGGCCGCGACCGGCAGCAGCCCGGCGGCCGCGTACCCCATGGAGTCGAGCACCGGCTCCCCCGCCTGCACGCCGATGCCCATGAAAGCGGCGTACACCAGGACCGGGCCCAGCCAGCGCTGGGAACGCAGGAGCAGCGCGCTCTGGTAGCGGACGAGCGGGATCACTGGCTGCGCACTCCTTGGATGTGCCAGGGCGGACGGGCCGCGAGCAGGGCGCGCAGCAGGTCGTCGGAGTGGGTGGCGGCCACGCGCAGGGTGCGGGATCCGTCGGGGGCCGCCAACTCCTCGGGGGCACCGGGCAGTTGGGACGGGAGCGGGGCGGTTCCGACCACGTCGATGAGGAGCGTCGGGCCCACATGGTTGCGACCCACATGGTCCCCACCCACATGGCTCCAGCCCACATGGCTCCGACTCACATCGCCCCGGCCCACACTGTTCAGCGGCACGGGTGTGAGGGCCGCGCCCGTCACCGCGTACCGCGCATCCTCCTCGCCGGACAGCCGCATCGGGTCGTGGTCGACGAAGACGACCGTCGCGCCCGCCGCCACGCGCTCGTGCACCGCGCGGTCGAGTTCGGCGCGGGCCTCGGTGTCGAGGCCGGTCCATGCCTCGTCCAGGACGAGCAGCTCGGGGTCGGCGAGCAGGGCCTGGGCCACGGCGACCTTCTGACTGGTGCCCTTGGAGAGTTCGGCGAGCGGGGTGCCCGCGTGCGCGGCCGCGCCGAACCGCTCAAGCCACCGCGCCGCCCGCTCCCTCGCCGTCCGGCGCGGCAGGCCGTGGATGCGCCCCAGGTGCGTCAGATAGCCCACGGCCGTGAACGGCAGGGCCGCCGGGAAGCGTTCGGGTACGTACGCGGTGCGCGGGCGGCCGGTGATACGGCCCTCGGTCGGCGCGTCGATGCCGGCGAGGAGCCTCAACAGGGTTGATTTTCCTGTGCCGTTGACGCCTTCGACCCGGACCAGGGCGCCCGCGGGCAGATCCAGGTCGATGCCGCGCAGGACCCAGGGGCCGCCGATGGAGTACCGGCGGCCCACACCCCGCAGTGCGCGTGCGGTGCTCAGTGCTGCTGCGCCTTCTGCGGCGTCGCCTCGCTCGGCCGGACGATGACGTAACCCTCGCCCTGGAGCATCAGCTGGACGGCCTCGCCGGAGCCGCCGCGCAGCATCGAGCCGATGGACTGCGAACGGTGCAGGGAGGTCTGGAGGTTCGCGCTCCAGCCGACCACCGCGTCGGTGTCGACGTACACCGGCAGCTGCGGGGAGACCGGGATGACCAGCGGGTTGCCCTCGCAGACCAGGCCGAGCCGGCCGTGGCCGCTGAAGACGCTGTTGAAGAGGCCGCCGCCGGCGATGCCGGAGCCCTTGACCGTCTTGATCTCGTAGCTGAGCGAGGAGTCGAAGCACAGCACGTTGCGACCGTTGATCGTGAGGGCGTCGCCCTGCTCGATGTCGACGACGAAGCAGTTCTGCGCCTCGTGCGCGAACCAGGCCTCGCCCTGGCCGCTGACCGCCATCAGGGGCAGGCCCTCGCCGGTCACCGCGCGCTTGAGCATGCCACCGATGCCCTGGCCGCGCCGCTCGAACTGGAGGGTGCCGCGGTAGGCGATCATCGCGCCCTGGCGCGCGAGCATCTCGCCATTGACGGCGTACTTGATCGACTTGGCGTTCTCCAGCGTCATTCCGGCGGCGGTCGCCGGCTGGGCCATGTTGTCTTTGGCAAAAAGGTCGCTCTTCATGCGCGCATCCTGTCCCGGAACGATTCATTCCGCCAAGAATCACCGGTTCGGCGGCTGGCAGACTGGTGGGGTGAGCACTCAGGACACCCCTTCCGCCGGCCCCTTCCACGACGAATCCCCGCGCGACGAGGCGCCGCAGTACGTGCTGCCGCTCGTCGTGCGCATCGAGAAGGCCGAGCCCCCGGCGCGTACCGACGCCCTTGAGACGGCGGCCCGCGCGGTGCTCGTGATGCTCTCCGACGAGCGGTCCCTGGGCGAGGGCGACGACGAGGGCGAGTGGGCGCGGGTCATGCGCGACTGGCAGGACGCGCGGATCCGCAAGGTGGTGCGGCGGGCCCGCGGCGCGGAGTGGCGCAAGGCCTCGGCGCTGGACGGCATCACGGTGACCGGGAAGGCGGCGGAGGTACGCGTCTTCCCGCCCGTCCCGCTGGACGGCTGGCCCAAGGAGCTGGCCAAGCTCCAGGTGTCGGGGACGGACCTGGACGACCCGGCGGATCCGGGCGCCCCCGACCCGCTCGCGCCGGTCCTCTGGCTCAACCCGGACCTCGGCATGTCCGCCGGCAAGGCCATGGCGCAGGCCGGGCACGGCGCCCAACTCGCCTGGTGGGAGCTGTCGGACGCGGACCGCAAGGCCTGGCGCGAGGCGGGCTTCGCCCTCTCGGTGCGCACCGCGGACCCGGCCGCGTGGCGCGAACTGACCCTCAGCGGGCTCCCGGTGGTCCGCGACGCGGGGTTCACGGAGATCGCCCCCGGCTCGTGCACGGTCGTCGCGGACCACCCGGCCCTGCGCGCAGGCTGAGGCACGCCTCCGGCGGGCCCCCTCTCGCTGACTTCCCCCTTCCACTCCCCTGAACGCAACACCCGCCCCATACGTACCTCCCGGTACCGCCGAGTAGCGCTCGCGCTCTCAACTGGCCGTCCCGGGAGGCATCTTGTCGCGTGGAATAGTTCGTTCCGGTCGTTTTGCCCTGCGTCGCGTCAACGGCACGGGGCTGCTCATCGCGGTGCTCGTGGCCACGCTCGGCGCGCTCGCCTTTCCCGTGTGGTCGTACGCCGACCGGGCCGGGACCCCGCAGGCCAACCTCAACTCCTCGTCCACGCCGACCCCTTGGGGCCCGCTGTCCGCGACCGACCGGGAGTTCGTCACCAAGGTGCGGCTCGCCGGGCTCTGGGAGGGGCCGGCCGGGCAGCAGGCACAGCAGCGGGCGCCCAGCGCGGCGATCAAGGCGGCGGGAGACCATCTCGTCATGGGGCACGCGGCGCTGAATCAGCACGACCTCGACGTCGCGTCCAAGCTCGGCATCGAGCTGCCGAGCCAGCCCAACGCCCAGCAGCAGGGCTGGCTGCGCCAGCTGACGGCGGACACCGGCATCACCTACGAGCGGGACTTCGCGAACCTCCTGCGCGCCGCCCACGGCAAGGTGTTCGCGCTGGTCGCCCAGGTCCGCGCGACCACCCGCAACTCGCTCGTACGGGACCTGGCGACGGACGCCAACAACACGGTGCTCGACCACATGACGATGCTGGAGGCCACCGGCCTGGTCGACTTCGACGCGCTGGCCACCCCGAGCTGAGCACAGGGACCGGCAACCTCAAATCAAGCTCTGAACGTGCCCCGCGCGGGATTCGCCGGCGGGGCCCCGGGCCATGACCTGTCCATGAAGCATGTGGGCATCGGCATCGGCTGGCGGCCTGAGATCGCTCAGGCGGTGGAGGGCTTCGACGGCATCGACTGGGTCGAGGCGGTCGCGGAGAACCTCTGCCCCGGCCACCTCCCCGACTCGCTGGTACGGCTGCGCGAGCGCGGCGTCACCGTCGTGCCGCACGGGGTCTCGCTCGGCCTCGGCGGCGCCGAGCCGCCGGACGCGGGCCGCCTCGCGGATCTGGCGGCCCGGGCCGAGGCGCTCGGCTCCCCGCTCGTCACCGAGCACATCGCGTTCGTCCGGGCGGGCGGCGCGCTGACCGCCTCGCCGCGCCTGGAGGCGGGCCACCTCCTGCCGGTGCCGCGCACCCGGGACGCCCTGCGCGTCCTGTGCGAGAACGTCCGCATCGCACAGGACGCGCTGCCCGTGCCGCTCGCCCTGGAGAACATCGCGGCCCTGATCGACTGGCCCGACGAGGAGTTGACGGAGGGTCAGTTCCTGGCGGAGCTCGTCGAGCGCACGGGCGTCGGACTGCTCATCGACGTGGCCAACCTCCACACGAACCGGGTGAACCGCGGCGAGGACCCCGCGAAGGTCCTCGCCGAGCTGCCCCTGGAGGCGATCGCGTACGTCCATGTCGCGGGCGGCGTCGAGCGCGACGGGGTGTGGCACGACACCCACGCCCACCCCGTGTCCCGGCCGGTCCTCGACATCCTCGCCGAACTGGCCTCGCAGGTGACCTTGCCGGGCGTGCTCCTGGAGCGGGACGAGGCGTTTCCGCCGGCGGCGGAGCTGGCCGGTGAGCTCGACGCGATCCGGGCCGCCCTGCGGGCCCCGGAACCACCAAGCGTGCCCTCCGCCCCCATGGAGCCCAGGACCCACAGCGCCCCCGCGGACATCGGCCGCTCGCGTGAGCGCCTTGCGCTGGCCCAGACGGCCCTGCTCTCCTCGCTCACCGCGGGCACGCCCGCGCCCGCCGGGTTCGACGGGCCGCGCCTTGGCGTGCAGGCCCGCGCGCTCGCGGCCAAGCGGGCCGATGTGGTGGCCAGGGTGGCGCCCGAGCTGCCGCGGATCCTCGGGGACGGATACCGGGAGGCGTTCGCGGCGTACGCCAAGTCCCGTCCGATGCGGGGTGGTTACCGCCAGGACGCCCTCGACTTCGCCCGTTTCCTGCTCGACGCGGGGCGGCCCGCCGACGCGAACGCCCGCCGCGCGCTCGCGCGCTGGTGGAAGGAGCGGGCCGGCGCCAGGCCACCGGGCCGGGCGGCGCGGCTGCTCCGCACGCTCACCCGGGCGGCCTGAGCCGAGGTGACCGGGCGGCACCGCCGCACCTCGGGCAACACACCGCGTAACCGGTCAACGTACCTCGTGTGTACGGGAGTTGAGCGGAACTCCCGTACCACGTGACGACCCCCACACCATCCGGCCACCTATTTCACGAAACCGCCTCCGGGATCAGCGGAACCCGCACTACCGTGCGGCACCGCACCAGGAGGCATCCATGCGTCGCTTGTTGTCCGGTACCGGGCTCGTCGTCATCGCGCTTGCCGCGACCCTGCTCGCGCTGCTCTTCCCCGTCTGGTCGTACGCCGACCGCTCCGGCACGCCGCTCGCCGATCTCAACGCCGGTACGGTGGCGACTCGTTGGGGCCCACTGTCCGCCGCCGACCGGGACTTCGTGGTCCGGGTGCGGCTCGCCGGGCTCTGGGAGGGGCCGGCCGGCCAGCAGGCCATCGAGCGGGACCCCAGCGCCGCGGTCAAGGCGGCCGGGCAGCACCTCGTCGACGGGCACGCCTTCCTCGACGCCCGGGTCCGCGAGGTCGCCGCCGACCTGGGCATGGAGCTGCCGGACCAGCCCAACGCCCAGCAGCAGGGCTGGCTGCGCCAGTTGACGGCGGACACCGGCATCACCTACGAGCGGGACTTCGCGAACCTCCTGCGCGCCGCCCACGGCAAGGTGTTCGCGCTGGTCGCGCAGATCCGGGCCAACACCCGCAACTCGCTGGTGCGCGGGCTCGCCGACGACGCGAACACGACCGTCCTCGACCACATCAAGATGCTGGAGGCGACCGGGTTCGTCGACTTCGACGCGCTCGCGCGGGGCGCCGCGACCGCGAGCCCCACCGGGCCGCCGCCGCCCACGCCCGGGGCCACCTTGACGAGCCCGGCCCCCCTCACGCCCCCGCCCTCCAACAGCGCTTGGCCGTCGTTCCCGCTACCACCGGCCGCCTCGCGCCCGAAGGACGAGGCGTCACCGGACCCCGCCTCCCACACTCCGTAACGAAGCGATAACCCGACGTCCAAATTGTGGACAGGCTGTGGCGGCGAAGCGTCAACTTCGCATACAACTCGGCCATGTTCTGGGTCCTCTTCCTTCTGCCGGCAATCGTGGCGGCCGGGTTGTCCTGTGGCCGCCTGTGTCTCGCGGCCGTCGCCGCGGCCCGTCCCCAACCGAGGCCGGACGGGGAGCGGGGCCTGTCCTGTTACGAGGCCGCGTTCCTGGCGGGCGGCCCCTACCGGGTCGCCGACCTCACCCTCGTCTCCATGCACCGCACCCACCGACTGCTGCTCGCGCACACCGGCTGGGCCACCGTCGTCGACCCCGAGGGCCGCGACGACCTGGAGCGGTCCGTCCTCACCGCGATCGGGCCCGGCGGCCAGGAGCGGATAGCGGTGATACGGGCCGGCGCGGCCGCGGCCGACGCGGTGCGCTCGCTCGCCGACCGGCTCGCCGGGGCCGGCCTCGCCGTCCCGGACGCCGTGCGGTCCGGGGTCAGCTCCTCGGTGCGGGCGGTGCGCAGCGCCACCCTGCTGATCTCCGTGCTCGCCATCAGTGCGCTGCTCATGCCGGGCGAAGGCGACACCGGGCGGGGCGAGATCGCCGCCTGGTTCGCACTCCCCCTCGTCCTCACGCTCGGCTGCCTCGCCATCGCCCGGGTGGAGATCCATCCGTACACCCGCTGGGCCTCGCCCGACGGCCAGCGGCTGCTCGGCGGGCTCGACCCGGCGGGCGATCCGCTCACCGCGGTCGCGGTGCGCGGCCTGCGGGCGGTGGACGATCCCCAACTGCGCAGCGCCCTGACGAGCGGCCGCTTCGCGCATCGGGGTCAATGACCGCACCCCGCACGGCCCCGCTGCTTTACTTCACCCCGTGTGAAGTAGTCCCTTTTGATCTGTATGTACTTCTTTAGTACCGCAGCATGAAAGGGATGCACCGGCGATGAGAGCTGTAGCGCTGTACGGAACCCTGGGTTCCCTCGTCCTTTCCGCCCTCGTCGCCGCGCCCGCGGGCAGCGCCGACCCGCTGACCGCCGAGGCCCGGGGCGTGGCCGCGGCCGCCCAGCGCGCGGCCGCGGCCCCGATCCACTTCGGCCGCTGCCCGCAGGTCGAGTCGCTGCCCGCCTCGGTCCAGTGCGGCACCGTCGAGGTCCCGCTCGACTACGCCCAGCCGACGGGGCGTCAGATCGCCCTCACCGTCAGCCGGGCCAGGGCCAAGGGCGCCGGGCGGCAGGGCGCCCTGGTGTTCAACCCGGGCGGGCCCGGCGCCTCCAGCATGTACTTCCCGATGGTCGCCCAACTCGCCGGCTGGAAGCGCATCGCCGGGGCGTACGACCTGGTCGGCTACGCCCCGCGCGGGGTGGCCCGCTCGGCGCCGCTGTCCTGCCAGGACCCGGCCGACTTCGCCAAGGCCCCGACCGAGTCGCCCTCGTACCCCTCGGAGTCGTACAAGAAGGAGCGGATCGCGCAGGCCCAGGCGTACGCGCAGGGCTGTGCGCGCAACGCCGGGGAGGCGCTGCGCTTCTACACCAGCATCAACAACGCGCGTGACCTGGACGTGCTGCGGGCCGCGATCGGTGAGAAGAAGCTGACCTTCATGGGCGCCTCGTACGGCACCTACTTCGGGGCGGTGTACGCGACGCTGTTCCCCTCGCACATCCGCCGGATGGTCTTCGACTCGGTGGTCGACCCGGATCCCCAGCAGATCTGGTACCGCAACAACCTCGACCAGTCGCTGGCCTTCGAGAGCCGCTGGAAGGACTTCCGCACCTGGGTCGCCAAGCACGACGCGGTCTACCACCTGGGCGGCACGCCCGCCGAAGTGCTGGAGAGCTACGAGAAGGTGCGGGCCGCGCTGACCCGCGAACCGGCCGGCGGCAAGGTGGGGCCCGCGCAGCTGCAGGCGGCGATCCTCAAGGCCGGGTACTACGACGACTACTGGTCGAGCCGGGCGACCGCCCTGTCGGAGTACCTCAAGGGCAATCCGAAGCCGCTGGTCGAACAGGCCGCGCCCAAGGCGGAGTCGGCGCACGACGACGAGAACGGCAACGCCGTGTACACGGCCGTGGAGTGCAACGACGCGGCGTGGCCGACGGACTTCGCCACGTGGGACCGCGACAACAGCAAGCTCGCGGCGCTCGCGCCGTTCGAGACGTGGGACAACGCGTGGATGAACCTGCCGTGCGCCTACTGGCCCGCCCCGCAGCAGAAGGCGGTGGACGTACGGGCCGAGGAAGGGGCGCTGCCGCCGACGCTGATCCTGGCGGCCGAGCGGGACGCGGCGACGCCGTACCACGGGGCGCTGGAACTCCAGCGGCGGCTGCCGGGCTCCGTACTCGTCACGGAGAAGGACGCCGGCACGCACGGCATCGCGGGCGGCGCCAACGGGTGCGTGAACGGCTATGTGGAGGACTATCTGCTGAACGGTCGGACGCCGGTGCGGCGCGCATCGTGCGCGCCGCACCCGGAGCCGAACCCGGTGTCGCTGGACGAGCGGGCAGCCGGCAGGCCGGGGCATGTGTTGCCCGCTCTCTGATCTTCCGGGTCAGGGGTGACCGGGGTCCGCTCGCGTGGCGCGGACCCCGGTCACCTGGTCTTGCTAGGCCAGTGAGGCCACGAGGTCGGCCACGCTCTTGCGGCGCCCGGTGCCGCATCCCCCGGGGGACAACCCCCGGACCCCCGGCCGGAGGCCGTCAGGCGAGCCCGGCGACGAGATCGGCAACGGACTTCCTCCTGCCCGTGTAGAACGGCACCTCTTCGCGGACGTGCATGCGGGCCTCGGAGGCGCGCAGGTGACGCATCAGGTCGACGATGCGGTGCAGCTCGTCGGCCTCGAAGGCGAGCAGCCACTCGTAGTCGCCGAGCGAGAACGAGGCGACCGTGTTGGCCCGCACGTCCGGGAAGCCGCGGGCCATCTTGCCGTGGTCGGCGAGCATGCGGCGGCGGTCCTCGTCGGGCAGCAGGTACCAGTCGTAGCTGCGCACGAACGGGTACACCGACACGTAGTCGCGGGCGTGCTCGTCGGCGAGGAACGCCGGGATGTGCGCCTTGTTGAACTCGGCGGGCCGGTGCAGCGCCATGTTCGACCACACCGGTTCGAGCGCGCGGCCCAGCTTGGTGCGGCGGAACAGGTTGTACGCGCTCTGGAGCTCGTCGGAGGTCTCCGCGTGCCACCAGATCATGATGTCGGCGTCCGCGCGCAGACCCGACAGGTCGTAGGTGCCGCGGACGGTGATGTCCTTGGCGGCGAGCTGGTCGAACAGCTCCTGGACCTCGTCGGCGTAGCCCGACCGGTCCTCAGGGAGTACGTCGCGCAGCTTGAAGACAGACCACAGGGTGTAGCGGATGACCTCGTTGAGGTCCTTCGCCTTCTTCCCCGCGTTGGGAATCTTTTCCGGAGCAGCACTCATGTGGCTATTGTCCCGCGTCACTCTGGGTGTTCCGCGCCAGGGTCGACGTGGCGATGATCTCGTCCGCGGCGCGCCGGGCGCTCGCGACGCACGCGGGGATGCCGACACCGTCGTACGCGGCGCCGCAGACGCGCAGTCCGGGCAGCTTGGCGACCTCGGCCCGGATGCGGGCGACCTTGGCGAGATGGCCCACCGGGTACTGCGGAAGCCCGCCGATCCAGCGGGTCACCTCGGTCGCGACGGGCCGGGCGGACAGGCCGACGGCCTCGCCGAGATCGCCGAGCGAGACGTCCACGAGATCGGGGTCGTCCCAGTCCAGGTGCTGCTCCTCGCCGTAGCGCCCGATCGAGGTGCGCAGCACGAACAGGTCCGAGCCGCGCTCCTTCACCCACTGCCACTTGTACGAGGAGAAGGTGGAGGCCTTGATGGTGCGGCCGTCCACCGGCGGCACCAGGAACCCGGAGCGCTCCTCCAACCCGGCCAGATCGGCGCGCCGGAACGCGAGCGTGACCAGGACCATCGAGGCGTACTCGACCTCGGAGAGCTCGGCGGCCGCGACCGGCGACTCGGCGGCGAGCAGCGCGGAGGCGGACCAGGCGGGGGTGGAGAGGATCACGCCGTCGGCCTCGACGAGTTCCGTGTCGGTACGGATCTGCCAGCCGTCGGCGGTCCGGGTGAGGCCGAGCACGGGGGTCTCCGTGCGGATCTCGCCGCCCTGGGCGCGCACCGCGTCGGCGACCGCGCCGGGCAGCGTGCCGAGGCCGCCGTCGAGGCCCGCGAAGACCGGGCCGCTCTGCTGCTTGGCCGCGGCCTTCGCCTGGATGTCCTGGACGCCGTCGAGCAGCGAGTCGTGGGTGCGGGCCGCCTCGAAGAGCTGGGGGACGGCGGCCCGCATGGAGATCTTGTACGCGTCGCCCGCGTACACGCCGCCGAGCAGCGGCTCCACCAGGCGGTCGACGACCTCGCGGCCGACCCGCTTGGCGACGAACTCGCCGACGCCGATGTCCTCGCCGACCTCGGTCGGGGCGAGTTCGCGGTCCTGCTCGACGCGGGCCAGACCCTCGGCGGACAGGATGCCGTGGAGGGTGCCGGGCTGCGCGGGCACGCCCATCACATGGCCCTTGGGCATCGGCCGCAGCGCGCCCCGGGTCCAGATGGAGGCCGCCGCGGTGGCGGGCGCCTGCAACCGGTCGCCGAGGCCGACCGCGCGGGCGAGCTCGACGCCTTCGGGGCGCCGGGCCAGCATCGACTCGGCGCCGAGGTCGACGGGCGCCCCCGCGATCTCCCCGGCGAGCAGCTTGCCGCCGAGCACCGCGCTGCCTTCGAGCACGGTCACCCGGGCGCCGGCCCCGAGCAGCCGGTGGGCGGCGGCGAGTCCGGAGATTCCGCCTCCGACGACGACGATGTGCGGGGCGCGGGTGACGGCGTTGTCCATGCCTCCACTGTCTCAGACCCCGGCCGGCGCCCTGAAACGAGTCCCAGCCCCTTGATCAACTCCCTTTCGGCGCAGGCGAGTTGACCGGCCTGCGGGATCAACACCCGAGAGGCCACCGGCCGGGCGGGGAATTCCCCGCTCCCCCGGTACGTATCTTCACCAGGAGAAGGCGGATCCGGAGCGGCTCACGATCGGAGGCAACCCCCATGGCGGCGGAACGACTGGTGGTCATCGGCGGTGACGCGGCGGGCATGTCCGCCGCCTCGCAGGCCCGCAGGCTGAAGGGCCCCGAGGAGTTGGAGATCGTCGCCTTCGAGCGCTCGGGCTTCACCTCGTACTCCGCGTGCGGGATCCCGTACTGGGTGGGCGGCGACGTGCCGGGCCACGACGACCTGATCGCCCGCACGCCCGAGGAGCACCGGGCCCGCGGGATCGATCTGCGGATGCGTACGGAGGTGACGGAGCTCGATGTGGCGGGCCGCCGGGTGCGGGCGCGCGACCTCGCGTCCGGCGCCGAGGAGTGGACCTCGTACGACAAGCTCGTCATCGCGACGGGGGCGCGGCCGGTGCGGCCGGCGCTGCCGGGGATCGACGCCCCGGGGGTGCACGGGGTGCACACCATCGACGACGGCCGGGCCCTCCTTGAGAGCCTGGAGGCGGTCGGGGAGCGGCGCGCGGTGGTGGTGGGCGGCGGCTACATCGGCATCGAGATGGCGGAGGCGATGCTCGCCCGCGGCTTCGAGGTGACGCTGCTGACCCGCGGCCCCGAGCCCATGCACTCGCTCGACCCGGACATGGGCCGGCGCGTCACGGAGGCGATGGAGCGCTCCGGGATCCGGGTGGTCACGGGCGCGGAGGTCACCAAGGTTCTTACGGCCGGGTCGGGGCGGGTGCGCGCGGTGGCGACGGAGTCCGCCGAGTACCCGGCGGACGTGGTGGTGCTCGGCCTGGGCGTCACGCCCCGCACCGAACTGGCCCGCGCGGCCGGGCTGCCGCTCGGCGTCGCGGGCGCGCTGCGCACGGACACCTCGATGCGGGTGCGCGGGCACGAGGACATCTGGGCGGGCGGCGACTGCGTCGAGGTGCTCGACCTGGTGTCGGGCCGGCACCGCCACATCGCGCTCGGCACGCACGCCAACAAGCAGGGCCAGGTCATCGGCTCCAACGTGGGCGGCGGGTACGGCACGTTCCCGGGCGTGGTCGGCACGGCCGTCACCAAGGTCTGCGAGACGGAGATCGCCCGCACCGGCCTCCTGGAGGAGGAGGCGCGGGAGGAGGGCCTCCAGTACGTCACGGCGACCATCGAGTCGACCAACACCGCCGGGTACTACCCGGGCGCGGCCCTGATGACGGTGAAGATGCTGGCCGAGCGGCGCACGGGGCGGCTGCTCGGCGTGCAGATCGTGGGCGGTGCGGGCGCGGCCAAGCGGATCGACATCGCGGCGGTCGCCCTGACCGCCCGTATGACGGTGGATCAGATGACGGCCCTGGACCTCGGGTACGCCCCGCCGTTCTCGTCGGTGTGGGACCCGGTCCTGGTGGCGGCACGCAAGGCGGCGTCGGCCGTGCGCGCCGCCGGGTAAGCCGCTACTTGGCGGTCTGCTCGTGGACGTACGCGACCAGGCGGGTCAGCGCGTCCGGGTCCATCGACGGGAGCACGCCGTGGCCCAGGTTGAAGACGTGGCCCTCCAGGCCGGCGGCGGCGTCCAGGACCTCGCGGGTCTTCGCCTCGACGGCCGCGGTCGGGGCGAACAGGACGGCCGGGTCGAGGTTGCCCTGGAGCGCCTTGCCGGGGCCGACCCGGCGGGCCGCCTCGTCGAGCGGGACGCGCCAGTCGACGCCGACGACGTCCGCGCCGGCCTCGCCCATCAGGCCGAGCAGTTCGCCCGTGCCGACGCCGAAGTGGATGCGGGGGACGCCGTAGGAGGCGACCGCGTCGAAGACCTTCGCCGAGGCGGGCAGGATCGAGCGCCGGTAGTCGGCGGGGGCGAGCGCGCCCACCCAGGAGTCGAAGAGCTGGACCGCGGAGGCGCCCGCCTCGATCTGCACCTTGAGGAAGGCGGCGGTGATCTCGGCGAGCCGGTCGAGCAGGTCGGCCCACAGCTCCGGGTCGCCGTACATCATGGCCTTGGTGTTCTCGTGGTTGCGGGACGGGCCGCCCTCCACGAGGTAGCTGGCCAGCGTGAACGGGGCGCCCGCGAAGCCGATGAGCGGCGTGGCGCCGAGCTCGCCGGTCAGCATGCCGATCGCCTCGGTGACGTAGTGGACGTCCACGGGGGTCAGGTCGCGCAGCCGGGCGAGGTCGGCCCGGGTCCGGATCGGATCGGCGACGACGGGGCCGACGCCCGGCTTGATGTCCAGGTCGATGCCGATGGCCTTGAGCGGGACCACGATGTCGCTGAAGTAGATGGCCGCGTCAACCTTGTGCCGGCGCACCGGCTGGAGCGTGATCTCGGTGACCAGGTCGGGCCGCATGCACGACTCCAGCATGGGGATGCCCTCGCGCACCTTCAGGTACTCCGGCAGCGACCGCCCCGCCTGGCGCATGAACCAGACCGGCGTGTGCGGGACGGCTTCCCGCCTGCACGCCTTGAGGAACGCGGAGTCGTGCGTCTTGCTGTTCGGCTGGCCCACAGGGCGGTCGTTGGCGCTCACGCCCAGAATCTTCGCATGTGGCCGCAAGCCGCTGCCCCGGGCCGGGTGTCCCTACCGGCGCCGGGCGCCCGTTCCGCCTAGTCTTCCCCGCATGGCTGCCGCTCAGGGACGAACTTCGGATGGCGCTGACGGCAGGGAAGCCGCGGACGGGACCACCGTTCCGATCCCCTTCCGTCAGGCCGTCGACGCACTGCGCACGGCGCGACTGCGCCCCGAGATCGAGGTGGACGAGACCCGTCCGCCACAGCGTCTCGCGCCGCACGCCTACGCCCTGGAAGCGGCGGTCGTCGAGGGCGAGGACGACCTGGCCGACGGCCGGCTCGTCCTGCTGCACGACCCCGCCGGGCACGACGCCTGGCAGGGCACCTTCCGCCTGGTCACCCTCGTACGGGCCGAACTGGAGCCGGAGATGGCGGCCGACCCGCTGCTGCCCGAGGTCTGCTGGTCGTGGCTGACCGGCGCCCTGGACGCGCGCGGACTCTCGTACGGGGAGGCGAGCGGCACGGTCACGCGGGCCGGCTCGCACTACTTCGGCGGGCTCGCGGAACGGCTTCCGGCGACCCAGATCGAGATCCGGGCGTCGTGGACGCCGCGCGAGGGCCTGGGCGGGGTGCCGGACACGGCGGGCCACCTCGCGGCCTGGTGCGATCTGCTGTGCCAGATCGCGGGCCTGCCGCCGGTGTCGGGTCCGACCGAGGCGGGCAGCGGTGTCGTCACCCTGCCGCAGCGCCGCGACCCCCGCTGACGCACCCCTCCTGACGGCCTGCGCCCCGCCTCTGGTGGGGCGCAGGCCGTTTCCGCGGGCCCCCGCTCGGGTCCGGGCGCCCCGCCGATTACTCGACGATCGAGCACGCGTCCGAATTGCCCTAAATGTTTCTCACCAAATCGTGATCATTCTCTAAAGGCCGAGGGGTTTGGTGCCGAAGAGGTTTGTGACCCTAACTGCACGGTTCGCCCCGGCTTCATCCCCGAGCCGGCTTCGTCCCGCACCTTTCCAGGAGGCCTGGTGTCCGTTCTTCTTGAGCAGCCCGCAAGCCTGGTCGCCTACCGCCCGAACAAGCCGACGGCCATGGTCGTCGTTGCCGACCCCCGAGTCCGCTCCACCGTCACCCGTCACCTGTGGGCGCTCGGAGTACGTGACGTCATCGAGGCGTCGTCCATCGCGGAGGCCCGTCCCCGCGTCGGCAACCCGCGCGACATCTGCGTTGCCGACGTCCACCTGCCCGACGGTTCCGGGCTGACCCTGCTGTCCGAGACCCGAGCCGCGGGCTGGCCCAACGGCCTGGCCCTGTCCGCGGCCGACGACATCGGCGCCGTACGCAACGCCCTCGCCGGCGGTGTGAAGGGCTACGTCGTCACCGGTACCCGCACCAACGTCGGGCACCCCGGCCGTCCCGGCGCCGCCCCCATCGGCGCCGCGGCCGCCCGTATGCACCGCCGCCCCCCGGGTGCCCCGAGTCACCCGGGCGGCTACCGCGAGCTCTCCGGCCGCGAGGTCGAGGTGCTCCGGCTGGTTGCGGAGGGCCAGTCGAACAAGGCGATCGGCGTCTCCATGGGGCTGTCCGCCCTGACCGTCAAGTCCCACCTCGCCCGGATCGCACGCAAGCTCGGCACGGGTGACCGCGCCGGCATGGTGGCCGTAGCGCTGCGTACCGGAATCATCCACTGACTGGTTTACGACCCTCGCGCGCCCGTCGACGGAACGTTCCGTCGACGGGCGACGTGCATACACAGATACCCTTGACAGGTGACCGACGCCCATAAGACCGCAGCAGAGACAGCACTGCGAACCACCGGGGGCGCTCCCCCGGACGACGTCGACAAGGCGCCGATTCCCTTGCTGGAGCCCCGAGAGGGCATTCCGCCTGTCGTTGCCACCGATGAAGCACTGGCCGAAGTGGTCGCCGCCTTCGCGGCCGGCACCGGCCCCGTGGCCGTGGACGCCGAGCGCGCGTCCGGCTACCGCTACGGGCAGCGCGCCTACCTCGTGCAGATGCGCCGGGAGGGCGCGGGCACCGCGCTCATCGACCCCGTCGGCTGTCCCGATCTCTCCGCCCTCGGGGAGGTACTTTCGGACACCGAGTGGATCCTGCACGCCGCGACCCAGGATCTGCCGTGCCTGCGCGAAATAGGCATGGTCCCCTCCCGGATCTTCGACACCGAGCTCGCCGGGCGGCTCGCGGGCTTCCCGCGCGTGGGCCTCGGCGCGATGGTCGAGAGCGTGCTCGGGTACGCCCTGGAGAAGGGCCACTCGGCGGTCGACTGGTCGACCCGGCCGCTCCCCGAGCCCTGGCTGCGCTACGCCGCCCTCGACGTGGAACTCCTGGTCGATCTGCGCGACGCGCTGGAGAAGGAGCTCGACCGGCAGGGCAAGCTGGAGTGGGCCCGCGAGGAGTTCGACGCGATCGCCTCCGCCCCGCCCGCGCCGCCCCGCAAGGACCCCTGGCGCCGCACCTCCGGCATGCACAAGGTGCGCAGGCGCCGGCAGATGGCCGCCGTGCGCGAGCTGTGGACCGCCCGCGACAAGGTGGCGCAGCGCCGTGACGTCTCGCCGGGCAAGGTGCTGAGCGACTCCGCGATCATCGAGGCCTCGCTCGCGCTGCCCGCGCACGTGAACGCGCTGACCGCGCTGCCCGGCTTCGGGCACCGGATGGGCCGGCGTCAGCTGGAGCAGTGGCAGGCGGCCGTCGACCGGGCGAAGGCGCTGTCGGAGGCGGAACTCCCGCAGCCCGGCCAGCCGTTGCAGGGCCCGCCGCCGCCGCGTTCCTGGGCGGACAAGGACCCGGCCGCGGCGGCCCGGCTCTCGGCGGCCCGCGCGGCCGTCTCCGAGCTCGCCGAGCGGCTGAACATGCCGCAGGAGAACCTGATCACCCCGGACACCGTGCGCCGGGTCTGCTGGGAGCCGCCGGGCGACCGCTCCGAGGCCGCCGTCGCCGAGGCGCTCGCGGCGTACGGCGCCAGGCGCTGGCAGATCGAGCAGGTCACGCCGCTGCTCTCGGCGGCACTGACGGCCACCCCGGCCAAGTCCTGACCGGCTGAACGGGTCGGGCCCGCGGCACCTCCATGGCGCCGCGGGCCCAGAATTCCCCAAGACCGGACCGTATCCAACAGCCTCGAACAGCTTTAGGCTGTGCGCCGCATCAGATTCTTTCAGTGCACCGCACCACGGAAGGAATGACATGCGCACGCCATTACGCGCGGCGGCTCTCGCGGTCACCACCGTGCTCGCCCTGGGCGCCGCCGGCCTCACCGCCACCGCGCCCACCGCACAGGCCCGCCCGAAGGCGCCGCCCGCCGCCCACACGGTCGGCCACGACGACCACGCCCTCACCATCGACGGCAAGCCGCTCTCCATCTGGTCCGGCGAGTTCCACTACTGGCGGCTGCCCAGCCCCGACGCGTGGCGCGACGTCCTGCAGAAGATGAAGACGGGCGGCTTCAACGCGGCCTCCATCTACTTCGACTGGGACTTCCACTCGCCCAAACCCGGGGTGTACGACTTCACGGGCGTCCGCGACGTCGACAAGCTGCTCGACATCGCGCGGGAGGTGGGGATCTACGTCATCGCCCGCCCCGGCCCGTACATCAACGCCGAGACCGACGGCGGCGGCTTCCCCGGCTGGCTGGTCACCCAGAAGGGCAAGGCCCGCACCACGGCGCCCGACTATCTGGCGGCCGCCGACGAATGGCTCTCGAAGATCGACCCGATCCTGGCCCGCCACCAGCTGACCAACGGCACCGGCACGGTGATCGCCTACCAGGTCGAGAACGAGTACTACCAGGACACCCCCGACGGCCACGCCTACATCCAGCACCTCGTCGACAAGGCGCACGCGGACGGCATCACGGTGCCGCTGACGGGCAATCACAACGGCGTGTTCGCCAAGGAACTCGACATCGACGGGCACGACTCCTACCCGCAGGGCTTCAACTGTTCCAGCCCCGACACCTGGCACGGGCTGCCCGATCTGTCCGGTGCGAAGAAGAGCGACGAACCACTGTTTCTGGCCGAATTCCAGGGCGGCTCCTTCGACCCGTGGGGCGGCCCCGGCTTCGACAAGTGCCGCCGGCTCACCGACGGCGACTTCGAGAAGGCCGCGTACGAGAACAACATCGCCTCGGGCGCCACGATGCAGAACTTCTACATGGCCTACGGCGGCACCTCCTGGGGCTGGCTGCCCTCGCCGAGCGCGGTCTACAGCTCCTACGACTACGGCGCGCCGATCCGCGAGGACCGCCAGCTCAGCGAGAAGTACCTGGTCGACAAGCGGCTCGGGTATCTGGTGCAGTCGGTGGCGCCGCTGACGAAGACGGAGGGCGTGACGGCGAGCGCGCCCGACAACACCGCGGTGCTGCGCCGCGACCGGCGCAACCCCGACGACGGCACCACGATCACGGTCGTGCGGCACAAGGACGTCAACAACAAGGCGAAGGACACCACGCACCTCGCACTCGGCGGGTACGCATCGGTGCCGCAGGAGCCCGGCACGGCCCTGACCGTCGACGGCCGCGACTCGAAGCTACTGGTCTCCGACTACGCCATGGATCACCAGCGGTTGAGGTACTCGACGTCCGAGCTCATGACGCACGGCACGTTCGGCACGCGGGACGTGGCGCTGCTCTACGGCCGGCACGGGCAGGACGGCGAGAGCGTGCTGCGGTACGCGGCGCGGCCCGGCGTGCGGGTGCTGAGCGGACAGGTGAAGCAGACCTGGGACGCGACGAGCGGCGATCTGCGCCTCAACTACACCCACGACGGTCTGACCCAGATCCTCATCACCCCGTCCGACGGCTCAACTCCACTTCTTCTACTGCTTTCTGACGATGCGACAGCCGACACGTACTGGCGGCTCGACACCCCGCAGGGGCCGGTCCTGGCGAGCGGTCCGGAGCTGCTGAGGACCGCCTCGTACGACAGGGGCGTACTGAAGCTCACCGGGGACACCGACAAGGCTGCCTCGCTGCACGTCCTGACCGGCGCGCCCGCGACGTCCGTCAGCTGGAACGGGCGGCCCGCGCCGGGCGCGCTCGACACGACGGGCAGTTTGCTTGCCGGACCCAAGCCGGTCTCCCTTCCCTCGCTGGGGAGTTGGAAGGTCCAGCGCGAGACGCCGGAGGCGGCGCCCGGGTTCGACGACGCGGCGTGGCGGGCCGCCGACAAGCCGGCGCTCTCGGCGGACGACTACGGCTTCCATGCCGGGTCGATCTGGTACCGGGGCCACTTCACGGCGGCCGGATCGGAGTCCGGGATCCAGGTCAACGCCAGTACGGGCAAGGGCGGTTCGTACCTGGTGTGGCTGAACGGCACGTATCTGGGCAGCTCCGCCGACGCGACCCATCTGTTCGCGGTGCCGGGCGGGGTCCTGAAGGCGGGCAAGGACAACGTCCTCGCGGTGCTCGCGGCCGACATGGCGCACGAACAGGACTGGTCGGCCGACGACAGCCACAAGCAGCCGCGCGGCCTGACCTCGGTGCGGCTCGTGGGCTCGGCGAAGCAGATCGGCTGGCGGCTGCAGGGCGCGCTCGGCGGCGAGGACCTCGTCGACCCGGTGCGCGGCGGGCTCAACACCGGTGGCCTGTACGGCGAACGCCAGGGCATGCACCTGCCCGGCTACCCGGACGGCGGCTGGCCCGCCACGTCCCTGCCGGACACGCGGGCGGGCGCGGCCGGGGTCTCCTGGTACCGCACCGGCTTCGACCTCGATCTGCCGCAGGGTCAGGACGTACCGCTGGGCCTGACGATCTCGGACGACAAGGCGAAGCACTACCGGGCGCTCGTCTACGTCAACGGCTGGATGACCGGCCTGTACGTGAACGACCTCGGGCCGCAGAAGTCGTTCCCGGTGCAGCCCGGGATGCTGCGCACCCACGGCCACAACACGGTCGCCATCGCGGTGATCGGCGAGGACGCGGCCGGCGACGGGCTCGGAAAGGTGACCCTGGACGCGTACGGGAACCACACGACGCCGCTGCGGTACGGGGACATCGCCTCGCCGGGCTGGTCGGCGACGGCGAACCGGGATCCCCGGGCGGGCGCGGACGTACGGATCGCTGCGCCGGACGCGATCGCGCGAGGCGCGGTGGGCGAGGTGACGGCGTCCTTCGCGCCGCGCCGGACCACGGCCCGGGACGCCTCTCTCACGATGCGGCTGCCCGACGGCTGGACGGCCTCCACGCCCCTCACCCAGCCGCTGGGGGACGTGCCGGCCGGGCGCACGGTGACGCGCACCTGGCAGGTGACGGCGGCGGGCGGTTCGAGGCCCTGGTCTTCGGTGCTCTCGGCGGCGGTCCGGTACCGGGGCGGCACGGCGTCCGCCGCGGTGGGTGTGGCCTCCCCGCCCCCTTCGCCGGGGGCCGGGGCGCACGACGTAGCCGATCTCGACTTCACCGCGACGAACGGGTGGGGGCCGGTGGAGCGCAACACCTCCAACGGGGAGGACGCGGCGGGTGACGGACGCGCGATGTCCATCGCGGGCGTGCCGTACGCGAAGGGCCTCGGGGTGCACGCGAACGGGGACGTGACGGTGTTCCTCGGCGGGGCGTGCTCGCGGTTCACGGCGTCCGTGGGGGTGGACGACGAGACGGGTGGCGGCGGCTCGGTGGCCTTCTCCGTCCTGGCGGACGGGCGTCCCGTGGCCGCGACGGCGGTGCTGCGGGGGCGGCAGGCGGCGATCCCGCTGGCCGCGGACGTGTCCGGGGCGCAGGTGATCGACCTGGTCGTGACCGACGGCGGCGACGGGAACGGGCTGGACCATGGGGACTGGGCGGGAGCAACCCTGACCTGCGGCTAGCCGGGCGTGGTGCGCCGGGGCTCCGCCCCAGACCCCGTTGAGCCCCACCCCGCCCCTTCCCTAAACCCGCCGGGGGTGGGGTAAGAGTGCGGGTAGGTGATGGGCGATGGGTGACAGCTCGGCTGCGACCGGTGATGCGTGGTGGCTTCGGCTGCGGACCGTGCGTGGCTGGTCGCGCAGTTCCCCGCGCCCCTAGCAGGGCCAACACCGGCCCGCGCGGGCAGCTTCAGCCCGCCCGGCGCACACGGACACCAGCCCACCCCAGCCCACCCCGCCGAACTCGTACATCAGCCCGCCCCAGCCCGTCCGGCGATTGAGGACGAGCGCCCTTAAGGCGCTAACGGGGTCTGGGGCGGAGCCTCAGGGTCCTTCACCCTCGGAGGCCACGCGGCGGAGCCGCAGAGTGTTACAGCGGGAAGGGGCGGGGTGGGGCATCCCAGGGTCTGGGGCGGAGCCCCGGCACGGTCACCCGGAGTGTGACGTTCGACGCTCCCGCCCCCGGGGCTGGGCAGTTTGGTTACTCGTAAGTAGCATGGGCGGGGTGAGCGCGCGCTCAGTCGCGTGCGCAGCAGTGCAGTGCCACCCCGCACCCTGGAGGAGAGCCATCGTGCCTCGTACCGTCAGGGACGTCGTCTTCGTCGACGGCGTCCGCACCCCGTTCGGCAAGGCGGGCCCGAAGGGCATCTACCACGAGACCCGGGCCGACGATCTGGTCGTCAAGGCGATCCGCGAGCTGCTGCGCCGCAACCCGGCCCTCGACCCCGCGAAGATCGACGAGGTCGCCATCGCGGCCACCACGCAGATCGGTGACCAGGGTCTGACCCTGGGCCGCACCGCCGGCATCCTCGCGGGCCTCCCGCAGTCCGTCCCCGGCTACTCCATCGACCGCATGTGCGCGGGCGCCCTGACCGCCGTGACCTCGGTCGCCGGCTCGATCGCCTTCGGCGCGTACGACGCCGTGATCGCCGGTGGCGTCGAGCACATGGGCCGCCACCCCATGGGTGAGGGCGTCGACCCGAACCCGCGGTTCGTCAGCGAGAAGCTGGTCGACGAGTCCGCCCTCTTCATGGGCATGACCGCCGAGAACCTGCACGACCGCTACCCGCAGATCACCAAGCTGCGCGCCGACGAGTACGCGGTGCGCTCGCAGGAGAAGGCCGCCAAGGCGTACGCCGACGGCAAGATCCAGCAGGACCTCGTGCCGATCTCCGTGCGCAACACCAACTCCGAGGTGGGCGAGACCGGTTGGGGTCTCGTCACCGCCGACGAGCCGATGCGTCCGGGCACCACCCTGGAGAGCCTCGCGGGCCTCAAGACGCCGTTCCGTGTGCACGGCAACGTCACCGCGGGCAACGCGGCCGGCCTCAACGACGGCGCCACCGCGTCGATCATCGCGTCCGAGGAATTCGCGCGGGAGAACAACCTCCCCGTGAAGATGCGCCTCGTCTCCTACGCCTTCGCCGGCGTCGAGCCGGAGGTCATGGGCTACGGCCCGATCCCGGCGACCGAGAAGGCGCTGGCCAAGGCGGGCCTGTCGATCGAGGACATCAACCTCTTCGAGATCAACGAGGCGTTCGCCGTCCAGGTCCTCGCGTTCCTGGACCACTACGGCATCGCCGACCACGACGCGCGCGTCAACCAGTACGGCGGCGCCATCGCCTACGGCCACCCGCTCGCCTCCTCCGGCGTACGCCTGATGACGCAGCTGGCCCGGCAGTTCGAGGAGCAGCCGGAGGTCCGCTACGGCCTCACCACCATGTGCGTCGGCTTCGGCATGGGCGCCACGGTCATCTGGGAGAACCCGCACCACAAGGACGCCGGAGGCAGCAAGTGAGCACCACCACCGCTGAGCTTCTCAAGGGCGCGGCCGAGCTGTTCCCGGACGAGGTCGTGACGTCCGCGCACGTACGCCACCTCGAACTGCCCTACGGCGCCGGGCGCTTCGCGCTCATCACGCTCGACAACGGCTTCGACCACACCAAGCCGACCACCTTCGGCCCTGGCTCGCTGGCGAACCTCAACGCCGCCATCGACCAGGTCGAGAAGGAGGCCGCCGAGGGCGCCATCGTCGGCGCCGGTGTCACCGGCAAGCCGTTCATCTTCGCGGTCGGCGCCGACCTCAAGGGCGTCGAGCTGCTGAAGAAGCATGAGGACGCGCTCGCCATCGGCAAGGGCGGGCACGAGGTCTTCAAGCGCCTTTCCGCGCTGGCCGTGCCGACCTTCGCGTACTACAACGGTGCCGCGATGGGCGGCGGTGTCGAGGTCGGTCTGCACTGCACCTACCGCACCGTCTCCAAGGCGCTGCCCGCGTTCTCGCTGCCCGAGGTCTTCCTCGGCCTCGTCCCGGGCTGGGGCGGCTGCACGCTGCTCCCCAACCTGATCGGCGCCGACAAGGCCGTCTCGGTCATCATCGAGAACTCGCTGAACCAGAACCGCCAGCTCAAGGGCAAGCAGGTCTTCGAACTCGGCATCGCCGACGCCCTCTTCGAGGGTGCCGACTTCCTGGAGCAGTCCCTCATCTGGACCGCGAACGTCCTGAAGGGCGACGTCACCGTCGAGCGCCCCGAGGTCGACCGCGGCGAGGCCTGGGACCAGGCCGTCGCCAAGGGCCGCTTCATCGCCGACTCGAAGGTGCACGGCGCCGCCCCGGCCGCCTACCGCGCCCTCGACATCATCGCGGCGTCCAAGGACGGCGACCTCCAGGCCGGCTTCGACGCCGAGGACACCGCGCTCGCCGACCTGATCATGGGTGGCGAACTGCGGTCCGGCATCTACGCGTTCAACCTGGTCCAGAAGCGCGCCAAGCGCCCGGCCGGCGCCCCGGACAAGAACCTGGCCCGCCCGGTGACGAAGGTGGGTGTCGTCGGCGCCGGTCTCATGGCCTCGCAGCTCGCCCTCCTCTTCCTGCGCCGCCTTGAGGTGCCGGTCGTCCTGACCGACATCGACCAGGAGCGCGTCGACAAGGGTGTGGGCTACGTCCACGCCGAGATCGACAAGCTGCTCTCGAAGTCCCGGATCAACCAGGACAAGGCCAACCGTCTCAAGGGCCTGGTCTCCGGTGTCCTCGACAAGGCCGAGGGCTTCTCGGACGCCGACTTCATCATCGAGGCCGTCTTCGAGGAGATCGGCGTCAAGCAGCAGGTGTTCGCGGAGGTCGAGGCGGTCGCCCCGGCGCACGCGATCCTCGCCACCAACACCTCCTCGCTGTCGGTCACCGAGATGGCGTCGAAGCTGAAGCACCCCGAGCGGGTCGTCGGCTTCCACTTCTTCAACCCGGTCGCGATCCTGCCGCTCCTGGAGATCGTCCGCGGCGAGCAGACCGATGACGTCTCGCTGGCCACGGCCTTCGGCGTCGCGCGCAAGCTGAAGAAGACCGCGGTCCTGGTGAAGGACGCCCCGGCGTTCGTCGTCAACCGCATCCTGACCCGCTTCATGGGCGAGATCCAGAACGTCATCGACGAGGGCACCCCGGTCGCCGTCGCCGAGAAGGCCGTCGAGCCGCTCGGTCTGCCGATGTCGCCGCTGGTGCTCCTGGAGCTGGTCGGCCCGGCCATCGGCCTGCACGTGTCCGAGACCCTCAACCGCGCCTTCCCGGACCGCTTCACGGTCTCCGAGAACCTGGCCGCGGTCGTGAAGGCCGGCAAGCGCGGCTTCTACGTCTACGACTCCGGCAAGCCGGAGCTGGACCCGGAGGTCGCCGCTCTCCTCAAGCAGGGCGATGTCGCCCTGACCGAGGAGCAGACCCGGGACCGCGTCCTGGACGCGGTGGCGCAGGAGATCGGTCTGATGCTGGACGAGGGCGTCGTCGCCGAGGCCCAGGACATCGACCTCTGCCTGATCACGGGCGCCGGCTGGCCCTTCCACCTGGGCGGCATCACGCCGTACCTGGACCGCGAAGGCGTCTCGGAGCGCGTGAACGGCAAGAAGTTCCTGGCGCAGGGCGTCGCGAGCGTCCCCGCGTAACACCGCTCCACAGCAGAGGCCCCGCACTTCGGTGCGGGGCCTTTGTCGTGCTCAACTCCCGGTCCGGACAAGGTTGTTGACGGTACGTCATGGATGTACGGGTCTCTTCACGCGCGGAGGCCCGGGACCGATCATGCGGTCCCGGGCCTCCCCGTGCGGTGCGGTGTGCGTCAGACCTGCTGCCAGGCCTCCAGGGCCAGGCCCGGCTCGTCCGTGCGCTGGCGGGTGATGCGCAGGCCGCCCTCCGGGGTGAACACGCCGAGGACGATCCGGCCGTCTGCGTCCAGCGTCAATGCCGGGGCGCCCGCGCAGACTTCGCCGGTCGGGGTCCAGGTGACTCCGGCGTCCTCCTGCTCGGTCGGGTAGGCCGCTATCGCGGGGCGGCCGTCGCGGTCCCGCTGGGCGAGCACCGTGCAGTCGACGCCGTCGATCTCCTTGCGCAGCAGCGCGACCGGGCCCGAACCCCGGCCGCCGAGCGACTCGGTGGGGCCGTCGCCGCGCCAGGCGCGCAGCTCGCCGGACTTGGCGTCGCGCAGGAAGAAGGTGACCCGGCCGCCCTCGCCGGTGACCAGGCCGGCGATGGTGCCGGTCTCCGGGTCGCCCGCCAGCTTCTCGATCTCCTCGAACTCGGCGTCCGCGGCGGCCCGTTCGAAGCGCATGATGCCGGTGTTGGACGGGGCGTGGAGGACCATCCGGCCGGCCTCGCCCGCCACGACCGATATCGACCGGTCGGCGCCGTTGCCGTTGAGGTCGGCCCAGCCCGCCCACTTGCCGGACGGCTCCTGGCCTCGCGCGGAGACCCCGCCGAAGGCGTTGCGCACCACGATCTGGGCGTTGCCCGCCGAGTCCACGCCCACCGAGGGGTGGCCCATCTTCAGGCCCTTCTCCCAGTCGCGGCGGGGGTAGGGGGAGCCGACCACGGCCCAGTTCTTGACCGGGCGGCCCGTCTGGTACTGGATGGCGTGGACGAGCTCGACCCAGGTGCCGCCGTCCTCCATGGGGGTGTGCCGCAGCGCCGTCATGTGCACATAGCCGTCGGCGCCCTGCGCGACCGAGAGGTGCGACTGGAGGCCCTTGCCCGGTGCGACCAGCTCGGGGCCCGTCCAGGCGCCGCCCGGCGACGACTCCGTCCAGCGGGCCACGCCGCCCGCGGCGGGCGCGTACGCGGAGAGCCGGCCGTCCTTGCCGAGCCGGAGCCAGCCGGTGACGGTGGGGCGGCCGTCCTCGGTCGCCACGACCGGGGTGGCGCGGGTCGGCGCGGTGACGATGCCGCCGGACCTGGCGGGCTCCCCGCCCGATGTCTGTCGAGACCTCAGTGCCATGGTCCACGACCACCTTTCCCCACCGGATCCGCGCGACGCGTCCGGGTCCAGCAAACCAGCGACTTTCTGCCGACCATAACACTGGTATGGGCCCTTGTTTTCCCCCGGGATTTCCGTCCCCACGTGCGGCTTTTCGTCACTCGGCACCAGGGCGGCGGGCGAGGTTCCGCTCGTGGTCGTTCACCCGGTCGGGTGAGTTCAGTCGGCACGTGCGTAGAGGACGGCTCCGTCGACGACGGCGCTCCGCTCGTACCGGGAGGCGAGGAAGCGGCGCAGGGTGGAGAGAAGGTCCGGGGCGAAGGGCTTGCCCCGGGAGTCGTCCACGACGAGGGCCGGGGGCCGGGCGGGGTGCGAGCAGGCCCCACAGCACGAAGAGGGCGCAGGCGCAGGCGGAGGTGAGCAGCGCGCTGGTGAGCCCGTACGTCGGCAGGATCTGGAGCGCGCCGGTGGCGAGCAGCACCAGGGGCGGGATGAGCTGGAGGTAGTAGTGGCCGAAGAAGTGGAAACCGAGCAGGACGGCCCCCGCCGACGCGATCAGCCAGAGCCACAGATCGGCGGCGCCGGTCCGCGCGACGCGCAGCACCCGCACGACCGGCGGAAGCAGCCCCGCACAGCCGGCGGACAGGATGGCGGTGTTGGTCAACCCCCGCAGCAGGACGTGGAGTTCGGACCCGGTGACGGGGCGAGGGCCGCGCCGCCGGTCTGTTTGGTGAGGCAGGCTCCGGCGACCGCGAGGCCGGCCCGGGTCCACCGGCCGCGGTCCGCGGTCCGCGGTCCGTACGGCCGCCGCCGTGAAGGGCAGCATGAACACCTCGAAGGTGGCGGCCTGGGCGTCCTCCGGGTTGAGCCCCACCGAGACCAGGAGGTAGAGGACGCCGGCCGCCCGGCCCGCGCGGTCGCCCCAGCGGCGGCGGGCGGTGGAGGCGAGCGCGAGCGCGGTCAGGAGCTGGGCGGCGGCCGCGGCGAGACGGAGCGGGCCGAGCGAACCGTCGCCGCACAGCACGAACGCGGCCCCGTACGCCCTGTTCACGAGGGACATACGGGGCCGCGGCGGAATCGGGCTCCGTTTACTGGGAGTTGTGTGCGGCGCGGGCTATTGGGAGTCGCGTCCGACACGGGCCTCGACCCGGCTGTGACTGCGGCCGTAGCCGAAGTAGACGACGACGCCGATCACCATCCAGACGCCGAACCGGATCCAGGTCTCGGCGGGCAGGTTGAGCATCAGCCACAGCGAGGCGGCCACCGCGGCCGCGGGCACCCAGGGCACCAGCGGAGTGCGGAAGGCGCGGGGCAGGTCGGGGCGGGTGTGGCGCAGGATGACGACGCCGATCGCGACGACGACGAAGGCGAACAGGGTGCCGATGTTGACCAGTTCGGCGAGCTCGCTGAGGCTGGTGAAGCCCGCGACGATCGCGATGATCACGCCGAGCAGGATGGTCGGCCGGTGCGGGGTGCGGAAGCGCGGGTGGACGTGGCAGAAGAACCGGGGCAGCAGCCCGTCCCGGCTCATCGCGAAGAACACCCGGGTCTGGCCGAGCAGCAGGATCATGCACACCGTGGTCAGACCCACGGCGGCGCCGAAGCTGATGACGCCGGCGAACCAGGGGTGGCCGGTGGCCTTGAAGGCGTCGGCGAGCGGCGCGTCCACCGAGAGGGCGGTGTAGTGCTGCATGCCGGTGACGACGATGGAGACGGCCACGTAGAGGATCGTGCAGATGAGCAGGGAGCCGAGGATGCCGCGCGGCATGTCCCGCTGCGGGTTCCTGGTCTCCTCGGCGGCGGTCGCCACGACGTCGAAGCCGATGAAGGCGAAGAAGACGACCGAGGCGGCGGTGAAGATGCCCATCACGCCGAAGTTGGTGGGGGCGTAGCCGGACATCAGCTCGATGAGCGGGGCCTTGAGGTTGCCGCCCGCGGTCTGCGGCTGCGCCTTGGGGATGAACGGCGAGTAGTTGCCGGACTTGATGAAGAACGCGCCCGCGACGATCACGATGAGGACGACGGTCACCTTGACGGCGACGACGACCGAGGTGACCCGGGCCGACAGCTTCATGCCGAGCACGAGGATGCCGGTGAGCACCAGGACGAGGGCGGCCGCCAGGATGTCGAAGCCGAAGCCGTGGGCGCCGTCGCGGCCGCTGAGCGACTCGGGCAGGTGCCAGCCCGCGTTGTCGAGCAGCGAGCGGACGTAGCCGGACCAGCCGACCGCCACCACCGCCGTCCCCAGGGCGAATTCGAGCACCAGGTCCCAGCCGATGATCCACGCGGGCAGCTCGCCGAGCGAGGCGTAGGAGAAGGTGTACGCGGATCCGGCCACCGGCACCGTCGAGGCGAACTCGGCGTAGCACAGGGCGGCCAGGGCGCAGACGATGCCCGCCACCACGAAGGCGAGGGAGACCGCGGGCCCGGCGTTCTCCTTGGCGACCTTGCCCGTGAGGACGAAGATGCCCGTACCGATGATGACTCCGACCCCGAAAACGGTGAGGTCGAGAGCGGAGAGGGACTTTTTGAGTGCGTGTTCTGGCTCCTCCGTGTCCTGCATTGACTGCTCGATCGATTTGGTCCGGAACAGACCGGTACTGGCCACCCGTGCACCTCCGCTAGCTCAACGTCCTCGCCATGATCGGGAGGAGTGGCGGTACGGGTACCGGGCTGGGCGCTTTATTCACGCGAACGGGCCGGACCGATCACCCGTACAGGGAGATCGGTCCGGCCCGTTGACCGAACGGTCACATCATCAGTCGCGGGCGGGCTCCACGGCGGCCCGGCTCTCCTCGAACCGGCCGTCCAGCTTCGAGACGAGACCGGTGACCTGACGCGCGATGTCCGGCGCGGTCAGGCCGATCTCCGCCATGACCTCGCCGCGCGAGGCGTGGTCGAGGAAGCGCGGCGGAATGCCGAAGTCGCGCAGCGGTACGTCCACGCCCGCGTCGCGCAGCGCCTGGCTGATCGCCGAACCGACGCCGCCCACGCGGCTGTTGTCCTCGACGGTGACGACGACGCGGTGCTGCTCGGCGAGCGGCGCCATGGCCTCGTCGACCGGCTTGACCCAGCGCGGGTCGACCACGGTCGTCGAGATGCCCTGGGCGTCGAGCAGGTCGGCGATCTCCAGGCACATCGGCGCGAGCGCGCCGACGGAGACCAGGAGCACGTCCGGGCGCACGGTCTCCGAGGAGGGCCGGCGCAGCACGTCCATGCCGCCGATGCGGCCGACGGCCTTGACGGCGGGGCCGACCGCACCCTTGGAGAAGCGCACGACGGTCGGGGCGTCCTCGACCTCGACGGCCTCGCGCAGCTGGGCCCGTACCTGGTCGGCGTCGCGCGGGGCCGCGATCCTGAGGCCGGGGACGACCTGGAGGATCGACATGTCCCACATGCCGTTGTGCGAGGCGCCGTCGGTGCCGGTGACACCGGCCCGGTCGAGCACGAAGGTCACGCCGCACTTGTGCAGGGCGACATCCATGAGGACCTGGTCGAAGGCGCGGTTGAGGAAGGTCGCGTACACCGCGAAGACGGGGTGCACACCGCCGGTGGCCAGGCCCGCGGCCGAGACCGCGGCGTGCTGCTCGGCGATGCCGACGTCGTAGACCCGCTCGGGGAAGGCCTTGGCGAACTTGTCGAGGCCGACCGGCTGGAGCATGGCCGCGGTGATCGCGACGATGTCCTCGCGCTCCTTGCCGAGCTTGACCATCTCCTCGCCGAACACGGACGTCCAGTCGAGGCCGGAGGTCGACACGGGCAGGCCGGTGTCCGGGTGGATCTTGCCGACGGCGTGGAAGCGGTCGGCCTCGTCCGCGAGCGCCGGCTGGTAGCCGCGGCCCTTCTCGGTGAGGCAGTGCACGATGACCGGGCCGCCGAAGCGCTTGGCGCGCTGCAGGGCCGACTCCAGGGCGTCGATGTCGTGCCCGTCGATGGGGCCGACGTACTTGAGGCCGAGGTCCTCGAACATGCCCTGCGGGGCGATGAAGTCCTTGAGGCCCTTCTTGGCGCCGTGCAGGGTCTCGTACAGCGGCTTGCCGACGACCGGGGTGCGCTCCAGGAGGTCCTTGCCCTTGGCCAGGAAGCGCTCGTAGCCGTCGGTGGTGCGCAGGGTGGCCAGATGGTTGGCGAGGCCGCCGATGGTCGGCGCGTACGAGCGCTCGTTGTCGTTCACCACGATCACCAGGGGGCGGTCCTTGGCGGCGGCGATGTTGTTCAGCGCCTCCCAGGCCATGCCGCCGGTGAGGGCGCCGTCGCCGATGACGGCCACCACGTGGTCGTCCTTCTTGAGCACCTCGTTCGCCTTGGCGAGGCCGTCGGCCCAGCCGAGGACCGTGGAGGCGTGGCTGTTCTCGATGAAGTCGTGCTCCGACTCGGCGCGCGCCGGGTAGCCGGAGAGGCCGCCCTTCATCTTCAGCTTCGAGAAGTCCTGCCGCCCCGTGAGCAGCTTGTGGACGTAACTCTGGTGTCCGGTGTCCCAGAGGACCTTGTCCCTGGGGGATTCGAAAACGCGGTGCAGTGCGATGGTCAGTTCCACCACACCGAGGTTCGGACCGAGGTGTCCGCCGGTCTTGGAGACCGCGTCCACCAGGAAGGTCCGGATCTCTGCCGCCAGCTGGTCGAGCTGCTCCGGGCTGAGCCGGTCAAGATCGCGCGGTCCCCTGATACGGGTAAGCAGCGGCACCCGTGCCTCCTTGCATCCGTGCTGGTCGAGCATGCCGATCCGTTGAGTCTAATGTTCCGCCCGCGACCGTGGTCGCGGGGCGGTGCGTTCCGCGTCACCCGTGCGGCTGACGGGCACTGCAACGCGCAGACGTGCCCGGCACCTCAGGGGTACCGGGCACGTCTACAAGCGGGCAGGTCAGGCGCGGCCCGCGGACTTCTGGGTCTTGCGGGTGACGGCGTCGATGATCACGGTGATCAGGAGCACACCGCCGGTGATCATCTGCTGGATCGCCGCGGCGACGCCTTCGAGGGCGAGGCCGTACTGGATCGAGGTGATCACCAGCACGCCGAGGAGCGCGTTCCAGGTGCGGCCGCGGCCGCCGAAGAGGCTGGTGCCGCCGATGACGGCCGCCGCGATGGCGTTCATCAGGAGGTCGCCGCTGCCGGCGCCCTGGTTGGCCGCGCTGATCTTGGAGGCGATGAAGAGACCGCCGACCGCGGCGAAGGTGCCGGAGATCGCGTAGACCGAGGTGCGGACCGTCACGATGTTGATGCCGGCCCGGCGCGAGGCCTCGACGCTGCCGCCGAGCGCGAAGATCTTGCGGCCGTACGAGGTGCGGCGGAGCACGAAGTCCGTGAGGATCAGCACCGCAAGGAAGATCACCACGGCCAGCGGCAGGCCCTTGCTCTGGTTGAACATGTACGCGGCCGCGAACGCCACCACGGCGAGCAGCGCCGTACGCAGCACGATCTCGCCGAGCGGGCGGGACGGGATGCCCGCGGCCTCCCGGCGGCGGCTGTCGGAGAAGGCCGACAGGAAGAACGCGGCGACGGCGACCGCGGCCGCGCCGTAGGCCACCGCGATGTCGCTGAAGAAGTAGTTGGACAGGTTGTAGAAGACGCCCGAGTCGTTGGTGTTGATCGTGCCGTTCTCGCCGAGGATCTTCAGCATGAAGCCGTTCCAGAACAGCAGACCGGCCAGCGTGACGGCGAAGGCGGGAACACCGATCTTCGCGAAGATGTAGCCGTGGATGGTGCCCGCGACCGCACCCGTGAGGATCGCCAGGACCAGGGCCAGCCACTCGGACATGCCGTGGGTGATGTTGAGCACCGCGAAGGAGGCGCCCGCCACACCGCTGACCGAGCCCACCGACAGGTCGATCTCGCCGAGCAGCAGCACGAAGACGATGCCCACCGCGATCATGCCCGTGCCGACCATGGCGACGGAGATGTCGGAGAGGTTGCCGGCGGAGAGGAACCTTGAGTTCAGGCTCTGGAAGACGATGCAGATGATGACCAGGCCGACGATGACGGGCAGCGCGCCCAGGTCACCGGCCCGCACCTTGCGCTTGAACTCGCCGAGGTAGCCGGCGAAGCCCTGCTCGCGCACGAGGAGGCGGGGGTCGACGGCGGTGGACGCCGCGTCCGCCGCGGGCGGCGCGTCCACGGGAGCCGCGTGCGGCTTGCCGAGGTCGGTCGGGGAGGTCTTGTCGGTGTTCACTTCTGAGCCTCCGCGTTGCGCGCCGCACGGCGGGTCACGGCGTTGTCCGTGGCTCCGGTGATGGCGGAGATGATCTCTTCCTGCGAGGTGCTCTTCACATCGAAGACACCGTTGTTCCGGCCGAGCCGGAGCACCGCGACCTTGTCGGCGACGGCCTTCACATCGGCCATGTTGTGGCTGATGAGGACGACCGCGTGGCCGCGCTCGCGCAGCCGCTCCACCAGGTCCAGGACCTGGGCGGTCTGCTCGACGCCGAGCGCCGCGGTCGGCTCGTCGAGGATGACGAGCTTGGGCTCGCCGAGCATCGAGCGGGCGATGGCCACGGTCTGGCGCTGGCCGCCGGAGAGCGAGGCGATCGGGATGCGCACGCTCGGGATGCGGATCGACAGCGTGGTGAGCAGCTCGCGCGAGCGGCGCTCCATCTCGACCTCGTCGAGGACGCCGCGCTTCTTCAGCTCACGTCCGAGGTAGAGGTTGCCGACGACGTCGATGTTGTCGCACAGCGCGAGGTCCTGGTAGACGGTCGCGATGCCGAGGGTCTGGGCGTCGTGCGGCTTGGCGATCTGGACGGCCTTGCCCTCCCACTCGATGACGCCGTCATCGATGGGGTGCACGCCGGCGATCGTCTTGACCAGCGTGGACTTTCCGGCGCCGTTGTCGCCCACCAGGGCGACCACTTCACCGGCGTGGACCTCAAGCTCTACGTCGGTGAGCGCCTGAACGGCACCGAACCGCTTGGAGACCCCGCGCAACGCCAACACGGGCGTAGCGGACACGTGAACCATCTCCTTCGCCGCCTGACCGGCGGGGATGCCGCGCCCGAAGGGGTGGGGGCGCGGAGGTCGAGCAGAAGAGAACAGAAGAGAACCGAAGGGAACTCGAAGAAGGGGAAACGTTCCGTCCGGCGCCCGCGCCGCAGCGGGGCTGAAAAGGCGGGCGCGGGGGCGCCGGAGGAGCCTTCGGAGTGCTCAAGTCCCTTGTACGGAAAGGGACTTGGCGGGGGACCTACTTGAGGCCGAGCGCGTCGCAGGCGGCCTTGTAGTTGGCCGTGCAGATGTCGGCGATCGTGTAGATCTTGTCCTTGATGACGGTGTCCTTGATGTTGTCCTTGGTCAGCGAGACGACCGGGACGATCGTGGACGGGACGGCCTTGGTGGTCGGCGAGTCGACCTTCTTGGCGTCCAGCGAGCCGAGGTCCTGGCCCTTGGCGAGCTTGACCGCCATCTCGGCGGCGATGGCGTCCTCCTGCGGGTAGGACTTGTAGACGCTCATGTACTGCTCGCCCGTGATGATCCGCTGCACACCCGCGAGCTCGGCGTCCTGGCCGGTGACCGGCGGGAGCTTGGCGAGGCCGGCCGCCTTGAGGGCGGTGATGATGCCGCCCGCCATGCCGTCGTTGGCGGAGTAGACGCCGATGACCTTGTCCTTGCCGAGGGCGGAGAGCGCGGCCTCCATGTTGGAGTTGGCGTTCTCGGGCTTCCACTCCTTGGTGTCGTACTCCTTCCCGATGTTCACCTTGCCGTCGAGCTCGGCGTGGGCGCCCTTCTTGAAGAGCGCGGCGTTCGGGTCGGTGACGGCGCCGTTCATCATGACGATGTCGCCGGACTTGGCCTTGTCGCCCAGGGCCTGGAGGAGGGCCTTGCCCTGCACGTGGCCGACTTCCTCGTTGTCGAAGGACACGTAGGAGTCGATGGGCCCCTGGGCGAGGCGGTCGAAGGCGACGACCGGAATGCCGGCTTCCTTGGCCTTCTTGACCGAGCCCGCGACGGCCTTGGCGTCGACCGCGTCCACGATGAGCGCGTCCACCTTGTTGGTGATCATCGTGTCGGCCTGCTGGTTCTGGGTCGTCGCGTCCTGCTTGGCGTTCGCGTAGACGATCTGGCCCTTGCCGTTGGTCAGCTCCTTGACCTTGGCCTCGATCAGCGGCTTGTCGAACTTCTCGTAGCGCGCGGTCTGGTTCTCGGGGAGCAGCAGGCCGATCTTGAGGTCGTCGCCCTTCTTGGCGCTGCCGGACGACTTGGTGCCGCCGGACTCCTTCGCACTGCCACAGGCGGCGAGCGAGACGGCCATCGCGGTGGCGGCAACGGCTACAGCGGCACGACGCATGTTCGTGTTCACTTCAGAAACCTCCCTGACGAGGCCGCGACGTTGCGGCCGAGGTGGCTGGAAGTCAACTCGGCGTTAAGCCCACCGTCAAGGAGTAAATCCTTAACGAGATGACAACGGTGCCATCCGTTATCTAAGTGAAGGCAGGCGCCGAGGCGGGGAGAGCACTGTCCAACAGGGTCGAATCCCCCATTTCACTCAGTACGAGAGCAAGCGCGCCGAGCACTTCCGCACGGCCGCCGAGCGCCCCCGGAAGAACCGACAACTGCCGTGCGGCGCTGGGGATCGCGTACCGCGACACGGAGTCCCTGATGGGCCCGAGCACGAGCTCTCCGGCCTCCGCGAGGTCACCGCCGAGGACCACCCGGCTGGGGTTCAGGAGGTTGCAGAGGTTGGCGACGCCGCTGCCGATGTGGCGTCCGACGTCGGCGATGACACGGCGGCAGCCGGGGTCGCCCTCGCGGGCCAACTGGACTACGCGCTCCATCGTCAGGTCCGCTCCGTGGCTGGATTGCAGCAGGGGGAGCACATAGCGAGCCGCGGTGAAGGTCTCCAGGCAGCCTCGGTTGCCGCAGCGGCACACCGGGCCCGACTCGTCCAGGGTGATGTGCCCGATCTCGCCCGCGGTGCCACCGGGCCCCCGGTAGATCTGCCCGTCTATCACCAGGCCCGCGCCGACACCGCTCGCGACCTTGATGTACGCCAGGTCGCGCACCCCGCGGCCGCTGCCCCAGACCAGCTCGCCGAGCGCGCCCAGGTTGGCGTCGTTGTCGACGTACACCGGGACACCCAGGCGCCCGGAGAGCTCCTCGCTGGGGTTGATGCCGGTCCAGCCCGGCAGGATCGAGGTGGAGCCGAGCGTGCCGGACTCCACGTCGATGGGTCCCGGCACGCCCAGGCCAACGCCGATGACCTTGTCCTGGCCGATGCCAGTGGCCGCGATCAGCCGCTTGACCAGCTCTTCCGCCCGGCCGAAGCCCTGCGCGGAGGAGGCGTCGACATCCAGCGGCTCGGACTCCTCGGCGAGCACCTGGTGGGCCAGGTTGCCGACCGCCACCCTCAGGTGCGTATGGCCGAAATCGACGCCGATGACGATGCCGGCCGAGCCGCTGAGCGAGACGCTGCGGGCCCGGCGGCCGCCCGCCGAGGTGGGGGTGACCTCGACGGTCCCGCCGTCCTTCAGCTCGCGGACGATGTTGGAGACGGTGGCCGCGGACAGGCCGGTCGTCCTGGCGATCTCGGCCTGGGTGAGCGAGCCCGCCATGCGCACGGCCCGTACGACCCGCTCAAGGTTGGCCCGGTGCAGTGACGTCTGCGACCCCGGAGTCTCCATCGACTCATCCACTCCCGCCGTAGGCGGGCGGCACGACGGCCGCCCCTGCACGGAGCCGCAGCAATGAGGCCCCGTCTTTTCTCCAACATGTGAACTCTAAGCTCAGCCTTACGGGTGGTCTCCCGTCAAGACCTGAGCAGATGCGGAGCGGATCGGGGAAACGCGCGACCGCCCGCGGGCGCGGGGCCCACGGGCGGTCGGGAGAAGCGGGTGGAGCTACGGTCCGGCTACTTGAGCGCTCCCGCCGTCAGGCCCGCCTGGACCTGCTTCTGGAAGACGATGTAGACGGCGAGCACGGGGAGCATCGCGATCGAGAGCCCCGCGAAGAGCGCCCCCCAGTCGCCCTGGTAGCCCTGCTGCACGGCGAGGTCCGCGAGGCCCTGGGTGAGCACCCAGTTCTTGGTGTCGCCCTGGTTGAGCACCAGGGGCAGCAGGTACTGGTTCCACTGGCCGAGCACGTTGAAGATGCCGATGCTGATGATGCCGGGCTTGGCCATCGGCAGCATGATCTGGAAGAACGTGCGGGTGTGCGAGGCCCCGTCGATCAACGCGGCCTCGGCGACCGTGGTCGGCAGCGTGCGGAAGAACGCCGTCATGAAGAACACCGTGAACGGCAGTGAGTACGCGATGTAGATCAGGACCAGGCCGGGCAGCGTGTTCAGGATGCCCAGGTTCTTCGTGACGAAGAAGAGCGGTACGAGCACCATCACCACGGGGAAGGCCATGCCGCCGACGAACAGGAAGTAGATGAACCTGTTGCCGGGGAACTCGAACCGGGCGAGCACATAGGCCGCCATGGAGCCGAGCAGCATCGTGCCGAAGGTCGAAAGGCCCACCACGAACGCGGTGTTGAGGAAGTACTGCCCGATGTTCGCCTTGCTCCAGGCCCGCGACCAGTTGTCGAAGTGGAGCTCGGTGGGCAGCGACCAGGGGTGGGTGAGGATGTCGCCGGAGGTCTTGAACGAGCTCCACAGCGCCCACAGCAGGGGCACGCCCACCATGAGCGCCCAGACCAGGAGGAACACGTGCGAGAAGGCGTTGAGCACGCCCCCCTCGCTGCTGCGCCACTTCCAGCGGGCGGCGCTGGCGGCGGGTGCGGACGACTGCTCGCCGTCCACCTTCATCGTTTCGGTCGTCATCGCGCCACCCCTAGAATTCGATGCGCTCGCGGCGCGACAGACGCATGCTGAGAATGGCGAACACCAGGGTCACGATGAGCATCGCGACACCCATGGCCGCGGCCATTCCGTACTGGCTGTTGTCCCGGAACGCCGTCTTGTAGAGGAGCAGCGGGACCACGTCGGTGGATTCGTCGGGGCCGCCGACGTTCACGGACATCAGCTGTACGTAGATGAAGGCGTCCATGGCGATGATGCCCATGTAGACCCAGGCGGTGGCCACCGTGTCCCGCAGCAGCGGCAGGGTGATCCGGAAGAACGTCTTGACCCGCGATGCGCCGTCCAGGAGGGCCGCCTCGTAGATCTCGCCCGGAATGGAGGCCATTCCGGCGGAGAACAGGACGACGTAGAAGCCGACGTTCGCCCAGACCATCACGACCATGATGCAGATCAGCGCGATATTGGAATCGCCGAGCCACGACTGCTGGAGCGAACTCAGACCGATGTCCGCCAAAAGCGAGTTGAGCATCCCGTTCTGGGGGTCGGGGTTGTAGATCTGCTGCCACAGGATCGCGATGATCGTGATCGAGAGGACCTGCGGGAAGAAGAAGATCACCTTGTAGAGGCCGGAGCCCCGCACGCCGGCGACCCCCGCAGAACCTTTGCGGCGGCCGCCGACATTCAGCATGAAGGCGAAGAAGAGACCGAAAGCCAGCGTGACGACCGGCACGCACAGGAGCAGAAGGACGTTGTGCCACAACGCCTTCCAGAAGAGGTCGTTGTGGATCAGCTTCTGATAGTTGTCCAGCCCGATGAAGTTCTTCTCGGGGGTCAGTCCGCTCCAGCTCGTCATCGAAATCTGGAAGTCCTGGATGAACGGCGAGATCACGAGGACCCCGTACAGCGCCAGGGGAATTGCCAGGAATCCGATGATGAACCGGTACTTGCCGTGTCGCATGTCGCCGGTCGCTCTCGTCTCAGCCAGTAGTGGTAAGCGGCCTCGTCAGAGGTGCTTGAACTTCGGGACGGAGGAGTCCTTCTTCGTGTCGTCCGACGCCTTCTGGGCCTTGTCGATCCACTCGGTCGCCTTGATCTTGCCCGAGAGCAGGTCCAGGGTCAGGTTGCCGATGGTCTCGTTGTTGAGCTTCTTGTACCAGTCCTGCAGGCGGGAGTTGAGCACGTTCGGCCCGGCCGCCTTCAGGGCGGCGTTCGCCGAGGTGAGACCCGGGGTGAGGGTCAGTCCGTCGGCGGCGCCCTGGACGCAGGTCAGCGACTTGATGGCGTTGGTGAAGTTGGTGGTCTGCTTCTTGCTGAGCATGATGCGAAGCAGTTCCATGCCACCGACCGGGTTCTTGCCGTCCTTGGCGACGATGAAGGGCTCGCCGGCCGCCGCGTACAGGGCGCCGAAGGGCAGCTTGTCGCTGGGGCCCGAGCCGATGAGGGAGCCGACCGCGAGGTCGAAGTCCTTCGGCATGGTGGGCGCCGCCTCGTTCTCCACCCAGGAGCCGTCGGCCACCATCGCGGCGCGGCCCTGCGTCCAGGCGGTCTGCATCTGGATGTGGGTCATGCCCTCGGAACCCTGCAGGAAGTAGCCCTGGCCGGCCAGCTCCTCGTAGTACGTGATGACTTCCTTGACCGCGTCCGTCTTGAAGGCGCCGTCGTCGAGGTTGTCGATCGCGTTGAGGGCTTCCTTGCCGCCGATCTTGCCGATCTGGTGCAGCAGGTCGAAGTGCACGTAGTACGGGTACTTGCCCGGGTACGTGAAGGGGGCGATGCCCGCGGCCTTGATCTTCTTGCAGAGCGCCAGCATGTCCGAGAAGGTCTGCGGGTACGTCCAGCCCTTCTCCTTGAACAGCTTGTTGGAGTAGAAGGTGCCGTAGACGGTGAACGCGTAGTTGAACGCGTACATCTCCTTGGAGCCGAACTGGCCCTGCTCGACGGTGCCGGCGATCAGGACGTCGCGGACCTTCTTCGACGGGTCGTCGATGGTCGGCGCGTCCAGGAGCGGGGTGAGGTCCTGGAGCTTGCCGGTCTTGGCGAGGGCGGCGGTGTCGAGGTTGTCGGCGCCGGAGTTGTCCATGAAGTCCGGCGGGGTGCTGCTCGCGAAACGCGGCTGGAGCTTGGGGCCGATCGCCTGCGTTCCGGTGTGCTTGATGGTGATGCCGTACTTGGCGTTGTAGTCGGCCTCGGCGGACTTGATGTAGTCGTCGCCGAAGCCGCCCTTGAAGACGAACGCCTCAAGGGCGGTGCCCTTGTTGACGCCGAGCGGATTGTCCGCCGACTTGGTGCCCTGGGAGCTCGGCTTCTTGGTGCTGTCACCGCTGTCGGAACTGGCACACGCGCTCAGCAGTGACGTCGCCGGCACTGCCAGCAGGCCGATTGCCATGGCCCGCTTGAGTGCGTCACGGCGGTTGATCTCGGATCCCATGCTCAAGTCCTCGCCTTCTCCAGGACTCATGCGGTGCAGCGGAATCCGCCGACGCCCGCGAACAGTTGAAGCGTGAGTGATGCCGTACATCCATCGCGGAGGCTGCCCGGTCCCGGGCCGACCGGCCCGCACGCGGTTCCCCCGCCCGCGTTCAGCGGGTTGCCCGGACGCCGACAGGTATAGTCCACTTCCCGTCAACTGAGCAAGATCGAAAGCATGGTTGGCCGACAGTCTTTCCCGAGTTGAGACCTCGCGGATATATCCATTGGTACGTACCAACGTGGAGGAGGCTGCTGCTTTTGACGCGCATTACACACCTTGACGGCCGCATTGCCCCGGATGATTCAGGCCATCCATTCCTTCCCAACGCCCTTGACACCAACCTGCACTTGCCGCGCTACTGGATCCTGCGTTTCTACTCTGACAACGTTGTCCACCTCGCACTTGCCGACTGAGACCGGCTTGCGCCGAAGGAAAGGGCTCGCATGCTGCCCAGATCCCGGTACCGACGAGGACCGGCGGCCGCCCTCGTGGCGGCCTCGTTCCTGCTCGTAGTGACGGCGCAGTCCGCCGTCGGGGCGCCGTCCGCGACCGCCCAACCGCCGGATGGCGGCGGCCGGTTCAGCACCTCGTTCGAAACGGGCCAACCCCAGCCGGACTGGACCAATACCGTCGATACGGACCGCGCGGGGAACAAGCGGGCCTCGGGCGTCGACGGCGGCTTCACCAGCGGCATACCGGGCAATGTGACCGACAGGGTCACCGACGTCCGGGCCAGCGCCGAGAACACCGACGGCGGCGAGGTGAAGGAGAACCTCGTCGACGGGCAGCCCAGCACGAAATGGCTCGCCTTCCAGCCGACGGCTTGGCTCGAATTCGACCTGTCCGAACCGGTGAAGACGGTCACCTACGCATTGACGTCCGCCAACGACGCCCCCGAGCGGGATCCCAAGGACTGGACCCTGAAGGGCTCGGCGGACGGCAAGGACTGGAAGACCCTGGACAGCCGCACCGGCGAGAGCTTCAAGGACCGCTTCCAGACCAGGACGTACGACTTCGCGAACACCACGGCGTACGCCCACTACCGCCTGGAGATCACCGCCAACGGCGGCGCCCCCATCACCCAGCTCGGCGACATCCAGTTCTCCAACGGCGACACCAGCACCCCCACCCCGCCGGACATGCTGACCGCGCCGGACCGGGGCCCCGGCGGCTCCCCCACCGCCAAGGCGAACGCGGGCTTCACCGGGAAGCGGGCGCTGCGCTACGCCGGCACCCACAAGGCGGACGGGCGGGCCTACTCGTACAACAAGGTCTTCGACGTCAACCTCCCCGTCGGGCGGGACACCGAGCTCGACTACAAGATCTTCCCGTCGATGGCGGAGACCGACCTCAGCTACCCGGCCACGAACGTGTCCGTGGACCTGGCCTTCACCGACGGCACCTATCTGAGTGACCTGAAGGCCCTGGACTCGCACGGCGGACCGCTCAGCCCGCAGGGCCAGGGCGCCGCCAAGACGCTCTACGTCAACCAGTGGAACCAGGTCTCCTCGGTGATCGGCACGATCGCCGCCGGCCGGACGGTGGACCGGATCCTGGTGGCGTACGACTCCCCCAGGGGACCGGCCAAGTTCCAGGGCTGGATCGACGACCTCTCGATCGCGCCGAAGCAGCCCGAGAAGCCGCTCGGGCACCTCTCGGACTACGCGCTCACGACCCGCGGCACCAATTCCAGCGGCTCGTTCTCGCGCGGCAACAACTTCCCCGCGACCGCGGTGCCCAACGGGTTCAACTTCTGGACCCCGGTCACCAACGCCGGTTCGCAGGACTGGCTGTACGACTACGCGCGGCGCAACAACGCCGACAACCTGCCCGCCCTCCAGGCCTTCAGCGCCAGCCACGAGCCGAGCCCCTGGATGGGCGACCGGCAGACGTTCCAGGTGATGCCGTCGGCGGCGGCCGGCACCCCCGACGCCTCCCGGACCGCCCGCGCGCTGCCCTTCAAGCACGAGAACGAGACCGCGAAGCCGTACTACTACGGCGTCACCTTCGAGAACGGCCTCAAGACCGAGATCACCCCGACCGACCACGCGGCGATGATGCGGTTCACCTATCCCGGTGACGACGCGAGCCTGATCCTGGACAACGTCACCAACCAGGGCGGGCTCACGCTCGACCCGGCGACGCGCTCCTTCACCGGCTATTCGGACGTGAAGAGCGGCCTGTCCACGGGCGCCGGACGGCTCTTCGTGTACGGCGTCTTCGACACGCCCGTGACCGCGAGCGGCAAACTGCCCGGCGGCGGGGGCGCCGACGTCACCGGCTACGCGCGCTTCAAACCCGGCAAGAACCGCACGGTGACCCTGCGCCTGGCGACCTCACTCATCAGTGTGGACCAGGCGAAGGCCAACCTGGCCGCCGAGATTCCCGCGAAGGCCGGCTTCGACAAGATCAAGGACCGGGCGCGGCAGGCCTGGGACGACATCCTGGGCCGCATCGAGGTCGAGGGCGCCTCGCACGACCAGCTGACCACCCTGTACTCCTCGCTCTACCGCCTTTACCTCTACCCCAACTCCGGCTTCGAGAAGGTCGGTTCGAAGAACCAGTACGCCAGCCCCTTCTCGCCGAAGACCGGCGAGGACACCCCCACGCACACCGGCTCGAAGGTCGTCGACGGCACGGTGTACGTCAACAACGGATTCTGGGACACCTACCGGACGACGTGGCCCGCGTACTCCCTCTTCACCCCGAAGAAGGCCGGCGAGATGGTCGACGGCTTCGTGCAGCAGTACAAGGACGGCGGCTGGATCTCCCGCTGGTCCTCGCCCGGCTACGCGGACCTGATGACCGGCACCAGTTCGGACGTGGCCTTCGCGGACGCCTATGTGAAGGGCGTGAAGTTCGACGCCGAGGCGGCGTACGAGGCGGCCCTGAAGAACGCCACGGTCGCCCCGCCCTCCTCGGGGGTGGGCCGCAAGGGCATGGACACCTCCCCCTTCCTCGGCTACGCCCCGACCTCCACGCCCGAGGGCCTGTCCTGGTCGATGGAGGGCTATGTGAACGACTACGGCCTCGCGAAGATGGGCCAGACGCTGTATGAGAAGACGAAGAAGCCCCGCTACAAGGAGGAGTCGGCGTACTTCATGGGCCGCGCCCAGAACTACGTGAAGCTCTTCGACGCCAAGGCGGGCTTCTTCCAGGGCAAGGACGCGAACGGGCAGTGGCGCGTGGACAGCGCCAAGTTCGACCCGCGCGTGTGGGGCTACGACTACACCGAGACCAACGGCTGGGGCTACGCCTTCACCGCCCCGCAGGACTCGCGGGGCCTGGCCAACCTGTACGGCGGCCAGGCGGGCCTCGCCAAGAAGCTGGACGCCTACTTCTCGACGCCGGAGACCGCGTCGCCCGAGTTCGCCGGTTCGTACGGCAGCGTCATCCACGAGATGACCGAGGCGCGGGACGTGCGGATGGGCCAGTACGGCCACTCCAACCAGGTCGCGCACCACGTGACGTACATGTACGACGCAGCCGGTCAGCCCTCCAAAGCGCAGGAGAAGATCCGCGAGGTGCTGCGGCGCCTGTACAACGGCAGCGAGATCGGGCAGGGCTACCACGGCGACGAGGACAACGGCGAGCAGTCGGCCTGGTACGTGTTCTCGGCGCTCGGCTTCTACCCGCTGGTGATGGGCAGCGGCGAGTACGCGATCGGCTCACCCCTGTTCACCAAGGCGACCGTCCATCTGGAGAACGGCCGCGACCTGGTCGTGAAGGCGCCGAAGAACAGCGAGCGGAACGTGTACGTGCAGTCCCTGAAGGTCGACGGGAAGCCGTGGAACTCGACGGCGCTCCCCCACGACCTGCTCGCGCGCGGCGGCACGCTCGACTTCACCATGGGCGCGCACCCCTCGTCGTGGGGCACCGGCAAGAACGCGGCGCCGGTCTCCGTCACCAAGGACGACAAAGTGCCCGCCCCCGCGAGCGACGCGATCACCGGCTCCGGCCCGCTGTTCGACAATTCCTCGGCGACATCGGCGGAGTTCGGGCCGACGGACCTGCCAGTGAGCAAGGCCACGAAGGCCACGCAGTACACGCTCACCTCGGCTACAGCCGGAAAGGCGCCGTCCGCTTGGGTCCTCGAAGGCTCACAAGACGGGGTGAAGTGGACCGAGTTGGACAGGCGATCCGGCGAATCCTTCACCTGGGACCGGCAGACTCGGGTGTTCTCCATCCATTCGCCCGGTTCCTACACCCATTACCGACTCGTCCCGACAAAGACGGCTTCGCTGGCCGAAGTGGAGCTACTCGCCGCGTCCACAAACTAGTTGACACGCAAAGATCGCGTGAAAGGATCCAGAAGATCTCGCGTCGTGCCTCGACCAGGCGCGGCGCGTCTCTTCCTCGACATGGAGAAATACGTGGCCATACTTTCCGGCCGTAAGGGCGGTCGCGCCCTGTCCCGCATCGCCGTCGCAGCGATCGCAGCAGCTCTCGTCGGAACGACCGCGGGTGCGGCTTCCGCGGACAGCACGCCGTCCAGCGCGGCGAAGACGGCCCAGTCGGCGCAGAAGACCGCCAAGGCCAAGCAGTCCGGCTCCGCCGCCAACCGCTCCTTCGCGGCGGGCGACGAGACCCCGGCTGCCGAAACGTTCCCGCTGATCGCGGCGGACGGCTCGGGTCAGGCCTACCTCTACCCGCCGAACGGCTCGGGCGGCTTCGGTGACCGCAAGGCGCTGGGCGACTACAGCGAGTTCAGCCAGGTCACCAAGGTGGACAACAACAAGGACGGCGCCTTCGACGCCTTCTACGAGCTGTACACCAACGGCCACCTGGTCTTCGACAGCGTGGACGGCACCCCGAAGGACCTGGGCGCGGGCTGGGACGCCTACAACCTCGTCTTCTCGCCGGGCAACCTCGCCGGGGCTCCGGCCGACGACCTGATCGCCCGCGACAAGGCCGGCGTGCTGTGGCTCTACACGGCCAAGGGCGACGGCTCGTTCACCCCGCCCGTCAAGCTCGGCGGCGGCTGGGGCGTCATGACCAAGATCGCCGGTCGTGGTGACATGAACGGTGACGGCAAGGCCGACATCGTGGCCGTCGACAACTCGGGTGTTGCCTGGCTCTACCCGGGCACCGGCAACTGGGCCGCCCCGTTCGGCAACCGCGTCAAGCTCGGCGCGGGCTGGAACACGTACAACAAGCTCGTCGGCCTCGGCGACCTGGACTTCGACGGCAAGGTCGACCTCGTCGGCCGCGACGCCTCCGGCGCCCTCTGGTTCTACGCGGGCACCGGCACCACCAACGGCGCGCCCTTCAAGGACCGCGTCAAGGTCGGCACCGGCTGGAACGGCATGCGCCTGATGTTCTGATCCAGAACGTGGCACACGAGTAAGGCCCGCACCCCCAACCGGGGTGCGGGCCTTGCTCGTTGGGGTGCTTAGTTGCGGATCAGGTTCCGCAGCACGTACTGCATGATGCCGCCGTTGCGGTAGTAGTCCGCCTCACCAGGGGTGTCGATGCGGACGACCGCGTCGAACTCCACGCCCGTGTCGGTGGTGACCTTGACCGTGCGCGGGGTGCTGCCGTCGTTCAGGACGGTCACGCCGGTGAAGGAGAAGGTCTCCTCGCCGGTCAGGCCGAGCGAGGCGGCGGTCGCGCCCTCCGGGAACTGGAGCGGCAGGACGCCCATGCCGATGAGGTTCGAGCGGTGGATGCGCTCGTACGACTCGGCGATGACGGCCTTGACGCCGAGCAGCGCGGTGCCCTTGGCGGCCCAGTCGCGGGACGAGCCCGAGCCGTACTCCTTGCCCGCCAGGATGACCAGCGGGATGCCGGCGGCCTGGTAGTTCTGCGAGGCGTCGTAGATGAAGGAGACCGGGGCGCCCTCGACGGTGAAGTCGCGGGTGAAGCCACCCTCGGTGCCCGGCGCGATCTGGTTGCGCAGGCGGATGTTCGCGAAGGTGCCGCGAATCATGACCTCGTGGTTGCCACGGCGCGAGCCGTAGGAGTTGAAGTCGCGGCGCTCGACGCCGTGCTCCGTGAGGTACTTGCCGGCCGGGGTGTCGGCCTTGATCGCACCGGCCGGGGAGATGTGGTCGGTGGTGACCGAGTCGCCCAGCTTCGCCAGGACGCGGGCGCCGGCGATGTCGGAGACCGGGGTGGTCTCCATCGTCATGCCCTCGAAGTAAGGGGGCTTGCGGACGTAGGTCGACTCGGCGTCCCACTCGAAGGTGTTGCCGGTCGGGATCGGCAGCGACTGCCACTGCGCGTCACCCGCGAAGACGTCCTGGTAGGACTTGTTGAACATGTCCTCGCCGATGGCGTTGGCCACGACGTCGTTGACCTCGGCCTCGGTCGGCCAGATGTCCTTGAGGAAGACCGGGTTGCCCTCGGTGTCGGTGCCGATCTCCTCGGTGGTGATGTCGACCTTCATCGAACCGGCGATGGCGTACGCGACGACCAGCGGCGGGGACGCCAGGTAGTTCATCTTGACGTCGGGGTTGATCCGGCCCTCGAAGTTGCGGTTGCCGGAGAGCACCGAGGTGACCGCGAGGTCGTGCTCGTTGATCGCCTTCGAGATCTCCTCGTCCAGCGGACCGGAGTTGCCGATGCAGGTGGTGCAGCCGTACCCGACGAGGTTGAAGCCCATCTTGTCGAGGTACGGGGTGAGGCCGGCCTTGTCGAAGTAGTCGGTGACGACCTTCGAGCCCGGGGCCAGCGTGGTCTTGACCCACGGCTTGCGGGTCAGGCCCTTGTCCACGGCCTTCTTCGCGACGAGGGCCGCGGCGACCATGACGTACGGGTTCGAGGTGTTGGTGCACGAGGTGATCGCGGCGACGGTGACGGCGCCGTGGTCGATCTCGAACGAGGAGCCGTCGGCCAGGGTGACCAGCGTCGGGCGGCTCGGCACGCCGTTGGCGGAGGCCGGGGAGTCGGAGGCCGGGAAGGACTCCTTGCCCGCCTCGTCGTCCTCGTCGACGTAGTTGCGGACGTCGAGCGCGAACTGCTGGGACGCGTTCGCGAGCACGATGCGGTCCTGCGGACGCTTCGGGCCGGCGATGGAGGGGACGACCGTGGAGAGGTCGAGCTCCAGCTTCTCGGAGAAGTCGGGCTCGGCGGCCGGGTCCAGCCAGAGGCCCTGCTCCTTGGCGTACGCCTCGACGAGGGCGACCTGCTGGGCGTCGCGGCCGGTCAGGCGCAGGTACTTCAGCGTCTCGTCGTCGATCGGGAAGATCGCGGCGGTGGAGCCGAACTCCGGCGACATGTTGCCGATGGTGGCGCGGTTGGCCAGCGAAGTGGCGGCCACACCCTCGCCGTAGAACTCGACGAACTTGCCGACGACGCCGTGCTTGCGGAGCATCTCGGTGATCGTGAGGACCAGGTCGGTGGCGGTGGTGCCCGGGTTCAGCTCGCCGGTCAGCTTGAAGCCGACGACGCGCGGGATGAGCATCGAGACCGGCTGGCCCAGCATCGCGGCCTCGGCCTCGATGCCGCCGACGCCCCAGCCCAGCACGCCGAGGCCGTTGACCATCGTGGTGTGCGAGTCGGTGCCGACCAGGGTGTCCGGGTAGGCCTGACCGCCCCGCACCATGACCGTACGGGCGAGGTGCTCGATGTTGACCTGGTGGACGATGCCGGTGCCCGGGGGGACGACCTTGAAGTCGTCGAAGGCGGTCTGGCCCCAGCGCAGGAACTGGTAGCGCTCCTTGTTGCGGCCGTACTCCAGCTCCACGTTCTGGGCGAACGCGTCCTTGGTGCCGAACTTGTCGGCGATGACGGAGTGGTCGATGACCAGCTCGGCCGGGGAGAGCGGGTTGACCTTCGCCGGGTCGCCGCCGAGCTCCTTGACGGCCTCGCGCATGGTGGCGAGGTCCACGACACAGGGCACACCGGTGAAGTCCTGCATGATCACGCGGGCCGGCGTGAACTGGATCTCCTCGCTGGGCTGGGCCTGAGAGTCCCAGTTGCCGAGCGACCGGATGTGGTCGGCGGTGATGTTCGCGCCGTCCTCGGTGCGGAGCAGGTTCTCCAGGAGAACCTTCAGGCTGTAAGGGAGGCGCGCGGAGCCCTCGACCTTGTCCAGCTTGAAGATCTCGTACGACTCGTCGCCCACGCGCAGCGTGCTGCGGGCGTCGAAGCTGTTCGCCGACACGACAGTCTCCTTCATATATGTGCGCGTTCCACCACAATCCTGCCGCCACGACGTGTTGTCGATCCGCTAAGGTAAGGCTAAGTTAGGTAACCCTTACCGAGCGTCGGCTGCGGTGCGCCTCGGTAGATATCTCGATGTCGAGATAACTCTAGTACATGGCCGCCGGTAGGTCATGCGCGGGCGAGGCCATTCAGGGGCCGGAGGCGTCGGCGCCGGCTCGCGCCACACCCTCGACCTCGGGTTACGCGGTCACGCGACCCCGGGTTCCACACGCATGGCGTACGACATGCCTGGCAAGCGCATAAATGCCCCGCTTCCGGATGAATCCCTTCCACTTGCCGCCCTCGCGCGCGGACCGCAGTATCGGAATTGACGGTTCCTCACCCCGTTGGCCCACCTCAGCGCGAGCGGCATCTCATATCTGAGATAGCCTGCCCCTATGGCAGACGACTACCTCGTACGCATCGGCAAGCTCATCCGTGACGCCCGGCAGCACCGGGGCTGGACACAGACGCAGTTGGCCGAGGCTCTGGGCACCAGCCAGAGCGCCGTGAACCGCATCGAGCGCGGGAACCAGAACATCAGCCTTGAGATGATCGCGCGCATCGGTGAAGCGCTCGACAGCGAAATCGTCTCCCTCGGCTACTCGGGCCCCATGCACCTCCGCGTCGTCGGCGGCCGCCGTCTCTCGGGCTCGATCGACGTCAAGACGAGCAAGAACGCCTGTGTCGCGCTGCTCTGCGGCTCGCTGCTCAACAAGGGCCGCACCGTGCTGCGCCGGGTGGCCCGCATCGAAGAGGTCTACCGGCTCCTCGAAGTCCTCAACTCCATTGGTGTGCGCACCCGTTGGATCAACGACGGGACCGACCTGGAGATCGTGCCGCCGGCCCGGCTCGACCTCGACTCGATGGACGCGGACGCCGCCCGCCGCACCCGCTCCATCATCATGTTCCTCGGCCCGCTCCTTCACCGCATGGACAACTTCCGGCTTCCGTACGCCGGCGGCTGCGACCTCGGCACCCGCACCATCGAACCGCACATGATCGCGCTCCGCCGGTTCGGCCTGGACATCACGGCCACCGAGGGGATCTACCACGCCGTGGTGGAACGCACCGCGCCCGACCGTCCGATCGTGCTGACCGAACGCGGCGACACCGTCACCGAGAACGCGCTGCTCGCGGCCGCCCGCAACGACGGCGTCACCGTCATCCGCAACGCCTCCTCCAACTACATGGTCCAGGACCTGTGCTTCTTCCTTGAGGCGCTGGGCGTCCGGGTCGACGGCGTCGGCACCACCACGCTGACCGTGCACGGCATGGCCGACATCGACGTCGACGTCGACTACTCGCCCTCCGAGGACCCGGTCGAGGCGATGAGCCTGCTGGCCGCGGCCGTCGTCACCGAGTCCGAGCTGACGATCCGTCGGGTCCCGGTGGAGTTCCTGGAGATCGAGCTCGCGGTCCTCGAAGAGATGGGCCTCGACCACGACCGCACCGCCGAGTACGCCGCCGACAACGGGCGCACCCGGCTGATCGACCTCACCGTGCGCCCCTCCAAGCTGGAGGCGCCCATCGACAAGATCCACCCGATGCCGTTCCCCGGCCTCAACATCGACAACGTGCCGTTCTTCGCGGCGATCGCGGCGGTGGCCCAGGGCCAGACGCTCATCCACGACTGGGTCTACGACAACCGCGCGATCTACCTCACGGACCTCAACCGCCTCGGCGGCCGCCTCCAGCTCCTCGACCCGCACCGGGTCCTGGTGGAAGGCCCCACCCGCTGGCGCGCCGCCGAAATGATGTGCCCTCCGGCACTGCGCCCGGCGGTGGTCGTCCTGCTCGCCATGATGGCCGCGGAGGGCACGTCCGTGCTGCGCAACGTGTACGTCATCAACCGCGGCTACGAGGACCTGGCCGAGCGGCTCAACTCGGTGGGGGCGCAGATCGAGATCTTCCGGGACATCTGAGACACAGGGGCCGCCGCACTCCCGTCCGCACTCCTGAACGGAGGTCGGTCCACGATGCGGCGGCCCCTGTCGGGCTGCGGACGCTCCGCTAGCTGACGAGCTTCATGGCGCCCCAGCTGCTGTCCGGCCACATGGGCACCTCGGCGGACAGATGGCCCGCTCCGTCACCGGCGTACAGATGGAGGCTTCCGTCGCCCCAGACCGCCGCGACGTCCGTCTTGCCGTCGCCGGAGAAGTCACCGGCGATGAGGTGCTGGACCGAGGACCAGGTGTCGCCTCCGATCATCTGAGTGCCTGCGGTCAGGCTGCCTTGGCCATCGCCCAGATAGAGGTGAAGCGTGCCGTCGCCCCACTCGGCGAGGATGTCGGCGAACGAGTCGCCGTTGTAATCGCCCGCGGCCAGGAGCTTCATCGTGCCCCAGCTGTTCCCGGACCACATGGAGACGGCGGAGTTGAGGCCTCCTGTCCCGTTGTTCGTGTACAGGTGCAGGGAGCCGTCGCCCCAGATCGCGACCAGGTCGGTCCGGCCGTCTCCGTTGAAGTCGCCGGAGGTCAGCTGCTTGACGGAGCCCCATGTGGTGCCCTCGGGCAACTGCGTGGCGTTCGCACCGTCCAACCCGCCCTGCCCGGTGCCGGGATAGAGGTGAAGGGACCCGTCGGCCCACTCGCCGACCAGGTCGGCATTGCCGTCCCCGTTGAAGTCGCCCGTGGTCATGAGCTTCATGCTGCCCCACGTCTTGTCCCACATCTGAGGTCCGGCCGCGAGCCGTCCGCCGGAGTCACCGGCGTAGAGGTGGAGCGTGCCGTCGCCCCACTCGGCGGCGATGTCGGGCCGGGCGTCGCTGTTGAAGTCGCTGCGGCTGGAGGGGAGATAGGGCGAGCCCTCGACGGACTGGGCGGTTGCGGTCCAGCCGCGCTTGCTGAGGTCGCTCGGAGCCGCCAGGGTCACCAGATCACCCGTGGGGTTCTGGCCGGGGAATTCGGTGAGGCGGCCGTCCCAGGTGACGGCGAGCAGGTCGGGCCGTCCGTCGCCGTCCAAGTCGCCGTCGCTGGTGAGCGCGGGGTAGGACAGGGGGCCGATGCCGCTGCTGATCTGCCGGCGCGTCGCCGGGTCTGCGAGCCCCTTGGGGTCGCCGGCGCGGTTGGGGTAGACGTACACGACGCCACTGGCCCTGTCCCGGGCCCACAGGTCCGGCAGACCGTCACCGGTCACGTCCCCAGGAGCCACGGCGGTCATGGTGCTCCAGTCGCCGTTTCCAATCAGGACGGGGGCGAGAAGGCGTCCGCTGCCGTTGCCGGGGAAGAGCCAGAGCCTGCCGCCTTCGACAGTGATCAGGTCGTTGTGATGCGCGCTGTCGCCGTCCATGTTGCCTGCGGCAATGATCTGGCTGGCCTGCGACCAGTCGGATGCGTAGGTCGAGCAGTCGGTGACGGTGGTCACGCACTGCGGCCGGGTGACGGGGGTCGCCTGCGCCTTGGTGAAGTTGCCCGGGCCGGGGTTGAGATAGATGTACAGCTTGCCGTTCTTGAGGACGAAAAGGTCGTCCACGCGCGCCGCACCGTGCATGGCACCACGGTGGGCCAGGATCGCGCCCTTCCAGTTCTTGTCGGCAGTCGGGGCCTGCGCGGCCTTGACCGTGGAGCCCAGGGCCGGGTCGGCTCCCACCGTGTAGAGCACGATGTCACCGTTCTTGTCGACGATCGCCGTGTCCGGGACCCCGTCCCCCGTCAGATCGCCCGGCTCAACGGGAGCCGTGGGACTGTCGGGCACGTAGAAGGCGTACTCGTACGACTGCGAGTGGTTGCCAGCCTTGTCCACCGCACTGACGTCGACGAAGTTGGTGCCCCAGTGACTGGGCGCGAGCTTGATGGTCGCCGAGCCGTCGGTGGCCGCTACCGTGCTCGCGCCGCCCACCGGCAGCGAGGAGTTGAAGGCGTACTCGAAGTGGTCGACGCCGCTCGTGGCGTCCGTGGCGTGGAGGGTGAACTGGCCCTGGAATCCATCGCCCATGACGTGCGTGGTGCCGATCGCGGAACCGGCGGCAGGGTAGTCGTCCGAGGCGACCGTGGGCTGGCCCGGTGGGGTTCTGTCGACCTGGAAATGGCAGCCGGCGCTGGGGGCCGAGTGGTTGATCCCGTCGTCGGCGCGCACGTTCCAGCTGTAGGTGCGTCCGTCGTCGAGCGCGCCCACGGCTTTGTCGACGGTGGTGTTGTTGCCGACCCACGGGGTGCTCGAGTTCGCGTCGCCGGTCGCGATGATCGAGGCGCCGCTGGTGTAGTCCCACAGAGCGAACTGCCCCCGAACCTGCTGGCTGCCGTCCGGATCCGAGATCGTGGCCCGCAGATGGATGCCGTCGCCGGCGACATCGGTCGAGCCGATCCAACCGAAGGGCGCGGCCACGCCGCAGTCCGGCGTGGCCGGAGCCTGCGCGGCCGGGACGGTGGTGGCTGAAGTGGGCACGTTGGGAACGGAGTTGTACTGAACAGTGAGGCTCGGGTTGGTGGAGAACCGTTTGAACGCGTTCTTGTCTCCTTCATCGGCGGCGAAGACGCCCACCGAGAGACTGCTGCCCGCGTTCGCCACGGCCGAAGTGATGTCGGCGAGCGCCGGCTGATTGCCGGGGCAGTCGTTGTTCCGGGTCCCGGTGACCGATGCGCTCCCGATCTTCTCGTGCGTCGCCGGTGCGGTGTTCCAGGAGATGCCGGAGCCGAACGAGTCGGCGCGGTAGACGTTGACGCCGTACTTCTCACAACCTATCGATGCCGAATAGGTCTCCAGCATGTTCAGTGTGGCCGAACCGATGGTCTTGCCCGAGTAGAAGGAGGTGTCGAACTTGTAGAAGACGCGCTCGATGCCGGTGTCCGTCTGCCAGCCTTGGTAGCCGACTCCGGGGTCGTCCCACTTGGCGGTGTCCCAGGGCTCGGACTTGTGGGCCTCCCAGATGCCGCCCCAGGCCGTATTGCCGGTGTTGCGCGGTATCCAGTTCGGGTCGATATAGACGGGGAAGTGCGTGTCCGGCGCGGTCAGGAGCTTCTGGTCCGGCGTCAGGGTGATGCCGTCCCGGCCTGCCGTGGCCCGCAGGTCTTCCTGCTTGGCGCCCCCGGAAGGGCCGGAGGCCGTCGTGTCGGTGACGCCGACCGGGGCCGGGCTCTGCAGGAAGAGCGCCTGTGACTTCGCCGGAGCGAGGGCTGAGGTGCTTGAGTCCCACATGACGGGGGTGGGCGCAGAGAAGATCGTCGTCCCGGTGCTGTCCTTGGCGTCGAGGGCTCCGGTGCTGTCGTTCGTCAGCGTGAGACCGCTCGTCGCGGCGCTGAGGCGCACGGTGGCGAGCTTGGAATTGCGCGCCGCTTGCGGGGTCTTGACGATCAGTACCTGCGTGAACCCGCCCTGATCCTGCGCGGTGACACGGAGATCGACGTCCGGAAGCACGTTGGGATACAGCGCACTGGTGCCGGACAAGGTCGGAGCGGGTAGCGGGTCGGGCCAGGCCAGGGCCAGTTCCTTGCCATCAGGGGCGGTCATCTTGGCGAGCGGGCCGCTGCCTCCCGAGGAGAAGGCCAAAGCTGTGGGAGTCGCCGTGGTCGCGATCGTCCCGTCCGCGCTCCGACGGAGCCTTGCGTCGACCGGAGCCCAGGTCCCGCCCTTGTTGACCCGTACGGGCTGAAGGGTCTGGGTCTGGGTGAAGCTTCCGTCCGGATTGGCCGTCAAGGTGCTCGTCGGCGTCGTCGCCGCGCTCACAGGGACGGCGGCTCCCGCCGACTTGGCCTTGGCCGATGCCGAGATCGCTTCCGCCTGAACGGGGGCCGACGGCGTGTCGGGCGAACCAACCTGCCTGCTCTTGACGGAAGTTGACTCACCGTCGAAGGCCATCGCGACGCCGGTGCCGACAGTGAGAGGAATGAGCGCGGCGCCGACGGCCAGGCTTACAAGGGAGGCCATGCCCCGGCGTCTATGTCGGCTCTGTGTCTTCATGCTGCTCCTGACGTGCCTCTGCATTACCGATTTCCACTGCGGAATCCGCGAGCTTTCCGGAGCATATCCGGCACGAAGTTCAGGAGTTATCGATGGGGACCACAGAACGGGACACCGCGGGGTCAGGTCGCCACTTTCCCGGCACAGGTATGGCGAATTACCGTACATAATGCTCCAAGCTCCTCCTTGTCCTGACAACGGGGTGGCCAACTATGAAGACACCGTGCCTGTTCTGTGAGTTCTAGAGCCTTGTGTGCACGATTGCGCTCGAATCATTACCGGTCCATGGCTCATTGTTTTCTCACGCTTTCTCAGTGCATGGGAAAGGCAATAAGGGTCCACTGGTAGTTTTCCCATCTATTTTGTTTCCAGGGGTGGGGCTTTAGTGAAGAGCAAAAGCGGGAGCTTCTCGCTGATTTTCGGCTGGATCCGGCAGGCCTGCGCACGGCGCAATACGGTCGCTCTGGCGACCTGCCTGGCACTGACGCTGACCATGTTGTCGGGGGCTCCGGTCTTCGCCACCGGCCACAAACTGCCGAAGCTGTGGTCGCCTCGGCCGCTCGACAAACAGCATTCGGTCACCGGACATGACGGTGTATCAGCGGCGCCTCCGCAGGGCTCGGCATCACCCGCCCCGGGCCAGTCCGCGCCCGCTCCGGCTCCCGTGGCGTGGCCCAAGGCCACTCGCACGCTGGCGAATCCCGCCGGGGGCAACCCTGGATCCGCGCAGTCCCTCTCACCGAAGACCGCCCCCTCCGTTGCGCCCGGGCCCGCTCCTGTCATCGGAACGCCCGTCTGGCTGGGCCGTCCCGGATCCCTGACCAAGAACCATCCCACCGAGGCGCCCGGCCAGACGCCGGACAAGGTCGCGGTCACGGTCGCGGGACGCGACGAGGCGCAGCGGGCCGGTATCAACGGTGTCCTGGTCTCACTGGCCAACAACGCCACGACCAAGGGGGACGGCAACGTCTCGGTGGGCCTGGAGTACTCCGGGTTCGCCAATGCCTACGGCGGTGACTATGCCTCCCGACTGCAGCTGGTCCAGCTCCCGGCGTGCGCACTGACCACGCCTCAGGCCGTCCAGTGCCGCACCGCCAAGCCCGTCCCCTTCCACAACGACTTCGCGCACCACCGGCTGGTCGCCGACGTGGCTCTGCCCGCCTCGGGGACCGCCTCCGGCGCCGCTTCGCCGTCCACGGCACGGCTGAACAGTGCCTCGGTCACCCCGCAGGCCTCCTCGGCTGCCGCCCAGCCCATGGTCCTCGCAGCCGCGCCGGCGCCGGGCGGCGCCGCCGGCACCTACACCGCCACCACCCTTGCCCCGTCGGGCAGTTGGAGCGCCGGCACCTCGACGGGCGACTTCAACTGGACCTACCCGATCAGCGTTCCGTCGCCGCTGGGCGGCTCCGCCCCCGCGGTCTCGCTCTCCTACGACTCGGCGAGTCTCGACGGCAGGAACTCGGCCACCAACAATCAGGCGTCCTGGATCGGCGACGGCTGGGACTACGATCCCGGCTACATCGAGCGCTCCTACAAGCCGTGTTCCAAGGACGGCCAGCCCGACACCGTTGGCGACAACTGCTGGTCCGGCGAGAGCATGACCATGTCGCTGGGCGGGCGCTCCGTGAAGCTGGTCAAGGACGACGCCACCGGCACCTGGCGTGAGAACAGCGACGACGGCTCGCGGGTCGAGCACCTCACCGGCGCGGCGAACGGCGCCCAGAACGGTGAGTACTGGCGGATCACCACGACGAACGGTGTGCAGTACTACTTCGGCCTCAACCACGCCCCGGGCAGCACCACCACCCCCGCGACCAACTCCACGTGGACCGCCCCCGTCTTCGGCAACAACAGCGGCGAGCCCTGCCACGGGTCGACCTACGACACATCCTGGTGCCAGCAGGCCTGGCGCTGGTCGCTCGACTTCGTCGTGGACGCCAACCAGAACGTCACCACCTACGCGTACAACACGGAGTCCAACTACTACGCCAGGGGCACGACCAACACCCTGACGCCCTACATCCGGGGCGGATACCTGACGGCCATCACCTACGGCCAGCAGCTGCCGGACGTCGTGGCAGGCAAGAAGGCCGCAGCGCAGGTCCTCTTCACAACCGCAGAGCGCTGCATCCCGGACGCGAACTTCACCTGTGCCCCCAACCTGCTGACCACGGCCAACGCAACTCGCTGGCCGGATGTGCCGTTCGACCAGAACTGCCCCGCCACCGGGACCTGCACGAACCACGCTCCGTCGTTCTGGAGCACCAAGCGGCTGACGACCATCACCACTCAGGTCCTGGTCGGCTCCGCCTACTCCACCGCCGACACCTACGCGCTCACCCACCAGTTCCCGGCGCCGGGAGACACCGGCAAGCCCGCCCTGTGGCTGGCCTCGGTCACCCACACCGGCCACGACGGCGGCACGGCGGCCACCCCCACGGTCACCTTCCTCGGACAGCGGATGGCCAACAGGGTCGGGGCCGTTGACAACATTCCGCCGATCTTCCGGCTGCGGATCAACGCCATCAACACCGAGTCCGGCAGTCAGATCAACGTCGTCTACAAGGACCCGGAGTGCGTCAAGGGCAGCAACATGCCCGCGTCGCCCGACAGCAACACGATGGCCTGCTACCCCGTCTACTGGACTCCGCAGGGCGCGAGCGACCCGGTGCTGGACTGGTTCCACAAATACCTGGTCCAGCAAGTCACCGAGGTCGACAAGACCGGGATCGGCGCGGCCACCAAGACGACGTCGTACGAGTACCGCGGCGGCGCGGCCTGGCACCACGACGACGAGGAACTCGCCGACCCCAAGAACCGCACCTGGGGGCAGTTCCGCGGCTACGGCGAGGTCGTCACCCACACCGGTGCCGCGCCGCAGACGCTGACCCAGTCCTCCACGCTCTACATGCGTGGAATGAACGGCGACCTGAAGGCCGACGGCTCCAAGCGTGCCGTCGCCGTGACCGACTCGGGCGGCGGAAAGCTCGACGACGACGACCAGTTCGCGGGATTCGCGCGGGAGAGCCGGACGTACGACACCAACGGCGGCGCGCTGCAGTCGGCGACCCTGAACGACCCGTGGGCCGGCCGTGTCACCGCCACCCACAAGCGCACCGGGCTGCCCGACCTGACCGCTCGCCTGGGCGGGACCGCCGCCGTGCACCAGCGCGCGCTGCTGGCGGACGGTTCCTGGCGCACCACCGAGGTGGACACCACCTTCAACTCCGATGGACTGGTCACCGCCGTCGACGACAAGGGCGACGGCACCGCCGCCACTCCCGAGACGTGCACCAGGACCAGCTACGCCCAGAACACCGCGGCGAACATGCTGGCCTTCCCGGCCGAGGCCATCAAGGTCTCCGGGCCGTGCGGCACCACTCCCGATGCCTCCAACACCATCGCCGACACCCGCAACATCTACGACGGCAAGGCGTTCGGCACGCTGGGCGCGACGGGTGACATCTGGGAGACCCAGGCACTCGACCACTACGACAGCTCGGGCACCGCGCAGCTCAAGACGATCGGCACCACGACGTACGACACCTACGGCCGTACCACCAGCGTGACCAACGCGGCGGGTGCCACCACCTCCACCGCCTACACCCCGGCCACCGGCGCGCTGCCGACGTCTATCACCAGCACCCAGCCGGCCGTCGCTCCCGCCACCACCGGGTGGAAGAGCAGCACGACCTACGACCCGCTGCGCTCCGTCCCCCTCACCACGACGGACCCCAACGGCCGGATCACCGACGTCACGTACGACCCGCTGGGGCGGATCTCCGCCGTGTGGCTGCCCGGCCGGCCCAAGGCGAGCAAGTCCCCCAACACCAAGTTCTCCTACACCCTCACCAACACCACCCCCAGCGTGGTGACCACCCAGACGCTCCGCGAGGACGAGTCCTACGGCATCGACCACAAGCTCTACGACGGGCTGCTGCGCATGCGCCAGGAGCAGCAGAGCAGCGGCGACGGCGGCTCGGGCCGTTTGATCTCGGACACCTACTACGACAGCCACGGCTGGACGGTGAAGACCAACGCCGAGTACTACAACACGGCCGACCCCTCCACCACGCTCTACGTCGTCAACGACGACCAGGTGCCCTCGCAGACCGGCACCTACTTCGACGGAATGGGCCGCCCGGTGGCCCAGGCCCTCTCCAGCTACGCGGTCGAGCAGTGGCGCAGTACCACCGCCTATCCGGGTGCGGACCGGGTCGACGTGACACCGCCTCCCGGCGCATCGGCGACCAGCACGGTCAAGGACGCCCGCGGCCTGACCACCGAGCTGCTCCAGTACCACGGCGCCACTCCCACCGGAGACGCCGACGCCACGCACTTCCACTACAACGCCGCGGGCCAGCAGGACCTGGTGACGGACAGCGCGGGCAACAAGTGGAGCACCAGCTACGACCTGCGGGGCCGTAAAGCCTCCTCCACCGACCCGGACACCGGCACCACGAAGTTCACGTACGACGACCTGGACCAGGTCACCTCCACCACGGACGCCAGCGACAAGACGCTGGCCTACACCTACGACGCGCTCGGCCGGAAGACCGCGGAGTACGCCGGTTCGACCTCCGGCACCAAGCTCGCGTCCTGGACGTACGACACCCTGGCCAAGGGCTACCCCACCTCCTCGTCCCGATACGTCGGCGCCAACGCGTACACGACATCCGTGAACGGTTACGACACGGGCTACCGCCCGACGGGGTCGTCCGTCACCATTCCCACCTCGGAAGGAAAACTGGCGGGGACGTACAACACGGGCATGGCGTACACGCCGAACGTCGGGCTGCTGGACAGTACGACGATGCCCGCCGCGGGCGGCCTGAGCGGCGAGACCGTGTACTACTCGTACAACATCGCCGGACAGCTCCTCCTGGCCGGGGGTGACGCCGACTACCTGAGCGGCATGACCTACACCCCGCTCGGCCAGGTCCAGCGGAGCACGGCCGGTGACGTCCCCAACCAGGTCGTGCAGACCAACAGTTACGACGCGGCCACCGGTCGGGTCCTGAAGTCGACCCTGGACAAGGAGACCAACACCACCTCCTCGGTCGACTCCACGAGTTACACCTACACGCCGTCCGGGGCCGTCACGTCCGTCTCCGACGTCCAGGACACCGGAGCGACCGACACCCAGTGCTTCACCTACGACTACCTCGACCGGCTCACCGAGGCCTGGACCGACAAGGGTGGCACCGGCACCGAACCGGCGCCCAAGGCCGCTGGCATCGGCGGCTGCACGAACACCAAGCCCAGCGCCGCGAACCTGGGCGGCTCGAACCCGTACTGGCAGTCCTTCGGCTACGACCTGACCGGCAACCGCACCAGCGAAGTCGACCACGACGTAACGGGCAACACCGACAAGGACGCCACGCACACCGAGACCTACCCGGTCGCCGGGCAGGCGCACCCGCACGCGGTCCAGTCCATGACCACTGCCAGCAAGGCGGCCGGGACTAGCACGGACACCTTCGCCTACGACGCCTCGGGCAACACCACCGCCCACACCACGGGCGCCGGCACCCAGAACTTCACCTGGACCGACGAAGGCAAGCTCGACACCATCACCAAGACGCAGCAGGAAACGGGCACCGACTTCGTCTACGACGCCGACGGCAACCAGCTCCTGCGGCACGACGCCAGCACGGCGACCCTGTACCTGCCGGGCACCGAAGTCGTGCTCAACAAGGCGGCCAACACCACTTCGGCCACCCGCTACTACACCGCGCCCGGTGGTCTGACCGTCGCCCGCAGCACCGACGGCCACCTGACCTATCTGGCCTCCGACCCGAACGGCACCGACAACGTCGCGATCGACTCGGCCACCCTGTCCGTCCAACGCCGCCCGATGACCCCCTTCGGCCAGAACCGCAACGGCACCCCGGCCCCCACCAATTGGCCAGGTGACAAGGGCTTCGTCGGCGGCACCACAGACACCGACACCGGGCTCACCAACCTCGGCGCCCGCGAATACGACCCGGACCTGGGCCGCTTCCTCTCCGTTGACCCCGTCTTCGACGCGACCAACCCGCAGTCCATCAACGGCTACGCCTACTCGGGCAACACCCCGGTCACCAGCAGCGACCCGACCGGCTTGATGCAGATGTGCGGCGAGGGCGGCGCGGCCTGCTACGGGGACGACTTCAACACCGACGGCACGGCCAACACCGACAACAACCGGGGCACGACGAACGACAAGCCGAAGCCGCGGTACGTCAGCAAGCCGAAGCCGAAGAAGCACCACCACTGGTGGGACAAGGCCGTCGACTGGGCCGCGGACCACGTCGTGGAGATCGCGGTCACCGTGGTCGTCGTCTCGGTGGTCGTGGGATGCATCGCCGCGACGGCGGGGGCCTGCGCCGGAGTACTGGTGGCAGCCGCAGAAGGATTCGCGGCTGGTGCCGAGTTCGGGGTGACCACAGCGGTCGTAGGAGCCGCCGTCGGGGCGGGAGCCGAAGCGGTATCAGTGCTGGGCGTCGGATCAGCGATCGTGGCCGGCGCGGCCAGGATGGCGAAGTCGGCGAAGTCAGCGGGTAAGGCGAGTGCGGAGGACGAGGCAGCGGCAACCGCGGCCAAGGGAGACGGTGGCCTGGCCGCCGGCAAGGAAGAAGCTCCCTCATCGGGAGGCTGCGCCAGCAAGAACAGCTTCCCCGCCTCGACCACCGTCCTACTGGCCAGCGGCGCGGCCATTCCGATCAGTCAGGTCAAGGTCGGCGACACGGTCGAGGCGACCGATCCGCTGACCGATACGACGAAGTCCGAGAAGGTCACGGACGTCATTGCCACGCTGACGGACAAGGACTTCACCGACGTCACGGTCCGCGCAGCGGATGGCGACCACACGATCACTTCCACGCAGCATCACCCGTACTGGGACGCCAGCCGGAAGCAATGGGTCGATGCGGCCGAACTGAAGCCAGGCGAGCTTCTCCGGGAACCGGATGGCACCCTGATCAGGGTCGTCAGCGTGCGGAGTTACCACCGTTCCGTCACCACGTACAACCTGACCGTCGACCACATCCACACGTACTATGTGCTGGCGGGGGCTACGCCAGTACTCGTCCATAACTGTGGCGAGCAGATATATGAGGCGGGTGGAAAGCACGGTTCTGAGGCGCGAGGCAGTTCTCGTGGTGAGAATAGCGCTGAGCCTCAGGATGGACAGGGGGCACTGGATAACTCGGTGCAGATTAAGCCCACTTCGCCACGCCGAGTTGGAGTTGACCCTTCCAACGGAGACACTGTAATCCTGGACCGGACTGGTGAGGTCCCCTGCGACTGCACTACACCCAGTGGAACTAACGAGGTCTATCATGGGCACGTTCGAACCAATTTGGGCACAGATCCTGGCATGGCAAAAGCGCAGGCCGTCCTACGCAGAGGGATCAAGGCGGGGCTGATTAAGGTGCCGTGATGAATCAAGAACAACAGGAACTAGAAGCTTGGCGGGCAGCCATGGTGTCTGACCTTGAGGGTACAGACACCGGGCTAGCCACCAGGGCCCTGCTAGCGTTGACGTATGACGATCCAGACCGTAGGACGGTTGAAGTCATCTTGCTCCGTCAGCTTTCTCCTGAAGTTAACGATCAAGTTAGGGCTCTCGCTGTAACTTGCATGGGGCACATCGGGAGAATTCATCAAGCGGTGAGTTCTGACGTAGTCCATCGCCTCAAGGAATTGCTCGACGATCCAATATTGGGCGGTCGAGCAGAGGATGCACTTGACGACATTAGATCCTTCACACGTGGCGAGCTGGATCTTTAGCGATCTGAATCCTCACCCCGAAGGCGAGTACTGATGTTCGGCAGGCGTTGACGGGACTCGAATGTCGCAACGCTCGTGCCGTCAAACGCCGATGGAGCCCGCCGGAATTTCATTCCGGCGGGCTCCATCGGCGTTTGACGGCTACGGCTACGGCAACGTCAGCACCCAGGGTGGGCTCAAGGGCCGCTGTCCCACGCACCGTGGACAGCTGAACAAGCAGTAGCGCTCAGGTCGCGCGAGGGCCCACCGGCCACCGCTCGTGCACCGCCCCCGCCACCGCCAGATCCTCCCAGGCCATGCCCACGCTCTTGAAGAAGCGCGGGCGGTCGCCCGGAGGTCGCACCCCGTCGCGTACCAGGTCGGACAGGGTGCCCGTGATGTGGGCCTCGCCGATTACACCCTCGGCCAGCGGGATCAGCAGGTCTCCCGCCTCGCGCAGGGCGGCCGTCCGCGCCTCCACCCAGAGCGAGGAGCGCCGCACCAGCTCCGAGTCCGCTTCGCGTACGGCGGGCTGGTGCGAGCCGACCGCCACGACCGTGGCGTGGGCGGGGATGCGGCGCCCGTCGAAGAGCGGTTCGCGCGCCGTGGTGCAGCAGATCACGAGGTCGGCGGACGACACATCCGACGGCTCGCCGGTGCGGGCCTCCAGACCCAGCTCGTGGGCGTACGTCACCAGGCGTTCGGCTGCCTCGCCTGTGCGCGACACGACCACAACATGCGTCAAGTCCCTTGTGTTCAGGGCTGATTCGAGGTGTGCGTAAGCCTGCGGCCCCGCCCCGAACAGGACCAGGCGGGTCGCGTCCGGTTCGGCGAGGGCTTCGATCGCCAGGGCCGAGACGGCCGCCGTGCGCACCGTGGTCAGCGCGGCCGCGTCCAGTACCGCGAGCGGCAGCAGGGTCGGGCCGTCCAGGAGGAGGTAGCTGCCGGTGATGCGGGGCAGCCCTCGGCCCGGGTTGGCGGGTGCGACCCCCGCGATCTTCACGCCTGCGTACGTCGTCGAAGCGGCCGGCATGATCAACAACTCCCCTGCGGGAACAGGAACGTTGGACCGGGCCGGGCACTGCTCCGGGTCGAGGCCCGCGCGCAGGGCCCCGGCCAGGGCGGCGGCCGCCCCGGCCGGGGGCAGCAGCGCCGCGATGTCGTCGGCGTCGAGATGGATCACAGCGGCGAGCCTTCGTGGGTCACAGCAGGAACCCCGCCGGGAACGGGTCCGACGGGTCCAGGAAGTACTGGGCCGTCCCTGTGATCCAGGCCCGGCCGGTGACCGTGGGCACGACCGCGGGGAGCCCGCCCACGCTGGTCTCGTCCACCAGGCGCCCGGTGAACTCCGTACCGATGAACGACTCGTTGGTGAAGTCCTGGTGCAGGGGCAGCTCGCCCCGCGCGTGCAGTTGGGCCATCCGCGCGGAGGTGCCCGTGCCGCACGGCGAGCGGTCGAACCAGCCCGGGTGGATCGCCATGGCGTGGCGTGAGCGCGTCGCGTTCGAGCCGGGGGCGGCCAGGTAGACGTGCTTCACCCCGGCGATCTCCGGATTCTCGGGGTGCACCGGCGGGTCGGTCGCGTTGATGGCGGCCATGATGGCGAGCCCCGCGGCGAGCAGGTCGTCCTTGCGCTCCCGGTCGAAGGGGAGGTCGAGCGCTTCGAGTTCGACGAAGGCGTAGAAGTTGCCTCCGTACGCGAGGTCGTAGGTCACCGTGCCGAGGCCCGGGACCTCCGTCTTGCGGTCGAGGGCCAGGCAGAACGAGGGGACGTTGGTCAGGGTGACCGAGCGGGCCTCGCCGTCCTCGACCTGTACGTCCACACTCACCAGGCCCGCCGGAGTGTCCAGGCGCACGGTGGTGACGGGTTCGGTGACCGCCACCATTCCGGTCTCCACCAGCACGGTGGCCACCCCGATCGTGCCGTGTCCGCACATCGGGAGGAGGCCGGAGACCTCGATGTAGAGGACGCCGTAGTCCGCGTCGGGCCGGGTCGGCGGCTGGAGGATCGCGCCGCTCATCGACGCGTGGCCGCGCGGCTCGTACATCAGGAGCGTACGGATGTGGTCGAGGTGCTCCATGAAGTGGAGGCGCCGCTCGGCCATGGTGGCGCCGGGGATGACGCCGAGACCGCCGGTGATGACGCGGGTCGGCATGCCTTCGGTGTGCGAGTCGACGGCGTGGTAGACGTGTCGGGTCCGCATGAATTCGCCTTCCTGGAAAGCTGGTTGGGTCCGGGCCGCCCGCACCGGACTGCCCTGCTCCGGTCCGGGCTACTTGTGGCCTTCGGCGAGCGCCTTCTCGGTGGCGGCGCGCACCACGGCGTCCTGTTCGGCGGTGAGCGGCTGGCGGGGCGGCCGGACCGGGCCGCCCAGCCGGCCGGCCAGGTCCATGGAGAGCTTGATGGCCTGGATGAACTCGGTCTTGGAGTCCCAGCGCAGCAGCGGGTGCAGCGCCCGGTAGAGGGGGCGGGCGGTGGCGAGGTCGCCCGCGAGGGCCGCGTGGTAGAGCTCGGCGCAGGAGGCGGGCAGGGCGTTGGGGTAACCGGCGATCCAGCCGACCGCGCCGGCCAGGGCCAGTTCGAGCAGCACGTCGTCGGCGCCCACCAACAGGTCCAGTTCCGGGGCGAGTTCGGCGAGTTCGTAGGCCCTGCGCACATCTCCGCTGAACTCCTTGACGGCGACGATGCTGCCGTCGGCGTACAACTGGGCGAGCAGCGCGGGCGTCAGGTCGACCTTGGTGTCGTACGGGTTGTTGTAGGCGACGACGGGCAGGCCCGCCTTGGCGACCTCGGCGTAGTGGGCCCGCACCGAGCGCTCGTCGGCGCGGTAGGCGTTCGGCGGGAGCAGCAGCACGGAGCCCGCGCCGGCCTCGGCGGCCTGTTCCGCCCAGCGGCGGGATTCCGTGCTGCCGTACGCGGCGACACCCACCATGACGCGGTCGCCGTCGCCCGCCGCCTCGACGGCGGTGTGTACGACGCGGGCCCGCTCCTCGTCGGTCAGGGTCTGGTATTCGCCGAGCGAACCGTTCGGCACGACGCCGTCGCTACCACTGTCGATCAGCCAACGCACGTGCTGCGCATAGGAGTTGAGGTCGACGGAAAGGTCGGAGCGCAGGGGAAGCGCGGTCGCGACGAGGATTCCGTGCCAGGGGCGGATGCGCTGGGGTGCTGCAGACGTCATGGTCGAACTCCCTAGTGTGGTGTGTGACATTTTACTGACCAATGGCGGGTGCCCACAAGGGTCCGACCTCGGTCGACTCGGCCGAATGGGCACTCGGGCAGATGGGCGCTTGGGCGGCTCAAGGGAGGGGTTGTGAGCTGTGACATAGTAATGTGAAATTGCACTACGCGCCCCGTGCACCCGCTCATCCGTGCACCCCGGCGCACCCACCCTTGCCCATCCCCCTCACCCCGGGAGACCCGATGGCCGAGCGCCCCGCACCCCTCAACACCGGCAGCCACGACCTTCCCATCAGCCCTGAACTCGCCGCGTTCATGAGCGGCGACTGGGCCCCGACTCCGCTGCCCCGGGACGCCCGGGTGTCCGGATCCGACGTCATGCCGGGCCGCCGGGCACGGCTTTCCGCCCGCTTTCCCGGAGAGCGACTGATCGTGCCCGCCGGGGAGTTGAGGGTACGCACCAACGACTGCGACCACCGCTTCCGCCCGCACAGCGCGTACGCCTGGCTGACCGGCCTCACCGGCGAGGACCAGCCCGGCCACGTCCTGGCCCTGGAGCCGTCCGGCTCCCGGCACGAGGCGGTGCTCTATCTGCGGCCCCGCTCGCCGCGTGCCGACGGCGACGACGAGTTCTACCGCGACCGCAGGTACGGCGAGTTCTGGGTGGGCCGCCGCCCCGACCTCGCGGAGACCGAGCGCCTGACCGGCATCCGCTGCGCCCACGTGGACGAGCTGGACGCGGCGGCCCCCGGCCGCGACGCCGCCACCGATCCCGAACTCGCCACCGCACTCTCCGAGTTGAGGCTGGTCAAGGATGCCTGGGAGGTGGCTCAGCTCCAGCTCGCCGTCGACCACACCACCGCGGGCTTCGAGGACGTCGTGCGCTCCCTGCCGCGCGCACTGGCCCACCCGCGCGGCGAGCGGCTGCTCGAAGGCGCCTTCGGGGCGCGGGCCCGCGCCGAGGGCAACGGCACCGGGTACGAGACGATCGCCGCGTCCGGGGCGCACGCCTGCGTACTGCACTGGATCCGCAACGACGGGCGGCTCGACCCCCAGGACCTGCTCCTGCTCGACGCGGGCGTGGAGACCGACACCCTGTACACGGCCGACATCACCCGCACCCTGCCGCTGTCCGGCCGCTTCTCCCCCGTCCAGCGCCAGGTGTACGAACTCGTCCTGGCCGCGCAGGACGCGGGCATCGCGGCGCTGCGGCCGGGCGCCGCCTTCCGCGACTTCCACCGGGCCGCGATGGGGGTGATCGCGGAGGGCCTCGCCGAGTGGGGCGTCCTGAAGAGCGCGTCGGGCGAGCTGCACCGCCGCTACACGCTGTGCGGCAGCGGGCACATGCTCGGCCTGGACGTCCACGACTGCGCGAAGGCCCGCGCCGAGACGTACCTGGACGGCGTCCTGGAGCCCGGCCAGGTCCTCACGGTGGAGCCCGGCCTCTACCTCCAGCCGGACGACGAAACCCTGCCGCCCGAACTGCGCGGCATAGGCGTCCGCATCGAGGACGACCTGGTGATCACGGAGACCGGCGCCCACCTGATGTCGGGCGCGCTGCCGAGGTCGGTGGCGGGGGTGGAGGACTGGATGGGGGCGTTGCTGGAGGGGTGAGTCGGTTGCCTCGGTGGGCGGCACCACCCCTGGCGCCTACTCCAGCACCGCGAACCCGTCCAGCTCGACCAAGGCCTCCGCGTCCCACAGTCGAACCACCCCGATCACCGCCATCGCCGGGTAGTCCCGCCCCGCCAACTCCCGCCAGATGGCGCCCAGTTCACGCGCCTGCTCCCGGTAAGCGGCAACATCCGTCGCGTACACGGTGACCCGCGCGAGGTCGCCCGGCGAACCCCCCGCCGCGGCCAGCGCCGCGAGCAGGTTGGTCAGGGCCGTGCGGAACTGCTCGGGCAGGGTGGCGCCCACCACCTTGCCGTCCCCGTCGAGCGCGGTCTGCCCCGCGAGGAAGACCACGCGCGACCCGGTGGCGACGACGGCATGGCTGAACCCCGTCGCCGGGGACAGCGCGGCGGGGTTCACTCGGTCGAGGCTCACCGGTACAGCTCCTTCGCGATGATCGTGCGCTGCACTTCGCTCGCCCCCTCGTAGATGCGGGGCGCGCGGACCTCACGGTAGAGGTGTTCGAGGAGGTGCCCGCGTTGCAGCGCGCGGGCGCCGTGGAGCTGGACCGCCGCGTCGACGACGTACTGCGCGGTCTCGGTGGCGAACAGCTTCGCCATGGCCGAGCCGCGCGCGATGCCCGCCTCACCCCGGTCGTGGGCGGCGGCCGCCGCGTACACCAGGAGCCGGGCCGCCTCGGTCCGCGTCGCCATGTCGGCGACCCGGTGGGCGACCGCCTGGAGGTCTTTGAGCGGGCCGCCGAACGCGGTGCGCCGGGCGGTGTGCGCGAGCGTCGCGTCAAGGGCCGCCTGCGCCATGCCGACGGCGAACGCCCCGACGCTCGGCCGGAACAGGTTGAGCGTGTTCATCGCGACCCGGAAGCCCTGGTCGGGCTCGCCCAGGACGTCGTCGGCGCTCACCGGCACGCCGTCGAAGTCGAGGCTGCCGATCGCGTGCGGGGAGAGCATGTCGAGCGCGGCGCCGGTGAGGCCGGGCCGGTCGGCGGGGACCAGGAAGGCCGTCACTCCGCGTGCGCCGGCGTCCGGTGTCGTACGGGCGAAGACGGTGTAGAAGTCGGCCTCGGGGGCGTTGGAGATCCAGCACTTCTCGCCCGTCAGGCGCCAACCCCCTTGGTTCTCAACGGCGTTGAGGCTGAGGGCGGCCGCGTCCGAGCCCGCGTCCGGCTCGCTCAGCGCGAAGGCCGCGACCGCGCGGCCCGCCGTCACCTCGGGCAGCCAGCGCCCGCGCTGCGCGGGCGTCCCGTACGCGGCGACCGGGTGCGCGCCGAGGCCTTGGAGGGCGAGCGCGGTCTCGGCCTCGGTGCACGCGTACGCCAGCGCTTCGCGCATCAGGCACAGGTCGAGCGCGCCGGATTCGAAGAGCCGGGCGAGCAGCCCGTGCTCGCCGAGCGCCTCGACGAGTGGCCGGTTGACCCGACCTGGCTCACCCTTGTCCGCAAGGGGGCGCAGCCGCGCCCCGGCGAGCACCCGCAGTTCCCCGCACCATTCCAGCTGGTCCGGCTCCAGCGCGAATCCGGGCATGGCCACCCCTTTCCACTCGGGTTCCGACTGTTCCACTCGGCTCCGACAACGACAGACACCTGCCCTATCGCGAACTGTTGACTGTCGTCATCCAAACGATACGCTCCAGAGGCGACAAGGGGGCGATCCCGTATGGAGCTGAAGAACTCAGCGCACGCCGACACCTTTCCCCGCGACCATCTGCCGCCCACCGATCAGTGGCCGGACCTGGTCCTCGGCCCGCCGGGGCCGCACTACCCCGAGCGGCTCAACTGCGGCGCCGAACTCCTCGACGCCACCATCGAGCGCTTCGGCCCGGACCGCCCCGTCTTCCGCACCGGCCAGGGCGAGGTCTGGACGTACCGGGAACTGCGCGACCGCGTCGACCGGATCGCGCACGTCCTGACCGGTGAGCTCGGCGTGGTGCCCGGCAACCGGGTGCTGCTGCGCGGGCCGACCACGCCGTGGCTGGCCGCGTGCTGGCTGGCGGTGATGAAGGCGGGCGCGGTCGCCGTCACCGTGCTGGCCCAGCAGCGCGCGCACGAGCTGGGCGTGATGTGCTCCATCGCGCGGATCAGCCACGCGCTGTGCGACGCCCGCGCACTCGCCGACCTGGAGCAGGCCGATGCGCCCGGCCTGCGCATCACGGCGTACGGCGGCGACGGGCCCGTAGATCTCCTGAACCTGGTCAAGCGGGCGCCCGCCGGGCGGTTCACCGCCGTGGACACCTCGGCGGACGACGTCGCCCTGATCGCCTTCACCTCGGGCACGACCGGACGTCCCAAGGGCTGTATGCACTTCCACCGCGATGTGCTCGCCATAGCCGACACGTTCGCCCGGCACGTCCTGAAGCCGACACCCGACGACGTCTTCGCGGGCAGCCCCCCGCTCGGCTTCACCTTCGGGCTCGGCGGCCTGGTCGTCTTCCCGCTGCGGGCCGGCGCCTCGGCCCTGCTGCTCGAACAGGCGGGCCCCCGGCAGCTGTTGCCCGCCCTCGCCGAGCACCGCGTATCGGTCCTGTTCACCGCGCCGACCGCGTACCGGACGATGCTGGAGGAACTCGACGCGCACGACCTGGGCGCCCTGCGCCGCTGCGTATCGGCCGGCGAGAACCTCCCGGCGGCGACCTGGCGGGCCTGGGAGGAGCGCACCGGCCTGCGCATCATCAACGGCATCGGCGCCACCGAACTCCTGCACATCTTCATCTCCGCGGCGGACGAGGACATCCGGCCCGGCACCACCGGCCGGCCCGTGCCCGGCTGGCAGGCCCGCATCGTCGACGGGCAGGGCAGGCCCGTCCCGGACGGCGAGCCCGGACTGCTCGCCGTGCGCGGCCCGGTCGGCTGCCGCTACCTCGCGGACGAGCGGCAGCGCGAGTACGTGCGCGACGGCTGGAACGTCACGGGTGACACCTATGTGCGCGACAGCGACGGCTGGTTCCGGTACGTGGCCCGCGCCGACGACATGATCATTTCGGCCGGGTTCAACATCGCGGGCCCCGAGGTCGAGGACGCGCTCCTGCGCCACCCCGACGTCACGGAGGCCGCGGTGGTGGGACGGCCCGACGAACGGCGCGGTCATGTCGTCGTCGCGTACTGCGTACTGCGGCCGGGGGTGGCGCGCGGCGCGGACACGGTGGCACTGCTGCGCGACTTCGTGAAGTCCGAGCTCGTCCCGTACAAGTGCCCGCGCGAGATCGTCTTCCTGGACGCGCTCCCCCGCACACCCACCGGCAAGCTCCAGCGCTTCCGGCTGCGGGAACTAGAGTGATCACGTGGCCGAGCTGCACACTCCCCGATCCCTGATCGTGACTCTGTACGGCGCCTACGGGCGCGAGACCTCCGGCTCCCTCGCGGTCGCCGAACTGATCCGGCTGCTCGCGGCGGTCGGCGTCGACGCGCCCTCCGTGCGCTCGTCGGTGTCCCGGCTCAAACGGCGCGGGCTGCTCGTGGCGCAGCCCACCGCGGCCGGGGCGGCCGGCTACGCCCTGTCGGCCGACGCGCGCCAGCTCCTGGACGACGGCGACCGGCGCATCTACGCCCACCCCTCGCCCCAGGCGTCGGACGGCTGGGTGCTCGCGGTGTTCTCCGTCCCGGAGTCGGAGCGCAGCAAGCGGCACGTGCTGCGCTCGCGCCTGGCCGGACTCGGCTTCGGCACGGCCGCGCCGGGCGTGTGGCTCGCTCCCGCCCGGCTGTACGACGAGACCCGGCACACCCTGGATCGCCTCCAACTCGCCCCGTACGTCGACCTGTTCAGGGGCGAGCACCTCGGCTTCGCGCCCACCGCGGAGGCCGTCGCCCGCTGGTGGGACCTGCCGGCCATCGCCAAGCAGCACGAGGAATTCCTCGACCGGCACGAACCGGTGCTGCGCACCTGGGAGTCGCGGGCGCACACCCGGCCGGGCGCCCTCGCCGCCCCCGGGGACGACACCGAGGCCGCCTACCGGGACTACCTCCTCGCCCTCGACTCCTGGCGCCGGCTGCCGTACGCCGACCCGGGGCTGCCCGCCGGACTCCTGCCCGGCGACTGGCCGGGCGGGCGCTCCGCCGAGGTGTTCGGCCGGCTTCATGAGCTGCTGCGGGAGCCGGGCGCCGCGTTCGTACGGGGTGCGCTGCCGGGCCGGGGACCGCGGCCGCCTCGTACGATGACGACGTGACGGAGCAGACGAGGCGCCCCCGCCGGGGGCAGGGGGAGCTGGAGGCGCGGGTGCTCGCGGCGCTGCGCCAGGCGCCGGGCCCGGTGACCGCGGGCTGGGTGCAGCAGTGGCTCGGCGAGCCGCTCGCCTATACGACCGTCGTGACGATCCTGACCCGGCTGCACACCAAGCAGGCGGTGGCCCGCGAGCGCGCGGGCCGCTCCTTCGTATGGATTCCGGCCGACGAGGCGGGGCTCGCGGCCCGCCGGATGCGCAAGGTGCTCGACGCCGAGCGGGACCGGGGCGCGGTGCTCGCCAGCTTCGTCACCGACCTCTCGCCGGACGACGAGCGGCTGCTGCGCGAACTGCTCGGCGGGGCCGGGGACTGATCCGGTGGGTGTGTTCGTCGTCCTGCCGCTCGTGCTGCCGCTGACCGCCTGGCCGATCGCCCGCCTCGCCGGTCCGAGGCTGCATCCGCGCACGGCGACGCGCGTCCTGTCCCTGGTGGGCGGGGTGCTCGCGGTGTGCAGCACGCTGTGTCTCCTCCTCCTCATGGTGGCCGGAACCGCGCAGTTGCCCGGCAATCCGCTGCCGGACGCCTGGGCCGATCCGGAGGTCCGGGCGGTGGTGCCGTACGACGAGGCGGTCGGGCAGGCCGCGCTCCTTGTGCTGGCCGCCGTCGCCCTGGCCTGCGGTCAACTCCTGTGGCGCCATGGGCGGGTGCGGGCCGGGGCCAAGCGGGCGCTGACCGGACTGCCGCCGTCCCGGCGGGCGGTACTGCCGGACGAGCGGCCCTATGCGTACGCGCTGCCCGGCGGGCCTCACGGGCGCGGGCGCGTCGTGGTGTCCAGCGGGATGCTGGACCTCCTCGACACCCGCGAGCGCGAAGCCCTGATCGCTCACGAGGAAGCCCATCTGGCGGGCCGTCACCATCGGTTCCTCCTGGTGGCCGGTCTTGCCGCGCGCGCCAATCCGTTCCTGCGCCCGCTGCGTTCCGCCGTCGCGTTCACCACCGAACGCTGGGCGGACGAGGACGCCGCCCGCGCGGTGGGCGACCGCAGGGTGGTGGCGCGCGCCATCGGCAAGGCGGCGCTGGCGTCGGGCCCGGGCCGCGACCTGCGCCGGGTGCCGCCGCTGCCCGCCTTCGCGGCGGCCGGGCCGGCACCGGGGCCCGTGCCGCGAAGGGTGGCGGCGCTGCTGCGGCCGGTGCCGAACGCTCGCGCCTGGCCGCCCGCGGGCACGGCGGCGGGGCTCGCCCTGTGGACCGCCACGGCGGGCGCGGCGACCTCGGCCCTGTCCTCGGCGAACGCGACACTGGTCCTGGTCACGGTCCTGCGGGGCGCGACTTCGGCCCTGTAGCTCGGCCACGCCGAGAACGGGCGAGACCGCGACCCCGTAGCCGTGGACCTTCCCAAGGGGCGCGACCAGCACCCTGTGACGCGACCCGAGACGATGCCGGGACCGGCTCCCGGAGCGCGGCGCCTACAGGTCGAACTCCACCGGCGACAGGCCGAGCGCGTAGCAGGCCTCACGGACGACGGCCTGTTCGGTCTTGTCGAAGTCGCCGTCCGCGCCGCCGATGACGATGCCTATCTGAATGACGGCGCGCGCCTCGGCGGGCTTCTTCTTCGCCTTGGCGACCTCCTGCAACAGGCCCACCTTGCCGAAGTCGAAGTCGGCGGCCAGCTTGTCGAGCCCCTCGTCGAAGCGGCGCTGCAGATCGGCGGCCGGGAAGTTCTGCAACACCTCGTTGGACGCGATGAGTTGGGCCACCCGGCGCCGCTCGGCCGCGTCGATGGAGCCGTCGGCGGCGGCGACCAGGGCACACATCGCCATGCTCGCGTCGCGGAAGGCGCCGCTCTTCAGGTCGTTCTTCTTGGCCACGAGCTGCGTCTGCATCGTCGTGGCGGATTCCTTGAGGCGGTCCCAGAGGGCCATGGTGCTTCTCCATGCATGTCGTCAAACTTCTACAGCAATGTAGAAACTGACGGGCCTCCCGAATGGTTCCCGGGAGAGCCGAGTGTTTTCGGCGTGCCTTTGCACCGAGGGCGCCCCGGGTGCCGAGAGCGCTGAGAGTGCCGAGAGCGCTGAGGGCACGGCGGCCGCCTGACGGACTGTCCGCGGGGGCGTCAGTTCAGGCTGAGCCGTGGCCTCGGCGCATCCGTCCGTCCCGTCGGCGGCTTGCGGCTGCCCGCCCGGTAAGGCGGCGGCCAGCTCGCGCCGGGGCCCGCATAACCCTGCTCGGCCGCGGCGTGCAGCGTCCAGTGCGGGTCGTACAGATGCGGCCGGGCCAGCGCGCACAGGTCGGCGCGGCCCGCCAGGAGCAGGGAGTTGACGTCGTCCCAGGACGAGATGGCCCCCACCGCGACGACCGGGATGCCGAGCGCGTTGCGGATCCGGTCGGCGTACGGGGTCTGGTACGAGCGGCCGAACTCGGGGCGTTCGTCGGGGACGACCTGGCCGGTGGAGACGTCGATGGCGTCGGCGCCGTGCGCGGCGAAGGCCCGCGCGATCTCCACGGCGTCCTCGACGGCGGTGCCGCCCTCGGCCCAGTCGGTGGCGGAGATACGGACCGTCATGGGCTTGTCGGCGGGCCAGCCGGCGCGCACCGCGTCGAAGACTTCGAGGGGGAAGCGGAGCCGGCCCGCGAGGGAACCGCCGTAGGCGTCCGTCCGTTGGTTGGTGAGAGGGGAGAGGAATCCGGAGAGCAAGTAGCCGTGTGCGCAGTGCAGTTCGAGGAGGTCGAATCCGCAGTCGGCGGCGCGGCGGGCCGCGGCCGTGAACTGGTCGCGGATCTCGGTGAGCCCCGCGCGGTCCAGCGCGTGCGGGACCTGGCTGACGCCCGGCCGGTACGGGAGAGGAGAGGCGGCGGCGACGGGCCAGTTGCCGGTGTCGAGCGGCTCGTCCATGCCGTCCCACATCAGCTTGGTCGAGCCCTTGCGCCCGGAGTGGCCGAGCTGGATGCCGACGGCGGTGCCCGGCGCCTGCTGGTGGACGAAGTCGGTGATCCGCCGCCAGGCCCCGGCCTGTTCGGGGGTGTAGAGGCCGGCGCAGCCTGGGGTGATGCGGCCTTCGGGGCTGACGCACACCATCTCGGTCATGACAAGACCCGCGCCGCCCAGCGCGCGGGCGCCGAGGTGCACGAGGTGGAAGTCGCCGGGGACACCGTCCACGGCGGAGTACATGTCCATGGGCGAGACGACCACGCGGTTCTTCAGTTCGAGGCCGCGCAGCCGGAAGGGGGTGAACATGGGCGGGGTTCCCGGCGGGCAGCCGAATTCCCGCTCGACGGTGTCGGTGAACCCGGGGTCGCGCAGCCGCAGGTTGTCGTGGGTGACCCGGCGGCTGCGGGTGAGGAGGTTGAAGGCCAACTGCCGGGCGGGCTGTTCGAGATAGCGTTCCAGCTCCTCGAACCAGCGCAGGCTGGCGGCGGCCGCGCGCTGCGTCGACTCGACGACGGGCCGGCGCTCACTCTCGTACGCGCTGAGGGCCGCGGGCAGATCGGGCTGATCCTCGATGCACGCGGCAAGGGCCAGGGCGTCCTCGACGGCGAGCTTGGTGCCGGAGCCGATGGAGAAGTGGGCGGTGTGCGCCGCGTCGCCGAGAAGCACCGTGTTGCCGTACGACCAGCGCTTGTTGACGACGGTCCGGAAGGCGGTCCATGAGGAGTTGTTGCCACGCAGCGGCCGTCCGCCGAGGGCGTCGGTGAAGATCTTGGCGCAGTAGTCGGCGGAGGCGGTCTCGTCGAGCGCGTCGAACCCGGCGGCCGCCCACACCTCTTCGCGCATTTCGACGATGACGGTGGAGGAGTCGGCGGAGTAGGGGTAGCCGTGCAGCTGCATCACGCCGTGTTCGGTCTCGGCGATCTCGAAGCGGAAGGCGTCGAAGGCGAAGTCGGCGGCGAGCCATACGTAGCGGCAGCGGTGCGTGGTGATGCGCGGCGCGAAGTGGTCGGCGTGCGCCTCGCGGGTGAGGCTGTGCACCCCGTCCGCCGCGACCACCAGGTCGTGGGCCGCGGCGAGTTCGGCGGCGGGCGGCGCCTCCGCGCGGAAACGCAAGGTGACACCCAGTGCGTGGCAGCGCTCGTGCAGGATCTCCAGGAGCCTGCGCCGTCCGAGCGCGGCGAAGCCGTGCCCGCCGGAGGTGAGCGTGCGTCCCCGGTGCACGATGTCGATGTCGTCCCACCGGACGAACTCGGCGCGCAGAGCCTGGTAGACGGCCGGGTCGGCGTGTTCGATCCCGCCGAGGGTCTCGTCCGAGAGCACGACGCCGAAGCCGAAGGTGTCGTCGGGGGCGTTGCGCTCCCACAGCGTGATCTCGCGGTCGGGACCGAGACGCTTGAGCAGGGCCGCGGCGTAGAGCCCGCCGGGGCCGCCGCCGATGACGGCGATCCGCAGCGGGGCGCCCTCGGCGCGCGAGGCCGGCATCGCTAGCGTCCCTGCCACTTCGGGAGCCGCTTCTCGCTGAAGGCCGCGTGGAACTCGGCGTAGTCCTCGCCGTTCATCAGCAGGGCCTGGGTCGCCGCGTCCATTTCCACCGAGGCCGCGAGCGGCATGTCGAGCTCCGCGGTGAGCAGCGCCTTGGTCTGGGCGTACGCGAGGGCGGGTCCGTCGGCGAGGCGGCGGGCGAGCTCGGCGGCGCGCTCGTCCGCGCGGCCCTCGTCCGTCAACTCACTGAGCAGGCCGATCCGTTCGGCCTCCGTGGCGCGTACGGGATCGCCCAGCATGAGCAGGCGGGTGGCGTGGCCGAGGCCGACGACACGGGGCAGCAGATAGGCCGCGCCCATGTCGCCGCCCGACAGGCCCACTTTGGTGAAGAGGAAGGCGAACCGCGCCGAGGGGTCGGCGATGCGGAAGTCCGCGGCAAGCGCGAGCACCGCGCCCGCGCCGGCCGCGACGCCGTGCAGCGCGGCGATCACCGGGAAGGGGCATTCGCGGATCGCCCGGACGACCTGGCCGGTCATGCGGTTGAAGTCGAGGAGTTCCGCGGTGTTCATCGACAGGGTGGCGCCGATGATGTCGTCGACGTCGCCGCCCGAGCAGAACCCGCGACCTTCGCCGGCCAGGACCAGGGCGCGCACCGAGCGCTCCCTGGACAGTTCGGCGAGCAGGTCGCGCAGGTCGGCGTAGGCGCCGAAGGTCAGCGCGTTGAGTTTCTCCGGCCGGGCCAGGGTGACGGTCGCGACCCCGTCGGCCACCGTGAGCCGTAGATGGCGCCAGTCCTCGGTGGGCGATGCGGAGCTGGGAAAGGGGCTCATCCGGGCGGCCTCCTTCGGCGGGACGGCAGGTGCCGCCACCTCTTCTGCTGCCTGCCCGACGACGGTATCACTCATACGTGACCGTCGTCACGAGTACGCAATACGGCGGACGGGCCGACCAGAGGCCAAGGTCCCTCGCACCGGTGCCCCACGGCCCGGCCGCGCCGGCCGGGGTCCTCTACTGAGCCGGATCCGGGCTTCGTAAGGTTGAAAGCAGGACGAGCCCACGCGACCCGGCGTCGCCACGCAACACCACGTCCCCCTGCGAACCCGACAACGCCACGCACCCCGAACGGAAACCTCCGCCTTGCCCGAGCCCTCCGGCCCCGACCGCGACGCCACGCCGTCCGCGTGGCGCATCGAGCTCCCGCACAGCGCGGCCGCCGCGCCGATCGCCCGCGCCCTGGTGCGTACCGCGCTCGCGGACATCGACGCGCCGGCCGACAGCGACACGGCCGAGCTGCTCACCGCGGAGCTCGTCGCCAACGCCGTCGAGCACACCTCGGGCGAGGCGCCGATCGAGCTGGTGGTGGAGCTGCTCGCGTCCGGCTGTCAGGTCGAGGTGCACGACGGCTCGCGGCTGCCGCCGGGCGACCTCTCCGCACCGGGGGCGGACGAGCATCCGGACCCCTGGCAGGAGCACGGGCGCGGACTGCTGCTCATCCGCACGCTGAGTTCGGCCTGCGGCCACCGCCCCACCGCGCACGGCAAGGCGGTCTGGTTCACGCTGCCGAGCCGTCGGGGCTGACCAGCCGCGAGCGGCTGCGCCCGTAAAAGGCGTACACCAGCGCGCCGGCCAGCAGGAACACGGCGAACTGCAGCCAGGTCGCCCAGCCGGTCCCGTACATCAGATAGAGGCAGAAGCCGACGCCCAGGATCGGGCTGACGGGGTACAGCGGCACCCGGAACGAGCGCTTCAGGTCCGGTTCGCTGCGGCGCAGCGCGATGACGGCGATGTTCACGACGGCCATGACGGCGAGGGTGCCGATGGTGGTCAGGTTGACCACCGCGTCCAGGGAGGCGAACGCGGCCGGGACCGCGAAGACCAGCGCGACGATCCAGGTGTTGGCCACCGGCGTCGCGGTCTTCGCCGAGACCCGCTCGAAGACCCGCGGGACGAGGCCGTCGCGGGACATCGACATCAGGATGCGGGTCTGCCCGTACATCACGGCGAGCACGACGGACGCGATGGCGACGACCGCGCCGAACGCGATGACGCCGCCACCGAACGTCGAGTGGGTGACGTGGTTGACGATCAGCGAGAGCGCGGCGGGCTTGTCGCCGACGGCGTCCGCGCCGAGCCCGCCGATCGCGGCCACGGCGACCGCACAGTAGAGCAGCGTGACCAGACCGATGCAGATCATGATCGCTATCGGCACGTTCTTGCGCGGATTCTTCACTTCCTCGCCGGCCGTGGTGATCGCGTCGAATCCGATGTACGAGAAGAAGGCCAGCGAGGCGCCCGCGGTGACCCCGCCGGGGCCGTGCGTCGCGAACGGCGAGAGGTTGCCCGCCCTGAACGCGGTGAACGCGATCGCCAGGAACAGCAGCAGGATCCCGATCTTGAGCACGGCCATCGCGGCGGTGGCCCGCGCGCTCTCCCTGACACCGCGCACCAGGAGGGTGGCGGCGAGCAGGATGACCACGACGGCCGGAAGGTTGATCACCCCGCCGTCGCCGGGCCCCGCGGAGAGCGCGGCCGGCAGCTGCCATCCGACGAGGCTGTTCAGGAGCTCGTTCAGATACTGGCTCCAGCCGACGGCGACCGCGGACACCGAGACGCCGTACTCCAGGAGCAGGCACCAGCCGACCAGGAAGGCGGTTCGCTCGCCGAGCGTCGCGTACGCGAAGGAGTACGAGGAGCCGGAGACGGGGATCGCGCCGCCGAGCTCGGCGAAGGAGAACGCGGTGAAGACGCAGGTCACCGCGGCGAGCACGAAGGAGAGGACGACTGCGGGTCCGGCCTTGGCGACGCTGTCGGAGAGCCCGACGAAGATGCCGGTGCCGACGATCGCGCCGACGCCGAAGCACACGAGCTGGAAGAGCCCCATCGTGCGGCGCAGACCGTGCCCCTCCAGGTCCGCGCCGGATTCGGCGATCAGCTGGCGCGGCGGTTTGATGCGCAGCGCGGGGGCAGGGCGGGGGGCGAGGTGGGGGCGCCGCATGGGGTGGTTCTCATTCCTGGTCTACACAACGGCCTGGCAGGGGCCGTACACAAAGAAAGCGGGGCCCGAGCTTGCGAGCTCGGACCCCACCAAGAAGCGACATAGTAGCCACCCCGGCGCATGTTCACCCAATCGGGCGCATTCCTATTCGGCGGCGTTGCGCCCCGGCCCGTCCCCCAGCGTGGCGACCATGACCGCCTTGATGGTGTGCATCCTGTTCTCCGCCTCGTCGAAGACGACCGAGTGGGGCGATTCGAAGACCTCGTCGGTCACTTCGAGTTCGGTCAGCCCGTACTGCTCGTAGATGTCGCGGCCGACCTGGGTGCCGAGGTCGTGGAAGGCCGGCAGGCAATGCAGGAACTTGACGCGCGGATTGCCGGTGGCGCGCAGCACGTCCATGGTCACGGCGTACGGCGCGAGGGCCTTGATGCGCTCGGCCCAGATCTCCTTGGGCTCGCCCATCGAGACCCACACGTCGGTGGCCACGAAGTCCGCGCCGACGACACCTTCCTCGACGGACTCGTTGAGGGTGATGCGGGCGCCGCTCACCCCCGCCACCTCCCGGGCCTGCGCGACGATCTCCTCGGCCGGCCAGTACGCCCGGGGCGCCACGATGCGGACGTCCATGCCGAGCAGCGCGCCGGTGACCAGGTAGGAATTGCCCATGTTGAAGCGGGCGTCCCCCAGATAGGCGAAAACGACCTCGCCCAGCGGCTTGTCGGTGTGCTCGGTGACGGTGAGGACGTCGGCGAGCATCTGGGTCGGGTGCCACTCGTCGGTCAGGCCGTTGTAGACGGGAACCCCGGCGTTCGCGGCGAGGGTCTCGACGGTCTCCTGCGCTTCGCCCCGGAACTCGATCGCGTCGAACATCCGGCCAAGGACGCGGGCGGTGTCACGCGCGGACTCCTTCTTGCCGATGTGCGAACCGGCCGGGTCGATGTACGTCGTCGACGCACCCTGGTCGGCGGCGGCCACCTCGAAGGAGCAGCGGGTACGGGTCGAGGACTTCTCGAAGATCAGCGCGACGTTGCGGCCGCGCAGCCGCTGGACCTCGGTGCCCGCCTTCTTGGCAGCCTTGAGTTCCGCGGCGAGCTCGACGAGCCCGAGGAACTCCTCGGCCGTGAAGTCCAGCTCCTTGAGGAAGTGGCGGCCTGCGAGATCTGTCGCCATGGTGGCTGCTCCTGGGGGCGGGTAGGGGGACGACTGGGCTATGAACTGAATGCAACTCTGGAAGTATATACGTAAGAGTGCATCACTATACGGCATCGCGTTCGACGGGACAGCTCATGCAGCGCGGGCCTCCCCTCCCCCGCCCCAGCTCACTGCCCCTGATCTCGATCACCTCGATGCCCTCCTTGCGCAGATGCGTGTTGGTCGTGACATTGCGCTCGTACGCGACGACCACCCCCGGCTCGACCGCGAGCACATTGCAGCCGTCGTCCCACTGCTCGCGCTCCGCGGAGTGCACGTCCTGGGTGGCGGTGAGCACCCGGATCCGGTCGAGGCCGAGCGCCGCCGCGATCGCGCGGTGCATGTGCTCCGGCGGATGGTCGGTGACCTTGAGCTCCTGCTCGCCCGCGCCCGGCTCGATCGTGTACGAGCGGAGCATGCCCAGGCCCGCGTACTGGGTGAAGGTCTCGCCGTCGACCATCGTCATCACCGTGTCGAGGTGCATGAACGCCCGCCGCTTCGGCATGTCGAGCGCCACGATGGTGCGCGCCGAGCCCGCCGCGAACAGGCCCCGGGCCAGCATCTCCACGGCCTGCGGGGTGGTCCGCTCGCTCATCCCGATCAGCACGGCGCCGTTCCCGATGACCAGGACGTCACCGCCCTCGATGGTCGAGGGATAGTCGCTCTGCCCGCGCGACCAAATGTTGAACGGACCTGCCTCGGGGCCCTTGAACAGCGGGTGGTGGCGGTAGATCGCCTCGAAGTGCACGGTCTCGCGCTGCCGGGCCGGCCAGCGCATCGCGTTGATCGAGACACCGTCGTAGATCCAGGCGGAGGTGTCGCGGGTGAAGAGGTGGTTCGGCAGCGGGCCGAGCAGGAAATCATCCAGATCCATCGCGTGGAAGCGCACCGACGTCGGCTCCGGATGCCCCTCCAGGAACTCCCGCTTGGTCATCCCGCCGACCAGCGCCTCCGCGAGATCGGCGGCGGGCAGTTCGTCGAAGGCCGCCCGCAGATGCCCGGTCGCGAGCGGCCCGTACTCCTTCTCGTCGAAGACCCGGTCAAGGACGAGTCCGCGAGCCGCCGGGATCTCCAGCGACTCGCGCAGCAGGTCACCGAAGAGATGCACCTGGACGCCCCGGTCGCGCAGCACGTCCGCGAAACCGTCGTGCTCCTGTCTGGCCCGGCGCACCCACAGCACGTCGTCGAAGAGCAGCGCGTCCTTGTTGCTGGGCGTGAGCCGCTTCAGCTCAAGATCTGGCCGGTGGAGTATGACGCGGCGCAGCCGCCCGGTCTCGGAATCGACATGGAATCCCATGCCCCCATCCTGTCCCGCGGCGGCCCCCCTCACCCGGCGAACACCGCCGCCGCACGGGCCGGCGGGCCACCGAAGCGGCCCGCCGCCACGTCACAGCCGCGGGTCGACCGGCTCCGACTCCAGGGCGAGGACGGCGAACACCGCCTCGTGGACCCGCCACAGCGGCTCGCCGCCCGCCAGCCGGTCGAGGGCCTCCAGGCCGAGCGCGTACTCCCGCAGCGCGAGCGACCGCTTGTGCCCTAGGAAGCGCTGCCGCAGCCGGTCGAGGTTGTCCGGACGCGTGTACTCGGGACCGTAGATGATCCGCAGGTACTCGCGGCCGCGCACCTTGATGCCCGGCTGCACCAGCCGCCCCTTGCCATCCCGGGCGAGCGCCTGGAGCGGCTTGACGACCATGCCCTCGCCGCCCGCGCCGGTCAGCTCCAGCCACCAGTCGACCCCGGCCCGTACCGACGCCTCGTCACCGGTGTCGACGATCAACCGCCGGGTCACCTGGAGCAGTCCCGTCGGGTCGTGCTCGACCAGCCGGTCGAGCCAGGCCAGCTGCTCGTCGTGCGGCACCGCCGCCAGGCTGCGACCCCGCGCGGCCAGGATCTGGAACGGCGCGATCCGCACCCCGTCAAGACCGTCGGTCTCCCAGCAGTATCGCCGGTACGCCTCGGTGAACGCGGCCGCGTCAGCGGTCCGCCCGCGCTGCCGCTCCAACAGCCCCGTCACCTCGACGCCCCGCGCCGACGCCGCCTCCAGCGCCTGGACGGCAGCCGGAAGCGCGGCCCCGGACGCGGCACCCACCGCGGCATACTGCGAGCGCAGCAGGCCCGATGCCTTCAGCGACCAGGGCATCAGCTCGGCGTCCAACAGCAGCCAGTCCGTGCCGAGTTCGTCCCACAGCCCGGCTGCGGTCACCGCCGACCGCAGCCGGGCAAGAATCTCCTCGGTGACCGTCGCATCGTCGAAGAACGGCCGTCCGGTACGGGTGTGCAGTGCCCCGGTCGGGCCCTGGACGCCGAACCGCTCGCGCGCCACCTCCGCGTCACGGCAGACCAACGCCACCGCCCGCGAGCCCATGTGCTTCTCCTCGCACACGACCTTCGCGACGCCGTCCTTCCGGTACTGCGCGAACGCCTCGGCCGGGTGCTCCAGGTAGCCGTCCGCACCGGAGGTCGCGGTCGGCGCCATGGTCGGCGGCAGGTAGGCGAGCAGCCTCGGGTCGACGGCAAACCGGCTCATGACCTCCAGCGCGGCCGCCGCGTTCTCCTCCCGCACCGCGACCTTGCCCATCAGCCGGGTCTCCACGACCCGGCGTCCGTGCACATCGGCGAGGTCCAGCGGCCGGCCCTCGTGACCACCGGGTGCCTCGGTGGCCAGCGGCTTGACCGGCTCGTACCAGACCTGCTCCGCCGGCACATCGACGAGCTCGCGCTCCGGCCAGCGCAGGGCAGTCATCTTCCCGCCGAACACCGCACCGGTGTCCAGGCAGATGGTGTTGTTGATCCACGAGGTGTTCGGCACGGGAGTGTGTCCGTACACGACCGCCGCGCGCCCGCGGTAGTCCTCGGCCCACGGGTAGCGCACGGGCAGCCCGAACTCGTCGGTCTCCCCGGTCGTGTCCCCGTACAGCGCGTGCGAGCGGACCCGGCCCGACGTGCGCCCGTGGTACTTCTCGGGCAGACCCGCGTGACAGACGACCAGCTTGCCGCCGTCGAGCACATAGTGGCTGACGAGCCCGTCGATGAACTCCCTCACCTGCTCCCTGAAGCTGTCGTCCTCCTTCTCCAACTGCCCGATCGTCTCGGCCAGTCCGTGCGTGTGCTGGACGTTCCTTCCCTTCAAGTAACGTCCGAGCTTGTTCTCATGGTTCCCGGGCACGCACAGAGCGTTACCGTCGGCGACCATCCTCATCACGCGGCGCAACACCCCGGGGCTGTCGGGCCCCCGGTCGACGAGGTCCCCGACGAAGACGGCGGTGCGGCCCTGCGGGTGGACGCCGTCGACGTAGCCGAGCCTGCCAAGCAGGGTGTCCAGTTCGGACCGGCAGCCGTGGACGTCGCCGATGATGTCGAAGGGGCCGGTGAGGTGGGTGAGGTCGTTGTAGCGCCGCTCGATGGCGATCTCGACGCTCTCGACCTCCTCGACGCTCCGCAGGACGTGCACCTTGCGGAAGCCCTCGCGCTCCAACCCACGCAGGGAACGCCGCAGTTCACGCCGGTGCCGGCCGATCACATGGCGGGGCATCCCGGCCCGGTCGGGGCGCTTGGCGTTCCGCTCGGCGCAGACGTCCTCCGGCAGGTCCAGGACGATCGCGATCGGCAGCACATCGTGCTCGCGGGCCAGCCGGACGAGCTGCTTGCGGCTCTCGGGCTGCACGTTCGTGGCATCGACGACGGTCAGCCGCCCCGCCGCGAGCCGCTTGGCGGCGATGTAGTGGAGCACGTCGAACGCGTCGCGGCTGGCGCTCTGGTCGTTCTCGTCATCGGCGACCAGGCCCCGGCAGAAGTCCGAGGAGACCACCTCGGTCGGCTTGAAGTGGCGCCGGGCGAACGTGGACTTGCCCGATCCGGTGGCGCCGACGAGGACGACGAGGGAAAGGTCGGTGACGGCGAGCGCCCGCCCGCCGTCCGGGGTGTGCGTGCTGGTCGTGCCGGTCTCGGTACTCATGCTGCGGTCGCCTCCTTCGGCGTCGTCGGGGCGGGCTCGCCCTGCTGGTTCATCGCGGTCGGCGTGGTCGGCGTGGTCGGCGTGGTCGGCGCGTCTGCCCGCGGCTTCGTAGTGGGTGCGCCCGGCTGCGTCTCGGCGGGCGATTCGCCCCTCCGCGCCGTCGCGGCGGATCCGTTCCCCTGTGTCTCCGTGGTGGGCCCGTCCGCGCCGGTCAGCGTGAACACCGCCAGCTGGGTGGGCGGTCCCACCTCCGGGTCGTCCGGGCCGACCGGCCCGAACTCGACGCCGTAGCCGTGCCGTTCGGCCACCGCACGCGCCCAGGACCGGAACTCCGCCCGGCTCCACTCGAACCGGTGGTCCCCGTGGCGCACATGCCCGGCCGGAAGCGTCTCCCAGCGGACGTTGTACTCGACATTCGGGGTCGTCACGATCACGGTGCGCGGCCGCGCCGATCCGAACACCGCGTATTCGAGCGCCGGCAGCCTCGGCAGGTCCAGGTGCTCGATCACCTCACTGAGCACCGCGGCGTCGTAGCCCTTGAGCCGCTTGTCCGTGTACGCGAGAGAGCCCTGCATCAGCGTCACCCGCGCCGCCTGACGCTCCGTCATCCGCTCCAGGCGCAGCCGCCGCGACGCGACGCCCAGCGCGCGCATGGAGACGTCCACTCCGACGATCTCGGTGAAGCGCACATCCGTGAGGAGCTTCTGCACCAACTGCCCCTGCCCACAGCCGAGATCGAGCACCCGGCTCGCCCCGGCCGCGGTGAGCGCGGCGAGGATCGCGACCCGGCGCTGCTCGGCCAGCGTCGCCGGCCGCTCCGTCGTGTCGCTGGACTCGTCGACGGCATTGTCGACCTCCTCGACGTCCAGGCCCTCGGCCTCGGCCAGCCGCACCAGTTCGAGCCGCTCCATCGCCTGCCGGGCCAGGCCCCGGCGCCGCGACAGGTACCGGCTGGCGATCAGGTTCTGCTCGGGGTGGTCGGCCAGCCAGCCGTCACCGGCCCGCAGCAGCTTGTCCACCTCGTCCGGCGCGACCCAGTAGTGCTTGGCGTCATCGAGCACCGGCAGCAGGACGTACAACTGCCGCAGCGCGTCGGCCAGCCGCAGCTCCCCTTCCAGGACGAGCCGCACATAGCGCGAGTCGCCCCACTGAGGGAACTGTTCGTCCAGCGCGACCGGTTCCGCGGTCACCGAATCCCAGCCGAGCGGCCCGAACAGCTTGTGCACGAGTTCCGCACCGCCGCGCGCGGGCAGCGCGGGTATCTCGATGCGCAGCGGCAACGGCGCCGCCGCCCGCTCCGGCAGCGCGGCGCACACACCGCGCAGGGCGCTCTTGAAGACGGTGGACAGCACGACCGACATCAGCGAAGAGGCCGCGTACGGCCGGTCGTTGACGTACTGCGCGAGCGCCGCATCAGGAGCTCCGCCCCGGCCCTTGCCCTGGCCGCGCCGAACCAGCGCGACGGGATCCACCTCCAGGAGCAGCGCGGCCGTGCAGCGCTCGGCGGTCGCCTCGGGATAGAGGACGTGCGCCGTGCCGTTGGAGGTGGAGAAGCGCTGCGCCTTCCCGGGGTGCTTGTGCAGCAGGAATCCGAGGTCGGTCGCGGGGCTTTCAGGGGTGCCGGTGGTGGTGATTGTCAGGAACACGCAGCGAGTATCGCCCGATCTGTACCACCCCCACCAGCGGTTTTCTTTACGCCTGCCCACCCCGCACCCGGGCCGCCAACTGGGCGATCTCCGCCGGCCCGACCCGGCAGCAGCCACCGACGAGCCGCGCCCCGGACGACACCCAGTCCCCCACCCGCGCCGCGTCGAACGTCGTGCCGCCGGCCCAGCCGCGCCGCTCCGCGTCCCACCGCTCGCCGCTGTTCGGATAGACCACCACCGGCTTGCCCGTCACCGACGCCGCGAGCGGCACCGCCCGGTCGGCATCGGCGGGAGTGCAGCAGTTCACCCCGACCGCGATCACCTGGCCATGTCCCGCCACCAGACCAAACGCCGCGGCCAGATCCTGGCCGGCCCGAGTGCGCCCGCCGGCGATGCTGTACGAGAGCCACACCGGCACCCCGCACCCCTCGACCGCCCGCAGCAGCGCCTCCGCCTCGTCGGCATCCGGCACCGTCTCCAGCGCGAGCACATCGGGCCCGGCCGCCACCAGCGCCTCGATCCGCGGCCGGTGGAACCGCTCCAGCTCACGCACGCTCAGCCCGTAACGCCCCCGGTACTCACTGCCGTCGGCGAGGAAGGCGCCGTAGGGGCCGATGGAGGCGGCTACCCAGAATTCGGGGGTTTGGGCGGGGCTTCGGGGGGCCTCCCCCACTCCCCTCCCCCACCCCACCCCTCCCCCCGAGCCCCCGCCCAACTCGCCAGCCGCACGCGCCAGTTGGACACTATTCGCCAGCAGCAGCTCGGCCTCGCCATGGCTCAGCCCTCGGCGGGCGAAGCCTTCGAAGGTGGCCTGGTAGCTGGCCGTGGTCACGACTTGGGCGCCCGCCCGTACGTATGCGGTGTGCGCGGCCTGGATCTGCCGCGGGTCGTCGGCGAGCAGCCGGGCCGACCACAGCTCGTCGCTCAAGTCGCAGCCCTGAGCCTCCAGTTGGCTGGAGAGGCCGCCGTCGAGGACGACCGGTCCCTGCGCGAGGGCTGCGGCGAGTGTCCGGGCGGGCCGCACGGTCAGGCTCCGGTCAGCTGCGGCAGCACCTGCGAGGAGATCAGTTCGAGCTGGTCGAGGTCGTCGAGGTCGAGCAGTTGGAGGTAGATGCGGGACGAGCCGGTCGCCTCGTACTTGCCGATCTTCTCGACGACTTCGGCGGGCGAGCCCGCGAGTCCGTTGGCCTTGAGTTCCTCCACCTCCCGTCCGATGGCGGCGGCCCGGCGGGCCACCTCTGCGTCGTCCTTGCCCACACAGACGACCAGCGCGTTGGAGTACACGAGGTCGTCCGCCCTGCGTCCGGCGGCTTCGGCGGCCGCCTTGACCCTGGTGAACTGCCGCTCGCTGTCCTCGATGGAGGCGAACGGGATGTTGAATTCGTCGGCGTACTGGGCGGCCAGCCGCGGCGTGCGGGTCGCCCCGTGCCCGCCGATCAGGACGGGCACCTTGGCCTGCGCGGGCTTGGGCAGCGCAGGCGAGTCGCTGAGTTGGTAGTAGGTGCCGTGGAAGTCGAAGGTGTGGCCCACTTCGGTGGACCAGAGTCCGGTGACGATGGCCAGCTGTTCCTCCAGCCGGGCGAATTTCTCCTTCGGGAAGGGGATGCCGTACGCCTTGTGCTCGTCCTCGAACCATCCGGCTCCCAGGCCCAGTTCGACCCGGCCGCCCGACATCTGGTCGACCTGGGCGACCTGGATGGCGAGGACGCCGGGCAGCCGGAAGGTGCCGGCGGTCATCAACGTGCCGAGCCGGATCCGCTTGGTCTCGCGGGCGAGTCCGGCCAGGGTGATCCAGGCGTCGGTCGGGCCCGGGAGTCCGTCGGCGGACCCCATCCGGAGGTAGTGGTCGGAGCGGAAGAAGGCGTCGAAGCCGAGGTCTTCGGTGGCCTTGGCGACGGTCAGGAGGGTGTCGTAGCCGGCGCCCTGCTGGGGCTCGGTGAAGATGCGAAGATCCATGCCTCCATCCTGCACCGTCGGGCCGCCGTCAACCCTGCCTCCACCACGCGTCCCGCCGAAGCCCTGTCGGGTGAATATTCGTCGATCGGGCCGGTCGCACCCCCTCTGACCAGTGACGTTGGCGTCAAGTGGTCGTTGCCCCGAGGGGAGCCGGACCGCCCGGCCCGCGTGTCGGCGGCCCTGCCCGGTGCGTCGACCGATTCTCCGCCCTGTCCGCCCCGCGGAAGGGCTGGGCCGAGGAGGCCGCCATGTCCCAGGAAGCCGTGCCCGAACCGACCGTGCCGCAGCAGCCGGCGCCGCAGTCCGCCACCGAGCGGAAGGGTGCCCCGAAGGGGCTGCTCCAGCAGATGGAGGAGCTGATGGCGGCGCTGAGTGCCGATCTGACGCAGCTCGACGCGGACCTTCAGCCCACCGGCGACCCGGACGAGCGGCAGCAGGCGCACGGGACCGAGGAGCGCGAGCAGCGCGAGAACGGCTAGGACAGCCGGGGCGGAGCGGGCCTCGGGGGCCGGTCGTCCAACGACGGTTGTGGTGGCTGCGGCACGTGCCGGCGTGTGCAGGGCCCCCGGAGCCCCCCCCTCACGGCGGCCCCGTAGCGGTGTCCCGCAGCACCTCACCCGATCTCTCCTGTTCTCGCAAGGTGAGCCGGCGCAGCATTCCGCGGATGCGGTCGGTCGATTCGTCGGCGGCGTCGATGGCCTCGATGCACTGCCAGTACAGCCCCTCCTCGTCGGTGGCGCAGGCCACCGAGACGAGGGCCATCGAGACGTCGCCGAGCAGTCCGCCCAGGGAGGTCAACGCGCCTGCGGGGTCGGCCACTTCGGTCAGCTGGGCGGCTCGGATGCCGCCGCGGCGCATGCCGGGGTGGTCGAGGACGGCGCAGCCCCGGCCGCCGGCTTCGCTGAGGCCGCGGGCTTCGCCCCTCAGTTCCGGCGGGCCGGTGGCCGCGAGGTGGCCGCCGATCGCCTGGGCGAGGGCTTGTGCCTGCCAGGCCTCGGCGACGATGTCGAGCACTGCCCGGCTCTGAGCCAGGGCGTGTTGGCTGACTTTGACGAGCCGTACCGCATCCATCCGATTTCCCCGTTCGTGCGACGGACCCGAGCTTCGCGTCCACTACCTAGCGTGAGCGCGAGTGGCTCGGAAAGCCAGAGGAAATCGGAAATCTGTGCACAGCAAGCCGATTGTGAGTATCTCGGTCACTCGGATGAGTGACTCTCCGTGTCCGTCGGCGAGTTGTTCGGGGTCTTCGGCGGTTTCGGGACGGGGAAACGGAGTTCGTTGCGGTCGATCTTGGCGGAGAGCGCGGCCAACGCGTCGATGCCGAGCACCTCGCAGAGTTGGAGGAGGTAGGCGAGGACGTCGGCGACCTCGTCGGTGACGCGGTGGGCCTGGTCCGGGTCGGTCATCACCCGGTCCGACTGTTCGGGGGTGAGCCACTGGAAGATTTCGAGCAGTTCGGAGGCCTCGACGCTGAGGGCCGCGGCGAGGTTTTTCGGGGTGTGGTACGGCTGCCAGTCGCGGGCGGCGGCGAAGGCTGCGAGCCTGCGCTGGAGGGCCGGTACGTCGAGTTGGTTCACGGTTCCAGGTCTACCACCGTCGCCCCGTGGGCCTCATGGGCGCCCGCTCCGTCCCCGACGGCGGCGAGCAGCCGGATGTGGCCGCGGGCGCACATCTCGGCGGCCAGGGCGATGAGTTCGCGGCTCTGGCGGGGGTCGAGTGCGCGGTCGAGCCCGTCGGCGAGGACGGCGAGGGTCTGCATGGCCGGGGGTACTTCGGCGACGGTGTCGACGGCGAGGACGCCGGGTCCGGTGAGCAGCACGAGGGCGAGGGCGAGGTAGCGGAGTTCGCCTTCGCCGAGCCGGCCGACGGGGGTGCCGTGCCGGGCGCCGCCGCGGGCGAGGACGGCTCGTAACGTACCGTCGGCGAGTTGCTCGGTGGTGAGGCCGGTGACGGGTCCGGCGCAGCCCGCGCGGGCCGCGGTGACGAGGCGGCCGTGGCGGATGCCGCATTCGGTGCGGGTGCGGAAGAGGACTTCGGCGAGGTTGTCGCAGCCGCGCCTGAGCCGCCCGGCGCCGCTCCCCTGGGCGGGGACGACGGGTTCGCGCATGCGCTGGGGCTGGGGGTCGCAGGCGAACACCGAGCGCAGGGCGACGACGACTTGTTCGGCGGCGGCCAGGACGCGCAGTTGTCCTTCGGTCTTGCCCGCGACGCGCAGGGGGAGCAGTGCGGTGCCGAGGCGGTCGTCGGGGAGCGGTGCGCGCGTGACGGGGACCGCGCCCGCGGTGTGCCAGGCCGCCTGGACGGTGGAGCGGCCGGGGTCCCGGAGCGCGGTGCTCAGGAGGGTCTGTCCTTCGCTGGTCAAACGTTCGCCGACGACGCGGAGTTCCGGCTCGGCCTGGACGGCGAGGTCGAGGCGGACCGGGCCGGCGGGGCCGTCCACCGTGCAGCCGATCCGGAATCCGCGGCGGCCCTGGGCGTCGGCGTCGGCGCGTTCGGGCACGCAGCCCGCCGGGTCGCGGAACACGGATCCCAGTGACGCGCCCGAGCCGAGTCTGGCGAGCGCTTCGAATGCTTCGAGGACGCTCGTCTTGCCGCTGCCGCTCGGCCCGGTGACCAGGGTGAGCGGGCCGAGCGGGATGGCCGCGCCGCGGTGTGCCCGGAAGGAGGACAGCCTGAGTTCGGTGACGGTGGGTCGATCGGGGCGGGCGGCTCGGTCACTGTTGGTGGTCGTCGTGGTCATGGCTGGGACCGTACGCAGCCGTAAAACTGACGAACCGTTCCGCCGCGTTGACCTTCCTACTAATGAGGGACGGCACAGCGCTGCGGGACGGTCCTGGGCGGGGCGGTGGAGCGAGGGCGGGCGGGTCAGGGGTGTGGGACGGCCGCCGCGGCGATGCCTTCCACTTCGGTGCCGGCCGGGGCGAGCAGGAAGACGTTGCGGTCGACGCGGTGCATTCCGCTGCCCAGGCCGAAGACGACGCCGGTGCTGAAGTCGAGGATCCGCTTGGCGACTTCGGGGTCGGCGCCCGTCAGGTCGAGGAGGACCGGGATCTGTGCGATGAGGTATTCGGCGACTTCTCGGGCGTCCGCGAAGATCTGCACCCGGAGGACGACGAAGCGGCGTTGTTCGACGGTCGCGTAGTCGCCGGGGATGGTCTGGTGGTCGACTCTGGACGGCCACTCGTTGCGGCCGCGCAGCGGAACGACCTGGGCGAGCCCCTCCCACTGTTCGTCGGTGACGTCGTACCTGCTCACCGGACCACCTCGCCCACGTGCTGTATCTGCATCCGGCCATGATGACGCCGCTCACCCGTTCAGCCCAACTTCGACACGGCCCAAGAGGTGTCGGCTATGACTCATCTCATGGGCGGGGCGGGTCTCGCGTCCCTATGGGAGGTCGAGCGGGTTCGTGTCTAGGAGCAGGACGGGCACAGTCCGCGGTAGGTGACCTCGGCGCGGGACAGGGTGAAGCCGAAGCGTTCGTCGGCCGGGAGGTCGGCCAGCGGGTCGCCGGTGGGGTGGACGTCGCGGATGGTGCCGCAGTTGGAGCACACCAGGTGCTGGTGGGGGTGGTGGGCGTTGGGGTCGTAGCGCTTGGCGCGGCCGTCGGTGGAGACCTCCATGACCTCGCCGAGCAGCACCAGTTCGCCCAAGGTGTTGTAGACGGTGGCCCGGGAGATCTCGGGCAGCCGCTCGGCCGCCTGGACGTGCACTTCGTCGGCCGTCAGATGGACGTGGTCGCCGTCGTCCAGGACCTCCGCGACGACACGCCGCTGGGACGTCATCCGCCAGCCGCGCCCTCGCAGCCGTTCGAGCAGGTCACTCATGCCGGTTCACCTGTCCACGCTCAGGGGGTCGGGGTTGGGTGGAACACGCGCAGTGTGCCAGGGAGCGGGCGCGTTCCGAAGGGATATGGGTTTGGTGTACTTCTTGACTTGGATTTGGTCCATCGTAGGATCGATGCCGCCGATAGCCTAGGGACAGGAAGACTCCGGCCCCACCCGCAACAGGACTTCACCTCACCCAGGAGACAGAGACGTCATGGGGGATCGCCGCCGCGAAGGCGCGTGCCGCGCCGCGGGTGTCCGCCCGGGCGGACACCGGCCCCGCCGTCGCCGTGCCGCGTTCCGGGGTGCGTGATCGCGTGGGCCGTATTGTCCTGCCAAGTCGTGTACGCGGCCCGTTGCTTGCCCACCCCGTCGTGCGCGGGGCGCGCCATGTGGCCAGACCGTCGCGGCGGGGGCCCTGACCCGGCCCCGTCGAAGGCCCGGCTTCTCAGACGCTCAGACGTCACCAGGCCGAGGCCGTCCGCCGGGGCCCGTGCCCCGGCCGTTTCACCGCCCGCAGTTCCTGAGCACCGTGATCCACCGAGTCAAGAAGGATTGCCATGTCCGAGAACCCCGATGCAATCGTCACCGACGCCAAGACGGAGGGCACGGGCGGCTGCCCGGTCGTGCACGAGCGTGCCCCGCATCCGACGCAGGGCGGCGGAAACCGCCAGTGGTGGCCGGAGCGGCTGAACCTGAAGATCCTCGCGAAGAACCCGGCGGTGGCCAACCCGCTCGGCGAGGAGTTCGACTACGCCGAGGCGTTCAACGCCCTCGACCTGCCGGCGGTGAAGCGGGACATCGCGGAGCTGCTCACGACGTCGCAGGACTGGTGGCCGGCCGACTTCGGCAACTACGGCCCGCTGATGATCCGCATGGCGTGGCACAGCGCGGGCACGTACCGCATCAGCGACGGGCGCGGTGGCGCCGGGGCCGGCCAGCAGCGGTTCGCCCCGCTCAACAGCTGGCCGGACAACGCGAGCCTCGACAAGGCCCGCCGCCTGCTGTGGCCGGTGAAGAAGAAGTACGGCAAGAGCCTTTCGTGGGCCGACCTCCTGATCCTCACCGGCAATGTGGCCCTGGAGACGATGGGCTTCGAGACCTTCGGCTTCGGCGGCGGCCGCGCGGACGTGTGGGAGCCCGACGAGGACGTGTACTGGGGTCCGGAGACCAACTGGCTCGACGACGAGCGCTACACCGGCGACCGTGAGCTGGAGAACCCGCTCGGCGCGGTCCAGATGGGCCTGATCTACGTCAACCCCGAGGGCCCCAACGGCAACCCGGACCCCATCGCCGCCGCGCGCGACATCCGCGAGACGTTCCGCCGGATGGCGATGAACGACGAGGAGACCGTCGCCCTGATCGCCGGCGGCCACACCTTCGGCAAGACCCACGGCGCGGGCCCGGCGGACGCCGTCGGCAACGACCCCGAGGCGGCCCCGCTGGAGCAGCAGGGCCTCGGCTGGAAGAGCAGCCACGGCACCGGTGTGGGCGCCGACGCGATCACCAGTGGCCTTGAGGGCATCTGGACGAACACCCCGACCGCCTGGGACAACAGCTTCTTCGAGATCCTCTTCGGCTACGAGTGGGAGCTGTTCAAGAGCCCTGCGGGCGCGCACCAGTGGCGGCCGAAGGGGGGCGCCGGTTCGGACACCGTGCCGGACGCCTTCGACGCGTCGAAGAAGCACGCCCCGACGATGCTGACGACCGACCTCTCGCTCCGCTTCGACCCGGCGTACGAGCAGATCTCGCGGCGCTTCCTGGCGGACCCCGCGGCGTTCGCGGACGCCTTCGCCCGCGCCTGGTTCAAGCTGACCCACCGCGACATGGGCCCCGTCGTGCGCTACCTCGGCCCGGAGGTCCCCGCCGAGGAGCTGCTGTGGCAGGACCCGCTGCCGGCGCGTTCGTACGAGCTCGTCGACGCGGCGGACATCGCCTCCCTCAAGGAGCAGATCCTCGCCTCGGGCCTCAGCGTGTCGCAGCTCGTGTCGACGGCGTGGGCGTCGGCCTCGTCGTTCCGCGGCAGTGACAAGCGCGGCGGCGCCAACGGCGCGCGCATCCGCCTGCAGCCGCAGAGCGGCTGGGAGGTCAATGAGCCCGACGAGCTGGCGACGGTTCTGCGCACCCTGGAAGGCGTCCGCACGTCCTTCAACTCCGCGCAGTCCGGCGGCAAGCAGATCTCGCTCGCCGACCTGATCGTCCTGGCCGGCGCGGCCGGTGTGGAGAAGGCCGCCAAGGACGGCGGGGCCGCCGTCGAGGTCCCGTTCGCGCCCGGCCGCGTGGACGCCTCGCAGGAGCAGACGGACGTGGAGTCGTTCTCCGCCCTTGAGCCGACGGCCGACGGGTTCCGCAACTACCTGGGCAAGGGCAACCGCCTCCCGGCCGAGTATCTGCTGCTCGACCGGGCGAACCTGCTGACCCTGAGCGCCCCCGAGCTCACCGTTCTGGTGGGTGGCCTGCGCGTCCTGGGCGCGAACCACAAGGAGTCGTCGCTCGGCGTCTTCACCGACCGGCCCGGGACGCTCACCAACGACTTCTTCGTCAACCTGCTCGACCTGGGTACGACGTGGAAGGCGACGTCCGCGGACGAGAACACCTTCGAGGGCCGCGACGGCGCCACCGCCCACGTCAAGTGGACCGGCACCCGCGCCGACCTGGTCTTCGGCTCGAACGCCGAGCTGCGCGCGGTCGCGGAGGTCTACGCGAGCGACGACGCGAAGGAGAAGTTCGTGAAGGACTTCGTCGCGGCGTGGACCAAGGTCATGAACCTGGACCGGTTCGACCTCGTCTGAGCCACCCCGCCCAGGCCGGCTCGTTCGGGCCGGCCTGGGCCGTGGGTCCGAAAGTGATCGCCACAGGCCGGGGGCCGACGCGGGCGCGTCGGCCCCCGGCCGACCGGCCTCAGCCCTTGGCTGCGACGGTGGTCTGGTAGGGCGCCGCCGCATGCTGGGCGGCGTACAGCAGGGCGGGCTTCATCTTGGGCCAGAAATAGCTGTCCTGGCAGGAGTAGGGCGGGGCGAATCCGTCGCAGCCGCGGCCGTCGCTGTCGCCGACCTCGATGGTGAAGCTGGCGAGGCCGAGCTTGTCGAAGGTCCAGTCGTCGGTGCCGCCGGACGCGTCGTACAGGAGCTCGCCGGCCTGCCCGGACTTGTAACCCGTGAGCGAGCCCATCTCACTGGCCAGGGCGCGCAGCGCGGAGTCGCTCCCGGTGTGCGCGGTGTGGTCGAACCCCCAGGGCAACAGCACCAGGTTCGCGTCGCCGTGGAGGGTGATCATCATGCCCCGGGCGTCGGCCGGCGCGGGGTCGCCGTTCTCGGTGCCGGTGCGCACGGCCGGGTACAGCTGCCGGAACAGGCCTTCCAGGGCGGTGGTCTCCGGCTCGGAGTCGGCGGCCGGGCCGAGGTACTCCTGGCCGCACGGCTGCCGCGAAGTGCCCAGACCGCCCCAGTGGGTACCCGAGTTGCGGTTGAGGTCGATGCCGATCTGGCCTCTTCGGCCGCAGGTCGCGCCGTGGGAGTCGTTGGCGTTCTTGCGGTGCAGTACGGGGTTGTCGCCGCCGGAGGCGACGATGTCGACGCCGTCCGGGTTGGCGATGGGCACGACCCACATCTCGGTGGTGTCCATCAGCTTGGTGATGTCGGCGTCCTTGCCGTACTGGGTCGTCAGCTCGTCGATCCACCGCAGGGCGACCTCGCCGGTGGTGATCTCGCGGGCGTGGATCTGCCCCATGAGGAAGAAGCGGGGCTTGCCGGCGTTCGGGACGAGCGCGCAGTCCCCCGGCCGCATCTTGGTGACGCAGACGGCCTTGAGGTCCCGCCCGCCGGCGCTGTCCTGCTTCTTCCGCCAGGACTGCCCGTACGTCACGACGGTGGCCAGGTCCGGGTGCTGGGAGGCCACTTGGTCGAGGTGGGCGTAGTTCCCGTCGACGGTGCGGTAGCCGCCGTGGTAGGTGTCGCCGACGGCGGGCCGGGCGGTGTTGGGGGTCGGCCGCGGCTGAGTCCTGACGGCGGTCGGGCTGAATCCGATGTGCCGCAAGGAGTCGGCGGTCGTCGGATCTCCCAGGACGAACAGGTCGTTGCCCTCCCGGCGCTCCAGGACGTCGTACCCGGCGGCGACGAGGGTCTGCGCGTCCTGGGCATGGCGGATCGGCACGCGGTAGGTGACGAGGATGTCGGCGTGCGGGGCGGGGGTGTCGGCCGTGGCCGCCGGGGGAAGCACGGCGGCAGCCAGGACGAGGCCTGCGGCGGCCATGAGCGCGAGTTGTCTGCGGGACATGAGCGGGCCTTCCGTGGGGAGTACGGGGGCGCGCGGGTCCGACGAAGAAGCCCGGCGGGCCTCGCGGGCACCCCGAGCCGTCGCCTTGTGCCTTGTGCCGTGAGGCTAAGGGCTGTCCGCGGGCTCGCGCCTGGGCTGCGGGGGATGTGGGTGACGTCGGGGGCATTCAGGTGAGAGCTTGCGTGGGGCTCGACAGCGGGCGCCCCTTGCGATCACGGCATACCGTGCTGCCCATGACGCAAAATGACGGCGATCTGGACAGCCTCGTACGCAAGCGGATTCGTGCCCTGCGGCTGGCGCAGGGCTGGTCGCTTGAGGAGTTGGCCGGGCGCGCCAAGCTCAGTCAGTCCACGCTCAGCCGTATGGAGAACGGGCAGCGCAGGCTCGCCCTTGACAGTCTCGTCACGCTCGCCCGCGCGCTGGACACGACGCTCGATCAGCTCGTCGAGAGCGCCGCCGACGACGTCGTCTCCAGCCCGGTGATCGATTCCGCCCGCGGCCAGATGCGGTGGCCCATCAAGGCGGACCCCGGCATGACCGTCATCCGCCAGCGCATGACCGGGCCGCCCCCGGACAGTCCCTCGCGCATGCGCGCCCACCCGGGCCGCGAGTGGCTCGTCGTCCTCTCCGGGACCGCGGTGCTCCTGCTGGGCAACCGCCGCTTGCGTATCGAGACCCATCAGGCGGCCGAGTTCCCCACGATGCTGCCGCACGCCATCGGCGCCGAGGGCGGGCCGTGCGAGGTCCTGGGCATCTTCGACCGCGACGCCCGCCGCAGCCACCAGCGACCCGACGGCGGCGGCGGCAAGGGCCGGTCCTGAGGCTCCCGGCGACCGGCCCTCGGTGTCCTTTGCGCGTTCGGCAACCCGGCCGGGCATCGTCTTGCGTATCTGGAAAGCTGTCGTGCCGTACGCGCATGAGCGGCCTAGCGTCGACGCCATGACCCACGCATCCCCGCACACAGCACATGACCACCAGCACGAGACCGACAGCGCCGGCCAGGCGGAGATTCTCGACCTGGACGCGGAGGTCCTCGCCGAGCACACCGCGTCCATCACCGCATCGCTGCCCCTGGAGTCCGGCCCGCGTCACATCGTGGACCTGGGCTGCGGCACCGGGGCCGGCACCTTCGCCCTCCTCGCCCGCTTTCCCGAAGCCGCCGTGACCGCCGTCGACTCCTCGGCCCACCACCTGCGGCGCCTGCGCGAGAAGGCCGAGGCGCATGGTGTGGGCGACAGAGTGCGTACGGTGCACGCGGATCTCGACGCCGCGTGGCCCGACCTCGGCGCGCCCGAACTCGTCTGGGCGTCGGCCTCGATGCACCACATGACCGACCCCGCCCGCGCCCTGCGCAAGGTCCACGAACTGCTCGCGCCCGGCGGTCTTTTCGCCGTCGTCGAGCTGGCCGGCTTTCCTCGCTTCCTGCCCGAAGGCGCGCCCGAGGAGCGGCCCGGCTTGGAGGAGCGCGTCCACGCCGCGAGCGACCGTCATCACGCCGAGCACGTGCCGCACCGCGGCGCGGACTGGGGCCCCATGCTGACCGGCGCCGGGTTCACCGTCGAAGAGGCACGCACGATCGACGTGAACCTCGACGGCTCCCGAAGCGAGGCGATCGGCCGCTACGCCCTCCACAGCCTTCGGCGCATGCGCGGCACCGTCGTGGGAACCCTGCCGGCCGAGGACCTCGCGGCGCTCGACCGGCTGCTCGACCCCGACGGCCCGCACAGCATCGCGCGCCGCGCCGACCTCGCGGTACGCACGGAACGGACCGTCTGGGCTGCGCGCCGCAGCTGATGCCGGTCCGAATGCGCGGCGCAATCACAGGAGTTGGGGGGTTCGTGTGCCGAATCGCTTCCGGCGGCCCCTCACGCGTTCATGGAACGCGCGGCGTCAACAGCCGTTCGTTCTGGCGGAGTTGGGGGCGCCGTGCGGCTTTTCCGATGCACTCTGCGGCCGCGAGTAACCGCGGGCCTGCCGTAACAAAGAATTCATCCTCGGCGGTGTGACTGGCATCTCAGGGCCGCCGCTCACCGCGATGACCTGCGGCCATGCAGAGGTTGCATCAGAGATGCAGGCGACCGGTTTGCGGGCAGGGTGCCCGCTGTATGTAATTCCCTCGTTTACAGATTGCGTGCGACCAACGGCGCATGCTGGTTACAGGGGGATGAAATGTACGAGCTTTTTCTGTCGGAAAAGATTGACAAGCTCAGAAACGATGGCCAGTACCGGTCGTTCGTGGAAATCAATCGTCACGCGAACGCGTACCCGAAAGCGACGCACCGCACGCCGGACGGGCGCGATCAGCAGGTGACCGTGTGGTGCAGCAACGACTATCTGGGGATGTCCCAGCACCCCAAGGTGGTCGCGGCCATGCACCGGGCGGTCGCCGAGTACGGGGCCGGCTCCGGCGGTTCGCGGAACATCGGCGGAACGCACGCCCACTACGCCGCGCTTGAGTCCTCGCTCGCCGAGTGGCACGGAAAGGAAGCCGCCCTGGTATTTCCCACGGGATACGGCTCCAACGATGCGACTCTGCAGTGCCTGTTGCGCCTGCTGCCCGACCCGATCGTGCTGTCGGACGAGCTGAACCACGCTTCGATCATCAATGGCATCTGCAGCACGAAGGCGGAGCGCCGGGTATTCCGCCACAACGACGTGGACCACCTGGAAGAGATACTCGCCGGCCAGCCTCTGGACCGCCCGAAGATCGTCGTCTTCGAGTCCGTCTACTCGATGGACGGCGACGTCGCCCCGATCGAACGGATCGTCAAGGTCGCGCACGAGTACAACGCGCTCACCTTCCTCGACGAAGTACACGCGATCGGAATGTACGGGCCGCGCGGCGCGGGCATCGCCGCGGAGCTGAATGTCGACCATTTCGTCGACATCATCCAGGGCACGATGGCCAAGGGCATCGGTGTCATCGGCGGATACATCGCCGGTTCGACCACCCTGGTCGACACGATTCGCAGCTTCGCCTCGGGCTTCATCTTCACCACCTCGCTGCCGCCCGCGATCGTGGCGGCCTGCCATGCCAGCGTGGAACACCTGAAGACCTCCTCCGCCGAACGGGATGCGCTGCAGCGCAAGACCGCCCAGCTGCGCACGGCCCTGGAGGCGGCCGGCATCGAGGTGATGCCGCAGAGCACGACGCACGTCCTGCCCGTCCTGATCGGCGACTCCGAGCTGTGCAAGCAGTCGGCCGCGCGGCTTCTTGAGGTACACGGCATCTACCTCCAGCCGATCAACTCTCCGACGGTACCGGTCGGCACCGAGCGGTTCCGCGTCAACGTCACGCCGAACCACTCCGACGACGACATCGCCCATCTGGTCCGCGCGCTGGACGAGGTCTTCACCCACTTCGGTCTGCACGGGAGGACCGCGTGACGACAGCGGCCACCCCGGTGATCCGTCAGGCAGAGCCGGCGGACATCGACGAACTCGTCCGCCTGCGCGCCTACTTGCTGGACGGCGAGGAGGACGACGACTCGGCGGCGCTCCCCTACACCGCGGCGACCCCCGAGGCTCGTGCGGCCTGGCGGGCCGGCTACCGGGCCTGGCTGGCCAGGGCGCTGTCCGACGACGCCGACGTGTGCGTCGCGGTGGCTCCCGGCCCCGGCCGGCTGAGTGCCTGCGCCATCGCCGTCATCGACCAGCGTCCCCCTTCGCCCGCGTACCCCAGCGGCCGGGTGGTCTGGATGCAGTCCCTCGTCACCGATCCGCGTGACCGGGGCAAGGGCCTGGGCACCGCGGTGATCGACGGGCTCTTCGACTGGGCGCTCGCGCGCGGCGCGGACGTCGCCGTGATGCAGAGCGCCGAGGGGGCCGTGGAGTACCACCGCCGGGCCGGCTGGCTGCCCACCGGCGAGGGCCTCTACCACCAACCTGTCACCACGCAGCGGAAGGGCTGATCCCCATGGACAACGTGAAAGTACTCATCGCCGGCATGGGCTACGCCGGTACGCGATTCCTGACCGCACTGCGCAGCCTCTCCGGCCCGCGGGAACTCGGTCTCGACATCGAGATCGCCTACCACGCCCGGCACCGCACCATCGAAGACGTCCCGTACTTCGCCACGATCGAGGGCGCCCTCGATGCGTTCTCGCCCGATCTCGTCATCGTCGCGGTGACCGACTCGGCGCACGCCGAGATCCTGACGCGCCTGGCGGGCTACCGCGGCTTCGTCCTGGCCGAGAAGCCCCTCACCTCCGTCCACGACGACCTGGATGCCGTGGCCTCGGCGCTGCGCGATGTCTCCGGGTTCGCCATGGACCTGGTGGGGCGGTACTCACAAGCCAGCATGGCCCTCCAGGAGTACGTGCACCGCAACGGGCTGAAACTGGTGCGGGCACACGCCACTTGGGGCAAGAACCGCATCAACGACCACCGGCCCACGGTCGGGGTCACGAGCGAAGTGATCCACTCCCTGGACCTGGTCCAGCGGCTCTCCCTCGACGGCTCGCAGCTCCGGCTCCGCGACGCCGTCGGCGTCTGCTCCGACTACTCGGTCTCCGGACCCGACGTCCTGGACAGCGTGGCCCTGACGGCGCAGTTGGGCGACGCCGTGGTGAGCGTCTACAGCAGCTTCGTCAACATCACCCGGCAGCGCACCATCGACTGCACCTTCCGGGACCCCGAGGGAGGCCTGGTCTACGCGGCCGCGGAGTACTCCAACCCCACCTGGGACGCGGACCAGTTGCGGATCTGGCGGGACGCCGGCGGCCGGGAGGAGACGCTCTGCGAGGTGGACACGCGCAACGACCCCGTTCCCGAAGGGTTCGACACCATCGTCGGGCTGCGCCGCATCGTCACGGACGCCGTACGTTTCGCGCACGACCGGCAGCGGCCCGTCGTGCCGTTCGCCGGGATCGAGGAGTCCGTACGGCTCCAGCGTCTGCTCAACGAGATCGAACAGAAAGCCCAGTTGACCGGGCCCGTCGGCTACTTCCCCGACGGCCGCGTGGTCAGCGCCGAAACGGACTTGGAGCGCCTCGGATGAGTGCCACACAGACAACAGCCCCGCCCAGGACGGCCGACGGCCGGGGCAGGTTCATCCCGCTCCTCGCGCTGGGCACGTTCGCGCTGGGCGTGGACGCCTACGTGATGGCCGGACTGCTGCCCCACGTGTCGGAGGACCTGAGCATCTCGGCGTCGTCGGCCGGACAGATGGTCACCGTCTTCACGCTCTGCTACGCGCTGGGCGGGCCGGTCTTCGCCACCCTCCTTGCGAAGCGGTCGGCGAAGGTGGTGCTCGGCGTGGCGCTGGTCGTCTTCACGATCGGCAACGCCTTGACCGCCCTCGCGCCCACGCTGCCGGTCCTCCTGATCGCGCGCGCGGTGGCGGGCATCGGTGCGGGCGTGTACTCGCCGATAGCCGCCGCCACGGCCGCGGGGCTCACCACCCCGGAACGGCGTGGCCGCGCTCTGGCCACCGTCATGGGCGGCTTGAGCATCGGCACCGTCATCGGCGTCCCGGTCGGCATGCTCCTCGCCTCGCACATCGGGTGGCGCGGCACGCTGTGGCTGATCACCGCGCTGGGCGTGGTCGCGCTCATCGGCATCGTGCGGCTGCCGAAGATCGAGGTGAGTCCTCCGCCGCCGCTGGGCCGGCGGGTGCGCGCCCTCGCCAGCGGCCGGGTGGCCGGCATCGTGTCCGTCTCGCTGCTCGGCGGCATCGCCAGCCTCGGCCTGTACACCTACCTCGCCGAGTTCCTGCTCGACGCCGCGCACACCCACGAGACGGTCTGGGCCATGTGGGCCTGGGGCGCGGGCGGCATCATCGGCAGCCTCCTCATCGGCCGCATCGTGGACCGGACCAAGCGTCCCTTCGCCGCGGTCACCTGGATCCTGGCCCTCATCGTGGCCTCCCAGTTCGCCCTGCCCGCCGCCGCTCACGCCGCCGCGGCCCTGGCGGTCGTCCCGCTCGTGATCTGGGGTGCGGCCGGCTGGGCCGTACAGGTTCCCCAGCAGCACCAGCTCATCGCGGCCCAGCCCGAACAGGCCACGGTCGCCGTCTCGCTGAACAGTTCCGCCGTCTATCTCGGCAGCGGCATCGGGTCCGCGCTCGGCGGCCTGGTGCTGGGCCTCGGCGCCGCCCCGGGCGCGCTGCCGTACTACACGGGCGCGCTCACCGTGGTCGCCCTCGTGCTGCACCTGACCGTGGTACGGGGCGCGACCCGGCGCGCCGAGAACGCCGTCGCAACACCCTGACCTGGGGAAATGGCCAGGGTTGGCTAGCATTGCGCCTATGGATATCGGGCTGCGCCACTTGCAATGCTTTCTGACCCTGGCCGAGGAACAGCACTTCACCTGGGCCGCCGACCGTCTCGGTATCTCCCAGCCCACCCTCAGCCGGCACATCCAGCGCCTGGAGGGGGTGCTGGGGCGGACTCTGGTGGACCGCAGCACCCGCCACCCCCGTCTCACCGCGGAGGGGCACCGTCTGCAGGCCGACCTCCAAGTCCTGCTGCCCCAGCTGGAAACGGCGCTCCAGCCGCCCGAGCCGCAGTCCTCGCTGCGGCTCGGCTATGCGTGGGGCTACCCCCTCCAGCGTGGCCGCCAAGCCCAGGCCACGCTGGAGGAGCGGCACCTCGTCCTCGTGCAGACCGTACGCCGCGACGACCGCACGGCCGGACTGCGCGAGGGCTCCGTGGACGCGGCCCTGCTGTGGGGCACCGTCCGCGATCCGCGCCTGGTCACCACCGAGATCCTGCGGGAGCCGCACATCGCGGCGGTCGCCCGGACCTCCACCCTGGCCGTGCGCGACCGGGTTACCTGGCGCGACCTCGGGCGCCGCTGCCTCATCGTCAACACCGTCAGCGGCACGCTCACCGCGCAGGACTGGCCGGCCGACGCCACCCCCGAGATCGGCGCGGAGACCTCCAACATCGAGGAGTACCTGCACGCCGTGGCCGCCCGGCGCGGGGTCGGTGTGCTCCCGGTGTCGGTGGCCGCGCAGTACCCGGACCCGGACATCCTGTACCTGCCCCTCACGGGCGCCCCGCCCGCGATCCTCACCTACGCCTACCCGCGCACCAACCCGCACCCCTACGCCGCGACCTTCGGCCGCGCCCTGCGGCAGGGTCAGACGGGCGAGCGGTCCTCCTTCGTACCGGATTCCCAGCCGAAGGCTTCGGCGGACACGTAGGACACGGCCCGGCGCGGCACGCTGAAGATCAGCGGTCAGTGCCGCCCACACGTCGGCAGGCGTCGAAGAGCGCGGCCAGGCGTCCTGGCAGGCTCGGACGACGGTGTCGTACAGGTGCGGGTTGTCCTGCCGTGCGGCGACCCTGGTGCGGGCCGTCGGGGGGGCCGGCCGGCAGCACCACGACGAGGCCGTCGCTCCACCGCGGCAGAAATTCAAGTCCTCCGGGGCTCCGGTCGGCACCACGGATCAACGCGGCGTCCCACTCGCCGTCGCGTACGCGTTGCAAGCGCTGAGCGGCGGGTGCGGCGTCCAACTCCACCGAGAGGTCCGGGGCTTGCTCGCTCAGGACGGCCAGCAGCGCGTCAGGCGGGAGCCGAGCCCGATGTTGATGCCCACCTGCAGCGTGGTCTCGCGTTCGCCGTGCAGCGCGCGCATCGCCTCAATGGCGGCGCGTTCGGCCCGTACCAGCGCCCGGGCACGAGGAAGGAACGCGCGCCCTGCCGCCGCCAGGGTGGCCGACGGCCAGGGTGATGTGTTCCTCGACACCGGCACGTGTATGGGCGATACGGATGGTGACAATGGCCGGTCTGTCGTGAGCACCGATCGCCACGATCCAGGTGGGCCTTGAGTTCTGCGACCTGTCCCGGGGCAGGGGCGTCAACGGGCGACCCTGCATCGCCCCGCCGTTCAAGCGATCCCGAGCAGAGGACGAGAGTGAACGGCAGTTGGTGCTATCACTGCGCACGACCCAGTGGCCGGGCATGCGGTCCAGGAGGGTCCGCAGCGGGAGGGTGAGCCGGGTGCCCGGCGGGGCGATGAGGTGGAGTTCGCGGCCGATTCCGTTGGTGAAGCGGATGACGTCTGTCAGCCAGGTGGTGGCGGCCGCGATGGGGCGGTCGTGGATGACGACTGCGGCTTTGTCGGTGAGTATGTCGATGCCCGTGGGCTTGGGCACTGCCCGACTTGCTGCCCTCGCACCGGTGCCAGCCGACGGGGGCTTGCCCAGTACGGGTAAGCAGCTCCGCTGCCGACTCTCCGTCCGCGCACCCGCCCGGTGTTGCGGGGCAGGTGCCGACCGCCTCCCGTTGTCGCCCTGCTGGTAGTCCCACAGGTACCGCGCGTCGGGTTGTTGGGACGGGCCGCCACCTCAGCAACCCAGAGGATCATGCGCCCAGGCCGCTCGGATGTACGCGACTTGCCCGCCGCATTCCCGACGAGATCCACTTGGGCAGCCCACTGGACAACCTCACACGGCTCCTCCCTCACCGCGACGTGACACCAGCAAGACCGCCTGCGCCTGGAACCTCGTCACATATGTCCCAGTCGAAGGCCTGCTCGCCCCAATCGCGCCGGCCGTCAAGGCAGTCGACGCATCTGCCAAGACCGGCATCGGCTTCACCGACGCCTGGAAGGGGCTCCGCTCCCTCGGCCTCACCGACGCGGCGATCGCTGGTATCGGGACCAAGGTACTCAGGGAAATCGGCGAGACCTGCGCCATAGGCTCCGCTCGAACGGCTGGCTTTATCACACGAGCCGCTGGTGCCGCGAAGAACTGTTGGGCCGTGAAGGGTGGACCTGGAGTTTGGGCGATCACCTTTGAGAAGGGCAAGAGCACGAGGGCTCTTTCTTACGAGCTCCAGATAACTGGGGTTCCCGAGGGATTCGGCTACAAGATCCTGAACACTCCGAACGCTGCGAAGGAGTTGAAATTTGACGGGTTCAACGGTGCGGAGCTACTGGAAGCCAAAGGACCGGGCTACTCGCAGCTCTTGAAGTTCAGGCCCGACATAGTAACGAAGGACTTCGTGGACCACGCGCTAAAGCAGGTCGCAGCAGCCCCCAACACGCCCATCACATGGCATATCGCCGAAGCCGATGTCTTCGAAGAAGCCAAGAGCCTGTTCGCCGCGAACGATAAGCTCTCAAGAATCAATGTCGTCTACACACCGCCCGCTTCGTAGGTGACAGGGGCTCAGAGAGACAACAACTACGTGTTGATCCCTGTGGACCCTCCAGCTCGGTCGTAGCAACACGTGAGAGATGTCAGGCATGGCGACACGAGAACGACACAAGTCATTCCTGCTGATCGCCTCTCTGGCGTCGCCAACAAGTCCCCAACGACCATGTGACGCCCGGCATCCCAGATCCACACGCACACAGTCGCTGAGGAACACCGCGGTAGGCACAGCCACCGACGGGACAGCCAAAGGATCACCTCCACTCGCCCCCGCCCTGGAGAGCCACGTGAGTTACGACATATTCGTGTGCCGTTTCGTAAACGCCGAACAAGTTCGGCTGGAAAAGAGTGCCGTCTACGAAATCCTCGACGCCTACGTGACGGAACGTGACCCCGAGCACCACTTCCTCCAGCTGAAGACAGGGGACGCCGACACGGCAGACATCTACCTCAGCTCTGAGGACAGCATCATGATCAGAAATTTCGGCGGGGATCGAATGATGAACGTCATCTCCAAATTGTTCCGACGCCTGGAGGCCGTTCTTATTCTCCCCGGCGGAACAGTGATCTTGAGCCGTGAGGCAGACCGGGACACCTGCCTCAGGAAATCAAGAGCGAGTGGGTCATCGTCGTAGCATCAACCGGCCCAGAGATCACGCAGGCAATCCAGGCGTCCTGACTCGGGCAGTCAGGTGCAGGGCCGTACGGTGAGTGCAAGCCGCTATCCGCCCGGGCTCGCGGTAGCCGTCTGAACGAGTCACGCGTGTGCCGGATTCCTACACATTTGGCGCCCCCGGAAGCCAAGGAGTGTGGTCGATATTTTTGATGGCCTGACGCCCGAGGAACTCGGGATCAAGCACGTCAGTGCGGAGGTGGTCGAGGCCCGGTCCAGGCTGGCTGACCAGGTGTGCGATGAGCTGCGCAAGGCTGGCCTGCGGGCCTGCCTGGGCACGATCGACGACCCGTCACCAGGAGCGAAGATCGAGGTCGAGTCTTTTGAGGACGGTCCGGCAGCCTCCGTCTACTGGAAGTGCGCCCCGTCCGTACATGGCGCGTTCGACACGAGCCGTCCGGACGGGGGGCCCGTCTTCCAGTACTTCGTGCAGGCGGCAGGTCATGTGCAGACAGCCGTGCTTGCGATTCTCCGCGCTGCTGGGTTCACCGTGGAACGAGACGACCAGGATCCGCTCGCCCTGTTGATCTTGGCGGGTCCTTCTACGTGACTCGAACGCACGGGGGCCCTGCCGAGGCTTTGGCTTCGGCAGGGCCGCGCGTCGAGCAGCGTCTCCACCCAGGACATCCGGAGCCTGAAGGACATGGGATACGCGATTTCCCTGCACCGGTTCGTGGACGGCGAGGCCGAAACGCTGAACGAGCGGGTGATCAGGGAGGTGTTGGCGCCTCATGCTGTGAACGCGGGCCAGGACGCCAATGAGTTGCTGGTCCGGGCAGCCGACGGCGGAGAGGCGGAGGTGGACGTGAGTGCCGACGGCATCAGTGTGCACCGCTTCCCGCCCGGTGGAATCCTGGACATCGTCGCTGAACTGGCCGACCGTATCGGCGCCGCCATCGCCCTTCCGGACAGCGTCCTGCTGGGTGCCGAAGAGCAGCGTGCGAACCTGCCTGACGGGCTGAGGGACATGGCCGTCGTCGTGGAGATGACGGGCCCGGGCCTGCAGAGGGTACTCAACGAGTGAAGGCTTTCTCCACGACTACTGAAGCGGGTTACGTGGCTGCCTCCACTTGTCCAGCACCTCCAACTGGCCGCCATGCCATTGAGGGGGACCGCGGGCCGGAGTCCGACCTGAGGACCACGTTCGATCCCCGGGAACCTAGCCCCGATCGTTTGGGGGCCGTCAGCCAGCTGACGGCCCTCTTCGTTGTGTTGCGCAAGCCATCCCCGGACCGTGTCGGCTACCCGTCGGCCACGCCACTTAGTACTCCAGTGAGAATTTGTGTCCTGGGCTGGTTCTTCTTTGGTAGTGGCAGCGGCGGGCGGTGGCTTGGTGGTGTCTGCGCCAGTGGGACCAGTTCAGTGCGTGAAGTCGTCTGTCCTGGTGGGGTCTTGGGTGGGGAAGCAGAGTGTCCAGAAGGCGCCGGATCTCCGCCACGGTGAGAGGGACGAGGCTGGCGGTGTCGTTTCTGCAGCCCCCTTTGCGGCCTCCTGGGCCTGGGCCGCGAGGGCGGTCAGGAGTGCGTGGGCGAGCATGGCCAGGGTGATGTGCCGGTACCAGCCCACGTAGCGGCGGACCTCGTATTCGTCCAGGCCGCACTCGTTCTTCGCAGCCTGGAAGCATTCTTCGACGGCCCAGCGCGAGCCGGCGATCCGGGCCAGGTCGCCCAGGTCCGCATCGACGGGTGCGTAAGCGAGGTAGTAGGCGAGTTCGCTGGGGTCGGAGAGGCTGCGGCGGGCCATCACCCAGCGGTGGTGGGTTGGTGGGTCCGGATCGAAGACGATGTTGACGGGGAGCTTCGCCGCCGCCCAGTCGAAGACGCGTGGTCCCTTGGCACCGTTGCCACAGGACAGGGTCTGCCAGGCGTCGGCCGGGGCGTCGTCGATGAGCTCATCAATGCGCCAGACGCCGGCCAGGGACTTGATCTGCTGGGACTTGGGGACGGCCACCACGTAGCCGAGGTTGTGTTGTTCGAGCAGGCGGCGGAAGGACCAGTCCTGTCCGTATGCCTCGTCTGCGGTCACCCAGGCTGCCGGAAGGCCGGCTGCCAGGCAGCGGCGGACCATGGCTTTGGCCAGCTCGCCTTTGGTGGCGAAACCCCGGGCGTCGGGGATTTTGGCCGCCCGGCACCGCTCACGGTCTGTCGTCCAGGACTTGGGAAGATAGAGTTCGCGGTCCACCAGGGCCCGGCCGCGTGCGGTGGCATAGGCGGCGAACACCCCGATCTGGCAGTTGTCGATCTTTCCGGAGGTTCCGGTGTACTGCCGCGACACACCTGCCGATGTGGTGCCCTTCTTGATGAATCCCGTGTCATCGACGATCAGCACGCCGTCCGGGCCGAGGTGTTCGGCGACGTATCCACGCACGTCGTCCCGCACCGCATCAGCATCCCACCGGGCACCGTTCAGCAGATGCTGCAGCCCCGCGGGATCACGATGGCCTGCGTACTCCGCCAGCCGTTCTTCCGGCTCACCGGCGCCAGCAGCCCCCGCACGTAATCCCGCATCCGCCACCGCAGATCAGCCCGCCCGAACCGGCCCGCCACCCGAGCGAACACCGACTCCAACTCCGCTGCCCAGCAATCGACTTCACCCATCCCCACCATGACTGGACAACGAGAAGAACCAGCTCAGGACACGAATTCTCACTGGAGTACTAAGTGACGCTTCCCTTGCGCAGTTGAGTAGACCCGCTTGCCTCAAGAAGGCCACAGCATCGTCCTAGCGGTGCCGCTGCAGTGGTCATCAGCGGCAAGCCCCAAACGGAAAGGGCCCTGGCCGGGCGAGGCGCGCCAGGGCAGGGTCCTTTCCGTTACTGAATTTCGCCACTGCTGTCGCCGACGACAGGGCACCTGAGCTGCGACGACCGCCAGCACCAGCGCGACACCAGAAGGGAGGGTTCGCTCGGTCTGCTGAACGGGAGCAGTCTGAACAAGGATTGACGGGGATTCAGGTTCGTTCGTTCGGCCGTTGCCTGGTCGGCATAGTGCTGCTCCTCGAACTCGATCGGGCTGAGCCAGCCGAGCCGCTCCCGGATGTGCCGCGAGTTATAGAAGCAACGATCGCACCCGGCCAGGAGAAGACAGACCTCGAAGCGTGACTCACGTTCGCGCAGGCGCACCTCCAACGCCTTACCGAGACCCGCTCGCCCCGAAACTCCCCACGCCGCCCAAGCCCAGACCCGCCGACCTGGAGCCGTTCCTCCACGGCTGGAGCCCACACGGGCCCCGCTCCTGCTGAGCCGCTTCCTCACCAAGAGGCGGTAAGGACGGGCTTCCCACAGGGAGTACCTGACCGCCCGCCACCTGCAAGAACAGTCACCTGACGCCCCATCAAAAAGAGCGACAGATGAGCGTCAAGACACCTCGGAGAGCGTCGTTTCAGCGTCAAGATATCGCCCGTAACGCCCACACCGCACACAACGCACACCACTCGAACCCGCAGGTCAGGCTTCCTTCGCGACCAGCTCCAGAATCGCCACACACTCCGCATGATGAGCCACAGGAAACATGTGAATCAAAAACACGCGAAAGGAAACCGCAGGTCAGCGGCGCGTCAGGAGCAAGTCGACCTCGTGGCCAATGTGCCTTGCGTGCGCTATGGGCACTATGTGCGATCTCTTGACACACGCTCCGGCCCAGGAAGTCACTATATGGCATTAGAAATGCTATACTCGCATCATGGCTGACGACGACACCGACTTCGTCCCCGGCGATGGCCCCAGCAGCGGGATCTCCGTCTCCCTCACCGCCGGCACCCTGCAGGCCATTCGCGACCGGGTCGGCAAACGCGGCGTATCCGCGTACCTGGAGAAGGCGGCACAACGCCAAATCGAGCGCGACAACCTGGACGAGTTGATCGCCGACTTCGACCAGGCCAATGGCCCGGCCGATCCGGAAGCCGTGGCCGCCAAGCGAGCCAAGCTAACCGGAACCACCCCCTCTTCCGGTGCCGAGGCTGCCGCGTGAGCGGCGCCCTCGTCCTCGACAGTGAGGGCCTGACCAAGGCCGTTCAACGAGACCGAGAGGTCCACGAGTGGCTCACCGCCGCCCGTGACGCCGACCTGCCGGTAGTCACCTCCGCCGCAGTACTGGTCGAGGTGATCCACCCCAGGATCAATGACGCGGCGCTCAGATGGACGCTGTCCCGACTGCGCGTAGAGCCGGTCACCCAGGCCATCGCCCAGTCCGCCGCCACCCTGCTGCGCACGGCTGGGCTGCACGGCCACAAGTACGCCATCGACGCCATGCTCTGCGCCACGGCACTCACCCACCACGGACGTGTCACGATCCTGACCTCGGACATCAAGGACATTGCCATGCTCACCGCCGGCCACGCCCGGGTGGCGACCGAGCAGGTCTGACAAGTCAGAGCCATCCGGGGACCTGGCAGGCGCGCTCGGCGGCCACTACGCACCCGACGCCCCGGCTGTCGGTATCGTCGCCTCCCCTGACGAACTGGTCGGGCCCGACTTCAAGCTGGCCCAAGTCGACCCCCTGGTAAGGGAGTTCCACGAGCGCACGGCACGCTTCACCCTCGACATCGAACCACGCTGGCGACTGCGGGTACGACCCGGCTATCTGCTCTACCGCACCATCGTGGCCCGCCCGCTCGGCCAATGTGCCGATGAACCAGCGCGAGGCACAGCGCGGCATACGCAGCCGTATCGACACGATCTCCCCCGGCCCTGACGGGCATCACGGTACGCGGCTGGATCTACTCCTTCGCCGACACCGACGAACCCACCTACGTGGGCGTCTATACCACCTACCGGCACGGTGACCGCGCCTACGTCAGCACCGACTCCCCATCCCCCAGGGCAGCTTCACCGCCACCCTGCTCCCGCGGCCCCACCCGGCGACGACCTCGTCCTCACCAGCTGCAGCCGCCTCGACCAGCCCGGCCACCACCTGACCCTGCACGGCTTCACCGAGCAGCTCGACGTGTACGTCGCCGACGACAAGCTCCGCGCCGAACACGCCTTCGCGGTCTTTGGCATCCCGTTCCCGATGCTGCACTACCAGGTAACACGCAAGAGCTCCGCCCAATGAGGGCTGAGCAGGTCCGAGGTATTCATGAGGGGTAGGCAGGCAAGTCTCGCCAGCGTGACCTTGACACAGAGCTCGCCGTTCAGGCATGGCCGAAGTATCCCCCGGTGGCTGGACACTTCGGTCACAGCTTCGGAACCCCGAGGTCGGCGAAGAGTTGCCTGGTGCCCGGGTCCACGGAGTACAGCACCGTGCCACGAATCGAGCGAGTCATCAGAACTCCGTAAGCATTGCGAATCCGCTCTAGCAAGTCCTTGTCAGAGGAGACCCGACGAGCCTTGCTGCGCACATGCTCACGATCCACCACCCATGCGTCCCCAGCCCAGGTGAAATCGGCCCCCATGATCACTCCGCCCCACTCGTACTCCAGGCCCTGTGCTGTGTGGACACAGCCGATCTGACCGAAGCCGCCGGGATCCGTAGCCCAGAATCGGCGCTTCGGTACTCCGGGAGTGCTGTGGCTATCGCCGGCATTCCACGGCCGGGCCCAACCCTTCTCCGGCGCAACGTCCGGCGCCGTGCCCGTGTGGTCGGTCCAGTCCCAGCACATTCCTGCGCTCATCCGGGCGCTCAATTCGGCATCCAGCTTGGACTGCAGGAACTTCTCCATGCGGGCGGGGCTGTCCGTGTAGTACAGCTCAAAGGGTTCCGGGTCTTGGTCGTCATCGGCATGCCACGGCAGAGGATCACCATTGAGGAAACGTTTCATCCATGCGTCATAGGTGGAACTTCCTACGGCTCGATAAGCCCTGTCGAGCCTGATCGGTACGATCTCTGCCCTCAACTCATAGATCGCATCAGTGAGTTCCTGCTCAGACCAGATCTCCTCGGCGAACAGACGTTGGTCACCGTCGACAAAGAAGACAGGCACCCTGGCCCGAGTCACGATCACCGAGACAGAGGACTCACCTCGCCGCATGGCGAAGGAACCGGTCTGCGGGCGCTCGGTAAGCCGGTGCGCTTCGTCACACAACAACAGATCGAGCTCGTTGGCTGCCACATCGTCGGCGACCTTGTTCAGCGTCGGAAACGCCTTTCCCTTTCCCCTGGCGCCACGCTTGAAGTTCTCGCGGGACGCGATACCTCCCGAAACAAACTTCGCGTCATACCTCTCCTTGAGCGCCTGCCCCAGCAGGGTCAGTGCAATAAGGGACTTCCCAGTGCCCGCTCGACCGCTGACCACGAACACCTTCTTCGCGCCAGGCGACGGCGAGCGAAGGGCATCCATCACGCTATTCACGGCTTCAAGCTGGTTCTCAACCAGGCTGAACTGCGTGTGGCCGTCGACGATCGCCCCAACTTCCGATGTCAGGAGGGCTACGGGGCGGCGCCGATCGAGCAACGCCTGGGCCGCCGACGCATCCGCGACCGGCATGAAGTGGGTCTGCAGGAATTCTCGGAGATCCGCGGGCTGGCGAGCTGTAAAAGTCGGGATGTCTGGCGTCGGCTTGATCCTGCTGATCCACTGCGACTTGGGGTCCTTCAGGTTGTGCAGATACGCGGCGCCGACGAGGTGTATGTAGCGGTCGTCGAACATGCTGTGGTGACGTCGCAGCGAGTTCAGGTTTTCCTTCACTTGCATCGCAGGATGCTTCTTGTGACGACCGTAGTCAGGCATATAGACACGATCGAGAGCGCACTCATCACAGAGAGTACCGGCGGCGCTCCGGCACGAGACGCAGAGGCCGTCCGTCGCCTTGGACGGATCGGGACGCAAGACCGTGCGCCACTGCTTCAGCTCGATCGCGGCGTAGCTGTGCCCACCTTGGGGGTGGGTACCGGCGAGGACTACGTCAATGGGGTTCATCTTCTCGTGGACTCGGTACTCCACGAAGACGTAGACCTGCCCAAGCCCACGGTTCGTCAGGGCCGTAGCAACCGCGTAGACGCTTTCCCGCCACGCTGCAACATCCCCAGCCGACGGTTGCTTCCCCTTGGGATGAGCAAGTTCGTAGCACTTGGTGATCTCAGGAACCACGCGATCCGGGTCCCGCACCATCTCCTCGGCCGGCCAAAACGCCTCCAAGTCCGACCACTTGCCCCCGCCAGCCATGATCGCCTAACCATCCCCGCTCTCGACTGCTCGATCCAGCAGTCACGGTACCTTGACATGCGCCTGACGGTATCGAAGAGGCGTGCGAGTATTTCGATAATCAGCAGCACCAAAAAGCGATGGCCGAGCGGCATGCTTCGGAAGCCGACGAAGAGCAACATGACGGAGCGCACGGCGAACCGGACCAGTAGCGGGCACCCACAGCACCGGGTCCGCTCGCACCTGCAGTCACCATGCACTCAGACTCGAAGCACATGGCGAATCCAGTGGCTCCGCACTGCTTCACTCCGCTAAAGTGCGGCTGCGCTGCGGGCCTTCCCGGAGGGCACGCACAGGTTCTTGCAACCACACATCAGCCATGAGCCGTGGTGGTCGCTGTCACCCATCGGGTGCGGCGAGCCAGCGGATGTCCGGTAGGACGTCCCTACCATTCCGACTCACAGCTGTGGAGTGGTTTCGCATGAACCCTGTCGAGTGCAAGTCCACGCGTCGCATCTGGTTCCGCAAGGTTCTGATCGACATCTCCGCCGGGGTCATCTCCAGTCTCGTGCTGGCGACGCTGGCGGCGGTAGCGCACCTGCTGTTCTGAAGCAGGCAGGTGGCGGGCCCGGAGAGCCCGCCACCTAATGCCACTTCGCCCCAGTTCGACGCCGGCACTGCCAACGCCCCCAAGCCCAGCCCCCGCCGACCTGGCGTGGTCTCTCCGCAGCCGGAGCTCGCACGGGCCACGCCCCTTCGGAGCCGACCCTGCTCCCTCGCAGCAAGAGGCCGGTAGCCCCCCCCCGGTACCAGGTCGCCGGCCGAACTCCGAGCGCCACTCATGCCCCCGGCTGCCGCACTGGCACCGGGGGTGGGGATGCCGGATCCCGGGTGTCGCCGAGGTCAAGATCGTTACCGATGATGACCTTGCCGAACAGCCAGATCAACCGCACCGCGCGCGCCACCCCCAGGGCCGCTGCGCCCTCGGCCAGCCAGTGGGCTCCGCCCGTATCGTGCTCCGTGGTGTCGAGGACTACAGCGAGCAGGCACAGCCCGGAGACCACCAGTGTCGCGCTGAGAATGCTCATCCAATTCCGCCGGAACTCCGGCCCCTGTTGAGGGTGGGTACGCAACATCCGCATGCGGGGCCCTGTGGCCGCGGCGTACAGGGTCACGGCCGCAGTGATAAAGCTGCCGATGACCGCGACGACGGTCGCCGTCGTCGTATAGACCGCGATCCTCTGCTCCCTGCCGGGCCACGCCAGCACATCGCCTGCGCCTGTGGTCCGTACGGCCACCATGTGCAGGCCGACCACTGCACCTGCGATCACCAGGTCCACCGCCGGTCGGCCCACCCAGCGCCGCCACAGCCAATCCAGCACGCTGCCCCCCAACCTCAACCCTGACCTGCTGCTCAGGCTATCGGCCGATACTGACATGCCTCCTGTAGCGCCTGCTCATGCGTACGGGCCGCCGCAAAGATCTCGTGGACGGCGTACTGCAGATCGACCGACCGACCGTCGGTGAAGGCGAGCGGGACGTCGCACTGGGCCGTGATGCGGTGAGCGAGGAAGTCGAGCGGCTCGTACTCAAGGGACTGACGGTGCGGGTCACGGACCGCAACCCTGCCGGTAACGGACCGGATCACTCCGGACTCGTCCATCCACTCGTCCAGATCCGGCATGAACTGGAGCACGTCAGTGCGCAGTTCGGTCGCAGCTCGATTCCTTCGCATCGCTGAGATCCTGCTGCCGCGCTGGGGAACCTTCAGCGAGAGGGTGATCGAGGTGTCGGGATGCCGTTGCCCGAAGCTCCGCAGTGAATCAGCCAGGCCACCATGAGCACTCAGGGCACTGACGGTGTCCGCCGGAGCCCCCTCCAACTGCACGGTGAACTCGGTGACCGCCTCAATGCGGTTGAGCTTCTCTCGAGCGCGCGCGTGGATGACCGGCTTGAGCACCACCTCACCCCACGGCAAGCCAACGCCGTTCAGCCACTTGGTGATGGCGCTCACTCGCGGGGCCGAAAAGCCTCCGGGTAGGACCCCGATGATGTTGGCGTAAGGAAGGAAGCAGACAGCCGTCACATGGACGACATCCTTGCCTGCCGCGACCTGGAGCGCCTCGATCGTTCCGTTGCTCCGGTCAAGCTGGTGCGGCACCTCTCCGGTGATCTTGGCGAGTTGCAGATGATCAACAGGAACAGCCGAATCGATCACCCCGACCAGTTGATCATCCGCACTGCGGACCACGCGCTCGTACGACTCCGAGGCCACAACCCGGTCCAGGAAGCTCCGCCAGTCCTGATGGTCCATGCGCGGCTGACCGCGCTTGGCTTCCACGACCTCAAAGAAGAAAACCGTTCGCTTACGCACCGTCCGGGCCACGCCCGCCTCCCCCGCTCTCAGGCTCCCGCGTTCCTACATGATCGTAAGTGGATTCGCTGTGGCATACGGCACAGCATCCATGGAATGGCTTGATAGCGACAACCGCATTCCCCTACTTCCCACACCCGTCGCCGGTTTTCTCCCGGCCTCCTGCAATACCGCCTCCCACCTGGCAAGATGTCCGGATCAGCGGTCTGACGATTTCAAAAAGCCGCGATTCGCCCCATACCATCACCACCGGCACGGACCACGTCGGCGACAGGCGAGTCCGGTAGCGGAAAGGTGCGGTGAACGGCGGTGGCGGCAGAAGGAGGTCAGGCGACCCCCAAGCCCGGCCAGCACCAGCCGAAGCGCTGGTACCAGACGCGGCCGTCTCCCTTCCCCTGGGAGCAGGCTGCCCTCGACTACATCAAGCAGCGGATGCCGGCCACGGCTCCGCACTATGCCTGGGCAACGTTCTCCTTCACCGCGATGAGCGGCCGCATCAACGAGTGCGACCTGTTCATCGCCACACCCCGTGGCCTCTATCTGGTCGAGCTGAAGGGGCACCCCGGCCGCGTCGTCAACAGCGGGGACACCTGGAGCTTCCATGCCCCCGACGGCCGGGTCCGTACGATCCGCAATCCTCTACACCTCACCGACCTGAAGTCGAAAGAGCTGAAATCGCGCCTCCAGGAAGCGGCCCGCGAGCTCTATCCGAGTGTGCGCATTCCCCGGATCGACCCCGTCGTGTTCCTGTCCGACCCTCTGCTCCAGAGCGAGTTGGACACGGTGCAGCGCACGCATGTGTACGGGCGTGACGGCGTCCGGAGCGGCCTTTCGGGTATATGGGACGACTTCCTCAGCCTGCCGCCGGAGCGAGAGAGCTGGCGGATCAAGGAAGACGACTTCGCACGGCATCTGCCCGAGCTGATGAAGAAGATCGGGGTGCGTGCATCCACCGCCCACCTCGACTTCGGCGACGGCTGGAGGCTCTCCTCGCGCCCCCTGGACGCCGGGCCCACCTGGGAGGACCGGCTCGCCACGCGCAAAGAGATGATCCACGAGGAGGGCCGGGTCCGGGTCTATCTCGTGGAGCAGCAGGCGAGCGAGGAGAGGCGGCGCTCCGCCACCCGCGCCGCCGAGCGCGAGTACCAGGTACTCCAGGGCATCGCGCACCGCGGTATCTCCCAGGCTGTTGCGTTCCGCCAGCACCAGGGCGGCCCGGCGATCCTCTTCCGCCACCGGGAGAGCGATCTACGGCTGGACAACTACCTTGCTGTTCACGGCCCGAAGCTGTCGGAAGCCGTACGCCGCGACATGGTGCGCCAGCTCGCCGAGGCCGTACGCTACGCCCACCGCCGCTCGCTCTACCACCGTGCGCTCGCAGCCCGTTCGGTCTACGTCAGCGCCCGGGAGAACGGCAGCGACCCCGTCCTTCGGATCATCGACTGGCAAGCGTCGGCCCGCGACTTCGACACCACCTCACTGCGCTCGCTGGGCGAAAGCTCCTTCACCGGGGAGCACATCGAGGACGCCGCCCAGTGCTACCTCGCGCCCGAGACCGACGCCGACTATCCGGACCCGGTAGATCTCGACGTCTTCGGTCTCGGAGCCGTGGCGCACCACATCCTGACCGGGATGCCGCCCGCCGAGACCCGTACTGCCCTCAAGGCGCGACTCGCAGCCGACGGCGGACTCCACCTGTACGCGGTCAGCGACGCCATGGATGCCGGTCTCGACGAGCTGGTGTACGCCGCGACCCGAGCGTCCGTGGACGATCGCCTCGACTCCGCCGACGCCTTCCTCAGGCAGCTCGACGATGCCGAACAGGCCAGCTCCGCACAGGCCGTCGCCGTAGAGGCAGACCCGCTCACCGCCACCCCCGGCCAGGCTGTCGACGGGGACTGGACCGTCGAGCGGGTACTCGGTTCGGGCGCGACAGCTCGGGCGCTGTACGTGACGCGCGTCACCGAGGACGAGCGCGGTCGCCGCGTGGAGGAGGAACGGGTCCTCAAGGTCGCGCTGGACGCGGAGAAGAACGAACGTCTGGCCTCGGAGGCGGTGGCTCTCCAGCAGATCAGCAGCGGCCGCATCGTCAAGCTTCACGAAGGCCCGCGAACGATCGGCGGCCGGACCGTCCTCGCCCTGGAGTACGCCGGTCCTGAGACTCTCGGTCAACGGCTGGCCAGCCTCGGTCAGCTGGGCTACGAGGAACTGGCGTCGTTCGGCGAGGACCTGTTCACCGCCCTGGACGACCTCGCGGCCAAGGGCCTGCGCCACCGCGACCTCAAGCCCGACAACCTCGGGATCAAGGTCCGGGACGACGACGAGCAGCAGTTGATGCTGTTCGACTTCTCCTTGGCCAATGTCTCCGACCGCGACATCAAGGCGGGCACGCGCGGCTATCTGGATCCCTTCCTCGGGGATGCCCGGCGCCCCATCTACGACGACTATGCGGAGCGGTACGCCGCCGCGGTCGTTCTCCACGAGATGGCCGCCGCCGAGCGCCCCATGTGGGGCAATGGCACGGACGACCCGCAGACGGCCCTCAAGGACGACCTCCCCGTCCTCGCGACGGACTCCTTCGTGACCGTCCTGCGGCCAGGACTCGAGAAGTTCTTCGAGCGGGCGCTGCACCGTGAAGCAAACCGCCGGTTCGAGTCACTGCGGCAGATGAGGGACGCCTGGCGATCCATCTTCACGGAGGCCGACCGCACCCAGCCGCCGCCCGTATCAGACCCGGTCTCGCTGCTGGGCGGCGCGGGCCGGCAGGAGGGCCTCTCCGACGATGACATTCGGGACCTGTACGCGGAGAAGGCGAAGCTCGGCACGACGCTGAGGGACGCGGGGCTGACCGAGCGGGCGGCCGCGGTGGCCGAGGAGCTCGGAGCGGTGACGGTCGGCGAGCTGCTGGACGTTCCCTCGGCTCGCTTCCGCGGTAAGCGCGGTATCGGCGCGGTGGTCAAGAAGGAACTCAACAGGCGGCACCGCCAGTGGACGGCTGCGCTCCGTCCCAAGAAGCCCAAGGCGGCAGCGGTTCCGGTACGCCTCGTGGTGCCTGTGCCGGCGGACGACAAGCTCGGGGCCGAGCTTGAAGCCCGTCAGGACGTAGAGCACTTGGCCGAGCTCCTCAACCCGGTGCCACCGGGGCGCAAGGACAACAAGCGCCCACAGGTCGTCGCGGCCTGGCTCGGGCTCGACGGCAAGGCGGAGTTGGGTTCCTGGCCCACCAACCGCCAGGTCGCGGAGACGGTGAAGGTCTCCGAGTTCACCGTCTCGAAGCACCTCAGCGCAGCGATCACGGAGTGGGCCGACGCGGGTTGGATGAACGTCCTGTGTGGCGAGCTGGTGGACGCCGTCCGGGACGCGGGCCGCGTGATGACCGCTCGCGAGCTGGCACGGGTACTGGCTGCGAGCCATGGCTCCGAGAGCGAGTCCACGGAGGGCACGGAGGGGGCCGCGCTCGCAGTTGTACGAGCCGCTGTCGCCGCCGAGACTCTCCTCACCGGGCGCGACGAGGACCATGAGCCCCGGCTCGCGCAGATGCGGCGACGGGGGCGGCTGATCGTGGCCCTGGAGTCGCTGGACGGCTCCGACGACCCGACGTCCGATGAGCTCGCCGCGTACGCCATAGAGCTGGGCGAAGCAGCGGAGAAGATCGCCACCGCAGACCCCCTGCCGGGCCGGGCCGGTGCGCTCCGCGACCTGCGGGCGGTGCGCACGCCGGAGGGCATGGACCCGCTGCCGGACGCCCGGCTCGTAACGCTAGCCGCAGCAACTTCCTTGGGCGCGGCTGCCTCGCCCCGGCTTGAGCTGTATCCGCGCACGTTGGAGTTGTGGCGGGCGCTGCAGATCTCACAGGCGGCGGCGGGAGTACGGCGCGAGGTAGGCATCAGTTTGGAAGGCCTCCTCTCCCGGCTGCGCTCCCGCTTCCCCGAGATGGTGATGGGCAGGCCCACGTACGTCGAGGTCGAGGACGCGCTGAAGAAGGCCGGGTTCCCGCTGACGTACGAGACAGCGGAGGCGCGCTTCAAGCCTCCGGTGCCGGTGTCAGCGGTGGGCGGCAGCAGCTGGCCCACCTCGACTGGCACGGTGACCAGAGCCTCTCGCGTACTTGTGGCGGGAGCTGCCGGGGGGCGCGAGCCCTCGGCGCTGCTCGCCGCGAAGCTCAACTCCGCGATACGGGAGGGCGGTTTCCTCGCGCTGAACGTGCACGTCAAGCGGCTGCGGGGCGAGGTCGGCTCAGTTGCGGACGCGGTCGCGGAGGCGTTCCCGGTGGTTCCGGTCAACCTGGCGCGGGTCTTCCTGGAGGAGTTCCGGGCGCTGGCGGGCGAGCACGGCACGGACTGGTCGAAGGTGCTGGGTGCGGACACTCGGTACACAAGGAACAGTGAACTTCCGGGCGGGCTACGGTCGTTCGTGGTCCGGGTGTGGCCGAGGGTCGCGGCACGGCTGGAGAAGGCAGCCTCTCTAGAGCCCGGGGCGGTGCTGTTCGTTCACACCGCAGGGCTGCTCGCCCACTACTACGAGGCGGGCGGGCACGAACTGCTGGTGGGACTGCAACATGAGGCCCGCAAGCCGGGTGGCCCACCACATGGGCTGTGGCTGCTCACGCCGTCGCACAACCCGCAGGGGGGACCGCAGTTGGACGGGCGCACGGTGGAGGTAACCGGTGGCGACGCGGAACGCGTGGTACTGACCGAGGACTTCCTCAAGAACTTGGCTGCACATCGAGAGGGTTTGGGACTGTGAGCGCGCGCAATGGTGGTCAGGACGGTCTGCTGAAGGACCTCCGCAAGCAGGTCACGCTCCTGGAGGAGGATCTGCGGGCGCGGAGCGAGTCGGTGGAGGAGTACCGGGACCGGCTCACGAACGAGTACACGCGGGCCTATGCGGCGGACCGTACGGCGGCGACGTACGAGTCGTGGCGCGATGAGCGGGTCACGCAGGTCGCGGCGGCGTGGGTGCTCGGTTGCGTGTTCGTGCGGTTCTGCGAGGACAACGGGCTGATTGAGCGCCCGTGGTTGGCGGGTGTTGGTGAGCGTCTGAAGGACGCGGAGGACCACGACGCGGCGTTCTTCGCGGCGAACCCGGAGAAGAACGACCGCGACTGGATCGTCGCGGCGTTCGACCACTTGGCAGGGACCAACCCGACGGTGGCGGGTCTTTTCGACCGCGCGCACAACCCCTTGTGGGAGATCACTCCTTCGTACGAGGCAGCGACGGCGCTGCTGAAGTTCTGGCGGCGGGTCGATTCCGACGGTGAGCTTGTCCATTCGTTCGTGGACGGGGACTTGGATACACGCTTCTTGGGTGACCTGTACCAGGATCTGAGCGAGCACGCCCGGAAGACGTATGCGCTGCTCCAGACTCCGGTGTTCGTGGAGGAGTTCATTCTCGACCTGACGCTGGAGCCGGCGGTGGAGGAGTTCGGCCTGGAGCCGGTCGTCAAGATTCGCGAGCACGGAATCTACCGGGAACTCCCAGCGGGATTGCGGACGATCGACCCGGCGTGTGGTTCGGGTCACTTCCTACTGGGGCTCTTCGAGCGGCTGTTGGCGAAGTGGCGGGATGAGGACAAGAACGCGGATGACTGGACGCTGATCCGGCGGGCGCTGGACGCGGTGCACGGCTGCGACAAGAATCCCTTCGCAGTGTCGATCGCCCGGTTCCGTCTGTTGATCGCTGCGCTCAAGGCTGCAGGTGCCAGACGGCTTGATACAGCTCCCGGGTTTCCGATCAACGTGGCAGTGGGTGATTCCCTGATCCACGGTCGCGGTGCACCCAAGCGGGAGTCGGAGACCATGTTCTCCCTGTCAGGGGAATCCCTGGAGACCTTCTTCTATCGGCCCGAGGACATCGACAAGTACGCGGAGCGTTGCGACCTGATGACGCGCGACACGTACCACGTGGTCGTGGGCAACCCGCCGTACATCACGGTCAAAGACAAGCAGGAGAACCTCAACTACCGGGTGTACGAGTCCTGCTCGGGCAAGTATGCACTGTCAGTGCCATTCGCTGAGCGGCTTTTCCAGCTGGCGGTGCGGACGTCTGGGTCTGCACGGGATGCGGGGTACGTCGGACAGATCACGGCGAACTCCTTCATGAAACGAGAGTTCGGCAAGAATCTGATCGAAGTCTTCTTCCGTCTGAAGGTCCACCTGACGCACATCATTGATACGTCGGGGGCTTATATCCCTGGACATGGAACACCGACGGTTATTTTGGTGGGTCGAAACTACGTACCGAGACCCGACGAGCCCATTCGGGCGGTGCTGGGAGTACGGGGTGAGCCAACGCAGCCTGAGGTTGCCGAAAATGGGCGCGTTTGGTCGGCGATTACCAAGCAAGTTAACAAACCTGGCAGTGAGTCCGAATGGATCAGCGCAGTAGACGCCGATCGCCGAAGTTTCGCCCCTTACCCGTGGAGCCTTTCAGGTGGCGGCGCGAGCAACCTCATGTCGGTTCTGGTTCTTGGCACCCAACCACTGGACTCCCAGGAGGGAATCTCAGTCAAAATTCACGCAATCCTTGGAAACAATGATGCGTTCATGGCGAATCGACCAACCCCTCAATGGGCAACGACATCCGCACCGTTCAAAATGATCGCCGCTGGAGACAACGTTCGCGACTGGTCGACTTCCACTCGATATGCATTGTGGCCGTACACCGATCACATCGAGGCAGACCACTTGCGCGCATCCCCAGCATACTGGCCGTGCAGAACTGAACTGCAGAACGGCCTGGTCTTCGGCAAAACGCGCGAGGAGCGGGACATGGCATGGAATGAGTACGCCATGTTGTCCAGCAGCGCCGAATTCAATGACTCGCTAATCACGTTCTCTTGCGTAGCAACGCACAATCATTTCTCCCTCAGCGATAAATCCCTGCTGCACAATCAACATGCGCCAGTAGTTCAGTTCCGCAAAGGGAAAGAATCTGGTAACCCGATCGCGCTCTTGGGAATCCTAAATTCATCATCCGCGTGTTTTTGGCTCAAGCAAGTCAGCCAGCCAAAGGGCGGAACCGATAATTCGAGTGGCGGCGGTAACCGCTGGAGCCCAGAGCCCTGGATTGAGCGCTACGAATTCACAGGGACCAAACTCAAAGAGTTCCCCCTCCCCGCCCAACTTCCCCTCCGACTCGGCCATAGCCTCGACACCCTCGCCCAGGAACTCGCCACCTACGAGCCCTCTGCCGTCTGCACCGCTGATGCGCCTCCCACCCACGCCCGTCTCGCTACAGCCCACGGCACCTGGACCCATACCCGCCAGCGCATGATCGCGCTACAAGAGGAGTTGGACTGGGAGGTCTACCACTCCTACGGACTGCTCACCGACGTCGAGAAAGCCCGCCTCACCGCCCCCTCCCCCGCACCCACCACCATCCCCCAAGTGAAGCTCGGGGAGCGGGCGTTCGAGATCGTTCTCGCGCGCAAGCAGGCCGCCGGCGAGATCGAGACCGCCTGGTTCGACCGCCACGGGTCCACCCCCGTCACCGAGATCCCCTCCCACTGGCCCGACTGGTACCAGGACATCGTCCAGGCCCGCATCGACACCATCGCCTCCCGCCGCGACCTCGCCCTCATCGAGCGTCCCGAGTGCAAGCGGCGCTGGGCCACCGACCCCTGGGAGAAGCGGGAGAAGGCCGCCCTTCGTACCTGGTTGCTCGACCGGTGCGAGGACAAGTCCCTCTGGTTCCACGTCCTCAACGACTTCGAGCAGCCCCGCACCCTCACCGTCGGCCAGCTCGCCGACGAGCTTGAGAAGCGGGCAGACGCCAAGGCGATCCTCAACACCGCCTCCCTCTACGCCGCCCACCTCGGCAAGCCCAACCTCACCCTCACCCAGGTCCTCCAGGACGTGGTCGACGCCGAGCACGTCCCGTACCTCGCCGCGTACCGCTACAAGGACACCGGCCTGCGCAAGCGCGCGCAGTGGGAAGACGTCTGGGCGCAGCAGCGCGAGGAGGACCGGACCGGCGAACGGCTCAACATCCCCGTACCGCCGAAATACACCTCCGCGGACTTCCTGAAGCAGTCCTTCTGGTCGAACCGCGGGAAGCTGGACGTGCCCAAGGAGCGGTTCGTCTCCTACCCGGACGCGAGTCCTGGCTCCGACCCGACCCTTCTCCTCGGCTGGGCCGGGTGGGATCAGCGCGATCAGGCCACCGCGCTGCTGAACATCGTCAGCGAGCGCCGCAAGCAGCAGGACTGGTCAGGCGAACAGCTCGTACCGCTGCTCGCCGGGATCAACGAGCTGATGCCGTGGCTGAAGCAGTGGTTTGGCGAGGTGGACGACGAGTGGGGCGAGGAGTCCGCCGCAGAGGAGTTCCAGAGCTTCCTGGACGGCGAGTTGGCGCGCGAACAGCTCACCCCGGCAGCCCTCACCGAATGGCGCCCGGCGAAGAAGACCCGTGCACGCAAGGCAATGACAACGGCAAAGACGGCCAAGCAGAAGGCGGCGGAAGACGATGAGTAGCGGCAACGGCGACCTCTACCTCCGGGACGTACTCGACCTGCCCGAGTCCGTGCTCGCCGGCTCCTTCAAGGTCGAACTGTCCGGCGGCTTCGACGCGACCGCCGACCGAGTACGCGAGTACGTGGTCACCCCGCAGCTGGAGCAGTCCCTCCGCAAGGCGCTCAAGATCGTTGAGGCGTCCGTACGAGCGGGGTCGTCCGACGCGGCGTACCTGCACGGATCGTTCGGCTCCGGTAAGAGCCATTTCATGACCGTGCTGCACGCGATCCTCTCCAACGACCCTGCCGCCCGCACCAAGCCAACGCTCCAGCCGATCATCGCGGACCATGACGCGTGGCTGCGGGACCGGAAGTTCCTGATGGTTCCGTTCCACTTGGTCGGTGCGACGGACCTCGACTCGGCGATCCTCGGTGGATACGTCCGCACGGTCCAGCGCTTGCACCCGGGCGAGCCCGTGCCGCCTGTCTACCGGGCAGATGCAATGTTCGAAGATGCACGCCGCCAGCGGGAGTTCTTCTCCGATGACACAGAGTTCGTCCGCTGGCTCGGCAACCCCTCGCTGCCGAAGGAGACGAACACCGCCTCGCAGGATGCCGCCGATGACGAGGGCGACCTGGTGGACCTCGACGTCAAGGAGGCTCCGGAGGTCTGGACCCCGGCGCTCCTCAACGACGCCTTCGACGCCACCCCCGGAGAGAAGGTCCGCAACTGGCTGGCATCCGCGCTGATTTCCGGCCCGTACTCCTCGTACTCCCTCAGTGCGATCGGTGCGAAGAACGCCTTCCTGCCGCTGGAAAACGGTCTCGACATCATCAGCCAGCACGCCAAATCCCTTGGCTACGACGGGCTGATCCTCTTCCTCGACGAGCTGATCCTCTGGCTCCAGGCGCATCTGCGGGAGCGGACCTTCGTCAATGACGAAGTGAACAAGCTCGTCAAGCTGATCGAGTCCGGTACGGGTGGCCGCTCCCTGCCGGTCATCTCGTTCATCTCCCGCCAGCGCGACCTATCCGAGCTGATCGGCTCGGATGCGGTCGGCGCTGATGCCAAGAACCTGGAGCAGCAGGTCAAGTACCTGGCTGGCCGTATCGACCCGATCAGCCTGGAGGACCGCAACCTCCCGGAGATCATCAAGGAGCGGGTCCTCAAGCCGAAGGACGACACCGCCAAGGCCGCGCTCGAAGCCGCCTTCGCCCGGGTCGAGACGTCCAACCAGTCCGTACGGGATGTGCTGCTCGACGCCAACGGCGCCACCCACGCGGACTGGGCCGACTTCAAGGCGCTGTACCCGGTCTCGCCCGTCCTCCTCAATGTTCTGGTCGCACTCTCCGGTGCGCTCCAGCGCGAGCGCACCGGTCTCAAGCTGCTCCAGCAGATGCTCTACAAGCGGCGCGAGGACATGAAGGTCGGCGAGCTGATCCCGCTGGGCGACCTGTGGGACGTACTGGCTGAGGGAATGGGCGAGGCGTTCACCGACCGGCTGCGCAGCGAGGCCGATGCGGCAACTCGCTTCCACGGCAAGGTCAAGGACCATCTCCTCCAGAAGTACGGTTCGGCGGATGATGCCAAGTACAAGGCCGACGACCGCTTCATCAAGACGATGCTGCTCGCCTACCTCGCCCCCGAGGTGCCCGCCCTCACCCGCCTCACCGGGCCGCGCCTCGCCGCGCTGAACCACGGTTCGATCCGCTCCCGCACTGGACAGGAGGACCGGATCGTGGTGAAGCGGATGCAGGAGCTCCAGGCGGAGTTCCCTGGTGAGCTGCGCAGCGACGGCAACGACGCGGACCCGGTCTTCACACTGCATCTGTCCGATCTGGACGTGGAGCCGATCCTGGACAGTGTCGGTGAGAAAGACACGCACGGCGCCCGCAAGCGGTGGGTGCAGGAGTGGCTGTGGCGCGAGCTGGGTGTCGTCGACAATGGTGGCTTCGTCGCCGATCGCGAGATCGTCTGGCACGGTACGCGGCGCATGGCCGAGTTCATCTTCGAAAACGTGAGCGATACCCAGATCCTCCCCGACGCGCAGTTCGAGCCATCCTCGCCGGACCGGATTCGGTTCGTCATCGACTACCCCTTCGATGAAAAAGAAAACGGCCGACCCAGCGCCGACGAGAACCGCGTCCTCCGCCTGCAACGAGAGAAGCCCGACACGGCGACCATTGTCTGGCTGCCGTCCTTCCTCTCCGGCCAGCGAGGCACCCAGCTCGGCCGGCTGCTGAAGATCAACTACCTGCTCGGCAGGGACCGGTTGAAGGACTTCGCGACCCACCTGTCGTCCGACGACCAAGTGCGGGTCAGGCATCAGTTGGAGGCGCAGCGCGAGACGCTCGTTTCGCAGCTGGGCCAGGTGCTGCACCAGGCATACGGAATCGCCAAGGCCAACGAGACCGACCTCGGCGCCCAGGTTACCGAGGGCAAGCACGTCCACTCGTTGTACGCCGGGCACACTCCGCAGCTCCAGGGCGGCGGCGTCTTCGAGTACAACCTGCTGAAGCTCGCCGATGGGTTGCTGGACACGCTGTATCCCAAGCACCCGAACTTCGATCGTCAGGAGAGCCGCAAGCCGGTCACTGCCGCGAAGTTCAAGAAGGCGTACGGCTGGATCGCCAAGGCCATGGATGATGGCTCGCGCCGGGTCGTGGTCGACAGCGGTGACATCACGGACGTGGCGCGGATCGTGCATGCGCTGGAGCTGGGTGAGGTGCACGACGGACCGCTGAACGTCTCCACGGACTGGCGCCGCCACATCGACCAGCAGGCGGGCAAGCGCGGGGCCAAGGGCGACTTCCCGGTCGAGGACATCCGTGTCTGGATCGCCGAGCTCGGCTGGACGGGCCTCGACAAGCTGGTCTCCAACCTGGTGATCGCCACTTACGCACTCCTCTCGGACCGCTCCTGGATCTACAACGGGCAGGCGGAAGAGGCCCCCTCGTTGGACCAGATCGGCCCCGGCTGGGCGCTGCGGGCCCAGGAGCGCCCCAGCGAGGACGAGTTCACGGCGGCACACACCCGGGCCGCGGCGCTGTTCGGCACGAGTGTCCCGCAGATGCTGTTCGCCCGGAACGTCAACGCACTCGCCGCTGACGTTCACGCGAAGGCGGCGGAGCGAGAGCCTGCTGTCAACGGATTGCGACGGGCGCTGACTCGGTTCAGAACCGCCCTCGGTATCAGTGGCGAGGCCCTCAGCACGCGCGAGCAGTCGGTGCGCGACGCGGCCGACCTGCTGGCCCGGATCAAGCAGAATCCGGAGCCGACTCCGCTTACCCGCGACCTTGCGGCGGCAACGTATGCGAGCACCGATGTCGTGCTGGCCAAGACCATGTCTTCGGCGCAGCGCGTGCTGGATGCTCTGGAGAGCACCGACTGGGACCTCATCGAGAGTCTTCGGCAGTACACCGAGCGCGGGGATGATCTCGCCGACCGGTCCAGGCTCTTGCTCGACGAAATCGCGGAGACAGCGGCAGCCGACGAGTTCGACACCGAGCTCGCCCCGGTGCTGCGCAGTGCGCGCGGTCAGGCCGTATCGATGATCAACGAGGCAGCGCGCCGCAGCGTCGTGGCGCCCGTCGCGCCCACGCCGCCTCCGCCTGCGGAGCCGGTGGTGGTATTTCCACCTTCCGAGACGGTCGCCGAGGACGTCGAGCTGTCCGATCAGCCGAAGCCGCCGCCCAGCACCCCGGTCCCTCCGGTTGCCCCTCGCCGTACGCGCCGGGTCTCGGCGGGGTCCACCAGTGCGCTGGAGGCCGCGCTCAGTCAGGCCCTCAATGCGATACAGGACGAGATCCGCGACTACGCGGCCTCGCACCCCGGCGCCGAGATCGAAATCCAGTGGCAGGTACCCCACGCCGACCAGGGCAATGACGTACAGGCGCACGGCGGCGAGGGCTGATGGGAGCCACGGTGCCCGAACTCGACCAGCGGGTCATCACCGGACTTCTGACCACACGGCTGGCCCACACCAAGGGCCGACGGCTGGTGCTGGTCCACGGTAAGTACGTGGTGGGCGGGCCGCAGGAGTTCACCGTGCCGGTCGGCGAAGGTGAGCGTCGCAAGGTCCGGGTCACGCACACCACCTCGGTGCTCGGCATCACCGATGCATGGCAGGCTCATCTGAATACCGAGGGTTCGGATCTGCTGGTGGTCACCACCGACGTGTCCGGTGATCGGATCAGTCTCGACCTGGTGGGCGAGATGGTGCGCTCGCAGATCATCGCCGTCGATGAGGCCGACATCGTCAAGCAGCTCTTCGGCGCCGCAGACCTCGACCCTCGTATGCGGCGCGACCCATGGCTCTGGCTGCCCGGTGCGCTGATCATCGCCGAGCCGGATGGCGGCTGGCCCCAGCGTGGGGCCGTGCTCACCCTGGACGCGGCGATGCGCGCCCTCGTCGGAGTGCGGCTCGGGCCCGAGGGCGTCTTCGAGGGCGAGGCGTCGGTGGATGTCGATGCGCTGCTGGCCTGGTCCCGCACGCCCGGCGGGCCGCAGCGTTTCGCGGCGTTGCCGGAAGCCGAACAGCAGGGCATCGCCGAGTGGCTGGCGCAGAACGCGGGCGAGGCTGCCCCCGTCCTCCTGCGACTCGCGCTCAGCGGCCGTGGCACCGAGGCCACCGCGCTGGGTGTGCTGGCCTCGGTCATGAACGGGGACGCAGCGTCGGCCGATGCGGCCGTGGCTCTGGGCTCCGTCTTCGGCATGGGTTCACGCCCGCCCGAACTGCGCGCCTACGCAAGGGCCGTGGAGGGCACGCTCACCCGATGGATCGGTGAGGCGACAGGGAGGGGGGCGCAGAGCGAGGAGACACGGCAGCGGGTTCTCGACGTACTCCTCCAGGCCGACCAACTGGCTGCGGAAGCCCATCTCTCCGCTGCGCTCGCCGACAATCCCTTTCTCCCCTCAGGATTCCAGGCACGGCTGCGCCGGCTGGCCGAGGCGCTGGCCGGGGAGCCTCAAGCAGCGCAGACGGCCTGGGAACACGTACAAGAGCATCACCTTGCCTCTGTGCTCTATACGAAGCGGATCGAACTGGCGCGCATGGCCGTACGGCTGAAGCACTGGCTGGACTCGCCGGAGCCGGTGGTGTCTTCGGTCGACCAGGCTGTGCACGCGCATGTCGCCGACTGGGGGTGGGTGGACCGGGCACTGGCGCAGTTGTGGGTGGGCGACGCCGACGCCGAGCCCGTTCTTGTTGATGCGTACCGCACTGTGCACGACGCGGCACGGCGGCGACGGGCGACACTCGACGAAGCATTCGCAGCCGAGCTCGGGCCGTGGGCGCAGCACGCCAGTGCAGCGCAGCCCGGTGGGACGCTGCTCATCGAAGATGTGCTGCAGAGAATCGCCGTGAAGCTGGCGGCGAAGCGACCACCGCTTGTGCTCGTACTGGACGGGATGAGCAGCGCGGTCGCAGCGCAGCTCGGCGAAGAGTTGACCGGTACAGGCCGGTGGAGCGAACTGTCCGGCGACGGGCGACGGGCGGCTGCGGTCGCCATGATCCCGTCGGTGACTGTTGTCAGCCGGGCCACCTTGCTGTGCGGACGCCCGGTATCGGGCGGGCAGAGTGTGGAGAAGGAGGGATTCGTCGATTTCTGGAAGCAGCGCCGGCGCGCGGCCGCTCTCTTCCACAAGAGCGAGATCGCCGGTCCTGCGGGGCAGTTGCTCGACCAGCGGCTGGTCGAGGCCGTCGCATCGGATGCCGTGGTCGGTGTCGTGCTGAACACCATCGATGAGAGCCTCGACCACGGACAGCAGAGCTCGCTGGCCGACTGGTCGGTGAACCGAGTGAAGTACCTCACCGAACTGCTCAACTCCGCGCGGGGGCAGGGGCGTCCAGTGGTACTGGTATCCGATCACGGACATGTACTGGACCGGACAAGGTCCGCCGAAGGGCCGGTGACCGCCGCGGGTGTGGAGTCAGCCCGCTGGCGTACGGGGACAGCTGCTGGTGAGGGAGAGATCGCGCTGGCAGGTCCTCGCGTGCTGGAAAACAGTGGTCGGGTCATTGCCCCCTGGTCGGAGGAGATCCACTACACCCCACGCAAGGCCGGCTACCACGGCGGCGCCGCACTCGCCGAAATGACAGTGCCGGTACTGGTCCTGACTCCGTCGATCGACCTCGCACCCGACGGGTGGGCTGAGCTGCCGCGTGAGTCCGTCCAGCCGCTGTGGTGGGAAGCGAAGGCCGCCCCGGGACCGCTGCAGACCCAAGCCGCCGCTAAGCCTGTGCGGAAGGCTCCGCCCTCCAAGCCGAAGGCGCGGCCACAGGAGGGTGAGCTCTTCGCCGACGACGCAGTCGAGGTTCCCCCGGCCAGGCCTGCACCCATCGAGCAGCCGACCCCGGTCACGCTCGGCCGTCAGGTCGTCGACACCAAGCTCTACGAACATCAGGGGAAGTTCGTGCGCAGGGTCCCCGACCGCAAGGTGGTGGCCGCTGTCATCGATGCACTCGACGCATCGGGCGGCACGCTCTCACTCGCAGCAGTCGCTGGGGCCGCCGTCGCTTCGGGGGGCCGCACCAACACCCGCCCGGAAGGCTTCGTCACCGTCCTGACCCGGCTGCTGAACATCGAGGGCTACGAAGTCATCAGCCTGATCGACTCCCGGACCCGGGTCCGGCTCAACCGCGACACACTGCGCGAGCAGTTCGAACTGCCCAGGGAGAACGCATGAGCGGCGCATCCGTCAGCGCGGCCCGCCGCCGCGAGGTCATCGACGCTCTGCGGCGCGGGACCGTGCCGAAGTCGGGTCTCGACCTCTTCGCTGTCGGGCTGGACCGTTTCGCGCCCGCGCTGGACGAGCGGATCGCCACGATCGCGACGGGCAGTGCGGCCTTCCATGCCATTCGCGGCGAGTACGGGTCCGGCAAGACCTTCTTCGCCCGCTGGCTCTCCGAACGGGCGAAGCGTGCGGGGCTCGCCACCGCCGAGATTCAGATCTCGGAGACGGAGACACCGCTACACAAGCTGGAAACCGTCTACCGACGGCTCACCGAACGGCTGACCACGGCAACCGAACCTGCCAGCGCCCTGCGCTCGGTGATCGACGGATGGTTCTACACCCTCGAAGAGGAAGTGACCGAGGCCCAACCCGAACTCGCTGAAGACAGCCAGGCGTTGGAGTCCGCGGTCGAGGCGCTGCTGGAGGAGAGGCTGCGTGGCGTCGCCCAGACCACTCCCGCCTTCTCCGCCGCACTGCGCGGCTACCGCAAAGCCACACTGGACGGCGACGCGGCTACCGCTGAAGCCGTCATCGCCTGGCTCGGCGGTCAGAAGTCGGTCGCTGCCTCCGCACGCCGTACTGCAGGGGTACGCGGAGATCTCGACCACTTCGCGGCGCTGGGCTTCCTGCAGGGACTGCTCACCGTCCTGAAGGACTGCGGGCATCCCGGACTCCTGCTGGTCCTCGATGAGATCGAGACCTTGCAACGGGTGCGGGGAGACGTGCGTGAGAAGGGGCTCAACGCCCTGCGGCAGCTCCTTGACGAAATCGACGCGGGCCGCTTTCCCGGGCTCTTCCTGGTCATCACCGGCACACCTGCCTTCTACGACGGACAGCAGGGGGTTCAACGCCTGCCTCCGCTCGCCCAGCGGCTGGCAACCGACTTCTCCACCGATCCGCGCTTCGACTCACCGCGGGCGGTGCAACTGCGACTTACCGGTTTCGATCTCCAGCGGCTGGGAGAACTCGGCCGTGCTGTACGCGACTTGTATGCAGGATCAGCCCGGAATCCCGAGCGCATCGCTGCCCTTGTCGACAATGCGTACGTGGCGGAATTGGCCACTGCCATGACGGGAAGGCTCGGCGGGCGGGCCGGCATCGCACCGAGGCTCTTCCTACGCAAGCTCGTCGCAGACGTGTTGGACCGGGTGGACGAGTTTGACGATTTCGACCCGCGCAAGCACTATGCACTGACCGTCAGCAGCGACGAGCTGAGCGAAGTCGAGCGCAACGCCGCGGCGGACAGCGCCGATGAGATCGAGCTGGAGCTGCCGTGACAGGCGCGCCCGAACCTCTGGACCGGCTCCACCCCGGAGTCGTACACCACATCGTCAACACCCTGGGGTGGCCTGGTCTTCGCCCGCTCCAAGAAGAGGCCATCGAACCGCTTCTGGACGGTGCGGATGCAGTGCTGCTCGCACCGACAGCGGGCGGCAAGACCGAAGCGGCGTCCTTCCCTCTGCTGTCGAGGATGGCTGCGGAGAACTGGACGGGAACCTCGGTCCTCTACGTGTGCCCCCTCAAGGCGCTGCTCAACAACCTCCTGCCCCGTCTGGAGACTTACGCCTCATGGCTGGGCCGGACCGCGGCGCTGTGGCACGGGGATGTCTCGCAGCCACGACGCAAGCGAATCCTGCGGGATCGGCCGGACATCCTGCTGACTACACCAGAATCACTGGAGGCAATGCTGGTCAGCGCTAATGTTGACCACCGGTCCTTCTTCTCCGGGCTTCGAACCATCGTCGTCGATGAGGTGCACGCCTTCGCCGGTGACGACCGCGGGTGGCATCTGCTGGCCGTGCTCGAGCGGCTCGAACGAGTCGTCGGTCGGTCAGTACAGCGGGTGGGGCTCTCCGCGACGGTGGGAAATCCTGAACAGCTGCTCACCTGGTTGCAGGGCTCGGGGCGTGACAAGCGCGCGGCTCAGGTTGTTGCCCCGCATCTGCGCGAGGGGAATCCGGTCCTGCCGCCCCCCGGCGACATTCAGCTCGACTACGTGGGGTCCCTGGAGAATGCAGCAACGGTGATCGCCGCCCTGCACCGCGGGGAGAAACGGCTCGTGTTCTGCGAATCGCGTCGGCAGGTCGAGATGCTCGGCGAGAGCCTGCGGGCCAAGGGTGTGACCACATTCCTCTCGCATGCGTCTCTCTCCATGGATGAGCGGAGGCGGGCGGAAGAGGCATTTGCCGATGCACGGGACTGTGTGATCGTCTCCACCAGCACACTGGAACTCGGCATCGACGTAGGCGACTTGGATCGCGTCATCCAGATTGACGCACCCAACACCGTGGCCTCCTTCCTCCAGCGGCTCGGCCGTACCGGCCGACGCTCGGGTTCCACTCGCAATTGCCTGTTCCTTGCCACGAACGAGGACGGGCTGCTGAGCGCAGCAGCCCTCCTTCTGCTGTGGTCACGTGGCTGGGTCGAGCCGGTGGTGGCTCCACCGGAACCCCGGCATATCGTCGCGCAGCAGGTGCTAGCTCTCTGCCTGCAGGAACACCGGGTCGGAGACCGGCTCTGGCAGGAGTGGTGGGGCGGGCTCGGCCCCTTCGGTCCCTCCGCCGAACCCATCGTGCGCCATCTGATCGACGAGGGATTCCTGGAGCGGGACGGCGGAATGCTGTTCATCGGCCCTGAGGCCGAACGCCGCTTCGGTTACCGGCACTTCATGGATCTCACCGCGGTCTTCACTGCCGCACCAGAGTTCACCGTGCTGGCGGGCCGCAACGAGATCGGCACCACCAACCCGGCACTGCTGACGGAGGAAGTTGCCGGACCCAGGCGGCTACTCCTTGCCGGGCGGAGCTGGCAGGTGACATACATCGACTGGTCCCGGCGGCGGTGCTTCGTCGAGCCGGTTGAGGGCGGTGGCAAGGCGCGGTGGGACGGAGTCGGTTCCGGCCGTTCCGCCTCGTACGAGCTGACCCGCTCCGCCCGGGAGGTCCTGCTCGGCACCGATCCACCGGTCGTATTGACCCGCCGGGCTGAAGCCGCCCTCGCCCAGGCTCGCGACCGCAGTGCGGAGTCGGTGCACCCTGCCGGGACAGTTGTTATCCGTGGTGGTCGGGACACGAACGTGCGGTGGTGGACCTGGGCCGGCTATCGAGCCAACGTCACCCTGGCTGCCACACTCTCTGGCATTGCCGATCCGCTCCAGCGCCCTACAGACATGTACATCCGGCTTCGCGAAGACTTGACTTTGGAAGAGTGGACTCGGGCAAAGGCCTCGGCAATCGGTCAGCTCTGTCTCCCCTCAGTGGACACTCGCGCTCTCCATGGGCTCAAGTTCAGCGCCGCGCTGCCGCAGCGGCTCGCAGAGGCCACGCTCGCCGCACGTCTCGCGGATCTCGATGGCGCATCGGCTGCGCTCAAAGAACCTTCACGGTTCGTGTCCACGGGCGATTGAGCGCCCCGAAACGCAGCGCTGGCGGTGAGGCCATTCGAGAACATCCGCAGTGGGGAAGATCTGGACGAGGTCGGCGCGGCGCTTGGCTCTCCACCGAGTTCGGCCACCACAAACTCGCCGGACAAGCTCTCGGCAGCACGACGCTGATGGAGGACGGGCCGCCGAACGTGTGCAGCCCGGTTAAGAGTTGAAAAGCGAATTCACGTGCCTCAACAGCTAAATGAACGTCAACTACTGGTCCTGCGTTGGGTTGGCCAGGGGTGCCGGAAGACGAATGGGTAGGGACCGCCCACAAGCTCAGCTGCCAAGTGCTGCAGAGCCGGAGACTGGTCCAAGTATCCAAGAGGAAAGGGCAATGGTCTGCGAGGCTCACGACCTCCAGCCAGCACTTCCTGACCACGGCAGCTATCCCCCCCAATAAACCTCGCGCCAGAGGCAGCGCTCCAGCCCAGAAAGCTGAACCGCCGCCTGCGACCGTCTCCAACGGGCAGAAGGCCAGCGAGTCAGTAGCCTCGCCAGCTCCCCCACCGATCCCCGACTCCGGCCCTCGCAAGAGGAGAAGACTGTCACGGAGCAGCTCTTGGAAGAACTTGCGGAGTCGGGCGGCCGGATCGTCAAACGGGAAGCCAGCGGCCGGGAGAGAGGGATGGCCGATCCGCGTCGCCACTGCCCGGCGGTCGGGGAAGATCCCGACGACCAAAGAACTGCACGGAGGCTGGTGCCGTGACGGCTATGAGATCCGGCTGGTCGACACGCCTGCCTGGCGCTTGGCTACGCTGTCACCCATCCCTGTGCCATCACGGTACAGCGAATGCAGTACCACTTCCGCATCGTCGGCGAAGCAGCCCACCCCACTTCACCAACACAGCACAGGGGCGGAAATGCGAATTCCCTCGTCCTGCAGGAACAGGACCGAGTTGAGCATGTTCCCACGAAAAAGAAACTCGCGGACACCGAGAAGTACTCCTGGCCCAAGCCCCCTCGCTACGACTATTCCCCCGCCGACCGCATGAGGATCTGTCTCAACGGCGGGCAGCCGCACCGAGTCGGCGAGTGGGCTGACACGGCCGCGCGCCCTCTTAAGGACCAGCTCGCCGAGATCGTGCAGGAGGTCGACCTCCGCGGACTGGCAGCCGAACGCAAGCGTCTGGCCGACGTGGAGGAAGCACAGCCGAAGCGCCTGCGATGGGAGGCCGCGAAGCCGCAGGCGACGATCGAATACGCGGAGGCATACCGCATCCGCCACCTCGAAGCACAACACTCGGCACGGAGGCACGCAGCGGGCCCGGTCGAGTACGTCGGCGCACTCCGATTTCACGCAGAGTATCTGCCGACCCGACCGGCCAGGGGCGATGCCGAGGCATGGATCGCGTGGGCCGAAGGACACGCGCAACGCCTGGATCCGCTCAACGGTTCACCGTTGCTACGGAAATCCCCGAGCCTCGCGCAGAGGACCTTAAGCCGTTCATGCGTGGCTTGAGGCCCTCCGGACCCATCTATTGAACGCCCGCTCCACCCGGCGGCCAGCGGGCCCGCCGCCGCGGACGGCGACGGCGAAACCAGCCCAATTCTCGTCAAGTTTCCACAAAGCCAGACCTCGAAAACTGCATGTACCGCCCAGCGTGACCTGCACGATCAGCCACCTGACGCCTCGCCAGAACGAGCGTCATTTGAGCGCCACGAGCGTCATTTCAGCGTCAAGGTATCGCCTGTAACGCCCACACCGCACATAACGCACACCACTCGAACCCGCAGGTCAGACGGCCTTTGCGGCGGGCTCAAGGATCGCGACGCATTCAACATGATGAGTCATAGGAAACAGATCGAACGCCCGCAGCGTCCGCGCCCTGTACCCCGCCTCCGCGAAGTACGCCAGGTCTCGGGCCAGGGCTGCCGGGTCGCAGGCCACGTAGGCGATGCGGCGGGCGCCCAGGGCTGCCAGGTGTTTGACCGTCTGCTTGCCGGCGCCCGCGCGGGGCGGGTCCAGGACGATCAGGTCGGCTTCGGTGATCTTCGTGCGGGGCAGGACCTGCTCGACCTTGCCCTGCTCGATGCGGACCCGGGGCAGGTCGGCCAGGTTGTGGCGGGCGTCCTCGACGGCTCGCTTGGAGGACTCGATGCCGAGGACGGCGCCGGTCTCGCCGACGCGCTCCGCGATCGCACCCGCGAACAGGCCGACGCCGCAGTACAGGTCGAGCGCCATCTCGCCCTTGCGCGGCATCAGGCCCTGCATCACGGCCTTCACCAGCGTGTCCGGCGCCTGCGGGTGGACCTGCCAGAAGCCGCCCATGCCGACGCGGTAGGTGCGGCCGTCCGCGCGCTCGCGGACGAAGGCCCGGCCGTGGACGCGGTGGACTCCGCCGTCCTTCTCCTCGACCCGGAGGACCGAGACCGGCTTGTCCAGTTCGACCAGGGGGAGGCGGCCGCCCGGCCGCGGGGTCAGGACGACCTGGCGGTCGTGCGAGCCCGACGCCGCGATCGCCTCGACCGACGCCAGCTGCGGCCACTCCCGCTTCTCGATGCCCAGTTCCGACACGCCCGTCGAGGCGATCATGCAGTGGTCGACCGGCTCGACGTCGTGCGAGCGGTGCTTGCGCAGGCCCGCGCGGCCCTCGTCGTCGATCGCGTACTGGACGCGGGTGCGCCACGCCGGGACCTGGCCCGCGGGCAGCTTGTCGCCCTCGGCGGGCATGACCGTGCCGTCCCAGCCGGCCTCCTCGGGGGTCAGGCCCGCGAGCCGCTGGAGCTGCTCGGCGATGACCTCGCCCTTGAGGCGGCGCTGGGCGCCGGGCTTGGCGTGCTGCCAGTCGCAGCCGCCGCACTTGCCGGGTCCGGCGAAGGGGCAGGGGGCCTCGACCCGGTCCTTGGACGCCTCGATGATCCGCACCGCGTCGGCACGCAGGAAACGCGAGTCCTCCTCGCCCTCGGTGACACGGGCGACGATCTTCTCGCCGGGCAGGGCGTGGCGTACGAACAGGACGCGGCCCTCGGCGGTGCGGGCGATGCAGTGGCCACCGTGCGCGACGGGGCCGACCTCGACCTCGTACTCCTCCCCGACCAGCGACGACAGCGACGGCTCGGGTGCGTTCTGCTGCATGGGTGGGTGACTCCAGAGTGAGGGGAAAGACGGCGGCGGCCGGGTGAACAGCCCACCAGTCTACGTGGGTGTCGCCCGGCCGCCCACCACAGGCACGGCTCGGCTCCCGCACGGGTGTCCCCCCGACACCCGCCACGGTCACCGCCGGTTCCACGCGGGCGTCTCCCCGACGCCCGCGACCGGCACCGGTCAGCTCTTGTTGCTCGGCTCCTTGGGCCGGGACACGGGACCGCGGCGCACCGAGCCCGGCGCGTTCCAGTCGGCCCGCCTGCGGGCCCGCATCTTGGCGGCCTCGGAGGACTCCAGCTGGTAGGGGACGGAGGTCACCATGACGCCGGGGGTGAAAAGGAGGCGGCCCTTGAGCCGCAGCGCGCTCTGGTTGTGCAGCAGGTGCTCGTACCAGTGGCCCACCACGTACTCGGGGATGTACACGCTGACCGCATCGCGCGGGCTGTCCCGGCGCAGGCCCTTGACGTACTCGATGACCGGCCGGGTCACCTCGCGGTACGGCGAGTCGATGATCTTCAACGGTACGTCGATGCCGCGCCGCTCCCACTCGTCCTTGAGCGCCTTCGTCTCGGCCGCATCCACACTGACGCTGAGCGCCTCCAGCTGATTGGAGTGCAGCAGCTTGGCGTAGGCGAGGGCGCGCAGCGTCGGCTTGTGGAGCTTGGAGACCAGGACGACGGAGTGCACGCGCGAGGGGCGTACGTACTCGTCGGGGCGCTCCTCGGCGGCGGCGATCTCCTCCGCGACCTTGTCGTAGTGCTTGCGGATCGCGGTCATCGTTCCGTAGAAGATCACCATGCCGAGCAGCGCGACCCAGGCGCCGTGGGTGAACTTCGTCGCGAGGACCACGACGAGCACCAGGCCGGTGAAGAACGCGCCGAACGCGTTGATCGCGCGCGAGCGGATCATGCGGCGGCGCTTGGCGGGGTCGTTCTCGGTGGCCAGGTGGCGGTTCCAGTGGCGGACCATGCCGGTCTGGCTGAGCGTGAAGGACACGAAGACGCCGACGATGTACAGCTGGATCAGCCGGGTCGAGTCCGCCCCGTAGATCACGACGAGCAGGACGGCCGCGCCGGCGAGCAGCACGATGCCGTTGGAGAACGCGAGGCGGTCGCCGCGGGTGTGCAGCTGGCGGGGCAGGTAGCGGTCCTGGGCGAGGATCGAGCCGAGCAGCGGGAAGCCGTTGTACGCGGTGTTCGCGGCGAGGAACAGAACCAGGGCGGTGGCCGCGGCGAGCACGATGAACAGGAAGCTGCCGTTGCCGAAGACGGCCTCGGCCACCTGGGAGATCACCGGGTTCTGGACGTATCCGGAGCCGAGCGGGGTGCCGTTGTGGAGCAGGTCCTCGCCGGGCTTCTCGGCCATCCGTACGTGGGTGCTCATGGCCAGCGCGATGATGCCGCAGAACATAGTGACGGCCAGGCCGCCCATCAGGGCCAGCGTGCTCGCGGCGTTCTTCGACTTGGGCTTGCGGAAGGCGGGGACGCCGTTGCTGATGGCCTCGACGCCGGTGAGCGCGGCGCAGCCGGAGGAGAAGGCGCGCAGCAGCAGGAAGACGAGGGCGAAGCCGGCCAGGCCCTGGTGCTCGGCGCGGACCGTGTAGTCGGCGGTGGGCGCCTTCATGGTGTCGCCCATGACCAGGCCCCGGTAGGCGCCCCAGGCGATCATGATGAAGACGCCGGCGACGAAGACGTACGTCGGGATCGCGAAGAGCTTGCCCGACTCCTTGACGCCGCGCAGGTTCATCAGCGTGAGCAGCACGATCACGGCGACGGCGCACAGCACCTTGTGCTCGACGACGAAGGGGATCGCGGAGCCGAGGTTCTCGATGCCGGAGGCGATCGAGACGGCCACGGTCAGCACGTAGTCGACGAGCAGGGCGGAGGCGACGGTGAGTCCGGCCTTGGGACCGAGGTTGGTGGTGGCGACCTCGTAGTCGCCGCCGCCGCTCGGGTAGGCGTGCACGTTCTGCCGGTAGGAGGCGACCACGGTGAACATCAGCACCACGACCGCGACCGCGATCCAGGGGCTGAAGTGGTACGCCGACACACCCGCCACGGAGAGCACCAGGAGCACTTCTCCGGGAGCGTACGCAACGGACGAGAGCGGGTCGGAGGCAAAGACGGGGAGTGCGATGCGCTTGGGGAGGAGCGTTTCTCCCAGCTTGTCGCTTCGCAGCGCCCGGCCGATCAGGATCCGTTTGGGCACGTCGGTCAGTTTGGACACGCAGAGGATCGTAAGCGCTCTGTCTCAATAAGGCCCACCCGGCTCCCGTCGACGGGTTTGCGTGCTGGGGGCACTGAGTGAGTGCATCCCCGGGCGGGCCGCATAAGCTCATCAGGCGGCAACGTGGATTTCTGTTGCCACGCTGTTGCCCGGCTAGCCGAGAAGGAAGTAGTGAGCAGGGTGTTTGCGCAGGTCATCGGGGCGACCAGGAGTGCGGGGTAAGGGGACGTGCACATCGTCATCATGGGCTGCGGGCGAGTGGGAGCCGCTCTCGCGCAGACCCTGGAACAGCAGGGGCACACGGTCGCGGTGATCGACCAGGACCCCACGGCCTTCCGTCGGCTGGGTTCGGGCTTCGGCGGGCGCCGGGTCACCGGCGTCGGCTTCGACCAGGACACCCTGCGCGAGGCGGGCATCGAGGAGGCCGGGGCGTTCGCCGCGGTCTCCAGCGGCGACAACTCCAACATCATCGCGGCCCGGGTGGCGCGCGAGATGTTCGGCATCGAGAACGTGGCGGCGCGGATCTACGACCCGCGCCGTGCCGAGGTCTACCAGCGGCTCGGCATCCCGACGGTGGCCACGGTCAGCTGGACCGCCGACCAGATGCTGCGGCGGCTGCTGCCGTCCGGCGCCGAGCCGCTGTGGCGCGACCCGAGCGGTGGCGTGCAGCTGGCCGAGGTGCACACCTCGACGGCCTGGATCGGCCACAAGATCAGCAAACTGCAGGAGGAGACCGGCGTCCGTGTCGCGTTCCTCACCCGGCTGGGCGAAGCGGTGCTTCCGACGTCCCGGACGGTGCTGCAGGAGGGCGACCTGGTGCACGTCATGATGCGTACCGACGAGGTCGAAAAGGTCGAGGCGGCGTTCGCCCAGGGTCCCGAGGAGGGCGGTCACTGATGCGGGTTGCGATTGCCGGGGCCGGCGCGGTGGGCCGTTCCATCGCGGGCGAGCTCCTGGAGAACGGGCACGAGGTGCTCCTCGTCGACAAGGCGCCCACCGCCATCTCGGTGGAGCGGGTGCCGCTCGCGGAGTGGCTGCTCGCGGACGCCTGCGAGATCACCTCGCTCGACGAGGCGGCGCTGCAGCGCTGCAACGTGGTCATCGCGGCCACCGGTGACGACAAGGTGAACCTGGTCGTCTCGCTGCTCGCGAAGACCGAGTACGGGGTGCCGCGGGTGGTGGCCCGGGTCAACAACCCGAAGAACGAGTGGCTGTTCAACGAGTCGTGGGGCGTGGACGTCGCCGTCTCGACGCCGCGTCTGATGTCGGCGCTGGTCGAGGAGGCGGTGAGCGTCGGCGACCTCGTACGGCTGCTGCGCTTCAGCCACGGCGACGCCAACCTGGTCGAGCTGACGCTGCCGCCGGAGTCGGCGCTGGCGGGCACGCAGGTCGGGGACGTGGCCTGGCCGGAGGACACCTCGCTGGTCACGATCATCCGGGGCACGCGGGTGCTCACGCCGAGCCAGGAGGAGACCCTGGAGGCGGGCGACGAGCTGCTTTTCGTGGCCGCCCAGGCCCGCGAGGAGCAGTTGGAGGACCTGCTCTCGGTCCGCCGGGAAGACTGATCCCTCCTCACGAAACAGCCGAAGGGCCCGCAACCGTGACGGTTGCGGGCCCTTCGTTCGCGCTGGGACCTACGCCTCGCCCGTGGCGGCCTTGCGGGCCTTCTCGGCCGCTTCCTCCGCCTCCATCTCGGCGAAGACGTCGATGGGCGCCGGGGCCTTCGCGAGGAAGACCCAGGTGAGCCAGACCGCGAGCAGGAACGGCGGGATCTTCAGGGCGATCAGTATCCAGCCGAGCTGCGAGGTGTTGGCCCACCAGTACAGCGGGAAGAGGATCGCGCACTTGGCGAGCAGGATGAGCCCCCAGGCCCAACTCGCCTTCGCGTACGCCTTCTTGCGGCCCGGGTTGCGGGTGCGCCAGGACAGGTTCTCCTTGAAGACCGGGCCGAGGATCAGCCCGATCAGCGGCACCCCGCACACGGTGGTGACGATGTACGCCAGCGCCAGGCCGAGCGTGTAGAGCATGCCCGGCAGGTAGAAGTCCTTGGCGTTGCCCGTCATCATCGCGAAGACCACGCCGAAGGCCACGCCGAAGACGCCGCTGAAGGCGTGCTTCATGGTGTCCTTGCGGACCAGGCGGACCACGACGAGCAGCAGCGACACCGCGAGCGCGGCGATCGCCGAGGTGTGCAGGTCCTTGTTGACCGTGAAGATCGTGACGAAGAGCAGTCCCGGCAGGACCGTCTCCACCATGCCGCGCACCCCGCCGAACGCCTCGAAGAGCGCGGCCTCGGTCACGGCTTTCGCGTCGTCGGCGGGCTTGGTGGGCGTGGGGGCGGTGGTCGGCTTGTCGACTGACGTCACCGGCTACTCCTGTCCGAGCGGTCGGAGTTCGTATTTGGGGTTGAACAGGACCCGTCGGCCGTGGCTCATGGAGATCCGGCCCGAAGCGATGAGCTTGCGGCCCGGCTCGATGCCCACGATCGAGCGCCGTCCCAGCCACACCACGTCCAGTGGGGCGGTGCCGTCGAAGAGCTCGGCCTCCAGCGCCGGCACACCCGCCCGCGGGCGCAGGGTGACGGTCCGCAAGGTACCAGTCACTTTGACTATCTGGCGGTCACTGCACTCGGAGATGCGGGTGCACCCCGTGGCCTGCGTGTCCTCCTGCAGTTCCGCGGAGTGCAGGTCCTCCTGCGAGGTGGACAGCCGGTCGAGCATCCGGCGGAAGCGCCCCGCGGGCTTCTCGGTACGAAGGTCAGCACTCATACAGAAAGCGTACCCGGGAGCCCCGCCACCGGATCAAAGCATGTGGTCAGCACGGATATGGCCGCGCTGCAGCACCGGGGCCACCGGGTTCGGCAGGGGCGCGCGGGGTCAGCGTTCGAAGCGGTAGCCCATGCCCGGCTCGGTGATGAAGTGGCGCGGGTGCGAGGGGTCGAGCTCCAGCTTGCGGCGCAGCTGGGCCATGTAGACCCGGAGGTAGTTCGTCTCGGTGCCGTACGAGGGCCCCCAGACCTCCTGGAGCAGCTGCTTCTGGCTGACCAGGCGGCCGGTGTTGCGCACCAGGACTTCGAGCAGGTGCCATTCGGTGGGCGTGAGGCGTACGTCGCGGCCGTCCCGGTTGACCTTCTTGGCGGCCAGGTCGACGGTGAAGCCCTCGGTCTCCACCATCACCACGTCGTCGGCGCCGTCCGCGCCGCCGACGGGCTCGGCGCGGCGGACGGCGGCGCGCAGCCGGGCGAGCAGCTCGTCCATGCCGAACGGCTTGGTGACGTAGTCGTCGGCGCCCGCGTCAAGGGCCTCGACCTTCTCGTCGGAGGTGTGGCGGGCGGAAAGCACCAGGATCGGGACCCGGGTCCAGCCGCGCAGGCCCCGGATGACCTCGACGCCGTCCATGTCGGGCAGGCCGAGGTCGAGCACGACCACGTCGGGGTGGCGGGCGGCGGCGAGCTGGAGGGCGGTCGCGCCGTCGGGGGCCGCGTCCACCTCGTACTTCCGTGCCTTGAGGTTGATCACGAGCGCGCGCACGATCTGCGGCTCGTCCTCGACCACGAGCACCCGGGTCATCTGGGATACCTGCCTTCTGCGTGTGCCGGCTGAGCGGTTCGTTTCATGAGGTGACCTGGGCGGAGAGGTCGGCGGGGGCGCGGTCCGGGCCGGGGGCGGCGCGGACGGTGAGCACCATGGTGAGGCCTCCGCCGGGGGTGTCCTCGGCGGCGAGGGTGCCGCCCATGGCTTCGGCGAAGCCCCGGGCGACGGCGAGGCCGAGGCCCACTCCGGCGCCGCGCGGGGCGTCGCCGTAGCGCTGGAAGGGCGCGAAGATGCGGTCCTTGGCGGCGTCGGGGACGCCGGGGCCGCGGTCGGTGACCCGTATCTCGACGCGCTCGGCCATGCCGCTGGCGGCGACGGTGACGGGGCTGTCGAGCGGGCTGTACTTGACGGCGTTCTCGACGATGTTCGCGACGGCCCGCTCCAGGAGGCCCGGGTCGACCTCGACCATGGGCAGGGTTTCGGGGATGTCGAGGACGACGCTGTCCTCGGGGACGCCGCCGAGCGCCATCGGCACGACCTCGTCGAGGTCTATCTCGCGGATGAGCGGGGTGACGGTGCCGGTCTGGAGCCGGGACATGTCGAGGAGGTTGCCGACGAGGTGGTCGAGCCGGTCGGCGCCGGCCTCGATGCCTTCTAGGAGCTCGGCGCGGTCCTCCTCGGACCATTCGACGTCGTCGGAGCGCAGGGACGTCACTGCTGCCTTGATGGAGGCGAGCGGGGTGCGCAGGTCGTGGCTGACGGCGGCGAGCAGCGCGGTGCGGATGCGGTTGCCCTCGGCGAGCTTGCGGGCCTCCTCGGCCTCACCCACCAGGCGCTGGCGGTCGAGGACCACGGCGGCCTGGGCGGCGAACGCGCCGAGCACGCGGCGGTCCTCGGCGGGCAGCACCCGTCCGGACAGGGCGAGCGCCATGTGGTCGCCGACCGGCATGTCGACGTCGGCGTCCTCGGGGCGGGCGACCGGGTGCGGCCCGACGCTGCCCGCGCGCGTCCAGGGCTCGACGTCGCTCTCGCGCTCCAGGAGGGCGACCGACTCCATGGCGAAGGTCTCGCGGACCCGCTCCAACAGGGCGTCCAGGCTGGTCTCGCCGCGCAGGACGCTGCCCGCGAGGAACGAGAGGATCTCGGACTCGGCGCGCAGCCGGGCGGCCTGGTGGGTGCGGCGGGCCGCGACGTCGACGACCGAGGCAACCGACACGGCCACCAGGACGAAGATGACGATGGCGACGATGTTCTTGGGATCGGCGATCGTGATCTTGTGGATGGGCGGGGTGAAGTAGTAGTTCAGGAGGAACGAGCCGAACGCGGCCGAGGCGAGCGCCGGGATCAGGCCGCCGAGCAGGGCCGCGGCCACCGTCAGCGTCAGGAACATCAGCATGTCGTTGGCGAGCCCGAGGTCCGCGTCGACATTGGTGAGAAGCACGGTCAGCAGGGCGGGGCCGATCACTCCGGCCGCCCAGCCCCACACGATGCGGGCCCGCCCGAGCCGGGCCCCGCGTGCCACGGGCAGACCCCGGCCCTTGGCGACCTCTTCGTGGGTGACGATGTGGACGTCGAGGTCGGGCCCGGAGTCGCGGGCCACGGTCTGCCCGACGCCGGGGCCGAGGATGTACTGCCAGGCCTTGCGGCGGCTGGAGCCGAGGACGATCTGGGTGGCGTTGACGCCGCGCGCGAAGGCGAGCAGCGAGGCCGGGATGTCGTCGCCTATGACGTGGTGGAAGCTGCCGCCGAGGTCCTCGACGAGGGTGCGCTGGACGGCGAGTTCCTTGGGCGAGGCGGAGGTGAGGCCGTCGCTCCTGGCCACGTACACCGCGAGGATCTCGCTGCCGGAGCCCTTGGCGGCCATCCGGGCGGCGCGGCGGATGAGGGTGCGGCCCTCGGGTCCGCCGGTGAGGCCGACGACGATGCGCTCGCGGGCCTGCCAGGTGGACTTGATGTCGTGCTCGCCGCGGTACTGCTGGAGGTATTCGTCGACCCGGTCGGCGACCCACAGCAGCGCGAGTTCGCGCAGTGCGGTGAGGTTGCCGGGCCGGAAGTAGTTGGACAGGGCCGCGTCGACCTTGTCGGACTTGTAGATGTTGCCGTGCGCCATGCGGCGGCGCAGCGCCTGGGGCGACATGTCGACGAGCTCGATCTGGTCGGCCCGGCGCACCACCTCGTCGGGCACGGTCTCGCGCTGGCGTACGCCGGTGATCGACTCGACCACGTCGCCGAGGGATTCCAGGTGCTGGATGTTGACGGTGGACACGACGTCGATCCCGGCCGCGAGCAGCTCTTCGACGTCCTGCCAGCGCTTGGTGTTGCGGGCGCCGGGCACATTGGTGTGCGCCAGTTCGTCCACCAGGGCGACGGCGGGGCTGCGCTCCAGGACGGCGTCGACGTCCATCTCGGTGAAGACGCTGCCGCGGTACTCGATCTCGCGCCGCTGGATCTGCTCCAGGCCGTGCAGCATCACCTCGGTGCGCGGCCGGCCGTGGTGCTCCACGAACGCGACGACGCAGTCCGTGCCGCGCTCCACCCGGCGGTGGGCCTCGGAGAGCATCGCGTACGTCTTGCCGACGCCCGGTGCCGCGCCGAGGTAGATCCGAAGCTTGCCGCGTGCCATGGCCCCATTGTCTTTCAGAATTCAGCTGCGTACGCTGCGTCGACCTTACGGCCAACAATTCCGGCAAATGGGGTGGGGGTGGGGCGGGGGCCGCGTATTGACGCGATTCTGATGCCCCGCCCGCGTGATCACGCGCTGTTCAGCCGAGGGCCGTGGTCGACGAGCTGCCCGTCGCCCAGTTCCAGGACGCGGTCGGCGAGGCCGAGGAGCTGGCTGTCGTGGGTGGCGACCAGGGCCGTGACACCCTCGCTGCGCACCACGGCGCGAATGAGCTCCATCACCGCGAGGCCGGTGTCGGCGTCGAGCTGGCCGGTGGGCTCGTCCGCGATCAGCAGGGCCGGCCGGTTGGCGAGCGCGCGGGCGATGGCGACGCGTTGCTGCTGGCCGCCGGAGAGCTCGCCGGGGCGCTGCTTCGCGTGGTCGCCGAGGCCGACGAGGGAGAGCAGTAGGGCGACGCGTTCCTCGCGCTCGCGCGGGTCGGCCTTCTTGAGCCGCATCGGGACGCCCACGTTCTCGGCGGCGCTGAGGATGGGGATGAGGCCGAAGGACTGGAAGATGAAGCCGATCCGGTCGCGGCGCAGCTCCAGGAGGCCCTGCTCCCCCAGGCCCACGACGTCGGTGCCGTCCACGGTGATGGCGCCTTCGTCGGGCTGGTCGAGCCCGCCGAGGAGGTTGAGCAGGGTGGTCTTGCCGGAGCCCGAGCGCCCCTTGAGGGCGACGAGCTCACCGCGCGGCACCTCGAAGGAGATCCCGCGCAGCGCGTGCACGGCGGCGGCGCCGCTCCCGTACGAGCGGTGCAGGTTGTCGACCCGGACCATCGGCCCGGTCGGCCTGTCCCCGGCGACGGCCGTCCCGCCGCCCTGCCCGCTGGTGCTCTGCGTCATGCCGGTCTCCCCCGTACGTGCGTGTGCGCGGCCGGGCGCCAGTATGTGCAGGTTGCACGCGGCCGGGCAACGGATCGCGGGGGATCTGCCCGGATTGCCCGCGCGAACGGGGGTCTCGCGGGCAACGGGGCGGCGGCCGGGGCCGGCCGGTCCCTCAAGTGCCGCCCGCGGACGCCGCGTTGGCGCTCGGGGTGCCGGTCCCGGACATGCCGATGGGCCGCGCCCCTGTCCGGGAGCGCGGCCCATCGGGCACGTGGCCGGTGGTGGTCAGCGGATCTCGGTGATCTCGGGGCCGCGCTGGAGCTGGCCCATGCCGCCGGAGAAGCGCGAGCCCTCCTGGTCCTCCTGCTGCACGCCCTCGGGCACCATCTGCGCGTCGTCGGGCAGCTTCAGGACGATCGGGTCGCGGGGCGCCATCGGGCCCTCGCCGCGCACCACCACGGTGTCGCGGAAGATCGTCTCCAGGAGCCCGGCGGCCTGCGGCTGCACCGCGCCCTGGCCGGAGATGACACCGCGCAGGAACCAGCGCGGGCCGTCCACGCCCACGAAGCGGACCAGCTGGACACCGTTGGTGCCGTCGGGCAGCTGCACGGGGACCTGCGCGCGCAGCTCCCAGCCCAGCGGGCCCTCGACCTCGTCGATGATGCCGCCCTGCTGGGTGATGCCGGAGGCGATCTCCTCGCGGACCTCGCCCCAGATGCCTTCCTTCTTCGGTGCCGCGAAGCCCTGCAGCTGGACCGCGCTGTCGTTCAGCACGACCGTGGCCGCCACGATCGCGTCGCCCGCGACCTCGACCCGCAGCTCCATGCCCTCGACCCCGGGGACGAAGAGTCCGCCGAGGTCCACCCGGCCCTCGCCGGGCTCGGTGACCTCGGACAGGTCCCAGGGCCCATCCGGACGGGGCGCCGGCGGCAGGTTCACCCTGCGCGCCCCGCTCGCGTCACCAGCTGCGTCGGCGTCGATTCCGTCGGACGCAGTGCCCTCGACAGCCTGCTCGGCCTCGCCCGCCGAGTCCTCGGCGGTACCGCTCTTCTTGCGACGTCCGAACACGTCACTGTCCTTCCCGGTCGGATACGACCGAAGCGTATCGATTCCCACCCGTAGTGCCGCCACCGGCGGCCGAACCGTCCACGGCGGCATGACCGCCGGTGGACCCGAAGCCCCCCTCGGCCCGCGCCGAGCCGGGAAGCTCCGCCACCTCGTGGAAGCGCACCTTCTCGACCTGCTGGACGACCAGTTGGGCAATGCGGTCGAAACGCTCGAACCGAACGCTCTCGCGAGGGTCGAGGTTGACCACGATCACCTTGATCTCCCCACGGTACCCGGCATCCACCGTCCCCGGGGCATTCACCAGGGCGACACCGCAGCGGGCGGCAAGACCCGAACGAGGGTGCACGAAGGCCGCGTACCCGTCGGGCAGCGCGATGGAGACGCCGGTCGCCAGGACCGCCCGCTCGCCGGGAGCGAGCTCGGCCGCCTCGGTGGTCACCAGATCGGCTCCGGCGTCGCCCGGATGCCCGTACGCCGGGATCGGCACCTCCGGGTCGACACGGCGGATGAGGACGTCTACGGGTTCACGGGTCACGGGTTCACCTCGAAGGCGCGGGCGCGCCTGACCTGGTCGGGGTCGGACATCGCGGCCTGGATCTCGGCCGGACGTCCGTTGTCGATGAAGTGGTCCACCTTCACCTCGATGAAGAGGGCCTGGGCACGGACCGCCACGGGTCCCTCGGGGCCGCCGATGCGGCCGGTGGCCCGGGAGTAGATCTTGCGGCCGGCCACCGCGGTGACCTCGGCCTGGAGGTGCAGGACCGTGCCGACCGGCACCGGGCGGGCGAAGTCCGTCTCCAGGCGGCCGGTCACCGCGATCACCCGCAGCAGCCAGTTCAGCGAGCCGAGCGTCTCGTCGAGCGCGGTGGCGAGCACCCCGCCGTGGGCGAGGCCCGGGGCGCCCTGGTGGGCCTCGCGCACGGTGAACTCGGCGGTGACGGTCACGCCCTGGCCGGCCCGCGCGGCCAGGTGCAGTCCGTGGGGCTGTCCGTCGCCGCAGCCGAAGCAGTGCCCGTAGTGCGCACCGAGCAGCTCGCCGGGTGCGGGCGCCTCGGGGTGCCGCACCGGCGCTATGGCGTCGGCCGGGGGTGTCAGGGACGCAGATGTAGCAGTCACAGCCGCAGACCTTACCCGCGGTCAAGGCGCAGGTCGCGCCGTGCCAAGCTAGCTTTCATGCAGCCCAATGCCCCGCAGTACGCAGAACGCCTCACCGCGCCCAGGTCGTGGTGGTTCATCTCCGTCCTCGTCGGCGTCGCGTGCGCGCTGATGCTGCTGCCGCTGGGCACCCTGCCGATGCTGGCCGGCCTGGTGGGCGGCACGGCGGTGTCGTGGGTGGTGGTGAGTTCGTACGGCTCGGTGCGGATCCGGGTGCTCCCGGACACCCTGGTGGCGGGCGAGGCCCGGATCCCGGTGAAGGCGCTGGGCGAGCCCGAGGTCCTGGACGCCGAGGAGGCGCGGGCCTGGCGGCTGCACAAGGCCGATCCGCGCGCGTTCATGCTGCTGCGGGCCTACATCCCGACGGCGGTGAAGGTGGAGATCACGGATCCGGCGGACCCGACTCCGTACGCCTACCTCTCGACCCGGGATCCCGAGGCGCTGAAGGCGGCGCTGAACGCGGTCCGCACCGGCTGAGCCCGGCCCTTCAGCGGTCGAGTTCCCTCGGGTTCTTCCCCTGCGGCAGCGGGTTGTCCGGCTGTTCCAGGGCGGGCAGCTCGGGCAGCGCGTCCCAGGGCACTTGGCGCTCACGCAGGTCCTTGCGGATGTGCCCGGCGAGCTTCTTGGTGTCCCGGCGGTTCATCACGGCGCCGACGGCCGCACCGACCATGAACGGCGTCAGGTTCGGCAGATTGCGGACCATGCGCTTCATGATCTGCTGGCGCAGCTCGCGCTTCATCTGGCCGCCGAGCGCGAAATTGAGCGACGTCGGCTTGGTGACGTCGATGCCGCGCTCCTCGGTCCACGACGTCAGATAGGCCATGGAGCGCTCTTTGAGCGTGCCGGGCGGCCGCATTCCGTAGACCTCGTGCAGCTCGGCGATGAGCTTCAGCTCGATGGCGGCGACGCCGGTGATCTCCGCGGCCAGCTCGGCGGGCATCGCGGGCGGTACGGGCAGCATCGCGGCCGCGCCGATTCCCGCGCCGACCGTGGAGGTGCCGTTGGCAGCGCCGGCGATCAGTTTGTCGGCGATCTCCTCCGGGCCGAGACCCGGGAAATGGGCGCGCAGGGTCGCCAGGTCCCGCACGGGAATGCGGGGGGCGACTTCGATGACGCGGTCGGCAAGGTGGCCGAGCGAGGCCTTTACGCCCTCGCCGCCCTTGCGTACGCCCTTCTTGAGCGCCGGAACGCTCTTCCTCAGGGCGGGAACGCCCTTGTCGAGAGCGCCCTTGCGCAGGGCGTCCAGGCGTCGGGCCCCGGCCGCGGGCCCCGCCTTGTGTTCCGATTCCGGTGCCGTGACGGCTGCTTCGAGCGAGGCCTGGTGGCCCCGCTCGGCGTCACGTGCACCGTCGACAGCGCTGACCGCAGGGAGGCGGTCCGGCTCGGCGGGGTCTTCCACGCCTTCTGCCGGGCCTGTGCCGCCCTGTGGTGCCTCGGTGGAACCCGGGGCACCCTTCCTCCGGAACGGTCGCTTCCGGGGCGGTTTCGCGCCTGCCACAGCCGGCCTGCTCAGTCGCAGTCGCGACAGATCGGCTGGCCGTTCTTCTCCCGGGCCAGCTGGCTGCGGTGGTGCACGAGGAAGCAGCTCATGCAGGTGAACTCGTCGGCCTGCTTGGGCAGGACGCGAACGGCGAGCTCTTCGTTGGACAGGTCCGCGCCGGGCAGTTCCATGCCTTCGGCGGCCTCGTACTCGTCGACGTCGACAGTCGAGGTGGACTTGTCGTTGCGCCGGGCCTTCAGCTCTTCAAGGCTGTCGGAATCGACGTCGTCGTCGGTCTTGCGTGGGGTGTCGTAGTCCGTTGCCATGTCGCTCTCCCCCTCTGGGTGGTTGCGGTGTCTCAGCGCACGTAACGCGTGAGAGGCCGGACTTGTGCCCGACCTGAGGCGGAGATTTTGCCTCACATCAAGGTCTGTTACTCAATCGACACCCAACCGCACTCCTCAAGAGTGATCGTCTTGGATGGCGATCGGGACCGTACACGGTCCTAATGTCGCACTTCACCAGCGCCACCCCGTGTACTTCCCGTGATCTCACCCCCTGGAAACCCGGACTTTTCCCGGGATTCCAGCGGATTCAGTGATCACGGAGAGTAGGTGGCCGGAAGTTTGCCTTTGTGACTGATCACACACGGAACTCACAGGAACAGGTCCCGAAAATTCCGCGCAAAGCGAACGGTCAAAACAGCTTCGAGCAGCGTCTCAGACCGGCAGGGTGACACGCATCACGAGGCCGCCGCCTTCGCGGGGCTCCGCGATGATACGGCCTCCGTGAGCCCTCGCGACCGACCGGGCGATGGACAGGCCGAGGCCGACGCCCTTGTCACTGCCGGTGCGCTCGGTGCGCAGCCGCCGGAACGGCTCGAAGATGTTGTCGATCTCGTACGCCGGAACCACCGGCCCGGTGTTGGTCACGAGCAGCGTCGCGTGGCCGTCCTTGAGCTCGGTGACCACCTCGACCCAGCCGCCTGCGGTGATGTTGTACCGGACGGCGTTCTGCACCAGGTTGAGCGCGATGCGCTCCAGGAGGACGCCGTTGCCCTGGACTACCGCGAGGCCGCGCTCGCCGCGGACCTCCACGCCCTTGGCGTCGGCCTCGCTCCGGGCCTGGTCGATGGCGCGGGACGCCACCTCGGCGAGGTCGACCGGCTTGCGGTCGATGATCTCGTTGTCGCTGCGGGCCAGCAGCAGCAGGCCCTCGACGAGCTGCTCGCTGCGCTCGTTGGTGGCGAGCAGCGTCTTGCCGAGCTGCTGGAGCTCCACCGGGGCGCCGGGGTCGGAGAGGTGCACTTCGAGCAGCGTGCGGTTGATCGCGAGCGGGGTGCGCAGCTCGTGCGAGGCGTTCGCGACGAACCGCTGCTGCGCGGTGAAGGCCCGCTCCAGGCGGTCCAGCATCTCGTCGAAGGTGTCGGAGAGCTCCTTGAGCTCGTCGTCGGGGCCGTCCAGCTCGATCCGCCGGGTCAGGTCCGTGCCGGCCACCCTGCGGGCGGTCCGGGTGATCCGTCCGAGCGGCGACAGGACGCGGCCGGCCATCGCGTACCCGAAGGCGAAGGCGATGACGCTGAGGCCGACGAGGGCGAGCAGGGAGCGGCTCAGGAGGTTGTCGAGGGCGTGCTGGCGCTGCGCGGCCATACAGGCGCTGATGGCGTCGTTGAAGGCCCCGGGGGTACCCCGCTCCGGGAGTTGGCAGCTGCCGCTGGAGACCACGATGTTCTGGCCGTCCACGATCTTGAACGGGGTGCTGCCCGCGTGCAGGGCCTGGGCGGCGAGCAAGTAGATGATCGAGAGGAGCAGTATCCCGGCGATCATGAACATGCCGCCGTAGAGCAGCGTGAGGCGTATGCGGATGGTGGGCCTGAGCCACGGGAAAGGGGGCTCGGCGGACTTCGGGGCCCAGGTGGGCTTCGGGGGCGCCGTCGGCGGCGCGGGGGTCGCGGCCATCGCCGTCAGATCCGGTAGCCCGAGCCCGGCACGGTGACGATCACCGGGGGCTCGCCGAGCTTGCGGCGCAGCGTCATGACGGTCACGCGCACGACGTTCGTGAACGGGTCGGTGTTCTCGTCCCAGGCCTTCTCCAGGAGCTGCTCGGCCGAGACCACGGCGCCCTCGCTGCGCATGAGCACCTCAAGGACCGCGAACTCCTTCGGCGCGAGCTGGATCTCCCGGCCCTCGCGGAAGACCTCGCGGCGATTGGGGTCGAGCTTGATGCCGGCCCGCTCCAGGATGGGCGGCAGCGGCACGGTGGTGCGCCGGCCGAGCGCGCGGACGCGGGCGGTCAGCTCGGTGAAGGCGAACGGCTTGGGCAGGTAGTCGTCCGCGCCGATCTCCAGGCCCTCCACGCGGTCGCTGACGTCACCAGCGGCCGTCAGCATCAGGACACGCGTGGGCATGCCCAGCTCGACGATCTTGCGGCAGACGTCGTCCCCGTGGACGAGCGGGAGGTCCCGGTCGAGCACGACCACGTCGTAGTCGTTCACTCCGATGCGCTCCAGGGCCGCGGCGCCGTCGTACACGACGTCGACGGCCATGGCCTCCCGGCGCAGTCCGGTGGCCACCGCATCGGCGAGCAGTTGCTCGTCCTCGACGACGAGTACGCGCACGGCGCATTTCCTTCCGTAGGGACCCGCGTCGTTCGCGGGCATGTCTGTGCACTGAACCAGTGACTGTGCGCTTCCATCCTGCCCTTTACGCCCATAAACCGGCGGTAAGACGGAGCCGGACCGGAGTCCGCCCGCTACCTGCGGCTTTCGGCCGGACGAGGTGGGCGCCGCGGGAATGAACAGGATTGGCGCGGCAGTTGAGGTTTCTTTGAGAGTGGGCTTGGGGAGGACGACTGCACACCCCGCGATCACGCCCTGTATGTGGCACGCCACACCCTCATGTCGTGGTCGCGACCCACCCGTCGGCACACCCCCGTGCCACCGACCCACGACGAGGGGGCGCACCATGGACGCTTTTACCGCAGGACTTCTGCAGCGCATCAGGACCACGGAAACCGACCTCACACGGGCGCGCGAAACCGGCGACGACTTCCTCGCCGACGTCGAGCAGGCAGAGCTGGACGACCTCCGTCGTCTGGCCGCCGAGCACGGCGTCGAGGTAGCCGCAGCGCTCTGACCCCACCCACCGGGAAACCCCGGCGCCACGGGACGGCGCCGGGGTTTCGTCATGCCTGCGGGCTTCAACCCGGGGCACTCAGTCGTGCCAGGCCCCGTACTCCTCCAGAAGGGACTGGAGCGGGCCGAAGAGTTCCGGCGATGCGGCGATCGTCAGCTCGCGGGACGGGGGCGTGCCGGGGCGGCCGCCGGTGAGCGCGCCCGCCTCGCGGGCGATCAGGTCGCCGGCCGCCAGGTCCCAGGGGTTGAGGCCGCGCTCGTAGTACGCGTCGAGCCGCCCGGCCGCCACGTCGCACAGGTCGATCGCCGCCGAGCCGCCGCGGCGGATGTCGCGGAACTGCGGGATCAGGCGCTGGGCCACCTCGGCCTGGTGGGCGCGGACGCTCTGGACGTAGGCGAAGCCCGTCCCCACCAGGGACTGGGACAGCGGGGCCGGCGGGCGGCAGCGCAGCGGGCGGTCGCCCTCGAAGGCGCCGCCGCCGAGGACGGCGTGGTAGGTCTCGCCGCGCATCGGGGCGGCGACCACGCCCGCGACCCGCTCGCCGTCCTGTTCGGCGGCGATGGAGACGGCCCAAGTGGGCAGCCCGTAAAGGTAGTTGACGGTTCCGTCGAGCGGGTCGATGACCCAGCGGATGCCGCTGGTGCCCTCGCTGGAGGCGCCCTCCTCGCCGAGGAAGCCGTCGTGCGGGCGGTGCTCGGAGAGGTAGCCGGTGATCAGCTTCTCGGCGGCGATGTCCATCTCGGTCACCACGTCGATGGGGCTGGACTTGGTGGCGGCGACGGCGAGGTCGGCCGGGCGGCCGTCGCGCAGCAGCTCGCCGGCCCGCCGGGCGGCCTCCAGGGCGAGGCCGAGCAGTTCGCGGTGCAGAGGGTCGGTCATCGGTGCTCCTTACGCGTACGGGCTGTCGGCGCCCGCGGCCGCGGGCTTGGCGCCACCGCGGGCGGCCGGGCAGCAGCCGACCGCGCAGAGGTCGTGCGAGGGGCCGAGCGCGCCGAGGGCGCAGCGCTCGGCGGGCAGCCCGCGCTCGGCGGCGGCCCGCTCGACGACGAGCTCGCGCACGGCCGCGGCGAAGCGCGGATCGGCGCCGACGGTCGCGGAGCGGGCCACCGGCAGGCCGAGCTCGGCGGCCTTGGCGGTGGCCTCCGTGTCGAGGTCGTACAGGACCTCCATGTGGTCGGAGACGAAGCCGATGGGGACCATGACGACGGCCGGGACGCCCTCGCCGTGCAGCGTCTCCAGGTGGTCGCAGATGTCGGGTTCGAGCCAGGGGATGTGCGGGGCGCCGGAGCGGGACTGGTAGACGAGCTGCCAGGGCCGCTCGACGCCGGTCTCGGCCTGGACCGCGTCGGCGACGATCCCCGCCACGTCGAGGTGTTCGCGGACGTAGGCGCCGCCGTCGCCGTGCTCCTCGACGGGGCCCGAGGTGTCGGCCGCGGCGGTGGGGATGGAGTGCGTCGTGAAGGCGAGGTGGGCGCCCGCGCGGACGTCCTCGGGCAGCTCGGCGAGCGACTCCAGGACGCCGTCGATCATGGGGCGGACGAAGCCGGGGTGGTTGAAGTAGTGCCGCAGCTTGTCGACCTTCGGCACCGCGAGCCCCTCGGCCTCCAGCGTCGCGAGCGCCTCCGCCAGGTTCTCGCGGTACTGCCGGCAGCCCGAGTACGAGGCGTACGCGCTGGTGGTCAGGACGGCGATCCGGCGGCGGCCGTCGGCCACCATCTCGCGCAGGGTGTCGGTGAGATAGGGCGCCCAGTTCCGGTTGCCCCAGTAGACCGGCAGGTCCAGGCTGTTCTCGGCGAAGTCCTTGCGCAGCGCGTCGAGCAGCGCGCGGTTCTGCTCGTTGATGGGGCTGACCCCGCCGAACAGGAAGTAGTGCTGCCCCACCTCCTTGAGCCGCTCCTTGGGGATGCCGCGGCCGCGCGTCACGTTCTCCAGGAACGGGACCACGTCGTCGGGGCCTTCGGGGCCGCCGAAGGAGAGCAGCAGCAGGGCGTCGTACGGGGCGGCGGCCGAGGCCGCTCCGGGAGCTGGATCGCGCAGTTCGGACATGACTCGATCCTGCCATCCGCCTCTGACAGGCGCGGAACCGAGCCGTAGGAACCCGGTCGGAAAAGGCGGTGCGCCGGTCGACTTCAGCATCGTAAGCTTTAGGAATTAATTACACGCGTCACGCCGGATCCCGGAGCCCCCGTTGCCCAGTCCCTACCGCGCGATATTCGCCGCCCCCGGCACCAAGGGGTTCTCCGCCGCCGGCCTCCTCGGGCGGATGCCGCTGTCGATGATGGGCATCGGCGTCGTGACCATGGTGTCCCAGCTGACCGGCCGCTACGGCCTGGCCGGCGCGCTCTCGGCGACGCTCGCCATGTCGGCCGCCGTGGTCGGCCCCCAGATATCCCGCCTTGTCGACCGGCACGGCCAGCGGCGGGTGCTGCGCCCGGCCACCGTGGTCGCGGTCGCCGCCGTCACCGGGCTCCTCCTGTGCGCCCAGCAGAGCGCCCCGGACTGGACCCTGTTCGTCTTCGCGGCGGGCGCCGGCTGCGTGCCGAGCGTCGGCTCCATGGTCCGGGCCCGCTGGGCCGAGATCTACCGCGGCGACGCCCAGAACCTGCACACGGCGTACTCGTGGGAGTCGATCGTCGACGAGCTGTGCTTCATCCTCGGGCCGATCCTGTCGATCGGGCTCTCCACCGCCTGGTTCGCCGAGGCGGGGCCGCTGATCGCCGCGTGCTTCCTGGCGGCCGGCGTCTTCCTGCTGACCGCCCAGCGCGCCACCGAACCCGTACCGCATCCGCACGAGCACCACAGCGGCCGCTCCGCGCTGAGCTCGCGCGGACTCCAGGTCCTGGTCGCCACCTTCGTCGCCACCGGCGCGGTCTTCGGCTCGGTCGACGTGGTCACTGTGGCCTTCGCCGACGAGCGCGGCCACAAGGCGATGGCGAGCCTGGTGCTCGCCGTGTACGCCCTCGGCTCGTGCCTCGCGGGAGCCGTGTTCGGGCTGCTGCGCCTCAAGGGTGCGGCGTCGAGCAGGTGGCTGGTGGGTGTCTGTGCGATGGCGGTGAGTATGATCCCGCTCCAACTGGCCGGGAACCTGCCGTTCCTAGCCGTGGCGCTCTTTGTCGCGGGTCTGTCCATCGCACCGACGATGGTGACGACGATGGCCCTCGTCGAACAGCACGTACCGCGCAGCAAGCTCACCGAGGGCATGACCTGGACGAGTACCGGGCTCGCGGTCGGTGTGGCCCTCGGCTCCTCCGCCGCAGGTTGGGTGGTGGACGCGGCGGGAGCGCAGGCGGGGTACCTGGTGTCCGGCGTGTCGGGAACGCTCGCGGCGGTGGTGGCGTTCCTGGGGTACCGCCGGCTTCGCAGGCCGGTGACGCATCGGGAGGGGCTCGAAGCAGATGAGCGGAGCGAACGGCAGCAGCACCTGGCGTAACTGGGCGGGGAACATCACCGCGCGGCCGGCGAGGGAAGTGTCCCCGGCCTCCGCGGCCGAGCTCGCCGAGGCCGTGCGCCGGGCCGCCGAGGACGGCCTCACGGTGAAGGCGGTCGGCACCGGCCACTCCTTCACCGCGGCCGCCGCCACCGACGGCGTGCTGATACGTCCCGACCTGCTGACCGGCATCCGCGAGATCGACCGCGCCGCGATGACCGTCACGGTGGAGGCCGGCACCCCCCTGAAGCGGCTGAACGCGGCGCTGGCCAGGGAGGGCCTGTCGCTCACGAACATGGGCGACATCATGGAGCAGACGGTGGCGGGTGCGACGAGCACCGGAACGCACGGCACCGGCCGCGACTCGGCCTCGATCGCCGCCCAGATCAAGGGACTTGAGCTGGTCACGGCAGACGGCTCGCTCCTGACCTGCTCCGAGAAGGAGAACCCCGAGGTCTTCGCGGCGGCCCGGATCGGGCTCGGCGCGCTCGGCGTCGTCACCGCGATCACCTTCGCCGTGGAGCCGGTCTTCCTGCTCACGGCCCGCGAGGAGCCGATGGCCTTCGACAAGGTCACCGCCGAGTTCGACGAACTCTTCGCGGAGAACGAGCACTTCGAGTTCTACTGGTTCCCGCACACCGGCAACTGCAACACCAAGCGCAACAACCGCAGCGCGGGCCCCGCCTCCCCGCCCGGAAGGCTCAGCGGCTGGATCGAGGACGAGCTCATGTCCAATGGGCTCTTCCAGGTGGTGTGTTCGCTCGGCCGGGCCGTGCCCGCCACGATCCCGTCGATCGCCAAGGTCTCCAGCCGGGCGCTGTCCGCCCGCACGTACACCGACATTCCGTACAAGGTCTTCACAAGCCCGCGCCGGGTGCGGTTCGTGGAGATGGAGTACGCCCTGCCGCGCGAGGCCGTGGTCGGGGCGCTGCGTGAAGTGAAAGCCCTGGTGGAGCGCTCGCCGCTGCGGGTCAGCTTCCCGGTGGAGGTCCGCACCGCGCCCGCCGACGACATCGCGCTCTCCACCGCCTCGGGGCGCGAGACCGCCTACATAGCCGTGCACATGTACAAGGGCACGCCGTACCAGGCGTACTTCACCGCGGTCGAGCGGATCATGGCCGCGCACGCGGGCCGGCCGCACTGGGGCAAGGTGCACACGCGCGACGCGGCCTACTTCGCCGAGGTCTACCCCCGCTTCGCCGAGTTCACCGCGCTGCGCGACCGGCTCGACCCGGAGCGCCGGTTCGCCAACGCCTATCTGCGGCGCGTGCTCGGCGAGTGAGGCCGCTAGGGGGTGGGGGTGCCGCCGGACTTGCTGTCCGGGGTGGCCGGGTCGCCGGCGTCGCTCCCGGATCCGGAGCCCTTCGAAGTGGACGGAGTGGGCGTCGGAGTCGGCGTCGTACCGCCCGAGCCGGAACCGGATCCGGACCCCGAACCCGAGCCCGAATCCGTGGACTTGGAGGGGGACGGCTTCGGCGACGGACTGTTCGTCGACGCGTCCCCTCCGGTCGTGCCGCCGCCACTGGTTCCCGGCGTCGACGAACCGCCGGTGCCGGGCGAGCGCTTGTGGTCGTCGCCGGTGTCCGAAGGCGCGGACGGCTTCTCCTGCTTCTTGGAGCCGCCGGTGAACACGGACCCCAGCGTGGTCCCGGTGCCGTTGCCGCCGACCTCGCCGCCGGAGAGCAGTTCGTACGTGGTGATGCCGCCCATCGACACGCCGAAGACGACGGCCGCCGCGAGCACCGGCCGCTTCCATCCGCGCAGCCGGGTGCCGTGGACGCTCGCCTCGTTGAACCCCTTCGCGGGGCGGGCCGCGGACGACAACAGCTGGGTCTCGTCCACCGACCTGAGCAGTTGGGTGCGGTCCGCGTCGGTCCGCGGCGCCATCGCCGTCTCGTCGATCGACTTCAGCAGTTGGGTGCGGTCCACGTCGGCCTGCGGCAGGACCGCGGTCTCGTCCCGCGCCCCCTTGTAAGGGGAGACCACCGGTACCTGGCGCGAGCCGACCTTGGCCTGGACGGTGACCTCGCGCAGTTGCTCGCCGGTCCGTTTGAAGAAGTGCTGGAAGACGGTGCCTCCGCAGGTGGCGACCACGCTCACGACACCGGCGCCGAGGAACGTGCCGTACACGCCCAGCTGGGAGGCGAGCACCGCGGCGGTGACCGCGGCGAGCGCGCTGCCCGCGACCTGAGGCACGCTCAAGTCGATGCGCTTCTTCTCTTCGGTCCCGGTGTCCTGCTTGTCACCCATTGCCAGCCTCTGTTCGCCCTTCTGGTCCGTCTTGCACAGAGAAAGGACATTTGAGCGAAAGGAATAGTTCCGTTTCCGTGAATTGTGTGAAGCAGGACACGTACGGATCACTCGCCAAGGCTTTACAACGGGTCCAACTCCCGTACCCCGCGAGAACTTCGGCGGCGCGCCGGTCCACCCCGGTGGCCCGAATGGAGTACTGTGGCGAGCCCTGGGCCCCGGGTCCCACACGGGTATCCGGGACTTACGGGAGGGGGCCGAACGCGGCACTCGAACCGGCGGCGCCGCGGCTCCGCACGGGCGCCTGCTGCACAGAGTGACCATCTCGGTCACTCTGCGTTGCGAAAAGGTAACCGTGCCATAACGGCGTTCCAGGGCCCATGCCCGACACGCCGGGCAACTCGGCAATGTTGTGGCAGGCTGCACCCGGGCAGGCCACACTCGACTAGCGGAAGCAGCGACGCACGTGACGTCGGCAGGCACCACCCGGGAGGTCCCCATGCCCGAACTGCGTGTCGTGGCCGTCTCCAACGACGGCACACGACTGGTGCTCAAGGCTGCGGACAGCACGGAGTACACGCTTCCGATCGACGAGCGGCTCCGGGCCGCTGTGCGCAACGACCGAGCCCGCCTCGGACAGATCGAGATCGAGGTGGAGAGCCACCTCCGCCCGCGCGACATCCAGGCGCGTATACGAGCCGGTGCCTCCGCCGAGGAGGTCGCCCAGCTCGCCGGCATTCCGGTCGACCGCGTACGCCGTTTCGAAGGCCCCGTCCTCGCCGAGCGCGCCTTCATGGCGGAGCGGGCGCGGAAGACTCCCGTGCGGCGTCCGGGCGAGAACACCGGCCCCCAGCTCGGCGAGGCCGTCCAGGAGCGGCTGCTGCTGCGCGGCGCCGACAAGGACAGCGTCCAGTGGGACTCCTGGCGCCGCGACGACGGCACGTGGGAAGTCCTGCTCGTGTACTTGGTCGCGGGTGAGCCGCACTCCGCGAGCTGGACCTACGACCCGCCGCGCCGGCTCGTGCAGGCCGTCGACGACGAGGCCCGCTCGCTCATCGGCGAGTCCGACGACACCATCACCACGGTTCCCGAGCCGAGCTTCCCGTTCGTGCCCCGGATCGCGCGGCTGCCCCGGGACCGGCCTCTGGACCGCGCCCTGGACCGGCAGTTGGAGCGTCCGACGCCGCCGCCCGAGCCGGTGGCAGACGAGAGCGACTCGCTGACCAGCCTGCTCGAAGCCGTGCCGAGCTTCCGCGGCGACATGGTCGTCCCGGAGCGTCCGACGGCGCCGCCCGAGCCGCCCGAGACCGAACCGGCCGCCGAGCCGGAGGTCGAAGAGCCGCCCGCGCCGGCCGCTTCGGCGGGTGCGGGTTCCGCGTACGCGGATGTCCTGATGCCGCGCACGGTGGCCGGTCACCGGGACCGGCTCACCGGGACCACCGATCGGCAGGCCGAGGCGGACGGGGTCCGGCCCGGGCGGCGGGCGGCTGTGCCGAGCTGGGACGAGATCGTGTTCGGGACGCGCAGGAAGAAGCAGGACTAGCTCAAGAAGCACCCTTAAGGAACGCGCGGGCCCGCACCATGTGTGCGGGCCCTTTCCTTACCCCCTACTGCGGGTCCGGCCCCGTGGCCACCGGCCTCGACTCGTCCGAGGACCACTCCGACCACGAACCGGCGTACAGCGCCGCCGGGATGCCCGCCACCGCCAGGGCCAGTACCTCGTGGGCGCCCGAGACTCCGGAGCCGCAGTACACGCCGACCTCGGTGCCCGAGGCGCCAAGGGACTTGAAGCGGGCGGCGAGTTCGTCGGCGGGCAGGAAGCGGCCGTCCGGGCCCACGTTCTCGGTGGTCGGCGCCGAGTGGGCGCCCGGGATGTGGCCGCCGACCCGGTCGATGGGCTCCACGTCTCCTCGGTACCGCTCCCCCGCACGGGCGTCGAGCAGCAGCCCGGAGCGGGCAAGCGCCGCCGCCGCGTCCGCGTCGAGGAGCTTGACGGCGCCCGGCTCGGGCCGGAAGTCGCCCTCGGCGGGGGCGGGGATCTCGGTGGAGAGCTCGCCCGTCCAGGCGGCCAGGCCGCCGTCCAGGACACGGACGCCCTGGTGGCCCGTCCAGCGAAGGAGCCACCAGGCGCGGGCGGCGGCCCAGCCCTGACCGCCGTCGTACACGACGACCGGCGTCCCGGCCGACACGCCCGCGCGGCGCATGACCCGACCGAATTCGGCCACGTCCGGCAGCGGGTGGCGGCCGCCGGATCCGGGCGGACCGGCCAGTTCCGCGTCGAGGTCGACGAACACGGCGCCGGGCAGGTGCCCGGCCTCGTACGCGGCCCGGCCGTCGAACGCGGGCTCGCCGGCCGCCTTCGCCATGCTCAGCTGCCAGCGGATGTCGAGCAGCACCGGCGGGCGCGGCCCGGCCGCCTCGGCCGCGAGTTCGGGTGCGGAGATGATGGCATTCATGGACTCATCCTTGCGCACAGTCCACCGGGAACGTAACGCCCAGGAAAAGGATGAGAATCCCCAAAACGGGCATCCTCCTGCGGGAACGCGCCAAAAGCGGCGCGGCCGGGGCGCGCTGCGGCGCTGGTGGTGGAAGCATCGGCCCGGGTGCGCGGGTTACCGAACCGCACCACCGAGCAGCAGTTTGGCGACGGTCGAGGAGAGAGTGACGATGACCCAGTCGGAGACCCGGCGCACACCTGGCACGCCCTGCTGGGTGAGTCTCATGGTGCACGGTCTGGCCGAGACCCAGGAGTTCTACGGAGCACTGTTCGGCTGGGAGTTCCGGCCAGGACCGAACCAGCTCGGCCCGTACGTCCGCGCGTTCCTCGACGGGAAGGAGGTGGCCGGAATCGGCCAGCTGCCGCCCGACCGGCATCTGCCGATCGCCTGGACCACCTATCTGGCGACCGACGACGCGGACGCGACGGCCGAGACGATCCGGCACTGCGGCGGCACCGTCGGCGTCGGCCCGCTGGATGCGGGCGAGGCGGGCCGGATGGCGATCGCCTCTGACCCGGCGGGCGCGGTGTTCGGCATCTGGCAGGCCGGTGACCACGTCGGCTCCGCCGTCGCGGGCGCGCCCGGCACCCCCGCCTGGAACGAACTGGTCACGCGCGAGACCTCGTCGGTCGGCAAGTTCTACCAGGCGCTGTTCGGCTACGACGTGGAGGCCGTCGTGTCGGCCGACTTCGACTATGTGACGCTCCATCTGGAGGGCCGCCCGGTCGCCTCGCTGCACGGCGTGGGCAACGCCCTGCCGCGCGACAAGGGCGCGCACTGGATGACGTACTTCGAGGCCGCCGACGTCGACGAGGCCTCCGTACGGGTCGCCGACCTGGGCGGGCACATCCTTCAGCAGCCGCACGAGGGCGCGAGTGGACGCCTCGCGACGGTCGCCGACCCCGAGGGGGCCGTGTTCACCCTCGTACGATCGCACGGATGAGCCCAACTCCCTTGTCCCGTACGTGAGTTGCCGCTGACTGAGCCGGGGCACGCGCGGTCCACCGTCGCGTACACAAGACGTACCCATCACCTCCTCGCGCCCGGTTCCGGTCTGCTCGGCCGGCGTGTGCCTGCGGGACACTGGCCGCCAGGGGGAGACGCATGGGGGATGCAGGACACTCGGGGGCCCGCAGCGTGCTGGAAGGCACCTTCGCGCTCCTCGCCGCGATGGAACGGCTCGGCCAGGCCGGTGTGACCCGCCTCGCCGAGGAGAGCGGACTGCCGAAGGCCACCGCCCACCGGCTGCTCCAGCAGCTGGCGGATCTCGGCGCGGTGGAGCGGCAGCAGCAGGGCCAGTACCGCATGGGCCCGCGGATGTTCCGGCTCGGTCAGGCCTGGCAGCCCTACCCCGGACTCGGCGCGGCGGCGCGTGCCCCGCTGCGGCGGCTCGCGTCGGCGACCGGGGCGACGGTGACGGTGGCGGTCCTCTCGGAGGGCAGAACCCTGATCGCGCACGCCTCGCCCGGCGAGCTCGACGAACGGATGCCGGTGCGGGCGGGCGCGGTCTTCCCGTGGGCCACGGCCGCGGGCAAGCTCCTGGTCGCCGAGGCCCGGCCGAACGGACTGTTCGGCCCGCTGCCGTCCGGCTGGCGGTGGGAGGCGGCCTCGATCCAGGAGCGGGGCGTCGCCTTCGACCGGCAGGAGCTCATGGAGGGCGTGAGCTGTGTGGCCGCCCCGGTCCACGGAACCGGCGGGCGTCCGGTGGCGGCGGCGTGCGCCCTGGTCGACCCCGATAGCCCGCTGGAGCGGTTCTCGGACGCGGTGCGGCAGGCGGGGTGCGCCATCAGCGCCGGATTGCGGGCGGCGCGTTCCGCTGAGCGGAACCGCGCGTGACAGCGGCAGGGCCCCGGGGCCAGGCTTCCAATCCGGCGGACCAGCCGCGAGACGAAGAGAGCCGAAGGGGGAAAGTGATGAGCGGGGGAAGCAGGTCACGGCGGTGGAACTTCCATGTTCTGGCGACCGTGGTGGTGTGGGTCGTGGCGCCCGAGGTGTGGGGCGGCCGCGACCGGTCGGGCAGGGGCGGCGCATGACCGGCGCGCCCCGGCCGGGCGGTCCGGCGACGGGCGAACTGGCCCGGCTGCTGCGCCGCAAACGGATCGAGACCGGGCAGTCGATGCGGGTCCTGGCCTGCCGGGTCGGCCTGTCCGCGCACAGCCCGATCTCCGACTACGAACAGGGCAGGCGGCTGCCGCCGCCGGATCTGGACCGGGCGCTCGAAGCGGCCCTCGAAATTCCCGGCGGCACGCTGGCCCGGCTGCGCCGCGAGGCGCTCGCCGAGCGGGCGGCGGCGATGCTCGCGAACGACTCGGCCGAGTCGCCGAAGCCCGGTGAGGCACGCGATTCGGCCGAGCCGGGTGGGGCATCTCCGCGGGCTCACCGGAGGCCACGGGCGCTCCTGCCGGCGGTGCCGGGTGCCGTGCTCGGCGGCGGCGCGGCACCGGGGCTCGGCTTCGCGCTGGGCGTCCCGGCCACGCTCGCCGTGGTCATCCTGTGGGGAGCGGCGCGCCGCGCGGCGCGCTGAGTGCCTCGTGCGCGGCTGCCGGGGCGAGGGACCGGTAGCCGCGCGCGTGGTACAGCAACGGGCCATCGATGGCATCGAGTTGCGCCTCGGGCAGCCTCAACGAGACGTCCACCAAAGGTAGTTGAGCCTCCAGTACTCGGCCGACGACCATGCTGTGGTCGCCCGCCGGAACGACCTGTTCGTACGCGCACGGCAGCCGGGCGAGTGAGCCCTGCACCGCGGGGAGGCCGCCGAAGGCGTCGAGCCCGGGGCCGGCGAACCGGTCCTCGCCCTTGGCGGCGAACCGGCGCGCCACGTCCTCCTGCCCGGCCGCGAGCACGCTCACGCACCACCGGCGGGCCGTGCGGAGCACCGGGTGGCAGGAGGCGGTGGCCGCCACGCAGAACAGCACGAGCGGCGGCCGCAGCGAGAGCGAACAGAGCGAGCTCACCGTCATTCCGTACGGGGCACCGTACGGGTCCCGCACGGTGACGACGGCGACCGGGCCCGCGATCCGTGCCATGGCCGCCCGGAAGGTCTCAGCGTCCATCGCGCCCGCCCCCCACGCCCGCCGCGGAAAGTTCCTCCAGCATCTCCAGCGCCTCGGCCGGTTCCGCGTCCCGCGGGAGCAGACCCTGGGCGTGCAGGTGGAGCAGGTCGTGCAGGTCATCGGCGGCCCGGCGGCTCTCGCCGAGCCCGGCCAGGCACTCCGCGCGGCGGCACAGCAGCGCCGCGAGGTCCGCGCCGGGCAGCGCGAGCGCCCTGGTGAAGTCGGCCAGGGCGGGCTCGGCGTCCCCCGCGGCCAGCAGGGCGAAGCCCCGGTTGTACAGCACGTCCGGGTGCTCGCCGCCCAGTGCGAGGGCCGCCGTCAGATCGGCCACCGCCCCCTGCGCGTCGCCCTGCTCGAAGGCGAGCACCGCGCGGTCGGTCAGCGCCGGGACGCCTCCCGGGTCTGCGGCAAGGGCTCGGTCGTAGGCATCGCGCGCCAACTCCGGCTCCCCCAGCGCCTGTTGGGCGAGTCCGGCCAGGCAGAGCAGCCGGGAGCCGTCGCCGTGCAGGCCGAGGCCCGCGCGCACGTCGGCGAGCGCCTCCCCCGGCCGGTCCGCCTCGATCAGCAGGGCGATGCGCGCGAGCCTGGTTCCCAGCTCGTCCGGCTCCAGTTCGAGGGCGCGGGCGAAATCGGCGAGCGCCCCTTCGGCGTCCCCCGCCTCGGCCCGCACGTCGCCCCGGTTGTGGAACAGCTCGGGCATCGGAGCCGAGACCCGCACGGCCCGGTCGTACCCGGCGAGCGCCCCCGCCAGGTCGCCTCGGCGGCGGCAGAGGTTGGCGCGGTCCACGTGGTACTCGACGTAGTACGGGTCCCAGGCGATCAGCTGCGTGAAGTCCGCGTAGGCCTCCTCAAGCCGGCCGAGCGCGTACCGCACCCGGGCGCGGTTGTGCAGGAGCTGGGAGCGGTGCACGACGTAACGGTCGGGCGGCAGTTCGCGCTCCAGGCGCTCGATGCCGCGCGCGGTGAGTTCGTGCGAGCGCTCCAGATCGCCCCGGTGCATCTCGACGAGGGCGAGGCCGTTGTCCTGGAAGACCTGGTAGTAGGCGCCGAGCACCGGGTCGGGCTCCAGGGCGGCCAACGCCCTCGCGTTGTTCATGTGTTCAAGGGCCAGGTCGTGGTCCCTCGGTTCCAGGAAGCGGGTGTGCAGCACGGCGAGCGCGTAGCTGGTCGACATCTGCACCCGGGGCGTGGCGTACCTGCGGCGCAGCTCCCGGTAGAGGTCGACGCACTCGTCGAGTCGGCCGAGCGGCACCAGGGCGCTCGCGGCCTTGGCGGTGAAGTGGCAGTAGTCCTGGGCGTCGGCGTCCGGGTCGCAGAGGGCGCGGCCCCGCATGCCGAGGTCGGCGGTCGCCTCCGAGTAGCCGATGGCCACGCAGAGTTCGAGGGCGGCGCGCAGGGCCCGGCGGCCCGCGCCGTGCGGATCGGCGCCCCGCTCGCGGTGGTTGGGGATCGCGCCGAGCAGCAGGCCGCGGTCGGGGCGGGCCTCCAGTTCGGCGGCGCGCTCGTCGTGCAGCGCGGCCCGCGTCGCCTCGGGGAGCGCGCGATAGGCCGCGTACGCCGCCGGGTCGTCGCTGGTGCAGTCCGTCCAGACGTAGCCGCGGGCGTCGAGCACAGGGCCGCCGGGGGCTTGCGTCACCGGAACGCTCTCGGCGAACTCCCGCAGGATTGCGGTCAGTTCAGTGGTCAGCGGCCCATCGGCTCCGGCGACCGCGACCCTCAGGAGGCGGGGGTCGGCGCGCCGCACGAGCAGCGCCAGGAACTCCTGCTCGGTGGTGGAAGCGGCGTGCACGTCGTCGAAGGCAAGGGTGAGCGGCGGGCCCTGGCGGTGGCGGGCGTGGGCGAGCAGGAAGTCGATGATCCCGTGGTTGGTGGCCCGGATCATGCGCTCGGCGAAGTACCGGGTGCGCTCCTCGTGCGGGGTGTCGTTCACCAGCGAGGGCGGCGGCGGGCCGATGCGGCCGGCCAGTTCGGGGACGAGGTAGAGGAGGGTGGCCCGGTGCTCCTCGACCAGTTCCGGCCAGGATGCCCAGGCCTCGGGCACGTAGCGGTGCAGCAGCGCGGTGAGCGCCGTGCACGGGCCGCGCAGCCACTGGTGACAGGTGGTGGTGAACTCGAAGGGGCCGGCGGCTTCGAGCGCGGCCCGGCGATCAGCGCTGCGGGCGCCGGTGATCCGGAGGTGGCGAGTGGTCATGACGGGACTCCACGGGAAGTACGGCGACGACGGAGGTGGACCCGCACGGTCAGCCAGGCCCAGAAGGCGATCTGCACGATGTTGAGCGCGGCGAACACCAGGCTGTCCCAGAACGGCAGTCCGCTGCCCGCCGAGGAGATCCCGTCCGCGAGCAGCCGTACGGTCTGCACGAAGAGCGGCACGAACACCAGCGGCGCCATGGCGAGCAGCACGGCCACCCCGACGGTGAAGAACGGGGCGTACCAGCGGGCGACGGCGAGGTCGCGCTCGGTCCACTGGGACAGGTCGACGCGCGCCGGGCGCCCGATGACGCGGCGCAGCCGGTTCAGGACGAGGGCGCGGGTCGCGGCGTGCAGGTCGTGGCAGCCCAGCGCGGTGGCGAAGACGTAGTAGACGTCCGTCTCCAGGAACAGGAAGAGCTGGTAGCCGCAGCGGATCAGAATCGGGAACGCCATCGCGAGCAGCAGCCGCCCCGCCACCGGCTCGGCGCCGTCGGACGCGCGCAGCGCGAAGGCGACGAGGCCGAGGGCGCTGACCACCACCAGGTCGACCAGCATGCCGGCGAGGAACGGCAGATACCGCTTGCGCCGCTCGACGGTGAGCAGGCCGTTCATCCGGGTTTCGAAGACGACGATGTAGAGGCGCGTCCCCATGCCGAGTTCGCTGGGCAGCCCGAGCCGGCGCCCGGCCAGCACGTGGAACGCCTCGTGCAGGCCGACGAACGGCAACTGCCCGAAGACCACGACGAGTTGGACCAGGAGCAGCGAGTCGGTGTAGAAGACCTGGCCGGGGTGGGGCGCGAGATCGGGCGTGGTGGCGATGACGGCGAGCCAGGCGGCGACGAGCAGCCCGTAGCAGCAGAGCGCGGGGCGCGAGAACAGGACCTGGGCCAGGCGCTGGAAGCGGACCTCGGGCGCGACCTCCTGAGCCTCGTCCGCGCCACGTACGAAGCCGAGTTCGCCGAGGGTGTCGAGGAAGTCGGCCATGTCCAGCTGTTCCCCGTAGTGCTCGGCGTACCAGGCGGCGGCCTGGGCGGGGGTGTGGCCCTCGGTCATCCGCCGCAGCGCGGCGGCCCCGTCGGGTGGCAGGACGGCGAAGTCGTCGGTGTCGGGCCGCCCCACCAGGACGTCCTCGCCGTCGGGAACGAAACTCAGCCGGTGGAAGGAGACAGGACTGTCGAGGAGCACGGGACGCCTCCCGGTAGGTGTACGGGATGGGCACGGGGCCCGCGCCCCTTGGTGAAGGCGCGGGCCCCGCTGCGCACACGTCGCTGGAGCGTGCCGGTCAGAAGGCGAAGATGTTGTAGTGCGTCTGGCACGGTGCGGTCAGGCGGATGGAACCGGTCTTGCGCACGACGATCTTCTTCATGGTGTCCTCCTTGAAGGGAGTCGGCCGCAGTGGCGGCGACAGCCCAAGGAGTACACGGGCTCGGGTGGTCGTGGTGTTCGGGCGAACCCCTGCGGAACAGGCCCGTACCGGTTGGGCGCCAGCTGCCGAACACACTTGATTTCAGGGCGAGTTGAGAGGGTTGGCTCGCGCTGGACTCAGACCAGATGCCGTCCGCCGTCGACCATCAGCACGGAGCCGGTGGTGTACTCGGCGTGCGCGAGACTGAAGACCGCCTCGGCGACGTCCTCGGGCGAACCGACCCTGCGCAGCGGGGTGTTGGCGGTGATCCAGTCCCGCGAGCCCTCCCACACCTCGGGGGCCTCGTCGTACCACGGCGTGTCCACGAGCCCCGGCGCGACCGCGTTCACCCGGATCTCGGGGCCGAACGTCGCCCCGCACAGCCGGGTGAGGTGGTCGACGGCCGCCTTGCTGACGGCGTACGGGATCGAGCTGCCCATGGCCCGGCTGCCCGACACGGACGAGATGTTGACGATCGAGCCGGATCCGGTGGCCTTGAGGTGCGGCTCGGCCGCCTTCATCATGTGCCAGGTTCCGATGACGTTGACGTCGAAGATCTCCCGCCAGACCGACTGGTCGACCGCCTCGATGTCGTCGAGCGGGATGAACCGGGTGAGCCCGGCGTTGTTCACCAGGACGTCGAGCCGGCCGAACTCCTCGACGGTCGCCTCGACCAGGCGCCGCGCGTCCGCCGGGTCGGAGACATCGCCCTGTACGTAGATGGCCCGGGGCAACTCGGCGGCCAGCTCCTGGCCGGCCTTGACGGACGCCGTCGAGTTGATGACCACGCACATTCCGGCATCGGCCATACGGCGGGCGACCGCGGCACCGATTCCCGATGACGAGCCGGTGATCAGTGCGACACGAGCGTCGTTCACGCATACCTCCACAGGTCACGAGCGGGGGCAAACGCGATGTCTTCAGGCCACCCGTTCGCATCCGGAATCGCCTGACGCCCCCGCGACATGATCCCGAGGATAGCATCCAGTGGAATTCGGTTTCCGCATTGTGGAATTGAAGAGGAATTCGCCCGCCCAGAGCCGGTCGATCAGGGCGCCGCGACGGGCAGCACGTCCGGCGACAGGGCCGCCGCCCGCGCCGAGGCGCTCGTCATCCGGCGGCGGTGGTGGCGCCGGCACAGGACCTCGTAGCCGATCTCGTCCTGCGACTGATTGACGTCGCCGACGACGACCTGGGCGCCCTCGACGACCATCTGACCGCCGATGGTGCGGGCGTTGTGGGTGGCGCGGGCTCCGCACCAGCACAGCGCCTCGACCTGGAGCACCTCGACCCGGTCGGCAAGTTCGACGAGCCGCTGCGAGCCGGGGAACAGCTTGGAGCGGAAGTCGGTGGTGATGCCGAAGGCGAAGACGTCGAGTTCGAGATCGTCCACGACCCGCGCGAGCTGGTCGATCTGTTCGGGCGCGAGGAACTGGGCCTCGTCCGCGATGACGTAGTCGCAGCGGCCGCCCTTGGAGAGGTGGGAGACGAGGTAGGCGTAGAAGTCGAAGCCGTCGGCGGCCTCCACCGCGTCGGTCACCAGGCCGAGCCGGGACGACAGCTTCCCCTCGCCGGCCCGGTCGTCACGGGTGAAGATCATGCCCTGCAGGCCGCGCGCGGAGCGGTTGTGCTCGATCTGAAGAGCGAGGGTGCTCTTTCCGCAGTCCATCGTTCCGGAGAAGAACACCAGCTCGGGCATGGGAAGGTGACGGCCTTTCAGATGTGGGAGGGGGTGGTTACGAGCGTACTTCGAGGAGCGGTACGAGCTGTTCCACCCGGGTCATCGAGCCGTGGTTGCCGACCATGAGGGACTCGTGGGGCTCGCGCCGCGAGGCGGTGATGACGACGTCGTCACGGGCCGCGGCGACCACGTCGCCGATCCGGCCGTAGACCCGCTCGTCGATGTGCGGGCCGAACCAGCCCGCCGCGATCGCCTCGTCGCGGCTGGCGACCCAGAACTGCTCGCCGAGCACCTCGCGCCAGCAGGTCAGCACGTCCGAGGCGGCGCCCGGCACGGCGTAGACATGGCGGGCCCGGCCCTCGCCGCCGAGCAGGGCGACGCCCGCGCGCAGCTCCCAGTCCTCGTCGAAGTCGATGCGGGACTGCTCGTCGAACGGGATGTCGATCATGCCGTGGTCGGCGGTGATGTACAGGGCCGCGCGCGGCGGGAGCTGTTCGGCCAGGCGCTGGGCGAGCCGGTCGACGTACATCAGCTGGCCCCGCCAGGCGTCCGAGTCGACGCCGAAGCGGTGGCCCTTGCCGTCGACCTCGGAGTAGTACGTGTAGACCAACGACCGGTCCCCGGCGGCGAGTTGGGCCGCCGCGAGGTCCATCCGCTCCTCGCCGGAAAGACGGCCGCGGAAGCTGCCGCCACTGAGCGCGATCTTGGTGAGCGGGGTGTGCTCGAAGTCCGGCGAGGACACCTGGGCGGTGTGCACGCCGTCCTGGTCGGCGAGCTGGAAGACGGTGGGGTACGGCTGCCAGGCGTGCGGGTCGGTCCACGGCTTCCAGCGGAGCTGGTTCATCAGCTCGCCACTGTCGGGGTTGCGCGCGGTGTAGCCGGGCAGGCCGTGCTCGCCGGGGGCCAGGCCCGTGCCGACCGAGGCGAGCGAGGTCGCAGTGGTGGCGGGGAACCCGGCGGTTATGGGCCGCCCGGTGCCGCCGCGCGAGGTGCCGAGCAGGGAGTGCAGATACGGGGCCTCGTCCGGGTGGGCCTTGATCTGCTCCCAGCCGAGGCCGTCGATCAGGAAGACGCAGTTGCGGTCGGCGGGGGCGAGCCCGGCGATGCGCTCCTCGAATCCGGGTACGCCCTGGCCCGCCACGAGGGTGGGCAGCAGATCGGCGAGCGATCCGGTGCCGTATTCGGGGACGGGTGCGGTGTCGAGGGCGAGGGGTTCGGGGTCCTGCCAGGCGGGCTGAGCCATCAGCGGCCGGTCGCCGCGGTCGCCTCGGACAGCGCCTGGGCGAAGGCCAGGGTCTGGCGCACCGTGTCCGGGCCGTCGCCGGCCTCGCTGACCCTCAGGCTCAGGTCGTCGGCGGTGGAGTTGCCGGTGTAGCCGTGGTCGGCGTCGCAGTTGGGGTCGCCGCAGGCGGCGGGCTCCAGGTCGATCCGGGCGACCGCGCCCCAGCCGATGGTCAGGACGACCTCGCGGGGCAGCGTGCCCGGGGTGTACGACTCGGGGTTGGCGACGACGCGGCTCACCACGACCGACGAGATCCGGCCGAGCTTCACGGACTCCGTGGAGGTGGTCGCGTACGGCGTCGGGGAGCTGGTGTCGGCGTTCTGCTCGTCGGTGTGGCTGACGATGAAACGGTTGTCCGTGAGCACGAGGACCGTCACATGGCGGCGTACCTCGTTGGCGTCGAACGTGGTCTCCTGGTGCACCAGGTACGACGCGATCGGCTCCCCGCCGACCGCGGCCTCCACCGCCTCGGCCACAAGGGCCGGGTAGTAGCCGCTGCGCTCGATCGCCGCGCGGAGCCCCTGGGTCGTCGTACCGGTCTTCGCCATGGGGTCCATCTTAAGCTGCCGCAGGGGGCGGACGGCCCTCAGTAGCTGGGCAGGCGTCTGGGGCCCAGGTCTGTGCGGGGCGGGGCGGGGGCGAGGCGGACCGTCGCGCCGAGCACCGAGAGGCCGTGCTGGGCGACGATGACGGGCTCCAGGCCCACCGCGACCACCTCGGGATGGTCGTCGACCAGCCGCGACACCCGCAGCAGCAGCTCTTCGAGCGCCGCGGTGTCGACCGGCGCGGAACCCCGCCAGCCGAACAGGAGCGGCGCCGTCCGGATGGATCGCAGCAGCTCGGCCGCGTCGCGGTCGGTTGCCGGAATCAGCCGGTGCGAGGTGTCGCCGAGCAGCTCGGAGGCGGCGCCCGCGAGTCCGAAGGACAGCACCGCGCCGACCGCCGAGTCGATCGAGGCGCGCACGACGGTGTCCACACCGCGCGGGACCATGGCCTGGACGACGGGCGCCAGCTCCTCGGGCTTGCCGAGGGTGGCCGTCAATTCGGCATATGCGCGGGCGAGTTGGTGCTCGTCCGCGAGATCCAGGCGTACGCCGCCGAGGTCGGGGCGGTGGCGCAGATGCGGGGCGGTGGTCTTCAGGGCGACGGGGTAGCCGAGGCGGCGGGCGGCCGCCACGGCGTGCGCCGCGTCCGGCGCGGGCAGCGTCGGGCGCACCGGGATGCCGTACCGGCCGAGCAGTTCCTGCGCGTCCGACGCGGTCAGGGTCGTGCCGCGGGGGGCGGGCGCGGGGCCGAGGAGGCGCTCGATGAGCGCGGCCGCGCCCGCCTCGTCGATGTCCTCGTACTCCCCCACCTTGCCGGGGTCGGCCGCCTCGCGGCGCCAGCGGGCGTAGCGGACCGCTTCGGCCAGCGCCCGGACCGCTCGCTCCGCGGCGGGGTAGGCGGGGATCCGGGTGGCTTCGCGGGGTGGCCCGCCGAGGGGAGTGCTGAGGCTCTGCCCCAGCCGCCGCTCCTCGGTCTCCCCCGAGGAACGCGTCCAGGAGGGACCCTCAGGGGCTGGATTCGGCGGGGTCTGGGGCGCCCCCTTGTTCACCGTGCGGGCCGCGGCCGACAGCGCCTCCGCCAGGCCGCCGATCTCCACGTGGACCACCGCCACCGGCTTCGCCGGGGCCGAGGCGGCCGCCTCGCGCAGGGCATCCGCGAGGACCTGGCCGTCGCCGGATTCCATCGCTCCGTTCTCGCCGACCCAGGGGATCGCCGTCACCACGACCGCGTCGCAGGCGTCGTCCGCGAGGGCCGCCGCCAGGGCCGCGCGGAAGTCGGCCGGGGTCGCCCCGGTCGTCAGGTCGAGGGGCCTGAGCGGGCGCAGGCCTTCGGTCAGGCAGGCGTCGTACGTCAGGAGGCCGAGCGATTCGGAGTTGCCGAGGATCGCCACGCGCGGGCCCGCGGGCAGCGGCTGGCCGGCGAGCAGCAGGCCCGCGTCGACGAGTTCGGTGACGGTGCCGACCAGGATGACGCCGGCCTGGCGCAGCAGCGCGGAGACCGTGGCGTCCGGCACCCGGGTCACCGGAACAGCGTGGCCGGGCGGCGTCGTGCCGCTGTGCCGGGCGCCCTTGACCACGACGACGGGCTTCGCGGCGGCGGTGCGCCGGGCGAGCCGGGTGAACTTCCGCGGGTTCCCGATGGATTCGAGGTAGAGCAGGACCACATCGGTGGCGGGGTCCTCGTACCAGTACTGGAGGAAGTCGTTGCCGGAGAGGTCCGCGCGGTTGCCGGAGGAGATGAACGTGGACAGGCCCGCGCCGCGCCGGTAGAGACCCGACAGGAGGGCTATGCCGATCGCGCCGGACTGGGTGAACAGGCCGATCCGCCCCGCGGCCGGCGGCTCGGGCGCCAGCGAGGCGTTCAACCGCACCCCGGCCGCGGTGTTGATGATCCCGAACGCGTTGGGGCCGATCAGCCGCATGCCGTACGAACGGGCCTGGCGGACCAGGGCGCGCTGGCGCTCCCTGCCGTCCGGGCCGCTCTCCGCGTAGTCGGCGGCGAGGACGACGAGGCTCTGCACGCCGTGCTCGCCGCAGTCGGCGACCGCTTCCGGCACTCGTGCGGCGGGCACCGCGACGATCGCCAGGTCGACCGGTTCGCCGATCGCGCCGACGGAGGGGAAGGCGGGGACGCCGTCGAGCTCGCGCCGCTCCGGGCCGAGCGCCTTGTTCACGGCGTAGGTGCGTCCGGTGAACCCGGCGTCCAGGAGGTTGCGCAGGACCGTGCGGCCGACGCCGCCGGGGGCGCGGCCGGCGCCGATGACCGCGACCGAGCCGGGCGCGAGGAGGCGCTGCACGGATCTCGCCTCGGCGCGGTGCTCGCGGGCGCGCTGCACGGCGAGCGACTCGGCGGTGGGCTCCAGGTCGAGGGTGAGGTGGACCGAGCCGTCCTCGAAGGACCGCTTCTGCTGGTAGCCGGCGTCCGTGAACACCTTGATCATCTTGCTGTTGGCGGGCAGCACCTCGGCCGCGAACCGTCGGATGCCCCGCTCACGGGCGACCGCCGCGATGTGTTCGAGCAGCGTGGAGGCGACGCCCCGGCCCTGGTGCGCGTCCTGGACGAGGAAGGCGACCTCGGCCTCGTCGGCGGGGGCGGAGGCCGGCCGGCCCAGGGCGTTGATGCGGTCGTAGCGGACGGTCGCGATGAACTCGCCGCCGACGGTGGCGGCCAGGCCGACCCGGTCGACGTAGTCGTGATGGGTGAAGCGGTGGACGTCCTTCGCGGAGAGCCGGGGGTAGGGCGCGAAGAAGCGGTAGTACTTCGACTCGTCCGAGACCAGCTCGTAGAAGGAGACGAGCCGCTCGGCGTCCTCGGTGGTGATGGGCCTGATGCGCGCGGTGCCGCCGTCGCGGAGCACCACGTCGGCCTCCCAGTGAGCCGGGTACGCGGGGTCGGACGCCGTCGTCATACCGAAAGCGTACGGGTCGCGGGGCCGTACGGGGCGGGGCAAGGTGGGCAGGGCCGATCGGCGGCGCACCGGGGCCTAAGGTCGGTACGAGCACCGCGCACCACATGAGAGACTGGTCTAGACAACCGTCAGAGATTTCGAAGGGCAACACCATGGCTGAGCGCCGCGTCAACGTCGGCTGGGCCGAGGGCCTGCACGCCCGCCCCGCGTCCATCTTCGTCCGTGCCGCCACGGCTGCCGGAGTCCCCATGACGATCGCCAAGGCCGACGGCAACCCGGTCAACGCCGCGTCCATGCTCGCGGTGCTCGGTCTGGGTGCGCAGGGCGGCGAGGAGATCGTGCTGGCCTCCGACGCCGAGGGCGCGGACGTCGCTCTCGACCGGCTGGCCAAGCTGGTCGCCGAGGGTCTTGAGGAACTCCCCGAGACCGTCTGATCCGGTCGACGGCACGTCCCGTCACATCGAAGGACCGCGGAACCCGAATTCGGGCTCGGCGGTCCTTTCGTTTCCCAGTAATGCGCGTGCGGGAAACGAATTGCGGGCAGCGCGATGCGGCGCCCCTTATCGCCTTTCTTTGTATACGGCCGTGCTGTTAAGTGCGGGCGCTCGCGGTGTTTACGGCATGTTGCGAAGTCCTCACGGCCGCGGGCCCGCGCAGCCGATGGGCGGAAAAGGATCGCTCCGCGTGCAGGGCGGTGAGCGAACGGGCGCGTTCGGCGTCGCCGCGGGCCACCGCGTCGGTGATCGCGCCGAGTTCGGCCCAGGCCTCGGCCGGGCGGGCCGGCGCCTCGACCGCGTACATCCAGGCGACCTTGTGCCTCAACTGCGTGAGCAGCGCGATGAGTCCGGGGCTCGCGGAGGCCTGGGCGAGCGTCTCGTGGAACCAGCCGCCCAGCGAGCGCAGGTCCTCGCCCTGACCGCGCCGGGCCCGGTCCTGACCCAGCCTCACCAGGCCGCGCAGCACCTTGAGATGGGCCTCGCTGCGGCGGCCCGCGGCCCGGGCGGCGGCCAACGGCTCAAGCACCAGGCGGAGTTCGAGGAGGTCGGCCGCCTCAAGGTCGGTGGGCTCGGCCACGCAGGCGCCGGCGTGTCTGCGGGTGGTGACGAACCCCTCGGACTCCAGGGTGCGCAGGGCCTCGCGGACCGGGACGCGCGAGACTCCGTAACGGCGTGCGAGGACTTCCTCGGTGAGCCGGCTGCCGCGCTCATGGACACCCGAGACGATATCGTCGCGGATTGCCGTGCATACCGAATGCGCCGGAATGCGCATGGCCGAACCTCCGCCTTAATCCCCGCGAAACGCGGTCGGGCAATGCCTGTTCCGTGACTCTATGGCAGGCCTTGTTAATTCCCGGTGACGGGCCGGAACCAATGGATATCTTTTGGCCAATGCCGAAGGCCCCCGGCAGCATGCCGGGGGCCTTCGGTGTGCGCGCGGACGTCTTGGACCTCTTGGACGTCTCGTACGCCTCGGATGTCTCGTACGGCTCGTACGGCTCGTACGTCTCAGACGTTCACGCCGTGCGAGCGCAGGTAGGCGACGGGGTCGATGTCCGAGCCGTAGTCCGGGCCGGTGCGGGCCTCGAAGTGGAGGTGAGGGCCGGTGGTGTTGCCTGTGTTGCCCGACAGGGCGATCTGCTGGCCCGGCTCGACGGACTGGCCGACGGAGACCTGGATGACCGAGAGGTGGCCGTACTGGGTGTACGTGCCGTCGTTCATCTTGATCACGACGTTGTTGCCGTACGCGCCGCCCCAGCCCGCCTCGACGACGGTGCCCAGACCCACGGCGTGCACCGAAGTGCCGCTCGCCGCATGGAAGTCGATGCCGGTGTGGCTGCCGGAGGACCACAGCGATCCGCCGGTCTTGTAGCCGGTGGACACATAACTGTCGGATATGGGGGCCACGAAGGTGTTGAGGCGCTTGCGCTCGGCCTCGCGCGCCGCGCGCTCCTTGGCCTCGCGCGCCTCCTTGGCCCGCTGCTCGGCCTTCGCCTTCGCGGCGGCCTCGGCTTCCGCCTTCGCCTTGGCCTTCGCGGCGGCCTGCTTCTGCGCGTCGGCCTGGGCCCCCACCTGGTCGGCGATGGTGTCGCCGATGACGATGGCCTGAGTCAGGCCCGTGTCGGCGGCGGCGGACGGAGCCGCCATGGCCGGGGAGGCGAGGGTGCCTACGACTCCGGCGGTGGCGAGGGTGGCGATGCCCGCGATGTTCGCGCTGCGGCGCGTCATACGGCTGGGCGCGCGATGCTTCCCGGTGGCACGGGTGAACGCCATGAAGTGGCGGTGTCCTTTCCTTCCATCTCGCCTACCGGGTTAGCTGACGGGTTCGGAGCAGGAAGGTCTCCTACGGGCTCCTCCGCGGGCGGAGGCGTCCGATTCACCCCAGGGACTGAGTGGGTCCCCGGCTCCCCAGGCTCGCGCCTTCGGGGACTCGGCGATCACTGTCCGGTGCCGCGGCTGCGACGGGTGGTGACGGACAGCGGGACCGACGCTAGACGGCTGATCTTTCAATCACCAAACAGACACCGGTTTTTGTAGCGCACGCCACATGACAGACAGGCAACCTCCCCAACAAACCGGACATTGCGCCGAAGATCAGGAGGACCCCGGCAGCGCATCCGCCACCGGGGTCCCGTGACCCTCGGCCGTCCGGGTGCCTCGACGGGCCCGGACGGTTCCTCAATCAGCCTGCTACGACGGTCACTTCACCGATTCCGAGCGCCCTGACGGGCTCCTCGATCTGTGCCGCGTCGCCCACCAGGACCGTGACGAGCCGGTCGGCCGGGAAGGCGTTGACGACGGCCGCCGTCGCCTCCACGGTGCCGGTCTCCGCGAGCAGCGCGTACAACTGCGCCTGGTAGTCGTCGGGCAGGAACTGCTCGACCTGGTCGGCCAGCGTTCCCGCGACGGCCGCCGCGGTCTCGTACTTGAGCGGCGCGACGCCCACCAGGTTCTGCACGGCCGTCTCGCGCTCGGCGTCCGTCAGACCCTCGGCCGCCAGCGTGCGCAGCACCTTCCACAGGTCGTCGAGGGCCGGGCCGGTGTTCGGGGTGTCGACCGAGCCGCTGATGGCGAGCATGGCCGCACCGCCGTCCGGGCCCGAGCGCAGCACCTGGCCGAACGCGCGAACGCCGTAGGTGTAGCCCTTCTCCTCGCGCAGCACCCGGTCCAGGCGCGAGGTGAGGGTGCCGCCCAGGCAGTACGTGCCGAGCACCTGGGCCGCCCAGACCCGGTCGTGCCGGTCGGCACCGATGCGGCCGATGAGCAGCTGGGTCTGGACCGCGCCGGGGCGGTCCACGATGACGACCCGGCCGGTGTCGTCGGCGGTGATCGGCGGCATGGGGCGCGGCTCGGCCGTGTTGCCGGTCCAGTCGCCCAGGGTGTCCGCGAGGATCGCGTCGAGGTCGGTGCCCGCCAGGTCGCCGACGACGACGGTGACCGTCGTCGCCGGGCGCACGTACGCCTCGTAGAAGGCGCGCACCGCGGCCGCGTCGATGGCGGCGACGGTCTCCTCGGTGCCCTGGCGGGGCCGGGACATGCGCGCGGAGGCCGGGAAGAGCTCCTTGGAGAGCTGCTTGGCGGCCCGCCGGGACGGGTTGGCCTGCTCGTGCGGGATCTCGTCGAGCCGGTTGCGTACGAGCCGCTCGACCTCGGAGTCGGCGAACGCGGGGGCCCGCAGCGCCTCGGCGAGCAGCGAGAGCGCCTTGGGCAGTCGCGAGACGGGCACTTCGAGGGAGATCCGGACGCCGGGGTGGTCGGCGTGCGCGTCGATGGTGGCGCCGCACCGCTCCAGCTCGGCGGCGAACTCCTCGGCCGAGTGCTTGTCGGTGCCCTCGGTCAGGGCGCGCGCCATGATCGTGGCGACGCCGTCGAGGCCCTCGGGCTCGGCGTCCAGCGGGGCCGCGAGGAAGATCTCCACGGCGACGACCTGCTGGCCCGGGCGGTGGCAGCGCAGCACGGTGAGGCCGTTGGGAAGCGTGCCGCGCTCGGGGGCCGGGAAGGCCCACGGCGTGGCGGTGCCGGCGGCCGGCTGCGGGTGGAACTCCATGGTCACGACAGCGTCCGTCACTGGCCCGCCTCTTCCTCTTCGTTGCCTGCCTCGGGTGCCTCGGTGGGCTCGTACACCAGGACCGCCCGGTTGTCGGGGCGCAGGGTCGCGGCGGCGACCGCCTTGACCTCCTGTGCGGTGATGTCCAGGACGCGGTCCACGGCGGTCAGGGCGAGCTGCGGGTCGCCGAACAGCACGGCGTACCGGCACAGTTCGTCGGCGCGGCCGGCCACGGTGCCGAGCCGGTCGAGCCACTCGCGCTCCAACTGGGCCTGGGCGCGCTCCATCTCCTCCTCGGTCGGGCCCTCCTCGGCGAACCGGGCGAGCTCCTCGTCGACCGCGGCCTCGATGTCCGGGACGTCGACGCCGGCCGACGTCTTGACGTCCAGCCAGCCGAGCGAGGGGGCGCCGGCGAGCCGCAGCAGGCCGAACCCGGCCGCGACGGCGGTCTGGTCGCGGCGGACCAGGCGGTTGTGCAGCCGGGAGGACTCGCCGCCGCCGAGAACGGTCAGCGCCAGGTCGGCGGCGTCGGCCTCGCGGGTGCCGTCGTGCGGCAGCCGGTAGGCGGCCATCAGGGCGCGCGCCGGGACGTCCTCCTCGACGACCTCGCGCAGCTGCCCGCCCATGGTGTCGGGCAGCGCGCCGTCGCGCGGCGGCTGCTTGCCGTCGTGGGTGGGGATGGAGCCGAAGTACTTCTCCACCCAGGCCAGCGTCTGCTCGGGGTCGATGTCGCCGACCACCGCGATCACCGCGTTGTTGGGCGCGTAGTACGTACGGAAGAAGTTCCGGGCGTCCTCCAGCGTCGCCGCGTCCAGGTCGGCCATCGAGCCGATCGGCGTGTGGTGGTAGGGGTGGCCCTCCGGGTAGGCGAGGGCGGTCAGCTTCTCGAAGGCGGTGCCGTAGGGCACGTTGTCGTAGCGCTGGCGGCGCTCGTTCTTGACGACGTCGCGCTGGTTCTCCATCGACTGCTCGTCGAGGGCTGCGAGCAGCGAGCCCATGCGGTCGGCCTCCAGCCAGAGCGCGAGCTCCACCTGGTGGGCGGGCATGGTCTCGAAGTAGTTGGTGCGCTCGAAGCTGGTGGTGCCGTTCAGCGAGCCGCCGGCCCCCTGCACCAGCTCGAAGTGGCCGTTGCCGTGCACCTGGTGGGAGCCCTGGAACATGAGGTGCTCGAAGAGGTGGGCGAGGCCGGTGCGGCCCTTGACCTCGTGGCGCGAGCCGACGTCGTACCAGAGGCACACCGCGGCGACCGGGGTCAGGTGGTCCTCGGAGAGCACCACGCGCAGGCCGTTGGCCAGTCGGTGCTCAGTGGCTGTCAGACCGCCGGAGCCGGCCTGCGCTGTGGCCGTGTGACCCATGGGCATGTACGTCCCTTCGTTCGCGATGTGCAGTACTGCGAGGTGAAGTACTGGCGGGGTAAGTCCTCAAGTGAAGAAGTCCTGCCACTGTATGCAAGCGCGCGGGCACCTGGCGAAGTTCCCGGGTCGCGGTCGGCGTTGTCAGTGGGACGGTCCACAATGGTCGGCAGCAGAGATCCGATCCGGTACGTGAAGGAGCAGCAGCCGCGATGGCCCGCCGCAGCACGAAGACCCCGCCGCCGCCCGACGACTTCGAGGAGCGGATCCTCGACATCGACGTCGTCGACGAGATGCAGGGCTCCTTCCTCGAGTACGCGTACTCCGTGATCTACTCGCGGGCCCTGCCGGACGCCCGGGACGGCATGAAGCCCGTCCAGCGCCGCATCGTCTACCAGATGAACGAGATGGGCCTGCGCCCCGACCGGGGCTATGTGAAGTGTGCCCGCGTCGTCGGCGAGGTGATGGGCAAGCTGCACCCGCACGGCGACGCCTCGATCTACGACGCCCTGGTGCGCATGGCGCAGCCGTTCTCGATGCGGCTGCCGCTGGTGAACGGCCACGGCAACTTCGGCTCGCTCGGCAACGACGACCCGCCGGCCGCCATGCGGTACACCGAGTGCAAGATGGCGGACGCCACGTCGCTGATGACGGAGTCGATCGACGAGGACACCGTCGACTTCACATCCAACTACGACGGCCAGGAGCAGGAGCCGGTCGCCCTTCCGGCCGCCTATCCGAACCTGCTGGTCAACGGCTCGTCCGGGATCGCGGTCGGCATGGCGACCAACATGCCGCCGCACAACCTGGGCGAGGTCATCGCCGCGGCCCGCCATCTGATCCGGCACCCGGAGGCGGACCTGGAGGCGCTGATGCGCTTCGTGCCGGGTCCCGACCTGCCGACCGGCGGGCGGATCGTGGGCCTGGGCGGCATCAAGGACGCGTACGAGTCGGGCCGCGGCACCTTCAAGATCCGCGCCACGGTGTCGGTGGAGAACGTGACGGCGCGCCGCAAGGGCCTGGTCGTCACCGAGCTGCCGTTCACGGTCGGCCCGGAGAAGGTGATCTCCAAGATCAAGGACCTGGTCGGCTCGAAGAAGCTCCAGGGCATCGCCGACGTCAAGGACCTCACCGACCGTTCACACGGCCTGCGTCTGGTCATCGAGATCAAGAACGGCTTCGTGCCCGAGGCCGTCCTGGAGCAGCTCTACAAACTGACGCCGATGGAGGAGTCCTTCGGCATCAACAACGTGGCCCTGGTGGACGGCCAGCCGCTCACCCTGGGGCTCAAGGAGCTCCTGGAGGTCTACCTCGACCACCGCTTCGACGTGGTGCGCCGCCGCAGCGAGTTCCGCCGCACCAAGCGCCGCGACCGGCTGCACCTGGTCGAGGGCCTGCTCGTGGCCCTGGTCGACATCGACGAGGTCATCAGGATCATCCGGTCGAGTGACAACTCGGCGCAGGCCAAGGAGCGGCTCATCGAGCGCTTCTCGCTGAGCGAGATCCAGACGCAGTACATCCTGGACACGCCGCTGCGCCGGCTCACCAAGTTCGACCGGATCGAGCTGGAGAGCGAGCGCGACCGGCTGACCGGCGAGATCGACGAGCTGACCGGGATCCTGGACTCGGACAACGAGCTGCGCAAGCTGGTCTCGGCCGAACTGGCCGCGGTGGCCAAGAAGTTCAGCACCGACCGGCGCACCGTGCTGCTTGAGTCGGCGGGCGCCCCGGTCGCGGCGGTCGCCCTCGAAGTCGCGGACGACCCGTGCCGGGTGCTGCTCTCCTCGACGGGCCTGCTGGCCCGCACCGCCACCGGCGATCAGTTCGTGGCCGGCGAGGACGACAAGCGCGTCAAGCACGACGTGATCGTCTCGGCGGTGCCCGCCACCCAGCGGGGCGACGTGGGCGTGGTGACGTCCAGCGGGCGGCTGCTTCGCCTCGCGGTGATCGACCTGCCGCAGCTCCCGGACACGGCGTCCGCGCCGAACCTGTCGGGCGGCGCCCCGATCTCGGAGTTCCTGTCCTCCCTTGAGGCGGACGAGACGGTGGTGTGTCTCACCACGCTCGACGAGTCCTCGCCGGGGCTCGCGATCGGCACCGAGCAGGGCGTCGTCAAGCGGGTGGTGCCCGACTACCCGGCCAATAAGGACGAGTTGGAGGTCATCACCCTCAAGGACGGTGACCGGATCGTGGGCGCGGCCGAGCTGCGCACCGGCGAGGAGGACCTGGTCTTCATCACCGACGACGCCCAGCTCCTGCGCTACCAGGCGAGTCAGGTGCGTCCCCAGGGGCGGCCCGCGGGCGGCATGGCCGGCATCAAGCTGGCCGACGGCGCCAAGGTCATCTCGTTCACGGCGGTCGACCCGGCCGGGGACGCGGTGGTGTTCTCGGTGGCCGGCTCCGGGGCCACCCTGCTCGGCGACACGGCGGTGTCCGGGAAGGTGACGCCGTTCGACCAGTACCCGCGCAAGGGCCGGGCGACCGGCGGGGTGCGCTGTCAGCGGTTCCTGAAGGGCGAGGACAAGCTGGTGCTCGCCTGGGCGGGCCCGGCCCCGGCCCGCGCGGCCCAGGCCAACGGCGCCCCGGCGCAGCTTCCGGAGCCGGACCCGCGCCGGGACGGCTCGGGCACGCCGCTGCCCTCACCGGTGGCGGTCCTGGCGGGCCCGGCCTCGTAACGAGGGGCGAGCGGCCGACGGGGCAGCGAGGGCCAGATACGGCCAGAGCCTCAACTAGCCGACGGGGCCGGGGAGTTCGTCGAACTCCCCGGCCTCTTCCGGCTCCCGGGGATCCTGCTCCGGCTCGGGTACGTAGCGCAGGACGCCCCACATCGCGTGCTCGGGCGGGGTCTCGCCCGGGGCCGCCACGCACCCGGCGAGCTGCTTTTCGAGCTCGGGTGCGTCGATGCCGGCGCCGATGAGGACGAGCTCGGTGCGGCGCTCCTGCTCGCGCTCCCACGGCTCGGGGTAGAAGCGCAGGAACCGCCCGACCGCGTGCAGGCTGTACCGGTTGCGGGGGTCGGCCGCGCCGAAGTCGACGAATCCCTTGATGCGGTAGAGGCCCTCGGGCCGGGTGTCGAGGAAGGCCATCAGGCGGCGCGGGTCCATGGGCACGTCCGAGGTGAAGGCGACCGATTCGTACCCGGCGTGCAGATGAGGATGCGCATGCCCCGTGCAGGTGCTGTGGTCATGACCGTCCTCGCCGCAGCTCCCCTCTTCGGGCCCGTCGTCGAGGAGGTCGTCGAAGGCGAGCTGGCCGACGCGTTCCGTCAGGGGCCTGCGGTCGAAGAAGAGCTCCGGGTCGACCCTGCCGTACGCGGACTCGACCACTGCGGCCGTCCCCGCGAGCGCGGTGCGCAGCCGGGCCAGGTCCGCCGCGTCCACCCGGTCCGTCTTGTTGAGCACGACCAGGTCGGCGACGGTCAGATGCCGCTCGATCTCGGGGTGCTTCTCGCGTGTGGCGTCGTACTCCGCCGCGTCCACTACCTCGACCAGGCCCCCGTACACGATCCGCGGGTTCTCGCTGGCGAGCAGCATCTTCACGAGTTCCTGGGGTTCGGCGAGACCGCTCGCCTCGATCACGATGACGTCGAGGCGGGCGGCGGGCCGGGTCAGCCTGTCCAGGTAGAGGTCGAGCTCGCTCGCGTCCACGGCGCAGCACAGGCAGCCGTTGCCGAGCGAGACGGTGGAGTCGCCGAGCTGGCCCGCCACCGTCATGGCGTCGATCTCGATGGAGCCGAAGTCGTTGACGATGGCTCCGATGCGGGTGCCGCGGCAGGCCCTGAGCAGATGGTTGAGCAGGGTGGTCTTGCCCGAGCCGAGGAAGCCCGCGAGGACGATGACGGGGATCTGCTTGCTCGGGCTGCTCACCTGGGACCTCTCAGACTGCGGGTACGGGCTGCGGCGGGGGCGGGCCCACATAGCGGGCCGCCGGACGAATGATCTTCGAGTCCGCCGACTGCTCCAGGATATTGGCGCTCCAGCCGACCACCCGCGCCGCGCAGAAGGTGGGCGTGAACATCTCGCGCGGCAGCCCGCACAGCTCCATGACCACCCCGGCGTAGAACTCCACGTTGGTGTGCAGCTCGCGGCCCGGCTTGAGCTCGGCCAGGATCGCCTCGACCTGGCGCTCGACCTCGACGGCGAATGCGACGAGCTGCCCGCCGAAGCCCTCCGCGATCCCGCGCAGCATGCGCGAGCGGGGGTCCTCGGTGCGGTAGACGGGGTGCCCGAAGCCCATGATCCGGTCGCCGGCCAGGACGCGTTCGCGAATCCAGCCGTCGATGCGGTCGGGGGTGCCGATCGCGTCCAGGGTGTCGAGGGCGCGGCTGGGGGCGCCGCCGTGCAGCGGCCCGGAGAGCGCGCCGACCGCGGCCACCAGGCATGCCGCGACGTCGGCCCCGGTGGAGGCGACGACGCGGGCGGTGAAGGTGGACGCGTTGAAGCCGTGGTCGATGGTGGAGATGAGGTACTGCTCGACGGCCCTCACGCGCTCGGGCTCGGCCTGCGAACCGGTCAGCATGTAGAGGTAGTTGGCGGCGTACGGCAGGTCGTCGCGCGGCTCGACCGGTTCGAGCCCCTGGCCGAGGCGGTGCAGGGCGGTCAGCAGGGTGGGCACGGCGGCGCAGGCGGCGAGCGCGTCCTCGGCACGCTGCCCGGCGTCCAGGTCGTACACCGGCCGGAAGCCCTTGGCCGCGCCGAGCAGGGAGAGCGCGGTGCGCAGCCCGGCGAGCGGTCCCGACAGGGCGCCGGTGCGGGCGATGCCGGGCAGCGCCTCGCGTACGCCGTCGGGCAGGTGGCGCAGTGCGGCGGTGCGGGCGGTGAAGGCTGCGCGGGCCTCGGCGTCGGGCAGCTCGCCGTGGAACATCAGGTGCCAGACGTCCTCGAAGCCACGGCTCTGGGCGAGCTCGACGGCCGAGTACTGGCGGTAGTGGTAGAAGCCCTCGCGGCCCCGGACGTCGCCGAGTTCGGTGTCCGTGACGACGACGCCCGCGAGCCCGCGGGGTACCGCGGCGGGGGCGGTGATGGTGCCGGCCATGTGGCTGCCTCCTTCAGTTCTTCATCTTGACTTGACTGTCTATGATTGACTCCGAGACTGTCAATGTTGATCGAATCAATATGGATACGGTGACCGCATGACTGATCAGGCACGGCTCACCACCCGCGAGGCGGCGGAGCGGCTCGGCGTGAAGCCCGAGACGGTCTACGCGTACGTCAGCCGCGGGCAGCTGAGCAGCGAGCGCGCCCCGGGCGGCCGGGGCTCCACCTTCGACGCGAAGGAGGTCGACGCGCTGGCCCGGCGCAGCGGCCGCCGCGAGCCGGGCACGGGCACTCCGGGCGGGGAGTTCACGTTCCGCACCGGCATCACCCTGATCGACAAGGACCGCTACTACTTCCGCGGCGTCGACGCCGTCGAGCTCGCCACCGTGTACGGCTTCGAGGAGGTCGCCGAGTGGGTGTGGACCGGGGAGCTCACGCACGGCCCCCGGTTCACCGCGCCGCAGCCGTTCCTCGACGCTGCCCGGCTCGCCGTCAACGCGCTGCCCGTGCACAGCAGCACGATGGACCGGCTGCGCGGTGCGGCGGTCGCGGTCTCGGCGGCCGACCCCCTGCGCTTCGACCTCGACCCCTCGGCCGTGCTCGGCTGCGGCCGGATGCTGATCCCGACCCTGGTCGGCGCCCTGCCGGCGGCGGGCAAGCGACACCGCGGCGAGGGCCGGACGGCCTGGCAGCTGTGGCAGCGCCTCACCCCGCAGATTCCTGACGATCAGTCAATTCGCCTGCTCGACACGGCACTTGCCCTGCTCATCGACCACGACCTGGCCGCCTCCACGCTCGCCGCCCGGGTCGCGGCCTCGGCCCGCGCACATCCCTACGCCGTGGTCTCGGCGGGGCTCGGCGCCCTGGAGGGGCCGCTGCACGGCGCCGCGAGCGGGCTCGCGCACCGCACGCTGGCCGAGGTGCTCGAACGCGGCAGCGCGGCCCCGGTCGTCGCAGACCATCTGCGTTCGGGGCGCCGCGTGCCCGGGCTCGGCCACCGGCTCTATCCGGGTGAGGACCCGCGCGCCCGGGCCCTGTTCGCGCTGCTCGAAGCGATCCCGCAGGCCTCGGATGCACTGGCCGCGGCGCGCGACGTGGTCGACACGACGGCCCGGCACACCGCGCTGCACGCCAATGTCGATCTGGCGCTGGCCGTCATGAGCGTGGCGTTCGGCATGCCAGCCGAGGCCGGCGAGACGGTGTTCGCGGTGGCCCGCACGGCCGGCTGGATCGCCCACGCCCTGGAGGAGTACGCGGAACGCCCGCTCCGGCTGCGCCCGAGCGGCCACTACACCGGCCCCCGCCCACCCCGCCCGCTGCCCGCCTGACCGGATCCGGCGCGGCCTGAACTCGGCTGTCTTCAGGGCAACTTGGCCCGGCGGGTACGTACCGCCAGACTGGCGCCATGGAACTCACAGTGCCGGTCAAGGACGGCGAGGTCTGGGCCGAGGACACCGGCGGCGACGGTCCCCCGCTGGTGCTGCTGCACCCCGGGGTCGCGGCCTGTGGCGTCTGGGACCCGGTCATGCCGGGGCTCGCCGGGCGCCGCCGCGTGATCCGGTACGACGCGCGGGGCTTCGGGCGCTCCCCCGCGCCCACCGCTCAGTACTCACTCTCCGGCGATCTGCTCGCGGTGCTCGACCACTTCGAGGTGGACCGGGCCGTGCTCGTCGGGTCCAGCATGGGCGGCGCGACCGCCCTGAGCCTCGCGCTCGACGCCCCCGCGCGGGTCGCCGGGCTCGCCCTGTTCTGCCCCGGCGTCACCGGCGCACCCGACCTCGAATCCCCCGAACTCGTCGCGCGGATCGTTGAGTTGGCGCAGAGGGGCGACATGGAGGGCCTGGTGGCGCTCAGCCTGCGCACCTGGGGAGCGGCCGGAACCGGCGACGACCCCGAGGTCGCCGCGCAGGTGCGTGCGGCGATCCCGGGGTGGTTCAACAATCTGGGCCGCCAGGTCCCGGACGCGGACGCCTTCGACCGGCTCGGCGAGATCGCCGCGCCGTGCCTGCTGGCCCTCGGCGAGCTCGACCAGATCCAGGTGGTCCGGTGCAACGAGGCGATGGCCGCCCGCATCCCGGGCTGCCGCCTGGTCCGACTGCCGGGCAGCGACCACTTCCCGTCACTGCGGGAGCCGGACCGGGTGGCCCGGCTGACGCTGGAGCTGTACGACAGCGTCGCCTGAGCCCCCTGGCGATCAGGAGCCGTACGCCTCGAACTCGCTGAACTGGGCGGCCGGCCAGCCCGTGTTGGCGGTCACCGTCAGCCGCAGATGGCGGGTGCTGGTGTTCGCGGGCAGGGCGATGGTGACCTGGTTGCCGGTGGCCGGATCGAAGGTGTAGCCGCGGCTCGCGACGAGCTGCCCGTACGAGCCGTTGTCGGCGCTGCCCAGCACCGACAGCGTCTCGGTGCGGGCGCCCCAGGCGGTGGCGGGCGGCAGCTTCAGGACGAGGTGGTCCACACTCCGTACGGAGCCGAGGTCGACGGTGATCGACTGCGGGAAGGCGTTGTTGGCACTCTCCCAGTAGGAGTTGGCGTCGCCGTCGACGGCCTTGGCCGCGTCGTAGACCTGGGTGTGCGAGGTCTCGGTGACCGGGCGGCCCTTGGCGAGGTCGGGGTCGGCGGGCGGGCTGCTGGGCGGCGGCGAGGTCGGCCCGGTGGGCGGCGGGCTGCTCGGAGGTGTCGTACCGCCGCCGTGGTCGTAGTTGGGCCTCGGCCACTCCCCGCAGTAGGTGGCGGGCAGTTTGCCGTTCCAGCCGGAGTTGCCCGGGCCCTGGGTGAGGGCGAGGCTGCCGCCGAGGCAGCTGTAGACGGGCTCGCCGAACCCGAGGTTCTTCGCCGTGACGCCGGTCATGCTCAGCTGGGCCGGGTCGTTGAACTGGAGGGCGAAGGTGCCGGTGCCGTCAATGTTGACGTTGTTGAAGGCGACCCCCTTCGTGGTGCCGGACACGAACTGGACGGCCGCGTAGGAGCTGTCCAGGATGTCGGTGTCGGTGACATTGACCGTCGCCTTGTCCATGGTGCTGTTGCGGGAGTCGAACCAGACGGCGCCGATCGGGAAGGGCCAGCCGAGGTCCGCGTTGCCCGCCCGTATGGTCGTGTTGCGGGCCAGCGTGACGGTGCCCTGGACGTCCGTACCGCTGCCAGGGTTGACGCCGTCGAACCGGTTGCCGACGTGCAGACCGCCGCCGTTGGTCACCGTGTCGGCGACCACATTGTCCGTCGCCGCGTTGTCCTTGCCGCCGTACAGGGCGATGTTGTTGGCGAGGACGGGCGCCACCACCGTATTGCCCTTGAACGTGTTGTTCGCGTCGGTCACGGTGTCCGACCACATGGCAAGGCCGTCGTCACCGGTGTTGCGCAGGAAGGTGTTCTCCACCGATGAATGGGTCACTCCCCAGTGGAAGTTGACGCCGTCGGCCGTCTGATCCAGGATCCGGCTGTTCTTTATGTGGAAGTCATCCATGGGCCCGTCCATCCAGGCCCCGACCTTGGTGTGCTGGAGCCACACATCGTCGACGGTGGAGTTGCTGAGCGCGCCACCGATCCCGTTGACCTGGTCCTCGTCCACACGCTCGGTGATCTCGCCGATCAGCGCGAAGTCCTTCAGGATGACGTTGCGGCTGGGCCCGCCCGCCTCGTACGGGCGGATGCCGCCCTTGTAGCCGCCGCCAGTCACGTACTTGCCGTAGATCCCGGCGGCCCGGGTGCGGTCGGTGGAGCTGCGGCCGGTCAGGACCGAGTACCAGGGGCCCGCCCCGGCCAGCGTCACCTGGTCCACCACCACATGGTCGGTGAGCCTGAACGTGCCCGAGGGGATGTAGACCTCCTTGCCCTGGGCCTTTCCGGCGTCGACCGCCTGCTGGAAGGCGGAGGTCGAGTCGGCCGCGCCGCTCGCGTCGGCGCCGTAGTCCGTCACGGACAGCGAGCCCGCGGGCCGGGGCGCCGGATCCGGTACGAGTTCGAAGTCGGCGAGGTCGACGACCGCCCAGGGCGTCGCGGTGGTCGAGTGCAGGGTGACGCGGACCTTCGCCCCGGCGGGCAGAGTCGTGCCGAGCAGTGTGCGGGTCTCGTCGTAGAAGTGGTGCGGCTTGTCGCCCGGCTGGTTCTGGAAGGGGTAACTGCCGTAGAACCAGCCGTACTTGGAGGTGAAGGTGACGTCCTTCAGCTTGGTACCGCCGGAGCTGATCTCCATCGGCGCGCTGATCCCGGTCCCCGCCGCGTTGTCGGGGACGCTGTAGCGGATGCCGACCGCGTTGGCCGGTGCGGTGAGGGTGAACTCGACGTACTGGCCTGCCCCGTCGAGCTTCACCGCACTGCGCCCGGAGGACTCGGAGGGCAGCGAGGTGTAGGTGCGGTCGGGGCCGATCACCGTGCCGTTGGTGGCGGCGGCCTCCGCCTCCAGCTCGGTGAACGGCACGGTGGCGCCCCGGCCCGCCACGGCGAGCGGGGACAGCGGGGCGGATTCGGCGGCCGAAGCCGAGGCGCCGCCGCCGATCCCGACGGCGCCGAGCGCGACGACACAGGCGAGCGCCGCGACCGCGGCGGCGGCCCGGCCGGGGGATGCGGTACGTCCGACGGATGCAGCACGCCTCGGCGTCGGCGGGGGCTGCTGGCGCACGGCTCCGATCGCATCTCTGATCATGCCCATGACAGATCCTTCCTTGTGGGAATGGGGAGCGGGGATGGCGCGGACGGGATCAGGCGCGCAGCCAGACCGCCGTGTCCCTGGGGAGCAGCCCGTCGGCGAGGGGGCCGCTCGCGAGGAGGAGCGTGCGGTGGTCCGGGAGCCGGGCCGGCTCGTCGGCGAAGTTGACCACGCAGCACAGGCCGCCCTCGCGGGCGAAGGCGAGCACGCCGTCGGGTGCGTCGAGCCAGGTCAACTCGCCGTTCCCGAAGCCCTGTTGGGTGCGGCGGATCCGGAGGGCCCGGCGGTGGAGGGCGAGCATCGAGGACGGGTCCTCGCCCTGCCGGTCGGCCGCGTACCGGGCCCAGTCGGCGGGCTGCGGCAGCCAGGGCGTCGCCCACGGCTCGGCCGTCCAGGGCAGCGGGACGCGGCAGCCGTCGCGGCCCGGGTCGACCCCGCCGGAGCGGAGGTGCATCGGGTCCTGGATGCGGTCCACCGGAATGTCGGCTTCGGGAAGGCCCAGCTCCTCGCCCTGGTAGAGGTAGACCGAGCCGGGCAGCGCGAGCGACAGCAGGGCGGCGGCGCGCGCCCGCCGGGTGCCGAGCGCCAGGTCGGTGGGGGTGCCGAAGCGCTTCGTCGCGAAGTCGAACCCGGTGTCCTCGCGGCCGTAGCGGGTGACCGTGCGGGTCACGTCGTGGTTGCACAGGACCCAGGTGGCGGGCGCGCCGACCGGGGCGTGTTCGGCGAGGGTGTCGTCGATGGAGGCGCGCAGCAGGGCGGCGTCCCAAGGGCAGGACAGGAAGCTGAAGTTGAAGGCGGTGTGCAGTTCGTCGGGGCGCAGATAGCGGGCGAAGCGCTCGCTGTCGGGCAGCCACACCTCGCCGACGAAGATCGCCCCGTATTCGTCGGCCACCGCCCGCCAGGAGCGGTAGATGTCGTGGAGTTCGTCGAGGTCGATGTACGGATGCCGGCCTTGGCCCGCGACGAACTCGGGCAGTGCGGGGTCCTTGGCGAGCAGTGCCGCCGAGTCGATGCGGACGCCCGCCACGCCCCGCTCGAACCAGAACCGCAGCACGTCCGCGTGTTCCCGGCGGACCGCCGGGTGGGCCCAGTTGAGGTCGGGCTGCTGGGGGGTGAACAGGTGCAGGTACCACTCGCCGTCCTCGACCCGGGTCCAGGTCTCGCCCGCGAACTGCGACGGCCAGGTGTTGGGCGGCAGTTCGCCGTGCTCGCCGCGGCCGGGCCGGAAGTGGAAGAGCTCGCGCTCGGGGCTGCCGGGCCCGGCCGCCAGCGCCGCCTGGAACCATATGTGCTGGTCCGACATGTGGTTCGGCACTATGTCGACGATGGTGCGGATGCCGAGCCCGCGCGCCTCGGCGATCAGCTTCTCGGCCTCGGCCATGGTGCCGAAGGCCGGGTCGATGACGCGGTAGTCGGCGACGTCGTACCCGCCGTCGGCGAGTGGGGACAGGTACCAGGGGGTGAACCACAGGGCGTCGACGCCCAGTTCGGCGAGGTAGGGCAGCTTGGCCCGGACGCCCGCGAGATCGCCGGTGCCGTCGCCGTCACCGTCGGCGAAGCTGCGTACGTACACCTGGTAGATGGCGGCCGAGCGCCACCAGTCGTCGCTTTCGTGGGCTGCCACGGCAGGTTCCTTTCGGGCAGGTGGGATCCCGCCGCCGGCCCCGTTGCTCAGCGGGGGCATGGTGGAAGGGGCCGGCGGCGGAGTGCGGGGAGGGGCGGGACCGGGACGTCAGCCCTTGAGGCCGCCCGCGGTGAGACCGCTCATGATGTTGCGCTGGAACACGATGAAGATGAGAAGTGTGGGGAGCGACGCCATGGCGAGCGCCGCCGTGAGCCAGTTCTCGGGCACACCCTGGGAGAGCGAGTAGATGCCGACGTTGAGGGTCTGCTTGCCGGGGTCGGGCAGTGTGAGCATCGGCCAGAGGAAGTCCTTCCAGACGCCGACCACCGCGAAGATGGACACGACGCCCAGGATGGGCCGCGAAATCGGCAGCACCACCGAGCGCAGCGTCCGCAGCGGTGAGGCCCCGTCGAGCGACGCGGCGTCCAGGAGCTCGCGCGGAATCGCGTCGAAGAACCGCTTGAGCAGGAAGATGTTGAAGGCGTTGGTGACCGACGGCAGCCAGATCACCCAGGGCGTGTTGAGCAGGTTCCGCCGGAAGATCGGCACGTCGAGCACGGTCAGGTACTGCGGCACGACGAGGACGGCGGCCGGGATCATGAGGGTGGCCAGCATCATCGCGAGGATCGCCCTGCCGAACACGGGCCTCAGTTTGGAGAGCGAGTAGGCGGCGGCTACGTCCAGGACCAGTTGGAAGGCGAGCGCGCCGAACGCGTACCAGAGCGTGTTGAGCAGGAGCTTCGCGAAGTCCATCACCCGCCAGGCGTTGGTGAGGTTCTCGGTGTGCATCCCGTGCGGGACCAGGGTCGGCGGGATCCTGGTGAACTCCTCTGTTGATTTCAACCCGTTGACGGCCATCCAGTACAGCGGACCGATGAAGACGAGTGTGAAGAGGACCATCACGAGGGAGAAGACGGTCCAGTAGACGACCTTGCCCCGGGTGCGGCCGAGGGTGGCCGGTGAGATGAGCGTGCGTGTCGGCATGGGTCCCCCACCGTCCGGTCTAGTCGTCGCTGTCGCGGCTCAGGCGCACGTACGCCGCCGAGAACCCGGCCAGCAGGACCAGCAGGCACAAGCCCAGCGCCGCGGCCCCGCCGTAGTTGTTGAAGTTGAAGGCGTACTGGTAGATGAGGTAGACCACCGTCGTCGTCGAGCCCTCGGGGCCCGCGCCGTTGGTGAGCAGGAACGGCTCGGTGAAGACCTGCATCGTCGCGATGATCTGCATCAGGAACATCAGCGAGAGCACGAGCCGGGTCTGCGGGACCGTGACGTGCCAGATCTTGCGCCACAGCCCGGCCCCGTCGAGCTCGGCCGCCTCGTACAGCTCGCCGGGAATGCCCTGGAGGGCGGCGAGGTAGACCAGGGTCGCGCTGCCCATGTTCATCCAGGTCGCCGCGATCACGACCGAGAGCATGGCGGTGTGTGTGGCCTGCAGCCACTGCTGCTCCGGCAGGCCGAACAGTTCGAAGATCCGGTTGAACAGGCCGTACCCGGGGTCGTAGAAGTATTTGAAGAGCAGCACCGAGGCGACCGGCGGCAGCATCACCGGCAGGTACACGAGGAGCCTCAAGTAGCCCCGGCCGTGCCGGAATTCATTGATCAGGACGGCGACCAGGAACGGCAGCACGAAGCCGAGGAGCAGGGCGAGACCGGTGAAAAGGAGGGTGTTGCGCCAGGCCTGCCAGAACGCCGGGTCGTGGAAGACGTGACGGAGGTTGGACCAGCCGGCCCAGGTGGTGCGGCCGTCCTTCGTCTTCTGGAAGGCGAGCACGAACTCCCTGACCATCGGGTACCAGGAGAAGAACGCGAAGCAGAGCACGGCGCCGATGAGGAAGCCGTGCGCGGTGAGGTTGCGCCGCAGTGCGCGGGCGAATCCGCGCTGCCGGGGCAGCGGACGGCTCCGGTGCGTCCGTGGTGTTTCCCGCGTGGGCAGGGTGGAGGCCGACATCGTCACTCCCGAATCCGGGGCGGGCGGGGCCGGCGGGTGCTCCGGCCCCTGCCGCCGTGCGCGCTACTGGTTCGCCAGGACCTGGTCGACCTGCGTCCGGGCGGTCGAGAGCAGCTTCGTGATGTCGGCGTCCTTGTTGGTGAGCACCGCGGACATCGCGTTGTCGAGGACCTTGTAGACCTCTTGGGCCTTCGGCGGCTCGGCCTTGCCGGGGATCGGGTGGGCGAGGTACGGCGCGAAGTTGGCGACCGGCATGGTGGCGTTGTCGGTACGGGACGTGAGGTCGGCGGCCTTCACGTCACCGGTGAAGAAGTTGGGCTGCGGCACCCCGACCGGCAGCTGGTCGGCCTTGGTGCGGGCCCAGTCGAACTGGCCCTTGCCGGGGCTGAGGGTCTTGAAGTTCAGCCAGGCGATCGCGGCCTTGATCTTGTCGGGCGAGCTGCCCTGCTTGATCATGTAGCCGTTGCCGCCGGTGAGCGTGGCCTTGCCGCCGGGGATCGGGCCCATGCCGAAGTTCTCGTACTTGGCGCCGAGTTGCTGGACCATGTACGCGATGTCGTCGGGTGCGGCGAGGAACATGCCGAGCTTGTCGGCGGTGATCTGCTTCTGCAGGTCGCCCCATTTCAGGAGCTGGGTCTTGCTCATGCTCTGGTCGCTCCAGCGCATGTCGCGCAGCTGTTGGAGGACCTGCTTGCCGGTGTCGTTGTTGAAGGCGGCCTTGACGTCGGCGCCCACCACGTCGCCGCCGAGGCTGTACATCGCGGCGGTGAAGTGCCAGCCGCCGGTGTTCTCGGCGCTGTACTCGCCGTAGCCGTAGGTGCCGTTGCCAAGTTTGGCGATCGCCCGGGAGTCGGCGCGGACCTCGTCCCAAGTGGCCGGCGGCTTGTTCGGATCGAGCCCGGCCTGCTGGAACAGCTTCCGGTTGATCATGATGCCCATCTGGTAATTGCTGGTGGGCAGGCCGTACATCTTGCCGTCCTTCTTGTACACCCCCATCACGGCCGGGTCGATGCTGTTCAGCGCCGGTACGGACGTGGCGGTGACGTAGGGGGAGATGTCGGCGGCGCCGTTGTTGTCCAGGACCTGCTGGAGATCGGTGAAGTACGTGTAGAAGACGTCGGGTTGGGACTTCGCCTTGAGGGCGGCGGTGAAGCGGGTCGGCTCCTCGCACTGCCCGGGCGTGGACTTACCGATGATCTTGACGTTCGGGTAGGTCTTGTTGAACGTCGCGACGTCCTGGTTCCACTCCTTGAGCTCGGCGGCCTTCGCGGCCGGCGGCACGCAGTCGATGGTGAGGTCCACCTTGGTCTTCGGGTCGAGCGGCGCCGCGGGGTCACTCGATCCGCTGCCCGGCTTGTTGTCGCCGCTGCCCGTGTCGCTGCTGGTTCCGCAGGCGGCGAGTGCGGCGAGGGCGACGGCGCCGACGAGCGCGGTGGCGGCGGTGCGGCGTGCTGGTCGTGCGGGACTGAACCAGGTGCGTCTCATCACAGGACCCCTTCGGGAGGAGCGTGGAAGCCCGTCGCTGACGGCAGCGGGGCGCGGCACACTCAACCACCGGCGTCACAGCGGCGCAATATCTCGCGCTGATTTAGTAAAACTTCGACAGAGCGTTGTACGCATGGGGTGCGACGGACGCACGCAACAGCGCGCCGGGCCGCATGACCCGACGCGCCGGATGACAGAGGTACGCAAGCGCCTAGCGCGGCACCTGCGCGGTCGAGCCGCGGACGACCAGCTCGGGCTCGAAGAGCAGCTCGCCGGGGGGCACCACGCCGCCCTGGATCTGCGCGGACAGGAGCTCGACGGCGGCCCGGCCCATGGCTTCGATGGGCTGGCGGACGGTGGTCAGCGGGGGCTCGGTGCAGTTCATGAACGCGGAGTCGTCGTAGCCCACGACGGACACGTCGCGGGGCACGTCGAGTCCCCGTCGGCGGGCGGCCCGCACGGCGCCGAGCGCGAGCGGGTCGCTGGCGCAGATGATGCCGGTGACGCCGCGTTCCAGGAGGCGGGAGGCGGCGGCCTGGCCGCCCTCCAGGGAGAACATGGCGCGCTCGACGCGGTCCTCGCCGAGCTCCGCGCCGGCCGCCTCGGCAAGGGCTCGGGCCGCCTCCAGCTTGCGCCGCGAGGGGACGTGGTCGGGCGGCCCGAGCACCAGGCCGATGCGCCGGTGACCCAGGGAGACCAGGTGCCGCCAGGCCTGTTCCATGGCCACCGCGTCGTCGCAGGCGACGACGGGGAAGTCGAGGTGCTCGATGGCGGCGTTGATCAGGACGACCGGGACCTTGCGGTCGGCGAGCTGCTGGTAGTGCCCGTGCGGGGCCTCCAGCTGCGCGAAGAGCCCGCCCGCGAAGACGACGCCGGAGACCTGCTGCTGGAGGAGCAGGTCGACGTAGTCGGCCTCGGAGACGCCGCCCTTGGTCTGGGTGCACAGGACCGGGGTGAGCCCTTGCTGGGCCAACGAGCCGCCGATGACCTCGGCGAACGCCGGGAAGATGGGGTTCTGCAGCTCGGGCAGGACCAGGCCGACCAGCCGGGCGCGCTCGCCGCGCAGCTGGGTGGGGCGCTCGTAGCCGAGCACGTCGAGCGCCGTGAGCACGGCCTGCCGGGTGGATGCGGAGACTCCCGGTTTGCCGTTGAGCACCCGGCTGACCGTGGCCTCGCTGACTCCAACCTTCTTCGCCACCTGAGCAAGTCGTCGCGTCATGCGCGCAAGACTAGCGCAAGCCATGCAAGCCGCTTGCGTTGATGTCGGGCTCGGTTTCGGGACGTGCGGATGCCGCCCCCGGGCAGTCCCGGGGCGGCGCCGCGCGGCCTCCGTTACGGATTGTTGTTGATCTTGAAGGTGGACGTGGTGTTCCGGATGTCCTGCGCGTTGTCGCTCAGCTTCAGGTGGTTGAACGTCACCTCGCCGACGGCCGGGCCCTGCCCGGGCTCGGACAGCTCATTGGCCCAGATGCCGATGCCGGACTTGGCGTCGAAGGCGTCGCCGCTCTTCTTCGCCCCGCTGATGCTGACGTCGGTGAGCACGCTGTCCTTGATCGGGTACAGCGGCGTACTGCCGTTGTACTTCGTCTGGAACATGATTCCGGAGTACGTCGGATCGGTGATGTCGAGGTCGCTGATCCGGATCCCCTGGAACTCGTACTCGGCGGAGTACATCCACAGCGCCCCGAATGCCTGCGCGCCCCAGAAGTGCCCGCCGGAACGCACCAGGGAGATGCCCTGGAAGTTCGTCGGATCCGCCCCGAAGCCGAGGGCCGGGATCGAGCCGAACTTCAGGGTGGCGATGGTCAGTCCGGGATAGGTGAGCATGTCGGCCGCGTACAGGTTCCGGAACGTGTTGGCGGTGCCTCCGTAGACGGCGAATCCGGCGGCCCGCCAGGTCAGCAGGGCGCTGAGGTTCTCGAAGACGTTGCCGGTCTCGTCCGCGTTGTTGATGTCGGTCGCCGGGAACAGGGCGAAGCTGTCGTCCCCGGTGGAGCGGGCCTCGACGTTGCTGATGGTGTTGTCGCTGCTGCCGTTGGTGAGGTTGATCCCGTCCGCGTACAGGTCGCGGACCCGGGAGTTCTTGATGGTGATGTGGTCGGTGTTGGTGCCCCAGTACAGGCACATCATGTGCTCGACCCACACGTTGTCGATCGTCATGTTGGCGACGTTCGACCAGTTGAAGACCTTGCCGGGGCCGTCGTTGCGCGAGGTGTAGTTGCCGAAGAAGCCGAATCCGGTGAAGGACGAGCCGTTGGCGGAGGACTGGACGTCGAATCCGGCGTCGGTGTTCTCCTGGTCGGGCGGGGTCGCGAACCGGGTGAACCAGGGGCCCGCTCCGACCACCTTCAGGGCCTTGCCGTAAATCTGGAACTTGTTGCTGGTGGCATAGGTGCCGGGTGGCAGGTAGACGCCGACGAGCTTGCCGGTGGTGTCCATCCGCACCTTGTCCAGGGCGTTCTGCACGTCCTGCTGAGCGGTCCCGGCCGGCACGGCATAGGCCGCCGGGTCGGGGTTCGGGGCCTGACCGACCTGCTCCAGGTTGATGAAGTCGATCGCGTACGTGGAGGAGTTCGCGGCGTCCTTCTGGAGCCGGATCGTGCTGCCCGCCTTCACGGTGTCGCCGAGCAGGATGTTGGCCTCGTCGTAGATGTGGCGCGGGCCGCCGGAGCCCGGCGAGTTGTTGGGGCCGGCCTCGGCGCCGTACTGCCACATGTACTTCGAGGTGAGGTCGATGGCCTTGCGGAAGACGCCGTCGACATAGATGTCCAGGTTGGCGCTGGTGCCGCCACCGCCCGCCGAGTCCGGGATGGAGAAGCGCGTCACCAGGCTGTTGGTGTCGGCCCGGGTGGTGAACTGCACATAGTTTCCGGTGGAGTTGAGCACGACGGCCTTGCGCCCCGACGCCTCGCCCGCGAGGTCGCCGACGGTCCGGTTCGGCCCGATCACCTGGGCGCCGCCGCCCGTCACACCGTCCTCCGCCTCATAGGTGTCGTACGGCATGTCGGCGCCGCGTCCGACGAAGAACGCCTGCGAGCTGGTGTTGTTGGCGCGCTTCACCGGCAGTTCGTTGGCGTCGTCCGCGATCACCACCTTCGCCGTGTACTTGCCGTTGGCCGCCGTCCAGCTGCCGAGGCCCACCGGGGACGCGGTGGCTCCGGGTGCGAGCGCGCCGTTGTAGGCGCCGGTCAGCGTCTTCAGCGTGGCGCCCGTGTCGTCGATCAGCGTCAGCGTGATGGCGTGGCTGCCGCCGGCCGAGGCGAGGGTGCCCTGGTTCTTCAGCGTCACCGAGAAGCCAACCGACTGGCCCGCCGAAGGGGCACTCGGCGTCCAGTTGACCCCGGAGGCGACCAGGTCGCTGGAGTCGACCGGCTTGATGACCAGGGGGCTGCCCGTGAAGCTGTTGTTGGTGTCGTTCTGTTCTATGACGGTGTTGTCCGGATCAACGACCGCGCTGAGCGGATAAGTTCCCGCGTCGTGCGTCCCGATGGAGGCGCTCACGGTCCCCGAGGCACCGGCCGCGAGCGCGCCGACGTTCGCGGTGGCCGCCTTGGAGCCGCCGAGCTGGAAGGCGACGGTGGTCGCGGGCGAGGCGCTGGTCCCCTTGTTGTGCACGGTCGCCGACAGCGTCACGGCGTCCGACTCGACCGGCGCGGACGGGCTCGCCGTCAGCGCGGTCACCTCCAGATCCGGGTTGGGCGAAGGCACCCCCACGACCTGGAACTCCGCGATCTGCCCGCCCGTTGCACCGGTGTTGGAGGTGAATTTGAGCTGGACGTCGGCGACACGCGCCGCGACCGGTACGGCCACCGTGTTCCCGCTCGCCGGGTCGAAGGTGTAGTCCTTGGCCGCCACCAGGCTCGTGTACGAGGACGCGCTCTGCTCGCGCCCGAGGACCTCGATGTTCTGCGTCCGCCTGCCCCAGCTGCTGTCCGGGTTGAGCTTCAGGACGACGGTGTTGGTGTCCGCGTTGGCGCCCAGCTTGACGGTGAGGGTGCTCGGGTAGCCGCCCGCCGCGCTCTCCCAGTAGGTCGCCGTGTTGTTGTCGTCGGCGTTCTCGGCGACGAAGGTGAACGTGGAGGACGAGGCCGTGATCGGCTTGCCCACAGCGAGGTTGGACCCGTCCCCGCTCGACGTTCCGTTGCGGGTCACCGAGTTGCTGGCGCCGGACTGGTTGCCCGCCGCGTCCTTGGCCCGCACGTAGTAGGAGACGGTCACCGTGACCGGCTGGCTGTCGGTGTACGTGGTGACGTTGCCCGCCACGCTCTTGAGCAGCTGGTTGTTGGCGTAGATGTCGTATCCGCTGACCCCCACGTTGTCGCTGGAGGCCGTCCAGGTGAGCCTGATCTGCCCGGCGGCCGGCTCGGTGCAGGCGAGAGTGCCGGGCGCGGTCGGAGCCTGGGTGTCGCCCGAACTGCCGTTCCGGGTCACGGTGTTGCTGTTGGCCGACTGGTTGCCGGCCGCGTCCTTCGCTCGCACGTAGTAGGCGACCGTGGCGCTCGCCGGCTGGCTGTCGGTGTACGTGGTGACGTTGCCCGCCACGCTGGTGCGCAGCTCGCCGTTGGCGTAGATGTCGTACCCCGTGACCCCGGTGTTGTCGGTGGCCGCGTCCCAGGCCAGCCGGATCTGACCGGAGGCGGGCTCGGTGTAGGCGAGGTTCTTCGGGGCGCTCGGCGGCTGGGTGTCACCCGTCGCCGGGCCGTAGATCTCCAGCTCGGAGAGCTGGCCGCCGGGCTGCGCGGTGTTGCCGGAGATCAGCACCCGGACGTAGCGCGTCGTGGCCGCGTCGAAGGCGACCGGCACCGTGAGGCCGTTGGCCGCGGTGAAGTCGTAGCCCTGCGAGGCCGTCAGATCGGTGAAGTCGGTGCCGTTGGCGCTGCCCTGGATCTTGAGGGTCTGGGTGCGGGCACCCCAGCCGTCCGGCAGCTTGAGGACCACCTTGTCGACCGGCACGGTCGCGCCCAGGTCGGCCTGGATCCACTGCGGGAAGGCGTTGTTGGCGCTCTCCCAGTAGCTCGCCTTGTCGCCGTCGTTGGCGTTGGCGGCCGCGTAGGTCTGGGTGGTGCTGCTCGCGGTGAGGGTCTTGCCGAGGGCGAGGTTGGTGCTGCTCGGCCCGTCGGCCGCGTGCACTTCGAGCGCGGAGAGCTGGGCCGCCTGCCGGCCGGTGTTCGCCGTGATCTCGATCCGTACGAACCGGGCCCGCGAGGCGGCGAACCCTATCTTCACCGTGTTGCCGGAGCTCTGCGCGAAGCCGTACGCGGCGGAGCCCACCAGCGTGCTGAATGCCGTGCCGTCCGCGCTGCCCTGCACGGACAGCGTCTCCTTGCGGTCGGCCCATGACGCGGGGAGCTTCAGGACGACCTCGGCGATGCTGCTGGTGGCGCCGAGGTCGGCCTGGACCCACTGCGGGAAGGCGCTGCCCGCGCTCTCCCAGTACGTGGCCTGGTCGCCGTCGGTGACGTTCTTGGCGACGTACGGGCCGTTCGCGCCGGATGCCGACGCGGGCTTCTGGGCGGCCAGGTCCGTGGCGCCCGCCGCCGAGGCGGAGAGCGCGGGCCAACCGATCATGAACAGGCTGGTGGCGAGAACCGCGGCGAGCAATCTGACCCGCGTGCGCCATCTCCAACGGTGCGTTCTCATGTGTCCCCGATCTGCGCGACTAGGGGGTGTCCGGTGGGGGTTCGTGCCGCCAGGGCTTCTGGCGACCTGGGTTTCTGCAGCGAAGAGCCACGTAATTTGCGCTGAGCGGTGAGAGAGTTGCAGAGATGTGTCCGAGCGTCCATCCCTACGACCAGCCCGAGAACCCGGCGTCCCGGCCCGCCCGGCGAACCGGAACGATCGCTTTCCTCCCCGTCACTGGCGCGTACTGCGGCTTTCCTGGCAGCACGACAGCAGCCCGCAAGATATCCGCAAACAACGCAAGCGACTTTCGTCGAATCCCGGCGGCATTTACGGAGATCGCACGGTGATCCCGGGGGGATTTCGGGATGCGCTCCGGGCCGTCTAACGTGCCTGTCCATGACCGCCCCACCCACCAGGACCACCCCGCGCCGGCGGCGGCTTGGCTGGCCTCGGCGCGTCTTCTCCCAAGTGCTGCTCATGCAGCTGGCCATCGCCGCCGGAGTCGCCGTGCTCGCGACCGGGCTCTTCCTGGCCCCGCTCAGCGCCCAGCTCGACGACCAGGCCATGCGGCGCGCGCTGGCCATCGCCGCGACCACCGCCGCCCAGCCGCAGGTCGCCGACGACCTGCTCGCCTCGCGGCCGTCCGCCCAGGGGCCGGTGCAGGCGGACGCGGAGCGGATCAGGCAGGCGACGGGCGCCGAATACGTGGTGATCATGGACACCCGCGGGGTGCGCTGGTCGCACACCGACCCCGGCGAGATCGGCCGGGTCGTCTCCACCGACCCGACCGACGCCCTCACGGGCCGCGACGTCATGGAGATCGACAGCGGCACCCTGGGCCGCTCGGCCCGGGGCAAGGTGCCGCTGCGGGACGCCGGCGGCCGGATCGTCGGCGCCGTCTCGGTGGGCATCGAGTACGACAGCGTCCGGGCCCGGCTCCTGAACGCGATCCCGGGCCTGCTCGCCTACGCGGGCGGGGCGCTCGCGGTGGGCGCGCTCGCCGCGTATCTGATCGCGCGGCGCATCCACAAGCAGACCCGTGACCTGGCCTTCTCCGATATTTCGGGGCTGCTCGCCGAGCGCGAGGCCATGCTGCACTCCATCCGCGAAGGCGTGGTCGCGCTCGACCGCGACGGCCGGATCAGGCTGCTCAACGACGAGGCGCAGCGCCTCCTCGGCGTCGGCCCCGAGGCCGGGGGCCGGGCCCTTGACGAGGTGCTCGGCGCGGGGCGTACGACCGATGTGCTCGCCGGCCGGGTCGAGGGCACCGACCTACTGACGGTGCGCGGTCACCGCGTCCTCGTCGCCAACCGGATGCCGACGGACGACGGGGGCGCCGTCGCCACCCTCCGTGACCGCACCGAGCTGGAGCGCCTGGGCCGTGAGCTCGACTCGACGCGGGGCCTGATCGACGCCCTGCGCGCCCAGGACCACGAGCACGCCAACCGCCTGCACACCCTGCTCGGCCTGCTCGAACTGGAGCTGTACGAGGAGGCCGTCGAGTTCATCACCGAGGTCGTCGGGGTGCACCGGGCCACCGCCGAGCAGGTCACCGAGAAGGTCAGGGACCCGCTGCTCGCCGCGGTCCTGGTCGGCAAGGCGACGGTCGCCGCCGAGCGCGCGGTCGCCCTCAGCCTGTCCCCCGCCACCTCGCTGCCGGACCGGCTCGTCGATCCGCGCGGCCTGGTCACGGTCACCGGCAACCTGCTCGACAACGCGCTGGACGCGACGGCCGGGTCGCCCGGCGCCGCGGTCGAGGTGGAGCTGCGCGCCGAGGGACGTACCGTCGTCCTGCGGGTCCGCGACAACGGGCCCGGCATCCCCGCCGAGCAGCGTGAGCTCGTCTTCACCGAGGGCTGGACCACCAAGGAGCCGCCCGCCCACGGCAAGCGGGGGCTCGGTCTCGCGCTGGTCGGCCGGTTCGCGGAGCGGATGGGCGGCAGCGCCCGGGTCGGTACCGGCCCGGACGGCGGAGCGGAGTTCACCGTCGTCCTGCCGGATGCGCTGAGCGAGGCCCTGGAGCAGGAGCTCACTGACGACGGACACTGGAGCAAGGCCGTGGAGGAGGCGCGATGATCGACGTGCTGGTCGTGGACGACGATCCCCGGGTCGCCGACATCAATGCCGCGTACACCGCGAAGGTTCCCGGATTCCGGGTGGTCGCCCAGGCGCATTCGGCCACCGAGGCGCTCGCCCGGATCGTCGAACACCCGGTGGACCTGGTGCTGCTCGACCACCATCTGCCGGACGAGAACGGCCTCGCGTTCGTACGGGAGCTGCGCCGGCTCGGCCACCACACCGACGTGATCATGGTGACCGCGGCCCGCGACGTCGCCACCGTGCAGGCGGCGATGCGCCAGGGCGCACTCCAGTACCTGGTCAAACCGTTCAACTTCGCGGGGCTCCGCACCAAGCTGGAGGCGTACGCCGTGCTGCGCCGCACCCTGGACGGCGGCGGCGAGGCCGAACAGGCGGAGGTGGACCGGATCTTCGGCGCGCTGTCCGTCCCCGCCGAGCCCGACCTCCCCAAGGGCCACTCCCCCACCACCGCCGACCTGCTGCGCAGGGTCCTGAAGGAGGCCGAAGGCCCGCTCTCGGCGCAGGAGATCGCGGAGCGGGCCGGGGTGAGCCGCCAGACAGCCCAGCGCTATCTGAAACTCCTGGAGCGGGCGGGCCGGGTGCGGCTCGGCCTGCGCTACGGCGAGACCGGCCGCCCCGAGCACCGCTACGCGTGGGCGGCCTCGCTGTAGGCACCCCGGGCAGGGGGTTTGAGCTCTGCGGCATTGGCTCTTACGGGTCAGCTCTGCGAGGCCTTCTTCACGAACTCCGTCGTAAAGGTCCCGGACAGATCGACCTTGGCGGACTTGAGGTTGGGATTGAACGCCTTGAGCACCCTCTCGACCGTTTCCGGGCCGTTCTCGGGCATGACGCCATCCTTGGTGAACATCGGCAGCGTGCTCTTGATCGACTGCGCGTACAGAGCCTTGCCGCCCTGCGCGTAGTCCGCGGGCATCTTCGCCGCGATCTCCTCCGCGCTGTGCGCGGACATCCAACGCAACGTCTTCACCAGGGCGTTGACCAGCTTCTGCACCGTCTGCTTGTGGCCGTTCACCCACTCCGTGTTCATGTACAGACTGGACGAGGGGTAGGGACCGCCGAGCGCCTGCTGCGAGCCTTCGGGCGTGCGCATGTCGATCAGGACCTTGCCCAGCTTCTGGTCGACGAGGGTCGCCACCGTCGGGTCGGTGGTCATGCCGCCCTGGATGGAGCCCTGCTTCAGCGCGGCGATGAACGTCTGCCCCGCGCCCACCGCGACGGGCGTGAACTCGCTCGTCTTCACCCCGTCCCGCACGGCGAGGTACTTGGTGAGGAAGTCCGTCGAGGAGCCGAGCCCGGTGACCCCCAGCTTCTTCCCCTTGAAGTCCTTGGGCGAACCGATGCTGCCGGCGGCCTGGTCGGCGACCACCTCCACCTCGCCGGGCGCGTGCGAGAACTGCACCACCGACTCCACCTTCTTGCCCTTGGCCTGGAGGTCGAGCGTGTGGTCGTAGAAGCCGACGGCGCCCTGGACGTCGCCGGAGATCAGCGCGGTCTCGGCCTGCACCCCGGCGGGCTCGGTCAGCAGCTCCACGTCCAGACCCTCGGCCTTGAAGTAGCCGAGCCGCTGGGTCAGCATCGCGGGCAGATAGATGACCTTGTCCAGACCGCCGACCATCACCTTGACCTTGGCCTGTCCGGACGCGCTCTTGGCATCCGAGGCGGAGTCGCCGCCGCATCCGGAGAGCGTCATCAGCAGCGCGACACACAGCCCTCCGGCCAGAACGGCCGAAGGTGCGGGGCGCGGGTTACGGATGGCGGGTCGTCGACAACTGGCGTCAGCTGTACGGAAGTTGGGGTTGCTCGGCATGATCATCACGTCCCTGTGATCATTGTTGCGGTACGGATATGGGGCGCGCGGGAGCCCGTCGGCGCTCGGCGAAGGTCGGCCCTCGGGCCGGTCAGTGTTCGGTGCCCGCCTCGGCCGGGCGCCAGCGGAACAGCCGCCGCTCGGCGAAGGTGAGCAGCCCCTCGGTGAGCAGCGCGACGACCGCGAGGATGGCCATCGCCGCGTACACCCCGGCGGCGTTGAAGGTCCCCTGCGAGGCGGCCACCAGGAGGCCGAGCCCCTTGGTGGCGCCGATGTACTCGCCGACGATCGCGCCGATCAGCGCGAAGCCGAAGCTGACATGGAGGCTGGTGAAGATCCAGGAGGTGGCGGAGGGGATGACCACCTGAAGGGTGACCCGGCGGTTGCTCGCGCCCAGGATGCGGGCGTTGTTCACCAGGTTGCGGTCGACCTCGCGCGCCCCCTGGAAGGCGTTGAAGAAGACCGGGAAGAAGACCAGCACGACGGCGGAGGCGACCTTCGAGGCCGGCCCGAGGCCGAACCAGATCAGGAAGACCGGCGCGAGCACGATGCGCGGAATGGCGTTGAGCACCTTGATGTACGGGCCGAGGACATCGGCGAGGAACCGGATCCGGCCCAGCGTGATGCCGAGCACGACACCCGCCATGACACCCAGGACCCAGCCGAGCAGCGCCTCGTAGAGGGTGTACCAGATCTGTTCCCAGAGCGATCCCTGTGCGGTGCCGTGCACGGCCCACTCGCGGATCTGGTCCCCGATGGCGGACGGCATCGAGAAGTTGAACGGGTCGATGATCTCGGCGCGGGCCAGGATCTCCCAGAGCGCCACGACCAGCGCCAGGAGCAGGACCCGGCTGCCGTGCACCAGGAGTCGGCGGTTGCGGGCGGCACGGGCGCGAGCCTGGCTGCGGGTCCCGGGCTTGGCCCCGAGGGCGGCGACGGTGTCAGGCGACATCGGCGGCACCCCGCTCCCTGGTGATGCGGACCTCTTCGCCGAGCGATTCCCAGATCTCCCGGTAGATCTCGATGAACCGGGGTTCCAGGCGCACCGATTCGACCCTGCGGGGGCGCGGCAGGTCGATGTCGAAGATCCGCTTCACGGTGGCGGGGCCCGCCGTCATCACGACGACCCGGTCGGCGAGCGCGATGGACTCCTCCAGGTCGTGCGTGACGAACACGACGGAGGCTCCGGTGCCGGACCACAGGTCGAGGAGCTCGTCCGACATCAGGGCCCTGGTCTGCACGTCGAGGGCCGAGAACGGCTCGTCCATCAGCAGGATCCGGGGGTCGTTGACGAAGGTCGCGGCCAGCGCGACGCGCTTGCGCTGGCCGCCCGAGAGCTGGTGCGGATAGCGGTCCTCGAACGCCGACAGGCCGACCCTGGCCAGCCAGGCACGAGCCGCCTCCTTCGCCTCGGCCTTGGGTACGCCGCGGAAACGCGGGCCCGCCATGACGTTGGAGAGCACGGTGCGCCAAGGGAAGACGGCGTCCTGCTGGAAGACGAAACCGACCTTGTCGCCGATGCCCTCGACCGGCTCCCCGGCCACCAGGACCTCGCCCTCGGTGGGCTCCTCCAGGCCGCTGACCAGGGTCAGCGTGGTCGATTTGCCGCAGCCGGTGGGGCCGACGACGGCCACGAACTCGCCCTGCCGCACGGTCAGATCGAGCTCCCGCACGGCGGTGTGCAGCGTCCCCGACGGCGTACGGAACGCCTTGCCGGCGCCCCTCAGCTCGATGGCGGGGTTGGTGTCTGTGTTCATGGAGCGGGACCGTAGATGCGGCCCGCGCCATGGCGTCAGCCTTGTGGTCTCAAGACACACTTCTGCTCGCAAACCCCTGTTGTGCTCGTTTTGCGCGCGATACAACTGCGGGGTTCGAAGAGCGGGCACGGAGGAGGAGACTGTCTTGATCGACGTCCTGGTCGTGGACGACGACTTCCGTGTCGCTGAGATCAACGCGGCGTACGTCGGGAAGGTTCCCGGGTTCCGGGTCGCGGCGCGGGCGCACAACGCCGCCCAGGCGCTGGCCACGCTGGAACGCCACCCCATCGACCTCGTCCTGCTCGACCACTTCCTGCCCGACGAGACCGGGCTCAGCCTGGTCCGCCGGATGCGTCAGCAGGGCCACCACACCGACGTGATCATGGTGACGTCGGCGAGCGACGTGGCGACCGTCCAGGCCGCGATGCGCCACGGCGCCCTGCACTACCTGGTCAAGCCGTTCACCTTCGCCGGGCTCCGGGCCAAACTCGACTCGTACGCGACCCTGCGGCGCACGGTGGACCGGGCCGCGGGGACGGTCGGCGGCGGGCCAGCCGCCCAGGACCAGGAGCAGGTCGACCGGATCTTCGCGGCCCTGCGCACCGGGCTGCCCAGCCGCCACTCGGTGCCGACCGCGGAGCTCATCCGCGACGTGCTGCACACCGCGGACCACCCGCTCTCCGCCCACGAGGTCGCCGACCGGACCGGCCTGAGCCGCTCCACCGCCCAGCGCTATCTCCGTCTCCTGGAACAGTCCGGCCGCCTCCGTCTGACCCTGCGGTACGGAGAGACGGGACGCCCGGAACATCGGTACGCATGGATGGTGTGAGGCTCAACTCCCCTTTGCACAAGCAGAGTTGACTCACGCCGCACCCGGAGTCGGCGCGGGGACGGGGGCTACACCGCGCCCGCCCCCGTCAGGGCCCGCACCTCCGCCTCCGCGTTCTTCGCCTCGTCCGGCATTTCGCGTGAGGTCACCGCGCCGAGCCAGCCCGCGACGAATCCCAGCGGGATGGAGACGAGCCCCGGGTTCTGCAGCGGGAAGAACTGGAAGTCCACGTCGGGGAAGAGGGATTCGGGGCTGCCGGAGACCACGGGCGAGACCAGCACCAGGACCAGCGCCGGGACCAAGCCGCCGTAGACCGACCACACGGCGCCCCGCGTCGTGAAGTTCCGCCAGAACAGCGAGTACAGCAGCACCGGAAGGTTCGCGGAGGCGGCCACCGCGAAGGCCAGGCCGACCAGGAAGGCCACATTGAGGTCCCGGGCGAGGAGGCCGAGGGCGATGGCCGCCGCCCCGATCCCCACCGCCGCGACGCGCGCGACCGCCACCTCGCTGCGCTGCTTGGCGTGCCGGCGCCGGAGCGAGGCGTACAGGTCGTGGGCGACGGACGCCGAGGACGCGAGGGTGATGCCCGCGACCACGGCGAGGATCGTGGCGAAGGCGACGGCGGCGACCACGGCGAAGAGAACCGTTCCGCCTGTGGAACCGGCGCCCCCGCCCAGGTGGTGGGCGAGCAGGGCGACGGCCGTGTTCCCAGCCGGATTCGAGGCCTTGACCTCGGCCGAGCCGACCAGCGCGGCCGCGCCGAAGCCGAGCACGATCGTCATCAGGTAGAAGCCCCCGATGAGGCCGATGGACCAGACGACCGAGCGGCGGGCGGCCCGCGCGGTCGGCACGGTGTAGAAGCGCGAGAGGATGTGCGGCAGTCCGGCCGTGCCGAGGACCAGGGCGAGCCCCAGGCTGATGAAGTCGAACCGCGCCGTCCAGTCCCCGCCGTACTTGAGGCCGGGTGAGAGGAACTCCTTTCCGTGGCCGCTGCGTTCGGCCGCCGAGTTCAGCAGCAGGTTGATGTCGCCGTGGAAGCGCAGCAGCACCAGCACGGTGAGGGTGATCGTGCCGGCCAGGAGCAGGACGGCCTTCACGATCTGGATCCAGGTGGTGGCCCGCATCCCGCCGAGCGACACATAGACCACCATCAGGGCGCCGACCCCGACGACCGTCCAGCTCCGCGCGGCGTCGCTGGTGCCGCCGAGCAGCAGGGCGACCAGGCTCCCCGCGCCGACCATCTGCGCCACCAGATAGAGAACGGACACGGTGACCGAAGAAGTTCCCGCCGCGATCCTCACCGGGCGCTCGCTCATCCGGGCCGCGACCACGTCGGCCAGGGTGAACCTGCCGCAGTTGCGGACCAGTTCGGCGACCAGGAGCAGCACCACCAGCCAGGCGACGAGGAAGCCCACGGAGTACAGCATTCCGTCGTAGCCGTAGAGCGCGATCAGTCCGGAGATGCCGAGGAAGGAGGCGGCCGACATGTAGTCGCCCGCGATGGCAAAACCATTCTCCATGGGCGAGAACAGGCGCCCGCCGGTGTAGAACTCCTCGGCCGAGCCGCGCCGGTTCCGGCTCACCCAGGTGGTGATGGCGAGCGTCGCCGCCACGAACGCGCTGAAGAGGAGCAGCGCCAGAGTCTGTTGGTCCCCGCCGACGATCACTTGTTGGTCCCCCGTGTCGTTCCCCGTCCGCCGATCCCCCGGGGCCCGCGCCCCTGTTCGGCCTGCTGGTTCGGTCCGCTGTGCTGCTGATTGTTCTGTTGGTTCTGCTCGAACACGACCCAGCGCAGCTCCAGTGCGGCCCGGTCCCGGCGCAGCCGCGCATGGCGCGCGTACGCCCAGGTCAGCAGGAAGGTGGTGAGGAACTGGGCCAGCCCCGCGACCATCGCCACGTTCACCGCGCCGACCACCGGGCGGGCCATGAGGCCGGGGGCGCTGACCGCGGTGATCACATAGGCCAAGTACCAGGCGAAGAAGGCGAGGGCGGCCGGGACGACGAAGCGGCGGTAGCGACGGCGCACCTCCTGGAAGGCGGCGCTGCGGTGCACTTCGAGATAGATCTCGGCCGGGCTGAGCCGTTCGCCGTCGTCATGCTGTACGGGCACGGTCGCGGGCACCGTCTCGCCGTCCACCTCGCCCCACCCGGAGGCGAGGGCGTCGTACCAGGGGTCGTCGATCCGCGCCTCCGCGGGATCACGCCCTTCCTGTTTCTCCACCGCACAACTCTCCTTGCCCACAGCCCCGTTCGGCCGCGTGGCCCAAGGATGGGCAGAGGGGCGAGCTCTGGACTCTCCTATGCCCCCGCTTCACTCCATTAGGTGATGGCGGGGCCTCAGGAGACCCCTAGCCGCGCGGTAGCTGAGCGAGGCCGTGCAGGTAGGCGTACCGCATGGCCTGCGCCCGGTCGCGCACCCCGGTCTTGCCGAAGATGTTGTTGATGTGCGTCTTCACGGTGGCTGTCGAGATGTGCAGGGCCCGCGAGATCTCGAGGTTGGACATCCCTTCGGCAACCAGCCCCAGCACCTCGCCCTCGCGCACGGTGAGCCCGTCGGGCAGCTCGGCCGACGCGGAAGGGACGGGCGGAGGCGCGGTCACCCGTTCCAGGAGCCGGCGCTGTACGGCGGGGGCGAGCCCGGCCTGCCCGGCCAGCACGTCCTCTATCGACTTGACGATCTCCTCGCCCCCGGCGTCCTTGGTGAGATAGCCCCGCGCTCCGGCTTGCAGGGCCGGGAAGAGCGAGTCGTCGTCCGCGTACGTCGTCAGGATCACCACCTCGGTGCCGGGATGCCCGGCCCGGATGCGGCGGGTCGCCTCGACCCCGTCGCAGCGCGGCATGCGCAGGTCCATCAGGACGATGTCCGGAGCCAGTTCGGCCGTGAGGGCGACCGCCTCCTCGCCGTCCCGTGCCGATCCGACGACCTCGATGCCGGGCAGCAGCCCGAGCAGCATCACGATTCCCTCGCGCACCACGGACTGGTCGTCGGCCACGACCACCCTGATCGTCCCCCGTGCCCCGCGCCCGCTCCCGGTCATGCGGGCACCCTCAGTCTCACCACGAAGCCCTCCTCGTCCGGCCCGGCCTCCAGCGTCCCGCCGAGCAGTTCGGCGCGCTCCCTCATCCCCAGCAAACCGTATCCGGAACCACTGACAGCGAGCTCGCCCGCCCGCTTGCTCCCGCCCGAATCCCGTACCTCCAGGGCCACTTCGTCCGGCAGGTATTCCAGCCGTACGGCGACGACCGCGCCCGGCGCGTGCTTGCGCACATTCGTCAGGGCCTCCTGGGCAACTCTGCGCACGGCCTGCGAGGCCTCCGCGGGCAGCGCCCTGCGCTCCCCCTCCACCTGCACCCGGGCGCCCGGAGCGAGCCCCGTCCCGGCTCCGGATGCCTCGATCAGGGTGTGCAGGAAGTCCTCCACCGGGGTCATCTCGCCGCGCAGCGCGGACAGCGCCTGGCGGGTCTCGGCCAGGCCCTCCCGCGCCATGCCCCGGGCGGCCACCACCCGTTCGAGGATCTTCTCCCGGAACTCTCCGGGCGGCTCCCGCTCGATCAGCAGCCGCGCCGCCTCCAGGTGCACCAGCTGCGCGGAGAGGCTGTGCGCCAGTACGTCGTGGATCTCGCGGGCGATCCTGGCCCGCTCGCCCAGCGCGGCCGACTGCGCCTCGGCGGCCCGCGCGGCCCGCTCCTGGGAGAGCAGCCGCTGGGCGTTGCCCCGGGCCTCGGCATCGAGGCGCAGCACATATCCGGCGAGCCCGAGCCCCGCCGCGGTCACCGCCGTGGTCAGCCAGTTGTCGTTGTTGACCAGGCTGTACGCGGCCAGTGCCACCACCGTGCACGGCACGGCGGCGCCCAGCGGCAGCCGTTCAAGGGCGGTCACCGCGCAGCCGCACCACAGAACCAGCGCGAGCACCGGCCAGCCCGCCGCCCCGGCGCCGGCGGCGGCTCCCATCACCAGCACGAGCGTGGCCAGCGAGGGCCAGAGCCGGTGCTCCAGGGTGAACCGGAAGAACACCCGGGCCAGCAGGACGCAGCCCAGCACGAGCGCCACGCCCGCCGCCCAGGTCCACGCCCGGTTCCCCGGGCCCTGCTTGCTGCTGAACGTGGACCAGAGCAGCCCGCCGAACACCACGGCCCTGATGCCCCGGGCGAGATTGCGTCTGGCACGGGTCAGGCCCTCGCGGGAGAGTGCTTCCCGCGAAGGCCAGCTGAGCCAGGTCTCCAGGGTCACACGCGGTCCTTCCACACCTGCTGGGCGGGGCTTGCGGCAGCAACACCGTACGACGCGAGGGCCGGGCGGGCCCGCCACATCAGGATGGCGCCGCGGACGAGCAGGGAGGCGGCCAGCGCGACCAGGATGGCGCCGGTGCCCATGTGGATCCCGGCCAGCGCGCCGAGGGCCGCGAGCCCCACGCGCAGGGCGATGCCCAGGACCCAGATCCCGGCGGTGGCCTTGGTGCCGCGGGACCACACCGTGCCGTCCGGCTCGGTCCATATCCTCGACGTCCAGGCCCAGCCGACGCCCATGAGCACGCCGGTCACGAGCTCGGCGCCGAGCAGGGCCATCGAGCCGGCCTGGTGGTGCTGGTCGATGAGGCCGCCGTCCTTCACCGCGAAGAACACCAGGACGGCGGGAATGAGCCACCACTTCCTTCCGTCGCCGCCCAGCTGCTGCGGCTTGAACTGGCGGACCAGGATCAGCGCCACCACCTCGACTGCCACCAGCACGTTGAAGAGCGCGGACATCGAAGCCTCCGGACTACGAGAAGACGAGAAGACAGGAACACGGGAATCGGACTGCCTGTACGTCTACGAAGTTACGGAAACGACCTGGTCAGAGGCATCGGACCAGGGGTGGATCGCGGGTGGAGGTTTCCTCTCCACCCATGGGTGGAGACGACGGACGCCGGCCCGGGGAACTCCCGGACCGGCGTTCGTCAGACCCGGCTCACGCGTCGATGCGGGAGCGGTCCAGGGTGGCGGCGGAGCTGGTGATGAACTCCTTGCGCGGCGCGACCTCGTTGCCCATCAGCAGGTCGAAGACCTGCTCGGAGGCCTCCAAGTCGCCGATGTTGATCCGGCGCAGGGTGCGGAACCGCGGGTCCATCGTGGTCTCGGCCAGCTGGTCGGCGTCCATCTCGCCGAGGCCCTTGTAGCGCTGGATGGTGTCCTTGTAGCGGACGCCCTTGCGCTGGAACTCGAGCAGCGTGGTGCGCAGTTCGCTGTCCGAGTACGTGTACACGTACTTGTCCTGGCCCTTCTTGGGCTGGACCAGCTCGATCCGGTGCAGCGGCGGCACCGCGGCGAAGACCCGGCCCGCCTCGACCATCGGGCGCATGTAGCGCTGGAAGAGGGTCAGCAGCAGGATCCGGATGTGCGCGCCGTCGACATCGGCGTCGACGAGCAGCACGATCTTGCCGTACCGCGCCGCGTCGATGTCGAAGGTCCGGCCCGAGCCCGCCCCTATGACCTGGATGATCGCGCCGCACTCCGCGTTCTTCAGCATGTCGGAGACCGACGCCTTCTGAACGTTGAGGATCTTGCCGCGGATCGGCAGCAGCGCCTGGAACTCGGAGTTCCGCGCGAGCTTGGCGGTGCCGAGCGCCGAGTCTCCCTCGACGATGAACAGCTCGCTGCGCTCCACGTCGTCGCTGCGGCAGTCGGCCAGCTTGGCCGGCAGCGAGGAGGACTCCAGCGCCGTCTTGCGGCGCTGCGCCTCCTTGTGCTGGCGGGCCGCGATGCGGGTGCGGGCGGCCGCGACGATCTTGTCGAGGACGGCCCTTGCCTGGGCCTTCGCGTCACGCTTGGTGGAGGTCAGGAACTCCTTGAGCTCCTTGGCGACCACGTTGGCGACGATCCGGTTGGCCGCGGACGTGCCCAGGACCTCCTTGGTCTGGCCCTCGAACTGCGGCTCGGCGAGTCTCACGGTGACGACCGCGGTGAGCCCCTCCAGGGCGTCGTCCTTGACGACGTCGTCCTCGGCGACCCGCAGCATCTTGGCGGAGCGGAGCACCTCGTTGACGGTCTTGGTGACCGAGCGCTCGAAGCCGGTGACGTGGGTGCCGCCCTTGGGGGTGGCGATGATGTTCACGAACGACTTGAGGTTGGTGTCGTACCCGGTGCCCCAGCGCAGCGCGATGTCCACGGCCAGCTCCCGGGTGACCTCGGTGGGCGTCATGTGGCCGCGGTCGTCGAGGACCGGGACGGTCTCCTTGAAGGTGCCCGAGCCGGACAGGCGCAGCACGTCGTTGACGGCCTTGTCCTGGGCCAGGTACTCGCAGAACTCGCTGATCCCGCCGTCGAAGCGGAAGGTCTCCTCGGTCTTGCCCTCGCCGTCGAGGCCGCGCTCGTCGCGCACGACGATGGTCAGGCCCGGCACCAGGAACGCCGTCTGGCGGGCCCGCTGGTAGAGCGTGTCCAGGGAGAGCTTGGCGTCCTTGAGGAAGATCTGGCGGTCGGCCCAGTAGCGGATGCGGGTGCCGGTGCGGCCCTTGGGCACGCGCTTGCCCTTGAGCAGCCCGCTGCCCGGGTCGAAGGGCGCGTCGGGGCCCTGCTCGGTGAAGATGCCGGGCACGCCCCGGCGGAAGCTGATCGAGTGCGTGGTGGTGCGGTCGACCTCGATGTCGAGGCGGGCCGAGAGCGCGTTCACCACGGAGGCGCCGACGCCGTGCAGGCCGCCGGATGCGGCATAGGAGCCGCCGCCGAACTTTCCGCCGGCGTGCAGCTTGGTCATGACGACCTCGACGCCCGAGAGCCCGGTCTTGGGCTCGACGTCGACGGGGATGCCCCGGCCGTTGTCGCGCACCTCCACGGAGGCGTCGTCGTGCAGGATCACTTCGATGTGGTCGCAGTAGCCGCCCAGGGCCTCGTCGACGGAGTTGTCGATGATTTCCCAGAGGCAGTGCATCAGACCGCGGCTGTCCGTCGACCCGATGTACATGCCGGGTCGCTTACGGACCGCTTCGAGGCCTTCGAGTACGAGCAGATGCCGAGCGGTGTAGTTGGAGCCGTCGCGGTCTGCCCCGCTCAGCAGCGCAGTGGACGGAACGGACGTCTCGGCGGTCACGCAGTTCGCTCCTCGCTGAATTTCAATTGCGCCCCTGGTGGGTAAGGGGTCGGCGTCGGTCGCCGGTCTGAGGGTACCGAGGCCTGGTAGAGCCGTTGTAACGCCACCCTCGCGAATCCTCATGCTAGTCCAGCGTCGCAAACATGTTCGATCCCTCGTGGGGGTGATGCGGATATCACGTTCCCATTCAGGCATGAACCATTTAGGCTCCGGGCACGTCCTCATGAACAACCGGCAACCCCGCCGGGAGGGCCAAACGAGACAAGCAACGCGAAACCCGTAAAGCTCCGCAATACGGCTCATTCGCCGCCAACCGGCAGCAGACAGCCACCTTGACCAAGAACTTTCGAGGAAAAGCCACGAGCGGGAACGTTTTCGGCCTGGTTGGATGTTGACCCTGGTACGACAGCTCGTCGAGCTAGAGAAGAGGCGACGTGACTACTGTTCTGACCCCCGCGAGCCCCCTGACGGCCGCCGACCGTTGCGACCGCTGCGGCGCACAGGCCTACCTTCGCGTAGTCCTGACCAGCGGCGGCGAGCTGCTCTTCTGCGCTCATCACGGACGTAAGTTCGAGCCGGAACTGAAGAAGATCGCCGCTGACATACAGGACGAGACGGACCGCCTCACGGCGGTGCCCGAGTCCGCAGGCGACGAGGATCACTGAGACCTCGCATCACGACGAGCCAGGGCCGGTCCAGGACCGGCGACGGGCGGTCGCTCCCCGTGCAGGGGGAGCGACCGCCTGTTCTCATGTCCGGCCGGCTCTCCTGTCGCTCAGTCGGTGGCGGGCCTGGCCACGCCTGACACCCGCGTGTACACCCCGGGGCTGTCGGCCCGTCCGCAGCCGTTGCCCCAGGAGACCAGGCCGATGAGCCGACCCTGGGCCACCAGCGGGCCACCGCTGTCGCCCTGACAGGCGTCGTAGCCGCCCCTGGGGTCGCCCGCGCAGAGCATGGTGGTCGCCTCGTACGTCCCGTCCGAGTTCGGCGGGTAGGCGCGCGCACAGGCCCCGTCGTCCAACACCGTGACGGGGGCGGCACGCAGCGCCGTCGGGTACTTGCCGCCGCCCGTCGTGTCGCCCCAGCCGTAGACCGTGGCCCGGACGCCCGGCTTGTACGCCGCGTCCCCCGCCGGCGCCGTGGGGATCACGTACGAGGCGGGCAACGGGGTTGCCAGGGTCAGCACCGCCATGTCGCCCACGTTGGTCCCCGCGTCGTAGCCCGGGTTGACCCACGTGGCGCTCACCCGGATCTCCTGGCCGGCGTTCGAACGCAGCTCGGTGCGGCCCGCGATCACCTTGAGGTCCCGTACCTGGGACACGTCCACGCCCAGGACGTCGTGGCGCAGGCAGTGCGCGGCCGTCAGGACCGTGGTGGGCGAGACCACCGCGCCCCCGCAGAACTGGCCCGCACGCGTACCTCCGAACCGGTCACGGCTGGACAGCGCCACCACCCAGGGGCTGTCCGAGATCTCGACCCGCTGCCCGCCGATGACGACCTCATCGGCGGCCGCGAGCGGCGGCACCCCCAGTCCGGTGGCCGCAAGGGCGGCCGCCCCTGTGACGGCTCGGGCGAAACAGCGGCGCATAGGGTCTCCTGACTCTCGGTGACACAGGCACACCCAGCGTCATTCAGTGAGCCGCGCCCCGCACCCGCGGATACGCCCGAGGGCCCGGCCTCCCAAAGGAGACCGGGCCCTCGACGACGTACGACCGCGACCTAGTCGAGGTAGTCGCGCAGCACCTGCGAGCGCGACGGGTGGCGCAGCTTCGACATGGTCTTGGACTCGATCTGGCGGATCCGCTCGCGGGTCACGCCGTAGACCTTGCCGATCTCGTCCAGCGTCTTCGGCTGGCCGTCCGTGAGGCCGAAGCGCATGGAGACCACGCCCGCCTCACGCTCGGAGAGGGTGTCGAGCACCGAGTGCAGCTGCTCCTGGAGGAGCGTGAAGCTGACCGCGTCGGCCGGGACGACCGCCTCGGAGTCCTCGATGAGGTCACCGAACTCGCTGTCGCCGTCCTCACCCAGGGGCGTGTGCAGCGAGATGGGCTCACGGCCGTACTTCTGGACCTCGATGACCTTCTCAGGGGTCATGTCGAGCTCCTTGGCCAGCTCCTCCGGGGTGGGCTCGCGGCCCAGGTCCTGGAGCATCTGGCGCTGGACGCGCGCGAGCTTGTTGATGACCTCGACCATGTGCACCGGGATACGGATGGTGCGGGCCTGGTCGGCCATGGCGCGGGTGATCGCCTGACGGATCCACCAGGTGGCGTACGTGGAGAACTTGTAGCCCTTGGTGTAGTCGAACTTCTCGACCGCGCGGATCAGACCGAGGTTGCCCTCCTGGATGAGGTCCAGGAAGAGCATGCCGCGGCCGGTGTAGCGCTTGGCCAGCGAGACCACCAGACGGAGGTTGGCCTCCAGGAGGTGGTTCTTGGCGCGCCGGCCGTCCTCGGCGATGATCTCCAGCTCGCGCTTGAGCTTCGGCGCCAGCTTGTCGGCGTTCGCCAGCTTGTCCTCGGCGAACAGGCCGGCCTCGATGCGCTTGGCGAGCTCGACCTCCTGCTCGGCGTTGAGGAGCGGGACCTTGCCGATCTGCTTCAGGTAGTCCTTGACCGGGTCGGCGGTGGCTCCGGCGACCGCGACCTGCTGGGCCGGAGCGTCGTCCTCGTCCTCGTCGGACAGGACGAAGCCCTTGCTCTCGCCCTCGGGCTCCTCGTCGTCACCCTTGCCGGGCGCGGCGTCCTCAAGGAGCTCGTCGCCCTCGACGACCTCTTCGTCGTCGCCCTTCTTGGCGGCGGTCTTCTTCGCCGCGGTCTTCTTGGCCACCGTCTTCTTGGCGGCGGTCTTCTTGACGGCCGCCTTCTTGGCGACGGCCTTCCTGGGGGCGTCCTCGGCCTCGTCCGCCGATACGTCCACGGTCTCGGCCGGGGCCGCGGAGGCGGCGACGGTCCTGGTGGTGGTCACGGTCGTCTTGGCCGCGACCGTCTTGGTGGCGGTGCGCTTCGCCGGGCTCTTCGCTGCGACGCTCTTGCGTGTGCGCTTCGGTGATTCCGCGGCACTGACCATCAGCGTCACACCCTCTTCCTCGAGGATCTGGTTGAGGCTGCGCAGAACATTCTTCCACTGGGTCGGCGGAATCTGGTCGGCTTCGAAGGCCCGACGCACGTCATCGCCGGCGATCTGTCCATCAGCCTTTCCCCGCTCGATGAGCGCCATCACAGACTCGGACTCGGCGATCTCCGGCGGGAGCGTACGGGATGTGCTGGCCGACACGAACAACCTCTCGAAACGATGGAAAACGGCTTCCGGCCCCGCCCAGGATCGGGCCGGAGCCGACGACCACCGGCTGGGAATGTGCCGGGGGCGCGGGCTGAACCTCGGAGCTGCACAGCGCCACGCATGGCCGCTGTATTCCCTCCTCGGCTGTTACCTCTTAAGTCATCGCATGGTTCCGAGGAGTGTTACGCGCAATCTTCGTGGCCCGAGTCACACTCCAAAGGCGACCTAGGGGTCACAAGGGGCATATACCCCGTAATCGAGTGCGCCGGACCCCCTCCGGGATCCGGCGGCACACTACCTCCGGCGGGACTCCGGTCAGTGCTCGCGCGGCGCGGGGACGACCCGCTCCACCTCCGGGTGGACGGTGAGCAGTTGACGTACGGCCGTCTCGGCCGCCATGGGGTCGCCGTTGGCGAGGGCGTCCACGATCCGCCCGTGGTGCGCGAGGGAGCCGTCCGAGGGGCGGTCACAGCCGGTGACCGGGGAGCCGGAGACCTGGAGCGCGGCCGAGACGATGCCGGAGAGATGCTCCAGCATCCGATTGCCGGCGAGCTGGATCAGTAGGGAGTGGAACTCGGCATCCGCCCGCGAGAAGGTGATCGCGTCCCCCTGGGCGAGGGCGTGGCCCATGATCTCCACCATGTCGCCGAGCCGCTGCTGGATGTCCTCGCGGCCGTGGCCCGCGGCGAGGCGGGCGGCGAGCGGCTCGATGGTCCAGCGCAGCTCGGCGAGCTCGCGGCGCTGGTCGTCGCGCTGGGGGCCGAAGGCGCGCCACTCGATGATGTCGGGGTCCAGCAGGTTCCAGTCACTGACCGGCCGGACCCGGGTGCCGACGTTGGGCCGGGCGCTGACCAGGCCCTTGGCCTCGAGCACGCGCAGGGACTCGCGGACCACCGTGCGGGAGACCTCGAACCGCTGGCCGATCTCCTCGGGGACGAGCGGGCGGTCCGCGCCGAGGTCGCCGGAGACGATCATCTGGCCGAGCTGCTGGACGAGTTGACCGTGCAGGCCGCGGCCTCGGCTGCCTGCCGCGCGGCGGCCCACCCGGCCGAGTTCCGCGTCCCCGCTGTCCCAGGAGGGGGTGCCGATCCGGCCGGAGGGGCGCGCCTCCCCGTAGGGGTAGCGGTCGAGTTCGCCCGGGGCCGAGAGGCCGGCGTCGGCGGTGCGGGCGGTCATCATGGTGTGCGCAAGGGTGCTCATGCACCCTTTGTCGGCGGGACCGCGGTGCCCCTTGAGGTCTTTGGTGAAAAGCACACGAAAGGGTGATCACCGCCCGCCCCGCAATTGACGCTTTATCGGAAAGAAGCGGGCATTCCCAAGGGAGTTCTGGGCAGATGCTCGCTCTCTGGTCGCCGGTGCCTCACCAACGGGCCCTGGCACGCAGGCCGGTGACCAGATATGCGCAGATCAGAACGGTGATCGACAACGCGAGTGCGGCTCCGACGGGTTCGGCGACCAGGTGCAGGACGGCGATGAGCCAGTGGTCGAGGGCGTGCGGCCACCGCACCCACGCCAGGTCGCGCAGCCGGTCGGGAAGCCCGGCGACGGAGCGCACCGAGTGCCCGTCGACGGCCTTCCTCAGGAGCGGTACGACGGCGACGGGCACGGCGAGGACCGCGGCGAGGCCCGCGATGGTGGCCCGGAAGATCCCGGCGGCGAGCAGCCCGGCCCAGGCGCAGCCGACCGTGAGACCGGCCCAACTGGCGCCCCACGCGAGCCATTCGCGCGGTGGCCCCGCCATGTCGCCGCCGTACACCAGGCGCAGGGCCTGGTGGTCGACCGCCGCCGCGAGCGCGGCGAGCAGGAGGGCGGCCCCGGCGGTCACGGCGAGTTTGGCGCCGAGCAGGCCGAGCCGGCGCGGCACGGTGCCCCGGTCGGCGGCGAGCGCCGGGTAGCGGTACTCGTCGCCGAAGGCGAGCGCGCCGAGCAGGCCCGCACCGAGCGCGGCGGGCGGCAGCGGGAGCAGGCCGGGCCAGGCCGCGAGGAGCCGCGGCAGCGGGGCGTGCCCGGCCCTGGCCAGCAGCACGGACAGGACGGCCGACAGCGCCAGAACACCCGCGGCCAGCAAGAACGTTGTCCGTACGCCGAGGAGTCTGCGCAGTTCGTAGCGCAGGGGGCGCAGCGGGGTGCGGGCGGGCCTGCGGGTGATGGGCAGGGGGTGGGAACCACGGGGCGGTCCGGTCCGTTCCTGGGGTGGGACGGTGACGCTCGGGCCGGTGTCGCCGATCTCGTCGGCGAGGCGGTGCAGCAGCACGCCGTTGCGGAAGGCCGTCTCCCCGACCTCCGCGCAGCTGCTGCCGTACACGGACAAGTGGTTGCCGTCCTCGGCGACCACTTCGACGGACCGCTGGGCGGCGCGCGCCTCCCGGCCGACCAGGGCGGCGAGGCGGGCGGCGTGCGGGGTGGCGACGGCGACGCGGGGCCGCAGCCGGGTGCGGGCGAACTGGGTGGCGTCCTGGTCGGCGACGAGCCGGCCGCCGTCGATGGTGACGACGCGGTCGGCGACCCGGGCCGCCTCCTTGGGATCGGCGAAGGTGCACAGGACGGTGCCGCCGTGGCCGGCGTGGCCGCGCAGGAGTCCGTAGAGCCAGGCGTTCTCGCGGGGGGAGAGGCCCTCGGCGGGCTCGTCGAGAAGGAGGGTGTGCGGGTCGCCGAGGAGTGCGGCGGCGAGGCCGAGGCGGCGGTCCATGCCGAGCGAGAGGGTGCCCAGGCGCTGGTCGGCGAGGCCGGAGAGGCCGACGACCTCAAGCATTTCGTCGGCGCGCGACACGGGGACGCCCGCGACGGTGCACATCAGCTTGAGCTGTCCCCGGGTGGTACGTGCGGGGTGACCGGGCACATCGCCGAGGAGGGTGCCCACTTCGCGGGCGGGGTGGGCGAGTTCGTGCAGGGGGCGGCCGCGGAAGTAGGTGACGCCCCGGCCCGGTTCGAGTTCGAGCATCAGACGCAGGGCCGTCGTCCGCCCCGAGCCCGGGGGGCCAAGGAGGGCGGTGAGCTGCCCGGGTCTCGCCTCGAAGGTGAGGTCGTCGACGGCGGACGGAAGGTCTCGGCGGGGGGCACTGGTGAGTCCGATTGCCTGGAGCATCGCTTCTCCCGCGGTAGATGAGACCGCTCGGCGGCAGGCCGGGGTACCGCAGCAAGATAACGCGACATTTTGGACTTTTGGTGCATGGTCGGGGCGATGTGGCCCCGGATGTCAGGCCATTGGGGGCCACGGCGGGACGAGCGGACACCTCCCGGTCCGGTCCGTCCCGGATGCCCGGGCCGGGATCGGGACGCCTCTGCCCCTGGCAGCGGGGTCGGCGCCGGGGCCGGGGCCGACCCCGTCGGATCCTCGGCCCCTCGTTCTCCTTCGGGTCAGACCTCGGGGCGCAGCATCGGCGGGTTGAGCAGCGTGGCGCCGCCGGCCCGGAACAGCTGGGCGGGGCGGCCGCCCTGCCGGGTCGTGGTGCCGCCGGCCGGGACCAGGAAGCCCGGGGTGCCGGTCACCTTGCGGTGGAAGTTGCGCGGGTCCAGGGCGACGCCCCACACCGCCTCGTACACCCGGCGCAGCTCGCCGACGGTGAACTCGGCCGGGCAGAAGGCGGTGGCCAGCGAGGAGTACTCGATCTTCGACCGGGCGCGTTCCACTCCGTCCGCCAGGATCTGGGCGTGGTCGAAGGCGAGCGGCGCGGGCTGCTCGCCTTCGCGGCCGAATCCGCCTTCCTGCCCGAGCAGGTCCTCGACGGGGGCCCAGCGCGCACTGTGCGCGTCGCCGCCCGCGCGCGGTGCGGGCAGGTCGGGAGCGAGGGCGAGGTGGGCCACGCTGACCACCCGCATCCGGGGGTCGCGCCGGGGGTCGCCGTAGGTGGCGAGCTGTTCGAGATGCGCGCCGTTGGCGAGCGCCGGGGCCGACGGGTCCGAGGCGCACAGCCCCGTCTCCTCGCCGAGTTCCCTGGCCGCCGCGGTGGAGAGGTCCTCGTCGTCGCGGACGAATCCGCCGGGCAGCGCCCAGCGCCCCTGGAACGGTGGCTCCCCGCGGCGCACCACGAGCGCGCAGAGCGCGTGGCGGCGCACGGTCAGCACGACCAGGTCGACGGTCACGGCGAAGGGCGGAAAGGCCGACGGGTCGTAGGGCGACATGCGGCGATCATAGTCGTCTGCCTGACGATAAACACTCCCCTCGACACCCTCCGGCACTTCTTCTCCCGTGGCACCTTCCGCTGCGCCCATCCCGCTCAGCCTCCCAACTGGAGCCATTCAGCGGCCTGCTCGACCATGCCGACCCCGAGCCTGCTGATCCGCACCGTGAACGGCTCCCCCGCGACACTGAGGCCGGAGAGCCGGACCGCGCCGAGCGGGGCCGACCTCATCGGGTCCAGCGCGACCGATCCGGCCGGGGCGTCCGGGCGGATCCCGGCCAGGGTGGTGAGCAGTTGGATGCCTGCCGCGGCCGCCACCGCCGCCGGACGGCAGGCGGCCGGATGCGGCACGGGCACGCTGTCGGCGGTGCGCTGCTCCCCCGCGTACATCTCGGGCAGCCGATGGCCGAATGCCTCCGAGGCGGCCAGGACGCCCCGCAGCAGGGAGACGGCCTCCTTCTCGTACCCGGCGGCCGCAAGGCCCGCGACGGCGACGGCGCTCTCGTGGACCCGCACCGCCCCTGCCCGGTGCCCGAACGGGTTGTACCCGGGCTCCTTGACGGCGAGCCCGCGCAGCCCCCAGCCCGAGTCCATCGCGGGGCCGCCGAGCAGCCGGGCCAGTTGTTCGGTCTGCACCTTGTCGAGCAGCCCGGGCGCGAGCCGGCCGCCGCCGAGCAGCCCCGTGTCCAGCAGGTGGGCTGCGCCCGCCCCGAGCAGCGGCACCGGGCGGCCGTCGGCGGTGCGGGCGGCAGCGGGGCGGCCGCCGCCGAGGTGGTCCAGCCAGAACTCGGCCCGGAACCGGTCCCTGAGCGCCCCGGCCCGCGCGAGCCACGCGTCAGCTCCGGGACGGCCGCACTCCCGCAGCAGTTCCGCGCCGAGCAGCGCGGCCCGGTGGACGTGGGCCTGGGTCTCGGCGCGTACGAATCCGGCAGCCCCGGGGCCGGTCTCGGCGAGGTAGCCGTTGTCGTCCAGGGCGGTGGCCAGCCAGTGCAGGCAGCGCTCGGCGGCGGGCAGCAGCTCGGTCACCGCCGGCTCCGGCAGGCCCCAGCGCCGCGCCTCCGCGAGCACGACCGGGAAGGCCAGGGTGGCCTCCACTCCCGAACAGCCGGGCGGAAGGTAGGGGCCCGCATCCCTGAACGGGCCGGGGATACGCCCCAACTCTGCTCCAGGACCCGGGAGTTGAGTCCTCGCGAGGGTGCGGAGGGTGGCCGCCGCGAGCCGGGTGGACAGCGGCAGCGCCATCCGAGCCGCCCAGAGCGCCTCCGCCGGTGCCGAACCGCATCGCCAGGGGACTCCGGCCGCCGCGTACAGGTCGGCCGGGCGGGCCGGGTCGCGGATCAGCAGCGCCCGCAGATCGTCGATGCTGTGCTGGAGCAGCACCGCCACCCGAGGGTCGTCGCCCTCGGCCCTGGCTTCCTGGGGCGAGGGCAGCGGGCTCGCGGCGTGTCCGGGCGGCCGCACCGGTCGGCCGGTCCTGATGGTCAGCTGGATCGTGCACGAGCCGCCCGGAGGCAGTTCCAGGGCCCAGCGCAGCACCCCGGCGGACGCGAGCGCGTCGGTCGGCGGTGGCTGTGCGGTCACCGCCGAGTGGGCGCCGCCCGACGTCCAGCGCATTCCCGAGTCGTGGACACTGGCGGGCAGTTCGGGCCCGGCGCGGCCGGCGGCCACCGCGCCCAGCTCCGCCAAGTCGGTGCCGAGGGCGATCTCCACCGGCAGCCTCAGCGGCCGGACCGCCGAGCTGCTCAGGGTGATCCGCTCGGTGCCGTCCGCCTGCCGGAGGCGCTCGACGGCGATCTCGGGGTCGGGCCCGCCGTCCGCCGCGGTGCGGACCACCGCGAGGAAGCGGGCACGGTCGGCCGATATCGACCTGCCCTGCACGGCGATCGGGTCGCGGCCCGCCACCCTCAACTGGCAGCGGGAGAGCAGCCGTCGGCCATGCTGGTAGAAGCCTTCGAGGCCCTGCCCGGTCAGCTGTCCGTGCTCCGGCGACACCGCGAGGCCGGGCAGGGCCACGCAGATCACGGCCGCGTGCACGGCGGGCAGCTCACCGAGCGGCCCGGCCGTTCTCGGCGGGACCGGCCCCGGTGTGCTCCCGGTGCCGGTGCGGGGAGGGGCGGTGAACACCATGGGTACCCTTCTTCGCTGTCCGTTCCGGGCGACGATGGTGGGCCTGGCGGAGGCTGCCGCCCGTGCGGCGCGGTGCCCGGTGCCGTGCCGCCACTCGGGTGAACGCCACGAGCCTCGACCGGGTCACGGACGGATCGCCCCCGGTCGCGGCCCAGGGGCCGGGTGGCCCGTGTCTCCCCCTCGACCCGGCACTCCAGGACGGAGCGGCCCGCGCCGTCTTCCTCACCCCTCCCGGTTCACCGGCTCCCCGCCTCGGCGGCGCACCCGGTCTCGTACCTTCGCCTGCTTGGGGCGGGTGGGCTCGGGGCGGCCCGAACTCACGTGCCGGTGAGGGCTGTTGGCGCTCTTCCGCGAGCTCGGAGTGGACTTGCGGCGCGGCTCGGGACGGGCCTCGCGGCGCGCGGGCGGGTCTGCGGATTCCTCCGCGCCGACAGCGTCCCCGGCCAGCCTCGCGGCGCGTTCCTCGCGCAGGCAGACGCGCAACTCCTCGGGGTCGAGGCCTCCGTTGCAGGCCCGGTGCAGCAGTTGGGCGAAGCGGTAGTCGGGGTCCGCCCGCAGGGCGAGGCTGAACGCCACCCGGGCGTTCGGGTCGTCACCGGTCGACCAGGAGACCCAGCCCGCCAGGGTGAGCAGCGCCGCCGCATGGTCGCCGTACGGGCCGACACAGCGGCGGGCCAGCGCCCGCCACAGGCGCAGGGCCGGCCCCGCTTCCGGCCCCTCCATCCATTCCGCGGCCCAGTCCCGGGTCGTGCGGTCCTGGAGGCCGAGGATCACGGCCGCCGCCTCGTCGTGGGCGATGAGCCCGTCGTCCAGGTCGTCCGACGCGTTCCTGCCGAGGAGCAGGGTGGCGACCCCCCGGCCGCCCGCCGGGAGGGCGTCCGTGCCGCGGGCAGGTGCGGGCGCCTGCGCGATCCGGCGCATGAGCCGGGCAGCCAGGTCGAGCGTCTCGTCGGCCACGGTGCGCCGGTCGCCCTCGCTCAGGATGCGGGGGAACATCTCGGCGGCCGCGGCGTCCAGCGCCCATTCCTGCTCGTCCGCCGCCCCGGTCCGCCAGGGTGCGAGCCGTTCCTCCATCTCCCGCAGGGAGCCGCGCACTTGGACGCCCGCGTAGGTGGCGGCGGCCGCCATGACGGAGGTTCCCGGCAGGGTGAGCACGTTGCCCTCCGGTGGGCAGCAGCGGGTGTCCGGGCAGCAGTACGACCAGTAGCGGCCGTCGGAAATGCAGAGCGCTTCGAGTACCGGGACGTCGAGGCCGCCGCACGCGACGCGGAGCCGTTGGGCCAATGGCCGCAGCCGGTCCATCACTTCGCGTCCGGTGCCGCCCGACGACGGGTCCTGGCAGAGGAAGACGACGATGCCGTCGGGCCGTGGCCCGCGCCGCTCGCTTCCCGTGACCAGGCAGTCGGCGAGCTGTTCGGCGATGTCGGACCACTCCTGCGGCGAGGCGGGCAGCCCCACCCTGACCCGACCGCCGAACCGGCCGCTCTCGCCGTGCAGCGCGACGAGCACCACCGAGTCGGTCGGATGGAAACCCATCAAGTACGGCAGTGCGTCGGCCAGTTCGGCCGGGCCGCGCAGGGTGATCCGTGGCTCGCCCGACGAGCCGTGGGATTCGGATTCGCGGGAGCCGGACCCGCGGGACTCGGAGCCACAGGATTCACCCTCGCGGGAGCCGGGCTCAGGGGATTCGGATTCGTGGGATTCGCTCGTGTCTCGCATGACTTGAGGGTTTCGCGATCACGGATCTCCCACCACCCCTGTGGATAACCTTGTCCACAGACCGAAGGCGCTGGTCATACAAATGACGCGGACGGAAGGCCGAGGCCCAACGACCGCCCCCACAGGGCGAGTTCAGCCCTGCCAGGAGTGGGGCGCGCGGTGGCCCGGGGTGCGCCATCCCGCCCTGGCGCGAGCGCGCTCCGCGGCCGGGGCGGCGGTCAGGGCGGCGGCCCGCGCCAGGAGCACCGCGGTGATCGCGGCGAGCTCCTCGGGGCCGGCCTCGCCCCGTTCTATCCGGACGACCGCGTTACGCACGCCTTCATCGTCTACGACGGCATCACGTGCGACAGCATTGGCACTCACGGCATGAACTCCCTTGCTATTGGGGTGGGTTGCCGTGTTTGCGGGACGGCAGGTCGGCGTGCTTGGTCTTGAGCATCGCCAGCGAGGCGATGAGGACGGCCCGGGTCTCGGCGGGATCGATGACGTCATCGACCAGACCCCGCTCGGCCGCGTAGTACGGGTGCATCAGCTCGGCCTTGTACTCCTTGACCATCCGCGCCCGCATCGCCTCCGAATCATCGGCCTCCGCGATCTGACGGCGGAAGATGACATTGGCGGCACCCTCGGCACCCATCACCGCGATCTCGTTCGTCGGCCAGGCGTAGGTCAGATCCGCGCCGATCGACTGCGAGTCCATGACGATGTACGCGCCGCCGTAGGCCTTGCGCAGGATCAGTGAGATCCGCGGCACCGTCGCGTTGCAGTACGCGTACAGCAGCTTCGCGCCGTGCCGGATGATCCCACCGTGCTCCTGCGAGACGCCCGGTAGGAACCCGGGTACGTCCAAAAGGGTGAAAATCGGGATGTTGAACGCGTCGCACATCTGTACGAAGCGGGCTGCTTTCTCGCTGGCCTCGATGTCCAGGACCCCGGCCAGGGACTGGGGCTGGTTGGCGACGATGCCCACGACCTGGCCGTCGAACCGGGCCAGCGCGCAGATGATGTTGCGGGCCCACCGCTCGTGGATCTCCAGGAAGTCCCTGTCGTCGACGAGCTCCTCGATCACCTTGTGCATGTCGTACGGACGGTTACCGTCCGCGGGCACCAGGTCGAGGAGAACCTCGGAGCGGCGGTCGGCCGGATCGTCGGACGCGTGGACCGGCGGGTTCTCCCGGTTGTTCGACGGCAGCATCGAGATCAGATACCGGACCTCGGCCAGGCACGTCTCCTCGTCGTCATACGCGAAGTGCGCGACGCCGGAGGACTCGGCGTGGACGTCGGCGCCGCCGAGGCCGTTCTGGGTGATCTCCTCGCCCGTCACCGCCCGCACCACGTCCGGACCCGTGATGAACATCTGCGACGTCTCACGCACCATGAACACGAAGTCCGTCAACGCCGGGCTGTACGCCGCGCCGCCCGCGCACGGGCCCAGCATCACGCTGATCTGCGGAATCACCCCCGACGCGCGCGTGTTCCGCTGGAAGATCCCGCCATACCCCGCGAGGGCAGAAACACCCTCCTGGATACGGGCGCCCGCACCATCATTGAGCGACACCAGCGGGGCACCCGCCGCGATCGCCATGTCCATGATCTTGTGGATCTTCGTGGCGTGGGCCTCGCCCAGGGCGCCGCCGAAGATCCGGAAGTCGTGCGCGTACACGAAGACCGTGCGGCCCTCGACCGTGCCCCAGCCGGTGATCACACCGTCGGTGTACGGCTTCTTCGCCTCCAGGCCGAAACCGACCGCACGGTGCCGACGCAACTGCTCCACCTCGTGAAACGAACCGGGATCGAGCAGCAGGTCGATGCGCTCACGCGCCGTCAGCTTGCCCTTGGCGTGCTGCGCCTCGGTCGCGCGCTTGCTCGGCCCACGACGGGCCTCCTCGCGCAACGCAAGAAGCTCGGTGACCCGGTTGCGGGTCGCCGTCGGCTGCGGTGTGATCATGCCGGATCCCTCTCGTTTCTCGCGGCCCCCAGCCGGGCGGCCCCTGTGCGTGCGGCTTCGTTGCGCGGGTCACGTACGGCGCGCAGGTCACGTACAACGCTCATCAGCCCACCCGCCCGACGACGGCCATGCCGCCCCAGCCGGCGCCCTGTGCGGCCCAGCGCTTCTCGCCGGCGCCGTGCAGGATCTCCCTTTGCAGGTCCTGCAGTTCGGGCATCGGGTCGATGCCGAGCACTTCGCGCAGGGCGGTGCGCAGCCGGGTGAAGGTCTCCAGGGCCTGGCCGCGGCGGCCGGTCCGGTGCAGGACGAGCATCAGCTGGGCGTGGAATCCCTCGTGCAGCGGGTGGTTCTCGGTTAAGTACCGGAGCTCGCCCAGGACTTGGCGGTGGCGGCCGATGCGGATGCCCGCCTCGATGCGGCCCTCAAGGGCGGTGAGCCGGAGCTCTTCGAGGCGGGAGACCTCAAGGGAAAGGCGCGGGCCGAGCGGGACGCCGTCCAGTGGTGCCGCGCCGCGCCACAGGGCGAGACCGCGTTGGAAGGCCTGGGCCGCCTCGGCGTTGTCGCCCTCGCTGAGCGACTGGCAGCCCTCGTCGACGGCCTGCTCGAAGAGGTCGGCGCCACGGTGCCGGTGCCCAGGTCGAGCCGGTAGCCGCCGCGCGAGGTGATCAGGACGTCCTTCGGGTCGAGCCGCCCGTGCGAGGACCGCGAGGTCATCAGCGAACGCAGGTTCATGACGTACGTCTGGACCGCGGTCACCGCGCTGCGCGGGGGCACCACCCCGAACCAGAGCTCGTCGATCAGGCTCGACATGGTCACCACATGACCGACGGCGAGGGCCAGGGTGGCGAGCAACTGCTGCTGCTTCGGCGCCGTCGGTCCCCAGCCCAGTTCGCCGTCCATTATCTGGACGTCACCGAGCACTCCGATATCCAAGACAACTCCCCCTGAGCGTTGATTGCTCTGTCTCGTCAATTTCCGAACGTACCGAACGGTTTAATTCCGGGGACCCCACCCCACGTCCGACCTGCACGGATGGGGTGCAGGCTACCCAGATTTGGCAACGCCTGTCGCGGAAATCAGATGAGTGGAACCAAAATTATTGGAGGCCGCCCCGAGGCCGGGCACGTAAAAGCGCCCGTCCTTCCCCATGAGGTGGCACCCATCGCGGTCCGTCGTCAATCCGAAATCGGCGTAGGGAATCCTCCGTCCGCTCCCCATCGCCTTGGCATAGGAATTCTTCAGGGTCAGGAAGCGGAGCAGCAGCGGGTGGCGCGCGGACGGCCGGGCCGCGTGCAGGCGGTCCAGCTCGTGCCGGGTGAGCAGGTGTTCCACGGACGGCAGCCGCAGCGGCGGCGGTTGCAGCGGTGCCACGTCAACGCCGACCCGGCCGCCGTCCATCAGGCCCACGGCGACCAGTCCTTCACAGTCGCCGACGCTGATGTCCAGCTCGTCACAGCCTCTTAAATAAGGCCGCCCGGTCGCGGTGTAGGCGACCTCGAAGAGTGCGGGGTCGGCGCCGAGCAGGGCGCCGGCGGTGGCTCTGAGCATCAGCCGGGACACGATGAAGCGGATGCGCCGCTCCGGTGTGGGCTGCCGGTCGGCCCGGGCGCGGTCCGCGCCGAGCAGTGCCCGGATGTCCTCCGCGTCGGGCCCGGTCTCGCGCGGCCACCAGTCCTCGGTCCGGCCCGCCACGACGATGCACCGGCTCTCCTCCAACTCCTTCCTGATCCTTGCCACTTCCAGGTCGTCCGGGCCCCGCGCCGCATATAGCGCGGGTGTCGGCCCTTGTGTCAAGCCGTGCTCCCGATCTCCAGGTCGATCCGTTCCCGGGACAGGTCGTAGGCCAGTGCCTCGCGGTCACGGACGATCAATTCCTTGAGGACGAGCCCCACTTGGCCCCTCGGCAGTCTCGGCGTCGAGTGGCCCAGGCGCCGCAGCACCCTGGTGAGGGCCAGCAGCAGCCAGGCACGGTCCGTGTCCTCGCCGGTGAACCGCAGTCTGCCGAGGCCGCAGGCCGCCGCGGTGAGCAGCGCGAGCCGGTCGGCGACCGCGAGGGCCGCCGGGTCGGGCCCGCCGGGCGTGGGGCGGCCGAGGTAGGAGCGGCGCCGTTCCAGGCCGCGCAGTTCCCGGTTGAGCATCCGGATGACCTCCCGGAAGCTTCCGCCGGCCGGGTCGCGCCCGTCCGGCAGACCGGAGAAGTCGCGGAACTCCCGCCCTAGCAGCCGCAGTTCGCGACCCGTTGATCCGGGCTGGAACTCGGCGAGGAGCTGCGGCAGCCGGGCGCCGACGGGGCCGGCCGCCGCCATCAGGGCCTCGCCCTCGCGGGCGGCCGAGAAGTCGTACGCGGACCGGGCGAGGCTGCCGTCCCGGCGCCGCGCGTTCAACGGAATCAGTTCCTCCGCGCCCTCTCGCAGCAGTCGCGGCACCAGGTGTCCGCACACGGCGGTCAGGGCCCGCCTCCCGGTTCCGGCGCGCAGTGCGTCGGTCGCGGCGCCGACCACGCAGTCGGCGAGCAGTACGTCGGCGAAGGACCCGGTGAGCGCCCCGACCGCGGACAGGTCGTCCACGGGCGCGTAGTGCTCCTGGTAGGCCCGCACCGCGGTGCGCAGCCGGGTGTCGGCGGCGGCCACGAGCCAGCCCGGGAGCACGGTGCGTATGAACGCCCCCGCCAGCTCCGGGTCGCAGCGGCAGCCCGTCTCGTGCCCGTCGGCCGCGCAGCTCGGGACGGTGAGCCAGACCCGGGTGTCCGGGTCCGCGCCGGCCGCGTACGGCTGCCGGGCACGGACCGGGGTGTCCAGGTCCGCGTCCACTCCGTGGGACTGCCGTGCGCTGTCCGCTCCGTACGGCTGTCGTGTGCTGTCCGGAGCGGGAACTGCCAGAACCAGGCGTCCGTTCTCCTTGAAGGAGGCAGCCAGTTGGGCGGCCGTCGGCGGGTGCGGCGCCGGGGGTGGCGGCCAGCCGCGCTCCACGGTGGGCACCCCGTGGGAGCGGATGACCGCCCGCAGCTTGTGGATGGTCTCGTCGCCGCGGCGCGCATCGCCCCGCAGGACGGGCGGGGAGCCCGCGCCGGTGCTGCCCCGGGGCAGTCCGGCGCCGGTGAACCGGCTCGCCCGCCGCTCGCTCACTGGGCGGTGCGCCGGCCGATGTACCCGACGGCGAGCAGGGCGCCCACCGCGAGGGCCGCAGCGGCGACCGACAGGGCGACCTTGGTGCCGCTGTCGCCGGGAGAGGCCTGGAGCACGGAGCCGAGGACCGCGACACCGACCACGGCGCCGGTCTGGCGGGCCGAGTTGAGGGCGCCCGACGCGATGCCCGCCTGCTCCTTGGGCACCGACGAGACAAGGGTGGTGACCAGGGACGGGATGGCGAAGGAGACACCGAACCCGAAGATCAGCAGGCCGACCGCGGTCAGCGCGTACTGGCCCGCGCCGTCGCCGCCCACGAAGAGCAGCTGGATGAGCGCGCCCACCGTCATCAGCGAGAAGCCGAGGATCGAGGGGATGCGCGGGCCCTTCCTGGCGACCAGGCGCCCGGTGTAGATCGGGTTGAACGCGGTGGGCAGGGTCAGCGGCAGGAAGGCGAGGCCGGCGGCCATGGCGGTGTAGCCGAGGCCCTGCTGGAAGTGGAGGGACATGACGAACAGGACGCCGGAGAGGCCGAAGTTGACGAGCAGACCGTTGAGCAGGCCGACCGAGAAGGTGGCCTTGCGGAAGAGCTGGAGCGGCAGCATCGGGCCGCGCACACCGGGCTCGCGGCGCTCCACCATGATGAAGCCGATCGCGGCGGCAACACCGACGGCCAGCGCGATGAGCACCGGCGCGGACGTCCAGCCCTCGGGCTCGCTCTGGATGACGCCGAACGTCAGGCCCGCCAGGGCGAGTACGGCGAGCAGCTGGCCGGGCAGGTCGATGGCACGGTTCGGATTGCGGGGCACCTGCGGCGCGAAGGCGCGGGTGATCAGCACGCTGAGCAGGGCGACCGGCACGTTGATGACGAAGATGAAGCGCCAGCCCAGCGTGTCCGTGAGGACACCGCCGACGACCGGGCCCGCCGCGAGCGCGACACCGGTGATGGCAGCCCACGATCCGAGTGCGCGGGCCCGCTGGGCGGGGTCGGTGTAGGCGGTCGCGATGACGGCCATCGAGGCCGGCAGCAGGGCCGCGCCCGCGATGCCGAGGACACCGCGCATGCCGATCAGAACGCCCAGGTTCGGGGACGCGGCGGTGAGTCCGGAGGCGATGAGGAAGGCCCAAGTGCCGGTCAGGAATACCTTGCGGGCGCCGAACCGGTCGGACAGCGCACCCATGGTGAGCAGCAGCGCGGCAAAGGTGAGGGTGTATCCGTTGACCACCCACTGGAGCCCGGAGAGGCCGCCGCCGATATCATCGCGGATGGCGGGCAGTGCCACGTTCACCACGCTGGTGTCGAGCAGCACCATGAAGTAGCCGAGCGAAAGGCCCAGAAGCAGAAGCCCCTTGCGCCGGACCCCGGCCTCGGGCTTGACGCCCGCCGAAGCGCTCCCTCCTTGTGCGGCCGTCACCGTCGATGACTGCGAGGACATAGTTGTTCCCTTCTCCATTACTGATGTGGAATCGCTGATGCGGAAAACTGAATTCGAGGCGGCCGGGGTCGAGAACCTGCGGCTGTTACAGCCTGGCGGGAGCCCGGGCGAAAGAGAAACGGGAAATTCCGATTGCACCATCGGAAGCGCCGATGGACCGGGGGAGGCCGAAAGATGCAGCTCCGTCAGTTGAACACGTTCCGCACCGTTGCCGAAACCCTCAATATCACACGGGCGGCCGAGCGCCTGAATTATGCCCAGTCGAGTGTCACCGAGCAGATCCAGTCGCTCGAAGCGGATCTGGGGGTGGCCCTTTTCGACCGTTCCGGCCGCCGGATACGGCTCACCGATGCGGGAAACCGTCTGGTCGAGTACGCCGAGCGCATGCTCCAGCTCGCCGAGGAGGCGAGGGCCGCGGTGTCCGGAATGGCGGACCCGGCCGGCGAACTCACCATCGGCGCGCCGGAAACGCTCTGCGTCTACCGATTGCCTTCTTTGCTGACCCGGTTCCGGGAAACCCATCCGAAGGTCCGGGTCGTGCTGCGTCCTGGCAACCGGTCGGAGTCCCGCGGCGGGGTGCGCGAGGGAACCCTGGATCTGTGCTTCACGTTCGGACCGCCGCCCACGGAGCCGGAGTTCGAGAGCATGGCGCTGGCTCCCGAGACCGTCGTCGTGGTGGCGCCCCCCGGGCACCCGCTGACCAGGATGAAGGAAGTGACCACGGCCGAACTCGCCGGTGTGGACTTCCTGGTGACCGAGCCCGGTTGCAGCTACCGCCGGATGTACGACGAGACGCTGGGCTCCGTGCGGGGCCCCCGGCCGAACGTGGTGGCCGAACTGACCAGCATCGGGGCGCTGCGCAGCTGCGTCGCCGAGGGGATGGGCTGCGCGCTGCTCCCGGGGATCGCGGTTGCGGCCGACCTGGCGCGGGGCGCCCTGGAGACGGTGCCGTGGACCAACGCCCGCCGGGAGACGGAGGTGCAGGTCTCCTGGCGTGCGCAGGGCGCCGAGTCGCCGGGCCTGCGCCCGTTCCTGGACACCGCGCGCGAACTGCTCGGCAGTCCGGCCCTGTAGCCGCCCGCCCCGGTGCGGCGACGCCTGCCGCACCGGGGCGGTCTCAGCCCTCGTCCAGGCAGAGTTCGTCCTCGTCGAGGTGGACGAGCCAGCCGCTGTAGCCGCCGGTCAGCGCGGCGAACCAGATCGCGGGGCGGGCGCCGACCGCGTCCCGGGCGAGCACCAGGGGCCCGTCCGCGGTCACCTCGACGTAGTCGCCCGCGGAGCGGATGCCGTACCCGGTGTCGCGGGCGACGCGGACCAGGTCGTCGAACTCGGGGATGTCCAGTACGTACAGCGTGGTCATCGGGTGCTCACCTTCTCCTCGGCCGGGGCGGCCTGCTCGGCGTGGTCGCGGGCGAGTTCGCCCTTGCGGCGCCACATGTCCTCGACGGTGGGGCGCTCGCCCTTCGCGATGTCGCTCAGGGCCCGGAGCGTCAACTCGGCGTCGCGTGCGTCGACTTCGGCGAAGGCGCGCAGCGGGCGGGTGATCTCCAGCTGGATTCCGTTGGGGTCGTCGAAGTAGAGGGACTCCAGGAGTTCGTGGGCGAGCGGCGGGGTGACCCGTACGCCGTGCTCCTTGAGGCGGACGCGCCAGGCGGTCAGCTCCTCCTCGGTGTCGACGTGCAGCGCCAGGTGGCGCGAGCGGTGCATGAGGTCGCCCGGGTCCTCCTCCTCGGGCAGCCCGAAGTAGTAGAAGAAGGCCAGGTGGTTGCCCTTGCCGAGGGCGAAGAAGAAGTGCACGAAGTCGGGGAAGTCCTCGGTGACCCAGCCGGTCGCGGTGATGGCGTGGACCAGGGGCAGGCCGAGCACGTCGCGGTAGAAGTGCAGGGTCTCCTCGGGCTTCCAGGTGACGTGCGCGAGGTGGTCGACGCCCTTGAGGCGCAGCGATCCGGTGTCGAGCGGCGCACCGGCCGCCGGGATCTGCGACATGGCTTGTTCCTTTCGCTGTGGAGCGTGGAGCGGGGGGGAGTCGGGGGTTCAACTGGTGTGTCAGGCGGGGGCCGGGGCCTGGCTCGGCTGCGCCTTCGGCTGGGTGGGCACGCTCACCCGGGTGAGCGCCAGGACCCGCTCGCGCAGGGTGCGGCGGTCCACCTTGCCGACCGGAGTCAGGGGGAACTCGTCCACCAGATGGAGGAGTTCGGGGGTTTTGAAGGCCGCTACGCCGTGTGCCGCGAAGAAGGCGTGGATGGTTTCCAGGGTGGGCCGCGGCCCGTCCCCCGGGATCACGCAGACACCGACGCGTTCACCGAGCGCCGGGTCGGGCAGGGCCAGGGCCGCCGCGTCCGCGACGCCGGGCACCGCCCGCACCAGGTCCTCGACCTCGTCGATGGAGACCTTCTCGCCGCCGCGGTTGACCAGGTCCTTGAGCCGTCCTTCGACGACGAGGTTGCCGGTGGGGTGCCACCGTACGAGATCGCCCGTGCGGTACCAGCCGTCGGCGGTGAAGGCCCGCTGGTTGTGCTGCGGGGCGCGGTAGTAGCCGCGGGGCGTGTACGGGCCCCGGGTGAGGAGCTCACCGGTGGCGCCGGTCGGCACCGGGCGGCCCTCGGCGTCGGCCACGAGGATCTCGTCCGCCTCGGAGATCGGCCGGCCCTGGGTCTCGCGCAGGACCTGCGGAGAATCGTCCGGCCGCGTGTAGTTGAGCAGGCCTTCGGCCATTCCGTACACCTGCTGGAGGGTGCAGCCCAGGCCCGGACCGAGCTCGCGGGCGAGCTCGGCGGGCAGGACGGAGCCGCCGACCTGGAGCAGTTCCAGGCTGCCGAGGTCGTACGGGGTGTCGGCGGCGTGTTCCAGCCAGCGGTGGGCGACGGCGGGCACCACCGAGGTGGCGGTGACGCGCTCGCGGGCGATCTCGGCGAACGCGGCCCTGGGGTGCGGCGAGGGCGACAGGACGGCCAGACCGCCCACCGCGAGGGTGCCCAGCACGCCCGGGCAGCCGAGCGGGAAGTTGTGCGCGAGGGGAAGGGCGGCCAGATAGGTGGTTTCGGCGGTGAAGCCGCAGACCTCGCCACTGCGGCGGAAGTTGTACTCGTAGTCGTTGTGCGTCCGCGCGATGATCTTGGGGAGTCCGGTGGTGCCGCCCGAGAGCAGGAACAGCGCCACCTCCCCGGCGTCCGGGGCCCGTTCGTCGAGCCGGCGGCGGCGCTCCTCGGCGTCGCCCTCGACGCGCAGGGCGGCCCGCAGGTCCACATGGCCCGGCTCGACGTGGTCGCCGACGACCAGGACGGGGACAGGGCGCGGCCGGGTCCCGGCGATCTTGGCGGCGAGCGCCTGGTGGTCGAAGTCGCGGCAGGTGTCGGGGACGGCGATGGCCGCGACGTCGGCGAGTTCGGCCAGGTACTCCAGCTCGTGCTCGCGATGCGGCATGAGGGCCAGGACCGGTGCCACGCCGATGCGCTGGCAGGCCAGGAACAGCGCCACGAACTCCCAGCGGTTGGGGAGCTGGACGAGCAGGTTGTCCCCGTCGCCGAGGCCCAGCGATACGAGGCGCTCCGCCAACGCGTCGGCGCGGACGGCCAGTTCGCGGTAGCCGGTCCTGGTCCGACCGTCCACCAGTGCCGTACGGGATCCGTAGCTCTCGCTCCAGCTCCACATCCAGTCGCCCAGCGGGCGGCCGCGCCAGTAGCCGGCCGCGGTGTAGCGCTCGGCCTCGTGCTCGGGCCACGGGACGGTCCCGGCGCGCTTCATCTTCTCCTCCTTCGCTCGATCGGGTGGATCCGTGCAGGGGGGCGGCCCGGCCCCGACCTCTTTCGGACGGGGCCGGGCCGCGGTCTCAGGCGGCGAGCCGCTCGGCGAGGAAGTCGGCGATGGCGGTCACGGTGGGGCGGTCCCACAGGAGCGTGGCCGGCAGCGCGAGCCGGAAGAGCTTCTCCAGGCGGCGCCGGATGACCAGGGTCATCACCGAGTCGAGGCCCATTTCCATGAGCGGGCGCCGCACGTCGAAGGAGTCGGGCGCCCACTTCATCTCGGCCGCGACCAGGCCGCGTACCGCGTCCACCAGGTGGGCGTGCAGCTCCTCGGGCTCCAGCGTGGCCCAGGCGGCCTCGCCCTGGTCGGTGGCGGACTCGGCCATCTCGACGGTGAGTTCGTCGAGCAGGGGCGGGCGGACGGCGGAGGGCTCCAGTTCGATGGTGCGGAGCACGGCGTAGTAGGGGGCGTCGTAGCGGGAGGCGAATTCCCAGCTGCGGAACGCCTCGGCGGCGGAGATGTCGGCGGTGCCGCGGGCGGCGAGTTCGGCGTCGATGAGTTCCGAGGAGGTCGACATGCCCAGGCCCCGCCAGGAGGTCCAGGCGTAGCTGACGGTGCTGGTGTCGCCGAGGGCCGCGCGGTGGGCGGCGAGCGCGTCCAGGAAGGCGTTGCCGGAGGCGTAGCTGGCCTGGCCGGGCAGGCCGAGGAGCTGGCCGCAGGAGGAGAACAGGGTGAAGAAGTCCAGGCTGTCCGGGGCGAACAGCTCGTGCAGGACCATCGCTCCGGCCACCTTGGGGCCCATGACGTGGGCGAGCGAGTCCTCGTCGACGCCCGCGGCCATCCGGTTGTCGAGGACACCGGCGGCGTGCACGATGCCGCGGATCGGCGGCAGGTCGAGGGCCCCCGGGGAGAGGGCCGCGGCGACGGCCTGGGCGTCGGTGATGTCGACGGAGACCACGCGGACGCTGACGCCGAGCCCCTCCAGGGCGCGGACCGCCTCGATCTGGCGGCGGGTCGTCGTGTCGGTCATCTCGTCCCAGGCGGTGCGCGGCGGCAGGCCGCGCCGGCCGGCCAGGACCAGGCGGCGGGCGCCGCGTCCGGCGAGCCAGGTGGCGACCTCCAGGCCGAGCACCCCGAGTCCGCCGGTGATCAGGTAGGTGCCGTCGGGCCGGCATTCCAGGGCGGCCCGCACGGGCTCGCGCTCGATGGCAGTCAGGCGGGCGGTCTCGATCGAGGCGCCGCGCACCGAGACGAGGTCCTCGCCGGGCTGGGCGCGTACGACGTCGACGAGTGCGGCCAGCGCTTCGGGGTCGGTGTCGTCGGCCAGGTCGACGGTGCCGCCCCACAGTTCGGGGTGCTCGCCGCCGATGACCCGGCCAAGTCCCCACAGCGGGGCGTCGCCCAGGGACTCGGCGGTCAGGGACTCGCGCACGCCCCGGGTGACGCACCACAGGCCGGGGTGCGCGTCGGGCCCTGCCGCGGCGAGTTGCTGCGCGGTGCGGGTGACCAGCCAGGCGGCGTCCACGGCGGCGCCGCTGACGCTGTCGGCGGCGCCGGCCCGCTCGGGCACCACGAGGACGGCGGTGGTGGAGGTGAGCGGCTCGGCGAGCGCGGTCAGGTCGTCCGGGGTGTCGATGGCCGTCCAGGGCAGGCCGGTCGCGGACAGTGCCTCGCCGATGCGCAGGCCGGTCTTGCGGTCACCTACGATCACGGCGGCGGTCACCGCGGCACGCTCGCGGGCGGGTTCGGCGGGCAGTTCGAGGGGCCGCCAGGCCAGTTCGCTGACCAGGCGCCGGGGGCTGGCGGTGGCGCCGGGGTCGCCGTCCAGGACGCCGTAGCGCAGGCCGGTGAGGCGGGCCAGGAGGCGGCCGTCGGTGGCGGCGATGGAGACGTCGACGGTGTCCACGGCGGCCGCGCCCTCGACGGTCGCGACGTGCAGGAGCACCTCGGCGGGGCAGTCGCCCGCCACGGCGGCCTCCCGGATGTGCGCGGGCATCCGCAGGATCGGTTCGCCCGGGAAGACGACGGAGGCGATGGACAGCGCCGCGTCCAGCACCGAGCCCCAGGAGCTGGGCAGTTGACCGCCCGGCTGGGCCGCGACGACGGCGAAGATCTCGCCCTCCGCGCGCCGCATCTCCTTGACCTCCCACGGGAAGCCCATCGCGGCGACACCGATGCCGGCGAGCCGGTCGATGTTGAAAGCGGTGTCGAGCACTTCGGCGCAGGTGGTGCGCAACTGCGCGGCATCCAGGGCGCGTTGGCCGACCGCGGTGCCGGGCGAGACGACGGCGGTGGTGTGGGTCAGCCAGGACGCGTCGGTGTCGTCGGCAGTGCCATCGCCGATGATGCGCGAGGCGAGGCGGACCGTGCCCTCGTGGTGGACGACCTGGAGCTCGCGCGGGGTGGACACGGCGACCGGCACCTTGAGGGTGACGTCCGCGAGGCCGGGGCGCTCGCCTTCGTGGGCGGCGGCCGTGAAGAAGGTGTTGAGCAACACCGTGGCCGGGATGATCTCGACGCCCTGGACGGGGTGGTCGCCCGGGTAGGGGCGGCACGACTCGTCGAGGTAGGTCTGCCACAGGCGGGCCGGGGTGTGGCCGTTGACGGCGGTCTGGCCGCCGAGCAGGGTGTGGCTCTCCACGTCGTGCTGGGTGCCGCCGCCGACGTTCCCGGCCGACTCGTACCAGTAGCGCCGGTGCTGCCAGACGGTGTGCGGCAGGTCGGCGAGGCGGCCCGGGGTGACGGCCGCCCAGTCGAGGGACACGCCGTGGCAGTGCAGGGCCGCGACGTTGGCGAGCAGGATGTCCCGCTCGGGCTTGTTGCGGCGCAGGCCGTGCGCGACGACGGCGTCCTCGATGCCGAGCCCGTCCAGGATCTCACCGATGGAGTGGGCGACCACGGGATGCCCGGATATTTCGACGAAGGCGCGGAAGCCGTCCTCGGCGGCGGCGGTGACGGCCTGGGTGAAGCGGACCGGGTTGCGCAGGTTTCCGGCCCAGTAGGCGCCGTCACGCGGGGCGTTGCCGCGCGGGTCGGCGAGCATGGTGCTGTAGACGGGCAGCGCGGGCTCCCCGATCGTCAAGTCGTGGGTGGCGGCGCCCAGTTCGGCGAGCAGCGGGTCCATGTGGGCGCTGTGGAAGGCGACGTCGGAGGCGACGCGGCGCACCACGAGCAACTCGGCCTCCCAGGCCGCGGCGAGCTCCTCGACGGCGTCGGTGTCACCGGCGACGACGGTGGAGCCGGGCGAGGCGGAGATGGCCGCGGTCACATCGGTGCGGCCGTGCAGGCGGTGGGTGACCTCGTCGAAGGGCAGCGCGACCATGATCATGGCGCCCTTGCCCGCGACCCGGCTCAGCAGCGCCGAGCGGCGGCAGATGAGGCGGGCGCCGTCGGCCGGCGAGAGGATGCCGGAGACGACCGCGGCGGCGATCTCGCCCACGGAGTGGCCGATGACGGCGGCGGGCTCCAGGCCGCGCTCGCGCCACACGGCGGCCAGGCCGACCTGCATGGCGAAGATCATCGGCTGGATCTTGTCGACGTCGGTGAGATCGCCGTCGAGCAGCACCCGGCGCGGCGAGAAGCCGATCTCGGCCAGGAAAATGGGGTCGATCTCGTCGAGGACCTTGGCGAACTCGGCCTCCTCGGCCAGGAGTTCGCGGCCCATGCCGGCCCACTGCGAGCCGTGACCGGAGAACACCCACACCGCACCCCGGGCAGCGCCGGACACCACGGTGCCCGTCTCGATGCCGTCCTCGCCCTCTCCGGCCGCGAACGCCCGCAGCCGGGTGACGAGCTGGGCCGCATCGGACGCGGCGGCCACCGCGCGGCTCGCGGCGTGGCCGCGGTGCACGGCCAGGGTGCGGGCGACGTCGTCGAGCGGCGTCCCGCCCGCCTCGGCATCCAGCCAGTCGGCGAGGGCCGCCGCCTGGGCACGCGTGCCGGCCTCGGTCGCACCCGACAGCGGGAACAGGCGTACGCCGTCCTCGGCGGCCGGGGCCCCGGCAAGGGCCGCCCCCTCGCCCTCGGGGGCCTGTTCCAGGACGATGTGGCCGATCGTGCCGCCGTAGCCGTAGCCGGAGACACCGGCGCGGCGCGGACGGCCCGTCACTGGCCAGGGGGTCGGCTCGGCGACGACCTTGAGACGGGACGCCTCCCAGTCGATGGCCGGGTTGGGCGTGTGGAAGTTGGCCTGCGGCGGAATGTGCGCGTGGTGCAGGGCCAGCACGGCCTTGATCAGGCCCGCCACGCCCGCCCCGGCCTCCAGGTGGCCGATGTTGGGCTTCACCGAACCGATCAGGACAGGCTGGTCGGCGGGGCGTCCGGCGCCGAACACCTCGGCCATGGCGGTGGTCTCGATGGGGTCGCCGGCCCGCGTTCCGGTGCCGTGCGCCTCGATGTAGTCGACGGTGAGCGGGTCCACACCGGCACTGCGGTAGGCCTGGCGCAGGAGGTGGGCCTGGGCCTCGGAGCTCGGCGCCATGATGCCGTTGGTGCGGCCGTCCTGATTGACGGCGGTGCCCTTGATGACGGCGAGGACGCGGTCGCCGTCGCGGCGGGCGTCGGCGAGCCGCTTGAGCACCACGACACCGGCGCCCTCACCGCGTCCGTAACCGTCGGCGGCCGCGTCGAACGACTTGCTGCGCCCGTCCGGCGAAACAGCACCCGCCGCGTCCAGGACCATGGTCAGGCCCGGGCCCGCCATGATGTTGACGCCACCGGCCAGCGCCACCGGCACATCGCCGTCGCGCAGCGCCTGGACGGCGAGGTGGAACGCGACCAGGGAGGCCGAGCAGGCCGTGTCGACGGCGAGGCTGGAACCGCGCAGGTCCAGGGTGTAGGAGACACGGTTGGCGACCGCGCAGAACGCGGCGCCGATCCCCGTCCAGGCCTCGATGCGCGGCAGGTCCTCCAGCATGCGCCGGCCGTAGTCGTCCGAGCCGACGCCGATGAACACCCCGGCATCCGTCCCGGCCAGGGACTGCGGGGCGATTCCCGCGTGCTCAAGAGCCTCCCACGACACCTCCAGGACGATCCGCTGCTGCGGGTCCATGAGCTCGGCCTCGCGCGGGGTGATCCCGAAGAACTCCGCGTCGAACCCCTCGATGTCGTCGAGGAATCCGCCGTTGCGGGTGGTGCGGCGCAGGGCCGCGCCGTTCTGCGGCGACGCGGCCTCATAAGCCGCCCAGCGCTCCGGCGGCACCTCGGAGATCGCATCCGTGCCGGCGGTCAGCAGCTTCCAGAACGACTCGGGCGAATCCACGCCGCCGGCGAAACGGCAACCCATGCCGATGACGGCGATGGGCTCGGAACCGGACCGGATGTCGCGGGGACCTTCGATCGGGGTGTTCACGTGCTCCTCCATGGGGGCAGCTTTTTGCGGTTGACGGGGGATGTGCCGTGCGGGTGGAAAGAAGTGCCGTGCGGGTGGAAGAGGGAAAGTCGCGGGGCCGCGGTCAGCGGCCGGGCCCGGTGAGCGGCCAGCCGGAGACGGCGTCGATCCGTCCGGCGACCAGGGCGGTGTGCAGCAGCGCGTGCTGTCCTTCGGCGCGGTCGGCGGGCGTTTCCAGCGCCCAGCCGTCGGTGGACGCGAGCACCACGGGCAGCCCTGTGGCGGTACGGATCCGGTCCGCGTGCTCCAGGGCGTGCGCGAGGCCCGTGCCGTCGGACGCTCGCAGATGCAGGGCGCAGGCGCCCGCTTCGGCTGCCCCGAGGGCCCGCTCGACCAGAGCGTCGTTCTCGTACGCCCCGGTCCCGGGGCAGCCGAGACCGGCGATCAGCGCGGCGCCCGCGGGGAGCGAGCCGAGGAACTTCCGTTCCAGGAGCCCGTGTTCGGCGGCCTCGGCCTCGTCGCAGTGGCCGATGTCGTCGAGGACGACCTCGACGACGGGGAAGCCGACGGCCTCGGCCCGGTCGGCCGCCGCCGTGTCCAGGGCGCGCAGGACCACGCCGAGCACGGTGGCGTCGAAGAAGACGCGCTCCAGGGCGGCGCGCCAGGCGTCGCTCTCGCCGGCGCCGACCGGGCGCCGCCAGTCGGCGAGCACCAGGGAGCTGCCGGCCACCGAGTACGCCTCGCAGGCGCGGATCTGCCGCTCGGCCCGGTCCGCGACGACCGTGACGAGCCGGTTGCGCAGCAGCGTGCCGCCAAGCCGCAGCGGCGCGCCGAGCGCGTGCCCGCCGGGGACGGCTGTCGCGGTGCGCGGCGCGTCGTGGGCGTAGGCCTCCTCGGCGGCGGCGATGCGTTCGGGGTGGCGGCGGCGCAGGCCCGCGAGGCCGATCGCGCTGGTCCTGGTCAGGAAGTGGAATCCGAAGCGGTCGGGCTCCCGGTCCATGCGCGAGCCGAACGTCTCCCACCAGCGCATGCTGGGCAGCGCCCAGCGCTGGGTGCGCTCGGTCTCCGGGCGGCGCCGCGCCTCGTAGCGGCAGAGCGCGCCCTCGACGGGGTCTTCCTCGCCTCTAGCCGCCAGTTCGGCGGCGAGCCCTATCGCGTCCTCCATCGCCATCTTGGTGCCCGAACCCACGGAGAAGTGCGCGGTGTGCGCCGCGTCCCCCAGGAGGACGAGATTGCGGTGCGACCAGGAGCGGTTGCTCACGTGCAGGAAGTTGGCCCACTTGCTGTTGTTCACCAGGAGCGGGTGGCCCTGGAGCTGTTCGGCGAAGACCTGCTCCATGAGCTCCTGGGCGTAGGTGTCGCTCACCCCGGGGGCGGCGGACCGCTCGGTGGAGGTTTCGAGTCCCGCCGCCCGCCAAGTGGTCTCGTCGGTCTCGACGATGAAGGTGTGCAGCCCCTCTCCGTACGGATAGGCGTGCGCGGCGAAGGCGCCGAACGCGGTCCGCACGAACGGGAAGGTCACCACCTCGAAGGGGGCCCGGGTGCCGAACCAGACGTACTTGCCCGCGCCGGGCCGGGCCAGGGTGCCGAAGCGGTCCGAAAGGGCGTTGCGGGTCGCCGAGTTGACGCCGTCGGCCGCCACCACCACGTCGTGTGCGGAGGTGAGCTCCAGGGCGTCGGCCGGGTCCTCGAAGCGCAGATCGGCCCCGGCCCCGGCGGCCTGCTCCTGAAGGATGGCGAGCAGCGTCTTGCGGGCGATGGCGGTGAATCCGTACCCGCCGTAGCGCAACGACCGCCCGCCGTACCGCAGTTCCATGTCGGTCCAGGCGACGCTGGCCTCGACGATCCGGCGGTGGGTGGCGGGGTCGGCCCGCTCGAAGGCGGACATCGTACGGTCCGAGAAGACGACGCCGAATCCGAACGTGGCGTCGGGGGCGTTGCGCTCGTGGACGGTGACCTGCCGGGCGGTTCCCCGCAGCATCAGCAGCCTGGCGAGGAACAGCCCTCCGGGACCTCCCCCGACGACAGCGACATCCAGCACGGCCAGCACCCTCTTTCCCTGCTCGGCGGCATCTGCCCGGGGCGTTCTCCGGGCGACGTGAGGGAGCTTCGCGTGGCGGGCTCAAGCCGTCTTCAAGGCGTCTTCAAGGTGCTTCAAGGTGCCTTCAAGGCGGCCACGCCCGGCCGGGGCCGACTGCCGCGCGCCTCGATGACCAGCGGGAATGGCCGATCAGGAACGGTTCGTTCCGCGATTGTCAGAGGTGTCCTGTTGTATGGGGGCATGGAGCACACGAGCAACGCGGAACTGCGCACCGAGGCCGACACCGTCCTCGCCCGTCTCGTCGGGGACGCCACCGGCACCGCGCGGCTGCGCGAGGACCAGTGGCGGGCGATCGAGGCGCTGGTCGCCGACAAGCGCCGGGCGCTCGTCGTGCAGCGCACCGGCTGGGGCAAGTCCGCGGTGTACTTCGTGGCGACCGCGCTGCTGCGGGCCCAGGGCGCGGGCCCCACCGTGATCGTCTCGCCGCTGCTCGCGCTGATGCGCAACCAGGTGGATGCCGCGGCCCGGGCGGGCATCACCGCCCGGACGATCAACTCGGCGAACCCCGAGGAGTGGGACACCGTCCAGGAGGAGGTCGCGGCGGGCGCGGTGGACGTGCTGTTGGTGTCGCCGGAGCGCCTGAACAACCCGGACTTCCGGGACAACGTGCTGCCGAAGCTGTCCGCGGCCACGGGGCTGCTCGTGGTGGACGAGGCGCACTGCATCTCCGACTGGGGTCACGACTTCCGGCCCGACTACCGCCGGCTGCGCACCATGCTGGCCGAACTGCCGCCGGGCGTCCCGGTGTTGGCCACCACCGCGACCGCGAACGCACGGGTGACGGCGGACGTGGCCGAGCAGCTCGGCACCGGCGGCGGCTCGGACGCGCTGGTGCTGCGCGGCCCCCTGGACCGCGAGAGCCTCAGCCTCAACGTGCTCGCGCTGCCGGACGCGGCGCACCGGCTCGGCTGGCTCGCCGACCACCTCGACGAGCTGCCGGGCTCGGGAATCATCTACACGCTCACCGTCGCGGCGGCCGAGGAGATCACCACCTATCTGCGCCGGCGCGGGCACACGGTCGCCTCGTACACCGGCAAGACGGAGAACGCGGACCGCCAGCAGGCCGAGGACGATCTGCTCGCCAACCGGGTCAAGGCCCTGGTCGCCACCTCGGCGCTCGGCATGGGCTTCGACAAGCCGGACCTGGGCTTCGTGGTCCACCTGGGCTCGCCCTCCTCCCCCATCGCCTACTACCAGCAGGTCGGCCGCGCGGGCCGCGGCGTGGCCCACGCGGAGGTTTTGCTGCTCCCGGGCCGCGAGGACGAGGCGATCTGGAAGTACTTCGCGTCGGTGGCCTTCCCGCCCGAGGAGCAGGTCCGCCGCACCCTGGACGTCCTCGCCGAGGCCGGCCGCCCGCTGTCGCTGCCCGCCCTGGAACCCCTGGTGGAGCTGCGCCGCACACGCCTGGAGACAATGCTCAAGGTGCTCGACGTGGACGGCGCGGTGCACCGGGTCAAGGGCGGCTGGACGAGCACGGGCGAGCCCTGGGTGTACGACACCGAGCGGTACGCGTGGGTCGCCCGGCAGCGCTCCGCCGAGCAGCAGGCGATGCGCGACTACGCGTCGACGACGGGCTGCCGCATGGAGTTCCTGCGCCGTCAGCTCGACGACGAGCAGGCGGAGCCGTGCGGGCGCTGCGACAACTGCGCGGGCGCCCGCTTCACCGCGGACGTCTCGGGCACGGCCCTGGACGAGGCGCGCGGCGAGCTGACCAGGCCGGGCGCGGAGGTGGAGCCCCGCAAGATGTGGCCCACGGGCCTCGCGGCGATCGGCATCGACCTGAAGGGGCGCATCCCCGCGGGCGAACTGGCCTTTTCCGGAAGGGCGTTGGGGCGGCTTTCGGACATCGGCTGGGGCAACCGGCTACGCCCGATGCTCGCGCCGGGCGCCCCGGACGGGCCGGTGCCGGACGACGTGGTGCAGGCCGTGGTGAGCGTGCTCGCCGACTGGGCGAAGGGCCCCGGCGGCTGGGCCTCGGGCCGCCCCGACGCGCCGCAGCGGCCGGCCGGCGTGGTGACGGTGCCCTCGCGCACCCGGCCCGTGCTCGTCTCCTCGCTCGGCGCACGGATCGGTGAGATCGGCCGGATGCCCCTGCTCGGCTCGCTGGAGTACGCCGAGGGCCCGGCGGGCGAGCGGATCGCCCAGTCCAACAGCGCCCAGCGGGTGCGCGCGCTGCACCACGCCTTCGTCGTTCCGGACGCCCTGTCGACCGCGCTCGCCGAGGCCCAGGGCCCGGTGCTGCTGATCGACGACGCGTCCGACACGGGCTGGACGCTGGCGGTGGCGGCCCGGCTGCTGCGCCGCTCCGGAGCCAAGGGGGTGTTCCCGCTGGTCCTCGCGGTCCAGTCGTGACGGCAGGGGTGACCGGGGGTGCCGCTGGGCAGGGATATGAGTGCCATACCCGTCGATTCAGGTCAGCGGCGTCAATTGCTCGTTGCCGCCTGACCTCGCGGCGGCAAGAATTGGATCCGCCCCCGCACGGTCCCCCTGTGGTCCGGAAGGGCTGTGCCGTGGTGCGCCCTCACCCGACCCTGCCCGCACTGTGGGCGCGTATCCGGAAGGGAGGACCGTGACCTTCGGATTCTCTCCGTCCGCGGCGTCCACCCCCATGCCGGCCGACTCCACGAACCGCTTCGGCCGGATCCTGGAGCCCGCCGAGTGGGCCGCGGCCGGCATTCCGCTGCTGCGCAATCCCCGTGAGGTCGTCAGCGGACTGCACGCCCGGCACCGGCCGACGCCCACGACCGCGGTCGTCGCGGTCCTCGACCATGAGGAACGGCTCGCGGCGAGCGCGTCGTTCACCCGCCGCGCGGCTCCGGCCGACGGCTGGGAGTTCCGCAACGCGCTGCTCGCGCACCTGCGCCGGGTGATCCCGCACGATCTGCGCCGCCGGGCTCCGGTGCGCACCGCAGTGCTGCTCTACTGCCGCGACGGCGACGAGCGCTGGACGGAGGAGGACGGCGCCTGGCTGTGGGGTCTGCGCGACGCCTGCACGCTGCACGGGCTGCGCTGCGGCGCGTACATCACGCTGACGCGCGGTGGCTGGCAGGTGCTCGGCGAGGGCCGCGGCGGCCGCCGTCCGAGCTCCATCGCCGGGCCGGATTCGCTGGCCGACGCCGAGAACGAGCTGGCCGAGCCACTGCCGCTGCGCTCGGGAGCCGGCGCGGTGGAGATGCTGCGGCGCACCGCCGCGCGCTGAACCGTTCCGGCACGGCCGGGACACGGGCGTGGCCCGCTGTGAGTGCTCGTCCGGTTGGAGAGCTGGTCCGGTCTGAGAGCTGATCCGGCTTGGGAGCCGGCCCGGTTCCGAGCCCGGCCGCCGCCCCGCCGGACGGATCCGGCCAGGGGCATGGCGGCACGGCCTCTGGGCCTCGGGCTCCGGAGCGCTCGCCCCGGATTCCCGACTCGGGCCCGCGCGTCCGTGACGATGCCGCGCGAGGGCCTGGGCTCCTGGGCCGGAGCTCAGACTCCGGCGCCCAGCGCCGCGTTGATCCGCTGCGGGTCGCCGCACACGATGAGCAGCGCCTCGGCGCGGGCCAGGGCGAGCGGCAGCGTGCGGGCGGCAGTGTCGTCGGCCGCGTCGGCGTTGACGGCGACGACGACCACGGGCCGGGCCGAGGCCCGTTCCACGGTGGCGGCACCGGCGTAGAAGACGTCGTCGCGGGCGTCGTGCTGGGCCCAGTAGGCGTCCTCGCCGAAGGACAGCTCGTGCGCCGCCCACGGGTGCGCCTCACCGGTGGTGAGGACCAGGATGTCGCCCGGCGCGCGGCCGGTGTCGAGCAGCAGGTCCACCGCTTCGCCCGCGGCGTCGAGCGCGCCGTCGGCCGGAGCCGGGATCAGCTGGATCTGCGGGCCAGCAGGGCTCGGTGGCCGATTCGGCGGGGTCTGCGCGGCGGCGCCGTGCGTCCGCTGCGCGGGGGGCGTGGGCCGGGCCGGGCCGGGGCCCGGGCGTCCGGGACGCGGTGCGGCCGCGGGACGCGGACCGGGTACGGGGTGAGGGGTCTGCGCGGTGCGGCCGGCGGCCGGGGTGACGCGGGGACCCTGGGCACTCTCGTGAATCTGAGGCTCCTCGGGGATGAGAGGCATGAGTTGATGTCTATCAAATGCCGGTGAAGGCGTCACCGGCGGGTGGGCACAAAGGTGCGATCGGGGCGGAGTCTCCTCGCAACTGGGCGGGAAAGTCCAGGGATTTCGGGATGCGGCCCGGCACTTTCCCACGTCCGCGAAGCGGACCGGAAGGCTCCGGGAACGGGGTCGCACCATCCGGACAACGGACCGATAACCTCCGGAAATCGTCCGGAATCCGCGGGTGATCCGGGTCAGAAGTCGAAGCCGAGCTGTCCCCCGCTTTCGAGTGCGGCCGCCTCCGCGGACAGCCGCGTCTTCTTGAGATGCCGCCACCGTGGCAGCGCGTCCAGATACGACCAGGACAGCCGGTGGTAGGGCGTCGGCCCCAGTTCCTCCAGCGCCGCCTTGTGCACGGGCGAGGGATAGCCGGCGTTCTCGGCGAAGCCGAATCCGGCGTACTGACCCTGGGCGCCCGCGAGTTGGGCCATCATCGCGTCCCTGCGCACCTTGGCGATCACCGAGGCGGCGGAGACCGCGATGCAGGACTGGTCACCCTTGATCACCGTACGGACCCGCCAGGGAAGGCCGAGGTAGTCGTGCTTCCCGTCCAGGATCACCGCGTCCGGCCGGACCGGCAGCGCCTCCAGGGCGCGCACCGCGGCAAGCCGCAGGGCCGCCGTCATGCCCAGCTCGTCGATCTCCTCGGGTGAGGCGTCGCCGAGCGCGTAGGCGGTGACCCAGCCCTCAAGGACCGCGGCGAGCTCGGTGCGGCGCTTGGGCGTGATCAGCTTGGAGTCGGTGAGTCCGGCGGGCGGGCGGCGCAGTCCGGTGACGGCTGCGCACACCGTGACGGGACCGGCCCACGCCCCGCGTCCGACTTCGTCGACACCGGCGACGATCTTGGCCCCGGTCGTGGCGCGGATCGAGCGCTCGACGGTGTGGGTGGGTGGTTCGTACGGCATGGCGCTTGCAAGGTTACGCCGCCGGGGACCGCCCGCGACACCCAGGTCCGCGCCGATCGCCCACGGGCCGCTCCGAGGCCGCGGTCAGCCCTTGCGGGGACGCAGCAGCGGCACCATGACCTGGTCGATCATCGCGGCGATGTCCTCGTCGCTCCATTCGCTTCCGCACACCTTCTGCCGGTACATCATCAGCCCCGGGATCACATCGAAGACGAGCTCGCCGGTGGCGTCGGGGCGCACATCGCCCCGCTCGATTCCGCGGCGCACCACCTCACGAAAGAGCTTGTTGGCGGGCTCGATCACCCGCTGCAGGATCAGCTCGTGGAACCGGTCGGCCGAGGCGCTGTCGCATTCGTAAAGGACCGACCGCAGTGCGTGGCCGGACCGCGAGTACATGGTCCCGCGGACCCTTCGGCACAGCTGGTAGAGGTCCTCGCGTACGGAACCGTGGTCCGGCGCGTCGTCGAGGCCGGGGAAGCCGGACCGCAGCGCGTCCGCGACCAGCTCCGCCTTGGAGGGCCAGCGGCGGTAGACCGCGGCCTTCCCGGTCTGCGCGCCGGCGGCCACCCCCTCCATGGTGAGACCGCTCCAGCCGACCGTGCTCAGCTGTTCCAGCGCGGCGTCCAGGATCGCCCGCTCCAGGACGGGGCCCCGGCGGCGCAGCGAGACGGGCCGTGCCCCGGTGTCGGTCCAGCGCGAAGTAGCCATCTTCTTCTCTCCGTTGGGGACTCTCCGCGGGGACGGATATCCCCTGTTGGGGACGGTGTTCCACCCTTGGGGACGGGGGTTGAAGCGTACGTGGGCGGCGGTGCCCGGCCTCCCATGGTGACCTCGCGTCACCGGATGTTCCAGACACCACCCGGGCCCATCGACCCCCGGGCCCGGCCCCGGCCCACGGCCGACTCGGGCCCAACTCCCAAGGGAAAGGCTTGTGTTCGCTCCCGGCCAGTCACTATCGTCAGCCATTAGTGAACGGAAGCGTTCACTACGGCTTTCAGGGGGACCTCAGTGACGCCCAATCGGATAGGCACAGCCCAGCCCACAGAAACCCGCCCCGGCCCCAAGGACCGACCGGCCCGGCCCGGCATAGCCCTGACCGTCATCGCCGCGTGCCAGCTGATGGTGGTGCTCGACGCCACCATCGTCAACATCGCTCTGCCCCACATCCAGACCGCGCTCGGCTTCTCCACCAACGACCTCACCTGGGTCATCAACGCCTACGCGCTCACCTTCGGCGGGCTGCTGCTGCTCGGCGGCCGGGCCGGTGACCTGCTGGGCCGGCGCCGGATGTTCATCACCGGCATCCTGGCCTTCACGCTCGCCTCGCTGCTCGGCGGATTCGCCCAGGAGCCCTGGCAGTTGCTCGCGGCGCGCGCCCTCCAGGGCATCGGCGGCGCCATCGCCTCGCCGACCTCGCTCGCGCTGATCGCGACGACGTTCCCCGAAGGCCCGGAGCGCAACCGCGCGTTCGGCGTGTTCGCCGCCGTCTCGGCCGGTGGCGGCGCGATCGGCCTGCTCGCGGGCGGCATGCTCACCGACTGGCTGAACTGGCGCTGGGTGCTGTTCGTCAACGTACCCATCGGCCTCTTCATCGCCTTCCTCGCGCCCCGCTTCATCAAGGAGTCGGAGCGCCATCCGGGCCGCTTCGACCTCACCGGCGCGCTGACGTCCACGCTGGGCATGGCGGCGCTGGTCTACGGGTTCATCCGGGCTTCGTCGGACGGCTGGAGCGACTCGCTCACGCTGGGCTCGTTCGCCGCGGCCGTGCTCCTGCTCCTCCTGTTCGTCGCGGTGGAGCGCCGCTCGGCCCAACCCATCACGCCGCTGCGGATGTTCGCCGACCGCAACCGTTCGGGTACGTACGTGATGATGCTCAGCCTGGCCGCCGCGATGTTCGGCATGTTCTTCTTCATCGTGCTCTTCGTGCAGAACGTGCTGCACTACAGCCCGATCAAGGCGGGCCTGGCCTTCCTTCCGGTGACGGTCGCGATCGTCACGGGCGCCGGAATCTCCTCCAACCTTCTGCCGAAGCTCGGCCCCAAACCCTTCATGGTGACCGGAACCACGCTCACCGGCCTCGGCATGGCCTGGCTGACCCAGATCGACCCGGAGAGCTCGTACGCGGGCGGGATCCTCGGCCCGATGCTGATGTTCGGCACCGGCATGGGCCTCAACTTCGTCACCCTGACCCTGACCGCCGTCTCCGGTGTCGCCGACAAGGAATCGGGCGCCGCCTCGGGCCTGTTGAACACCACCCAGCAGGTCGGCGGCGCGCTCGGCCTGTCCATCCTGACCACGGTGTTCGGCACCGCGAGCCGCCACGAGGCCACCGCCCGGGTCAAGGACTTCCTCGCCAACGGCTCGCCCGAGCAGAAGGCGGCGTTCCTCAAGTCCCATCAGCTGCCCGCCCCTTGGAGCGACGCGGTCCTCGCGCACGGCATCGGCATCGCGTTCATCGCGGCCGTCGCGCTGGTCGCCCTGGCGATCCTGACCGCCGTCTTCGTCATCCAGGTCCGCAAGAGCGACCTGGAGGCCCTGAGCGGCAAGAGCGCCGGCGCCGCGCTCTGACTGACCATGAAGGAGCCGCCACGGCCGCGGCGAGCGGGCGGGGCGGCTCCTGTACGCGATGGGACGCGTCAGCCGACCGGGGCGGCCGGGACCCAGTCCGGCAGCTGCTCGGTGCGCTCCAGCCAGGCGGCGGGCGGCGCCCCGGCCGGTGCGGCCGCGATCACCCCGCCCACGATCGCGCAGGTCGTGTCGACGTCGCCGCCCACCTGCGCGGTCGTCCAGAACGCCGACTCGTAGGCGCCGAGCCCGCGCGCCGCCGACCAGAGGGCGAACGGCACCGTGTCGTGCGCGCTGGTGCGCCGCCCGGAGCCGAGCACCGCGGCCACGGTCGCCGCGTCGTCGTAGTCCAGCATGTCCCGCGCCCGCCGCAGCCCGGCGCCGACCGCGCTGCGCGGCACGAGCGCGATCACCGAGTCGAGCAGCTCGCCCGGCCCGGGAGGCCCCGCGGGGTCGGCGACCAGGGCCGCGGCCGCCGCGACGGCCATGGCGCCGACGACGGCCTCGCGGTGCTGGTGAGTGGTGTACGAGGAGATCTCGGCCTGGTGGGTGGCCTGCTCGGGATCGCCCGCGTACCAGGCACCGAGCGGCGCGATCCGCATCGCGGAGCCGTTGCCCCAGGAGCCCTGGCCCTTGAACAGCGCGGAGGCCAGCTCGCGCCAGTCCCCGCCCTCCCTGACCAGGCGGAGCATCCGGTTGACCGCCGGGCCGTAGCCCCGGTCGAAGTCGTGGTGGTGCGCGAAGGACAGCGCGAGCGCGTCCTGGTCGATCCGGTCGTGCGAGGCGAGCACGGCGAGGACCGAACAGGCCATCTCGGTGTCGTCGGTCCACTGCCAGGGACCTTCGGGCAGTTCCCGGCGCTTGAGGCGGGGGTAGTTGACGGGGACGAAGAACTGGGAGCCCAGTGCGTCGCCGACGGACAGGCCACGCAGGCTGCCCAGCGCGCGTACGAAACGCGGGTCGAGTGATTCGGTGGAGGGGTCAGCGGTCATCTCGGCTCCACTCTATCCGGTGATCCCGTACGGTTCCGGGGCACGCCACCGCTGGAACGGCCGGTCCAGCGAGTACCGCCCGTCGGCGCCGAGCAGCAGCGTCCTGGTCTCGGCGTTCCCCGGATTGGACAGCGACTCGAAGTCCGCCACGCTCCAGTGGAACCAGCGCATGCAGAACAGCCTCATGGTGAGCCCGTGCGTCACGAGCAGCACGTTGGGCGGATGGTCGGGTGCCTCGAAGCTCCGGTAGAGGCTCTCCAGGAACGCCCCCACCCGGTCGTAGACGTCGGCCCCGGACTCGCCCTGGGCGAACCGGTAGAAGAAGTGCCCGTACGCGTCCCGGTACGCCTTCTGCAGCTTGACGTCGTCCCGGTCCTGCCAGTTCCCCCAGTCCTGCTCGCGCAGTCGCGGCTCCTCCCGGATCCGCACCTGCTGCGGGTCGAGGCCGAACGCCCGGAACGTCTCGTGGGTGCGCCGGTAGGGCGAGACGTAGACGCTGACCTTCTCGCTCCCGAACATCGCACGCAGCCGCTCCCCCGTCGCCTCGGCCTGACGCAGGCCGGTCTCGGTGAGCCTCAGCGCGTGATCGGGCTCGCGCTCGTACACGGTGTCGTCGGCGTTGCCCTCCGACTCGCCGTGCCGGACGAGGACGATGCGTCGCGGTCTTGCCATGCCCAAACCCTAGATCGCCCGCGCCACGATCGAGCACTTGTCCGGCCTCCATCCGGCGTAGACGCCCCGGGAGCCGCCTCAGACCGTCCAGTCCGCGTCGAGCCGGACGACGTCGCCGGTCAGCGCGGCGACATCGGTCTCGGTCTGCGCGCGCAGCGAGAGCCGCTCCACCCGGTCGGCCCGGTACTTGCCGTGCTCGGCGGCCGACTGCCACATGGAGAGCACCAGGAACTCATGGCCGGGCGCCTCGGCGAACACCCCGCGCAGCATCCCCGGGGACCCCGCCATCGCCGGGTTCCACACCTTCTCCTGCATCAGCGCGAAGTGCTCGACCCGCTCCTCGTGCACCCGGCAGTGCGCGACGCGGACCACGTCCGCGTCGGTGAAGCGCGGCTCGAAGCCGGTCTTCACGTCGAAGCGGTGGTCGAAGAGCTTCACCTCGATGTCCTTGTACGTGCCGGACTGCGCGGCGGCGAGCCGGTCGTGCGCCCGCGCCATGAAGGAGTCGTAGAACGCGCGGCTCTCCCAGAAGCCGAAGACATGGGCCACTTCGGGCCGCCTCCGGCTCCAGCCGCCGCCCTGCCCCCGGAAACCGGGCTCGCCCAGCAACCCCGCCCATTTCCGCTGCCCCCGCTCGAAACCGCGGCGGTCCACCACGGTGCAGCGAATCCACTTGACCAGCACCGCGCCATCGTACGGCGCACCACCATGCCCCGGTCAGGCTCCGGCGGCGTACTTCCGCGGGAATATGCCGTGCGCCCCGAACCCCAGTTCACCGCCGAACACCCAGACGAAATCACCGGCCATTCAACCCACCCCCCAATGCGCCCAGTTGTGCGAGTTCTTCACGCTCCATCACGATATCGAAGACCTCTGACAACACCCGTCCGAGCTCGTCGGCGGGCACCGTGCTGCGCTCCTCGGTGCCGTCCGTGCGAACGGTGGTGAACTCGTCCCGCACCAGCGCCCGGCGCACTCCGGGCGCCGTCCGCTGCGCCACGACCTGGCCCACGAAACGGGATTGGGGGTGCAAGGAGCTGTAGTGGTTCATGACCGTGAAGTCGGCCGGGTAGAGCGTCTGCGGCGCGAAGGCGTACAGGTCGAGCCATCCCTCGGGCCGCAGCGAGCGCAGTACGTGGGTGCCGTCGTCCTCGATGCCGACGCCGAAGGACCACCCGCCCTGCTCCACGACCGCGCCGTCCCGCAGCGGCACCGGTTCCAGCGGCCCCTGGCTCCCGAACCCCGTGTCGCACAGCCAGAGTTGGCCCTCGACGGTGGCCGCGAGCAGCGCGTGGGTGATCGGCGGAAGTGACGTCCCTCGGGTCCGGTTGCGGGCCCCGCGCCCGCCGAACTCGAAGCCCAGGCGCTCCAACACGGCGGCGAACAGCGAGTTCTGCTCGTAGCAGTAGCCTCCGCGGGCTTGTCCGACGAGCTTGCCGACGAGGCTCTTCACATCCAGCGGGACGGGCCGGCCGAGGGCCACGTCCAGGTTCTCGAAGGGGATCGCCGCCACGTGTGCCCGGTGCAGTTCCCGCAGGGTCTTGAGCGTGGGCGAGGCATCACCGTCGTAGCCGATCCGCGCGAAGTAGGCGTCCAGGTCGACGTCTTGGCCGTTCCACATCATGATCCCCCGGTGAAAACCCGAGGGCCCCCGCGGCCCCCGCCGCACACAATGATCACCGCCCGGGATGCCGCGCGCCAAACCGTTCTTCGAACGACTTCACAAGTACGGGCGTGACAGCATGGGAGGCGTGCGGGGGCGGCAGGTCAGGCACGGGGAGGGGTTTGAATGAGCGGCATCAGCAAAGGGCTCGGCACGGTCGAGGTGGCACTGCGGTGGGACCCCAGCCCGCTCGGCTCCGCCGCCCACGACCTGGATGTGGTGGCGGGGGTCTATCCGGCAGCCGCCCCGTACGGACAGCCCGACTACTGGGTGTACTTCGACAACCGCTCCCCCGACGGCACCATCTACCTGAACCGCGACAGCCGGACCGGCCAGGGCCTCGGGTACGACGAGGTCATGACCCTGGACCTCGGCCGCATGCCCGCGGAGCACGCCCGCGTGGTGGTCGGCGTGATCATCCAGCAGCGGGCGGGGCGCCTCGTCTTCGGCGAGGTGGCGAACCCCGGTGTCCGCATCCGGGACGGCTACACCGAACTGTCGAACCACGGCTTCACGCAGGTCGCGGGCTCCCGGGCCGCGACGGTCGCGGAGTTCACCCGCGCCGAGTCCGGCGCGTGGGCATTTCGCGAGGACATCCGCGGCTTCGCCCTTGACCCGGACGACTTCATCGCCGCCATGGGCGCCGCGACGGCCTGACCCCCTGGGCACGACTGAGGGGACCGGCGATTGCCGGTCCCCTCAGTGCACTTCTGCTCAGCTAAACCCGCGGGTCACGTCGGACGGTCCGTCCCACGTACGGCGCCGGTGTCAGCTGCAACCGCTGGTCGAGCCGCAGCCCTCGCAGATGTAGCAGGAGCCGGCCCGCTGCATCTTCGTACCGCAGGAGAAGCAGAGCGGGGCATCCGCGCTGACGCCGAGCTGCATCTCCACGAGCTCGGCCGAGTTGTGCGCGACCTTGGGGGCCTCGACCGCGGCCGGCTTCGGTGCGGCGACGGCCTTCAGGGTCTCCGTCTGGCGCGGGGCCGACTGGGCCAGGCTCTCGACGTCCAGCTCCTCGTCCTCCAGGGTCGGCTCGTACGAACCGGTGTCCAGGTGACGCTGACGTTCCTCGGCGGAGTGGATGCCGAGGGCCGAGCGGGTCTCGAACGGCAGGAAGTCCAGCGCCAGGCGGCGGAAGATGTAGTCGACGATCGACTGCGCCATCCGCACGTCCGGGTCGTCCGTCATGCCGGCCGGCTCGAAGCGCATGTTGGTGAACTTCGAGACGTAGGTCTCAAGCGGCACACCGTACTGGAGGCCGACCGAGACGGCGATGGAGAAGGCGTCCATCATGCCCGCGAGGGTCGAGCCCTGCTTGGACATCTTCAGGAAGACCTCGCCCAGACCGTCGTCCGGGTAGGAGTTGGCGGTCATGTAGCCCTCGGCGCCACCGACCGTGAACGAGGTGGTGATCCCCGGGCGGCCCTTCGGGAGGCGCTTGCGGACCGGGCGGTACTCGACGACCTTCTCGACCGCGGTGCGGATGGTCTCCTCGGCCTTGGCGGTGACCGCCTCCTTCTCCTTCTCCTTGGTCTTGGCGGAGAGGGGCTGGCCGACCTTGCAGTTGTCGCGGTAGATGGCGAGCGCCTTGACGCCCATCTTCCACGCCTCGAAGTAGACCTCTTCGACGTCCTCGACGGTCGCCGTCTCCGGCAGGTTGACCGTCTTGGACAGCGCGCCCGAGATCCACGGCTGGATGGCCGCCATCATGCGGACGTGACCCATGGCCGAGATGGAACGCTCGCCCATGGCGCAGTCGAAGACCTCGTAGTGCTCGGTCTTCAGGCCCGGGGCGTCGATGACGTTCCCGTTCTCGGCGATGTGGGCGACGACCGCCTCGATCGCCTCCTCCTGGTAGCCGAGGCGGCGCAGGGCCTGCGGCACCGTGCCGTTGACGATCTGCATCGAGCCGCCGCCGACCAGCTTCTTGAACTTGACCAGGGCGAGGTCGGGCTCCAGGCCGGTGGTGTCGCACGACATGGCGAGACCGATGGTGCCGGTGGGCGCGATGACCGAGGCCTGCGCGTTGCGGAAACCGTTCTTCGCGCCGAGCCGGATCACGTCCTGCCACGCCTCCGTGGCGGCGGCCCAGATCGGGTTGTCCAGGTCGTCCACGTGCACGGCCACGGCGTTGGCGTCGGCGTGCTGCTTCATGACGCGCTGGTGCGGCTCGGCGTTGCGGGCGTAACCGTCGTACGCGCCGACGACCGCGGCGAGCTCGGCGGAGCGCTTGTACGAGGTGCCGGTCATCAGGGAGGTGATGGCGCCGGCGAGCGCGCGGCCGCCGTCGGAGTCGTACGCGTGGCCGGTGGCCATCAGCAGGGCGCCGAGGTTGGCGTAGCCAATGCCCAGCTGGCGGTAGGCGCGGGTGTTCTCGCCGATCTTCTGGGTCGGGAAGTCCGCGAAGCAGATGGAGATGTCCATCGCCGTGATGACGAGCTCGACGACCTTGGCGAAGCGCTCGACCTCGAAGGACTGGTTGCCCTTGCCGTCGTCCTTGAGGAACTTCATCAGGTTCAGGGACGCGAGGTTGCAGGACGTGTTGTCCAGGTGCATGTACTCGCTGCACGGGTTCGAGCCGTTGATGCGGCCGGACTCGGGGCAGGTGTGCCAGTGGTTGATGGTGTCGTCGTACTGGATGCCCGGGTCGGCGCAGGCCCAGGCCGCCTCGGCCATCTTGCGGAAGAGCGACTTGGCGTCGACCTCTTCGATGACGTCACCGGTCATGCGGGAGGTCAGGCCGAACTTCCCGCCCTGCTCGACCGCCTTCATGAAGGTGTCGTTCACACGGACCGAGTTGTTCGCGTTCTGGTACTGGACGGACGTGATGTCGTCGCCGCCCAGGTCCATGTCGAAGCCCGCGTCGCGCAGCGCGCGGATCTTCTCCTCTTCCTTCACCTTGGTCTCGATGAAGTTCTCGATGTCGGGGTGGTCGACGTCGAGGATGACCATCTTGGCCGCGCGGCGGGTCGCGCCGCCGGACTTGATGGTTCCGGCCGACGCGTCCGCGCCGCGCATGAAGGAGACCGGGCCGGAGGCGTTGCCGCCGGAGGAAAGCAGCTCCTTGGAGGAGCGGATGCGGGAGAGGTTCAGGCCGGCGCCGGAGCCACCCTTGAAGATCATGCCCTCTTCCTTGTACCAGTCGAGGATCGACTCCATGGAGTCGTCGACGGCCAGGATGAAGCACGCCGAGACCTGCTGCGGCTGGGGCGTGCCGACGTTGAACCACACCGGCGAGTTGAAGCTGAAGATCTGGTGCAGGAGCGCGTACGCCAGCTCGTGCTCGAAGATCTCGGCGTCGGCGGGCGAGGCGAAGTAGCCGTAGTCCTCGCCGGCCTTCGTGTACGTCTTCACGATCCGGTCGATCAGCTGCTTGAGACCGGTCTCGCGCTGCGGGGTGCCGACGGCCCCGCGGAAGTACTTGCTGGTGACGATGTTGACCGCGTTCACCGACCAGAAGTCGGGGAACTCGACGCCACGCTGCTCGAAGTTGACCGAGCCGTCGCGCCAGTTGGTCATGACGACGTCACGGCGCTCCCAGGACACCTCGTCGTACGGATGCACGCCGGGGGTCGTGTGGATGCGCTCGATACGCAGCCCCTTGGTGGCCTTGGATCCCTTGGCTCGGGAGCCTCGTGCCGGGCCGCTCGCCGTCTCTGTCATTGCCGCCTCCCATACGCGGGCAAAAACGCCCAAAAGTGCCTAAATGTTCCCAAGGCACGGTGTTTGTCTGTTGCCACGGGCGCAGCGGAAGCTCACCCCTGGCAGGTCCTGGATGCCGCCGATCGGCGACCGCGGGCCCGTGCGGGCCCCTCGGTCAGTCGGCAGCGGTGGCGGGCGCGGGGACCTCGGGGGTCACTCCGGCCACGCACTCGTCTGATTGGTCTGCAGGAGGCCGCCGCGCGCGGAGTTCCACGATGGCGGCCTCGAAGTCTTCGAGCGTGTCGAAAGCTCGGTAAACGGACGCGAAGCGCAGGTACGCGACGAGGTCGAGCTCCTGCAAGGGGCCGAGTATGGCAAGCCCCACGTCGTGCGTGGTCAGCTCGGCGCTGCCGGTGGCGCGCACCGCCTCTTCGACCCGCTGGCCGAGCTTGGCGAGGGCGTCCTCGGTGACGGGCCGTCCCTGGCATGCCTTGCGGACGCCCGAGATGACTTTGGTGCGGCTGAAGGGCTCGGTCACGCCGGAACGCTTGATGACCATCAGCGAGGCCGTCTCCACCGTCGTGAAGCGACGGGAGCAGTCGGGGCACTGGCGGCGCCGGCGGATCGACGTGCCGTCGTCGGTCGTACGACTGTCGACGACACGGCTGTCGGGGTGCCTGCAGAAGGGGCAGTGCATGGTTCCCAACCCTCCTTCACAGCACGACTGAATAGCCTCAGCGGGCTCAGAAACCTCCCGCGAAGCGACCACAAGCATAGGCGATGGCCAGGGTCTTGAAGGACCACGGAACACAACTTCTGGGTGGCTGCACCAATCCAACCACTAGATCTAGGGTTTGGTCGGTTACCCGGCCCTGCCGCGTGTCGTGGAACCCCGGCTGTGGCCCGGCGTTTTCCGGCCGCCCAAGAGGCTACGGGAAGCGCGTCGCAGCGCTGGATCGCGGGGTGCTGGATGACAGACTGTGCGCCGGTACGCCGTCGTCGCGAGCGACACGCGGCGGCCGCCAAAACGGTCCCCCCAGGGGGTGGTCGCCAAGCGTCCACCTCAGCGGTGAAGGGTACCGTAATGGACCGAATTGACGTTCGACGGGCCCCCAATCGGGACTCGCACATACACCCACCCGTAGGACCACGTAGCGCGTTCTGCGATTTTTCACTCGAACGTGTGTTTGGCGCAACCTTTCGAAAGCAACTACCGTTGTCCAGCTAGGGAGACCATTTCGAGAGGGGCCGACGTGACCACCACCGCAGACAGTGCCACCATCACTGCCCAGGACCGCTCCCAGACCCGACTTGAGCCGGTGCATGCCATGAATGACGCAGTCACGAACCAGGGGGCGGACGCCGGGCGCGCCCGTTCGCTGCCCGGCCGACCTCCAGGGATCAGGGCGGACAGCTCCGGGCTCACCGACCGGCAGCGGCGGGTCATCGAAGTCATCAGGGACTCCGTGCAGCGGCGTGGCTACCCGCCGTCGATGCGGGAGATCGGCCAGGCCGTCGGCCTCTCCAGCACCTCGTCCGTCGCCCACCAGCTGATGGCCCTGGAGCGCAAGGGCTTCCTGCGCCGCGACCCGCACCGGCCCCGCGCGTACGAGGTCCGCGGCTCCGACCAGCCGAGCAGCCAGCCCACCGACACCGCGGGCAAGCCCGCCGCCTCGTACGTGCCGCTGGTGGGCCGGATCGCCGCCGGCGGCCCGATCCTCGCCGAGGAGTCGGTCGAGGACGTCTTCCCCCTCCCCCGCCAGCTGGTCGGCGACGGCGAACTCTTCGTCCTGAAGGTCGTCGGCGACTCGATGATCGAAGCCGCGATCTGTGACGGCGACTGGGTCACGGTGCGCCGCCAGCCCGTCGCCGAGAACGGCGACATCGTCGCCGCGATGCTGGACGGCGAGGCCACCGTCAAGCGCTTCAAGCGCGAGGACAACCACATCTGGCTGCTCCCGCACAACGCCGCCTACCAGCCGATTCCCGGCGACGACGCGACCATTCTCGGCAAGGTCGTGGCGGTGCTCCGGCGGGTCTGACCCCTCCGCCGGCTCTGACCGGGCCCCGGGACCCCCTGCGCCGGTCCCGGGGCCCTGCTGTATCCGCAGCGCCCCACCCGCGTGCTGAGGGCGGGGCAGCCCTCGCCCTACTTGTCGTCGGCCTTGGCCGCCGCGTCGATGGCCGCGAGCGAGCGACGCGCCTGGTTACGGTCCGTGGTGTACCAGAAGTCGGGCAGCGAGGCCCGCAGATAGCTGCCGTAGCGAGCGTTGGCCAGCCTCGGATCGAGCACCGCGACCACACCCCGGTCGCCCGTCGCCCGGACGAGGCGGCCCGCGCCCTGGGCCATCAGAAGCGCGGCATGCGTCGCCGCCACGGCCATGAAACCGTTGCCGCCGCCCTCCTCGACCGCCTTCTGGCGGGCGCTCATCAGCGGGTCGTCGGGACGCGGGAACGGGATCCGGTCCATCACCACCAGCTGGCAGCTCGGGCCGGGCACGTCGACGCCCTGCCACAGGGACAACGTGCCGAACAGACAGGTCTTCGGGTCGGCCGCGAACGCCTTGATCAGCTCGCCCAGCGTCTCCTCGCCCTGGAGCAGGATCGGATTCTCCAGGCGGCCGCGCAGCTCCTCGGCGGCGGCCTGGGCGGCCCGCATCGAGGAGAACAGGCCGAGCGTGCGGCCGCCGGCCGCCTCCACCAGCTCGGCCAGCTCATCCATCATGTCGCCGCGCGAACCCTCCCGGCCCGGGGTGGCCAGGTGCTTCGCGACGTAGAGGATGCCCTGCTTGGGATAGTCGAAGGGCGAGCCGACGTCGAGGCCCTTCCACTGCGGCACGTCCTCGCCGCCGGTGCCCTCCGGGGAGAGGCCGAGCGAGGCGCCCACCCCGTTGAAGTCCCCGCCCAGCTTGAGCGTCGCGGAGGTCAGGACCACCGAGCGGTCCGTGAAGAGCTTCTCCCTGAGCAGGCCGGACACCGAGAGCGGGGCCACCCGCAGCGAGGCGCCGAAGCGGTCGTGGCGCTCGTACCAGACGACGTCCCACTCGGAGCCGTTGGTGATGCGCTCGGCCACGCCGTGCACCGTCTCCAGCATGGCGAGGGCCTGCTTGCGCACCGCGTCCTCGTCCTGGACGGACTTGTCGCGGGTGGAGCCGAGCGCCGAGATCACCTCGCGGGCGGCGTCGCGCAGCGCCATCAGCGCATAGCCGAGGTCTTCCGGGACCTCCTCCAAGCGGCCCGGCAGGGCCAGCTCCATCACCCGCTCGAAGCCCTCCGCGGCGGTCTGGAGGCTGTCGGCCACCTTCTCGTTGACCAGCTTGGCACTGCGCCGCACGGCCCGGTTGACCTGGCCGGGGGTGAGCTCGCCGGTCGCGACGCCGGTGACCCGGGAGACCAGCTCATGGGCCTCGTCGACGATCAGCACCTCGTGCTGCGGGAGCACCGGGGCGCCCTCGATCGCGTCGATGGCGAGCAGCGCGTGGTTGGTGACGACGACATCGGAGAGCTTGGCGCGCTCGCGGGCCGTCTCCGCGAAGCACTCCGCCCCATAGGCGCACTTCGTGGCGCCCAAACACTCGCGGGAGGACACGGAGACCTGCCCCCACGCCCTGTCCGAGACGCCCGGCGTCAGGTCGTCGCGGTCGCCGGTCTCGGTCTCGTCCGCCCAGTCCCGCATCCTGAGCAGGTCCTGGCCCAGCTTGCTGGTGGGCGCGGCCGACTCGAACTGGTCGAAGAGCCCCTCGTCCTCGTCCTGCGGCGCGCCCTCGTGGAGGCGGTGCAGGCACAGGTAATTGGAGCGGCCCTTCAGCATCGCGAACTGCGGGCGGCGCCGCAGCAGCGGGTTCAGCGCGTCCACGGTGCGCGGCAGGTCGCGCTCCACGAGCTGGCGCTGGAGCGCCAGCGTGGCCGTGGCGATCACGACGCGCTCCCCGTGCGCGAGGGCCGGCACCAGGTAGCCGAGGGACTTTCCGGTGCCCGTCCCGGCCTGGACCAGCAGGTGGGAGCTGTCGTCGACGGCATCGGCGACAGCCGTGGCCATGGTGACCTGGCCAGGCCGCTCCACGCCGCCGACGGCGGTGACGGCGGCGTGCAGGAGCTCGGGGAGTGAAGGCTTTGTCATAGCCAGACCACCCTAAGGCTCGCCACTGACAATCGGATCACTCAGCCGCTGCGAGAGGGTTCGCCACGGTGCCGTGCACGGTGGCGTGCGGCCGCTCGGGGCGGTCCCGGTAGCCGTCCGTGTGCAGCCGGTTCCGGTTGAGGCAGAGCCGGTCGATCCGGGGCGTGAGCAGGTCGAACGTTTCGTGACGGTCCTTCTCGTGGGGGAAGCGGGCCTGGTGGCGCAGGATCTCGTCGCGCACCAGAGCCCAGAAGTCGGCTTCGGGGACGCCCAGTTGGTCCTCGCAGAGCGGGGCGAGAAAGCGGAAGACGCCCACGAAGAGCCCCGAATGAATGAATTGCGTGAGGAAGGAGGGCGCCTCCGTAAGGAGGATGTTCCGTACGTCCTCGGGCATCGAGTCGTGTTCGGGAAGGTGCTCGGCGCTCACATTGATGTCGTCGACGAAGTCCTTGATCGCCAGGCGTACCGGCACGTCCTGGTCGTCGAAGACGACGATGGCGTTCTCTCCGTGCGGCGAGAAGACGGTGCCGTAGCGGTAGAGGAAGTGCAGCAGCGGCGGCAGCAGGGCGCTGAAAAGGCGGCGCAGCCACACCTGGGGCGCGAGCCCCGAGCGGGCGACCAGCTCGGCCGTGAAGGCACGCCCCTCGGGGTCGGTGTGGAGCAGCGCGGCAAGGGTGCGGGCCCGTTCGCCCGCCGCGAGCCGCTGCGGCAGGGGCTCGCGCCAGATCGCCCCCAGCAACTCCTTGTACTGATAAGGGACTTCGCCGATGCGGTCGTACACCGGGTGTTCCACGGCGACCGAGGCGACCTCGCCGAGCAGGAGCACCCGGCACTCGTCCCGCAGGAAGGCGTCCCGCTCGCACAGGCCCTGCACCCAGGCCGTGACGGCGGGCGCGGCCACGGTGCGCTCGGTCGGCAGGCCCCGCCAGACCAGGGTGTTGAGGATGGACAGCGGCAGTTTCACCGTGTGGCGCTCGGGCCGTGAAAGGTTCAGGAAGGTGCGGATGGACTGCTGCGGCAGCCGTACGTCGCCGTCGGTGGGCAGCGGCACGATGGCGTGGTCGGCGACGGCCGGGGCGAACAGCGGAAGGATCATCTCCGTCCACTGCCAGGGGTGGACGGGCAGGTACAGGTACGCCGCCGGATCCAGGCCCCGGGCCCGTAGCGCGGCGGCGAACGCCTCGCGGACCGGGGCGTCGAGCTCGCGGTCGTAGAGCCGGTCCGGCGTGGCCAGCGTCTCGACACCTCGGTAGCTCGCGAGGTCGGTACGGACCGCGATCCAGGGCAGCTTGGCCGGAGTGCGGGCCTCCGGGCTCCAGCGCGCGGCGTCGTCGGCGGAGAACCCGAGCCGGCCCTTGTTGAGCACGAGCCAGGGGTGACCGGTCTGGTGGCCCTCCAGCTCCGCGTAGCCGAGGTCGGCGAGCTGGGCGGCGGGCAGTGCGGTGGCGTGCAGGCGGGTGTCGGCGGCCAGGGTGGCGGTGAGTTCCCGCACGAGGTGTCCGAAGGTGGCGCCGTCGACGCCGAGGGTCCGGCGGGCGAGCGCGAGGAAGCGAATGGGGTCGCCGAAGGCCTCGGGGGACGGGAGCGAGTGGTCTGGGGCGCTCTGTTCGCGGGGCTCCCCCGCGCTCCGGGCGCGCTGCGCGGTGCGCCGGACGGAGTCGGGGTCCACCTGCCAGCCGCCGTACGCGCCGCGCCGCGCCAGGAAGGTCAAAGTGCTGCCGTCGTCCAGCGTGAACCCATACTGACCTGCGCTTTTTCCGTCCGGACCGGCATTGTCAGTGGTGGGCCCTACGGTTGGTTGCACGATTTCCTCGTAGGCGAAGGCACCGATCATCTTCGCGAGGAGGAGGCGTCCCGCACGGTCCCAGGCCTCGCGGTTCAGCTCGGGTGGGGCCAGCAGCCCGGGCGGGGCTTCGAGGTCGAGGAGGCCGCGGGATTCATCGGGGGAAGGAGGGTTCGGCATGGGGACTCCTCGGGGTCGAACCGATTCGGGGCTAGAGGTGTATGCGGAGCGGCGGGGCGTTCACAGCAGATTCCTGAGCGCGCGGTCGCGGACCATCAGGGCGGCCCGCTTGTCGGGCAGGTCGACCTCCGCGTGGAAGCGGAAGCCGGCGCTGAGGAACGCGGAGACGGAGGGGGTGTTGCGCAGATCGGGTTCGGCGATCACACGGGGGCAGTTGGGACGGTTGTCCATGACCAGGTCGGCGACGGCCCTGAGCAGGGTGGTCCCGACGCCCCGGCCGCGGTCGGCTACGCCGCCGATGAGCAGATGGAGACCGGTGTCGTGCGGGCGGGCCGGATAGTGGCGGGCCAGCGGGTCCAGGTCCGCGCGGTAGATCTCCCAGTAGCTCATGGGAGTTCCGTCGAGGACGCCCACACAGGGCACGCTGCGGCCGTCGCCGTCGAGCTGGTTGCGCAGATGGGCCGCGGTGACCGACGCGGGTCCCGCCAGGTCCCAGAAGGCGGCCACGGCAGGGTCGTTCATCCACTGGGTGAGGAGAGCTAGGTCGCGTTCGAGACGTACGGGGACGAGCTGGAACACGCCGAGCGGGGTGGTGACCGGCGCCCAGTCGCCGGGGGAATCGAGCAGGTCGTCCACGACCGGGCGAGCCCGTCGGGCAGCGCTGCCGGACTGCGGCAGCGGGTCGGTACCGGCCCACTGCTGGGCCACGTCGTCCGGGAGAGGTTCCGGGGCTGCGAGTCCTGAGCCCGAGGGAGCGGAATCGGCGCCCGGCCCGCAGAGCCCGGACCCGACGGGCCCACCGGACCCGAGCCTGTCCGGGCCCGAACCGCCCGGCCCGGCAGGGCTGTCGCCGAACAGGGCGACCAGTTCGGCGGGCAGCTCCAGGTCCAGGGTGTCGTCGGCCGCCTCCCCCTGGTGGGGGGCCGGGTCGGCTTCGGCGTCGGTGCTCGCATCGGTGGGAGGCACGGCGACGCTCCTAATTCTCTCGTAGTGGTTCCGACGGACGGCTGGTCGTCTGCCGGACTGTTCGATTCGCAGGTCCGCAATGCCTTTCAGATTCCAGGCAGTTGGATGCCTTCTGAGAGAGCGGCATGCGGACTTGCGGGGGTGATGGCTGTGTGGACGTCGAGCAGATACCTGCGACACTCCTGGCTCGGTGAGGCCTCCTGAGAGAGAGGTGCTGCTCGGCGACTACACGGCCACCACCCTGCCTTCCGGGTGGTGCCAGCCCGTGGGCATCGAGCGCAGGCCTAGGTGGCTCCAGACCGTAGAGGCCTTCTGACAGAGCGGCCGTGCTCGGTGTTCTCAGGCCGTCATCACTCGTCACGGTGATCGCCAGGAGGGAGTACTGCTGCGAGCGTTGTTGGTGGTGCGAGCCCGCCTCACGGTGACCTCTTGCAACTCCCGAGCCGTCGAGCTCTGGGCAAGACCGAGGCCCGTGGGGTGCGCTGGTGCCGCGAACGGCTTGTGCGACGTCGGCCCGAACATGAGGCCTGGAATTAGGGAGCCGCGTGGCCCGCATGCGCTCGTGACCAGCGCAAAGACCCGCACCTTGGGGAGGAACAGCGTGATCTTCTGCGGAATTGACTGGGCCGAACGCCACCATGACGTCGCCCTGGTCAACGACACCGGCCAGTTGCTGGCCAAGCGCCGCATCGGCGACGACGCGGCCGGCTACCGGTTTCTGCTCGACCTGCTCGCCGAGTACGGCGACACCGAAGACGACCCGATCCCGGTGGCGATCGAGACCAGCCGCGGCCTGCTCGTCGCCGTGCTGCGCACCGGCCGGCGCAAGGTGTTCGCGGTCAACCCGATGGCCGCCGCCCGCTACCGCGACCGGCACGGCGTCAGCCGCAAAAAGTCCGACCCCGGCGACGCCTTCGTACTGGCGAACATCCTGCGCACCGACATGCCCATGCACCGGCCACCGCCCGCCGACACCGAACTGGCCCGCGCCATCGCCGTCCTGGCCCGGGCCCAGCAGGACTCGACCTGGAACCGCCAGCAGATGTCCAACCAGCTCCGGTCCCTGCTGCGCGAGTACTACCCGGCCGCCCTGGAAGCCTTCGCCCCCTGGCAGAACGGCCTGTGCCGTCCCGAGGCCCGTGAACTCCTCAAGCTCGCCCCCACCCCCACGCAAGCCGCCCGACTGACCCGCACCCAGCTGCGCTCGGCCTTCAAGCGCGCCGGCCGCCAACGCGGCATCGAAGCCGAGGCAGAGCGCCTGCGAGAGGCCTTCCGCGGCGACTACGCCCACCAGCCACCACTGGTCGAGGACGCACTCGGCCGACAGATGCTCGCCCTGCTGGGCCAGTTGGAGGCCGCGTGCCATTCCGCTGACGATCTCGCCAAGGCGGTGGAGGAGGTTTTCCCCCAGCACCCGGACGCCGAGACCATCCTTAGCTTCCCTGGCCTCGGTATTCAGCTCGGTGCCCGGGTGCTCGCCGAGATCGGAGACGACCGCAACCGCTTCGCCGACGCCCGCGGCCTGAAGGCCTACGCGGGCTCGGCCCCCGTCACCCGCGCGTCGGGCAAGAAACACCACGTCGGCCGCCGCATGATCAAGAACGACCGCCTCAACCATGCGGGCTACCTGTGGGCCTTCGCCTCCATCAGAGCCTCCGAGGGAGCCGATGCCCACTACCGGCGCCGACGCGAGCACGGCGACTGGCACGCACAGGCCCAACGACACCTGTTCAACCGCATGCTCGGCCAGCTCCATCACTGCCTCAAGGCAGGCGAGTTGTTCGATGAACATCAGGCATTTCCCTCCCTTCTGGAGGCCGCAGCTTGACGACTTAGCACCGTGCGATGTCTCTCAGCAGTTCGTACGGGTCAAGTTCCGTTGGTGTGAAGGGGGTTGGTGATGGTGACGTAGACGGACTGGGTGTCGACCGGGCCGACGAGTTCGTCGAGGCCGTGCAGCCGGGTCAGCAGATTGGCCTTGCAGCGCAGCGTCGCGCTGTCCAGCAACTGGGCGGGCAGGGGCGAGCCGAGGTCGGTGGCCTTGGCGAGGAACTGGCGCAGGGCGGCGAGCAGGACGCGTTCGTCGGCGAGGTGCTGGGCGCCGAAGGCCCCGATGAGACCGAGGACGTTGTTGATGCCGAGGTAGTAGGCGAAGCGCTCGTCGGTCACGGCGTCGGGGACGAAGGTGTCGCTGGTGGCGCCGATGCCGGGCAGTCGCCGCTCCAGGGCGGCGCGGTGCGACTCGCGGAAGTAGTAGCCCTGGTTGTCGCGGTAGCGGCCGCCCACGGGCCAGCCGTCGGGGTCGAGCAGGACCAGAGTGTTCTGCTGGTGGGCCTCCAGGGCGATGCCTGCCGTGCCGTCCAGCCAGAGCAGCGGGCGTACGACCTGGTCGAGGTAGCGCAGGAACCACTCGGCACAGACGGCCGTGGTGGGCCGGCCGGTGCGGGCGGCGAGCCGGCCCACGACGTCGGCGAGGCGCGACAGCATCCCGGGACGGCCCGGCATGGGGCGCGGGGCGGTGAGTGAGGCGATGCAGACGGCGTCGTCGCCGGGCGCGAAGGGGTTGTGGCGGACCATGACGTCAAGGCCCGGCAGGGGTTCGCCGTCCGGGGTGTCGACGGCGAGCCAGGCGGGGTCGCGGACGATGTCGAAGCAGGGGTGCGCGGACTGCCACTCCTCGCCGAGGCCGGCCCGTAGCAGGCGGTGGACCTCCACGCCGCGGTGGAGTTCCTTGCGGAGGTTCTCACGACGGGAGTTGGTGATGCGTACGCCGAGCGACAGCTTGAGCATGACATCGGCGCCAGGGCGGTGCACGGTGCGGACGGAGGACGTGGGGTGCCAGTCCTCGCCGTGCGGGCCGAGGTCGTACAGGAGCCCGGCGTCGAGCAGCGCGGCGACGGCGGGGCGCTGGGCGATGTCGCGGGCCTGCCAGGGGTGCAGGGGCAACGGGACGGCGCCGGGCGGAAGTTGGAGGCCCTCCGCGAGCCGGTGCGCCAGCTGTGCGGCGTCGATGGCGCGGCCGCCTTCGGTCCATGCCGAGTCGGTGGCGAGGACGCGGGGGTCGACGGCCATCCAGTGCAGCGGGAAGGAGCCGTACAACTCGGGTGAGTAGCGGCGCGCTTCCGTCTCGGAGAGGCCCTCGCGGCTCTTGGGGGTGGGGTGCAGCGGGTGGCCGAGGAGGAGGGACTGTTCGGCGGTGAGGAAGAGATCGGCGGTGTCGCGGGGGCCGGGGCGGGTGCGCCGGTCGGCGATGAAGTCCGTGGTGCGGCGCACGGAGTCGGCGACCCGGCCCACCAGGTCGGCGCCCTCGCCCTGGCCGGCCTCGCGGCCGAGCAGGGCGGCGACCGTGACGGCGTCGGCGGGCGGGGCGCCGGCGGAGCCGCCTTCCAGGGTGGGCCTGGCGAACCGGTGCCAGCCGGTGGCCGACCAGTACAGGACGGGCACGGCCAGCGCGGTTCCGCTGGCCGGGAGAGGGATGCGCAGGACCGGACCGTCCGGCGCGGTCAGGTCGTTCTCCCGAACCCAGCAGCGCAGCAGGTTCTCGACGGCGGCCGCTTCGGCGGCGGCCCCGGGGTCGGGGGCGTCGAGCGGGTCCGGATCGGTTGGGGTGGTCAGTCGTTCGCCGTGGATCCCGGCCTTCTGGCGCGGCACCGTCGTCGGCTCGGCCACCAGCGGGCCGCGGTGGGCGGTGACAGGGCCGTCGGCCTCGTGCGCATCGGGTGCGGGAGTGGGATTCACGGCGGTCTTCCTTGCGAGCTCGTGGGGTGGTCCGGGATCAGTGGGACGGTCCGGTCTCGGCCCGGTGGTGCGCGACGCCGGCCCCCGAGTCGGCGCGCTGGTGCGAGGCGCGTGCGGCGGCCGACAGGGCGTCGGCGAGCCGGTCGAGGACGGCCACGGCCTGCTCGTCGGTGAGGGTGAGCGGAGGCAGCAGGCGTACCACGCTGGAGTGGCGGCCGCCGAGCTCGACGATGAGCCCACGCCGCAGGCACTCCTGCTGCACGGCGCCGGCCAGGGCGGGCGCGGGCGGCGGCGGGTTGCCGGAGCTGAGGTCCTCGCGCTCCGGGTCGACGAGTTCGACGCCGATCATCAGGCCCCGGCCGCGCACGTCGCCGATGCAGGGGTGGTCGGCGGCGAGGCCCTGCAACTGGCCGAGCATGCGGGCCCCGAGGACGGCCACCCGCTCGGCGAGCCGGTTCTCCCGGACGTACGCGAGGGTGGCCGCGCCGGCCGCCATGGCGAGCTGGTTGCCGCGGAACGTACCGGCGTGCGCGCCGGGCTCCCACGCGTCGAGGCCGTCCCGGTACACGATCACGGCCAGCGGCAGCGAGCCGCCGATGGCCTTGGAGAGCACCATCACGTCGGGCACCACCCCGCTGTGCTCGACGGCCCAGAACGTGCCGGTGCGGCCGACGCCCGTCTGCACCTCGTCGGCGATCAGCGGGATGGAGCGGCTCGCGGTGATCTCGCGCATCCGGCGCATCCAGGCGTCGGGCGCCGGGATCACGCCGCCCTCTCCCTGCACCGGTTCGAGGATCATCCCGGCCGGTGCGGGGACGCCGCCCTTGGGGTCGTCGAGGAGGTTCTCGGTCCAGCGGGCGGCGGTCTCGGCCCCGCGTTCGCCGCCGAGTCCGTACGGGCAGCGGTAGTTCTGCGGGTAGGGCAGCCGGGTCACCCCGGCGTCCCGGGCGCCGCCGGAGACGGCGAGGGCGCCCGCGGTCATGCCGTGGTAGGCACCGGTGAAGGCGAGCATTCCGGTGCGCCCGGTGGCGGTGCGGACCAGCTTCAGCGCGGCCTCGACCGCGTCCGTGCCGGCCGGTCCACAGAACTGGATCCTTCCGTGCTCGGCGAGTTGACGCGGCAGGGTGGCGAACAGCTCCGTGGTGAAGGCGTCCTTGACCGGCGTCGCGAGGTCCAGGATGTGCAGCGGCGCCCCCGATTCGAGGACCTTGCGGATCGCTTCGAGCACGACGGGATGGTTGTGCCCGAGCGCCAGTGTCCCCGCCCCCGAGAGGCAGTCCAGATAACGCCGCCCGTCCGCACCCTCGATCGTCAGTCCGCGCGCCCGCACGGGCACGATGGGCAGCGAACGGGCATAGGTGCGAGCCGCCGACTCCCTCAGGGACTGCCTTCGCAGGATCCCCTCATGAGTGCTGAGCAGCGCCGTCGGAGCTGGTTCGGTCACGGCCACGACTGCTGGTCCTCCCGCTGTGACGGTTCCGTATCGCGTCCGTTGCGCGGCGCGTACCCCCACGCTGAACGCTGTCCTGATGTCCCCCGTACGTACCAACGACGCCGGCACCGCGGGAGCACGGCCTGACCGGAACTTCCTTGCCCCCAGGCAAGGTTCGCCTAACCACCGCGGCGGGACGGTCCGGCGGGTGGAACCGCGGCCCTGCCGCGCACCGTCCCCACCGGCACCGGCATAGTGGGGCCCGCACTCGGGCACCGGCTCGCGGTGCCGCTGTTCACGAGTTTGTTCACGAGTTCAGAAGACGAAGAAGACGAAGACGCTTTGATGACGAAGTTCCAGGGGGAATTCGACATGCGACCGATACGCCCGTCCAGCGCCGAGCGCACGGGAGACAGAGCCCGTCGCGGGGTCTCCCCCGTGCTGGCCGCCCTCGGCCTCACGGCCGCGCTGGCGCTGACCGCGACCGCCTGCGGACCCGGCGGTTCCAACGCCGACAGCAAGCCGACGGCCTCGGCGACGGCCACGGGCGACGCCGACAAGCTCCAGATCCCGGACGACGTCAAGAACCAGCTCAAGAAGCACGGCATCGACCTGGACAAGTGGAAGAACGGCGAGTGGAAGAACTGGGACAAGGCCACTTGGCTGCGTGAGGCCAAGGACTACGTCAACCCGATCATCCAGGACCTGTGGGACCCGGACCGGATGCGCAAGGCGGACAAGCCCCCGGAGAAGGCCGTCCCCAATGACATCTCCGGCGACAAGGGCGTGACGGACCCGACGCCGGCGCCCGTCAAGGCCGCCGCGGTGAAGGCTCCGTACCACCAGAACCTGCCGGAGCTGGGCAAGCTGTTCTTCGACAGCCCCGAGGGTTCGATGGTGTGCTCGGCGACCGTCGTGAAGGACCCGGCGCACCCCGGCAAGTCCAACATGGTGTGGACCGCGGGCCACTGCGTGCACGCGGGCGCCAAGGGCGGCTGGTACCGCAACATCGCCTTCGTCCCCTCGTACAACAACGCCAACCTGCCGACGGCCCAGCTGCAGAAGGCCACCAAGGCGCAGATCGCTCCCTACGGCGTCTACTGGGCCGACTGGGCGCAGACCTCGCAGCAGTGGATCGAGGGCGGCGGCCCGACCGGCGGCACCGGCGCGCCGTACGACTTCGCGGTGCTGCACGTGACGCCGGAGAAGGGCTCGAACGGCAAGTCCCTGGAGGAGACCGTCGGCGGGGCGCTTCCGGTGGACTTCGACGCGCCGGCCGTGCCGAAGATCAGCGCCATGACGGCCAACGGCTACCCGGCCGCGCCTCCTTACGACGGCCAGAAGCTGTACCAGTGCAAGGACAAGCCGGGCCGGCTCTCCCTTGAGGCGAACCTGCCGACGATGTACCGCATCGGCTGCACCATGACCGGCGGTTCCTCCGGCGGCGGCTGGATCGCCACGGGTTCGGACGGCAAGCCGTCGCTCGTGTCCAACACCTCGATAGGCCCGGTCACCGCGGGCTGGCTGGCCGGCCCGCGCCTGGGCAAGGAGGCCAAGGGCGTGTACGACTCGGTGAGCACCAAGTACGCGGGCCGGTAAGCGCTTTGCGGGGGTCCTGTGAACGCCGGGACCCCCGTTCGTACCCCCCGTGCCGAGCAGGCATAGTAGGGGGCTGCACGGTGGGCGACCAGGCACACGCCCGCCCACCGGACTGACAAGTACATGGCAAGACCTGCTCTCGACGGGCAGGCTCATCAGGGGGAATCGTTTTCATGCGATCCATACGTCCGTTGCTGGCCGCTTCCGGCCTCGCTGCGGCTCTCGCACTGACCGCCACCGCGTGCGGCCCGGGCGGCAGCGACGCGGACAGCAAGCCGTCCGCCTCCGGCTCCGCCCAGTCCAAGGGCGACTCCGCCGGTCCCGCCGACCTGGCCGACACCCTCAAGAAGCACGGGGTCGACCTGGACAAGTGGAAGAACGGCGGCTGGAAGAACTGGGACAAGGACAAGTGGCTGCGTGACGCCAAGGACTTCGTCAACCCGGTGATCGACGGCTTGTGGAAGCCGGACCGGATGAAGTCCGCCAAGGACCCGCAGAAGACCATGGCGGCCGGTGACGTCAACGGCGGTACGGGCATCTCGGACCCCGAGCCCGCGCCCGTCAAGGCCGTCCAGGAGAAGCTGCCTTACCACGACTTCGCGGCCCCGGTCGGCAAGGTGTTCTTCGACTCCCCCGAGGGCCCCATGGTCTGCTCGGGCACCGTCGTGAAGGACCCGGCCCACCCCGGCAAGTCCAACATGGTGTGGACCGCGGGCCACTGCGTCCACCAGGGCGGCTCCGGCGGCTGGTACCGCAACATCGCCTTCGTCCCGTCGTACAACGACAAGGGCAAGTCGGCCGCGGCCCTGAACAACGCGCAGCCGCAGGAGATCGCGCCCTACGGCGTGTACTGGGCCGACTGGGCCTCGACCTCCGGCGAGTGGATCAAGGACGGCGGCCCGACCGGCGGCACCGGCGCCCCGTACGACTACGCGGTCCTTCACGTGAAGCCGGAGAACGGAAGCAAGTCCCTCGAAGAGACCGTCGGCAACGCGCTGACGGTCAACTTCTCCGCCCCGCAGGCCAAGTCCGTCGCCACGATGGGCGCTTGGGGCTACCCGGCGGCGCCGCCGTACGACGGTCTGCAGATGTTCAAGTGCCTCGACCGGCCCGGCCAGCTCTCCATCAGCCCCGGCACGCCGCCGATGTACCGCATCGGCTGCACCATGACGGGCGGCTCCTCGGGCGGCGGCTGGTTCATGAACGGCCCCGACGGCAAGGCCCAGCTGGTCTCCAACACCTCGATCGGCCCGGTCACTTCGGGCTGGCTGGCCGGCCCGCAGCTCGGCGCCGGCGCGAAGGCCCTCTTCGACTCGATGAGCGCGAAGTACGGCGGCCAGTAACCCCGGAACACCGGAACGCCTGAGCACCGGATACGACGCAGGGCCCGCCCCCTCCTGCGAGGGGACGGGCCCTGCGTCTTTCAGCCTCGCGAACTACCGCCTGCTCAGCGGCAGTTCACCATCCGTACGCTCAGTGCGCGGCCGGCACGTACGGAGCCAGCTCGGCGGCGAGCACCTCGTGCACCCGGGCCTTGAGCACGGTGCCCTCCGCGACGTGCTCCTCGGAGATCACCTCGCCCTCGGCATGCGCCCGGGCGACCAGCTGCCCGTGCGTGTAGGGCACCAGCGCCTCGATCTCGATCGAGGGGCGCGGCAGCTCGGCGTCGATGAGCGCGAGCAGCTCCTCGATGCCTTCGCCGGTGCGGGCCGAGACCGCGATGGAGTGCCGCTCGATCCGCAGCAGCCGCTGCAGCACGAGCGGGTCCGCCGCGTCCGCCTTGTTGATCACCACGATCTCGGGCACGTCGACGGCGCCCACATCGCGGATGACCTCGCGCACGGCGGCGAGCTGCTCCTCCGGCGCGGGGTGCGACCCGTCCACCACGTGCAGGATGAGATCGGAGTCGCCGACCTCCTCCATGGTGGAGCGGAACGCCTCGACGAGGTGGTGCGGCAGATGCCGTACGAATCCGACGGTGTCGGCCAGCGTGTACAGCCGCCCGGTGGGCGTCTCGGCCCGGCGCACCGTCGGGTCGAGGGTGGCGAACAGCGAGTTCTCCACCAGCACGCCCGCGCCCGTGAGGCGGTTGAGCAGCGAGGACTTTCCGGCGTTGGTGTAACCCGCGATGGCGACCGAAGGCACCTTGTTGCGGCGCCGCTCCTGGCGCTTGATCTCGCGGCCGGTCTTCATCTCCGCGATCTCACGGCGCATCTTCGCCATCTTCTCGCGGATCCGCCGCCGGTCCGTCTCGATCTTGGTCTCACCGGGACCACGGGTAGCCATGCCGCCGCCACCGCTGGACCCGCCGCCGCCCATCTGACGCGACAGCGACTGACCCCATCCGCGCAGCCGCGGCAGCATGTACTGCATCTGCGCCAGCGAGACCTGCGCCTTGCCCTCACGGGACTTGGCGTGCTGGGCGAAGATGTCGAGGATCAGGGCCGTCCGGTCGACCACCTTGACCTTGACGACGTCTTCGAGATGGATCAGCTGGCCCGGGCTGAGCTCACCGTCGCAGACCACCGTGTCCGCGCCGGTCTCCAGCACGATGTCCCGCAGCTCCTGGGCCTTGCCGGAGCCGATGTAGGTGGCCGGGTCGGGCTTGTCGCGGCGCTGGTAGACGCCGTCGAGCACCAGGGCGCCCGCCGTCTCGGCGAGGGCCGCGAGCTCCGCGAGCGAGTTCTCCGCGTCCAGAAGCGTCCCCGTGGTCCATACGCCGACCAGCACCACGCGCTCCAGGCGCAGCTGCCGGTACTCGACCTCGGTGACGTCCTCCAGCTCGGTGGAGAGGCCCGCCACGCGCCGCAGCGCGGCACGCTCGGAGCGGTCCAGCTGGTCGCCGTCCCGCGCTCCGTCGATCTCGTGGCTCCAGGCGACGTCCTCTTCCATCAGGGCATCGGCCCGAAGGCTCTCGGTGCGGTGCGTGTCCGCGAAGCTCTGCTCGTCCTGGGAAGGGGATGAAGAGGAGGTCATTGGATCCTTTACGTCGTTGGAATTCCGGACCGGAGTCCCCGAGGGAATTCCGGCTGTGTCGGTCACAACGCGTAATGGGTCCGAATGATTCCCGGACGGAATCCGGCCCCGGCAGCGCCGCCGACGTGAACGATGGTCGCACGGTGCCTCCAGGGCCGTCACCCCGGTTTTCCGGCCCTGGTCCCGGCCCGGTGACCGGTCAGGCGTGCTTCGGCTTCTGGGTGTGCCAGTCCGCGTGGCCCGGCATCGGCGGCGTCTTCTCCCCGTACAGCCACGCCTTGAAGAAGCCGGACAGGTCACGGCCCGCGATCCGCGAGGCGAGCGCGGAGAAGTCGGCGGTCGTGGCGGTGGAGTCCCGGTGGTCCCGCACCCAGCGTCGCTCCAGGCGGCCGAAGGCCTTCGGGCCGATCTCCTCGCGGAGCGCGTACAGGACGAGGGCGCTGCCGTCGTAGACGATCGGCCGGAAGATCCCGATCTTCTGTCCGGGGGCGGACGCCCTGGGCGCGGCGGGCGGCCCGCCGGCGGCGCGCCAGCCGTCGGACAGGCCATAGGCGGCCTTCATCCGCTGGTCCATGGACCGCTTGCCGAACTCCTCGGCGTACTTCGCCTCGTACCAGGTGGCGTGCCCCTCGTTCAGCCAGACGTCCGCCCAGCCGCGGGGCGAGACGCTGTCGCCGAACCAGTGGTGGGCCAGCTCGTGCACCATGACCGCGTCCACGTACCACTCGGGGAACTCCGGCCGCACGAACAGGGACCGCTCGAACAGGGTCAGGGTCTGCGTCTCCAGCTCGAAGCCGGTGTCGGCGCCCGCGATCAGCGCCCCGTACGTCTCGAACGGGTACCGCCCGACCTGCCGCTCCATCCACGCGATGTGCCCGGGCGTCTTCTTCAGCCAGGGCTCAAGCACGGCCTGGTCGGCGGCGGGGACCACGTCGCGGATGGGCAGCCCGTGCGGCCCCTCCCGGTGCAGCACCACGGAGTGCCCGATCGACACCTGGGCCAGCTCGGTCGCCATGGGGTGACTGGTGCGGTACGTGGAGACGACGCGGCCTCCCTGGCGCTCCCGCGCGACCGGCAGCCCGTTGGCGACGACCGTCACATCCGCCGGGGCGGCCACGTGGAAGGTGAAGAACGCCTTGTCGGAGGGGTGGTCGTTGCAGGGGAACACCCGGTGGGCGGCGTCGGCCTGGTTGGCCATCACCAGACCGTCGGTGGTACGCACCCAGCCGCCGTCACGTGCCGCGTTCGGGTCGCTGGTGTGCCGCACGGTGATCCGCACCCGCTCACCGGCGTGGACCGGGCTCTGCGGGGTGAGCACCAGGTCCTCGTCGGCGCTGGCGAACTCCGCCGGCCGCCCGTTGACCTCGACCCCGTGCACCGTGCCCCGGGCGAAGTCGAGGTTGATCCGCTCCAGACCGTCGGTGGCGACGGCATCGATGGTGGTGACGGCCTCCATCGGCTTGCTGTTGTCACCCAGATAGGTGAGCCCGATGTCGTACGAGAGCACGTCGTACCCGGGGTTGCCCAGATGCGGGAACAGCGGATCCCCGATCCCGAGCGGCACCGGGGCGGGCAGGGCCGCGGCGACTACGGACGCCGCGGCCGCGCCAAGCAGCACGGCACGCAGTCGGCGGGAACGGGGGCGGCGCGGGGTCAGCGACATGCCCTACCGCTACCAGCGCGATGGTCATCAGCTCAGCCGACTCGCATGGGGGCCACTCGAACGAGGGGCGTGCTGCTCACCCCGCGGCCGCCGGATGCTGCGCCCGGCTCACGTCGTACACCCCCGCCACGTCGCGCATGGCCCGCATGAGGGCGGGCAGCCCGGCGGCGTCCGGGAGTTGGAGGGTGTAGGTGTGGCGCACCCGTTGTTCGCTGGGGGGTTCCACCGTGGCCGAGACGATGGCCGCGTCGGCGCCGGCGATGGCCTCCGTGAGGTCGGCGAGGAGGCGGGGGCGGCCGAAGGCCTCGGCGACCAGGGTGACCCTGCACTCCGCGGCGTCCCCCCAGCGCACCTCCACGGGCGCGCGTCCCACGGCCTTCATGCGGGCGACGGCCGGGCACTCCTGGCGGTGGACGGTCACCGCCGCGCCGCGTACCGAGAACCCGGTGACCACATCGGGCGGCACGGGGGTGCAGCAGCCGGCGAGACGGACCGTCACATCGGGCAGGTCGGTCACCGCGTTGGCGGCCGCGCGCCGGTCGGCCGGGACGTTGACCTGCGGCCGGGGCGCCGCGGCCGGCACCTTGACGCCCTCCGGGTTGACCGCGAGCCAGCCGCTGATCGCGATCCGCGCGCCCGGGGTCCTGGCGTGGTCGAGCCAGTCGGCGGAGGGGCCGGAGGTGGCGTCCTGGGCGAGCAGGGGCTGCACGGTGTCGCCGTCGTTCAGGACCGTACTGAGCGTCGCCAGGCGGCCGTTGACGCGGGCGCCGATGCAGCTGTGGGCGTCCTCGCCGTACTGCGCGTACGCGGCGTCCACACAGCTCGCGCCGGCCGGCAGGACCAGGGTGTGGCCGTCGGCGCAGAAGACCGTGATCTCGCTGTCCCCCGCCAGTTCCTCGCGCAGGGAGGACCAGAACGTGTCCGGGTCGGGGGCGTTCTGCTGCCAGTCGAGGAGGCGGGAGAGCCAGCCGGGCCTCGTGGGGTCCTCGCGTTCGTCGCCCGCCTGCTGCGCCCCGTCGCCGGGGCCGCCCGCATAGGGGTTGCCGAGCGCGACGACGCCGGCCTCGGCGACCTTGTGCATCTGGTGCGTACGGATGAGGACTTCGGCGACCTCGCCGCCCGGGCCGACGACCGCCGTGTGGAGCGACTGGTACAGGTTGAACTTGGGCGAGGCGATGAAGTCCTTGAACTCGGAGACGACCGGCGTGAAACAGGTGTGCAGTTCCCCCAGGACCGCGTAGCAGTCGGCGTCCTCGGCGACCAGGACGAGCAGCCGGCCGAAGTCGCTTCCGCGTAGTTCGCCGCGTTTGAGCTGCACCCGGTGCACGGAGACGAAGTGGCGTGGCCGGATGAGGACTTCGGCGTTGATCCCGGCCTCGCGCAGCACCCCGCGCACGCCGTCGGCGATGCCGGTGAGCGGGTCGACGGTGCCGGAGTTGGCCGCGATGAGGATCCGGGTGCGCTCGTACTCCTCGGGGTGCAGGATCGCGAAGACCAGGTCCTCCAGTTCGGACTTGAGGGCCTGCACGCCGAGGCGTTCGGCGAGGGGGATCAGAACGTCCCTGGTGACCTTGGCGATCCGGGCCTGTTTCTCGGGCCGCATCACACCGAGGGTGCGCATGTTGTGCAGCCGGTCGGCCAGTTTGATCGACATCACGCGTACGTCGTCGCCGGTGGCGACCAGCATCTTGCGGAAGGTCTCCGGTTCGGCCGCGGCTCCGTAGTCGACCTTTTCCAGTTTGGTGACGCCGTCCACCAGATAGGTGACTTCCTCGCCGAATTCGGCCCGTACCTGATCGAGCGTCACTTCGGTGTCCTCGACGGTGTCGTGGAGGAGCGACGCGGTCAAGGTGGTGGTCTCGGCGCCCAGTTCGGCGAGGATCAGCGTCACGGCCAGCGGATGCGTGATGTAGGGCTCGCCGCTCTTGCGGAACTGGCCGCGGTGGGACGTTTCGGCGAGGACGTACGCCCGGTGCAGCACGGCCAGATCGGCGTCGGGGTGGTGGGCCCGGTGCGCGTCGGCCACATGGCCGATGGCGTCGGGCAGCCGGTCCCGGGAGACCGGGCCGAGCAGTGCCGCGCGACCCAGCCGGCGGAGGTCGATCCTGGGGCGGCCGCGTCGGCGGCTCTGAGCACCAGGATTTGTGGCCTCTGCACTCATGGGGCACCTCCGGCAGCATCGACCGGTGGTGGAGGGACCGGCGTGCCCCTCCGGACCGGTGCTTGATGCTACCGACCCCACCACGTGGCGCAGTCCCGCTCTCGCTCAGCGTGAACCGGATCACCCATTCGAGCGAAGGTTCAGGACACGGCCGTTTCGATCCCGGCGGGGCCGATCATGGTGCGGCAAACGCCTTCGGAGGCCGGGTCAGGCGGTCAGCAGCGACGGGTCGATGACGCCTTCGGCGACGATCACCGCGGGTCCGGTCATCTCGATCTCACCGTCCGGGTACTCGGTGATGACCAGGGTGCCGCCGGGAAGGTCGACCGTGTACGTCGCCGGGGTGCCGGTGACCGCCGGGTCCGCCCCGTCCCTGCGTGCGGCGGCGACGGCGACCGCGCAGGCGCCGGTGCCGCAGGAGCGGGTCTCGCCCGCGCCCCGCTCGTGGACCCGCATCGCGACGTGTGCGGGGCCCCGGTCCACGACGAACTCGATGTTCACGCCGTCCGGGTAGACCTCCGCCGGGCTGAACGGAGGCACCGAGCGCAGCTCTCCCGCGTGCTCCAGGTCGGCCACGAAGGCGACCGCGTGCGGGTTGCCCATGTTCACGTTGCGCGCGGGCCAGCTGCGGCCGTCCACGCTGACCGTGACCCCGGCCTCGGGGAGCAGGGCGCGCCCCATGGAGACGGTGATCTCACCGCCCTTGGCGATGTGTACCTTCTTGACCCCGCCACGGGTGGCGACGGCCAGGTCGCCCTCCTCGACGAGCCCGGCGCGCTCCAGGTAGCCGGCGAAGACGCGCACCCCGTTGCCGCACATCTCGGCGATCGAGCCGTCGCCGTTGCGGTAGTCCATGAACCATTCGGCCTCGCCGGCCATGGCCTTCGCCTCCGGGTGGGCCGCGCTGCGCACCACGTGGAGCAGGCCGTCGCCGCCGATTCCGGCCCGGCGGTCGCAGAGCCTGGCCACGACGGGCGCGGGCAGATCGAGGGCGTTGTCCGGGTCGGGGACGATCACGAAGTCGTTCTCGGTCCCGTGGCCCTTGAGGAAGGCGATCGGCGAAGTGTTCACGCGTCAATCGTACGGGGACGCACTGACAGCGGGCCGGGACGGCGGTCGTGAACTGCGGTTACCGACCTGAGGCGGGCTCAGCGGAGCCGGGCCACGCGCCAGACCGCGAGCGCGACGACGACGCCGGCGACACCCACGTACAGGGCGAGGACCCGCCAGTCCGGCCGCTCCTTGGAGCCCCGGGTGGGCAGCCCCGGCCAGGTGTGGCCGACGCGGCGCGCGGCCATCATGCCCCAGCCCGCGGCGCAGCAGCTGATGAGGAGTCCGAGCATGGCCACGACCGGTCCGCCGTCGCCGAACTCGAAGGCCAGGGGGAACGCGAACATGAGCGAGCCGAGCGCCGCGAGCATCACGATGGGGGCGAGCTGCCAGATCCTCAACCGGCGCTGGGGGCGCAGTTCGACCTCGACCTCACCACCGTCGGAGACCGCTCCGACGGAGCCGTCCTCCGGCCCGTCCGGGCTCAGTCCCGAGGCGCCGAGCACCGCGGAACCCAGCGCGGACGAGGTCGCTTCCGGGGCGCGCGCGGTGTCGTCCGCGCCTTCGGCAGATTCCGCTTGCGCGGTGTTCGGGGTCGCTGAACGGTGATCCGTCGAGCTCTGGCGCGCGGTGTCGTCCCGCGATCCTTGCTCTCTGTCCCGAGGGCCGGCCTCCATCGCCACGCGCCCTCCCAACTCGGACTCCACTGGTCGATCGACGATTGATGATGGCACGCGCGAGAGTGCCGCAATGACCGGCGGAGCGTCCCGATGCCATCACGTGATCAGGCTGTAACCGCTCGTTCGACCAACGCCAGCGCCTGGTGCGGGAGTTCCGCGCGGTGCTCTACGGCGCCGCTCAACCAGTGGACGCGTGGATCGCGTCGAAACCAGGAGTCCTGGCGGCGCGCGAAGCGCTTGGTGGCGCGCACCGTTTCGGCGCGCGCCTCGTCCTCGGTGCACTCGCCGGCGAACGCCACGAGGATCTGCTGGTAGCCGAGCGCCCGTGACGCGGTACGCCCCTCGCGCAGTCCGCTTTCCTCCAGCGCCCGCACTTCTTCGATCAGTCCCGCTTCCCACATCCGGTCGACGCGCAGCGCGATCCGCTCGTCGAGCTCGGGGCGGCCGACGTCGACGCCGATCTGGACGGTGTCGTACACCGATTCATGCGTGGGGAGATTGGCCGTGAACGGCCGGCCGGTGATCTCGATCACTTCGAGGGCGCGGACGATCCGGCGGCCGTTGCTGGGCAGGATCACGCGGGCCGCCTCGGGGTCGGCGGCCGCCAGCCGGACGTGCAGGGCGCCGGGGCCCCGCACCTCCAGCTCGCTCTCCAGGCGGGCGCGCACTTCGGGGTCGGTCCCCGGGAAGTCGAGCACGTCGATCGCTCCGCGCACATAGAGTCCGGATCCGCCGACGAGGACGGGGGTGCGCCCTTCGGCGAGCAGCCGGTCGATCTCGGCGCGGGCGAGCTTCTGGTAGCTGGCGACATTGGCCGGTTCCGTCACGTCCCAGATGTCGAGGAGGTGGTGCGGGATGCCGCCGCGCTCGTCGAGCGTCAGCTTGGCGGTACCGATGTCCATCCCCCGGTAGAGCTGCATGGAGTCGGCGTTGACGACCTCGCCGCCCAACTGCTGGGCGAGGAAGACGCCCAGATCGGACTTTCCGGCCGCTGTCGGGCCGACGACGGCGATGACCCGCGGTGCGGGAGCTGCACTTCTCACGGTCACAGTCTCGCAAACCTCCCCGGCCCTCCTCGAACGAGCTACGTGACGGGGCGCCGCTGGCTTCGTTGCCTGTTGCGAGGTTCCGAGCGCCGGTTTGTTGACCGGTGCCGCCGGGCGACGCAATGAGGCGCTCCGGTTGGCGCGGGATTTCGCCCACACGAGTACGCTATGGAGTAGATATGGGCGTTTTTTCAAGGTTTCGCCGTAAGGCCGATGCGGCTGTCGCGGAGTCGACCGAGGAAGTGAAGGCCGCCACGCCGACGGCGGAGCCGGAGACCGAGGGCGGCACCGACACCGCGGCGGACTGCCCGGCCGCCGAGGCTTCCGAGGTGTCCGAGGCATCCCAGGCCGCCGAGGAGACCGAAGCGGCGGAGCCCGCCGAGCCCGCTGCCGCCGAGGGGGTCGAGATCCCCAAGCAGCAGTCGGCCGAGGAGGCGGCGGACAGCGAGGCCGGCGAAGGCGCCCGCAAGTAGTCCCACGAGGGAAGGTGCCCCATGGGTTTCCTGGACACTTTGAAAGCCAAGCTGGCCCCGGCCAAGGACAAGGTCTCGGACCTCGCGCAGCAGCACGGGGACAAGATCGACCACGGCCTGGACAAGGCCGCCAAGCTGGTCGACGAAAAGACCAAGGGCAAGTACAGCGACAAGATCGAGTCGGGTACGGGAAAGGCCAAGGAAGCCCTGGACCGCATCTCCCACAGGGACGGTGGCGGCACGCCGCCGACGTCCGCCTCCTGAACCGCGCGCGCCGGAGGGCCGTGGAGCTGCCTGCTCCACGGCCCTCCGCCGTGTCCTCTTGAAAATTCTGGGTTTCAGGACCAGACGCCGACGAAGTAGCCGACTCCGTAAGGCGCGTCCTCGTAGAGCAGCCGTCCGGCGAGACCGGCGTCGCCGCCCGCGCCGGCGAGCACCTGCCAGGGTGCGCGTCCCGCCACCTTCAGCTCGTACGCCAGCCGGTCGTCGAGGCTCATCAGGGTGTCGGTGTCGGCCGCGCCGAGGGCGGCGGACGCGACCTCGTCGAAGCTCGCGGCCCGCTCGTCCAGGTAGCCGGGCGCCTTGAGGGTGCGGCAGGCGCTGCCGTCGCCCATGACGAGCAGGGCGACGCGGGCGGCCCTGGCCGCGAGGTCCCTTCCAATGCCGATGCAGGGCTCCGGTTCCAGTCGCTCGGCGACGGCGAGCCCCTCGACGGGGGCGTCCGCCCAGCCGGCCCGCTCCAGGAGCCAGGCGCCGACCGTCAGCGACAACGGAAGCCGCTGTCCGCCGGCTTCGCCCGGCCCGAGGCGTACGGAGACGTCGACGCCGATCCCGGCGAAGGAGCCGACCGCCCCTTGCCGGAAGGTGCCTCCTTGCTCCGCCGGGCCGACCACGACCAGGAGGTCGGGCCGGGACGCGGCGAGGACGCCGACCGCGTCGGCACAGGCGTCGCGTGCCGCGTCGAGTTCCGGCGCGGCGCCCGCGGCGACCTCGGGTACCAGGAGGGGCGGGCAGGGGCAGACGGCTGCGGCTACGAGCATGATCCGCAGCCTAGTCCCGTTACGGCGGCCCGGCCCTGCCGTCCGGACTCGGCGGCGGGGACGGGGACCGTGCGGGCTCAGAGGACCGAGCAACCGCCCGTGGGCTCCGGGAGCGGTGCCGGGGCGCCGATCGACGGCAGGCCGAGCATCACGCCGGCCGGCTTCTCGGCGGGGGCCGCGTTGCGCTTCTCCCAGGCGTCGCCCGACCGGGTACGGCGCACCGAGGTCGTCGGACCCTCGGCGAGCAGGTGGTGCGGGGCCGCGTAGGTGATCTCGACGGTCACCACGTCGCCCGGGCGCACGTCCTGATCCGGCTTGGTGAAGTGGACCAGACGGTTGTCGGGGGCGCGGCCGGAGAGGCGCTGGGTGGAGCCGTCCTTGCGGCCCTCGCCCTCGGCGACCATGACGTCCAGAACGCGGCCGACCTGCTTCTTGTTCTCCTCCCAGGAGATCTCTTCCTGAAGGGCGGACAGCCGCATGTAGCGATCCTGAACGACATCCTTGGAAATCTGTCCGTCCATGGTCGCCGCGGGAGTTCCGGGGCGCTTGGAGTACTGGAAGGTGAAGGCGTTCGCGAAGCGGGCCTCACGGACCGTGTGCATGGTCTGCTCGAAGTCCTCCTCGGTCTCGCCGGGGAAGCCCACGATGATGTCGGTCGAGATGGCGGCGTGCGGAATGGCGGCGCGCACCTTCTCGATGATCCCGAGGAAACGCTCCTGCCGGTACGAGCGGCGCATCGCCTTGAGGACCGTGTCCGAGCCCGACTGAAGCGGCATGTGGAGCTGCGGCATCACGTTCGGCGTCTCGGCCATGGCGGCGATCACGTCGTCCGTGAAGTCACGCGGGTGCGGCGAGGTGAACCGGACCCGCTCCAGGCCCTCGATGTTGCCGCAGGCGCGCAGCAGCTTGCTGAAGGCCTCGCGGTCGCCGATGTCCGAACCGTAGGCGTTGACGTTCTGCCCGAGCAGCGTGATCTCGGAGACGCCCTCGCCGACGAGCGCCTCGATCTCGGCCAGGATGTCGCCGGGACGGCGGTCCTTCTCCTTGCCGCGCAGCGCCGGGACGATGCAGAAGGTGCACGTGTTGTTGCAGCCCACCGAGATGGACACCCAGGCCGCGTACGCGGACTCGCGGCGGGTCGGCAGCGTGGACGGGAACGCCTCCAGGGATTCGGCGATCTCGACCTGCGCCTCCTCCTGGATGCGGGCGCGCTCAAGCAGCACCGGCAGCTTGCCGATGTTGTGCGTGCCGAAGACGACATCGACCCAGGGGGCCCGCTGCACGATGGTGTCGCGGTCCTTCTGGGCGAGGCAGCCGCCCACGGCGATCTGCATGCCGGGCCGCTTCGTCTTCATCGGGGCGAGCCTGCCGAGATTGCCGTACAGCTTGTTGTCGGCGTTCTCCCGCACCGCGCAGGTGTTGAAGACGACGACATCGGCATCACCGTCGGCGCCCTCGGGCGCGCGGACATATCCGGCCCCCTCAAGGAGGCCGGACAGCCGCTCGGAGTCGTGGACGTTCATCTGGCACCCGTAGGTGCGCACCTCGTAGGTCTTCGCACTCATCTCGTACACCAGGGTACGGGGCCCGCCGCCCCCTGGTCCTCGCGGGCGATGAACTGGCAGGATCCAGCCATGCTCCCCGCTCTGTCCCGGCTCGGCCGCCGTCGCGTCCTGCAAGGGTCCGCGGCCGCCGTGGTGGCCGTCGGGCTGCTCCTGTGGTGGCTGGTGCCGTTCGGCAGCCGGTCGCCCGCGGGAAACATCGACTTCAGTACGGGCGTCCGCACCGGGGTCTACCAGCGGTACGGCGAGCTGCTCCAGCAGGCGCTGGCCAGTGATCTGCCGGACGTGCACGTCAATCTCCGCACGAGCCAGGGTTCGCAGCAGAACCTCCAGCGCCTGGCCGACGGCATCTCCGACTTCACCATCGCCACGGCCGACTCCGTCGACAAGTTCCGCAAGGACAACAAGCCGGGCGCGGACCGGCTGCGCGGCTGCGCCCGGCTGTACGACGACTACGTGCAGCTGGTGGTGCCCCAGGACTCGCCCGTGCGCTCGGTGGCGGATCTGCGCGGCAAGCGGGTCGCCGTCGGGCAGGAGGGCTCCGGGGTCCGGCTGCTCGCCGACCGGCTCCTGCCGGCCGCAGGGCTGAACCCGCAGAAGGACATCACTCCCGTCCCCGCGGGCATCGACACCATGCCCGACCTGCTGCGGAACAAGCAGATCGACGCCTTCTTCTGGTCCGGTGGGCTGCCGACCACGGCCGTCCTCAGACTGTCCGAGGCGTACCCCATCCGGCTTGTCCCGCTCGCCGACCTGGTGTCGGCCCTGCACAAGGCGGACGGCAGCACCGGCTACTACCGGGCGGCGACGATGCCCGCCGACGCCTACCCCAAGGCGCAGCGGGGCGTCCCGGTGCCGACGATCGCCGTGGCCAACCTGCTGGTCACCACGGACCGCACGGACGCGGCGCTGACCGAGGGCTTCACGCGCACGGTGATAAACAGCCGCGACCGCATCGGGCGTGAGGTGCACGCGGCACAGCTGGTGGATCTGCGGACGGCGATCTATACGGATCCGCTGCCCTTGCATGACGGGGCGCGGAACTACTACCGGTCGGTCAAGCCCTGACGACCGGCGGCGGTCAGAATCTGACTACTGACCGCTGAACCCTGAAATCCGAAGGCCAAGAGCTGAAATCTGAAAGCTGAAATCTGTCAGCCGTCAGGTGTCGGTCACCCCGTGGCCAATGACCGCCGTCAGCCGCCCGCCCCTGGCCCTCACGCCCTCCCTCCCTCACGCCCCCGGTCGCGTACGCGGCACGGTGACCGTCACGCGCAGGCCGTGCGGGTCGTGGTGGGCGTAGGCGATGGTGCCGCCGCCTGCCGCGAGCAGGGCGCGGGAGATGGAGAGGCCGAGGCCGGAGCCCTTGATGTTCTGGTGGCGGCCGGCGCGCCAGAAGCGGTCGCCGATGCGGCCCAGTTCCTCGTCGGAGAGGCCCGGGCCCCGGTCGGTCACCGTCACGGTGGCCCGGGGGCCGTCGACGGCGACGGTGACCCGGACTTCCTCGCCTTCGGGGGTGAACTTCAGCGCGTTGTCGATCACGGCGTCCAGCGCGCTGGAGAGCGCCACCGGGTCCGCCCAGCCGGTGGCGGCGGCCGAGCCGTCCGCGATCAGCCGTACCCCCTTGTCCTCGGCGAGCGGCCGCCACGCGGCGACCCGCTCCGTCACGAGCGCCCCCACGTCGGTGAGCTGGAGGTCGGCCGCGGCGTGCTCGGCCAGCGCCAGGCCCAGGAGGTCGTCGAGTACTTGGGCCAGGCGCTTGCCCTCGGTGCGGACCGAGGCGATCTCCTCGTTCCCTTCGGGGAGTTCGAGCGCGAGGAGCTCGATGCGCAGCAGCAGGGCGGACAGCGGGTTGCGCAGTTGGTGCGAGGCGTCGGCGACGAAGGCGCGCTGCTGTTCGAGCACCTCTTCGACGTTGTCGGCCATCTCGTTGAACGAGTGGGCCAGCCTCCTGAGTTCCGGGGGCCCGCCGGCGGCCGCCACGCGCGATTTCATGCGGCCGGTCGCGATGTCGTGGGTGACGGCGTCCAGGACGCGTACGGGCCTGAGCACCCAGCCGGTGAGCCGGAACGCGGCGCCGACCGCGAGCAGCATGGCCGCCAGTTCGCCGGCCGCGATGAGGAGCCAGCCGTGCAGGGTGCCCGAACGCATGCTGCCGGTGGGCGAGTCGGTGACCACTACCGCGATCACGTCGCCCTCGCGCACGACGGGCGAGGCCACCACCAGGCGGCCGCGCTGCCACGGCCACACCTGGGCCGGGTCGTGGCTGCGGCGCCCGGCGAGGGCCTCCTGGAAGGCCATGTGTCCCTCGCCCTTGGCGGGCACGCTCCAGCCCGTGGGGGCGCTCGCCATGGCGGTGCCGTTGCGGAAGAAGACGCCTGCTTTGATCCCGTACAGGGTCGAATAGCGGGTGAGTTCCTCCTCCAGGGTGGTCAGCCGTTCCGCGCTGTTGGTGTCGTTGCCGTCGGGGGCCGTGACGAACTGGGCCAGCGCCGCGAAGCGCGCGGTGTCGTCGATGCGGTCGACGACCACCCGCTGCTGCTGGGCGTGGGCCACGCTCAGGGCGAGCGGGAAGCCGAACGCGACCAGGACGAGCGCGAGCAGGAAGATGAGCAGCGGCAGGAGTCGGGTGCGCACCGGGCTTCTCGGGCCTCAGATGGCGGCCGGCGCGACGAGGCGGTAGCCGACGCCGCGCACGGTCTCGATCAGTGCCGGCATGCGCAGTTTGGAGCGCAGTGAGGCGACGTGCACTTCGAGGGTGCGGCCGGTGCCTTCCCAACTGGTGCGCCACACCTCGCTGATGATCTGTTCCCGGCGGAAGACGACCCCGGGGCGCTGGGCGAGGAGTGCGAGCAGGTCGAACTCCTTGCGGGTCAGTTGGACGCTCTCGCCGTCGACGCTGACCCGGCGGGTGGGGAGTTCGATCTGCACGCGGCCCAGGCGCAGTTCGGCCTCGGCCGACTCGGGGCGCGCGCCCGGCGGCGGGCGCCGGATGACCGCGTGGATACGGGCGATGAGCTCACCGGTGTCGTACGGCTTGACCACGTAGTCGTCGGCGCCCAGGTTCAGCCCGTGGATGCGCGAACGGACGTCGGCGCGGGCGGTCACCATGATCACGGGGATGGAGGTGCGCTTGCGGATCTTGCCGCAGACCTCGTAGCCGTCCTGGTCGGGCAGCCCGAGGTCGAGCAGGACCACCCCGAAGGGTGGTTTGGCGCAGCGCTCGTCAGGAAGGAGGGCCTGCAGCGCCTCTTCCCCGTTGCGGGCGTGCTTCACCTCGAACCCGTGCTTGGACAGCACGGCGGACAGGGCGGCGGCGACGTGGTCGTCGTCCTCGACGAGCAGCAGTCTCATGGCCCCCCCCTGGATGTTCCCGGGCCTTTCGGGCCCTTGTGGCCTTTCGGCCCGAACGTTCATCGGCCGCTTCACGGCATGTACCCCCGAATCCACGCCCATGGTCGCCACTCCGGTCAAGGGGGCGCCCGCCCCTGCGCATCATCCGTTACGGAGCCGGTATTCCGCCGGGGTGTGCGCTCACCCAGAGTGCTTCCACGCAACCGGATCGTTATGCTCAAGTTCCGCTCAGATGTAATGACGCTGGTCACAACTCACCACTACGTTCCTCCCCAACCGAGGAGGACGGAGCAAGAAGCCGATGAGCGGAGTATCAGTGGCCAAGGGGACCGAGGACGCCGTACCAGCGTCGGGTGACCTGGTCGTGCTGAACAACGTCAACAAGCACTTCGGCGCGCTGCATGTGCTCCAGGACATCGACCTGACCATCGCCCGTGGCGAGGTAGTCGTCGTCATCGGGCCCTCGGGGTCCGGGAAGTCCACGCTGTGCCGCACCATCAACCGCCTGGAGACGATCGATTCCGGGGCGATCTCGATCGACGGCAGGCCGCTGCCCCAGGAGGGCAAGGAGCTGGCGCGGCTGCGTGCCGATGTCGGCATGGTCTTCCAGTCGTTCAACCTCTTCGCGCACAAGACGGTCCTTGAGAACGTCATGCTGGGCCAGGTGAAGGTCCGCAAGGCCGACAAGCGGGCCGCCGAGCAGAAGGCCCGCGCCCTGCTCGACCGGGTCGGCGTGGGCACCCAGGCCGACAAGTACCCGGCGCAGCTCTCGGGCGGTCAGCAGCAACGCGTCGCGATCGCACGGGCGTTGGCGATGGACCCGAAGGTGATGCTCTTCGACGAGCCCACGTCGGCGCTCGACCCGGAGATGATCAACGAGGTTCTTGAGGTCATGCAGCAGCTGGCGCGGGACGGGATGACGATGGTCGTCGTCACCCACGAGATGGGCTTCGCCCGCTCCGCCGCGAACCGGGTCGTCTTCATGGCCGACGGCAAGATCGTCGAAGAGGCCACGCCGGACCAGTTCTTCAGCAACCCGCGCAGCGACCGGGCCAAGGACTTCCTGTCGAAGATCCTGCACCACTGACGAGAGCCGGCCGGCAGTCGACTGGCGTGTGCCGCCCGATGGTCGGCATCGCCCGGTGACGCCTGTCGGCCGACCGATGACGACCAACGACCAACGACGCAAGGAATGTTCGCCATGATGCTCCGCAAGTCCGCCGCCGTCGCGGCGATCGCCGTGCTCGCCCTGACCGCGACCGCCTGTGGCGGCAAGTCCGGCTCCGCCGGTGACAAGCAGTCCGCCCAGCCGGGCTCCAGCGGCGCACCGCAGCTGCCGACGTACACCGTCGCCTCTAACGTCACCCTTGACTCGCCGACCTTCAAGGCGGCCAAGGCGCGCGGCAAGCTGGTCATCGGCTCCAAGGCCGACCAGCCCTACCTCGGCTTCGAGGACCAGTCGACCAAGGAACGCTCCGGCTTCGACGTCGAGATCGCCAAGATGGTCGCCGCCGACCTGGGCTTCAAGCCCGACCAGATCGAGTGGAAGACGGTCGACTCCGGCGTCCGCGAGACCGCGATCTCCAAGGGCCAGGTCGACTACTACGTCGGCACCTACACGATCAACGACAAGCGCAAGAAGCAGGTCGGCTTCGCGGGCCCGTACTACAAGGCCGGTGCCGACCTGCTCGTCCGCAAGGACGACACCTCGATCACCGGCAAGGACTCCGTCAAGGGCAAGAAGGTCTGCTCGATCGTCGGCTCCACGCCGCTCCAGGAGATCAAGAAGCCCGAGTACGGCGCGTCCGTCGTCGAGCTGTCCAAGTACTCGGACTGCGTGCAGCAGCTCCTGTCCAAGCAGGTCGACGCGGTCACCACCGACGACGCGATCCTCAAGGGCTATGCCGCCAAGAACTCCGGCAAGCTCCGCGTGGTCGGCAAGCCGTTCACCGAGGAGCCGTACGGCATCGGCATGAACAAGGACGACAAGGCGCTGCGCGACTTCATCAACACCTCGATCGAGAAGCACGAGCAGGACGGCACCTACAAGAAGATCTACGACGCCACGCTCGGCCTTTCCGGCTCCAACTACCAGGCCCCGCCGACCGTCGTCCGCTACTGATCGATCCCGCTCGACGCGCCCCGTACGCAGTACGGGGCGCCACAGCCCCGCCCCGCCCGATCCCCCAGCCGCTGCCCGCCGACGCGGAGACCCCATGAACGTACTGCTCGACCATTTCGCGGAGTTCCGCGACGGCTTCATAGGCACTGTGGAGATCACCGCCGTCAGTTCGGTCATCGCCCTGGTCCTCGGACTGCTGCTCGCCGGTTTCCGGGTCTCTCCCGTGCCGCCGCTGCGCTTCTTCGGCACCGCCTGGGTGACGCTGCTGCGCAACACCCCGTTGACCCTGCTCTTCCTGGTCTTCTTCTTCGTCGTGCCGGAGATCTTCTTCCCCGGCATGAGCCCGTTCCTGCTCGGTTCGCTCGCGCTCGGCTTCTACACCGCGTCGTTCGTCTGCGAGGCCGTGCGGTCCGGCATCAGCACGGTGCCGCTGGGGCAGGCCGAGGCCGCCCGTTCGATCGGCATGAGTTTCACGCAGACGCTGCGCCTGATCGTGCTGCCGCAGGCCACCCGGACGGTCATCCCGCCGCTGAGCTCGATCTTCATCGCGCTCACCAAGAACTCCGCGATCGCGGGCGCCTTCAGCGTCACCGAACTGTTCGGCTGGCAGAAGCTGCTGAGCGAGGACGGGTACGACATCGTTCCCGTGTTCATCTGGGTCGCCCTGGGCTATCTGATCGTCACCTTCGCGATGAGCGGTCTCTTCCGTCTTCTTGAGCGCCGCATGGAGGTCGCCCGATGAGTGCCAGCGTTCTCTACGACGCCCCCGGCCCGAAGGCTGTCGTACGCAACCGGATCTACGCCGTCGTCGGTTCCCTCGCGCTGATCGCGCTGATCGCCGTCGCGATCGTCCGCCTCGCGGACAAGGGCAACCTCGACTACGAGATGTGGGACATCTTCAACTACTCGGGCATCCGGCAGAACATCGCCGACGCGGTGCTCGCCACCCTCAAGGCGTTCGGCCTCGCCGCCATCGGCTCGCTGGTGCTCGGGCTGGTGCTGGCCGTGGCCCGGCTCTCCGACCACAAGCCGGTCCGCTGGGCGGCCACCGCCTTCGTCGAGCTGTTCCGTTCCATCCCGCTGCTCATCACGATCTACGCGGTCTGGGTCGGCTTCCTGACCGACTACTCGATGTGGGCGCTGGCTCTCGGCCTGTCGATCTACAACGGCTGTGTGCAGGCGGAGGTGCTCCGCGCGGGCGTCAACTCCGTGCCCAAGGGGCAGCGCGAGGCGGCGTACGCGCTCGGCATGAGCAAGTCGCAGGTCATGATGAGCGTGCTCATGCCGCAGGCCGTCCGGGCGATGCTGCCGACGATCATCAGCCAGCTCGTCGTCACCCTCAAGGACACGTCGCTCGGCTTCATCATCCTGTACCCGGAGCTGCTCCAGACGGCGCGTCTGATCGCGAGCAACACCCAGGTCAACGGCCAGTATCCGTACGTCTCGACCATTGTCGTCATCGGCTCCATCTACGTGGCGATGTGTCTGGTGCTCTCCGCGCTCGCGACCTGGATCGAGAAGAGGGGGCGCCGGGCGAAGACCGGCATCGCGATGGGGGCGGCCGCCGCTCCGATCACGGCCGCCGGCCCGGGCTCCGTTCTCGTTGCCGAGGGGACCGATGGTCCCGACGTGGCGCCTGCTACGACGAACTGACGGCATATGAGGCAGCGACGACTCCGTCGCTGCCTCCGTCACTTGACGCAAGCACGCGCAGTGGGTTGCATACGTTCTGTGATCGTGCACCGGGTTCCCCGCGCCACCTGCAAGCCGTCCCGACCCGCCTCGGGAGCCACGCCGTGGACCCGGTGATCGTCGTCGGCGCCGGTCCGGTGGGACTGGCGCTGGCCCTCTCGCTCGCGGCCCAGGGCGTGCCGTCGGTGGTCCTCGACGAGGGTCCGGGCAAGGACGAGGCCCGCCAGGTCCGCACGGTCGTCCTGCGCCCGGACATCGCCTCGTTCGTGGCGGGCCTCGGCTGTACGACGGTGCGCGACGAGGGTGCGCGCTGGGTCGCCTGGCGGTCCATGAGGCGCGGTCGGCTGGTGCGCCACGTCAGGTTCGGCGAGTCCCTGGACGACGGGCCCTCACCGGTGCACATCCCGCAGCACGCCCTGACCCGCGGGCTGCGCGACGCCCTTGCCGCGTCCGGTCTCGTACGGGTGGTCACGGACAGCCGCCTGGACACGCTGGAACAGGACGCGCAGGGCGTCTCCGTCCACACCTCGGGGCCCGGCGGAACCTGGTGGCGCGGCAGCTATGTGGTGGGCTGCGACGGTGCCCGGTCCACCGTTCGCAAGCTCCTCGACGTCCGTTTCGCCGGCCGTACGGCGGTGGAGCGTCAGGCAGTCGTGGCCCTGCGCACCGAACTCCCCTGGCCGGGCGAGGCGTTGCTGCACCGGCTGCCGCCCTGGCGGGCCAGTGGCGACGAGGTGACCGCCCGCCCCCTCCAGGACGGCATCTGGCGGCTGGACTGGCTGCTTCCGCCGCGCGCCGAACTGGTCACGCCCGACGCTCTGATGGGCCGGATCCGGGACACGCTCGCGGGCTGGTGCGGGCCGACACCGCCGTACGAACTCCTCGACACCGGCGTCCACACCGTGCACCACCGCCTGGCCCGGCGCTGGCGGGTGCGCCGCGCGTTCCTCGCGGGGGACGCCGCGCACCTGCTGGGCGCGCTCGGCACACAGGCCCTGGACGAGGGCCTGCGGGACGCCCAGAACCTCGCCTGGAAGCTGGCCCAGGCCTGGCACCACGGGGCTTCAGAGGTGTTCCTGGACAGCTATCAGACGGAACGGCGGTCGGCGGTCGCAGCGCGGCTGCGCGCGGCCGACCAGTCGTTGCCGATCCTGCGCGGTGGTGCGGGGCCACGCGGCTGGATCCCGGGGACCACCCGCGGCCACGACGCCCTGGTGACCGACGGACACTTGGGGCGGGGCCCGCTCGGCGCGCCCCCCGCGTACCCGCACTCCCCCCTCACACCCCCGTACACCGAGTCGCACATCCCGGTCGGCACGGGGCTGGGCGCACCGGCCGCCGACATCTGCGTCACGGCCCCCGACGGCTCGGCCGTGTCCCTGCGGGACCGGCTCGGCAAGGGCAGGCTCCTGGTCGTCCTGGTCGCCCCGGGCACCGGCGTCTGGGACCGCCGCCACTGGCTCACGGCCGGGGTCATGCCCCGCCTGGCCGCCGCGGTGTCGGCGCTGCCGCTGGACGCGGAACTGCTGGTCGCCGAGGACTATCCCGGCGCCCCCGCCCACGCCGTCCTTCTCGTACGCCCCGACGGGCACCTGGCCGCCGCGTTCAACGGGGTGCAGCCCACGCAGTTGTACGCCGCGGCTGAGGCCGTGCAGGGAGAGGCCGGCCGGGGCGAGCCGGGTGCGGGGGCGGGTGCCGGAGGTGCGGGGGTCGCGGGGGCTGGTGCTGGTGCTGGGGTGGGGGTTGAGGAGACGGAGGGGCGGACGGCTGACATCAAGTGATGTCTGTCGGCTGATGCCTGGAGTTGGCCGCCTGGAATCTGTCAGCTGAAATCTGTCAGCCGCGATCCGTCGGCTGACGGCTGGCGGCTGACAGCTGACGTTGGGGGAGCCCTGCGTCGTCGACTGCCTGCCGACTGCCGCCCGCTATCCGTCATCCGAACACTGATTGACCGACGCAGGCGCACATGGTCTACTCCGGAACGTGACCGACACCGATGTGCGCCTGTGGCGGAGGGTCCATATGGACCTCGTCCGCTATGCGGGCTGCGTGTGTCGTCCGTCCTGCTGATTCGCCTTTCCCTTCGCGCTGTGCCGCCGCGCCCTTGAGGCGCTGTTGCCGTACGCGCGCATTCGCGAACTTCCTCAGGACGGTCCTCCGTGTCGCTCTCCGTAAGCACATCTGTCACTACATCCGTGCCCGCTCCCGCCGCCACACCCGGCTCCGGCTCCGCGCCGACCGAGGCGGACCTGCTCGACTTCGCCCTCCGTACCGCCGCCGACGCCGCACTGGTCGCCTCACTGCCCCTCGACGAAGAGGGGCGCACCTGGATTCGTCTCGACGGGCCGGGCGGCAGTGAGGCCTGGCTGATCGGCTGGCCGCCCGGCACCGGTACGGGCTGGCACGATCACGGCGGTTCTCACGGTGCCTTCGCCACCGCGGCCGGCGCGCTGCGTGAGGACTCGCTGGCGGCCCGGCTGCCCACGGAGGGCTGGAAGACCCTGGAACTCGCCGAAGGGATCGACCGTTCACGGCAGTTGGGGACCGGAAGCGGGCGGGCCTTCGGGCCGCACCATGTGCACGAGGTGAGGAACGAGTCGGGGGCCGAGCACGCGATCTCGGTGCACGCCTACTATCCGCCGCTGCCTCTGATCCGGCGTTACAGCCGGACGGGCGCGGTGCTCCGCATCGAGCAGGTCGAGCGTCCGGAGGACTGGCAGTGAGTGCGGAACGTACGCGACCGGTGGGGATCGACGACCTCCTCGACCGGGTCAGGGCCGGCCTGGACCGGGTGACCGCCGAGGAGGCCTTCGCCGAGGCCGCCGACGGGGCGCTCCTGGTGGACATCCGGTATGCGGCGCTGCGCGACAGGGACGGGCTGATTCCTGGCGCCCTGGTCGTCGAGCGCAACGAACTGGAATGGCGGCTCGATCCGCAGGGCAGCCATCGCGCCGCCGAGGCGACCGGCCACGACCTGCGGGTGGTGGTGATCTGCAATGAGGGGTACGCGTCGTCCCTCGCGGCGGGGTCGCTGCGGCAGTTGGGGCTGCACCGGGCGACCGACCTGATCGGCGGTTTCCAGGCGTGGCGCACAGCGGGGCTGCCGGTCACGGCCGCCACCGCCTGACCGGCGACTCACATCTCGTACAGGTCGTCCGCGTTTTCGCCCTCCTGCTCCAGTGCCTGGCGGACCACTCTGAGGGCCATGCCCTCCGGGTAGCCCTTGCGGGCGAGCATGCCGGCGAGGCGGCGGAGCCGGCGGTCGCGGTCGAGGCCGCGCGTGGAGCGGAGTTTGCGCGCCACCAGTTCGCGCGCGGTCTCCTCCTCCTGGTCGGAGTCGAGCTGGCCGACGGCCTCGTCGATGACCGACGAGTCGACGCCCTTGGTGCGCAGTTCGCGGGCCAGCGCGCGGCGGGCGAGCCCGCGCCCGTGGTGGCGGGACTCCACCCAGGCGTCGGCGAATGCCGCGTCGTTGATCAGCCCGACTTCTTCGAAGCGGGAGAGGACCTCTTCGGAGACCTCGTCGGGGATCTCCCGCTTCTTGAGGGCGTCGGCGAGCTGTTTACGGGTCCGGGGGGTCCCGGTGAGCAGGCGCAGGCAGATTGCCCGCGCCCGCTCAGCCGGGTCCTGCGGCGGCGGCTCCTTCTCGGCCCTCGACGAGTCGGTGCCGTCGCCCGCTCCATCCGGGCCGCCCCGTCGGGAGCGGGCCCGCCCGGGGCCCGGCTCCTCGGGGTCGGCCCATTCGGTCCTGCGGGTCACCGCTAGCTCTTGGCAGCGGCGGCCTTGGCCGTCTTGGCCTTGGTGGCCGGGGCCGGAACCGCGGCCGCGTCAGCCGCCGGGGCGGTCTCGGCGGCGTCCTTGCCGGGCTCGGCCGTCGGCTCCTCCGGCCGGACACCGACGCCCAGCTTCTCGAGGATCTTCTTCTCGATCTCGTTGGCGAGGTCGGGGTTGTCCTTCAGGAAGTTGCGGGCGTTCTCCTTGCCCTGGCCGAGCTGGTCGCCCTCGTACGTGTACCAGGCGCCCGCCTTGCGGACGAAGCCGTGCTCGACGCCCATGTCGATCAGGCCGCCCTCGCGGCTGATGCCCTGGCCGTAGAGGATGTCGAACTCGGCCTGCTTGAAGGGCGGCGCGACCTTGTTCTTGACGACCTTGACGCGGGTGCGGTTGCCGACCGCGTCCGTGCCGTCCTTGAGCGTCTCGATCCGGCGGATGTCGAGACGTACCGAGGCGTAGAACTTCAGCGCCCGGCCACCGGTCGTGGTCTCGGGGGAGCCGAACATCACGCCGATCTTCTCGCGGAGCTGGTTGATGAAGATCGCGGTCGTCTTCGACTGGTTGAGCGCGCTGGTGATCTTCCGGAGCGCCTGGCTCATCAGGCGGGCCTGCAGACCCACGTGCGAGTCGCCCATCTCGCCCTCGATTTCCGCGCGCGGCACCAGGGCTGCCACGGAGTCGATGACGATCAGGTCGAGCGCGCCGGAGCGGACCAGCATGTCGACGATCTCCAGCGCCTGCTCGCCGTTGTCCGGCTGCGACAGGATCAGGTTGTCGATGTCGACGCCGAGCTTCTTCGCGTACTCGGGGTCGAGGGCGTGCTCGGCGTCGATGAAGGCCACCGAACCGCCGAGCTTCTGCGCGTTCGCCACCGCGTGCAGCGTCAGGGTCGTCTTGCCGGAGGACTCCGGGCCGTACACCTCCACCACACGGCCGCGCGGCAGGCCGCCGACGCCGAGCGCCACGTCGAGCGCGGTCGACCCGGTGGGGATGACCTCGATGGGCTCATTCGGCCGCTCGCCCAGGCGCATCACCGCGCCCTTTCCGAATTGCCGTTCAATCTGTGCGAGCGCGGCGTCGAGCGCCTTCTCGCGGTCAGTTCCTGCCATGGGTTCCACCCGATTTGCTTGAGTCGATCGCTTCACGTCAAAGACGCTAACCCCTGCCACTGACAATGGGCCCCGACGTCCTTCCAGCCTGTGGATAACTCCACCGGAAACGCGGTGGAACCCGTGCAAACACAGGGCCGGACTCCCATGAGAATGGATGTTCGATTTTACTGTCAAGCGCACCACGCGAAGCGGAGCACTTCACTCCCACTCGCCCGACAATCGCGACAAATAGGAAATTCCAGCCTACGGCCTCGCCTCGGGCACCACCGTGGGGCCCTGGCCGCGCGACTGGTGCCTGCCGTGCACCCGCGGGTCGTCCGTCACGTCGTACCGCTTCACGTAGGCGCCGAGAAACGCCTGCAGCGTCGCGACCGCCGGGATCGCGATGAGGGCGCCGACCGCGCCCATGAGGGCCGTGCCCGCGATCACCGAGCCGAAGGCGACGGCGGGGTGGATGTCCACGGTCCTCGCGGTGAGCTTGGGCTGCAGCATGTAGTTCTCGAACTGCTGGTAGATCACCACGAATCCGAGCACCCACACCGCGTACCAGGGGTCCACGGTGAAAGCGATCAGCATGGGCAGCGCGCCGGCCAGATACGTACCGATGGTGGGGATGAACTGGGAGACCAGGCCCACCCAGACCGCCAGCGCCGGGGCGTAGGGAACGCCGAGGATCTGCAGCAGGACGTAGTGCGCGATGCCGGAGATGAGCGCCATGAGGCCGCGCGAGTAGAGGTAGCCGCCGGTCTTGTCGACCGCGATCTCCCAGGCCCGCAGCACCTCCGCCTGCCGGGCCGGCGGCAGCACGGAGCAGACCGCCCGCCGCAGCCGGGGCCCGTCGGCGGCGAAGTAGAACGAGAACAGGAAGATCGTCAACAGCCGGAAGAGGCCGCCGAGGACGGTCGCGGAGACATCGAGCACGCCGGTCGCGCTGTTCTGGACGTACTTCTGCAGCCAGTCGGAGTGCAGCAGGCTGTCGCGCACCTCGACCCGCGAGAGCTCCGTGTGGAAGGTGTGGTTGACCCAGTTGATCACCGAGTCGAGGTACTTGGGGAACTGCTCGACCATGTCGACGATCTGCCCCGCCAGCATCGAGCCGAGCAGCACGACGAAGCCGATCGTCGCGATCGTCAGGGCGAGGAAGACCAGGAACGTGGCCACGCCCCGGCGCATTCCGCGGGCCGCCATCCGGCCGACGGCGGGTTCCATGGCGAGCGCGACGAAGAACGCGATCAGGATGTTGATCAGCAGACCGATGAGCTGGTGGAAGGCCCAACTGCCCAGCTGGAAACAGGCGTACAGGGCGAGCACGAGCACTGCGGCGCGCGGCAGCCAGCGGGGCATGCGTGCGCTGGCGGCGAGCCTGAGGGGGCTCGTCGGAGGTTCGCCGGAGGCGGGCGAGTCGTCGCGCGGGCCGCTCGCCGGGCGGGTCTCGCGGTCGTCCGCCCGGTCGGCTTCGCGGTCGTCAGTGTTGATCTCATCAGTCGGTGCCACGGAGCAAGTCTCGCCCATGTGTCCGACAGCGGGCCGCCACACCGGTTCCTGCCACCTGACGGTGACCGCCCCGTCACCCGGAACCGCGCCCTTCACCCGAAAGGCGGCCACCCGCACGCCCCCGGAGGGGCCGCCGTCACCGCCTGTCGGCGGGTACGTCCATGACGGCGCAGACCGCCCGCCAGACGTCCTTCGCCTCCCAGCCCGCGTCGAGGGCCTCGTGCACGGTGCGCCCGCCCAGTTCCGTCATCACATGGTCACGCGCGAAGGAGTCCGCGTACCCGGCGCCGAAGTGGTCGGCCATCCGCTCCCAGAAAATCGTCAACCGCATGACTCAAGTATCCCGCCCCTGAGAGTGCAGCCCCGGCGGTCGGGCCTGCTCGCGGCTCTGTGGGCCCTACCGTCTGAAACATGGCTGGTTCCGGGGCATCCCCCCACTCCCCCGACTCACCGCTGGCGCGCGCCGAACACTTCATCTGGCTGACAGCCAGGGTGCTCGAACAGCGCCGGTTCGCCTACCACTTCCTCGGCAAGGACGCCGACGCCGTCGAGGCGGCGCTCTCCGCCTATCAGGGTGACGACGGCGGCTACGGCCACGCCCTCGAACCCGATCTGCGCGGGCCCGTCAGCCAGCCCCTGCACACCGCGCACGCGCTGCGGGTCCTGGACTCGGTCGGCCGGCTCGGCGGTCAGCGCGTGGAGCGGATGTGCCGCTACCTGACGGACATCTCCACGAAGGACGGCGCGCTGCCGGCGCTGCACCCCTCGCAGCGCGGCTATCCGGCGGCGCCGTTCGTCCCGATCGTCGACGACCCGCCCAGCGCCCTGCTGACCACCGGCCCGGTGGTCGGGCTGCTGCACCGCAACCAGGTGTGGCACGCGTGGCTCTTCCGGGCGACCGACTTCTGCTGGGCCATGGTCGACTCGCTGGAGACGTCGCATCCTTATGAGGTCGAGGCGGCGGTCGCCTTCCTGGACGGCGCCCCCGACCGCTCCCGGGCCGAGGCGGCCGCGGACCGGCTCGGCCGGCTCGTCAGGGAGCAGGGCCTCGCGGTGCTCGATCCGGCCCGGATCGCCGACTATCCGGTCGCCAAGGGGTACGCCCCCGGCGAGCGCCACTTTCCGCACCACTACGCGGCCGTGCCCGAGTCGCTGGCCCGCCGCTGGTTCACCGACCAGGAGATGCAGCGCTCGCTCGATCATCTGGAGGCGGAGCAGCAGGAGGACGGCGGCTGGCCGATCCACTGGCGTGCGTGGGCGCCCGGCACGGCCCTGGAGTGCCGCCCCATGGTGACGATCGAGGCGCTGCGCACGCTGCGTGCCCACGGCCGCGCCATCGGGTGACCCCGGCGGCGCCTCACGGACGGCCCGAGGGACGGACGGGGCGGTCGCGCGGACGCGTCCGTCCGCGTACAGGTCGCCCCGCCCCGGCGCCTGCTGCTCAGCCGCCCAGGGCCCGTACGCCCGCCGTGACGAGTACGGCTGCGCCGACGATCACCAGGAAGGGGGCGCGCAGCACCAGCGCGACGGCCGCCGCCGCGAGCCCGGCCGCCCGGGCGTCGAGCAGCACCTGGTGGCCGGTGCTGAAGGTCTGCTGCGCGGTGAGCGCGGCCAGCAGTGCCACCGGCAGCAGCGCGGCAAGCCGCTTGACCAGCGGTCGCTCCAGGGCGCCTGCCGGGACCAGCAGACCGATGAGCTTGACGAGGTAGCAGCCGACGACGGTGGCTGCGATGGCGATCCAGACGTTCAACGCGCTTCTCCCTTGGTGAAGTTCCCGATCCCTTCGGACTGCCCCGGGCCGGCGCCGTCCTGGGGCCGGGCCCCCTCAGACCCGGCGCCCGGCCCCGTCCCGCCCCGCCCCTTCAGGAAGAGCACGACGGGCGCGGCGAGTGCGGCGACCAGGACGGGCGCACCGGCCGGCAGCACCGGCAGCAGACCCAGGACGAGGACGACGGCGAAGGCGGCCGTGATGCGCTCGGTGGAGGTCTTGAGCATCGGCGCGAGGAGCGCGAGGAAGACGGCGGGGCTCGCGGCGTCGAGTCCCCAGGCGTCGGTGTCGCCCAGGGCCTGAGCGCCCAGAGCTCCGGCGAGCGTGGTCAGGTTCCACAGCACGTAGAGGGTGAGGCCGGTGACGGTGAAGCCGATCCGAGCGGCTCGCCGGGTGGGCTGGGCGAGGGTGACCGCCGTGGTCTCGTCGATCACCCATTGGGCGGCCAGTGGCCGCAACGCCTTTGGTAGCGCGAGCAGTTGGGACAGGCGCAGCCCATAGAAGGCGTTTCGGGTACCGAGGAAGAAGGCGCCGGCCGCCGCGGTGAACGGATTTCCGCCGGCCGCGAGCGCGCCGACGAGCGCGAACTGCGAGGCTCCGGTGAAGACGAGCAGGCTGAGCGCGCACGTCTGCAGGAGGGTGAGTCCCGATCCGGCCGAGGCCACTCCGAAGGCGAAGCCGGAGAGCCCGACGGCGACGCCGACGCCCAGCGCGTCGCGGACGACGGCCGCGTCGGGCTTTGTCTCGGCGTCGGGGCGTATCTCTGGGGGTGCTGTCTGTTCTGCTGCCACGCCATGGACGTTAGGAGAAGACGGCTCCCCGGTTCTTGTACGTTCTTGCACGCCGTTGCTCTCGCCCGCCTCGGCTCTTCCACGCCGCCGTCCTCGCAGGGCTGCCTTCGCGCGCCCACGCCTACGTTCTGGCGCGCTCGCGGCGATATGCGCCGGGCGTGACGCCGACGATCCGGGTGAAGTGGCGGTTGAGGTGCGGCTGGTCGGTGAAGCCCACGGCGACGGCGGCCTCGGCGGGCGGGGTTCCGCCGTCCAGGAGGCGGGCGGCCCGGCGTACGCGCTCGCCCGTCAGCCAGGCGTGCGGAGGCAGCCCGTACTCCGCCTTGAAGGCGCGCAGCAGCGCGAACGGGCTCGTGTCGAGCTCTTTGGCCAGCTGCTCCAGGGACGGCGGGGCGGCGAGCCGCTCCACCAGGAGGTATCGCGCCGCGGTCGCGGCGCGCGCACCCGCCGACCGGGGTGTCCGCTCGGGCAGGGCGCAGCCGTGGCGGCGCAGCAGCCGGGCGACGGCGATGCGGAACACGCTGTCGGCGGCCAGCGCGTTGCCCTGCTCGGCCGCCCGGTGCACTTCCTGGATGAGCAGTGCGGTGTCCGGGTCCTCGACGATGGTCTCGGCGAATCCGGCGGTGCCGCGCAGCGTGGTGGTTTCCGCCGCTATGTCGGTGACCAGCTGCGCCGAGGGGTAGAGCGTGGCGTACGTCCAGCCCTCGGGGACCCCGGCGTGGGCCGCGTGCGGAACCTCGGGGTTGATCATGACAACGGTGCCGGGGTGTGCCGGGATCGTCCCGCCGGGCATGATCACGTTCTCGATGCCGCTGCGCACCGCTCCGAAGACGAACCCTTCGTGGGCGTGCCGGGGGAAGGAGTGGCTCACATAGCGGGCCCGGAGCAGATCGAGGCCGGGCAGTTCGGAGTACTGCCAGTGCCGCGCCCATTCCTCGACCCCGTTCATACCCTCATTCTCGCAGGTCCGGGCCATTGTCAGTGGGTGGGTGCACGATGGGGACCATGGCAAGGACAGCGCTGGACTCCTTCTCTCCCGCGACGCGCGGCTGGTTCACGGGAGCCTTCACCGCGCCCACCGCGGCGCAGGAGGGCGCCTGGCGGGCGATCGCGGAGGGCTCGGACGTCCTGGTCGTCGCCCCGACCGGGTCCGGCAAGACGCTCGCCGCGTTTCTCGCCGCGCTCGACCGGCTGGCGGCCACGCCGGTGCCCGCCGAGCCGAAGAAGCGCTGCCGGGTCCTGTACGTGTCTCCCCTGAAGGCCCTCGCGGTCGATGTGGAGCGCAATCTGCGCTCCCCGCTGACCGGGATCCGCCAGGAGTCGGTGCGCCTTGGGCTGCCCGAGCCGGAGGTGCGGGTCGGCATCCGGTCCGGAGACACCCCGCCCGCCGAGCGGCGGTCTCTGATCAGCCGGCCGCCGGACATTCTGATCACCACGCCCGAGTCGCTGTTCCTGATGCTCACCTCCGCCGCGCGCGAGGCGCTCGCGGGCATCGAGACGGTGATCCTGGACGAGGTGCACGCGGTCGCGGGCACCAAGCGGGGCGCCCATCTGGCGCTCTCCCTGGAGCGGTTGGACGAGCTGCTCCCCAAGCCGGCCCGCCGGATCGGCCTGTCGGCGACGGTGCGCCCGGTCGACGAGGTGGCGCGCTATCTGTCCCCGCAGCGCAAGGTCGAGATCGTCCAGCCGCCCTCCGCCAAGGAGTTCGACCTGTCGGTGGTGGTGCCGGTGGAGGACCTGGGCGAGCTGGCCGGCTCACCTGCGGCCGATGCCCAGGAGGGGGCCGAGAAGCCGTCGATCTGGCCCCATGTCGAGGAGCGCATCGTCGACCTGGTGCAGGCGCACCGCTCGACCATCGTGTTCGCCAACTCCCGCCGCCTTGCGGAGCGGTTGTGCAACCGGCTCAACGAGATCGCGTACGAGCGCGCCATGGGCGCGCCACTGCCCGAGGCGCACTCCCCGGCGGATCTGATGGGCGGTTCGGGCGCCGCCGCCGGCGCCCCCGCTCTGCTCGCCAAGGCGCACCACGGCTCGGTCTCCAAGGAGCAGCGGGCGCTCGTGGAGGAGGACCTGAAGGCGGGCCGCCTTCCGGCGGTGGTGGCCACGTCCAGTCTCGAACTGGGCATCGACATGGGCGCGGTGGACCTGGTCGTCCAGGTCGAGTCGCCGCCGTCGGTGGCCTCCGGGCTGCAGCGCGTGGGCCGGGCGGGTCACCAGGTGGGTGCCGTCTCCACCGGGGTGGTCTTCCCCAAGTACCGCGGCGATCTGGTCCAGTCGGCGGTGGTCACCGAGCGGATGCGCTCGGGGGCGATCGAGTCGCTGCGCATTCCGTCCAACCCGCTGGACGTGCTGGCCCAGCAGCTGGTCGCGATGACCGCGCTCGACACGTGGCAGGTGGACGACCTGATGGCGCTGGTGCGCCGGGCCGCGCCCTTTGCCGCGCTCCCCGAGTCGGCGTTCACGGCGGTCCTGGACATGCTGGCGGGCCGCTATCCGTCCGACGCCTTCGCGGAGCTGCGGCCGCGCGTGGTGTGGGACCGGGTGGCGGGCACGGTCACCGGCCGCCCCGGTGCCCAGCGGCTGGCCGTCACCTCGGGCGGCACGATCCCCGACCGCGGCCTGTTCGGCGTCTTCCTGGCCGGGGCCGACCCGAAGAAGGGCGGCGGCCGGGTCGGTGAGCTCGACGAGGAGATGGTGTACGAGTCACGGGTGGGCGACGTGTTCACCCTGGGCACCACCTCTTGGCGGATCGAGGACATCACCCGCGACCGGGTCCTGGTCTCGCCCGCTCCCGGGGTGCCCGGCCGGCTGCCGTTCTGGAAGGGCGACCAGCTGGGCCGTCCGCTCGAACTGGGCCGCGCGCTGGGCGCGTTCCTGCGCGAGGTCGGCTCGCTCACCCCCGACGACGCCCGGCTGCGCCTGCTGAGCGCGGGCCTCGACGCCTGGGCCGCGGACAATGTGATCGGCTATCTCGACGAGCAGCGCCGCGCCTGCGGCCACATCCCGGACGACCGGACGATCCTGGTCGAGCGCTTCCGGGACGAGCTCGGCGACTGGCGCGTGGTCATCCACTCCCCCTTCGGCGCCCAGGTGCACGCCCCCTGGGCACTCGCGCTCGGCGCCCGCCTCGCCGAGCGGTACGGCATGGACGCCCAGGTCATGCACGCCGACGACGGCATCGTGCTGCGGCTGCCCGACGCCGACCTGATGGGCCTCGACCTCCTCGACCAGGACCCGGCGCACCTCGACTCGACGTACGACAGCGAGCAAGCCCCCGTGGGGGCCGCGGACACGGTGTTCGACAAGGGCGAGATCGAGCAGATCGTCACCGACCAGGTCGGCAGTTCCGCGCTGTTCGCCTCCCGCTTCCGCGAGTGCGCCGCCCGCGCCCTGCTGCTGCCCCGGCGCAACCCGGGCAAGCGCACCCCGCTGTGGCAGCAGCGCCAGCGGGCGGCTCAACTGCTCCAGGTGGCAAGCGAGTTCGGGTCGTTCCCGATCGTCCTCGAAGCGGTCCGCGAGTGCCTTCAGGACGTCTTCGACGTCCCCGGCCTGACCGAGCTGATGGGAGACCTCGAAGCCCGCAGGGTGCGTCTGGTCGAGGTCACCACACCCGAGCCGTCCCCGTTCGCCCGCTCCCTCCTGTTCGGCTATGTCGCGCAGTTCCTGTACGAGGGCGACTCGCCGCTCGCCGAGCGGCGGGCCGCCGCGCTCTCCCTCGACTCCCGCCTCCTGGCCGAGCTGTTGGGCCAGGCCGAGCTGCGCGAGCTGTTGGACGCCGATGTCCTGACCGAGCTGGAGCGGGAGCTCCAGTGGCTCACCGAGGACCGCCGCATCAAGGACGCCGAGGGCGTCGCCGACCTGTTGCGGGTCCTCGGGCCGCTCACCGACGCCGAGTTGGCGGCCCGCGGCGCCGAGCCCGGCTGGGCGCCGGAGCTGGGCGCCGCGCGCCGCGCCATCCGGGTCCGCGTCTCCGGCACCGACCACTGGGCGGCGATCGAGGACGCGGGACGGCTGCGCGACGCGCTGGGCACGGCGCTGCCGGTCGGCGTCCCCGAAGCCTTCACCGAGCCGGTGAAGGACCCCCTCGGCGACCTGCTGTCCCGCTACGCGCGCACCCACGGCCCGTTCACCTCGGCCACCGCCGCGGCCCGGTTCGGCCTGGGCAGCGCGGTCACGGACGGCGCGCTGCACCGCCTCGCGGCGTCGGGCCGGGTCGTCCAGGGCGAGTTCCATCCGGCGGGCATCGGCCAGGAGTGGTGCGACGCGACGATCCTGCGCAGGCTGCGCCGCCGCTCCCTGGCCGCGCTGCGCCAGGAGCTGGAGCCGGTGCCGCCCGCCGCGCTCGCCACCTTCCTCCCCCAGTGGCAGCACCTGGGCAGCAACGGGCTGCGCGGCATCGACGGGCTGGCCCGCGCCGTGGAGCAGTTGCAGGGCGCCGCAGTCCCGGCCTCCGCCCTGGAGAAGCTGATCCTGCCGTCCCGGGTCGCCGACTACAGCACGGGCCTGCTTGACGAGCTCACCACGACCGGCGAGGTCGTCTGGGCCGGGGCGGGCGCACTGCCCGGCAAGGACGGCTGGATCTCCCTGTACGTGGCCGACGCGGCCCCGCTGCTCCTGCCGCCCCCGCACCCGCTCGAACTGACCGCGCTCCACGAGTCGGTGCTCACCGCGCTGGCCCCCGGCTACGGCCTGTTCTTCCGCCAGCTCGCCGACCAGGTCCGCGCCACCACCCACCCGGAGGCCACCGACCCCCAACTGGCCGACGCGGTATGGGACTTGGCGTGGTCCGGGCGGCTCACCAACGACACTCTGGCGCCGCTGCGTTCCCTGCTCGGCTCCGGGCGCACCGCGGGTTCCACCGCCCACCGCGCCAAGCGGCCCGTCCCGCGCGGCCGTTACGGCACCCTGACCGCCGCGGCCCGCCCGGTCTCGCGCACCGGACCGCCGACGGTCTCGGGCCGCTGGTCCCTGCTCCCGCCCCGCGAGCCCGACCCGACCCACCGCGCCCACGCCCTGGCCCGCACCCTCCTGGACCGGCACGGTGTGGTCACCCGGGGTGCGGTGCAGGCCGAGGGCGTCGAGGGCGGCTTCTCCGCGACGTACCGGATCCTGGCCGCGTTCGAGGACAGCGGGCAGGCCCGGCGCGGCTATGTGGTCGAGGGGCTCGGCGCGGCCCAGTTCGCTATGGACGGCGCGGTGGACCGGCTGCGGGCGGCCGCCACCGCCCGGGACCGGGGCGCCGACGCGCACACCGCCCCACAGGCGGTCGTCCTGGCGGCCGCCGACCCGGCCAATGCCTACGGTGCGGCGCTGCCCTGGCCCGAGCCGCCGGGCGGGGCCGGTCACAAGCCGGGCCGCAAGGCGGGTTCCATGGTCGTTCTGGTCGACGGCGAGCTCGTGCTGTATCTGGAGCGCGGCGGCAAGTCCCTGCTCGCCTGGCCGGCCGAGCCGGACGATCCGGCACTGACCGCGGCCTGCGGGGCCCTCGCGGGGGCGGCGCGGGCGGGCCGGCTCGGCACGATCACCGTGGAGCGGGCCAACGGCGACCCCGCCCTGGCGTCCCCGCTGGCCCGCCCCCTGGAAACGGCGGGCTTCGTCCCGACCCCGAGGGGGTTGCGCCTGAGACCCTGACGCAGCCCCGGGCCGAGGCACGGCTGCCGTCCCGCCGGCGCTGCCCGAACCAGGCCGAACACACCGGGGGCACCCCACTCCCACCCCCGGCAGAATGGACTCATGCCCGAAGGTGACACCGTCTACCAGGCCGCGCGGCGGCTGCACGCGGCGCTGGCCGGGCAGGTCCTGACCCGGTCCGATCTGCGGGTGCCGCGGTTCGCCACGGCGGATCTCACCGGGCGGGCCGTCCTTGATGTGACCCCGCGCGGCAAACATCTGCTGGCCAGGATCGAGGGTGGGCTCACCCTGCACTCCCACCTCCGGATGGACGGGTCCTGGCGGATCTACGCGCCCGGCGAGCGCTGGGGCGGCGGGCCCGCCCACCAGATCCGGGCCATCCTCGGGAACGCCGGGCACACGGCTGTCGGCTATCGGCTGCCCGTGCTCGAACTGCTCCGCACCCAGGACGAGTCCAAGGCGGTCGGCCACCTGGGCCCCGATCTCCTCGGCCCCGACTGGGACGCCGATTCCGCCCTGCGCAACCTCCTCCAGGACCCTGCCCGCACCATCGGTGACGCCCTGCTCGACCAGCGCAACCTCGCCGGGGTCGGCAACGTGTACAAGTCGGAGATCTGCTTCGCGATCCGGGCCGTCCCCTGGCTGCCGATCGGCGAACTCCCCTCCCCCGAGCGCCTCGTGGCCACCGCGAAGCGGCTCCTGGAGGCCAACAAGGACCGCCCGGTCCGCCAGGCATACGTCTACGGCCGAGCTGGCCGGCCGTGCCCGCGCTGCCGGACCCCCATCCGTACCACCACCCAGCACGACCCCTCGGGCCGCGAGCGCCCCACCTACTGGTGCCCCAAGTGCCAGCCGGCGCCCGCCCTTTGAGGCTCCGCGGAGAGACGCCGGCGACAGGCCTCGCACGGTCATTGACGACTCGTCAGATCCAGTCGTACCGTCCCGGCATGCCCCTCACGGCGTACGACCTCAGCGACCGTACGGCTTTCGTCACCGGCGCAGCCAGTGGGATCGGCCGCGCCAGTGCCCTGCTCCTCGCGGAGGCGGGTGCCACGGTGCACTGCGCGGACCGCGACGAGGCGGGCCTGGCGGAGACCCTGGCACTGATCACCAAGGCGGGCGGCACCGCCCATGCCCACCCGCTCGACGTCTCGGACCGCGCGCAGGTCAAGGCGGCCCTGGAAGCCGCCGGACCGGTCCACATCGTGGCGGCGATCGCGGGCATCATGCACACCAGCTCGGTCCTGGACACCGAGGACGCGGACCTCGACCGGGTGTTGTCCGTCAACTTCCGGGGCGTGCTCCACGCCTGCCAGGAGGCGGCCCGCACGATGATCGCCCACGGCATCCGGGGCTCCATCGTCACCATGGCCTCGGGCGCTGTGGACTCCTCGCGGCCGGGCCTGTTCTGCTACAGCGTCTCGAAGGTCGCGGTCGTCCAGCTCACCCGGACGCTCGCCTGCGAACTGGGCCCGCACGGGATCCGCGTGAACGCCATCGCCCCCGGCTGGGTCCGCACCCCCATGACCGACCAGCACGCCGCCGAGCAGCAGGAGCAGATCGAGTCGACGATGCTGCGGCTCTCCCCGCTCGCGCGGCTCGGCGAACCCGAGGACATCGCGCACGCCGTACTGCATCTCGCCGCGGACGCCTCGTCGTTCACGACGGGCCAGATCATCCGTCCGAACGGCGGCGTCTCGATGCCCTGGTAGAGCCGGACCGCGCACGCGGCTCGGATGCCACGTGGACCGGCAGCAGGCTCAGCCCCCAGCCGCCCGCGACCATCGCCCCCTCGACGAATCCCGTCTGGCCGGGCACCAGCACCACGCGCAGCACGGCCCACCACCACAGCGCCGCAACGACCAGCGCGGGCACCCAACGCACCGCCACCGCCATGGGCCGCCTCCTCGGGCCGACGCTAGACCGCCGGGAAACCCGCCGGGAGGGCGCACCGGGGGCAGGCCCGGAGCGCTCCAGGTCGCCCGCGCTTCACCGCGTACGACCCGGCCCGTGCACGGTGTATCCGTGCGCGGCGGCGTGTGGTCGCGTACAGCGGTTCAGACGGTTTCCGCCTGGAACATCCACGCATGCTTTTCGAGGTCGGCCGTGAGCCCGATGAGGATGTCCTGGCTGATCGGGTCCGGGTCGGCGGTCGCCTCGATGCGCTCGCGCATCCGGCCGATCACCACGCCGAGCGCGGCGACCAGGACCTTCACAGCCTCGGCGTCCTTGATCCAGCCGTCCGGCACGGTGTCGATCGCACTCGACTTCGCCACCGTGGCGGAGCGCCCGTCCGGGCTGACGCCGACGGCGGAGGCCCGCTCAGCCACCGTGTCCGAGTGCAGCCGCGCGGTGTCGACGACCTCGTCGAGCTGGAGGTGTACGGACCGGAACCGCGGGCCGACGACGTTCCAGTGCACCTGCTTGGACACCAGCGAGAGGTCCACGAGATCCACCAGCGCACCCTGCAGAGCGTCACCGACCACCTTGAGGTCGGCGTCGGACAGCGGGCTCTTGATGTAGGACATGCATTCCCTCCACTCCGGACGGAACGCCCGCGGAAGCAGAACGAGGGGAACTCCCGTACGGACCATGCGGACGTTTGCGCGATCTCCTACCACCCTGCCACAGAAGCCCTAAAACGGGCGCGGCGGAAAAGGGCTGAGCCCCGGTTGGCCACCAAGTGGCCAACCGGGGCTCAGTACAAGCCTGGGCGCGAGCCTGAAGATCAGGCCGCGACGACGTCCACCGCTTCCGCGGGCGCCTTGATCGTCACCCGCTCCGTCGGCACACCAGTCACCGACGTCACGGAGATCGAATTGAGCATCGGACGTACCGGCGCACGCACCGGCACCGGGTCACTCGCTGCCGCAGAGGCAGCGAGCTCGGCGAGTGCCAGCTCGTCGCTGACTTCCCGCATGAGCTCGGACATCCGTACGTCAAGCGCGTCGCAGATCGCGGAGAGCAGCTCGGAGGATGCCTCCTTCTGCCCCCGCTCCACCTCGGAGAGATAGCCGAGTGAGACTCGGGCGGACGAGGAGACTTCGCGCAGAGTACGGCCCTGGCGCTGGCGCTGCCGACGCAGCACGTCACCCAGCAGGCGACGGAGCAGAATCATCGGTGGCTCCCTCCTCGGACCGCGTAGCCGCATCCTTCACGCCCCACCGTACCGCCTCGCGCCGCGGCCGTGCGGGGAGCGATGTCGTGTTCACTCAGGGCTGCAAACATCAAATCCCCCCGTTCTGTTCCGTATCCTGTGCCCGCCCATCCTTGCGGAGTTCACTGGAGAGCAGTTCGAGCACGCTGCGTACACTCTCCATACGAATTTCCGCCCGGTCGCCGTTCAACCGCAATGCGACGGTTTTCTTGGCTCCCGCCGGACCAACGGCCGAAACGTATACCGTCCCGACCGGTTGGCCGTCCTGTGGTTCGGGTCCCGCGACGCCCGTGGTCGCGATCCCCCAGCTCGACCCGAGCACCTCGCGCACCCCCGCCGCCATCTGCAGCGCGACATCGGGATCGACCGCCCCGCGCTCGGCCAGAAGGGTCCCGTCCACACCCAGGACGTCCCGCTTCAGGTCGGTCGCGTACGCCGTCACCGAACCGCGGAAAACACGCGAGGCGCCGGGCACCGAGGTCAGCTCGGCGGCCACCAGGCCGCCCGTCAGCGACTCCGCCACCGCGAGCGTCTGGTCACGCTCCGTGAGCAGGCGCAGAACCCTGGCCGCCTCGCTCACAACGCGGATCCCCCGGCGGCGCGCTGCGCGGCAATTCCCTTGCGCCTCAGCACAATCGCCTGGCGCACGTAGTCGAGCCCCGTGACGACCGTGAGCACCACCGCGACGGCCATCACCCAGAAGCGCAGGGTGGCCAGCGGGCCCGTCAGCGCCAGGACGTACATGCCGGTCGCGGTGCCCTGGGCCAGGGTCTTGAGCTTGCCGCCGCGACTGGCCGGAATCACTCCGTGCCGGATGACCCAGAAACGCATGAGCGTGATCCCGAGTTCCCGGAACAGGATGACTCCGGTGACCCACCACGGCAGATCGCCGAGCAGCGACAGGCAGATCAGCGCGGCGCCCATGATCGCCTTGTCGGCGATCGGGTCGGCGATCTTCCCGAAGTCGGTGACCAGGTTGTACGTGCGCGCCAGGTGTCCGTCGAAGATGTCGGTGATCATGGCGACGGCGAAGGCCGCCCAGGCCCAGGCCCGCATCGCCGGGTCGTACCCGCCGTCCGCGAGCAGCAGCATGACGAAGCCCGGCACGAGCACGAGCCGGATCATCGTGAGGATGTTGGCGATGTTCCAGAGGCTGGCCTGGTTGACGGCCGCAGCGCCCAGCTTGCCGCCGGGCGCCGGCGTCCGGCCGGTTCCGCCCGCCGCCGATGCCGGGACTCCGGTCATCTGCCCGCCTCCTCAACCCCGTCAAGCAGCTCGACCACGAGGTCGACACCTTCGGTTCCGACCACCTTGGCCTCGACGATACGGCCGGGCGCAAGACCGGCGCTCTCAGTAAAGATCACCTGGCCGTCGGTCTCGGGCGCCTGGTGCTCGGCCCGGCCGACCGCACCGTCCTCCTCGTCGACGGTCTCGACCAGGACGCGCACGGTGTCGCCGATGCGCTCCTCGGCGCGCTGCGCGGTGAGCTCCTCGGCGAGCCTCGACAGGTGCGCGAGCCGCTCGGCGATGGTGTCCGCGTCCAACTTGCCCTCGTAGCCGACCGCTTCGGTGCCCTCCTCGTCGGAGTAGCCGAAGACGCCGATGGCATCAAGGCGGGCGGCCGTGAGGAAGCGTTCCAGCTCCTTGAAGTCCTCCTCGGTCTCACCGGGGAAGCCGACGATGAAGTTGGACCGCACACCGGCCGTCGGCGCCTTGGCGCGGATCGTGTCGAGCAGTTCGAGGAACCGCTCGGTGTCGCCGAAGCGCCGCATCGCGCGCAGCACGCCGGGCGCCGAGTGCTGGAAGGAGAGGTCGAAGTACGGCACGACGTTCTCGGTCGACGTCAGTACGTCGATGAGGCCCGGCCGCATCTCGGCCGGCTGGAGGTAGCTGACCCGTACCCGCTCGATGCCGTCGACCGCGGCGAGCTCCGGGAGCAGCGTTTCGAGCAGCCGGATGTCGCCGAGGTCCTTGCCGTACGAGGTGTTGTTCTCGGAGACCAGCATGACCTCCTTGACGCCCTGCTCGGCCAGCCAGCGGGTCTCGCCGAGCACGTCGCTGGGGCGGCGCGAGATGAACGAGCCGCGGAAGGACGGGATGGCGCAGAACGAGCAGCGCCGGTCGCAGCCGGAGGCCAGCTTCACGGAGGCGACCGGGCTGGTGTCGAGCCGGCGGCGCAGCGGGGCGCGCGGCCCGGAGGCGGGCGCGAGACCGTCGGGGAGGTCCTCGGGGGCGCTGTCCTGGGCGTGCCCGGGCAGCGCCACGTCGGGGGCGTCCTGGCGCTCGGCCGGGCTGATCGGCAGCAGCTTGCGCCGGTCGCGCGGGGTGTGCGAGGCGTGGATGCCGCCGTTGAGGATGGTCTGGAGGCGGTCGGAGATGTCGGCGTAGTCGTCGAAGCCGAGCACTCCGTCGGCTTCGGGCAGCGCCTCAGCGAGGTCCTTGCCGTACCGCTCGGCCATGCAGCCGACCGCGACGACGGCCTGGGTCTTGCCGTGATCCTTGAGATCGTTGGCTTCGAGGAGGGCGTCGACGGAGTCCTTCTTGGCGGCTTCGACGAATCCGCAGGTGTTGACGACGGCGACGTCCGCGTCCGATGCGTCCTCGACGAGCTCCCAGCCGTCCGCTGCCAAGCGGCCTGCGAGCTCCTCCGAGTCCACCTCGTTACGGGCGCAGCCAAGAGTGACAAGGGCGACGGTGCGGCGTTCGGGCATGGACTCAAGACTACTTTGTCCTGGCCCACGCCCCCGCCGCGAGGGTCGTGGGCCCGGGGCGTCAGCCGGCCTGGGGGTCGCCCTTGGTGTAGCTCAGGCGCTCGACCTGGCCGTCCTCGAACTTGCTGTCGATCTTCTTGCCGTTGACGTAGAGCTCGATCGCCCCGGCGTTGCCCAGGATCAGGTCGACCTGCTGGCCGTCCTGGAACGTCTGGGCCTCGCCCTTCTGGAGCAGGCCGTCGAAGAGCATCTTGCCGTTGTGGTCCTTGGCCGAGATCCAGCTCTTGTCGTTGATCGCGGTGACCTTGACGGTGACCTTGTCGGCCGGGACCGCGGCGATGGCGCTGTCGGACGGCGTCGGCTTGGGGGCCGGGGGTTTGGCGGGGGCGGGGCTGGCCGACGACGTGGGCAGCTTCTGCTGGGCGGGGCCCTCGGCGACGGAGGTGCCGCCCTTGCTCTTGTCGCCGCCGCTGAACATCGTGAATCCGACGAAGCCGACGACCACGACGATCGCGGCGACCATGGCGGCGGTCCAGTTGGGCCGGCGCGGATCGGGCCGGATCCGCTCCGCCTCGAACAGGGGGGCCGCGGGGGTGGGCGCGGGACGGCCGCCGTGAGCGGCGTCGTACCGCGCGACCAGCGGGTCGGGGTCGAGGTGGACGGCCTGGGCGAACGTACGGATGTGTCCGCGCGCGTACACGTCACCGCCGCAGCGCGAGAAGTCGTCCTGCTCGATCGCGTGCACGATGGGGATGCGCACCCGCGTGGTGGAACTGACCTCGTCGACCGTCAGTCCGGCGGCGATTCGGGCCTGCTGAAGTGCGCGGCCGATCGATGGCCCGTCGTCTTCGATCGGAGGCCGGTCGTCTTCGGGAGAGTTGCCGATGGACACGGGGGCGCCTTTCGAGCGTGAGCCACCTGCTGGGTGTTCAGTCTAGGGGGGGTACGAAAGAGTGGGGCAACCGGGAGAGCGGAGTTTGTACGCCATCGGTATGGCCGCGCCCCTGACGGCGGAACACTGACCACACTTGCTTTCACGTCCCCCTCAACTTGACGTACGGCCAAGGGAAACGGTTGCTCGGGGATCCCGTACGAGTGCTGTTTGGGCCGGTCGGCTGTCAGCCGACAGATTCTGCCCGCTGATAGCCCACCTATCTACCCCAATTCACCCCCCGCCAAACTCAGGGAGCCTCTCCTCGGATCACCGCCAGCACTCCGTCGAGTTCGTCCGGCTTGACCAGAACGTCCCGCGCCTTGGAGCCCTCGCTGGGGCCGACGATGCTCCGCGACTCCATCAGGTCCATCAGCCGGCCCGCCTTGGCGAAGCCGACGCGCAGTTTGCGCTGGAGCATCGAGGTGGAGCCGAACTGCGTCGACACGACCAGCTCGGCCGCCTGGCAGAGCAGGTCCAGGTCGTCGCCGATCTCCTCGTCGATCTCCTTCTTCTGCTTGGTGCCGACGGTGACGTCGTCCCGGAAGACCGGGGCCATCTGGTCCTTGCAGTGCTGGACGACGGCCGCGATCTCGTCCTCGGTGACGAAGGCGCCCTGGAGCCGGGTCGGCTTGTTCGCGCCCATCGGCAGGAACAGGCCGTCGCCCTTGCCGATCAGCTTCTCGGCGCCCGGCTGGTCGAGGATGACCCGGCTGTCGGCGAGCGAGGAGGTCGCGAACGCGAGCCGCGAGGGCACGTTCGCCTTGATCAGGCCGGTGACGACGTCGACCGAGGGCCGCTGGGTGGCGAGCACCAGGTGGATGCCGGCGGCGCGCGCCAGCTGGGTGATGCGGACGATCGCGTCCTCCACGTCGCGCGGCGCGACCATCATCAGGTCGGCGAGCTCGTCGACGATCACCAGGAGGTACGGATACGGCGTCAGCTCGCGCTCACTGCCCTCGGGCAGCTTCACCTTGCCGTTGCGGATCGCCTCGTTGAAGTCGTCGATGTGGCGGAAACCGAACGCGGCGAGGTCGTCGTAGCGCAGGTCCATCTCGCGCACGACCCACTGGAGCGCCTCGGCGGCCCGCTTCGGGTTGGTGATGATCGGCGTGATGAGGTGCGGAATGCCCTCGTACGCCGTCAGCTCCACGCGCTTGGGGTCGACGAGCACCATGCGCACGTCCTCGGGCGTGGCCCGCACCATCACGGAGGTGATGAGGCAGTTGATGCAGGAGGACTTTCCGGAACCGGTGGCTCCGGCGACCAGGACGTGCGGCATCTTCGCGAGGTTGGCCATGACGTAGCCGCCCTCGACGTCCTTGCCGAGCGCCACCAGCATCGGATGGTCGTCCTCGGCCGCGTCCGCGAGGCGCAGCACGTCGCCGAGGTTGACCATCTCGCGGTCGGTGTTGGGAATCTCGATGCCGACCGCCGATTTCCCCGGGATCGGCGAGATGATCCGCACGTCGGGGCTGGCGACGGCGTACGCGATGTTCTTGGCGAGGGCGGTGATCCGCTCGACCTTCACGGCCGGCCCGAGCTCGACCTCGTACCGGGTGACCGTCGGGCCGCGCGTGAACCCGGTGACGTTGGCGTCGACCTTGAACTCCATGAAGACGTTCTGCAGCGAGGCGACGACGGCGTCGTTGGCGGCGCTGCGGGTCTTGCCGGGCCCGCCCTTCTCCAGGAGGTCGAGGGTGGGGAGCGCGTAGGTGATGTCGCCGGCGAGCTGGAGCTGCTCGGCGCGCGGGGGCAGCGGCTCGGCGGCCGAGGGCGCGGACTTCGTCAGATCCGGCACGACGGGCAGGGCGCCCGGCGTGGCCTTCGGCGCCGTGGCCTTCGGGGCCGTGGGCTCGGCCGGTGCTTCGGGCTCGGCGGCCCGGGCGATCGGCAGCGGGGTGGCCTGCTCGCGGTCCCGCTCGACGGAGACGCCCTGCGTGAGGTCGGCGACGACGGGCGAGGGGGGCAGGCCGTTCAGTACGGCGCCGTCCAGCGCCGCGGCCGCGGCGGCGGCCACGTCGACCGGGTCGAGGCCGTTCTCGAACGCCGGTTGCACCGAGGCCCGCCGGGGCTTGCGGCGCCGCGAGAGCGCCTCCTCCTCGGCCCGCTCCGGGGCCTGCTCGACGGGGGTGGCGGAGCGGCGGCGGGTGCGCGGCGCGGGCTCGCGCCACTCGTCGTCGTACGGCTCCTCGTCGCCGGCCTCGTCCGGGAGCGGTTCGAGGACGCCGAGCTTGACGCCGAGGAGCCGCAGCCGCTGCGGGATGGCGTTGACCGGCGTCGCGGTGACCACGAGCAGTCCGAAGACCGTGAGCAGCACGAGCATCGGCACGGCGAGCACGTCGCCCAGCGTGAATTCGAGCGGCTTGGACGAGGCCCAGCCGATCAGGCCGCCCGCGTCCTGCATGGCGTCGGTGCCGTCGTTCCGGCCGGGTGAGCCGCACGCGATGTGGACCTGGCCGAGGACGCCGAGGACGAGCGCGGACAGGCCGATGACGATCCGCCCGTTGGCCTCGGGCTTCTCGGGGTAGAGGATGAGCCGGATCGCGATGGCGCCGAGCAGCAGCGGCACGACGACGTCGAGCCGGCCGAACGCGCCGGTCACCAGCATCTGTACGAGGTCGCCGACCGGGCCGCGCAGATTGGACCAGGTGCCGGCGGCGACGATCAGCGCGAGAGCGAGCAGCAGCAGGGCCACGCCGTCCTTGCGGTGGGCCGGGTCGAGTCCCTTGGCGCCGCGGCCTATTCCGCGGAACATCGCGCCCACCCCGTGGGCCGCGCCGAGCCAGACGGCGCGCACGAGCTTGTACACGCCCCCGGTCGGGGAGGGCGCCGCTTTGGGTGCGGGCTTGGGCGCCGCCTTCTTCGCGGCGGTCTTCTTCGCGGGTGCCTTGGGGGCCGCGGCTTTCTTCGCGGGCGCAGCCTTCTTCGCCGGGGTACGGCCGGTGCGCTTCGCGGTGCCCGCCGTGCCCTGGGAACCCTTGCCGGACGTACGTGAGGCCATGGTGCTGAGGTTACCTGGGTCGGCGGCGGTGGACACGTGTGCCTACGGCTTCACCCGTCCGTGTCGTACGCCGCAAGAGATCTGACGCCACGTCAGCCGAACGCGACGTCAGATCCCGGTCGTCAGTTCTGCGAAGGGAGCGTGGGCGCGCCGCCGGTGCCGGGCTCCAGCGCGTCCAACGCCCGCCGCAGACCGGTGAGCTTGCGCTCCAGGTGGGCGGCGGTGGCGACCGCCGCGGCGTCGGCGGATTCGTCGTCGAGCTGCTTGGAGAGCGCCTCGGCCTGCTCCTCAACTGCCGCGAGCCGCGCGGACAGTTCGGCGAGCAGACCCGCCGACTCCTTGGCCGCGCCGCCCTGGGCGCCGCCTTCCAACTGGAGCCGCAGCAGGGCCGCCTGCTCGCGCAGCTGGCAGTTCTTCATGTACAGCTCGACGAAGACCGACACCTTGGCGCGCAGCACCCAGGGGTCGAACGGCTTCGAGATGTAGTCCACGGCGCCCGCCGCGTAACCGCGGAACGTGTGATGGGGGCCGTGGTTGATGGCCGTGAGGAAGATGATCGGGATGTCCCGCGTCCGCTCACGCCTCTTGATGTGCGCGGCGGTTTCGAACCCGTCCATTCCGGGCATTTGGACGTCCAGCAGAATGACCGCGAAATCGTCCGTAAGCAGCGCTTTGAGCGCTTCCTCCCCTGACGATGCCCGCACCAGTGTCTGATCGAGCGCAGAGAGGATGGCCTCCAGCGCCAGCAGATTCTCCGGCCGGTCATCGACCAGGAGGATCTTGGCCTTCTGCACCATGGCCCGTCCTCCTCGCCCCGGCAGTGCACCGGGCGCCGCCCCAGGGGACGACTCCCTTGCGTCGCCCGTCCTTGTGCCGGTCATGGTAGCCGCACCCCGCCTGTCGCCACACCCTGTCACCGCGATGTCACTGTGCACGTAGCAGAAACGCAGTGGGAGACCAGAAGGTTCCCCGAATACCGCCGCCTCACACGCCTTCGGCCACAGTCAGTCAGCAACGCCCGGTCATTCGCACAGCCGACGATCACTTCCCTCGCATCCACTGCTCCATGACGGAGAGCAGATGGTCCGGGTCGACCGGCTTCGTCACATAGTCGGAAGCGCCGGACTCGATGGCCTTCTCGCGGTCCCCCTTCATCGCCTTCGCGGTGAGCGCGACGATCGGCAGCCCGGCGAACTGCGGCATCCGGCGAATCGCTGAGGTCGTCGCATAGCCGTCCATCTCGGGCATCATGATGTCCATCAGGACGACCGCGGTGTCCTCGTGCTGTTCGAGGACCTCGATGCCCTCCCGCCCGTTCTCCGCGTACAGCACCGAAAGCCCGTGCTGCTCAAGGACGCTGGTGAGCGCGAAGACGTTGCGTACGTCGTCGTCGACGATCAGGACCTTCTCGCCGGCGAACTGGAACGTCCGCGCGGCGGCCCGCTCCGGCTCGGCCGCCTCCCAGCTCTCGCCGGTGGCGACGGACTGCCCGGGCCTCGCGGCCTCCTTCTGCCCGTCCGAGCCGAGCGCCTTGCGGCGCCGCCGGAAAAGACCGGCCGTGCCCGGCTGGGAGACTTCCGCCGCGTGCGGCCCCCCGTTGTGCTGTGCGAACTCGGGCCGTGCGGCCTCGATGGCGAGCCCGGCCGCGCCCTCCATGCTGCCGGGGGCGAGCTGCGGATAGCCCTGCGGGGGCAACTCGCTCAGGTGCATCGGGAGATACAGCGTGAAGGTGGAGCCGCGGCCCGGTTCGCTCGCAGCGTGGATCTCGCCGCCGAGCAGCCGCGCGATCTCGCGGCTGATGGAGAGGCCGAGGCCGGTGCCGCCGTACTTGCGGCTGGTCGTGCCGTCCGCCTGCTTGAACGCCTCGAAGATGACCCGCATCTTGCTGGCCGCGATCCCGATGCCGGTGTCGGTGACCGAGAACGCGATCAGGTCGGCGTCGGCGTCGCGCAGCGAGCCCGCCTCCAGGAGCTGCTCCCGGATGGCGTGCGGGACATCGGAGCCGGCCGGGCGGATGACGAGCTCGACGGCCCCGCTGTCGGTGAACTTCACCGCGTTGGACAGCAGGTTACGCAGCACCTGCAACAGCCGCTGCTCATCGGTGTGCAGCGTCGCGGGCAACTCGGGCGAGACCCGTACCGAGAAGTCGAGGCCCTTCTCCGCGGTGAGCGGACGGAAGGTGGCCTCCACGTAGTCGACCAGCTGGACCAGGGCGATCCGGGTCGGCGAGACGTCCATCTTGCCCGCCTCGACCTTGGAGAGGTCGAGGATGTCGTTGATCAGCTGGAGCAGGTCGGAACCGGCCCCGTGGATCGTCTCGGCGAACTCGACCTGCTTCGGCGAGAGGTTGCCCTCCGCGTTGTCGGCGAGCAACTTGGCGAGGATGAGCAGGGAGTTGAGCGGCGTACGCAGCTCGTGCGACATGTTCGCGAGGAACTCGGACTTGTAGCGCATGGAGACGGCGAGCTGTTCGGCGCGCTCCTCCAGGACCTGCCGGGCCTCCTCGATCTCGGTGTTCTTCACCTCGATGTCGCGGTTCTGCTGGGCGAGCAGCTCGGCCTTCTCCTCCAGCTCGGCGTTGGAGGCCTGAAGGGCCCGCTGCCGGTTCTCCAACTCGGCCGACCGCTCGCGCAGTTGCTCGGTGAGCTCCTGCGACTGCTTGAGCAGCACCTCGGTCTTGGAGTTGACCGAGATGGTGTTGACGCTGGTCGCGATCATCTCGGCGATCTGGTTGAGGAAGTCCTTCTGGATGTGCGTGAACGGCTGGAACGAGGCCAGCTCGATCACCCCGAGGACCTTCCCCTCGAAGAGCACCGGCAGCACGATCACATGCGCGGGCGGCGCCTCGCCGAGCCCGGAGGAGATCTTGAGGTAGCCCGGCGGCACGTTCTCCACCAGGATGGTCCGCTTCTCCTCGGCGGCCGTGCCGATCAGCGTCTCGCCGGGCCGGAAGGAGGTCGGCATGGACCCGGCCGAGTACCCGTAACTCCCGCGCATCCGCAGCTCGTACGAGCCGTCGCCCTCCGCGCTGACCTCCGGGGCGCCGCCCGTGGGCATGGCCAGGAAGAACGCGCCGTGCTGCGCGGAGACGACCGGCGTCAGCTCGGTCATGATCAGCGAGGCCACGTCGTCGAGGTCCCGGCGGCCCTGCATCAGGCCGGAGATGCGGGCCAGGTTGCCCTTGAGCCAGTCCTGCTCCTTGTTGGCGACGGTGGTGTCGCGCAGGTTGGCGATCATGGTGTTGATGTTGTCCTGGAGGGCCTGGATCTCGCCCGCCGCGTCCACGTCGATCTTCAGGTTGAGGTCGCCTCGGGTCACCGCGGTCGCGACGGCCGCGATGGCACGGACCTGCCGGGTCAGGTTCCCGGCCATCTCGTTCACCGATTCGGTCAGATCGCGCCAGGTCCCGTCGACGTCGCGCACCCGGGCGTGGCCGCCCAACTGGCCCTCGGTGCCGACCTCGCGGGCGACCCGGGTGACCTCCTGGCCGAACGAGGAGAGCTGGTCGACCATCGTGTTGATGGTGTTCTTCAGCTCCTGGATCTCGCCGCGCGCATCGATGTCGATCTTCTTGGTGAGGTCGCCCTGGGCGATGGCGGTGGTGACGGTGGCGATCTGGCGCACCTGTCCGGTGAGGTTGTCGGCCATGGAGTTCACCGACTCGGTGAGGTCCTTCCACGTCCCCGAGACGCCGGGCACCCGGGCCTGACCGCCCAGGATGCCGTCCGTGCCCACCTCGCGGGCCACCTTGGTGACCTGCTCGGCGAACGAGGAAAGGGTCGTCACCATCGTGTTGACGGTGTCGGCGAGTTCGGCGACCTCGCCGCGCGCCTCGACCGTCACCTTCTTGGTGAGGTCTCCGTTGGCGACCGCCGCCGAGACCCGGGAAATGTTGCGCACCTGGGTCGTCAGGTTCGCGGCCATCAGGTTGACGTTGTCGCTGAGGTCCTTCCAGATGCCGGTGACCCCCCGCACCCGCGCCTGGCCGCCCAGGATGCCCTCGGTGCCCACCTCGCGGGCCACCCGCGTGACCTCGTCGGCGAAGTTGGACAGCTGGTCGACCATGGTGTTGACGGTCGTCACCAGCTCCAGGATCTCGCCCTTGGAGTCGACGGTGATCTTCTTGGAGAGGTCGCCCTCGGCGACCGCCGTCGTCACCTCGGCGATGTTGCGCACCTGTGAAGTCAGGTTGTTGGCCATGAAGTTGACGGACTGGGTGAGGTCCTTCCAGGTGCCGGACACGCCCTGCACCTCGGCCTGGCCGCCCAGGATGCCCTCCGTGCCCACCTCGCGGGCCACCCTGGTGACCTGCTCGGCGAAGTTGGAGAGCTGGTCGACCATCGTGTTGAGCGTGTTCTTCAACTCCAGGATCTCGCCGCGCGCGTCCACGTCGATCTTCTGGGAGAGGTCACCCCGGGCCACCGCCGTGGCGACCTGGGCGATGTTGCGCACCTGGGCCGTGAGGTTGCCGGCCATGCCGTTCACGGAGTCGGTCAGATCGCGCCACACCCCGGCGACGCCGGGCACCTGCGCCTGGCCGCCGAGACGGCCGTCGGTGCCGACCTCGCGGGCGACGCGGGTGACCTGCTCGGCGAACGCGGAGAGCTGGTCGACCATCGTGTTGATGGTGTTCTTCAGCTCCAGCATCTCGCCACGGGCGTCCACGTCGATCTTCTGCGACAGGTCACCCCGGGCCACCGCCGTCGTCACCTGGGCGATCTGACGCACCTGTGAAGTCAGGTTTCCCGCCATGAAGTTGACGGAGTCGGTGAGTTCCTTCCAGGTGCCCGAGACGCCGTCGACGCGCGCCTGGCCACCGAGGCGGCCCTCGGTGCCCACGTCCCGCGCCATGCGCGTGACCTGGTCGGCGAACGACGACAGCTGCGCCACCATCGTGTTGACGGTGTTCTTCAACTCCAGCATCTCGCCCGCGACATCGACGGTGACCTTCTGCGACAGGTCGCCGTTGGCGACCGCCGTCGTCACCTGCGCGATGTCCCGCACCTGCCCAGTGAGGTTGCGGAACGCGGTGTTGACGGAATCCGTCAGGTCCTTCCACGTCCCGGCGGCCCCCGGCACCTCCGCCTGCCCGCCGAGCCGGCCCTCGATGCCGACCTCGCGGGCGACCCGGGTCACCTCGGAACCGAACGACTGGAGCTGGTCCACCATCGTGTTGACGGTGTTCTTCAGCTCCAGCATCTCGCCGGCCACGTCGACGGTGACCTTCTGGGTCATGTCACCACTGGCGACCGCCGTCGTCACCTGCGCGATGTCCCGCACCTGGGTCGTCAGGTTGCGGAACACGGTGTTGACGGAATCCGTGAGGTCCTTCCACGTCCCGGCGGCACCGGGCACCTGCGCCTGTCCACCGAGGAGCCCCTCGGCGCCGACCTCGTTGGCGACGCGGGTGACCTCGTCCGCGAACGTACGCAGCGTCTCGGTCATCTGGTTGATGGTCTCCGCGAGCTGCGCGACCTCGCCGCGCGCGTTGACCGTGACCTTCTGCGACAGGTCGCCGCTCGCCACGGCCGTCGTCACCTGGGCGATGCCGCGCACCTGGGCGGTCAGGTTCGTCGCCATCACGTTGACGGAGTCGGTGAGGTCCTTCCACACCCCGGCCACGCCCGGCACCTGCGCCTGCCCGCCGAGCTCGCCCTCGGTGCCCACCTCGCGCGCGACGCGGGTCACCTCCGAGGAGAAGGAGGACAGCTGGTCGACCATCGTGTTGACGGTGTTCTTCAGCTGGAGCATCTCGCCGGCCACGTGCACGGTGACCTTGCGCGACAGATCGCCCTTGGCGACAGCGGTGGTGACGAGAGCAATGTCACGTACCTGTGCCGTCAATCGGTACGCCATCGTGTTGACGGAATCCGTCAGATCCTTCCAGGAACCGGACATACCGCGCACCTGGGCCTGACCGCCGAGCTTGCCCTCCGTGCCGACCTCAAGGGCGACCCGCGTCACCTCATCGGTGAAGGCGGACAGCTGGTCGACCAGGTTGTTGACGGTCCGCCCGACCTTGAGGAACTCCCCGCGCAACGGCCGCTCCGCGCCGTCACTGCCGTGCGACCGCAGGTCCATCCGCTGTTCCAGATCGCCCTCGGCCACCGCCGAGAGCACCCGACCGACCTCCGAGACCGGCCGCGCGAGATCGTCCACCAGCGCGTTGGAAGCGTCGATCGCAGCCGCCCAGGAGCCCTCGCAAGCGCCGTTCTCAAGCCGCTCGGTCAGCTTTCCCTCGCGCCCGACCATCCTGCGCACCCGGGCGATCTCGCCGGTCAGATGCAGATTGCGGTCCGCGACCTCATTGAAGACGGCCGCGATCTCCGTCATCAGCCCGTCGCCGGACACCGTCAGGCGTTTGCGGAAATTCCCGTCCCGCATCGACGCGAGGGCCGCGAGCAACCGCTGCAGCGCCGCCGTGTCCACCTCGGTCGTACCGTTACTTCCACGCTTGTGACTCCGGGCCTGTTGAGTCCGGGACTGATCGTCTTTCGCGCGCGTGCTTACGCCCCGCGCTGCTGCGCCAGACTCCACCGTGTCCCTCCCGCAAGGGTTGACCGCACTGCCCGGGCTGTCTCCGGAAGCATGCCCAGTGTTTCACCATGGCCGAACCAGGCCATAACAGTTCGGCAGCTTCGCATATCCGTCCCCGCCCACGGAGGGCGGAAACACTGGTGACCGGCATCCGCTCGGACAGCGAAGGTAAGTAACCTGGCTTCCGGCTGTCCAACCGCCCCGGTCCGCCCGGCATGGGGGCGGTTCGTACCCTTCTGCTCGGTAAAGCTTGGGGGAGGGCGGCACAAAGGACGACCACGGGACACCGGAGGGGGCGGGCCGACATGGGACTGTTGATTCCCGGAGAGCACGTTCCGGAGCCCCGGCAAGGAAATCCGGGCGACCAGACGCGTACGAGGAGTTCTGTGATCACCGCGCGGGCGGCAGCCAGCTTCGACCCTGTCGGGCGGTCGGTCGCGACCGCCCGCGCCTTCGTCCGGGACACCCTCCAGGGGTGGGGCTATGCGGACGTCGTGGACGACGCCGTGGTCCTGACCAGCGAGCTCGTCACCAACGCGGTGGTCCACGCCGGCACCAAGGCGGACGTCCTGTGCCTGCGCTCCGACGACGGCGTACGCGTCGAAGTGGCCGACCGCTACCCCGAACGTGAGGTTCCGCTGCTCGGCTCCCCCGCCGACATCGCCGGACCCGACCGCGAGAACGGCCGTGGCCTGCTGCTCTGCGCCGCCCTCGCCTCCCGCTGGGGCGTCGAGTACACGCCAACCAGAAAAAATGTCTGGTTCCAACTCGACCTCCCCAACCGCCCCGTGGGCACCCGCTCCGCCGGCCCGGCCCTGCCGACCGCGCTGCTCCCCGTCACCGACGGCAGAGTCCGCGTCGCGGTCGTCCAGATCGACCGCGCCGGTGCCGTCCGCGCCTGGAACGAGGACGCCGAGGAGCTCTTCGGATACCCCGCCGAGCAGGTCACCGGCAAGGCGCTCACCGACTTCGCGGCCTGGCCGCACACCCCCGGCACCTCCACCGGCATCGTCGAGGCCCTCCAACTCTCGCGCTGGGAAGGCACGTACGGGATAAGAGGAGCCGACGGCCGTGTCGTCCCCGTGTACGCCTCGCACCTGCGGGTCCGCGACACCGAGGGCGAGCCGTCCACGGTCTGCCTGCTCGTACGCGACGACGAGCGGGCGGTCCTGCAGAGCCCCGCACGCCAGCCCGCGACCGACCCGGTCGCCCTGGGCGAGAGCCGCAACGTCGACCCGTTCGAGGTCTTCATCGGCTCCCCCGCCCCCGACGACCTCGACGGCCTGCTCCAGCGCACCGTGGAGCGCGCCCGCGACATGCTGGACGGCGACTCCGCCTTCCTGCTGCTCGCCACGGACGACGAGACCGAGCTGGAGGTGCGGGCCACCACCGGCCTCCCCTCGGCCCGCCAGCGCTTCGCCCGGGTCCCCGTCGAGGCCGGCACCGGACGGTACGGCTCGGCCCGGATGCCCGCCGTCCACGAGGACCTCGCGGCCGTGCCCGGCGCCGTACCGCTGCTCGAAAGCACCGGGATGCGCTCGGTCGTCACCGTCCCGCTCAAGGTCGAGGGCCGCCTCACCGGCTCGCTCGGCGTCGCCGCCGAATCCCCCGGCCGCTACTCCAACGAGGAGGCCCTGCGCCTCCAGTTCGCCGCCGACCGCATCGCGCTCGCCGTCGAATCGGCCCGCCTGGGCGAGCTGGAACGCCTGCGCAGAGGCTCGTTGAGCTTCCTCGTCGAGGCCTCCGACCTGCTCGCCGGCACCCTGGACCGCGACCAGACGCTGGCCCTCATGGCCCAGATGACCGTCCCGACCCTGGCCACCTGGTGCGCCGTCTACACGATCGCCGACCAGGCCTCGGACCCGTACCTCTCGTACGTGCTCCACGAGGACGAGGAGCGCATCGACGGCCTCAAGGCCCTCCTCTCCAAGATCAACCCGCCGGAGCCGGTGCCCACCCCCGGCGCTCGCGTCTGGACCGCCCCCGGCGAAGCCGCCCACCAAGCCGCGCTCCGCGTCTCCATGCGCGACCTCAGCCGCTCCGGCAGCCCCCACACGGGCGGCGGCCTCGGCACCACCCTGTCGACGGCGGCCGCAGTGGGCGGCGAGACCGTCGTACTGCCGCTGGTGGCCCGCAACCGCGTCATCGGCATGCTGACACTCGGCAAACCGTCGGACGACCACTTCCGTCAGGAGATTCTCGAACTCGCCGAGGACCTGTCCCGCCGGGCCGCCCTCGCCCTCGACAACGCCCGTCTGTACTCCGAGCGCATGGCCATCAGCCGCTCCCTCCAGCGCTCCCTGCTGCCGCCCGGCCTGCCGCAGATCCCGGGCGTCGAGGTCGAGGTGATCTACCGCGCGGCCGGCGAGGGCAACGAGGTCGGCGGCGACTTCTACGACCTCTTCCCCATCCGCGACGGCGCGTACGGCTTCGCCATCGGCGACGTCTGCGGTACGGGCCCGGAGGCCGCCGCGGTCACCGGCCTCGCCCGGCACGCCCTGCGTCTGCTCGCCCGCGAGGGCTTCGGCGGCCCGGCGGTCCTGGAGCGCCTGAACGCGGCGATCCTCGACGAGGGCGCCCGCAGCCGCTTCCTTACGCTCCTCTACGGGGAGTTGTGGCCCCAGGAGGACGGCAGCGCCATCCTGAAGATCGTCTGCGCCGGCCACCCGCTCCCGCTGCGCCTGCGCCAGGACGGCTCGGTCGAACCGGCCGCGGACCCGCAGCCCCTGCTCGGCGTGATGGAGGACCTGGAGCTGTACGAGCAGACGATCACCCTCGACCCGGGCGACGTCCTGCTCTGCGTGACCGACGGCATCACCGAGCGCCGCGAGGGCACGCGCATGCTCGGCGACGACGGCCTCACCGACGTGCTCGCCTCGTGCACCGGCCTGACGGCCGGCGCGGTCGCGGCCCGTGTGCTGCGCGCGGTCGAGCGCTTCGCCGCCGAACCGGCCTCCGACGACATGGCGATCCTGTCCATGCGCATCCCGGAGCAGGCCAAGCGATAACCGCCAGAGGGTATGCGAAAGGCCCCGCCCATTGGGCGGGGCCTTTCGGATTACTGAGCCCCCATGCGGAATCGAACCGCAGACCTTCTCCTTACCATGGAGACGCTCTACCGACTGAGCTATAGGGGCCGGTTGGTGTTTCGGGGTTTCCCCCTCACCAACGAGATAAAGCATACCCCGAATCAGACGGTGTTCCGAACCACGGTCGCAGGTTCCGGCTATGCGGGTTGCAGCAGCCCGCCGAGCGCGTTGCAGACGGACACCAACCGCCGCAATTCCGCCTCGGAAAGCCCGTCGAGCGAAGGCAGCGCGAGCGTCTCGTCAACAGCCCGCTCGGTCTCGCCAAGCACCCACCCGTCCCGCCGGAACTCCCTCATCCGATGTACGGGAATGGGCACGGGCACCTCGCACTGAACTCCGCGCCGCCGCAAGAGCCGCGCGAACGCGTCCCGGTCGGGCCGCCCATTGCCGGGCACCCGCACGACGTACCGCTGATAGCGATGCCCCTCGGCGGGTGCGGGCGTCTCCACGCCGACGAGCCGCCGGTCCAAGTACCGGGCCCGCTCCCGCCGTTGAGCCACCTCCCCGTCGAGACCGGCACGGTCCTGTTCCTCAAGGATCAACATCCCACGCCTGGCGGCCAGTTCAGAGAACCGCGCGGATTCGGCCGGATGCCCGAAGCGGTGTACGAGTATGACAGCGGCGGTCCTGGTCGTGACGACCTGGCCGACGGCGTCCGGGGCCAGGCAGTAGGTCAGCGGATCGATGTCGGCGAACACCGGCACCGCCCCGGCGGCGGCGACGGCCCGGGCCAACTCGCCAGTGTCGTAGGCCGGCACGATCACCTCGTCACCGGTCGCGACACCGGCAGACTTGAGCGCTCCTGTCATCCTCATGACAGCGGATCGTCCTCTTGCCACATGAACGCCAGGTGAGCGGGCACAAAAAAACGCTGGCCCCCGAACCGAAGTTCAGGGACCAGCGTTGAAGATTTGTTCGGCGGCGTCCTACTCTCCCACAGGGTCCCCCCTGCAGTACCATCGGCGCTGAAAGGCTTAGCTTCCGGGTTCGGAATGTAACCGGGCGTTTCCCTAACGCTATGACCACCGAAACACTATGAAGTTGAACACCGGAACCGGAAACCGGTTCTGACGGCTGTTCATTGCTTCAGAACAAACACAGTGGACGCGAGCAACTGAGGACAAGCCCTCGGCCTATTAGTACCAGTCAGCTCCACCCGTTACCGGGCTTCCACATCTGGCCTATCAACCCAGTCGTCTACTGGGAGCCTTACCCTCTCAAGGAGGTGGGAACACTCATCTCGAAGCAGGCTTCCCGCTTAGATGCTTTCAGCGGTTATCCTTTCCGAACGTAGCCAACCAGCCATGCCCTTGGCAGGACAACTGGCACACCAGAGGTTCGTCCGTCCCGGTCCTCTCGTACTAGGGACAGCCCTTCTCAATGTTCCTGCGCGCGCAGCGGATAGGGACCGAACTGTCTCACGACGTTCTAAACCCAGCTCGCGTACCGCTTTAATGGGCGAACAGCCCAACCCTTGGGACCGACTCCAGCCCCAGGATGCGACGAGCCGACATCGAGGTGCCAAACCATCCCGTCGATATGGACTCTTGGGGAAGATCAGCCTGTTATCCCCGGGGTACCTTTTATCCGTTGAGCGACGGCGCTTCCACAAGCCACCGCCGGATCACTAGTCCCGACTTTCGTCCCTGCTCGACCCGTCGGTCTCACAGTCAAGCTCCCTTGTGCACTTACACTCAACACCTGATTGCCAACCAGGCTGAGGGAACCTTTGGGCGCCTCCGTTACTCTTTAGGAGGCAACCGCCCCAGTTAAACTACCCATCAGACACTGTCCCTGATCCGGATCACGGACCGAGGTTAGACATCCAGCACGACCAGAGTGGTATTTCAACGACGACTCCACAACCACTGGCGTGGCCGCTTCAAAGTCTCCCACCTATCCTACACAAGCCGAACCGAACACCAATATCAAACTGTAGTAAAGGTCCCGGGGTCTTTCCGTCCTGCTGCGCGAAACGAGCATCTTTACTCGTAGTGCAATTTCACCGGGCCTATGGTTGAGACAGTCGAGAAGTCGTTACGCCATTCGTGCAGGTCGGAACTTACCCGACAAGGAATTTCGCTACCTTAGGATGGTTATAGTTACCACCGCCGTTTACTGGCGCTTAAGTTCTCAGCTTCGCCACACCGAAATGTGACTAACCGGTCCCCTTAACGTTCCAGCACCGGGCAGGCGTCAGTCCGTATACATCGCCTTACGGCTTCGCACGGACCTGTGTTTTTAGTAAACAGTCGCTTCTCGCTGGTCTCTGCGGCCACCCCCAGCTCAGAGTGCAAGACTCATCACCGGACGTGGCCCCCCTTCTCCCGAAGTTACGGGGGCATTTTGCCGAGTTCCTTAACCATAGTTCACCCGAACGCCTCGGTATTCTCTACCTGACCACCTGAGTCGGTTTAGGGTACGGGCCGCCATGAAACTCGCTAGAGGCTTTTCTCGACAGCATAGGATCATCCACTTCACCACAATCGGCTCGGCATCAGGTCTCACCCTTATATGTCATCCGGATTTGCCTAGATGACGGGCTACACCCTTACCCCGGGACAACCACCGCCCGGGCTGGACTACCTTCCTGCGTCACCCCATCGCTTACCTACTACCACCTTGGGCCGGCGGCTCCACCACTTTCCATTCCCCGAAGGGTCCGGAACGGCTTCACGGCCTTAGCATTAATGGGCTCGATACTGGGCGTTTCAAAGCGGGTACCGGAATATCAACCGGTTGTCCATCGACTACGCCTGTCGGCCTCGCCTTAGGTCCCGACTTACCCTGGGCAGATCAGCTTGACCCAGGAACCCTTAGTCAATCGGCGCACACGTTTCTCACGTGTGTATCGCTACTCATGCCTGCATTCTCACTCGTGAACCGTCCACCACTAGCTTCCGCTGCAGCTTCACCCGGCACACGACGCTCCCCTACCCATCCCAGCAGGCGTTGGCCCTATATGCTGGAATGACACGACTTCGGCGGTACGCTTGAGCCCCGCTACATTGTCGGCGCGGAATCACTTGACCAGTGAGCTATTACGCACTCTTTCAAGGGTGGCTGCTTCTAAGCCAACCTCCTGGTTGTCTCTGCGACTCCACATCCTTTCCCACTTAGCGTACGCTTAGGGGCCTTAGTCGATGCTCTGGGCTGTTTCCCTCTCGACCATGGAGCTTATCCCCCACAGTCTCACTGCCGCGCTCTCACTTACCGGCATTCGGAGTTTGGCTAAGGTCAGTAACCCGGTAGGGCCCATCGCCTATCCAGTGCTCTACCTCCGGCAAGAAACACACGACGCTGCACCTAAATGCATTTCGGGGAGAACCAGCTATCACGGAGTTTGATTGGCCTTTCACCCCTAACCACAGGTCATCCCCCAGGTTTTCAACCCTGGTGGGTTCGGTCCTCCACGACCTCTTACAGCCGCTTCAACCTGCCCATGGCTAGATCACTCCGCTTCGGGTCTAGAGCGTGCAACTCAATCGCCCTGTTCGGACTCGCTTTCGCTACGGCTTCCCCACACGGGTTAACCTCGCTACACACCGCTAACTCGCAGGCTCATTCTTCAAAAGGCACGCAGTCACGACTGACAGCACAAGTGCTGCCAGCGACGCTCCCACGGCTTGTAGGCACACGGTTTCAGGTACTATTTCACTCCGCTCCCGCGGTACTTTTCACCATTCCCTCACGGTACTATCCGCTATCGGTCACCAGGGAATATTTAGGCTTAGCGGGTGGTCCCGCCAGATTCACACGGGATTTCTCGGGCCCCGTGCTACTTGGGTGTCTCTCAAACGAGCCGTTGATGTTTCAGCTACGGGGGTCTTACCCTCTACGCCGGACCTTTCGCATGTCCTTCGCCTACACCAACGGTTTCTGACTCGTCCTGTCGCCGGCAGACGACAGAAGAGAGATCCCACAACCCCGCATGCGCAACCCCTGCCGGGTATCACACGCATACGGTTTGGCCTCATCCGGTTTCGCTCGCCACTACTCCCGGAATCACGGTTGTTTTCTCTTCCTGAGGGTACTGAGATGTTTCACTTCCCCTCGTTCCCTCCACATACCCTATGTGTTCAGGTATGGGTGACAGCCCATGACGACTGCCGGGTTTCCCCATTCGGAAACCCCCGGATCAAAGCCTGGTTGACGGCTCCCCGGGGACTATCGTGGCCTCCCACGTCCTTCATCGGTTCCTGGTGCCAAGGCATCCACCGTGCGCCCTTAAAAACTTGGCCACAGATGCTCGCGTCCACTGTGCAGTTCTCAAACAACGACCAGCCACCCATCACCCCACCAACATCGTGGTGAGTTCACTGGGGCCGGCATCAGAAGGACAGACCTCACGGTCCGTACCCTCAGACACCCAACAGCGTGCCCGACCCGATCCTCCCTGGTTCACGTTCCACGCCGAAGCAGTACTGGTGACCCTGAAGCATCGTGCCGAATAGTCAACGTTCCACCCATGAGCTGACCACCGTCGGACGTTTGCCGACGAAATGGCCTCTGACCAGGCGAACCTGGTGAGAAGTGCTCCTTAGAAAGGAGGTGATCCAGCCGCACCTTCCGGTACGGCTACCTTGTTACGACTTCGTCCCAATCGCCAGTCCCACCTTCGACAGCTCCCTCCCACAAGGGGTTGGGCCACCGGCTTCGGGTGTTACCGACTTTCGTGACGTGACGGGCGGTGTGTACAAGGCCCGGGAACGTATTCACCGCAGCAATGCTGATCTGCGATTACTAGCAACTCCGACTTCATGGGGTCGAGTTGCAGACCCCAATCCGAACTGAGACCGGCTTTTTGAGATTCGCTCCGCCTCGCGGCATCGCAGCTCTTTGTACCGGCCATTGTAGCACGTGTGCAGCCCAAGACATAAGGGGCATGATGACTTGACGTCGTCCCCACCTTCCTCCGAGTTGACCCCGGCAGTCTCCTGTGAGTCCCCATCACCCCGAAGGGCATGCTGGCAACACAGAACAAGGGTTGCGCTCGTTGCGGGACTTAACCCAACATCTCACGACACGAGCTGACGACAGCCATGCACCACCTGTATACCGACCACAAGGGGGCGACCATCTCTGGCCGTTTCCGGTATATGTCAAGCCTTGGTAAGGTTCTTCGCGTTGCGTCGAATTAAGCCACATGCTCCGCTGCTTGTGCGGGCCCCCGTCAATTCCTTTGAGTTTTAGCCTTGCGGCCGTACTCCCCAGGCGGGGAACTTAATGCGTTAGCTGCGGCACCGACGACGTGGAATGTCGCCAACACCTAGTTCCCAACGTTTACGGCGTGGACTACCAGGGTATCTAATCCTGTTCGCTCCCCACGCTTTCGCTCCTCAGCGTCAGTAATGGCCCAGAGATCCGCCTTCGCCACCGGTGTTCCTCCTGATATCTGCGCATTTCACCGCTACACCAGGAATTCCGATCTCCCCTACCACACTCTAGCTAGCCCGTATCGAATGCAGACCCGGGGTTAAGCCCCGGGCTTTCACATCCGACGTGACAAGCCGCCTACGAGCTCTTTACGCCCAATAATTCCGGACAACGCTTGCGCCCTACGTATTACCGCGGCTGCTGGCACGTAGTTAGCCGGCGCTTCTTCTGCAGGTACCGTCACTTTCGCTTCTTCCCTGCTGAAAGAGGTTTACAACCCGAAGGCCGTCATCCCTCACGCGGCGTCGCTGCATCAGGCTTTCGCCCATTGTGCAATATTCCCCACTGCTGCCTCCCGTAGGAGTCTGGGCCGTGTCTCAGTCCCAGTGTGGCCGGTCGCCCTCTCAGGCCGGCTACCCGTCGTCGCCTTGGTAGGCCATCACCCCACCAACAAGCTGATAGGCCGCGGGCTCATCCTTCACCGCCGGAGCTTTTAACCCCCCACCATGCGGCAGGAAGTGTTATCCGGTATTAGACCCCGTTTCCAGGGCTTGTCCCAGAGTGAAGGGCAGATTGCCCACGTGTTACTCACCCGTTCGCCACTAATCCACCCCGAAGGGCTTCATCGTTCGACTTGCATGTGTTAAGCACGCCGCCAGCGTTCGTCCTGAGCCAGGATCAAACTCTCCATGAATGTTTACCCGTAATCGGGTGCACACATCACGTAAGAGCGGGACGACCAAGCCGGAATGAGGCCGGTCGTCCACAGCGTCCTCGCTGTGTAATCGCCACCCACACCCCAAAGGGGCGAGTGGACTTTTCAAAGGAACCTCGATCCGCCGAAGCGGATACGGGGTTGTCAATCTGGCGTTGACTTTTGGCACGCTGTTGAGTTCTCAAGGAACGGACGCTTCCTTCGTACTCACCCTCTCGGGCTTTCCTCCGGGCGCTTCCCTTCGATATTTCGTGTTCCGACTCTATCAGACTCTTTCGTGTCCGATTCCCCGTCGAATTGGGGTTCGCTTTCAGGTATTCGCTTTCGCGTTTCCCTTTCGGCGTGGCCCGACTTTATCAGAGATTCTGAAGCCGGATTCCCGCCCCGATCGGGTCTCCCGTGCGGCACACGAGTGTGCCGGGTTCCCGTTCAGGCGGAGACATAAACCTACTGGAGCGGGGCGCCTCGATGCAAATCGAGGCGCCCCGCTCCGGGTGTACGACCTGTGGGCGTCAGACCTCGACGACCACGGGCAGGATCATCGGACGCCTGCGGTAGGTGTCCGAGACCCACTTGCCGACCGAGCGGCGGATCAACTGCTGGAGCTGGTGAGGCTCGACGACGCCGTCCTGGGCGGACCGGTTCAGCGCTTCCTCGATCTTCGAGACCACCGGGGTGAACGCCGAGTCGTCGATGCCGGAACCGCGCGCCTGGATGTGCGGACCGCTGGTGATCTTGCCGCTGCTGGAGTCCACCACCACGTACACCGAGATGATGCCCTCGTCACCGAGGATGCGGCGGTCCTTCAGGGAGGACTCCGTCACGTCGCCGACCGAGAGGCCGTCGACGTAGACGTAACCCGCCTGGACCTTGCCGACGATGCGCGCGGTGCCGTCGACCAAGTCGACGACCACGCCGTCCTCGGCGATGACGATGTGGTTCTTCGGGACGCCGGTGAGCGCTCCGAGCTCCGCGTTCGCCCGCAGGTGGCGCCATTCGCCGTGGACCGGCATCAGGTTCTTCGGCTTGCAGATGTTGTAGAAGTACAACAGCTCGCCGGCCGAGGCGTGGCCCGAGACGTGGACCTTGGCGTTGCCCTTGTGGACGACGTTGGCGCCCCAGCGGGTCAGGCCGTTGATGACGCGGTACACCGCGTTCTCGTTGCCCGGGATGAGCGACGACGCCAGGATCACGGTGTCGCCCTGGACGATCCGGATCTGGTGGTCGCGGTTGGCCATGCGGGACAGCGCGGCCATCGGCTCGCCCTGCGAACCCGTGCAGACCAGTACGACCTCGTCGTCCGGCAGGTCGTCCAGCGTCTTGACGTCGACGACGAGGCCGGCCGGGACCTTCAGGTAGCCGAGGTCGCGCGCGATGCCCATGTTGCGGACCATGGAGCGGCCGACGAAGGCGACCCGGCGGCCGTACTCGTGGGCCGCGTCCAGGATCTGCTGGATGCGGTGCACGTGACTGGCGAAGCTGGCCACGATGATGCGCTTGTCGGCGTTCGCGAAGACGGTGCGCAGGACGTTGGAGATGTCCCGCTCCGGCGGCACGAACCCGGGGACCTCGGCGTTCGTCGAGTCGGAGAGGAGGAGGTCGATGCCCTCCTCGCTCAGCCGGGCGAAGGCGTGCAGGTCGGTGAGGCGGCCGTCCAGCGGGAGCTGGTCCATCTTGAAGTCGCCGGTGGCGACGGCCATGCCCGCGGGGGTGCGGATGGCGACCGCGAGGGCGTCCGGGATGGAGTGGTTGACCGCGACGAACTCGCAGTCGAAGGGGCCCAGGCGCTCGCGGTCGCCCTCGGCGACCTCCAGCGTGTACGGGCGGATGCGGTGCTCCTGGAGCTTGGCCTCGATCAGGGCGAGGGTCAGCTTGGAGCCGATCAGCGGGATGTCCGGCTTCTCGCGAAGCAGGTACGGCACGCCGCCGATGTGGTCCTCGTGGCCGTGCGTCAGGACGATGCCCTCGATGTCGTCGAGGCGGTCCCGGATCGAGCTGAAGTCCGGCAGGATCAGGTCGATGCCGGGCTGCTCCTCCTCGGGGAAGAGGACGCCGCAGTCGACGATGAGCAGGCGGCCGCCGAACTCGAAGACGGTCATGTTCCGGCCGATTTCGCCGAGACCGCCGAGCGGTGTGACGCGCAGGCCGTTCTTGGGAAGCTTCGGCGGGGTGCCGAGTTCAGGATGCGGATGACTCAAAAGACTCTCCTCACCACACGCGCCACGTACCTGTAGGGCACGTGGCGCGTATGTCATTCGTGCACTTGCTGTTGTGTATGGGTTTTCGCGCGTTTGTCTGGCGCGTATTCAGTTGTGAAGTCTGTGGTTAGAGCTGTACCCCGCCGGCTGCCAGATCGAGCGCCAGCTGGCTGGATTCTTCCGCCGTGAGCTCGACCAGGGGCAGGCGCAGCGGCCCGGCGGGGAGGCCCTTGAGGGCCAGGGCCGCCTTGGTCGTGATGACTCCCTGGGTGCGGAACATGCCCGTGTAGACGGGGAGCAGCTGCTGGTGGATCTCGGTGGCCTTGCGTACCTCACCCGCGAGGTAGGCGTCCAGGAGGGCGCGCAGCTCGGGGGTGACGAGGTGGCCGACCACGGAGACGAAGCCGCAGGCGCCGACCGAGAGCAGTGGCAGGTTGAGCATGTCGTCGCCGGAGTACCAGGCGAGGCCGGAGCGGGCGATGGCCCAGCTGGCGCGGCCGAGGTCGCCCTTGGCGTCCTTGTTGGCGACGATCCGGGGGTGCTCGGCGAGCCGGACGAGGGTCTCGGTGTCGATCGGGACGCCGCTGCGGCCGGGGATGTCGTACAGCATCACGGGGAGCTCGGTGGCATCGGCGATGGCCGAGAAGTGCCGGAACAGGCCCTCTTGTGGGGGCTTGTTGTAGTACGGCGTCACGGCGAGCAGGCCGTGTGCGCCGGAGCGTTCGGCCGTACGGGCGAGTTCGAGGGTGTGGTGCGTGTCGTTGGTACCGATTCCGGCCACGACGTGGGCCCGGTCTCCGACGGCCTCCAGTACGGCCCGTACGAGCTGGTCTTTCTCCGCGTCGCTGGTGGTCGGGGACTCGCCGGTGGTGCCGTTGACGATCAGTCCGTCGTTGCCTGCGTCGACCAGATGAGCCGCCAGTCGCTGGGCGCCGTCGAGGTCGAGTGCGCCGTCCGCCGTGAAGGGCGTGATCATGGCGGTGAGGACCCGCCCGAAGGGGGTCTGCGGAGTGGAGATCGGAGCCATGGGTAACACGCTACTCGCTGCTCAGCGCCGGGTGCCCCCTCGGGGGCCGGTGGCTGAGGGAGCCCGGCACTGCCTGCTCGGGGGTTCAAGCAGTGCCGGGTCCGTTTGATCAGCCTAGATGAACTTCACGAAACGCCGCAATACGGACACTTTGCGCGGCCTATCCGCACATCTGTGCCGGTATGGGCGCGGCGCTCGGTCGGCCGGTGCGGTTACGGGGCCACCCTGCCGTTGGTGTTGAAGGCCGCGTAGGTGAGCGGCATCAGGCGGGCCCACTCCTGTTCCATCTTCTCGCCGACCATCTCGATCTCCCGCTGCGGGAAGGACGGAACCTTCGCCAGCTCGTGCTGGGTGCGCAGACCGAGGAAGTGCATCAGCGAACGCGCGTTGCACGTCGCGTACATCGAGGAGAACAGGCCGACCGGGAGCGTGGCGCGGGCGACTTCGCGGGCGACGCCGGCCGCCAGCATCTCCTGGTACGCCTCGTAGGAGCGGCGGTAGGAGTCCTCCATGACGCGGGAGGTCAGCTCCTGCTGCTCCGCCGAGCCGTCGACGAACTCGTACTTGCCGGGGCGGCCCTGCTGGACCAGCTTGCGGTCGGCGCCCGGGACGTAGAAGACCGGCTGGAGCTCCCTGTACCGGCCCGACTCCTCGTTGTACGACCAGCCGACCCGGTGCCGCATGAACTCGCGGAAGACGAAGATCGGGGCGCTGATGAAGAAGGTCATCGAGTTGTGCTCGAAGGGGCTGCCGTGCCGGTCCCGCATGAGGTAGTTGATGAGGCCCTTGGAGCGCTCGGGGTCCTTCTGGAGCTCCTCCAGGGACTGCTCGCCCGCCGTGGAGACACGGGCTGCCCACAGCACGTCCGAGTCGGACGCCGAGTGCTTCACGAGCTCGACGGTGACGTCGCTGCGGAAGCTGGGCTTGAGGTCTGGGGCGGGGGTGTCGGTCACCGGCGGGTCCTTCCAAATTGCGTCGCTCGGGCGGCGCCCACTCTACGGCCCGGCACTGACAACTCTGTCTCTGACGGGTCGTCACCACATTCTTCGGCCAATTCGGGGAATTCGGGCACCAATCGGCACTGCTGTGCGTCTGTATCAGTAAGCAGCAGCCAGTTCGACAGCCACTTGAGTTTCCGAGGAGATGTGCCCCCATGTTCCGCCGGCGTGAGCCCGTTCCGTTCGCATTCGTCGCCGAGGCCGACCGCTACCGCAGCAATGTCGAGCCGCCGCCTCGCGAGCGTGCGAGCGCAGGTCAGCTCGTCGGGCGGACGCTGGTCGGGCTCACCGTCATAGCCGGGCTCACCGGTGCGCTGCTCTTCGGGCTGCCCGCGATGGAGAGCCCCCAGTCCCCCGCGCACAGCCAGCAGTCCGAGGCCTCCAACGGCCGCTGACCGGGTCCGAACGCGCCGACGCGCGCCCGGACCCCCGGATGTGGCCGCGCGGTGACCTCCTGGGTAGCCTCACCCCGCACAGCCCAATCGAGCGTGCTTGTGAGTGAGGATCAGTCGTGCCCCTGCCCTTCCTGACGGCCGACCGCGCCATCGACGCATCCGGTGAGTACTCCGACGAGGTCGCGCTGCCCTTCGACGACCACGATCGCTGGCGGCGGCCCTACCGGCCGGGCCCCTGGCGGGTCGGGGCCGCGGCCGTGCTGCTGCTCCTCGCCTCGTTCGTGCTGCTCGCCGCCGTGATCATCGCCGCCGCCGGGGAACCGACGGGCGCGGTCGTCGTCCTGTTCATCGCCGTGCTCGTGATCGCCTCGTCGCTGCGGCTGCTGCGGATCGGCGTCTGGGTCAGCCGGGCGGGGCTGCGGCGGGTCGCGTTCTTCACCACCACCACGGTCGCGTGGCCGCGGATCCGCGGCGTACGGACGGTGCAGCAGCCGGTGCGCTGGCTCGGGCTGCCGCGGACCGTGCAGGGGCAGGCCCTGATCGCCGAACCGCAGGGCGGCGAGGCGCTGCCGGCGCTGCTCACCGACCACAGCGCGGACTTCCTGGGGCGCGGCGATGCCTTCGGCCGGGCCGCGGACCTGGTGGAGGCCTGGGGCGACGAGTACCGCCGCGGCTGATCTCCTGCCGCGTCAGACCCCGGCGGGCTTGTTCTCGTGCAGGGCGATCGCGCGCTGCATCGCCTTGCGGGCCCGCGGGGTGTCGCGGGCGTCCTGGTAGGCGATGGCGAGGCGGAACCAGCAGCGCCAGTCGTTCGGCGCGTCCTCCGTCTCCTCCTTGCGGCGGGCGAAGACGGCGTCGGCCGAGTCGCGGTCGATGCGGCCGCCCGCGGTGCGGACCAACTCGTCGACGGGCAGGCCGCCTTCGGCGTCCAGCTCCGCCGCCAGCTTGTTGGCCTTGGTCACGAAGCGGGTGTTCGCCCACAGGAACCAGATGCCGATCAACGGCAGGATCAGCACGGCCACGCCCATGGTGACGGTGATCCAGGTGCCCTGTTCGAGGAGGAGCACGCCGCGGCTGCCGGCCAGGACGAAGTAGAAGACCAGGACGGCGGCCGTGACGAGATAGGTGATTTTTGCGCGCATGAGGCCGACGGTGCCGCTCAGTTGAGGTCGAGGAAGTGTTCCAGGCCGAAGGTGAGGCCCGGAGTGGTCACCACGCGGCGGGCGCCGAGCAGGATGCCCGGCATGAAGCTGCTGTGGTGCAGGGAGTCGTGGCGCACGGTCAGGGTCTCGCCCTCCGCGCCGAGCAGCACTTCCTGGTGGGCCAGGAGTCCGCGCAGCCGGATGGCGTGCACCGGGATGCCGTCCACGTCGGCGCCGCGGGCGCCGTCGAGCGCCGTGGCCGTGGCGTCCGGCGCGGGGCCGACCCCCGCCTCGGCGCGGGCCGCCGCGATCAGCTGGGCGGTGCGCGTCGCGGTGCCGGAGGGGGCGTCGACCTTGTTGGGGTGGTGCAGCTCGACGACCTCGACCGACTCGAAGTACGGGGCCGCGAGCTGCGCGAACTTCATGGTCAGGACGGCGCCGATGGAGAAGTTCGGGGCGATGAGCACGCCGGTCTCCGGGGAGGCGGAGAGCCAGCCGTTCAGCTGTGCGAGGCGGTCCTCGGTCCAGCCCGTGGTACCGACGACGGCGTGGATTTTGTGGCGTACACAGAATTCCAGGTTGTCCATCACCGAGGCGGGGGTGGTCAGTTCCACCGCGACCTGAGCGCCCGTGTCGGTGAGCGTCTCCAGCTTGTCGCCGCGGCCCAGGGCCGCGACCAGCTCCATGTCCTCGGCGGCCTCCACGGCTCGTACCGCTTCGGAGCCGATCCGGCCCTTGGCACCGAGGACCGCCACGCGCAGCTTGCTCATTCGCTTGATTCCTTAGGGGTTACGAGACCGCTTCGTGGAGGCGGTCGGCCTGCTTGTCCTTCAGCGGGCCGATGACGGACAGCGAGGGACGCTGCCCCAGGACATCACGTGCCACCTCGCGGACGTCGTCCGGGGTGACCTCGGCTATCCGGGTCAGCATGTCGTCGACGGACATCTGCTCGCCCCAGCACAGCTCGCTCTTGCCGATGCGGTTCATCAGCGCGCCGGTGTCCTCAAGACCCAGGACCGTGGAGCCGGAGAGCTGGCCCACCGCGCGGCCGATCTCGTCGTCCGAGAGGCCCTCGTTCGCGACCCGGTCCAGTTCGTCCCGGCAGATCTTCAGGACGTCGTGGACCTGGCTCGGGCGGCAGCCCGCGTACACGCCGAACAGGCCGCAGTCGGCGAAGCCCGAGGTGTACGAGTACACGCTGTAGGCCAGGCCGCGCTTCTCGCGGACCTCTTGGAACAGCCGGGACGACATGCCGCCGCCCAGTGCCGTGTTCAGGACGCCCAGCGCCCAGCGGCGCTCGTCGGTGCGGGCCAGGCCCGGCATGCCGAGGACCACATGGGCCTGTTCCGTGCGGCGGTTCAGCAGTTCCATCCGGCCGGCGGCCTTCAGGGTGCGGGCTCCGCTGCGCGGGGTGAGGGGGACGGCGTCCGTGCGGGACAGCGCGCCGGCCTTCTCGAAAGCCTTGCGGACCTGGCGTACGACGGTGGCGTGATCCACGTTTCCGGCGGCCGCGACGACCAGGTGGCGCGGGTCGTAGTGCTTCTTGTAGAAGCGCGAGATCTGCGCCTGGGTCAGGGAGTTGATCGTGTCCACAGTGCCCAGGACCGGGCGGCCGAGGGGGGTGTCGCCGAGCATGGTGTGCGCGAACAGGTCGTGCACGCAGTCGCCCGGGTCGTCCTCGGTCATCGCGATCTCTTCGAGGATCACGCCGCGCTCGGCGTCGACGTCCTCGGCGAGGATCAGCGAGTCCGTCAGCATGTCGCACACGACATCGATCGCCAGCGGCAGATCGGTGTCGAGAACCCGCGCGTAGTAGCAGGTGTACTCCTTCGCCGTGAAGGCGTTCATCTCCCCGCCGACCGCGTCGAGCGCGGAGGAGATGTCGAGGGCACTGCGCTTCTTGGTGCCCTTGAAGAGGAGGTGCTCCAGGTAGTGCGTCGCGCCGTTCAGCGTCGGCGTCTCGTCGCGCGAACCCACTTGGACCCAGATGCCGAAGGTCGCGGAACGTACGGAGGGAAGGGTTTCGGTGACGACCCTGAGGCCGCCGGGGAGGGTCGTACGGCGGACGGTACCGATGCCGTTCTGACCCTTCAGAAGCGTTTGGGTACGGGCGACGGCCCGCCCCTCCGAAGAAGGGCGGGCCGTCGTCGCGGAACTACGGGACGTCACTTGGCAGCGTCGTCCTTCTCAGCCTCGTCGGCCGTCTCGCCCTCGACAACCGGGACAAGCGAGAGCTTGCCACGGGAGTCGATCTCGGCGATCTCGACCTGGACCTTGGCGCCCACGCCGAGCACGTCCTCGACGTTCTCGACGCGCTTGCCACCGGCGAGCTTGCGGATCTGCGAGATGTGCAGCAGACCGTCCTTGCCGGGCATCAGGGACACGAACGCACCGAAGGTGGTGGTCTTGACGACCGTGCCCAGGTAGCGCTCGCCGACCTCCGGCATGGTCGGGTTGGCGATGCCGTTGATCGTGGCGCGGGCGGCCTCGGCCTGCGAGCCGACCTGGGCACCGATGTAGATGGTGCCGTCGTCCTCGATCGTGATCTCGGCGCCGGTGTCCTCCTGGATCTGGTTGATCATCTTGCCCTTGGGACCGATGACCTCGCCGATCTTGTCCACGGGGATCTTGACGGTGATGATCCGCGGGGCGTTGGGGGACATCTCGTCCGGCGTGTCGATCGCTTCCATCATCACGTCGAGGATGTGGAGGCGGGCGTCGCGGGCCTGCTTGAGGGCGGCGGCCAGGACGGAGGCCGGGATGCCGTCGAGCTTGGTGTCGAGCTGGAGCGCGGTGACGAACTCCTTCGTACCGGCGACCTTGAAGTCCATGTCGCCGAACGCGTCCTCGGCACCGAGGATGTCGGTGAGGGCGACGTAGTGCGTCTTGCCCTCGATCTCCTGGGAGATCAGACCCATGGCGATACCGGCGACGGGGGCCTTGAGCGGCACACCGGCGTTCAGGAGCGACATGGTCGAGGCGCAGACCGAGCCCATGGACGTCGAGCCGTTGGAGCCGAGGGCCTCGGACACCTGACGGATCGCGTAGGGGAACTCCTCGCGCGTCGGAAGGACCGGCACGATGGCGCGCTCGGCGAGCGCGCCGTGGCCGATCTCGCGGCGCTTGGGCGAGCCCACGCGGCCGGTCTCGCCGACCGAGTACGGCGGGAAGTTGTAGTTGTGCATGTAGCGCTTGCGGGTCACCGGGGAAAGGGTGTCCAGCTGCTGCTCCATGCGGAGCATGTTGAGGGTGGTGACGCCCAGGATCTGGGTCTCGCCACGCTCGAACAGCGCCGAGCCGTGCACGCGCGGGATCGCCTCGACCTCGGCGGCCAGCGTGCGGATGTCCGTGATGCCACGGCCGTCGATGCGGACCTTGTCCGTGATGACGCGCTCGCGGACCAGCTTCTTGGTCAGCGCGCGGTACGCGGCGGAGATCTCCTTCTCGCGGCCCTCGAACTGCGGGAGCAGCTTCTCGGCGGCCAGACCCTTGACGCGGTCCAGCTCGGCCTCGCGGTCCTGCTTGCCGGCGATCGTCAGCGCCTGGGCGAGCTCGCCCTTGACGGCGGCGGTGAGCGCCTCCAGGACGTCGTCCTGGTAGTCGAGGAAGATCGGGAACTCGCCGGTCGGCTTGGCAGCCTTGGCGGCCAGGTCGGACTGGGCCTTGCAGAGCACCTTGATGAAGGGCTTCGCGGCGTCCAGACCGGAGGCGACGACCTCCTCGGTCGGCGCCTCGGCGCCGCCCTTGACCAGCTGGATGGTCTTCTCGGTGGCCTCGGCCTCGACCATCATGATCGCGACGTCGCCGTCCTCCAGGACGCGGCCGGCGACCACCATGTCGAAGACGGCGTCCTCAAGCTCGGTGTGCGTCGGGAACGCGACCCACTGGCCGTTGATCAGCGCGACGCGGACGCCGCCGATCGGGCCGGAGAAGGGCAGGCCGGCCAGCTGGGTGGACGCGGACGCGGCGTTGATCGCGACGACGTCGTACAGGTGGTCGGGGTTGAGCGCCATGATCGTCGCGACGACCTGGATCTCGTTGCGCAGGCCCTTCTTGAAGGACGGGCGCAGCGGGCGGTCGATGAGGCGGCAGGTGAGGATCGCGTCCTCGGAGGGCCGGCCCTCGCGGCGGAAGAAGGAGCCGGGGATCTTGCCGGCCGCGTACATCCGCTCCTCGACGTCCACCGTGAGGGGGAAGAAGTCGAGCTGGTCCTTGGGGTTCTTCGACGCGGACGTGGCCGACAGGACCATCGTGTCGTCGTCCAGGTACGCCACGGCGGAGCCGGCGGCCTGCTTGGCCAGGCGGCCCGTCTCGAAGCGGATGGTGCGGGTGCCGAAGGAGCCGTTGTCGATGACGGCCTCGGCGTAGTGGGTCTCGTTCTCCACTAGCGTTTTCTCCATTTGCTTGTCGTCTTTTCGCCCCCGGGCCCGTGTGGCGCGGGGACGGTGGGGTGACGGCGGAGAAGCGCTCCTGAGGGCGGGCCGGTCTTCGATCGAAGCACCCGGTCTTCCTTGCGTTCCGGGGGCCACTACCGAGGACCGGCGGCGGGGAGGAGGGCTTCTGCTCGCTCATCGCGGTGAAGCGTCTTGGGTGAAGCTTGTTCGGTGAAGCTTGTTCTGTTGTGCGTACCAGACTACTGAGCGTTCGGTACGTCTCGCATGTACAGCAAAGGGAGCGGCCCCCTAATAGGTGGGAACCGCTCCCTCGACAGCATGCTTACTTGGCGCCGCCGGCCGCACCGCGGCGGATGCCCAGGCGGTCGACCAGCGTACGGAAGCGCTGGATGTCCTTCTTGGCCAGGTACTGCAGAAGGCGGCGGCGCTGGCCGACGAGGATCAGCAGACCACGGCGGGAGTGGTGGTCGTGCTTGTGGGTCTTGAGGTGCTCCGTCAGGTCCGAGATGCGGCGGGAGAGCATGGCGACCTGAACCTCGGGGGAGCCGGTGTCGCCCTCCTTCTGGCCGAACTCGGACATGATCTGCTTCTTCGTAGCGGCGTCGAGCGGCACGCTTACTCCTCAGTGTTGTTCGATGCGCCCACGAGTGCCCCAGGTCTTGATCTCTGGGGAGCTTCCGTGACTCGGAGGCGAAGGTCCGATGAGCGCAGCTTCCAGATGATCCGGAAACGCGTACACAAACGGCCGTCACACAGCGTACCAGTACCCCGGGTGGCGGTTGACCCGCGGTGAGGGCGCGCAGGTCAGCTGGTCAGGGCCCGGGCGCGGGCGTACACGTCGAAGACGGCCAGGGTCAGCGGCAGCAGCGTGAGCAGGACGAATCCCTCGGCGATCTCCAGGAAGCGACCCCAGAACGGGGTGACGCCCCGGTTCGGCACGATCAGCGCGATCGCGGTGACCAGGGCGCCGGCGGCGGCGATCGCGGCGACCAGCCACAGGGTGCGGATGTCCAGGGCCGCGGTGTCGCCCTTGAGGGCGTCCGCCATCAGACCGCGCGGCGCGTTGATGCACAGGCCGAGGCCGAGCAGGACGAGCGCGCCGAGGCCCGCGGTCAGGGTGGCGGCCACCTGGGCCGTGTAGCGGAAGAGGTGGGCGCGCATCAGCATGGCGACGCCGGTGGCCAGGGCGAGCAGGCGGCCCCAGTGGTTGTCGCTGAAGCCGAGTACCGCCGAGCCCGCGACGGCGAGCAGGGCGCAGCCGCCGACGAGGCCGACGAGCAGTTCGTGGCCGCGCCGGGCCTGGGCGGCGATGCGCTCGGCGTCGACGGGCTGCGGGGCCACGTCCTCGCCGAGGTCGCGCTGGGCGGAGTGCGGCGCGTCGAAGCCGATGGGCAGCCGGGCGAAGCGCATGGAGAGCCCGGGCAGGAAGGCGAGCGCGCCGACGGCGAGCTGGGTGCAGACCGCGGCGGTCTCGGTGGGCTTCATGCCGGTCAGGATCGAGACGAACACGACGAGCGCGCCCACCGCGGAGGCGAGCACGAAGGCGACGAAGGGCCCGTCGCCGCGCGGCGAGAGCAGGGTGAGCACCAGCGAGGCGATCAGGACCGCGGCGCAGGCGAGCAGCATCTGGAGCCGGCCGATGCCGTGGTGGGCGGCGAGCGGGAGCAGCCCGGAGCCGGCCACCGCGATGTTGGGCAGCGAGCCGAGGCCGAGGGCGACGGCGGAGAGCTGGTCGTCGTAGATCCGGGCGCGTACGGCCGCGAGGGTGAGCAGGAGCACACCGGCGACGGCGGCGAGGATGCCGGGCAGGCCGTGCATGTCGTGCCGCGGGTCGCCGGTCCAGGCCGCGAAGGCGAGCAGCGCGGGCAGCACTCCGCCGCCGATGAGGCCGGCGGCGCGGGTCAGCTCGGTGTTCCACAGGGTGCGGTCCTGGGTGACCGCGGAGGCGACGGCCTCGGACACGTCGTCGAAGACGGCCGGGGGCAGCGACTCGGAGAACGGGCGCAGGCTGAGCAGCTCGCCGTCGAGGATCGACTGGGCGGCGAACGAGCGGGCGCTGTCGAGGACGGTGCCGTCGCGGCGCACCAGCGAGTAGCCGACGGGGGCGCCCTCCTGCGGGCTCTGCTGCGCGAGCCGAAGGATCTCGGGGTAGATGTCGGCGACCGGGATGTCGTCGGGCAGCGCCACGTCGATGCGGCCGTCCGGCGCGACGATCGTCACCCGACAGAAGCCGAGGCCCGCCCCGGTTGTCTGGCCGGGCCGGTTCGGCTCGGCGGCCGTCGTCGCGGTGGTCGTCGTGCTCACCCTCGGCTCCCCCTTCGCTGGCTTCACCGGTCGCGCTCGCGGTTCCCGGTGCCGGGCCGTCCGCCGTCGCGTCAATTGCCCGGTTTTCTTCGCTCTGTTCGCGGGTGCTTACGCGAACAGACGGCACCCTATCGCCAGCCGATCACATCGGATGTCAGTAGGATCCCACCGCGGTCGGCGTTCGCCGGACACGGGGCGGCGGGCTGAACTTCTTCGACCGCCAAGAGAATTGGTGCGTTGTGAGCCACATCATCGTCAAGCGCCCACCGCGGGCCCTGCCGTCCGAGGTGCCCACGGAGGAGGTCGTTCTCCAGCCTCCGCCGGAGCTGCCACGCGGACAGCAGGAGGGTGCGCTGATGCAACTCCTGCCCATGCTGGGCATGGGCGGCTCCGTGGTGTTCTTCTTCATGCCGAATTCGCAGCCGTTCATGAAGGTCATGGGGATGGTGATGGTCGCCTCGACCGTGGCCATGTCGGTGGCGATGATCGTGCGCTACCGCAAGGGCTCCCAGGGTCAGTTGGCGGACCTGCGCCGCGACTACCTGCGCTATCTCGGCCAGACCCGGCGCTCGGCCGCCGAGACCGCGCACAAGCAGCGCGACGCGCAGTACTACCTGCACCCCTCCCCCGAGCAGTTGTGGGCGCTGGTCGCCGAGGGCAGCCGGGTCTGGGAACGCCGGTCGGGCGACGAGGACTTCGGGCAGGTGCGCATCGGGCTCGGCCCGCAGGCGCTCGCCACCGCGCTGGTGCCTCCGCAGACCGCGCCGGTCGACCAGCTGGAGCCGCTGACGGCGGGCGCCATGCAGCGTTTTCTGGCCACCCACCAGACGGTGGAGGACCTGCCGATGGCGGTCTCGCTGCGCGCCTTCTACCACCTGACGGTCAGCGGGGAGCCGCAGACGGTACGCGCCTCGGCGCGCGCCCTGACCGCCTCGCTGGCCTCCCTGCACTCCCCGGAGGACCTGGTGATCGCGGTCGCCGCGTCCCCGTCCGCATCGGCGCACTGGGAGTGGACGAAGTGGCTGCCGCACACCCAGGCTCCCGGCTTCAGCGACGGCGCGGGCAGCCGACGCCTGATCAGCCGCAGCGCGGCCGAACTCGAAGAGCTGCTCGCCGCCCGCCTCACCGGCCGCCCGCGCTTCCACCCGGAGGGCGCGCCGCTGCCGGAGGAGCCGCACATCGTCGTCGTGCTCGACGGGGTGTCGCCGCCCCCGATGTCGGTCCTCGCCTCCGCCGAGGGCCTGCAGGGCGTCACGGTCGTCGAGGTCGTACCGGGTGAACTCACCGGCGCCCGGGGCGACTTGGCGGTTGTCGTGCACCCGCGCACGCTGCGCCTGGAGTCGGGTCACGGCCTCGTGTACGAGGGCACGCCCGACCTCATGTCCTACGAGTCCGCCGACGCGCTGGCGCGTCAGCTGGCCCCGCTGCGCATGGCTTCCGGTGGCGACGACGACGAACCATTGCTCGCCAACCTGGAGTTCACCGATCTGCTGAGCCTGGGCGACGCGGACTCGGTGGACACCGCCCGCACCTGGCGGCCGCGCTCCGCCTCCGAGCGGCTGCGGGTGCCGATCGGGGTCGGCGAGGACGGCCGGCCCGTCATGCTCGACCTGAAGGAAGCCGCGCAGGACGGCATGGGCCCGCACGGCCTGTGCGTCGGCGCGACCGGCTCGGGCAAGTCGGAGCTCCTTCGCACCCTGGTGCTCGGCCTCGCCGTCACCCACTCCTCCGAGACCCTGAACTTCGTCCTCGCCGACTTCAAGGGCGGCGCGACCTTCGCGGGCATGGCGCAGATGCCGCACGTCGCGGCCGTCATCACCAACCTGGCCGACGACCTCACCCTGGTCGACCGCATGGGCGACTCGATCCGCGGCGAGCTCAACCGCCGCCAGGAGATGCTGCGCGACGCGGGCAACTACGCCAACATCCACGACTACGAGCGGGCCCGGCTCGCCGGCGCCCCGCTCCAGCCCGTTCCCTCGCTCGTCCTGGTCATCGACGAGTTCAGCGAGCTGCTCACCGCCAAGCCCGATTTCATCGAAATGTTCGTGCAGATCGGCCGCATCGGCCGGTCCCTCGGCGTGCACCTGCTGCTCGCCTCGCAGCGCCTGGAAGAGGGCCGACTGCGCGGTCTGGAGACCTACCTCTCCTACCGGATCGGTCTGCGCACCTTCTCCGCCGCCGAATCACGCGCGGCCCTCGGCGTCCCCGACGCCTACCACCTGCCGAGCGTCCCGGGCTCCGGCTACCTCAAGTTCGGCACCGACGAGATGACCCGCTTCAAGGCGGCGTACGTCTCCGGCGTGTACCGCACGGGCGCCGACCGGTCCGCCGCGCTCGGCGGGCCCGTGCCCGTCGACCGGCGCCCCGTCCTGTTCACCGCGGCCGAAGTGCCGGTGACGTACGCCCCGCAGACCGTGCCGGGGCCCCGCGCTGAGACCGGGCCGCGCACCGACGACGCGCTCGCCGACACGGTGCTCGACGTGATCGTGCGCCGCCTCGAAGCGCGCGGCCCGGCCGCCCACCAGGTGTGGCTGCCGCCCCTCGACAGCCCGCCGGCGCTGGACTCGCTGCTGCCCGGCCTCGCGCCGGTGCAGGGCCGCGGACTCACCCAGCCCGACTACGAGGGCGCGGGGCGCCTGGTCGTGCCGCTCGGCCTCGTCGACAAGCCGTACGAGCAGCGCCGCGATCCCCTGTGGTGCGACTTCTCGGGCGCGGCCGGCCATCTGCAGATCCTGGGCGGCCCGCAGTCCGGCAAGTCGACGCTGGTGCGCACGCTGCTCGCGTCGTTCGCGCTCACCCACACCCCGCAGGAAGTCCAGTTCTACGGGCTCGACTTCGGTGGTGGCGGCATGGCCGCGGTCGCCGGCCTCCCGCACGTCGGCGGCGTCGCCTCGCGCCTGGACCCCGAGCGGGTGCGCCGTACGGTCGCCGAGGTGTACGGCGTGCTGACCCGCCGCGAGGAGTACTTCCGCTCGGCGGGCATCGCCTCGATCGCCGACTTCCGGGCCCGCCGGGCGCGCGGCACCATCTCGGTCGCCGACCAGCCGTGGGGCGACGTGTTCCTCGTCATCGACGGCTGGGGCAACTTCCGTACCGAGTACGAGGGTCTTGAGCAGGTCGTCCTGGACATCGCGGCGCGCGGCCTCGGCTACGGCATCCACCTGGTGCTGACCGCGTCGCGCTCCATGGAGGTCCGGGCCAACCTCAAGGACCACCTCATGAACCGCCTGGAGCTCCGGCTCGGCGACACCATGGACTCCGAGTTCGACCGCAAGGTCGCCGCCAACGTCCCCGTCGGCGTGCCCGGCCGCGGCCAGTCGCCGCAGAAGATGCACTTCATGGCGGCCGTGCCGCGCATCGACGGCCTCCAGTCCGACACCGACCTCGCCGAGGCGACGGCCGCCCTGGCCACCGAGGTCTCCCGGCACTGGACGGCGCCGGGCGCGCCCGCGGTCCGCCTCCTCCCCCGCGAACTCCCGGCGGCCCAGCTCCCGCCCGGCTACGCCTCGCCCAACCGCGGCATCGCCTTCGCGCTCGACGAGAACAACCTGGAGCCGGTGTTCGTCGACTTCGAGCAGGACCCGTTCTTCCTCATCTTCGGCGAGGGCGAGTCCGGCAAGTCGAACCTGCTGCGCCTCCTTATCACCCAGCTCACGCAGCGGTACGAGGGTGACGCCTGCAAGCTGTTCGTGGTGGACAACCGGCGCGCCCTGCTGGATGTGACCCCGGCCTCGCACCTGGCCGAGTACATCCCGATGTCGAACGCCATGGACCACCACATGGACGCCCTGGCCGACCTGATGCAGCGCCGCGCACCCAGCGCGGACGTGACCGCGCAGCAGCTGCGGGACCGCAGCTGGTGGCGCGGCCCCACGGTGTACGTGGTGGTCGACGACTACGACCTGGTGTCGACGTCGAGCGGCAACCCGCTGGGCAAGCTCACGGAGCTCCTGCCGTTCGCCCGCGACGTAGGCGTCCGCTTCATCATCGCCCGCTCCACGGCGGGCGCGGGCCGCGCCTCGTACGAGCCGTTCATCCAGCGCATGAAGGAACTGGGCGCCCAGGGCGTGGTCCTGGCCGGCGACCCGGGCGAGGGCGACATCCTGGCGGGCGTCCGCCCCCGCCCGATGCCGACGGGCCGCGGCACGTTCGTCTCGCGCAAGCGGGGGAAGCCGCTGGTGCAGACGGGGTTGATGGAGTAGGAGCCGCGTGGAGAGGGGGCGCCCGTGCCTGACTGGGCGCCCCCTCCTTCGTACCCGTGAATCCTCCCCGGCCCGCCGTGCGCGTCGGGTGGCGGCAAGTAGGCTGAGCGGACAGCTGGTTGGTGTACGTATGGCTGCGCTTGGCACGTCCGGGTCGGCACGTCTGGAAGGAATCGCTCCGTCATGGCTGAGGAACAGGACAGGGAACTCCAGGAGCGCAAGGAGCGCGAGAAGAACGAGCTGTACGCCCTCGACATCTCGGGGGCCGAGTGGCACAGCGCGCCGGGCACGTCCGAGGACGAGGAGCGCGTCGAGATCGCCTATCTGCCGGCCGGCGCGGTGGCCATGCGGTCCTCCGTGGACCCCGACACCGTGCTGCGGTACACCGAGGCGGAGTGGCAGGCGTTCGTACTGGGCGCGCGGGACGGGGAGTTCGACCTGGAGCCGTCGGTGCGCAACGGCGGCATCGAGGCGCCGTAGTCACCGCTCGCGGACACAGAACGCAGAACGGGGTGGGCGCCTCCCGCACGCGCCCACCCCGTTCGCCGTCGCCCGGCACTCCCTAATGGAAGTAGCCGGCCGCCTTGTGGTCCCCGGCCCGGTAGGTCGGGCCGGCCTCGGCTACGGCCTGGGCGATCTGCATCAGGGCGGTGTGGACATTGTGGCCCGTGTTGTCCCAGTCGCGCTGCTTGGTGGCGTACGCCTCGTGGGCCTCGCCCTCCCAGCTGTTGGCGGCCCGGGCAACCAGCATCTTGATCTCATCGAGGTCGGCCTGAAGCTTGTCGGCCTGATTCTTGATGTCCCCGGCCGCGAGTTCGAGGCTGCCGTACTTTACTCCGAGGACATCGCCGCTGTTGTCGGGCATCGCTTCCCCAATCTCTGTGGTGAATAAGGTTCTTGTGGACTGACGCCGCGCACTGTGGGTCGAACCCGGCGCGACTAGTAGGTGCTGAGGTTCGAGGTGATCGAGGCCGTGGCCCCCGCGTCGCCGCTGTAGCCGTCCACGACGTCGATGCCCATGAGGGCCTTGCGGACCTCTTCCTCGGTGTCGCCCTTGAGCGTGCGGGTCGCCTTCATCGCCTCCAGGAAGTCCAGGAGCAGCCGCCCCATGTGGACCATCTGGTTGTTGATGCTGGTCTGCTTCTTGTCGAAGGCATGGGCACCGATGCCCTCCCATGCCCCTTCGAGACTGTTGATCACGTTCTGCAGGTGATTGAGCTGGCTCTTGACCGAGTCGAACTTGTGGAGGATCTTCCCCTCAAGCGCGGCCATTTCGCTGTCTGATACCCGCTGGCCCTGAGTCATGCCAGGCCTTCCCTTCGTGGTGGTGATGGTGGTGGTGCGGATGGTTGTGGCTGGATGCGGGCCGGGCTAGGTCGCGCGGCGCCGCGTTCTGATCAAGGCGAACACGCCGCCTCCGATCACGACGAGCCCGGCGACGACTCCGCCGACGGCCCACAACTGGGTATTCCCGCCGTTGCCGTTGCCGTTGCCCTCATCCTCGCCCTTGGCGACGGCCTCGCCCTTCGGGGCCGGCGAGGAACTGGGCGGGGCCGGGGTGGCCGGCGGCGCGCTGCTCCCCCCGTTTTCCTGCGCAAGGGGGTCGACGTTGGCCGGGCCCGGGTTGATGTTGCCCTGCTCCAGGACGAGCCGGGGCCGGATGAGGCCGTAGCCGAGGTATTTGCTGGGCGTGTTCTTGTCCCAGGACCGCCCAGCGGTGTCGATCATCGTGCGCAGCACCTGGTCGGCGGTCCAGGCGGGGTGGGCGGACCAGATCAGGGCGGCCGAGGCGGAGGCGATTGCGGAGGCGGCGCTGGTGCCCGATGCGTTGCAGTACTTCTGGAAGGTCGTGTCACACCATGCCGGGGTGTTGAGGCCGGGAGATGCCAGATCGACATAGTTGCCCGATTGCGAGAACTTCCCGACGGTACCGCTGGCGTCAGCTGCACTGACCCCGACAACTCCAGGGAAAGCAGCGGGAAACTCAAGAAGCCCCCCACCCGCCTCCTCATCGTTTCCGGTTGCCGCGAACACCAACTTCCCCTTGGACAAGGCGTACTTAATCGCTTCGCCTTCACCCGGTTCCTGGGTGGCTCCGCCGAAGGACAGGTTAATGATCTTGGCATCCGAATCAGCCGCAGCTCGGATTCCGACTGCCGCCAAGGGCGTCAGCTTGCGCTCAGCTGAATCCTTCATCGTTTTCATCGCAACTCGGAAAGGGATGATCTTGGCGTCCGGGGCCAGCCCCTTGATCCCCCCTCCATTTCCCGTACCGGCGATCAGCTCGGCCATCGTCGTCCCGTGGCCCAGATAGTCCTTCGTGGCACCATAGGCAGCCGCCTGCGGAACCTCCTGGCTGAGCACCTGCCCCCGCAGGGAAGGCGTGTCAGGGTTGACGCCGGTGTCCACAACAGCAACCTTGATGCCTTTGCCGGTACTGGTCTTCCACATTTCCGACGCATGCATGGAGTCCAGGTACCACTCTTGAGGAGCGGCGTCGTCAGCAAAGGCTTGGGAGGCCAGCTCTCCGGACGCAATGACCCAAACGCCAAGCGCTGCGAAGAGAGACACCGCTCGTCTCCGGCTACGCATCCCGGTCATCGGGCTGGGCTCGCCTCGGCTCATTCCTGCCTTCATACCTTCGTACGTCCTCGCCTGCGCCTAGTTGATCACCGGTGGTACATGGCCCTTGCCTGGTCGACAAAGAAGGCTCTTCGTCCTCGGTCAGACAACCTTGGGGCTGATCAGACTCCTCTTGACCGGGTGGCTGACTCCCGCCGTTTCCTGATCCCCTCACAAGTCCAGTGCCACCACGGCTGAACCCATTACGGCTCGCGCGGGCACCTGCCGTTTTCCCTTGTGGCTTACCGGTCACGCCATCGGCATTACTCAGAGAACATGCCCCGTTTGCAGAGGGTGGGCTGGCAGCCCCCACAACGCCACGCTGAGACGAACGCCCGGCAGGCTTGGAGGAACCCTGCGTTCCTTCGCCCCCGACGACAGTTCCCTTCGCGACTCGCGAAGTGGGGGCAGCCGAAGGTGATGCATTGGGGCGTCCCCCAACGATGCCGCCGCCGCGTCCCGCTGCCATGGGGCCAGCCGATCCGACGCGTGGAGAACCCGCACCACCGATCCGAGGGCTTCCACCTGAAATTCCACGTCCCATCGGCACCTGGCCCGTCGAGGAAGCACCGCCCCTGGCGACCCCCTGCTCTGCGGCCCCAGTACGGCCCATCGGTCCCGATACTTCTCGTGCTGTGGTGCCAGCCGGGCCACTGCCGGATTGCGCGGGCGACCGGAAACCACCACTCATCGGCTCAGCAGCCCTCATCGAACCACCAGCGATTCGGGGCGCAAACTGTCCGATGGGCGGCAGGAAACCGTTACCACCAGCGGGAGTTGGGCTGACAGGCGTCGTCTGGGTCGCCACCACTGGGCTTGTCGTCGGCGGGGGCGGCGTGATGACACTGCTGAGTTCAGTGCCCACGGGCTGCTCGGTCGGAAGATTTGCCGAGGGAACTGTCGCGTCTGCCGAATGCGCCGACTGACCAGTGATGTCGGAACGGGCCTGCACCGTAGTGCTCTCGTCCGAGTGACGGACTGTTACCGGTGCATTTACCGAACGGCGGGCGTTCGTACCCGTCTGGATCGGTTCCCGCGGCTCGATCCCGTAGCCAGGCAGCGGCTGAGGCACCCCCACCTTAGGCATGGCCTCAAATACAGGCGGCTGCTGTGCGGCCAGGGTTTGTTCCGAGACCGAGTAGAAGGACGACAGGCGGTTCATCTGGTTGATCGCCTCTTGGCGGTCCTTCTCCACCGCCACCGCAGCTTCGTACTCCGCGTTCCCCGCGATCCTCTTCGTCGGCGGAATGTCGGCGACCTTCACCGGCTCGGCGCGGTGGTCACGCTTGGGCATGGCCTTGCTCACCGAGGCCAGGCCCGAACCGGCCGCGCTGATCTGGACGGCCGCTACGTCGGCAAAGTCCGCCAACTTGTGTGTGTTGCCCACAAGTTTGTCGCCCCACGTCCGGAAGGCGTCACCCGACTCGCCCTCCCAGTGGACCACGTGGATGTTTGCCTTCAGCTCCGTCGCCGCATCTCTGATCGCGTCCCGGGCGTTGAAAAGAGCATGTCCGGAAGTGGTGAGGTGCTCCGGGTTCGCGTTCTCGACCAGGTCGATCATGTCGTTGAGCTGGTGGCCCTCGAAATCGGTCTTCCCGAAGAGGCGGACCGGCCCCCCGAAGGGGAACATGCCCGACAGCACTTCCCCCGCGGTGGTGGTCATGTCGGTGAAGCCCACCTGCTGGCCCACCCGCTGCGTGTCCGTCAGCGGCGCGGGAGGCGGGGACGGCTGAGGCTTCTTGTCGGTCATCGCTACCACCCCGTCCCGGAGGACTTGTCGTCGGTGCGCTGCGGCTTCGGCTTGCCGTCCTTCTCGCGCTGCGCCTGCTCGGCGTCGTAGTCGGTGGCGGACTGGATCGCCCAGAACCGCTGCCGCATCTCCTCATCGAGGTTGTCGAACCCGACATCCGCCCCGTGCGCGGCGATCCCCATCGCCTCGATCTGGTGGGCGAGCGACTTCGACAGCGACGTCAGGCGTTCGTGTACGCGGTGGTACTGGGTGAAGAGGCCGTCCGCCTCGGGGAACGCGGCGGTTCCGGCGCTGAAGGACGCGCGGGCGATCTGCTGGTCACCGATCTTCGTGGGGCTGCCGTGCGAGCCCTCGAACTGGGTGAGCACCGCGTCCACCTTCTTCTTGAAGGTCGTCAGCGCCTCCAGGCCCTTCTCGAGGTCACCGCTCATCGCCGCCGCCTTTACCCATGCAGGCAGGACGCCCCATGACGCCCCTCCCCGTAAACCAATTGCCGTTCACCCGCGTTGCGATCCGGCGTGCCGAATTGTTCGCTTGCCGCCCTCTTGACACCGCTTATCGCACCGCAGTCACTCTAGCCAACACCAGTCGCCTGCCCAACGGACTATCGGCGGGGCCGAGTTGTCCCGGCCACCTCGACACTACGAGGGCTCACCTCAGGCCACATGAGTACGTCTACTCAGTTCTGCTCAACCCTCATCAGCATCTGTCACCTTCTGGCACAGAGAGAACAGATCTAGAACGCTCTTGACGCGTTCTGCACGAAGCCCTCGCATTCATTCCGCTCCGGACACCCGCCGGCGTCGCCGCCGTGCGTCCCGGATCGCCACCGCCGTCCCGCTCAGGACCGCCGCCACAACCGCCACCCCCACCGCCACGTAGGTGGCCAGGCGTTGTGTGCGCTGTTCGTCCGTTTCGCCGAGGTGGAGGGCCGCGGGGGTAGGAGCCTTGGCCGGGGTGACGCCCTCGTGGGCCACCGGGGTCTCGATCGGGTGGTCGTCCTCCGTGAGGGCGCGGACCGGGTCGATCACGCCCCAGCCGACCAGGCGGTCATGGCCGGACACCGAGCGTTCCGCGGTCTGTTCGATCTGGGCGACGACCTCGCGCTGGGTCCACTTGGGGTGCTTGGCCTTGATGAGGGCGGCCACGCCCGCGACGTACGGGGCCGAGAAGCTCGTGCCGTTGTCGGCACAGTGGCCGCCGCCGGGCACCGTGGAGACCATGTCGACGCCGGGCGCGGCCACGCCCACGAACTCGCCGGACTGCGAGAACGCCGCGCGCTCGTTGTTGCGGTCCGAGGCCGCGACCGCGAGGACGCCGGGGTACGAAGCCGGGTACGTCTGTTTGACGTTGCCGCCCAGGCCGTCGTTGCCGGCCGAGGCGACCACCACGATCCCGTGGTCGAGGGCCGTGTCCACCGCCTGCTTCAGGGTGGGCGCCGGTTCGACCGCGTTCGCCGTGTCCTGGGAGATGTTGATGACATCGGCGCCCGCGCTGATCGCATAGCGGATGGCGTCCGCCAGGGTCTGCGCGGTGCCGTGCCCGTCCGCGTCGTTCTGCTCGATGGGAATGATCGTGGCGTCGGGGGCGAGGCCCACGAAGCCCGTTCCCTTGGCGGGGCGGGCCGCGATGATCCCGGCGACCTTCGTGCCGTGGCCGACGGTGTCCGTCGTGCCGTTCTCCGCGCCGCGCGGCAGCGGCTGGCCGTTGGGGTCCTTGAGATCCTTCTGGAGCAGGTTCTTGCCCTTGGACGCGTCCACCGCACCCTTGAGCTGGGCGTTCTTGATGTCGACGCCCGTGTCGATCACGGCGACCTTCACGCCCCTGCCGGTCGACTGGCGCCACAGCTCGTCCAGGAGCACGCGCTGGAGCGCCCAGGGGCGGCCCGCGTACGGCTTGGACGGGAAGGTGCACTGGTCGCTGCCCCCGTCGTCGGCCGGGACCGCGGCCGCCGGAGTCGCGAGCACCGTGAGGGTCGCCGCGGCCGACAGGGCCAGCGCCTTGAGTGCGTACGCCATGGTGGTGCCGCCTCTCAGGAGCCCTGGGGCTGGCGGGCCGCCCCCGTGGACAGGCGGGGTCCGGTCGGCAGGAACGAGGACCAGCTGATCGGGATCGGGGCGGGCTCGGACTTGGCGTAGCCGAGCCGGGTCTGGGCCTGCTGGGCCTCCTGGTCCGCCTGCTTGCGCTGATCGGCGGTCAGGCCCGTGGCCGAATCCCCGTCGGCACTGTCGCTGTTGGACTGCATGGCGTAGCGCAGCCCCGTGTCGGTGACCAGGAAGACGCCGCCCGCCTTGGTTTCGGAGCCCTGGATCTGGCGGAAGAGCTGGCCCGAGCCGGGCGTCACGTACGCGCTGCTCGAACCGGTGGGCAGCGGCGCCGGGAAGTCGGTGCCGGCCCACGTGCTCATGGTGGTCTCGCCGTTGTCCTTGTTGACGTCGCGCAGCACATTGCACACGGTGTTGCGGCTGCCGCTGCTGGTGCCCGCGTCGTTGACGGCCACCGGCATCTGACGCGGCCAGTTCTTCTTGGCCTCGAACTCGGTGGCCTCGGGCGTGAACGCGGCCGCGTTGGTCTCCGTCGCCTGACCGGTCTTCATGAGCCCCCGCAGATCGCGGCTGTTGAGGAGTAGCTTCGCGGTGAAGTCGGAGACCGGCGAGACCTTGCCCTGCTGGACCAGGTAGTACTGGGTGCCCGCGCCGTTGGGTGCCTTGAGGACCATGCCGATCCGGTTCGCCTCGGGAGCCAGGCCGCCGGCCACCCCCGCCGCGTTGCCGATCTTCCCTTCGATCTTGGGGAACGCGACCGGATCACCCGAACGAAGGGTCTCCAGCCACTCCTTGGACACCCGCTCGGGCTCACGGCCGGCGCCGACCAGGGCACGCAGCAGCAGTTCGTCGGTGCCGACCTGGTACTTGGTGCCCTGCGCGTCCACGACGTAACGGGTCTTGTTGTCGGGCCCCACGACGTACATCAGCTCGCCGCCGGTCAGCCGCGCGGAGCCGTCCGTGCGGCTCTTGTCGCGGTCGGCGAAGACGAACGCGGCCTTCTGGATGGCGCGGCCGCCGTCGCCCGGACGCTCGCACACCGCCCAGCGCTTGGCGGACCCGGCCTCCTCGGGGGAGGGCAGCCGGTCGGGCGCGTACGGGATGCCGAGGGTCGCGCCGTGCGGCAGCGAGCCCTTGTCCAGGACGGACTCGTCCACGTTGACGACCTGGCCCTTGTCCGGGTCGAGCAGGAGCTTCGCGGACGCCATGTTGAGGACCGGGTGCAGCTCCTTCTTGCCGTCGGTCGTCAGCACGACGTAGCGGGTCGTGGACTTGCTGGCGATGATCACCTTCTCGCCCGGGGTGTCCCAGCCGGGCGGCGCGGTGGGTTTGAACATCCCCCACGCCCCGAACGCGGCGAGCAGCACCACCGCCACGATGCCGCCCGGAAGCACGGCGCGCAGCGGCCTGGGCGCCCCCTCTTCCGAGCCCGTCGGCGAGGGCTGGATGAACGACGCGAGCGTGCGACGCTTCGCGAAGGTGTACGCGTTGAGCTCGTCCCGCCGTGATGCCATGAGTGTCCGTGTTTCTCCGTTGTCCCCGTGCGGAGCCCCAGGGAGCCCGTCCCCCGCCCGTCGTTGTCAGACCGGCCCCCTACTATGCCTGTTACGTGATCGTACGCCCGGGCCGGGTAGGGTGGACGGGTCCTCAAGGGCCCTACTGGCCAGGGGTTTTCGAGGAGTTCGGGGGGTTCGGGGATGGTTTCGTCGACTGGGACGCGGTCGCGCTCCCGTGACCGGTCCGGCGCGCCGAGCGGCGCGGGCTCCCGTCCCGGAGTGCGTGCGGAGCCGCCCACTCCGGTCCGCCGGGCGGCGGCACCCGTGGCCGTCGGGCCGGTGACGCCCCACCTCAAGTCCCGTTCTGGACGCTTTGGTTCGTTTCGTCTGCAACAGCTAATCCTGATCGAGTCGGCCGCCGCGCTGCTGCTCGCCGCGTGGGTCGTCGACACGATGGCGCTGGTGCCGGCGGGCGTCGTCGCGGTGGCCCTCGTGCTGCTCGCGGTGGTACGCCGCCGGGGGCGCTCGCTGCCCGAATGGCTGGGCACCGCCTGGGCGCTGCGGGCGCGGCTGAAGCGTGCGAGCGACGCCGTTGTGCCGCCGGGCACACTGCCGGGCCTGGCCCCGGCCGTGGAGTGCGATCCCACGCTGCGCACGTACAGCCACGGCGACCGGGACCAGCGGCCGATCGGGATGATCGGCGACGGCGGCTTCCTCACCGTCGTCCTCCAGGTGGAGTCGGACGCGACGGCGCTGCGGGCCGAGCGGGGCCAACGCCCGCTCCCCATAGGGCTGGTGCGGGACGCCCTTGAGGTCGACGACATCCGTCTCGAATCCGCGCAGATCCTGCTGCACACCCAGCCCGCGCCCGCGCTGCGGCTGCCCCAGCAGTCGGTGGCCGTCGCCAACTACGCGCCGCTGCACGCCCGGACCTCCTCGCCCGCGGTCCGCATCACCTGGATCGCGCTGAAGCTGAACCCGGAGCTGTGCCCGGAGGCGGTGGCCGCGCGCGGCGGCGGCATGGAGGGCGCCCGGAAGTGCGCGGCGCGCACCGCGCTGCACCTGGCGAGCCGGCTGACCGGGGCGGGCCTGAACACCACGGTCCTGACCGAGGAGGAGCTCGCGGACGCCGTGGCCACCTCGGCCTGCGCCAACCCGCTGGTGACGGCTCAGGCCGGCCGCACGGAGACGCCGCAGCGGCGCACCGAGGAGTCGAGCCGCTCCTGGCGCTGCGACAACCGCCGCCACACCACGTACTGGGTGCGGCGCTGGCCGAGGATCGACGCGGGTTCCGGGACCGGCGGGCTGCCGCAGCTCGTGGCGCTCCTCACGGCGATTCCGGCGCTCGCGACGACCTTCAGCCTCACCATCGCCCGGGCCGGCGCCCAGGAGAGCAGCATCAGCGGCCACCTCCGGGTGACGGGCCGCAGTGAGGCCGAACTGGCCACGTCCCGCCAGGCGTTGGAGCGCTCCGCGCGCGAGGCGAAGGCCCAGATCGTGCCGCTGGACCACGAGCAGCTGCCCGGCATGCTCGCCACTCTGCCGTTCGGAGGCGCCCGCTGATGGCCACGACGACTTCGGGACCGCGCCGCGAGCCGCGCACCGGCTTCGGCCTCGTCGGCCCCCGCCACCGCCGTCACACGCTGCCCGCCGAGCAGTTGGACACGCTGGCACTGCCCATCGGGGACGACGGGGTGGTCGTCGGGGTGGACGCCGGGGGCGGGCCCGCGGTGCTCGGAGTGAGCAGGCCGACCGCGTACGACATCGTGCTCATCGGCGGGCTGTGGACGGCGCAGGTGCTCGCGCTGCGGGCGGCCGCGACGGGCATACGGGTCGCGGTGGAGACCGGGCGGCCGCAGGCCTGGGCGCAGCTGGTGCACGCGATCGCCAGCCAGAGCGGCATGACCGTGCACGACGTGGGCCGGGTGCCGCCGCTCGGCGCCTCGGCCGGTGAACCGGTGCTCGTGGTGCGGGACTGCGGGATGCGTCCGCCACGCGGCCGGGTGGTGTCGGCGCCCTGGCAGGCGGTGCTCACCCTGCTCCCCTATGTCAGCCCGGTCGCACCGCGGCTGATCCGGCAGGCGCGGCTGGTGGGCGTGCAGCGGGTCTCGCCGGACGAGGCCGCGCAGATAGGCCGCATCATGAGCCTGCCGCGGACGGAACAGGACGGGCTCTCGACGCTCGCCGACGGAGTCACGCTCTGGTGCAACGAGCGCGACCGCTCCTTCGCCATGACTCAGGCGACCGACACCGAGACCGGATTGTTGGGGAACGCCCGACGCGTCGACTGAACAACGGGGCAGCGGCGAAAGTTGACCTGATCTGACCGTTTCGCCCCGCACACTCCGCCCCCGGCCGGTCACTTCGACGTCACTCGCGAGGCGAGGGTGACGAAAGGGACAGGCGATCGGGGCGACCGGGCCTGCCCCGGCGGTATTGACGACGATTAGGGTGGGACGGACCGGGGGCAGGGACTCCACGGCGAGGTTGCGTCGTCCGTACGTTGCGGATGCCGCGGCGCTCGCGGCGGACAGGGGCGGGCGACCGCGCACGACTGCGCGCCCACCGCACAGGGGCCGCCCCACCCCGGCCCGTACATGCCAATGAACCCCACGGCCTACACCCGGTCACAGGCGAACGAAAGGAAACCGGTGAACAGCGACCAGGACCAGTTCCGCACCGGCGGGAACGCGCGCGACGAGAATCGGTCCGACGCCGATCCCGAGACCACGGGTGAGTTCACCATCGACTACACCCCGCCCGCCTGGTACACCCAGGGCGCGCAGGACACCCCGGCCGCCCCCGCTCCGACCTCGCCCCCGGCTCCGGCCCCTGAGCAGAGCGGCGGCACGGGGGTTCCGCTGCCGCCGCCCCCGCCGCCGCACAGCCAGCCCCTCAACGTGCCCGGGCTGCCGCAAGCCGGGGGGTTCCAGCCGAACTGGAGCCCCACGCCGCCGCCCCCGGGCCCGGCCCCGACGCCGGCACCCAGCGCGTCACCCACTCCCCCGCCCGCCTTCCCGGCGCCCGCACCCCCGACGCCCGCGCCCGAGGCCCATCGCCCCATCGACGAGGGCCAGGCCTTCGGAGGCGGTGACATCGAGAGCGGCGCGACGATGCGCTTCTCTCCCTCCGCGCTGAAGCGGGAGTTCGAGCAGCTCGAAGCGGCGGCGGCCGCCACGCGCGGCGAACCCGCGGCGGCGCCGACGGCTTCGGTGCCGGACGCGGAGCCGACTTCCGTGCCGGATACGGCTTCTGACGAACAGTCAGCCTCACTCCCGGACAGCGGCACCATCACGTCGCCCTCGGCCACGTCCTCCTCCGCCGAGGGCTCCGGGGCCGAGGCGGCCGACGCCGCGGCCGGTCCGCGCGCCGACGCGGAAGCCCCTGAGGCCCCCGATGCCCCTGACAACTCGGAGGCCTCCGACTCCGGGGACTGGGCGGCCTCGACCGACTCCGGCGAGCCCGGCGAATCCGTTGACGACTCCGCCGACGCCTCCAGCAAGCCCTTCGGCGATACGTCCATGGCGTCGGCCGGCACGGAAGAAGCGCCCGGGGCTCCCGAGGCCTCCTCCGGCGAGGCGGACAGCTCCCCGTCCGAGGATGACGCCTCGACCGGCGCACCCGCGCCGTTCGATGCCGCGCCCACCGACGCCGTCCCTGCGGACACCACCCCTTCCGACGCCGCCCCCGTCACGGACTCGGCTTCCGGCAGCGCGACCCCCGAGCCCGCCCAGCCCGGACCCGCACCGGTCGCGAACCCCGCGCCCGTCGCGGACGCCGCGCCGATGGCGGACGCCGTACCCGTCGCCGACGCCGTACCGTCGGACGCCTTCACGCCCGAGCCCCAGGACGCACCCCCCGCCGACCAGCCCTGGGCCGCGTCCGCCGGTGCGCAGCCCGGGTTGCCTCCGCTGCCGCCCGCGTTCCAGCCCGCCGCGCCCACTGCCGCACCCCAGTGGCCGGTTCAAGCGCAGCCGATGCCGGGCCCGTTCCCGGATCCGGCCGCCCAGGCCGGCCCGGCACCCGCGTGGCCTCAGCAGCCACAGCCGCCCCAGCCGCAGAACGGCTACGGCTTCCCCCAGCAGGGTCAGCAGCCCCCGCAGGTCCCCAACTCCTCCGCGCCGCAAGGCAGTTACGGCTTCCCGCAGCAGGGAGCCGCCCCGAGCGCCCCCGCCCAACAGGGCGGTTACGGCTTCCCCCACCCGGCAGCCAACGCCCCGGCCGCGCCGAACCCGCCCGCCCCGCAGGCTCAGCCCGCACCCTTCGGCACCCCCAACTCCCCTGCACGGCAAGGCAGTTACGGCTTCCCGCACCCCGCCGCCAACCCCCCGGCCGCGCCGCAGGCCCAGCCGCAGCCCCTGCCGAACGCTGCCCAAGGCGGCTTCCCCCAGCAGGTGCAGCAGGGTCAGCCCGGCCCGCAGGGCCAGCCCGTACCCCCCGCCGACCCCCGGGCCGGCGCCGCCTGGCCCTCGCCCGTGACGCACGACCAGCGGGAGCGGTCGAACCCGGGCGCTCCGCTCGGGTACACGGCCGCCGTCGAGCTCTCCTCCGACCGGCTCCTTCGCAACAACAAGCCGAAGGCGAAGAGCAGCCGGGGCCCGGCCGTCGGGGCCTCGCGCTTCAAGCCCGGGGCCAAGAAGGAAGAGGCCGCGCGGCAGCACAAGCTCAACCTCATCCGCACCCCGGTCCTGTCCTGCTACCGGATCGCGGTCATCTCCCTCAAGGGCGGCGTCGGCAAGACGACCACGACGACCGCGCTCGGCGCGACCCTGGCCACCGAGCGGCAGGACAAGATCCTGGCGATCGACGCCAACCCGGACGCCGGCACGCTCGGCCGCCGGGTGCGCCGCGAGACCGGGGCCACCATCCGCGACCTGGTCCAGGCGATCCCGTACCTCAACTCGTACATGGACATCCGCCGCTTCACCTCGCAGGCGCCGTCCGGTCTCGAAATCATCGCGAACGACGTCGACCCGGCCGTGTCCACGGCGTTCAACGACGAGGACTACCGGCGCGCGATCGACGTCCTGGGCAAGCAGTACCCGATCATCCTCACCGACTCGGGTACGGGTCTGCTGTACTCCGCGATGCGCGGCGTGCTCGACCTCGCCGACCAGTTGATCATCATCTCGACGCCGTCCGTGGACGGTGCGTCCAGCGCCTCGACCACGCTCGACTGGCTCTCGGCGCACGGCTACGCCGACCTGGTGCAGCGCTCCATCACCGTCATCTCCGGTGTTCGCGAGACCGGCAAGATGATCAAGGTGGACGACATCGTGCAGCACTTCCAGACCCGCTGCCGCGGGGTGGTCGTGGTGCCGTTCGACGAGCACCTGGCGGCGGGTGCCGAGGTGGACCTCGACATGATGCGGCCCAAGACCCGGGAGGCGTACTTCAACCTCTCGGCGATGGTGGCCGAGGACTTCGTACGCGCCCAGCAGCAGCAAGGGCTGTGGACGGGGGACGGTCTCAACCCGCCGCCCGTCCAGGCCCCGCCGATGCCGGGTCAGCAGGGCGCCCCCGGCCAGCCGTTCCCCGGCCAGGCCCAGCCCGGTCAGCCCTACCCCGGCCAGCCGCAACCGGGAGCGCAGCCGTACCCGGGCCAGCCCTACCCGGCCCAGGGCCAGCCCGCCCCGGGGCAGCCCTTCCCGAACCAGGCGCAGCCGCAACCCGGCCAGCCGTTCCCGAACCAGGCGCAGCCCAACCCCGGTCAGCCGCAACCCGGTCAGCCCTATCCGGGTCAGCCGTACGGAGCCCAGCCGGGCCAGCTCCCTCCGGCCCAGCCCGGTCAGCCGTACCCCGGCGGTGCCCCGCAGCCGTCCACCTCGTGGCAGCTCCAGCCGCCGCAGCCGTTGCCCCCGGCAGGTGAGGGCGCCCCGGGGCAGCCGGAGTCGCAGGGGCCCGTGCCCCCGGCCGGATGGCCCGGGCAGGACGGTGGCGGACACGCTCCGCAGCCGCCGTCAGCCCCTCAGCAGTAAGGCGTCAGAGGACTGGACCAATGAGGGCCCGCACCGTTCGAACGGTGCGGGCCCTCTGGCGTTTTCGCAGACCAAATGGCCTGCGATGCGCCGTTGACACGTCTAGACCACCGCTGGTAAACCTGCGCCCACACCGGCCGCCACCTCCTGTTCGAACGACGCCCAACCTGCGATCAACCCTGCTTTTCCGTGCGAGTGATGACGCGAGGTCACCGTCCCATGGCAAGAACAGTTCCATCGCGCAAGACCCTGCGACCGTGGCGGCCCGGCCGCCCGCCGGCCATAGGGGCCGCCGCCCTGGCGCTGACGGTCTCGGCCGTACTCCCCGCCCAGGGCGCGGCGGCCGACGACGCCAAGGGCGGCGAGAAGGTCCTCACCGTCGCCGTCTCCCAGAGCGTCGACTCGCTGAGCCCCTTCCTCGCCCAGCGGCTGATCAGCACCAGCGTGCACCGCCTGATGTACGAGTACCTGACGGACTACGACGCCAAGGACGGCCACGCGATCGCGGGCCTGGCGACCGCCTGGAAGACCTCGCCGGACAAGCTGACGTGGACGTACACGATCCGCAAGGATTCGAAGTGGTCGGACGGACAGCAGGTCACCGCGGCCGACGCGGCCTGGACGTTCAACAAGATGATGACCGACAAGGGCGCGGCGACCGCCAACGGCAGCTTCGTCTCGAACTTCAAGAAGGTCACCGCCCCCGACCCGGCGACGCTCGTCGTCGAACTCAAGCAGCCCCAGGCGACGATGACGGCTCTGGACGTCCCGATCGTGCCCCAGCACGTGTGGGCGAAGGTCGGCGACTTCACCAAGTTCAACAACGATCAGCAGTTCCCCGTCGTCGGCGACGGGCCGTTCGTCCTGACCGACTACAAGGTCGACCAGTACATCAAGCTGAAGCCGAACAAGAGCTTCTGGCGGGGTGCGCCCAAGTTCGACGAGCTGGTCTTCAAGTACTACAAGGACAATGACGCGGCGGTCGCGGCGCTACGCAAGGGCGAGGTGTCCTTCGTCTCCAACTTGACGCCCGCGCAAGCAAGTTCACTGAATTCCGCGCCCGGCATCAAGGTCAACGACGCCCCCGGGCGGCGCTTCTTCGCGCTCGCCACCAACCCCGGCGCGCAGTCCAAGGACGGCCAGAAGTTCGGCGACGGCAATCCGGCGGTGCTCGACCCGAAGGTGCGCCGGGCGCTGTTCGCGGCCGTCGACCGCAAGACGCTCGTCGACAAGGTCTTCCAGGGCCACGCCGTCGAGGGCGAGGGCTACATCCCGCCCCGGTTCGCCGACTACTTCTGGAAGCCGGCCCCGGACCAGAAGGTCGCGTACGACCCGGCGAAGGCGGCCTCGCTGCTCGACGAGGCGGGCTACCGGACGGGGGCCGACGGGAAACGGCTCGGCAAGGACGGCAAGCCGCTCGACCTGCGGCTGCTGTGCCACGCCATCGACCCCAACGACAAGGCGGTCAGCAAGTACCTCCAGGAGTGGTGGGGCAAGCTCGGCATCGGCCTGAAGGTGGACTGCGTCGACAACGTCACCGACCCGTGGACGGCCGGCGAGTACGACCTGGCCCTGGACGGCTACTCGGTCAGCCCCGACCCGAACTACGTCCTGTCCATCCACACCTGCGCCGCACTGCCCGCGACCCCCAAGGCGACCGGACCGACGGACAACTTCGTCTGCGACAAGCAGTTCGACGAGCTGTACGCGAAGCAGTTGGCCGAGTACGACACCGCCAAGCGGGCGGACCTGGTCAAGCAGATGGAGTCGCGGCTGTACGACACCGGGTACATCAACGTCATGGCGTACCCCAACGCGGTCGAGGCGTACCGCACCGACCAGATCGAGTCGATCATGACGATGCCCGAGGCCGCGGGCAACATCTACGGCCAGGACGGCTACTGGAGCTGGTGGTCGGCCGTCCCCGCGGCCGGGTCGGCCGCCAAGTCGGACGGCGGCTCCTCGGCGGTCGTCGTCCTCGGCATCGTCGCGGGCGTGATCGTGCTCGCCGGGATCGGTGCCTTCCTCGTGCTGCGCCGCCGCGCCGGCGCCGACGACCGCGAGTAGGCCGTGACGACAGCGAGTCCGGCCGACACCCCCGCGGTGGTCGCCGAGGCGCGCGCCGAACCCCGCGGCCGCCGTTTCGCGGCCGCGGGCCCGGTGCTCACCTATCTGCGCTACGTGGGCGGCAAGCTGGCGGGGGCGGTGGTCTCCCTGTTCGCCGTCCTCGTCACCAGCTTCTTCCTGTTCCGGATCATCCCCGGCGACCCGGTCCGCACCATGACCCACGGCCGCCAGGTCTCCGCCGATCAACTCGCCGCGCTGCGCAGCCAGTTCGGGCTCGACCTGCCGATGTGGCAGCAGTTCACGGACTACTGCGGCAAGGCGCTGACCGGGGACCTGGGCACCTCGTACCAGTTCCACGCGCCGGTCGGCTCGCTCATCGCCGAGAAGCTCCCGGCGACGCTGCTCCTGACCGGGACGGCCGTCGTCATCTACTCGGCGCTCGGCATCTGGCTCGGCACCCGCTCGGCCTGGCGCCGCGGCGGGCTCGGCGACCGGTTCAACACGGGTCTCGCCCTCACCCTGTGGTCGGTGCCCTCGTTCTGGCTGGGGCTGCTGCTCATCATCACGTTCTCGGTGGGCGCGGGCCCGATCCCGGGCCTGTTCCCGACCGGCGGCATGGAGTCGGGCGACACGACGGGCCTCGGGTACGTCCTGGACGTGGCGCACCACATGGTGCTGCCGGTGCTCACCCTCGTCGCGGTGCAGTACGCGCAGACCCTGCTCGTCATGCGGTCCTCGCTGATCGACGAGATGGGCGGCGACTATCTGACGACGGCCCGCGCGAAGGGCCTGCGCGACGACGCGGTGCGCCGCCACCACGCGGTGCCTAACGCGCTGCTGCCCACGGTCACGATGCTGTTCATCAACCTGGGCCATGTGGCCGCCGGTTCGATCCTGGTCGAGACGGTGTTCTCGTGGCCGGGCCTGGGCGGACTCTTCTACCAGGCGCTGAGCGTGCCCGACCTCCCGCTGGTGCAGGGCCTGTTCGTGGTCTTCGCCGGCGCGATGATCCTGATGAACCTGCTTGCCGACCTGCTCTATCCGCTGCTCGATCCCAGGGTGGGCCGATGACGACGACCGCGTACGAGAACGGGGCGGCCCGATGACCACGACCACCGCCCCCGACAAGGCGGGCTCGCTCGCCTGGGCCCGCCGGCGCGACTCCCTTGCCCGCTTCTGGCGCTCCTACCGCACGCACCGGGCCGGCCTGTACGGGCTCGCGGGCCTGGCCGTCATCGCGCTGATCGCGCTCACCGCGCCGCTCACCGTCGGCGAGGACGTCCAGAGCGTGACCAGCGCGCCGGGCACGGCCCTGGAGTCGCCGAGCGGCCAATTCCCGCTCGGCACCGACCAGTTCGGGCGCTCGCTGCTCGGCCTGCTGATCTGGGGCGCCCGGATCTCGCTCGCCGTCGGGCTGCTCGCGGCCGCGCTGAGCGTGGCGATCGGCACCCTGGTCGGGATCCTGGCCGGGCACTACGGCGGCTGGCTTTCGACCGTCCTGATGCGGATCACCGACTGGTTCCTGGTGATGCCGACGCTGGTGCTCGCGATCGTCCTCGCCACCGTCATGTCGCACAGCCTCTGGACGGTGATCCTGGCGATCGGCGTAACGTCCTGGCCGACGACGGCGCGGCTTGTGCGGGCGCAGACCATCGCGGTCGAGTCGCGCCCGTACATCGAGCGGGCCCGCGCGCTCGGCGGCGGCCACGGCCACATCATGTCCCGGCACGTGCTGCCGAACGTGATGCCGCTGGTCCTCGCGCAGACCACCCTGGGCATCTCCAACGCCATCCTGACCGAGGCCACGCTCGCGTTCCTGGGCCTCGGCGATCCGACGGTGGTGTCCTGGGGAGGCATGCTGCAGGACGCCCGCGAGGCGGGCGCGGTCTCCTCCGGGCACTGGTGGTACCTGGCCCCGCCCGGCGTCGCGATCGCCCTCGTCGCGCTCTCCTTCACGCTCTGCGGCCGCGCCGTCGAGGCGGTACTGAACCCGAAGCTGGGGGCCCGATGAGCCTGCTGGAGATCAGGGACCTGTACGTCACGTACGGGACCGGGGCGGCGGCCGTGCGCGGGGTCGACCTGACCGTCGCACCCGGCCAGAAGCTCGGCATCGCGGGCGAGTCGGGCTGCGGGAAGTCGACCCTGGCCATGGCCCTGCTGAGGCTGCTGCCCGCCTCGGCCGAGCTGACGGGATCGGTGCTGCTCGACGGCGAGGACGTCCTCACCATGAAGTGGGGGCGGCTGCGGGCGGTGCGCTGGGCGGGCGCGTCCATCGTGTTCCAGGGCGCGATGCACTCGCTGAACGCCGTGCACCGCATCGGCGACCAGATCGCCGAGCCGATCCTGCTGCACGGCCTCGCCACCCCGGCCGGGGCCCGCACCCGCGTCGGCGAACTCCTCGAACAGGTCGGCCTGCCCGCCTCCCGCGCGGACGACCACCCGCACGAACTGTCCGGCGGCCAGCGCCAGCGCGTCATGATCGCGATGGCCCTGGCCTGCGCCCCCGACCTGATCGTCGCGGACGAGCCGACGACCGCCCTCGACGTGATGATCCAGGCCCAGATCCTGCGCCTGATCGAGCGGCTCGTCGCCGACCAGGGCATCAGCCTGCTGATGATCAGCCACGATCTGGCGGTCCTCGCCGACACCTGCGACCGGCTCGCGGTGATGTACGCGGGCCGCATCGTCGAGGAGGGTCCGGCCCGCGAGGTCTACGCGGCGGCCCGGCACCCGTACGGCCAGGCGCTGTCCGCCGCCTTCCCCCGCATCGGCGACCCCTCCTCGCGCCGGGCGCCCCGGGGCCTGCCGGGCGATCCGCCCGACCCGTCCGCGCTGCCGGCGGGCTGCACCTTCCATCCGCGCTGCCCGGTCGCGATCGGCGTCTGCGCGTCGGACGACCAGCCGCTGCGCGACGCGGGCCCGGACCACCGGGCTGCCTGTGTGCACGCCGGGACCCTGTCGAGGAGCACCGCATGACCACCACCACGGCCCCCCTCCTCAGCGCCACCGGCCTGCGCGTCACCTTTCCCGGGCGGCGCGGCGCCCCGCCCGCCCACGCGGTCGACGGCGTCGAACTCACCGTCGGCGCGGGCGAGATCGTCGCCCTGGTCGGCGAGTCGGGCTGCGGCAAGACGACACTCGCCCGCACCCTGCTCGGCCTGGTCGCCCCGACCGGGGGCACGGTCGCCTTCGACGGCAGCCCGCTCGACCACCACGCGCGCGCCCTCAAGGCGTACCGCAAGCGCGTCCAGCTGGTCCTCCAGGACCCGAGCGGCTCGCTCAACCCCCGGCACACGGTGTACGACGCGGTCGCCGAGGGCCTGCGCATCCACGGATCCCCGGACGACGAGCGGGAGTTGGTGGCCCGGGCGCTGTCCCGGGCGGGTCTGCGCCCGCCCGAGCGGTTCTTCCTGCGCTACCCGCACGAGCTGTCGGGCGGCCAGCGCCAGCGCGTGGTGATCGCGGGCGCGCTCGTCCTGGACCCCGAACTGATCGTCGCCGACGAGCCGGTGGCCTCCCTGGACGCCTCGGTGCGCGGCGAGATCCTGGCGCTGCTGCTGCGCCTGCGGGACGAGCTGGGCCTGTCCGCCCTCGTCGTGACCCACGACCTCGGGCTCGCCTGGAACATCGCGGACCGGGTGGCGGTGATGTACCTGGGCCGCATCGTGGAGACGGGCCCCGTCGAGGACGTCCTGACGAACCCTCAACATCCGTACACCCAGGCCCTGTTGTCGGTCCTTCCGGAGTCCCCCGGCGACCCGGTGGTCCTCACGGGCGAGCCCCCGGACCCGTCCCGCATCCCGCCCGGCTGCCGCTTCCACGCCCGCTGCCAGGTGCTCGCCTCCGGCGAGGCGGACCGGGCGGGCGTGGCCGACCGCTGCCGCACCGAGGACCTCCCGGTCCTGGCAGGCGGCACGGCGGCGCAGGTGGCCTGCCACTGGGCCGCGGCGGTCAGGTCCGGTTGAGGGCTTTGCGGGCGCCTGCTTCGGAGGGGAGCTCGCGTACGAGGAGGGTTCCGAAGGTCGAGCCGATCCACCACGCGACGCACGGCGGGAAGAACGGGGCGAAGAACAGCAGCGCCCCGCCCCGCTTGCCGAAGTCCGGGTTCGCGCTGCCTCGCCCGCGCCGCGCCTGGCGGTGCCGGATCCAGGCCTGCTCGGGCGTGGGCGGATCGGCGAGCTTGGCCCGGATGGTCCGCCGCCCCCAGATCCAGCCGCGGACGAACCCGACGAGGCTCAGCACTCCCATGGTCACGTCGGCGGCCCGGTGCCAGCCGGTCGGCAGGCCGGACTCGATGCCCTGCCAGATCGCCACCGAGAGCCACCCGAACAGGGCGCCGAAGCCCAGCAGGACCACTCCTTGCCGGATACGCCGGAGCCAGTAGCCCACGCCACGCCGGTACCAGGAGGTACCCAGGAGAGGGAGCTTCGCGGGGCCCGCGCTGTCAGAAGAGGCTCGTGAAGCCATGCCACGCTTTCTTTGCTCCGTCGCTGACATCGCCGCCCAGTCGCGTGAGATCGCCCCAGGTGTTGACGCCGACGTTCTTCGTGCCCTGCCAGACCCCGCCGACCACCCCATGGTCATGGATGTCCTCGCTCCAGTGCTCGTGGAAGCTCTCGTCGAGCAGGTCGGTCGCCCCGATGACGACGAAGCCGCCGACCCCGGCGACCACGGCCACCGGCACGGTGACCTCCGAGGACGCGACGAGCGCGACGCCGACCGCCGTCGCCCCCGCGCCCGCCGCGAGCCCGCCGAGAGCCGCCCCTCCGTCGACCACCACGGAGTGCGTCCACGACCACCCCTTGTCGTGGTCGTCCTTGGCTTCGAGGAGCCCGCAGACACTGGCTGCGGCCACGTCCACTACAGGGATCTCCTTCAGGAACTCCGGAAGGCTCTCCAGGCCCTTGCCCACCCGCAGCGTGTCCGCCACGTCCGCGATCTTGGTGTTGAGGACGTGGTCATAGGGGAGCTTGGAACTGCCCGCCTCGCCACGGGCGATGTCCGTCTCCAGGCTGTCGAGCTTGCTCAGCGCGTCCTTGTACGCGACGCGGGCCTCCGCGTCCTTGGGAAGCGTCTTGCCATCCCTCTGCCACGCCTTGCGCTCGGCGCGCAGATCCTTCTTCGCATCGTCGGCCTGCTTCTTCGCGTCGTCGAGCGCGTCGGCGGCGTCGTGCCCCTTGACCCGGGTCCGCTCGGAGTCGTAGGCGTACAGGCCGCGCAGATAGTCCGCCACGGTGATCTTGTCACCGGGCGAGACCGCCGCGCTGGTGTCGTCCGCGTACAGCTTCTGCAGGGCCTCCGCCGCGTCCAGGCGGGCCTGCTGGGCGGTGTGCAGGATCTCGTTGCGTACGGTGCAGTAGTCGCCGAGGGCGTTGAGGGCCTTCTTCTCGGCGTCGCTCTGGTTGTCGGTGCTGGTCATCAACTCGCCCGGTACGCCCATGGGTTTCATCGGCACCCCGGCCCGCACGGCGACGTCCTCGGCGTTCTGCAGCGCGGCCTCCGCCTTGCCCAGGTGGTCGGCGAGGTCGGTGAGGATCTGGCCCGCCGCGAAGACCAGCTCGGCGAATCCGCCCGCCGTCATCGCGTCCTCGGTCCACTTCGCCCGGAACGACTCCGCCGACTCGCCCTGCCAGCCGGTGTCCTTCGCGAGCGCGTCGACGCTGGTGCTCAGTGGCTTGACGATGGATTCGAGGTCGGTCTTGGCCTTCTTGTAGGCCTCCCCCATGGTGCGAAGGCCGCCGATGTCGCCGCCGACCCAGCTGTCCGTCATGTGCGGTCCTTCATCAGGTCGTCGAACAGGCCGTGTACGTCGATGTCGTGGCGTGCCATCGAGTCGTGCGCGTACTTCAGCTTGTCGCTGCGGTCGTCCAGGCGGTCCGACAGCTTGTCGTGCAGGCCCGCGATGAGGTCGGCCACCGCCTTGATCGCCGCGTCGCACCCGGCGTCCCCGGAGCCGACGATCGCCGGCTTCACGTTCTGGTGCATCTTGCGGTAGTCGTCGGCCTCCTTGTGGAAGGTGCCCGCCATCGCGTTCAGGTCCGCCAGGACCAGCTTCAGGTCCACGCTCATCGAGTGCCCTCCTCGCCGCCGTACGCCCGCTCCAGGTCCTCGGCCCGCCATCTGCGGCCGCCGGGGTCGACGACCGGGTCGAGCCGCACCTTGGGCAGCTTGGCCTGCCGCATCGCCTCGGCGAACGGGCCGAGCGAGACCGCGACCCAGGGCTGGGCCGGGCCGAGCGCCTCGACGAGTCCGCGCAGGCTGGTGAAGGCGACCGGGACGGGTGGTCCCGAGGGGCCCTTGAAGAGTTCGTAGTCGACGTGCGGCGCGGCCGCGCCGCCGGGATAGCGCGGATGGGCCGGGATGAACACCGGGGTGTGGTACGGCGGTACGCCTTGCTGCGCGCCCTGCGCCGGCACGTCGCCGACCAGGCCGAGGAGGCGGGACACGGGCTGCTCGCCCACGCGTTTCCCCCTTGCGGGATATGGCTGAATCGCGGTTCAACCTACGCGCAGCGCAGTGGCCCCTGTACGCCAAAAACCGCCCATAACCCGTCCTCGATACGCAGTCGATGCAAGGACTTGGACGGTTTCAGGCCGCTGCTTGACCAGTACTTGACCGGATCAAGTGACGCCGGACGAAAGGGGGTTAGTCCCGCCCGGCCTCGTACGCCTCGATCAGCTCGGTGGACCGCTTCACGTCGTTGCCGATCGCTTCGAGCAGGTCCTCGATGGAGTCGAACTTGGCCATGCCCCGCACATAGGCGAGGAAGTCGACGGCGACGTGCAGCCCGTACAGGTCGAGCCCGACCCGGTCGATGGCGTACGCCTCGACCGTCCGCTCAGTACCGTCGAACTGCGGGTTGGTGCCGACCGAGATCGCCGCGGGCATCCGCTCGCCGTCGGCCGTCAGCCACCCCGCGTACACGCCGTCGGCGGGGATCGCGGTGTGCGGCAGCGTCTCGACGTTCGCGGTCGGGTAGCCGAGCTCGCGGCCGCGCTGGGCGCCGCGCACGACGACGCCCTCGACGCGGTGCGGGCGGCCGAGGATCTCGGCGGCGCCCTCGATGTCGCCCTCGGTGACCAGGCGGCGGGTCAGCGTGGAGGAGAACGGCTCGCCGCCGCCCGCCTCGCCGCGCACCCGCAGGTCGATGACCTCGACCTCGTAGTCGTAGGTGCGGCCGAGCTCGGCCAGGACCTCGACGTTGCCCGCGGCCTTGTGGCCGAAGCGGAAGTTCGGGCCTTCGACGACGAGCTTGGCGTGCAGCTTGTCGACCAGGACCTTCACCACGAAGTCGGCGGCCGAGAGCTTCGAGAACTCGCTGGTGAAGGGGAGGATGAGGACCGCGTCCACGCCGAGGTGCGCCATCAGTTCGGCGCGCCGGTGGTGCGGGGCGAGCAACGGCGGGTGGCTGCCGGGGCGCACGACCTCGCTGGGGTGCGGGTCGAAGGTGACGACGACGGACGGCACGCCGAGCTCACGGGCGCGCTCCACGGCCCGGCCGATGATCAGCTGGTGTCCGCGGTGCACCCCGTCGTAGGAGCCGATGGTGACGACGCCGCGTCCCCAGTCCTGGGGAATGTCCTCCAAGCCACGCCAGCGCTGCACTGTGACCGCTCCTCGAACCCGTGTACGTCGTTGACCCTTACGCGTTATGCAGGTCTAAGACTGCCATGCCCGGCCGCCCGGGATCGCATCGGCATGGGAGAGCCCAGCGTCTCCACCGCCCGGCGGGCGCTCGGGCCGACCAGCGCGGCCCACTCCTGCGGCGCCTGCACCAGCCATCCGGCGACCTGCGCGGCGAAGCCGGGGACCTCCTGGCACAGCTCGACGAGCCGCCGGTCGAAACAGGCCGCGCCCTCGGGCGTACGGACGAAGAGGAGCCCGGTGCGGTGCACGAGGTCGCGGGTGCGCGCCTCGGCCCGCTCGGCCGAACCGGTCGCCGCGGCGCCGAGCAGCGCATCGACGACGGCCAGGTCACGGGATTCGTACCGCTCGAATTCGAGGAGCACGTCGAGCAGCTCGGAGCGCAGCGGGCGCGAGGACCGGGTGCCGGGGGCGGCGAGCACGGGGGCGAGCGCGCGGCGGACGGGGTGGTCGCTGCCGCGCAGCAGGCTGGTGACCATGGGGAAGAGCACCGCGCGGGCGGCGGGGCCGTATTCGAGGCGCCGGTCCACGAAGTCCGCCGCGTGCTCGGCCGCCTCGGGGTGGCGCTCGACGTGGTCCTGGACGAGGGCGGCGGCGCGGCGGGCGAGGGCCGGGGTATTGATCTCCGCGAGCGCGTCGAGGACGTCGGCGGCCCCGGCGCCGCTCCGGTGCAGCCGCGCCTGGAAGGCGGCGAGGACGGGCTCGGGGTGGGTGGTGAGCGCGGCGGCGAGCGCGGACGCGGGGAACCTGGCGTCCCCGGCGGTGTACACGGCGAGGGCCTCGTCGAGGTAGCGCCCGCGGGTGCGCGGGTCGCGGACCAGGAGGGCGAGGGCGGCGCCGTGCAACGCGGTGTCCGCCGGGCGCGCGAGCAGGGCGAGGGCCGCGTAGCGCAGCAGCTCGCGGTCGGCGGCGGTACGGATGCCGAGGGCGACGCGCGGCCCGTAGGTGGCGGCCGCGGCGCGCCGCTCCGGCCGGTCGTCGTGGGCCCAGCGGTCCACGGCCCGGCAGAGCGCGGACGGCTCGTCCTCGGCGAGCTGGGTGAGGAGTTCGTCGGCGCGGACGTGGACGGTCGCCACGAGCGCCTCGGTGAGGTCGTCCACGGCCAGCGCCCGCCGCGCGTAGAGCAGGGCCTGCGCCGCCCGCGCGACGGTGGGCCGCACCTCGGTCCCGGGCGCCACGGGCAGCGGCCGCTCGTCGGTGAACCAGCGGCAGAGCAGCGGCTGCACGGTGCGCGGTTCGACGGCGAGCCGCCCGTCGACCGCGTCGAGGTAGCGCTCCCAGCCGGGCGAGGCCCCCGGCACCCCGTCGGCGGGCACCAGACGGCGCAGCAGTTCGAGCCTGCGGTCGTCGCTGAGCCGCAGCCGCATCCAGAACCAGGGCCCGAACTCCCCGAGCGCGCCCAGGTTCGCGGGTCCCCCTTCCCGGACGGACCGGCGGCTGATCCGGTCCGCGAGCAGGCGCAGTACTTCTTGGTAGGGGCGTACGTCCGGAACGCGCAGCAGCGTCTCGGTGAGGAGGCGGACCGCCCACCACTGGGCGTCCGCGAACCGGGCGTGTCCTGCACCGGCTGCCGGGGTGCGGTCCAGGGCGTCCACCAACCCCTTGAGTTTCAGGGCGAGTTGGGTGGAACCCTGCTGGCTGCCGAGCAGCAGCATGGCCTCCAGGACGGGCCCGATGCGGTGCCGGGGCACCGGCAGGGAGCGCCCGGCGGTGGCGGGTCCCGAGCCCGGCGGTGGCGGTACGTGGCCGCCCGGCACGACGCTGAGGGAGGGGCGCGAGGGGAGCCGTACGACGGTCTGCGGGTCGCTCTCGTCGTACCAGCGGTGCACGAGCGCGTACAGCGCCGCGTCCAGGTCGAGGTGGGCGGCCTGCACCCAGTCGGCGAGTTCCTCGTGCGCGAAGCGGTAGCCGGACCCGGCCGGCACGAGCAGCCCCTCGGTGAGCACCGCGGAGGCCGACCCCGTACGCCACGGGAAGATCTCCTCGAACGACTCCCGGTCCAGCTCGCCCTGGCCGGGCCCGAGACAGCGCCGGGCCGCCTCGTGCACCTGACCGGCGACGCGCGCCGCGAGTCTGCGCACCGCGCTGCCGCGCACCGGCGGGCGGGCCGAGGCGGCGACGCGTACCGCGATCCGCAGGCACATCAGGTCCAGGTGCGCGGAGAAGACCTCCTCGCGGTCCGGCCTTCCCTCGACCTCGCCGGGCAGGGCCGCCCGCACCTCGGCGAGCAGCCGCAGCGTGAGCGGATGGCGGGCGTCGCGCTCGGCGAGCGCACCCTCGGGGATGCCGTAGCGCTCGCGGGCCCGCGCGGCCTCCTCGCGCCCGAGGTCGCCGATGCGCACGGCGTCCGGAAGCCGGGGCAGCGGGGCCGGGTGGAGGGCGCCGTCGGGGTAGTGCGCCCCGGCCTGCTCCCAGTGTTCGGGCCGGCAGGCGACGACCATGCGCACCCCGGCCGCCCCGAGCCAGTCCACGGTCCCGGCGGTCCATTCGGCCAGCCGGTGGGCGAGCACGGGCGGCATCTCCTCCGGCCCGTCGAGCAGGACGAGCAGCGGGCGCCCGGCCTCGCGGGCCAGCCGTGCCACCCGGTCGGGGGTGGCCGGGTCCTGGCAGCCGGGCGGGGAGGCGGCCACGATCCGGGCCGCCTGGGCCAGCGCGCGGGCGACCGCGTCGGCCACCGAGGCGTCGTCGGGCCGCAGGTCGGCGCCGCGCAGCCACAGCGTGGGCGCGGGCTCGGCGCCGTGCGCCCGGCGGCCGGCGAACGCGGCGAGTTCGGTGGTGCGCCCGGTCCCGGGGTCTCCGACGAGCCCCAGCACGAGGGCCTCGCCCGTGGCGAAGGCCCCGAACTCCTTGCGGGTGCACGGCCGTTCAACAGGGTCCTGCCAGGCGCTGGGCCCGCCGACGGAGCCGACGGAGATCGCGGTGAGCTGGAGCGCCCCGGCCAGGTTCAGGTCGCGGCCGTAGGCGGGCACGGTGGCGGCGTTGCGCCGCAGCAGCTCGGCGAGCGGCCCGTGCCCGGCGCGCAGCGGCACCGCGAACCCGGAGGCCTGGTGGGCGGCGTGCAGCGCGGTCCCGACCACGCCGAGGACGGCCCCGGTCACGGTGTCGACGACGGGTCCGCCGCTGGCCTCACCGCCGAGCCGCATGGCCTCGCTGCCGGCCGTCCCGATCGCCAACTCCAGTACGCCGCCCAGGAGATGGAAGCGGTCGGTGGCGGTGTACGTGACGGGAGAGGTGCCGAGGACCCGCGCCTCGCGCCAACCGTGGGCGGCGACCCGCACATAGGTGCCCGTACGGATGTCGGCCCGCGCGGAGATGGGCAGCGGGCGTACCCCGAGCCCGTCGGTGCGCACCAGGGCGAGGTCGGCCTCGGGCAGAAAAGTGAGGTCGTCGGCCTCGGCCAGCCAGGTGCGCTCGCCGGGTGCGTGCAGCACCACTCTGGTCAGCCCGTCGACGGCTTCGTGACTGGTGACGACGGTCCCCCGGTCGTCCGCGACGAACCCCGTCCCCCGGGTCCGCCCGGCCAGATCACAGATCCGTACGAGCGTCTCCCCGCCCTCTCCCCCAGCCCCGCGTCCCATGTCCGAAACGGTAGTTCTGGGGTGATCCGCCCGAGAAGAATGTCGGGGGAAAGCGCCCCCCTGCGCTCCCGTGGTTCACTCCGAGCGCCTGCTCGTAGGGGTGAATCCCCCAGGCGCGACGGATAGACCCCTTGCGAGGGGGATCGTGGAGCGGGCCGCCCCGCCCGCTCCACGGTGGGCGTCAGAGCCCGTGTCTCAGCCGAACACGGCGAGGCTCTTGGCCTTGCCCTTCTGGCTCTCGACCAGCGCGAGGAACTTCCCGTCGGGCCCGAACACCCCGACCGCCTTCCCGGCCTCGTACTCGTCCGGCATGTCCAGGCGTACGCCGTTGAGCAGCAGCGAGCCGCGCCGCGCGTCGACGTCCCAGCGGGCGAACGCGGCGGCCGCCGCCTCGGCCACCGGCATCACGGTGAGCGACTCCTGGAGCTGGTCCAGGGTGCGGGCCGCGTCCAGGCCGTACGGGCCGACGCGGGTGCGGCGCAGCGCGGTGAGGTGGCCGCCGACGCCGAGCCCGGCCCCGAGGTCACGGGCGAGCGCCCGGATGTAGGTGCCGGAGGAGCAGACGACGGAGACGACCAGGTCGATGACGGGGGTGCCGTCCTCGGCGACGGCCTCGCGGACGTCGTAGACCCGGAACGAGGAGACGGTCACCGGGCGGGCCGGGATGTCGAACTCCTCGCCGCCGCGCACCCGCGCGTACGACCGCTTGCCGTCGATCTTGATCGCGGAGACCTTGGACGGCACCTGCATGATGGCGCCGGTCAGCTCCGCGACCCCCGCGTCGATGCCCTCGCGGGTCACCTTGGACGCGTCGGTCGAGGAGATGATCTCGCCCTCGGCGTCGTCCGTGACGGTGTCCTGGCCGAGCCGGATCGTACCGAGGTACTCCTTCTCGGTCAGGGCGAGGTGCCCGAGCAGCTTGGTGGCCCGCTCCACGCCCAGGACGAGCACACCGGTCGCCATCGGGTCGAGGGTGCCGGCGTGGCCCACGCGGCGGGTCTTGGCGATGCCGCGCATCTTGGCCACGACGTCGTGCGAAGTGAAGCCCGACGGCTTGTCGACAATGACCAGGCCGTCGGGCGTCTTTGCTGCGGTGCTCATTCGGAGGCGTCGTCCTCGTCGCCGGGCTTCTTGTACGGGTCGGCGTCACCGGCGAACTTGGCGCCCGAGGACACCTCGCGCACCGCGGCGTCCGAGGCCCGTGCCTTGTCGAGGAGGTCCTCGATGGTCTTGGCGTTCTCGGGGAGCGCGTCCGCGATGAACGTCAGGGTGGGCGTGAACTTGGTGCCGGCGGCGGAGCCGACCGCGGAGCGCAGGATGCCCTTGGCGCTCTCCAGGCCGGCCGCGGCGGCGGCCCGCTCCTCGTCGTCCCCGTACACCGTGTAGAAGACCGTGGCCTCCCGCAGGTCGCCGGTGACCCGGGTGTCCGTGATGGTGACGTGCGTTCCGAGGCGCGGGTCCTTGACGCCACGCAGCAGCTTCTCGGCCACCACCTCCCGGATGAGGTCCGCCAGCTTCTTCGCCCGCGCGTTGTCGGCCACTGGTCCTTCTCCTTCTCAAGCCTTGCTCAGTGTTCAGTCTTCGTCGCTGTGGAGCCTGCGTCTCACCGAGAGCAGCTCCACCTCGGGCCGGGCGGCGACGAGCCGCTCGCACCGGTCGAGTACGTCTGTGAGGTGCCCCGTGTCCCCGGACACCACCGCGAGGCCGATCTCGGCCCTACGGTGCAGATCCTGGTCGCCGACTTCGGCCGCACTCACCGCGTACTTGCGCTGGAGTTCGGCGACTATCGGCCGGACGACGGAGCGTTTCTCCTTCAGCGACCGTACGTCGCCGAGGAGCAGGTCGAAGGACAGCGTCCCCACATACATGTATGTCCGGATGTCCCGCCGGTACGGGTTAGAGGACCCCGCCAAAAGCTTGGCAGGGACATCAAGAACCGTACCGGAACGGCCGGGGCCGATCGACGGAAATATCTTCCCGCCGATCGGCCCCGACACTGCGTTCCTCAGGAGGCCTCGGCCCCCAGGGGTACGGATCGGCTGCGCGGACTAGCCGCGCGGCTTCTCGCGCATCTCGTACGTCGCGATGACGTCGTCGATCTTGATGTCGTTGAAGTTTCCGAGGTTGATACCGCCCTCGAAGCCTTCGCGAATCTCGGTGACGTCGTCCTTGAAGCGGCGCAGCCCGGAGATGTTGAGGTTCTCCGCGATGACCTTGCCATCGCGCAGCAGGCGCGCCTTGGTGTTGCGCTTGACCTCGCCCGACCGGACCAGCACACCGGCGATGTTGCCCAGCTTGGACGAGCGGAAGATCTCGCGGATCTCCGCCGTGCCGAGCTCGACCTCTTCGTACTCCGGCTTGAGCATGCCCTTGAGGGCCGCTTCGATCTCCTCGATGGCCTGGTAGATCACCGAGTAGTACCGGACGTCGACACCCTCGCGCTCCGCCATCTGCGCCGCGCGGCCCGCGGCGCGGACGTTGAAGCCGATGACGATGGCGTCGGAGCCGGTCGCCAGGTTGATGTCGGACTCGGTGACCGCACCCACACCGCGGTGCAGGACGCGGATGTCGACCTCGTCGCCGACGTCGAGCTGGAGCAGCGAGGCCTCAAGGGCCTCCACCGAACCGGACGCGTCGCCCTTGATGATGAGGTTGAGCTCCTGCACCAGACCGGCCTTGAGGGCCTCGTCCAGGTTCTCCAGGGAGAACCGCACACCCTTGCGGGCGAAGCGGACGTTGCGCTCACGGGCGGCACGCTTCTCGGCGATCTGACGGGCCGTACGGTCCTCGTCGACGACCAGGAAGTTGTCGCCGGCACCCGGGACGTTGGTGAGACCGAGGACGAGGACCGGAGTCGAGGGACCCGCCTCTTCCACGTTCTCGCCCTTGTCGTCGAGCATCGCGCGGACTCGGCCGTACGCGTCGCCGACCACCATCGTGTCGCCGACCCGCAGGGTGCCTCGCTGGACCAGGACGGTCGCGACGGCGCCGCGGCCGCGGTCGAGGTGGGACTCGATCGCGATGCCCTGCGCGTCCTGCTCCGGGTTGGCCCGCAGGTCGAGCGAGGCGTCGGCGGTGAGGACGACGGCCTCCAGGAGGGACTCGATGTTGAGGCCCTGCTTGGCGGAGATGTCGACGAACATCGTGTCGCCGCCGTACTCCTCGGCCACGAGACCGAACTCGGTGAGCTGACCGCGCACCTTGGTCGGGTCCGCACCCTCGACGTCGATCTTGTTGACCGCGACCACGATCGGCACGTCGGCCGCCTTGGCGTGGTTCAGCGCCTCGATCGTCTGGGGCATCACACCGTCGTTCGCCGCCACCACGAGGATCGCGATGTCGGTCGACTTCGCACCACGGGCACGCATGGCGGTGAACGCCTCGTGACCCGGGGTGTCGATGAAGGTGATCTTGCGGTCTTCACCGTTGACCTCGGTGGCGACCTGGTACGCACCGATGTGCTGCGTGATGCCACCGGCCTCGCCCGCAACGACGTTCGTCTTGCGGATCGCGTCCAGAAGGCGGGTCTTACCGTGGTCGACGTGACCCATGACGGTCACGACCGGCGGACGCGCGACGAGAGACTCCTCGCCGCCCTCGTCCTCGCCGAACTCGATGTCGAAGGACTCCAGCAGCTCGCGGTCCTCCTCCTCGGGGCTGACGATCTCGAGGATGAAGTTCATCTCGTCCGCGAGGAGCTTCAGCGTCTCGTCGGAGACGGACTGCGTGGCGGTGACCATCTCGCCGAGGTTCATCATCACGCCGACGAGCGACGCCGGGTTGGCGCCGATCTTCTCGGCGAAATCGGTCAGCGAAGCACCGCGCGACAGGCGGACGGACTGTCCGTTGCCGCGGGGCAGCATGACGCCGCCCACCGACGGGGCCTGCATGGCCTCGTACTCCTGGCGCCTCTGACGCTTCGACTTGCGACCACGACGGGCGGGCCCGCCGGGACGGCCGAAGGCACCCTGCGTGCCACCGCGGCCACCCGGGCCACCGGGACGGCCCTGGAAGCCGGGACGACCGCCGAAGCCGCCGCCGCCACCGGGAGCGCCGCCACCCGGACGGGGGCCGCCGAAGCCGCCGCCGCCACCGGGACGACCGCCGCCACCGGGACCGGCCGGACGGCCGGCGAAGCCGCCGCCGCCACCGGGACGACCGGCACCGCCGCCGCCACCCGGACGGCCACCGGGGCCACCGGGACCACGGCCACCGGGGCCGCCGCCGGGACGCGGGCTCGCGGCCGGACGCTGCGGCATCATGCCGGGGTTCGGACGGTTACCGCCCGGAGCACCACCCGGACGCGGGGCGCCGCCCTGCGGACGGGGCATGCCGCCCGGGCTCGGACGGGCGCCGCCCTGACCCTGCGGACGCGGAGCGCCGCCGGGGCCGCCCTGCGGACGCGGGGCACCACCGGGGGCACCGGCGCCGCCGGGACGCGGAGCGCCGCCACCGGGACGGGGCGACTGCGGCCGCGCCATGCCGGTGGAGCCACCCGAGGTGAAGGGGTTGTTGCCGGGGCGCGGACCGGCCGGACGGGCACCGCCCGGACGGGGGGCACCCTGACCCGCGGGGCGGGCCGGACGGTCGCCACGCTGGCCGCCGTCGCGCTGGCCACCGTCACGCTGACCGCCGGCCGGGGCCGGACGGGACGCGGGGCGGGGACCCGGGGTGGCGCCGGCGGGACGCGGGGCCTGGGGCGCCGCGGGCTGGGCCGGAGCCGGAGCCGAGAACTCGGCGGCGGGCACCGGGGTGACCGGGGCCGGCTTGGCCGGGGCGGGCTTCGGACCCGGGCGCGGGCCCGAGGCGGCCGGAGCCTGAGAAGGGGTGCTGCTCACCGGGGCGGCCGGGGTGACCGGGGCCGCAGGCGCGGCGGGCGCCGGCTTGGGGGCCGGGGCGCCGGGCTTCGGGGCAGCGGGACGTGCCGCAGCGGCCGGGGAGGGCGCTGCGGGCTTGGCGGGCGCGGCCTTGCGGGGCGCGCCGGGCTTCGCAGCGGACTTGCCGGCGTTGCCGCCGGGCCCCTGCAGTGCGTCAGTCAACTTGCGTACAACCGGCGCCTCGATCGTCGAGGACGCCGAACGGACGAATTCACCGAGTTCTTGGAGCTTGGCCATGACGACCTTGCTCTCAACCCCGAACTCCTTGGCGAGTTCGTATACCCGGACCTTAGCCACTTCGCTCCTTTTAGGTCCGGGTTACCGCCGGACCGTCGCTACTTCATGGGCGTACTCATCGCGTACTCATCGAGTGCTCATCGCAATCTCGACCTACTTCCAACTCGCGAGGTACCTGACCGCACGGGATTCCGTGCCGTACTTCTTCTTACGTTGCTGCCTGCTCGACGTAATCCCGCAGTGCCGCGGTGTCGAGCGCTTCCTTGACCTTGAAGGCCCTGGAGAACGCCCGGCGGCGGACCGCCTGGTCGAGACAGACCGAGGCGGGGTGTACATATGCACCCCGGCCGGGCAGCGTACCGCGAGGATCAGGGGCGCAAGCACCCTCGACCGCCACGATGCGCAGCAGATCGCTCTTGGCCGCTCGCTCCCGGCATCCCACGCAGGTTCGCTCAGGGCAGGCGCGGGCGTGCGTCCGGCCAGACACGTTTAAGTCTACCTCCCCGCACCGACCTCACCCCTTTGGGGCAAAAATCGAACGGTTGTTGTCCAGAAAGCTAACCCTGCCGCCCTGAACAGGGGCAGGGCCACTTCTTATTCCCGTCGGCCCGGTCAGCCCGGTCAGTCCTCGGCCGGCTGCTCGGTGTCCGGGCGGATGTCGATGCGCCAGCCGGTGAGGCGGGCCGCGAGCCGGGCGTTCTGCCCTTCCTTGCCGATGGCGAGGGAGAGCTGGTAGTCCGGCACGGTCACCCGGGCGGAGCGGGCCGCGAGGTCCACGACCTCGACCTTGGAGACCCGGGCCGGGGACAGCGCGTTGGCCACCATCTCGGCCGGGTCGTCCGACCAGTCGACGATGTCGATCTTCTCGCCGTGCAGCTCGGCCATGACGTTGCGGACCCGGCCGCCCATCGGGCCGATGCAGGCGCCCTTGGCGTTCAGGCCGCTGCGCGTCGAGCGCACCGCGATCTTCGTACGGTGACCGGCCTCGCGGGCGATCGCCGAGATCTCCACCGAACCGTCGGCGATCTCCGGCACCTCAAGCGCGAACAGCTTCTTGACCAGGTTGGGGTGGGTGCGCGACAGGGTCACCGACGGCCCGCGCACGCCCTTCGCCACCCGTACGACGTACGTACGAAGGCGCAGCCCGTGCGTGTACTCCTCGCCCGGCACCTGCTCCTGCACCGGCAGCATGGCCTCCATCTTGCCGATGTCGACCAGCACGTTCTTCGGGTCCTTGCCCTGCTGGACGACGCCGGTGATGACGTCTCCCTCACGGCCGGCGAACTCACCGAAGGTGATGTCGTCCTCGGCGTCGCGCAGCCGCTGCAGGATGACCTGCTTGGCGGTGCTCGCCGCGATGCGGCCGAAGTCCGACGGGGTGTCGTCGAACTCCTTGGCCTCCTGGCCCTCTTCGAGGTCGGCCGGGTCTTCCTTCGCCCACACCGTGACATGACCGTTCTCACGGTCGAGCTTCACGCGCGCACGCCGGAAGCTGCCCTCGGTGCGGTGGTAGGCGATGAGGAGCGCCGACTCGATCGCCTCGACCAGCAGGTCGAAGGAGATCTCCTTCTCCCGGACCAGACCCCGCAGGGCACTCATGTCGATGTCCACGGCTACGCCTCCTCTTCGTTCTGAATGTCGTTCAGGATGTCGTTCTTGCTGTCTTCGGCGATCTCGTTCTTCCCGTCCTTGCGGCTGAACTCGATCTCGACCCGCGCCTTGGCGATCTCGGCGAAGGCGATCCGGCGGGCGGTGGGCTTGCGCCCCTTCACGCCCGGGATCTCGGCGTCGATGCCTTCCTCGTCGGCCTTGAGGATCCGCGCGACCAGCTCGCCGCCGTCGTGCAACTGGAGCCGGGCGAGCCGGCCGGTGGCGCGCAGGTAGTGGCGGAGTTCGGTGAGCGGACGCTCGGCGCCCGGAGACGTCACTTCGAGGACGTACTCCTCCTCGCCCATCGCGTCGCTCTCGTCGAGCAGCTCGGAGACGGCCCGGCTGAGCTCGGCACAGGTGTCCAGCTCCACGCCCTCGTCGGAGTCGACCACGATCCGCAGCACGCGCCGGCGGCCCGCCCGGGACACCTCGATCTCCTCGAGGTCCAGATCCTTCGCGCTGACGAGCGGTTCAAGGAGACCGCGCAGCCTGTCGCTCTGGGTCGTGCTCATCCGGGTGACTCCTCGGCCGCGTCTGCTGTTGTGGGGATCGTCGTCGCGTACGGCGGCCGTCATCGGACCGCCGCCGTCAGCTCAAAGGGTATCCGGTCCCGGAGGGTGTTGCCGTCCACGGCCCGGGGCCCGCGGGTACGCTCGCCTGCGGTGATCACTCGGTCACCGGCGGACCGGCACGCAGGGGAGAGACACGTGGGGCACCCGGGGACCACGCGAAGGCGTGTGCTGGCCGTGACGGGAGTGGCGGCCGCAGGGCTGCTGACCGGCTGCTCGGGCGAACGCTCCGACGGCGGTACGCGTGCTTCCGTGACCGGGGCGCGCGACAAGGCGGCCCGCGCGGAGGCCGCGCTGCGGCTCCGGACCTCGGCCGCGAGCCAGGCGCTCGTCACCCAGTACGACGCGGTCCTCGCGATGCATCCGACGCTGCGGACCCGGCTCGCGCCGCTGCGCGACCAGGCCACCCAGCACGCCACGGCCCTCGCACCGGCCCCGACCACGTCCCCCGCCCCCAGCGCCTCGGCCACGGCCACCCCCGCCGCCCCGGCCGCGGTCTCGACGGTGGCATCCGACGCGGACGAGGCCCTGAAGTCGCTCGCGGCGGCCGAACAACGCACCTCCGACGCCCAGTTGGCGGCCCTGGCCACCGCGCCGCCGGAGCTCGCCCGGCTGCTCGCCTCGGTCGCGGCGTCCAACGCGGGCCACGCCTTCCTCCTCGGCGGGGGTGCCTGATGGCCGGGACCCTGGACGCGGTGCAGGCCGCGCTGGCCGCCGAGCACGCGGCGGTGTACGGGTACGGGGTGCTCGGCGGCCGGCTCTCCGATGCCCGTGCCGCCGAGGCCCGCGAGGCCTACGCCGCGCACCGCTCCCGCCGCGACTCCCTGGCTCGTACGGTGCGTGACCTGGGCGGATCGCCGGTCGCGGCGGCTGCGGCGTACGCCCTGCCGTTCGCCGTGCCGGACGCCGCCTCGGCGCTGCGGCTCGCCGCCGATCTTGAGGACCGGGTCGCCGACGTCTACTCGGACCTCGTCCGGGCCGCCGGGGGTCCGCTGCGCCGGGAGGCGGCCGGCGCCCTGCGGGAGGCGGCGGTGCGGGCCGTTCGCTGGCGGGGCGGGAGCGTAGCCTTTCCTGGGCTCGCGGAACGCCCGAGCGCACCGGTTCCACCGGCCAGTACCTGAGTTCCACCGGCTAGTACCTGAGCAAGGGGCAATACACGCATGGCTTTCGAACCGCCTGAGCGGCTGGTACGCGCGCTCGGCGAGACGTACGGGGACACGCTGGCCGGGCCCTGGCTCGACCGGTTGCCGGAGCTGGCCGAGGAGTCGGCGGCCCGGCGCGGGCTCGCCGTCGACCGGGTGCAGGCGCCGGGGGGCCGCTCCAGTCTGGTCGCCCTCGTACACCGCCCGGACGGCACTCCGGCCGCCCTCAAGGTCGCCCCTTCCTTCGCCCGCCCGGACCTGGAGCGGGCGGCGCTCGCGCACTGGAACGGCTGGGGCGCCGCCCAGTTGCTGGAGGACGAGGCCCGCGACGACGCCCTGCTCCTGGAGCGGCTGCACCCCGAGGTGTCGCTGCGCTCGCTGCCCGAGGCGAAGGCGCTGCTCGAAGCGGCCGGGACGATGCGGCGCCTGTGGGTCGAGCCGCCGGGCGGCCACGCCTTCGAGACGGTGGCCGAACGCACCGAGCGCCAGAGCGAGCCGATGCGGGCGCAGCGGGACGCCGAACTCGCCCCGCTCGTGGCGTCCGCACTCGCCGCCCGCGACGAACTGACCACCTCCGCACCGGAGTTGATGCTCCTGCACGGCAACTTCCGGCAGAGCAAGGTGCTTTCGGGCGAGCGGGCGACGTGGCTGACGGTGGGGCCCGAGCCGCTGGTGGGCGAACGGGCCTATGACCTGGCCCGGTTGGTGCGCGACCGGGTCGAGGACCTGATCGCGGCGCCGAGCGGGGCGTCCGCGGCCCGCCGCCGCGTCAACAAGCTCGCCGACTCCCTCGACGTGGACCCGGCGCGGCTGCACGGCTGGACGCTGTTCCGCGCGGTCGAGTCGGGCCTGCGCGCCCGTGCGGCGGGCCGCGACCGCGACGCGGAGCTACTGCTGGAATTCGCGGACTGGCTGTAACTCCCCCACCCGCCCCTCCCCGAGACCCTCCGGGGGTTGAAGGACCCTGGGGCTCCGCCCCAGACCCCGTTCGCGCCTTGAGGGCGCTCGTCCTCAAACGCCGGACGGGCTGGGTATGCCCGGTGCGGGCCAGCACCGACCCTGCCAGGGGCGCGGGGAACTGCGCGAGCACCACGCACGACCCGCAGTCGACCAGCGACATATTCAGCCCCTCCGGCGTTTGAGGAGCGGGGGTCCGGGGGCAGCGCCCCCGGGAACCGACCTCAGCCCACCCCCGCCCCCGGAGGCCACGCGGCGGAGCCGCAGAGTGTCACAGCGAGGAAGGGGCGGGGTGGGGAAAGGCCCGGCCGTCAGGCCGTGAGGCGGGTGATCGCCTCGGCCAGCGGGAGCTCCTCGCGCTCGCCGCTGCGCCGGTCCTTCAGCTCGAAGACGCCCTCGGCGACCCGGCGCCCGGCCACCAGGATCTTCGGCACGCCGATCAGCTCCGCGTCGGTGAACTTCACGCCGGGCGAGACACCGGCCCGGTCGTCGACCAGGACCCGCAGCCCGGCGGCGCGCAGCTGCTCGGCGGCGTCGAGGGCCGCCTCGGTCTGGACCGCCTTGCCCGCGGCGACGACGTGCACGTCCGCCGGGGCGATCTCGGCCGGCCAGCACAGGCCCTTGTCGTCCGCGGTCTGCTCGGCGAGGGCGGCGACGGCGCGCGAGACGCCGATGCCGTACGAGCCCATGGTGACCCGGACCGGCTTGCCCTCCTTGCCGAGGACGTCCAGCTGGAAGGTGTCGGCGTACTTGCGGCCGAGCTGGAAGATGTGGCCGATCTCGATCGCGCGGTCGAGCTTCAGGCCGGCGCCGCAGGACGGGCAGGGGTCGCCCTCCTCGACCACGACGACGTCGAGGTAGTCGTCGACCTCGAAGTCACGGCCGCAGACCACGTTGCGGGCGTGGGTGTCGGGCTTGTTGGCGCCGGTGACCCAGGCGGTGCCGGGGGCGACGCGCGGGTCGGCGATGTAGCGGACCTTCTCCAGGCCCTGCGGGCCGACGTAGCCGCGTACCAGGTCGGGGCGGTCCGCGAAGTCCTCGGCGGTCACGAGCTCCACGACGGCGGGCGCCAAGTGCTCGCCGAGCTTGCCGAGGTCCACCTCGCGGTCGCCGGGCACGCCGACGGCGACGATCTCGCCGTCGACCTTGACCAGGAGGTTCTTCAGGGTGGCCGAGGCCGGGACGCCGAGGTGGGCGGCCAGGGTCTCGATGGTGGGGGTGTCGGGGGTGTCGAGCTCCTCGACGGGCCCGTGCGCGGAGCCGTCGACGGGGGCGGCCACGAAGGTCACGGCCTCGGTGTTGGCCGCGTAGTCGCAGGCCGGGCAGTCCACGAAGGTGTCCTCGCCGGCCGCGGCCGGGGCCAGGAACTCCTCGGACGCGGAGCCGCCCATGGCGCCGGAGACGGCGGACACGATGCGGTAGTCGAGGCCCAGGCGCGCGAAGATCTTCTGGTACGCGGCGCGGTGCAGCGCGTACGACTCGGCGAGGCCCTCGTCGGTGGTGTCGAAGGAGTACGAGTCCTTCATCTGGAACTCGCGGCCGCGCAGCACGCCGGAGCGCGGGCGGGCCTCGTCGCGGTACTTGGTCTGGATCTGGTAGAGCATCACCGGCAGGTCCTTGTAGGACGTGCACTGGTCCTTGACCGTCTGCGTGAAGATCTCTTCATGGGTCGGGCCGAGCAGGTACTCGCCGCCCTTGCGGTCCTTGAGGCGGAACAGCAGGTCGCCGTACTCCTCCCAGCGGCCGCTCGCCTCGTACGCGTCCTTGGGCAGCAGTGCGGGCAGCAGGACCTCCTGCGCGCCGATGGCGTCCATCTCCTCGCGTACGACGGTGGAGATGTTGTCCAGGACCTTCTTGCCGAGCGGCAGCCAGGTCCAGATGCCGGCGGCGTTGCGGCGCACGTATCCGGCGCGGACCAGGAGCTTGTGGCTGAGCGTCTCGGCGTCCGCCGGGTCGTCGCGCAATGTCTTGGCCATCAGACGGGACATGCGCTGAACCTGGGCGGCTGCCATGGATTTCTCTCCTGTACGTGCACGGGGTGATGCCTGGAGGTTAGCCGGGCGGCCCGAGTGCGCGGAAATCCGTTTAGCGGAATTCCGTTTGGCCGTGCCGGAGCAGGGGGAGGGGCGCGCCCATCACGGCGTACGGTCGTGCGGCGCTCGGGAAGTGCACCTGGCCGGCCAGATCGACGTAACCCAGGCCCCGGTACAGGACGCGGGCGGGGCTCTCCGTGTCGATCGCCGAGAGGATCGAGCGGGGCTCGGCGGCGCTGTCGGTGATGGTGGTGATGAGCGTCCGGCCCAGGCCCCGGCCCTGGAATGCGGGGTGGACGTGCAGCTCGGTGATCACGAAGGAGTCGTCGAGCCACCAGTCGGCGCCGTTGTTGCGCAGATACGGCTCGACGACGGTGGACCACCAGTGGGCCCGGTCGTTGGGCATCCCGTACACGAAGCCCGCCAGACGCCCGTCGGAGGTGGTGGCACCGAGCGCCCTGGCTCCGGGGTAGGACAGGTGCCGCAGCACGATGTGGCGGCGCACCCCGACCTCTTCGGCGCTGAGTCCGAAGGCGACCGCCTGTACGGCGAGGGCCTCGTCCACGCGGGCCGCGAGGTCGAGCGGTCCGACCAGTACGTCAGAGTCAGCAGGCATGGGCGCACCCTAACCTCACAGCCGGGCTCTCAGAACAGCACGCTCATGAACGCCCCGGTCTCACAGAAACCGACCCGTCGGTAGCAGGCCCGGGCGGGGGCGTTGAAGTCGTTCACGTACAGGCTCACGATGGGCGCGACGTCCGCGAGCGCGTAGCGCAGGACGGCCGCCATGCCGGTGGCCGAAAGGCCCTTGCCCCGGTGTTCGGGGGCGACCCAGACGCCCTGGATCTGGCAGGCCTGGTTGGTGGCGGCGCCGATCTCGGCCTTGAAGACGACCTTGGCGTCCTCGATACGGGCGAACGAGCGCCCGGAGCCTACGAGTTCGGCCACGCGGGCCTGATAGAGCAGGCCGCCGTCGCCCGCGAGCGGGGAGACGCCGACCTCCTCGGTGAACATGGCGACGCAGGCCGGCATGATCACGTCCATCTCGTCCTTGCGGATCCGGCGGACGTACGGGTCCGGGGCGATGTCCTCGGGCATCTTCTCGGCGACCATCAGCGGCTGGTGCGGGCGTACGTCGCGGGCCGGGCCCCAGTGCGGTTCCAGGAGGCGCCACAGCCGGGCGGTGGATTCGGCGGGGCCGACGATCGAGGAGCAGCGGCGGCCGGTGCGGCGGGCCCGGTCGGCGAAGGAACGCACCGCCTCGGGCGTCGCGCAGATCGGTACGAGGTTGGCGCCGGAGTAGCACAGGGAACGGAGGTGGCCGTCCGCGTACCAGCCCCACATCTCGCCGCCGAGGCGCCAGGGGTCGAGGCCGGCGATCTGCACGCGCGAGGTCACGAACGCGTTGGCGACCGGGTCGCTCTCCAGGATGGCGAGCGCCGCGCCGAGGTCGCCGGGTTCGAGGACCCGGGTGGTGGTCTGCATCAACACGAGGGGGCCTCACGGTACGGTCTGCTGATCTCCGCACTGTACCTGGCACTCTGCGCCCCGCGCCCGTACACCCTGGCTCCGCCGGGGAGCGGGGGTTGGGGGCCGAGCTCCTGGGGCTCCGCCCCAGACCCGGGCGTTCTCCCACCATTGAACCGGCAGAGCCCTGGGACTGCGCCCCAGACCCCCCGAGGAGCTCCGCCCCTCGACCCCCAGCGGGGGCTCCGCCCCCTGCACCCCCGTTCGGCCTGAAGGGCGCTCGGCCTCAATCTCCCCAAGGCCTTAGCGGCCGGGGGACCCCCATGACAGGCTGAGGATGCCCGCATGGGCCAGAACCATGGGCACTGCCGGGCCCCGGTGCCGTCAGGGGCGCGGGGAACTGCGCGAGGAGCGACCACGACCCGCAGACGAAACCAGGTTGAAAGGCGCGCGAGGAACTGCGCAAGCAGCCATGCACGGCCCGCGAACGAAAACGGGTTTAGGGGCGCGGGGAACTGCGCGAGCAACCACGCACGCCCCGCAGACGAAAACAGGCTCAAGGCCGCGAGGAACTACGCGAAAAACGACCACAACCCGCGCTGAACAGCAAAACCGCCCCTCCCCGTATCCCCCGGAGGGTCTCGGGAAGGGGCGGGGTGGGGAAGACTCAGCCCGCCACCGACACCTGCGGCTCGCCCGAGGCGATGCCGTCCTTCTCCATCTGCTCGGCGATCTTCATCGCCTCGTCGATCAGCGTCTCCACGATCTTCGACTCCGGGACCGTCTTGATGACCTCGCCCTTCACGAAGATCTGCCCCTTGCCATTGCCCGAAGCCACACCCAGGTCCGCCTCACGCGCCTCACCCGGACCGTTCACCACACAGCCCATCACCGCGACGCGCAGCGGGACCTCCATGCCCTCCAGGCCCGCCGTGACCTCCTCGGCCAGCTTGTACACATCCACCTGCGCCCGCCCGCACGACGGACACGACACGATCTCCAGACGGCGCTGACGCAGGTTCAACGACTCCAGGATCTGGATGCCGACCTTGATCTCCTCGGCCGGCGGCGCCGACAGCGAGACCCGGATGGTGTCGCCGATGCCCTCGGCCAGCAGCGCGCCGAAGGCGACCGCCGACTTGATCGTGCCCTGGAAGGCGGGACCGGCCTCGGTCACGCCCAGGTGCAGCGGGTAGTCGGACTGCGCCGCCAGCTGCCGGTAGGCGTTCACCATCACGACCGGGTCGTTGTGCTTCACCGAGATCTTGATGTCCCGGAAACCGTGCTCCTCGAACAGCGACGCCTCCCACAGCGCCGACTCGACCAGCGCCTCCGGCGTCGCCTTTCCATACTTCTTCAACAGCCGCGCGTCCAACGAGCCCGCGTTCACACCGATCCGGATCGGCGTACCCGCATCCTTCGCCGCCTGCGCGATCTCCTTGACCTTGTCGTCGAACTGCTTGATGTTGCCCGGATTCACCCGCACCGCGGCACACCCGGCATCGATCGCCGCGAACACGTACTTCGGCTGGAAGTGAATGTCCGCGATCACCGGGATCTGCGACTTCCGCGCGATCGTCGCCAACGCATCCGCATCGTCCTGCGTCGGACACGCCACCCGCACGATCTGGCAGCCCGACGCCGTCAACTCGGCGATCTGCTGCAACGTCGCGCCGATGTCCGACGTCCTCGTCGTGGTCATGGACTGCACCGAGACGGGTGCGTCCCCGCCGACCGCCACGGAACCGACCTGGATCTGACGGCTCTTGCGACGCTCGGCCAGCCTGGTCGGTACGGACGGCATTCCCAGTGAAATCGCAGTCATCTGCTGTGCAACCCCAAGGTGTGGATCAAGGTCCCGAGATCGGCGGGCTCCAGCCTTCGAGGTTACGTCACCCTGAGGGCCCCGAGCACACGGTGCCCCCAGAGTTCACGCGAAGGGGCGGCCCGGGCACGCTGTGCACCCGGGCCGCCCCCGTCCGCGTAGACCGACGACGTGCATCGGCCACGTACGGCAGACCTCTCCGCCGCGACCGGCTAGGTGATCTTCACCGGGTTCACCACGTCCGCCACGAGCACGAGCAGCGTGAAGCAGATGAAGATTCCGGCCACCACGTACGCGACCGGCATCAGCTTCGCCACGTCGAACGGGCCCGGGTCGGGGCGCTTGAGGACGCGGGCCAGGTTGCGGCGCAGCGACTCCCACAGGGCGCCCGCGATGTGGCCGCCGTCCAGCGGCAGCAGCGGCAGCATGTTGAACAGGAACAGCGAGAGGTTGAAGCCCGCGAGCAGGAACAGGAACGTCGCGATGATGTTCTGTGTCGGGGCGTCCAGGTTGAGCACCTCGCCGCTGAGGCGGGCCGCGCCGACCACCCCGACCGGGGAGTCGGCCTTGCGCTCGCCGCCGTCGAACGCCGCGTTCCACAGGTCCGGGATCTTGCCGGGCAGGGCGATGATCGAGTGGACGCCGTTCTCGACCATGTCGCCCATGCGGTTCACGGAAGCGCCGAAGCTGAGCGGCTGGATCTCGGTCTTGGCGGCGAAGCCGAGGTAGCCGGCCGGGACGTACTGGTCGGGGACGACCTGGCCGTCCGAGTCCTTCTTGGCCACCATGTTCTTGGCGAGCGTGGCGTGCAGGACGAGCTGCTGGCCGGCGCGCTCCACGGTGATCGTGGCCGGGCCGATGGTCTCGCGGATGCGGTCCGAGAGGTCGGACCAGTCCTTCACGGGCGTCCCGTTGAAGGCGACGATCTTGTCGCCGGTCTTCATACCGGCGGCCTCGGCGGGCGAGACCGCGTCGCTCGCCTTGCACGTCTCGCGCTTCTCGCTCTGCGCGATCACGCACTTCTGGACGCCCGCGACCTGGGTGGTCTGGGTGGCCATGCCGAAGCCCATGAGCACGGTGAGGAAGATCGCCACCGCGAGGATCAGGTTCATGAACGGGCCCGCGAACATGACGATGACGCGCTTCCAGGGCTTGCGCGTGTAGAAGAGCCGGTCCTCGTCGCCGGGCTGGAGCTCCTCGAAGGCCGCGGCCCTGGCGTCCTCGATCATGCCGCGGAACGGCGAGGTCGACCGTGCCTCGATGCGGCCGTCCGCGCCGGGCGGGAACATGCCGATCATGCGGATGTAGCCGCCGGCCGGCACCGCCTTGATGCCGTACTCCGTGTCGCCCTTCTTGCGCGACCAGATGGTGGGGCCGAAGCCGACCATGTACTGGGGCACGCGGATGCCGAAGAGCTTGGCCGTGGAGAGGTGGCCGAGCTCGTGCCACGCGATGGAGATGAGCAGCCCCACGGCGAAGAGCGCTATGCCGAGGACCGTCAACAGGATCGTCATGCGCGTGCCTCCGCTGTTGCCTTCACCGCGAGTTCCCGGGCCCGGGCTCGTGCCCAGGTCTCCGCTTCCAGGACGTCCGAGACCGTGAGGGAAGTTCCCGCCCGCGGCGTTCCGTGTTCGGCGACGACCTCCGTCACCGTCTCCATGATCCCGCTGAAGGGGAGCCGCCCGGCCAGGAACGCGTCCACGCATTCCTCGTTCGCGGCATTGAACACCGCCGGAGCCGTCCCGCCCAGCTCCCCGACGTGCCGGGCGAGTCCCACCGACGGGAACGCGTCGTTGTCGAGCGGGAAGAACTCCCAGGTCGAGGCCTTGGACCAGTCGAAGGCGGGCGCCGCGTCCGGGATCCGCTCGGGCCAGCCGAGCCCGATCGCGATCGGCCCGCGCATGTCCGGCGGGGTCGCCTGCGCAAGCGTGGAGCCGTCGGTGAACTCGACCATGGAGTGAACGTAGGACTGGGGGTGGACGACGACCTCGATGCGCTCGAAGGGGATGTCGTAGAGCAGGTGGGCCTCGATCACCTCCAGGCCCTTGTTGACCAGGGTCGCCGAGTTGACCGTGATGACGGGGCCCATCGCCCAGGTGGGGTGGGCCAGCGCGTCGGCCGGGGTGACGTCGGCGAGTTCACTCTTGGTACGTCCCCGGAACGGCCCGCCGGACGCGGTCACGACGAGCTTGCGCACATCGGCGCGCTTGCCGGCGGCCAGCGCCTGGAACAGTGCGGCGTGCTCGGAGTCGACGGGGATGATCTGGCCGGGCTCGGCGATCGCCTTGACGAGCGGGCCGCCGACGATCAGCGACTCCTTGTTGGCGAGCGCGAGCGTGCGGCCGGCCCGGAGCGCGGCCAGCGTGGGGGCGAGCCCGATCGAGCCGGTGATCCCGTTCAGGACGGTGTGGCAGGGGGAGGCCGCGAGCTCGGTGGCCGCGTCGGGGCCCGCCAGGATCTCGGGGAGCGGCTCGCCGCCGTACTGCGCCGCCAGCGCCTCGCGCAGCGCGGGCACGGCGTCCTCGCGCGCCACCGCGACGGCGGCTACCCGCAGTCGGCGGGCCTGCTCGGCGAGCAGCTCGACCCGGCCGCCGGCCGCGGAGAGCGCGGTCACGCGGAAGCGGTCGGGGTTGCGCAGGACCAGGTCGATGGCCTGGGTACCGATGGACCCGGTGGATCCGAGGACCACCACATCGCGTCGGCCTTCGGCTGGATCGAAGGCGATGTGGGGGTCGGCGAGGGGGGCTGGGCTGTCGCTCATGCCCCCCATTGTTGCCGCATCGGCTGTGCGCCCGAACAGCGCTCCTGCCAATAAGACCGGGATGAGTACGCGGGCGCCGTCCCGTACCCCGCTGTCGGGGCGGCGCCCGCGGGCCGGGGACCGGAGCGGAGCCGGCCGCTCCGGTCTTCACATCCCGTACGGGACCGGTCCGTAGGAGCTCAGCGGATGGGGCGGTGGACGTTGTCGCGCTTGGCCGGGCCCGGGGTCGCGTCCGCGATCCAGGGGCCGTCGTCGGACGGGTCGAGGACGCCCTCCTCCAGCCAGGTGTAGGAACCGGCGAGGACCTCGTCGACGATCTTGCGGTCGAGGTCGTCGGTGTTGCTCCACAGCCGGGTGAAGAGCTCCTCCACGCGGATGCGGGACTGCCGGCAGAACGTGTCGGCCAGCTGGACCGCCTCGCGGCCGTTCTCGCCGGTGGCCCGCAGGTGCTCGGCCCGTACGCAGGCCGCGCTGATGGCGAACAGTTCGGCCCCGATGTCGACGATGCGGCCGAGGAAGCCCTGCTTGGTCTCCATCCGGCCCTGCCAGCGCGACATCGCGTAGAACGTCGAGCGGGCGAGCTTGCGCGCGGAGCGCTCGGCGTAGCGCAGATGCTGGGCGAGGGGCCCGAACTCGCCGTACGAGCGCGGGAGTTGACCCGGACCCGCGACCAGCTTGGGCAGCCACTTGGCGTAGAACCCGGCCGCGTTCGCACCCGCCTTGGCCTTGTCCTGGAGGGACTTGTCGGGGTCGATCAGGTCGCCCGCGACGGACAGGTGGGCGTCGACCGCCTCGCGGGCGATCAGCAGGTGCATGATCTCCGTCGAGCCCTCGAAGATCCGGTTGATCCGCATGTCGCGGAGCATCTGCTCGGCGGGGACGGCGCGCTCCCCGCGGGCGGCGAGCGAGTCCGCGGTCTCGAAGCCGCGGCCGCCGCGGATCTGGACCAGCTCGTCCGTCATCAGCCAGCCCATCTCGGACCCGTACAGCTTGGCGAGGGCGGCCTCGATGCGGATGTCGTTGCGGTCCTCGTCGGCCATCTGCGCCGAGAGGTCCGTCATGGCTTCGAGGGCGAACGTGGTCGCGGCGATGAAGGAGATCTTCGCGCCGACCGCCTCGTGCCGGGCGACCGGGCGGCCCCACTGCTCGCGTACGCCCGCCCATTCGCGGGCGATCTTCAGGCACCACTTGCCGCCGCCCACGCACATCGCGGGCAGCGAGAGGCGGCCGGTGTTGAGGGTGGTCAGGGCGATCTTGAGGCCGGAGCCCTCGGGGCCGATCCGGTTGGCGGCCGGGACGCGGACCTGGTGGAAGCGGGTGACGCCATTCTCGATGCCGCGCAGGCCCATGAACGCGTTGCGGTTCTCGACGGTGACGCCCGGCGAGTCCGCCTCGACGACGAACGCCGTGATGCCGCCCTTGTGCCCCTCGGACCTGGGCACCCGGGCCATCACGACGAGGAGGTCCGCGACGACGCCGTTGGTGGTCCACAGCTTCACGCCGTCCAGGACGTACTCGTCGCCCTCCGGCACCGCCGAGGTCGCGAGCCGGGCCGGGTCGGAGCCCACGTCGGGCTCGGTGAGCAGGAAGGCCGAGATGTCGGTACGGGCGCAGCGCGGCAGGAAGGTGTCCTTCTGCTCCTGGGTGCCGAACAGCTTCAGCGGCTGGGGCACCCCGATCGACTGGTGCGCGGAGAGCAGCGCGCCGATCGCGGGGCTCGCCGAACCGGCCAGCGTGAGCGCCTTGTTGTAGTAGACCTGGGTCAGCCCCTGGCCGCCGTACTTCGTGTCGATCTTCATCCCGAAGGCGCCGAGCTCCTTGAGCCCGTTCACGACCTCGTCGGGGATCCGCGACTCGCGCTCGATGAGGCGGCCGTCCACACGGGTCTCGCAGAAGTCGCGCATCTTGGCGAGGAAGGCCTCGCCGCGCTCCACGTCGTCGGGGGCGGGCAGCGGATGGGGGTGGATCAGATCGAGGCGCAGCCGGCCGAGGAAGAGTTCCTTCGCGAAGCTGGGCTTGCGCCAGTCCTGCTCGCGGGCGGCCTCGGCGACCTGGCGCGCCTCGCGCTCGGAGACCTTGGGCGTGTGCTGTGGTGCGGTCATGAGGGGTTCTCCTCGCCGCGGGCTGACGGGTGCGGGCGGCTGCCCGTTACCGGGTGGTGCTACTCGTCCGTATGTACCCGATTCCCGGCGCTTGGACCACCCCTCGCGCCCGCCCGGACGTACGACGGCGGCCGGAACCCCCGCACAGTGGGTTCCGGCCGCCGGTCTCGTGGCGCGGTGTCCTAGAGGGCGAGGCCCGTCAGGACGAGGACGCGCTCGTAGGTGTAGTCGTCCATCGCGTAGCGGACGCCCTCGCGGCCGACGCCGGAGGCCTTGGCGCCGCCGTACGGCATCTGGTCGGCGCGGTAGGAGGGCACGTCGCCGATGATCACGCCGCCGACCTCCAGGGCCCGGTGGGCGCGGAAGGCGGTCTGCAGGTCGTGCGTGAACACCCCTGCCTGGAGGCCGTACTTGGAGGAGTTGACCGCGGCGAACGCCTCGGCCTCGCCGTCCACCTTCTGTACGGTCAGGACGGGTCCGAAGACCTCCTCGCAGGCGAGGGTGGTGTCGACGGGCAGCTCGGTGAGCACGGTGGGCGCGTAGCTCGCGCCGTCGCGCTTGCCGCCGGTGAGCAGCTTGGCGCCGGCCGAGACGGCCTCCTCGACCCAGGACTCGACGCGCTTGGCGGCGTCCTCGCTGACCAGCGGGCCGACGTCGGTGGCCGAGTCGGACGGGTCGCCGGTGACCTGTGCCTCGACGGCGGCGACGACCTTGGGCAGCAGCCGGTCGTAGACGGCGGCGTCCGCGATGACCCGCTGCACCGAGATGCAGGACTGGCCGCCCTGGTAGTTGGAGAAGGTGGCGATGCGGGTGGCCGCCCAGTCCAGGTCCTCCTCCGAGGCCCAGTCGGCGAGGACCACGGCCGCGCCGTTGCCACCGAGCTCCAGGGTGCAGTGCTTGCGCGGCACCGAGTCCATGATCGCGTAGCCGACCTTGTCGGAGCCGGTGAAGGAGATGACCGGGAGGCGGTCGTCCTGCACCAGGGCCGGCATCTTGTCGTTGGCGACCGGCAGGATGCTCCACGAGCCGGCGGGCAGCTCGGTCTCGGCGAGCAGCTCGCCGAGGACGAGGCCCGAGAGCGGGGTCGCGGGGGCGGGCTTCAGGATGATCGGGGCGCCGACGGCGATGGCCGGGGCGACCTTGTGGGCGCACAGGTTCAGCGGGAAGTTGAACGGCGCGATGCCGAGGACGACGCCCTTGGGGAAGCGGCGGGTCAGGGCGAGGCGGCCCACGCCGCCGCCGTCGGTGTCCAGGCGCTGGGCCTCGCCGCCGTTGAAGCGGCGGGCCTCCTCGGCCGCGAAGCGGAACACGGACACCGCGCGGCCGACCTCGCCGCGGGCCCACTTGATCGGCTTGCCGTTCTCGGCGGAGATCAGCTGGGCGATCTCCTCGGTGCGCTCGGCGAGCCGCTTCGATACGTGGTCGAGGGCTGCGGCGCGGACGTGCGCCGGGGTCGCCGCGAACTCCTCCACGACGGCGTGCGCCGCTGCCACGGCCTCCTCGACCTGGGCGTCGGTGGGCACGCTGACCGAGGCGACGTGACGGCCGTCCCAGGGCGAAGTGACATCGAAGCGGTCGTCGCCGGTGGCCTCGCGGCCGGCGAGCCAGAAGGCGTGGGTAGAAGTCATGCCCTCACGGTAGGCCGGGGGGCGGGGGTGCGCGTTTGTCCGGGGTGGAGTGATCGGAGCGCGGGTTGCGCCGCTTTGTCATCCCGCCCGGGCAGAGCGCGCTGGGGCTCCGCCCCAGACCCCGGGAGACCCCACCCCACCCCTTCCCGCTGCAACACTCTGCGGCTCCGCCGCGTGGCCGCCGGGGGTGGGTGGGTCAACTGCGGACCGTGCGTGGCTGGTCGCGCAGTTCCCCGCGCCCCTAGCGGCATCGCCCCTGGCCAGCACCGGTATCTCCAGCCCGTCCGGCCTCTTGCACGCCGCCCGTGCAGGCACTCCCAGCCCGTCCGGCGTTTGAGGACGAGCGCCCTTAAGGCGCGAACGGGGTCTGGGGCGGAGCCCCAGGAGACCAGTTCAGCCCATCCATACCCCCGGAGGGTCTCGGGAAGGGGCGGGGTGGGGAAACCCTCAGGCGTCCGGTGCCGACGTCGCCTTCAGCGCCAGCCACAGCTCCATGCGGACATCGGGGTCGTCCAGGGAGCGGCCCAGGATTTCCTCCACGCGGCGCATCCGGTAGCGCAGGGTGTGCCGGTGGACACCGAGGTCCGCCGCCGCCGCGTCCCACTGGCCGTGCCGCGACAGCCACGCCCGCAGCGAGGCCACCAGATCGCCACGCCCCGTCGCATCGTGCTCGTACAGCGCACGGAGCATGCCGTCCGCGAAGGCCCGCACCGCGTCGTCCGCGAGCAGCGGCAGCACGGACCCAGCCACCAACTGCTCGTGTTCCACGAGCAGTTGGCCCCGCCGCCGGGCCACCGACAGCGCCTGCTCGGCCTGCTTGTACGCGGAGGCCGCCGCGATCGGCCCGGCCGGCGCGGAGAGGCCGATGACGAGTTCCTCGCCCTCGGCGGCCTCGTAGGACTGGCAGGCCGCGACGGCCTCGCCGCCGTCCGCCGCCAGCACGACCAGCCGCGCCCCCTCGGGCACCACGAGCACCGCCTCGCCGCAGCGCGCGGCGGCCGACTCCATCGCCTCGGCGAGCGCGCCGAGCCCCGCGGGGTCGCCCTCCCCCGCGGGTTCGGCGATGACCAGCCGGAACGGGGCGTCCAGGAGGCCGCCGTAGAGATCGCCAGCCACCGCGCGCGCGTGGTCCTGCTGCCCGGAGAGCAGCATCCGGAGCACGGCCGCGCCCAGGCGCTGCTCGGCGGACTGGAGCGAGCGGGAGCGTTCCGTCGTCAAGGTCAGCAGAGCGACCGCCGAGTGCACCGCGTACCGCTCCGCCGTGCCGAGCGGCGCCCCCGTACCCACGGCCAGGGCGCCCCGCACCCGGCGTCCCGTGCCGAGCGACTGGAGCTCGACGCGGTCGCCGGACGAGTCGTCGGCGCCGACTACCGCGCTGGCCGGGGCCGCGCGTTCGCGCAGCCGGGCGACGTCCGGGGCGAGCCGGGCGGCGCGCCGCGCGGCCCACTCGGGGGCTGCCGCCACGACCGCGCCGGAGGTGTCGTACAGCGCGGCCCAGCCGTCGACGTGCGCGGCGAGCTTGGCGATCAGGACGGCCGGGCCGTCGGACAGCGCCGCCTTCGTCAGCTCGCGCTGCGCCTCGAACCCGGCGGTGACCGCGCGGTACTGGTCGGCGGAGATGGCCGCCGAGACCGCCTTGGCGATGGCCAGGAACGGGGTGCGCCGGGGCACCTCAAGGAGCGGGAGGTCCTCCTCGCGGGCCGCGGTGAGCAGCGCCTCCGGCACGGTGTCGTAGTTGACGCCGATCGCGAAGCCGATCCCGACCACCCCGGCCCTGGCCAGCCTGCGCACGTACCGGCGCATGGCCTGGGGGTCCTCGGCGTCCAGCGTCATCGCGGTGATGAGCAGCAGCTCGCCGCCCTCCATGTACGGGACGGGGTCGGCGAGTTCGCTGACGTGGGCCCAGCGCACCGGGCGGTCCAGGTGGTCCTCCCCCGCGCGCACGGTGAGCTTGAGCGCCGAGTGCTGGACGAGCGAGGCGAGCGTGGGCGGCATGGGACCGGGTTACCTTCGCGGCAGGAAATCAGGAGTACGGGACGCGGCAGACGCAGCAATGGCAAGCAAAAGCAATTGCTACGTCCCGTATGAACGGAGCAACTCCATTTTGCCAGCTCGGCCAGGTTCCGCCGAGCCGGTCGACCGCTCAGTACCGGCCTCAGGCCCGCAGGTCCACCAGGAGCGGCGGCGCGTGCTCTCCCTTCACGGTGGTCAGCGAGAGCACCGCGTGCCCGGCGGGCACCTGGTGGGCGAGCTCGGAGGCCGACCAGCGCTCCCGCTCGACCTTGCGCACGGTGACGGCGTCGGTGGTGACGGCCTTGCCGGTGACGAGTTTGCGCAGCGCGTGGACCGCCCGGGTGAGCGGCTGGTCGGCGAAGACGGTGTGCTTGGCGACCTCGGTGGTCTCCACCCACTCGGTGCCCCACGCCTGCGCGAAGAGCCGCCCGTCCCAGGTGGTGACCCCGGAGAACGTCATGTGGCAGCCGACCGAGCCGAGCAGCGAGGTGTGCAGCTGTTCCGGTACGTCGCCGAGCGCCCGCAGGGTGAGCAGCACCCCGGCGTTGCAGTTCCGCAGCCGTTGCAGGGCCCGTACGGACTCGGCGGTGACGGCGTGCGTGGCGTCGTCGACGGCGAGGAAGGCGAAGAGCGAGCGGTCCCGGCGGGCGGCCGCCCCGGCGGTGAACTGGGCAAGGATCAGCCGGGTCAGCAGGTGCGCCGCCTCCGGGTGGCCGCGTTCGGGCACGTCGACGCGGACCCGCAGCGGGTGCTCCAGCGAGCGCAGCGAGAACGGCCGGGTCTCGCCGGTGGTGTCGAAGAAGCCCTCGAAGGCGGGGCGGTCGAGCACCGCGACGCGCGCGGCGAGCGCGAGCCCCGGGTCGCCCGGGGTGCCCAACTGCCGTTCCCTGGCGTCGAGTTCGCGATGATAGGAACGGTGCTCTTCGGCGTCGAGGCTCGCCCGGAGTTCTTCCATGGCGCCGGGTGATCCGTCGAGCAGCTCGCGCAGGACGGGGACGGCGGGGAAGCGTCCGTGGGCCGCGCGGTAGGGGCCGAGCAGTTGCGCGAGAGCGGTCGCGGCCCGTCGCGAGTCGACCTCGGGGATGTCCCCGGCGAAGGCCTCGGCGAGCAGGGCGGCGGCCTCGTCGGGGTCGGCGGTGCCGCCGTACAGGTCGAGGTCGTACGCCGAGGAGGCGTCGCCGGGCTTGATCACCACGTCGTAGCCGTCGTCGGCGCCGAGCGGGGTGCCCGCCGCGCACACCGCGACGACGGCGGCCTTCCCGGCCAGCGCCTGGAGCGCGAGCGACTCCACCACGGGCCGCACCAGGTGCCGGGTCTTGCCCGAGCCGAACGGTCCGACCGCGAGCAGCGAGGATCCGAGCGCGGCCGGGTCGACGGCCGCGCCCGCGCCCCTGCGGGCAACCGGGGTGCGCTCGGCGTCCGGGTAGCGGCCGAGCCGGACCTGCGAGGTGAGGAGGTCGTGGGTGGCCGCGCGGGCGGGCAGCTCGCGATCGCCCGAGGGGTGCAGACAGGCCCGCGCGCCCTGCCCGGCGACCGCCTCGGTGAACGCGCCGAGCCGGGCCGGGTCGGCCTTCACCGATGCCCAGGCCCGCCGGATCCGTACGCAGTCGACGTCGTTCATCCGCCCGGACCGCTCCTCGGCCACCAGCCGGTCGGCGGCCCCGCCAAGACCCGCGGCCCGCAGCTGGGGCCAGTCGGCCGGCGAGGAGACAGAGGTGGGGGGTGTGGGCGCCTGCGCCGCGGGGTCGGCCTTGCGCTTGCGGAAGTGGCCGAGCCAGTCGCCGGCCTTGGCGAAGGGCCAGAGCACGGCGCCTCCGACCAGCACGTACAGCGCGTAGTTGACGAAAGTGGCCACCGCCCGGTCGCCGTTGCCGGTGGTCCAGGACAGCGGGAACAGGCTCCAGACGGTGAAGAAGAACGGGAACAGGCTGGTCCCTATCACGAGCCATACCGCCACGCCGCCGGCCAGCGCGGTGCGCAGGGTCCGCTCGGGCTGGGGGCAGTCGACCGCGTACCGCCGGAACACCTCCAGCCAGTTGCCCATCCGGCCGAACACGTAGATCAGCAGCGCCGCGAAGAGGCTGTTGTAGACCTCGATGGCGGTGATCGCCTCGGGCGGCCGCGGATACCTCCACCACTGTGTCGGCGTGAACAGCTCAAGCAGCACCCGGCTGTGCGGGACGTACCCGTTGGTCCACAGCGACCAGACGAGGGTGGCCGCGAGGAGGGCCACGAGCGCGCCGACGAGGAGGGCCCGGTCGGGCACCCGGTCCGGGTCGGCGTCGGGGCGCGGCTTGTGGCCGAAGCGCCACAGGCCGGGTTCGGCCGGGGCGCGCGGGGTGCGCAGCCAGTCGCCGAGGGCGGGCCCGGCCGCGGGCGCCTCGACGGGCCGGGGCGGGAGCGCCGGGCGCGGGGGCGGCACCACGGGGCGCGGGACCGCCCCCGAACGGGTGCCGCGTGCGTCGTGCGTGCCTTCGGTGTCCATCGACCCCTTGCCCCCTGACCAGCCAGGTCCGTTCCGAGCGCTGCGAACGCTCAATCTAGCGGCAGGGCACGAGCGTTCACCGCCGCAGCGCACCACGCGCCCGCCCGGGGGAACTGTCCGCCGAGGACAAGGGACACACCCCCACCACTACCGAACGGCGCATGCCACGGCTTGTTCGTGCGCCTTAGCCTGCCAAGAAAGCCAAGGAAGCGTCCGAATCCCCACGAAAATCTCCAGGAGCCCCTCATGAGCGCGATCCCGCAGGAGCGCCGCGTCGTCACCGCCATCCCCGGCCCGAAGTCGCAGGAGCTTCAGGCCCGCCGTCTCGCGGCCGTCGCCGCCGGTGTGGGCTCTACGCTGCCCGTCTTCACCGCGCGCGCGGGCGGCGGCATCATCGAGGACGTCGACGGCAACCGCCTGATCGACTTCGGTTCCGGCATCGCGGTGACGTCGGTGGGCGCCTCCGCCGAGGCCGTGGTGCGCCGCGCCAGCGCCCAGCTGCAGGACTTCACGCACACCTGCTTCATGGTCACGCCGTACGAGGGCTACGTCGCCGTCGCCGAGCAGCTCGCCGAGCTGACCCCGGGCGACCACGCCAAGAAGTCCGCCCTGTTCAACTCGGGCGCCGAGGCCGTCGAGAACGCCGTCAAGATCGCCCGTGCGTACACCAAGCGCCAGGCCGTCGTCGTCTTCGACCACGGCTACCACGGCCGCACCAACCTGACGATGGCGCTGACCTCCAAGAACATGCCGTACAAGAACGGCTTCGGACCGTTCGCGCCCGAGGTCTACCGCGTGCCGGTGGCCTACGGCTACCGCTGGCTGACCGGCCCGGAGAACGCCGGCGCCGAGGCGTCCGCGCAGGCCATCGACATGATCAACAAGCAGATCGGCGCGGACAACGTCGCCGCGATCATCATCGAGCCGGTGCTCGGCGAGGGCGGCTTCATCGAGCCGGCCAAGGGCTTCCTGCCCGCGATCAGCCAGTTCGCCAAGGACAACGGCATCGTGTTCGTCGCGGACGAGATCCAGTCCGGCTTCTGCCGCACCGGCCAGTGGTTCGCCTGCGAGGACGAGGGCATCGTCCCGGACCTCATCACCACTGCCAAGGGCATCGCGGGCGGCATGCCGCTCGCCGCCGTGACGGGCCGCGCCGAGATCATGGACTCCGCGCACGCGGGCGGCCTCGGCGGCACCTACGGCGGCAACCCGGTGGCCTGTGCCGCCGCCCTCGGCGCGATCGAGACGATGAAGGAGCTCGACCTCAACGGCAAGGCCAAGCGCATCGAGGAGGTCATGAAGGCGCGCCTGGCGACCATGGCCGAGAAGTACGACATCATCGGCGACATCCGCGGCCGCGGCGCCATGATCGCCATCGAGCTGGTCAAGGACCGCGCCTCGAAGACGCCGAACCCGGAGGCCGCGGGCGCGCTCGCCAAGGCCTGCCACGCGGAGGGACTGCTCGTCCTGACCTGCGGCACGTACGGCAACGTGCTGCGCTTCCTGCCCCCGCTGGTCATCGGCGAGGACCTCCTGAACGAGGGCCTCGACATCATCGAGCAGGCCTTCACCGGCGTGTGACGCTGAGTAGTCGCCACCGCCTGTGAAGAACGTGTGGGGGGCCAATGGCGGGATGGAGTTCCCGCTGTCGGTCCCCCGCGGTCTGCCGTACGGTTTCTGCAGATGAGAGAAACACCCCGCCCGCAGGGGACTGCGGGCGATTCCAGGGCGGAGCATCCCCAGCCTTGCCCTGGTCGTGCCCTCGCGCACACCACTGGAGCCTCCGGCTCCGGAACTCCTCACCGATCGGATGGCCGTCCGCCCCACACCCCCCGGGGCGAGCGGTACGCCGGTCAAGGCGGCAGGCCCGGAACCTCCCCCCCTGTTCCGGGCTTGCCGGCTTTCCTCTTCGCCACGCTGCTCTGCGTGTTCGCGGTCATCACCTGGCAGGTCGCATCCGGCGGCCCGCTGCGCCGTCTTGACGAGCGCCTGGACCGGGCGGTGACCGGCCACGGCCCGGCCGCCCTCACGGAAGCCCTCGCCGACCTCGGCAGCATGCCGGTCGCGCTCCCCGTCCTCGCCCTGGCCATCGCGTACGCCCTGTGGCGCGGCCTGCGCCGACAGGCATTGATCGCCGCCGTGACGATGGCTCTCGTGCCGCTCCTTGTCGTGCCGCTGAAGGACTGGATCGCCCGGCCGGGTCCACTGGAGGCCGCCACCGGCTACTACCCCTCGGGCCATACGGCGACCGCGATGGTGGCGTACGGCGGAGCCGCGCTCCTGCTGTCTCCGCACGTACGCCGCAGGTGGCTGATGCCCGCCGCCGCGGGGGCACTCACCGCGGCGACGGGCATCGGTCTGGTCCTGCACGGCTACCACTGGCCCCTGGACGTGCTGGCCAGCTGCTGCCTGTGCGGGGCGCTCCTGGTGGTCAGCTCCACGGGTATGCGTCGAAGTTCTTGGAGAACTCGCCGCCGTTGAACCGGTCCCAGTTGATGGACCACGTCATCAGGCCGCGCAGGCCCGGCCAGGTTCCGTGGGTCTGGTACGCGCCGCAGTTCGCCTTCTTCGTCAGGCAGTCCAGGGTCTTGGTGACCTCGGCGGGGCTGGTCCAGCCGTTGCCCGCCTGAGTGGAGGCGGGCAGGCCGATGGCGACCTGGTCGGGGCGCAGCGCGGGGAACGTCTTCGAGGTGTCGCCCGCGACCGGGAAGCCGGTGAGCAGCATGTCGGTCATGGCGATGTGGAAGTCCGAGCCGCCCATCGAGTGGTACTGGTTGTCCAGGCCCATGATCGAGCCCGAGTTGTAGTCCTGGACGTGCAGCAGCGTGAGCGAGTCGCGCAGCGCGTAGATGACCGGAAGGTAGGCGCCGCACCGCGGATCCTGCCCGCCCCAGGGGCCCGAGCCGTAGTACTGGTACCCCAGCTGCACGAAGAACGTCTCCGGGGCCATCGTCAGGACGAACTTCGAGCCGTACTTGGCCTTGAGGGTCTTCAGGGCGTCAATGAGGTTGACGATGACGGGAGTTGTGGGGTTCCTGAAGTCCGTGTCGCCGGTGTTCAGGGACAGGGAGTGGCCCTCGAAGTCGACGTCGAGGCCGTCCAGGCCGTAGTCGTCGATGATCTTCGAGACGGAGGAGACGAAGGTGTCGCGGGCGGCGGTGGTGGTGAGCTGGACCTGGCCGTTCTGGCCGCCGATCGAGATGAGCACCTTCTTGCCCGCGGCCTGCTTGGCCTTGATGGCGGCCTTGAAGTCGGCGAGCGACTCGACGGTCGGGCACTCGCCGACCGGACACGGATTGAACCGGATGTCGCCCGAGGTCGCCGAGGTCGGTTCACCGAAGGCCAGGTCGATGATGTTCCAGTCGTCGGGGACGTCCGCCATGCGCGTGTAGCCCGCGCCGTTGGCGAAGGACGCGTGCAGATAGCCGACCAGCGCGTGGCCACTGCCCGGGTTCCCTCCGCCGCCCGTGGTGGCCGCGGTGACGGTCGCCGACTTCGGGGACTCCCCCGCGGAGTTGGTCGCGGTGACCTGGAAGGCGTACGAGGTGGTGGGGGCCAGACCCGTGACGGTGGCCGAAGTCCCGCTCACCGAGGCCACCTTGGTGCCGTCGCGGTAGACGTTGTAGCCGGTGGCGCCGGTGGCCGGGGACCAGCTCAGACCGATGCTGGAGGAGGTGGCGCCGGAGGCGGTGAGCCCGGCGGGGGCGGCCGGTATCCGGACGGGGGCGCCGCCGGGGCCGATCAGGCTCACGTCGTCGGTCTCGTAGGCGGCGGTGCCGTACCAGCCGTGCGTGTAGACGGTCACCGAGGTGGTGCTCGCGCCGGCCTTGAAGGTGGTCGTCAGCTGCTGCCAGGAGGGCGCGGACTGGGTCCAGGTCGACACGTCGGTGGTGCCGGTGCCGGAGGCGCCGAGGTAGACGTAGCTTCCCTGCACCCAACTGCTCAGTATGTACGTGGAGTTGGGCTGCACGGCCACGGTCTGGGCGCACTGCGCGTTGTCGCTCCCGGCCGGTGTGGCCTTCAGGGCACCGGTGCCGCTGTGCACGGGCGAGGAGACGGCGGCGCCGCTGCCCGCGGTGCAGTTCCAGCCGTCGAGTCCGGATTCGAAGCCGCCATTGCGCATGAGGTCGGTGTCGGCGGCGTGCGCGGACGGCGCCACGGCGACGAGTCCGGCCGCGGCGAGGGTGGCCGCCGTGAGGGCGGCGAAAAGGGATGACCGTAGGGCCGGATGTCTGGTGCGGTCCACAACTGCCTCCTGGCAAGGGCGTATTGAGACACGAAGCCCGCACAACATGGTCCAGACCAATCGGGTTGTCAAGACCTCTGGCACTGAGCCGTCCCGGTCAGTCCCGCCTGCCCCCGTCCCGTGCGATGTGAGCCGCCGCCTCATGCATCGCCAGCTCCAGGAGGGTCGGGTCGGTGAGGGTGCCCGAACCGTCCGGCGGCACCAGCCAGCGCACCCCGCCGGTCGCCCGGCCCGGGTACGGCACCACGATCCAGGTGCCGGCGCCCGCACCGCGCACCCCCGTGCCGAGCCACCGCGCGACGGTGCCCGGCGGCACGAAGAAGCCGATGCGCGCGTCACCGAAGTCGGCGAGCACGGGGCCCGGCCGGTCCACGAGCCGGGTCAGCACATCGAGGGCGTGGCTTCCCAGCTCGCCCGGCAGGATCAGTACGTCCCAGCGCCTGCCGGCCGGAAGGAGTGCGACCCCCAGGGGGTTCCGCTCCCATTCCCACCGGCAGGCGTCGGGATCCGGCGCCACCGACGCCAGCCATTCCACCGCGGTCTTCGACCCCGAGGCAGTCATTGCCGTCCTCCGTCCGGTCCCACTCCACTGGGCACAGCCAGTGCGTCCACGAAGGAGAGGGGCGACAGGACGGGCTATGACGCGACTTCGGGCACCTCGAAGGAGTGAACCGGGTCACACCGCGGTCGAACGACGTGCGCCCCCGGCGTGACCAGGGGCGTGTGACCGGGGACGTATGACCGGGGGCGCACGAAATGATCAAGCAGCGAACGTGTCAGGAGTCGAAACCGAGGCCGACGCGGTCCATCGCCTTGAGCCACAGGTTGCGCCGGCCGCCGTTCTCGTCGGCGCGGGCCAGCGACCACTTGGTGATGCCGATGCCCGCCCAGGCCACCGGCTCCGGCGGGAACGGCAGCGGCTTGGTGCGCACCATCTCCAGTTCGGTGCGCTCGGTCTGCTCCCCCGCCAGGAGGTCGAGCATCACATCGGCGCCGAAGCGGGTCGCCCCGACCCCGAGCCCGGTGTACCCGGCGGCGTACGCGACCCGGCCGGCGTGGGCGGTGCCGAAGAACGCCGAGAAGCGCGAGCAGGTGTCGATCGCGCCGCCCCAGGCGTGGCTGAAGCGCAGCCCCTCCAGCTGCGGGAAGCAGTGGAAGAACTGCTCGGCGAGCTTGGCGTAGGTCTCGGGCCGGTCGTCGTACTCGGTGCGCACCTTCCCGCCGTACTGGTAGATCGCGTCGTAGCCGCCCCACAGAATGCGGTTGTCGGCGGACAGGCGGAAGTAGTGGAACTGGTTGGCCGAGTCCCCGAGCCCCTGGCGCCGGTGCCAGCCGATGGAGGCGAGCTGGGCGGCGTTCAGCGGCTCGGTCATCAGCGCGTAGTCGTACACCGGGACCGTGTACGGCCGCAGCCGCTTGACCAGCGAGGGGAACACATTGGTGCCGAGCGCCACGTGCTCCGCGCGGACCTTGCCGTACGGGGTGCGTACGCCCATGCCGGTGCCGACCCGGGCCAGCGAGAGGCCCGGGGTGTGCTCGTAGATCCGGACGCCCAGATCGAGGCAGGCCCGCTTCAGGCCCCAGGCGAGCTTGGCCGGGTGGAGCATGGCGACGCCTTCGCGGTCCCAGAGCCCGCCGAGGAAGGTGGGCGAGTCGACCTCGGCCCGCAGGGCTTCCTCGTCGAGGAGTTCGAGCCCGCCGAAGCCGAGGTTCGTCGCCTCCTCGTACATCTCGTGCAGCTCTTCGAGCTGGTGGGGCTCGGTGGCGATGTCGATCTCGCCGGTCCGCTCGAAGTCGCAGTCGATGTCGTAGCGGGCGACGGCGGCCTGGATGGCGTCGAGGTTCGCCGCGCCCAGCTTTTCGAGCCGGGCCAACTCGCCCGGCCAGCGGGCGAGTCCGTTGCCGAGGCCGTGGGTGAGGGAGGCGGCGCAGAAGCCGCCGTTGCGGCCGGAGGCGGCCCAGCCGATCTCCTTGCCCTCGATGAGGACGACGTCGCGGCCGGGCTCGCGCTCCTTGGCGATGAGCGCGGTCCACAGCCCGCTGTAGCCGCCGCCGACGACGAGAAGGTCGCACTTCTCGTCGCCGGTGAGGGCGGGCAGCGCCTCGGGGCGGCCGGGGTCCTCCAGCCAGAAGGGGACGGGCTTCGCGCCCGCCAGGGACTGTCGTGCTGCACTGTTCATGGCTCGGGTCACGGCCATGATTTCCAACTCCCTCAGGAACTGCGTACGGTTACGCTTTCGCGCTGTTCTTGCGCCGGTTCGCAATGAATTGTCCGGCGGTGACCACCACGACGGCAATGATGAACATGGCCGTCCCGATGACGTTGATCTGCACGGGCGTGCCGCGCTGCGCCGAGCCCCAGACGAACATGGGGAAGGTCACGGTGGAGCCCGCGTTGAAGTTGGTGATGATGAAGTCGTCGAAGGACAGGGCGAAGGCGAGCAGGGCGCCCGCCGCGATGCCGGGCGACGCGATCGGCAGCGTCACGCGCAGGAACGTCTGGACGGGACCTGCGTAGAGATCCCGCGCGGCCTCTTCGAGCCTCGGATCCATGGACATGACACGCGCCTTGACGGCGGTGACGACGAAGCTGAGGCAGAACATGATGTGGGCGATGAGGATCGTCCAGAAGCCCAGCCGCGCGCCCATGTTGAGGAAGAGCGTGAGCAGGGACGCGGCCATCACGACCTCGGGCATCGCCATCGGCAGGAAGATCAGCGAGTTGATCGCGCCGCGCGCCCGGAACCGGTAGCGCACCAGGGCGAACGCGATCATCGTGCCGAGCACGGTCGAGCCGATCGTGGCCCAGAGGGCGATCTGGAGCGACAGCGAGAGCGAGCCGCACATGTCGGCGACCCCGCACGGGTCCTTCCAGGCGTCGGTCGAGAACCGCGTCCAGGAGTAGTTGAAGCGCCCGTTCGGCTTGTTGAACGAGAAGACCATCACGACGACGTTCGGCAGGATCAGATACGCGAGCGTCGCGAGCCCCGCGATGACCACGAGGTTGCGGCGCAGCCACTTGAGAACGGGCATCAGACCAGGTCCTCCGTCCCGGCTCGGCGGATGTAGACGGTGACCATGACCAGGACGATCGCCATCAGGATGAAGGAGAGGGCGGCGGCCGTCGGATAGTCCAGGACCCGCAGGAACTGCGACTGGATGACGTTGCCGACCATCTTCTGGTCGGTGGAGCCGAGCAGTTCGGCGTTCACGTAGTCGCCGCTGGCCGGGATGAAGGTGAGCAGGGTGCCGGAGACGACGCCGGGCATCGACAGGGGGAAGGTCACCTTGCGGAAGGTGGTGGCGGGCGTCGCGTACAGGTCGCCGGCCGCCTCGTGCAGCCGGGAGTCGATGCGTTCGAGGGACGTGTACAGCGGCAGGATCATGAACGGCAGGAAGTTGTACGTGAGTCCGCACACCACCGCCATCGGCGTGGCCAGGACCCGGTTGCCCTCGGTCCAGCCCAGCCAGTTGGTGACGTCCAGGACGTGCAGCGAGCTCAGCGCGTGCACCACGGGACCGCCGTCGGCCAGGATCGTCTTCCAGGCAAGGGTGCGGATCAGGAAGCTGGTGAAGAACGGCGCGATGACCAGGACCAGCACGATGTTGCGCCAGCGGCCCGCCTTGAAGGCGATCAGATAGGCCAGCGGATAGCCGAGCAGCAGACACAGCAGGGTCGCCGTTCCCGCGTACAGCAGGGAGCGGATGAACTGCGGGTAGTACTCCTTGAAGGCGTCCCAGTACGTCTGGAAGTGCCAGGTGACCTGGAAGCCCTTCTCAAGTGAGCCTGTCTGTACGGAAGTTGAGGCCTGGTACACCATCGGCAGCGCGAAGAACACGATCAGCCAGAGGATGCCGGGCAGCAGCAGCCAGTACGGGACGAGCCGCTTGCGGGTGGACGCCTTGCGCACGACGGGCTCGGCGGGCGCCTCGGCCAGGGCGGTCACGCGGCGTCCTCGACCTTCTCGACGCCCGCGTCGATGGCCTGCGCCGCGTCGAGGCCGAAGGTGTGCGCCGGGTTCCAGTGCAGGACGACCTCGGCGCCGGGGGTGAGCCGGGTGTCGCGCTCGATGTTCTGCTCGTACACGGAAAGGCCGCTGCCCGCCGGGGAGTCCACCAGGTACTGGGTGGAGACGCCGATGAAGGACGAGTCGACGATGCGGCCGGTGACGCGGTTGCGGCCCTCCGCGATGGCGCCCTCGTCGTCGCGGTGGGCGAGCGAGATCTTCTCGGGGCGTACGCCGACGAGGAGCTTGCCGCCGCTGGTCGTGGGGGCCGAACATCGCCCGCCGGGCAGCCTCAGCTTGGCGCCGCCCGCGGTGACGACGAGGTCGTCGCCGCTCTTCTCCGCCACCTCGGCCTCGATGAGGTTGGAGGTGCCGAGGAAGTTCGCGACGAACGTGGTCTTCGGGTTCTCGTACAGGTCGGCCGGGGCGCCGAGCTGTTCGACCCGGCCGCCGTTCATCACCGCGACCGTGTCGGCCATCGTCATGGCCTCCTCCTGGTCGTGGGTGACGTGCACGAAGGTGATGCCCACCTCGGTCTGGATGCGCTTGAGCTCCAGCTGCATCTGGCGGCGCAGCTTGAGGTCGAGGGCGCCGAGCGGCTCGTCGAGGAGCAGCACCTGGGGGTGGTTGATGAGCGCGCGGGCGACCGCGACGCGCTGCTGCTGGCCGCCGGAGAGCTGGTGCGGCTTGCGGTGGGCGAAGTCGCCGAGCTGCACGAGCTCCAGCATGTCGTCGACCTGCTTCTTCACCGACTTGATGCCCCGCCGGCGCAGCCCGAAGGCGATGTTCTCGGTGACGTTCAGGTGCGGGAAGAGCGCGTACGACTGGAAGACGGTGTTCACCGGCCGCTTGTACGGCGGCAGGTCGGTGACGTCCTTGTCGCCGAGGAAGACCGTGCCGGTGGTCGGCTCCTCAAGCCCGGCGATCATGCGGAGCGTGGTGGTCTTGCCACAGCCGGACGCGCCGAGCAGGGCGAAGAACGAGCCCTGCGGGACGGTCAGTTCGAGCGGGTGGACGGCGGTGAAGGAGCCGTACGTCTTGCTGATCCCGGTGAGGCGGACGTCGCCGCCGGCGGTGCTGTCAGTCATGGGTGGGGTCCCAGGGTGTTGAGGGGGAAGGGGGGACTCTGATCAGGGGGCGGGCGGCTCAGGATCCGATGAGCTTGGAGAACTTCTGCTCGTACGCCGTCTCCTCGGCCTCGCTGAGCGAGCGGAAGGAGTGGGACTTCGCGGTCATCTCCCGGTCCGGCAGGATGAGTTCGTTCTGTGCGAGCGCCGGGTCGATCTTGGCGAGTTCGTCGCGGACCCCGTCGACCGGGCACTGGTAGTTGATGAACGCGGCGAGCTTGGCGGCCACCGGCAGCTCGTAGTAGTAGTCGATCAGCTTCTCCGCGTTGCTCTGGTGCCGCGCCTTCGCCGGGACCAGCAGGTTGTCGCTGGAGGTCATGTAACCGGCCGCCGGGATCGCGTACTTGATGTCCGGGTTGTCGGAGCGCAGCTGGGTGACGTCGCCGCCCCAGGCGACACACGCCGCGAGGTCGCCCTTCACCAGGTCGCCGGTGTAGTCGTTGCCGGTGAAGCGGCGGATCTGCTTGGAGTCGACGCCCTTCTGGAGCCGCCCGATCGCGGCGTCGAAGTCGGCGTCGGTGAACTTCGCCGGGTCCTTGCCGAGGTCGAGCAGGGTCATCCCGATGGTGTCGCGCATCTCGGAGAGGAAGCCGACCCGGCCCTTGAGGCTCGGGTCGTCGAGCAGCTGGGTGACGGAGTCGACCTTCTTGCCGCCGGTCGCCTTGGCGTTGTAGGCGATGACGGTCGGGATGCCGGTCCAGGGGTAGGAGTAGGCGCGGCCCGGGTCCCAGTCGGGCATCCGGAACTGGGGCGCCAGGTTGGCGTAGGCATGGGGCAGATGGGCGGGGTCGAGCTGCTGCGCCCAGCCGAGGCGGATGAGCCGGGCGGCGAGCCAGTCGGTGAGGACGACGAGGTCCCGGCCGGTGTCCTGGCCGGCCGCGAGCTGCGGCTTGATCTTGCCGAAGAACTCGACGTTGTCGTTGATGTCCTCGGTGTACTTGACCTGGATCCCGGTGCGGCGGGTGAACTCGTCCAGCGTCGGATGGTGCTTCTTGTCGTCGCTGATGTCCATGTACTGCGTCCAGTTGGAGAAGTTGATCTCCTTCTCCTGGGCGGAGTGGTCCGCGTTGGACGGTCCGGTGCCGTTCTCCTTCTTGGCCGCCGGGATGCCACACGCGCTCAGGCCGGCGAGGCCGCCGACGGTGAGCGCGCCGACGCCCGAGGCGCGCAGCAGGGAACGGCGGGTCAGGGCGCCCCGGCCGTTGGTCATGCTGCGCCGGATGGCGGTCAGTTGGGCCGCGGACAGGCCCTCGGGCTCGTGCTGCTCCATGTGCTGTATGCCCTTTCGGGTGGGTTCGGTGGCCTGGTCGGGCCGCCTCTGCTATCGGTCCCCGAAGATCGTGCGGTGCCAGTCCTTCCTGGCGACCGCTGTGTTGTCGTACATCACATGCTTGACCTGCGTGTACTCCTCGAAGGAATACGCCGACATGTCCTTTCCGTAACCACTCGCCCTGTAGCCGCCGTGCGGCATCTCGCTGATGATCGGAATGTGGTCGTTGATCCACACGCAGCCCGCCTTGATCTCGCGGGTGGCACGTCCCGTGCGGTACACGTCCCGGCTCCAGGCGGAGGCGGCGAGGCCGTAGGGGGTGTCGTTGGCGAGCGCGATGCCCTCGTCGTCGCTGTCGAAGGGCAGCACCACCAGGACCGGGCCGAAGATCTCGGCCTGGACGGCCTCGCTGTCCTGGGGGGCGTCCGCGATGAGGGTGGGCCGGTAGTAGGCGCCGTCGCTCTTGGGGGCTTCGCCGCCGGTGACGATCCGGGCGTAGCCCTTGGCCCGCTCGACGAAGGCGGCGACGCGGTCGCGGTGGGTGTGCGAGATCAGCGGGCCGAGGTCGGTGTCCGCGCTGAACGGGTCGCCGATCCGGACGGTCTCCATGAGCGCCGCGGTCTGCTCGACGAAGGCCTCGTACAGCGGGCGCTGGACGTAGGCGCGGGTGGCGGCGGTGCAGTCCTGGCCCGAGTTGATGAGGGACGCGGCGACCGCGCCGTGCACGGCGGCCTCCAGGTCGGCGTCGTCGAAGACCACGAAGGGGGCCTTGCCGCCGAGTTCGAGGTGGAGGCGCTTGACGGTCCTGGTGGCGATCTCGGCGACCCGCTTGCCCACTCCGGTCGAGCCGGTGAAGGAGGTCATCACGACGTCCGGGTGGCCGACGAGGTGCTCGCCGGCGTCCTTCCCGGCCCCGGTGACGATGTTGACGACCCCGTCCGGGATCCCGGCCTCCTTGGCGGCCTCGGCGAACAGGAGCGAGGTCAGCGGGGTGGTCTCGGCGGGCTTGAGGACGATGGTGTTGCCCGCCGCGATCGCCGGGAGGATCTTCCAGGCGGCCATCTGGAGCGGGTAGTTCCAGGGCGCGATGGACCCGACGACGCCGATCGGCTCGCGGCGTACGTAGGAGGTGTGGTCGCCCGAGTACTCGCCGGCCGACCTGCCTTCCAGGTGCCGGGCCGCGCCCGCGAAGAACGCGGTGTTGTCGATGGTGCCGGGCACGTCGAACTCGCGGCTCAGCTTGATGGGCTTGCCGCACTGGAGGGACTCGGCCTGCGCGAACTCCTCGGCGCGCTCGGCGAGGACCTCCGCGAGGCGGTGCAAGGCGGCCGAGCGCTCGCCGGGGGTCGCGCCGGACCAGCAGGGGAAGGCCGCCTTGGCCGCGGCGACCGCCGCGTCGACATCGGCGGGACCCGCGAGCTCGTAGTCGTACACCGTCTCCCCCGTCGCCGGGTCGACGACCGCGTGGCGGCGCCCGGAGGTGCCGGGGCGCAGCCGCCCGCCGATGTACTGGGCACCGGCCGCGAAGCGGTCCTGCGCCGGGAAGCGGGGTTCTGCCGGGGTGCGATTGCCGTTGCCGCTGTCGGTGTCCATGTCGCCCACGTTCTTCGTAGCTCCAGCTGGATTTGAGTGACGATCCTGGCAGAGGCACATCTGGCCAACAAGTGATTCCGTTGTTGCCTTTTGGTTACGCGACGGAATCTGTCGACCATGTGTCGCGTCGGGGCCGTAATGGCCCGACGTAGTGTCAGTGGCGCCTGTCAGACTCGCGTGCATGGAAGAAATCACGGGGGACCGCGCACCGCTCGACGAGCTGATCGCGCAGGTCAAGAACGGTGACCGGATCAAGTTCCTGCACTTCTGGGGACACCGTCCGACGCGGGACGGGTCGCTCGGGCCGAGCTGTTTCAGTCAGTGGTGGCCGTCACGCTTCGTGGTCGACGGTGTCGAGTACGCGACGGCCGAGCACTGGATGATGGCGTCGAAGGCGCGCCTTTTCGGGGACCCGGAGGCGGAGCGCGCGGCGCTCACGGCGGCGAACCCGGCGCTCGCGAAGAAGGCCGGGCGCCTGGTGCGCGGCTTCGACGACGCGGTGTGGCAGCGGGAGCGGTACGGGATAGTCCTGGCCGGCAGCCTGCACAAGTTCGGCCAGGACGAGGCGCTGCGGAAGTACCTGCTCGGCACCGGCGACCGGGTGCTGGTCGAGGCGAGCCCGTTGGACCGGATCTGGGGCATAGGCCTGGCGGCGGACGCCCCGGAGGCGGACGATCCCGCGCGCTGGCGTGGCCTGAATCTGCTGGGCTTCGCGCTGACGGAGGCGCGGGAGCGGCTGCGCTGACGTCCTGCGGCTTGGCCCCGGCACAGCGAAGGGGGCCCCGCCACGGGCCCCCTTCACCGAGCTGAGGTCGCTCAGCCGTCCTCAGGCGTTCCTCAGCGGCCGGATACGGCCAGCGACAGGAAGTTCGAGTAGTCGTCGTAGCCGCTGTAGTCGCTGTGGTGCGAGGGCGCGTTGGCCACCAGCACGATCAGCAGCACGAGGATCACGATGCCGAGCACGATGCCGACGATGCCCATGATGATGCCCGCGAGCGCCTGGCCGCGGTTGTTGGCCTCGCCGCGGGCGACCCGGCCCTTGCCGAGCAGGCCGAAGATCAGCGCAAGGGCGCCGAGCACGATGCCGGCGATCCCCCAGGAGCAGATCATGAGCACACACGCGGCGATGCCGAGCACCATCGCGGCGACGCCGAACCCGTTCTGCGGGGCGGGCATCCCGGTCCAGCCGGGGTAGCCGTAGGCGGCCTGCTGCTGGCCCGGGTATCCGGGGTAGCCCTGGGCGGGCTGCTGCGGGTAGCTGGGGTAGCCGTAGCTGCCGGGGACCGCCTGGCCGGGCGGCGCGGGCGGCGGCGTCGGGCCACCGAAGCCGGGGCCGGGAGCCTGCTGCCCGGGCGCTCCCGGGAAGGGGCCCTGGGCCGGGGCGCCGCCGGGGGCTCCCTGCGCCGGGGCGCCGTTCTGACCGTCGGCACCGGGCATCGAGATGACCGTGTGCTGGTCGTGCACCGGCGGCTTGTCCAGCGGAACCTTGTGCTCCGGCGGCGCCCAGGGGTCGCGGGGCTCCTGGCCTCCCGACGGCTGCTGGGTGTTGTCTGACATGGGCCTCCCCCATCGTGGTTCCGTCATGCTACGGCCCCGGGTTTCAGCCGGGACCGCCCGGCCTACCATGATCCCCGACGGGCGAAGGCCGTACGCCGCCGACCGCGCGAGGACCCTCGCGGCAGACCCATGGAGGACCCCATGACCGACCTGCACCCCTTCATCGCGGGGCTGCCCAAGGCCGAGCTCCACGTGCACCACGTGGGCTCCGCCTCGCCGCGCATCGTGGCCGAACTGGCCGCCCGCCACGCGGACTCGAAGGTGCCCACCGACCCCGAGGCGCTCGCCGACTACTTCACGTTCACGGACTTCGCCCACTTCATCGAGGTCTACCTCTCGGTCGTCGACCTGATCCGCACCCCGGAGGATGTGCGCCTTCTCACCTACGAGGTGGCCCGGGACATGGCCCGGCAGAACATCCGCTACGCCGAGCTGACCATCACGCCGTTCTCCTCCACCCGCCGCGGCATCGACGAGCACGCGTTCATGGACGCGATCGAGGACGCCCGCAAGGCCGCCGAGACCGAGTTCGGCACGGTCCTGCGCTGGTGCTTCGACATTCCGGGCGAGGCCGGCCTTGAGGCCGCCGCCGAGACGGCCCGGCTCGCCACCGAGGACGGGGTGCGCCCGGAGGGCCTGGTCTCCTTCGGCCTGGGCGGCCCCGAGATCGGGGTGCCACGGCCGCAGTTCAAGCCGTACTTCGACCGCGCCATCGCCGCGGGGCTCCACTCCGTACCGCACTCGGGCGAATCCACCGGGCCGCAGTCCATCTGGGACGCCCTGATCGAGCTGCGCGCCGAGCGCATCGGCCACGGCACCAGCGCCACCCAGGACCCGGCGCTCCTCCAGCACTTGGCCGACCGGCGGATCGCCCTGGAGGTCTGCCCGACGTCCAACCTGGCGACCCGGGTGGTGCCCGACCTGGACCAGCACCCCATCAAGGAGATGGTGGCCGCGGGCGTGCTCGTCACGATCAACAGCGACGACCCGCCGATGTTCGGCAGCGACCTCAACAACGAGTACGCGGTCGCCGCCCGCCTTCTCGACCTGGACGAGCGGGGCCTGGCGGACCTCGCCAAGAACGCCGTCGAGGCGTCCTTCCTGGACCCGGCGGGCAAGACCCGGCTCGCGGGCGAGATCGACGACTACACCGCGAAGTGGCTCGCGCGCTGAGAGCCGTGTCCGACTCCCGGGTCCCGGCGCCGGCTGGCTGACCCCGGCGCCGCTCAGCACAATGGCCCCATGCGCACCGTGACAGCCGTGGCCCACCGCGGCGACCCGTACCGCGTCCGCGAGAACACGCTTCCCTCCATCGCCTCGGCCCTGGAGCGGGGCGCGGACGCGGTGGAGATCGACGTCCGCACCACCCGGGACGGCGTGCCCGTGCTGCTGCACGACGAGACGCTGAAACGGCTGTGGGACTTCGACCGCCCGATGGCCGAGCTGCCGTACGAGGAGGTGCGGGAGGTGACCGGCGGCGGGGTCCCCACCCTGCGCCAGGCGCTGATCGCGGCCGGCGCGCACCGGGTGATGCTCGATCTGCCGGGCGCCACCGAGGAGTCGGTGCGCAAAGCGGTGAACACGGTGCGCGAGTGCGGCGCGGGCGAGCGCGTCTACTACTGCGCGGGGCCGGTCACCATGCTGCGGGTGCGTGCCGCCGACCCGAACGCCGAAATCGCCCTGACCTGGACGAAGCCCGCCCCGCCGCGGCCCGCCCTGGTCGACGCCATCAAGCCGCGCTGGCTCAACTACCGCTTCGGGATGGTGAGTTCGGAGCTGGTGGAGCGGGTCCACCGGGACGGGATGCTCGTCTCGGCGTGGACGGCGGACACCACGCGCACGCAGCGCCGGCTCATCGAGCACGGGGTGGATTCGATCACCACCAACCGGGTGGACGCGCTGCGCGGGATCCTGTCCCGGCGGTGAACAGCCGCGCTTCAAGGGGGACAAAGGGGGACACAGGGTGGGTGCGCAACGCCTGACGGCACGGCTGCGGGCGGCGAACGGGTGGGCCGTCGACATCGGGCTCGCCCTGCTGGTGCAGGTAGCGATGTCGATCCCGTTCGTCGTGGAGCGGCCCGACGGGCTGCGCCCGGCCACCTGGGCGGACTACGCCCTGACCTCGCTGGCCGTGCTGCCGCTGGTGTGGCGGCGGCGCGCCCCGGTCGCGGTGACGCTCGCGGTCCTGGCGGCCGGAGCGGCGTACAAGCTGACTCTGGACGGGCCCGGTCAGCCGCTGCCCTACCCGGGGCTCGTCGCTCTCTATTCGGTGGCCGCGCTGTCCCCGGTGCGCAGGCGGGTCTCCGTCGCCGCGTTGGTCGCGGTCCTGATCGCGCCCTCGGTGGCGCTCAACACCGAGGACGCCAAGGAGTTGCTGTTCTCCTTCTTCGTCTTCGGTGCCGCGTACGCGCTCGGGCGGCTGACCCACACCCGGGGGGCCTACACCGCGGCCGTCGAGGACCGCGCGGCGCAGCTGGAGCGGGCCAACCGGATCGAGGCCGAGCAGGCCACGGCGCGCGAACGGGCCCGGATCGCGCGGGAGATGCACGACATCCTCTCGCACGCCGTCAGCATCATGATCGTGCAGGCCGAGGCGGGCCCGGTCGCGGTGCGGGCGGCGCCCGCGCGGGCGGAGGCGGCGTTCGAGGCGATCTCCGAGACGGGCCGGGACGCGATGGTGCAGCTGCGCCGGATGCTGGGGGTGCTGCGGGAGGAGACCGCCCCGGACGCCCCGCGTGAACCGCAGCCGGGCACGGCGGCGCTGCCCGCGCTGGTCGAGCGGGTCTCCCTGGACGGCGGCCCCTCGATCGCGTACGAGACGAAGGGCGCGGCCCGCCCGCTCCCCCAGGCCACCGGGACGACCGTGTACCGGATCGTGCAGGAGGCCCTGACGAACGCGGTGAAGCACGCGGCGGCGACGACCGTGTCCGTACAACTGGCGTATTCTGCAAGGGAGTTGACGATCACGGTCCGGGACGACGGAGGCGGCCTCGGCACCGCACCCGCAGCCGGCACCGCGCCGGGCCCCGGCACCGGCCACGGCCTGATCGGCATCCGCGAACGCGCGGCGGCGCACGGCGGCACCGCATCGGCGGGCCCGGGCCCGGACGGCCGGGGCTTCGAGGTCAGGGCCGTCATCCCGCTGACCGCCACGTCCTCGATAGCCTCCTGTCCGGAGGTGGGGAGATGACGATCCGCGTGGTGGTGGCCGACGACCAGGAGCTGGTGCGCAGCGGTTTCGCCCTGATCCTGGACGTGCAGCCGGACATCGAGGTGGTCGCCGAGGTGGGGGACGGCGCCCAAGCCGTCGACGCCGTACGCCGGTTGGCGCCCGATGTGGCGCTGCTCGACATCCGGATGCCGCACCTGGACGGCATCGAGGCGTGCCGGGCGATCAGCGCGGCGAGCGCCTGCCGCATCGTGATGCTGACCACCTTCGACTCGGACGAGTACGTGTACGAGGCGCTGCACGCCGGGGCGAGCGGCTTCCTCCTCAAGGACGTCCGGCGAGACGATCTGGTGCACGCGGTACGGGTGGTGGCGGCGGGGGACGCGCTGCTCGCGCCGTCGGTGGCGCGGCGATTGATCGCCGAGTACACGTCGAGGCCCGCCGCGCCGGCCCCCTCCGGCCGCCTCGACGCACTGACCGCCCGCGAACGCGAAACGCTGCTGCTGCTCGGCCGGGGCCTGTCCAACGCCGAGATCGCGGCCGAACTGACGGTGTCCGAGCACACGGTGAAGACGCACGTGGGCAACGTGCTGGCGAAGCTGGGCCTGCGCGACCGCGTCCAGGCGGTGATCTGCGCGTACGAGACGGGGCTGATCTCGGCGGGTTCCTCCGCGTGAAGGGCGCCCTCGCCTGAGGGGCAGGCCTCCCGAGATGCCGTCCCTCGCGAGGGGAAACTCCCTCCCCGGAGGGAGGCGGCACGGCCCAGCTCCCCCGCACAGGCGAGGAGTCACGGCGGGCAGAACCCCCCGTCACGGCGATCCGCGCGAGCCCCGTGATCAGCAGGATGGAACCCCTCAGCACAGCAACCCCATCCGATCACGGAGACCCCGCCATGAACGCCCGCACCCGTACGCGCACCACGCTCATAGCCACCACCCTCGTCCTCGGGCTCTCGGTGGGCCCGGCCCTCGCCGCCGCCCCGGCGCCCGCCGCGAGCCGGACCGCCGCCCAGCACACCGCCGACGCCCTCGACACCGCCGCCCTGCGTGCGGCCATCGCGGGCGCCGGGAAGCCCGGCGCGGACGCGACCGCCGCGCTGGTGAGAGTCGGCGGCACCGAGGGCGGCTGGCACGGCAGCGCCGGGGCGCACGATCTGGCGGGCAACGCCCCGGCGGACCCGAACGCGCGGTTCCGGGTGGGGTCGGTCACCAAGGTCTTCACCGCGGCCATGGTGCTGCAACTCGCGAGCGAGGGCCGGGTCGACCTGAACCGGCCGGCGCGCGCCTACCTGCCCGACCTGATCCCGGCGGGGTACCGCGATGTGACAGTGCGTCAGCTCCTCAACCACACGAGCGGCATCCCGTCCGTCGGCTCGCCCGACGACTCCCTGGACTACCTCTACGCGCACCGCTTCGAGAGCCGCGCCCCGGCCGACGTGGTGCGTGCGGCGACCGCGCAGAAGCGGGACTTCGCGCCCGGCACCATGCAGCACTACGACAACATCGGCTACACCGTGGCCGGCCTCCTGATCGAGCGGGTCACCGGCGACTCGTACGCCCACCAACTCTCCACCCGCATCCTGCGGCCCCTGCACCTGAACGACACCTACGCCCCCGGCCTCGCCGACCCCACCATCCGCGGCCCGCACAACCACGGCTACCAGGTGTTCACCGAGCCGGGCGGCTCGACCGAGCTGCGGGACGTGACGGTGTGGGGCGCCGGGGACACCTTCGCGGCGGGCGATCTGATCTCCACCACGGCCGACCTGGAGCGCTTCACTCGGGCCCTGTTCACCGGCCGGGTGGTGCGCGGCGCGCAGCTGAAGGAGATGTTCACGCTGCCCGGCCCGTCGGTGCGCGACATGAGGACGGGCAAACCGGCCGCGTACAGCGTGGGCCTGTCGACGATGCGGCTCGGCGGCCACGACGTGTGGGGCAAGACGGGCGGCCGCTGGGGCTACAACTCGGTGATCGCGGCGACGATGTCGCCCACCGGGACGCTCACGCGCACCCTGGTCTACAGCGTCAACTCCACGGACGCGAAGGGCTCGGACATGAATCCCACTGCCCTGCGCCTCATGATCGCCACCTTCGGCGCGCCGGACCCGGCCTGACCACCCGCCCCCCTCATGCGGGGACGGGCACCCGCTCCCCCATCGCCTCCAGCACCTTGATCTTGCGCCGCACCACGTGGAGCGGGATCACCCCGAACACCCCGAAGGACATGTCGATCACCGACCACCAGAAGGGGATTCCCCTGACGGTCCCGCAGATCAGGGCGAGCGGGACGATCCCCGCACAGGCGATCATCCCGAACTCGACGACCCAGATGTTGCGAACGGGGTCGCGCAGCACCCCGTAGAAGGCGACGGCGATGACGAGGTGGGCGAAGGCCAGCCAGTCCGTCCCGTACAGCAGGAACGGGTACTCGGCATCCGCCGAATCAAGCCCGTCCCGCACCCGGTCGATCCAGGCGCTGAGCCCCGGCAGCCAGTCACCGAGCGGTGTGTTCCGCAACAGGGACTGCGTCCAGTGCAGTTCGTGGACCAGGGGGAAGGCGGTCAGTCCGCTCAGCACGAGACAGACGATGAACACGACCAACCACACGCGGGTACGCCGCAACAGGGCGTTTCGCTCGCTCATGATCGCAAGCGTACGCCCCTGTTGAACGCGTTCAAAACGCAGGCCGGCCCGCTACAACCCCACAATCGCGTTCCACCGCTTGGCGAACTCCACCCGTTCCTCCGACGTGATGTCCCGCGCGATCGCGAGCCGCTTGCGCATCGCGTCGTCCGGGAAGATCAGCGGGTCCTCGGCGAGTTCGGCCTCGTCCTTGTCCTTGGAGGAGGCGAGGACCTCGCGGGCGGCCGGGACCGGGCAGACGTAGTTGACCGAGGCGGCCAGCTCGGCGGCGACCTGGGGGTCGTAGTAGTAGTCGACCAGCGCCTCCGCGTTCGCCTTGTGGCGGGCCAGGTTGGGGATCATCATCGATTCCGCCCAGAGTTCCGCGCCCTCCTCCGGCACCACGAACTCGATGTCGGGGTTGTCCGCCTTCAGCTGGAACACGTCGCCGCTGTAGGCCTGACAGGCCAGCACGTCGCCCTTGTTGAGGTCGCTGGTGTAGTCGTTGCCGGTGAAGCGGCGGATCTGCTTCTTCGCGACCAGCTTCTCGACCTGGTCGCACATCCGGTGGAAGTCGGCCGCGCTCCACTTGGTGATGTCGACGCCGTCGCCCTGCATCAGGAGCGCGAACGACTCGTCGAGTCCGGAGAACAGCGTCACCTTGCCCGCGAGCCGCGGGTCCCACAGGTCGCTGACGTGCTTGAGCTCGCGCCCGAGCTTCTTCTTGTTGTACGCGATGCCGGTGATCCCGGACTGCCACGGGACGCTGTGCAGGCGCCCGTCGTCGAAGGCGGGGGTGCGCAGCTGGGGGTCGAGGTAGCGGGTGACGTTGGGCTGCTTGGCGCGGTCCATCTCCTGCACCCAGCCGAGCCGCACGAACCGGGCCGCCATCCAGTCGCTGATCACCATCAGGTCCCGGCCGGTCTCCTGGTGGTTCATCAGCGCCGGGCTGATCTTCCCGAAGAACTCGTCGTTGTCGTTGATCTCCTCGGTGTACGTGACGGAGATCCCGGTGCTCTTGGTGAACGCGTCCAGGGTGGGGCGCCTGGAGGCGTCGTTGTCGTCGACGTCTATGTAGAGCGGCCAGTTGGCGAAGGTGAGGGACTTGTCGGCCGCCGAGCGGTCGCGCCCGGCCCGGTCGCCCGGTTCGACGTACGCCGCGGGGACCCCGCAGCCGGCCAGCCCGGCAAGGGCGGCACCGCCGCCGAGGGCGCGCAGCAGGCCGCGGCGGGAGAAGGGGCTGGTGGCGGGGAACGCGGTCGGTCGCATTCCGGCAGGATGCCCGCGCGGGGCACCGGGTTCAATGGACGCTGCGTACAGCCGTACGCTCCAGGCCAGACACCCTGTCGGGGGCGCGGGGCAGCGAAAAAGGGGCGGGGGATCAACTCCCCCGCCCCTTCCTCGCGTTCAGGCCGTGGTTCAGCCTTCGATGGACGTCATCACGTGCTTGATGCGGGTGTAGTCCTCGAAGCCGTACGCCGAGAGGTCCTTGCCGTAGCCGGACTTCTTGAAGCCGCCGTGCGGCATCTCGGCGACCAGCGGGATGTGGGTGTTGATCCACACGCAGCCGAAGTCGAGGTTCTTGGACATCCGCATGGCGCGGGCGTGGTCCTTGGTCCACACCGAGGAGGCGAGCGCGTACTCGACGCCGTTCGCGTACTCCAGGGCCTGGGCCTCGTCGGTGAAGGACTGGACGGTGATGACCGGCCCGAACACCTCGTTCTGGATGATCTCGTCGTCCTGCTTGAGGCCCGAGACGACGGTCGGGGCGTAGAAATAGCCCTGCTCGCCGACCCGGTGGCCGCCCGCCTCGACCTTGGCGTGCGCGGGGAGGCGGTCGATGAAGCCGGAGACCTGCTTGAGCTGGTTGGCGTTGTTGAGCGGGCCGTACAGGACGTCCGCGTCGTCCGGCTGCCCGGTCTTGGTGTCGGAGGCGGCCTTGGCGAGCGCGGTCACGAAGTCGTCGTGGATCGACTCGTGCACGAGGACGCGGGTCGCGGCCGTGCAGTCCTGGCCCGCGTTGAAGTAGCCGGCGACCGCGATGTCCTCGACGGCCTTGGCGATATCGGCGTCCTCGAAGACGACGACCGGGGCCTTGCCGCCGAGCTCCAGGTGGACGCGCTTGACGTCCTTGGCGGCGGACTCGGCGACCTGCATGCCGGCCCGTACGGAACCGGTGATGGAGGCCATCGCCGGGGTCCTGTGCTCCACCATCGCGCGGCCGGTGTCGCGGTCGCCGCAGATGACATTGAAGACGCCCTTGGGGACGATCGCGCCGATGATCTCGGCGATGAGGACGGTCGAGGCGGGGGTGGTGTCCGACGGCTTGAGGACGACGGTGTTGCCCGCGGCGAGCGCCGGGGCGAACTTCCACACGGCCATCATCATCGGGTAGTTCCACGGCGCGACCTGCGCGCAGACGCCGACCGGCTCGCGGCGGACGATCGAGGTCATCCCCTCCATGTACTCGCCGGCGCTGCGGCCTTCGAGCAGCCGGGCCGCGCCCGCGAAGAAGCGGATCTGGTCCACCATCGGCGGCACTTCTTCGGTGCGGGTGAGCTCGATCGGCTTGCCGGTGTTCTCCGACTCGGCGGCGATCAGCTCCTCGGCGCGCTCCTCGAAGGCGTCGGCGATCTTGAGCAGGACGCGCTGGCGCTCGGCGGGCGTGCTGTCGCGCCAGGCCGGGAACGCGGCGGCGGCGGCCGCCATGGCCGCGTCCACGTCCTCCTGGCCGGAGAGCGGCGAGGTCGCGTACGCCTCGCCCGTGGCCGGGTTGACCACCTCGATGGTCCGCCCGTCGGCAGCATCGCGGAACTCTCCGTCGATGTAGTTGCGCAAACGACGCAGTTCGGTGGTCACTTCGCTGGCCTCCCGGTCCGATGTCCGATGGGTGAGACAGCCCACCCTAGCCGGTGAGGCGACGCTTTCGACAGACCCAACGCCCTTGAACTTCGGATTCAGTTCTCTAGAGGTCACGGAACAACGAATTTCATCGCTTTGGGGTTGCGGGACGGACGAGTCGGGTGCACAGTGGCTCCGTGGCCAGCCGAAGCACAGAACCCAGGATCGGGAACGGACAGTCCCCGTCGATCGATGCCGTCTCCCTGGCGATCATCGAGCAGCTCCAGGAGGACGGGCGCCGCCCGTACGCAGCGATCGGAAAGGCCGTCGGCCTGTCCGAGGCGGCCGTGCGCCAGCGCGTCCAGAAGCTCCTGGACCAGGGCGTGATGCAGATCGTCGCCGTCACGGACCCGCTCACCGTGGGATTCCGGCGCCAGGCGATGGTCGGCATCCGCGTCGAGGGCGACCTCGACCCCGTGGCGGAGGCACTGACGGCCATGGCCGAGTGCGAGTACGTGGTGATGACCGCGGGCTCCTTCGACCTGATGGTGGAGGTCGTCTGCGAGGACGACGACCACCTTCTCGAAGTGATCAACAAGAGGATCCGCGCGCTCCCCGGCGTGCGTTCCACCGAGAGCTTCGTCTATCTCAAGCTGAAGAAGCAGACCTATATGTGGGGAACCCGATAGCCGTGAGCAAGGACCTCAGCCAGACCGCCTACGACCACCTGTGGATGCACTTCACCCGCATGTCGTCGTACGAGAACGCGCCCGTTCCCACCATCGTCCGTGGCGAGGGCACCTACATCTACGACGACAAGGGCAAGAAGTACCTGGACGGCCTGTCGGGCCTGTTCGTCGTCAACGCCGGCCACGGCCGTCACGAGCTCGCCGAGACCGCCTACAAGCAGGCGCAGGAACTGGCCTTCTTCCCGGTCTGGTCCTACGCCCACCCCAAGGCCGTCGAGCTCGCCGAGCGCCTCGCGAACTACGCGCCGGGCGACCTCAACAAGGTCTTCTTCACCACCGGTGGCGGCGAGGCCGTCGAGACCGCGTGGAAGCTGGCGAAGCAGTACCACAAGCTCACCGGCAACCACACGAAGTACAAGGTCATCTCGCGTGCGGTCGCCTACCACGGCACCCCGCAGGGCGCCCTGTCCATCACCGGTCTGCCCGCCCTCAAGGCGCCCTTCGAGCCGCTGGTCCCCGGCGCGCACAAGGTGCCCAACACCAACATCTACCGCGCCCCGATCCACGGCGACGACCCGGTGGCCTTCGGCCGCTGGGCCGCCGACCAGATCGAGCAGGAGATCCTCTTCGAGGGCCCCGAGACCGTCGCCGCCGTCTTCCTGGAGCCGGTGCAGAACGCGGGCGGCTGCTTCCCGCCGCCGCCCGGCTACTTCCAGCGCGTGCGCGAGATCTGCGACAAGTACGACGTGCTGCTCGTCTCCGACGAGGTCATCTGCGCCTTCGGCCGCCTGGGCACGATGTTCGCCTGCGACAAGTTCGACTACGTGCCGGACATGATCACCTGCGCCAAGGGCATGACCTCGGGCTACTCCCCGATCGGCGCCTGCATCATCTCCGACAGGCTCGCCGAGCCGTTCTACAAGGGCGACAACACCTTCCTGCACGGCTACACCTTCGGCGGCCACCCGGTCTCGGCCGCGGTGGGCCTCGCCAACCTCGACATCTTCGAGAAGGAGGGTCTCAACCAGCACGTGCTCGACAACGAGGGCGCCTTCTTCGACACCCTCAAGAAGTTGCACGACCTGCCGATCGTCGGCGACGTCCGCGGCAACGGCTTCTTCTACGGCATCGAGCTCGTGAAGGACAAGGCCACCAAGGAGACCTTCAACGACGAGGAGACCGAGCGCGTCCTGTACGGCTTCCTGTCGAAGGCGCTCTACGACAACGGCCTGTACTGCCGGGCAGACGACCGCGGCGACCCGGTCGTCCAGCTCGCCCCGCCGCTGATCTCCGACCAGGGCACCTTCGACGAGATCGAGGGCGTCCTGCGCGAGGTCCTGACGGAGGCCTGGACGAAGCTCTAGGCCAGTACGCCGTCCGCACCGGCCCGGTTGCGCCCATCGAGTGAGATGGGCGGGACCGGGCCGCGTGCTGTCCGGACAGCCACGCCCCACTCCCTAGCGTGCCCAGTGACCGATCGGCCCTGCCTTCGTTCCCCCGTACGGGGAGCAGGAATTCTGATCTGAACCGAGGTATGCACCATGGTGGCTCCGCCGGACAGCGACGTGTTGTGGGCGCGTTCCCTGCACCATTCCCACAGCGGCTCGCCCGCCCTGACCGGCGTCAGCGTCGGGGTCCGCGAGGGTGAGATCCTCGCCGTCGGCGGCCCGCGCGGCAGCGGCAAGACGACCCTGCTGCGCTGCCTGTCCGGGTCCCTCGTGCCGGACGAGGGCGAGGTGTGGTTCAACAGCGGGCCCGTGCACACCCTGGGCGCCGTCGCCCGTGAGCGGCTGCGGCGCGACCGGTTCGGCTGGATCGACCCCGAGCCCGCCCTGGTCCCCGAGCTGAACGCGTGGGAGAACGCGGCCCTGCCCCTGTTGTTGCGCGGCATCGGGCACCGCGCCGCGAAGAAGGCCGCCCTGGAGTGGCTGGAGCGGCTCGACATCGACATGTGCGCCAAGAAGCGCCCGCACGCCCTGCTCCAGGCGCAGCGTCAGCGCGTGGCGCTCGCCCGCGCCCTGGTCACCGGGCCCGCCGTACTGTTCGCCGACGAGCCGACCGCGACCCTGCACCGCGCCGACCGCGCGCAGGTGTTGCGGACCCTGCTCACCGCGGCCCGCTCGCACCGGATCACCACGGTCATGGCCACCCACGACACCGATGTCGCGGCGCTCGCCGACCGCACGGTGGTCCTCATCGACGGCTGCCGCGTCAACTCCCGTGGAAACACCGGCACTTCGGATGCGGAGGGTATCTCGGCGTGCTCGCTCTCCGTCTAGCCCGCGGTTCCCGTCCCCTGGTCCTGCTGCGCCGCCTGCTGGTGTCCGCCGCGTCCGCCGGGGTCGGGTTCCTCCTGCTGTGCACGCTCGGTTACGCGGTCGGCCATCCCGGCGCGTCGGGGCTGCGGCTGCTGTGGTGCGTGGTTCCGCTGGCCGCCACGGCGCAGTTCGCGGTCGCCGTGGCCCGCACCGACCCGAGCACCCGGCCCCGCGAAGGGCTCTCCGCGGTGGGTCTGGGCCCGGCCCGGCTCGCCGCGGTCGCGGCCGTGTCCACGGCGGTGTCGTGCACGCTGGGCTCGGCGGTCGCGCTCCTGGTCTATCTCCACCTGCGCGGTGACATCACCGGGCTCCCCTTCGACGGGGAGGCCGCCGGGCTGCTCGCCGCCGACCAGCCGATGCCGCTGGCGGGCGCCCTGACCCTGCTCGCCGCCCTGCCGGTCACGGCGTCGGTGGCAGCCGGACTCGCCCTGCGCCCGCGCACCCTGCGCCCCGGCGACGTGTGCGACCCGGTGCACCCCGAGGAGCCCGCGCCGACGCCGAGCGGCCTGCCGTGGGGCTTCGCGCTCGTCGCGGCGGGCCTCGCGGTCCAGACGTACGTGAGCCGGGGCGACCGGGGTTCCTCCTTCCCGATGCCGGGCCACCCGGGGGCCAGCCCGGCCGGGGTGCTCGGCGGCTGGGCGCTGACCGCGGTCGGCCTGGCCCTCGCGGGTCCTGCGGTGGCCCACTTCAGCGGGCGGCTGCTGCAGCTGGTCCGCCCGGGCGCGGCCCGCCTGCTCGCGGGCCGGATCCTGATGGCGGAGGCCCGCCGCATCGGGCGCCCGCTGGGGGTGGTGTGTGCGGTGGCCTCCGGAGGGATCGCGGCGGCCACGCTGTACGGCGACCGGGCCGGGCCGCACCCCTTCGGCCCGCTGACCGGGCTCGGCGCGGCCCTGGTGATCAGCTGCCCGCTCGCCACGCTGCTGACCGCGGCCCTGGAATCCCGCCACGCCCGCGCCGACACGACCCAGGCCCTGGTGGCCCTGGGCACCCCGGCGGCCCTGCTCCGAACCGCCGCGTCCCTGCGAGCCCTGGCCCTGCTGCTCGTCTTCACCCCGCTGACGGTGACGATCGCGGCACTGGCGGCACTGCCGTTGCGGTAGGGGGGCGGTGTCGCTGGGGCTGCGGCCCGGTGGTCGTTCCCTGGGGCTCCGCCCCAGACCCCGTTCGCGCCTGAAGGGCGCTCGTCCTCAAACGCCTGACGGGCTGGGTATGCCTGTACCCGGTGCTGTCAGGGGCGCGGGGAACTGCGCGAGCAACCACGCACGGTCCGCAGTCGAAGGCCGGATCCGCGCAATCCGCGCAGCGCCTAGCATGGTCGCCGTGCCGGACGAAGATGCGAAGTTTCCCGCGGGCAGCGACACCGAGATCGAATCGCTGGCCGAGTTCGACGCGGCGGCGGCGCACGCGACGCTGGCCGGATTCAGGGTGCAGTCGGTGGACCTGACGGCCCGTACGCCCGTACTGCTGCGCACCGACACGGCCGGCGCCGTGTTCCTCGGCTGCGCCATGGAGCCGGACGCCGCCGCGAAGGTCAGGGCCGACGGCGCGCTGGTCTTCCCGCCCGTCCCGCACCTGCCCTTCGACCCGTACCGGGGCACGCTCTACTCCCCCGCCGAGCTCTTCGAGGGGCTCGCCGCGGGCTACGAGCGGACCCCGGACGCGCTCTCGTACGCCTGGTTCCGGCGGACCAAGGCGGACGGCGACATCTTCTCCTCGATGCTGCGTTCCATCCACGACGAGGCGATCTCGGACGCCCTGGACGAACTGCTCGTCGGGGCGAGGGTGGTGGGCGTGATGGGCGGCCACGCGATGGGCCGCGGCACGGCCGAGTACGAGGGCGCTGCGGTGCTCGGGCGGACGCTGGCCCGCGCCGGGTTCACCGTGGCGACGGGCGGCGGCCCGGGTGCGATGGAGGCCGCGAACCTGGGTGCGTACGCGGCGCCCTTCGACGACGCGATGCTTGGCTCGGCCCTCGAACTCCTCGCCGAGGAGCCCTCGTTCAGGCCCTCCGTGTCGGCGTGGGCACGCGCCGCCTTCGAGGTGCGTACGAAGTGGCCGCGCGGCGGCACCTCCGTGGGCATCCCGACCTGGTTCTACGGGCACGAGCCGCCGAACGCCTTCGCGGGCGCGATCGCCAAGTACTTCGCCAACGCCACCCGCGAGGACGGCCTGCTCGCCCGCTCGAACGCGGGGGTCGTCTTCCTGCCGGGCGCGGCCGGCACCGTACAGGAGATCTTCGACAACGCGACGCCGAACTACTACGAGTCGCGGGGCACCCCGACGCCGATGGTCCTGGTCGACCGCGCGCACTGGACCGAGCGCCTGCCCGCCTGGCCGCTGCTCGAAGCGCTGGCCGAGGACCGGCCGATGGCGGGCCGGATCGCCCTGGTCGACTCGGTGTCCGAGGCGCCCGGGGCGCTGGCCCGCATGTCGCGCTAGCGCTGGGCGAGGTGGCCGGCGAGGGTGTCGAAGAAGTGCGCCCAGCCGCCCTTGGCCTGCTCGTACTGCACGGCCGTGAGGTTGCCGCCGCGCTGGGTGAAGACCATTTCGGTCTTGTCGCCGTGGTCGGCGAAGGTGACGGTGACGATCTCGCCCTCGATGTCGGCGGGCGCGGACGCGTCCTTGAGCGTGAAGACGAGCCGCTCCGGCTCGACGACCTCCTTGTAGACGCCGCCGAACGGCATCTCGCCGTGGCCGGGGACGAGCATGACGAGGCTCCAGGCGCCGCCGGGGCGCACGTCCAGAGAGATCCGGTCGAGCGGGACCTCGGCCGCGCCGCCGTACCAGGCGGCGAAGTGCTCGGGGGTGGTCCAGGCCCGGAAGACCAGGTCGCGGGGTGCGTCGAAGACGCGGGTGATCTCGATGCCGTCGTTCACGTTCTCACTCATCGTTGTTCTTTCCTTTCTGGAGCCCTCGCAAGTGTTCCGCGAGAGCGTCGAAGCTGCCTTCCCAGAACCGCCGGTACCGCTCCAGCCAGTCGGTGGCGTCCGCGAGGGGCGCCGCCTCAAGCCGGCAGGGCCGCCACTGGGCCGAGCGGCCGCGGGTGATCAGTCCGGCCTTTTCCAGCACCTTCAGGTGCCGGGAGACGGCCGGGAGGCTCATCTCGAACGGCTCGGCGAGCTCACCGACCGTGGCCTCCCCCTCGGCGAGCCGGGCGAGGATCGCGCGGCGCGTGGGGTCGGCCAGGGCGGCGAAGACGACGCTGAGCCGGTCGGTCGCGTCCGCCATGCTACTTAACCACCTCGTTAATTAACTAGTACGTTAAATGTAGCGGGGAGGGCCGGACGGCGCAAGGGAACGGCGAGCGGGCAAGAGGTCGCCCCACTCAGGCAACTCCCAAGGGGCGGTAAACGTCTGGTAAAGCGGAGTGGGGCGAACGGGTTGCCCCCGCCAGGAACGGAGTCACTTGTGCTGCTCGGTCTGCTGACCGCCATCGCCGCCTCGGTCTGCTACGGCACGGGTTCGGTCCTGCAAGCCGTCGGGTCCCGCAAGTCCGCCCGCCGCGACGCGGCCGCGAGCGACCGGACCCAGCACGGCGGGCCCAGCCTCTCCTCCACCGCGAAGGCGGCCACGACCTGGGAGTTCATAGTCGGGACCATCCTCGACTTCGTCGGGTTCGGCCTCGGCGCGCTGGCGGCCCGCCTGCTCCCCCTCTTCCTGTCCCAGACGGTGATCAGCGCGAACCTGGTCATCACGGCGGTCCTCAGCGTGAAGCTCCTCGGCATCCGATTGAGCCGCGCGGAGTGGACGTCGATCGGCGTGGTCTGCTCGGCGCTGGTCCTGCTCGCGACGGCGGCGGGCCACGAGGGCAGCGGCCACACGGCGATGTCAACGCACTGGTGGCTCCTGGCGGTTGCGCTGGTGCTGATGGCCGGAGGCACGGTGGTGGTACGCCTCATGGGCGCCCGCGCCGCGATCCTGGCGGGCCTCCTGTCCGGTCTGGGCTTCGGCGCGCTCGGCGTCGGCGTCCGCGTCCTGAACGGCATCGACCCCTTCGACGCCGGCGCCCTGCTCACCGACCCTGCGCTGTACGCGATCCTGGTGGCCGGCATCGGCGGCATGTACCTGCACACGGTGGCCCTGCAGATCGGCTCGGTGAACGGCGCGACGGCGGCGCTCGTGGTGGGCGAGACGGTGCTGCCGGGCGCGATCGGGGTGCTGTGGCTGGGGGACGCGTCCCGGGCGGGCCTGGCGTGGATGGCGGTCCTGGGCTTCGTCCTGGCGGTGGCCGGGGCGGTGGCGGTGGCGTGGTTCGGCTCGCCGGAGGGCCACGGGGCGGCCGAGCCGACCCGGGCGAAGGAGCTGACCCCGGCGGGCTGAGCGCGGGCCCTCCGCCCTTACGGCTGGGGCTCCGCCCCAGACCCTGATCCCCCACCCCGCCCCTTCCCGAAACTCGCCGAGGGTGGTGACGGGGGCCGCCCGGCGGGTGGTACTGGGGGCTGCGCCCCCAACGGCGGGATGAGCGGACGGTTTTCGACTGCGGGCCGTGCGTGGCTGGTCGCGCCCACGCGACGGAGCCGCACAGTGTCACAGCCCCGCGCCCCTAACAGCGTCAATTGCTGGCCGGCACCGGCATCTTCAGCCCGTCATGGGGGTCCCCCCTGGCCCTTAAGGCCTTGGGGGAGTTTGAGGACGAGCGCCCTTCAGGCGCGAACGGGGTCTGAGGCGGAGCCCCAGGTAACGACCACCGGGCCGCACCCGAACGACATCCCCCGGAGGGTCTCGGGAAGGGGCGGGGTGGGGAAAGTTCCCCCTACCCCTCCCTCAGCACCACCACTCCCCCCGCCCCAAAGGCAACGCCAACCGCCGCCCCCACCTCCGGCGCCCCCTCCAACCCGCACTCCGCCTCCAGCAACGGCCCCCCGCCGGGCCGCAGCCGGAGCGCCACGTGGTTGCCCCGGAACGTCCGCCCCACCACCTCGCAGGGCAACCCCTCCCGCTCCCCCACGAGCCGGACGCCCGCCGGGCGGACCAGGACCCGCGCCGGGCCCTGCGGCGAGCCGGCCGGGACCGGGACCTTTCCCCAGGTCGTGTCCGCGGCTTCCCCCGAGACCGTCGCCGGGACCACGTTCTCGAAGCCCAGGAAGCGGGCCACGAATTCGGAGGCCGGGTGCTGCCAGACCCCCAGCGGCGTGCCGGTCTGCGCGATGCGGCCGTCCCGCATCACCACGACCCGGTCGGCCAGCGCGAACGCCTCGCCCTGGTCGTGCGTGACGGCCAGGACGGTGGTGCCCAACTGGCCGAACAATGAACGGAGTTCGACGACCAGGCGCTCGCGCAGCGTGCGGTCCAGCTGGCCCAGCGGCTCGTCCAGCATCAGGAGGCGGGGGGAAGGTGCCAGCGCCCTCGCGAGCGCGACGCGCTGCTGTTCGCCGCCGGACAGGGCCGCGACGGCCCGCCCGCCCGCGCCCGGCAGCCCGACCAGGTCGAGCAACTCGCCCACCCTGCGCGCCTGTTCGCCCCGCGAGGCCCCCCGCATGCGCAGCCCGAACGCCACGTTCCCGGCGACGTCGCGCTGCGGGAAGAGCTGGTGGTCCTGGAACATCAGGCCGAGACCGCGTTTGTGTACGGGCACTCCCGACTGGTCGGCGCCGCCCAACAACACCCGCCCACCGGTGAGGGGTTGAAGGCCCGCGACGACCCGCAGCAGCGTCGACTTGCCGCTGCCGCTGGGGCCGAGCACGCACACCGTCTCGTGGTCGGCGACCTCCAGATCGACCGCGTCGAGCGCGGCCCGCTGTCCGAACCGTACGGTCACACCGTCGAGCTTCAGCATCAGAACTCCCCGCTCCGGTCGGTCCGGATGCGTTCCAGGACGAGCAGCGACACCGCGCACACCACCATCAGAATCGTGCTGAGGGCCATCGCCTGGCCGTAGTTGAGGTCGCCGGCCCGGCCGAGGAGGCGGGCCACGGCGACGGGCAGCGTCGGGTGGTCGGGCCGGGCGATGAACACGGTCGCCCCGAACTCGCCGAGCGACACCGCGAACGCGAAGCCCGCCGCGACGAGCAGCGCCCGCCGCACCAGCGGCAGATCCACCTCGCGCCAGGCTCGCAGCGGGGACGCCCCGAGCACGGCCGCCGCCTCGCGCAGCCGCCCGTCCACCGCGCGCAGCACCGGCAGCATGATCCGTACGACGAAGGGGGTGCCCACCAGCGCCTGGGCGAGCGGCACCAGGATCCAGGAGGTCCTCAGGTCGAGCGGCGGCTCGTCGAGGGTGATCAGGAAGCCGAAGCCGACGGTCACGGCGGAGACGCCGAGCGGCAGCATCAGGAGGGCGTCGAAGCCCCGGATCAGACGGCCGCTGCCGCGCCGGGTCAGGGCGGCCGCCGCGAGCCCGCCGATGAGGAGCGCGATGGCGGTGGCGGCGAGGGCGTACTGGAGCGAGTTCCAGATCGCCTCGATGGGCGGCACGAGGAAGCTGCCGTTGTCCCCGGCGGCCTGGAGCGCCCGGTAGTAGCCGAGGCCGTAGCCGTCGGGGGTGTCCAGGGAGCGTTCGATCAGTACGCCGACGGGGAGGAGGATCAGCAGTGCCACGACTCCGAGGACCGAGGCGAGCAGCGTCCACTGGCCGGCGCCGCGCGGGCGTCGCGCGGTCTGGGCGGGGTCGACGAGTTTCAGCGCGGTCTCGCGGCGGCGCACCGTCCGGGCGTGCACGGCGAGGATCGCGCCGACCGCCACGAACTGCACGAGCGTCAGGACGGCCGCGGTCGGCAGGTCGAGGAGTTCGGCGGTCTGGCGGTAGATCTCCACTTCGAGGGTGGAGAAGGTGGGGCCGCCGAGGATCTGCACGACGCCGAACGAGGTGAAGGTGAAGAGGAAGACCATGAGGGCCGCGGCGGCGACCGCGGGGCCGAGCGCGGGCAGCGTCACCTTGCGCCAGGCAGCGAACCGGGAGGCGCCGAGGACGCGGGCGGCCTCTTCCTGGCGGGGGTCGAGCTGCGACCACAGGCCGCCGACGGTGCGGACGACCACCGCGTAGTTGAAGAAGACGTGGGCGAGCAGGATCGCCCACACGGTGGTGTCCAGGCGCACCCCCCACAGCTGGTCGAGCAGCCCGCCGCGGCCGAGCAGCGCGAGGAACGCGGTGCCCACGACGACGGTCGGCAGCACGAACGGCACGGTCACGACGGCCCGCAGGAGTTGCTTGCCGGGGAAGTCGAGGCGCGCGAAGACGTACGCGCCGGGCAGCGCGATCAGCAGGGTGAGCGCGGTGGAGGCGAGCGCCTGCCAGGTCGTGAACCACAGGACGTGCCCGATGTCGGGGTCGCTCAGGACCTCGCCGATCCGGCCGAGCTGCCAGGCGCCGTCCGCCTTGAGCCCGCGGCCGACGATGGCGGCCACGGGCCAGGCGAAGAACACGGCGAAGAACACGACGGGCAGGGCCATCAGGCCGAGCCGCACCGCGTTCCGCCGCAGTTTCGGGCCTACTTCAGGACGAGCGAGGACCACGTCTTGACCCACTGGTCACGGTTCTTGGCGATCTTGTCGGGGGCGACGGTCGCCGAGTTCGTGATCTTCGCGCCGAACTTGGTGAACTCCGGCGGGACGGTGGCGTCCTTGGCGACCGGGTCCACGAACATCTGGAGCGGCATGTCCTCCTGGAACTTCTTGGAGATCAGGAAGTCCAGGAGCGCCTTGCCGCCGGCCTCGTTCTTGGCGCCCTTGAGCAGGCCCGCGAACTCGGTCTGGCGGAAGCAGGTGCCGGTGGCCACGCCGGTGGGGGCCTCGGTGGGCCTGGGGTCGGCGTAGATCACCTCGGCGGGCGGGCTGGAGGCGTAGGAGACGACGAGCGGCCGGTCGCCCTTGGCCTTCTTGCCGCCGGCCGAGCCGGAGAAGTCCGTGTTGTAGGCCTGCTCCCAGCCGTCGACGACCTTGACCCCGTTGGCCTTCAGCTTCTTCCAGTAGTCCTGCCACCCGTCGTCGCCGTACTTGGCGACGGACCCGAGCATGAAGCCGAGCCCGGGCGAGGACGTCGCCACGTTCTCGGTGACGAGCAGGTCCTTGTACTCGGGCTTGATCAGGTCGTCGAAGGTCTGCGGGGGGCTGAGCTTCTTGTCCGCGAAGTACTTCTTGTCGTAGTTGACGCAGATGTCGCCGGTGTCGACGGGCGTGACCCGGTGCTTGTCCTTGTCGAGCTGGACGTCGGCGGGAATCCGGTCCAGGCCCTTGGCCTCGTACGGCGTGAAGATTCCGTTGTCGAGGGCGCGCGAGAGCAGCGTGTTGTCGACGCCGAAGAACACGTCGCCGCGCGGGGAGCCCTTGGTGAGGATCTCCTGGTTGAGCGCGGCCCCGGCGTCCCCGCTCTTGAGGACCTTGACGGTGTAGCCGGTCTGCGCGGTGAACGCCTTGAGCACCGGATCCGAGGCGTTGAACGAGTCGTGGCTGACCAGCGTCACCGTCTTGCTGCCGGATCCGCTTGCCTCGCCGGACGTCTTCTTGCCGTCCGAGCCGCCGCAGGCCGCCAGCGTGGTGACCCCGAGGGCGGCGGCGATCGCGCCGGCCGCGAGCCTCTTGGTACTGCGCATTTCTTCATTCCTCCTGGAGATGACCAGGAAGAGACGCGGCCCTGCCCGCACGACGGCAGGTCGTGCGGGCAGGGCGCAACAGCTTGAGTAATCGCCGAACTTCCTACCCCGAATGACCGGGGCAAGGTTCAGAGGGTCTGCGGTCCGTGTCCCTTGCGGGCACCGCACTCTCAGCGCTGTGGCGCTCCCCTGTCGGAATATGCAGATGTTGCCAGCCAGGTTACACGGGGCCCCTGACAGGCCCCCGGCCGTTCTGCCCCTCGGACTCCTGCGGACTCCGGCCTCTGCGGACTACCGCTCGGAGGCGGCGAGCTGCCCGCAGGCTCCGTCGATCTCCTGGCCCCGGGTGTCGCGGACGGTCACGGGCACGCCGTGAGCCGCGATGGCCTCGACGAACGCCTTCTCGTCCTCGGGCCGCGAGGCCGTCCACTTGGAGCCCGGCGTCGGGTTCAGCGGAATGAGGTTGACGTGCACCCGCTTGCCCTTGAGGAGCCTGCCGAGCAGATCGCCGCGCCACGCCTGGTCGTTGATGTCGCGGATCAGGGCGTACTCGATGGAGATGCGGCGCCCGGACTTCTCGGCGTACTCCCACGCGGCGTCGAGGACCTCGCGGACCTTCCACCGGGTGTTGACCGGTACGAGGGTGTCGCGCAGCTCGTCGTCGGGGGCGTGCAGGCTCACCGCGAGGCGGCACTTGAAGCCCTCGTCGGCGAAGCGGTGCATGGCGGGCACCAGGCCCACGGTGGAGACGGTGATGCCGCGCTGCGACAGGCCCAGGCCGTCCGGCTCGGGGTCGGTGAGCCGGCGGACGGCGCCGACGACGCGCTTGTAGTTGGCGAGCGGCTCGCCCATGCCCATGAAGACGATGTTGGACAGGCGGGCAGGTCCCCCGGGGACCTCGCCGTCGCGCAGCGCCCGCATGCCGTCGACGATCTGGTGCACGATCTCGGCGGTCGACAGGTTGCGGTCGAGGCCCGCCTGGCCGGTGGCGCAGAACGGGCAGTTCATGCCGCAGCCGGCCTGCGAGGAGATGCACATCGTCACCCGGTCCGGGTAGCGCATCAGGACGGACTCGACGAGCGTCCCGTCGTGCAGCTTCCACAGCGTCTTGCGGGTGGTGTCGTCGTCGCAGGAGATGTGGCGGACGACCGACATCAGGTCGGGAAGGAGCTCCTCCTGGAGCCGGCCGCGCGCGGCGAGCGGAATGTCCGTCCACTCCGCCGGGTCGTGGGCGTACCGCGCGAAGTAGTGCTGCGAGAGCTGCTTGGCGCGGAACGGCTTCTCGCCGATCGCGGCGACGGCTTCCTTGCGCTCGGCGGGCGAGAGGTCGGCGAGGTGCCGCGGCGGCTTCTTGGCTCCGCGGGGGGCGACGAAAGTGAGTTCTCCGGGCTTGGGCATGGTTCCTCAAGTGTCTCAGACGTACGGAAAAGGGCTCGCCGTCCTGTGGACGACGAGCCCTCACCGTTCAAAGCGATACAAAAACGCAGGTCAGCCGTTTCCGACGAACACCACGAGCAGCAGCCACACCACCGGAGCCGTCGGCAGCAAGGAGTCGAGCCGGTCCATGATGCCGCCGTGGCCCGGAAGCAGCGTGCCCATGTCCTTGATGCCGAGGTCCCGCTTGATCATCGACTCGCCGAGGTCGCCGAGCGTGGCGCTGCACGCGACCGCGAGGCCGAGCAGCAGGCCCTGCCACCACGTGCCGTCGTCGATCAGGAACTGCATGCACAGCGCGCCCGCCACCATCGCGAACGACACCGCGCCGAACAGGCCCTCGCGGGTCTTTCCGGGGCTGATGCGCGGCGCCAGCTTGTGCCTGCCGAAGCGCCAGCCGATCGCGTACGCACCCGTGTCGCTGACCACGGTCAGGAGCAGGAAGGTGAGCACCCGCCAGGGTCCGTCGTCCGCGGTGAGCAGCATCGCGACGAACGTGGCGAGGAACGGCACGTAGAACGCCGCGAAGACGCCCGCCGTGACGTCCCGCAGATAGCCCTCGGGCGGTTCGGTCATCCGCCACACGAGGACCGCGAGCGAGGTGAGGGCCATCGCGACCCAGGCCCCCTCGGCGCCGCTGACGTAGCCGGCGACGACCATCGCCGCGCCGCCGACCGCGAGCGGTACCAGCGGCGCCTTGATCTGCTTGCGTTCTTCGAGGCGGCTGGTCAGCTCCCACAGCCCGACGACCACGGCGACCGCGATGACGCCCACGAAGACGGCCTTCACGATGAAGAGCGACGCGAGGATGACCGCGCCGAGCCCCACGCCGACCCCTATCGCGGCCCGCAGGTCGCGGCCCGCCTTCTTCTTCTCCGGCTGGGCGGGCACGGGGGGCACGGGCGGAGGGCTTGCCATGGGCTCCTGCGGCGTCTCGTCGCGGAAGTCAGGGCCGCCCGGCAGAGCGGCCCCCAAGTCGTGTACGCGGTCTTCGGCGTCTCTGCCCGCATCGGGCAGGACGGGCATCTGCTGCGTCCTCGACACGGGCGGGGCGTCATACGCATCGTATGCAGGCCCCGCCGGGAACGCCCCCTGGGAAGGCCCCTCGGGGGTTCCCCAGTATTCGGGTCTCGGCGGAGCCCCCCAGGAAGAGTCGTTCATCAGACCTCGAGCAGCTCGGCTTCCTTGTGCTTGAGCAGCTCGTCGACCTGCGCCACGTACTTGGCGGTGGTGTCGTCGAGCTCCTTCTCCGCACGGCGGACCTCGTCCTCGCCGGACTCCTTGTCCTTGACGAGCTTGTCGAGGGCGTCCTTGGCCTTGCGGCGCACGGCGCGGATCGACACCTTGGAGTCCTCGGCCTTGGTGCGCGCGACCTTGATGTAGTCCTTGCGGCGCTCTTCGGTCAGCTCCGGGAAGTTCACGCGGATGATGCTGCCGTCGTTGCTCGGGTTGACGCCGAGGTCCGAGTCGCGGATGGCCTGCTCGATGTTGCGCAGCGCGCTCTTGTCGAACGGGGTCACGACCGCCATGCGCGGCTCCGGGACGGAGAACGAGGCGAGCTGGTTGATCGGCGTCAGCGCACCGTAGTAGTCCGCCACGATCTTGTTGAACATCGCCGGGTGCGCACGCCCGGTGCGAATCGCGGCGAAGTCCTCCTTGGCGACCACGACGGCCTTCTCCATCTTCTCCTCGGCCTCGAGGAGGATTTCTTCGATCACCACTTGCTCCTGCATGTCTTGGGTGGGCCGGGAGTTCTCAGTGCGACCTGATCCCTTGGGCCCTGGATAACCAGCGTCTTTCCCTGCACGGTGTCCGACCGGCAGGGGATTGTCCATCCCCCGGTCAGGCCCGGGTGCCCTGGTCGCTCACGAGAGTGCCGATCTTCTCACCCTTGACGGCGCGCGCGATGTTGCCCGCCGTCAGGAGCTCGAAGACGAGGATCGGGAGGTTGTTGTCGCGGCACAGGGTGATCGCGGTCATGTCGGCGACCTTCAGGTCCCGGGTGATGACCTCGCCGTACTCAAGCGCGTCGAACTTCACCGCGTCGGGGTTGACGCGGGGGTCGGAGTCGTAGACGCCGTCCACCCCGTTCTTGCCCATCAGCATGGCCTCGGCGTCGATCTCCAGGGCACGCTGGGCGGCGGTGGTGTCGGTGGAGAAGTACGGCATGCCCATGCCGGCGCCGAAGATGACGACGCGGCCCTTCTCCAGGTGGCGTACGGCCCGCAGCGGGATGTACGGCTCGGCGACCTGGCCCATCGTGATGGCGGTCTGGACGCGCGAGTCGATGCCCTCCTTCTCCAGGAAGTCCTGGAGGGCGAGGCAGTTCATGACCGTACCGAGCATGCCCATGTAGTCGGAGCGGGCCCGGTCCATGCCGCGCTGCTGGAGCTCGGCGCCCCGGAAGAAGTTGCCTCCGCCGATGACGACGGCGATCTGTGCGCCGTCCCGGACGACTGCGGCGATCTCGCGGGCGATGTTGTGCACGACGTCGGGATCGACACCGAGCCCCCCACCGCCGGCGAACGCCTCACCGGAAAGCTTCAGCATGAAGCGCCCGGCCACCTTGCCGTCATCGCGCTTGTGGTCGGCCGAGTGATCGGCCTTGGCGGCGTCCGCGCCCTGATTCATGGGGATCTCCTCGTGCACATACGAAGAAGGCCATTGCCGGTGGGTACTCGTGGTCCCTAGCGGCAATGGCCTCCTCGTCAGATCTGCGGTCGTCCGTCGCGTGCGCGGCCGACGACTGCCTCAGACCCTAGCGGGGTCTAGTGTCGAACGCTGAACAGACTCAGATGCCGACCTTGATGCGCGAGAAGCGCTTCAGGGTGACACCGGCCTCCTTCAGAACCTGCTCGACGGACTTCTTGTTGTCCAGCGCGTACGGCTGGCCAAGCAGCGTGGCGTCCTTGAAGAAGCCGTTGACGCGACCCTCGACGATCTTCGGGAGCGCGGCCTCGGGCTTGCCCTCGGCGCGGGTGGTCTCCTCGGCGACACGACGCTCGGTCTCGACGACCTCGGCCGGAACGTCCTCACGGGTGAGGTACTTCGGCGCGAAAGCGGCGATGTGCTGCGCGACGCCCTTGGCGATCTCGGCGTTCTCCTGGTCGAGCTCGACGAGGACACCGATCTGCGGCGGCAGGTCAGGCATGGTGCGGTGCATGTACGCGGCCACGTAACCGCCCGTGAACTGCGCGAAGCGGTCCAGGACGATCTTCTCGCCGAGGTTGGCGTTGGCCTCGTCGACGAACGCCTGGACGGTCTTGCCGGCCTCGATCTCGGAGGCGAGCAGCGCGGCGATGTCGGCCGGGGAGGTGGCGGCGACGTGCTCGGCCAGCTTGGCGGCGACGGCCTGGAACTTGTCACCCTTGGCGACGAAGTCCGTCTCGCACTTCAGCTCGACGAGGACGCCGGACGTCTTGTCCTCGGAGATGACGGAGACGACGGCGCCGTTCTCGGCAGAACGGCCCTCGCGCTTGGCGACGCCCTTCTGACCCTTGATGCGCAGGGCCTCGACGGCCTTGTCGACGTTGCCGTCGGCCTCGTCCAGGGCCTTCTTGCAGTCCATCATGCCGGCGCCGGTGAGCTCACGGAGCTTCTTGACGTCAGCGGCGGTGTAGTTCGCCATGAGTCTGTGTTTCTCTCTCGGAGTCTAGAAAGATCTACGAAGATCTGCGGGGCTACGGGTCGACGGCGGGGGCTTGTGGCCCCCGCCGTCAACTACCGAACCTGTGGGTCCCTGTAAAGGGTCAGGCCTGCTCGGCGTCCGCGGCCGGAGCCTCGGTGGCCGGGGCCTCAGCGGTCTCGGCAGCAGCCTCGGCCGGCTTCTCGGCCTCGGCGGCCGGAGCAGCCTCGGCCGCGGGGGCCTCGGCGTCGTCGGCCTTCTTCTCACCCTCGAGCAGGTCGCGCTCCCACTCGGCGAGCGGCTCGCCGGCCGCCTTCTCGCCCGGCTTCGAGTCGCCGGTCGCAGCGCCGGAACGGGCGATGAGGCCCTCGGCGACGGCGTCGGCGATCACGCGGGTGAGCAGGGTGACGGAGCGGATCGCGTCGTCGTTGCCCGGGATCTTGTAGTCGACCTCGTCGGGGTCACAGTTCGTGTCGAGGATCGCGACGACCGGGATGTGGAGCTTGCGCGCCTCACCGACGGCGATGTGCTCCTTCTTGGTGTCGACGATCCAGACGGCGCTGGGAACCTTCGACATCTCGCGGATACCACCGAGGGTCTTCTCCAGCTTGGCCTTCTCACGCGAGAGGACCAGGAGCTCCTTCTTGGTGAGACCCGAGGCCGCGACGTCCTCGAAGTCGATCTGCTCAAGCTCCTTGAGGCGCTGCAGACGCTTGTAGACGGTGGAGAAGTTGGTCAGCATGCCGCCGAGCCAGCGCTGGTTGACGTAGGGCATGCCCACGCGCGTCGCCTGCTCGGCGATCGCTTCCTGCGCCTGCTTCTTGGTGCCGACGAACATGATGGAGCCGCCGTGCGCGACGGTCTCCTTGACGAACTCGTAGGCGCGGTCGATGTACGACAGCGACTGGAGCAGGTCGATGATGTAGATGCCGTTGCGCTCCGTGAAGATGAAGCGCTTCATCTTCGGGTTCCAACGACGGGTCTGGTGACCGAAGTGGACGCCGCTCTCCAGCAGCTCCCGCATCGTGACGACGGCCATGGCCGTACTCCTTGAGGTACTCGGTTACCGCGGCCGCCGGTCGGCTGCCGCGCCTGACGCCCCGGTGCGCCGTGCCCTGAACCCTGCGCGGGTAAGGACCGAGAGGCGCGGCCGGCGATGGTGGTGAGACCGCCGGCGGGGCGTGCGAAGTCGATCCGGTCACCCGGATCGCCACAAGAAGTGTACGGGACCCGCACAGTGCCGGGTGACGGCGCTGTCCACAACCCCTCAGTACTCCACAGCCCAAGACCAAGATCCCCACGGATCGGCTCACGCCGGGACCCTGTTCCCCATGTACCGAGCACTCCTGCTGGCCCTGACCGCCGCCGCCACCTGGCCCGTCCTCCCGCCGACCGTCATCCACCCATGGGCCCCGCCGGCCACGCCCTACGGCCCCGGCCACCGGGGCATCGACCTGGCCGCGCCCCCGGGCACCCCGGTACACGCGGCCGCCGCGGGCCGGGTCACCTTCGCCGGCCAGGTAGCGGGCCAGGGAGTCCTGACGATCACCCTGCCGGGCACGGCATCCCCACCCTTGAGAACGACGTACGAGCCGGTACGAGCCCTGGTGAAGGAAGGCGCGGACGTCACCGCCGGCCAGATCGTCGCCACCGCCGCCGACACCCCGTCCCACTGCCCGGACGGCTGCCTGCACTGGGGGCTGCTGAGAGGTGACATCTATCTGAACCCGCTGCTGCTCCTGCACCGACGGGCACCCTCGCGGCTGCTGCCTGTGGTGGGGGTGGTCGAGCCGGGGTGAGGGGGGCGTTGGGAGGGGGCGTTGGGAGGGGGCGGGGGGAGGGGGGAGGGGGCGGGGGAGGCCCCCAGGAGGTTCAGCCCTTGACGCCCCGCAGGGCCATGGCCACCGCCGCGTCCGCGATTGCGGAGGGGGGTTCCGCCGTGCCCTGTTCGATGCGGCGGACCGCTGCGTCCACGATGCCCTGGAGGAGGAGCGCGGCCAGGCGGGGCTGGTCGTGGTTCAGGTCGGCGAGGGCTTCGACGATCATGGCGATGAGGCCGCCGTGCGCGGCTCGGATCTTTTCGCGGGCGCCGGCGTCGAGTTCGCTGGCCGAGATGGCGACGACCGCCCGGTGGCGCTGGTCGCCGACGAGGCCGAGCTGGTGGCGTACGTACGCCTCGACCTTGCCCTCGGGGGTTTCGGCCCGCTGCATCGCGCCTTCGATCTCGGCGGCCCAGAGCGGGAAGTCGACGGCGCAGAGTTCCTCGACGACCGCGGCGCGGGAGCGGAAGTACTCGTACACGGACGAGCGGGCGAGGCCGGTGCGTTCGGCCAGGGCGGGGAAGGTCAGCGCTTCCGTGCCGCCTTCGGACAGCAGGGAGCGTGCGGCGTCCAGCAGGGCGTCGCGCTGCATGGTGCGGTGCTCGGCCACGGAGGCCGCTCGGATCCTGGGCACTGTTCCACTTTACGGCCGGGCGGCCGGAGAGATCGGCGGGGACGATGTACCGGGGCCCCTCAACGCCCGACGTCGGCCAGCTTGGCCCTCAGCTGGAGCACCGACTTGGTGTGGATCTGGCTCACCCGGCTCTCGGTCACGCCGAGCACGTTGCCGATCTCGGCGAGGGTGAGGCCTTCGTAGTAGTAGAGCGTGACGACGGTCTTCTCGCGCTCGGGAAGCGTGTTGATGGCGCGGGCGAGGAGGCGGCGCAGTTCGCGGTCCTCGGCGACTTCGACGGGGTCGTCGGCGGAGGTGTCCTCCAGGGTGTCCATGAGGCTGAGCCGGTCACCGCTCTCGCCGCCGACGTGCAGCAGTTCTTCGAGGGCCACCACGTTGGCGAGCGACAACTGGCTGAAGACGGCGTGCAGTTCCTCGACGGCGATGCCCATCTCGGCGGCCACCTCGGCCTCCGAGGGGGTGCGTCTGAGCTGGGCTTCGAGGGTCGCGTAGGCGCGCTCGACGGCGCGCGCCTTCTGCCGTACGGAGCGCGGGATCCAGTCCAGTGCGCGGAGTTCGTCGATCATCGCGCCGCGGATCCGGGTGATCGCGTACGTCTCGAACTTGATGGCCCGCTCGATGTCGAACTTCTCGATGGCGTCGATGAGCCCGAAGACTCCGGAGGAGACGAAGTCGGCCTGCTCGACGTTGGGCGGCAGGCCCACGCTCACGCGTCCCGCGACGTACTTCACCAGGGGCGAGTAGTGGAGGATCAACTGCTCGCGCAGCCGCTCGTCGCCGGTGGCCTTGTACGACCGCCACAGCTCGTCGACGGACGAGGGCGCCGGTGGCCGCACGGTGCCGCTGCCGCGGGCAGCCGGGGGCGCTGCCGTGCGATCAGACCCGGAGGTGTGCTGGGGCATGCGTTGCCTTGAGCCGTTCTGCTGTGACGTGAGCGGGGGGCTGTTTCCGGTCGGGGATCCTCGTGAGCGTAGCGTGACTGAGCTGTCGCGGTGCGCGAAGAGCGGGTGATCGGACGCTGTCGCTCCGGTCTGTCGCGGCGCAGGCGCAGGTGGGGGCCGTCGCGCCGCGCGTCGGCCCCGAAAGCGCTGCTGTGCGGCCCGCGGTGGACATAGCCCCTCACCTTGTCACCCGAATGCCCCAGGTCAAGCACCGCCTCGCCGCGCACTCGCGGGGTGGAGTGCGTCGGCCGTCAACTTCCAGGCGTCGCCGACGCGTTCGACGAAGCCGAGGGAGTGCAGTTCGTAGAGCCGGCCGAGTGCTTCGTCGGTGCTGGTTCCGGCTTCGCGGGCCAGGTCGCGGGCTGCCGCTGTACCGCGGGACGGCAGTGCTTCCAGTACGCGGGCGGCGTCGGGGGCCAGGAGGTCGCGGGGCAGTACGGGCCCGCGCCGGGCGGGTGCGAGTTCGCCCATGTCTCCGACGAGTTCGACGATTTCCGCGGCGTCGGTGACCAGGATGCCCTCGCCGCGCAGGAGTTCATGGACGCCGGCCGACAGCCCGCTGGTGGCGGGGCCGGGGACGCCCATCGTGAAGCGGCCGAGCTTCTGCGCGGCGCGTGCGGTGACGAGCGAACCGCTGCGGTACTCGGCCTCGACGACGACGGTTCCTCGGGTGAGGGCGGCGATGACGCGGTTGCGCAGGATGAACCTGCTGGGGGTCGGATGGTCGCCGGGTGGCAATTCGCCCACGAGGAGGCCTTGTTCGGCGATGCGTCCGATCAACTCGGCGTGCCCGCGCGGGTAGACGACGTCGACCCCGCACGCGAGGACGGCGATGGTGGCGCCGCCGGCGGCCAGGGTGCCGCGATGGACGGCCCCGTCGATGCCCGCGGCCGCGCCGGACACGACGACCCACCCCTTCTCGGCGAGGCCCGAGCCGAGGACCGCGCCCATGTGGGCCCCGTACGGTGTGCAGGCCCGGGCGCCGACGACCGCGACGGAGCGCAGTGCCCATATCCGCAGGTCGCTGTGGCCCCGCACCCACAGGCCGACGGGCCGGGCGTCGCCGAGGTCGTCGAGTTGGCGCGGCCACTCCTCGTCGCCGGGGACGAGGAATCTGGCGCCCGCGGCCGCGGCGGTCGCCAAGTCCCGTACGGGGTCGGCCAGGGCGGCCCGGCGGCGGTGGCTGTCGAGCCGGGCCAGGGTCGCGCCGGGCAGGTCGCCCTCGGGGCCCTGGGGGTCGGTGAGGCGCCGCACGAGATCGACGGCGCCGTAGGTGCGCAGCCAGCGGCCGCCGCGTTCGTCGCCGGGTTCGATGACGCGGGTGAGGGCGGCTCTGGCGAGGCGTTCGGCGCCCGCTCCCGCGGCGTTCACGGGGTGCTCCCGCTCGGCATGGGGGCGCCTCGGGAGATGCCGGTGCGCAGTTCCAGGGCGAGGGCGACGTGGCCCGCGTCGGGCCGGTCGTCTCCGGCGAGGTCGGCGATGGTCCAGGCGACGCGCAGGACGCGGTCGAGTCCGCGTGCGGTGAGCAGGCCTCGTTCCATGTCGCGTTCGGCGCCGGTGAGGGCGCCGGGGGCGGTGAGCCAGCGGGTGCGCAGTTCGTGTCCGGGGACTTCGCTGTTGCTGTTCCAGGGGGTGCCGTCGAGGCGGGCCGCGGTGCGTTCGCGGGCGGCGAGGACGCGCCCGGCGACGGCGGTGCTGGGTTCGCCGCGGCCGCCTCCGCCGAGGAGGTCTTCGCGGCGTACGGGTTCGACTTCGACGCGTAGGTCGACGCGGTCGAGGAGGGGGCCGGAGAGTCTCGCCTGGTAGCGGCGGATCATGGATGCGGGGCATTCGCAGCCCGCTCCGTGCAGGGTGTGCCGGCCGCAGGGGCAGGGGTTGGCGGCGAGAATCATCTGGAAGCGGGCGGGGAGCCGGATGACTCCGGCGCTGCGGGCGATGACGACGTACCCCGATTCGAGTGGCTGCCGCAGCGCGTCGAGGGCTTTGCCGGCGAACTCGGGGGCTTCGTCGAGGAAGAGGACTCCTCGGTGGGCGACGGAGACGGCGCCGGGGCGTGGGAGGCCGTTGCCGCCGCCGACGAGGGATTGCATGGTGGCGGAGTGGTGGGGGGCGCAGTAGGGGGCTCGTCGGACGAGGGGTTCGCCGGGCGGGAGGATTCCGGCGACGGAGTGGACGGCGGTCACTTCGAGGGATTCCTGGCGGGTGAGGGGCGGCAGGATGCCGGGCAGCCGTTCGGCGAGCATCGTTTTCCCGGCTCCGGGTGGGCCGGAGAGGAGGAGGTGGTGGCCGCCCGCCGCGGCGATTTCGAGGGCGGCGCGGGCGGCGTGCTGGCCGGCGACGTCGATGAGGTCGAGGTCGCCGTCGCGCGGGCCCGCGGTCAGTCCGGTGCCGACTCCGGCGCCGGGCACGACGAGCCCGGCGAGCATGGCGTCGGGGCGGCCCTTCTCGGCGGGTTCTTCTTCGGGGACGGGTTCGTCGGTGAGGACGGCGACGAGTTGGCGCAGGCTGCGCACGCCGAGGATGGAGATGCCGGGCACCAGGGCGGCTTCCGCGGCGGTCTGTTCGGGGACGACGACTTGTTCGTAGCCCGCTTCGGCCGCGGCCAGTACGGCGGGCAGGATGCCGCGTACGGGCCGTACGCGGCCGTCGAGGCCGAGCTCGCCGATCATGATGAGGTCGGTGAGTTCGCGGGGGTCGATGCGTTCGGCGGCGCCCAGGATCGCGCAGGCGATGGCCAAGTCGAAGCCGCTGCCGCTCTTGGGGACGGATGCCGGGCTGAGTCCGACGGTGAGTTTCTTCTGCGGCCAGGTGTCGCCGGAATTGACGACGGCGGCCCGGACCCGGTCGCGGCTCTCGGCGAGGCTCTTGTCGGGGAGGCCTACGAGGGTGAAGGCGGCGACGCCGGGTTCGAGGTCGGCCTGGACTTCGACGACGACTCCTTCGACGCCGACGAGGGCGACCGAGCAGGTGCGTGCGAATCCCATGTCAGGCCACCCCCCGCACGTGTTCGGCTCGCGGGGCGCCCTTGCGGGGCAGTACGACGCCGACGAGGTCGATGCGTACGCCGCCGGGCGGTGGTCCTCCGTGGTCGGCGAGCCATTGGCCGGCCAGGCGCTTGAGCCGGTCGGCCTTGGCCGGGGTGACGGCGGCCATGGGGTGTTCGTAGGCGCCGCTCCTGCGGGTCTTGACCTCGCAGATGACGAGGACGTTTCCGCTGGGGGACGTGTCGCTGGCGACGATGTCGATCTCGCCGGTCCTGCCGCAGCGCCAGTTGCGTTCCAGGACTGTCATTCCGGCCGCTTCGAGCAGCCGTACCGCCAGGTCTTCGCCGTATTTTCCGAGTGCTCCGCGAGCGTTCATCCGGCACCACCTCCGGCACCGACTGTCACGCATCCGACGCCAGCGAGTGGATCTTGGTGGACAGCCCTTCGGTTGTGGAAAACTCCGTCACCCGAAGGGGCCCGTCCGCCCCCGTCAGAAGTCCAGCGGATGCCCCGGCGGCAGGCGGCTCAGCCGCCCGGCAGCTCCAGGTCGCTCTTGTTCAGCTCCTCGATGTTCACGTCCTTGAATGTGAGGACCCGGACCTGCTTGACGAATCTGGCCGGCCGGTACATGTCCCACACCCAGGCGTCCGCCATCGACACCTCGAAGAACACCTCGCCCTGGACCGAGTGCACCTGCATCTCGTAGTCGTTGGTGAGGTAGAAACGCCGCTCGGTCTCGATCACGTATTTGAACAGACCGACGACGTCGCGGTACTCCCGGTAGAGCTTCAGCTCCATCTCGGTCTCGTACTTTTCGAGGTCCTCGGCGCTCATGGCATGTTCCCCTTCAGCCGTGCGTCCCCCTATTGTGCGTCAGCCCCCTGGGCCCCTAAACGATTTCCGGGGCCAGGACCACCGGCGCGTGCGGAGGACCCTCGTCGAGCAGCGTGCGCAGCAGCTCGGCGAGCCTGGTCGGGTACACCGTCTCACGCGCCGCTGACAGTTCGGCGGAGGTCCACCACCTCAGCCCCGCGGTACTGCGCCGCTCCAGCTCCGTCAGGCCTGTGGGGGCCGCCTCGGTCTGGGTGGTGCGGGCCAGGTAGTACCACTCGTCCTGGTCCCAGCGGCGCCCGTCGAAGGGGAACGAGCACATCCGGTGCCACAGGACGGGGCCGAGCTCGACGTCTGTGATTCCGGTCTCCTCCGCGAGCTCGCGCAGGGCCGCCTCGGCCCGGGTCTCGTCGCCCTCCAGGCCGCCGCCGGGGGTGAACCACCAGGTGTCGGCGGGGTCTTCGGGCTCGTACCCGCGCATGAGCAGGATGCGGTCGTCCGGGTCGAGCAGGACGACCCTGGCGACCTTGCGGGGTTCGGTCACGGGTTCACCTCCCGGCGGGCGAGGCGGCGCGGGTCCTGCGGCGCCGGGCGAGACCGGCGATCGGGCCGTAGGCGGCTCCGGCCAGGATCAGCACCACGCCGACCACGACGGCGCCCAGGACCAGTTTCAGCGGGCCGGGCTGCGAGATGCCACCCGGCATCGCCTCGAAGCCCGAGGGGCGCCCCAGCATGCCGTCCATGGGCCAGGCGATGGCGTCCACGCGGGCGGACACCGCGGACAGCGGGACCGAGCCGTTGGTGGCGTCGTCCAGGTGGACGCGGGAGTCCATCGAGACGTAGCGGTCGTCGCCGAGCAGGAAGACCTGTCCCTGCGGGACCTTGGCGTCGAAGGACGAGGCGGAGGCGGGGGTCTTGCCGTGCAGATACGGTTCGTCAACCGGTTGGCCGTTGACGGTGAGCCTCCCGTCGGTGCCGCAGCACTTCACGGTGTCGCCGCCGATGCCGACGACGCGCTTGACCATGGGCATGTCGCCCCAGGTCTTGTCGCTGAACACCACGACGTCGCCGCGCCGGACGTCACCGCCGGATATGCGCTGCGCCAGCACCCGGTCGCCGGCCTTGACGGTCGGCGACATGGACTGGGTGGGCACGGTGTACGGCTTGTACTGGACGGCGCCCCAGGCGAACCCGCCGAGGAAGAGGACACAGCCGACGGCCACGGCGAGCCCCGACAGAACACTGCCGAGACTGCGGCCGTGGCCGTCGTGGTCCAGTCCGTTACCGCTCATCGCAGCGCTCCCTTTCCGGCAGCGCCCCGGGGTGCGCGAGGCATCCCGGGACCCCGGAGATCGACATTCCGGGACCGCACCCTACCCGGCGGTACGCCGCCGGGTCAGCCCTTGGCGACCGGGCTTTCCGCCTTGACCTGCGCTTGAAGGAGCTTGCGGCGCCGCCACAGCACCATCGGTACCGCGCCGGCGAGGCCGACGGCGGCGGGCGCTGCCGTGCCCATCGCGCTCAGGCCGGGCTGGTCGAAGGTGTCCGGGACACCGAGCCAGTCGATGCGGTTGAGCGGCCAGGCGATGGTGAAGGCGCGGCCGACGACCTCGTCGGTGGACACCGTGCCGCCACCGGTCAGTTCCTGGTGGTAGCGGGAGTCCAGCGAGTTCTGGCGGTGGTCGCCCATCACCCAGATCCGCCCCTTGGGCACCGTGATCGGCCCGAACGGCATGTCGTCGCAGGCGCTGTCGCCCGGGTAGATGTACGGCTCCTTCAGGGCCTTGCCGTTGACCGTGACGGGCCCGCCCTTCTTGCACTCGACCTTGTCGCCGCCGACCGCGATGACCCGCTTGATCAGGTCCTTCTCCTCGGCGGACGGCATCAGGCCGATGAAGCTGAGGAACTTCTGGGCGGCGTTCGGGTTCGGCGTGGGCTCGCCGTCGAGCCAGCCGCCCGGGTCGTGGAAGACGACGACCTCGCCGCGCTGCGGCTCGGCGCCGAACCACGGGGTCAACTTGTCGACGAGCACCCGGTCCCCGCGCTGCAGGGTGTCCTGCATCGAGTCCGAGGGGATGGAGAAGGCCTGCACCAGGAACGTCTTGATCAGCAGGGCAAGGACCAGTGCGATGCCGATGAGGAGCGGCAGTTCCTTCCAGAAGGAACGCGGCTTCCTGGGCGCGCGGCCCTGGCCTTCACCGGGTACTTCGTCGCCGGATCCGCCGCCCTGCCCGCTGTCCTGCGCCGGCACCGTGTGCTCGGTCGCGGGGCTGTCCGCGGGTCCCGCGGAGGCGTGCCCCGCGGCGGGTCCCGGGGAGGAATCGGCGAGCTCGCTCTCCGGCCGCTCCTCCGGCTCTTCGCGTCCGGATCGTGCGCCGACCGCCAAATCCCCCACATCCACTCCTCACTCTGTGCCACCGCCTGGCCCGTACGAGGCTCAGGCCCACCACTCCCATAACGAGCGGGAGTTCCGCAGGGGTCGGGGGCTGGGTCGCTTGGTCGGGATCCGCCGCCGGATCCCGGGACGACACCCTATGCGACGTACCCAGGGCCGAGCCGCCGGGCGCGGCGGGTACGGAGCCGAACGTGGGAGGTGCTTCCAGCCTGCTCCAGTGCGAGAAAGGCCAGGCCACGACCACCGCACGGCCCACCACTCCGCTCACCGGGACGGTTCCCTGGTGGCCGTCGTCGAGGTGGTAGCGGGAGTCCGCCGAGTTGGACCGGTGGTCCCCCATGACGAAGATCCGGCCCTGCGGAACCTTTACCTCGAATTGGATGAGTGAGGGCGGATTTCCGGGGTGGACGTACGGCTCGTCGAGGGGTTGGCCGTTGACGGTGACCTTGCCGTCCTTGTCGCAGCACTTCACGGTGTCGCCGCCGACCGCGATGACGCGCTTGATCAGGTCCTGCTCGTTGTCGGACGGCAGGAGGCCGATGAAGGTCAGTCCCTGCTTGACCTGTTTGACGACGACGGGGTCCTCGCCGGGTGCCGTCTTCTGCTCGCCCTTGAGCCAGCCGCCGGGGTCCTTGAACACCACGACGTCGCCCCGCTCCGGCTTCGAGCCGAACCAGGGGGTGAGTTTGTCGACCAGGACGCGGTCGCCGATGGTGATGGTCTGCTGCATCGAGCCGGACGGGATCACGAAGGCCTGCACGAGGAAGGTCTTCAGTACGAGGGCGATGAGCAGCGCCACGACGATCAGGAGGGGTATCTCGCGCACCGCCGACCTGCGTCTGCGCCGCTTGACCTTGCGGGCGAGTCTGCGCCGCTCGGCCCGGCCGCTCTGGCCGCGCCGGCCGGGGGCGGGTGCGGTGGACGTGGGCCGGGTGCCGGTGGGCAGCGGCTGGTCGTGGGCGGGGGCACTGGAGCGCGGCCGCCCGCGGCTACCCATGTCCCCCGCCCGGGGCCCGTACGCCTGCGAAGGCGCCGGAACCGCCCACCGAGGTCCACCGTCCGAAGGGCCAGCCGATCCAGTCGGCCCGCCCGATGACCCGGTCCACGGGCACCATGCCGCCGCCGGGGTCGCCGAGGTGGTCGCGGGAGTCGCTGGAGTGGGAGCGGTGGTCGCCGAGGACCCACAGGGTGCCGTCGGGCACGACGATGTCGAAGGGCACCTGGGAGGGGCTGTCGCCGGGGTGCAGGTAGGGCTCGTCGACGGCCGTGCCGTTCACCTGGATCCTCCCCCGCTGGTCGCAGCAGACCACGTGGTCCCCGCCGACGCCCACGACGCGCTTGACGTAGTCGGTCTCGGCGGGCTCGGTCAGGCCGAGGGCTGCACCTGCTGAACGCACGGCACGCCCCAGCGGGTTCCCCTCGTCCCCTTCTCGTACGAAGGAGCCCCGCCCGTCGAAGACGACGACGTCGCCGCGCGCGGGCGTGCCGCCGAAGCGGTAGGCGAGCTTGTTGACCAGGACGCGGTCGCCGACCTGGAGCGTGGGTTCCATCGATCCGCTGGGGATGAGGAAGGGCTGCACCACGAAGTGGCTGAGCAGCAGCAGGAAGACGACACAGAGCGCGAGCAGGGCTCCGGCCTTGCGCCAGGGCCCTTCGAGGTGGCCGGACAGCGCGGTGAAACGCGCGGAGCGCGACGCTTCCGCGGGCCCCGGATCGGGGGTGGCGGAAGGGTCGCGCTCCGTGTGCTGTGCTTCGGTGTCCATCGGGGCCAGAGCTTATCCGGCCGCCGTCAGACCCGTACGCGCGCGTGAGCCGGGGCTCAGCGGTCGCGCTTCTCCTTGATCTTCGCGGCCTTGCCGCGCAGCTCACGGAGGTAGTAGAGCTTGGCGCGACGGACGTCACCGCGGGTCACGACCTCGATCTTCTCGAAGATCGGGGAGTTCACCGGGAAGGTGCGCTCGACGCCGACGGAGAAGGAGACCTTGCGGACCGTGAAGGTCTCGGAGACACCGGCGCCCTGGCGGCGGATGACTACGCCCTTGAACTGCTGGATACGGGAGCGGTTGCCCTCGATGACGCGGACGTGGACGTTGACGGTGTCACCCGGGCGGAAGGCCGGGACGTCGCTGCGCAGCGCGGCGGCGTTGACGGAGTCGAGCAGGCTTGCCATGACTGACTACTTCCTCACTGATGCCACAGGTCATCAGCGGAATTCGAGATGAATGGGGGTGCTGTGCGCGGTTGGCGGGCGTCGTTCCCCCTGTGGCAGGGGCGCCGACTGGGCGTACGGCAGCGGCCTATTCTTCCATGCCCTGGGGCCTGCGCCAAAATCGGCCACCGGGCTCGGGGGCCCAGCCGAGGATGGAGAGGGTTTCGCGGTCCTTCTTGTCGAAGGCGGAGGCCTCGCAGCGCTCGATCAGGTCGGGCCGGTTCTGCGCGGTGCGCTTGAACGCCTCGTCGCGGCGCCAGCGGGCGATCTTGCCGTGGTGGCCGCTGAGCAGGACGTCCGGGATGCCGTGGCCGCGCCACTCGGGGGGCTTGGTGTAGACGGGGCCTTCGAGGAGGTTGGCCATGGCGCCGGGCGCGAAGGAGTCGTCGCGGTGCGATTCGGCGTTGCCGAGGACGCCGGGCAGCAGCCGGGCCACCGCCTCGGTGATCACCAGGACCGCGGCTTCGCCGCCGGCGAGCACGTAGTCGCCGATGGACACCTCGTACACCGGGAGCCGGGTCGCGTACTCGTCCATGACGCGGCGGTCGATGCCCTCGTAGCGGGCCGGCGTGAAGATCAGCCAGGGCCGCTCGGAGAGCTCGACGGCGAGTTCCTGGGTGAAGGGGCGGCCGCTGGGCGTGGGTACGACGAGGACCGGGCTGTGCGCCCCGGACTCGTACCCGCTCGCCAGCGCGTCGTCCAGGCAGTCGCCCCAGGGCTCGGTCTTCATGACCATGCCGGGGCCGCCGCCGTAGGGCGTGTCGTCGACCGTGTTGTGCCGGTCGTACGTCCAGTCGCGCAGGTCGTGGACGTGGACGTCGAGCCGGCCGCGGGCGCGGGCCTTGCCGACCAGGGAGACGTTCAGCGGTTCGAGGTACTCGGGGAAGATCGTGACGACGTCGAGCCGCATCAGTTGGCGTCCCCGGCGTTCTCGGTGTCGTCGCCGGGCTCGTCGTCCCTGGCCGAGGCGATCTCGGCGCGGTCGTCGATCAGGCCGGGCGGCGGGTCGATGACCGCGCGCTGCGCTTCGAGGTCGATCTCGGTGACGATCTGCTCGACGAACGGGATCATGACCTCGGTGCCGTCGGGCCGCTCCACGATGAAGAGGTCCTGCGAGGGCAGGTGGGTGATCTCGGTGATGCGGCCGATCTCGGTGCCGTCGGTGAGCACCACGTCCAGGTCCATGAGCTGGTGGTCGTAGTACTCGTCGGGCTCTTCCGGCAGCTCGGCCGGGTCGACGTCGGCGATGAGGAGGGTGTTGCGCAGGGCCTCGGCGCCGTTGCGGTCGCGTACGCCCTCGAAGCGCAGCAGCAGCCGGCCGCTGTGCACCCGGCCGGTCTCGATGGTCAGCGGGCCTGCCGACGCCGGGTCGGTGGTGAGGACGGCGCCGGGGCCGAGCCTCAGCTCCGGCTCGTCGGTGCGCACCTCGACGGTGACCTCGCCCTTGATGCCGTGGGCGCGGCCGATCCGCGCGACTACCAACTGCACGCTTGCTTCTCCTTCGGACAACTGCGGCCTCGGTGCGGCCGCGGCCTTCGTACCACTATGGCCAGGGAGTACCACTATGGCCCGGAATACGACTGCGGGCCGGGGAGGGCCAGAAGCCCTCCCCGGCCCGAGCCGGCGTATCTAGGTAAAGCGACCCAACTGGTCAGCGGACCTGGTCCACGTCGACGAGGTCGACCCGGATGCCACGTCCGCCGATTGCGCCCACGACGGTGCGCAGGGCGCGGGCGGTACGGCCGTTGCGGCCGATCACCTTGCCGAGGTCGTCGGGGTGGACCCGGACCTCCAGCACGCGCCCCCGGCGCAGGTTGCGCGAGGCGACCTGCACGTCGTCGGGGTTGTCGACGATGCCCTTCACGAGGTGCTCGAGAGCCTCCTCGAGCATGCTCAGGCCTCGGTCGACTCGGCGGCGGCCTCGGCCTCGTCCGCCTTCTTCTCGGTCTTCTTCGCCTTCTGGGTGATGGCCTCACCCTTGGCGTCGTCGCCCTCAAGGGTCTTGGCGAAGGCCTCGAAGGAAGCGCGCTTGTCTTCCTTCGCCTCCGGCTGGAGCAGCGGCGCGGGGGCCGGGAGGCCCTTGTGCGCCTGCCAGTCGCCGGTGAGCTTCAGGATGGCGAGGACGGCCTCGGTCGGCTGGGCGCCGACGGACAGCCAGTACTGCGCACGCTCGGCGTTGACCTCGATGCGCGACGGGTTGTAAGTCGGGTGGTACAGACCGATTTCCTCGATCGCGCGACCGTCACGGCGAGTGCGGGCGTCGGCGACGACGATGCGGTAGTGCGGCTGGCGAATCTTGCCGAGGCGCTTGAGCTTGATCTTGACTGCCACTGGAGTGGTGTCTCCTGGTCTTGACGTGGTTGGGCACATGAGATGCCACGTGGGGTTGCGGTACTCGGGTGCCCGATGGACGCGTCAGCCGGAGGCGAGAGGGTTCCTGTGCGGCTGTCGAGTACAGCTAGCCATTGTGCCACACGCCTGGAGTGCGCACGCCGGGGGTCCGTGGGGCACCCCCGGTGGCCCGCTCCCCCGGACCTGCCGCCCCTGCCGGCGGCCGGGCCCGGGGTCAGCCGACCGTGGCGACCACTTCGGCCCCTTCCGGGATGCGGAACGGCTTGCCGCAGCCGCCGCAGACGATGGGCGCCTGGGCGAGCACGGAGGGGACGACGCGCACGTTGCGCCCGCAGTCGCAGACGGCCTTGACCCGCACGCCTCCTCCGGAGGAGCCGTGCCGGGCGGCCGGTCCGCGGAAGGAGCGCTTGGTGTCGGCGGCCGTGGCGACGGTGTGCGCCTTGAGTGCGCGCTGCAGCCGTTCGATGGTGGGCCGGTAGCGGCGCCTGGCCTCGGCGTTCAGCGCGACCAGGGAGAAGCCGCTGCTGGGGTGCGGTTCCTCCGTGTGGTCGAGGCCGAGCTCCTCGGCGATCGCCAGGAATCTCCGGTTGTGGTAGCGGCCGGCGCGGGAGGTGTCGCGGACACCGCGGGCGGCGGCAATGCCGTGGACTGCCTCATGGAGCAGTCGCTCGAAGGAGAGCTCGGCGCCGCAGGCGGACGACGACTCTCCGATCAGGGACTCGGGCGCGGCTAGGTCCGGCAGCTCGGGGTGGTACCGCTGAATGTCGGCCCACGCCTGTGCCAGCTCTGCGGCGAGAACAGGTGGTGTCGTGCTCACGTCGTGACAACGAGCCGCAGGGCCGCTGTGTTCCTATTCCGGGGCATCCCAAATAATTTGCTCGTACCCGTCAGTTGGCATTGATGCGTGCGGACGAGGGCGGGTGCGCTGATCTGCGGAGAAGGCTCACAGCTCACACCAAGGTGTGACGTAGCGGCGCGTACGCCCCAGCGCGTAGAGGAAGTCCGCACGCCGGGGCGGCCGTTGTCGGCTGGTGCGCAAGGGGTGTTTCGGCCGACTCTCCGCGGCTTGTGCGCCACGTGCGCCGGGCCGGGTTCCCCTCAGTAGGCGCGGGCCACGATCGCGACCGTACCGGGTGCGTCGTCGGCCTCGGGGACCGACCCGTCCTCGGCGACCAGGCACCGTACGGACACGGCCTGTTCGGCGAGCTTGGCCTCGCCCTCGGGGCCGAGGTCCGCCCACGGGATGCGCGCCCAGCCGCCGGCGACCGCGGCCTCGGCCGCCTCGTCGAGGGTGGCAACGTCGCTCGTGCGGGACTCGCGGCGCTCGCGGGACTGCTTCAGGAGCAGCGCCTGGTCCTCTTCGAGGACGGTGGGCAGCAGCTCGGCGAGCGCGTCGATCGAGACGGGCTCCTTGCCGCCGGGGATGCGGCGGGCCAGCATCGCGGTCCCGTTCTCCAGGTCGCGCGGGCCGATCTCGATGCGTACGGGGACGCCCTTGAGCTCCCAGTCCACGGCGCGGCGGCCGAACGGGGTGTCGACGCGGTCGTCGACCTGGACGCGCAGGCCGGCGGCCTTGAGGCGGTCGCCGAGTTCGCGGACCTTGGTGACGGCCTCGTCGCCCTTGATCGCCATGACGACGACCTGGACGGCGGCGAGCCGCGGCGGCACCCGAAGGCCGTTGTCGTCGCCGTGCGACATGATCAGCCCGCCGACCATGCGGGTGGAGACGCCCCAGGAGGTCTGCCAGACGAGTTCCTGCTTGCCGTCCCTTGACAGGTACTGGGTGTTGAAGGCCTTGGCGAAGTTGGTGCCGAGCTCGTGGCTGGTGCCCATCTGCAGCGCCTTGCCGTCGCCCATCATCCCTTCGAGGGTGAGGGTGTTGATGGCTCCGGCGAAGCGCTCCTTGGCGGTCTTGCGGCCGAGAACCACGTCGATGCCGAGTACGTTGATCATGAAGTCGGCGTAGACGTCGCGGTGGATGCGCGCGGCGTAGTCGCGGGCGTCCTCGTAGGTGGCGTGGGCGGTGTGCCCCTCCTGCCACAGGAATTCGCTCGTACGGAGGAAGACGCGCGGGCGCATCTCCCAACGGACCACGTTCGCCCACTGGTTGATGAGCAGCGGCAGGTCGCGGTAGCTCTGGACCCACTTCGAGAAGTACTCGTTGACGATCGTCTCGGAGGTGGGGCGCACCACGACGGGCTCTTCGAGCTCCTTGCCGCCACCGTGCGTGACCACCGCGAGCTCGGGCGCGAAGCCCTCGACGTGCTCAGCCTCGCGAGTCAGGTAAGACTGGGGGATGAAGAGCGGGAAGTAGGCGTTCTGGGCGCCCGCGTCCTTGATGCGCGCGTCCATCTCCTGCTGCATCCGCTCCCACAGGCCGTAGCCGTACGGTCGGATCACCATGGTGCCGCGCACGGGGCCGTTGTCCGCGAGCTCGGCCTTGTTGATCAGATCCTGGTACCAGCGGGGAAAGTCTTCCGCCTGGGGCGTGAGAACGGGTGCCTTTGCCATGGCGCGAATGGTACGGCGCAAGGGTCGCGGAGCGTGAATCGTCTCCCGGCCGCACCTGGTCCTCGTTTCCTGCCTCCGCCCTCTGGACGCGGGGCGGGATGCGGAGTTCCCTGGCATACGGGGGAAGTGCGTACGGACATTCACGGGGGGCTGTCAATCAGGGCACAGCTGACCTCTCGGCGATTGGGGCGCTTTCCATGACACCAACGCTCGTCCGGCATCAGTCCCGCACGGCCTCCGCCCCCTCGGCGGGCACGACCGGGCGCGCGCGGGACTGGGCGGAGATCCAGGAACGGATGCTCGTCCCCCTCGTCGAGGCGGCGTACGAACGGCTCGACGTGGGCCCGGCCACGCGGCTGCTCGGGCTCGGCTGCGGCTCGGGGCTCGCGCTGCTGATGGCGGCCTCGCGCGGGGCGTCGGTGACCGGCGTCGACCGCCCCGAGCGCGCGGCGCGGCTCGCGCTGGCGCGCGAGCGCCTGGTGCCCGGGTCCGGGCGGGCGGGCGGCCCCGGGATGGGCGCGAGCCGCCTGGTGACGGGCTCCCCCGCCGACACCGCGGAGCCGGGCCGTCCCCCGTACGACTTGATCACCGCTTTCGAGCCCATCGGCTGTGCGGCCGGCGATACGGAGGGCCTGGTGTCCACGCTGGAGGCCGCCGTCGCGCTCGCGGAGCACGGCAGCGCGGTGGTCCTGGCCGGCTGGGGGCCGCCGGAGCGGTGTGCGACCTCGGCTGTGCTGCGGGTGGCGACGCGGCTGACCACCGGCCTGGACGACGCCCCGCGCTGGCGGCCGAGCGCACGCGACGACCTGGAGGACGTGGCCGCGCGCGCCGGGCTCAAGCCGGACGGCTCGGGCCGGGTGGCGTGCCCGTTCGGCTATGCGGATCTGGACAGTGCGGTACGGGGCCTGATGTCGACGGGCGCCTTCGACGCGGCGGCCCTGGCCACCGACCAGGCCCAGGTCGAGAAGGAGCTCATCGAGGCGCTGCACGGGCACGTCCGGCGCGACGGCACGGTGTGGATGCCCAATGTCTTCCGTTATCTGATCGCCCGCATACCGTAGAAGTCCGTAACCGCGGCCTCTTATAAGGCAGTTGAGAGGGGCTACGCCCCCGCCTTGGACAGGCGGGGGATGCCGGCCGCGCGGTAGGCGGCCTCCTCCTCCAGTGTCTCGTTGGCGAGCAGGGCCTCGGCGAGGGCGTCCAGCTTGTCGCGGTTCTCGCGAAGGAGCCGGGCCGCGGTGTCGTAGCACTCGTCCACGATGCGGCGCATCTCGACGGCGATGGTGTCCAGGGTGCCGGGCGCCGCGGAGAGCCCGTAGGCCTGCTGGGCGTCGCTCGGCAGCGCGGACAGCGGGCCGATCTTCTCGCTCATGCCCCAGCGGCCGACCATGCCGCGCACGATGTTGGTGACCTGTTCCAGGTCGTTCTCGGCGCCGGTGGTGATCACGTCGAAGACGAGCTGCTCGGCCGCCATGCCGCCGAGCGCCCCGATGATCCGGCCGCGCAGGTACTCCTCGGTGTACGCGTACTTGTCGGAGTCCGGGGTGGACAGGGTGACGCCGAGGGCCCGGCCGCGCGGCACGATGGTGACCTTGCGGACCGGGTCGGCGCCGGGCTGGAGCATGCCGAGCAGCGCGTGTCCGCTCTCGTGGTAGGCGGTGCGGCGGCGCTCCTCGTAGGGCATCACCAGGGGCCGCTCGGCGCCGAGTTGGACCTTTTCCAGGGCGTCGGAGAGGTCGGACTGGGTGACTTCGCGCTGCTGGCGTTTGACGGCGAGCAGGGCCGCTTCGTTGGCGAGGTTGGCGAGTTCGGCGCCGGTCATGCCCGGGGTGGTGCGGGCGACCTGCTCCAGGTCGACGGCGGGGTCCAGCGGGATCTCGCGGGTGTGGATCTTGAGGATGGCCTCGCGGCCGCCCCGGTCGGGCGGGCTGACGTGGACGATGCGGTCGAAGCGGCCGGGGCGGGTGAGCGCCGGGTCCAGGACGTCGGACCGGTTGGTGGCGGCGAGCACGATGACGCCCTCGGAGCCGGAGAAGCCGTCCATCTCGGTGAGGATCTGGTTCAGGGTCTGTTCGCGCTCGTCGTGGCCGCCCATGCCGGAGCCGCCGCCGCGGGCCCGGCCGATGGTGTCGATCTCGTCGATGAAGACGATCGCGGGGGCCACCTTGCGGGCCTCGGCGAAGAGTTCGCGTACGCGCGAGGCGCCGACGCCCACGATCATCTCGATGAACTCGGAGGCGGACGCCGAGAAGAACGGCACGCCGGCCTCTCCCGCGACCGCCCGCGCGAGCAGCGTCTTGCCGGTTCCGGGCGGCCCGGCGAGCAGGACGCCGCCGGGCATCTTCGCGCCCATCGCGCGGTAGGCGTCCGGGTTCTTGAGGAAGTCGACGACGTCGTTGAGCTCGCCCTCGACCTCGTCGATGCCGGCCACGTCCTCGAAGGTGGTGCGCTTGCCGTCGGGCCCCATCTCGACCGGTTTGGGCGGCGTCTTGCGGCCGAGCATGCCGCCGGCGCCGCCGCCGAGGCCCGCGCTCATGCGGCGGGCGATGAACAGCCACAGGACGACGAGCAGCAGCATCGGGGCGAGCGAGATCAGCAGGTTGGCGAGGAAGCTGCGGTGCTCGACGACGGGCTCGGCGGTGACGGTGACCTTCTGCTTGGTCAGCTGCGTCCACAGGTCGTCGTCGGCGAAGGTCGGCCGCTGGGTGGTGAATTTGGTGTAGTCGCCGCTGCCCTCGCCGGAGGGGACCGGCGCCTTGTTCTTGAGCTGGCCCTGGATGGCGTCGCCCTTGGCGTAGATCTTCGAGACGTTGCCGGCCGTGACCTGCTTGCTGAATTCGGTGTACGAGACGGTCGGCTCGTCGCCGTCGTTGAAGAACGACAGGATCAGGTTGGTGATCAGGTACACGATCAGCGCGGTGAGGATGAGCCGGCCCCAGCCGCCGGGCATCTTCTTCTTCGGCGCGGGCGGCGGTGGCGCTCCTTCCGAGCGCCACGGCTGGTCGGGGCGGTCGCGCTGGGGTACGGAAGTGGGCACGTGCTCTCCTCATGGCCGGTACGCGCCATTATTGGAGACCCATATAAATAAGGCATTCCGGACGGGTCCGAAGGGCTCCGGGCAGCCCGCATGCGAAAGGGGCGCCCCCGGCCCGGCCGGGAAGCGCCCCACGCGTACGACTGCGGGCGGTCAGCCCATGAACTTCTTGAACTCGTCGGGCAGCTCGAAGTTCTTCTGCTCCTCGGCGGCCGGCAGGCCGAGCGCGCCGCCCTGTGCCTTGCGCTCGGCGGCCGCGGTCTCCTCCGCCTTGCGCTTCATCGGGTTGCCGCTCTTGCGCTTGCCCTTGGCCTGCTTGATCTGCTTCTTCTGCCGACCGGGGCCGCCGCCCATGCCCGGCATCCCCGGCATGCCCGGCATGCCGCCGCCCTGGGCCATGCGGGACATCATCTTGCGGGCGTCGAAGAACCGCTCGACCAGGTTCTTGACCGCGCTGACCTCGACGCCGGAGCCCTTGGCGATACGGGCCCGGCGCGAGCCGTTGATGATGGTCGGCTCGTGGCGCTCGCCGGGGGTCATCGACTTGATGATGGCCGCGGTGCGGTCCACGTCGCGCTCGTCGATGTTGTTGATCTGGTCCTTGATCTGCCCCATGCCGGGCAGCATGCCGAGCAGCTTGGAGATGGAGCCCATCTTGCGGACCTGCTCCATCTGGGCCAGGAAGTCGTCGAGCGTGAAGTCCTTGCCCTTGCTGGACGCCAGCTTGGAGGCCATCTTCTCGGCCTCTTCCTGGCTGAACGTCTTCTCCGCCTGCTCGATCAGGGTGAGCAGGTCACCCATGTCGAGGATGCGGGACGCCATCCGGTCCGGATGGAAGGCGTCGAAGTCCTCCAGCTTCTCGCCGTTGGAGGCGAACATGACCTGCTTGCCCGTGACGTGGGCGATCGAGAGCGCCGCGCCACCGCGGGCGTCGCCGTCGAGCTTGGAGAGGACCACGCCGTCGAAGCCGACGCCGTCGCGGAAGGCCTCGGCGGTGTTGACCGCGTCCTGGCCGATCATCGCGTCGACGACGAAGAGGACCTCGTCGGGGCTGACGGCGTCGCGGATGTCCGCGGCCTGCTGCATCAGCTCCTGGTCGATGCCGAGGCGGCCGGCGGTGTCGACCACGACCACGTCGTACTGCTTGGACCGGGCGAACTCGATGGAGTCCTGGGCGACCTTGACCGGGTCCCCGACGCCGTTGCCCGGCTCCGGCGCGTAGACCGCGACACCGGCGCGCTCGGCGACGACGCTCAGCTGGTTGACGGCGTTGGGGCGCTGGAGGTCACAGGCCACCAGGAGCGGGGAGTGACCCTGCCCCTTGAGCCACTTGCCGAGCTTTCCGGCGAGGGTGGTCTTACCGGCACCCTGGAGGCCCGCGAGCATGATCACGGTCGGCGCGGTCTTGGCGAACCGCAGGCGCCGGGTCTCGCCGCCGAGGATGCCGATGAGCTCCTCGTTGACGATCTTGACGACCTGCTGGGCGGGGTTGAGGGCCTGGGAGACCTCGATGCCGGACGCGCGCTCCTTGACCTGCTTGATGAAGGCGCGGACCACGGGCAGCGCGACATCGGCTTCCAGGAGCGCGATGCGGATCTCGCGCGCCGTGGCGTCGATGTCCGCCTCGCTCAAGCGGCCTTTGCCCCGGAGGTTCTTGAACGTCGCACTCAGGCGGTCGGAAAGGGTATCGAACACGGTGGTTGCGGGTCCTCGGCTCGTGGGGCGGTCGGGTGAACGTCCCCCAGGGTATCCCGCGGATGGAGGGTGCGCGGGGGTGCCTGCGGCGGGCCTTCCTGTACGGGGTGGCCCTCACCCGGGGCCGGAAGCGGCTCCCAGCGCCGACTCCAGCTGCCTCGCCACCTCGGCCGCCTCCTGCGGGGCCAGCGCCGCGCCCTCCACGTCCGTCACGTAGAAGGCGTCCACGGCGTTCGACCCCAGCGTCGAGACGTGCGCGGAGCGCACGCGTACGCCCGCCGTCTCCAGGGCGTGGCCGATGCGGTGCAGCAGGCCGGGTACGTCCTGGGCGCGCACCTCGATGACGGTGGCGTGCCGCGAGGCCGAGGGGGCCACCCTCACCCGGGGCGGCGGGGCCTGCGCGCCGCGGCGGCGCGGGTAGGCGGCCTCGCGTTCGGCGAGGCGGCCTTCGATGTCGAGCGAGCCCTCAAGGGCCCGCACCAGGTCGGCCCGCAGCCGGGCCGCCTGCGGCAGCGAGCCGTACTCGGCGGCGACCCGCCAGTCCAGGAGCAGCACGGAGCCGCCGACCGGGTCGGGGAGTTCGATCGCCCGCAGTTCGGCGGCGCGCACGGTGAGGCGGTGCAGGGCGAGGACGCCGGCCGTCACGGGCAGCACGGCCGGCTGGTCGGGCACGGCGACGAGGAGCTCCACGCCGAGGGGTTCCTGCTCGTCCGACACGTCCGCCCGGGCCCGCAGGGCGAGGACGGGCCCACCGGTGCGGTGGGCTTCGACGGCGAGGCGTTCCTGTTCGGCGGTGATCGCGGCGGGTTCGGGGTCGACGGGCTTTCCGGCGAGGACCGCCGAGGCCCGCTTGACCAGGTCGGTGACGAGCGAGCCGCGCCAGGAGGACCAGGCGGCGGGCCCGGTGGCCAGCGCGTCCGCCTCGGTGAGGGCGTGCAGCAGCTCCAGCGTTCCGGTCGAGCCGACCGCCTCGGCGACCGAGCGGACGGTCGCCGGGTCGTCCAGGTCGCGCCGGGTCGCGGTCTCGATGAGGAGGAGGTGATGGCGTACGAGGGTGGCGATGACGGCCACGTCGGTGGCGCCGAAGCCGATCCGCGCGGCGACGTCGCGGGCGATGGTCTCGCCGGCCACCGAGTGGTCGCCGGGCCAGCCCTTGCCGATGTCGTGCAGGAGGGCCGCGACCAGGAGCAGGTCGGGGCGGTGCACCCGGCGGGTGAGGTGCGAGGCCCGGACGGCGGTCTCGACGAGGTGACGGTCGACCGTCCAGGTGTGCACGGCGTTGCGCTGGGGCCGGCAGCGCACGCGCTCCCAGTCGGGCAGCAGCCGCGTAATGAGGCCTTCCGCTTCGAGGGCCTCCCACACGGCGACGGTGGACTCTCCCGCGCCGAGCAGCGTGACGAGCTGGTCGCGGGCCTCGGCGGGCCAGGGCGTGGGCAGCGGCCGGGCGGCGGCCGCCAGGCGGCGCACCGCGTGCAGGGAGATGGGCAGGCCCGCCTGGGCGGCCGCGGCGGCGGCGCGCAGCGCCAGGACCGGGTCCTTCTCGGGGCGGGCGGTCAGTGCGAGCACGACCTCGCCGTCCTGTTCTACGACTCCTTCGGCGAGCGGGGTCCGCTCGGGGGCGCCGGTGCGGCCACCGCCGAACAGCCGACTCAGCCGCGGCCGGGCGGAGCGGGCCCGCAGCACCCGGCCGACCTCGCGCCAGGTGACGTCGCCGGCGTAGGAGATGACGCGGGCCGACTCCGATACCTGACGGAGCATCACATCGGCGTCGAGGAGCTCCAGTTCGGCCGCCACGGCGTCCTGTTCCTGGAGGGCGAGGCGGTCGGTGGCGCGGCCCGTGCACAGGTGCAGCGCGTCGCGCACGTCCAGGAGGCGGCGCCTGGCCTCGGCGAGGCCTTCCCGCGGGGCGTCCGCGAGCCACGACGCGGCGACCGCGCGCAGGGCGGTCGCGTCCCGCAGGCCGCCCCTGGCCTCCTTGAGGTCGCCTTCGAGGAGGTACTGCAACTCGCCCTGGCGCTGGGCCCGTTCGCGGCACAGCTCGTCGAGTTCGGGCAGCCGCTTGGGGGCGAAGTTGCGCCAGTCGGCGAGGACGGCGGTGCGCAGCGCGGACGTCATGGCGAGGTCGCCCGCGAGATGGCGGGCGTCCAGGAGGCCGAGCTGCACCTTGAGGTCCTCGCCCGCTGTTCTGCGGGCCTGGGCGGGGGTGCGTACGGAGTGGTCGAGGGCGAGGCCGAGGTCCCACACCGGGTACCAGATCCGGTCGGCGAGCAGGGCCAGGGCCCCGGCGTCGGCCCGGCCGTCGTGCAGGAGCAGCAGGTCCAGGTCGCTGCGCGGGGAGAGTTCGCCGCGCCCGTAGCCGCCGACCGCGACCAGGGACGCGCCCGCCACCCCGGTCTCCTCGGCGGCGCCGGCGAACAGCGTGGCCAGCCAGTCGTCGGTCAGCTCCGCGAGCGCCGCACGGCGCGGCGGCCCGGACCGCCCCTTCTCGGTGAGAAGGCGCAGCCGGGCCGCCGCGTAACCGCCGGGCTCCGAGTCGTCGTCACGGGATTCGGTACTCACTTCAACGCTCGTCACCCAGCAGCTCCTTGCCGTGCCTAGGGGGTGTCCGGTGGGTCAGGGTCGGATAGGTCGTGGCGCCTGGTGCGGTGCATCGCAAGGCGCCGGAGCCTCGTGATAGCGGAGCTATCGGGAGGTTTCGGCAACGCGGCGAGGTGCCGTGCCAGGCGCCACGACCTATCCGACCCTGACCCACCGGACACCCCCTAAAGTGCGTCAGGTCCGCGTTCGCCCGTGCGGACCCTGACCGCGGTCTCGACCGGCACGCTCCACACCTTGCCGTCGCCGATCTTTCCGGTGCGGGCCGCCTTGACCACGACGTCGATCAGTTCTTCGGCGTCGTCGTCCTCGACCAGGACCTCTATGCGGATCTTGGGTACGAGGTCGACGGTGTACTCGGCGCCACGGTAGACCTCGGTGTGGCCGCGCTGGCGCCCGTATCCGCTGGCCTCGGTGACGGTCAGGCCGTGGACGCCGAAGGCCTGGAGGGCCTGCTTGATCTCGTCGAGCCGGTGCGGCTTGACGACCGCGGTGATGAGCTTCATGCGTCCACCTTCTTGTTCGCTGCCACGTCGCCCGGGACCGGCACGGCCTTGCGGGGGGCGGTGCCGCCGCCCGCGCCGCTGAAGTCGTACGCCGTCTCGGCGTGCTCGACCTGGTCGATGCCGGAGATCTCGTCGTCCTCGGGGACCCGCATCCCGATCGTCTTGTCGAGCAGGAGGGCGAGGACCGCCGAGACCACCAGCGAGTAGCCGAGGACCGCGCCGACGCCGATGGCCTGCTTGCCGAGCTGGTCCAGGCCGCCTCCGTAGAAGAGGCCCTTGGCGGTGGACTGTACGCCGCCGGTGGCGAAGAGGCCGACGAGCAGCGAGCCGGTGATGCCGCCGACCATGTGGACGCCGACGACGTCGAGCGAGTCGTCGAATCCGAAGCGGTACTTGAGGCCGACGGCCATGGCGCACAGGACGCCCGAGATGGCGCCGATCGCGATCGCGCCGAGGGGGCTGACGCAGCCGCCGGAGGGGGTGATGGCGACGAGGCCCGCGACCGCGCCGGAGGCGGCGCCGAGCGTGGTGAAGGAGCCGTGGCGGAGCTTCTCGTACAGCAGCCAGGCGAGCATGGCGGCGGCCGTGGCGACCTGGGTGTTCACGAACATCACGGCGCCCACGCCGTCGTCGTTGCCGAGCCAGGAGCCCGCGTTGAAGCCGAACCAGCCGAACCACAGCAGGGCCGCGCCGAGCATGACGAGCGGCAGGCTGTGCGGTCGCATCGGGTCCTTCTTGAAGCCGACGCGCTTGCCGATGACCAGGATCACGCCGAGGGCGGCCGCACCCGCGTTGATGTGCACCGCCGTGCCGCCGGCGAAGTCGATGACGCCCTTCTTGAAGAGCCAGCCGTCCGAGGCCCACACCCAGTGCGCGACGGGGAAGTAGACGACGGTGACCCACAGAGCGGTGAACAGCGACCAGGCGGTGAACTTGACACGGTCGGCGAGTGCGCCGCTTATGAGCGCGGGCGTGATGACCGCGAACATCAGCTGGAAGACGGCGAAGACGTAGATCGGGATGGAGTATCCGGGCCAGAGCTGGACCAGGCCGATGCCGCTGAGCCCGAAGTAGTCCTTGGACCAGCCGATGAAGCCGTTGCTCTCGCCGAAGGTCAGGCTGAATCCGTAGAGCACCCACAGGATCGTGACGATGCCGAGGCTGATGAAGCTCATCATCAGCATGTTGAGGGTGCTCTTGACGCGGACCATGCCTCCGTAGAAGAAGGCGAGGCCGGGCGTCATGATCATCACCAGCGCTGAGCAGATCAGCATGAATCCGGTGTTGGCGCTGGACAGCTGCGGAGCGTCAGCTGCGAGCGTGATGCCTGGAGGCATCGGCGTCTCCTCGTCGTCGGTACGGCCCGTGCGGGGGCGTTACTCGGGCGGGAACTGGCTGGAGGCCGGTTATGCGCCATGAGGTTGTCCCAGCGCCGTTTCCGGCGGTGCCGCTCGATGTTTCGCCGCAGTGACGAAGGGGGCGGGCGTGTTACACGCCAGTGAACTGCCGGATCAGAAGGGGGCCGGCGACTACCATCCGCGTACGTCCGCGTACGGCGGACCGGCCGCGACGTCACCCGCTTGACCTGGCGTGGGGGAGCCGAGTCGGGCTGAACGGGGTGAGTGTCGCGGCCGGGGTCTTGTATGCCGTCGCCGTACAGCCGGGCCCAGGGCCCTTCGGCTAAGCGGGCTCAGACGGCTTCGGCCGTCTCGGGCAGTTCCCTGCTGAGCAGGTCCGTCATCTGGACCACCTCGGCGACGTCCGAGAAGTCGCGTGCCGCGGTGTCGACGGTCTTGCGCAGCCGGGTGTTGACCCGCTCGGAGCGGACCCGCTTGGCGACCCGCAGGGCCTGCTCGGCCAGGACGGTCGACTGCTCGGGCTCCCGCTTGAGCAGGTGCACGGTGGCCATGCCGATCAGGTTCAGGGCGTAGCTGCGCTGGTGCTCCTCGTCCTTGCCGAACAGAGCCACGGCCTGCTCCATCACGGGCTCGGCGAGCGAGGCGTAGGTGGGGCTGCGGCCGGCCACGTAGGCGAGGTCGCGGTAGGAGTGGGCGTTCTCCCCGTTGAGCTCCGCCTCGGAGAAGAAGCGGATCCAGTCGGGCTCCGGCTCGCCGTCGAGCCCGGCGTCGCCGAAGGTGTCCTCGGCCATCCGCACGGCCCGCTTGGTCTTGCTGGGCTGGCCCATGTTGGCGTACGCGCGAGCCTCCATCGCATACAGCATGGCCTGGGTGCGGGCGGTGGCGCAGTCGCGGCTGCCGTACTGGGCGAGGTGGATGAGCTCCAGGGCGTCGTCGGGCCGGCCGAGGTGGATCATCTGGCGGCTCATCGAGGACAGGATGTACGAGCCGAGCGGCTTGTCGCCCGCCTCCTTGGAGGCGTGCAGCGCGAGCACGAAGTACTTCTGGGCGGTGGGCTGGAGCCCGACGTCGTAGCTCATCCAGCCGGCCAGCTCCGCGAGTTCGGCCGCGCACTGGAAGAGGCGTTTGGAGGTGGCCGCGGGCTGGGGCTCCTGGAGCAGGTCGGTGACCTCGTGGAGCTGGCCGACCACGGCCTTGCGGCGCAGCCCGCCGCCGCACTGGGCGTCCCACTGGCGGAACATCGCGGTGGTGGATTCGAGCAGTTCCAGCTCGGGCTTCGAAAGCCGGGAGGGGCGCCGGGCGCTGGCGGCGGTCTCCTTGGGGCCGGACTCGCCGGGGAGCGAGGGCACGAGCCAGCGCTGCATGGGCTCGATCAGGGAGGGGCCCGCGGCCAGCATCAGCGACGTGCCGAGAAAGCCGCGCCGGGCGAGCATGAGGTCGCTGCGGGAGAACTCGCTGAGCAGCGACACCGTTTGGGGCCCGGCCCAGGGCAGGTCGACGCCGGACACCGACGGCGACTGGTGGGCCTGGCGCAGGCCCAGGTCCTCGATGGCGACGACGCTGCCGAAGCGCTCGGAGAACAGCTCCGAGAGGATGCGGGGAATGGGCTCGCGAGGCATTTCGCCGTCGAGCCAGCGCCGCACCCGGGAGGTGTCGGTGCTGATGTGGTGCGCGCCCATCTGACGCGCCCGGCGGTTCACTTGGCGCGCCAGTTCGCCCTTCGACCAGCCGCTGCGGACGAACCACGAACTCAGCTGCTCGTTGGGGCGCTTGCCGGCGCTCGTACCGCTAGCCCCACTGCCGCCCACTGGAACGCCCCCAATCCGCTGAAGCCTCGGTTGTGCATCGATTGCGCGAACCCCTATCAGAATGCCGCTAGTTGGGCCTCCTGTCCTACGGTTGCACCCGCTCGGACAGGAAACCGGCTTGCCTCCGGCATACCCGCGGGTGCGTATACCCCCAAGGTCCGTGTACCGACGGTAATCCTACGATCACGCGTCCGGCCATGGCGATTCCAGAAACGCCACCATTCGCCACCCCTTCGAATGAACTCCCCTGCCGCCAGGCGCGATTCACTTGACACATGACGATCAGCATCGGATGGAGCGGAGCGAGCCGGGGCGCACGGCGCGTTTCGCACCACCCCTTTCACGACCGTGTCCTACCTGGCGGAGACGGAACGTGACGGGAAAACTCCGGATCGTCACAACTATGTCATTGGCGTCGTAACCACCGACGCGGCAGACCCGTTGGAGGGGGCATGGGCTTCACGATCGGCGGCAGCCGGGGCATCAAGGAGACCCGGCCCGGCTCTTGGCGCCGCGGCCGCTCCGCGCGCATCACTCGTACGAGCGAGGTCACGGCGGTCGCCGAGTACACCGGCCTGTGGGGCTGGGACGTCGCGCCGGGCGCCCGCGCCCTGAACGGCGAGTGCTCCTGCGGCAGTTCGTCCTGTACGGCACCGGGCGCGCACCCGCTCGCGTTCGCGCCCGAGGTCCCGGCGGGCGCCACGCTCGACGAGGTGACCAAGGCGTGGTCGCAGTGCCCGGGCGCGGCGGTGCTGCTGCCGGTCGGGCGGGCCTTCGACGTCCTGGACGTGGCGGCCCCGGCCGGGCGGCGGGCCCTGGTGCGGCTCGAACGGATGGGGCTTCCGCTGGGCCCGGTCTCGACGACGCCGACCGGCCGCACCCACTTCTACGTCGCCCCGGGCGCCTCGGCCGAACTCCCGCGGCTGCTCTACCGGATGGGCTGGGACGACGCCGTCCTGGACCTGCGCTGCCCGCCGCGCGGCAGCCACGTACCGGCGCCGCCGTCGGGCGAGGTGCGCTGGCTGCGCCCGCCGTCCCCGGACACGGCGACCCGCCCGCCCGAGGCCCGGCTGCTCCTCGGCACGCTCGCGTACATCTGCCACCGCTCGGCCGCGTAGGCGCCCCGAATACGGGAACGCCCCGCCGCATCCTTTCGATGCGGCGGGGCGCCCGTGCGCAACCGGTGGGGCTAGTCGCCGATGAGGGCGTCCACGAACGCCTCCGGCTCGAACGGGGCCAGGTCGTCCGCGCCCTCGCCGAGACCGACGAGCTTGACGGGGACGCCCAGTTCGCGCTGGACGGCGATGACGATGCCGCCCTTGGCGGTGCCGTCGAGCTTGGTCAGGACGATGCCGGTGATGTCGACGACCTCGGCGAACACCCGGGCCTGGACCAGGCCGTTCTGGCCGGTCGTGGCGTCGAGGACGAGCAGGATCTCGTCCAGCGGGCCGTGCTTCTCGACGACGCGCTTGACCTTGCCGAGCTCGTCCATGAGCCCGGTCTTGGTGTGCAGGCGGCCGGCCGTGTCGATCAGTACGACGTCGGCGCCCTCGGCGATGCCTTCCTTGACGGCGTCGAAGGCGATCGAGGCGGGGTCGCCGCCTTCGGGGCCGCGCACGGTGCGGGCACCGACGCGCTGGCCCCAGGTCTGCAGCTGGTCGGCGGCGGCGGCGCGGAAGGTGTCGGCCGCGCCGAGGACGACGGACTTGCCGTCCGCGACCAGGACGCGGGCGAGCTTGCCGGTGGTGGTGGTCTTGCCGGTGCCGTTGACGCCGACGACCATCACGACGCCGGGGACGGTCTCGCCGCCCTCGGTCTTGACCTCGCGGTCGAAGTCGGTGCCGAGCAGGGTGAGGAGTTCCTCGCGCAGCAGGGTGCGCAGGTCCTCGGGGGTGCGGGTGCCGAGCACCTTGACGCGCTCGCGGAGCCGGTCGACCAGCTCCTGGGTGGGCGCGACGCCGACGTCGGCGGTCAGCAGGGTGTCCTCGATCTCCTCCCAGGTGTCCTCGTCGAGGTGCTCGCGGGAGAGCAGGGTGAGCAGCCCCTTGCCGAGCGAGTTCTGCGAGCGGGCGAGGCGGGCCCGCAGCCGGACGAGGCGGCCCGCTGTCGGCTCGGGGACCTCGATGGCCGGAGCCTCGGGGGCCACCGGCTCCTCGACGGCGACCGGCGCGGCGGGCGCCTGGGGAAGGCCGACCTCCTCGATGGTGCGGCGCGGTTCCTGCGCCGTCTCCGCGGCGTCCTCACCGACCTGAGGTTCGGCGGGCGGGGCTGTGATGGTCGGCGTGCTCGGCGGTGCGGTGGGCGGCAGCTGCTTCTTCTTGCGGCTGCTGACCACGAGCCCGCTGATCGCGCCGACCGCGACCAGGGCGATGACTACAGCAAGGATGACGAATTCCATAACTCTCCCAGTATCGGGTACGGGCCCACGAGGACCCAGTTTGTGGCTTCGTCCGAGAACGGAAGGGAATTATGGGACGGGTGTCAGATTAAAGTACGATAGAAGTGGGCGCATCAACGCGCGTAGAGTCCCCTTCGACTACCCCCACCGGCTCAGCGTCGAGCCGAGCGAGAGGCATGGAACTCCACCCCCATGAACACTGGCACCACCGACGAACCGCAGAGCGCCCTGGAAACACGCGGCCTTGAGCCCGTGCCGGACGAGGAGCGCACCGCGAGAACCCGCGAGCTCTTCCCCACCTGGGTCGCCGCGAACATCAGCGTGCTGCTGCTCACGATGGGCGCCAGCCTCGTCGTCGCGTACAAGCTCAACTTCTGGCAGGCGATCGTGGTCGCCGTGGCCGCGCCCATCCTCTCGTACGGCCTGGTCGGGCTCATCGGGATCGCGGGCAAGCGCGGCGGTGCCCCCGGCATGGCGCTCTCGCGCGCGGTGTTCGGCCAGCGCGGCAATCTGCTGCCCGGTTCACTGATCTGGGTGGCGCGCTGGGGCTGGGAGACCATCAACGCCGTGACCGGCGCCTATGCGGTGCTCACCGTGCTCGACATCCTCTTCGGGATCAAGAGCAACACGTTCCTGATCATCGTGACGCTCGCCGTCTTCGTGGTCATCACGTTCGCGATCTCCGGCCTCGGCATCCACGTCGTGCAGAAGTGCAACAAGTACGCGACGTTCCTGTTCGGCGCCTTCTCGATCCTGGTGCTCGTCTACCTCGCCCTGAACACCCACTGGTCCGCGGTCGTCCACCAGCCGGCCGGCAAGACGTCGCTGATGGTCGCGGGCATCGGCATGATCGCCGCGGGCGGCGTGAGCTGGATCCCCTCCGCCCCCGACTTCGCCCGCTACCTGCCCCGCACCGCCTCCTCCAAGGCGATCGTCGGCAACTCGATCGGCGGCGCCGGCATCGTGGTGCTGCCGATGGTCCTGATGGGCGCGGTCATGGCCGTCTCCACGCCGGACCTCGCCTCGGCCGCCGACCCGGTGTCCTTCCTCGGCGAGATCCTGCCGATGTGGATCGCGGTGCCGTACCTGCTGATCGCGCTCGTCGGCATGCTGCTGATCAACTCGATGTCGATGTACTCGGCGGGCTTCACCGCGCAGACCCTCGGCTTCAAGATCCCGCGGCACTGGGCGGTCTCCGTCAACGCGGTGATCTCGCTGGTCTTCGGCGGCATCCTGATGCTGGTCGCCACCAGCTTCATGGGCTCGTTCATCGCCTTCCTCTCGCTGCTCGCCGTCGCGTTCTCGGCCTGGGTCGGCGTGTTCGGCGCGGACATGCTGCGCCGCACGGAGTACGACGCGAAGGCGCTGCTCGACACGACCCGCACCAGCGCCTACTGGTACAAGGGCGGCTTCTCCCCCGCCGCCGTCATCGCCTGGGCGGTCGGCCTGGTCGGCGGCCTCATGTTCACCAAGTCCGACTGGTTCACCGGCCCGCTGTCCGGGAACAACCCGGTCGGCGAGTACGGCCTGGGCTGGGTCGCCACCATCGTGATCTCCGGCCTGCTGTACGTCGCGCTGCCCAAGCCGCCCGTGGTGGCCGCGGAGCCGGCCGAGGCGGACGAGGCCTCCGAGGAAGCCAAGTCCCCCGAGACTCTGGCTGTCTGACGCATCGTCAGCTACCGTCCCCCTTCGCCCGGGGTTCTTCGGAACCCACCCGGTGGAGGGGGACTTTTCCATGCCGTTCACGGTCGTACGCATGAATCTGGTGGACCCGGACGCCACCGCGCAGTCGCTCTCCGCGCGCTACCGGGCGGCCCTGGAGATGGCGGCGTACGCCGACGACCGGGGCGTCGACACCGTCCAGACCGAGGAGCACCACGGCACGGACAACAACTGGCTGCCCTCTCCCTTCGCCTTCGCCGGGGCGGTCTTCGGCGCCACACAAGGAAATTCAGCGGCGCGCAGCGCCTCCGTGAGGGGTGGCGGTCGGGCGACGGGCGGGCGCATCGCGGTGACGGTCTCGGCGATCATCGGCCCGCTGTACGACCCGCTGCGCCTTGCCGAGGACATCGCGGTGCTCGACCTGGTGAGCGGCGGCCGTCTTGTGACGGTCTCGGGGATCGGCTACCGGCCCGCCGAGTACGAGCAGCAGGGCGTCGAGTGGGGCCGGCGCGGCAAGCTGCAGGACGAGCTGCTCGAAACGCTCCTGAAGGCCTGGACGGGCGAGGAGTTCACGTTCCGGGGCCGGCGCGTACGGGTCACCCCGCGCCCGTTCACCGAGCCGCACCCGATGCTCCTCGTCGGCGGCTCCTCACGGGCGGCCGCCAACCGCGCGGCCCGGCTCGGCCTGCCGTTCTTCCCGAGCGCGCACCTGCCCGAACTTGAGGCCCACTACAACGAGAAGCTCGCCGAGTACGGCACCGAGGGCTTCTGCATGATGCCCGCGGCGCAGACGCCGCTGCTGCACGTCAGCGAGGACCCGGACCGCACGTGGGCCGAGTACGGCGAGCACTTCCTGCACGAGGCACGGATGTACGCGTCCTGGCAGTCCAAGGACATCCGCTCGGCGGTGAAGTCCGCGGCCACGACGGTGGCGGAACTGCGCGCCGAGGGCGTCTACCGCGTCGTGACCCCGCAGGAGTGCGCGGCGCTTGGCGGCGACAGCCTGGTCCTGCACCCGCTGTGCGGTGGAATGCCGGTGGACGAGGGGTGGCGCAGCCTGCACTTGTTCTGCGAGCGGGTGCTGCCTGCGCTGGGATAGCGAACCGCCCCGGCTCGATGGCGAGCCGGGGCGGTTCGGTGAGAGGAGAGGGGCAGCGGGGATTAGCCCATCTCCTCCAACGCCTTGCCCTTGGTCTCCTTGACGTACTTGAGCACGAAGGGGATCGAGAGCACGGCGAAGACCGCGTAGATGACGTAGGTGCCCGACAGGTTCCAGTCCGACAGGCTCGGGAAGCTCGCGGTGATGGCCCAGTTGGCGATCCACTGGGCGGCCGCGGCGACACCGAGGGCCGCGGCACGGATCCGGTTCGGGAACATCTCGCCGAGGAAGACCCACACCACCACGCCCCAGGACAGGGCGAAGAAGAGCACGAAGACGTGGGCGGCGATCAGGGCCACGACGCCCTCGGTGTTGGGGAGCTTGCCGTCGACGAGGTTGGCCGAGAAGGCCCAGGCCTCGACGGCGAGCGCGACCGCCATGCCGATGGAGCCGACGAGCGCGAGCGGCTTGCGGCCGACCCGGTCGACCAGGACCATCGCGATCACGGTGCCGATGATGTTGATGATCGACGTGGTGAACGAGTAGAAGAACGAGCTCGACGGGTCGATGCCGACGGACTGCCACAGCGTCGAGGAGTAGTAGAACGCGACGTTGATGCCGACGAGCTGCTGGAAGACCGAGAGGCCGATGCCGACCCAGACGATGGGCAGGAAGCCCCACTTGGAGCCGAGCAGGTCCTTGAAGGTCGACTTGTGCTCGGACTTCATGGCGTGCTCGATCTCGGCGACGCGGGCGTCGAGGTCGACGTTCTTGCCCTCGACGTCGGCGAGCACCTTCTTGGCGTCGGCGTCGCGGCCGACCGAGATGAGGAAGCGCGGCGACTCGGGGATGGCGAAGGAGAGCAGTCCGTACAGGATGGCCGGGATCACCATCACGCCGAGCATGACCTGCCAGGCCTCAAGGCCGACGATCTTGCCGCGCTGCTCGCCGCCGGCGGCGTTGAGGATGCCCCAGTTGACGAGCTGCGAGATCGCGATGCCGATGACGATCGCGGCCTGCTGGAAGGAGCCGAGCCGGCCGCGGTAGGCGGGCGGGGCGACCTCGGCGATGTAGGCCGGGCCGATGACCGAGGCCATGCCGATGGCGAAGCCGCCGATGATCCGCCAGAACGCGAGGTCCCACAGCGCGAACGGCAGCGCGGACCCGATGGCGCTGATGGTGAACAGGGTCGCCGCGATCTGCATGCAGCGGATGCGGCCGATGCGGTCGGCGATCCGGCCCGCGGTGGCGGCGCCGATCGCGCAGCCGATCAGGGCGATGGCGATCACCTGGGCGAGCGTCCCGGACCCGATGGAGTACCGCTCACGGATCGCCTCTACGGCGCCGTTGATCACGGAACTGTCGTAGCCGAAGAGGAAGCCGCCCATCGCGGCCGCCGCCGTGATGAAGATGACATGGCCGAGGTGGTCCGGCGCGGTCTGGCCGCCTCCGGACGCCTGCGCCTGCGCGGTACTGGTCACGTTGTACTCCTGGGGCCGCCGGGCAGCGTCGCCGGGCGTGGGGGGACTCCTCCAAGTGGCGCACAACTTCCCGTCACCCACCACTTGAAGGTAAAAGCAACGTTGCAGAGACTATGCCTTCAAGTTTCGAAGTCAATACCTGTTCGGTTGTGAATTTGACGGCATGACCCGCCGCCGAATGTTCAAGACTTGAAGAAGTGGAGGTCAGCCCAGGGATCGGCCGAATCATCGGGGGGCGACGCGATGCCTGCCTCAGCGCAGCCGCTGGCTGATCACCTTGGACACGCCGTCGCCCTGCATCGAGACGCCGTACAGCGCGTCGGCGACCTCCATGGTCCGTTTCTGGTGCGTGATCACGATCAGCTGCGAGGACTCCTGGAGCTCCTGCATGATCCGGATCAGCCGCTGGAGGTTGGTGTCGTCCAGGGCCGCCTCCACCTCGTCCATCACGTAGAACGGGCTGGGCCTGGCCTTGAAGATGGACACGAGCAGCGCGACGGCGGTCAGCGAGCGCTCGCCGCCGGAGAGCAGCGAGAGCCGCTTGACCTTCTTGCCCGGCGGCCGGGCCTCCACGTCGACCCCGGTGGCGAGCATGTTGCCGGGGTCGGTCAGGATCAGCCGGCCCTCGCCGCCCGGGAAGAGCCGCGAGAAGACGCCCTCGAACTCCCTGGCCGTGTCGCGGTAGGCCTCCGTGAAGACCTGCTCCACCCGCTCGTCCACCTCCTTCACGACTTGAAGGAGGTCGGTCCGGGTCTTCTTGAGGTCCTCCAGCTGCTCGGAGAGGAACTTGTGGCGCTCCTCAAGGGCGGCGAATTCCTCCAGGGCGAGCGGGTTGACCTTTCCGAGCTGCTGATACGCCCGTTCGGCCGCCCGGAGCCGCTTCTCCTGCTCGGCGCGCACGTAGGGGACCATCTGGTTGCGCGGGTGCTCGCCCGCGGCGGAGCCGCTGATTGATGCAGTGTCCGGCAGCTCCTCTCCCTCGGCGGGCGGCGAGGGGGCCACCACCAGCTGGTCGGGGCCGTACTCCGCCACGAGCCCGGCCGGCTCGACCCCCAGCTCCTCCAGCGCCTTGGTCTCCAGCTGCTCGATCCGCAGCCGCTTCTCGGCACCGAGTACCTCGCCGCGGTGAACCGAATCCGTGAGTTTGTCGAGTTCCGCCTTGAGGTCCCGGCCGGCCCCGCGGGCCCCGGTCAGCTCCTGCTCGCGCTCGGCCTTGGCGGCCTCGGCCCCGGCCCGCTCCCGCTCGGCCCGCACCAGCGACACCTCGACGTGGGCGAGCAGGGTGCGGGCCCCAAGGGCCACGGCCCCGGCGACGGCCGCCTCGTGGCGCAGCCGGGCGCGGCGCTGCTCGGCGCGGGCCCGCGCCTCGCGTTCGGCCCGGGCCGCGCGGTCGAGCCCCTCGGCCCGCCCGGCGAGCGCCTTGACCCGCTCCTCGTGGGTACGGGCCTGAAGGCGGGCCTCCATCTCGGTCTGGCGGGCGTTGGCGCCGTCGGCCGCGAGCCGGTCCCGTACCGAGGTGTCGGGCTCCTCCTCGACCGGCATCTCCTGGGCGACCAGGAGCCGTTCGGCCAGTTCCTCGGCTTCCTCGGTGGCCTTCTCCAGGGCTTCCTGGGCGCGGGCGGCAGCGGCGGCGGTCCGCTCGGCCTCGCCGGCCGCGCCGCGCGCCTGCCCGGCGAGCCGGCCGAGCTGCTGAGCCACAGAGGACCGTTCCTTCTCCGCGGCCCGCCGCCGCTCCCCCAAGTCCTCGACGTGCAGGGCGAGTTCACCGCGCCGCTCGTCGGCCCGCTGTTGCACGCGGGCCAGCTCCTCGCACCGTACGGCCAGGTCGGCGAGCTCGGATGCGGCCTCGTCGACGGAGGCCCGGACCTCCAGGAGGCTGGGCGCGCCGGCCGATCCGCCGTGGGCGAAGTGGGCGCCCAGTACGTCTCCCTCGGCGGTGACGGCGGTCAGCGCGGGCCGCGCGTAGACGAGGTCCTCGGCGTCCTCCAGGGTGCCGACCACGACGACGTCGCGCAGCAGGCGCCGCACGGCGGGCATCAGTTCGGCGGGCCCGCGGACCAGGTCGGCGGCGTAGGTCGGGCCTTCGCGGCGGGCCGACCGCTCCTCCTCGTCCTCCGGGGCGCCGTTCAGGAGCAGGGCGGCGCGGCCGGCGTCCTGCTTGCGCAGCATGCGAATGGCTTCGGCGGCCGCCGAGGGCCCGCTCACCGCGAGCGCGTCGGCGGCGGTGCCCAGGGCGGCCGCGACCGGCACCTCGTACCCGGGTGCCACGGTGAGCAGTTCGGCGGCGGGGCCGAGCAGTCCGGTCAGCGCGTCACGGGCGCCGAGCAGCGCGCCCGTGCCGTCCTTGCGGCGCAGCCCCAGCGCGAGCGCGTCGTGCCGGGCGGAGACGGCGGCACGTTTCCGCTCGGCGGCGGTGGCCTCCTCGCGGGCGGCGCCGAGCGCCGCCTCGGCCCCGGCGAGCTCGCGCTTGGCCGCGTCGTGGGCCTCGGCGAGCTCGGTGTCGTCCGCTTCGAGGCCGTCCACCTCGGCCTTGAGCTGCTCGTACTCCTCCTGCGCGAGCGCGGCCCGCTCCCCCGCCTCGTCGCGCGCGGCGGCGAGCCGGTCGATCTCGGCCTGCGCGGAACCCGCCCTGCTCCGCGCCGCGTTGACCTGCCCGTGCAGCCGCGCGAGGCCCTCGCGCCGGTCGGCGATGGCCCGGGCCACATCCTTCAAACGACGTTCCTCGACGGCGAGTTCCCGCTCCAGGTCGGCGCGGTGGGCGGAGGTGTCCTCCAGGGCGTGTTCGGCCGCTTCGAGCGCGGCCTCCAGCTCGGCCTCCTGTTCGCGGATCCGGGCTGCCTCACGCTCCATGTCCTCCGGGTCACGCCCGCGCCGCTCCTCGGGCGGCTGGGCGCTCGCGCTCTGGACCCGGGCGTCGGCCAGCGAGATGGTGCCGCGCACCCGCTCGGCCAGCTGGGACAGCTCGTACCAGGTCTGCTGGGCGCGCTGGAGCCGGGGCGACAGCTGCCGCACCTGGTCCTCCAGTTGGGTCTCGCGAGCCAGCGCCGCCTTGAGGTCGGCCTCCGCGCTCTCCTTGCGGCGCAGCAGCTCGGCCTCGTCGGCGATCTCGGCGCTGAGCGCCTGCCGCATCCGTACGAGGTCGTCGGCGAGCAGGCGAAGGCGGGCGTCGCGCAGGTCGGCCTGGATGACGGCGGCACGGCGCGCGACGGCGGCCTGGCGGCCGAGCGGCTTGAGCTGGCGCCGCAGTTCATCGGTGAGGTCCTGGACGCGGGCGAGGTTGGCCTTCATCGCGTCCAGCTTCCGCAGCGCCTTCTCCTTGCGCTTGCGGTGCTTGAGGACGCCCGCCGCCTCTTCGATGAAGGCGCGCCGCCCCATCGGGTCGGCGTGCAGGACGGAGTCGAGCTGGCCCTGCCCGACGATGACGTGCATCTCGCGGCCGATGCCGGAGTCGGAGAGCAGTTCCTGGATGTCGAGCAGCCGGCAGGTGTCGCCATTGATCTGGTATTCGCTGCCGCCGTTGCGGAACATGATCCGCGTGATGGTGACTTCGGCGTATTCGATGGGCAGCGCGCCGTCGGAATTGTCGATGGTGAGGGAGACTTCCGCGCGGCCGAGCGGCGGGCGGCCGGTCGTCCCGGCGAAGATGACGTCCTCCATCTTCCCGCCGCGCAGCGACTTGGCGCCCTGCTCGCCCATGACCCAGCTCAGCGCGTCCACGACATTGGACTTGCCGGATCCGTTGGGGCCCACCACACAGGTGATGCCCGGCTCGAACTTCAGCGTGGTCGCGGACGCGAAGGATTTGAATCCGCGCAGGGTGAGGGCCTTGAGGTGCACGCCGCCGGACTCTACCTTTCACTCTCGGTTTCGCCCAGGAAGGTGCAGGGCACATCAGACCGTAAGGGAAAGGCGGACCGGGCACGCGTGCGCCGGAAGAAAGAAAGAAGGGACGCCGGAGCGTCCCTTGCAATACATTGCAGGTCTTGCGGATCTCTCGATCTCGACGAGAGGGACGGAACCTCTTCTCACCCCGGGGTCAGGTGAGTGCGGGCTCCGCCTGCGGGACGTCGATGTCGATGCCTTCGAGCAGCGAATCTCCGCGGTGCGAAGCGGCGGCAGCGGACAGCACGTCGTTCTCGGACTGAATCCGGTTGAGCTCGGACTCAAGGTCCTGGACGCGCTGCTGGAGCCGTCGCATCTCGGCGAGGAGTCGCGGGTCGGAACCGCCGACGTAACCGAGAAGCGCCTTTGCCATGATGGATGGTCCTCCACACTGAGTGACCGACCGAAGCGGTGTGGGTCGTGAGGGAATCGCACCCGCGGTGCTTGGACTTGACTGCGGTTCTTCATGCCAAACAGCTAAGGTGCGCGGGGCTTCCAGAGTCTCACCAAAAAGTTTGACGGTCAACACGATCACGCCCCGTATCCACCGGCAATCCGGGGGCCCGCAACCGCTGAACGAGCGGTGCTGCCTCTTCTCGGAGCCCTGGGGGCGTGGAGATCATCCGTACTGTTCGCAGCCTTGCACGCCGGGCGCGAGATGGCAACAGGCAGATCGTTCGAGGTCAGCGCGTGGTTGCGAGCCGGACGCGGGGTGTCACCGCGACCGGCTGCCGCCCGGTCGCGTGACGATGCTCAGCGGATGGCGAAGGTGTCGTAGCCGCCCCGCGCTGTGTCCCAGATCTCCGTAACTCCGTCGACCCGGCCCGGCGTGTCGTCGGAGCGAAGCCACTCCAGCAAACGGTGGCAATTCTCACGCGGCCCCTCGGCGACGACTTGGACGCGTCCGTCGTCCAGATTCAGGGCGAACCCGCTGAGGCCGCCGATCTCCAGAGCATTTGCCCTGGTGAACCAGCGGAAGCCGACTTGCTGCACTCGCCCGCGCACCCAGGCCGTGAGTCGAACATCTCCGTGCGCATCTTCGTTCATACCTGCACGCTAACCGGCCAATTGCTCACGCAGCACTTCGCCCCCATGCGTCATGGCGTACAGTCGCGACGAAATGAGCCTCACCCGTATGGGTTAGTTCCCATTTGATCATTTACGGCCGATCGCGGCCACCGCGGCAATGCGACCAGGCATTGCCCACGGCATCGAGGAAGGCACAGCAGATGGGACGCCATCGTCGCTCCGCCGCCGAACCCGCGCCCGCAGATCCCGCGGTGGGCCAGGACGGCCGGCCCAAGGGCGGGTCACGCCGGAAGAAGCGGGCGATCGTGCCCGTGCGCACCGGGCTGCTCGGCGTCTCCGCCGCGGTGGCCGTGGGCGCCGTGGCCGTCGCCTCGGGCCTCCTGCCGGGCGGCGGTACGTACAAGGTGAGCGGCGACACCATGGCCGGCGGCCGGCTTCACGCGAGCCAGACGCCGGACGTCCAGGCGCAGGGCGGCGAGTCGGAGAAGCCGAGCAGCGCGGCGCCCACGCCCTCCGAGTCGGCCAAGGCCGCGCACGCGCCGTCGACCGCCCCCTCCCCGAGCGCCTCGGCCACGCCGTCGGCGCCCGCGTCCGCGCCCGAGAAGTCGGAGAAGCCGGAGAAGAAGTCCGCGGCCCCTGCCCCGGCCCCGTCGAAGCCGGCGTCCCCGTCGAGCGCCCCGGCCAAGCTCGTTCCCTCGCAGCGCGGCCAGGTGCCGACCGCCGAGGCCTCGGCCGCCGCCACTGTGATGTCGCTGGTCAACCTGGAGCGTGCTCAGGCCGGCTGCAGCCCCGTGTCGGCGAGCCCGGCGCTGGCCTCGCTCGCCACCGCCTTCAGCGACGACATGGCCGCCCGTGGCTTCTTCGACCACACCGACCCGGACGGCAGGACTCCGTGGGACCGGGCCGCGAAGGCGGGCGTCCAGGGCCTCGGCGGCGAGAACATCGCCCGCGGCCAGGCGGATGCCAAGGCCGTGATGGACGCCTGGATGAACAGCCCGGGCCACCGCGCGAACATCCTGAACTGCGAGTACAAGTCCCTGGGCGTCGGCGTGCACTTCGGCCCGGGCGGCCCTTGGTGGACCCAGGACTTCGGCTTTTGATCATGAGTGTTTGATCATTGGCGTTTGGCCATTCACCCGAACGCGCATCACGTACGGACAATCGCTCATACGTAATCCGATGTGCGCCAATTACTCATACGCGCAGGCAAGGGCCCCCTCCGTTGCGAACGGCGGGGGCCCTTTCCTATGCGCACATTCGGATCCCGAAGTGAGGAATTGGATCGCGCGCCGATCCACCGGGAGCAAGTGATCAGGCGCTGACGGCCGCCTTGCCCGCGATGAAGACGCGGGTGGTCTCGGTGATGCGGCGGCCCAGGTGTTCGGCGGTGGCTATGTCGGCCTTGTGGACGGCCTCGGGGCCCTCGTCGGAGTTGGTCTGGGCGCCCGCGCCGGAGAAGAAGCCGAGCCGGTTGAGGTCGTGCTCGGAGCCCGCGGTGGAATTCCAGCCGGGCTTCAGGCCGAGGTTCACCCAGTGCATGCCGTGCTGGGCGGCCAGCGTCTGGAGGTACTGCAGGGTATGGCCCTTGTCGCCGCTCTTGGAGCCGGAGTTGGTGAAGCCGGCGGCGAGCTTGTCCAGCCAGGCGTCGGTGAACCAGCGCTTCGAGGTGGCCTCGGCGAACTGGTGGAAGGTGCCCGACGCGGTGCCCATGTAGGTGGGCGAGCCGAAGACGATGGCGTCGGAGGCGTCGAGGAGCTCCCAGTCGGCCTCGGTGATGGCGTCGACCTTGATGAAGTGGACGGTGGCCCCGGCCCCGGCGGCGCCGTCGCGGACGGCCTCGGCGAGGACGGCGGTGTGGCCGTAGCCGGAGTGGTAGGCGATCGAGACAACAGGAGTGGTCACGGCGGGAATCTCCTCAGGAACGGGAAAGGGCGGCGGGGCAGGCGCGACGGCCGGCGTGCGGCGTCGCGGCGGCTGTCCGCTGCGGCGCTGCACATAGGTAAGCACTAACTTTTTGTTAGCGCAACCCATCGGTCTGCGCTGCATGGCACTATGGTGGTGCTATGGACGAGACCTCCTGTACCGCCGAGCTCACCGCCGACGCCGACCTGCCGTTCAACGTGTTCTCCAAGGCCTGCCCGTCCCGGCGCACGCTGGAGGACGTCACGGGGCGCTGGGGCAGCCTGACGCTGGGCGCGCTGTACGAGGGGACCCTGCGCTTCAACGAGCTGCGGCGCCGGGTCGACGGCGTGAGCGAGAAGATGCTCTCCCAGACGCTGCACTCACTGGAGCGCGACGGCCTCGTACACCGCGAGGCGCAGCCGACGAACCCGCCGCGGGTCGACTACGAACTGACCCCGCTGGGCCGCGATGTGACCGAACGGCTGCTCTCGCTCATCCACTTCGTGGAGGACCGGATGCCGACGGTTCTTGAGGCGCAGCAGAGCTACGACGTGGCGCGCGGGGCCCTTTGACACTTCGGGCAGAAGTAGCTGGACCGGTTCATCCAGGCGCGCCTGCGCATCGCCGTGCCGCAGCGCCTGCACGGCTCGCCCTCGCGGCCGTACGCGTCGAGCGAGCGCTCGAAGTACCCGGACTCGCCGTTCACGTTGACGTAGAGGCTGTCGAAGCTGGTGCCGCCGACGGCGAGTGCCTCGTTCATCACTTCCCGTGCGTGGCCCAGGAGTTCGGCCGCCTGGGGGCGGTTCAGGGTCGCGGTCGGGCGGTCGTAGTGCAGCCGGGCGCGCCAGAGCGCCTCGTCGGCGTAGATGTTGCCGACGCCGCTGATGAGCGATTGATCGAGCAGTGCTCGTTTGACCGTGGTGCGCCGCAGTCGCAGCGCCGCGAAGAAGGCCTCGTCGTCGAACGCGGGGTCCAGCGGGTCCCGGGCGATGTGCGCGATGACGTCGGGCAGCCCGTCGGGAGTGTTGTCGTGCAGCGAGAGCCCGCCGAAGGTCCGCTGGTCGACGAAGCGCAGCTCGGTGCCGGCCTCGTCCTGGAACCTGACCCGGATCCGCAGATGCTTCTCGTCCGGGGTGTCCTGCGGCTGCACGAGCAGCTGTCCGCTCATGCCGAGGTGCCCGAGCACCGAGGCGTCCGCGTCCGCGAGCGGCAGCCAGAGGTACTTGCCGCGCCGCCGGGCGACGCCGATCCGGTGTCCCTTGAGCCGCGCCGCGAAGTCGTCGCCCCCGGCGAGGTGGCGGCGTACGGCGCGCGGATGCAGCACCTCCACGTCCGCGACGGTGCGCCCGGCCACCCAGCGCTCAAGTCCGCGCCGGACCACTTCGACTTCAGGCAGCTCAGGCATGCGCGCAGATTACCGCGTGCCCGAGGGGCCCTCGCAGCGGGCCCGGAAATAGGGACGGGGCCTTTACCGGGACAAGCGGAAACCCCCGCCCCGCACCGGAGTGCGCTGGGCGGGGGCTCGAAGGAAGAAGGCTGGTCAGGCCGATGCGCCGGCGGCGGGGGTCGGCGACCCGCCATCGGCCGGGGCGGCGACGGGAGCTTCCGCCGCTGCCTTGGCCCGCTCGTCGGCGGCGGCGCGAATGGCCCGCCATGCCGACTCCGCGGCCTGCTGCTCCGCTTCCTTCTTGCTGCGGCCGGTGCCGGTGCCGTACGAGACACCACCGACGCGGGCGGCAGCAGTAAAGGTCTTCTCGTGGTCGGGTCCGGTTTCGGAGACCAGGTACTCGGGAACGCCGAGCCCTTCGGCCGCCGTCAGCTCCTGGAGGCTGGTCTTCCAGTCCAGGCCGGCCCCGAGGTTCGAGGACTTCTCGATCAGGGGGTCGAACAGCTTGTGGACGAGCGCGGACGCCGCCTCAAGACCCTGGTCGAGATAGACAGCGCCGATCACCGCTTCAAGGGTGTCGGCGAGGATGGATGCCTTGTCCCGGCCGCCCGTGCCCTCTTCACCCCGGCCGAGCCGGATGAAGGAGCCCAGTTCGAGCCCTCGGCCCACCTCCGCGAGCGCACGAGAGTTGACCACCGCGGCCCGGAGCTTGGCCAGTTGGCCTTCCGGGAGGTCGGGGTGGGTGCGGTACAGCGTGTCGGTGACGACCAGACCGAGCACCGAGTCCCCGAGGAACTCGAGCCGCTCATTGGTCGGCAGACCGCCGTTCTCGTACGCGTACGAACGGTGGGTGAGCGCACGCACCAGAAGGGCGGACTCGAGCTGATACCCGAGCCGCCCTTCCAGAAGCGTGTGGGACGAGGCCGTGTTGTTGTCCGCCTTTTTGGCGTTGGACTCAGACATCGGGCCTCTCACCAGCCGCTCAGACCTCGAGGACCTGGCGCTTGTTGTAGGTGCCGCAGCTCGGGCACGCGATGTGCTGGAGCTTCGGCTCATGGCAGCGCTCGCACGCAACCAGGGTGGGGACCGCAGCCTTCCACTGCGACCGGCGGTGGCGCGTGTTGCTGCGCGACATCTTCCGCTTCGGAACAGCCACGGCTACTTCTCCTGCTTCTCGGCGGCATCCTGCACGTCAGACGCAGTGCCGCTCATGTTGTCCTTCTCGCCGTCCTGGATGGTCCCGGCGAGTCCCTGCAATGCCGCCCAACGAATGTCGACGGCGTCATGGTGGTGGTCCGGGTCGTCCGCCAGGCTCGCTCCGCATTCGGAACAGAGCCCGGGGCAGTCCTCCCGGCACACCGGCTGCATCGGCAGTGCGAGCACTACCGCATCACGCAGCAAAGGCTCGAGGTCGAACATGCCGTCCTCAAGCGGAATCATGTCCTCGTCGTCCTCGGCATCGTCGTCCGCGGCTGCCTTACGGCGGCCCCGGTCGTCGGTGTCGGGGTACGAGAACATTTCCTGGAAGTCCACTTCAACGTCCTGCTGAAGCGGCTCCAGACACCTTACGCACTCACCCTCGGCCGATGCACGGGCGGTGCCTGTGACAAGCACCCCTTCCATGACCGACTCCAGGCGGAGCTCGATTTCCACGGGCCTGCCCTCGGGCACGTGGATGACCTCGGGGATCCCGAGTTCCTTCGGGGCCTCCACGGTGCGGGAGAGCCGCTGGAGCGCACCGGGACGCCGTCCCAGCTCGTGTGTGTCGAACACGAGGGGATCGCGGTGGTCGAGGCGCGTGCTCAGGGCTCTTCCTGCTTTCGAGGTCGTGGAGTGGCTGCCACCGGCTTCGCAGAGCGAATCGGGCAGCGTGGATCGCGGACGTACGCGCGACCGAAGAGCCAGGATACTGGACCGGCCGCGATAGGCCCAATCCGGCCCGGTCCCCCCACGTTCGGGCGGCGTACGGCAGCGCCGGGCTACTGGCGGTTCTGCCCGTGGCCCTGCTCGTAGGCGCGCAGCTGATCCAAGTTGATCATGCTGGTGTCGAAGAGGCTGGTCTCGTCGAGCCCGGCCTGCTGCGGCTGGTGCTGGGGCTGCGGCGGCACCCCGTACTGCCCGGCGTCGGGAGCGGCGTACTGCTGCTGGTTCGGGTCGTAGGCGTAGGGGTCCTGCTGGGCGTACCCGTACTGTCCGTACTGATCCTGCTGCTGGGGCTGGTGCTGCTGCTGATAGGCGTACGGATCCTGCTGCGGCTGCTGGTAGCCGTACGGGTCGTACGCCTGGGGCTGCTGCTGGGCCGGGATGTGCGGCTCGGCGGCGGCGTGGGCGGCGGCCGGCTCGGGCTCGGCGAGCTCCGCGAGGCCGGCCAGGTAGTCGGCGTCGCTGGTGTGCTGGTGCAGGTCGGCCGCCGCGTCCTGGGCGGCCATGTGGTCGGCGAGGTCGTCGGAGGCGGTCCGGCCGTGCAGCTTCTGGCGGCCGCGGCCGACCGCTTCGAGGGTCTTGGCGAGCACCGCCTCGAAGGCGCCCAGCTTGGCGTCGACGTACTCGTCGGCCCGGTGGATCAGGGTGCCCGGGTCCGAGCTGTACTCGGGGGCGTCCTCGTCCGTGCGGCCCTGGTCGTCGAGGCCCGGGCCGCGGCCGAGCAGCTTTTCGCGGCCCCGGTCGACCGAGCCGATGGTCTTGGTGAGGACGACCTCGAAGTTGGCGAGCTTGGAGTCGACGTAGTCGTCGGCCTCGGCGCGGATCTCCTCGGCGTCCCGGCGGGCCTCGCCGAGGATGCGGTCCGCCTCGTCCTGGGACTGGCGGGCGACGGCGGTGTCGGAGATCAGCGTGCCGCGCTGGGCGTGCGCGGACTCGATGATCCGCTCGGCCTCCTGGCGGGCCTGCTCGACCATCTGCTCCCGGCCGCCGATCAGCTCCTGGGCCTGGGCGAGCGAACCGGGCAGGGCCTGGCGCACCTCTTCCAGCATCGCCAGGAGGTCGGCGCGGTTGACCACGCACGAGGCCGACATGGGCATGGACCGGGCGCTGCCGACCACCTCGACGATCTCGTCGAGCTTCTTCTGCACGTCCACCGGTGATCGCCACTCTTCTAACGGATTGGAGACGGACGGGACGACTGTAAGGCCAGTCGGCGCCCGCCCGACACCGGGTGACGGACCGTCAGTGGCCGGCCCTGTGGCTCACTTCTCGGCGAGCCGGGCGACCAGGGCCTCGTGGACGGTGGCCGGCAGCAGGTGGGAGACGTCTCCGCCCCAGGTCGCGACCTCCTTGACCAACGAGGACGACAGGAAGCTGTACGTCGGATTGGTGGGCACGAACAGGGTCTCGACGCCCGAGAGCCCGTTGTTCATCTGGGCCATCTGCAGCTCGTAGTCGAAGTCGCTGACGGCACGGAGGCCCTTGACGATCGCGGGGATGTCCCGCTGCTTGCAGAAGTCGACGAGCAGGCCGTGGAAGGACTCGACCTCCACGTTGCCGAAGTCGGCCGTCACCTCGCGGATCATCTCGATCCGCTCCTCGATGGTGAACAGGCCCTGCTTCGACTGATTGATCATCACCGCTACGTGTACGACGTCGTACAGGCGGGAGGCACGGGCGATGATGTCGAGGTGTCCGTTGGTGATGGGGTCAAAGGACCCCGGACAGACGGCGCGGCGCAACTGATGTCCCTCGCTCTCCGGTCCGGTCATGGGGTGTCTCGCGGTGCGTTTTCGCACGTGGAGGCGGCGCGACCGTACCAAAGCGTGCCCTCGCCGTAGCGACGGGCCCGCAGTGCTTCGAATCCTTCGGGCCAGCCGAATTCCCCGCCTCTGGTGCTGCGCTCCACGGTGACGAGACAGTCCTCCGTGAGCCAGCCCCCGCGGCCGAGTGTGAGCAGGATCTCCCGAAGATCGTCATCGGTGACGGCGTACGGCGGGTCCAGGAAAATCACGTCGTACGGGTCGGCGGGCGCCGGGCCCGTCACGATCTGCTCCGCTTTGCCGGTGCGCACTTCGGCGCCGGGCAGCTTGAGCGCGGCCACGTTGTCGCGGACGGTGCGGGCGGCCCGGACGTCCGCCTCGACCAGCAGGGCGTGGACCGCGCCGCGCGAGAGCGCCTCCAGGCCCACGGCTCCGGAGCCCGCGTACAGATCGGCGATCCGGATGCCGTCGAGCGTGCCGAGCAGCGCCTCCCAGGTGGAGAAGAGGCCCTCGCGCGCCCGGTCGGAGGTGGGGCGGGTGCCGGTGCCCGGCGGTACGGCGAGGCGGCGTCCACCGGCCCGGCCGGCGATCACGCGGGTCATCTCAGTCCTTGTCCGTGTACATGCGTCGGATGTGCTCCCCCAGTCTCTCAGCCCTTGTCGAGGTACTGCTCGCGGTCCTTGTCCAGGAGGGCGTCCAGGGCCGTGCGCAGCCCCGGGAGGTGTTCGAGGTCCGGGTCCTCGGCGACCACCGTGGCGGCTTCCTCGCGGGCGGCGGCGATGACCTCCTCGTCGTCGATGACGGTGAGCATCCGCAGCGAGGAGCGCACCCCGGACTGGGCCTGGCCGAGCACATCGCCCTCGCGGCGCTGTTCGAGGTCGATGCGGGAGAGCTCGAAGCCGTCGAGGGTGGAGGCGACGGCGTTCAGGCGCGCCCGGGCCGGGCTCGCCTCCGGCATGTCGGTGACCAGGAGGCACAGGCCCGGCGCGGAGCCTCGGCCGACGCGGCCGCGCAGCTGGTGGAGCTGGGAGACGCCGAACCGGTCGGCGTCCATGATCACCATCGCGGTGGCGTTCGGCACGTTCACGCCGACCTCGATGACGGTGGTGGCGACCAGGACGTCCACCTCGCCGGCGCCGAACCGGCGCATCACGTCGTCCTTGTCGTCCGGCTGCATCCGGCCGTGCAGGATCTCGGTGCGCAGCCCCTGGAGGGGGCCCTTGGACAGCTGGTCCGCGATCTCGATCACGGCGAGCGGGGGCCGCTTGTCGGCGGTCTCGGCCTCCTCGGCCTTCTTCTTCCCCTTGGCGGTCTTCGCCTCGTCTGCCTCGTCTGCGGAGTCCCCGATGCGCGGGCACACCACGTACGCCTGGTGCCCCTTGTCGACCTCTTCGCGGACCCGCTCCCAGGCCCGGGCCAGGAAGTGCGGCTTGTCCTGGGCGGGGACGACGTGGCTGGCGATGGGCGAGCGCCCGGCGGGCAGCTGGTCCAGGACCGAGGTCTCCAGGTCGCCGAAGACCGTCATGGCGACCGTGCGCGGGATGGGCGTGGCCGTCATGACGAGCAGGTGCGGGGGCTGCTTGCCCTTGCCGCGCAGGGCGTCGCGCTGCTCGACGCCGAAGCGGTGCTGCTCGTCGACGACGACCAGGCCGAGGTCGTGGAACTGCACCTTGTCCTCGATCAGGGCGTGCGTGCCGATGACGACTCCGGCCTCGCCGGTGACCAGGTCGAGCAGGGCCTGGCGCCGGGCGGGCATCCCCATGGAGCCGGTGAGCAGGACGACCTTGGTCCCGAGGTCGGAGCCGCCCAGCATGCCGCCCTCGGCGAGCTCGCCCATCATCTCGGTGATGGAGCGGTGGTGCTGCTGGGCGAGGACCTCGGTGGGCGCGAGCATCGCGGCCTGCCCGCCGGAGTCGACGACGGCGAGCATGGCGCGCAGCGCGACCATCGTCTTCCCGCTTCCGACCTCGCCCTGAAGCAGCCGGTGCATCGGGTGCTCCGTGGCGAGGTCGTCGAAGATCTCCCTGGAGACCTTCTGCTGGCCCTCGGTGAGGGTGAAGGGCAGCTTGGCGTCGAACGCGTCGAGGAGGCCGCCGGGAGCCGGTCGCCTTGCTACGGCGGGGAGTTGGCCGTCCGCGTGGCGGCGACGGGCGAGGGCCACCTGGAGGACGAACGCCTCGTCCCACTTCAGGCGCTGGCGGGCGTCCTCGATGTCGGCCTTGGTGCGCGGCCGGTGGACCTTGAGGAGGGCTTCGGGCAGGGACACGAATCCGCGGCCTTCGCGCAGAGCCTCCGGGAGCGGGTCGACGGCCTCCTGGGCGCTGGGCAGCACCGCGTCGACCGCCTTGGCGATCTTCCAGGACTCCAGGCCCTTGCAGGCCGGGTAGATCGGGATCAGGGCGCCCGCCCACGAGTCGATGTCCACCGTGTCGCCGCCCTCGGCCGGATCCGCGCCCAGCTTCGCGTAGGTGGGGTGGGCGAGCTGCATGCGCCGGTTGAACATCGACACCTTGCCGGCGAACATCGCCCGGCTGCCGGGCAGCAGTTCCTTGTGCGGCTTGTGGATGCCGCGCCCGAAGAACACCAGCTGGAGCCGGCCGCTGCCGTCGGTGATGGTGATCTCCAGGCGCTGGCCGCGCCCTCCGTTGAAGGTGTGCACCCGGGCGTCGGCGACCTGGGCGACGACCGTGACGTCCTCGTCCAGGGGCAGCTCGGCCAGCTTGGTGAGCTGGCCGCGCTCCTCGTACCGCCGCGGGTAGTGGTGCAGGAGGTCGCCGACCGTGTGCAGGTCGAGGTGCTCGGCCATCACCTTCGCGGTGGGTCCGCCGAGCAGCTTCTTCAGTGGTTCTTCGAGCGCAGGCACGCGATCCATTGCACACCACCGGACTGACAGCCCGCGAAAGCCTGTGGACAACCGCTGGTCAGACCCGCGCCGCGGGCCCCTTGGGGCGACACCCCGCCCCACCCCTGCGAAAGCCTGCACGGCCGCGTGGCCGAGGCGGAGCGGAAGCATCCGCACGACCCCAACTGCCAAGCGTGCCAAGGGAGTTGCTACTCCACGCCGATCAGCAGCGGCACCCCTTGGCGGCCGCCTTCGTACACCACGGTGTCGACCGCCAAGTGGGCCTTGCCGACGTGGGATTCGAGCAGGGCCGCCAGCTCCGGCGGCGCGTCGGCGGCCAGGACCAGGGTGACCAGCTCGCCGCCCGCGGCCAGCATCCGGTCCAGGACGGTGCGAGCGGTGTCGGCCAGGTCGTGGCCGATGACCACCACGTCGCCGTCGATGAGGCCGAGGACGTCCCCGGCCTGGCAGACCCCGGCCATCGTCCACGACTGCCGTTCGGCGACGGCGAGTTCGGCGTGCCGGGTGGCGCCGGCCGCGGCGGTCATCGCGACGACATCCTCGTCGAAGCGCCGCTCGGGTGCGTGCACGGCGAGCGCCGCGATGCCCTGGACGGCGGCCCGGGTCGGGATGAGCGCGACCCGGATGCCTTCGGCCCGCGCCTGTTCGACGGCGGCCGCGGCGGTGTGGCGCAGCTCGGCGTCGTTCGGCAGCAGCACGACCTCGCGGGCGTGCGCGCGCCGGATCGCCTCGACGAGCTCCCCGCTGGCCGGGGCCTCGCCGGGCCGGGCAAGGACGGTCGTCGCCCCCGCCTCGGCGCAGAGCCCGGCCAGGCCCTCGCCGGGCACGACGGCGACCACGGCCCGCTGGACCTGCTCCCGGGGCGGCTGGACGACCGCGGGCGGCTCGAAGTGCGTGATCCGGATCCGGTAGGGCCGGCCCGCCTCGACGCCGGCCTCGACGGCGGCGCCCGCGTCGTCGACGTGCACGTGGACGTTCCAGAGCCCGTCGCCGCCGACGACCACCAAGGAGTCGCCGAGCCCGTCGAGCCTGCCCCGCAGCCGGTCCACGGCCGCGTCGTCGGCCTCCAGGAGGTAGATCACCTCGAAGGCGGGCCCCGCTCCTGCGGCCTCGGCCGGGCAGTCCTTCACGGGCACGGGCACCCGCGCCTCGTGGCGTACGACGGGGGCCTCGCCGGACAGTGCCTGGACCAGGGCGCCGAGCACCGTCACCAGGCCCCGGCCACCCGCGTCGACGACGCCCGCGCGCCCGAGGGCGGCGAGCTGGGAGGGCGTCCGGTCCAGGGCATCCCGGGCGCCCGCGTAGGCGGCCTGGGCCACCGCGGCCGGGGTGCCGCTCGCGTTCTCGGCGGACTCGGCGGCGGCGGTGGCCACCGAAAGGACGGTGCCCTCGACGGGGTGCGCGACCGCGAGGTAGGCGGCGGAGGACGCCCTGCGCAGCGCCGCGGCCAGGTCGCCCCCGCCGTCCGCGACGACCTCCGCCATGCCCCGCAGGAGCTGGGCGAGGATCGTGCCGGAGTTTCCGCGGGCGCCGATCAGCGCGCCGTGCGCCATGGCCCGTACGACATCGGCGACGGGCGGGACGCCGTCGTACACGGGGGGCTCGGGGTAGGCGGCGAAGACGGCCTCGACGGCCTGGGCCGCGGACTCCATCGTCAGGTAGAGGTTGGTGCCGGTGTCCCCGTCCGCGACGGGATACACGTTGATGGCGTCGATCGCCTCGCGGTCCCGGCCCAGCGCGTCCAGCGCCAGCGCGCACCAGCCGCGTACCGCGACGGCATCGAGGGTCTGCGGCACCTGGTGGTCCTCCTTGCGGGCGGGAAGCGGATGGCCGCGGGCCCTGGCGGGGCGCAGACACAGGCTCTGAGCGCAGGGTAGACCCGGTGCGGGCCCGGGTCCGGGGCGGGGGCGGCCGGGGCCGTGGTAGTTTCGTATCTCGGGAGCAGCCGTTGTATGCTGCTTCGGTTGCCCGGCGAGAGTCGGGCCAATTCCCCCGGCAAGCCACTTCAGATCTCTGATTCCGGTGCGCCGGATTTCACTGTAAGTGCATTTAATGCATCTGAAGTCTTTGGAGTGACCCGTGGCTGCCAACTGCGACGTCTGCGGCAAGGGGCCGGGCTTCGGCAACAACATTTCGCACTCGCACCGCCGTACGTCTCGTCGCTGGAACCCGAACATCCAGCGTGTGCGTGCCGTGGTCGGTCGGACGCCGAAGCGGCTCAACGTCTGCACCTCGTGCATCAAGGCCGGCAAGGTCTCGCGCTAATTGCGACGTCTGTCGTAGCGCAGCCCCTGCGGTTGCCTTGAAAAGCCGGTCCACCTCGGTGGACCGGCTTTTTGCCGTACCCGCGAGACGTGGCCGCGAGCCGTACTCGCACGCCGTGGGCTATCTGAAGCGCCAGCCGTGGTCGACCGGGCCGATGCCCGCGCCCAGCGCGAACCCCGCGGCGATGGCGCCCGTCACGTACTCCTTGGCCGCCCGCACCGCCTCGGGCACGGTCAGGCCTTTGGCGAGGCCCGAGGCGATGGCGGAGGCGAGCGTGCAGCCCGTGCCGTGGGTGTGCCGGTTGTCCAGGCGCGGGGCCCGCAGCCAGTGCTCCTCGGCGCCGTCGGTGAGCAGGTCCATGGCGTCGCCGGGGTAGTGCCCGCCCTTGATGAGCGCCCACCGGGGCCCGAACTCCAAGATCGCGTCGGCCGCCCGGCGCATCCCGTCCTCGTCCTCGACGTGGACGCCGGTGAGCTGGGCCACCTCGTCCAGGTTGGGGGTGGCGACGGTCGCGGTCGGCAGCAGCCGGGTGCGTACGGAGTCGAGGGCCTCGGCTGCGAGCAGCGGGTCGCCGTGTTTGGACACACCCACCGGGTCCACGACGACCGGGGCGTCGGTGCCGGCGAGCAGCTCGGCGACCGCCTCCACCAAGGGCGCCGAGGACAGCATGCCGGTCTTCACGGCCTGGACGCCGATGTCGTCGACGACGGCCCGGTACTGGGCCCGCACCGCCTCCACCGGCAGTTCCCAGGCACCGTGCACGCCCAGCGAGTTCTGCGCGGTGACGGCGGTGATCACGCTCATGCCGTGCACGCCGAGCGCCAGCATCGTCTTGAGGTCGGCCTGGATGCCCGCGCCGCCGCCGGAGTCCGATCCGGCGACGGTCAGCACGTTGGGGATCACGCGGGATCGTCCCCGAAGTGGTCCCAGCCGCCCTTGCTGGTCCAGGGCGCGCCGTCCACGGTGACGGTGGGCAGCGCGGACGGGTTGAGGACCTCGCCGATGACCTTCCAGCGGGCGGGCAGCTTCACGTCCGGCGGGAACGTCGCCACGATCGCGTGGTCCTCGCCGCCGGTGAGCACCCACTGGAGCGGGTCGACGCCGACGGCCTGGCCGATGTCGCTCATCTGCGTCGGGATGTCGATGAGGCCCGAGCGCAGGTCGATGCGGACCTTGCTGGCCTCGGCGATGTGGCCGAGGTCGGCGACCAGGCCGTCGCTGACGTCGGTCATGGCGGTGGCGCCGAGGCCGGCCGCGGCGGGGCCTGCGTGGTACGGGGGCTCGGGGCGGCGGTGCGCCTCGACGAAGGCACGCGGCGAGCGGAAGCCGCGCGAGAGCACCGCGTAGCCCGCCGCCGACCAGCCGAGCCAGCCCGTCACCGCGACGACGTCGCCGGGCTGCGCGCCGGCCCGGGTCACCGGCTCGTGGTTGCGCAGATCGCCGAGCGCGGTGATCGCGACGGTGATGGTGTCCCCGCGTACGACGTCGCCGCCGACCACGGCCGCGCCCGCGACCTGGCACTCGTCGCGGATGCCGTCCATCAGCTCGGTGGGCCAGGTGACCGGCAGTTCGGCCGGTACGACGAGGCCGAGCAGGACCGCCGTCGGCACCGCGCCCATGGCGGCGATGTCGGCCAAGTTCTGCGCGGCGGCCTTGCGGCCCACGTCGTACGCCGTCGACCAGTCGCGCCGGAAGTGCCGTCCCTCAAGGAGGATGTCCGTGCTGGCGACCACCCTGCGGTCGGGTGCGGTCACGACCGCCGCGTCGTCGCCCGGGCCCAGCCGGACCGCGGGGGTGGAGGTGAGCCGGGAGGTCAGCTCCCTGATGAGCCCGAACTCCCCCAACTCGCCCACAGTGCCTTTCACCGTGTCCCACCTCTCATCTTCGTACCCCATCTGCCCCCGTGCGCCTGCGGTCGCGAGCGGTCACGGGCGTGGGTACCGTCAACACATACGTCAACTTCATGGCCGCTCTCGCCCCTCGGCGCGAGCGGCCGGTCGCGCGGGTCTCCCCGTCGCGCGTGGCGACGCGGTACCGTGGCGTCTCTTTCTCTCCCCCACATGATCCTCGTGGCCGCCCTGGAGGTTCCGTGGTACAGGCGTACATCCTCATTCAGACCGAGGTGGGCAAGGCGTCGACAGTCGCCGAGGCCATCGGAAAGCTCGCCGGCGTGATCCAGGCCGAAGACGTGACCGGACCCTACGACGTGATCGTCCGTGCCCAGGCCGAGACGGTCGACGAACTCGGTCGCATGGTGGTCGCCAAGGTCCAGCAGGTGGACGGCATCACAAGAACGCTGACCTGCCCGGTCGTCCATCTGTAGCCCCCGCATACCCTGGGCCGGTGACTCTCTCTCGCCGCCGGCCGCTTCTCGTCCTGTCCGCGGTCGCCGTCCTGGCGGCCGCGGGCTGTTCTTCGTCCGACGCCACCGCGCAGGTGGCGGTTCCCTCGCCACCTGCGAAGGAGGCGGCCGCGTGCGCGGCCCTGGACAAGCTCCTGCCCGACACCGTGGCCGGGCAGAAGCGGCACGACCCCACCCCGGACTCGCCGCTGACGGCCCGGTGGGGGGACGGGGACGCGGAGATCGTACTGCGCTGCGGGATCGCGCGGGGCGACGAGATGAACGACCCCAAGTCCAACGGGGTTCAGGTGAACGGGGTCTGGTGGGTCGTGTTCCCGCGCTCCGAGGGCCCCCGGTTCGTCAGCGCCTACCGGGACCCCTACATCGAGCTCCTGACGGGGACCCGGTACGCGCACGACGCGTCCGTGCTCCAGGCGTTCGGCGCCCCCGTCCTCAAGGCCACCAAGAACTCCCTCTAGCGCAGGCCCGTGGACCGGCGAAGGGCCGCCTGGATCAGCTTGTCGACCAGGTCCGCGTACTCGACGCCGCTCTCCTGCCACATCCGCGGGTACATCGAGATCGGCGTGAAGCCCGGCATCGTGTTGATCTCGTTGATCACGAACTCACCGTTGTCCTGAAGGAAGAAGTCCGCGCGGACCAGGCCCTCGCAGGAGGCGGCCTCGAAGGCTTCCACGGCCAGGCGCCGCACCTCGGCGGTGGCCTCCTCGCCGATCGGCGCGGGCACGATGCCGGCCGCCGAGTCGATGTACTTGGCCTCGAAGTCGTAGAACTCGTGGGCCGTCACCGGCGGGATCTCGGCGGGCACGCTCGCCCGCGGTCCGTCCTCGAATTCGAGCACCCCGCATTCGATCTCGCGGCCGCGCAGCAGCGACTCGACGAGGAACTTGGGGTCGTGGCGGCGGGCCTCGGCGATGGCCTCGTCCAGGCCCTCGAAGGAGTCCACCTTGGTGATGCCGAACGAGGAGCCGGCCCGGGCCGGCTTGATGAACAGCGGCCAGCCGTGCTCACCGGCGAAGTCCGCGATGCGCTGGCGGGCGGCCTTCTCGTCCTGCTCCCACTCGCGCGGGCGCACCACGAGGTAGGGCCCGACGGGCAGCCCGAAGGAGGTGAAGACGCGCTTCATGTACTCCTTGTCCTGGCCGACGGCCGAGGCGAGGACGCCCGCGCCGACGTACGGGATGCCGGAGAGCTCCAGGAGGCCCTGGAGGGTGCCGTCCTCGCCGTACGGGCCGTGCAGCATCGGGAAGACGACGTCGACCTCGCCGAGGACCTTGGGCACCATTCCGGGCTCGCTGTAGACGACTTCGCGGCTGCCCGGGTCCACGGGCAGGACCACGCCGCCGTCGGGGGACTCGGCGAGCTCGTCGACGCTCGGGGTGCGCCGGTCGCTGATCGCCATGCGCTCCGGTTCGTCGGCGGTGAGCGCCCAGCGGCCGTCCGTCGTGATGCCGATGGGCAGCACGTCGTACTTCGTACGGTCGATGGCGCGCAGCACCGCGCCGGCGGTCACGACCGAGATGCCGTGTTCCGAACTGCGGCCGCCGAACACTACGGCCACCCGCGGCTTGCGGAGCTGCTTCTCAGGGCTCTGGGGGAGGTTCTCGCTGCTCATATCGCGTTGAGGGTACCCGTTCGAGGCGCCGCATCCATGGCCGCCCGGGCCCGGCGGTGTCAGCGCCGCTCGGCCTTGGCGCTGCGGGACATCAGCTCCTTGAGGGCGACGACCGGCGGCTTGCCCTCGTGGACGATGCCGACGACGGTCTCCGTGATGGGCATGTCGACGCCGTGCCGGCGGGCCAGATCCAGCACGGATTCACAGGACTTGACGCCCTCCGCGGTCTGCTTGGTGACCGCGATGGTCTCCTGCAGGGTCATGCCCTTGCCGAGGTTGGTGCCGAAGGTGTGGTTGCGCGAGAGCGGCGAGGAGCAGGTGGCGACGAGGTCGCCGAGGCCCGCGAGGCCGGAGAACGTCAGCGGGTCGGCGCCCATCGCGAGGCCGAGCCGGGTCGTCTCGGCGAGGCCGCGGGTGATGAGCGAGCCCTTGGCGTTGTCGCCGAGCCCCATGCCGTCGGCGATGCCGACGGCGAGCCCGATGACGTTCTTGACGGCGCCGCCGAGTTCGCAGCCCACCACGTCGGTGTTGGTGTACGGGCGGAAGTAGGGGGTGTGGCAGGCGGCCTGCAGGCGCTGGGCGACGGCCTCGTCGCGGCAGGCGACGACGGCCGCGGCAGGCATCCGCTTGGCGATCTCCTTCGCCAGGTTGGGCCCGGTGACCACGGCGACGCGGTCCTCGGAGACCTTGGCGACCTCGGAGATGACCTCGCTCATCCGCTTGGCGGTGCCGAGTTCGACGCCCTTCATCAGGGAGACGAGCACGGTGTCGGGGGCCAGCAGCGGCGCCCAGGCGGCGAGGTTGTCGCGGAGCGTCTGCGACGGGACGGCGAGGACGGTGAAGTCGGCGCCGGCCGCGGCTTGTGCGGGGTCGGTGGTGGCCCGTACGGACGCGGGGAGTTCGATGCCCGGCAGGTAGTCCGGGTTCGTACGCGTGGAGTTGACCGCTTCGGCGAGTTCGGGGCGGCGGGCCCACAGGGTGACTTCGCAGCCCGCGTCGGCGAGGACCATGGCGAACGCCGTGCCCCACGAACCGGTCCCGAATACCGCTGCCTTGGTGGTGCCGTGTGTCACTTGGTGCCCTCCCCGGCGGCCTCGCGGCGCTGCCGTGCGCGGACTTCGCGCAGATCGTACGGCTTCTCGGGGGCCTTCTCGCCCCTCAACTCCTCAAGCAGCGTGGTGATCGCGGCCATGATGACCTCGGTCACCTCCTTGAGGACCTCGGGCGTCGGCTCCTTGTCGTAGAACCGGTCGAGGTCGACCGGCGGACCGGCCTTCACCTGGAGCGTCTTGCGCGGGAAGAAGTTGACCTTCTTCTCCTTGGCGTAGGGCGGCATCGCCAAGTTGGCGCCCCACTGGGCGATCGGGACGACCGGCGCCCGCGTCATCAGGGCGGCCCGCGCGACCCCGGTCTTCGCGGTCATCGGCCACTGGCCGGGGTCGCGGGTGAGGGTGCCTTCGGGGTAGAAGGCGACGCATTCACCGCGCTCCACGGCGTCCACCGCGGCTCGGAAGGCGCCCACCGCGTTGGTGGACTCGCGGTAGACGGGAATCTGGCCCGTGCCGCGCAGCAGGATCCCGACGCCGGGGGCCTTGAAAAGCGCGGCCTTCGCCAGGAATCGGGGTACCCGGCCCGTGTTGTATTGGAAATGCCCGTACGAGAACATGTCCAGATACGAGTTGTGATTGATGGCGGTGATGAATCCGCCGTCGGCCGGAATGTTCTCCATTCCCCGCCAGTCCCGCTTGAACAGAACGACCAGCGGCGGTTTTGCGATGACCGCCGCCAGGCGGTACCAGAAGCCGATTCTGCGGCGGGACACTCGGACACCTTCCTCTGCGGACCCCGGCCGGGCCTCTGCGAGACCGGGGAACTGACGCTGCGTGGCTGCTGGGGGCAAGTGTCGCCCCAGGCCCCTGGTCTGTCGAGAACACCGTACGCCCCGGCCCGGACACCGGCCCTCCGGGCGGGTGACAATGAAGCCCGCCGCCGCCCGGCCCACTCGGGGCGGCGCCCGGACGGAGGGGACGCCACGAACACCGCCACAGCTGCCCGCTGGTCCCTCGTCATCCCGCTGAAGCCCTTGGTGCTGGCCAAGAGCAGGCTGGCGGCCGCCGTCGGCGACGAGCTCCGGCCGCGGCTCGCCCTCGCGTTCGCGCTGGACACCGTGGCCGCCGCGCTGGAGTGCCCCGCCGTGCGCAATGTGGCGGTCGTCACGGACGATCCGCTGGCGGGCGCCGAGCTGGCCGCGCTGGGTGCGCGCATCGTGCCCGACTCCCCCGGCGCTGGCCTCAACGCCGCGCTGGCGCACGGGGCGTACCGGATGCGCTCGCGGCATCCGGCGCTCCCGGTGGCCGCCCTCAACGCGGACCTGCCCGCGCTGCGCCCCGCGGAACTGGGCCGGGTGCTCGCCGCGGCCGCCGCATTTCCGCGGGCTTTTCTCGCGGATGCGGCGGGAATCGGGACGACTTTCCTTTCGGCGGTTCCCGGCAGGGATTTGAGCCCGGTATTCGGCGGGCCTTCACGGGCCGCGCATTCGGCTTCGGGGGCCGCCGAAATCCTGCTCGACGGCGTGGATTCGGTGCGCCGGGACGTCGACACGGGCGCGGATCTGCGGGCCGCGCTGTCCCTCGGCGTGGGCCCGGCCACCACCGCGCTGCGGGACGCCCTGGACCCCGTACGGGGGCACTAGGCTGGCCGGTATGCAGGCGACCGCGTACACATACGACTCCGAGACCCGCAGCGGCAGTGTGCTGCTCGACGACGGCACCCCGGTGGACTTCGGGGCCCCGGCCTTCGACGCGGGCGGGCTGCGGCTGCTGAGGCCCGGGCAGCGGGTCCGCATCGAGACCGAGGGGTCGGGGGCGGACCTGCGCATCACGCTGGTGACGCTGCAGACGTTCTGAGCCCCGGAGCGCGCGGGGCGACTTGGCCGAAAACGGCCGCGGGCCGGGTCTCCCCGAGGGGAGCCCGGCCCGGCGCTTGAGCCTTGCCGCTGGTGGCTACTTCTTGCGAGCGGTCGCCTTCTTGGCGGTGGTCTTGCGCGCCGTGGCCTTCTTCGCGGGGGCCTTCTTGGCGACGGCCTTCTTGGCCGGCGCGGTCTTCTTCGCGGCGGCCTTCTTGGCGGTCGCGGCCTTCTTCGCCGGCGCGGCCTTCTTGGCGGTGGCCGTCGTCTTCTTGGCGGTCGCCTTCTTCGTGGTGGTCTTCTTGGCCGCCGTGGTCTTCGCCGCGGCGGTCTTCTTCACCGCGGTGGCCTTCTTGGCGACCGTCTTCTTGGCGGTGGCCTTCTTGGCCGCGGCCTTCTTGACGGTGCTGCGGCTGGAAGTACCGCCGGAGAGGCTGCCCTTGGGGGCCTTCTTGACGGCCACGTCGTTCTTCGGGAGCTTCTTCGAGCCCGCGACGAGGTCCTTGAAGCCCTGACCCGCGCGGAAGCGCGGAACCGAGGTCTTCTTGACCCGTACGCGCTCACCCGTCTGCGGGTTGCGGGCGTACCGGGCCGGGCGGTCGACCTTCTCGAACGAGCCGAAACCGGTGACCGAGACGCGGTCGCCGGCGACGACCGCACGGACGATCGCGTCCAGCACCGCGTCCACCGCGTCCGCGGCCTGCTGACGGCCGCCGACCTTGTCGGCAATCGCTTCTACGAGCTGCGCCTTGTTCACGTCTTCCCCTTCGGAGACATTGCCTGAGCGAAAGTGTCCAGGCCTTTTCGCACGTTAGGCAGATATATACCGCAAATCAAACACGAAACGGGCTAATCACCCTAGTGCCGCAACGAAGTCGGCTCTCGCCGAGTTCCTTACGGCTCAGTCGCCTTCGGGGAATCGGCCCTCGTCGAGGTCCTTCATCAACCGCTCCAGACGCGTTGCCGCATCGGCGAGATCGTGTTTGGCCGCCGCTGTTATGACCAGCAGCTTCCGGGACAGCGCCATCCGTACGCCCTCCGGGACTTGCAGTTCGCGCACCCTTGTGTGCGCTTCTTTCAGTTGGTCCGCCACCAGCCCGTAGAGCTTGAGTTGGCTGTCGCGTTCCATGCGTCGATTGTGCCATCTGAGGCGAGTTGTCACCTCCGGCGGGGGCAACTGAGCGAATCCAGCGACTCCTGGACGTCCGTACGGTACCTCGATCGCGCAAGCGACTATCCGGCCATCTGCCCTGCGTGCAAGGCTAGTTGACGTCACCCCCGGAGCCCAAAACGCGACGCGCCCCCCGCCCGGAAATCAATCCGGAAAACGGGGGGCGCGATGCAGCCGAAGGGGGGTCAATACGCGGTTCAGGCCTGGATCGTGCTCGGCTTGAAGGCGGGTCGGCGGGCCTCGTAGGAGGCGATCTCGGGCTCGTTCTGGAGCGTGATCGAGATGTCGTCCAGGCCGTTCAGGAGCCGCCAGCGGGCGTTCTCGTCGAGTTCGAAGTCGGCAGTGACGCCTTCCGCGCGAACCTGGCGATCCTGCAGGTCAACAGCGATTTCGGCCTGAGGGTCGCGCTCGGTCAGCTCCCACAGCGCGTCCACGACTTTCTGGTCGAGAACGACGGTGAGCAGCCCGTTCTTCAGCGAGTTGCCGCGGAAGATGTCGGCGAAGCGGGACGAGATCACCGTTTTGAAGCCGTAGTTCTGCAGCGCCCACACCGCGTGCTCGCGGGAGGAGCCGGTACCGAAGTCGGGGCCCGCCACCAAAACCGTGGCGCCCTTGCGCTCGGGCTTGTTCAGGATGAACTCGGAGTCCTTGCGCCAGGCCTCGAAGAGCCCGTCCTCGAAGCCGTCGCGGGTGACCTTCTTCAGCCAGTGGGCCGGGATGATCTGGTCGGTGTCGACGTTGGAGCGGCGCAGCGGTACGGCCCGGCCGGTGTGCGTGGTGAAAGCTTCCATGGTTCTCAGGCCTCCACGGGGGTACGGGCGTCGGACAGGTCGGCGGGCGAGGCCAGATGGCCGAGAACCGCGGTGGCGGCGGCGACCTGCGGCGAGACCAGGTGGGTGCGGCCGCCCTTGCCCTGCCTGCCCTCGAAGTTGCGGTTGGAGGTGGACGCGGAGCGCTCGCCGGGGGCCAGCTGGTCCGGGTTCATGCCCAGGCACATCGAGCAGCCCGCGTGCCGCCATTCGGCGCCGGCGGCCGTGAACACCTTGTCCAGGCCCTCGTCCATGGCCTGCAGGGCGACCCGGACCGAGCCCGGGACGACCAGCATCCGTACGCCGTCGGCGACTTTGCGGCCCTCGATGACGGCCGCCGCGTTGCGCAGGTCCTCGATGCGGCCGTTGGTGCACGAACCTACGAAGACGGTGTCGACGTTGATGTCGCGCAGCTCCTGCCCGGCGGTCAACCCCATGTATTCCAGGGCCTTTTCGGCGGCCAGGCGCTCCGAAGCGTCCTCGTACGAAGCCGGGTCGGGGACCTTCGCCGACAGCGGCGCGCCCTGGCCCGGGTTGGTGCCCCAGGTGACGAACGGCGAGAGCTCGTCGGCCTTGATGACGACCTCGGCGTCGAAGACCGCGTCCTCGTCCGTCTTCAGCGTCTTCCAGTACGCGACCGCCGCGTCCCAGTCCTCGCCCTGCGGGGCGTGGGCGCGCCCTTCCAGGTAGTCGAACGTGGTCCTGTCGGGGGCGATCATGCCCGCGCGGGCGCCGGCCTCGATCGACATGTTGCAGATGGTCATGCGGGCTTCCATCGACAGCTTCTCGATGGCGGAGCCGCGGTACTCCAGGACGTAGCCCTGGCCGCCGCCGGTGCCGATCCTCGCGATGATGGCGAGGATCAGGTCCTTGGCGGTGACGCCGTCGGGCAGCTCGCCCTCGACGGTGATGGCCATCGTCCTGAACGGGGCCAGCGGCAGCGTCTGGGTGGCCAGGACGTGCTCGACCTGGCTGGTGCCGATGCCGAACGCGAGCGCGCCGAAGGCGCCGTGGGTGGAGGTGTGCGAGTCGCCGCAGACCACGGTGGTGCCGGGCTGGGTCAGTCCCAGCTGCGGTCCCACCACGTGGACAACACCCTGCTCGACGTCGCCCAGCGGGTGCAGGCGCACACCGAACTCGGCGCAGTTCTTGCGCAGCGTCTCCAGCTGGACCCGGGAGACCGGGTCCGCGATCGGCTTGTCGATGTCGATGGTGGGGGTGTTGTGGTCCTCGGTGGCGATGGTGAGGTCGAGGCGCCGCACCTGGCGACCGTTCTTGCGCAGTCCGTCGAAGGCCTGCGGGCTGGTCACCTCGTGCAACAGGTGCAGATCGATGAAGAGCAGGTCCGGCTCGCCCTCGGCTCGCCTGACGACATGGTCGTCCCAGACCTTCTCCGCGAGTGTCCTACCCATCGCCTTCCCTCCGGCCGGCGTCTTCGCCGGCACTACTAGAGATCGATTGCCCCTGCCCGTACCGCACGCCCCGGACGAAGGCCGGATCCGTTGTACGGATCGCCAGTACAGCTTGACGACTTCCGGAGAAAATTGAACTTGCGTTTCACAGAGTGAGACGCGAATATCGTTGCATGGACAACTCTAGCGGCGTCGGCGTTCTGGACAAGGCTGCCCTTGTCTTGAGCGCTCTGGAGTCCGGTCCGGCCACCCTCGCAGGTCTGGTCGCGGCCACTGGGCTCGCACGACCCACGGCACATCGCCTAGCCGTGGCACTGGAACACCACCGGATGGTGGCTCGGGACATGCAGGGCCGTTTCATTCTCGGCCCGCGCCTGGCCGAGCTCGCGGCGGCAGCCGGCGAGGACCGCCTGCTGGCCACGGCCGGCCCGGTCCTGACGCATCTGCGTGACGTCACGGGCGAGAGCGCGCAGCTCTACCGCCGGCAGGGCGACATGCGGATCTGCGTGGCGGCCGCCGAGCGCCTCTCCGGCCTGCGCGACACCGTCCCGGTCGGCTCCACGCTGACCATGAAGGCCGGCTCGTCCGCCCAGATCCTGATGGCCTGGGAGGAGCCGGAGCGCCTGCACCGCGGCCTCCAGGGCGCCCGCTTCACGGCGACGGCCCTTTCCGGGGTACGTCGCAGGGGCTGGGCCCAGTCGATCGGCGAGCGCGAGCCGGGCGTGGCCTCGGTGTCGGCGCCGGTGCGCGGCCCGTCGAACCGGGTGGTGGCCGCCGTCTCGGTCTCCGGTCCGATCGAGCGGCTGACCCGGCACCCGGGCCGGATGCACGCCCAGGCGGTCATCGACGCCGCCGCCCGGCTGTCCGAGGCCCTGCGCCGCAACTGACGTCTTTCCCTTCTGCCACATTCCGGCCCACCGCTTCAACGCCGCAGCGGTGGGCCGGAGGTGTGTCCGGGGCCGCTCAACCGGCGGTGCGGGGAGGGCGGTTCGGGTCGGGTGCGCCGAACGCCCCTGCGCGATCGGGGAGTTGAGCCCTCCGGAATGCGTCCGGGGTGTGCGTTCGGGCAAACGAAAAGGCCCTCCGCAAGATGCGAAGGGCCCATTCTCTGTGCGTACCCCCGACCGGATTCGAACCGGCGCTACCGCCTTGAGAGGGCGGCGTGCTAGGCCGCTACACAACGGGGGCCTACCTGCGTTTTCGGACCTTCGAAGAAGATCCAGGATCTTGAAATGACCCGCTGGGCTACCAGGACTCGAACCTAGAATGACGGTACCAGAAACCGTAGTGTTGCCAATTACACCATAGCCCATGGTGGTTTAGACCAGTACCCCCGACCGGATTCGAACCGGCGCTACCGCCTTGAGAGGGCGGCGTGCTAGGCCGCTACACAACGGGGGCCCTAGCGATCCTGCATCGAGTTCGCCGGGTGCGACCCTGGCGATCCCGCGGGAAGGATCTGTACCCCCGACCGGATTCGAACCGGCGCTACCGCCTTGAGAGGGCGGCGTGCTAGGCCGCTACACAACGGGGGCCTTGCAGATAAAGCTCTGCGAGCTGGGCTACCAGGACTCGAACCTAGACTAACGGAACCAGAAACCGTCGTGCTGCCAATTACACCATAGCCCACCAAAACGCAACTCCTGTGGGGAGTTTTGTTTGGCTTGCGCTTTCGGTTCGGGGCTTTTCTTCCCGCTCCCCTCGGCGCAGGAAGAACATTACCCGAAGGTGTCCGGCGCTCCAAAACGGGTATCGAGGCGCAGGAGGTCGGGGAGCTGGTCGAGTCCCGTGATGCGGATGAGCTCGGGTCGTCCGCCGGTCCCCGAGCGATCCAGCCAGACTCCCTTGAGCCCCGCCTCGTCCGCCCCGCGTGCGTCGATGTCCGGCTGGTCACCCACGTAGACGACTTCCTCGGGCGGCAGTCCGAGCGCCTCGCAGCCGGCGTGGAAGGCGGCCGCCTCCGGCTTGGCGATGCCGAGTTCGGCGGCGCACAGCAGCGCCTCGAAACGGTCCCGCACGCCGAGGATCTGGAGCTTCCGCTCCTGGTTGAGGAGGGAGGAGTTGGAGAGGATGGCGTGCCGGTAGCCCTCGGCGAGTACGTCGAGAACGGGCAGGGCGTCCGGGAAGAGGCTCCAGGCGGCTTCGTAGTGCGCGATGTGCCGGTCGAACCAGGCGTCGGCGTCGTCGTCGCTCATGTCCTCGTTCACGAAGGCCCGCGCCCGATCGCGGCGCTGCCCGTGCCAGTCGGTCTCCCCCGACGCGAACCGCGCCCAGTGGTAGGCGGTGAGCTCTTCCCAGCGGTCGAGCGCCCGCTCCAAGGATTCGTACGCGCCGGGCAGCCCCTCCAGGCCGAGGTGCGTGCGCATGCCGGAGCGGGAGGCCGCGGAGTAGTCGAAGATCGTGTCGTCGATGTCCCACAGGACCGCGCGGATGGCCATGCTTCGAGCGTAGGCCTTGCGTCCGGACCACGGACGGCGTTCTGGCATATGCGGGTGGGGGCAGGACCTCAGGGAACGAGCGCCTCGGCCGGGACGACGAAGAAATCGGTGACGAAGCAGGTGATCGCGCCCGCTTCGTCGCGGCCTATCCACGTCGGGTACGCACCATCGCCCCAGCCCGAGGTGAAGGCGATCAGGTTGTGGCCGGTCGCGGGGGCGGTCACGGTGTGCGGACCCGGTGCGGGCGGGACGGTGTCGAAGGCGTCCCAGAGCGGGCCCTCGTCGCCCTCGCAGTCGGGGAACGAGCCGTCGGACCCGGCGTCGTAGAAGCAGCCGGTGCCCGCGTCGACCCCGTACCCGAAGAACTCCTCGTCATCGAGCTCGGCGAGGTCCTGGCCGGGCTGGAGCGCGAGCTCCCACGAGACGGTCGGAGCCTCCTTTATTACGAGGCGCGCGGCGGCCACCCGCAGATGCGGGGTGTCCGCCTCCGGCTCCCCCTCGCGCACCAGCGTCGCCACGGCCGCGTCCACCCGGTACCGCCCCGGCTCCACCTGCGCCGTGAACGGCTCGGCCTCCCCGGCCCCGAGCGAGACGAACGGGTCACAGGCGATGACCCGCCCGGTGTGCAGCCACAACTCCCCACCCCGCACCACGCTCATCGTGCCGGTGCTGCCCGACTCCTCCGCGAACACGTTGCCCGGAGTGAAGTGCCAGGAGAAGTCGGGGGCGGGCATGGGCATGAGGGTCTCCCGGGGTGACAGGCATAAAGGCGGCGGCAGTTCGCTGTCTCTGAAACATAACTCCCCGCACTGACAGTGCGCTCCGGGGCGGCGCTGTCGCGGGCCTGGCTCCGCCGCAGTGGCAACGTCCTTGCCACTGGGACGTGTTGTCAACGTGCCCGCGCAAGATCTAGGGCCATTGGACGACAAGCCACCCAGAGGGCGGCATGCAAAGCAACCCGGATCTCAAGACTCCCGAGGACGACGGTCTGAAGAAGTTGGCCGGTGACATCGAGGACATGCAGCGCCACCTGGACAACCAGGTCCGCCGCATGGACGCGATCGTCGATCGAATCCAGGCTGGCTGGCAGGGTCCGGCCGGCTCCGCCTACCGCGACCTGCAAACGGTCGCCGCCATGGAGGACGGCCTGAAGGGGATGGCCGTCGCCTAGCGGGGGGGGGACTGCCGGTGCCGCGGCGACAGCCGGGAACGAATTCATGGCGGTCATAGCAAGACCCGAGCCTCAATCCGCCCTTCGTCGTGGTCACTTCCATGCCCAAATGGGGTGGGTGAGCTGGTCGATGGCTGCGACAACGAGGAGGCGCCGTGTCGGCGCGAGAAGCAGCCGCCTGGGCACACGCACTGGCGATGTACGAGCAGGGGTACACCTACGTCGCCGTGGGCCCGTGCTCGCAGGTGGACTGGGTGCGCGATGTGGCCGCCGTCATGCGGAGGGAGACCTCAGACCCCCGGTGCTGGAAGTCGGTCGATGTCGCCAGGTCATGCGGGCCTACCTCGGGCAGGTCGCCGACGACACCGCCGAAAGGCGCAGCACCGCTCTCGACGCGTACGTACGGCACACCTGGCACACCCGGCCCTGGGCGCTGGCCGTCGCCGAGCGTCAGTTGCGGGAGTACGCCCAGGAGCCGCCCGGGCGGCTGCGGCAGCGGCTCGGGGAGTTCTACCCGGTTCCGGACGTGGGGCTCGGCGACGCCGAGATCCAGGGCTGGCTCACTGTCCTCGCCGATCACCTCAGGCGCAGCATCGAGGAAGAGGAAGGGGAGGCGCCTCGTCCTTCCGCTCCCGTGACCCACTGGGAGTGGCATGCCCGCTTCCCCGAGCTCGGCCAGTTGCTCGGCGGCTGGTTCTCGCAGGACATGCCGGACGAGTTCGACGATCACGATGCCGCGATCGAGGACTACCGCGGGACGACGGACCTCTCGCTCATCGCCAAGGTCGTCGGGGAACTGCACGAGCTGGTCGCCCTTGGCCTGGACGAGTCCGAATGTGCCCTTGCCGTCGCCGAGTTGGGCATGGAGGTCGACCCGCCGGCTCCGTACTCCCCCGGCGCCTGGCTCGCGCTGCTCGCCCAGCGGTTGGGGTAGAAACGCCCGAGGGGCGGCAGCCCGCCGGCTGCCGCCCCTCGTTCACGTATCGCTTACGGCTACGCCGCCAGCTTGGCCAGCGCCGCGTCGATCCTTGCCAGCGTCTTCTCCTTGCCCAGGATTTCCAGGGACTCGAAGAGGGGGAGGCCCACCGTGCGGCCGGTTACCGCCACGCGGACCGGGGCCTGGGCCTTGCCCAGTTTCAGGCCGTGCTCCTCGCCCGCCGCCAGGACCGCGTTCTTGAGGGACTCGGGGGACGCCCAGTCCGCCGACTCCAGCTTCTCGCGGGCCGTGCGCAGCAGCGCGTCCGAGCCCTCCTTCATCGCCTTCGCCCAGGACGCCTCGTCCTCGACGGGAGAGTCGAGGAAGAGGAAGTCCACGTTTGCCGTGATGTCCGAGAGGACTGTTACGCGGGTCTGCGCGTGGGGGGCGATGGCCTCCCAGGCCGCGCGGTCGAAGTCCTCGGGGGCCCAGTTCGCGTGCGGGGCGCGCAGCCACGGCTCGCAAGCCGCGGCGAACGCCTTCTCGTCCAGCATGCGGATGTGGTCCGCGTTGATGGACTCGGCCTTCTTCAGGTCGAAGCGGGCCGGGTTCGCGTTCACGTCCGCGATGTCGAACTTCGCGACCATGTCCTGGATCGAGAAGACGTCCTGGTCCGCCGAGAACGACCAGCCCAGGAGGGAGAGGTAGTTCAGGAGGCCCTCGGGGAGGAAGCCCCGCTCCCGGTAGATGTTCAGGGAGGCCTGCGGGTCTCGCTTCGAGAGCTTCTTGTTGCCCTCGCCCATCACGTACGGCAGGTGCCCGAAGGACGGGATCTCCTTCGCCACGCCCAGCTCGATCAGCGCCTTGTACAGGGCGATCTGGCGCGGGGTCGAGGACAGCAGGTCCTCGCCGCGCAGGACGTGGGTGATCTCCATCAGGGCGTCGTCGACCGGGTTCACCAGCGTATAGAGCGGCGCCCCGTTCGCGCGGACGATGCCGTAGTCCGGCACGTTGTCCGGGGTGAAGGTCAGCTCGCCGCGGACCAGGTCGGTGAAGGTGATCGGCTCGTCGGGCATGCGGAAGCGGACGATCGCGGCGCGGCCCTCCGCCTTGTACGCCTCGACCTGCTCGGCGCTCAGCTCGCGGCAGTGGCCGTCGTAGCCGGACGGCTTGCCGGCGGCGCGGGCCGCGTCGCGGCGGGCGTCGAGCTCCTCGGTGGTGCAGTAGCAGTGGTAGGCCTTGCCGGCGGCGAGCAGCTTCTCGGCGACGTCCTTGTAGAGGTCCATCCGCTGCGACTGGCGGTACGGCTCGTGCGGGCCGCCGACCTCCGGGCCCTCGTCCCAGTCGAAGCCCAGCCAGCGCAGGGAGTCCAGGAGCTGGTTGTAGGAGTCCTCGCTGTCCCGGGCCGCGTCGGTGTCCTCGATGCGGAAGACGAACGTGCCGCCGTGGTGCCGGGCGAACGCCCAGTTGAACAGGGCGGTGCGGACCAGGCCCACGTGGGGGTTGCCGGTCGGGGAGGGACAGAAACGGACGCGCGCAGAAGCGTCCGGAGTCGCGTTAGCCACGCTTGATCACCTTGTTGGTGAGAGTGCCGATGCCTTCGATGGTGACGGCGACTTCGTCGCCGACGTTGAGGGGGCCGACCCCGGCCGGAGTGCCCGTGAGGATGACGTCGCCCGGGAGCAGCGTCATGGCCTCGGTGATGTGGACGACCAGGTCCTCGATGGAGCGGATCATGTCGGCCGTGCGGCCGAGCTGGCGCTGTTCGCCGTTGACCGTCGCCTGGATGGCCAGGTCCGTGGGGTCGAGGTCGGTCTCCACCCAGGGGCCGAGCGGGCACGAGGTGTCGAAGCCCTTGGCGCGGGCCCACTGCTTCTCGCGCTGCTGGGCGTCGCGGGCGGTGACGTCGTTGGCGCAGGTGTAGCCGAAGATGACGTCCTTGACGCGCTCGCGCGGGACCTCGCGGCACATGCGGCCGATGACGACGGCGAGCTCGGCCTCGTGGTGCAGCTCGTTGGAGAAGGAGGGGTACTCGATGTTGTCGCCGGGGCCGATCACCGAGGTGGTCGGCTTGAAGAAGGCGACCGGCACCTCCGGGACCTCGTTGCCGAGCTCCTTCGCGTGCTCCGCGTAGTTGCGGCCGATGGCCACGACCTTGTTGGGGAGCACGGGCGGCAGGAGGCGGACCTTGCTCAGCGGCACCTTGGTGCCGCTGAGTTCGAAGTCGCCGTACGGAATGCCCTTGATGATGTCGAGTACGAGACCGTCGGGGCCTTCGCCCTCGACCGCTCCGAAGGCGACATTGCCGTCGATGGAGAACCTGGCGATGCGCACGAGTGCTGTCGCCCCTCACTTCGCTTAGCTGGTACTGGCTGGAGTCTGACGCTCCAGGCTAACCGGGCGGGGACACCGGCCGTGCGCATTACTCCGTGGCGCGACCGGCGGCGGAGCCTCTCGCCGGGGGCCTGGCCGGGGCGGCGAGGAGGGGCGCCGGGGCTCTCGGGTCAGACGGCGGCGTCGGCCTGGGCCGGGGCCTTCATCAAAATGGTGCGGCGCGGGTTGGCCGTCTGGGTGGGCAGCTCGACGGTGTGCTCCGGCTGGGCCGGCCGCTGGAGCTCCTCGGCGTCCGCGAGGTGCGCGAGGGTGGTGCGGCGCGGGTTGGCTATGTTCCGGATGATCATCGTCGTCTTCATCTCTGCTACGAACCCTGTCGGTACGGGCGCCGCGGGGGCGCCGGTTGTCGGATTGGCCATCCCTGTAAAGCGTCAGGCTAAACATTCGAATTCCCGGCAAAGGGTCGTAGAGACGACGATCGACATGTGAGTTTGCTCACGAATCAAGCCGCAAAAGGGATATAAAGGTCCATCAACTGGCCATCCAGGAACGGACATTCCGGTATTGAACCCTTCATTCCGCTCCTGATCATCGCGACTCAGACACCCCCCACCCCTAAGCGACTCGTAACCATTAGTCCGTTTCCTCCGCGATCACTTTCTACATTTTGTGACGCGATACTCACAATGTGTCACTCAGGTCACGGCCCGGTACGCGGGCCTTGTTGGAGATCCGGCACTGTGCTGGAATTCCACGCACCGCCGCGGGTCACTGACCGGCGCGCAGGGGCGCAACGCAGCGCCGGGTGAGCGGCGGGAGGGGGAGCAGGACAAGCGCCGGTCACTCAGACCACACAGGGGGCGCGCAGTGCCCCCCATGACGCCGACACCGTCCTATCCGTTCTTACGGAGGGACGCCTGGTCCAGAGGTTGCGACGCTAGTGCAGGGACGTTTCAAGAGGGATGGCAGCGCTGCGGCGGAGCAGGAGCCGCAGGGCGGGACTGGCCCCAAGACGGCCAGTTCCTCGCCCCAGCACGCCCAGAACCCCCGGGGCCCCGAAAACCCCTCCGCCTCGCCGGCCGGCGAGGCGAGTGGCCAGACGGCGCGCACCAGCGGGCCCTCCGGTCCCTCCGGCGGCGACCAGAACGGCGCCGAACGGAAGCCGACGGGACCCGTGGACACGGGCTCCCGAATAGCCCTGCGCAACTGGCGCATCTCGACCCGACTGGTCGCCCTGCTCGCCCTCCCCGTGGTCACCGCGACCGCCCTCGGCGGGCTGCGCATCAACCAGTCGATGAACGACATGCAGCAGCTCGACCACATGCAGCTGCTCACCGACATGACCAAGCAGGCGACCGAGCTCGCCGCCGCGCTCCAGACCGAGCGCGACGACTCGGCGGGCCCGATCTCCACGGGGACCTCCGACGCCCGCGTCCAGACCGACCGCTCGGCCACCGACCTGGTCAAGAAGTCGTTCATCAACGCGACGCAGGACGTCAGCGGCACGGACAACGACGACGCGCTCCAGTCGATCCGACGGAACGTCACCAACATCGCGATCCAGCTCACGGAGCTGGAGAACATCCGCAAGACCGCGTACAAGGACGGCTCCACCCACTCCCAGACGGTCGAGTCCTACAGCCGTCTCATCCGCGGTCTGCTCAGCCTCTCCCAGGACATGGCACAGGCCACCTCCAACCCGGAGATGATCAAGCGGACCCGTGCGCTCGCGGCCTTCTCCTCCGCCAAGGAGTACGCCTCGGTCCAGCGCGCGATCATCGCTGCGGCGCTGCCGGCCTCGAAGGACAAGGCCGGCAACCTCCTGGAGCCCGACCGCCTCTACGCCAAGGCCGCGCAGGACGGCGAGCGCCAGGAGCTCTCCTCGTTCCAGGCCGTGTACGAGGCCAACGGCGGCAACTCCACCGAGCTGATGGCCCCGCTCGACAAGGGCAACTCGGAGATCACCGCCGCCAACGCGTACTCGCAGCGCGTGCTCAAGAACCCCGGCGGGATCAACCAGGAGCAGAAGCGCTCGTACCTCGACTGGTACGACCAGGACTCCAACAAGATCAACCAGATGAAGACCATCGAGCAGACCCTGCTCGGTGAGATGGAGCAGAAGGCCCGCGAGCTGCGCGACACCTCGCAGCGCGACGCGATCCTCAACGGTGTGCTGATCCTCGTCGTCCTCGGCGTCTCGCTGGTCGGCGCGTTCGTCGTGGCCCGCTCCATGATCCGCTCGCTGCGGCGGCTGCAGGACACCGCGACCCGGGTCGCCCAGGACCGCCTGCCCGAGCTCGTCAAGCAGCTCTCGGAGTCGGACCCGCAGGACGTCGACACCTCCGTGGAGTCGGTCGGCGTGCACTCCCGGGACGAGATCGGCCAGGTGGCCGCGGCCTTCGACGACGTGCACCGCGAGGCCGTACGACTCGCCGCCGAGCAGGCCCTGCTGCGAGGCAACGTCAACGCGATGTTCACCAACCTCTCGCGCCGCTCCCAGGGTCTGATTCAGCGTCAGCTCTCGCTCATCTCCGAGCTGGAGTCCCGCGAGGCCGACCCGGACCAGCTGTCCTCACTCTTCAAGCTGGACCACCTCGCGACCCGTATGCGCCGTAACGGCGAAAACCTCCTCGTCCTCGCCGGTGAAGAGCCCGGCCGCCGCTGGACCCGCCCGGTCCCGCTGGTCGACGTGCTCCGCGCCGCCGCCTCCGAGGTGGAGCAGTACGAGCGCATCGAACTGGCCGCCGTGCCCGCGACCGAGGTCGCCGGACGCGTGGTCAACGACCTCGTGCACCTCCTCGCCGAGCTCCTTGAGAACGCCACCTCCTTCTCCTCGCCGCAGACCAAGGTCCGCGTCACCGGTCACGCGCTGCCCGACGGCCGCGTCCTGGTCGAGATCCACGACACCGGCATCGGCCTCTCCCCCGAGGACCTCGCCGCGATCAACGAGCGGCTGGCGTCGCCGCCCACCGTGGACGTCTCGGTCTCGCGCCGCATGGGTCTGTTCGTGGTCGGCCGCCTGTCCCTGCGACACGGCATCCGCATCCAGCTGCGCCCGTCCGACTCCGGTGGTACGACCGCGCTCGTCATGCTGCCCGTCGATGTCGCCCAGGGCGGCAAGAAGGTGCCCGGCAAGCCGGGTGCCGGTCAGCCGCAGGTTCCGGCCGGCCAGGGTGGCCGTCCCGGCCTCGCGGGCGGTCCGCCCTCGCGCGCCGGGCTCGCGGCCGGCCCGCTCAGCGGCGGCCCGGGTGCTCCCGGCGGCCGACTGGCGGCGGGCGCCCCGCGCGGCCAGGTCACCGGTGGTCAGGGCCCGCGCGCCGCGCTGCCGCCCCGGGGCGGCGGCCCGCAGCAGGGTCAGCCCCAGCAGCAGGGCCAGCAGTCCGCGTTCGGCAGCGGCCCGGCCGCTGCCCCGGCGCCGCGCCGCGGCGACCGTCCGATCACCCCGCCGCCCGGCGCCCCGCGCGCCGAGCTGCCCGGCGGCAACCCGCTGACGCAGCAGCCGGCCCGGCCGCAGGCCGCGAGCTGGGGCACCGACCAGTCCTCGGCCCTGGACGCGCCGCGCGGCCACGAGGAGCCGGAGCAGCACACCGGCCAGTACCCGCGTCCCGCCGTCGACGACCGCCAGGGTCCGGGCGCGACCGCCGAGTTCGCCCGCCCCGACTTCGACGGCCCCCCGCCGGGCGCCCAGCAGGACCAGAACTCGGGCACCGGCCAGTTCGTACGCCCCGACGTGTTCGGCGCGCCGGCCGCGCAGGACCCCTCGGCGACCGGGCAGTTCGAGCGCCCGGGCTCCTACAACGGGTACGGCGACCAGTCCTCCAGCACGGGCTCGTTCGCGCGTCCGGACCAGGACCCGTCCGCCACCGGCCAGTTCGCCCGGCCCGGCCAGGACACCGGCTCGTACCCGCGCCCCGCGGCCGACGACCGGCAGAACCCGGCGGCGACCTCCGAGTTCGCCCGCCCGGACTTCAACGCGCCGCGTCCCCCCGCGCCGCAGCCGGTCCAGCCGCAGCAGTACCAGCAGCAGGCGCCCCAGCAGGGCCAGGACTTCGGTCAGGGCGCCCCGCGTCAGCGCCGGGACGGCAACGAGTTCGGCGGCCCGCGCCAGCCGGCCGGCAGCCTGCCCGCGCAGCCGCAGCACGAGGCCCTGCCGCCGGCCGGTGCCGGTGACGGGCGGACGCCGCTGTTCGACACCCTTGAGACCAACTGGTTCCAGCAGCAGGGCCAGCAGGGCGGCCAGCCGCAGCAGCCCGCGCCGCAGGCGCCCCAGGCCCCGCAGCCGCAGGCCCCGCAGGGCCGGAGCGCCGCTCCGCAGCGGCCGGCCCCCGAGCGCCGCCCGGTCCGTGAGAGCGGCAACACGAACGGCAACGCGAACAGCGGCGCCAACGGCTCGGACGCCTCCAACGGCTCCGGCGCCTGGCGCAGTTCGCCCAACGACGATCTGGTCCGCCAGGCCGAGCGGGCCCGCAAGCCCGCCGCCGGCGGCGTGACCACGTCCGGTCTTCCCAAGCGGGTCCCGCGTGCCAACCTGGTGCCGGGCACCGCACAGCAGCAGAACCACCAGGCAGGACCCCAGGTCTCCCGGGCGCCCGACGACGTGCGCGGCCGACTGACCAATCTCCGCCGGGGCATCCAGCAGGGCCGGCAAGCCGGCAACGGCTCCACCGGCAGCTTCCACGTGGACCCCACTCACCAGCAGGAGCGTTAGTTGAGTCCGATGAGCCAGGCGGCACAGAACCTGAACTGGTTGATCACCAACTTTGTGGACAACACCCCCGGGGTGTCCCACACGGTGGTGGTCTCCGCCGACGGCCTGCTCCTCGCCATGTCCGAAGGCTTCCCGCGCGACCGCGCCGACCAGCTGGCCGCCGTGGCGTCCGGGCTGACCTCGCTGACCGCCGGAGCCTCCCGGATCTTCGAGGGGGGCAGCGTCGCCCAGACCGTGGTGGAGATGGAGCGCGGCTTCCTCTTCCTGATGTCCGTGTCCGACGGCTCCTCCCTGGCCGTTCTCGCGCACCCGGAGTGCGACATCGGCCTGGTGGGCTACGAGATGGCCCTCCTGGTCGACCGCGCGGGCACCGTCCTGACGCCGGACCTGCGCGCCGAACTCCAGGGCAGCCTGCTCCACTGACCGCAAACCCCCCGGCCGAGCCGCTCGCGAGGCCGGGGGTCGGGAGCCACCGGCGCCGCCCCCCTCCGGCCCGGACCGGCTCCCGCACGATGCAGATATCCGTCCCGGCCGCACCTCGCCCCCCACCGGCCCTGTCAGACGGCTCGCAGATGCCTTGCTGTCGCTCCGCCCGGAGGAACCAATGACCCCGCCACCCGCCTCACACGACTCGTACGGCGCGCTGCACGACGCGGCGTACGACGGTGAAGGCGACCAGCCGCTGGTCCGTCCGTACGCCATGACCGGCGGCCGGACCAGGCCGCGCTACCAGCTCGCCATCGAGGCACTGGTCAGCACCACAGCAGACCCGGCGCACCTTGCCACGCTTCTTCCCGAGCACCAGCGGATCTGCCACCTCTGCCGTGAGGTCAAGTCGGTGGCCGAGGTCTCCGCGCTGCTCCAGATGCCGCTCGGTGTCGCCCGGATCCTCGTCGCCGACCTGGCGGAGGCCGGCATGGTGGCGATCCACCAGCCGGGCAATGGAGAGACCGGCGGCACGCCGGACGTGACACTGCTCGAAAGGGTGCTCAGTGGACTTCGCAAGCTCTAGCGGCGGTGCTGCCCGCTCCACTACTTCCGCGAAGATCGTGGTGGCGGGCGGTTTCGGCGTGGGCAAGACCACGTTCGTCGGCGCGGTCTCGGAGATCAACCCGCTGCGCACCGAAGCCGTCATGACCTCGGCGTCGGCGGGCATCGACGACCTCACCCACACCGGAGACAAGACGACCACCACGGTCGCCATGGACTTCGGCCGCATCACCCTGGACCAGGACCTCATCCTGTACCTCTTCGGCACCCCCGGACAGGACCGCTTCTGGTTCATGTGGGACGACCTCGTACGCGGCGCCATCGGCGCCGTCGTCCTCGTCGACACCCGCCGCCTCGCCGACTGCTTCCCCGCCGTCGACTACTTCGAAAACTCGGGCCTCCCCTTCGTCATCGCCCTCAACGGCTTCGACGGACACCAGCCCTACACCCCCGACGAAGTACGCGAAGCCCTCCAGATCGGCCCCGACACCCCCATCATCGTCACCGACGCCCGCCACCGAGCAGACGCCAAAAGCGCCCTCATCACCCTCGTCGAACACGCCCTCATGGCACGACTCAAGTAGGCGGTCGCCTACGGCAGTTGTCGTAGGCGAAACGGGGGCGGACTGTGTCCTTTGACACGATCCGCCCCTGTGTTCATAACGTTTCGACAGAGAATTCTCGTGTCACCGCAACCCGCCGCGTTCATCCGGTGTCACTGCGCGCACAACAGCCCCGTCATTTGGCGGGGCTCGCTCTTTATGCCCGTTTTATCTGAGGCTTTGGCCACTCGGAACCGGAGATTCCAGACGTTTGGATGGCAGCCGTCCCACGTGCTGGAATTCGGCGAACTCCCGAGTAGTACGGCCCCGAGAAGTACGGCTCTGAAACACACTGCGGCACGCCCCACGGGTGCCGGCTCCGAGAGGTTGTTGGTCGAGTGAAGCGAAGCAGGACGAGCTCCGCGACGCAGCAGGCGCGGGGCAACTTCACCCCGCCGCAGCGCACGGCGGCGGCACCGCCCGCACCCGAGACCTCTGCCCCGGACGGCAAGAAGGACGCCCCGGGCAGCAGCAGCCGCTTCTCGCCGCGCAACTGGCGCGTGGCCACCAGGCTGAACGCGATCCTCCTCATCCCCGTACTGGTCGGCCTCGTCATGGGCGGCTTCGAGGTGAACGGGTCCATAGCCACCTGGCGCGACGCCCGCAACGCCGAGAAGGTCGCCAACATCGTGCGGGCCGCCTCCGACTACGGACAGGCGCTGCTCAACGAGCGTGACCTCACCGCTCAGCCCCTGCTTGAGAACAAGCGCGACAGCGACATCGTCAGCAAGGCGTACGCGACCTCCGACGCCGCCCGCGCCAAGTTCGACGACGCCGTCAAGGGCATGCCGGACACTCCGAGCCTCAAGCGCCGCCTGGCCAAGGTCCGCGACGCCGAGAAGACCCTCGAAGACCTCCGCAAGACCGCGTACGCCAAGGGCGTCGAGGCCAAGAACCCGGTCCTCACCGAAGAGGGCTACACCGCGATCCCGCACTACCTGAGCACGTTCTCCAACGAGCTCGGCCTGGGCACCGGCAACATCACCAGCTACGGCCGCATGGTGTACGCGGTCGACCTCGCCAAGTCGGCGGAGTCGCTGCAGCGCTCCATCGGCCTGCACCTGATTCTGCGGCCGAACGACGACCCCAAGACCTTCCAGATGCAGGTCAAGGCGTTCAACTCGTACAACTACCTGGAGTTCATCGCCCTCGGCGAGTTCGACGCCGGTGGTACGGACGCCGACAGCCAGCACCTCAAGGACGTCATGACGGCCAAGGCCGCCAAGGTCGCCCAGGAGTTCCCGGGAGGGAAGCTTCAGGCCGACAACGGGCCGCGCATCGGCGCCGCTCCGGCGGCCGACGGCTCGATCTACAACGGGATGGCCGCCGCGATCGGCGGGGGCGAGAGCGCCAAGCAGCTCAAGGCCCAGGGCATCACGCCCGAGTCCTGGATGGCCGCGTCCACCTCGAAGTTCGACGGCTACAGCGAGGTCGAGGACGACCTGGTCACCCGGGCCGTGACCGAGGCCGGCCAGATCGCCGACGACGCCAAGACCACCGCGTACATCAACGGCGCGATCGTCGTGGTCTCGCTGCTCGCCGCGTTCATCCTGGCCGGCATGGTGGCCCGCCAGATGAGCCGCTCGATGCGCCGGCTGCGCAACGCCGCCTTCGACGTGGCCGAGCAGCGCCTGCCGATGCTCGTCGACCAGCTCTCGCGCACCGAACCCGGCCGGGTCGACACCCGCGTCGAGGCGATCCCGATCGACTCCACGGACGAGATCGGCGAGGTCGCCCGCGCCTTCGACCAGGTGCACCGCGAGGCCGTCCGGCTCGCCGCCGAGCAGGCACTCCTGCGGGGCAACGTCAACGCGATCTTCACCAACCTCTCGCGCCGCAACCAGTCCCTGATCGAGGGCCAGCTGACCCTCATCACCGACCTGGAGAACAACGAGGCCGACCCGGACCAGCTGGAGAGCCTGTTCAAGCTGGACCACCTGGCGACCCGTATGCGCCGCAACGGCGAGAACCTCCTGGTCCTCGCCGGCGAGGAGCCGGGCCGCCGCTGGGACCAGCCGGTCCCGCTGGTCGACGTGCTGCGCGCCGCCTCCTCCGAGGTGGAGTCGTACGAGCGCATCGAGCTGTCCGGCGTGCCGGAGGCCGAGATCCACGGCCGGGCCGTGACCGACCTCGTGCACCTGCTCGCCGAGCTCCTGGAGAACGCCACCACGTTCTCCTCGCCGCAGACCAAGGTCCGCGTCACCGCGACCCGTCTTCCCGACGGCCGGGTGATGGTCGAGATCCACGACAAGGGCATCGGCCTGACCGCCGAGGACTTCGCGGACATCAACCACCGCCTGGCCAACCCGCCGACCGTGGACGCCGCGGTCTCCCAGCGCATGGGCCTGTTCGTGGTCGGCCGGCTTTCCGACCGGCACGGCATCCGCGTCCAGCTGCGCCCCTCGGGCGAGCAGGCCGGGACCACGTCCCTGGTCATGCTCCCGGACCCGATCACCCATGGTGGCGGCGGCGAGAGCAACCCGCTGGGCGACGACTTCACGGTGTCCTCGATCATGCCCGAGCAGCACCAGCAGCAGCAGTCGTACGAGGCGGCCCCCGCGCCGATGCGTACGGCGGCCGAGCTCGGTTTCGACGACTCGCGGTACGAGAGTGCCGAGCAGTCCGACCCCCGCGAACTCGACCCGGTCAACCGGTCGCTGATGCGCGAGGAGCGCCGCGCGGCCCTGGAGGCCCAGGCGCAGGGCGGCGAACGCCCGCTGTTCCGGGACGAGTTGGAGGAGCAGCAGTCCCCGGCGTACGACGGCTCGTACGAGGGCCGGCAGCAGTACGCGACGCAGGACCAGTCCTACGAGGGCTCCTACGAGCCTCAGCAGGCCGGTGGCTACGACAGCTCGTACCAGGGCCAGCAGTACGCCCCCGAGCACACCGGCGCCTACGCGCAGGACTCCTACGCGCCCCAGAACGGCTACCCGGAGTCCGGCTATGCGGAAGGCTCCTACGGGGACTCCACGGCCGACCAGGGCCCCTACGAGGCTCCGTACGCCACCCAGGCGCCGCAAGGCGATTGGCGGCAGGAGAATGCCTACCAGGAGCCGTACGCGGGCCCCTTCCAGTCGGAAGCGGAATCCGCCGAGGAGTCCCGGGGCGTTCCCGAGGGCCCCGCGGACCGCGTAGGCTTCGACCGTCCGGGCCCCACCCCGACCACCGCCCACGCGATGACCGACGCCGGTCTGCCGCGGCGCGGCAGCCAGCAGAGCTGGCCGGCCGAGCCCGAGCAGGAGCAGGCCGAGCCGTCGGAACCGGCAGGCGACTGGCGCTCGACCAACGACGAGCGCTGGACGCGGGCCGAGAAGCTCCGTGAGCCCAAGGCCGGCGGGGTCACCCCTTCCGGTCTCCCCCGGCGGGTGCCCAAGGCCAATCTGGTCGAGGGCGCGGCCGAGCAGACCCCGCAGGGCGGCCCTCAGGTCTCCCGCGCTCCGGAGGACGTGCGCGGCAGGTTGAGCAACCTGCGCCGCGGCGTCCAGCAGGGCCGTAACGCGGGGTCGGACACAAGTAACACCTACAACCAGGAGCGTTAGTGTGAGCCCGATGAGCCAGGCGGCGCAGAATCTGAACTGGTTGATCACCAACTTCGTGGACAACACCCCTGGGGTGTCCCACACGGTGGTGGTCTCCGCCGACGGACTCCTGCTGGCGATGTCCGAAGGCTTCCCCCGGGACCGGGCCGATCAGCTGGCGGCCGTGGCCTCCGGTCTGACGTCCCTCACCGCGGGCGCCTCCCGGATCTTCGAAGGCGGTGCCGTCAACCAGACCGTGGTGGAGATGGAGCGCGGCTTCCTCTTCCTGATGTCCGTGTCCGACGGTTCCTCCCTCGCCGTTCTCGCGCACCCGGAGGCCGACATCGGCCTGGTGGGTTACGAGATGGCCCTGCTCGTGGACCGTGCCGGGAGTGTGCTGACTCCCGACCTGCGCGCGGAACTCCAGGGAAGCCTTCTTAACTAGTTACCGATCAGTTCTCAATCAGCAGACAGGCCGTGCGTTTCTCGCCACCGCCCCATAAAGTGCGGTGGCGCGGCCCCAATGGGACGGGCACCGGTAGTCGGAGGAGGAAACGTGACAACACCCCCAGGCGGGCACCCCTACAGCGGTGGACAGCAGTCTCCGGGTGAGCACGGCCAGAACCGCTTCAACTTCCCCTCCACGCCCAGCAGACAAGGTCAGGGACAGGGCGGCCAGTACCAGGGGCCCTACCAGCAGCCGAACCGTCAGCCGAGCCCGTACGACCAGCCGCCGCAGCACCGGATCGAACCGGTGCAGCCGAGGCAGACCCCCCAGTCTTCACCTGCGGGCGGCGCGCACAATCCCCTTGTGCGCCCGTACGCCATGACCGGCGGCCGCACCCGGCCGCGCTACCAGCTCGCCATCGAGGCACTGGTGCACACCACGGCGGAACCGGCAAGGCTGCAAGGGCAGTTGCCCGAGCACCAGCGGATCTGCCACCTGTGCCGCGAGATCAAGTCGGTCGCCGAGATCTCGGCACTCCTCACCATCCCCCTCGGCGTTGCCCGAATCCTCGTCGCCGACCTGGCCGAGGCCGGACTTGTCGCCATCCACCAGCCCGGCGGCGACGAGTCCGCCGGCGGACAGCCAGACGTGACACTGCTCGAAAGGGTGCTCAGTGGACTTCGCAAGCTCTAGCGGCGGTGCTGCCCGCTCCACTACTTCCGCGAAGATCGTGGTGGCGGGCGGTTTCGGCGTGGGCAAGACCACGTTCGTCGGCGCGGTCTCGGAGATCAACCCGCTGCGCACCGAAGCCGTCATGACCTCGGCGTCGGCGGGCATCGACGACCTCACCCACACCGGAGACAAGACGACCACCACGGTCGCCATGGACTTCGGCCGCATCACCCTGGACCAGGACCTCATCCTGTACCTCTTCGGCACCCCCGGACAGGACCGCTTCTGGTTCATGTGGGACGACCTCGTACGCGGCGCCATCGGCGCCGTCGTCCTCGTCGACACCCGCCGCCTCGCCGACTGCTTCCCCGCCGTCGACTACTTCGAAAACTCGGGCCTCCCCTTCGTCATCGCCCTCAACGGCTTCGACGGACACCAGCCCTACACCCCCGACGAAGTACGCGAAGCCCTCCAGATCGGCCCCGACACCCCCATCATCGTCACCGACGCCCGCCACCGAGCAGACGCCAAAAGCGCCCTCATCACCCTCGTCGAACACGCCCTCATGGCACGACTTCGGTAGCAGGAAGCACATACGGCGAAGGCCCCGCACTCCGAGCAACGGAGTGCGGGGCCTTCGCCTTACATCCTTCGCCGTAGCGACCTGGCGGGCCTATGGCCCTGCTAGGCGCGGGGAACTGCGCGACCAGCCACAGGCGGCCCGCACCCAGCCGCACAGCTGCGGAGGAGCTCGCGCTCAGCGCAGCAACTCGCCCAGTTTCAGGGCAAATTGAGCAGGGTGCGTCACAACGCCAACGTGCCCGCCGGGGAACTCCGCGAGCTCAACCCCGTACCGCCCCGCGAGGGCCGCGGCGGGCCGGTACAGCCGCAGCCCGTACGACCCCCACCCCGCGGCGGGCACCAACTTCCCGGCATGCGCGTCGAGTTGGGCCAGATCGGGCGCATGCCCACTGAACGGCCCCAGGATCCGCCCCAGGAAGAACCCCGAGTTCCCTTGAGCCCGCTGAAGCGCGGAGCGCACCCGCGGCGAGAGCCCGGAGAAGTCCGGCGCCTCCCCGCGCTCCTCGCCACACCCCGCGCTCATTTCGGCCATGGCCGCAGCCACCCCTTCGCGGTGGAAGGTCGCCACGACATGGCCGAAAAAGGCGTGCTGTTCAGCGGCATCGGGCAGCAGCGAGACCAGCACGGGCTCGTGCGCGACCACCCGGGCAAGCCGCTCAGGGTGCCGCGTCAGCAGCTCCACCGCGACGATCGCCCCCGAACTGGTCCCGAAGACGTACGCGGGCGCCCCGTCCGGCGCCACCCGGTCGAGCAGCCGGTACGCGTCCTCGGCCTGCTCCTCTACGCGCTGGTCCACGTCCGGCCCGTCGAGCGGGCTGCGGGAGTGGCCGCGCGGATCGTAGGTCACCACCGTGAAACGGTCGGCGAGCGCGTCGGCGACCGGCTCGAAGATCCCGGCGTCCCCGCCGCCGCCCGCGATGAGCAGCAGCACGGGCCCGGCGCCGCGCACTTCGTAGCGCAAGGTCGCACCGGGCACCTCCAAGGTGCCTGTTGCCGGTTCAGCCATCGTGTTTCCCCTCGTTCACGGGCCAGTGCTCAAGCAGGACGTGCAGCGCCTCGACCCCCCGCTCCCACGACTTCTGCACCTCGCGCGGGTGGCCGAATCCGCCCTCCGCTTCGAGCGTGATGTAGCCGTGGAAGGTGCTGCGCAGCAGGCGTACGGCATCGGTGAGGTCGGGCTCGGTGAGGCCGTAGGCGCGGAGCATCCCGTACGTCGTGTCCGCCGTGCGCGCCATCACGGTCGAGCCCGCGAGCAGCTCCGGATCGACCCGGTGCTGGGTGGCGGCATAGCGCCCGGGGTGGGCCAGCGCGTACGCCCGGTAGGCGTCGGCGAAGGCGACCAGCGCGTCCTTTCCGGCCCGGCCGGCGACGGCCGCCGCGATGGAGTCGATGAACTCGCCCGCCGCGTACAGCGCGACCCGCTGGCGCAGCTCACGGAGGTTCTTGACGTGCGAGTACAGGCTCGCGTCCTTGACGCCGAAGCGCCGCGCGAGCGCGGACACCGTGATGCCGTCGAACCCGGCCTCGTCGGCCAGCTCGGCGCCCGCCACGGTGAGCCGCTCGGCCGTCAGCCCCGCTCGGGCCATCCGTACACCTCCACATCCCAGAACCTAGAGGCTCTAGGTTCTGGCCTAATATACATAGCCCCTGCGTCCCTGAACAGCGAAAAAGCCCCCGCCGACGAGGGCGGGGGCTTTTTGCGAGGTGGTCCTGGGCGGGGTCAGCCCTGCCAGGAGTGCGGGGCACGGAAGCCGGGGGTGCGCTCCAGGCGGCGCCAGCCCGCGGTGGAGCGGCCGCGCTTGGGGGCGGCGGCGGGCTGGGCGGCGGCCCGCGCCAAGAGCACCGCGGTGATCGCGGCGAGCTCCTCGGGAGCGGCGTCGCCCTTCTCCACACGGAGCAGGGACTCGGACTCGGACGAGTTGGACTTCGAGGTGTTCAAGTTCATCTCCTCTTACTGAGGCGGGTTGCCGTGCTTGCGGGACGGCAGGTCGGCGTGCTTGGTCTTGAGCATCGCCAGCGAGGCGATGAGGACGGCCCGGGTCTCGGCCGGATCGATGACGTCATCGACCAGACCCCGCTCGGCCGCGTAGTACGGGTGCATCAGCTCGGCCTTGTACTCCTTGACCATCCGCGCCCGCATCGCCTCCGAATCGTCGGCCTCCGCGATCTGACGGCGGAAGATGACATTGGCGGCACCCTCGGCACCCATCACCGCGATCTCGTTCGTCGGCCAGGCATACGTCAGGTCCGCGCCGATCGACTGCGAGTCCATGACGATGTACGCGCCGCCGTACGCCTTGCGCAGGATCAGCGAGATCCGCGGCACCGTCGCGTTGCAGTACGCGTACAGCAGCTTCGCGCCGTGCCGGATGATTCCGCCGTGCTCCTGCGAGACACCGGGGAGGAACCCGGGAACGTCCAGCAGCGTCACGATGGGGATGTTGAACGCGTCGCACATCTGCACAAACCGGGCCGCCTTCTCGCTGGCCTCGATGTCCAGCACCCCCGCCAGGGACTGGGGCTGGTTGGCGACGATGCCCACGACCTGGCCGTCGAACCGGGCCAGTGCGCAGATGATGTTGCGGGCCCACCGCTCATGGATCTCCAGGAAGTCCCCGTCGTCGACGAGTTCCTCGATCACCTTGTGCATGTCGTACGGACGGTTACCGTCGGCGGGCACCAGGTCGAGGAGGACCTCGGAGCGGCGGTCGGCCGGGTCGTCGGACGCGTGGACCGGCGGGTTCTCCCGGTTGTTCGACGGCAGCATCGAGATCAGATACCGGACCTCGGCCAGGCACGTCTCCTCGTCGTCATACGCGAAATGCGCCACGCCCGACGTCTCGGCATGCACGTCCGCGCCGCCGAGCCCGTTCTGGGTGATCTCCTCGCCCGTCACCGCCCGCACCACGTCCGGACCCGTGATGAACATCTGCGACGTCTCACGCACCATGAACACAAAGTCCGTCAACGCCGGACTGTAGGCCGCGCCACCGGCACACGGGCCCAGCATCACGCTGATCTGCGGAATCACCCCGGACGCGCGCGTGTTCCGCTGGAAGATCCCGCCATACCCCGCGAGGGCAGAAACACCCTCCTGGATACGGGCGCCCGCGCCGTCGTTCAGGGACACCAGCGGAGCACCCGCCGCGATCGCCATGTCCATGATCTTGTGGATCTTCGTGGCGTGGGCCTCGCCCAGGGCGCCGCCGAAGATCCGGAAGTCGTGCGCGTACACGAAGACCGTGCGGCCCTCGACCGTGCCCCAGCCGGTGATCACACCGTCGGTGTACGGCTTCTTCGCCTCCAGGCCGAAACCGACCGCACGGTGCCGACGCAGCTGCTCGACCTCGTGAAACGAGTCGGGGTCGAGCAGCAGGTCGATGCGCTCGCGGGCGGTCAGCTTGCCCTTGGCGTGCTGCGCCTCGGTCGCGCGCTTGCTCGGTCCGCGACGGGCCTCCTCGCGCAGGGCGTGAAGTTCTGCCACGCGTCCACGCGTGTCGCTCGGCTCACCCGGGGTCTCGTCCACAACGGTCATGTATCGACCCTACGAAAGCGACCAAGGATTTCCTCCGTCGACTCCGCACAGTCTCCGGACCGCTTTCCTAGTGGAGGCTGACAGTAGACCTGCACCAAACGCCCGACTCGACAGCTCAGAGGCCCTGTCCTCTGTAGGGTCCCGACAACGACCGCCGGCACGGGCGCGGGCGTCGTGTCAGCGCGCTGTCAGTTCCGTGTCAGCGGTGTCAGGGCTTTGTCAGCCTAGGACGACGTCTGTACGCACCGTGCCGCAGGCGGTGTCCGGGGTGATGCGGAGCCGCAGTGAGCGACCGGTGGCGAGGACTTCCACCCTCGGGTCCCGCGAGGCCACCGAGCGTACCGGCCGGTCCCAGGTCAGCTCCACCGGAGCTCCGGTGCGCTCGGGTGCGGCCAGCGACAGGGTCGCCGTACGGCGGGCGGTGCGGACCAGGACGCTCGCCGGGCCGTCCACGGTCAGGCCGCCGGCCGCGCCCGCCGTCCAGAAGTTCGCGGCGAGCAGGCCGGCCCGGTGGGCCGAAATCGCGTGCGTGGAGGGCGAGTTGGCGAGGATGCGCACCTTGTCGCGGTCGGCGGCGCGGACCGCGGTCTCCAGCTGGCGGGCGCCGGGCAGCAGGACGTAGGCGTACGAGGCGTCGGCGGGGTCGGTGCCGTGGGCGAACCAGAGGGTGAGGTAGCGGCGGGTGACCGGGTCGGCGGTGCCGCCGGTGTTGATGGCCTTCCAGGTGCCGGTGCGCTCCTCGCGCAGCGCCTGGACGGCGGCCCCGGCGGGGAAGACGTAGCCGCCGTGGCCGGCGAGGTGCGCCCAGCGGGCCCGGGGGAAGGTGTCGTGCCGGCCGAGGGTGCTGGGCAGGCGGCGGCCGTCGACCGTGAGGGCGTTGGCGCCGGTGGCGCCGAGGTTGCGGTGGTCGACGACCGACTCGACGGGTGTGCCGTCGCTCGCGGTGATCCCGGCGCCGAGGCACACGATCTCGTCGCCCAGGAAGAACCACGACTTGCGGGCGCTCAGGGTGGAGGAGAGCCCCTTGAGGTGCTGGCCGACGGCCGCGTACGTACCGTCGCTCGCGCCGCCGACCCAGGTCACCGCGGGTCTGGCCGCGCCCCACGCGCCGCCCTCGCCATCGGCGAGCGGCTTGCGCGAGACGGTGGTGCCGGGCATGCGGTACGGGTCGGCGGTGGGCCAGAAACCGTCGCTGTACTGGTCGCCCGCGAAGCCGTCGCCCCACCAGGCGAGCATGCCGGAGCCGGTGTGCCAGCCGCGCAGGTTCTCGCCGTTGCCGTTCTCGTAGTACGCGATCCGGTTGGAGGACATGCTCAGCGAGGCGGCGAAGCGGGTCCCGCGGTGGACGGCGCGGTCCATGGCGGGGAACAGGTGCGGGCCGGCCGGTGCGGGGGCCGCGGTGGGCGCGGCGTCGACGGCGGCCCGCAGCAGGGCGAGGTTGGCGACGGAGAGCCGCTGGTCGGCGAGGACGGGGGTGGTCTGGGCCCGGTCGACCCAGCCCTTGATCAACGCACGCCAGCGGTCGCGTTCGGCGGTTGACGCGCCGAGGGCCAGCATGGCGATGTGGGCCATGATCGTGCGGCCCATGAGCTGGTCGTCGGTGGTCTGGCGGGAGATCGCGCGGCCGTTGACGCAGTCCATCATCAGGCCGTCGTGGATGAGGGGTGCGTAGCTGCGCTCGACGGAGTCGAGGATGATCTGCCGGTTCGGGTCGGTGACCGCCCAGGTGGAGCCGGCGAGCAGCGCGAAGAGCCGGGACAGGCCGTCGATCTGGACCTCGCCGTACGAGCCGGTGTAGGCGATCCAGGTGTGTTGGATGAACGATCCATCCGCGTACAGGCCGTCTCCGGTGGTGACGTACGGGAAGACGGGTGAGAGGGCGTCGCGGGCCAGCGCGATCTTGGCGGCGTTCCGGCCGAGCACCCCGCGGGTGGCGAGCACCCGGCACAGGTCGGTGCGGTTGGCGCCGGTGGAGGTGCCGGTGTAGACGGCGACCGCGCTGTCCGGCACGAAGTGGTCGATGGCGGCGGTGTAGTGGCCGAGCTGGTCGGCGGTGAGGGTGTCGTACGCGATGACGGCGGTGTCCATCAGCAGCCGGGAGCTGCCGATCTGCCAGTCCCACCAGTTGCCGAACGGCTTGGTGTTCTCGTTGTAGATCTGGGTGTAGAGGTGGTCGAGGCCCTTGCCGACGGCGGCGATCAGCGTGGCGTCTCCGGTGGATCCGGTGCCGGGCTGCGCCCAGGCCTGCGCCATGGTGTTGAGCCGGCCGTAGCTCGTGCTCATGTTGGCGGAGCCGGTGGCCGGGTCGGTCAGCGGCTGGTCGGGCCAGAGCGAGCCGGTCGCGGGCGCCATGGTGGCGAGTGCGGTACGGGCCGAAGTGCCCAGCGCCGCGAGCTTGGTGGCGTAGGGCTCGGCGGTCGCGTCGAAGCCGGTGCCGAGGGTGAGGTCGCGCCACCGCAGGCGCAGGGTGTTGAACTCGTCGTCGGCCAGGGCCAGTTGGGCTGCGGCGGCCGGCGCGGCGGGCAGTGTCAGGCCGAGCGCGACGGCGGCGGCGCCGGTGCCGGATGCGGCGAGGAAGGTGCGGCGTGAACTGCCCTGGGCGGATGGCATGGCGGCGGGACCTCCGGAGCGTGAGCGAACGAGGAGGGGCACGGGGTGGGCGCGGGGGCCCGGGACGAGCGAGGCGCGATTGAGCGGTTTCTCTCATGACATCGAAAGAACGCGCAATACTTCGCACATTCATCAAGGAAATTGATCGTTCGCACAGAATCGTGCACGAACGATCTAACGGGGGTTACGCTCCTGGTCAGCGGTTGACGACGGTCGGCGCGAGCCGGCGGGGAGGGGCGAAACCACGTGCACGCCGAGGACAGGCACCAGGCGATACTGCGGCGGCTGCGCGAGCGCGGCTCGCTCCGAGTGACCGACTTCGCCGAGGAGTTGAAGGTCTCCGCGGTCACCGTGCGGCGGGACGTGGAGGCGCTCGCCGAGCGCGGTCTGGTGGCCCGGGTGCACGGCGGGGCGCTGCTTCCCGAGACGGCGGCGCCGGCGGCGGCCCCCGCGTTTGCGCCACCCGGCGCGCCCGGACCCGGTCTGGTCTTCGGCCTCGTCGTGCCCGCGGCCGACTACTACTACCCCGAGATCATCAAGGGGGCCCGGGAGGCGGCCGCCGCGCGGGGCATCCGGCTCGTGCTCGGCATCTCGCAGTACCGGCCCGACGAAGAGCGGGCGCAGGTACGGCAGTTGCTCGGCCACGGCATCGACGGGCTGCTCATCGCCCCGTGCGGCCCGGTCGGCGACCAGGACTGGCTGGCGGCGCTCGGCGTGCCGTTCGCCCTGATCGAGCGGCGCTCCGGGGACGACGTGCCGGGCGCGGAGCGCGTGGTGACCGACCACGCCTACGGGGCCCGCCTCGCCGTACGCCATCTCGCGGCGTCCGGCCGCGAGCGCATCGGGCTGCTCCTGCGCGCGGACAGCCCGCACAGCGCGCTGGTCGAAGCGGGCTACCTCGCCGGCCTGGCCTCGCTGGGCCTCCCGGCGCCGGAGTCGTTGCGCTTCACGATCACCGCTCCCGAGACCGACCCGGTGCGCCGCGACGTCCAACTGGACGGGTTCGTGGCGGCGGTTGGGGCCGGGCTGCTCGACTCGGTCCTGGTCCACAACGACCACGACGCGATCGTGCTGCTCCCCCGGCTGCGGGCCCGGGGCCTGTCCGTGCCGGGCGAGCTGGCGATCGTGGCGTACGACGACGAGGTCGCCGCGCTGGCCGACATCCCGCTCACGGCTGTGGCGCCGCCGAAGCGGGCGGTGGGGGTGGCGGCGGTCGACATGCTGGCCCACCGCGTGGGTGACCCCGGGCGGCCCAGGCACCACCTTTCAATCCTGCCGGAGCTGAAGGTACGCGCGTCGAGCGCGTGACCAGAACCCCGGGGGCGCCGCCCCCGCACCCCGGCTCCTCAAACGCCGGAGGGGCTGGAGGGTTGTCGACCGGCTGCGTCCCGTCGGTGGCTGCTCGCGCAGTTCCTCGCGCCCCCAAACCCCCTGTCCACCGCGGACCATACGTGGTTGCTCGCGCAGTTCCTCGCGCCCCTAAACCCGATGTCGACCGCGGGCCGCGCGTGGCTGGGCGCGCAGTTCCCCGCGCCCCTGTAGGGCGCCCGGTGCCTCTGGCGGAGGCGCACGAAGCAGCACCGACCCTCGCAGGGGCATCCCCAGCCCGGCCGGGCGATCACGCACCTGAGCCATTCCCAGCCCGTCAGGTGAACACGGGCATCAGCCCACTTCAGCCTGTCCGGCGATTGAGGACGAGCGCCCTTCAGGCGCGAACGGGGTCTGGGGCGGAGCCCCAGGATCGACCACCGGACCGCAGTCGACCCCACTCACCCCCGGCGGGTTTCGGGAAGGGGTGGGGTGGGGCATTCAACGGGGTCTGGGGCGGAGCCCCAGGGGGCCCGGGCCCGCCGACCCCGGGTTTCGGGCGGGCGGGCGGGTGGGCAGACCCCCCGAGGGTCAGCGGCGCACCGTCCACGTCACCGCGCCCCGCAACCCCGCCGCGATCCCGGGGTCCCGGACCGAGGGGGTCCGGTCGGTCACCCGTACCGTCAGGGCGTGGGTGCCCCGGCCGAGGTCGAAGTCCCGTACCGGCACCGCGGTGCGGCCCTCGTACCGCCGGAGCTCCCGCCCGTCCAGGTACCACCGCACCGTCAACTGCCGGGCGCCCGCGAGGCGCGGCACGACCACCCGAGCCGTGTCGTACGGCCGCAACGTGCGCGCCGTGGAAGTGGCGGGCGTCGCGATCGACGCGTGCCGGTAGAAGCCCGCGATCATCGCCTCCACCCCCGGCAGGTTGAACGGCTTGCCCAGGATGCGCATGATCGAGCCGTCGGTGGGCCGGTTCAGGCCGGTGACGTAGTAGCCGCCGCCCTCGTACGCGCCCACCGTGCCCCCGTCCGGAGACGTCTCGCCGAGCCAGCGGTACCACTTGGTGCGGTCACTGGCCATCTGATCGGCCGTCAGGATCGAGATGTTGGACTGGTCGGCCTCGGGGCCCGAGTAGTGCTCGTAGCCCGGGGTGTCCGGGTAGAAGTATTCGTCGGCCAGCTTGCCGAGCGAGTGCCCGGTCTCGTGGATGGCGACCTGGCCGGACTTGGCATTCCCGGCGGACGCGGTGGATATGCCCTCGTAGCCGAGCGTCTTGGACGGCTCGTTGTAACCGGCGCCGCCGTACTTGGCGCTGTTGGCGAGGACGATGACCAGGTCGGCCTGCGGCGCCTTCGCCACGTACGAGTCGACCTTGTTCTGGTCGATGCAGAGCAGCCGCTCGACGCCGTCGCACCAGAAGTACGAGCCGAGCGCGGTGTCCTTCACGTCCCCCTGCGCCGGGTCGCCGGAGACGCCGCTCTGGGCGGAGACCGCGTCCACCGTCCAGACGTTGAAGAGGTTCTGGTACGTCGTGTACGGCTCTACGCCGGTGATCTCACCCCACTTCTCCTTGGCGTCGGCGTGGAACTGGTCCAGCTGGTCGGCCGTGTAGCCGTCGCCCACCATGACGATGTCGAGGCGGTCCGCGGTCGAGCCGTTGTCGATCATCTTGCTGACCTCGCCGTCGGCGGCGGCCGAGGGCGCCGAGAGGCGTGGCGCGGGTCTGCCCTGCCCGTCGGCCGGTACGAGGGTGTGGCCGGAGCCCGCGAGGGTCTGTCCCGAGGCGGCCTCCGGGCCGGGTATCTCGACCTCGACCTTCGGGTGCGGCGGCGGTGGGTCGGCGGCGGCCGCGGTGCCGGGTCCGGCGGCGAGCGCGGCCACGACGGCGGTGGCGGCGAGCGCGGCCGTCACGATGCCTCTGCGCTTGGCTGGGCGCACGAAGTCCTCCCTCTGTAACGGAAGTTAAGCAGTCGGGTAAATGCATTGAACGGCCTGCTTAAATTAGGGGGCGCACGGGGCGTGCGCAATGCCCTGGGGCCAAGGGGACGCCATGGATGAACCTGCCGTGATCGGCCGCCGAGTTCAGCAACTGCGCGCTCAACTGGGCCTGACCCAGCGCCAGTTGGCTGAGCCCGCTTACACGCCCGCCTATGTCTCGACCCTGGAGTCCGGCAAGGTCCGCCCCTCCGAGGCGGCCCTGCGCCATCTCGCCGGGCGGCTCGGCACGACGTACGAGGAGCTCACCACGGGCCGCCCGGCCCGCCTCGTCACCGAGCTGCGGCTCGGCCTCACCGACGCCCAGCGGGCGCTCGCGACCGGCGAGGCCGACGAGGCGGCCGTGCGCTACCGCCGGCTGCTCACCGAGGCCGAGCTGCACGGCCTCGACGAGGAACGCGCCGAGGCGCTGCTCGGGCTCGGCGACTGCGCGCTCGAAACCGGTGAACTCGAAGACGCCGTACGCCACTTCGAGGCGTGCGAGCAGATCCTGGCCGCCGAGCCGCTGCCGCGCCGGGCCCGGGCGGTCCGGGGCCGGGCGGTCGCCCACATCCTGGCGGGTGAGCTGCGCTACGCCTGCTACCTCCTGGAGTCGGCCATCGACGAGCTCGGCACCAGCGGGCTCGCCGACCCCGAGGCGCTGGTACTCCTGTACGCGGCGGTCATCGGCCCGTATCTGGACATGGGCGCCCAGGCCCGTGCCGCGCGCGCGGCCGAGCTGGCGCTCGCGCTCGCCCCGCAGGTCTCGGACCCGGCACTGGTCGCCGGCATGCACCGCCAGGTCGCCCGGACCTTCCTGGCGGAGGGACGCCTGGCCGACGCGGACGCCTCGCTCGCCAAGGCCCAGTCGATCTACCGCCAGCTGCGGCTGCGTACGGATCTGGCGCACTGCCACTGGATGCGCGGCTATGTGTACGCGCAGGAAGGTGAACTCGCTTCCGCGGAGCGGGAGTTGCGTACCGCGCGGGACATGCTCGCGGCCAAGCGGGCCGCGCTGTTCACCGCCCAGGTCGAGGTGGAGCTGGCGGACGTGCTGCGCCGCCTCGGGCAGCACGCGGAGGCGATGGCGCTGCTCACTCCGCTCACCGAGCTCGGCGACCAGCACGGCGCGGTGCACGCGGGCGGGGCACACCGGCTGCTCGGTCTGATCTGCGAGGAGCGGGGCGAGACGGAGTCGGCGGAGGAGCACTACGTCACCGCGCTCGGGCTGCTTGAGCGGAGCGGGGCGAGCGGCGACATGGCGGACCTGTGCCGGCTGCTCGGCGACCTGCTGCGCCGCACGGGACGGGTCGAAGCGGCCTTGGACGCCTACCGCACGGGCCTCGGCCACCGCGCCGCCCCGGGCACGACCACCCTGGGCCCGGCCCCGCTGCCGCCCCGCACCTGAGCCCCCCCCCGGGCGCGCCCACCAAAGAGTGAAGTAGTTGAAAACCGAACGGAATAGTTCTACAGTGAATCTCGTTGAAACTTAAACCGCTTCGGTGCAAGGCCGCGGCGCGTCCCCAAGGAGCAGGTCATGGGTCTCTTCGGCCGTAAGAACAGCAGCACCGCCACCCTCGACACCGCCGCGCCCGTCGAGGTCGACCCGGCGCCGGCCGCGCTGAGCGGCACGTACACGATCGACCCGGCGCACAGCAGCATCGGCTTCACCGTGCGGCACGCCATGGTCACCAACGTCCGCGGCTCCTTCACCGAGCACGAGGGCACCCTCACCCTCGACGGCGCGAACCCGGGCGCCTCCGCCGCCTCCATCGACGTCAAGATCGCCAGCATCGACACCGGCATCGCCGACCGCGACGCCCACCTGCGCAGCGGCGACTTCTTCGACGCCGAACGGTTCCCGGTGATGAGCTTCCGCTCGACCGAGGCCGAGGCGCTCGGCGGCGACAAGTACCGGATCATCGGCGACCTGACGATCAAGGACGTCACCCGGCCGCTCGCCATCGACCTGGAGTTCAACGGCTCGGCCACCGACCCCTACGGCAACCAGCGCATCGGCTTCGAGGGCGGCGCCGAGATCCTGCGCTCCGACTGGGGCCTGACCTGGAACGCGGCCCTGGAGACCGGCGGCGTCATGGTCAGCGACAAGGTGAAGCTGACCTTCGACATCTCCGCGATCAAGGCGGCCTGACCCGCGCCAGGGTCTTCGCCGCTAAATGCGTTGCCGTGAAAGCCCTGGTGAGCGAAGCTGCCCGGCATGTCCGAGAACGCGGCCACCGGCCCCCGAGCAGTCACCGCCCTCTTCCCGAGGGGCCGTCTGACCGCCATCCCCCGTAAGACCGCACGCCGTGAGCAGGTGCTCGTCCACCTCTCGGAGACGCTGTTCGAGCGCGACCGGGACTACAGCGAGCGCGAGGTGAACGAGGCGCTGCTCACCGTGCACGACGACTTCTCGGCACTGCGGCGCTACCTGGTGATCGGCGGCCACCTCAGCCGCACCCGGGACGGCGGCAGCTACCGACGCGGGAAGTAGGCCGCGAAGGACGCGAGCGCGACGGCGACCAGGCCGAGGACCACGGCCGCGGTCGCCTTCTCGCGTGTCGTGTACGGAGGGACCTGCGGCAGTGCGGGAAACCCGTCGTAGGGGGACGGCACCGCGAGCGCGGCCGGAGCGCGGCCAAGGGCCCGGCGGCGGGCCGCCCGCAGCGCCCCGTACAGCAGCGGGAACAGCACGGGGCCGAGCAGTGCGGCCGCCGCCGCCCCCACGGGCAGGTGCTGGGCGGCCACGGCGAGCAGACAGCCCGCGAACCACACCCAGCACGCGGACCCGGCCGTCAGCGGCGCCCGCACCAGGAGCCGCAGCGGGGCGCGGCCGGGCCGGGCGAGCGCGGCGAGGGTCTCGGCGAGGACGGCGGCCCGGTCGTCGGCGGGGTGCGCCTGGGCCTGGGCCCGCGCCTGCTGGGCGGCGCCGGCCGGGTGCCCCACGACGGCGAGCACGAGACGCGCGTCGTGCCACTGCACCCTCGCGGACGGCGCCAACCCGCTTGGATTCGCGGCGAGTCGGGGGCCGAACACGGCCGCATGGGCCGCGAGCAGGACGGGGTCGCCGGGGAAGGTGTCGAGGCCCTCGCGGAAGACGGCCTCGGCTCGGCCGACGTGTTCGGCACCGCCCTCGGCGGCGTGGGCGCGGCCGAGCACGGCGTACAGGCAGGGGTCGGGCCCGTCCGCGTACAGCGCGGCCCGCGCGGCCTTGCGGGCCTCGCTGGTGCGGCCCGCGAGCAGCAGTGCCTCCGCATCGGCGCAGGCCGCCATGACGTCTTCGTGCCCGGCTTGCAATGTGTCCCCAACCCTGGATGTGCGGCTCGCAACTATCACCCGTTGGAACGGGGCGGGTCAACATTCCAGCGGCAGGTCAGGCGGGGTTACCAGTCCCCGCTGCCGAAGCCGCCGCCGTCGCCGCCGCCCCCGTCGCCCCAGCCGCCGCTGAAGTCCGAGGAGCTGAAGTCGGCGCCCGACACGTCGCCGCCGTCGTAGCCGGAGCCCGCGTCGTAGGACCCGGCCCCGTAGTCGGAGGCGTAGGCCGGGCTCGACAGCATCGAGCCGAGCATCGTGCCCATCAGGAGGCCGGGCAGCATGCCGCCGCCGAAGTAGCCGCCCGCCCAGGGGCCGTAGGCCGGGCCCGCGTCGTAGTACGGGCGGCGGCCCTGGTCGGTGTCGACCTCGCGGACCATCGGGTCCTGGCCGTCGCGCAGCCGGGTCGCGTCCGCCTGGCACACCGGGACCTGGCGCGGGGCGCCGCCGGCCGGGGTCCAGGTGGCGTCCTCGACGGAGGGGCCGTGGCGCGGGTCGAAGAAGCAGGGGGCGCGGCGCTCGGGCAGCGGCTTGTGCTCGCGGCGGGCGGCGAGGGTGGCGAGCGAGAACCGGCCGTCCTCCAGGGCCTGCGTCACGCCCGTCACGTCGGCGGGCCGCTCGGCCTTCGCCATCAGCGTCTTGGAGGTCTCGTACGAGTCGAGGGCGCGCTCGTAGTCGGCGCGCATCGCGTCGTCGGCGCCGGCCTCGGCCGGGTGGAAGTCGAGCCGGTCGAGCTCCTCGCCGAACGCGGTGATGTCCTCGTCCACGACGACCTGGAGGCGCTGGAGCGCGGCCCGCTCCTCCTCGGCCTTCTTCCTGCGGTTGCGGCGGACCAGCGCGTACGCGCCCGCGCCGCCCGCGACGATCACCGCGCCCACGCCGACGAGCGCGCCGGTGTCGACCCCGCCGCCGGAGCCCGAGCCGCCGCCCCACGAGGCGGGGGCGTGGCCCTTCAGCTGCGGGAGCGCCTTGTCGACGAAGGCGTTGAGCTGGGTGGCGGCGTCGGTGTCGGTGCCGGGGGCGCGCACGGCGCTGTTCAGGTTCTGGACGGCCTGCTTCGGCATGACCTTGCTGTCGGCGCCGGAGGTGAAGGCGTCGCCGAGCCGGATCGCGTACAGGCCGGTGACACCGGTGTCCGTACGGAGGTTCTGCAGGATCGTGGCCTTGGGGAACGCGGCGCTGTTCGGCAGGACCGCCACGAACAGCGGCTTGTTCGCGTCCTTGATCTTCTTGGCCAGCGCGTCGGCCTGGGCCGGACTGAGCTGGTTCGCGGCGCCGGGATCCACGTAGACCGGGCTCTTCTTGAGCTGGTCGGCCACGTCGGACGCGCCGGTGGCGGCCATGGCGGGGCCCGCCGTGGCCAGTGCGGCGAGCGCTACGGCGGAGAGTGCGGTGAAAACCCTGGGCCTCATGGCCCCGACGCTACCCGAGGCCGCGCGGAAACGGACATACGGGGTGGAGGGGTCGGCGTGGGCGTTGCTCCATCGTGGACACATCCCCGGGAGCGGGGGGTCCTGGACCCCCCGCTCCCCCGGTTCGCGCGGCTACTGCTGGGGCCGGGTCCCGGCCCGCAGCAGGCCGTAGGTGTACGCGTCCTGGAGGGCCTCCCAGGACGCCTCGATGACGTTGGGGCCGGCGCCGACCGTCGTCCACTCGCCCGTGCCGTCCGTTGTGGTGATCAGGACGCGGGTGGTGGAGGCGGTGCCGTGCTTGCCCTCCAGGGTGCGGACCTTGTAGTCGACCAGCTCGAACTTGGCGACCTGCGGGTAGAACCGCTCAAGGCCCTGGAGCAGCGCGGAGTCCATCGCGTTGACCGGGCCGTTGCCCTCGGCGGTGACGATGATGCGCTCGTCGCCGACCCAGAACGTCACGGTGGCGCTGTTGGCGTGGGTGCCGCCCTGGAGGGTCTCGATGATCGCCCGGTAGGACTCGATGCGGAAGTAGTCGCGCGGGCCGCCCTCGACCTCGTCGCGAAGGAGCAGTTCGAAGGAGGCGTCGGCGGCCTCGTAGGTGTAGCCCTGGAGCTCGCGCGCCTTGACCCGCTCCACGACCCGGGCGACGACCGCGCGGTCCTCGCCGAGGTCGACGCCGAGCTCCTTGCCCTTGAGCTCGATGGAGGCGCGGCCCGCCATGTCGGAGACCAGCATCCGGATGTGGTTGCCGACCAGGGAGGGGTCGATGTGCTGGTACAGGTCGGGGTCGACCTTGATCGCGGAGGCGTGCAGGCCCGCCTTGTGGGCGAAGGCGGAGACACCGACGTACGGCTGGTGCGTGGAGGGGGCGAGGTTGACCACCTCGGCGATGGCGTGCGAGATGCGGGTCATCTCGGCGAGCGCGCCCTTGGGCAGCACGGTCTTGCCGTACTTGAGCTCCAGGGCGGCGACGACGGGGAACAGGTTGGCGTTGCCGACGCGCTCGCCGTAGCCGTTGGCGGTGCACTGCACGTGGGTGGCGCCCGCGTCCACGGCGGCCAGGGTGTTCGCGACCGCGCAGCCGGTGTCGTCCTGGGCGTGGATGCCGAGCCGGGCGCCGGTGTCGGCGAGCACGGTGGCGACGACCGCGTGGATCTGGGCGGGGAGCATGCCGCCGTTGGTGTCGCACAGGATGACGACGTCGGCGCCGGACTCACTGGCGGCCCGTACGACGGCCTTGGCGTACTCGGGGTTCGCCTTGTAGCCGTCGAAGAAGTGCTCGCAGTCCACGAAGACCCGGCGGCCCTGCTCGCGCAGGTGGGCGACCGTGTCGCGGACCATCTCCAGGTTCTCGTCCAGGGTGGTGCGAAGGGCCAGCTCGACGTGCCGGTCGTGCGCCTTGGCCACCAGCGTGATCACCGGGGCGCCGGATTCGAGGAGGGCCCGCACCTGCGGGTCCTCGGCGGCCCTGCCGCCCGCGCGGCGGGTCGCGCCGAAGGCCACGAGCTGCGCGTTCTGGAAGCTGATCTCCTGCTGCGCGCGGGCGAAGAACTCCGTGTCGCGGGGGTTGGCGCCGGGCCAGCCGCCCTCGATGAAGCCCACACCGAACTCGTCCAGGTGCCGGGCGATCGTCAGCTTGTCCGCGACGGTGAGGTTGATGCCCTCGCGCTGGGCGCCGTCGCGCAGCGTCGTGTCGAAGACATGGAAGCTGTCGTCGACCCGAAGGCCGGCGAGCAGACTCTCCTCGGCGGCTTCGTTCGCCTCGTTGGTCGTCATGCTGATCTGACTCCTGTCGGGTGAGTGGCTCCGAACTCATGGCTCCACTTGCCCCCGTCGCCGCGCTCCTCGCCCCGGCCGTGGTGGGGCCGGTAAACGAAAAGACCCCTCGCGGGTGCGAGAGGTCTGCGCGCGGGTCTGGGGCACGATGGCCGCTGCCGCGGGTTCTGCCACGGTTCAGCGATCACTGCGGACCGGCGCGCTGCTGTCCATAATCATGCGGGAAGCGAGCACGCTCGCAGTCTGCCATACGGGTCCGGGGCCCGGAGATGGGGTCTCACCATCCGGGCGCCCCCCGACCTGCACTAATTCGAAGGAACCGGTTCCGCTTGGGTTCGCCGGGGTTCGTCCTTGATCCGGTTGAGATCGATGTCGCGCGTCTCCCGCATGCTGAGGTAGACGACCAGCGACACCGCCGCACATCCCGCCACGTACCAGTAGAAGCCGGACTCGATGCCCGCCTGCTTGAACCAGAGCGCCACGTACTCGGCGGTCCCGCCGAACAGCGCGTTCGCGATGGCGTACGGGAGGGCGACGCCGAGCGCGCGGATGCCGGTCGGGAACAGCTCGGCCTTCACGCAGGCGTTGATCGAGGTGTAGCCGGTGACCACGACCAGGGCGAGCAGGGCGAGGCCGAAGGCCAGCCAGAAGGTGCCCGCGTGCTTGAGCATCGTCATGATCGGCACGGTCAGGAAGGTCGAGCCGACCGCGAAGGTGATCAGGAGCGGGCGGCGCCCGATCCGGTCGGAGAGCGCGCCCGCCAGCGGCTGGACGCACATGAAGACGAACAGCGCGCAGAAGCTGACGAGCGAGGCGGTCGACTTGTCCATGCCCGCGCTCTTGGACAGGAACTTCGTCAGATACGTCGTGTACGTGTAGTACGCGACCGTGCCGCCCATGGTGAGCGCCATGACGAGGAGCGCCTCGCGCTTGTGCGCCCACAGCGCCTTGAGGGTGCCCCGGTCCGCGTCGTGGGCCGCGCCCGAGTCCTCGTACACCTCGGTCTCCAGCATGGAGCGGCGCAGGTAGAAGACGACGGCCGCGCCGAGCGCGCCCACGATGAAGGGGACGCGCCAGCCCCAGCTGTGCAGGGCCGCGTCCGAGAGGTTGCGCTGCATGACGATCTGGAGGCCGAGGCCGAGGAGCTGGCCGGCGGTCATCGACACGTACTGGAAGCTGGAGGCGAAGCCGCGCTTCTTCGGGTCGGAGGCCTCGGTGAGGTAGGTCGCGCTGGCCGCGTACTCGCCGCCGACCGAGAGGCCCTGGAGGAGGCGGGCGACCAGGAGGACGGCCACTCCCCCGTATCCGGCAACCGCGTACGTCGGGGCGATCGCGATCAGGATCGCGGAGGCCGACATGAGGGTGACGGTCAGGGTGAGCGCGGCCTTGCGGCCCTTGCGGTCGCCGATCCGGCCGAGCAGCCAGCCGCCGACCGGCCGCATGAAGAAGCCGACCGCGAAGATCCCCATGGTGTTCATGAGGTTGGCGGTCTCGTTGCCCTTCGGGAAGAACGCGTCCGCGAAGTACACCGCGAACGTGGCGTACACGAACCAGTCGAACCACTCGACCATGTTGCCGGCCGAACCGACCCAGATCTTCTTCCAGTGCTCTCGTCCCATGGACGCTCACGTTGACGCAGGCCCGCGCGGCCGACAAGGCGTGCGGGCGCAACGATCGGGCCTACTTACGTGCGTTGCGTTCCCCGCATCAGCGACTCGTCCACGAACTCCCTTACGTGGTCGAGGACTTGGGGCCGGCCGGTGCCGGGCAGGCCGACCGCGACGTGCACGCTGAACCCGTCGAGCAGGGCGCGAAGGCGGGCCGCGAAGCGGTCGGCGTCCACCGGGCGGAACTCGCCGCGCGAGACGCCCTCGGCGACTATCGCGACCAGGTCGCGGTGCCAGGCCCCCTCGATGGCGGCCTGTCGGGCGCGGGCGGCGTGGTCGGCGTTCTGCGAGCGGTTCCAGACCTCCAGCCACAGGATCCAGTGCGGATCGCGCGGCCCGTCGGGGACGTACAGGTCGATATAGGCGTCGAGGCGCTCGCGGGCCGTGCCGGGGCGGGCGAGCAGGCCGCGGCGCTCCTCGCCGAGCCGGCCCTCGCTCCACTCCAGGGTCTGGAGCAGCAGCTCGTCCTTGGAGCGGAAGTAGTAGAGGAGGTGCCCGCTGGACATGCCGACCTCGCGGCCGAGCCCGGCCATGGTGAGCCCGTCGAGTCCGCGTTCGGCGATCGTGGCCATGGCGGCGACGAGCACCTCCTCGCGGGGCGGAGCGGTGTTGCGGCGGCGGGCGGCGGGACTCATCACCCGACCAGTTCTACCCGATGACCGCGCCGGGCCCTCGTGCGGTCACACCTTGGGCTGCTGCTGGGTGATGCAGTGGATGCCGCCGCCGCCCGCGAAGATCGTCCGGGCGTCCACGAGGGTCACCGTGCGCTCGGGGAACAGACGGCGGAAGATGCCGGCCGCGTTCTCGTCGCGCGGGTCGTCGAAGGCGCACAGGACCACGCCGCCGTTGCAGAGGTAGTGGTTGATGTACGAGTAGTCGACCCAGCCGTGGTCGTCCTTGAGGACGGTCGGCGCGGGGATCTCGACGACTTCCAGGGAACGGCCGCGGGCGTCGGTCTGGGAGCGCAGCAGCGCCACGTTCTCCTTGCAGAGCTCGTGGTCGGGGTGGGCCGGGTCGGGCTGGGTGTGGGCGACCACGACGCCGGGCCGGGCGAACGCTGCGACGATGTCGACGTGGCCGAGGGTGCCGTAGCCGTGCGGGGGGTAGTCGGCGGTGAGGCCGCGGCGCAGCCAGATGGCCTTGCGGGTGCCGAGCATGGCGTGGATCTCGGTCTCGACCTCCTCGCGGGACCAGTGCGGGTTGCGCTCGGGGCCGAGCTGGACGGTCTCGGTGAGCAGCACCGTGCCCTCGCCGTCGACGTGGATCGCGCCGCCCTCGTTGACCAGGCGCGAGGCGTACGTGCGCGCGCCGGCCAGGTCGGATACGTGGGCGCCGATCTTCGCGTCGTGCTCCCAGGTCGCCCAGTCCTGGGCGCCCCAGCCGTTGAACGTCCAGTCCACGGCGGCCAGTCGGCCCTTGCCGTCGGTGAGGAAGGTGGGGCCGATGTCCCGCATCCAGGCGTCGTCGAGTTCGCGCTCGACGAGCTCGATGTCGGGGCCGAGCAGGGCGCGGGCGCTGTCGGCCTGGCCGGGGCCGACGACCATGGTGACCGGCTCGAAGCGGCGTACCGCGCGGGCGACCGAGGCCCAGGCGGCGCGGGACTCGGCGAGCTCGGCGTCGTTCGGGAAGGTGACGTTGGGGCCCGGCCATGCCATCCAGGTCCGCTCGTGCGGGGTCCACTCGGCGGGCATGCGGAAGCCGTCGGCGGCAGCAGACATCAGGGTGGTCCTTACAGGAAGTAGAGGCGGTTGAGGGAGACGGAGTCGGCCGGTTCGGAGCGCAGCGGGTCGCCGTCGAGGGTGACGAGCCCGGTGCGGCCGTCCACGCCGACGGCTCCGGTACGGGAGTTGAGCAGCAGGTCGGCGGGGCCGATGCCGCGGGTGCCGCGCACCGCGACCCGGCGGCGGCGGGTGGGCAGCTGGTCGCCCCCCTGGTCGAGGGCGGCTTTGGCGACGAAGGCGACGGACAGCTCGGCCGCGGTCCCGCCGTGCGCCCCGAACAGCGGGCCGAGGACGAGCGGTTCGCAGGTGTCGGTGGCCGCGTTGGGGTCGCCGGTGACGCCCCAGGCGGGGAAGCCGGACTTGAGGACCATCTGCGGCTTGGCGCCGAAGTAGGCCGGGCGCCACAGCACGATGTCGGCCATCTTGCCGGTCTCGATGGACCCGATCTCGTGCGAGAGGCCGTGTGCGATGGCCGGGTTGATGGTCAGCTTCGCCATGTAGCGCAGGACGCGGGCGTTGTCGTCGCCCGGCCCGTCGCCCTCCAGGGGGCCGAGCTCGGCCTTCATCTTCCCGGCCATGGCGAAGGTGCGGCGCACGGTCTCGCCCGCGCGGCCCATGCCCTGCGCGTCGGAGGAGGTGATGCCGATCGCGCCGAGGTCGTGGAGCACGTCCTCGCCGCCCATCGTCCCGGCGCGGATGCGGTCGCGGGCCATCGCCGCGTCGCCCGGCAGGTCGGTCTTGAGGTCGTGGACCGAGACGATCATGCCGTAGTGCTCGGCGACCGCGTCCCGGCCGAAGGGGAGGGTCGGGTTGGTCGAGGACCCGATGACATTGGGCACGCCCGCCATCTTCAGGACGTTGGGTACGTGTCCGCCGCCGCAGCCCTCGATGTGGAAGGCGTGGATGGTGCGGCCTTCGAGCACCTTCAGGGTGTCCTCGACGGTGAGGCACTCGTTCAACCCGTCGCTGTGCAGGGCGACTTGGACGTCGTGCTCCTCGGCCACGCGCAGCGCGGTGTCGAGCGCGCGGGTGTGCGCGCCCATGTCCTCGTGGACCTTGAACCCGCAGGCCCCGCCCTCGGCGAGCGCCTCCACTAGGGGGGCACCGTCGGAGGACGAACCCCGGCCGAGGAAGCCGATGTTGACGGGCCAGGCGTCGAAGGCGGCGAAGGCGCCCCGCAGCGCCCAGGGCGAGTTGACGCCGACGCCCCAGACCGGGCCGAACTCCTGGCCGATGATCGTGGTGACGCCGGAGGCGAGCGAGGCCTCCATGATGCGCGGGGACAGCAGGTGTACGTGGGTGTCGACGGCTCCGGCGGTGGCGATGAGCCCCTCGCCGGAGACGATCGAGGTGCCGGTGCCGACGACCACGTCGACGCCGTCGAGGGTGTCGGGGTTCCCGGCCCGCCCGATCGAGCAGATCCGCCCCTCGCGGATGCCGATGGACACCTTGCGGATGCCCTGCACCGCGTCGATCACGACGACGTTGCTGATGACGACGTCGCAGGTGTCGCGGACGGCGGCGGCCTTCAGGTGCAGCCCGTCGCGGGCCGTCTTGCCGAAGCCGGCCAGGAACTCGTCCCCCGGGGCCTGCGAGTCGGACTCGACCCGCACGGTCAGGCCCGAGTCCCCGAGCCGGATCCGGTCGCCGGTGCGGGGGCCGTGCACGGAGGCGTACTCGTACGGGTCCATCACTTCTCTCCCTCGCGCGGTCCGGTTCCCAGGTATCCGCAGGCCGAGGCCCTGCGCAGGGCCTCCTGCCTGGCGCCGGGCGCGTCGAGGGGCCCGTCGACCAGGCCCGCGAACCCGATGGCGACGCGGTCGCCGCCGATCGGGACCAGGCCGACCTCCTCGCTCTCGCCGGGCCCGAACCTGACCGAGGACCCGGCGGGCACGCAGAGCCGCATGCCGTAGGCCGCCGTGCGGTCGAAGTCGAGCCGCGGGTTGGCCTCGAAGAAGTGGAAGTGCGAGGTCACCGACACGGGCACGGTGGCGGTGTTGGTCACGGTGAGCCGCACCTCGGGGGCCGCCTCCGGGTAGCCGTCGCCGGGCAGCAGCGCACCGGGGGCGTCCTCGCCCGCGGTGCCGCTGATGGGGTCGGGCACCACCGCGAGCCGGGAGCCGTCGTCGAAGACGGCCTCGACATGGACCTCGGTGACCACGTCGGACACGCCGGGCAGCACGTCGTCCGGGCCGAGCACGGCGCGGGCCGCCTCGATGGCCTCGGCGAGCCGCCGGCCGTCGCGGGCCGCCTCGCAGACGGTGTCCGCGATCAGCGCGGTCGCCTCGGGCACGTTCAAGCGGAGCCCGCGGGCCCTGCGGGCCCGGGCCAGTTCCGCGGCGCCGAACAGCAGCAGCCGGTCACGCTCCGTCGGGGTCAGTCGCACGCCACCACACCTCCTGTTTGAACGCCACTCTAACCAGAGATTTCACAGAGCGGAAGCATTGACGACACCGCTTGGCATGAGTCACATTGAGCGCCACTCAAACCCCCCGAGAGTGAGAGGCCCCGGCATGCCCATAGAACAGCGCGGAGTCGATACGGTCCCGGAAGCGGAACGCACCAGCGGGCCGCGCGACCTCGTGTCGATCCTGCTCGGCTCGAACCTGTGCCTCGGGGTGATCGTCTTCGGCTGGCTGCCGGTCTCCTTCGGCCTCGGCTGGTGGGCCTCGGTCGGCGCGGTGATCGCCGGCACGGTGGTCGGCACCCTCCTGACGGCCCCGCTCGCGCTCGTCTCACTGCGTACGGCCACGAACCTCTCCACATCCTCCGGCGCCCAATTCGGCGTACGGGGACGGCTGGTGGGCTCAGTGGTGGGCCTGCTGCTCTCGCTCGGCTACACCGCGCTGACCGTGTGGATCGGCGGCGACGCGATGACGGGCGTCCTGCACCGCCTGTTCGGCCTGCCGACCGGCGGGATCTCGTACGGCGTCGTGTACGCGCTGCTCGCCGCGGCCACCGTCATCGGCGCGGTGTACGGCTACCGGGTGCTGCTTCGCCTGTCGCGCATCCTGGCGGTGGGCATGACGGCGCTGCTGATCCTCGGAGTCGTCGCCTACGCACCGCACTTCACCACCTCGGCGCTGCCGGACGCGGGCGGCTATCTGCTGGGCTCGTTCTGGCCGACCTGGCTGCTCGCGCTCGTCGCGGCGGGGCTCAGCGGCCCGATCGCGTTCATCACGCTGCTCGGCGACTACACGCGTTACATCTCGCCGACCCGGCACCGCCCGCGCCGCGTCCTGCACGCGACCTGGCTCGGCCTGACGGCCGGCCTCCTGGTCCCCCAGCTCTTCGGCACGTTCACCGCGTACGCGGCCCGCGCGGCCACCGACTACGCGGGCCCGCTCGTCTCGGCCGCCCCCGGCTGGTACCTGGTGCCGCTGCTGCTCGCGGCCTCGGCGGGCTCGGTGGGCAACGCGGGTCTGATGCTCTACTCGATGGGCCTCGACCTGGACGCGATCCTGCCGCGCGCCTCGCGGACCCAGGCAACGTTCGCGGTGGCGGGCGTCGCAACGGTGTGCGTCTTCGCGGGCCACTTCGCCTGGGACGCGCAGGCCGCGATGACCTCGTTCGTCCTGCTGCTCACGGCGATCGGCACACCCTGGGCGGTGATCACCCTGATCGGCTTCGTGCGCTGCCGGGGCGTGTACGACGCGGACGCCCTCCAGGTCTTCAACCGCCGTTCGCGGGGCGGCGTCTACTGGTACCGCGCCGGCTGGAACCTCCGCGCGGTGGCCTCCTGGGCGCTCGGCGCGGGCACCGGCCTGCTGGCCGTCTCCCTGCCCAACTACCAGGGCCCGCTGCTGAGTTGGACGGGCGGAGTGGACTGCAGCTTCCTGCTGTCGGGGATGGTGGGCGGGGCGGCATACCTGATACTGACGGTCCGTCAGGCGAACGCGCCGGAGGGGCTGGACACCCCGGCCGACATCGGCCGGGAGTCCAGCCCCTCCAGCGTTTAGCGGGGCGGCGCTCAGCCCAGCGGGTGCATCCACCCGTGCGGGTCCGGGGACACCCCGGTCTGCAGATCGAGCAGCGCCTCACGGAGCTTCATCGTGACCTCACCGGGCTCACCGTCACCCTGGGTCCAGTTGGCGCGGGCCGACTTCACCGAGCCGACCGGGGTGATGACCGCGGCCGTGCCACAGGCGAAGACCTCGGTCAGGGTGCCGTTCTCGTTGTCCCGCTTCCAGTCCTCCGTGGAGATCCGCCCCTCGACGGCCTCGTAGCCGAGGTCGCGGGCGATCTTCAGGAGGGAGTCGCGGGTGATGCCGGGAAGCAGCGAGCCCGTCAGCTCGGGGGTGACGATCTTGGGCTTCTGGCCAGCCTCGCCCCCGTACACGAAGTACAGGTTCATGCCGCCCATTTCCTCGATCCAGCGGTGCTCGACGGCGTCGAGCCAGACCACCTGGTCGCAGCCGTGCTGGGCGGCCTCGGCCTGGGCGACCAGGGAGGCCGCGTAGTTGCCGCCGGTCTTGGCCGCGCCGGTGCCGCCCTTGACGGCACGGACGTACTCCTCGGACAGCCACACCGAGACGGGCTTGACGCCGCCCGGGAAGTAGGCGCCGGCCGGGGAGGCGATCACGATGAACAGGTACTCGTTGGCGGGCCGCACACCGAGGCCGACCTCGGTCGCGATCATGAAGGGCCGCAGGTAGAGGGAGGCCTCACCGGTGGCCGGGACCCACGCCTTGTCCTGCTGGACCAGCGCGTCGCAGGCCGCGATGAAGAGGTCGACGGGCACCTCGGGCATCGCGATGCGGCGGGCCGAGGACTGAAAGCGCTCGGCATTGGCCTCGGGCCGGAAGGTGGCGACCGTACCGTCGGCCTGGCGGTACGCCTTGAGGCCCTCGAAGATCGTCTGCGCGTAGTGCAGCGTCATGTTCGCCGGGTCCATGGACAGCGGGGCGTACGGCACGAGCTGGGCGTCGTGCCAGCCGCGGCCCTCGGTCCAGCGGACCGTCACCATGTTGTCGGTGAAGTGGCGGCCGAAACCGGGGCTGGCCAGAATCGCCTCGCGCTCCGCGTCGGACAGCGGATGCGAGGTGGGCTTGAGCTCGATCGTGGGCGTCGTCATGAGTGCTGTGTCCTTCACCGGTGGATAGTGACGGACCGCGCTCACGCCGCTGCTGCTGCCTGGACGTCCGAGCTGCTCCGCATGCCGCGGCCCACGTCCGATTATCGCTCTTGGCGGGGCCTTGGACACAACGGTGTGATGTGCGGTCCGGGGTTGATGGTGTCACCCGGTGGCAGCATGCGAAAAGCCGCCGGGTGCAAAAGCGAACCCGGCGACTTTTTCGTGTGGGAAAGCCGCGGGGTCAGCCGGCTACCCGTACGGCGAGCGCGTCGCCGATCTCGTCCGTCGTACGGACCGAGTCGCCGCGGGCCGCGAGGTCCGCCGAGACGGCGGCCTCGATGCGGGCGGCTTCGGCCTCGTGGCCGAGGTGGCGGAGCAGCAGGGCGACCGAGAGGATCGTGGCCGAGGGGTCGGCCTTGCCCTGGCCCGCGATGTCCGGCGCGGAGCCGTGCACCGGCTCGAACATCGACGGGAACTCGCCGCTCGGGTTGATGTTGCCGGAGGCCGCGACGCCGATGCCGCCGGAGACGGCCGCGGCGAGGTCGGTGATGATGTCGCCGAAGAGGTTGTCGGTGACGATCACGTCGAACCGCGCCGGGTCGGTGACGAGGAAGATCGTCGCCGCGTCCACGTGCAGGTAGTCGGTGGTGACGTCGGGGAACTCCTTCGCCACCGCGTTGAAGATGTTGGTCCACAGGTGACCGGCGTAGGCCAGGACGTTGTTCTTGTGGACCAGCGTCAGCTTCTTGCGCGGGCGGGCCTGGGCGCGGGCGAAGGCGTCACGGACCACGCGCTCGACACCGAAGGCGGTGTTGACCGAGACCTCGGTGGCGACCTCGTGCGGCGTTCCGGTACGGATCGAGCCGCCGTTGCCGGTGTACGGACCCTCGGTGCCCTCGCGCACGACGATGAAGTCGATCTCGGGCTGGCCGGCGAGCGGGGTGGCGACGCCGGGGAGCAGCCTGCTGGGGCGGAGGTTGACGTAGTGGTCGAAGAGGAAGCGGAGCTTCAGCAGGAAGCCGCGCTCCAGGACGCCGGACGGGACCGTGGGGTCGCCGATCGCGCCGAGCAGGATCGCGTCGTGCTGCTTGAGGGCGGCGACGTCGGCGTCGGTGAGGGTCTCACCGGTGGCGTGGTAACGCCGGGCGCCGAAGTCGAACTCCCTGGTCTCCAGCTTCACATCCTGCGGAAGGACGGCACTGAGAACCTTCAGGCCCTGGGCCACGACCTCCTGGCCGATGCCGTCACCGGGGATCACTGCGAGATTGATGCTGCGAGAACTTGCCGACATGGGGGAACCCTACTCGCCGTCCCAGCCATTGACACCCGATGTCCACAGTGTGGACAGGTCTAAGTCTCCCGCGAAACGCGTAGGCAGGTGTACGCCCGCCGTTCACCTCTCGGTGAGAATCGCGTCGACTCGAAGGAGGACGTTTCCGGCCATGGACATCCCGAGATTCGGCATCCCCGACCGGCTCGCCGAGCGCATGAGCATGGCCGAGCAGCACGAGTACCTGCGCAGCAGGCTGACCCGGCGCGGGGTGCTGCGCACCAGCGTGGCCACCGCCGCGGTCGCCGGGGCCGGCGTCGCGACGGCCGGGGCGGCCTCGCCCGCGTTCGCGGCTCCCACCGTGCTCACCTCCAACTCCCGTACGGGCGTGGATGGTTCGCTGGCCGCGCCGTTCGGCCGCCACCTCGCGTACGGAGCCGACCCCAGGACGCAGATGCGGGTCTCCTGGCAGGTCCCGTTCGCGGTGAAGAAGCCGTACATCCGCATCGGTACGAGCCCCTGGTCGCTGAGCCGGAAGATCGACGCCGAGGTGCGCCACCTGACGACGCCCGCCCTGAACGGCGGGAAGATCGCGGCCGCCGAGCAGTTCTACGTGCACGCGGGCCTGGACCGGCTGCGTCCGGGCCAGACGTACTACTACGGCGTCGGCCACGACGGCTTCGACCCGGCGGACCGGCGCAACCTGGGCACGCTCGGCACCTTCACCACGGCTCCGGCGCACGCCGAGAACTTCACGTTCACGGCCTTCGGCGACCAGGGCGTCAGCTATCACGCGCTGGGCAACGACCAGGTGATCCTGGGCCAGAACCCGGCCTTCCACCTGCACGCGGGCGACATCTGCTACGCCGACCCGTCGGGCTCGGGCCAGCCCTCGGACCAGTACGACGCGCGCACCTGGGACCAGTTCCTGGCGCAGACCGAGTCGGTCGCCAAGACGGTGCCGTGGATGGTGACCACCGGCAACCACGACATGGAGGCCTGGTACTCGCCGCAGGGCTACGGCGGCCAGAACGCCCGCTGGTCGCTGCCGGCCAACGGCCCGGACCCGGTGAACCAGCCCGGCGTCTACTCGTTCGTGCACGGCAACGTGGGCGTGGTGGCCCTGGACGCGAACGACGTCTCGTACGAGATCCCCGCCAACTTCGGCATCAGCGGCGGCAAGCAGACGCAGTGGCTGGACAAGCGGCTCGGCGAGCTGCGCGCCAACCACGCGGTCGAGTTCATCGTCGTCTTCTTCCACCACTGCGCGTTCTCGACGACCAGCTCGCACGCCTCGGAGGGGGGCGTGCGCGACGCGTGGGTCCCGCTGTTCGAGAAGCACCAGGTGGACCTGGTGATCAACGGGCACAACCACGTGTACGAGCGCACCGACGCCATCAAGGGCAACAAGGTGGGCCGCAAGGTCGCGATCGGCGAGCGCACCGACCCGACCCGCGACGGCATCGTGTACGTCACGGCCGGTGCGGCGGGCCGTTCGCTGTACAGCTTCCCGGTGCCGGACTCGTACGAGGGCCATGTCGCGGACCGCGACAGCGTGGACACCTTCCACTGGGCCAAGGGCGGCGCGAAGGTCACCGAGACCGTGGAGTGGTCGCGGGTCCGCTACACCAACTACTCGTTCCTCGCGGTGGAGGTCGAGGCCGGCCGCCGCCCGAGGATGAAGGTCAGCGCGCTCGCCGAGACGGGCGAGCGCATCGACCACTTCGAGATCCAGCGCGGACGTTAGCCGGGCAGCCGGGCTCAGTGCCCGGTGGCGCCGCCGTTGTCCCTGCGGTCCAGCGCACGCTGGAGGGCGGCGGCGGCGTTCTTGCGGTCGGACTCGCTGCTGCGCGAAGAGTGACGGACTCGGCGGGTGGGCTGCTTGACCATGGGGATTCGACTCCTCTGCTGGGAGGTCCGGGGGCAGGCCCCGGCGGATGCAGTGAGGTGCCGGAAGGGGCGGGGAGCGCTGCCGCAGGGGTTGCCTGCCAAGGGGCACTGCGCTCGCGACCGCCATTCGCTGGATCTGCGAGACGTTCGGCTTCTACAAAGCTAAGCCTTGCGGTCGAGTCTGTCTCCACAATTACTCGGACTTCCTACTATCTGAGACGGGCGCCTCTCTACGAGGTGCGGGCAGACGGCTTCGCGAGCTTCGTACGCACCGCGTCGCCCGTGCCCCGGTGCAGCCGCAGCGCACCCACCATGGGGGCCAGGCCGACCACGCCGAGCAGGCAGAACGCCACCGCGTAGGCGGCGGAGGGGGCGCCGGTGACGGCGCCGCCCAGGCGCAGCGCGACGGTCGCGACGGCCACCCCGAGCCCGGCCGCGAGCTGGTTGGCGGTCGCGGACAGCGCGTTGGCGTCGCGCAGCCGCTCGGGTGCCATCTCGCTGAACGCGATCGTGGAGTAGCAGGTCAGGCCGAGCGAGCGGGTGGCCCCGCTGAGCATGACGAGGGCGGCGGTCACGGCGACGGGCGTCGCGCCGGTGAGCAGCGCGCAGCCCGCGACGGTCGCGGCGAGCCCGGCGGTGGAGACGAGCAGCAGCGGACGGAAGCCGAAGCGGTTGAGGAGGTACGTGGTCGCGGGCTTGATCCCGATGTTGCCGACGAACACGAAAAGCACCACGGCGCCGGACTTCACCGCGCTCCACCCGAAGACCTCCTGGAAGAGGAGGGGCAGCAGGAACGGCATGGCGCCGACGACGAGCCAGAAGAGCGACCCGCCGGTCACGGAGGCCCGGAACGACGCCACGTCCAGGGTGCGCAGATTGACCAACGGGTGGGCGGTGCGCAGCAGATGGCGCCCGGCCGCGCCGAGCGCGAGGACCGCGAGCGCGGCCACGGCGGCGACCACCGGCCAGCCGCTGTGGGTGTCGGCGACCAGGTGGGCGGCCCAGGTGAGGGCGGCGAGCCCGGTGCAACTGAGCAGCACGCCGGGCAGGTCGAGCGGCGGCGGGGTCGCGGTGGGTCCGGCCGCCACCAGGCGCCGGGCCACGACGAACGCGGCGGCGCCCAGCGGCAGGTTGACCAGGAACATCCAGTGCCAGCTGGCGTACGTGGCGAGCAGTCCGCCGAGCAGCGGGGCGACCACGGGTGCCATCAGGCCCGGCCACACGATGTACGCCATGATCTTCGGGATGTCGGTCTTCGGGGCCCCGTTGAGCACCAGGAGCCGGCCGACCGGCACCATCATGGCGCCGCCCGCGCCCTGGAGGACGCGCATGGCTATGAGGAGGCCGAGGCTCCCGCTGGCCGCGCAGCCCGCCGAGGCGAGGGTGAACACCACGATCGCGGTGAGGAAGATCCGCCGGGCGCCGTAGCGGGCGGTGAGCCAGCCGCTGAGCGGTATGAGCACGGCGAGGGTCAGCAGATACGCGGTGATCACCAGGCCGACGGAGGCAGGCGTGGTGTCGAGGGAGGCCGCCATCTGCGGGGCGGCGGTGGCCACGATGGTGCCGTCGAGCATCTCCATGAAGAAACAGCCGGCGACGAGCAGGGCGGTAGCGCGCTGTCTGGGTTCGAGCATGAGGTCAAGACTGACCCCGCCCATTGCTGCACACAAGGTCCGATTGGTTAACCGAGCTGTGTATATGGTGCAGCATTCGGCCATACTCGGGGCATGCAACAGCTGCCGGACATGAATCTGCTGCCCTCGCTCGACGCCCTGCTGCGGGCCGGGAGCGTGGCGGGAGCCGCCGCCGAGATGCGGATCTCGCCGTCCGCGATGAGCCGGACCCTGGGGCGGCTGCGCAGGGTGGTGGGCGACGAACTGCTCGTGCCGTCGGGGCGCGGCCTGACGCTGACGCCGCGCGCCCGGGAGCTCCAGCCGCGCGTGGAGGCCGCGCTGGCGGCCGCGCTGGCCGCGCTTCGCCCACCGCCGGAGCTCGAACTGGCCACCCTGCGAAGAGAGTTCACCATCCGGTCCAACGACGGCGTGGCCGTCATCTTCGGCTCGGCGCTGACCGAGCGGGTGATGCGCGAGGCGCCCGGGGTGCGGCTTCGGATGCTCCCCGAGGGCGAGGAGGACCCGGCCGATCTGCGGGACCGGATCGACCTGGAGGTGGGGCAGATGCACGATCTGCCGCACGACATCCGCAGCAGCCCGCTCGGCGAGTACAGCTATGCGGCGGTGGTGCGCGCCGACGGGCCTTACGCCGCCGAGCGGTTGACCCCCGAGCGGTTCGCCGCGCTCCCCCACATCACGGTCACCCGGCGCGGCCGGGTGCGCAGCGTGGTCGACGAGCGGCTCGCCGAACTCGGCCTGGTCCGCGACGTGCTGGCCACCGCGCCGACGTACTCGGCGGCCTGCTTCTTCGCGCTCCGCTCGGACGCGCTCGCGCTGGTGCCGCGTCAGTTCGCCGTCGAGGCGGCGCGGGCGATGCCGCTCACGACCCTCGACATTCCGCTCGACCTGCCGACCATCCCGTTCGTGCAGGCCTGGCACATCAGGGTGGACGCGGATCCGGCGCACCGGTGGTTGCGAGGGGCGCTGGCCGAAATAGTGGGGGAGGTCAGCGGGGCGGGCCGACCGGCTGGGGGCGGGCCGGCTGGGCCGGAGGCCGCTGCGGGCGGGTCGACCGCGGCGCGACCGACCGAGCCGCGACCGACTGAGGGACTGGCGAAGGGGCTGATTGAGGCGCGGCCGGCTGAGCGACTGGCCTAGGGCGCAGTGCCCGCAGCTCCCTGATCAGGCCGCGTACGGCGACCGATCCGGCGAGTTCGGGCGTGGTCACATAGCCGACGGAGCGTGTCGGGCGCTCCGGACCGAGATCGGTGATCTCGATGGTGGGCGGTGCTCCGACCAGTGACAGCTCCGGCATGATCGCCATTCCGAAACCACTGCTCACCATCGAGAGCACTGCTCCGTCGTCCTCGGCGCGGACCGAGGCTGCCGGGATCCACTCCTGCTCGGCCCACCAACTCCGGGTGTACGACGTGCAGTTCTCGGTCCAGTCGACCAGCGGAAGCGAGCGCGGCGCGGCGTGCCCGGCCGGGTGCACCAGCGCGTACCCCTCCTCCAGGAGTACGTCGCCGACGAGCCCGGGCGGGATCGGCGAGGTGGTGCCGATCGTCGCGATGCCGAGGTCCGCGCGCCCCGCCGCCACCTCCCCGGCCGTCCCCGCGCCGACCTCCCGCACCAGGCTGACTTCCGGCACGATCCCGGGGTACCGGGCGGTGAGCCGTTCCAGTGCGGCGGGCAGCAACTGGAGTGCTGCGCTGCGGAACGCGGCGATCCGCAGCGGCCCCGCCACCGTGTCGTCCGCCGGATCGGGCGCGGCCCCGCGCGCCTCGGCCGCCAGGGTGTCGAGGAGCCGGAGCACCCGCCGGGCGTGAGCGACGGCCCGGCTCCCGGCGGGCGTCGGGGTCGCGCCGCGCCGGCCCCGCTCGAAGAGGACGGCGCCTATCTTGGCCTCGCTGGAGCGCACCGAGTGCGAGACGGCGGACTGGGTCATGCCGAGCTTCTCGGCGGCGGCGGAGAAGCCGCGCTCGCGCTCCACGGCCACCAGGACGCGCAGTTCGTGCGGGGCGAGGTCGCTGGGCATGGGGGCTCCTACCTGTACGTATGAGCAGAGTTGATGGATCGCTCGGTTCCATCGACGCAACCCCCTGCCGGGCCCGCGCATTCCTTTCTAACGTCCTGGGCCATGACGACTTCGATCACCGTTCAGCAGTCCGCCCGCCCCGACGGGCTCCCCACCCCGGCCGACTTCGAGCTGGTCCGGGCCCAGGTCCCGGACCCCGTTCCCGGCACCGCGCTCGTCGAGAACCTCTACCTCTCCGTGGACCCGTACCACCGCGAGGTGATGGACGAGGGCCCGCTCGGTACCCCGCTGGAGGGCCGCGCGCTCGGCCGGGTGCTCGCCTCGCGCGATCCCGGGCTCGCGGTGGGCGACCTCGTCTTCCACCGGCAGGGCTGGCGCACCCACGCGCTGGTCACCCTGGGCGTCGACGGGGTGCGCAGGATCAAGGCGTACGACGGCGTCCCGCTCTCCGCCCACCTCGGCATCCTCGGCGGCACCGGGCTCACGGCGTACGTGGCGCTCACCCGGACCCTGCGTCTCAAGCCCGGCGAGGACCTGTTCGTCACGGCGGCCGCCGGGGGCGTCGGCACGGCAGCCGGACGCATCGCGCGGCTGCTCGGCGCGGGCCGGATCATCGGCAGTGCGGGGTCGCCGGAGAAGGTCAACTACCTTACGGGGACGGTCGGTTACGACGCCGCCTTCGACTATCACGAGGGTCCGGTCGGCGAGCTGCTCGCCAAGGCCGCTCCGGACGGGGTCGACGCGGTCGTCGAGAACGTGGGCGGCACCCACCTGGAAGGTGCGATCGCGGGGCTTCGCGACCACGGCCGGATCGCCTGGGTGGGCGCGGTGGCCCAGTACAACAGCCCCGCCGAACCGCCGGCCGCGCCCCGCAACCTCTACGACGTGGTCCACAAGAGCCTCCGCCTGGAGGGCGTACTCGTCCGCAACTACCGCGACGCACAAGGCGAGTTGGAGGATTTCCTCGTCCCGCACCTGAGGTCCGGGCGGGTGGCGTCGGACGAGACCGTGGTGGCCGGATTCGAGGGAATCCTGGACGGGTTCATCGGAATGCTGCGCGGGGCCAACACCGGGAAGCTCCTCATCCACGTGGCCGACTGAGCACGCACTCCGTGTGCACGGCACTCCCCGCGCGCGGCATCCCCAACGCTCGGCACCCCGATCTAGATTGCATTCCTACCTAGGTGGTGGTGGAATACACGCATGGCCGCAGACCGCAGATCCAGCTGGCTCAAGGGCGTCCTTGACCTCCTCGTCCTGTCCTGTCTCACCGGGGGTGAGAGCTACGGGTACGAGATCTCCAAGGCGCTCACCGCCGCCGGGCTCGGCGAGATCAAGGGCGGGACGCTCTATCCCGTACTCAACCGCCTTGAGGAAGCCGGCCTGGCCGTCGGCGAGTTCCGGGCCGCCGAGCGCGGGCCGGGCCGCCGCTACTACCGGCTGACCGACGACGGCCGCAGGGCGCTCGCCGAACAGGGCGCTTCCTGGCGTGAGTTCCACTCGGCCGTCACCGCCATGCTCACCAGCACACTTCCAGGGGGACCAGCGTGAACACCGAATACTTCGCCGAGCTCGGCCGGCTGCTCGCGGCTCGCGGCCTGCCGCAGCAGGAGGTGTCGGCGACCGTCGCCGACCTGACCGGCTACCTCGCGGAGTCCGGATCGGCCGACGCCCACGAGGAGTTCGGGGCGCCGGACGTCTTCGCGGACCGGCTCACCCAGGGGCGCACCGACGAGCGGCCCGAGCCCGGGGCCGAGACCTGGAAGTGGACCGCCGACATCTACACCGACCGCCTGCTCCTCAACCAGTACGGGGCCGAGGGCTGGGAGGTCGAGGGGATCGACTTCGTCGGCCGCTTCGTGTGCCGCCGGCCGGACGCCGCGATGCGCTGGGAGTACCGCCGCGAGACCGCGCACGGCGCGAAGGGGCGCGAGGCGCTGCTCGCCGATCTTGAGCCGGACGGCTGGGAGCCGTGCGGCCGCTGGCTGCACATGACGTACTTCAAGCGCCCGGCCGCCGCCAGCGCGGGCCCGGCCGCCGAACTGGCCGCGCCCCCGGCGCCGCCGGCCCGGCACGTGTTCTTCAGCGCCAAGTTCTGGGGGCTGGTGGCGGTGTTCGTCGTCTCGATGACGCTGCTGGTGCTCGGCAACGGCTTCGGCCTGTTCGACTTCAACCGGCCCGCCGTCTACATCGGCATGCTGGGCGCGGCTCCCGTGGGCGTGCTGGTCGGGTGGTTCGGGGTGAAGCGGGACATCGCCAGGGGTATCGAGAGCCGATGACGGCGGGGGCCGATGACGGGGAGCGCCCCCTATTTGTCGGCCATGTGATCTCTCATCACCTCTCACCGGACCTTAAGAAACCCCGCCGTTGACCCAGTGTTCATAAATCTCTCCCTGTAGAGGTCTAGCTTCAGACCATTGGCTGGCGCCACTCTTGCGCTCGATGTGCCGCTGGGGCACAGGCGACCGAAGAGGCGGGCGGATGACACCGATCAGTCGTAGAGGATTCGTGGCTCTCGGCGCGGGCGTGGCGGCCGGCGCCGTGCTGCCCTCGGGGGCGGCCGAGGCCGTCGGTTCGGCGGTCACGAGCACGGCGGCCGCTTCGGCGACCGGCACCATCAAGGACGTCAAGCACGTGGTGATCCTGATGCAGGAGAACCGCAGCTTCGACCACTACTTCGGCCGCCTCAAGGGCGTCCGGGGCTTCGGCGACAAGAGCGGCATCCTGCTCTCGGGCGGGCAGCCCGTCTTCAACCAGCCCAACGGCCTCGGACGCCAGTACCCGTGGAAGCTCAGCTCGACCCCGGGCGCGGGCGGCGCCGACGGCGAGACCCTCGCCCAGTGCAACGGCGACCTGCCGCACAGCTGGACCTCGCAGCACGCGGCGTGGAACAAGGGCCGGATGGACAGCTGGGTCTCCGGCGTCGGCAACGTGCGCTCGCTCGGCTACCTCGACCGGGGCGACATCCCGTTCCACTACGTGCTCGCCGACAACTACACGATCTGCGACGCCTACTTCAGCGCGACGCTCAGCGCCACCGGGCCCAACCGCACCTACCTGTGGAGCGGCAAGGTCGACGGCTCCAGCTACGACGGCGGCGACGAGTCGGGCCTGACCTGGGAGACGTACGCCGAGGCGCTCCAGCGCGCCGGGGTCAGCTGGAAGGTGTACCAGAACGCCAACGACAACTACGGCGACAACGGCCTCGCCTACTTCTCGAAGTTCACCTCCGCGCCCGCCGGTGACCCGCTGCACGACCGCGGCATGGGCTCCGTCCCGGCGGCCACCGGCTCCACCCCCGACGACATCGCCGCCGCGATCAAGGCGGACGCGCTCGCCGGGACGCTCCCCCAGGTGTCCTGGGTGGTCGCCAACCAGGCATTCTCCGAGCACCCGTACGCCCCGCCCGGCGACGGCGCGCACTTCGTCGACCTCGTCTACCGCGCGCTCGCCGCGGCCCCCGACGTCTTCGACTCGACCGTCCTGTTCCTCAACTACGACGAGAACGACGGCTTCTTCGACCACGTGCCCCCGCCGTCGCCGCCCGCCGGGACCGCGGGCGAGTTCCTGAACGGCATCCCGTACGGCCTCGGCTTTCGTGTGCCGATGCTCGTCATGTCGCCCTGGACGCGCGGTGGCTGGGTCTCCTCGGAGGTCTTCGACCACACCTCCGTACTGCGCTTCATGGAGAAGTGGACGGCCGCCCTCGGCACCCCGGCCGGCTGCCCGAACATCAGCGCCTGGCGCCGCAAGGTCACCGGCGATCTGACCGGCCTCTTCGACTTCTCCTCGCCGGTGTACGGCATGCCGTCCGGGCTCCCGGCCACCAAGGTGATCGGCATCGGCACGTGCGGCCCGCTGCCCAACCCCGCGCCGCAGAACAACGCGCTGCCCGCCCAGGAGTCCGGCACCCGCCCGGCCCGCGCGCTGCCGTACCAGCCGAACGGCAACCTCGACCGGTTCGAGTTCAAGGCCGCCGGGCAGATCGTGGCCTGGTTCTCCATGGCCAACCAGGGCTCCCCCGCCACCAGCGCCGCGCACTTCTCCCTGCACCCCAACGCCTACCGGGACACCACGCCGTGGCAGTACACGGTCGACCCGGGCGGCACGGCCACCGACTTCTTCCAGATCGGTACGGGCGCGGGCGCGGGCAAGTACGACTTCACCATGGTCGGCCCGAACCGCTTCCTGCGCCGTTTCGTCGGCGACGCGACGCAGGCGGGCAAGTCCGTCGAGGTGGCGGCGCGCTACGCGGTGGAGACCGGCACGGGCAAGATGGCGGTGTGGTTCAAGATGACCAACTCCTCTGCCACGACAGTGAAGTTCACGATCACCTCGAACCAGTACCGCACCGGCACGTGGACGTACAGCGTCCCGGCGGGCGGCTCCACCGAGGACTTCTTCAACGCGGTGGCGTACCAGAACGGCTGGTACGACTTCACGGTCACGGCCGACTCCGACTCGACGTGGTCGCGCCGGTACACGGGGCACATCGAGACGGGGGCGGTGTCGGTCAGCGGGTGACGCCGACCGCGTGCCGGAGCTTTGCCTGAGTACGAGAGCTCATGTGGCGCCGGTCACGCGTCGGCTCAGAACAGCGTGTCGCTGTTCTCCACGTTGTAGGTGACGGTCTCGGCCTCGCCGAGCCCACCGCCCTGGAGGCCTCGATAGACGCGGACGACTCCGCCGACGGCGAGCAGGTCGGGGTGCCCGTCCTGGTCGTAGTCGCCGATGCCGAGCAGGGTGTCGTACGCGGCCCAGCCACCCGTACCGATCATGACGCGGTTGCCGAACCCGCCCCTGCCGTTGCCCGGGTAGAGCCACAGCTTGCCGTTGTTCTCGCTGACGACGAGGTCGTTCCTGCCGTCGCCGTTCAGGTCGCCGGGCCCGGCGAAGGACTTCATGGCGTTCCAGCCGGCGCCGAGCAGCAGCCGGTTGCCGAACGAGCCCTTGCCGTTGCCCGGGTACATGTAGAGGTTCCCGGCAGTGTCCCGGGCCAGCAGGTCGCCCTTGCCGTCGCCGTTGAGGTCGCCCGTGGCCTGGATCTGGCTCATGCTGTTCCAGCCACCGCCGAGGGCCAGCCGGTTGCCGAACGAGCCGTTGCCGTTGCCCGGGTACATGTAGAGGTTCCCGGTGGTGTCCCTGACCAGCAGGTCCTCGTTGAGGTCGCCGTTGAGGTCGCCGTGCCGGGTCATCGCCGTCATGGAGTTCCAGCCGGCCCCGAGCAGGGATCCGGCGGAGTTGCCGCTCAGGAACCACAGCCGGCCCGCGTAGCTGCGGTGGAGCAGGTCCGGCCCGCCGTCGCGGTTGAGGTCGCCGAACGACTGGGCCGGACCCGCGTTGGGGCCGTACGGGGTCGACCAGTCGATGCTCTCGGTGCCGCCCTGGCACTCCCGTACGGTGTGCGCCCAGCGGGCGGAGCCGAGGTTGTTGTCCAGGTGGCTGTTGGCGTCCGCGAAGTCGGACAGATTGATGCCGTAGCTTCCCGGCCCGCCCGCCATGACGTCGTGCACGGAGTCGAGGTACTCGTAGTTGGTCCGGCTGTACAGGCAGAGCTGTTCGTAGCCGGTGCGGTTGACGACCGACGACGCCTTGGAACGCCAGGCGCCGAGGTCGCGCTGCGGAGTCGAGTACGACGCCATCGCGCCTTGGCCGTCGGCGCCGTCGAAGACGCAGAACTTGCCCTGAGGACAGCGGTCGAAGCCGGTCGCGGCCTGGGCCGGAACGACGGAGGTCGCGACGAGCCCCAGGGCGGCAGCAGCCGTCACCAGGGCAGCGCGAAGCTTGGTACGCATGGAAGGTTCCCCCCAAGGAACAACTCATCCGCACACGTGCACGGAGAGAGCTGCATCGTAATGGCTGCCCAAAAACCGCACCACGCGGATGGTGGCCGGGCTCCCCGAGGCACCCCGCGGCCGAGGCGGAGGCCACCCTCCGAACCTTTCAAGTCACCTGCGCGCCACATCACTTGGCCCAGACCACGCCCCGCCGCCAGACTCGCCCCATGCCCACACCTACCGAGCAGCACTGGACCCCGATCCACGGCGAGCCGTACCGGCCCGTCCCCTACCGTCCGGCCCGGATGGCGAGCACCGAGACCCTGGCGCGGGCCGCCGAGTTGCGCGAGCGCATGGACGAGCGCCGCACCGTACGCCGCTTCTCACCCGACCCCGTCCCCGAGCGGGCCGTCCGTGACGCGGTCGCCTGCGCCGCGACCGCCCCGTCCGGCGCCCACCAGCAGCCGTGGACGTTCGTCCTGGTCAAGGACGCGGACGTACGGCGCAGGATCCGCGCGGCGGCCGAGGAGGAGGAGCGGATCTCCTACGACGGGCGGCTCGGCGAGGAGTGGCTCGCGGCGCTGCGGCCCATCGGCACGGACGCCGTGAAGACCCATCTGACCGACGCCCCGGTGCTGCTCGTCGTCTTCCAGCAGCGCTACTGGCTGGCCGAGGACGGCACCAAGCACAAGCACTACTACGTCGACGAGTCGGTCGGCATCGCGGTGGGCATGCTGCTCTCCGCCCTCCACCAGTCCGGCCTGGCGGCCCTCGTCCACACGCCGAGCCCGATGCGCTTCCTGTCCGAGGTCCTGGAGCGGCCCGCGAACGAGAAGGCGTTCGCCGTCATCCCGGTCGGCTACCCCGCCGACGACTGCGAAGTACCGGATCTGGTCCGCAAGTCGCTCGACCAGGTGCTGGTCGAGGTCTGAGAGCCTGTGTCCGGACATGGAACCGCCCCCGTCCTCGGTTGGGGGACCAAGGACGGGGGCGGGGTTTCGGTGCGACCGAAGGTCAGCCCATGTGCGGGTAGCCGTAGTCGGTCGGCGGGACCAGCGTCTCCTTGATGGCGCGGGTCAGCGTCCAGCGCATCAGGTTCTGCGGGGCGCCCGCCTTGTCGTTGGTGCCCGACGCGCGGCCGCCGCCGAAGGGCTGCTGGCCGACGACGGCGCCGGTCGACTTGTCGTTGATGTAGAAGTTGCCCGCCGCGTAGCGGAGCTTCTCCATCGTGTGGGCGGCCGCGGCGCGGTCGTTGGAGATGACGGCGCCGGTCAGGGCGTAGTCGGAGGCCGACTCCATCTGCTCCAGCATCTCGTCGTACTTGGCGTCGTCGTAGACGTGGATCGCCAGGATCGGGCCGAAGTACTCGGTCGTGAAGACCTCGTTCGCCGGGTCGGTGCACTCGATGACGGTCGGGCGGACGAAGTAGCCCACCGAGTCGTCGTACGTGCCGCCCGCGACGATCGTGCAGGAGGCGTCGGCCTTCGCGCGGTCGATCGCGGCCTTGTTCTTGGCGAACGAACGCTCGTCGATGACCGCGCCGATGAAGTTCGACAGGTCGGTGACGTCACCCATGGAGATGCCGTCGACCTCGGCCGCGAACTTCTCCTTGAAGCCGTCGTTCCAGATCGACGCCGGAATGTACGCACGCGAGGACGCGGAGCACTTCTGGCCCTGGAACTCGAAGGAGCCGCGGGTCAGCGCGGTCTTCAGGACGGCGCGGTCGGCGCTCGGGTGCGCGACGACGAAGTCCTTGCCGCCCGTCTCGCCGACCAGGCGCGGGTAGGTGCGGTACTTCTCGATGTTCGTGCCGACGGTCTTCCACAGGTGCTGGAAGGTCTTGGTCGAACCCGTGAAGTGGATGCCCGCCAAGTCGCGGTGGTTCAGGGCGACCTCGGAGACGGCCAGGCCGTCACCGGTGACGAGGTTGATGACGCCCTTGGGCAGGCCCGCCTCCTCCAGGAGCTGCATGAGCAGCACGGCGGCGTGGGTCTGCGTCGGGGACGGCTTCCACACGACGACGTTGCCCATCAGGGCCGGGGCGGTCGGCAGGTTGCCCGCGATGGCCGTGAAGTTGAACGGCGTGATCGCGTAGACGAAGCCTTCGAGCGGGCGGTGGTCCATGCGGTTCCACACGCCCGGCGAGTTCGCCGGGGGCTGCTCGGCGAGCAGGTTGCGGGCGTAGTGGACGTTGAAGCGCCAGAAGTCGACGAGCTCGCACGGGGTGTCGATCTCGGCCTGCTGGGCGGTCTTCGACTGGCCGAGCATCGTGGAGGCGGCCAGCGTCTCGCGCCAGGGGCCTGCGAGCAGCTCGGCGGCGCGCAGGATGATCGCGGCGCGGTCGTCGAAGGACATCGCGCGCCAGGCCGGGGCGGCGGCGAGCGCGGCGTCGACCGCGTCCTGGGCGTCCTGCTCGGTGGCGTTGGCGTAGGTGCCGAGGAGGGCACGGTGGTTGTGCGGCTGCACGACGTCGAAGCGCTGGCCACCGCCCATCCGCTTCTCACCGTTGATGGTCATCGGCAGGTCGACGGGGTTCTCCGCCAGTTCCTTGAGCTTGGCTTCCAGACGGGCGCGCTCCGGGGAACCAGGGGCGTAGCCGTGCACCGGCTCGTTGACCGGGGCGGGGACCTGGGTCACAGCGTCCATGATTCCTATACTCCTTTGTGAGGGGTGTTCGGGTGAGCGGAGGCTCGGGGCCTGTCCGAAATCTAGTTCTTTGTGATCATCGAGCGGACGAAGAACAGCAGGTTGGCCGGCTTCTCCGCGAGGCGCCGCATGAAGTAGCCGTACCAGTCGGTGCCGTACGCCGTGTAGACGCGCATCCGGTGGCCCTCGGCGGCGAGCCGCAGGTGCTCCTCGCTGCGGATCCCGTACAGCATCTGGAACTCGTACTCGTCCAGCTTGCGCCCTGCGCGCCGGGCGAGCTCCTGGCCGATGGCTATCAGGCGCGGGTCGTGGGACCCGATCATCGGGTAGCCCTCGCCCTCCATGAGGATCTTCAGGATGCGGACGTACGCCTTGTCGATCTCGCCCTTGTCCTGGTAGGCGACCTCGGCGGGCTCCTTGTAGGCGCCCTTCACGATGCGCACGCGGCTGCCGTTCGCGGCCAGGCGGCGGGCGTCGGCCTCGGTGCGGAAGAGGTAGGCCTGGATGACGCAGCCGGTCCCCGGGAAGTCCTTCCGCAGCTCCTCGTGGATGGCGAACATCGAGTCGAGGGTGGTGTGGTCCTCCGCGTCCAGGGTGACCGTGGTGCCGATGGAGGCTGCGGCCTCGACTACCGGGCGGACGTTGGCGAGCGCCAGCTCGTGGCCGCCCTCCAGCGCCTGGCCGAACATCGACAGCTTCACCGACATCTCGGCCTTGGTGCCGTGGCCGAGCTCCTTGAGGCGCTCGATGAGTTCGAGGTAGGCGTCGCGGGCGTGGCCGGCCTGCTCGGGGGTGGTGATGTCCTCGCCCACCACGTCGAGGGTGAGCTCCAGGCCCTTGCCGACGGTCTCCTCGACGATCGGGACGACCTGGTCGACGGTCTCGCCGGGGATGAACCGGTTCACCACGGGCTTGGTCACCGGGGCGGCCGAAACAAGCTTGCGCATCTTGTCGCTGCGCGACGCGGCGAGGATCACGGGACCCAGCACGGGGCACCTCCACGGAAAGAACTAGACGGGGCCGTGACCGGGACCGAAGGGACGATGGACGCCTTCCGGACGTACCGGTAACGGCACGGAGAACCACCGTGAAACCTAAGGATCTCCCCGATCCTCTGCCATCGACAGCTGTCACGCATCCGTGGCCCAGATCTCATACACATGTCTGAAGCGCCTTCCTGGATGAGCGAGAATGGCTCTTGTGAAGGGCGACTACCAGGATCTGGTCGATGAAATCTCGGCGCTGCTCGGCGCCCCCGCGACGCTGGAGAACCGGGATTTCGGGCTGATCGCCTTCGGTGCGCACGACTCCGAGGACGACCTCGCGATGGACCCGGTCCGCACCCGTTCGATCCTGACCAGGAAGTCGACGCCCGCCGTCCGCGCCTGGTTCGAGGCCTTCGGCATCACCCGCGCCACCGGCCCGGTCCGCATTCCGGCCGCCCCCGACGCGGGGGTCTTCCGCAGCCGCATCTGCCTTCCGGTGCGCCACCGGGGCGTCGCCCTCGGATACGTCTGGCTGCTCGACGCCGAGCCGGGACCGGCCGCGGACAAGCTGGCCGCGGCGATGGAAGTGGCGGCCCGGATCGGGGTGCTGCTCGCGGACGAGGCGCAGGCCGGCGCGGACCTCTCGCGCGAGTTCCGGGCGGCGCTGACCGCCGAGCGCGGCTGGCAGCGCGACACCGCGACGGCCGCGCTGCAGACAGCCCTCGGCCCGGACGCGGAGGGCCTGCACGCGCTGGTGTTCGTGGCCCCGTGGCCGGGCGAGGACGCCCCTTCGGCCCGTACGGTGCCCGGCGCCGCGGCGGTGTGCACGGTGCCGTGGCCGTCTTTGGGCGCGAGCGCGGGGCTGGGTCTCGCCGCCCTGGTCCGGTTGCGGTCGGCGGACGCGCTCGCGCCGGCCCGGACCGCGGCGGAGCGGCTGCGCGGGGATGCCGGGAACGGTGCGGCGGCCGGGGTGGCGGTGGCCCGCCGCGGTCTCGCCGAGCTCGCCCTCGCGCACCAGGAGGCGACCTCCGCCGTGCGTGCGGCGCTCGCGGAACCCCGGCTCGGCCCGGTCGCCCAGTGGTCGGACATCGGCCCGTACCGCATACTGACCGCGCTGCCCGCCGTACGGGACCAGGACCCGGCGGTGCGGGCCCTGTTGACCCCGGCGCACCGTGAACTCGCCCGCACCGCCGAGGTGTTCCTCGACCACGCGGGCCAGGCGGGGCGCGCGGCGGCGGCCCTGGGCATCCACCGCCAGACGCTCTACTACCGGCTGTCCCGCGTCGAGCACCTCACCGGCCTCGACCTGGACCAGGGCGAGGACCGGCTGCTGCTGCACATGGCGCTGAAGGCGGCGCGGCTGTGACGGTCAACTCCGGCCCTGGGAACGGGAGTTGACCGTCAGCTCCAGCCCTGGGTCCCCGGCGTGACCCTCAGCTCGCACCCTGGGCGCCCTCGGCGCCCTCGTCCCCGTCGAGCCCCATGACGATCTTCAGGCCCTCGGTCAGGTCCTTCGCCGAGGGGGCCGTTTCCGGGTCGACCATCCACTGGACCATCACCCCGGCGAGCAGCGCCTGGTAGAAGGTGCCGGCGAGCCGCGCCCGTTCGGGGTCGGCGTTCTCGTCGATGCCGAGGAAGCCCTCCGCGAGGCCCTTGCGCCCCTCCAACTGCGGCCCGGCGAGGGCCTTTTGGAGCTCGGGGTCGCTGTCGATCCGGGAGACGATCTCCATCTGGAGCTTCCAGACCGGGCGGCTCCGCTCGTACGAGTCGATGACGCCCGCCCAGCCCCGCTCGAAGCGTTCCAGCGGGGGCAGGTCCTCGGCCACGGCCCCCTTGTCCCGGCCCTCGGCGACCGCGTCGCCCCACTCCTCGGTCAGCTTCAGGAAGGCCAGGTTGAGCAGGGCCTCCTTGGAGCCGTAGTGGTAGCCGATGGAGGCCAGGTTGGTGCCGGACTCGGCGACGATGTCGCGGGCGGTGGTGCGGGCGTAGCCCTTTTCCAGCAGGCAGCGCTTGGCGCCTTCGAGCAGATCCTCACGGTGTCCCATGACAGCAGCGTACCCGGCATGCAGACATCCGTCTAAGACAAGCGTCTAAGTCGGATTCTGCGGGCCGGGTACGGGGCCGCGGGACCGGCGCGGGTCAGTCGGTCAGGTTCACCGAGCGGGCCGAGTTGGCGCCGATCTCCTCGGCGACCTCGGTCAGCACGTTCTGCGGGATGGTGTCGTCCACGGTCAGCACGGCGAGCGCGTCGCCGCCCTCCTCCGCGCGGGAGACCTGCATGCCGGCGATGTTGAGCCCGGCCTCGCCGAGCACCCGGCCGACGGTGCCGACGATGCCCGGACGGTCCTCGTAGCGCAGCACGATCATGTGGTCCGCGAGCGCCAGGTCCACGTCGAACTCGCCGATCGCGACGACCTTCTGGAGGTGCTTGGGGCCGGCCAGAGTGCCGGAGACCGAGACCTCCTCGCCGTTCGAGAGGGTGCCGCGCACGGTCACCACGTTGCGGTGGTTCGGGGACTCGCTCGACGTGGTCAGGCGGACCTCCACGCCGCGCTCCTGCGCGAAGAGCGGCGCGTTCACGTAGGAGACCGTCTCGTCCACCACGTCCTCGAACACGCCCTTGAGCGCGGAGAGTTCGAGCACCTTGACGTCGTGCTGGGTGAGCTCGCCGTACACCTCGACGTCGAGGCGGACCGCGACCTCGCCCGCCAGCGCGGTGAAGATGCGGCCGAGGCGCTCGGCCAGCGGCAGGCCGGGCTTGACGTCCTCGGCGATCACGCCGCCCTGGACGTTGACCGCGTCCGGCACCAGTTCGCCCGCGAGGGCGAGGCGTACGGACTTGGCGACGGCGATGCCGGCCTTCTCCTGGGCCTCGTCGGTGGACGCGCCCAGGTGCGGGGTGCAGACGACCTGGTCGAGCTCGAACAGCGGGGAGTCCGTGCAGGGCTCCTTCGCGTACACGTCCAGACCGGCGCCCGCGACGCGGCCCTCCTTGAGGGCGGAGTACAGCGCGGCCTCGTCCACGATGCCGCCGCGCGCCGCGTTCACGATCCGCACGTGCGGCTGCACCTTGTGCAGCGCCTCGTCGCCGATCAGGCCGAGCGTCTCGGGGGTCTTGGGCAGGTGCACGGTGATGAAGTCGGAGACTTCGAGCAGCTCGTCGAGGGAGAGCAGCTTGACGCCCATCTGGGCGGCGCGGGCCGGCTGCACATAGGGGTCGTACGCGACGATCTTCATGCCGAAGGCCGACATGCGCTGGGCGACCAGGACGCCGATGCGGCCGAGGCCGACGACGCCGAGGGTCTTCTCGCTCAGCTCGACGCCGGTGTACTTGCTCCGCTTCCACTCGCGGTTCTTCAGCGCGGTGTTGGCCTGCGGGATGTTGCGCGCGGTGGCGACCAGGAGGCCGCAGGCGAGCTCGGCGGCGGTGACGATGTTGGAGGTCGGTGCGTTCACGACCATGACGCCGGCCTTGGTGGCGGCCGAGACGTCGACGTTGTCGAGGCCGACTCCCGCGCGGGCGACGACCTTCAGCTTCTTGGCGGCGGCGACCGCCTCCGCGTCGACCTTGGTGGCCGAGCGGATCAGGATCGCGTCGACACCGGCGATGGCGGGCAGCAGTTCCGCGCGGTCGGCTCCGTTGCAGTGCCGGATCTCGAAGTCCGGCCCGAGGGCGTCGACGGTGGCGGGCGACAGCTCTTCAGCGATGAGTACGACAGGTTTCGAGCTCACGTGGGTCCTCACTGAATCCTTTGCGGACGGCCGTCCCGACGGCCGCAGGCGGTGGAGGGGCTAGCCGCGTGGAAGACGCACGACGCTGTGGGCCTGACGCGTTTGTGTTGCTGAGCAGTGTAGTGCTGCTCCCCCGAGGGTTTTCCGCCACGAAGGCAGGATCACCCGATGGGGGTTGGACTGGTTGTCCAGGGTCGTGCGGTAGCCGACGGGGCCGGACACGGATACTGTGCCCGACCCCGCTGACATCCGGCTTACGCCTCGTCGTTCTGGACCCAGCTCATGAGCTTGCGGAGCTCCTTGCCGGTGGTCTCCAGGAGGTGCTCGGAGTCCTGGGTCTTGTACTCGTTGTACTTCTTCAGACCCGAGTGGTACTCCTCCATCCAGTTCTTCGCGAACGTACCGTCCTGGATCTCCGCGAGAACCTTCTTCATCTCCGCCTTCGTATCGGCGGTGATGATCCGCGGACCGGTCACGTAGTCGCCCCACTCGGCGGTCTCCGAGATCGACCAGCGCATCTTCTCCAGACCGCCCTCATACATGAGGTCCACGATCAGCTTCAGCTCGTGCAGACACTCGAAGTACGCGATCTCCGGCTGGTAACCCGCCTCCGTCAGCGTCTCGAAACCCGCCTTCACCAGCGCCGCCGTACCACCGCAGAGCACGGCCTGCTCACCGAACAGGTCGGTCTCGGTCTCCTCGGTGAACGTCGTCTTGATGACACCCGCCCGCGTGCCGCCGATGCCCTTCGCGTACGACAGGGCCAGCGCCAGACCGTTGCCCTGGGGGTCCTGCTCGACGGCCACGATGCACGGAACACCACGGCCCTCCTCGTACTGACGGCGCACCAGATGACCCGGGCCCTTCGGAGCGACCATCGCCACGGTCACGTTGGCCGGCGGCTTGATGAACCCGAAGCGGATGTTGAGGCCGTGGCCGAAGAACAGCGCGTCGCCGTCCTTCAGGTTGTCCTTGATCGACTCCTCATACACCTGGGCCTGGATCGGGTCCGGGACCAGGATCATGATGACGTCGGCCTCGGCCGCCGCCTCGGACGGCGTCACCACGCGCAGGCCCTGCTCCTCGGCCTTCGCCTTGGACCTGGAGCCCTCGTGCAGACCGACGCGGACGTCGACACCCGAGTCACGGAGCGACAGCGCGTGGGCGTGGCCCTGGCTGCCGTAACCGATCACCGCGACCTTGCGGCCCTGGATGATGGACAGGTCGGCATCGTCGTCGTAGAACAGCTCGGCCACTGGGATATCTCCTTGGTGTGCTGGTGTTGCGTCCACCGTATCGGTGGGGGTGAGTAAGGAATGGGTGAGTCCGCTATACGGGCGGGTCAGGCCCGTATCGGCGGGTCTCAGGCGCTGCGGTCCAGGGCGCGCAGCGAGCGGTCCGTGATGGACCGGGCCCCGCGCCCTATGGCGATCGTGCCGGACTGGACGAGCTCCTTGATGCCGAACTGCTCCAGCATCTTCAGCATCGCCTCCAGCTTGTCCGCGCCGCCGGTCGCCTCGATGGTCACGGCCTCCGGGGAGACGTCGACGGTCTTGGCGCGGAACAGCTGGACGATCTCGACGATCTGGGAGCGCGTTTCGTTGTCGGCACGCACCTTCACCAGGACGAGCTCGCGCTGGATCGCAGCGCCGGGCTCGAGTTCGACGATCTTCAGGACGTTGACGAGCTTGTTGAGCTGCTTGGTCACCTGCTCCAGGGGCAGGTCCTCGACATTGACCACGATGGTGATGCGGGAGATGTCGGGGTGTTCGGTGACACCGACCGCGAGCGAGTCGATGTTGAAGCCGCGGCGGGAGAACAGGGCGGCGATCCGGGCGAGGATGCCGGGGGTGTTCTCGACCAGGACCGAGAGCGTGTGCTTGGTGGACATGAGCCTCTTACCTCTTCCTACAGCTCTCAGTCGTCTTCGTTGTCGCCGAAGTCGGGGCGGACTCCGCGGGCGGCCATGACCTCGTCGTTGGAGGTCCCGGCGGCGACCATCGGCCACACCTGGGCGTCCTCGTGGACGATGAAGTCGATCACGACCGGGCGGTCGTTGACCGAGTTCGCCTCCTCGATCGCCTTGTCCAGGTCCTCGGGGCGCTCGCAGCGGATCGCGTAACACCCCATCGCCTCGGACAGCTTGACGAAGTCCGGGACCCGGGTGCCGCCGCTCGGCTTGCCCTGCTCGGCGATGCCGTCCTCCGGGCCGGAGTGCAGCACCGTGTTGGAGTAGCGCTGGTTGTAGAACAGGGTCTGCCACTGGCGGACCATGCCGAGGGCGCCGTTGTTGATGATGGCGACCTTGATCGGGATGTTGTTCAGCGCGCAGGTGGTCAGTTCCTGATTGGTCATCTGGAAACAGCCGTCACCGTCGATCGCCCAGACCATCCGGTCCGGCCGGCCGGCCTTGGCGCCCATGGCGGCCGGGACCGCGTAGCCCATCGTTCCGGCACCGCCCGAGTTCAGCCACGTCGCGGGCAGTTCGTAGTTCACGAAGTGGGCGGCCCACATCTGGTGCTGGCCGACACCGGCCGCGTAGATGGTGTCCGCGTCCGCGAGCTCGCCGATGCGCTGGATCACGCGCTGCGGGGACAGCGTGCCGTCGTTCGGCTCGTCATAGCCAAGGGGGTAGGTCTCGCGCCAGCGGTTGAGGTCCTTCCACCAGGCCGTGTAGTCGCCCTTGTGGCCCTCGGAGTACTCGGCCTGGACGGCCTGGACCAGGTCGGCGATGACCTCGCGGGCATCGCCCACGATCGGGACGTCGACCTCGCGGTTCTTGCCGATCTCGGCCGGGTCGATGTCCGCGTGGATGACCTTGGCGAACGGCGCGAAGCTGTCCAGCTTGCCGGTGACGCGGTCGTCGAAGCGGGTGCCGAGCGCGATGAGCAGGTCCGACTTCTGCAGTGCGGTGACGGCGGTGACCGCACCGTGCATGCCGGGCATTCCCACGTGCAGCGGGTGGCTGTCGGGGAAGGCGCCGAGCGCCATCAGGGTGGTGGTGACGGGCGCTCCGGTGAGCTCCGCGAGGACCTTCAGCTCGGCGGTCGCGCCGGCCTTCAGGACGCCGCCGCCGACGTACAGGACCGGGCGCTTGGCCGCCACGATCAGCTTGGCGGCCTCGCGGATCTGCTTCGCGTGCGGCTTGGTGACCGGCCGGTAGCCCGGCAGGTCGGTCCCCGGTGGCCACGTGAACGTGGTCTGCGCCTGCAGCGCGTCCTTGGCGATGTCGACCAGGACCGGGCCCGGACGGCCGGTCGAGGCGATGTGGAACGCCTCCGCGATCGTGCGCGGGATGTCCTCGGCCTTCGTCACCAGGAAGTTGTGCTTGGTGATCGGCATGGTGATGCCGACGATGTCCGCCTCCTGGAAGGCGTCCGTGCCGATCGCCTTCGACGAGACCTGCCCGGTGATCGCGACCAGCGGCACCGAATCCATGTGCGCGTCCGCGATCGGCGTGACCAGGTTCGTGGCACCCGGCCCCGACGTCGCCATACACACGCCGACCTTGCCGGTGGCCTGGGCGTACCCGGTGGCCGCATGCCCCGCGCCCTGCTCGTGACGGACCAGGACGTGACGGACCCGGGTGGAATCCATCATCGGGTCGTACGCCGGGAGGATGGCACCGCCCGGAATCCCGAACACCACCTCCGCCCCGACTTCCTCAAGAGAACGGATGAGGGACTTCGCGCCCGTGACGTGCTCAACGGTCGCGGACTGGTGTCCGCCGTTACGGGGCCGCGGCTGCGGATGGTGGGCCCCGGTGGCCTGCTCGGTCATCGGCATTCTCTTCTCGAAGCTGAGGGTTTTTGCGGTGGTTTAGTCGAGATCGCGGTAGTGCTTGAGGGGTGCCAGTGCAACAAAAAACCCCTCGTGCCGTGAGGCAAGCGAGGGGAGCGCGTCGGGTGCGGTCTGCGGAGCCTGCTTGGGGCTCCGCTTCAGCCGACGCGCTTTCCAAGTACGAGAATTCGGGTGCGCATGGCATTGACCCTCCCCCCGGCGCGCAGGTGGTGTCAAGTAGGTGGGACGGGCGTCTCATTATTTGAGCTCAGCATGGGCCTGCTCCGGCCACTGAGCACGGGGAGCGCAGCCCCGCCGGGCACCGGGTATTCGCCGCGTACCAGGGCCCGCCGCAGCCGGTACTCGTCGAGCGGACCGGAGAACGCCATGCCCTGCCCATGCGTACACCCCATGGCGCGCAGCGCCAGGACCTGCTCCGGCACGTCCACCCCGTCGGCCACCGACTGCATGCCGAGATCGCAGGCGATCCGGAGCAGCCCCGCGGTGATCTTGTGGAGGCGGGCCGATTCGACGACGCCCTCGACCAGCCCTCTGTCCAGTTTCAGCAGGTCGATGGGGAGCCGGCGCAGAGCGTTGATGGCCGCGTAGCCGCTGCCGAAGCCGTCGAGCGCGACCCGCACGCCGAGTCTGCGCAGGCCCACCAGGCGCCGCTCCAGCTCGTCGAAGGAGATCCTGGGGTCGCTGTCGGCGAGCTCGATGATCAGGGCGCCCGAGGGCAGCCCGTTCCTGGTCAGGAGGGCTTCCACCGAGCCGAGCGGCATCGACTTGTCGAGGAGGCGGCGGGCCGAGAGGCGTACCGAGACGGGTGCGTGGTGGCCCGCCCTCATCCGTTCGGCGGCGAGCTCCACGGCCTCTTCGAGCAGCCAGCGGCCGAGCTCGGCGGCGCGCTCGCTCTCGTCGGCCACCCGGAGGAATTCGGCCGGGGTGAACAGGATGCCCTGGGCTGATCTCCAGCGGGCCTGGGCGGCGACCGCGGAGACCTCACCGGTGGTGAGGTCGACGACGGGCTGGTGCAGGACCGCGAATTCGCCCTCGTTCAGCGCGGTACGCAGCCGGGCCGCGAGCTCCGACTTGCGGACGACCTCGGCCTGCATCTGCGGGGCGTACAGCTCGACCCGGTTCTTGCCGCCCTTCTTGGCCCGGTACATCGCGAGGTCGGCGTTGCGCAGCAGCTCGCCCGCGCCGACGCCCGGCTCGGCGAAGGCGACGCCGATGGACGCGGCGACCCGGACATCGTTGCCGTCGATCTGGTAGGGCTGCGACAGGGTGAGGCGCAGTCTGTCGGCGATCTCCCTGACGTGGTACTCGCGGGCCGATCGGTCGCGGGTGCCGTCGCCCAGGATCAGCGCGGCGAACTCGTCGCCGCCGAGCCGGGCCGCGGTGTCGCCGGCCCGTACCGAGTCCTGGAGCCTGCGGGCGGCCTGGATGAGCAGTTCGTCGCCGGCCTGGTGGCCGATGGTGTCGTTGACCTGCTTGAAGCCGTCGAGGTCGATGAAGAGCACGGCGGTGCCGGGGTCGGAGCTGCGCCGCCCGCCGAGCGCCTTGCGCACCCGCTTGGTGAACAGGGCGCGGTTGGGCAGGTCGGTGAGCGGGTCGTGCTCGGCGTTGTGCTCCAACTGCGCCTGGAGGCGCACCCGTTCGGTCACGTCGCGGCTGTTGAGAATGAGCCCGCCCTGGTGGCGGTTGACCGTCGACTCCACGTTGAGCCACTCGCCGGTCCCCGACTTGAAGCGGCATTCGATCCGCGTCGTGGGCTCCTCGGCGGGCGGCGCCGCCAGAAACCGGCGCACCTCGTGCACCACCCGGCCGAGGTCCTCGGGGTGGATGAGCGAGGCCAGTTCGGAGCCCACCAGTTCCTCCGCGTCCCGTCCGTAGACGCCGGCGGCGGCGGGGCTGACGTACCGCAGCATTCCAGTGGGGGCAGCGATCATGATGACGTCGCTCGAACCCTGCACCAGGGAGCGGAAGTGGTTCTCCTTCTGGGCCAGTTCATGGGTGAGCGCGATGTTGTCGAGCAGCATGATCCCCTGGCGGACCACCAGGGCCAGCACGACCGTGCAGCCGGTGAAGACGACCATCCGGTCGACCCGGTGCCCTTCGATGACGTTGTAGAGGATCCCCAGGGTGCACACGGCGGCCGCGAGGTACGGCGTGAGCGCGGCCAGCGAGCTGGCGAGCGGCCGCGTCACCGGCAGCGCGTGCGAGCGCACCCGGCCGGCCGCCGGGCGGGCGTCGCGCGGGGCGGCCATCGGCGGCCGGGGCGGCGCGGCCGGTGTCCTGCGGGCGCCCCAGGGCGCGTACGCGAGCAGCAGGGAGCCGGCGAACCAGCCGGCGTCCAGGAGCTGGCCCGAGCGGTAGTGCTCGCGCAGCAGCGGCGAGGTGAACAGGGCGTCGCACAGCACGGTCAGGGCGAGCGCCGCGATCGCGGTGTTCACGGCGGACCGGTTGGCCGACGAGCGCCGGAAGTGCAGCGCGAGCACCATGCTGACCAGCACGATGTCCAGCAGCGGGTAGGCGAGCGTGAGGGTGGCGTGGGCGACGCCCTCACCTTCGCCCTCGTGGGCCGTGCGCGCCAACGCTAGGCTCCAGGACAGGGTGAGCAGGGAGCCGCCGATGAGCCAGGAGTCCAGTGCCAGGCAGACCCAACCCGCCTTGGTGACGGGGCGTTTGGCGAGCACGAGCAGGCCCACGATGGCGGGCGGCGCGAAGCAGAGGAAGAAGAAGTCGGCGGGCGAGGGGGTGGGCACGCCGCGCTGGAGCACCACCTCGTACCAGCCCCAGACGCCGTTGCCGCAGGCGGCCATGGCGGAGGAGAACGAGAAGAGGAGCCACGCCGGCCGAAAGCTGCTTTCGCCCTCGGTCGCGCCGCTCCGCGCGTAGCGGAAGCAGGAGACCGCGGCGATCAGGGCCGCGCCGGAGAGGCCGAAGTCGCCCATGATCAGGGCGAGTTCCTCGGAACCCCAGCCCAGGAATGCGCCGGTGGCATATCCGGCACAGATCAGTGCGAGCGCCAGTTGGGAGACCATGCCGGTCCCGCCGCCTCCGCTCAGGGGCGGCCGGGTCAGAACCGCTCCGGGGGCGCTCACCGGACTGCTCCTCGCCAGCGGGCCCGCCTCGGGGTACCGGCCGGCCGGGGCCGGGTGTCCGTGTCGCCGCCCCATCGGCCGTGCTCCTGGGCGCCGTTCCTCGTTGTGCCGGTTGTCGCCTCGACCCTCGCCGCTCCACCGCGGTGCATTGTCGCGCGATGCGCGCGGCGGGGTTTCCGCAGGCGGCTCCACCGCGTCGGATCGTTCGTCCATTGGCCGTGCATCGCCCGTCGCCCCCCTCGCAGTGATCGCTCCCCGCGCCGTAGACGCACGGCGTCGGCCCCCGGTCGGGACGATACACCAGTCTCGTCACTCAGGGACATAGCCCTTATACGCTCAGTGACAGTCCGGAGTTGTGTGGGCACCGGGTGCACCTGAATCGCTGCGGAGCGTTACTGATCCGTCGTCAGAACGACGTTGGCGAGGGGTTCTTGGGCCACGAAGCGGGTGAGCTGAGCGGCCAGCAGCCGCTTGGCACGGGGCAGGAACGCGGAACTGGAACCGCCCACATGCGGGCTGATGAGGACATTCGGTGCGTGCCACAGCGGGTGTCCCTTGGGCAACGGTTCGGGGTCGGTGACATCGAGTGCCGCGTGGATGCGCCCCGACTCCAATTCGGCGAGCAGCGCCTTGGTGTCCACCACGGGCCCGCGCGCGACGTTCACCAGGAGCGCCCCGTCCTTCAGGCGGCCCAGGAACTCGGCATCGACCAGGCCCTTCGTCCGCTCGGTCAGCGGCGTGGAGACGATGACGACGTCCGCTTCAGGGAGCAGCGCGGGCAGATCTGTCAATGCGTGCACTTCACCGCGCTCCGTTGTGCGCCATGAGCGCGCGACGCGCGCCACCCGCGCGCACTCAAAGGGCGCGAGCCGGTCCTCGATGGCGGCGCCGATCGACCCGTAGCCCACGATCAGGACGGACTTGTCGGCGAGCGCCGGATAGAACCCGGACCGCCACTCCTGCCTCTCCTGTCCCTGGACGAAGCCGGGGATCCCGCGCAGCGAGGCGAGGACGAGGGCGAGGGTCAGCTCGGCCGTGGACGCCTCGTGGACACCGCGCGCGTTGCACAGGCGTACGCCCGGCGGCAGCAGGCCGAGGCCGGGTTGTACGTGGTCGATGCCGGCGGTCAGCGTCTGCACGACCCGGATGCCGGTCATGGCGGCGAGCGGGCGGACCGCGATCTCGGACGGCTTCATGTACGGGACCACGTAGAAGGCGCAGTCGGCGGGGTCGGCCGGAAAGTCGGGGCCGCCGTCCCAGAACCGGTAGTCGAGGGAGGCGGGCAGGCCCGGGACGTCGGCCGGGTCGAAGGGGATCCATACGTCTGCGGTCATGGTCAGGAGGCTATGCGAAGGGCCCCGGTGGCCAGAGGTTAGTTTGGGGAGGGACGAGGGAGGGATCCGGCCAGGTGGAGCGCAGGACAATCGGGGCGGGGGCCCTGCGGGCGGGTGCGATCGGACTCGGCTGCATGCCGATGAGCTGGGGCTACTCCCGCTCGCAGCAGGACCTGGAGCGCTCGCTGCGGGCCGTTCACGCGGCCCTCGACACCGGCTCGAACCTCCTTGACACCGCCGACATGTACGGCCCGTTCACCAACGAGCTGCTGCTCGGGCGGGTCCTCAAGGAGCGGCGGGACGAGGCGTTCGTCGCCACCAAGTGCGGGCTGCTCGTGGGCGTCGACCAGCACGTGGTCGCCAACGGCCGCCCCGGGTACGTGCGCCGGGCCTGTGACGCCTCGCTGCGCCGCCTCCAGACGGACGTCATCGATCTGTATCTGCTGCACCGCGCCGACCCGGAGGTCCCGGTCGAGGAGACCTGGGGGGCGCTGGCGGAGCTGGTGACGGCGGGGAAGGTGCGGGCGCTGGGGCTCAGCGCCATGGGCGCGCGGGCGGTGCGCCGGACCGCGCCGGTGGCCGGGGTGCACGGGCTGCACGTGGGCCGGTACGAGGAGACGGTGCGGCTGCTCGACCGGGTCCAGCAGGTGTTCCCGGTCGCGGCCGTGCAGGCAGAGCTGTCCCTCTGGTCGCGGGAGGCGCTGGACACGCTGCTGCCGTGGTGCACGACCCGGGGCGTCGGCTTCCTCGCCGCAATGCCCCTGGGCAACGGGTTCCTGACGGGCACGCTCACCCCGGGCCAGGGGTTCGAGCCGGACGACATCCGGGCCCGCCACCCCCGCTTCACGGCGGAGATGATGGCGGCGAACCAGCCCGTGGTGGCGGGCCTGCGCCGGGTCGCCGCGCGGCACGGGGCGACCCCGGGCCAGGTGGCGCTGGCCTGGCTGCTGCGCCTCGGGCACCAGGTGATACCCGTCCCGGGGGCCAAGCGCGAGGAGTGGGTGCGCGAGAACGCCCTCGCGGCGGGCCTGGCCCTGACCCCGCGGGACCTGGCGGAACTGGCTGCGCTGCCACCGGCGCGGGACTGAGCGCGGGCTCGGCGGACCCTGCGCGCGGCGGGAGTTGGAGCGCCCGGCCGGGGTCGCTGCCCGCAGAATGAACCCAGCGCATCGACCCCGTCGAAGGGAACCACCACCGTGCGACGAACCACCGTGGCCACCGCCCTGGCCGCAGCCACGCTCGTGCTCGCGGCCGGCTGCTCCTCCACGGACGCGCGGCCGCAGGGCAAGGGCGCCCCCTCCGGCCCCCAAGCGTCCTCGACAGCGACCCCGCACGCCCAACTCCCGCCCGCCAAGGGCTCGGTGAAGGTGGCCAGGACCGTCACCGAGGATCTGAAGTCGCCCTGGGGCATCGCACCGCTCCCCGAGGGCGGGCTCCTCGTCGGCTCCCGTGACGACGGCTCGGTCGTGCTCGTCGACGCGCAGACCGGCAAGAAGACGGCCGTGGGCAGCGTGCCCGGCGTCGCCCACCAGGGCGAGGGGGGACTGCTCGGGCTCGCCCTGTCGCCCTCGTACGCCTCGGACCATCTCGTCTACGCGTACTTCACCACCGAGTCCGACAACCGCATCGCCCGGATGATCTACGACCCGCAGCGGCCGGAGGGCCAGCAGCTGGGGGCGCCGGACACCATCCTGCGCGGGATCCCCAAGGGCAACAACCACAACGGCGGGCGGATCGCGTTCGGGCCCGACCGGATGCTGTACGCGGGGACCGGCGAGACGGGCGAGCGGGGGCTCGCCCAGGACAAGAAGTCACTCGGCGGGAAGATCCTGCGGATGACGCCCGACGGGCAGCCCGCGTACGGCAATCCGGAGGCGGACTCCGTCGTCTACTCCTACGGGCACCGCAATGTGCAGGGCCTCGCCTGGGACGGCGAGAACCGGCTGTGGGCCTCGGAGTTCGGGCAGGACACCTGGGACGAGCTCAACCTCGTCGAGCCCGGGAAGAACTACGGCTGGCCCGTGGTGGAGGGCAAGGGGAACAAGCCGGGGTACGTCGATCCCGTCGCCCAGTGGAAGACGTCGGAGGCCTCGCCCAGCGGGATCGCGTTCGCGGCCGGCTCCGTGTGGATCGCCTCGCTGAAGGGCGAGCGGCTGTGGCGCGTCCCGCTGGACGGCACCAAGCCGCTCGCCGACCCCGAGGCCTTCCTGACCGGCCAGTACGGTCGGCTGCGCACCGTCCTGCCGGCCGGGAGCGACGGCAAGCTCTGGCTGCTCACCAACAACACCGACTCGCGCGGCAAGCCGAAGCCGGAGGACGACCGCATCCTGGAGTTGGACGTCACCTAGGCGTCGACGTCACGCGAGGCTCGGCGTTGCGTAAAGGCTCGGCGTCGCGTCGGCATCAAGGGGCGGGGCTGATCGCCTCCGGGAACAGGTTGAGGCGGTGGGCCAGGGCCGCCGCCTCGCCCCGGCCCGAAACCCCCAGCTTGGCGAGGATGTTGGAGACGTGCACGCTCGCCGTCTTCGGGGATATGTAGAGCTCCTCGGCGATCTGGCGGTTGCTGTGACCGGCCGCGACCAGGCGCAGGACGTCCTGTTCGCGGCTGGTGAGGCCGAGCGCCTCCACCGGCTCGGCCCGGGCATCGGCCTCCACGGGGTCCGGGGCGGTCAGCGGGAGGCGGGCCCGGCGGGCCAGGAGCTCCAGTTGTTCGCGCAGGGGGCGGGCGCCCAGGCGTACGGATTCGGCGTGGGCCTGGCGGAGCAGCGAGGCGACGGTCTCGCGGTCGCCGCCCTCGGCGAGGAGGGCCGCGGCCCAGCGGTGACAGACCAGGGCCAGGTCGTGGGGGCGTTCGACGGGTCTCAGGGCGCGGGCGGCCGCTTCCCAACCGGCGGCCCGGTCGCGGCCCTCGGCGCGGTCCAGCTCGGCGGCCACGACCAGGGCGAGCGCCTCGCACGCGGGGACGCCGGTCGGCAGCCGTTTGGCCGCGGTACGGATCAGGTCGAGGCCGGCGGCCCGGCCGGGCCCGGCCGACGGGAGGCCTCGTAGGTCGGCCTCCATGGAGGCGGCCGCGGCGAGCAGCGGCCAGGCATAGCGCTGGGTGCCGGGCGGGAAGCCCGTTTCGACGGCGCGGGCCAGCTCGGCGCGGGCCTCGTCGATGCGCCCCTGGGTGGCCGCGATGCCGAGCGCGATCCGGGCGAGCGGGATGGCGTGCTGGGCCATCGGGTCGTACTTGCCGAAGGCCGCGTGGGCCTCGGCGAGGGAGGCCGTCGCGGCGTCCAACTCGCCCCGGAGCAGGGCGAGATCGGCGCGGCGCATGAGGGCGTTGCCGAGCGGTTTGGTGCTCACCGCGATCCGCTGGACCCGCTCGACGCAGTCGGCGGCCTCCGCCCAGCGGCCGAGGTTGAACAGGGACTCGGCACGGTTGGCCTGCACCCAGGCCTCGTTGTCGAGGAGGCCGTACTTCTGGGCGAGGCGCACCCCGTCGTCGGCCAGGCGCACGGCGTCCGCCGAGCGGCCGACGGCCTCAAGGCCCGAGCAGAGGTTCACATGGCCGCGGGTGGCCTCGCCGATCAGGCCCAGCTCCAGCGAGCGGTCGATGACCGTACGCATCAGGGCGAGGCCCCCCTCGACCGAGCCGGAGTCCAGCATGAGGCTGCCGAGGGTGAGCTTGACGTTGAGCTCGATCTCCTCGGTCTTCACCAACCGGGCGTATTCCACGGCCTGTTCGGCCGCGGCCAGGGATTCGGCGCCGGGCTTGTGCAGCATGCGCCAGCCGGCCGCGGTGGCGAGGACCTCGGCGTGCACGGCGGACGGCGCGAGCCCGCGCACCAGCTCCTGGGCGGTGGCGATCTCGGCCCAGCCGTCGCCGCGCCCCAGGTTCTGCATCAGGCGGGAGAGCTGGATCCAGAACCAGGCGGCGCGCAGCGGGTCGCCTCCGGAGGGCTGGTCGCTCTCGGCCTCGATGAGCCGCAGCGCCTTCTTGGCGAGCTTCAGGGCGCGTTCGCGCTCGCCGCACAGCCGGGCCGCCTCGACGGACTCGGCGAGCAGGTCGAGGTAGCGCAGCGACGCCGGGGTCTCGGGGGCGCAGCCGCAGGCCGGGTAGGAGCCCGCGTGGTCCAGGGGCCGGAGCCCGGCGCGTATCTCCTGGGGGACGGCGTCCCAGAGCTCCATCGCCCTTGACAGGAGCTTCAGTTGCTCCGCATAGGCGTGCCGGCGGCGGGCTTCGACCGCCGCGTCAAGGACCACGGGCAGCGCCTTGGCGGCGTCGTGCGCGTGGTACCAGTAGGTGGCGAGCCGGGTGGTCCGCTCGTCGGGCCGCACCAGCGAGGGGTCGGCCTCCAGGGCTTCGGCGTAGCGGCGGTTGAGGCGCGAGCACTCGCCGGGCAGCAGGTCGTCGCTGACGGCCTCGCGGACCAGGGAGTGGCGGAAGCGGTAGCCGTCGCCGTCCCACGCGGGCAGCAGGATGTTCGCGCCGACGGCGGCGCGCAGGGCTTCGATGAGCTTGTCCTCGGGGAGCCGGGCGACCGCGGCGAGCAGCGGGTACTCGACGGTGGAGCCGCCCTCGGCGGCGATCCGCACCACCCGCTGGGCGTCCTCGGGCAGGCCCTCGACGCGGACGAGCAGGAGGTCGCGCAGCGAGTCGCTGAGGTCGGGGCAGGTGCCGTCGGGGTCGCGGCCGACGACGAGTTCCTCGACGAAGAAGGCGTTGCCGTCGGAGCGCTCGAACACCTCGTCCACCAGGCGCTGTTCGGGTTCGGCGGCGAGGATGCCGGTGAGCTGGCGGTGGACCTCGGCCCGGGTGAAGCGGGGCAGTTCGATGCGCCGCACGCTGCGCAGCCGGTCGAGCTCGGCGAGCAGCGGGCGCAGTGGGTGGCGGCGGTGGATGTCGTCGGCGCGGTAGGTGGCGACGACGACGAGCCGGCCACGCCGCAGGGTGCGGAAGAGGTAGGCGAGCAGATGGCGGGTGGAGGCGTCCGCCCAGTGCAGGTCTTCGAGGACCAGGACGACGGTGCGCTCGGCGGCGATCCGTTCCAGCATCCGTACGGTGAGCTCGAAGAGGCGGGCGGTGCCGTCCTCGCGCGAGGTGGGGCGGCCGGTCCTGGCGAGCTCGGGCAGGAGCAGGGCCAGCTCTTCCTCCTGGCCGTCGGCCGCGGCGGCGAGCTCGTCGGGCAGCCGGCGGCGCAGGGCGCGCAGCGCGGCCGAGAAGGGGGCGAAGGGCAGCCCGTCGGCGCCGACCTCGACGCAGCCGCCGATGGCGATCACCGCGCCGGCCGCGCGGGCGGCGTCGGTGAACTCCTCGACGAGCCGGCTCTTGCCGACGCCCGCCTCGCCGCCGACGAGCAGCGCCTGCGGCTCTCCCCCGGCCGCGGCGCGGGCGAGTGCTTCGTTCAATACCGCCAGTTCGCCGGCGCGGCCGACGAACACGGGGCTGACTGACCTGGTCTCCACGCTGCCGAGCATCGCACAGGAGTCTGACAACGCGGCCTCGGACGGTCCGTCCCCGGCTGGGGAGGCGGCCCCGGAGGAGGTCGGGGCCACGGCCGGGGACGGCGTCCGGGCGGTGGTGGCGGGGCGGGTCGGGGTGGTCGTCATCGCGGGCGGCCGGGGGCTCAGGCGGCCCGTACGAACCGGTTCCGCGGTGAACTCACCCGCCCCTCCGGCCCGTTGTCGCCATCGCGGCGGCCGAAGCGGCGCCCGGCCCGGCGGGCCAGGCCCACCAGGCGCTCCTGGTCGGCGCGGCGCAGCAGCTCGGCCTCGTGGACCTTGTGCATCTCGTAGTCGAACATCTCGGCACTCCTGGGTTGACGCGGTTGAGGTTGCTCCGCTCGGTTCCGGTGTTGTTCCGGTCCCTTGCGATGCCTCAACTCTCGTCTCCCAGGGGCCTCTCCCACATCGGGCGACTGCCGCATCTGTAAGGAGGTGCTGCCTTAGACGTCTCGGATGCCGGACCCGATCCGTCTAAGGCGGGGTGGCGGGTGCCTTAGGCGCGCCCTTCGAAACCTCAGCCCTTGGTGCTGGGCAGCGCCGCGAACAGGTCGAGGTACATGCCCGCGGAGATCAGCAGGCCGATCACGCCGAGGACGACTCCGGCGAGGGCGACGGCCTTGACCCACACCGGCTGCTCGGCGCGACCGGGCGTCCCGAAGGCGGGCCGGGCGAGCACGATGGCGCCGACGACCAGGGCGAGCAGCGCGAAGACGCCGTTGACCAGGGCGGTGGTGTGCCAGGAGTTGCCGTAGATCTCCTGGATCTGCTGGGCGGCGGTGCCGGTCTGGGAGGTCTTGATCTGGCCGATCAGGGTGGCTCGCTCGGAGAGCGTCTTGCCCATCCAGGTGCCGCTGAGCGACACCGCGCCGAGCGCACTGGCGACGACGGCCGCGGCGCCCGTGCCGAAGGCCGGCCGGGGGGCCGGCTCGTCGTCGAGCTCGTCGGCATCGTCCGCTTCGTCGAGGCCGTCTTCGAGCCCGGCCTTCTCTGAGTCCTGGGCGTCGGGGGTTTCGGTGGCCTCAGGGGCCGTTTCGGCGGTCGCTCCCCCGGTGGTGGACGTGGCCTCTGTCTCGGCCTCGGCGTCCGTCTTGGGCTCGGTCTCGGCGTCGGTCTTCGTCGTGGCGGGGGTGGCGTTCATGCCGGGCACGCTAGGTGCCGTTTCTGAGAGCCCGCTGAGAGCTTCCTTAACGCGCGGCCCCCGCCTGCCTCAACGCGAACCCGGCAGTTGGTGGCTCAGCGCCCCGCCCGGCCCACCCGCGCCGCCCGCCACTCGTCGGCGAGCACCGCCCAGATCTCGCTGTCGTGCCGCACCCCTCGGTAGAGGTAGCTCTCGCGGAGCACCCCGTCCTTGGTCATGCCGAGCCGCCGGGCGACGTTGGTGCTCGCGGTGTTCTCGGCGGACGCCACCCACTCGACGCGGTGCATCCCGCGTACGTCCACGGCCCAGTCGATCAGCGTCGTGATGGCCCGGGTGATCAGGCCGCGCCCGACCGCGGCCTCCTCCAGCCAGCAGCCGACCTCGCAGTTGCCCTGGGCCGGTTCGAAGGTCCGGAAGATGACGGCGCCGACCAGCGTGTTGTCGAGCCAGATGCCGTAGATGCGCCCGGCGTCGGCGGCCGTCTTGTCCGCGTACCCCTGGAGGAAGGCGCGCGCGGAGGGCAGGTCGGTCGCGAAGTCGGGCAGGGCGATGTGGGTGCCGATGAACTCGCGGCCCCGGTTCATGTGGGCGAGGAACTCCTCGGCCTGCCACGGCTCCAGCGGGCGGAGTTCGGCCCCGTCGTCCCCCAGAGATACTGCGAACATCCCCACTCCTCCATCTGATCCGTCTGAGCGATTGCTAGGGCACGAGTTGGTCGGCCCGGTCGGCCGCCGGCTGCTCCGGGATCTTCGCACGGCGGCATTCGGGGGCCTCGATGCTGATCCTGGGGAGTCGCCGGTCGAGCCAGGCGGGCAGCCACCAGTTGGCGCCGCCGAGCAGGTGCATGAGGGCGGGCACGAGCAGGGTGCGCAGGACGAACGCGTCGAGCGCGACGGCCGCCGCGAGCGCGATGCCGAACATGGCGATGACGCGGTCGCCGCTGAGCACGAACGCGAGGAAGACCGAAATCATGATGACGGCAGCGGAGTTGATCACGCGGCTGGTCTCGGCGAGGCCGACCCGGACCGCCCGCCGGTTGTCGCGGGTCTCCAGCCACTCCTCGTACATCCGGCTGACCAGGAACACCTGGTAGTCCATGGACAGGCCGAAGAGGACGGAGACCATGATCACCGGCAGGAACGGTTCGATCGGCCCGGACCGGCCGAGGCCCATGAGTTCGCTGCCCCAGCCCCACTGGAACACCGCGACGACGATGCCGAACGCGGAGGCCACCGCCGCCACGTTCATCGCGGCCGCCTTGAGCGGGATCCCGATCGAGCGGAAGGCGAGCAGCAGCAGGACGCAGCCGAGCGCGATCACCACGCCGACGAACAGCGGGAGTTTGCCGACGATGATCGCCGCGAAGTCGTCGTAGCTAGCGGTCACGCCGCCCACCTGCGCCTTGAGCGAGCTGCCCCGCTCGGCGGCGGGGAGCACCTCGTGGCGCAGCCGGTCGACGAGGTCGCTGGTGCGCTGCGACTGCGGTGCCGAGTCCGGTACGACGGTCAGGACGGCGGTGCTGCCGCTGCCGTTGTACGTCACCGGGCTCACCGAGGCGACGCCGCCGGTGGCGCGCAGCACGTCGGGCAGCCGCTCCATCGCGAGCCGGTCGCCGGGGCCTTCGAGCTCGGCGACCACGGCGAGCGGCCCGTTCACGCCGGGCCCGAAGCCGTCCGCGAGGAGGTCGTAGGCCTTGCGCGTGGTGCTCTTGGCGGGGTTGTTGCCCTGGTCGGAGGTGCCGAGGTGGAGGGAGAGCGCGGGCAGCGCGAGCACCAGCACGACCCCGGTGGCGATCACGCCGAGCAGCTTGGGGTGGCGCTCCACGAAGGCGGCCCAGCGGGCGGCGAACCCGGTGGGCGGCTCGGGCTGCGGGCCGTGTTCGGCGAGCCCCCGCCGCTCACGGCGGCTGAGCGCCCGCATCCCGATGAACGAGAGCAGCGCGGGCAGCAGCGTGACGGAGGCCGCCACGGTCAGGACGACCGTGAGGGAGGCGGCGACGGCCACGCCGTTGAGGAAGCCCAGGCGCAGGACGAGCATGCCGAGCAGGGCGATGCAGACGGTCGCCCCCGCGAAGACGACGGCTCGGCCGGTGGTCGCGACGGCCGTGCGGGCCGCTTCCTCGACACCCATGCCCTGACGCAGCGCGCGCCGGTGTCTGGTCACGATGAACAGGGCGTAGTCGATGCCGACGCCGAGCCCGACGAGCATGCCCAGCATGGGCGCGAAGTCGGCGACGGTCATGACGTGGCCGAGCAGTCCGATGCCCGCGTACGCGGTGCCGACGCCGACAAGGGCGGTGGCGATCGGGAGCAGGCTGGCGGCGAACGAACCGAACGCGAGGAACAGCACGACGGCCGCGACGACCACACCCACGACCTCGCTGAGGTGCGCGGACGGCGCTTCGGTGAGCGCGACCGCGCTGCCGCCGAGTTCGACGTCGAGCGAGTCGGACGCGGCGGCCCTGGCCGTGTCAACGACGGCCTTGGCCTGCGCCTCGGGGATGTCGTCGGCCTGCTCGTCGAAGGTGACGGTGGCGTACGCGGTGCGTCCGTCGGCGCTGATCTGTGCCGCGCCCTCGGCCCCGTACGGGCCGGCCACGGAGGCGACCCCGGGGAGCTTCGCGACCTGCGCGAGCGTCCGCTCCAGCCGCTGCCGTACGGCGCTGTCGCGGACCGAGCCGGAGTGGGTGTGCCAGACGATGGAGTCGGTGTCGCCGCCCCGGCCGTGGAAGGCGGCGTCGAGCAGGGCGCTCGCGCGGCCGGACTCGGTGCCGGGGACCTCGTAGTCGTTCGAGTAGGCGGAGCCGGCGACGGCCGCCGCGGTGGTGGTGGTGGCGAGCGCGAGGAGCCAGAGCAGTACGGCGACGAGGCGGTGCCTGACGCACCAGCGCGCGAGGGCGGCCAACAGAGTGCTCCCGGATGATTTTGTGGCTCTTTGACCGGGAACAGCCCGCAAAGAACGGCGGTGCGCAGGATGCGCGTCAGCCACTCTGGCAGTCAATAGAGATCGTTTGCCCCTTTCGTGGCGTTCCTCACAGGACCCCTCCCCCTATGGGGGCGAAGGGCCCGGACTCAGCGCCGAAGGGCCTCCGCGGGTTCGATTCGGGCGGCGCGCAGCGCGGGGTAGGCGCCGGCCAGCAGACCGGTGAGGGTGCCGATCAGCGGAGCGGGCAGGGTCGTCCACGGGTCGAGGATGGCCGTCCAGTGGTGGGCGAGCGCCACCGAGAGCGTGACCACGATGCTGACGGCGGTGCCGAGCAGGCCGCCGAGGGTGCCGAGCGCCGCGGACTCGGTGAGGAACTGGGCGGCGATGTGGCGGGGCCGCGCGCCCAGTGAGCGGCGCAGGCCGATCTCGCCGGTGCGTTCCAGGACGGAGACCAGGGTGGTGTTGGCGATGCCGACGGTGCCGATCACCAGGGTGATGCCCGCGAGCAGCAGGAACAGCGAGTCGAGGCTCCCGGTGACGCTGTCCTGGAGCGTGTGGGGTGCGGGCGGCGGCACGGCCTGGAGGTGGTCGGGGCGGTCCGGCCGGAGCGCGAGCGGGGCCTGCTTCGCGATGAGCCGGGCGGCGCCGACGCGGGTCTGGATGAGCATGGTGGCGGCGTAGTCGGGCGCCGGGTCGCCGTAGTCGGCGCGGGCCGTGCGGTCGGGGATCATCACCGAGAGCAGCAGGTTGGGCAGCCGCTCAACGTTCTTCAGGATGCCGACGACGGTGTACGGGGTGCCGTTGACGAAGACGGCGGGCTGGGCCGCGAGACTGCTGATGCCGAGGCGGCGGGCGACGGCCGAGCCGATCACGGCGACATGCATGCGCCTGTTGTCGTGGAAGGTGTTGTAGAGGGTGCCGCCGGCGAGCGTGGGGCCGACGGCCTGGAGCAGCCCCGGGCTCGCCGCGTACACCGTGAGGCCTTCGGCGCCTTCCTGGCCGGCCGCTCCGGCGGCGGGTCCGGAGCGGGTGGAGACCGCGGGCGGGGTCTTGAACACCTGCCAGTAGGTGCCCGCGTGGACGGCGCCGTTGAGTCGCTCGGCGCGCTGGTCGGCGTCGTCGGGGAAGTCGTAGCGGGTGGCCGCGCCGGTCTGTTGCGCCGGGTCGGGCGCGCCGACGTCCTTCACGGTGACCTGGGTGGCGGCGAGCACCGTGAAGTCGGAGCTGATCTGGCCGCGCGCGGTGGCCGTGAGCCCGAGGATGGCCACGAACGCGCCCACACCGAGCAGCGTGCCGAGGACGGTCAGCGCGGTACGGGCCGGGCGTTGCAGGATGCCCGCCACCGATTCGGCCGCGAGGTCCCTGAAGACCATCCGGGTACGGGGGATGCCCGGGTGACGCGGGCGCCGGGCGGGCCTCCTCATGCCGGACTCCCGACGCTCAAACGGCCGCTGTCCTCGGCGAGTTGGCCGTCGCGGATGGTGATGGTGCGCCGCGCGCGGGCGGCGACGGCCGGGTCGTGGGTGATGACGACGAGGGTGATGCCGCTGTCGTTGAGGGCGTCGAGCGTGTTCATGACCCGGCCTGCCGACGCGGAGTCCAGGTTGCCGGTGGGCTCGTCGCAGAGCAGCAGGCTGGGCCGGTTGACCAGCGCGCGGGCGATGGCCACGCGCTGGCGCTCGCCGCCGGACATGGCGGAGGGCAGCGCGTCGAGCCGGTGCCCGAGGCCGACGGCGAGCAGTGCGTCCACGGCCTCGGTACGCCGTCGGGCGCGCGGGGTGCCGAGGTAGACCTGGGCGAGCATGACGTTCTCGGTGGCGGTGCGGTACGGCAGCAGGTGGAAGGCCTGGAAGACGAGGCCGATGCGGTGGCCGCGCAGGGCCGTGCGGTCGGCCTCGGGCAGGCCGCCGGTGTCGATGCCGTCGAGCCGGTAGCGCCCGCCGGTGGGCCGGTCGACGAGGCCGATCACATTGAGCAGCGTCGACTTCCCGGACCCCGAGGGCCCGACCACGGCGATGTACTCGCCGCGGTGGACGGTGAGATCGGTGGGCCGCAGCGCGTGCACCGGGGGCGGCCCGGGGTAGGTGCGGGCGGCGGCGGCCAGATCGATGACGGCGGGGGTGCCGGTGGGCGCGGGGGTGACTGCGGCGTCGCCCCGGGCCTCCTGGACAGGCATGGCGGGGTCCTCGGCAGGGGCTGCCACCTCCGCCTCCAGGCCATCCAGGGTCTCCGCCGCCGCCCCGCTTCGCCTCCGCCACCTCCTCACTGGCCCACCACCACCGCGTCCCCCGCCGCGAGCCGGAAACCCGGGGCAGCCGTCACGGCCACGTACCCGTCGGCGTCCATGCCCGCGGTGACCGGGATGCGGTTCTGGGCGCCGGAGGCGGCGCGTACGGACACCGAGGTGCGGCCGTCGGCGCCCGCGCTCACGGCGGTGGCGGGCACGACGAGGACCGGCCCGTTGCTGGACGCGGCGGTCACGGTGACCCGCACGTCGAGGCCGAGCCAGGGCGCGGGGAGTTCGGTGTCCGGGGTGACGGTCAGCGGGTAGCCGGCCCGCGTCTGCGGGGTGTCGCCGCCGCCGTCCTGGCCGGCGCCGGACGAGCCGTTCTGTCTGCCACTGCCCGAACTGCCGTTGCGCTGGCCGGTGTTGGTCGATCCGGTGGTGTACGCGCCGAGTGCGGTGATGGCGCCTTTGGCCTCCTGGCCGAGCACCTCGGCGGAGAGCTGGACCTTCATGCCCTCGCGCAGCGACGACTTCTGGTCCTGGGTGAGGACGGTGGTCACCACGGGCCGCCCCGAGTCGATGGTGAGCAGCGGCGCGGCGACGGCCGAGCCGACGGCTGCGCTGACGGCCGAGAGCCGGGCGGGGAAGGCGGGCACGAAGGTGAACTCGGCGAGCGGGAGCATCACCCCGGTGTGCGCGACGAGGTCGTCGAGTGCCTTTTGCGCGGTGGACAGGTCCTGTTGGGCGTAACCGAGCTGGGTGGTGGCGGCCGACATCGCAGCGGCCCCTTTCGCGCCGTCGCGGGTCGCGCGGGCGGCGGTGACGGCGCGCTGCGCGGTGGTGACGGCCTGGCGGGCCGAGGTGAGCGGCTGCTGGTCCGCGGCGCCGTGCGGGCCGCCGGTGTCGGGCGGGTCGTAGCCGCGGTCGGCGTAGAGCGCGGCGACGGCGGTCTTGGTGCGCGGCCCGAAGGTGCCCGCCGGGTCGCTGTCGGCGTACCCGAGGCGGCGCAGCGCGTCCTGGAGTTCGCCGACGTCCTTGCCGGTGTCGCCCGGCTTGAGGTCCCGGTAGGCGGGGACCGGCCCGGACAGCGCGATGACGGGCCGCCCGGAGACCTCGACGAGGACGTCGCCCGGCGCCACCGCGCTGCCGGCCTTCTTGCGGATCCCGGTCAGGAGCAGCGCACTGGCCCCGGCCCCTTGGGACTGGCCCTGTACGGGCGTGAAGTTGACGCTGCCGCCCGCGGTGACGGTGCCGCGCAGGATCACCGACTTGGTGAGGACACGCTGCTGCACCGGGGCGGTGAGCACGGTGGGGTCGGGGGCTCGGCGCCCGGCGGCGTCCTGGGCCGGGGAACGGACGAAGACCGAGGCGACGAGCCCGCCGACGGACAGCAGCGCCGCGCCCGCGGTGACGATCAGAAGAATGCGCTGACGCCTGATCAGGGCCGATGCCGAAGGCGGAAGTCGAGGTTCGGCGGAACGCGGTTCGGGCACGTCCGGCGGACCGGCTTGCTTGTCCGGCATATCGGGGTCCAGGGCGGCTGGAATACCCGATTCGGGCGTGGAACTGTCTGCCATTCGGTCCGCCTGCCAGGTAGCCGCCCGGTCCGCTCGCGGGATCGGGCGCCAGCTTGATGTGCGGGACCGGCCGCGTCAAGAGGGAATTTCCGGGGCGGCCGAAGAGCAGTGTGGCCGAATCACGGCTGTCGTGAACGCGCGCCACAAGGGACACCCGTAAGCACACGATCTTTACCTACCCTTTTCAACTGGGATTCTCCTCAAGGGAATTGACCGCTCCGGACAGATTTATCCATCCGCCCCTTCGCGGGATCCGGCCAAGATTTCCCGACATCCGCCGCCCCTGCCGTTCCTTTGCTCCCATGGAGGCACAGGGTCCGCAAAGTCTCCATTGACCGGCCGAACCACACCACTTACGGTTCTCCTGCCTTGGGAGACATCCCGGGACACAGCGGTCTCCGGCCGGAACCGTGCAACAAAAGAGCACGAAAGCTCGGCCTCACGTCATTTCTCAAGTCACTGAAGGAGATTCGCTGTGAGATCCAGATACGCATTGGCCGTAGCCGGTGTCGCAGTCGCCGCCCTGGCCGGCCTCGCCACCCCCGCATCGGCCGCGAGCACCCCGGCCACCACCACGCTCGGCCCGGCCGCCACCGTCATCGGCATCGAGTTCGTCAACGCCAACTACCAGGGCGCGACGTACACCGTGACCGGCGGCACCTGCACCGCCTCCACCTCGGACCTCGACTTCTACGTCAACTCCATGCCGGGCGGCTGGAACGATGTCATCTCCTCGTTCCACAGCTACGCGAACTGCTACACCAAGCTGTACGAGGACAACAACCGCACGGGAGCCACCTACGGCTACGTCGGCGACTCCAGCTATGTCGGGAACGCGATGAACGACCGCGCCAGCTCCATTTCGTGGAGCTGACCGGATCCCACTCGGCTGCCGCCGCGGACCAGGGCACGGTCCGCGGCGGCGGCCGGCCGGCGAACCGGCTGCTCCGCACCCCAAGTCCCTGCGGGCACGAAGTCTGAAAGGTGGCCATGGACGCGCGAGTTCCACAGGGAGGGCGCCCGGGCGCGGCGCCGCCGACCAGGCTGCCCAGGGTATCGGGCCCGCCCCTCGCGGTGGCGGCGGCCGTGGCGCTGCTGCTCGCCGCGGGCTGTTCGAGCCCGGCACAGAAAGCGGAACAGCCGAAGACCGGCGCCATTCCGAAGATCACCGACGCCTCGGAGATCAAACCGCTGCCACTGGACGCGTACACCCTCAATCAGCAGCAGTATCTGGACACCCTCAATGCCCAGCGCGTACTGGCCCGGCGCTGCATGACGCAATACGGAATCGACTGGCACGGCAGCGATGTGATCGACCCGGCGCCCGTCGGCCAGAAACTCGACACACTGTTCCTGATCGTCGACGCGAACCGTGCCTCGCAGTACGGATACCACTCGCCCGACGATCATTCCAAGGACGGCTCCACGGGCGGAAAGAAATCCGGCACGGGTGGTGATCCGACCCCGGTCGAGAAGTCGGTCTTCACCGGCACGTACAAAGGCCCGGACATCAATGGCCATTCCGTCCCCAAAGGCGGCTGCAATGCCGTGGTGGAAGCCGAGTTGACCAAGGGCGGCGCGCCGGGAGTGGGGATCTTGGACGCCGCGAACGTCATGATGGGCCCGTATCAGCAATCGAAGTCGGACAGCCGGGTCCAGGACGCGTTCGGCGCCTGGAGTACGTGCATGAAAGGCAAGGGGTATACGTACAAGAGCCCCGACGACGCCGTGAACGACCCGGCGTGGCACTCCCCCCAGCCGAGTCCGACGGAGATCGCGACGGCCCGCGCGGATGTCGCCTGCAAACAGCAGACCAATGTCGTCGGCATCTGGTACGCGGTCCTCACCGCCTACGAGAACCGGTACATCGAGTCCCACGCCGAGGACCTGGCCAAGGTGAAGCAGCAGGTGGACGCCACGCTGCGCAATTCGGCGACGATCCTCGCGACGGGGAGCTGACATGACGTCAAATAAGCGACGGCGCCTGGCGGTTGTGGCAGCGCTCGCGGTTCTTCTCTCGATGGGCGGTCTGGCGGGCTGCAACGACGACTCGTCGCCGCAGCCCGCCACGACCACCCAGGGCGCTTCCCCCGGATGACAGCCGGTCCCGGTCAGCCGGAGATGCTCGGGCGGCCGTTCTCGATGTGGCCCATCAGGCGCCTGCGGAACGGGCCGCCGCCGTCCGCGGTCACTTCGAGGTCGTACCAGCCGTGCGCGTCGGCGGCGGAGTGCACCACGGTGCGGCTGCGCCCGGGCTTGACCGTGACGGTCCGCTTCCAGTCCCGCAGATCGGCCTCGTCGGCGTAACCCAGCGGCCTCACGACGAAGGTGACGGACTTGTCGCCGCGGTTGCGGAGCGTCAGGTGGACGTCGCGGTCGTTGTGGTCGAGGTACGTGGTCACCTCGGCGGCGTCCGTGGCGCCGGCTCCCTCGAATTCCCGCCGGAACCCGTTCGGCCCGGTGACCGTGAACCTGTAAGCACCGTTCGCCCCGCCGGTAAGGGGCACACTCCATTGCGCCTTGCCCCTTACGTCCTTGTGCTGGGGCGCGGCGAACTCCTTGGCGTACGGGTAGAGCGCGAAGTGGGCGCTGGCCCGGCCGTTGTTGCTGAGCTGCACCTGGAGGGCACCGTCGGCGACCCGTGCGTAGGCATCCGGCTGGTACGGCAGCGGCCGGGCGGGCCGGGTGCCCTCTTCCTGTACGGGCATGTGCTGCTGGGCGGGCGGCTCGGGGCGCCAGCGTCCGCTCAGCGGCGGGATGGGGCCGGGGTGGGTCACGGCGGGCTGCGGCCTGCCGCGCTTGAAGTCGAAGGCGGAGGTGAGGTCGCCGGTGACGGTGCGCCGCCACGTGCTGATGTTGGGCTCGCGCACCCCGGTCCACTGTTCCAGGAAGCGGATCACGGAGGTGTGGTCGAAGACCTCGGAGCAGACGTAGCCGCCGACGCTCCACGGCGAGACGACGAGCAGCGGCACCCGCGCGCCGAGCCCGGTGGGCTTGCCCTCCCACTGCTCGTCGGCCACCTCGGGCGGGGCGACGGGCGGCGGGACGTGGTCGAAGAAGCCGTCGTTCTCGTCGTAGTTGACGAGGACGACGGTGTGCCGCCAGACGTCGGGGTGCTTGCCGAGCGCGTCGAGCACCTTGTAGACGATGGTGGCGCTGTGCACGGGCGAGGAGACGCTCGGATGCTCGGAGTCGAGCGCGGAGGGCACCAGGTAGGAGACCTCGGGCAGGGTGCCGGCGGCGACGTCCTTGCCGAAGGCGTCGGCGAGCGTGCCGGTGGGCACCCGCCTCAACCCCCGCTCGAAGAGACCGCGTTCGGCCTTGGTGAGGGTGGCTACCCCTTGGTCGAGCAGCCCCAGAAGCCGCTGCCGCTCGGCGTTGTCAGTGGTGTCGCGTACAACGGAGTAGAAGGACTCCATGAAGGTGTGCCCACCGGTCTTGGCGAGCACCTTCCGCGCGATCGCCTTGAAGGTGGTGAAGAACTCGATCTGGTTGTCGGTGAAGTTCTCCCATTCGGTGTACGTCTTCCAGCTGCGCCCGGCCTTTTCGAGCCGCTCGGCGTAGGTGCCCCAGCCGTACCCGGGATGGGTGCCCTCGTCGTACGCGTCATTGCCGACGGCCCGCTGTCCGTTGGCCTCGTACCCGGTCTTGCCGCTCCACAGATGGTTGCGGTTGGGGCTGGTGGAACTGTGGATGGAGGAGTGGTAGGCGTCGCAGACGGTGAAGGTGTCGGCGAGCTCGTAGTGCAGCGGGATGTCCTGGCGGTCGTAGTAGGCCATGGTCGCCGAGGTCTTGGCGGAGACCCAGTTGTCCATCCAGCCGCCGTTCCAGGCCTTGGCGCCGCCGCTCCAGGAGTGGTCGAGGGCGCCTATGTACTGGAGGTCCTGGTGCTGGGTGGCGGCGGCGCCGCGCACGGGGAAGGGAAGGACGGTGCTGCCGAGCGCCCCGGGCTGCTCGAACACGGGCCTGCCGCTGGGGAGTTGAAGGGCATTGCGATCACCGAAACCGCGCACACCCCTCAAGGTGCCGAAGTAGTGGTCGAAGGACCGGTTCTCCTGCATCAGGATCACGACGTGCTTGACCGCGCTCAGCCCACCGGCGGGCGGCCCGGCGGCCATCGCAGTCTGCAGCGAGGGCGGCAGCAGCGACCCGGCGGCGGCCGCGCCGAGGGCGCCGCCGCTCAGCGCGAGCAGTCGGCGCCGTGAGATGCCGGGGGCGGCGGCTGCGGCTGCGGCTGCGTTGTCCGTGGTCAAGTGGTCCTCCCGAGCGGTGTGGTGTGTACGGGGGGAACGGTAGTGACCCGGGGTGTCCCCCAGAAGACCCCGCCCCGGCCCCCGGATGAACGTCCAAGCCCTCCCTCCGGAAGTCCAACCCGGTTTCCCCTTCGGGGATGGGGGCCCTGCGGGCCCGGGGAGGGTGGGGGTGGGTTCAATCCCCGCGGACCGCGAGACCTGCTCGCGCAGTTCCCCGCGCCCCTCAACCCGCATTCCGGCTGCGGACCGTGCGTGGCTGGTCGCGCCCACGCGGCGGAGCCGCACAATGTCACAGCCCCGCGCCCCTCAACCCCCTTTCGCCCGCAGGCCGTGCGTGGTTGCTCGCGCAGTTCCCCGCGCCCCTAGCAGGATGGTGCTGGCCCGGTCGGCATCCTCAGCCTGTCCGGCGTTTGAGGACGAGCGCCGTTCAGGCGCGAACGGGGTCTGGGGCGGAGCCCCAGGACAGCAGCTCGACCACCCCCACCCCCGGAGGGTCTAGGGGAAGGGGCGGGGTGGGGAAACCGAAGGGGCGGCCCGCCCCGGGCAACTCGCCGGAGCAGACCGCCCCTTGGGGGACGGAGACGTGAGGGCTAGCCCTCGACCCCCAGCCGCTCCAGGATGAGCTCCTTGACGCGCGCCGCGTCGGCCTGACCACGCGTGGTCTTCATGACCGCACCGACCAGCGCGCCAACCGCCGCCACCTTGCCACCCCGGATCTTGTCCGCGATGGCCGCGTTGGAAGCGATCGCCTCGTCCACGGCGGAGCCCAGCGCACCCTCGTCCGAGACGACCTTCAGACCGCGCTTCTCGACGACCGCGTCCGGGTCGCCCTCGCCCGCGAGGACACCCTCGATGACCTGGCGAGCCAGCTTGTCGTTGAGGTCGCCGGCGGCGACGAGCGCGACGACCCGGGCGACCTGCGCCGGGGTGACGGGCAGCTCGTCCAGGGCGACGCCCTGCTCGTTGGCGTTGCGGGCGAGCTCGCCCATCCACCACTTACGGGCACCGGCCGCATCCGCCCCGGCCTCGATCGTCGCGACGATCGGATCGACCGCGCCCGCGTTCAGCATCGACTGCATGTCGTGCTCGCTGACGCCCCACTCCTCGCGGAGCCGGTTGCGCCGCACGCGGGGCATCTCGGGGAGACCCGCACGCAGTTCCTCGACCCACGCGCGCGCGGGAGCCACCGGCACCAGGTCCGGCTCGGGGAAGTAGCGGTAGTCCTCGGCGTTGTCCTTGATGCGCCCCGACGTGGTGGAGCCGTCCTCCTCGTGGAAGTGACGGGTCTCCTGCACGATGGTGCCGCCGGAGGACAGCACGGCCGCGTGCCGCTGGATCTCGAAGCGGGCCGCCCGCTCCACGGAACGCAGCGAGTTGACGTTCTTGGTCTCCGAACGCGTGCCGAACTTCTCGACGCCGTGCGGGCGCAGCGACAGGTTCACGTCGCAGCGCATCTGGCCCTTGTCCATCCGGGCCTCGGAGACGTCGAGCGCCTTGATGACCTCGCGCAGCTCGGCCACGTACGCCTTGGCGACCTCGGGGGCCCGCTCGCCCGCGCCCTCGATCGGCTTGGTGACGATCTCGATGAGCGGGATGCCCGCGCGGTTGTAGTCCAGGAGCGAGTGCGAGGCGCCGTGGATGCGGCCCGTCGCGCCACCGACGTGCGTCGACTTGCCGGTGTCCTCCTCCATGTGGGCGCGCTCGATCTCCACGCGGAAGATCTCGCCGTCCTCCAGTTGGACGTCCAGGTAGCCGTTGAAGGCGATCGGCTCGTCGTACTGCGAGGTCTGGAAGTTCTTCGGCATGTCCGGATAGAAGTAGTTCTTCCGGGCGAAACGGCACCACTCGGCGATCTCGCAGTTCAGCGCGAGACCGATCTTGACGGCCGACTCGACGCCGATCGCGTTGACGACCGGCAGCGAGCCGGGCAGGCCGAGGCAGGTGGGGCAGGTCTGCGAGTTGGGCTCGGCGCCCAGCTCGGTAGAACAGCCGCAGAACATCTTGGTCTTGGTGCCGAGTTCGACGTGGACCTCAAGGCCCATGACGGGGTCGTACGACGCGAGGGCGTCCTCGTACGAGACCAGATCAGTAACGGTCACGGTGAAAAACTTCCCTCTCAGCCCAACAGGACGTCGTCGTCACCGATGCGCTTGAGCTCGCGCAGCAGGAGGGCGACGCCGGTGGCGATGGCGGCGGCGGAGACGACGGCGTCGAGCAACTTCAGCGTGTCGTGGTCGGTACGGGCCTTCTTGGCCTGCTTGACCACGCTGATGGCGCCGAACGCGGTGGTGCCGATGGACAGGTACGTACCGGCCTTGGACTTCTTGAAACCCTTGGCCTTGGTCAGTGCACTCACAGCGACGGAGCCTCCTCAAGCAGCGGGTGACCCCACTTTTCCACGAAGGCGGCCTCGACAGCGGCGCCCACCTTGTACAGGCGGTCGTCCTTCATGGCGGGGGCGATGATCTGCAGCCCGACCGGCAGCCCGTCCTCCGGCGCGAGGCCGCAGGGCAGCGACATGGCGGCGTTGCCCGCCATGTTGGTCGGGATGGTGCACAGGTCGGCGAGGTACATCGCCATCGGGTCGTCGGCGCGCTCGCCGATCGGGAAGGCGGTGGTGGGCGTGGTCGGCGAGACGATCACGTCGACCTGCTCGAAGGCCTTCTCGAAGTCGCGCGTGATGAGGGTGCGGACCTTCTGGGCCGAGCCGTAGTACGCGTCGTAGTAGCCGGAGCTCAGCGCGTACGTACCGAGGATGATCCGGCGCTTGACCTCGTCGCCGAAGCCGGCCTCGCGGGTCAGCGCGGTGACGTCCTCGGCGGACCTGGTGCCGTCGTCGCCGACTCGCAGGCCGTAGCGCATGGCATCGAAGCGGGCCAGGTTCGAGGAGCACTCCGACGGCGCGATCAGGTAGTACGCGGAGAGCGCCAGGTCGAAGGACGGGCAGTCCAGCTCGACGATCTCGGCGCCGAGCGACTTGAGCAGCTCGACGGACTCGTTGAAGCGCTGGACGACACCGGCCTGGTAGCCCTCACCGGAGAACTGCTTGACGACGCCGACGCGCATCCCGGCGACGGAACCGTTCTTCGCGGCCTCGACGACCGGCGGGACCGGCGCGTCGATGGACGTCGAGTCGAGCGGGTCGTGCCCGGCGATGACCTCGTGCAGCAGCGCCGCGTCCAGGACCGTACGGGCGCAGGGCCCGCCCTGGTCGAGGGAGGACGAGAAGGCGACCATGCCGTAGCGGGAGACCGCGCCGTAGGTCGGCTTGACGCCGACGGTGCCGGTGACGGCGGCGGGCTGGCGGATGGAGCCGCCGGTGTCCGTGCCGATGGCGAGCGGGGCCTCGTAGGAGGCGAGCGCCGCGGAGGAGCCACCGCCCGAACCGCCCGGAATCCGGGTCAGGTCCCACGGGTTGCCGGTCGGGCCGTAGGCGCTGTTCTCGGTGGAGGACCCCATGGCGAACTCGTCCATGTTGGTCTTGCCGAGGATGACGACGTCCGCGTCCTTGAGGCGCTTGGTGAGCGTCGCGTCGTACGGCGGGATCCAGCCTTCGAGGATCTTCGAGCCGACGGTGGTCGGGATGCCCTCGGTGGTGAAGATGTCCTTCAGCGCCAGGGGCACACCGGCCAGCGGGCCGAGCTTCTCGCCGGCCGCGCGCTTGGCGTCGACGGCGCGGGCCTGCGCGAGCGCGCCGTCGCGGTCGACGTGCAGGAAGGCGTGGACCTTCTCGTCCACGGCCTCGATGCGGGCCAGGTGGGCCTCGGTGACCTCGACGGCGGTGAGCTCGCCGGCCGCGATCTTCGACGCGATCTGAGCCGCTGTGAGCTTGATGATGTCCGTCATGTGATTAGTCCTCCCCCAGGATCTGCGGCACCTTGAAACGCTGCTGCTCCTGGGCCGGGGCGCCGGAGAGCGCCTGCGCGGGGGTGAGCGACGGACGGACCTCGTCCGCGCGCATGACGTTGGTCAGCGGCAGCGGGTGGGAGGTCGGGGGTACGTCTTGGTCGGCGACCTCGGAGACGCGGGCGACCGCGCCGATGATGTCGTCGAGCTGTCCGGCGAAGTGGTCGAGCTCTTCGCCCTTCAGCTCCAGACGCGCCAGCCGGGCGAGGTGGGCGACCTCCTCGCGCGTAATGCCAGGCATGCAGCGATCCTCAGGGGTGAGTGAGTGTGGTTTGGGCCCAATCCTATGGGGCGCACCACCCTCACCACGAAACGGATTACCCGCTCACCCTCGGTCACCGCCCCCGGCCCGCGTCGCCGGGCTCTTCCCGGCCCGTCCAGGGATCTCCCACATCTGGTCATGCTCCGTTCACATCGCGTGTGCGGACGACTGGCTGACTTGGCGAAGTTGTCCAGCCAACTCGCCTCACCACGTCGTCCATCGAGAGGACCAGACCTCCGTGTCCCCCGTCAGTACCGTCCGGCTCGTCGCGCCGGCAAGCCCCCGCGAGGGCGACCGGCTCTCCTTCCACTGGACCACCGACGCCCCCGATCCCAAGAACTGGATCGGCATCTACGACGGCGACCGCAAGCCCGGCACCGGTTCCTCGCTGGTCTGGTCGTACGTCGCGGCCGCCTCCGGCGACCTCACGCTCGACGCCTCGGGCCTCGGCGAGGGCGTGTACACCGCCTACCTCCTGGCCAAGGACGGCTACGGGATCCTCGCGCAGACCCCGCCGATCACGATCACCGCGCGGCCGCCGGTGGTGCCGCCGCACGCCGTCGTCGACTCCTTCACGACCGGGGAATTCGCGGCCGGTTCACCCGTGTCGATTCCGCTCGGCCCGCTGTGGGTGCGGCCGCCGGGCAACCCCTCCGGGGCCCCGTCGTTCCGGCGACTGTCCGGCGACTCCTGGCTGGGCGTCGGCGCCGACGGCACGGTGACCGGGACGGCGCCCGCGCGGCCGGGCGCGCACCCGGGGCGGATCACGGTCGCGGTCAAGGACAGTGCTGGCGGGAACGACGTCGTCACCGTCCAGGTGCCGGTGCGCGCCGCCGGGGCCCGGCCGCGTCTGACCATCGCCTCGCTGAACCTCTGGGACGCCGGCGCGCACATCGACGACGTACCTCAGAAGCTGCTGCGGCTCGTCCTCGGCCAGGGCCTCGACGTGCTCGCGCTCCAGGAGACGGGCGGCGCCTCGGCCAAGCCTCTGGCCGACGCACTGGGGTGGCACGCCTATGACACCCCGGCCGGGCTCGGCATCGTCAGTCGCTTCCCGCTCACGGAGGTGGCCTCGCCCCTGGCCGGCGCGGCGGCAGCGACCCTCCAACTCCCGGGCGGGCGGCGGCTGCGGCTGTGGACGGCCCAGCTGGACGAGGCCGCGTACGGGCCCTATGCGGTACGGGACGGGCGCACCCCCGCCGAGGTCGAGGCGGCCGAGCTCGCCAGCGTCCGGTACCGGCAGACGACCGCGCTGCTCGCCGCGATGAAGCGCGACCTGGCCGCGCGGAACACGCCGGTCGTCCTTGCGGCCGGGCTCGCCTCGCCCTCGCACCTGGACCGGGCCACCAAGGTGCGCTGGCCGGTGACCGTCGCCCTCGGCGCGGCCGGGCTGCGCGACGCCTTCCGCGAGGCGCACCCGAACCCGTCCCGCGAGCCCGGCACGACCTGGTCGCCGGTGCGCCCCGGGGAGCCGCAGGACCGCATCGACCAGCTCCAGTACGCCGGGCCGCTGCACGTCGAGGCCGCGTACGCGCTGGTCACGGGGTGGCCGAAGCCGGTGCCGGACACCGCCGGGAACGGCTGGCCGTCGGACCACGCGGCGCCGGCCGTCACGTTCACCGTCCGCTGAGCGGCCTTCCGCCGAGCCGACTTCCGCCGAGCCACCCTTCCGCCGGGCCCGCGGCACGTCCCTTCGCCGCCCGCCCGGCCCGCGCCTCGTCCCGCAGCCGATCCTGACCCGAAGGATTCCTCCGTCATGACTCCGCTCAGCCGCCGCGCCTTCGTGGGCGCGTCCGCCGCGACCGCCGCCGCTGCCGCCGTCGGCCTGCCCGAACCCGCGACCGCCTCCCCGCGCCCCAAGGGCAGCATCGAGGACGTCAAGCACGTCGTCGTCCTGATGCAGGAGAACCGCAGCTTCGACCACTACTTCGGCGCCCTCAGCGGCGTCCGGGGCTTCGACGACCGCCAGGCGCTGGCCTTCCCGAGCGGCGACTCCGTCTTCCGCCAGCCCGACGCGGGCCGCTCGGACGGTTTCACGCTGCCGTTCCGGATGGACACGACGAAGTACAACGCCCAGAACGCGGGCGGCCTCCCGCACGACTGGGGCACCGGCCACACCGCGATCAACGGCGGCGCGATGAACAAGTGGGTGGCCGCCAAGGGCGAGCGCACCATGGGCTACTTCACCCGCGAGGACATCCCCTACCAGTACGCCCTCGCCGACGCGTTCACCCTCTGCGACGGCTACTTCTGCTCCCAGGCGGGCCCCACCGACCCCAACCGGCTCTACCTGTGGTCGGGCACCTGCGGCCCGGGCAAGGACGGCACGACCGGGCCCTGGACGGACAACACCCCGGTCACCGACAACCCGGTCGCGGACTGGACGACGTACGCCGAGCGCCTGGAGGCGGCCAAGGTCAGCTGGCGGGTCTACCACAACCCGTCGAAGGACGACCGGTACGGCGACTACGACGACAACGCGCTGTCGTACTTCAAACAGTTCCACAACTTCCCTATCAGCGACCCGCGTTACATCAACGCGATGACCAAGTTCGACCCGGCGGCCTTCGACAAGGACTGCAAGGACGGGACGCTGCCCACAGTGTCCTGGCTGGTGGCGCCGTACCTGTTCAGCGAGCACCCCTCGGCGGGCCCCGACTACGGCGCGCACTGGGTCGACCAGGCCCTCCAGTCGCTCTTCTCGAACCCGGAGGTGTGGAAGCACACCGTCTTCCTGGTCATGTACGACGAGAACGACGGCTACTTCGACCATGTGCTGCCGCCGTTCCCCGAGCCGGGCACTCCGGACGAGTTCGCGGCGGGCCGCCCGATCGGCCTGGGCAATCGCGTCCCCCTGTGGGCGATCTCCCCGTGGTCACGCGGCGGATACGTCAACTCCCAAGTATTCGACCACACTTCGGTGCTCCGCTTCCTGGAGCTGGTGACCGGGGTGCGCGAGCCGAACATCTCGGACTGGCGCCGCGCGGTGTGCGGCGACCTGACGACCTGCTTCGACTTCACGCGGCCCGACTACTCGATCCCCAAGCTCCCCGACACGGTCGCCCTGATGGCCAAGGCGGACGCGGGCAACGCACTGCCCGCCGTCAAACTGCCCCCGAACGGGGCCCAGTCGATGCCCACCCAGGAGCCGGGCACCCGCCCGCACCGCCTCCTGCCGTACCGCCCCTGGGCGGACGTCACGGTGAATCGCACGACGGGCCGGGTCACCTGCACCCTGGCCAACTACGGGAAGGCCGCCTTCCACTTCACGGTGCTGCCGAACGCGGTGAAGCCCTTCACGGGCACGCCGTTCACGGTCGCCCCGGGCACGTCGAAGACATACATCTGGGAAACCTCGGAGACCGACGGACGCTACGACTTCACGGTCCACGGCGCCGACGGCTTCGTCCGCCGCTTCTCGGGCACCCTCACCCACCACGACGCCCCGGCCCCGCGCCCCTCGGCGACCGCCGCGCTGAGCGGCCGAACCCTGGCCCTCCGCCTCCGCAACGAGGGCACGAGCGAGGTGTCGTTCACCGTGGCCGACGACCGCGCCAGCCGTACGGTGTGGGTCCCTGCGAGGGGCAGCTCATCGGTCAACTGGCCGTTGCGGGACGGCAGTTACGACGTCACGGTGACGGCGGCGAGCGGGACGCGGTTCGTGCAGCGGTACGCGGGAACGGTCCACGGGGCGTAGGCGCGACCCTGGGGGGGCGCGGGGAGCCTCTGATTGCGCAGTTCCTCGCGCCCCTTAAGACCCGCCTTCACCCCGCAGACCGTGCGTGGCTGGTCGCGCAGTTCCCCGCGCCCCTAGCAGGGTCGGCGCTGGCCCGCACCGGGCATCTCAGCCCGTCCGGCGTTTGAGGACGAGCTCCCTTAAGGCGCGAACGGGGTCTGGGGCGGAGCCCCAGGAAACCGGCCTCCCCCTTCCCCAACCCCCAGCGGGTTTCGGGAAGGGGCGGGGTGGGGCCCCCGGGGTCTGGGGCACAGCCCCAGGACGGGGGCCCAGGTCACTGGACAGGCTGCCCGGAACCCTGCGCCTCCGCCTCCGCCCGCGCCGCGGCAGCCGCCGCGATCTCGGCGGGCCGATGCCACCCGGAGTCGCCCCGCGCGAGCAGCCAGGCCGTCGCCTCGGCGGGCGGCATCGCGGCGGCCACCAGCCACCCCTGCACCGCGTCGCACCCCAGGTCCCGCAGCCGCTCCCACGTCTCGTCGTCCTCGACGCCCTCCGCGACCACCAACAGGCCCAGCGAGTGGGCGAGATCGACGGTGCAGCGAACGATCTCCGCGTCCTCGTTGTCGATGGCGAGCCGGGCCACGAACGACCGGTCGATCTTCAACTCGCTGACCGGCAGCCGCCGCAGGTGCACCAGCGAGGAGTACCCCGTACCGAAGTCGTCGAGGGACATCTTCACTCCGTGCCCCGTCAGCCCGGCCAAGGTGTCGGCGGCCCGCTGCGGGTCCTCCAGGAGGACGTGTTCCGTTATTTCCAGCTGGAGCGCGCCGGCCGGGACGCCGTGCCGGGCGAGGCGGGCGGCGACGGCCCCCGCGAAGCCGGGCGTGTGCACGTCGCGCGGGGACACGTTGACGGCGACCGGGACCTTGAGGCCCTGGGCCCGCCACCGCGCCACCTGGGCGAGCGCGGTCTCCAGGACGTACTCGGTGAGGTGCGGCATCAGCCCGCTGGACTCGGCGATCGCGATGAACTCGTCCGGAGGGACCCGCCCGCGCTCCGGGTGCACCCAGCGCACCAGTGCCTCAAGCCCCGCCACCTGGCCGTCGAACTGGACCTTCGGCTGGTAGTGCAGCTCCACGTCCCCGGCGTCGAGCGCGCGCCGCAGATCGCCCAACAGGCCGAGCCGGTCCGGGGTGTTGGAGTCCCGCTTGGACTCGTAGACCTCCACGCCCGTACGGTCCCGCTTGGCCTGGTACATGGCGACGTCGGCCCGGCGGAGCAGCCCCTCGGCGTCCAGCGCGTGGTCGGGGAACAGCGCGACGCCCGCGCTGGCCTCCAGGACGAGGGTCAGCCCGTCCAGGTCGAGCGGCGAGGACAGCTCGGCGACCAGACCGCGGGCTGTCCGCATGGCGCTGGTCGCGGAGTCGCAGACGGGCAGTAGCACGGCGAACTCGTCGCCGCCCAGCCTGGCCGCCTCGGCGCCGCGCGGCAGAGCGGTCTTGAGCCGTTCGGCTATCTGGAGGAGGAGGCGGTCTCCGGCGAGGTGTCCGAGGGTGTCGTTCACCGACCGGAAGCGGTCGAGGTCGATCAATACGAGCGCGGAGCGGGTGCCGGCGTTCTCCGCCTCTTCCAGGGCCGACCAGGTGCGTTCCAGGAGCCACTGGCGGTTGGGGAGGCCGGTGAGCGGGTCGCGCAGCTGCTCCTCGGCGCGCGCCCGGGCGATCCAGAGCGTCGAGTCGAGGGCGACGAGCGGCACCGCGAACAGCGGGAGCAGCACGGGCACCGACATGGCGACGACGCAGATCAGCGGGGCGATCCCGAGCAGCGCGACCGCCACCAGACCCTGCCTGAGCAGGGCCGTGCGGGCGACGGTGGGCAGCCCGCCGCCGCGGGGCGCGAGCGCGTACCAGAGCAGCATCCTGGTGATCAGCAGATACGTACCGGCCGCGAGCACGATTTCGGGGGCGGTGGCGATGCTCCACTGGGCGGGCCACCACGGGTGGGCCACGCCCGGGACGACGCCGAAGGCGGACAGGACCAGGCCCGCGGCTCCTATGCCGAGGATGTCCACGGCGCCGTGCAGCACGCCCTGGCGCCAGCGGTTGCGCCGCGCGGCGCCGACCAGGACCACCACGGCCAGGCTGACCAGCGCGGCCGGCAGCCAGCCGTACAGGAGCAGCACGGCGATGGTGAGGGCGGCTCCCGAGCCGGTGCCGCCCCACCAGCGCTCGCGGCCGAGCGCGACGAGATGGCCGACGATGATGCCGGTGAGGACGGCGAGCGACCAGCCCGTCGTCCCGCTCGGGAACAGGGCGTCGCCCTGCTGGACGGCCCGGTAGAAGCCGGTGGCGAGGACCACGCCCGCGAGGCCTGTGACAACGGCCGTCAGTCTGGACGAAAATCCCGTGAACCCGCGCAGCCTCACGGCCGGGGCGGTGCTCTCGGTCGGTTTCATTCCCGTCCCTCTCACAGCCGGCAGTGCCCGTGCACGCGATGGCCCCGATGTCATGCCACCACGACTGGTGTTGAACCCCAACCGCTCCACGAGCAGGGGCCATCAGCCGTGCACGACAGGCGCACATCTCAACAGTAGGCCGCAGAAGGCTCTGTCGGGCAGCGGTCTACAGCTCTTGCCCGAATGCGACCCAGCCACCCGCATCGGTCTGCTATGCGCCGAACGGGTGACTCCGCGCAGCCTCCAGGCCCCCTGTTACTACCCTCCTTTGCGTCTCATTCCCCCTCTGGGGCGTTGGGCATCGCGGCTTCTCTTGCCGCGTCGGGCCCTTGTTCCAGCAGAACGGCGAAGCCGTCCTCGTCCAGAACCGGAACCTTCAGCTGCATCGCCTTGTCGTATTTGGAACCCGGGCTGTCGCCGACGACGACGAACGAGGTCTTCTTGGAAACGGAACCGGTGACCTTGGCTCCGCGGCTCTGCAGCGCCTCTTTCGCGCCATCTCTGGTGTGCCGCTCAAGAGTTCCGGTCACGACAACGGTGAGGCCCTCCAGCGGGCGCGGTCCCTCGTCCTCTCCGGTGCTCTCGTCCTCCATGCGGACGCCGGCGGCCTTCCACTTGCGCAGGATCTCCTGGTGCCACTCCTCGGCGAACCATTGCTTGAGGGAGGCCGCGATGATGCCGCCGACGCCCTCGACCGCGGCGAGTTCCTCCTCGCTGGCCTGCTCGATGCGGTCGATGGAGCGGAATTCGCGGGCCAGCGCCTCGGCGGCGACCGGGCCGACATGGCGGATGGAGAGCCCGGTGAGGATGCGGGCGAGCGGGCGCTCCTTGGCGGCCGCGATGTTCTCCAGCATCGAGACGGCGTTCTTGCGCGGCTCCCCGTTCATGTTGGCGAAGACGAGGGCGACCTTCTCCTCGCCGGTCTTGGGGTCGCGCTTGGGCAGTCCGCTGTCCTGATCGAGGACGTACGCCTTGATGGGCAGGAGCTGATCCATCGTGAGGTCGAAGAGGTCGCCCTCGTCGAGCAGCGGCGGGGTGGCGGGCTCAAGCGGCTTGGTGAGGGCGGCGGCCGCGACGTACCCGAAGTTCTCGATGTCGAGGCTCTTGCGGCCACCCAGGTAGAACAGCCGCTCCCTCAATTGGGCGGGACAGGACTGGGCGTTGGGGCAGCGAAGGTCGATGTCGCCCTCCTTCATCGGACGCAGCGCGGTCCCGCATTCCGGGCACTCGGCGGGCATCTCGAAGGGGTACTCGCTGCCGTCCCGCAGGTCGGCGACGGGGCCGAGGATCTCCGGGATGACGTCGCCGGCCTTGCGCAGCACCACCGTGTCGCCGATGAGGACGCCCTTGGCCTTGACGACGTCCTGGTTGTGGAGGGTGGCGAACTCGACCTCGGAGCCGGCCACGGTGACCGGCTCGACCTGGGCGTAGGGCGTGACGCGGCCGGTACGGCCCACGCCCACGCGGATGTTGACGAGCTTGGTGTTGACCTCTTCGGGCGCGTACTTCCAGGCGATGGCCCAGCGCGGGGCGCGCGCGGTGGAGCCGAGGCGGCCCTGGAGGGGGATCTCGTCGAGCTTGACGACGACGCCGTCGATCTCGTGCTCCACCACCGAGTGCCGGTTCTCGCCCATGTAGGCAATGAACTGCCGCACTTCTTCGAGGGACTTGACCACCTTGTTGCGCTGAGCGGTCGGCAGGCCCCATTCGCGCAGCAGGCCGTACGCCTGCGAGAGGCGGTCGATGTCGAAGCCCTCGCGGGCGCCGATGCCGTGCACCACCATGTGCAGCGGTCTGGTCGCGGTGACCTTGGGGTCCTTCTGGCGCAGCGAACCGGCCGCCGCGTTGCGCGGGTTGGCGAACGGCTTGTCGCCCGCCTCGACCAGTCGGGCGTTCAGACCCTCGAAGGCCTCCATCGGGAAGTAGACCTCGCCCCGGATCTCGACGAGCTCGGGGATGCGGTCGCCCTTGAGGCGGTCCGGGATGTCGGCGATGGTGCGCACGTTGGGCGTGATGTCCTCGCCGGTGCGGCCGTCGCCACGGGTGGCGGCGCGGGTCAGCCTGCCGTGCTCGTACGTCAGGTTCACGGCGAGGCCGTCGACCTTCAGCTCGCACAGGTAGTGGTAGTCGGCGGTGCCCACGTCCTTGGCGATGCGCTCGGCCCAGGCCGCCAGTTCCTCGTCGTCGAAGGCGTTGTCCAGGGACAGCATCCGCTCGCGGTGCTCGACCGAGGCGAAGTCCGTCTCGTAGGCACCCGCCACCTTCTGGGTCGGCGAGTCGGGCGTGCGCAGCTCGGGGTGCTCGTCCTCCAGCGCTTCCAGCGAGCGGAGCAGCTTGTCGAAGTCCCCGTCGCTGATGACCGGTTGGTCCTTCACGTAGTACCGGAAGCGGTGCGCCTCGATCTGCTCGGCGAGGAGCGCGTGCTTCTCCCGTGCCTCCGCGGGCACCGCTGCGTTCTGTTCGCCAGCCACCGTCATGTCCTCCCGTTTCCCGTCTTCCCCGTCACTCAGGGTTGTCCGCGAGCGATCTCGCCGCCCGGACGCAGTGGGCGAGCGCGGCCCGGGCATAGGCCGGGGACGCACCCGCCATACCGCATGCCGGGGTGATCACCACGGACTCGCCCAGAGTCCCCGGATTCAGCCCCAGCCTGCGCCACAGCGTCCTGACACCCATGACGCTACCGGCAGGGTCTGACAATGGGCCGTCGGTGCCCGGCACCACTCCGGCGAAGAGCTTGATGCCGCTCTCGGCGGCCTCGCCGATCTGCTCGTCATCACGCTCGGTGAGCAGCGAGAAATCGAACGACACCCCGGCGGCCCCGGCCCGCCGCAGCAGGGCGAACGGGACGTCGGGGGCGCAGGAGTGGACGACGACGGGGCCGTCGTGCACGGCGACGACGTCCCGCAGCGTGGCCTCCACGACCTGCCGGTCGACGGCCCGGTGGGTGCGGTATCCGCTGGCGGTACGGATCTGCCCGCGCAGCACGGAGGTGAGGGAGGGCTCGTCGAGCTGGAGCACGAGCTGGGCGCCGGGCACCCGGCGGCGTACGTCGGCGAGGTGGTCGCGCAGGCCCTCGGCGAGCGATCCCGCGAGGTCGCGGCAGGCGCCGGAGTCGCCGAGCGAGAGCTCGCCGTTCCTGAGCTCCAGGGCGGCGGCCAGCGTCCACGGCCCGACGGCCTGCACCTTCAGCGGCCCGGTGTAGTCCTGGGTGAACTCCTCCAGGGCGTCGAGGTCCTCGCCCAGCCAGGACCTGGCCCGCCGGGTGTCCCGGCCGGGCCGGTCGCTGACGCGCCAGCCGCTGGGTTCCACGTGTCCGTACATCTCGACGAGGAGCCCGATGGTCCGCCCGATCATGTCGGCGCCGGGCCCGCGCGCGGGCAGCTCCGCGAGGTGGGGGAAGTCGCCGCTCGCCCCTTCGGCCCCGATCAGCGATCCGGTGACGGTCTTGGCGGTCTCCCGCGCGTCGCCGCCCGGCATCGAGCCGACGCCGGTGGCGGGCCCCCAGGGGAAATTGCTCTGTTCGCTCACCCCGGAAGCGTACGCAACCGGGCGCGGCGCCCGGTCCCGGCTACTTGCCGGGGCGCACGGTGAGGTCGTTGACCTCGGCGTCGGCCGGCAGGTCGATGGCCATCACGATGGTGGTGGCCACCGACTCGGGGTCGATGAACTTCGCCGGGTCGTACTCCTTGCCCTCCTGCGAGTGCACCTTGGCCTGCATGGGGCTCGCGGTGCGGCCCGGGTAGACCGAGGTCACGCGGACGCCGTTGGCGTGCTCCTCGTGGCGCAGCGAGTCGGCGAGCGCCTTGAGGCCGTGCTTGGAGGCGGCGTACGCGCCCCATTCGGCATGCGCGTTGAGGCCGGCGCCGGAGTTCACGAACACCACGTGGCCGCGCGAGGCGCGGAGTTGGGGCAGCAGGTGGCGGGTGATCTCGGCGGGGGCGATCAGGTTGACGTTGAGCTGCTGGTGCCAGGTCTTGGGGCGCAGCTCGCCGACCGGGCCGAGGTCGACGATGCCCGCGATGTGCAGCAGCGAGTCGAGGTGGTCCGGCATCGGCTGCTTGTCGAAGGCCCAGGAGAGGCGGTCGGGGTCGGCGAGGTCGCCGACGAGGGTGCGGGCGCCCGGGTAGCGGGCGGCGAGCTCCTTGGCGCGTCCGGCGTCGCGCGCGAGCAGGATGAGCTCGTCGCCGCGCTCGTGCAGCCGGCGCGCGACGGCCGCGCCGATGCCGGAACCGGCCCCGGTGATCAGATGAGTAGCCATACCCGCCATGCTCCCACTGGTCGCCGTCCTACTGGATGCCGAGGGACTCTTCGAGGTAGGCGAGCGCCGCGACGCCGTCCTCGGCGAAGAAGACCAGCTCGGTGAGGGGAACGGGCAGGAAGCCCTCGTCCTCCATGCGGCGGAACTGCTCCTTGAGGCCGTCGTAGAAGCCCGCGGTGTTGAGCAGGACGACCGGCTTGGTGGTCTTCCCGTGCTTCTTCAGCTCCAGGATCTCGGTGGCCTCGTCCAGGGTTCCGGTGCCGCCCACCATGATCACGACGGCGTCCGACTTGGCGAGCAGCAGCGCCTTGCGCTCGGCGAGGTCCTTGGCGATGACCATCTCGTCGGCGTTCTTGCGGGCCTTGGCCGCGAGGAAGTCGACGGAGACCCCGACGAGCTTGCCGCCCGCGTGCTGCACCCCGTCGGCGACGACCTTCATGAGCCCGCTCTCGGAGCCGCCCCATACCAGCGTGTGCCCGCCCTTGCCCAGGAGCTCGGCGAACTCTTTGGCGGGGCGCGTGTAGCGCTCGTCGAGGTCGGCCGCGGAGAGGAAGACGCAAATATTCATACGGCAACGATACGAGGGAGCGGCAGGGAAGAAGAGTGGCCCGGCTAACGCTGCACCTCTTATGACGACTGGACATCGCATCACCATCGAGCGGGGCACCGAGCACGTGCGGGTCGTTCGCGACGGGCAGGTGCTCGCCGAGAGCAGCCGTCCGCTGCTGCTGCGCGAGACCGGCCTCCCCGTCCGCTACTACCTTCCGCCCGAGGACGTCCGCACCGACCTCTTGACACCGTCGGACACCCACACCTATTGCCCGTTCAAGGGAACAGCCTCCTACTGGTCGCTGCCGGACGCGCCCGATCTCGTCTGGTACTACCCCGACCCGAAGCCGGACGTGGCCGAGATCAAGGACCACCTCTGCTTCTACGAAGTGGAGACCGTCACCGAGTAGTACGGCCCCGGCTCAGGTCCGCGCGCCGACCTGGAACGTGCGCCGGTAGGCGACCGGGGACACTCCCAGGACGGAACGCATGTGCTGGCGCAGCGAGTTGGCGGTGCCGAAGCCGGCCCGGTGGGCGACGAGGTCCACCGGCAGGTCGCTGGACTCCAGGAGCTGGCGGGCCAGTTCGAGGCGCTGGGCGGTGAGCCAGTTGCCGGGTGTCATGCCCGCCTCCTCACGGAAGCGGCGCGTGAAGGTGCGCAGGCTCATCCGCGCGTGGGCGGCCATCTCGCCCAGCGGGAGCGGGTCCTGGAGGCGCTCCAGGGCCCACTCGCGGGTGGCGGCGGTGCTGGCCACCGTGGGCTCGGGGACCGGGCGTTCGATGTACTGGGCCTGCCCGCCGTCGCGCCACGGCGGGACGACGCAGTGGCGGGCCGCCCGGTTGGCGACGGCGCTGCCGTGGTCGCGGCGTACGAGGTGCAGGCACAGGTCGATGCCGGCGGCCGCGCCCGCCGAGGTCAGCACGTCGCCGTCGTCGACGAACAGGACGCCCGGGTCGACCTCGATGCGCGGGAAGGTGCGCGCGAAGGCGGCGGCGTCGCACCAGTGCGTGGTGGCGGGCCGCCCGTCGAGCAGCCCGGCGGCGGCCAGGACGTAGGAGGCCGTGCAGATCGAGACCATGCGGGTGCCGGGCCGGATCCGCTCGAAGGCGTGGGCCACGGGCTCGGGCAGCGGGCCGCCGTCGGCCATCGCGCCGAGGTCGTGGGTGGGCGGGATCACCACGGTGTCGGCCGCGGCGAGCGCCTCGGGCCCGTGCTCGACGGCCACGGAGAATCCGGCCTCGGTGCGCACCGGCCGCCCGTCCACGGTGCAGACGGTCACCTCGTAGAGGGCTTCGCCGCCGGGTCCCCGGGCGGTGTCGAAGATCCGCGAGGGGATGCCCAGCTCGAAGGAGACCACTCCGTCGAGGGCGAGCACCGCCACACGGTGGACTTTCCGTCGTACAGCCATGGCCAGATTCTGTCACATCATGGCCAAACGGCCAGCACCACGATGGTCGTCCGGGGTGCAGGCTGGTGCTCCCACCAGCGGAAACACCCCGAAAAGGATCAGACATGTCCCAGACCATGCGCGCCATCAGCCCCCTTCGTTGGGGCGGCCCCGAGGTGCTCGCCGAGATCGAGACCGAGCGGCCCGAACCGGGCCCGGCCGAGATCCTTGTCCGGGTGCACGCGGCCGGCGTCAACCCCGCCGACTGGAAGGTCCGCGCGAGCGGCGGTCTCGCGGTGATGGGCACGCCGCCGATCCTCGGCTGGGACGTGTCCGGCACGGTCGAGGCGGTCGGCTTCGGCGTCACTCTGTACCGGCCCGGCGACGAGGTGTTCGGCATGCCGCGCTTCCCCCACCAGGCGGGCGCGTACGCCGAGTACGTCACCGCCCCGGCCCGGCACTTCGTGCCCAAGCCCGCCGGGATCGACCACATCCAGGCCGCGGCGCTGCCGCTGGCCTCGCTCACCGCGTACCAGTCGCTCGTCGAGACGGCCCGACTGGCCGCCGGACAGCGGGTGTTGATCCACGCCGCGGCGGGCGGGGTGGGCCACCTCGCCGTGCAGATCGCCAAGGCGCGCGGCGCGTACGTCATCGGCACGGCGAGCGCCGCCAAGCACGACTTCGTGCGGGGTCTCGGCGCGGACGAAGTGATCGACTACACCGCGGTCGACTTCACCGAGGCGGTGCGGGACGTGGACGTCGTCCTCGACCCCATCGGCGACGCGTACGGCAGCCGCTCCCTGAAGGTGCTGCGCCGTGGCGGCGTCCTGGTCTCGATCGCGTCCCCGGACGAGGACGAGCTGCTCGCGGAGGCGGCCGAGCTGGGCGTCCGTGCGGGCTTCACGCTGGTGGAGGCGGACTACGCGGGCATGCGGGCGATCGCCGCACTGGTCGAGGAGGGCCGGCTGCGCGCGGAGATCGACTCGGTGTTTGAACTCACGGACGCGGCCAAGGCGCACGAGTACGGCGAGCGGGGCCGCACCCAGGGCAAGCTGGTGCTGCGGGTCGTCTAGGGGTCGCTTTCCCTTTTTCGAAGCGGGCACCCCCTTGGGCGCCCGCTTCGAAGCGGGCGTTTCTAGACCTTCGCCGCGGCCCGTTCGGTCGTCGCGATCGTTGCCGAGCCCACCACGCGCGTGCCTTCGTACAGGACGATCGCCTGGCCGGGAGCGACGCCGCGGACCGGCTCGGCGAACGTCACGTTCAGGACGCCGTCGACGAGCTCGGCGGTCACCTCGGTCTCACCGCCGTGGGCGCGCAGCTGCGCGGTGTACGTGCCGGGGCCCACCGGGGCGGTGCCGCACCAGCGGGGCTTGATCGCGCCGAGGGCGGTGACGTCGAGCGCCTCGACGGGGCCGACGGTGACCGTGTTGTTCACCGGGGAGATGTCGAGGACGTAGCGGGGCTTGCCGTCGGCGGCCGGGTGGCCGATGCGCAGGCCCTTGCGCTGGCCGATGGTGAAGCCGAAGGCGCCCTCGTGGCTGCCGATCTTCGCGCCCGACTCGTCGACGATGTCGCCCTCCGCCTTGCCGAGGCGGTTGGCGAGGAACCCCTGGGTGTCGCCGTCGGCGATGAAGCAGATGTCGTGGCTGTCGGGCTTCTTGGCGACCGCCAGGCCACGGCGCTCGGCCTCGGCGCGGATCTCGTCCTTGGTGGTGAGGGTGTCGCCGAGCGGGAACATCGCGTGGGCGAGCTGGCGCTCGTCGAGCACGCCGAGGACGTACGACTGGTCCTTGGCCATGTCGGAGGCGCGGTGCAGCTCGCGGGTGCCGTCCTCGCCCAGGACGACGGTCGCGTAGTGGCCGGTGCACACCGCGTCGAAGCCGAGCGCGAGGGCCTTGTCGAGCAGCGCCGCGAACTTGATCTTCTCGTTGCAGCGCAGGCACGGGTTGGGGGTGCGGCCGGCCTCGTACTCGGCGATGAAGTCCTCGACGACGTCCTCGCGGAAGCGCTCGGCCAGGTCCCAGACGTAGAAGGGGATGCCGATGACGTCCGCGGCACGGCGGGCGTCCCGGGAGTCCTCGATGGTGCAGCAGCCGCGGGCCCCGGTGCGGAAGGACTGGGGGTTCGCGGAGAGCGCGAGGTGCACGCCGGTGACGTCGTGGCCGGCTTCGGCGGCCCGGGCGGCGGCGACGGCGGAGTCCACACCGCCGGACATGGCGGCGAGTACGCGCAAGGGGCGCGGGGAGGTCATCGGCGAGGGCTGCGTCGAAGTCTGAGTCATAGCACTCGTAAGGGTACGTGGGATCGGGAACCCGGGGCGCGGGAGTATCCGTTGTGGATCTCAGAGGGGACCGGTCCGGGATCCCTCGGGGCCCGAGGGGTGCGGTGGGGCCCTCGCGGGGAGCGGTTCGGGGAGGGACGGGGGCGGGGCGTATGGCGACCAGCCGCAGGGGGCTGCTGATCGGGGGCGCGGTGGTGGCGCTCGGCACCATCGGATATCTGAACAAGCCGCAGGCGCGGCCGCACAAGCCGCGCAAGGCCGGGGCGGTGGACTACGCGGGCGCCCAGTGGGTGGCGGCGTCGTCGGCGAACTGGCGGATGGCCGACCGGCCGGACGACTACCGGGTGGACCGGGTGGTGATCCATGTCGTGCAGGGCAGTTTCGACAGCGCCCTGAAGACGTTCCAGGACCCGGACAACAAGGCCGCCGCCCACTACGTGGTGGGCAAGGACGGGCACATCGCGCAGACGGTGCGGGAGCTGGACGTGGCCTTCCACGCGGGCAACCGCGAGTACAACGAGCGCAGCGTCGGCATAGAGCACGAGGGCTTCGTCGAGGAGGCGTCGTCCTTCACGGACGCCATGTACACGTCGTCGGCACGCCTCACGGCCGCGATCTGCGCCCGCTATCGAATAGCCGTCGACCGGACGCACATCATCGGGCACGTGGAGGTGCCCGGCACCGATCACACCGACCCCGGTCCGCACTGGGACTGGCCGCGCTACATCTCGCTGGTCGGAGCGGCCGGCCGGGCCTGAGCCGCGGGAGCGGCCGCGTTCCGGGGACGGTGGCTCAGACGAGCCCTGCCGTGCGGGCCCGTTCGACCGCGGGGCCGATCGCGTCGGCGACCGCGTCGACATCGGCCTCGGTGGAGGTGTGGCCCAGCGAGAACCGCAGGGTGCCGCGGGCCAGGTCGGGGTCGGTGCCGGTGGCGAGCAGCACATGGCTGGGCTGGGCGACGCCCGCGGTGCAGGCGGAGCCGGTGGAGCATTCGATGCCCTGCGCGTCGAGCAGCAGGAGGAGGGAGTCGCCTTCGCAGCCGGGGAAGGTGAAGTGGGCGTTGGCGGGCAGGCGCCCCGCCGGGCTCGGGTCGCCGCCGAGGATCGCGTCGGGCACGGCCTTGCGCACGGCCTCGACGAGCCGGTCGCGCAGCCCCCCGATGTCCTGGGCGAACGCGCCGCGGCGTTCGGCGGCGAGCCGCCCGGCGACCGCGAAGGAGGCGATGGCGGGGACGTCGAGGGTGCCGGAGCGCACGTGCCGCTCCTGGCCGCCGCCGTGCAGCACGGGTACGGGGGTGTACTCGCGGCCGAGCAGCAGGGCGCCGATGCCGTACGGGCCGCCGATCTTGTGTCCGGAGACGGTCATGGCGGCGAGTCCGGACGCGGCGAAGTCCACGTCGAGCTGACCGAAGGCCTGGACGGCGTCCGCGTGCATCGGAATGCCGAACTCCCGCGCCACCGCGGCCAGTTCGGCGACCGGCAGCACGGTGCCGATCTCGTTGTTGGCCCACATCACGGTGACCAGGGCGACGTCGTCGGGGTTGCGCTCGACGGCCTCGCGCAGGGCGTCGGGGTGCACCCGGCCGTACGGATCGACGGGCAGGTACTCGACGGTGGCGCCCTCGTGTTCGGCGAGCCAGTGCACCGCGTCGAGCACGGCGTGGTGCTCGACGGGGCTGGCTAGCACGCGCACGCGGCGCGGGTCGGCGTCCCGGCGGGCCCAGTACAGGCCCTTGACGGCGAGGTTGTCGGCCTCGGTGCCGCCGGCCGTGAAGACGACCTCGCTGGGGCGGGCGCCGAGCGCTTCGGCGAGTTCCTCCCGGGCCTCCTCGGCGGTGCGGCGGGCCCGCCGTCCGGCGGCGTGCAGCGAGGACGCGTTGCCGGTGGCGGTCAGCTGGGCGGTCAGCGCCTGGACCGCCTCCGGGAGCATCGGAGTGGTCGCGGCGTGGTCGAGGTAAGCCATGGTGGGCCCGATTCTACGAGCCGCGCCGGGCGGACCGTGCCGCAGATCCGGCCAGGGCCGGGGCGGGGTTCAGCCGCCGAGGCCCCAGGACACGGTGTGGTCGGCGAGGACCAGGGCGAGCAGCACCGCGAGGTCGGCCACGCCCAGGGCGAGCCCGAGCAGGGCCCGGCCGCGCCGCTTGGTCCCGTACAGGAGGGAGAGCGAGGAAAGGACGATGGCGGTGGGGCCGAGGACGAGGTTCATGACGAGCAGCCCGAGCAGGCCGAGGACGAAGGCCGCGATGGCCATCCCGTCGGCGTCACGGGGTGGGGGTCCCCCCTGCTCCTTGAGAGCTTGGGGGGAGGTGCGGCGTCGGATCGCTGCGAGTTCCATGGTGGTCAGCCCTTCCGGTGCGAGAGGCGTTCACGGGCGGCGAAGACGATGAGCCAGACGCCGATGGCACCGGCGACGGCGAGGGTGACCGGGAGCGGAAGGTGCGCCGCTGAGCCCAGCACGACCCCCAGGAGGAGGAGGGCTGCGACGAGGAAAAGCATGGGATCCCTTTCTGTGCGCGGCGGGGCGGCGGGGCCGGACGGGCCCAACCAGCCTTGGGAGTACGACTGTTCACTGACTGATGAGTCTAGTCTTCCCAAGTTCAGCAAACAGCTGTTTACTGAGTGGCATGAGCCACACTCTCGGAATCCGGCAGGCCCAGAAGCAGAAGACCCGGCAGGCCCTCATGGACTCGGCGCTCCAGCTCCTGGAGCACCAGAGCCTGAGCAGCCTCGGGCTCCGCGAGGTCACCCGGGCCGTGGGGGTCGCGCCGGCCGCGTTCTACCGGCACTTCAAGGACACGGCCGACCTCGGGGTGGCCCTGGTCGAGCAGGCGCTGGGCAGCCTCCACGACACGATCCGCGCGGCGATCGTCACGACCGGGGCGGGCGAGGAGCGCATCCACCGGGTGGTGGCACTGATCGCCGCGCATGTACGCACGCACCCGGCGCACGTCCGCTTCATCGCCCGCGAACGGCACGGCGGGGTCGCCCCGGTCCGCGAGGCCATCGGCGTACAGCTGCGGCGCTTCGCGGACGAGGTGGCCGAGGCGCTCGGCGCGGATCCGCAGTCGGCGGGCTGGACTTCGGCGGATCTGCGCATGCTGGCCGGGGTGTACGTCGACCACATGGTGATGACGGCGTCCGCGCTCCTGGAGGCCGGCGAACCCGGCGAGGAGCCGGTCCTCACCACCGCCCGCGCCCAACTCCGCCTGGTGACGCTGGGGCGCCGGCACTGGCTGGACTAGGCGTACGGGGTGCGTTGGCGGGTCGGGGCTGCGGCCCCGGCGGGTCGCACTGGAGACGAAGTGCCCATGGGGGCCGGGCGGAGCCCCGGGCTGGCCCGGGTCGATCAACCCCGGGCAATAGACGGGCGGGTGGGCAAACGCCCTCTCAACCCCGCGGCGCCCGCGCCAGCTGGCGGGACTGGGCGACCAGCCGGTCCGCCGAGTCCCAGACTTCCGCGTCCTCCTCCAGGAAGCCCCCGGCCAGGTTCCGGGTCGTGATCGACACCCGCAGCGGTCCCGGCGCCGGGCGGCAGCGGATGTGCGTGGTGAGTTCGACCGTGGGGGTCCAGCCCTTCAGACCCAGCTCGAAGGAGGTGGGCGGGAGCGCGTCGACGGTGAGCAGCAGCGAGATGGGGTCGGCGTCGCGCCCGTCCGCGAGCCCGAACCACGCCCGCATCTCACCCTTGCCGGAGGGCGCGCCCACGGCCCAGCCGAGGGTGGTCGGGTCGAGCTTGAGCATCAGCCGGTCGGTGATCGCGGAGCTGCCGGGGATGGGCGGGCGGCTGCCGTCGGGGGCGTCCGTCGCGCCGATGCAGTGCGAGAGCGGCGGAATCGCGGGCGGCTTCGCAGTGGTGCGGACGTCGTCGCTGAGCGAGTCGAGGTCGCCGTACGAGGCGAGGACCCGGATGCGTTCGACCTCCGCGCCGCTCTCGTCGTACTGGAAGAGCGAGGCCTGGCCGGTGGAGAGGGCGCGGCCGGTGCGCACCACCTGGGTGCGGATGACCGCGGGCCCCGGCACGGACGGCGTGAGGTAGTGCGCGGAGACGGTGAACGGGTCCGGGTGCGGCAGGGCGTCGCCGAGCGCACGGCCGAGCAGGGCGAGCAGATAGCCCCCGTTGACGGCGTGGATGATGGTCCAGCCCGCCGAGAGCTCCGCGTCATAGACCCCCGCTTCGCGCAGGGTGACGGCGGTGTCGCGGTCGAACTCGCTGTCCCCGATCGCAGCGGGGAGTACCTGTGACGATGCCTGTGCCATGCGCAGCACCGTACACCTATAAATTACTGAGCGGTAGCTTTCCCGTCCGCCGTCCACCGTCCCCGTCCCCGGCTCTCGGAACACTCACGCCTCCTCCAACGCGGAGCTCCGCCGGTTCCAAGCCCGCGGCGCTCGCCAGTGGTACTTGAGGGCCGCGATGCGCAGCAGGAACGCCGTGACCACCGCCAGGCCGCTCGTCGTCGCGTTCAGGAGGTCGAAGCGGATGAAGAGCACGATCATCGTGGAGCCGACGATCGCCGGGACCGCGTACAGGTCGCGGTCCCAGCGGAGCAGCGAGGGGACCTCGTTGGCCAGGACGTCGCGCAGTACGCCGCCGCCCACCGCCGTCGCGAGGCCCAGGGCCGCCGAGGAGGTGAGGCCGAGCCCGTAGTCGTACGCCTTGGTCGTGCCCGTGACGCAGAACAGGCCGAGGCCCGCCGCGTCGAAGACGTTGACCGCGGTCTGGGTGCGCTCCACCTCGGGGTGGAGGAAGAAGACAAGGACCGCGGCGAGCAGCGGGGTCACGAAGTACCCGAGGTCCGAGAAGGCGGCCGGCGGGACCGCTCCGATGATGAGGTCGCGGAACAGCCCTCCGCCCAGTGCGGTGACCTCGGCGAGCACCGCGATGCCGAACACGTCGAAGTTCTTGCGCACGGCGAGCAGGGCGCCGGAAATCGCGAAGACGAAGATTCCGACGAGGTCCAGCGCGTGCTGGACGGAGGGGCTGAACAGTTCGTGAAGCACCCCGCATTTTTACGCATGCGGAGGTGCCGCTCGGCACACGCCGGGCTCAGAGCGCGGGCTTGCCCGAGTCGTAGATCCACTTCTGGAACAGGCCGTCGAGCGACTTGCCCGAGATGTGCTCGGCCAGGTTGATGAAGTCCTCGGTGTCGGCGTTCTGGTAGCGGTGCAGCTTCGTCCAGGCCGGGAGGAGCTTGAAGAAGGCCTGGTCACCGATGCGTTCGCGCAGTTCCTGGAGCATCATCGCGCCGCGCTGGTAGACCGCGGAGGCGAACATCGTGTCGCGCTGCGGGTCGGCCACCTCGATCTTCCAGAAGTCGGAGGAGGCCGGGCGCGAGTTGTAGGCGTTGAGGAAGGACTGGTGGGCCGTCGCCGTCCCGCGGTGCTCGGCCCACAGCCACTGCGCGTACGTCGCGAAGCCCTCGTTGAGCCAGATGTCGTCCCAGTGCGCCACCGACACCGAGTCGCCGAACCACTGGTGGGCCAGCTCGTGGACGATCGTCGTCTCGTTGCGCACCGCCGAATAGCTCGGCTTGGTCTGGGTCTCCAGGGAGAACCCGGCCTCGGGCATGTCGTCGACGACCGCGCCGGTCTCCTCGAACGGGTACGGGCCGAACAGCTTGGACCAGTAGTCGGTGGCCTCGGCGGTCACCGCGTACACGTCGACGGTGTTCTGGTTGGCCAGGACCGGGTCGATGGCGACGTAAATCGGCGTGCCCGCGGGCGTCTTGCCCGTCTTCACGTCGAACTTGCCTATGGACGCCGTTGCGAGGTACGTCGCCATCGGCTTGGTCTCGCGCCAGTGGAAGTACGAACGGCCGCCGCTGTCATGGGAGTCCACCAGGCGCCCGTTGGACACGCCGGTCAGACCCTTGGGCGCGTCGATGCGGATGTCGTACGTCGCCTTGTCGGCGGGGTGGTCGCTGGACGGGAACCAGGTGGAGGCGGCGTTGGGCTCGCACGCCACGAACACGCCGTCCTTGGTCTTCATCCACCCGTAGTCGGAGCCGAAGACGATGGGCCCGTTCAGCGCCTGCGGCACCCCGCCGTAGGCGACGGTGACCTCGAACTCCTCGCCCTTGCGCAGCCGGTGGCGCGGCGTGATGACGATCTCGTCGCCGGTTCTGCTGAAGTCGGCGGGCTTGCCGTTCACCCGGATCGAGTCGACGGTGAGCTTCTGGAGGTCGAGGTCGAAGCTGGAGAGGTTCTGGGTGGCCCGGGCGGTCAGTGTGGTGCGCCCGTCCAGGCGCCCGGAATCGGGGTTGTAGCTCACCCCGAGGTCGTAATGGAGGGCGTCGAAGCCGCCGTTGCCCAGGTCGGGGAAGTACGGGTCGCCGATGCCCGGGGCGCCGGGTGAGGCGGCGGGCGCGGCGGCGATGGTGAGCCCGGCGGCCACCGCGGTGGCGAGGGCGAGCAGCCGGGAGGAGGTACGACGTGCCGAACGGGAGAGTGCCATGAGTCTGCCCTTCGAACGCATGCCGTTGGTACGGACACGCAGACTCTGCACTCTCCCGCTTCGGCATGAACATGACTTTGCCGAACTGTCATGCCCTACTTGTCGGTTGACTCCTGAGCGGTGTCGTCCGGTCCGGTTTCGCCCTCGGCGCCGGTCGCCTCGGAGGACGCGTCGGACGCCTCTGCCGCGGCAGGCTCCTCGGCCGCATCGGCTGCGGCAGGCTCCTGCGCCGTCGCCGTCTCGCCGATCGTCACGATCTCGACCGACTCCCTGGCCTCCGGAAGGACCGCCTCGCCCGGTGCCTGGTCCGGCGCGTTCTCCGGGTGGTGGCAGGCCACCCGCTGGCCGGGCTTCAGCTCGACGAGGACCGGCTCCTGCGTCTTGCAGATCTCCGTCGCCTTCCAGCACCGGGTGTGGAACCGGCAGCCGCTCGGCGGCGAGATCGGCGAGGGGACGTCGCCCTTCAGCAGGATCCGCTCGCTCTTCATGCCGCGCCGCTTGGGATCCGGCACCGGCACCGCGGACATCAGCGCCTTGGTGTACGGGTGCATCGGGGCCGCGTACAGCGACTTGCGGTCGGCCAACTCCACGATCTTGCCCAGGTACATGACCGCGATCCGGTCCGACACGTGCCGGATGACCGACAGGTCGTGCGCGATGATCACGTACGTGAGGCCGAGCTCCTGCTGGAGGTCGTCGAGGAGGTTGACCACCTGCGCCTGGATGGACACGTCGAGCGCCGAGACCGGCTCGTCCGCGACGACCAGCTTCGGGTTGAGCGCGAGCGCGCGGGCGATGCCGATGCGCTGGCGCTGGCCGCCGGAGAACTCGTGCGGATAGCGGTTGTAGTGCTCGGGGTTGAGGCCCACGACCGAGAGAAGCCGCTGGACCTCCTTCTTGATCCCGCCCTCCGGGGTGACGCCCTGCAGCTTGAACGGGGCGGAGATGATGCCGCCGACCGTGTGCCGCGGGTTCAGCGAGGAGTACGGGTCCTGGAAGATCATCTGGACGTCGCGGCGCATCGGCCGCATGCCGCGCACCCCGAGGTGGGTGATGTCCCGGCCCTCGAACTCGACCGTGCCGCCGGTCGGTTCGAGCAGCCGGGTGATGAGGCGGCCCATCGTCGACTTGCCGCAGCCGGACTCGCCGACCACGCCCAGCGTCTCGCCGGAACGCACGTCGAAGTCGATGCCGTCGACGGCCTTGACCGAACCGGTCTGCCGCTTCAGCACACCGCTGCGGATCGGGAAGTGCTTCTGCAGGCCGCTGACCTTGAGCAGGACCTCGCCGGGAGCCGCGTCTTTGTTGAGCACAGCCTTGGTCGGGGCCGCGCTCTTGCTCTGCGCGGGAATCGCCGCGTCGTTGTCCGTCACGCCTTTGTCCTCGCTCACAGCTTGGGCGCAATCTCTTCGGTCCAGATGCGCTCCCGCTCGTCCGGCGTCATGTGGCAGGCGGTCCAGTGGCCGCTTCCGCCGTCGGCCAGCTCGGGGCGTACGGTCCGGGTGATGTTGTCCTTGGGCACATCGGCGTACGGGCAGCGCGGGTTGAAGGCGCAGCCCGACGGGATGTTGATCAGGGACGGCGGGGAACCCTTCACCGGGATGAGACGCTCGGTCTCCTCCCGGTCGATGCGCGGCATCGAGCCGAGCAGGCCCCAGGTGTAGGGGTGGCGGGGCTCGTAGAACACCTTCTCGGCCGGCCCGCGCTCCACGCACCGGCCGCCGTACATTACCAGGATGTCGTCGGCGAGCTCGGCGACCACGCCCAGGTCGTGGGTGATGATGATGACCGCGGAGCCGAACTCCTTCTGGAGGTCCCGGATCAGGTCGAGGATCTGCGCCTGGACGGTGACGTCCAGGGCGGTCGTCGGCTCGTCCGCGATCAGGAGGTCGGGGTTGTTCACCAGGGACATCGCGATCATCGCGCGCTGGCGCATGCCGCCCGAGAACTCGTGCGGGTAGGAGTCGACGCGCTTGTCGGGCTGCGGGATGCCGACCCGGTCGAGCATCTCGATCGCCCGGGTGCGCGCCGCCTTCTTGTCGACGTCGTGGTGGACCCGGTACGCCTCGATGATCTGCTTGCCGATGGTGAAGTACGGGTGCAGCGCGGACAGCGGGTCCTGGAAGATCATCGCCATGTCGCGGCCGCGCAGCTTGCGTACGTCATCGGGGTCGGCGGAGAGCAACTCCTTGCCGTTGAGCCAGATTTCGCCGGAGATCTGCGCCTTGCGCTTGCCGTACTGGCCGGCCGTGTGCAGGCCCATGATGCCCATCGAGGTGACGGACTTGCCGGAGCCGGACTCGCCCACGATGCCGAGGGTCTTGCCCTTCTCAAGGGAGAAGCTGAGCCCGTCGACGGACTTGACCAGGCCGTCGTCGGTCGGGAAGTGCACCTTCAGGTCGCGTACGTCGAGAAAGGCGTCCGAGGGCTGCACCGCCGCGACCGGCTCGCCGACCGCCGCGCCGGTCTTGTTCAGGTCGGTCATGCGAGCCTCACTCGGGGGTCGATCACGGCGTACAGGAGGTCCACGACGAGGTTCGCGAAGATCACCGCCGCCGAGGTGATCAGCGTGACGCCGAGGATCACCGGAAGGTCGCGCTCGCCGATCGCGCGGAGCACCGCTTGGCCAAGGCCCGGGATGCTGTACGTGGTCTCGGTGAGGATCGCGCCGCCGATGAGGGCGCCGATGTCCATGCCGAGCACCGTCAGGATCGGCGCCATGGTGGACCGCATGGCGTGCTTGCCGATGACGGCGGGTTCACTCAGGCCCTTGGCCCGGGCGGTTCTGACGTAGTCCTCGCCCATCACTTCGAGCATGGTCGCTCGGGTGAGCCGGGCGTACATCGCCGCCTGGAGGAAGGCGAGCGTGATCCAGGGCAGGATCAGGCCGCTGAACCACCCGCCCGGTGATTCGCTGAAGGGGACGTATTGGCCGTCGATCCAGTGCAGGCCGTACGTGAAGATCGCCAGCGAGAGCAGACCGGTGAAGTAGATCGGCAGCGAGACGCCGGCCAGGGCGACGGTCATGGAGAACCGGTCCCACAGCGAGCCGCGCTTGAGCGCGGACACCACGCCGGTGAGCACACCGAAGATGACCCACAGGATGGCCGCGCCGATGACCAGCGACAGCGTGACCGGGAAGCGCTCCTTGAGCACCGGCCAGATGGCCTGCTCGTTGCGGAACGAGTAGCCGAAGCACGGGGCGTCGCAGTGGATCGTCGAGCCGCCGCCGGTGTAGTCCCGGCCGGCCAGGATGCCCTTCACGAAGTCGAAGAGCTGCACGAAGATCGGGTCGCCGAGACCCAGCTTCTCGCGGACCGCTTCGAGCGCGGCGGAGTCGGACTGCTTGCCGACGTACATCGTGGCCGGGTCGACGCCCGTCCACTTGGGGATCAGGAAGAAGATGCCGAACGTCACCAGCATGACGATCAGCAGCATCACGATGGCGGCGAACAGCCGCCTGATGAGATATGCGAGCACTGCTCTCGGCCCGGCGGCGGGCCGGGGGCACCGGATTGCGGTACCCCCGACCCGTCACACGACGGCCTTCACCTGCCCTTCGTGCCTAGCGGCGGGTGCGCCGGCGGAGCGATTGGACGACGGTCACTTCTCGACGCCGAGCGAGGCGTAGTCGTAGAAACCGTTGTTGTTGGTCGTCGTGTAGACGTTCGTGAGCCGGGAGCTGCGCCACTTGACGTTCTTCTCGAAGACGAACGGCAGGTAGACGGCGTGCTCGGAGACCTTCTGGTTGATCTGCTTGTAGAGCCCGGCCGCTTCTTCGGGGGTGTTGGCCGCGATGGCCTGGTCGAAGAGCGTGTCGATCGCCGGGTCCTTCAGCATCGAGTAGTTGTTGTTGCCGTTCGACAGGACGAACTTGGAGTCCACCAGCGGGAGCAGGAAGCCCTGGCCGGACGCGAAGTCCGGGCCCCAGCCCATGATGATGATCCCGTAGTTCTTCTTCTTGACGACCTCGGGGTTGCCGATGATGCCGGTCGTCTGCGAACCGTCGTACTGGTCGATGTCGGCCTTGATGTTGACCTTGGCCAGCGCGGCCTGCATCGACTGGGCGGTGGCGACCTCGGCCGGCTTGTTGTTGCGGACCGCGATGGTGGTCGAGAAGCCGCCCGCCTTGCCGCAGGCCGCGAGCTCTTCCTTGGCCTTGGCGACGTTCGCCGCACCGTCGTTCTGCGTCACGCCGTACGGGTCGTACTTCGGGTCCGAGCCGCTGATGATGGGCGGCAGCATGTTGGTGGCGATGTCACCACCGGCCTGCGGGCCGCCGCGGGCAGTCTGCAGCGACTTGTGGTCGGAACCGTAGATGACGGCCTTGCGGCAGTGCTCGTTGTCCATCGGGGCCACCGTCTGCGGGAAGACCGCGTAACGGATGTAGCCGGTGTCCGGGTTGTCGACGTTGCCCTTGTCCTGCTGGAGCGCCTTGGTGCGGCCGGCCGGGCTGAGGCCGGTGCCGTTGAGGTCGACGTCGTAGTCACCGTTGATGAGACGGCTGTCCATGTCGTCGGCGCTGGTCAGCAGGGTGAGGCTGATCTTGTCCGGCAGGGCCTTGCGGACGTCGTCCGTCTTCGGGTCCCAGTTGGGGTTGCGGACCAGGACCATGGACTTGTTCGGCTCGTAGGACTCCCACTTGTACGGGCCGAGCGAGAACGGCTTCAGGCCGTACTTCGACTGGGTGTCCTTGTCCTGGCGGACCGGGGAGCCCGACGGCATGGCCAGCATCTGCTGGAAGTCGACGTTGGGCGCCGGCAGCTTGAAGACGATGGTCTTGTCGTCCGGCGTCTCGATCGCCTTCAGACCCAGCTTGTCGGGAGAGGTGTCCTTGTAGGGACCCTTGTACTCACCGGTGGGGTCGAGGACGTCCTTCAGGTAGACGGGGCCGCCGGAGATGACGTCCTGCGCCCAGATGCGCTCGATGCCGTACTTGACGTCCTTGGAGGTGACGGGCTTGCCGTCCTCCCACTTGACGCCGTCCTTCAGGTGGTACGTGTACGTCTTCTTGTCCGCCGAGACGTCCGCGAGACCGGTCGCGATGTCCGGGACCAGCGTCTCGCTCTCCTTGCCCGGGGCGGGCTTGTAGGTGATCAGCGTGCGCGTGTAGTAGCGCGCGTAGTCCCACATGAAGCCGTAGTAACCGCGCTGCGGGTCCCACGAGTCGGCGTCCTGGGTGCCGACGAACTTGAGCTCCCCGCCCTTCTTCGTCGACGCGTTCGCGAGCTTACTGTTGGCGGCGTTGAAGCCGGGGCCCTTGCCCTTGGCGCTGCCGCCGCCCCCGCCGCAGGCCGCGGTGGACAGCAGAGCCGCAACGACGATGGCCGCGCCGGCGACCGTCTTTCGCCTTGATGAACCTAGGGTTGTCACGATCTCGCTTCCTCCGTAGTGGGCGTCTTGGGTGTCGCGGCCCGTGCGGTGCGCCGGGCCGGAGTCTTCGAATTCCCGCATCAGCGGGTGCCCTTCGGGTCGAAGGCGTCGCGGACGCCGTCGCCGAAGAGGTTGAACGCCATCACGGTGATGAAGATCGCCAGACCCGGGATGATCATGAACATGGGATCGGACTGGTAGGTCGCGATCGCCGTCGACAGCATCTGTCCCCAGGAGGCCGTGGGCGGCTTGACGCCCGCTCCCAGGAAGCTGAGCGCCGCCTCGGTGAGGATGTTCGTCGGGATCATCAGCGTCATGTAGACGGTGATCGGCGCGATGAGGTTGGGCAGCAGCTCCTTGAACAGGATGTAGCCGCGCCCCGCGCCGAGGCTGCGCGCCGCCTCCACGTACTCGCGCTCGCGCAGCGACAGTGTCTGGCCGCGCACGATGCGCCCGACGTACGGCCATCCGAAGAAGCCGATGACCAGGATCATCACGAGCAGCCGGACCCCGGTGCCGCTGAGCCCGAACAGCTGGGTGGGGACCACGGAGATCAGCGCGATGATGAAGAGCAGCTGCGGGAAGGAGAGCAGCATGTCCATCACGCGGCTGATGATCGCGTCGAGCCAGCCGCCGAAGTAGCCGGCGATCACGCCGAGTACGGTGCCGACGAGGACCGCGAAGACCGCCGCGAGGAAGCCCACGAGCAGCGAGATCCGCGCTCCGTAGACGATCCGGCTGAACACGTCGCGGCCGTTGACCGGCTCAACTCCCAGCAGGAAGTGCGAGTTGATGCCGCCCCAGCTGCCGACCGGCGTGGAGAGCAGCGGGTCGATCTGGTCCTCGTGGAAGTCGTCCGGCGGATGTCCGAACGCGTCGACGATCAAAGGCGCGAAGATCGCGACGAGGACCAGGAACACGACAACGATGCCACCGGTGAGGGCGAGCTTGTCCTTCTTCAGCCGGTTCCAGGCGATACGGCCCAGCGACCGCCCCTCGACCGCTCTGGTCTCGCCGCTGGGCGTGACACTGATGTCCGCGGTCGGGTCCGCGTCGGCGGGTGTGTCGTGCAATGGTGCCGTCATCGTGGCAAGGACCCCTCTCAACCGGCGGTGACCGGCCCGCACTTGCCGCTGTAGCGGCGCGTTCCCATCAGCAGTGCGAGCGGAGGGCGACACCAAGCAGCGGGTCGAGCTGCTCGCACAAGGGCCCGAACGGCCCTGCATGCCGGGAGTCTTCAATGGCCTCGCGATCACCCGCCAGACCTGACGGCGAAAGTATGCGCAAACGTGATGCGGAGAGGGGGTTTCCGTTATCCGGACGCGGGTGAACCAGGGGCGGACATGGGGAAGTTGGGGCGCAAGCGGCGCCCGGGACTATTGCGGTCTTCGCCCCATCAGAACGGACATTCCCCTTACGCGAGGGGGAAGTTGTCGGGGTCTGTCCCGGTTGGTGTGCCGCGCGGGGCCGGATTCAGTACGTGCGCGGGGCGGCCGGCGGGTAGCCGTACCCGGCGGTCCCGGGGGCCGGGGCGGCGTGCGCCTCGCGGTCGTAGAACGGCCGGGCGTTGGCTTTCAGCCACATGCCGACCGGGTCGTACTCGTCCGACATCGCGACCGTGGACACCGCGAGCCCGTCCGGCACGGCGGCGACGGACTGCTGCATCATCGCCCGCACCGCGTCGACCGACTGCGGGCCGGTGTCGTAGAGGTCGAGCCCGATGGCGAGGTACGGCGTGCCGAGCGCGGGCTGCACCCAGGCGCGGCGCAGCGAGCGCACGGCCGGGGTGCGGTGCGCGTGCTGCGTGAGCAGGGCGTAGAACTGCGGGATCTCCACGGCCGGTTCGGAGAGCCGCAGCGGCCCGGCCGGCATCCGGTCCAGGCCCGTGGCGATCCGCCGCAGATCGGTCCAGGGGATGCCGACGCCGCCGCCGGGGGCGTGCGGATTCAGCCAGATCCCGTACCGGTCGGGGTAGAGGGCGCGGGCGACCTCCAAGGCGCCGGTCACTTCGTGCGCCCGGTTCCAGCCGCTGGCGGAGAGCTCCTGCGCGGAGGTGACACAGGGCGCGTACGCGACGCCGTCGACCTCCATGTTTCCGTACTGCGCGTCCGGGGAGCCCGGCCGGCCGTTCCACAGCAGCATCCAGAGCCGGCCGGTCGCGGGGTCGGCGAGGGCGTGGAGCAGCGCCTCGTACACGTCGTAGCGCCCGGGCGTCACCTGGCGCAGCATGTGCTCGACCTGCCCGGCCGCCGCGGTGCCTGACGCGCTCACCCTGGGTCCCGCCCCTCTTCGATCCACCGTGCCGACGCCTGCGCCGCCCCGCAGCCCCGGGCACACGCGTGCGGCTGCGGGGATGCAAGGGTCATGAAACCAGGTTAAGCCGCCGTACAGACACCGCCATGACCCGGCGGGGACGTGCCGCGACGTACCCGGCGGTTGCTACTGGGCCCGCGTGTAGAACGGGCGCACCCGCTCGCGCATCCACGTGGCGACCGGGTCCTGGGTCACATCGAGCAGGACCAGGTTGACCGGCCAGCCGACCGGGACGCGGCCGAGCGCGCGGCCGAGCGCCTCCATGGGGGCGTTGCGGCCCGCCCCGTCCCAGGTGGAGAACTCCACTGCGATGAAGAGCGTGGGCGAATCCCCCTCGATGGAGGCGAGCGCGCGGCGGGCGCTGAGCACCACGCCGGTCGCCTCGAACTCCTGGGAGGCCGCGCCCAGGAAGTCCACCGGATCCTCCTGCCAGTCCGGCTCGAAGAGGCGCACCCGGGCGCCGGACGCGGGTCCGTCGAGGGCGGTACGCCCGGTGCGGCACAGCTCGGCCACGGCAGGCGGGGGCAGCGGCATCCCGACCGCGCCCTCGGGGTTGACCACGACACCGAGCTGCGGCGGGAGCCCGCGGGCGAACTCGACGGCGGGCGCCACCGCGAACGACATGTGGGAGCCGACGCACTGCCGGAACTGCTGCTCGGAGCTGTAGACGGGGACGTAGGGGGCGCCGTCGAGCTGCATGGTGGGCAGGTCGAGGTCGGCGCTGTCCTGGCCGCCGCCGTTGGGCAGCGGCACCCATACGACGCTGCGGCCGAGCACCTCTATGAGGCGGGGGCCCGCGTCGGCGTGGCCGAGCGCCGCCGCCAGTGTCTCTTCGAGCTCGTTGCCCGGCCAGCCTCCGCCGCCGTGCGGATGCGCGAATGCCTGCCCCGGAAAGTTCATGTGCCGTCCTTCTCCCCCGACTGCTGCCGTGCCCCACGACCCTAGCGCCGAGGGTGCGACAGGAGGAAAGGGTGCCCGGAAAGGGCCCCGCGCGCGCCAGGGGGCGCTACTCGGAGAAGCCGATCCGGCGCAGCACGGTGGCCGACTCCCGGTCGAGCAGGACCGCGCCGGCACAGCCGGTCGGCAGCCGCCCGGCCTCCACCTGGGCTATGAGGCGGCGGGCCGCGCCGCGGTGCCGGGCGAAGGCGTACTTCGACACCCAGCGGCCCCGGATCGCCTGGCCCTCCAGGGCGGTGCCGGCCGGCACGTCGAGCACGACGAGCCGCAGCGCGCGTCCCCTGCGCCGGGCGCCCCGGCCCAGCCAGTGCCGCACCCATGCCTGCGTGCCGCAGTCGTGCACGACGAGGCTGTCTCCGGAGCGCAGCGCCCACCAGGTCCTGGCGAAGTGCGCGGTCCGGGTCAGCGGGCGGTACAGGGCGTACGGAATGCCGGGGAGCCGGCGCTGCCAGGCGAGGCGGGTGTCCTGGGAGTCGATGCGGCGGTCGGTGACGGCGCGGCGCATCAGCGTCGTCTTGCCGCTGCCGGGCAGGCCCGACACCACCACGACGTCGCCCGCGTCGAAGAGCAGCTCCGGTGGCGTGTGCCCGGGCCGCCCGCGCAGATCCCGCACCGCCGGCCGCGTCTGTCCTCCCGGCCCCTGCCGACCAGGGCCTTTTGGCGTGGGGACCTCCCGCACCTGGCCCGTGTTCCGTCCAACCGTCATGGCACTCCCCCCTGTTCGGGTCCCGCGACCCCTGCCCACGAAGTGTAAAGAGACGGTAATAGGTCACCGGCGATGTGACGCTTCCGGGATGCGTGCAATGATGTGCGCGCCAACTGCATACCGGCCGTTCGAATCCGCGCGGGAGAGTCCTCAGCAGCTGTGAGCTGGGGCGCCGAAGGAGCAAGTTCCTCCCTTGAATCTCTCAGGCCCCGTACCGCGCGGACGAGGCAGATCTGAAAAGCGGGCCGTCCCCTGCCGGGCGTCCCCACCCAAGGTGCAAGCCGTGCCGCGCAACGCGCGCCGGTGAACCTCTCAGGTTCCGATGACAGATGGGGAGGATGTCCTCGACCGTCATGCCCCGGGACCTTGGAGCCACTTCCATGAGCAACGCCCCCCGCCTCACCGCCCTCGATGCACTGCATCGTTCGCTGGGCGCCACGATGACCGACTTCGCGGGCTGGGACATGCCGCTGCGGTACGGGAGCGAGCGCGACGAGCACACCGCCGTACGGACCCGCGCCGGGCTCTTCGACCTGTCCCACATGGGCGAGATCACCGTCACCGGGCCCGAGGCCATGAAGGCGCTGAACTACGCCCTGGTCGGCAACATCGCCACCATCGGCCCCGGCCGCGCCCGGTACACGATGATCTGCCAGGAGGACGGCGGCATCGTCGACGACCTGATCGTCTACCGCCTGGGTGAGACGGAGTACATGGTTGTCGCGAACGCGGGCAACGCGCAGATCGTGCTCGACGCGATCACCGAGCGCGCGGCCGGCTTCGACGCCGAGGTCCGCGACGACCGCGACGCGTACGCGCTGATCGCCGTGCAGGGCCCCGAGTCCCCCGGCATCCTCAAGTCCGTCACGGACGCCGACCTGGACGGCCTGAAGTACTACGCGGGCCTGCCCGGCACCGTCGCCGGTGTCCCCGCCCTGATCGCCCGCACCGGCTACACCGGCGAGGACGGCTTCGAGCTGTTCGTCGCCCCCGAGCACGCCGAGCAGCTGTGGCGCGCGCTGACCGAGGCCGGCCAGGACGCGGGCCTCGTGCCGTGCGGCCTGTCCTGCCGCGACACGCTGCGCCTGGAGGCGGGCATGCCGTTGTACGGGCACGAGCTGACCACCGGGCTCACCCCCTTCGACGCCGGGCTCGGCCGGGTCGTGAAGTTCGAGAAGGACGGCGACTTCGTGGGCCGTACGGCTCTGGAGGCCGCCGCCGAGAAGGCCGCCGCGAACCCGCCGCGCAAGCTGGTCGGCCTGATCGCCGAGGGCCGCCGGGTGCCCCGCGCCGGCTTCTCGGTCGTCGCCGGCGGCGAGGTCGTCGGCGAGGTCACCTCCGGCGCCCCGTCGCCGACCCTGGGCAAGCCGATCGCCATCGCGTACGTGGACGCCGCGCACGCCGCGCCCGGCACCGCCGGGGTCGGCATCGACATCCGCGGGACGCACGAGGCGTACGAGGTCGTCGCGCTGCCCTTCTACAAGCGCGAGAAGTGACCCGCGCGTCCCTGCGGCACCGCCCTTCTCGTCTCGCTGTCCGAGACACTCTTCGAGACCCCGTCACCAGCACTCCCCCGCGTACAGGAGAATTCAGGTCATGAGCAACCCGCAGCAGCTGCGCTACAGCAAGGAGCACGAGTGGCTGTCGAACGCCGAGGACGGCGTGTCGACGGTCGGCATCACGGAGCACGCGGCCAACGCGCTCGGTGACGTCGTGTACGTACAGCTTCCCGAGGTGGGTGACACGGTGACCGCGGGCGAGACTTGCGGCGAGCTGGAGTCCACCAAGTCGGTCAGCGACCTGTACTCCCCCGTGACCGGCGAGGTCGTCGCCGCCAACCAGGACGTCGTGGACGACCCGGCCCTGGTGAACTCCGCTCCGTTCGAGGGCGGCTGGCTGTTCAAGGTGAAGGTCACGGACGAGCCGGGCGACCTGCTCTCCGCCGACGAGTACACCGACTTCGCCAGCTGACCTAGAGACCACAGGGATACAGGGATCGTCTGATGTCGCTTCTGAACCAGCCCCTCCACGAGCTGGACCCGGACGTCGCCGCCGCCGTCGACGCCGAGCTCCACCGTCAGCAGTCCACCCTCGAAATGATCGCCTCGGAGAACTTCGCTCCGGTCGCGGTCATGGAGGCCCAGGGCTCGGTCCTCACCAACAAGTACGCCGAGGGCTACCCGGGTCGCCGCTACTACGGCGGCTGCGAGCACGTCGACGTGGTCGAGCAGATCGCGATCGACCGCATCAAGGCGCTCTTCGGCGCCGAGGCCGCCAACGTGCAGCCCCACTCGGGCGCCCAGGCCAACGCGGCCGCGATGTTCGCGCTGCTCAAGCCGGGCGACACGATCATGGGTCTGAACCTGGCCCACGGCGGCCACCTGACCCACGGCATGAAGATCAACTTCTCCGGCAAGCTCTACAACGTGGTCCCGTACCACGTCGACGAGACCGGCGAGGTCGACATGGCCGAGGTCGAGCGCCTCGCCAAGGAGTCGAAGCCGCAGCTGATCGTGGCCGGCTGGTCCGCCTACCCGCGCCAGCTGGACTTCGCCGCGTTCCGCCGCATCGCGGACGAGGTCGGCGCGTACCTGATGGTCGACATGGCGCACTTCGCCGGCCTGGTCGCCGCGGGTCTGCACCCCAACCCGGTGCCGCACGCCCACGTCGTGACCACCACCACGCACAAGACCCTCGGCGGTCCGCGCGGCGGTGTCATCCTGTCGACGCAGGAGCTCGCCAAGAAGATCAACTCGGCGGTCTTCCCCGGTCAGCAGGGTGGCCCGCTGGAGCACGTGATCGCGGCCAAGGCCGTCTCGTTCAAGGTCGCGGCCTCCGCGGAGTTCAAGGAGCGCCAGCAGCGCACCCTGGACGGCGCCCGGATCCTGGCCGAGCGCCTGGTCCAGGACGACGTGAAGGCCGTCGGTGTCGACGTCCTGACCGGCGGCACCGATGTGCACCTGGTCCTGGTGGACCTGCGCAACTCGGAGCTGGACGGCCAGCAGGCCGAGGACCGCCTCCACGAGGTCGGCATCACGGTCAACCGGAACGCCATCCCGAACGACCCGCGGCCGCCGATGGTCACCTCGGGTCTGCGGATCGGCACCCCGGCGCTCGCCACCCGCGGCTTCGGTGACGACGACTTCCGCGAGGTCGCCGACATCATCGCCGAGGCCCTGAAGCCGGACTTCGACAAGGACGCGCTGGCCGCCCGGGTGTCCGCTCTGGCCGCGAAGCACCCGCTGTACCCCGGCCTGAAGTAGTTTCGTACGCTTTAGTTCCCGGTTCATTCGGGACGAAGCCCCGGGGCACCGCGCACACTGGTAGTGAGCGCGGTGCCCCATCCCATGCTGTGCCAGCTTTGCTCTGCACCACCCCGGCAGACAACGGCGTCTACCAACCCCTCAAGGAGTCCCCCGTGGCCATCTCGGTCTTCGACCTGTTCTCGATCGGCATCGGCCCGTCCAGCTCCCACACCGTCGGCCCGATGCGAGCGGCCCGCATGTTCGCCGCGCGCCTGAAGAACGAGGGCCTCATCGCCCACACCGTGCGGATACGGGCCGAGCTGTACGGCTCGCTCGGCGCCACCGGACACGGCCACGGCACGCCGAAGGCGGTGCTGCTCGGCCTGGAGGGCGCCTCCCCGCGCACGGTCGACGTCGAGACCGCCGACGACCGGGTGGAGCGGATCAAGGAGTCGGGGCGGCTCAACGTGCTGGGCATGCACGAGATCGACTTCGCCTACGACGACGACCTGATCCTGCACCGCCGCAAGGCGCTGCCGTACCACGCCAACGGCATGACGGTCTTCGCGTACGACATCGACGGCGCGCTGATCCTGGAGAAGACGTACTACTCGGTCGGCGGCGGCTTCGTGGTGGACGAGGACGCTGTCGCGGGCGAGAACCCGATCGTGCCGGAGGACACCGTTCTCAAGCACCCCTTCCGCACCGGCGACGAGCTGCTCCGGCTCGCCCGGGACACCGGTCTTTCGATCTCCGCGCTGATGCTGGAGAACGAGAAGGCCTGGCGCACCGAGGACGAGATCCGCTCCGGCCTGCTCGACATCTGGCGGGTCATGCAGGCCTGCGTCTCGCGCGGCATGGCCCGCGAGGGCATCCTGCCCGGCGGCCTCAAGGTCCGCCGCCGCGCCGCCACCACCGCCCGCCAGCTGCGCGCCGAGGGCAACCCCGAGGCGCACGCCATGGAGTGGGCGACGCTGTACGCGATGGCCGTCAACGAGGAGAACGCGGCGGGCGGCCGGGTCGTGACCGCCCCCACCAACGGCGCCGCGGGCATCATCCCGGCGGTGCTTCACTACTACATGAACTTCGTGCCCGGCGCCGATGAGGACGGCATCGTCCGCTTCCTGCTCGCGGCCGGCGCGATCGGCATGCTGTTCAAGGAGAACGCCTCGATCTCCGGCGCCGAGGTCGGCTGCCAGGGCGAGGTCGGCTCCGCCTGCTCGATGGCGGCGGGCGCGCTCGCCGAGGTCCTCGGCGGCACCCCCGAGCAGGTCGAGAACGCGGCCGAGATCGGTATGGAGCACAACCTGGGGCTGACCTGCGACCCGGTCGGCGGCCTCGTCCAGATCCCCTGCATCGAGCGCAACGGCATGGCGGCCGTGAAGGCCGTCACCGCCGCCAAGATGGCGATGCGCGGCGACGGCAGCCACAAGGTGTCCCTGGACAAGGTCATCAAGACGATGAAGGAGACGGGGGCCGACATGAGCGTCAAGTACAAGGAGACGGCCCGCGGCGGCCTCGCCGTCAACATCATCGAATGCTAGGCGCTCCGCGAGGACGGGGGGTCGCGTTTTCAGCTGCGGGCCGTCTGCGGCTGGTCGCGCCGTTCCCCGCACCCCTTGGGGCGCTCGCCCGCGCTCAGAAGCTGTGGGCCGCCGGCCTTTCCTTCGGCGCCGCCGCCAGGGCCTCGGTGACCTCCGCGACGCTGCCCCTCATCCCGTAGACCGGGGTCGCGGGCTGCTGGCGCCAGGAGTCGTCGATGCCGCCCGCGTCCACCGTGTCGAAGCCCAGCTCGTCGATGAGCTCGCGGACCAGCCGCTTGGCGGCCGCGTCGTCGCCGGCCACCGGCAGGGCGATCCGCTCGGGGTCGCCCTGCGGACGCGGCCGGTCGAGCAGGTCCTGCGCGTACGTGCCGTTGAAGGCCTTGATCACCGGGTGGCCGATGTGCTGCTCGGTCCAGCGGCTCTCGGTGAGGCCGTCCTCGATCGCGTCGATCCGGCCGTCGCGCTCCTTGGGGTAGTAGTTCCCGGTGTCGATGACGGCGAAGCCGTCGGCCGCGCCGTCGAGGAAGCCCTTGGGCAGGTCGGGGACGCGCTTCAGCGGGATGGTCACCACGACGACCTGCGCGCCCTTGGCGGCCTCGGCGACGGTGACCGGGGTCGCGCCGGTCTCCTCGGCGAGGGCTGAAAGGGTCTGCGGGCCGCGGGAGTTGGCGACGGAAACCTCGTGGCCGAGCGCGGTGAGGCGGCGGGTCAGGTTGCCGCCGATGTTGCCCGCGCCGATGATGCCGATCTTCATGAGCTGGCCTTCCGGAGATGGTGCCGCGTTGGCATGCTCCGGGGAACTCGCGGTCCCGGGGAGTTATTCCGGGCCGGCCCCGGATGGCGTACCGCGCGAGCGGGATCACGCCACCGGGGCCGATCGGGGTCACTTGTTCAGCGAGGCCCAGAACTCCTCGAAGGAGAGCTTGCCGTCGCCGTTGGCGTCCTTGGCCTTGATGATGGCCTGGGCCACCGTCTCGGTGACGTGGAAGTCGCCCAGCTGCGCCATGACCGCCTTGTACTCGCTCGCGGTGACGCGTCCGTCGCCGTCGATGTCGAGCTTCGCGAACGCCTTGCGCGCCTCTTCGATGTCCGCCACTGGGTCCACCCCTTTGTTGGTGCCTACTGCTTGATGCGTTTCTGACGCGGGTCAGATTAGCTGCCGACGTGCGCGCTCAGTGCGGCGGCCAGCCATTGGAAGGCGGCGGCCGCGCTCGGCGGCTGCTCGTACCCGTTGATGACGGCGAGCAGCTGGAAATAGCGTTCGACGCGCAGGTCCGGGCTGACGCCGACCCGCTCCAGGACGGCCGCCCGGTCGGCGCCCGCGCCGAACAGCTCGGTGAGCAGTGCGTCGGCCTCGGGGCTTTCGGGTGCGACGCCGCGCTCCTGGGCCCCGCACGCGAGCTGGGCGACCTTCTTCGCGAAGGCGAGGTAGGCCTGCGGTTCGCGCGAGCGCTCCCGGAAGCTCTCGGAGTCGGTCTCGGCGATCCGCCGCATCAGCGCCCGGAAGGCCTCGTCCTCGACCAGTTCGGCCAGCTCGATCCAGGCGTCGACCTGGAGCGGGGTGGGGTCGTCGGGCAGCTCTGCGGCCACGCCGCGGACCCGGGCGTGGAAGTGCGGGTTGGTGTCGTCGAGGCCGGCGAACACCTCGTCGGTGAAGTCGTCGATGATCTGCTTGCGCTCGCGCGCGGAGAGCCTGGCCAGCTTGTTCATGAGGGTCGTCTCCTCCGTGTCGGACTGCCGTCGGGCGATGGTCGACAGGACGGCCCGGCTCACCCGGAGCGCCCGGATCTGGGCGTCGAGGGCCGCGACATGGGCCGCGGCGACCTCGGCGACCGTGATCTCCCGGGCGAGCACACGGCGTACGTCGTCCAGGGAGAGCCCCAGTTCGCGCAGGGTGCGCACCAGCTCAAGGCGGGCCACGCACTCGGCGTCGTACAGCCGGTAGCCGCCGTGGGAGCGGCCGACGGGCGGCAGGGCGCCGATGTCGGACCAGTACCGGATGGTGCGCACGGGCAGTCCGGTGCGGCGGGCGAGCTGCCCGATGGTGAAGGTTTCCGGGCCGTCGTCGATCATGTTGTCGAGTGTCCGGTTTCCAGTGGGTGGAGACTCAAGGCCTTGGCGGAAAGAAACGGGGAATTCCATGGATGGCACGCTCGGCGACATTCTGGCGGCCGCGGCGACGGGGCGGTTCCCGCCGGCCGACGGCGGTACGACGGTGGTGGCGCAGCCGGGGCCGCGCGACGCGGGCGTGCTGGCGTTCACCGCGCACTCGGTGATCTTCCTGGACGAGGACGAGGACTGGCTGCGGGCCACGCTGGCCGAGACGAGGGCCGACCCGCTCGGCGCGGCCATGAACCCCGGGTTCCTGGCCGCCCTGATGGCCCGCACCGGCCGCTCGATGAACTGCGTCGACCTGCTGACCTGCGCCCCCGCCCTACCGGGCGGGCCGCCGCTGGCGCTGACCGAGATCGAGGACCCGGAGCATCCGAGGGTGGCGCGGGCCCTGAAGTACCGGGACGACGTACGGGTCTGGGCGGCGGACGGCGGCGTCCTGATACTCGGCCGGGGCGTCGCCGGCCGCTGGGAGGCCGCCATCGAGGTCGACGAGTCCGCGCGCGGCCTGGGACTCGGCGTTCAACTCGCCCTGGCCGCACGACACTTGGTGCCCGAGCCGGTGCTCTGGGCGCAGCAGTCGCCGGGCAACGCGCGCAGTGTGCGCACCTTCCAGGCGGCGGGTTTCCGGCCGGTCGGCTCGGAGGCACTGCTTGTCGCGCACTGATAACGGGTCCAGACCGGCGGGCCCCGGACTCTGACTGTTCGAAACACGGAAAGGGCTGTTTTCCGCCCCCCAAAGAGCAGTTCACGCCAACTTCACGCCGCCACTTCCTCACGCTCCGCACTTGGCGGATAACTTCTTGCTGTCGCCGCCACACCGGGAGCACAGGGCACCCAGGGACTAGCGGCGCTGGGGCGTTACAGCTGTGACCATCACAACTGAAGCATTCACCGTGCAGCCCTTCACGCGAAGTTGCCACCACATATGGGACGAGGGCGATCACGTCCTCATCGGTGTGAGTCCGGGAAACAGCTATTTCAGCGCCGGCCGCATCACCGAACTCGTCCGCTGGGCTTCGGCACGGTTCTCCCGCATCGACATCGTGTACGCCGACCTCCATGTGGCCGAGCTGTTCAGCGCGCTCGGCTACGACGAGGAGCACGCGGTACGGCGCGCCTCGAAAGAACTCAAGGCGGTACGCCGCAGAATTCTGCGCGGCGTCGAAGAGGCCGGCTCGCCGGGCATACCCGTCGGCGTGCACGGGCTCTCCGAATTCGCCGGTAATCCGGTCTACGAACTCCTGCACCGGCGGGTGCGGCATTTCCTTGCCACCGATCCGCATTTCCGGGCCGGCTGCGAGCGCATGGCCGGGCACTTCCTCTCCACGAAGGTCGGCGGGCCGGCCGCGAGCGCGGAACAGCTCGCCGCCTGCCTCGACTACATCGCCGCGGAACTCCCCTTCTTCCTGGACACTCCGGGCATCCTCGGCGTCCCCTCCTCGGTGTCGGCCTACCACGCGCCGATCCCGCTGACCGAGCTCCTCTACGCGAAGGGCGGCGGCTTGCGCGCCTCCCGCAATCAGGCCTACGCCGTGGTGCGCCCGGAAGGAATCGCCGCATGACCCCCGAGCCCGTACTCGACTTCCCGCTCTCGCGCCGCGGTGACGTCCTGCCCGAGGAGTGCGCCTGGCTGCGCGAGAAGCAGCCGGTGGCCCGGGTGCGTACGCTCACCGGCGACCAGGCCTGGCTGGTGAGCAGCCACGCGCTGGCCAAACAGGTCCTGGAGGACGCGCGGTTCAGCCTGAAGGACACCGCGAACGCCGGGGTGCCCCGCCAGTACGCGCTGACGATCCCGCCCGAGGTCGTCAACAACATGGGCAACATCAACAGCGCCGGGCTTCGCACCGCCGTGATGAAGTCCCTCAGCCCGCGCGCCGACGGCCTCGCCGGTCAACTCCGCGTCCGGGCAGGAGAGTTCATCGACGCGCTGCTCACCGAGGGCCCGCCGGCCGACCTCCGGGCGGGGTTCGCCGACCCCTTCTCGGCGGCGCTGCACTGCCAGGTGATCGGGGTGCCGTTCGCGGACTGGCGCCGGCTCATGTCCGGCCTGGACACCGCCTTCATGACCAGCGCGCACACCTTCGAGGGTGCCGGGCTCAACTGGTACAAAGACCTCGGGTACATGGTGGAGCGCCTCAACGCGCCAGGCCTGGACCCCGACAGCCTGCTCGGCCGGCTCGCGGCGCTGCGCGAGGACCAGGAGTCCGCGCACCTCACGGACGAGATGCTGGCGACGGTCGCGGTGTCCATGTTCGGCGCGGGCGCGGTCTCCACCTCCGCGTTCCTGATCCTCGCGATCCTGGCGCTGCTCCAGCACCCGGAGCTGATCACCCATCTGCGCGAGCACCCCGAGCGCATGGGCCGCGCGGTGGAGGAGCTCCTGCGCTGGAACCTGTCGATCGGCGACGGGCTGCCCCGGCTCGCCCTGGAGGACGTGACGCTGGGCGAAGTCCTCGTGAAGAAGGGCGAGTTGGTGCTCGTCCTGGTCGAGGGCGCCAACTTCGACCCGGAGGTCTTCACCGACCCCCAGCGCCTCGACCTCGACCGGGAGCACAACCCGCATCTCTCGTTCGGCGCCGGGCGGCACTTCTGCCCGGCCACGGGACTCGGCCGGCTGCACGCCGAGACGGCGCTCTCGGTCCTGGTGGACCGGATGCCGGGGCTGCGCCTCGCAGTCCCGGCCGAACAGCTGGTGTGGCGTACGGGATTCATCAAGCGCCTGCCGGAGCGGCTGCCCGTGCTGTGGTGACACGGAGGTGCCCCGGGACCGGCGGACCCCGGGGCACCTCGCCGTCGTACGCCTCCGCTCGCGCTCAGCGGAAGATGCCGGTGTGGCCGAGCGAGTACCGGCCGGGCTGCGGGTAGACGGCGAGGCCGTGCGGGCCCGAGCCGACCGGGATGCGGGCCAGCTCCTTGCCGGTGGCGGTGTCGATGGCGTACACCTCGGAGTTGTAGCGGCCGGACAGCCAGAGCACCTTGCCGTCGGCGGAGACGCCGCCCATGTCGGGGCTGCCGCCGTCCGGCAACTCCCACTTCTTGGTGAGCTTGTTCTTGGTGAAGTCGAAGATGGAGATGGTGCCCTCGCCCCGGTTGGAGATGTACATCTCCTTGGAGTCGCGGCTGATGTAGAGGCCGTGGCAGCCCTTGCCGGTGGGCAGCAGGGTCGGCGTGGTGAACTTGTCGCCGTCCAGGACCCACATGCCGTGCGCCATCATGTCGGCGATGTAGAAGGTCTTTCCGTCCGGGGACATCTTCACGTCCTGCGGCATCGCCCCGTCGAAGGGCAGCTTCTGGTGGGCGATGACCTCCATCTTCTCCGTGTCGACCTTGAGCAGCTCGCCGGAGAACTCGCAGGAGACGATGAAGTACCGCCCGTCCATGGAGAAGTCGGCGTGGTTGACGCCCGCACAGGTCACCGGGACGGTCTTGACCCGGTTCATGCTGACCGGGTCGCGGAAGACGAGCTCGCGGTCCTTGGAGGCCATCACGACGGCGTACTTGCCGTTCGGCGTGAAGTAGAGGTTGTACGGGTCCGAGACCTGGACGGTGCGCCCGGTCTTGCCGGTCGCCGGGTCGATGGCGGTGAGCGAGTCGCCGAGGTCGTTGTTGACCCAGAGCGTCTTCATGTCCCAGGACGGCACGACGTGCTGCGGCTGGTGGCCGACCGGAATCGTCTCGATGACCTTGTACGTGGCCGGGTCGATCACGGACACCGTGTTGGAGTTGGTGTTGGGCACGTACACGCGCGGCAGGAAGTTCTTGACGGCCGGCTGGAGGGCGTTCGGCCGGTCCGCGGCGTAGGCGTCCTTCGAGTCCAGGACGGGCGGCATCCCGGGCAGGCCCTGCGGCACGGCCTTCTTGGCGGCCGGGGGCGGCAGGGCCGCCTTGGTGCTGAGCGCCTCGTCCTTGTGGTCGGCGCCCGAACCGCAGCCGACCAGCGCCGCGAGCAGGGCTGCCGAGAGCAGCACGGTGATCCTCTTCGTTACGGCCTTCGTTGCGGTCGGCATCAGATCAGCAGCTCCGTGGTCGTGACCGCGCGCAGTCGGCGGCGTTCCAGTTCGGCGAGTAGGGCGGGCAGCGCGGCGACCGTGTCCGCATAGCCGAAGTGCAGGCTCACCACCGATCCGTTGCGGATCTGCCCGGTGACGTTGCGGGTGACGGCCGCGGCACCGGGCGAGGTGAAGTCGAGCGAGTCGACGTCGTACGACAGAACGTGCGGGTACCCCGCCTTCCGGGCCAGTCTCTGAACGAGCGGTGTCGCGTACTGGGCACGGGAGGGCCTGAACCAGGTCCCGATGGAGCCGGTGAGCCTACGCAGCCGGTCCGCGCAGCCCGTGATCTCGGCGTACGCCGCCGCCTCGTCCATGGCCCCGATGTCGATGTGGTGCTGGGTGTGGTTGCCCAGCTCGTGGCCGCCGTCGAGGATGCGGCGGGCCATCGCGGGCTGCTCGTCGAGCCAGCTGCCGACGGCGAGGACGGTGACTTTGGCACCGGCCTTCTCGGCCTCGCCGAGCAGGGTCGTGGCGATCTTCGGATCGCCCTGGCCGTGGAAGGTGAGCGCGACCTGGGGGCGGCCCCGGGGGCCGCTGCTGATCTGGACCGGCTGCCCGGGGAAGGCGCGGGGGGCCGGTGCGGGACGTGGGACCTTGGGGCGGGCGGGAGCGGCGGCCGTCGTGGAGGCGGACGGCTGGGGCTTCGGAGAGTCGGCCGGCTGCTCGCCGGCGTGGTCGTCCGAACAGCCTGCCGTGAATGCCCCCACGATGGCCGCGCCCGCCCCGGCCCGCAGGGCGCTGCGGCGGTCGACGGCACGGGGTGATGGATTCGACACATGGACATTTAAGTGGGCCGAAGGACGGTTGGTAACGATTGACCCATTTCAGGACCTCTGCGGGTCGCGGCTGCCCGAAGGTGACCGGAGGCGACCGAGTCGCTGATTCACTCAGCACCTCCGATATTTATTCATGCTTTAGAAGGTGCGTGCTCTAGCTCACCTACGATTCACAGCTAAACTGTCATGGTTCATGGCGTTATGTCCGACTAAGGACTTTTGATGATGGGCCGCCCATCTGTCATAGTCGGAGCCACGACCCCCATTGACCCGGGCCAGGTCGTCTTCAGTCGTCGTGGATCACACCCCCCCCCAGATCCACGGCGCTCCACAGAAGCCCCCGCGGCGCCGCATCCGGCAGCCAGGGGGCTTCTGTGATTCGACGGGGCCTTCGGCGGCTCAGCGGTCGGCGACACGCATCTCGAACCAGGTGGTCTTGCCGCGCGGCAGCAGGTCCACGCCCCAGCGGTCGGAGAGCTTGTCGACGAGGAAGAGGCCGCGGCCGCTGATGTCGAGCTCGTGCACCGGCATCAGACAGGGCAGGCCGCGCGAGGGGTCACGGACCTCGATCCGGATCCAGCCCCGGCGGCGCAGCATGCGCAGACCGAAGACGCGGGCTCCGGTGTGCCGCACCGCATTGCCGACGAGCTCGGAGACGAGGAGCACGGCGTGCTCGGCGAGTGTCGGCGAGAGCGCCCACTGGCGCAGTACGACGGACTGCGTGATCCGGCGGGCCGTGGCGGCGGACTCCGGACGTGAGGGCAGCCGGACCTCTTCCTCCGTCGGATTCCCGAACAACTCCAGCGCCTTCAGCGCCACTTCGTCGTCGGCGGACGGCATCCACCGTGCTGCGGTCGCACTCACACGCTGCGCCGGTTGTTCCACACCCTCCAGCCCCGCCATGCCACCATCATGGCGGCCCGGCGCGGCCTCCGGGGCCGTTCCGAAGGAATCGAGCCCCCGGAACCTGACGTTCCGGAGGCTCGTTCTGGCATATGACGGGGGCAGTCGATGACCCAATGCACCCGCCCTGACCTGCGGTGACGTGATGCGTTTGCTTGATCACCAAGCGTTCCGAAGGGGTTTTCCTTAAGGTGCGCTTAAGGCTGTGCTAATCCCCCCACAGGGTGTACACACTGCCCTCACATGTACACCGCCGTTGACCCCGGCCACTCAACTCCCGTGCGTTCAGAGGAACTTGGCCTTGCCCGGGCCCTCCTCGACGAAGCTGCGCATGCCCCGCTCGCGGTCCTCGGTCGCGAACAGGCCCGCGAACCAGTTGCGTTCAACAGCGAGGCCGGTGTCGATGTCCGTCTCCAGACCGGCGTCGATGGACTCCTTGGCGGCGCGCAGCGCGATGGCCGGGCCCTGGGCGAGGCGCGCGGCCCAGGCGACGGCCCGCTCGTACACCTCAGCGGCCGGCACCACCTGGTCGACCAGGCCCATGGCCAGCGCCTCGTCCGCCTTCACCTGACGGCCCGTGAAGATGAGGTCCTTGGCCTTGGACGGGCCCACCAGGCGCGCGAGGCGCTGGGTGCCGCCGGCGCCCGGGATGAGGCCGAGCAGGATCTCGGGCTGGCCGAGCTTGGCGTTCTCACCGGCGATGCGGAAGTCGGCGCAGAGCGCCAGCTCGCAGCCGCCGCCCAGCGCGTAGCCGGTGACGGCCGCCACGACCGGCTTGGGGATCTTGGCGACGGCGGTGAAGGCGTCCTGCAGCGCCCGGCCGCGTACGACCATCGCCGCGTGGTCCATGGCCTGCATCTCCTTGATGTCCGCGCCCGCCGCGAACAGCTTCTCGCCGCCGTACAGGACCACCGCCCGCACGTCCTCGCGCCGGGCCGCCTCCTCGGCGAGCTCGCGCAGCCGGTCCTGGCTCGCGATGTCGAGGGCGTTCATCGGAGGGCGGTCCAGGCGGATGGTGCCGACGCCTTCGGAAACTTCGAGGTTCACAGTCATGGAGGCAGGTTAACGGTCACTAACGACAACGGACCCGGTGCTGTCGGTCACAGCACCGGGTCCGTCGGGAGTTCGTCCGGGCCTACTTGGTCCAGTCCGCCCAGGAGAGGTTCCAGCCGTTGAGGCCGTTGTCGGGCTGGATGACCTTGTCCTTGGAGTTCTTCACGACGACCACGTCGCCGATCAGGGAGTTGTTGTAGAACCAGGCGGCCGGCGTGGACGGGTCGCCCGCACCACGCGCGTCCTCCAGACCGACGCAGCCGTGGCTGGTGTTGGCCGAGCCGAACACCGACGGGTCGCCCCAGTAGTTGCCGTGGATGAAGGTGCCGGAGCTCGACAGGCGCATCGCGTGCGGCACGTCCTTGATGTCGTACTCGCCGCCGAAGCCGACGGTGGCGCCGTTCATCCGGGTCACCTCGTACTTCTCGCTGATGACCATCTGCCCGTTGTACGTGGTGTTCGCCGGGGAGCCCGCGCTGATCGGGATGGTCTTCAGGGGCTTGCCGTCGCGCTCCACCTTCATGGTGTGGGCGCTCGCGTCCACGGTGGAGACCTGGGAGCGGCCGATGGTGAAGTGGATGGTGCGGGTCTGCTTGCCGTAGACACCGGGCCGGCCCTCGACGCCGTCGAGGTTGAACTTGACGGTCACCTTGGTGCCGGGCGCCCAGTACTGCTCGGGCCGGAAGTCGAGGCGGTCGTTGCCGAACCAGTGGCCCTCGACCGGGACGGACGGCTCGGCCGTCACGGTGATCGCCTTCTCGACCGCGTCCGGGTTGGTGATGCCGCGGCTGAAGTTGATGGAGACCGGCATGCCGACGCCGACGGTGGAGCCGTCCTCGGGCACGTACTGGCCGATGAAGGTGTTGGTCGGCACGAGGGTGGTGAAGGTGGTGTCCTTGGCGGACTCGCGGCCCTTGGCGTCCTTGGCGACCGCGTGGACCTTGTACTGCGTCGCGGAGGCGAGGTGCTGGTCCGGGGCCCAGCCGAGGCCGTCCGCGGATATCTTCCCGGCGACTGCGTTGCCCTTGCTGTCGGCCACCGTGACGGCGGACAGCTTGCCCTTGTCGGCGGATATCTTCAGCGCGCCGTTGGTGGCCACGTCCTTGGCGTTGTCGGCCGGCAGGATGGTGACCACGGCCTCGGAGGCCTTGGTGTCCTCGGCGGCGCTTCCGCTGCCCGCCTTGGCCTTGGAGCTGGAGCCGTCGCCCCCGCCGCATGCGGTGACGAGGAGCAGCATCGCCCCGAAGAGGAGGGCCAGCAGTGCGCTGCCCTGGCGACCGCGTCGTCCGGCCCCGGCCGAAGCCCCCGAAATAGGCTGCCCGTTCAAGACTTTTTCTCCCCTCGCACGGCGTGGCCCCGCCACCGCCCGTACTCACTCACCCCCGCGCGCGTCATCGCGCACGCACGGCGCTAGATAATCACACCGGACGGGCCCCGACCTCCCCTCCAATGTCACCGTTCAGTCCCAACTTGTCCTGGAACTCTCAGGTGAAACACAGGAACCGTTCCCGGTTGGTTAACCGGGAACGGTCAGGGGCCGTGCGTTCGAGGGGTGAGGGGAAATCAGGAGATCGCGGAGCCCGCCTTCCACTTCGCCCAGTCCAGGTTCCAGCCACTGAGCCCGTTGTCGGGAGCCACCTGGCGGTCATGGGAGTTGACGACCTCGACGATGTCGCCGATGAGGGTGCGGTCGAAGAACCACCCCGCCGGGGTGTCCGAGCTGCCGCCCTTCACATCGCGCAGACCGACGCATCCGTGGCTGGTGTTGGAGTTGCCGAAGGTCTTGGAGGGAGCCCAGTAGTTGCCGTGCAGGAAGGTGCCGGTGTTGGTCAGCCGGATGGCGTGCGGGACGTCCGGAATGTCGTACTCGCCGCCGAAGCCCACGGTCTGGCTGTTCATCCGCGTCACGTCGTACATCTCGGTGACGACCATCTTCCCGTTGTACGTGGTGTTCTTCGGCGACCCCGCGGAGATCGGCAGCGTGGACACCAGCTCGCCGCCGCGCCGCACCTCCATGGTGTGCGCCTCGGCGTCCACGAGGGACTCCTGGGCGCGCCCGACGGTGAAGCCGACCGTCTTGTCCTGGATGCCGTAGACGCCGGGCGCCGCGACCACGTCGCGCAGGTGCATGTCGACGGTGACCTTGGTGCCGGGCACCCAGTACTGCTCGGGCCGGAAGTCGATCCGGTCCTTGCCGAACCAGTGGCCCCGCACGTCCACCGGAGGCTGCGAGGTGATCCTGATGGCGCGCTCGACGGCCGCCCGGTCCTTGATCGGCTGGTTGAAGTTGAACGACACGATCATGCCGACGCCCACGGTCGAGCGGTTCTCGGGCTTGAAGTAACCGATGAACCGGTGCTCGGGGACGAGTGTGGTGAAGCTGGTGTGGCGGGCCTGGCGGTGGCCGTGGCCGTCGAGCGCCACGGTGTCCACCGTGTACAGCGCGGCCAGTTGCAGCGAGCTGCCGGTCGGCGTCCACGTCAGCCCGTCCGCCGAGATCCTGCCCGGCACCTCCTCGGGCTGCGCGTCCTCCGTCTTCATCACCTTGACCCGCTCCAGGCGCCCGCCCGGCACCCGCACCTCCACCTTCTGGTCCGCCTTGACCGCCTTGGCGCCGTCGTCCGGAGTCACCAGAATGGCCTCCTGGGGCGTCAACGGCTTGCCCCCGATGTCGCCGATGTCCAGGGTGCTGCCCGAGCACCCGGTCAGCGTGGCCACCAGGACCGCCGTCAGTCCTGCCCATGCCAGGGCGGCGGCCGTGCCCGCCCCTGCCCGCTTCAGTACGTCTCTCACGACCGACCCAACGACCGCCCCCCGCCGGGGGAAACGTGAGTACGAGGGCTGTTGCGGGAAGAACAGGTGCAGGGACACGCATGGGGAGCCGCGGCCGGGACGCCGCGTGCTGCCCTGCGCCGAGCCGCGGGAGGCCGTCAGGTGTCGAGCGCAGCCGAGCAGAGGGCAGTGCGGGGTGCCGCGCAGGGCGCGCCCGGCACGGAGGGGCACCGGAAGGTGAACGGCCACCGGGGTGAACCGGGGGCGCTGCGCCCCCCTGTCTGGCCGGGCGCGCCGACCCCCCTCGGCGCCCGCTTCCGGGTCGGCCCGGACGGTGTCGCGGGCACCAATTTCGCGCTGTGGGCGGGCGGCGCCGAATCGGTCGAGCTGTGCCTCTTCGACGCGGCGGGCACCGAGTCCCGGCTCGCGCTCACCGAACTGACCCATGAGATCTGGCACGGCTTCGTGCCGGGCGTACGCCCGGGGCAGCGGTACGGATTTAGGGTGCACGGGCGCTGGGACCCGTGGACGGGGGCGCGCTGGAACCCGGCGAAGCTGCTGCTCGACCCGTACGCGCGGGCCGTGGACGGGGACTTCGTGCTGCCGCCCGAGGTGTACGGGCACGTCCGGGACTGGCCGCAGCAGCAGGTCGCCGACACCGTCCGCGACGACCGCGACTCGGCGCCGCACGTCCCCAAGGGCGTGGTGGTGCAGGACGACGACGACTGGGCGGACGACCGCCGCCCCAAGACGCCCTGGTCCGACTCGGTCATCTACGAGCTGCACGTACGCGGCTTCACCCGGCTCCACCCGGAGATCCCCGAGCCGCTGCGCGGCACCTACGCGGGGCTCGCGCACCCGGCGGCGATCGGCCATCTGGTGCGGCTCGGCGTGACGGCGGTCGAGCTGCTTCCGGTGCACCAGTTCGCGCACGAGGACCATTTGCTGCGGCGCGGCCTTCGCAACTACTGGGGCTACAACTCGATCGGGTACTTCGCGCCGCATGCCGGCTACTCGGCGACCGGGACCGCGGGGCAGCAGGTCGGCGAGTTCAAGCGGATGGTGCGGGCGCTGCACGCGGCCGGCATCGAGGTCATCCTCGACGTGGTCTACAACCACACGGCCGAGGCAGGGGAGTTGGGGCCGACGCTGTCCCTGCGCGGCATCGACAACCGCGGCTACTACCGGCTCCAGTCCGATGCCCGCCGCTACGCCGACTACACGGGCTGCGGCAACACCCTCCATGTGGTCCAGCCACATGTCCTGCGCCTGATCACTGATTCGCTGCGCTACTGGGTGACCGAGATGGGGGTCGACGGCTTCCGGTTCGACCTGGCGGCGGCGCTGGCCCGCTCGATGCACGACGTCGACATGCTGTCGCCCTTTCTCGCGGTGATCGCCCAGGACCCGGTGCTGCGCCGCGTGAAGCTGATCGCCGAACCGTGGGACGTGGGCAACGGCGGCTACCAGGTGGGCTCCTTCCCGCCGCTGTGGACCGAGTGGAACGACCGCTACCGGGACGCCGTACGCGACTTCTGGCGGGGCGCGCTGCCGGACGTGCGCGATCTCGGCTACCGCCTCTCGGGCTCCAGCGACCTGTACGCCTGGGGCGGCCGGCGCCCGTACGCGTCGATCAACTTCGTGACCGCGCACGACGGTTTCACGCTGCGCGACCTGGTGTCGTACGAGCGCAAGCACAACGAGGCGAACGGGGAGGGCAACCGGGACGGCACCAACGACAACCGGGCCTGGAACTGCGGGGTCGAGGGCGAGACCGACGATCCCCGCGTCAACGCGCTGCGGCGGCGCCAGCTGCGGAACCTGCTCACCACCCTGCTGGTGTCGACGGGCGTGCCGATGCTGGTCGCGGGAGACGAGATGGGCCGCACCCAGGGCGGCAACAACAACGCGTACTGCCAGGACGGCGAAGTGAGCTGGGTCGACTGGTCGCTCCTGGAGCAGCCGGGGCCGCGCGGCCTGCTCGAACTGGCCACCCGGCTCGTCGAGTTGAGGCACCGGCATCCGGTGCTGCGGCGCCGGGCCTTCTTCTCCGGCCGGGCACAGGGCGCGGACGGGCTGCGGGACCTGGCCTGGTTCACCGCGCGGGGCGAGGAGATGACGGAACAGGACTGGTACGCGCCCGCCGCGACGCTGGGCCTGTACCTGTCCGGCCGGGACATCCCGGGGCGTGACGCGCGGGGCGCGCCGGTGACCGACGACAGCTTCCTGATCCTGCTGCACTCGGCGGACCGCCCGGCGAGCTGCGTGCTGCCGGGGCCGCCGTGGGCCGCCTCGTACGAGCTGGTCGTGGACACCTCGGAGGAGGAGCAGGCCGAGGCGCCGGGGCGGGTGCACCGGGGCGGCGAGACGGTGACGCTGCCGGCCCGGTCGGTGCTCGTGCTGAAGGTGGCGGAGTAGGGGGCGGGCTGATCCGCATGTCCCGGGGGCCGGGGCCGGATGGAGCCGGTGCGGGTGGAGGCGGTGCGGGTGGAGGCGGGGTGGAGGCCGGGCCGCCGAAAGCTCCACCCAGCGGTCCACCCGGGAGCCGATCCTCTCCACCCGCACCGGCTGCGATCGTCGAACGTGCCGGAGCCATCAGCGGGCGACGAGGGAGTGGTGCGGCATGAACAACGACATCGATCTGGCCCTGCGGATCACCCTGTACGCGTGGCTTGCCTGCGAACTGGCTCTCCAGGCAAGGCAGTTGATGAGCAGCGCGCCCACGGAGCGCACCGAGTGGCGCAGCCTGCTGCTCTTCGTCGTGGCGGTGGGCGCGGCCGGCTGGGCGGCGCATCCCGTCGCCCGCGCCACGCCCGCGCTCGACTACTCGACCACGGCTACGGCTGCCCGCCTGGCCGTGCTGATCGTCGCCTGGGCCGGGATAGGCCTGCGGCTGTGGGCCATCGTCGCCCTGGGCCGCTTCTTCCGGGGCACGGTCCACGTCCAGCGGGACCACCAGGTGGTGCGGTCGGGTCCGTACCGCTGGGTGCGCCATCCCGCGTACAGCGGCATCGCGCTGGCCGGGCTCTCCCTCGGGGTGACCTACGACAACGCGGCGGCGCTCCTGGTCTTCCTGGCGGGCGGCGCGCTGGCGCTCGGCTATCGCATCCACGTGGAGGAGAAGCTCCTCTCGGAGGCGCTGGGCACCGCGTACACGGAGTACGCGGCGACCACGCCCCGGCTGATACCCGGGGTCTGGTGAGGGTCCGGTGAGGGCGGGCGGCGCGACGAGCTTCGGCTAGCCGAGGATCTTCCGGTCGTACGCCACCGCCACCGCGGCGGCACGTTCCTTGACGCCCAACTTGCCGTAGATGTGCGTCAGATGGGTCTTCACGGTGGCCTCGCTGATGAACAGGGCCCGCGCGATCTCCCGGTTGGAGGTGCCCTTGGAGACGAGTGCGAGGACCTCGCGCTCGCGGCCCGAGAGGGGTTCACCGGCGGGGACGGCGGGCGTGCGGACCGCCGTGACGAGGCGGGAGGCGACCGCCGGGGAGAGCACCGTGCGGCCCGCGGCCGCGGCCCGGACGGCGGTGAACAGCTCCTCGCGCGGGGCGTCCTTGAGGAGGTAGCCGGTGGCGCCCGCCTCGATCGCGGGGAGGGTGTCCGAGTCGGTGTCGTACGTGGTGAGGACGAGGACCTTGGAGCGCAGCCCGCGCCGGGTGAGCTCGGCGATCGCGGCCACTCCCCCGCCACCGGGCATCCGCAGGTCCATCAGGACTACGTCCGGGTCGAGTCGCTCGGCGAGCTCGACACCCTCGACTCCGTCGGAGGCCTCGCCGAGGACCTCGAAGCCGTCGGCCGAGGCGAACATGCCGCGCAGACCGTCCCGTACTACGGGGTGGTCGTCGCAGATCAGGAGGGTGATGGTGGCGTCATTGGTCATGGGGGACCAACGGTACGCGGGCACAGACCGCGGTGCCATGGCCGGGCTCCGATTCCACGGTGACACTGCCGGCGATGCGTTCGGCCCGGGCGCGCATGCCGTCGAGGCCGAAGCCCCCGGTGCCGGAGCGGGCCGGCAGGCCCAGCGGGTCGAAGCCCCGGCCGTCGTCGCGGACGTCGAGGGAGACCTCGTCGCCCATGAAGGAGAGCGTGACGCCGATGCGGGAGGCCTGGGCGTGGCGGCTCGCGTTGGCGAGGGCCTCCTGGGCGATGCGCAGCAGGGTGGCCTCGATCTCGTCGTGGAGCTGCACGGCGGTGCCGGTCACGGTGAAGTCGGCGCGGACCTGGTGCCGGTTGCCCCAGTCGGCGACGGTCTTCTTCAACGCCTTGTGCAGGACGTCGTGTTCGAGGTCGAGGGGGCTGAGGTTCTGCACGGAGCGGCGGGCCTCGCCGAGGCTGTGCCGGGCCAGCGACTGGGCGCTGGCGAGGTGTTCGCGTACGAGGTCGGGGTCGGTGCTGCTGGTGACGACCTGGAGCTGGGCGATGATGCCGGCCAGGCCCTGGGCGATGGTGTCGTGGATCTCGGCGGCGAGCCGGCGGCGTTCGTCGGCGACGCCCGCCTCCCTTGCCTGGAGCAGGAGTTGGGCGTGCAGGGCGGCGTTCTCGTCGAGGGCCTGCTGGAGGCGGGCGTTGGTGGTCTCCAGCTCGTCGATGGTGGCGACCTGCACGCGGGCCCGCTCGTCCTCCTGGGCGGCGAGGTGGCCGAACACGGTGAGGAGGACGGAGTTGATGGCGAGTACGGCGCCGAACAGGACCCACCCCATGGAGCCCTTGGGTGGCAGGCCGCCGGACTGGGAGCCGGCCATGATCACCGCGGTCGCGAACAGGCCGACCTTGACCCAGCGCCGGGGCAGCACCGCCTGGGCGCCGAAGTAGCCGACGACGGCGTAGAACGCGAAGAACGGGTTGAGCCAGGTGAGCGCGAAGGCGAAGGCCCAGCGCAGGAAGTAGTAGACGACTCCGGCGGCGCTCGGTCCCGGCCGGGTGCGGCGCAGATGGCCCCAGCAGAGCTGGAGCAGCAGGGCACCGCCGGCCAGGGCGGCGGCGGCCCAGCGGTCGGCGGTGCTCATCAGCAGGTCGGCGGTGGCCGCGGCGGCGAGGCAGCCGACGAAGAGGAGTCCATAGGGTCCCCAGCGGTGGAACACCCCCCAGCGTTCCTCCACCGGATCCGACTTCGCCGTGCTCGCCCCGTTGCTCATGGCCCCAGTCTCGTCCACGTCGAAGCCGTCACCGGAGCCGCCCCAGAAGGACACGGCTGTCATTCCCACCGGAACCAGCGGGTGGCGGCCGCCGAGAGGAGCACGGTCCACAGGGCGAGGATGCCGAGGTGGTCCCAGCCGGGCCAGCCGCCGGCCGCGGCCTCGTTGAGGGCCTGGGCTGCGGCACCGAAGGGCAGCAGCTCGACGATGCGGCCCAGTGTGTCGGGCATGGCCTGGACGGGCAGCCAGACACCGGCGCTGAACATCATCGGGAAGAACACCGCGGAGCCGATGGCGTTGGCGACCTTCGAGGTACGGGAGAGGGCGGAGATCAGGGCGCCGAGGGCGAGCGCGCTCAGGACGGCGAGCAGCAGAGCGAGGGCATACCCGAAGAGCTGGTGCGGCAGGGCCACGTGGAAGGCGAGCCGGCCCACCGTGATGGAGAGGACGGCGGAGATCAGCGCGGCCACGCCGTGCAGCCCCATCTGGGCGCCGAGCAGGGCGGCAGGGCGGACCGGGGTGGCCGACATGCGGCGCAGGATGCCGCGCTCGCGGTATCCGGTGATGACCGGCGGCATCGCCTGGAGGCCCGCCATGATCATGGAGAGGAGTACGGCGACGGGAACGTAGGCGTCGACGAAGCGGATGCCGCCGAGCGCCTTGTCGGGGTCGCGGAAGCCGGGGATCGAGCCGAGCACGACAAGGAGGACGGTCGGGAACACCATGATCCAGAAGAGCCCGGCGGGCTCGCGCCGGAACAGCTTGGTCTCGGTCTTCAGTACGGCGACGGCGGCCGTACGGGAGGTGCGGGCGGCTCGGGCGGGGCGCGGCCGGGTGAGGGTGGTGGTCATGCCGAGGCCTCCGTCAGGTCCAGGAACGCGTCGTCGAGGGTCGCCTCGGAGACGCGGAGTTGGTGGGCGGTGATGTGGTGCCGGGCGAGCAGGGTGATCACGGCGTTGACGGTCTCGTCGGTGCCGTGGATGGTCACCCGGCCGTGCTTCTCCTCCACGGCGGCGGCCTGCGGCAGCTCGGCCAGGGCGAAGTCGTCGAGCGGTGCCGAGGGGGTGAAGGAGATGACGGTGGAGCCCGCCGCCCGCCGGATAAGACCGGAGGGGGTGTCCAGGGCGGCGATCCGCCCCTTGTCGATCACAGCGACGCGGTCGCAGAGGCGCTGGGCCTCCTCCATGAAGTGGGTGACGAGCAGGACGGTGACTCCGCTGCGGCGCACGTCCTCGATCAGTTCCCAGGTGTCGCGGCGGGCGCGCGGGTCGAGGCCGGTGGTGAGCTCGTCGAGCACCACGACGCGCGGGTTGCCGATGAGGGCGAGCGCGATGAACAGGCGCTGCTTCTGTCCGCCGGACAGCTTGGCGAAGCGGGTGTTCAGCTTCTCGCCGAGGCCGAGTCGTTCGGCGAGCGGGCGCCAGTCGGCCGGGTTCGGGTAGAAGGCGGCGTACAGCTCAAGGGACTCGCGGACGGTGAGCTTGGGCTGGAGCTCGCTCTCCTGGAGCTGGGCGCCGAGGATGCGGGTCACCTGGTCGTGGTCGGCGACGGGGTCGTGACCGGCCACCCGGATCGTCCCGGCGTCCGGGACGCGGAGCCCCTCGATGCACTCGACGGTGGTGGTCTTGCCGGCGCCATTGGGGCCGAGGATCCCGAAGATCTCGCCCTCTTCCACGGCGAAGCTGACGCCGTCGACGGCGGGCCTGCGGCCGTATGTCTTGCGCACTCCGGTGACTTCGATGATTGGCATGCCTTGAGAATCCCGTTCGGCGGGGGTCCGCCACATCGCCCATCGCGCTCGACCCCGCATCAACCGATCGGTTGATGGGCGGTACGACCCCCTGCCCTCCCGGCTCGAAACGCGACGCGGCGCCGTCCATCACCGCCGCCCGACGACCGGTCCTAGGACCAGCGGACCAGCCGGGCCCGTCCGAAACTCGGTGGGCACTGTCAGTGGCCGTCCGTAGGCTCGGCCACGATGCCCGATACACATGCAGCTACCAAGGACCCGTCGGCCACGCGCGCGCTCCTGAGGCTCTGGCCGTACGTAAGACCCGTGCGAACTCGCCTGTTCAGCGCGGCATTTGTGGCGGTTGTCGCCTCCTGTCTCGGTCTGGTGATCCCGCTCGTCCTGAAGTGGATCGTCGACGGGCCGGTCGCCGACCACGACCCCGGCGGGGTGTGGCTCGGCGCGCTGTACCTGCTGCTGCTCGGGGTGGCGGAGGCGGCGCTCTTCGGGTTCCGGCGGTGGCTGGTGGCGCGGCCGCTCGCGAGCGTCGAGGCGGACATGCGGGCCGATCTGTACCGGCACGTGCAGCGGCTTCCGGTCTCCTTCCACGACCGCTGGGCGTCGGGCCAGCTCCTGTCGCGGGGCACCACGGACCTCATGCTGCTTCGGATGTTCCTGGCGTTCCCGCTGACCTTCCTGGTCGTCAACGGGGTGACGATCCTGGCCGGGTTCGCGATCCTGCTGTCGCAGCAGTGGAGCCTCGGGCTCGTGCTGCTCGTCCCGGTGATCCCGCTGGTGGTCCTGTGCTCGGTCTTCGAGACCCGGTACTCGCTGGTCGCCCGGCAGGCGCAGGACCAGGTGGGCGACCTCACGACGGTCGTCGAGGAGAGCGTGCTCGGCATCCGCATCATCAAGGGGTTCGGCCGCCACCGCAGCCAGGCCCTGGCCTTTCGCGAACTCTCCCGGCGGCTGCGCGGCACCGAGCTCGCCAAGGCCCGGCTGCTCGCCGGGCTCTGGGGCCTGATCACCACGATCCCCGAACTCGCCATCGGCGCGGCCTTGGTGCTCGGTACGGTGCAGGTGGCCGACGGGCACCTCTCGGCCGGAACGCTGGTGGCGTTCCTGTCCACGGCGCTGGCCCTGCGGTGGCCGGTGGAGTCGATCGGCTTCCTGCTTGCGATGAGCCAGGAGTCCGCGACGGCGACGGTCCGCTTCTTCGAGGCCATGGACGCGGAGGAGGAGGCCGAGGGTGCCGCCTCCCCCGACTCCCCGGGTTCCGCGCCGGAGGCCGAGTCGGCCGGCACTGCTCAGGCAGTGCCGGGCCGTGAGGAACTCGGCATCCGGTTCGAGGGGGTCGTCTTCCGGTATCCGGATGCGGCCGAGGGGAGTTCGGCTGTCCTCTCCCGGATCGATCTGCACATACGGGCCGGCGAGACCATGGCCCTCGTCGGGGGGACCGGGTCCGGGAAGACCACGCTCACCGCGCTCGTGCCGCGCCTGCACGAGGCCAGCGGGGGGCGGATCACTCTCGACGGGGAGGACATCGCGCTCATGCCGCGGGAGCGGCTGCGCGGACTGGTCTCCGTCGCGTTCGAGGAGCCCACGCTCTTCTCGGCCTCCGTGGGGGACAACGTCCGCATGGGCGGCGGAAGTCCGGCCGATCTGGAGCGGGCGCTCGACATCGCGCAGGCCCAGTTCGTACGGCGGCTGCCGCAGGGCGTGGACACGCAGGTCGGGGAGCAGGGGCTCAGCCTGTCGGGCGGGCAGCGGCAGCGGCTCGCGCTGGCCAGGGCGGTCGTGGGGCGGCCGAGGTTCCTGATACTCGACGACCCCCTGTCGGCCCTGGACGTACACACCGAGGCGCTCGTCGAGGCGGCGCTGCGGCGGGTGCTTCAGGACACCACCGCGCTGGTCGTCGCGCACCGCCCGTCCACGGTGATGCTCGCCGACCGGGTCGCCCTGCTTTCGGGCGGACGGATCGCGGCCGTCGGCACGCACCAGGAGCTGCTGCGCGGCAACGCCGAATACGCCTGGCTCATGTCGGGCGCCGAAGAACGTCACGACGGCAAGGGGGAGGACGGGCGATGACCACGACTGTCGGGGAGGAGACCGCCACCGGGGAGGACGAGGTGCCGGCGGCCGGCGATCCCTTTGACCGGGACGAGCTGCCCGCGCCCCCGGGGGCGACCGGCGCGCTACTCAGGTCCCTGCTGCGGCCGCTGCGCCGGCGCGTGGTGATCGCGACGCTGATGCTCGTCGTGCAACAGGCCGCGGCCCAGGCGGGCCCGCTGCTCGTCGCGTACGCCATCGACCGGGGCGTGCCGGCGTTCCGCGCGCACGACTACGGGCCGCTGATCGCGGTGGGCGCCGGATATCTGGTGTGCGCGCTGGGCTCCGGGTTCTTCCAGTACGCGTTCATCCAGACCTCCGCGCGGGTCAACCAGGACGTGCTGCTCGATCTGCGCGGGCGGATCTTCCGGCAGGCGCAGGCGCTGAGCGTGGACTTCCACGAGCGGTACACCTCGGGCCGGCTGATCTCGCGGTCCACCACGGACGTCGAGTCGCTGCGGGAGCTGCTCAGCGAGGGCCTGCAGGAGCTGATCGGGGTGATCCTCTCCTCGGTCTACATCTGCGCGATGCTGCTCTGGCTCGACTGGGGCATCGGGGCTCTGGCCGTCGCCTCCTACGTCCCGCTGCACTTCCTGATCCGGCTCTACCAGCGCCGGGCGGGGACCATGTACGCGGCCAGGTCCACCGCGATCGCCGCGGTGATCGTCAAGTTCGCGGAGACCCTGAACGGCATCCGGCCGGTGCAGGCCTTCCGGCGCGAGCGGGCCAACGACGCCGAGTTCCAGGAGCTGAACCGCCGCCACGAGCGGACGAACGGCGACGCCCTCCTGGAGATGGCTCGCTATGTCGTGGGCTCCCGGCTCGTCGCCAACACGGCGGTCGCGGCGATGGTGCTGTGGGGTGCCACCCGGGTCGCGGACGGCGGCCTGGAGCTGGGTGTGCTCGCGGCCGCGGTGCTGTATCTGCGCCGCCTGTACGACCCCATCGACCGGCTCGGCATGTTCCTCAACTCCTACCAGTCGGCCGCGGCCTCCCTGGAGAAGGTCGCCGGGCTGCTCGCCCAGACCCCGTCCGTCCGGGAGAGCGCCCAGCCGTCCGCCCTGCCGGAGCGGGCGGCCGAACTCCCGGGCCGCCGCGTCGAGTTCGAGCAGGTCGGCTTCGGCTACCGGACCGGCGGCGAGGTGCTGCCCCGCTTCGACCTGACCATCCCGGCGGGCCAGACCGTCGCCGTGGTCGGCTCGACGGGCGCGGGCAAGTCCACCCTCGCCAAGCTCCTGGCCCGCTTCTACGATCCGACGGCGGGCCGCGTCCTGCTCGACGGCACGGATCTGCGCGAGCTGTCCGTACGGGATCTGCGGCGCGGGGTCGTCATGGTCACCCAGGAGGCGTTCCTGTTCTCCGGCACGGTCGCCGAGAACATCGCGATCGGCCGCCCGGACGCCACCCGGGACGAGATCGAGCAGGCCGCGAAGGCGATCGGCGCGCACGACTTCATCGCGGGCCTGCCCGACGGCTACGACACCGACGTACGCAAGCGGGGCGGCCGCATCTCGGCCGGGCAGCGCCAACTGGTCGCCTTCGCACGGGCGTTGCTGGCCGACCCGGCGGTGCTGATCCTCGACGAGGCGACCAGTTCGCTGGACATTCCGGGCGAGCGGGCGGTGCAGCGCGCCATGCACACGGTCCTCAACGGGCGTACGGCGGTGGTGATCGCGCACCGCCTGTCCACGGTCGAGATCGCGGACCGGGTCCTGGTGATGGAGCACGGCCGCATCGTCGAGGACGGCTCCCCCGCCGACCTGATCGCGGGCACCGGCCGATTCGCCGACCTGCACCGCGCCTGGCGGGACAGCCTGGCCTGACCTGTGCGTTTCCCTGTACCTGCCGCGTGGCGGCCGGAAGGGAGTTCGTAGGATCGGGGCGTGGCAACGGGGACGGGTACCAACTGGGCGGCGCCTACGGAGACGGAGTGGCTGCTGCACTCGGCGGGGCTGCGCGGCGACGTGATGGCGCAGCTGCGGGTGCTCGCCCGCGAGGAGCTATACATCGCCGCGCCGAAGGCCGAGGTCGACGCGCGGCCCGACCTGATCCGCTGGCCCTCCTACCGGGACGCGTCGGGCTGGCTGTGCAAGCCGGTGCTCACCCGGGGGATGCTGCCGCCGTGGCATCCGGACTGGGTGTTCCACGGGGTCTCCCTCAAGTGGATCGCCGACTCGGGCCTCCTGGACGGGCGGGCGCTCCTCGCGGTCGACGCCGGCACCCCGGCCCAGCTGTTCCTGCCCACCGCCGCCGACAACCTGGCCCTGTGGCGCCGGCTCCACGAGGAGGTCGAGCGCCCCGCCCGGCTGATCGGCCTGCGGCACGGCGCGCTGCGCGGACCGCTCGCGTACGGCCTTGCCTGCGGCGCGCATCTGGCGCTCGGCAACGACGTGCCGTGGAACGAGGTCGGCTCGGTCTACCAGGAGTACACCCGGCAGCTCCGGATGCTCCGCGACTCCTGGGACATCACCGACCGGGCGGGCTGGCGGCAGCAGTTGGACTTCCTGCTCGACGCGCGCAACAGCCCGGCCGAGCCCGACTTCGTCCTGCGCGTGCGCGAGGAATTGCGCGCCGGGCTCGACGAGGCGCCGCCGCCCGATCTGTGGCGCGAGACGGCCGCCGGGCACGCCCAGGACATCGGAGTCGGCCCCGGCGCGGTCAAGGACATCGAAGAGCTGGTCCGGCGCATCATCCGGTACGAGGCCCGGTTCCGGGCGGACGGGCTGCTCTCGCCGGACGGCCGGGTCACCACCACCGTCGCCTACGACTACGGGCGGGCCGTGAACCTGGCACGCTGGGGGCTCTCGGCCCGGTTCTGCACCCCGCACGAGGCCGAGCAGGCGATCGTGCACGCGGGCGCGCTCAGCAAGTCGGCCTACCGCTCGTGGGAGGACTTCTCGGCGGCGTACGCGCTCGGCCGGGTGCTGCGCTTCGACGAGGAGTCGTACGGCCGCTACTACCAGCAGAACGTCGACGCGCACCGGATCCTGACCGAGCACGAGGCCAGCCCCTGGCGGAACATCCCCTGGCGCTGAGCCAGCCTTCAGGCTCCCGTGGTTCCGTCGACGCCCTCGCGCAGGAAGTCGGCGTGGCCGTTGTGGCGGGCGTACTCGTGCATCATGTGCAGCATCACCATGCGCAGCGACACGTCCTCGCCCCAGCGCGGCTGGTGGCCCGCGAGGTCGAGGGACTCGGCGTCCCGCTCGATCCGCCGCGAGTGCTCGACCTCGGCCTCCCAGGCCGCGAACGCCTCGGCCCTGGTGGAGTTGCTCGCGTCGTACGCCGCCTGGAAATCGATCTTGTCCGACCACACCATCGGGATGTCGTGGTCCTCGAAGACCCGGCGGAACCAGGTCCGTTCGACCTCGGCCATGTGCCGCACCAGGCCGAGCAGCGAGAGCGTGGACGGCGGCATCGACTGCCGGCGCAGTTCCTCGTCGCCGAGCCCCTCGCACTTCATGGCCAGCGTCGCGCGGTGGTAGTCGAGGAACGCGCGCAGCGTCTCGCGCTCGCTGCCGAAGTGGGGCGGGCCTATGCGGTGGTCGGTCATGGGTGGGGCTCCTCACGGTGTTCCGGCCGGGCGGCCCGAACAGTACCCGCAGGCACCGGGGCCGGTGTGATGGGGTGGCGGGCATGACAGCGATAGAGACGATCACGGTTCCGGCCCACCTCCAGGGGTACCCGGGGGTGGCCTTCGGCGGCTACGTGGCAGGCGTGCTCGCCCGTCGGGCAGGGGCCAAGACGGTACGGGTGGACTTCCGGCGGCCGGTGCCGACGGGTGTGCCGGTGCGGCTCGCCGAGACCGCCGACGGCGGCAGCCAACTGACCTCCGGGGAGGCGGTGCTTGCCGTCGCCGTCCCGGCCGAGCAGAGCGTCGAGGCGCCGGACGCGCCGTCGTGGGCGCAGGCGTCGGCCGCGGCCGAGGCCTACCGGGCCGCGCCCCCGTCCGGCAGCGTCGACTGCTTCGGCTGCGGCCTGGACCGCACCCCCGACACCGGCCTGCGCCAGCACTGCGGCCGGGTCCCGGGCCGGGCCCTGGTGGCCACCGCCTGGACCCCGGGCTCCCAACTCGCCGGTGCGGACGGCGCGTTGCCCCCCGAGCTGGTGTGGGGCGCGCTCGACTGCCCGGGCAACGCGGCGGGCCGCCTCCTCGGCACCCAGCGGGCGGGGGCGGTGACGGCCTCCCTCACGGCGACCCTGCTCCGCCCGGTGAGGGTGGGCGAGCCGCTCATCTCGTACGCGTGGCTGCGCGCCGAGGAAGGCCGCAAACACCACATGGGCGTGGCGCTGACCTCGGCTTCGGGCGACCTTTACGCGGTGGCGGAGTCGCTGTGGGTCGACCCCAGGGTCTAGGGGGCCGCACCGCCGATATGCGACTGCGGACCGTCAGTGGCTGATCGCGCAGTTCCCCGCGCCCCTGGAGGGCGCGGGCCACCGCCCGGCGCCCACGCGGCGAAGCCGGACGATGCGCCCCTCGGAGCCGCCGGGTCACGGCTCAACGGGCCCGAGCCCCACGCCCGGAAGGTGCACGGGCTTGCACCATCGCGCGGCCCCACCACACAGCCGGACACCCAGCCGAACGCCGAGCTCCGCAGAGTCGAGCCCCCTAGGGGCGCGGGGAACTGCGCGACCGGCCACGGACCGGCCCGCAGCCGAAGCACCCCACACCCAGCAGAACGCCGAACCCCGCCAAGCCACACCCCCTCAGGGGCGCGGGGAACTGCGCGACCGGCCACGGACCGGCCCGCAGCCGAAACAACCCCGCACCCCCACAGTCACCTCCCCGAGGGAGCCGGATCACCCTCACCCCGCCGAATCCTCAGCAGCGTCAGCGCCAGCCCCGCCGCCCCCGCCATCAGCGCGGCAGCGCAGAGCGCCGCGAAGTCCAGGCCCCGCGTGAACGCGGAGAACGCCGCCTCCAGGTCAGCCCCGTGGAGGCTGGCCAGCGCCCCGCCCAGCGTTTCGCGTGCCGCGGCCGGCGCGTCGCCCATGCCGTGCCGGTAGACCGCCGCCCCCACCGAGCCCAGGACCGCCATCCCCAGCGCGCCGCCCAGCTCCTGCCCGGATTCCAGGACGGCGGCCGCGGAGCCGGCCCGCTCGGGCGGGGCGGCGCCCAGGGCCAGTTCGTTGGCGAGGGCCATCGCCGCGACAAGGCCCGAGGTGTAGACGGCACACGCGGCCAGGGTGAACCAGAGCGCCGAGTCCGTACGCACCCACGTCAGCGCCAGGAAGCCGCCCGCGGAGACCGCGAAGCCGCACGCCATGACCGTCCCCCGGTCGAAGCGCCGGGCCAGCACCGCCCCGGTCGGCGCGCCCACGAACGCGCCCGTCGCCGGCACCAGGCTCCACAGCGCCGCCTCGAACGGGCTCTTGCCGAGCACCGACTGGAGGTACTGGGTGAGGAACACCGCCATGCCGACGGTCGCCGCGATGGCGAAGAGGTTGGCCAGCACCGCGCCGCCGTAACCGCGCCGCCGCAGCAGCTCCAGGTCGACCAGGGGGTGGGCGAGCCTCGACTGGCGCCGGACGAAGACGTACAGCAGACCAAATCCGGCCATGATCATCAGGATGGGCGGCAACTCGACGCCGTTGCGGGCCAGTTCCTTGACGCCCTGGATCACCGGGAGCAGCCCGGCCAGGGACAACACCGCGCTCGGCCAGTCGAAGCGGCCGGACGACGGCTGCCTCACCTCGGGCAGCAGCAGTGGCGCCAGGATCAGCAGCAGGAGCATCGCCGGCAGGTTGATGAGGAACACCGAGCCCCACCAGAAGTGTTCGAGCAGGGCGCCGCTGACGACCGGCCCGAAGGAGATGCCGGCCGTCATGACGCCGGTCCAGGCGGTGACCGCCGTGGCGCGCTGCTTCTCGTCATGGAAGAGGTTGCGGATCAGGGCGAGCGTGGAGGGCATCAGCGCGGCCCCGCCGACACCGAGCAACGCCCGTACGGCGATGAGGAGTTGGGGCGAGTCGGCGTAGGCCGCGGCGACCGAGGCCAGGCCGAACACGCCCGCCCCCGCGAGCACCAGCCTGCGGCGGCCGACGCGGTCGCCGAGGGCGCCCATCGTGATGAGCAGCCCGGCGAGCACGAAGCCGTACATGTCGAGGATCCACAGCTGCTGGGTGGAGCTGGGCGCCAGGTCCTCGCTGATGAACGGGATGGCGAAGTAGAGGACGGAGACGTCCATCGAGACGAGAAGGAGCGGCAGCATGAGGACGGCGAGCGCGGTCCATTCCCTGCGCCCGGCGCGCTGCGGGGCCGGGTCCGTGCGGCCCGCGAGGGGGCCGGTCGTGGTGTCCATGACGGTAGCGAAACAGCGTCGCGCGTACACCGCCATCAGCGGCTAGTGCACCCCGGTAACACCCTTGGTATCAGCGGGCATTACACCGTCCGGCGCACTAGTACACTGCCCGCCGTGACCGAGCAGCCGCCCTACCTCGCCATCGCCGCCGGCATCCGGCGCCGCATCGCTTCCGGGGAGCTCGCGCCCGGCGACCGGGTGCCCTCCACGCGGGCCATCGTGCGCGAGTCGGGGGTGGCGATGGCGACCGCGACCAAGGCGCTCGCCGCGCTCACGCGCGAGGGCCTGGTGCGGGCGGTGCCGGGGGTCGGCACGGTGGTCGCCGAGGCACGCCCGGCGCGCGCCCAGGACGGAGCGGCGGCTTTGAGCCGCGAGGCCGTGGTGGCCACCGCCGTCCGCATCGCGGACGCCGAGGGCCTGGCCGGGCTCTCGATGCGCCGGGTCGCCGGCGACCTCGGCACCTCCACGATGGCGCTGTACCGGCACGTGCCGAGCAAGGGCGACCTCGTACGGCTCATGACGGACGTGGGGTTCGGCGAGGCGCACCCGGGGCGGCCGACCGGAGACTGGCGGGATCAACTCGCGCATGCGGCCCGGACGTTGTGGGCCGCCTATCGCAGGCACCCGTGGATGGCGCGGGCGATGGCGTCCTTCATCCGGCCGGATCCCATGCCGGAGGCGATGAAGTACACCGAGTGGACCCTGCGGGCCCTGCGCGGCACCGGCCTGGGCGCGCACCGGGTCATGCACGCGCACCTGACGCTGATCGCCTTCGTCCAGGGTCTGGGCGTGGCCATGGAGTTGGAGGGCCACGCCCTCCAGGACACCGGGGTCTCCAACGACGAATGGATGGACCGGAACGGGGGTCGGTTTGCGGCCATCGTGGCGGGCGGCGGCTACCCCGTCCTGACCACCATCTTCGAACACGAGCCATTCGAGCTGGACTTGGACTCGCTCTTTGCTTTCGGGCTCGACCGACTCCTCGATGGCATCGCCATCATCATTGCCGAAACGTCCGCTTAACGAACGGCGACCTTCGGACAACGGACGTTTTTCGGCCAACTTGTTGACGCGCTCCTGACATTAGTTCTCATCTGCTGGCACTCTCTCCCCGTTCCACGCACAAAGTTTTCACGCAGCACGCTTTGTTGCCGCACACGCTCCGCCTTGCTCTGCCCGGCCGGCCCCACCCAGTCGACCGGATCCCCCTCGCAGAAGGAGTTCGCGTGAGATCCACGCACCGTCGTCGTGCCACCGCCACCGGCGCCCTGATCGCCGCAGCCGCCATGCTCAGTGTCGGCGTCCAGGCAGGTAGCGCCAGCGCACGCCCCGACGACTCCGCGGCCACCGCGGCCCTCAAGGCCCAGGCGGTACGCAACCCGGGCGCCCTGCCCGCCGGCCTCAGCCCCTCCCAGCGTGCCGAGCTCATACGCCAGGCCACGGCCACCACGGCGGCCACGGCCAAGGAGCTCGGGCTCAGCGCGCAGGAGAAGCTCGTCGTCCACGATGTGTCCAAGGACCAGGACGGCACCACGCACACCCGCTACGAGCGCACCTACGACGGCCTGCCCGTCCTCGGCGGCGACCTGATGGTCGACACCGCGGCCGGCAAGACCAAGGGCGTCAGCAAGGCCAACAGCGCGCAGCTGAAGGGCATTTCCACGTCCACCCCCGCCAATGCCCCGGCCGCCGCCGAGGGCCAGGCCCTCAAGGCCGCCAAGGCCGCCGGCTCGAAGGCGGACAAGGCCGACAGCGCCCGCAAGGTCATCTGGATGGTCAAGGGCGCGCCGACCCTCGCGTACGAGACGGTCGTGGGCGGGCTGCAGGACGACGGCACCCCGAACCAGCTGCACGTCATCACGGACGCCAAGACGGGCGCCAAGCTGCACCAGTGGCAGGGCATCGAGACCGGTGTCGGCAACACCCACTACAGCGGCCAGGTCACGCTCGGCAGCTCGCAGTCGGGGTCGAACTACACCCTGACCGACGCCGCGCGCGGCGGGCACAAGACGTACAACCTGAACCACGGTTCGTCCGGGACGGGTTCGCTGTTCACCCAGACCAACGACACCTGGGGCGACGGCACCAACTCCAACGCCGCGACGGCGGGTGCGGACGCCGCCTACGGCGCCGGCGAGACCTGGGACTTCTACAAGAACGTCTTCGGCCGCAGCGGCATCCGCGGCGACGGCGTCGGCGCGTACTCCCGCGTCCACTACGGCAACGCGTACGTCAACGCGTTCTGGGACGACAGCTGCTTCTGCATGACGTACGGCGACGGCGCGGGCAACAACGACCCGCTGACCGCGCTCGACGTGGCGGGCCACGAGATGACGCACGGCGTCACCGCCGCCACCGCGGGCCTGAACTACGCCGACGAGTCGGGCGGCCTGAACGAGGCCACCTCCGACATCATGGGCACCTCGGTGGAGTTCTACGCGAACAACGCCTCGGACCCGGGTGACTACCTCATCGGCGAGAAGATCAACATCAACGGTGACGGCACCCCGCTGCGCTACATGGACAAGCCGAGCAAGGACGGCGGCTCCGCGGACAGCTGGTACTCCGGCGTCGGCAACCTCGACGTCCACTACTCCTCGGGCCCCGCGAACCACTGGTTCTACCTGGCCTCCGAGGGCAGTGGCGCCAAGGTCATCAACGGCGTGAGCTACGACTCGCCGACCTCCGACGGCCTGCCGGTCACCGGCATCGGCCGCGACAAGGCCCAGCTCATCTGGTACAAGGCGCTGACCACCAAGTTCAACTCCAGCACGGACTACGCGGGGGCCCGCGCGGGCACCATCGCCGCGGCGACCGAGCTGTACGGCGCGAACAGCGCCGAGGTCACCAACATCACCAACGCCTGGGCGGCCATCAACGTCGGCGCCCGCGCCGGCGGCGGCGACCCCGGCGGCAAGGTCTTCGAGTCCACCGCGAGCGTGGCCATCCCGGACTACCCGGGTGCCGCGGTGACCTCGCCGGTCACCGTCTCGGGCATCACCGGCAACGCGCCGTCCGCCCTCAAGGTCGGGGTGAAGATCACCCACACCTACATCGGTGACCTCCAGATCGACCTGGTGGCCCCGAACGGCACCTCGTTCCGGCTGCAGAGCTCTTCGTCGGACTCGACGAAGAACCTCGACAAGACGTACACCGTGAACGCCTCCAGCGTCGCGGCGAACGGCGTGTGGAAGCTGAAGGTCCAGGACAAGGCGCGGCAGGACGTCGGCACCATCACCGACTTCAAGCTCTCCTTCTGAACGTCCGGTACCCCCTGAGGTTCACCTTCTGGAAGCTCACCTTCTGACCAGGCGGCTGGCCGGAAAGTGAAGGTGCCCGGAGCCCACGAGGCTCCGGGCACCGCCCATGTCCGCGGGCGTACGCGGCTCAGCGCATGAGCACGCCCGCGCCCTCTCCGGTCGCCTCCGTCGGGCCCGCCATCAGGCCGAGCTCCGCATGGGTGGCCAGGTGGCGGTGGGCCGGAAGCACGCGGACCGTGTAGCCGAACGGGCCCGCACGGTCCAGCGCGAGGGGGCCCTCGTACATCCAGCGGCCCTCCAGGTCCGGGCCGCCCGCCGGTTTCAGCGGGAAGGCCGCCGCGTCCGCGATGGCGTCGGCCGCGTCCACCCGGCCCGCCACCGCCTGCACCTCGACGTCGTCCGGGCCGAGCTCGCCGAGTGCGACCCGGACCCGCAGCGCAAGGGTGGAGCCGAGCTCCGCGGTGCCGTTGAGAGCCCCGGCGGCCGGGGCCAGCGCCTCGACGTGGTCGACCGCGACCCGCGGCCAGGCCCCCCGCACCCGCGCCTTCCACTGCGCCAGCTCCCTTGCGGTGGACGGGTCCAGGGCCCGGTGTGCCGCGGCGGCGGGCGCGTACAGGCGGGTCACGTACTCCCGCACCATCCGCCCCGCGAGCACCTTCGGGCCCAGGGTGGTGAGGGTCTGGCGGACCATTTCGATCCAGCGGTCGGGGAGCCCGGCCGGGCCCCGGTCGTAGAAGCGCGGGGCGACCCGGTCCTCGATGAGGTCGTACAGCGCGTTGGCCTCCAGCTCGTCGCGCCGGTCCTCGTCGGTCGACGCGCCGTCGGCGGTCGGGATGGCCCAGCCGAAGTCGGGCTCGAACCACTCGTCCCACCAGCCGTCCAGGACGGACAGGTTGAGGCAGCCGTTCAGGGCCGCCTTCATGCCGCTCGTCCCGCAGGCTTCCAGGGGCCGCAGCGGGTTGTTGAGCCACACGTCGCAGCCGGGGTAGAGCTTCTGTGCCATGCCCATGCCGTAGTCGGGCAGGAACACGATCCGGTGGCGCACCCTCGGGTCGTCGGCGAACTTCACCAGCTCCTGCACGAGGCGTTTGCCGCCGTCGTCGGCGGGGTGCGCCTTGCCCGCGACGACGATCTGCACCGGCCGCGTCGGATGAAGGAGCAGCTCCATCAGACGGTCCCGGTCGCGCAGCATCAGCGTGAGCCGCTTGTACGAGGGGACTCGCCGGGCGAAGCCGATGGTGAGCACGTCGGGGTTCAACACCCCGTCGATCCAGCCGAGTTCGGCCGATCCCGCGCCGCGCTGGCGCCACGAGACGCGCAGCCTCTCCCGCGCCTCGGTGACGAGCTGTTCGCGCAGTTCCCTGCGCAGCTCCCAGATCTCGGCGTCCGGGATGTCGGCGACGGCGTCCCAGCGGTCGGAGCCGCCGACGGTCAGCGCGTCCTCGGTGCGGCCCGCGCCGATCTGCCGGGCGCCGAGCCGGAAGACCTCGGGGGCGACCCAGGTCGGGGCGTGCACGCCGTTGGTGACGGAGGTGATCGGCACCTCCTGCGCGTCGAATCCCGGCCACAGGCCCGCGAACATCTCGCGGCTGACCGCGCCGTGCAGGGTCGAGACCCCGTTGGCGCGCTGGGCGAGCCGAAGCCCCATCACGGCCATGTTGAAGAGGTTCGGCTCGCCGCCGGGGTAGGTCTCCATGCCGAGCTGGAGGATCTTCTCGACGGGCACCCCGGGCAGCTCGCCGTCGTCGCCGAGGTGGCGGGCGACCAGCTCGCGGTCGAAGCGGTCGATTCCGGCCGGCACCGGGGTGTGGGTGGTGAACACGGTCCCGGACCGCACCGATTCGAGCGCGGCGTCGAATTCGAGCCCCTCGCCCGCGAGTTCACGGATGCGTTCGAGCCCGAGGAAGCCCGCGTGGCCCTCGTTGGTGTGGAACACCTCGGGCGCCGGGTGCCCGGTGAGGCGGCAGTACGTGCGGACCGCGCGCACCCCGCCGATGCCGAGCAGCATCTCCTGGAGCAGCCGGTGCTCGCTGCCGCCGCCGTAGAGCCGGTCGGTGACGTCGCGCTCGCCCGGCGCGTTCTCCTCGACGTCCGAGTCGAGCATGAGCAGCGGCACCCGGCCGACCCGGGCCTGCCAGACGGTGGCGTGCAGGGCGCGGCCGCCGGGCAGCGCGAGCGAGACCCTGGCCGGGGTGCCGTCCTCCTCGCGCAGCAGGGAGACGGGCAGCTCGTTGGGGTCGAGCAGGGGGTAGTGCTCCTGCTGCCAGCCGTCGCGCGAGAGCGACTGGCGGAAGTAGCCGTGCCGGTAGAGGAGGCCGACCCCGATGAGCGGTACGCCGAGGTCGCTGGCCGATTTGAGATGGTCGCCGGCGAGGATGCCGAGGCCGCCGGAGTACTGCGGCAAGGCCGCGGTGATGCCGAATTCGGGAGAGAAGTAGCCGATGGCGCAAGGGAGTTCGCCGCTCTGCTCCTGGTACCAGCGGCGGCCGTGCAGATAGTCGTCGAGGTCGTCGGCGGCGGCGGTGAGTCTGCGCAGGAAGCGGCGGTCCTGGGCGAGCGAATCGAGCCGGGCGGCGCCGACGGCGCCGAGCAGCCGCACCGGATCCTCACCCGCCGCCCGCCAGCCGTCGGGATCCACGGACTGGAAGAGTTCTCTGGTCTCGGTGTGCCAGGACCAGCGCAGATTGCGCGCGAGGTCGCTGAGCGGCCGGAGGGCGTCGGGCAGGACAGGGCGCACGGTGAATCGACGGATTGCCTTCACGCTTCCACCTTTGCAGGGGATGTACGTACCGGGGTGGGCACACCGCGATGTGCGCCCCTCCTTCACCCCCGAAGGTAGTGCCGGTGCGCCCCGTCAACCACAGCGCCTCGCGGCCCGGCGCCTCCGATTTCCGCCGCCACCTGACGGAGCATCACATGACCTACGGGTAGGCAAAGTTTGAGCCGTTGCCGACGAAAGGCGCGGCACCTTCCTTGTCTGAACCGTTACGCGCAGGTAGTTAACAAACTGCCGGAATGCCCACCCGCACGCCGTGGAAGGCTCCCCCGGTAACGCATTCCCGCAGTCTCTCCCGCACGCCATTCGAGTGAACGCGGACAGGAGCGGCCATGCCCGCAGCCGGTCAGCCGTCAACGGAGCAGCTAAAAAGGACAGATTCCCGCAAACGCGGCAAACCCTACCAATCGCCCGCAGGTGAGCCCGTGAACCCGAACCCGTCAATCGGCCGCATCCCCGTGCTCGACGTACACCCCGCCGTCGAGTGCGGCAGAAGGCCCGCGAAGGCGGTGGCCGGGGAGAGTTTCCAGATCACCGCCACCGTCTTCCGCGAAGGCCACGACGCCGTCGCCGCCAATGTCGTCCTGAGAGACCCGGGAGGAAGGCCGGGACCCTTCACCCCGATGCGCGAGCTCGCCCCCGGCACCGACCGCTGGGGCGCCGAGGTCGCCCCGGCCGCCGAGGGCCGGTGGACGTACGCCGTCGAGGCCTGGAGCGATCCGGTCACGACCTGGCGCCGCCACGCCGCCATCAAGATCCCGGCCCGCCAGGACACCGAGCTCGTCCTCGCGGAGGGCGCCGCGCTGTACGAGCGGGCCGCGGCCGGGGTGCCCAAGGCCAAGGGCCGCGAGGCGGTCCTGGCCGCGGTGGACGCCCTGCGCGACACGAGCCGCCCGCCCGGGAACCGGCTCGCGGCCGCGCTCGCCCCGGCGGCGGTGGCCGCCCTAGCGGCGCACCCGCTGCGCGAGCTCGTCACCTCCTCGGCCCCCATGCCGCTGCTCGTCGAGCGCGAGCGCGCCCTGTTCGGGTCCTGGTACGAGCTGTTCCCGCGCTCGGAGGGGGCGGTGGTCACCAAGGGCGCACCGCCGGTCTCCGGCACCTTCCGCACCGCGGCGGAGCGCCTTCCCGCGGTCGCCGCGATGGGCTTCGACGTGGTCTATCTGCCGCCCGTCCACCCCATCGGCAGCACCTACCGCAAGGGCCCCAACAACAGCCTGAAGGCGGGGCGTTGGGACGTCGGAGTGCCCTGGGCGATCGGCTCGGCCGACGGCGGGCACGACGCCGTCCACCCCGACCTCGGCACCCTCGACGACTTCGACGACTTCGTGGCCGCCGCCCGCGACCTGCGCATGGAAGTGGCCCTCGACTTCGCCCTCCAGTGCTCCCCCGACCACCCCTGGGTCGACAAGCACCCCGAGTGGTTCCACCACCGGGTGGACGGGACGATCGCGTACGCCGAGAACCCGCCGAAGAAGTACCAGGACATCTACCCGATCGCCTTCGACCAGGACATGCCCGGTCTCATCGAGGAGACGGTGCGGCTGCTGCGGTTCTGGATGGGGCACGGCGTACGGATCTTCCGCGTCGACAATCCGCACACCAAGCCCGTGGTGTTCTGGGAGCAGGTCATCGCCGAGATCAACGGGACCGACCCGGACGTGATCTTCCTGGCCGAGGCGTTCACCCGGCCCGCCATGATGCGCACCCTCGCCAAGATCGGCTTCCAGCAGTCGTACACCTACTTCACCTGGCGCAACACCCGGCACGAGCTCACCGAATACGTCACCGAGCTGGCGGGCGAGTCCGCGTCCTACATGCGGCCCAATTTCTTCGTGAACACCCCGGACATCCTGCACGGCTACCTCCAGGAGGGCGGCCGGCCCGCCTTCGAGGTGCGGGCCGTGCTCGCCGCGACGCTCTCCCCCACCTGGGGTGTCTATGCCGGATACGAACTGTGCGAGAACACCCCGGCCAAGGCCGGGAGCGAGGAGTATCTGCATTCCGAGAAGTACCAACTACGGCCCCGGGACTGGGAGTCGGCCGAGCGCGAGGGCCGCTCCATCGCCCCGCTGATCACCTCGCTCAACCGCATCAGGCGCCGCAATCCGGCGCTGCGGCAGCTGCGCTCGGTCCACTTCCACGACACCGGCAACGACGCGCTCATCGCGTACAGCAAGCGCGCGGGGTCGAACACCGTTGTGGTGGTCGCCAACCTCGACCCCCACCACACCCAGGAGGCGACGGTCTCGTTGGACATGCCGGCACTCGGCCTCGCGTGGGACGAGTCCGTCCCGGTGCGCGACGAGCTCACCGGTGAGACCTACCACTGGGGCAGGGCCAATTACGTGCGTCTGGAGCCGGGCCGAGCGCCCGCGCACATCCTGGTCCTGCGACCGTCCCCGCCGATCGGAGGGTCACCCACACCATGATCGTCAACGAGCCCGTCCACGACACCTTCGAGGACACCCCCGCCAAGGACCGCGACCCCGAGTGGTTCAAGCGTGCGGTGTTCTACGAGGTGCTCGTGCGGTCCTTCCAGGACAGCAACGGCGACGGCGTCGGGGATCTCAAGGGCATCACCGCCAAGCTGGACTATCTCCAATGGCTGGGTGTCGACTGCCTCTGGCTGCCGCCGTTCTTCAAATCCCCGCTGCGCGACGGCGGTTACGACGTCTCGGACTACACGGCCGTGCTGCCCGAGTTCGGTGATCTCGCCGACTTCGTGGAGTTCGTGGACGCCGCCCACCAGCGCGGCATGCGCGTGATCATCGACTTTGTCATGAACCACACCAGCGACCAGCACCCGTGGTTCCAGGAGTCGCGCAAGGACCCGCAGGGCCCCTACGGCGACTACTACGTCTGGGCCGACGACGACAAGCAGTTCCAGGACGCCCGGATCATCTTCGTCGACACCGAGACGTCGAACTGGACCTTCGACCCGGTCCGCAAGCAGTACTACTGGCACCGCTTCTTCTCCCACCAGCCCGACCTCAACTACGAGAACCCGGCCGTGCAGGAGGAGATCGTCTCCGCCCTGCGCTTCTGGCTCGACCTCGGCATCGACGGCTTCCGCCTCGACGCGGTGCCCTACCTGTACCAGCGGGAGGGAACCAACTGCGAAAACCTTCCGGCAACGCATGAGTTCCTCAAGCGGGTACGGGCCGAGATCGACGCCAGCTACCCGGACACGGTGCTGCTCGCCGAGGCCAACCAATGGCCCGAGGACGTCGTCGACTACTTCGGCGACTACGCCAAGGGCGGCGACGAGTGCCACATGGCGTTCCACTTCCCGGTGATGCCGCGCATCTTCATGGCGGTACGGCGCGAGTCGCGCTACCCGGTCTCGGAAATCCTCGCCAAGACCCCGGCCATCCCGCGCAACGCCCAGTGGGGCATCTTCCTGCGCAACCACGACGAGCTCACCCTCGAAATGGTCACGGACGAAGAGCGCGACTACATGTACGCCGAATACGCCAAGGATCCCCGGATGCGCGCCAACATCGGCATCCGGCGCCGGCTCGCCCCGCTGCTCGACAACGACCGCAACCAGATCGAGCTGTTCACCGCGCTGCTGCTCTCGCTGCCCGGCTCGCCGATCCTGTACTACGGCGACGAGATCGGCATGGGCGACAACATCTGGCTCGGCGACCGCGACGCGGTGCGCACCCCGATGCAGTGGACCCCGGACCGCAACGCGGGCTTCTCCTCCTGCGACCCGGGCCGGCTCTACCTGCCCACGATCATGGATCCGGTCTACGGCTACCAGGTGACGAACGTCGAGGCGGCCATGGCCTCGCCGTCCTCGCTGCTTCACTGGACCCGGCGGATGATCGAGATCCGCAAGCAGAACCACGCCTTCGGGCTCGGCTCGTACACCGAGCTGATGTCGTCGAACCCGGCCGTCCTCGCCTTCCTGCGCGAGTCCGGCGACGACCTGGTGCTGTGCGTGCACAACTTCTCGCGCTTCCCGCAGCCCACCGAGCTCGACCTGAGGGCGTTCAACGGGATGCACCCGGTGGAGCTGATCGGCGGGGTGCGCTTCCCGGCGATCGGCGAGTGGCCGTATCTGCTCACCCTGGCCGGACACGGCTTCTACTGGTTCCGGCTGCGGAAGGACCCCGCCGTCACTTGACCCGTAGCGCCGGGCGGAGCGGTTTCCACCGCTCCGCCCGGGGCACTCTGAACCCCGAACCCCGCGCGCCGCCGGACAGCTTCTGTTGCAATCCGGGACACTCTGCGCAACTCGATGTGTGCCCGGGGAAAGGATGCGCCGTCATGCCGAAGGCCGCACCGCCCCGTACCACCGGCCTCCCACTCGCCCGGCTGCTGACCTCGCTCGCCCCGCTCCTGCACGAATGGCTCCCCCGGCAGCGCTGGTTCGCGGGAAAGGGGCGGCCCGTCACGGACTTCGTCCTGCTCAGCGCGACCGAGCTGCTGCCCGGCTTCCTGCACCTCCTCGTGCGCACCGAGCACGCTCCGGTGCCGCTCCCCGCCGACGCCGCGCCGGTGCCCGCCGACTGCTACCAGCTCCTGATCGGGGTGCGCGACCAGCTGCCTCCCCGGCTCGCCCCCGCCCTGATCGGCCGGGCGGACAAGGGCCCGCTGGCCGGGCGCACGGTGTACGACGCCCTCCAGGACCCGCAGTCCGCGGCCCTGCTCATGGAGCGCCTGCGCACCCCGGGCACGGTGGGCCCGCTGTCCTTCGAACTCGACCCGGAGGTGAAGGTTCCGCCGGGTCTCGCACCGCGCCTGCTCGGCGTCGAGCAGTCCAACTCCTCACTGGTGTACGGAGATACGTTCATCCTGAAGGTGTTCCGCCGGGTGCAGCCGGGCGTCAATCCGGACCTGGAGCTGCCGTGGGCGCTGGCCCGCCAGGGCTGCGACCGGGTGCCCGCCCCGGCCGCCTGGTTCCGCACCTCCCAGCCCCAGGAGGCGACGCTCGGCGTGCTCCAGCCGTTCCTGCGCGGCGCCGACGACGGCTGGACCCTGGCGCTCGCCTCGCTCGCGGCGGGCCGCACCTTCACGCGGGAGGCGTACGAGCTCGGCCGGGCCACCGCCGAGGTGCATCTGGCCCTCGCCGAGGCCTTCACGCCGGTCACCCTCGGCCGCCCGCAGACGGCGCTGATCGCGGCCGCGATGGCCGAGCGCCTGGACGCCACCGCCCAGGCGGTGCCCGCGCTCGCGCCGTACGTACCGGGGCTGCGGGCCGCGTTCGAGGCGGTCGCGTCCCTCGACTCGGCGGGCACGGCCCAGCGCGTCCACGGCGACCTGCACCTGGGCCAGGCCCTGCGGCCCGCGGACGGACCCTGGTCGGTGATCGACTTCGAGGGCGAGCCGGCCCGCCCGCTCGCCGAGCGCCGCCGCCCGCAGCCCCCGGTCCGCGATGTCGCGGGCATGCTGCGCTCCTTCGACTACGCGTCCTGCTCGGCGCGCCCGCCGAACCCGGCCTGGGCCACGGACTGCCGGGCCGCCTACTGCGCGGGCTATGCGGCACGCTCCGGCTCGGACCCGCGCGAGTCGCCCGAGCTGCTGCGCGCGTACGAGACCGACAAGGCGGTGTACGAGGTCCTCTACGAGGCCCGGCACCGCCCCGACTGGCTGCCCGTGCCGATGGCGGCGATCCGCCGCCTGGCCAGGGACTGAAGTTGTGAACTCCGGTGAAAATGACGCCACTTGAGGAGGCCCACCCCGTGACCCCCCGCCCCGCCCGCAGCTCCTCCGAACCCGCCCCGCGCACCGCCGAGCCGACGACGCCGGCGGCGGCGAAGCCGGCCAAGCCGGCCAAGGCGCCGCCCGCGCCGCGCCGGGCCGCGAGCCGCGGCGTACGGTCCGCGCCCGCCCTCGCCGCCGCGGACCGGGGGCGCCTGCTCGCGGGCGGGCACCACGATCCGCACTCCCTGCTCGGCGCGCATCCGGTGCGCGGCGGGGTGGCGTTCCGGGCCCTGCGTCCGTACGCGCAGGCCGTGACGGTGCTCGGCAAGGGGCTGCGGGCCGAGCTGCACGACGACGGCGACGGGCTGTTCTCCGGGGTGCTGCCGCTGCGCGAGATCCCGGACTACACCCTCCTCGTCACCTACGAGGACACCGAGATCGAGGTGCACGACCCGTACCGCTTCCTGCCCTCGCTCGGCGACCTCGATCTGCATCTGATCGGCGAGGGCCGGCACGAGGAGCTGTGGACGGCGCTGGGCGCCCGCCCGATGGCTCACCAGGGCGTGATGGGAACCCGGTTCACGGTGTGGGCGCCGAACGCGCAAGGGGTCAGGGTCACGGGCGACTTCACTTACTGGGACGGCGCCGCGCACCCCATGCGCTCGCTCGGCTCGACCGGGGTGTGGGAGCTGTTCCTGCCCGGGGTGGGCGACGGCGCCCTCTACAAGTTCGACATCATGCGCCCGGACGGCAGCCACACCGTGCGGGCCGACCCGATGGCCCGGCGTACGGAGGTGCCCCCGGCCAACGCCTCGATCGTCACCGAGTCGCACCACGTCTGGCGGGACGCGGACTGGATGGCCCGGCGGGCCGAGCGCCCGGTGCACGAGGCGCCGTTCTCGGTGTACGAGGTCCACCTGGCCTCCTGGCGCCCCCGCCTGACATACCGTCAATTGGCAGATCAACTCCCGGCCTACGTAAAGGACTTGGGCTTCACCCACGTGGAGTTCCTCCCCGTGGCGGAGCACCCCTTCGGCGGCTCGTGGGGCTACCAGGTGACGGGCTTCTACGCCCCGACATCGCGCATGGGCACCCCGGACGACTTCCGCTTCCTCATCGACGCACTGCACGAGGCGGGCATCGGGGTGCTCGTGGACTGGGTGCCGGCGCACTTCCCCAAGGACGACTGGGCACTGGCGGAGTTCGACGGCCGGACGCTCTACGAGCACGAGGACCCGGCGCGCGCCGAGCACCCCGACTGGGGCACCCTCGAATTCGACTACGGCCGCAAGGAGGTGCGCAACTTCCTTGTCGCCAACGCGACGTACTGGTGCGAGGAGTTCCACGTCGACGGACTGCGCGTGGACGCGGTGGCCTCGATGCTGTACCTGGACTACTCCCGCGAGCACGGCGAGTGGACCCCCAACGAGCACGGGGGCCGCGAGAACCTGGACGCGGTCGCCTTCCTCCAGGAGATGAACGCGACGGTGTACCGGCGCTGCCCCGGCGTCGTGACCATCGCGGAGGAATCCACGGCCTGGGACGGCGTGACGCGGCCCACCGATCACGGGGGCCTGGGCTTCGGCCTGAAGTGGAACATGGGCTGGATGCACGATTCACTGGGCTACGTCCAGCACGAGCCGGTGCACCGCAAGTACCACCACAGCGAGATGACGTTCTCGATGGTGTACGCCTACAGCGAGAACTACGTGCTGCCGATCTCCCACGACGAGGTCGTCCACGGCAAGCGCGCCCTCGTCTCGAAGATGCCCGGCGACTGGTGGCAACAGCGCGCCACCCACCGCGCCTACCTGGGCTTCATGTGGGCCCACCCCGGCAAGCAACTCCTGTTCATGGGCCAGGAGTTCGCGCAGGGAGCGGAATGGTCCGAGGGCCACGGCCCGGACTGGTGGCTCCTGGACCCGTCGTACAGCGCGGAGCCGGACCACCGGGGCGTACGCGATCTGGTCCGCGACCTGAACGCGGTGTACGCGGCGCAGCCGGCCCTGTGGGAGCGGGACACGGACCCGTCGGGGTTCAGCTGGGTCGCCGGGGACGCGGCGGAGGACAACGTCTTCGCGTTCCTCCGCCACGACGCGGCGGGCACGCCACTCCTCTCGGTCTCGAACTTCTCCCCGGTGGTGCGGGCGGAGTACCGTCTGGGCGTCCCGGAGTCCGCGGCGGCGTGGGGCGAGGTCCTGAATACGGATGAACTGCGGTACGGGGGCGGCGGGGTGGGCAACCCGGACCCGCTGAAGCCGGAACCGATCCCATCACACGGGCAGCCGGTGTCCCTCTGCTTGACGCTGCCGCCGTTGGGGACGGTTTGGCTGCGGGGGGTGTGAGCCGGGCCCGCCTCAGGTGACGGGCAGGGTCCCGAGCAACAGTTCATCGACGGCTGGCACGGGGTGACCGCGGCGATCCACGCACAGTGCGGAAGCTATGGATCACGGCTGCACCGAGCGGACGACCTGCTCGCCGAGCCGAGCAGCCACGTCTAGTCACGGGTGGCGACCTCCGGCCGTGGGCCTGCGCCCACGGCCGGACGCGCCCCGGCCAAAAGCCCAGGCGCGTCGGGCTACGACCGCTTGAACCGCAGCGTCCGCAGTTCGAACGGGCGCAGGGCCACCTCCACCAGTCCTTCGGTCAACTCCGGCTCTGCCAGCGGGCGTTCGAGGAGGTCCGTCGCCACAACGCTCTCCGTCGAGAAGCCCAGCGTCAGCCTCGCCCGAGCCCGCCCCCCGCACGCCTCGTGGAAGCGGACCACCACGTCCCCGCTCCCGTCGTCCGCCAGCTTCACCGCGGTCACCACCACCGCGTCGTTGTCGACCACCACCAGCGGCTCGACGGGGCCTGCGCCCGGGACCGTCCGCTCGGGGAGGTTTACCACGTACCCCTCCCGCACCGCGTCCCCGATCGTGGCGCCCGGCACCAGCGCGTGGCGGAAGCGGTGCAGGCCCTGGTCGGTTTCCGGGTCGGGGAAGCGGGGGGCCCGCAGCAGCGAGACCCGCAGGGTCGTCGTCGTGCCCGCGTCCTGCGCCCGGACCGTACGCGTCACATCGTGGCCATACGTCGAATCCGTCACCAGGGCCACGCCCCAGCCCGGCTCCTCCAGGTGGACGAAGCGGTGGTTGCACGCCTCGAACTTCGCCGCCTCCCAGCTCGTGTTCGTGTGCGTCGCCCGGTAGAAGTGGCCGAACTGGGTCTCCGACGCGTACCGCTCCGCGTGCACGTCCAGCGGGAACGCCAGCTTCAGGAACTTCTCCGTCTCGTGCCAGTCCACCTCGGTGAGGATGTCCAGGCGGGAGGAGCCCGGCGCCAGGGTCAGGGTCTGGGTCACCTTCGACGACCCGAACGACCTCACCACCCGCACCGACGCGTCACCCTCCCCCGGCGCCACCTCCTCCGCCTCGACCAGATCCGTCACCGTGTTGCGGTAGAACGCGTCCACGTCCCACGCGTCCCACATGTTGGGGAAGTCGGGGTGGAGTTGGAGGAGGTTGGCGGGGTGGTCCGGTGCGATCGTCTCCCGGCCGGCGAGCAGGTCGTACGCCGAGACCACCAGGCCACGCCCATCCACCTCCACCCGCAGCAGTCCGTTGGAGAGGACGAAGCCGCCGCCCGGCCGAGCCGACCGTTCCGGTCGCGCGTCACCCACCGGTACCGCCGCCCCGCCCGCCGCCACCCCGCGCCGCGCATGCGGGGCCGCGTTGAAGACCAGAGCCTGCGTGCCCTCCCCGGCCAACGCCCGCTGGGCCTTCTCGATGATCGCGGTCAACTCCTCGGCGACCGCCGCGTACGTCTTCTCCGCCTCCCTGTGCACCCACGCGATCGACGACCCCGGCAGGATGTCGTGGAACTGGTGCAGCAGCACCGTCTTCCAGATGCGGTCCAAGTCCGCGTAGGGGTAGGAGAATTCGGGGGTCCGCACCGCCGCCGTCGCCGACCACAGCTCTGCCTCCCGCAGCAAGTGCTCGCTCCGGCGATTGCCTTGCTTCGTCTTCGCCTGGCTCGTCAGGGTCGCCCGGTGCAGTTCCAGGTACAGCTCGCCCACCCACACCGGCGGGTTCGCGTACTCGGCCGCCGCCTTCGTGAAGAACTCCGCCGGGGTCTCCCAGACCACCTGCGCGCTGCCCTCCAGGTTCCGCAGCCGCGCCGCCTTCGCGATCATTTCGCGGGTCGTGCCGCCGCCCCCGTCGCCCCAGCCCGTCGGCGCGAGCGAGTGGCGGGCGACGCCCTTGTCCTTGAAGTTCTTGGCCGCGTGGGCGATCTCGCTGCCCTTCATGGCGCAGTTGTACGTGTCGACCGGCGGGAAGTGCGTGAAGATCCGGGTGCCGTCGATGCCCTCCCACTGGAAGGTGTGGTGCGGGAACTTGTTGGTCTGGGACCAGGAGATCTTCTGGGTGAGGAGCCACTTCGAGCCCGCCGCCTTGATGATCTGCGGCAGCCCGGCCGCGAACCCGAACGTGTCGGGCAGCCATGCCTCGTCGTTCTCGACCCCGAACTCGTCGATGAAGAAGCGCTTTCCGTGTACGAACTGCCGGGCCATCGCCTCCGAGCCCGGCATGTTCGTGTCCGCCTCCACCCACATGCCGCCCGCCGGGACGAACCGGCCGTCCGCCACCGCCTTGACCACCTTCGCCCACACTTCCGGGCGGTGCTCCTTGATCCACGCCCACTGCTGGGCCTGCGACATCGAGAAGATGAAATCGGGCTCGTCGTCGAGCAGGGCCGTCATGTTCGACGTCGTACGCGCCACCTTCCGTACCGTCTCGCGCAGCGGCCACAGCCACGCCGAGTCGATGTGCGCGTGGCCCACCGCGCTGATCCGGTGCGCCGACGGTTCGGCGGGCGAGGACAGGACACCCACCAACTCCGAACGGGCAGCGCCCGCCGTGCCGTTCACGTCCTGGAGGTCCAGCGCGTCGAGCGCCCGGTCCACCGCGCGCAGGATGTCCCAGCGCCGCCCCGACTCGACGGGGAGCTCCGCCATCAGCTCGCCGAGCACCTCCAGGTCGATGACCAGGCGCCACACCGTCTCGTCGAAGACGGCGAGGTCCATGCGGGTCAGCTTGTACAGCGGGTCCCGGTGCGCCGTCTCGATGTCGCCGAGCTGTGTCGGCAGGAAGGGGTGGTAGTCGAGCAGCACCGGGTTGGAGGCCGCCTCGATGTGCAGGCGCACGTCTTCGCCGCCGTCCACCGGGGCTCCGATCCGTACCCACTGGTTGCGCGGGTTGAGGCCCTTCACCGGGGTGCCGTCGGGGCGGTAGACCAGGCCCTCGCACTGGAAGCCGGGCATGTTCTCGTCGAAGCCGAGGTCCAGGATCGCCTCCACCGACTTCCCCGCCCACTCCTCGGGCACGGTCCCGGTGACCCGGAACCAGCTGGTTCCCCAAGGCGGGCCCCACAGGTCACCGACCGCGACCGGCGTCACCGGGGCGGCAAGACCTTCCTCCACCGGTACCGGCTCGCCGGGCGCGTTCCAGACGGCGACCTCCAGTGGCACCGACTCCGGGTACACGGCGGGGCGGATGCGCTCGTCCAGAACGCGCTTGAGGCGGGCTTCGACCAGGCCGCGGTCGTCATGCATGAGGGGTGCTCCGTTTCGGGGTGGAGGGGGACGGGTGGGTCTACCAGGTGTGGGCGGCCGAGGCCGGGCCGGACGCGGCGTACAGCTCGCCCACCGCCCACACCTCGAAGCGCGCCGACTTCTCGCCCTGCTCGGGTGCCGGGCCCGGCACGTAGTACGCGCGCTGGCACGTGCCGCCGAGGAAGCGCCGGGTGCCGTCGGGGAGGATCCGGTGCAGTTCGTAGTGGCGTACGGGGCCTGGCGCGGCGCGCCAGGTGAAGCGCATGCCGTCGGAGCCCGCCACTGCCTTCAACTCCCTTGGCGAACAAGGCACTTGAGGGCCATCCTGCACGGCGAGCGCGCCGATCCGGTAGGTCAGCGCACCCGCCGCCGTGAGCCGTATGCCCATCGCCCTCGCCGTGCCGGACAGGCCGGTCAGCCGCAGTCGGGTCGTCGTCCACCCGCCCGCCTTCAGCGTGCCGGCCGGTATGTAGCGGTACGGCTGCGGGGCACCCGGCTTCGCCGGTTCGTCGGTCGCCACGGCCAGCTCGACCGTGACGTCCGCTTCGGCTCGGTGGGTGAGTTCCACGACCGTACGTTTCGACAGCGGCAGGCGCGTCGCGTACAGGTCCAAGGTGACCGGCGCGCCCGGATTTCCCGAAACCAGCACGCTGCTTCCGCCCCGCCACGCGTCCGTGAAGTCGAAGGCTACGGTGGGGTGTTGGCCGGACGTGCGGGTGACCCAGCGCCGGGACGGCAGCCGGTCCTGGAGGCCCAGGTGGTTCCACTCGGCAGGCGACGTCACCTTGCCCGCCTCGTACCAGCGCAGTCCGTGGCCCGTGTTGAACGTGGTGGCGAAGGGCAGTGCGCTCACCGTCGAGCGGTCGGCCACCGCCACGGCGGGGGCGCGCCAGGCGGACCCGGCGTCGGGGCGCGACGGGTCGAGGGACGGGCCCGTCCAGAAGCGGTCGTCCGCCGCGTGGAAATCGGCGGGGGTGCGGCTCGCGGGGAGGTGGCCCAGGGTCCACTCCGGGCGGTAGAAGCCGTACGACGCCACGTGCGGCTTGGTCGCGGGGATGATCGCGTCCCAGTCCACCGGCGCGTCCCAGCCGTTGGACTCCACGTCCACCCCGGCCCACAACTCATGGCGACTGCGGCTCAGTTGCTCGGCCTTCCTTCCGGACGACGCCAGGGTTCCGGCCGTCCAGCGGAAGTCGAGGAACATGGTGTCGGCGGCTTGGAAGAACGCCTGGTTCTGGCTGTTCAGCGCGCCCTGCCAGCTCACGGAGCCGTTCGCGGTCATCGAGTCGTACCAGGTGACGCGCTGCCCCCTGGCCGCGCCGAGCGCCTTGAGCTCCGTCACGAAGCCGAGCACGTCGGTGGCGAGCGCGGTGTTCCCGCCGTCGGTCTCCGCGTTGATGAACCAGCCGTCGAAGCCGTACGCGGCGGCCACCGAGACGAGCTGGGCGGCCAGCGGGTAGCGGCCCGAGGCGTCCTTCTGGACCAGGTCGCGGGTCCACTGGAGCTGCCCGCCGTACGCTGCCGGAGGCAGGAAGACGTTGCCCAGGACGCGTACGCCATGCCGGTGGGCGGCGTCCACGACCGGCGCGTTCGGCGCGAGGATCAGGCCCTCGCCCGACGAGCCGCCCCAGAAGACCAGCTCGTCGATGTACGCCCAGTGCGTGAGCGCGTAGTAGTCGGCGGTGGGCGCGCCCTGCGAGGGGTTGGACGCGGTGGGGCCGAAGGAGACAAGGGACTGGATACGGGCCTGCCCGGCGCGGGCTGTCGGGTTAGCCGGGGTGGGCGTGAAGCGCCGGGCGAGCGGCACCGTCGCCGCGTTGAACGCCAGGTCGGCGTCGGTGGCCTTCCGCCAGGACTTCAGGCTGCGCCAGGTGACGCCTTCGCCGGGGCTGCCCGACGGCAGCGAGTCCGGGTACCAGTAGGAGGCGTACGGCTGAATTGCCTTTGTTCCTACGGGAGTTGAGGCGAAGGCGGGCAGCGTCGGGGTGAGGGCGGCTGCCGCGCCGGCGAGGACCACGGCGCGTCTGGTGGGGTGGTGGTGCACGGGGTGCCTCCTGGCGGGAGCGTTACCGGACCTGGTCGGGGCTGACGACTTCGGTGATGCCGCGTGCGGCGAGGTGCGCCTTGTCCTCGGCCCGGGTCGCGAGGACGGTGGTGGGGCGGGCGCCGTCGGCGGTGAGCCGGAAGAACGCCTCGAAGACGACGCCGCCGGGGGCGCACACGGAGCGGGCGGCCGGGTCGTCGGGGACCACGAGCGCGGTCGTGCGGGGTGCGGGGGCGTAGGTGCGCACGCCGTCACGGAACGCGGCGGCGGTCCGGGCGAGGACTTGGGCGGTGTCCTTGGGGTGCCGGTCGTTGGTCAACAGGCCGAGCCCGTATTCGAGTTCGGGAAAGTCGGCGAGGTCGCGCGAGACGTCGTGGGAACACCACCAGGTGATGCCCCACAGGTCGGGGCAGTCCAGGGCGTTCTCGACCGTGGCCTCGGTGAAGGCGGCGGCGTGCACGGGCGGCACCAGCGGGGCGGGGGCGCCGACCTCCTGGAGCCAGACAGGGCGGTGCGGGTCGTCCGCCCACGCCTTGGAGAGTTCGACGAGGTAGGCGGCGTGGTGCTCGGTCGCCGTCGAGAGGCGTCCGTGCTGTTGCGCGGTGCCGTTGAAGACCCAGGAGTGCACGGCGGTCAGTGCGCCGCGCCGGGCCGCCTGGGCCGGGGTGAACGGCATGTCGTCCTGGTACCAGCACGCGTCGTACTCGGCGTGCAGATGGAGCCTGCCGGGCGCGCCCTCCTCGCAGGCCGCCAGCATCCGCTCCAGCCAGCTGTCGACCTCGGCCTCGGTGGCCCGGTCGGGGTCGGGGTGGGGCCCGGCGGAGAACTGGTTGACCTCGTTGCCCAGCGTCATGCCGATGAAGTTGGGCCGGTCGGCGAGGGCTGCCGCCAGGGTACGCAGGTAGGCGGCCTGCCCGTCGGCGACCTCGGGGTCGGTGAACAGGTTGCGGCGGTGCCAGGTCCGCGTCCAGGCGGGCAGGAAGTCGAAGCTCGACAGGTGCCCTTGCAGGCCGTCGACGTTGACGTCCAGGCCGCGCTCGGCGGCGGCGGCGGCGAGGTCGACGAGGTGCTCGACGGCTCGGGGCCTGATCAGGGCACGGTTGGGCTGGAAGTAGGGCCAGAGCGGGAAGACCCGTACGTGGTCGAGGCCGAGCGCGGCGATGGAGTCGAGGTCGGCCCGCACCGCGTCCGGGTCGTAGTCGAGCCAGTGGTGGAACCAGCCTTGGCTGGGCGTGTAGTTGACGCCGAAGCGCGGGGCTGCCATGGGGTGAGCTCCAAGGTAGTTCTGCGGAAAGGGAGTTGGAGGACCGACGAAGCGCTATCCCTTGACCGCGCCCTCGCCGACCCCGCGGAAGAAGAACCGCTGGAGGCAGGCGAACATCACGATCAGCGGGGCGACGGCGATGATCGTGCCGGCCGCGACGACGCGCTGGTTGTTGGAGAACGTGCCCTGCAGGAAGTTCAGGCCGACGGTCAGCGTGAAGTGGTCGGAGTCGGAGAGCACGATCAGCGGCCACAGGAAGTCGTCCCAGGCACCCATGAAGGAGAAGATCGCGACGACCGCGAGCGTGCCCTTCACGGCAGGCAGCGCGATACGGGTGAAGCGCTGCCACACGTTGGCGCCGTCGACGATGGCCGCCTCTTCGATCTCGTACGGGATGTTGTCGAAGGCGTTGCGCATCAGCAGCACGTTCATCGCGCCGATGCAGCCGGGCAGCACCACGGCGACCAGGGTGTTGTTGAGTTCGAGCGAGCGCATGGTCGCGAACTGGGCCAGCATGATCGCTTCCATCGGCACCAACAGCGCCAGGACGAAGACGATTCCGGCGGCGCCGCGCCCCTTGAAGCGGAGCCGGGAGAGCGCGTACCCGGCCATCGCGGCGCCGGCCACGTTCGTCAGGACGTTGCTGAGCGCGACCTTCACGGAGTTCAGGATGAAGTCCCAGACCGGGATGATGTCCGCGACGCCCCGGTAGTTGGCGAAGGTGGGGTGCTCGGGCAGCAGCCGGGGCGGCGAGGTGTAGATGTCCTCGGTGATGCCCTTGAGCGAGGTGGACAGCTGCCACAGGAACGGCCCGATCATGATCAGCAGCACGAGCACGAGGGCCGCGTACCGCAGGATCTTGCGCCAGCGCGGCACGCGTCCGCGGCTCAGCCGGGCGGGGGTGCGGGGATCGGCGGGCGTGCGGGCGTGGGCGACGGCGGCCATCAGTGGTTGTCCTTCCGGTCGGCCATCAGTCCTTGTCCTTCCGGTCGGCCCGCAGCACGAGGAGCATCAGGACCAGGGTCAGCAGGAAGAGCACGATCGACATGGCGGAGGCGTAGCCGGTGCGGCCCTGGAGCCCGGTGCCGGCCCGCTGGATGAGCATGACGAGGGTGGTGTCGGCGCCGCCGGGTCCGCCGGTCGGCCCCGCGATCATGAAGACCTCGGTGAAGACCTTGAAGGCGGAGACCGAGGAGAGCGCGCCGACCAGGACCATCGTGGAGCGCACGGACGGCATGGTGATGGAGAGGAACCGGCGGATCGGCCCGGCCCCGTCGACCTCGGCGGCCTCGTGGAGTTCCTTGGGTACGTTCGCGAGCGCGGCCAAGTAAATGATCATGTAGTAGCCGAGGCCCTTCCATACGGTCAGGGCCATCGAACTGAGCAGCAGCAGCCACTCGTTGGAGAGGAACGGCACCGGGTCGACGCCCACCATGTGCAGGACGCCGTTGATGAAACCGCGGTCGTCCAGCATCCAGACCCACATCAGGGCGACCACCACGACCGACGCGACGACGGGCGTGTAGTACGCGGACCGGAAGAAGGCGATGCCGGGGATGTGCCGCTGCACCAGGAGTGCGAGGAGCAGCGGCAGGAAGACCAGGCACGGCACGACCAGGACCACGTACAGCGCGCTGTTGCGCAGGGCGACCCAGAACTGGTCGTCGTGGACGAGCGCGGTGAAGTTGTCGAAGCCGACGAAGCTGCCGGTGGTCAGGGTGCGGGCGTCGGTGAACGACTTCCACACCGTGGCGAGGAACGGGTAGAGGTTGAAGGCGAGGGTGATCAGGAGGCCGGGTGCCAGGAAGAGCCAGGGGCTGAAGGCCTTGTGCGTACGGGCCGTGGTGCGGCCCGCGCGCCGGCCGGGGGCGGCTATGCGCGGACGGCCCGCGGCCCCCTTCGCGGCGACGGTGGTGGTGGTCGAGGTGCTCATCGCTGGGACCGCCGGGTCGGTGTCGAGGTGCTCATCACTGGAACCGCCGGGTCGGTGTGCAGGTGCTCATCGCCAGGACCGAGGAGTGGCTCATTTCTCGTTCCCCCGGGTCACTTCTGCTGGATCAGCTTGGTCATCTGGTTCGCCGCGCTGTCCAGGGCCTCCTTCGGGGACTCCTTGCCCTGGAGGCACTTGGCGATCTCGTTGCGCAGGATCGTCTTCATCTCGTCGCTGAACAGCACCGGCGTGTAGTTGACGGCGGTCGGCAGCATCTTGGCCGAGGCGACCCGGATCTTGCCCTCCTCCGTGCTGTCGGCCTTGGTCCAGTACTCCTTGTCGAGGGAGCCCTTGGTGCTGGGGAAGACGGCGACCTTGTAGCCGAAGTCCTCCTGGTTCTTCTGGTCGGTGACGAAGTGCGCGAAGGCGAGGGCGGTCGCGGCGTTCTTGCTCTGCGAGTTGACCGAGAGACCCTGCAAGTACATGTTCTGCTTGCCGGTGTTGGTCGGTACGTCGGTGATGCCGAGGCTGTCGTAGAGCGACGGGGCGTTCTTCTTGAAGGTCTCCAGATCATGGGCGCTGCCCGGGTTCATGGCGACCTCCTGCTGGAGGAACTTCTGCCCGGCGGTCTCGGCGGTGAGCGTGAGAGCCTGCTTGTGGAGCCCGCCCTCCTTGAACATCTCCTGATACTTCGTCAGGAATTCCACGCCCTTGGCGTCGTTGAAGGTGAACTTCGTCCCGTCCTTGCTCATGATGTCGACGCCGTACCGCCCGAAGTCCTCGACGGTCGGCGGCTGCGCGAGGGTGGCCTTGCCCTTCTTCGCCAACTGGGCGGCGTCCGCGAAGAGTTCGTCGAAGGTCTTCGGCGCCTTGTCCGGGTCGAGGCCGGCGTCCTTGAACATGGACTTGTTGTAGAAGAGCGGTCCGGTGTTCAGGTACCAGGGGAAGGCGTACGAGCCGTCGAGCCCCGGCATGTCGAAGCCCTGCCAGGCGCCGTCCAGGTACTCGGGCCTGAACTTGGCGGCGACCTTGTCCTTGTCCAGGTTGAGCAGGGTGCCCGCCTTGGCGAGCGGATAGGCGAGGTCCGGGGAGAGGTTGACGACGTCGGGGAGGGTGCCGGCGGTGGCGTCGGCGCTCAGCTTGTCGGCGTAGTTGTCGGCGGGCTGGTCGACCCACTTCACCTTGGTGCCGGGGTTCGCCTTCTCGAAGTCCTTGATGACGCCTTCGAAGTAGTCCTTGAAGTTGGCGCGGAGGTTCCACGTCTGGAACTTGATCTCGCCCTCGACCTTCCCGTCGGTGGACGAACCCGTACCGCTCCCGCCGCCCCCGCACGCGGTGAGCACGGTGAGCGAGAGGGCCGCGCCGAGCCCGACGGCCGTCCGGATCGCGACACTGCGATGAATGGACATGAGTGGCTGACTCCTTCGCCTCGTCCCGATGACGTTGCCGCACACCATGCAGCGCGAATTAATTGGACGTCAATACCGAATAAGTAGGCTGTTTTACTAAACACGCAGGTCAGCACGGCTAAAAAGGACTAAAGTCCCGAATATTCGGGATCAACTAAGACGGTTTAGTTGCAGCCAGCTAAACCGCGTTACCATCACCCCATGAGCGAGACCGAAAGCGATGCGCCGCCGCCCCGCCGTCCGACCATGAAAGACGTGGCCAGAGAGGCCGGCGTCTCCACCAGTGCGGTTTCCTTCGCGCTCAACAACCGGCCCGGGGTGTCCGATTCGACCCGCCGCCGGGTCATACGGGTCGCGGACCGGCTCGGCTGGCGGCCGAGCTCGGCGGCGCGTGCGCTCTCCGGGGAGAACGCGGGCGCGATCGGGCTGGTCCTGGCCCGCCCGGCGGACAGCCTGGGCGGGGAGTCGTTCTTCCTCCAGCTCGTCTCGGGCATCCAGGCGAGCCTCGCGCCGCGCGACCAGGCGCTCGTGTTCCAGATGGTCGACGACGTCCAGGCGGAGTGCGAGCTGTACCGGCGCTGGTGGGCGCAGCGGCGGGTCGACGGGGTGATCGTGGTCGACCCCCGGGTGTCGGACCCCCGCCCCGAGACCCTCGCGGTACTCGGCCTGCCGGCCGTGATCATCGGCGGCATGGAGGCGCCGGGGAACCCTGGTGCACCCCAACTCCCGCGCCAGGCACGGCTTTCCAACATCTGGGCTGACGATTCCGGGGCCATGGACCTGATCGTCCGCCACCTGTACGCGCTGGGCCACCGCCGCATCGGCCACATCGCGGGTACGCCGGGCTTCGCCCACACCGCGCGCAGGATCGCTTCGCTGCGGGCGGCGGGGCGGCGGCTCGGCCTGGAGCAGGCGGTGTCGGTGACGACGGACTTCACGGACCGCCAGGGGGCGAAGGCGGCACGCCGGTTGTTCTCGTCCCCCGCCCCGCCCACCGCGCTCATCTGCGACAACGAGGTGATGGCGGTGGCGGCGGTCAGTGTCGCGGCCGAGCGGGGGCTGCTCATCCCGCGGGACGTGTCGGTGGTGTCCTGGGAGGACTCGGTGATCTGCCACACGCTGCATCCCCAACTCACCGCGCTGGTACGGAAGGCGGACGAGTTCGGGCACCGGGCGGCGGGCGAACTGCTGGCCCTGCTGGACGGCGGCCCGGCCCGGCAGGTCCAGGACCCGTTGCCCCGGCTCCAGCCGAGGGAGAGCACGGCGCCGCCTCCCGCTTAGGGGTTCGGGGTGCGCACCGAAGCCCCCTGGGGCTGCGCCCCAGAACCCGGGGGGGGACTGCCCACCCGCCCGCCCGTGCAAGGGGTTGGAGAGGTTGAGCCCTGGGGCTGCGCCCCAGACCCCGAGGGAGTCGCCCACCCACCCACCCGTAACTCGGGGTTGGATGCCTCGGCCCCTGGGGCTCCGCCCCAGACCCCTGCGGGGACTTCGTCCCCTGCACCCCTACTTCGGGGGCTCCGCCCCCGGACCCCCGTTCGCGCCTTAAGGGCGCTCGTCCTCAAACGCCGGACGGGCTGAAGATGCCTGTACAGGCGGTGTGCAAGAGGCCGGACGGGCTGAAGATGCCGGCGCCGGCCAGGATCCATCGTGCTAGGGGCGCGGGGAACTGCGCGACCAGCCACCCACGGTCCGCAGCCGAACTCGACCACGCATCCAGCGGGGCCAGGGGCAGCGCCCCGGCATCACCCACCGAGCCGCACCCGACCCCATCCCCCGGAGGGTCCAGGGAAGGGGCGGGGTGGGGGCTCAACGGGGTCCGGGGCAGAGCCCCAGCGCACCCCGCCCGACCCGCACTCCCGGCCCCGCCCCAGGAACGATCAGGCCCCCTCCAGCCCTTCCAGCCCGGCCAGCGCCCCCGGCAACTCCCCGGCGAACAGCACCCCCAGCCGCTGCGTCGCCCGCGTCAGCGCGACATACAGGTCGCTCACCCCGTACTCCCCGGGCTCAACCACCAGCACCGCATCGAACTCAAGCCCCTTCGCCTGACGCGGGTCGAGAAGGACCACCTCCCGGGTCAGGTCGGGGGCCGCCCCGGACGCCGCGTCGGGCAGCGCCGCGAGGAGCGGGCCGCGCAGGGAGCCCGGCGCGATCACCGCGAGGCGACCGGCGCCCCGCCAGGCCTCCACCGATTCCGCCACCGCCGAGGCGAGGGCAGCCGAGGTCACGGCCCGGGCCCAGGGTCGTACCCCCGTCGACCGCACCGAGCTCGGCGGCACGAAGGACGGGTCCGCCGTCCGGCACACCTCCGCCGCCACCGCCATGATCTCCGCCGGGGTGCGGTAGTTGACGCCGAGTCGGACGTGCTCCCAGTTCCCGTCCGCGACGTACGGCGAGAGGATGCGCTCCCACGAGCCGACGCCCGCCGCGTCCGCGGTCTGCGCCGGGTCGCCGACCAGCGTCATCGAACGGGTCGGGCAGCGTCGCATCAGCAGCCGCCAGGCCATCGCCGAGAGCTCCTGCGCCTCGTCGACGATGATGTGCCCGAACGCCCACGTGCGGTCCGCCGCCGCACGTTCGGCCGCGCTGCGGTGGTCGGCCTCCTCGTGCCGCTCCGCCATCCGCTCGGCGTCGATGATGTTGTGCGCCGCGAGCACCTCGGACTCCTCGTCCTCGAACTCGTACGACTCCGAGCCCGCCGAGAGGTCGAGCACGCCCTGCGCGTAGGCGATCCGCTCCTGGCGTTCGGCCTCGGCGGCGGCCCGTGCCGCGCTGTCGTCCTCGCCGAGGAGTTCGGCCGCCTCGTCGAGCAGCGGCACATCGCCCGGCGTCCACTCGCCGCCCTCGCGCCGGATCAACTTGGCGTCCTCGTCCGGGAGACGGGCCGGATCCGCCAGGAAGTCCGCGACCAGCCCCTGCGGCGTCAGCTTCGGCCACAGCTCCTCGATCGCCGCGTGCACCTCACCGCTCGTCGCGATCTCCTTGCCCATCTGGGCGGCGTCGTCCGGACCGAGCAGGTTTGGGCCGCCGAACGGGTCCGCGCCGATCCGCTCGACCAGTTGCGCGGTGAGCGCGTCGATGATGTGGAACGCGAAGTGCGGCCGCGCCAGGTTGTGCGGGAGGCCGCTCTCGCGCGCCCGCCACCTCGCGTCCTCGGCCATCGCCCGGTCGAGCTGGAGCGTGCCGTACCCCTCGTGCTCGATCTCGATGGCCCACTCGGGCACGGTCTGGCGGTCGCGCACGGCCGCCGCGAGCACCTCGGCCATGGCGGCGCGGCCCTTGACCTCGGCCGCCTCGGGGGTGTCGGTGCCGGTCGCGTGCACGCCGGGGAACAGCTCGGACATGGTCGACAGGAGCACCCCGGTCTCGCCGAGCGAGGGCAGCACGTCGCCGATGTAGCCGAGGAAGGCGGGGTTGGGCCCGACGATGAGCACGGCCCGCCGGGCCAGCAACTCCCGGTATTCGTACAGGAGATACGCCGCCCGGTGCAGCGCGACGACGGTCTTGCCGGTGCCGGGCCCGCCCTCGACGACGAGCACCCCGCGGTGCGGGGCCCGGATGATGCGGTCCTGCTCGGCCTGGATGGTCTGCACGATGTCGTGCATCCGGCCGGTGCGGGCGGCGTCCAGCGCGGCGAGCAGCACCTCGTCGGCGTTGGCGCCCTCGTGCCCGGTGCGCTCCGCGTCCGTCAGGTCCAGGAGTTCGTCATGGAGCGCGGTGACGGTGCGGCCCTCGGTGGTGATGTGCCGCCTGCGCCGCAATCCCATCGGGGAATGCCCGGTGGCGAGATAGAAGGGCCGGGCCACTTCGGCCCGCCAGTCGATCACCAGCGGAGTGCGTTCCCGGTCGTTCCTGCGGATTCCGATGCGTCCGACGTGATGCGCCGTACCGTCCTGGAAATCGAGCCTCCCGAAGCACAGCCCGTTCTCGCCCGCGTTGAGCGCGCCGAGCAGCCCGGACTGCTCGGCGACCATCACATCCCGTTCGAGCCGGGCCTGAAGACCGGTGCCGACCTGCGACAACGCCGACTGCACCGCGACCTCGGCCTGATCCCGCAGATCGTCGAGACGGGCGTAGAGGTCGGTGATGAATTGCTGTTCCTTCCGAAATTCCTCGGTTGACAATTCCACTCCTGACGCGATACAGTGCTTTCATAAGGCTTCTCCGTGACTTCATTATATGAAATCGCGAAACACCTAATATACGCAAGGGAATGCCCCGGATGTCAATTCATCCGGGGCATTTTCTTTGCCGCGACCCGCGCCAGGCAGTGCCGTCAGATCACGTCTTCCAGCTCCTGCAACAGCCGCCGCTTCGGGCGCGCGCCCACCATCGACTTCACCGGTTCGCCGTCGACGAAGACCATGAGCGTGGGCATCGACAGGACGCCGTACTTCGTCGTCGTCTCCGGGTTCGTGTCCACATCGAGCTGGACGATCTTCAGCCGGTCCGCCTCCTCGACCGCCAGCGCACGAAGGACGGGGGCGATCTGCCGGCACGGCGGACACCAGTCGGCCGTGAACTCGACGAGGACCGGAAGCGCCGCCCCCCTCACCGCGTCGGCGAAGGTCTCGTCCGTGACCTCGTCCACGCCTGCCGCCTTGATCATCGCGTCATCCCCTCACTCCTCGGTCCCCCGGTCTCGTCCGGGCTCAACTCGCAGCGCGGCTCCGGACCGCCCGGAACCTCCGCAGCCGCCATCACCTCGGCCCGCGCCAGCTCGGCCCCGACCTGGGCGCGTACGGCGCCGAGCTCGTCGATCAGCGCGTCGAGCTCGGCCAGCTTGCGGCGGTACACCGCGAGCGACGCCGGACAGGTGTCCCCCGCCGGGTGGCCGGCCCGCAGGCAGTCCACGAACGGACGGGTCTCCTCCAGCTCGAACCCGAAGTCCTGCAGGGTCCTGATCTGCTGGAGCAGCCGCAGGTCGGCCTCGTCGTACGACCGGTAGCCGTTCTCCGTGCGCCGCGCGGCGAGCAGGCCGCGCGACTCGTAGTACCGAAGCGTGCGAGGTGTCGTGCCCGCCCGTGCCGCAAGTTCGCCGATGCGCATGACAAGGAACGTAAGCCTTTACGTCGGCGTCAAGGCAAGGGGAGCAAGGCAGGAAGCAAGGTAAGAGGAGCCACGAGGGCCCGGGGGCGGCTCAGTCCCGTACCGGCGGCAGCAGCGGTTTTCCCTCGCGGCCGCCCACCGGTGACGAAAGGACGATCGACGTGGTCGTGCGGCCGAGCGCCGAGGTCTGTTCCAGGATCTCTTCGAGGTGGATCGTGTCGGCGACCGCCACCTTGATGATCCAGCAGTCCTCGCCCACCACGTGGTGCACCTCGATGATCTCCGGCCGCTCCATCAGCTCCAGGGTCCTGGGGTGCTTGAGGTTGTAGCCGCCGTGCGGGCTGACCCGGATGAAGGCCTGGATGCCGTAGCCGAGCCTGGCCGGGTCGACCCGCGCCCCGTACCCGGTGATCGCCCCGCTCGCCTCCAGCCTGCGCAACCGCTCGGTGACCGCGGCCGGGCTCAGCCGGACCCGCCGGCCCAGCTCGCTGAGCTTGATCCGGCCCTCCCGCTGGACGACTTCGAGGAGCTGCCGGTCGACCTGATCGAAGCCCCCTGACGAATCGTTGGCGACGGCGCGCGAATGCCGTGGTTCTTTCGGTACGGCCGCGAGATCTCCCATGTTTCCCCCTTCAGTCCCGGAGCCGTCAACGTAACACTGGTACCCGGGAAAACCGCAGGTGGGAAGGGGATTGAGGACATGCGTGAGGTACTGGTCATCGGGGGCAACCGCTACTTCGGAAAGCGGCTCATCGCGCGGCTGATCGCGGCCGGTGACCGGGTGACGGTCCTGAACCGGGGCTCGGCGCCGCCCCCACCGGGCGCGGTCCAGCTGATCGCCGACCGCGACGACGAGGCGTCCCTCGCGGCCGCGCTCGGCGGGCGCACCTTCGACGTGGTGGTCGACCAGGTCTGCTACACCCCGCGCCAGGCCGGCATCGCCCGCCGCGTCTTCGCCGGCCGCACCGCGCGCTACGTCATGACGTCGACGGTCGAGGTGTACGAGTACGAGGACTCCGCCGGGCTGGTCGGCGAGGACGTCCTGGACCCCGCCACGGTCATTGTCACGCCCCAACTCCCTTGGCAGGAGCCCGAGTTCGTCGCCGCGCGCTACGGCGAGGGCAAGCGGCAGGCCGAGGCGGTGTTCGCCGCGGGCCCGGACTTCCCGTACGTCGCCGTGCGGGTGGCCCATGTCCTGGGCGGGGCCGACGACTTCACCGGGCGGCTCGCCCACTACGCGGACCGGATCCGCAGCGGCGAGCCGGTCGCGGTGCCGGCGACGAACCGCCCGGCGACGTACATCGACGTCGAGGAGATCGCGGAGTTCCTGTTCTGGGTGACCCGGCAGGACTTCACCGGTCCGGTGAACGCCGCCTCGCACGGGCCGCTGACCACCGAGGACATCGTGGCGGCGGTCGCGGGCGCGCTGGGCGGCGACCACCGGGCCGTGCGGTACCAGCCGGTGGAGGTCGGCGCGGTCTCGCCGTTCTCCTTCGCCCGCTCGTACGGGATGGACACCAGCCGCGCCGAGTCGCTCGGCTTCACGTTCACACACACCGAAAGCTGGCTGCCGCGCGCGGTGGCCGAGACGATGGGGGTCAACTGACATGCGGATACGCACACTTGGACCGTACGAGGTCGGCGCCATCGGCTACGGGGCGATGCCGCTGTCGATCGAGGGGCGGCCGGACGAAGCGCGGGCAGTCGCCACTGTGCACGCGGCCCTGGACGCGGGCGTCACGCTCATCGACACCGCCGACTCCTACTACGCGCCCGGCGGCGAGCCGGGCCACAACGAGCTCCTCGTCGCCCGCGCCCTCGCCTCGTACGGCGGCGCCACCGATCACGTCCTGGTCGCGACCAAGGGCGGCCGGGGGCGCACCGACGACGGCGGCTGGACGGTGAACGGCGACCCGGGCCAGCTGCGGCGGGCCGCCGAGGGATCGCTGAAGCGGCTCGGCGTCGAGGCGATCGGGCTCTACCAGCTGCACAAGCCGGACCCAGAGGTTCCGTTCGCCGAATCCCTGGGCGCGCTGCGGGAGTTGGCCACGGAGGGCAAGATCCGCACCGTCGGCATCTCCAACGCGGACACGGGCCGGATCCGTGAGGCGAAGGCGGTTCTGGGCGACCTGCTCGTCTCCGTACAGAACCGCTACTCGCCCGCCGTACGCGACGGCGAGCCCGAGCTGCGGCTCTGCGCCGAGCTCGGGCTCGCCTACCTGCCCTGGAGCCCGCTGGGCGGGATCTCGCGCAGCGCCCTCGACGGGCCCGGCGGCCCGGAGGCCCGATCGGCCTTCCACACGGTGGCCGACGCCCGGGGCGTCAGCCCTCAACAGGTGGCGCTGGCTTGGCTGTTGACGCTGTCGCCGACGCTGATCCCGATCCCGGGGGCCAGCCGCCCCGAGTCGATACGGGATTCGGCCGGAGCGGCCGATCTCGTACTGACCGGGGCGGAGCTGGCGTTGCTGCCCTGAGCGATCAGAGCGTTCAGACGGACACAGGCTCGCGCTCCGAGCCGTCCGAAGCCTGCTCCTGCTGCGCGTCGCCCTTGCCGCGGCGCGGCAGCAGGACGGCGACGAGGACGGTTCCCACGCCCAGGATGACCGCGCCGATGAGGCTGGTGTGGGCGACGGCGTCGGAGAACGCGGAGCCGACCGCGTGGCTCATCTGCTGGGCACCGGCGCCCAGTTGCTCGGCCTGGGCCTTCAGCTGGGCCGCCTGCTGCGGGGTACCCGCGTGCAGCGCCTGGGCGCCGAGCTGCTTGGCCTGTTCGCCGATGCCCTGGGCGACGGCGTATCCGGCGCCGACCGAGTCCTGCGCGGTGGCGAGCGCGGAGGCTGGCAGCTTGGAGCCCGCGGTCGCGTCCGCGAGGTGCGAGGAGTAGGAGCCGGCGAGCACCGAGCCGAGGATGGCGATGCCGAGCGAGCCGCCGAGTTCGAGCGAGGTGTCGTTGACCGCGCCGCCGACGCCGAGCTCGGCCTCCGGGAAGGCGCCCATGATCGCGTCGGTGCAGGGCGACAGGGCGAGCCCGATGGCGACGCCGAGGATGATCAGCGGGGCGAGGAAGTCGCCGTATCCGGAACCGGCGTCGATGCGGGTGAGCAGCGCGAGCGCGACGGTTCCGGCGACCATGCCCGCGGTGACCGTGACCTTCATGCCGAGCCGCGGCGTGAGGAACCCGGTGAGCGCGGAGCCCACGAAGACCGCGCCGGCCAGCGGCAGCATGCGGATGCCGGTCTCCAGCGGGGTGTAGCCGAGCACGAACTGGAGGTGCTGGGTCAGGTAGTAGAAGGCACCGAAGACCGCGAGGAAGAAGAGCGCGACGGCGAGCAGCGAGCCGGAGAACATCCGGTGCGCGAAGCGGCGTACGTCCAGGACGGGCCGCGGGTGGCGCAGCTCCCACAGCACGAAGACCACGAAGCCGAGCCCGGCGACGACGGCGGCGGATATCGCCTTGGCGTCCCAGCCGAAGTGCGGGCCCTGGATGATCATGTAGACCAGCGCGCCGACGGAGACGACCGAGAGCAGCCCGCCCACGTAGTCGATGCGGTCGTGGTGGGCGGCCTTCGACGGCGGTACGAGGACGAACGCGCCCAGGACCGCGAGCAGCGCGATCGGCACGTTGATCAGGAACGTCGAGGCCCAGCCGTGGTTCTCCAGGAGCGCCCCGGCGACCAACGGCCCGGCGGCGATGGCGATCCCGGCGGTCGCGGTCCACAGCAGAATCGCCTTGGCGCGCTCCGCGCGCGGGAACGTCGAGGCGAGCAGCGACAGGGTCGCCGGCATGATCAGCGCGGCGCCGACGCCCATGACGGCGCGGGACGCGATGACACCGGTCGAGCTGTCGACGAGCGAGCCGGCCACGGAAGCGCCCGCGAAGACGAGCAGGCCGAGCACGAGCGCGCCGCGCCGGCTGTACTTGTCGCCGATCGCGCCGAGCAGCAGCATCAGGGCGGCGTACGGGACGGTGTAGCCGTCGATGACCCACTGGAGGTCGGAGCTGCTGAGCCCGAGGTCCTTGGTCATGTCGGGCGCTGCGACGGTGAGGGCGGTGTTCGCCATCACGATGATCAGCAGGCTGAGGCAGAGCACGAGCAGCGCCCACCAGCGCCGCCGGTAGGGCGCCCCCATCTTCTCGACGGGCTGGTTGATGACGAGACCCACGACGTCTCACCCTTCCTCGAACTCGCTTGCCCCGGAGGTCTGGTCTGTTCCTCCGGGCCCCGTTGGGGTAGATCTACTTGCACATCGCTGTGCAACTACACAACGGTGTGCAATTTACGCCGCTGCACGCCGCTGTGCAAAATGGGGGCGTGACTGCTACCCCTGCCGCCCCTCCCGGGGGCCGCGCCGACGCGAACCGCCGCCGCATCATGGAGGTGGCCTTCGCCGAGCTGGTCCGCGACCCGGACGCGTCGATGGACCAGATCGCCCGGGCGGCGGGCGTCGTACGGCGCACGGTGTACGGGCACTTCCCGAGCCGGGACGCGCTGATCGCGGCGCTGGTGGACGAGGCGGCGGAGACCGTCGCGGACGCGCACCGCGAGGGGCGCGAAGGCGTCACCGACCCGGCCGAGGCGCTGGCCCGGGCCACCCTCGCGGTGTGGGCGATCGCCGACCGCTACCGGCTCCTGGTGGCCCTGGCGCAGCGCAGCGTCACGATGGCGGGCATCAAGCAGCGCCTCGCCCCGGTCCGCAAGGAGTGCGTGGACCTGCTCCAACTCGGCCTGCGCGAAGGTGTGTTCACGTCCCCGCTCCCCCCGGCAGCCCTCGCCTACGTGCACGAGCAGTCCCTGTTCGGCCTGATGGAGGCGGTCAACGAGGGCGCCCTGCCCGCCTCGGAGGCGGGCCGCTCGGCGGCCACGACCCTGCTGCTCTCGGCGGGGGTCCCGGCGGAGCGGACGGCGCAGGTGGTGGAGGCGGCGCTCACGCAGTAACCGCGCGGTGAACTCCGGGCACACCACCGCGACAGGAACGCCGAAGCGGCTCGTTCCTCGGACCCGCGATCCCGGCGACCTCGCCCGGTCGCACGTCGGCGGCGAGCCAGTCCGGGCTCGCGGCGACGGAGTGCCCCACCACGGGCGTTTTCCAGCTGCGGCATAGATGGCGGCGAGGCCGAGCGACCGCACCGCTCCACCGTCTTTCAGGCTCCAGTGAATCTGTAGCGCCCGCGTAGCCCGTGAGGCCAGAGTGACGGTACGTCAACCGCCCCTCTCCCCCACGGAGTTCAGGATGCGCCGTCGTACCACCCTGAGCATGACCGCCGCCGCCACGCTCACGCTCGCCGCCCTGGCCACCACCCCGGCCCAGGCCGCCCCGGCCGACAAGGCGCAGGTGCTCGCCTCGTTCACCCAGACCAGCGCGACCAGCTCGAACGCGTTCCAGGCCGCCCGCAACGACCAGTCCCGCTGGTCCGCGTACGGCTTCGACTGGTCGACGGACTACTGCTCGGATTCCCCCGACAACCCCTTCGGCTTCCCCTTCAAGCTGTCATGCGCACGCCATGACTTCGGCTACCGCAACTACAAGGCGGCCGGCCAGTTCCCCGCGAACAAGGCCCGCATCGACAGCGCTCTGTACGAGGACCTCAAGCGCGTCTGCAACGCGTACAGCGGCGCGAAGAAGACGTCGTGCGACGCGACGGCGTGGACGTACTACGAGGCGGTGAAGAACCTGGGCAGCTGACCCCGCCCCGCCTGCGGCCCCCCGGTTCGCCCCTGTGGGGGCCGGGGCGGCAGCATGACCCCGTGACGCACGCACCCCACGAAGAGCCCGAGCACGACTCCGGGCACCGGCCGCTCCCCGCCTGGCTGCGGGTTACCCAGGGCGAGACCCGGTGGGCCTCGACGCTCGCCGTGCTCACCGCCGTCGGCCTGCAATGGGCGCTGCCCGAGCGGCTGAGCATCCATCCCGAGTGGCTGCTGCCCGGCCTGGAGATCGCGCTCATGGTCGCGCTGATCGCGGGCAACCCCGTACGCATCGAACGCGCCTCTCGGCTCTACCGGCTGGCCGGGCTCGTGCTGATCGCGTGTATCAGCGCGGCCAACGGCTGGTCGGCGGTGCGGCTCGTCGTCGGGCTCGTGCGGGGGCAGGAAGGCGCCGATGCCGCGGCCCTGTTGGTGACGGGCGGCGGCATCTGGCTGACCAACGTGATCGTGTTCGCGCTCTGGTACTGGGAGTGGGACCGGGGCGGTCCGGTCGCCCGGATGCAGGCGACCCGCACCTTTCCCGACTTCCTCTTCCCTCAGATGCAGAGCCCGGAGCTCGCCCCGCCGCACTGGGAGCCGGCCTTTCCGGACTATCTGTACCTGTCGTTCACCAACGCCACCGCGTTCAGCCCGACGGACGTCATGCCGCTGAACCGGTGGGCGAAGATGCTGATGATGTTGCAGTCGGCTGTGTCACTGCTGACCGTCGTGCTGGTTGTCGCTCGCGCCGTCAACATTCTCAAGTAGGCGCCCTTCTCAAGTAGCCACCGGAGACGGCGACTTGTCTTCCTCGCGCTGCTCCGGGACCTCCGGCTCCCCCACCGTCAGCATCCGCTCGTCGAACGGGAGGCGGCCCGCCAGGACCTCCCCGACCCGGGTCTTGTCGATCTCCTTCGTCCACGTGCCGACCAGCACGCACGCCACCGCGTTGCCCGCGAAGTTGGTCAGTGCGCGCGCCTCGCTCATGAAGCGGTCGATGCCGACGATCAGGCCGACCCCGTCGACCAGTTCGGGGCGGTGCGACTGGAGCCCGCCCGCCAGGGTCGCCAGGCCCGCGCCCGTGACGCCCGCCGCGCCCTTCGAGGCGATGATCATGAAGAGGAGCAGCGAGATCTGCTCGCTCGCGCCCAGCGGCTTGCCCATCGCGTTCGCGATGAACAGCGACGACATCGTCAGGTAGATCGCGGTGCCGTCCAGGTTGAACGAGTAGCCGGTCGGCACGGTGATGCCGGCCACCGAGCGGCTCACACCCAGGTGCTCCATCTTCGCGATGAGCCGCGGCAGCGCCGACTCGGAGGAGGACGTGGACAGGATCAGCAGGAACTCCCTGGCCAGGTACTTCAGGAGGCTGAAGATGTTCACGCCGGTCATCAGCTTCAGGATCGCGCCGAGGACCACGAAGACGAACAGGGCGCAGGTGACGTAGAAGCCGATCATGATGACCGCCAGGGCCTTCAGGGCGTCCACGCCGGTCTCGCCGACCACCCCCGCGATCGCGCCGAACGCGCCGATGGGCGCGACCCACATCACCATCGCCAGGATGCGGAAGACGAGCCGCTGGATGTGCTCGACGCCGCGCAGTACCGGCTGTCCCGCCGAGCCGAGCGCCTGGAGGGCGAAGCCGGCGAGCAGAGCGATCAGGAGGGTCTGGAGGACCTGGCCCTCGGTGAACGCGGACACCATCGTCTTGGGGATGATCCCGAGCAGGAAGTCCGCCGTCGACTCGCTGGCGCCCGCGGCCTGCTTGGCACCCGCGTGCCGCGCGGCCTCGGTCAGATGCAGACCGGAGCCGGGCTCCAGGACGTTGCCGACCAGGAGGCCGATGGCGAGCGCCACCGTCGACATGAGGAGGAAGTAGCCGAGCGCGAGGCCGCCCACGGCGCCGACCTTGGCGGCCTTTCGCACCGAGCCGACGCCGAGCACGATCGTGCAGAAGATGATGGGCGAGATCATCATCTTGATCAGGTTCACGAACCCGGTGCCGATCGGCTTCAGCTCGACGGCGACCCCCGGCGCCGCGAAGCCCACGACGATGCCGAGGATCACCGCGCCGATCACGGCCAGGTAGAGATAGTGGGTGCGCTCCCGGCGTGCGGGCGGCTCTGCCACGGGGTCCACGGGGTTCCTCCTCGGTTGCGGCTGGCGGCCATGTCCCGATGGCCGATTCAGCGATCCCCGCGACTATCCAGCACACTGTGACGCCGGTCACCCTTACGTGCATTTCGTTCATGCAGATCCAGCCAGCACACTTACCGGATGCGTCTCCCAGGACCCCGCTCCCTCGCCGGCCAGCTCTTCGCCATGCAGGTGGTCCTGGTCGCCGCGATCGTGGCGGGGTGCGCGCTCTTCTCGTACGTCACCGACCGGCACCAGGCCGAGGAGACCGCGCGGCGCCAGGCGATCGCGACCGCGACCTCCGTGGCCGCGTCCCCGGCGGTCGTCGAGGCGGCCCGCACCAAGAACCCCACGCCCGCCCTCCAGCCGTACGCCGAGACGCTGCGCACCACGACCGGCGTCGACTTCGTCGTGGTCATGGCCCCGGACGGGACCCGCTGGACGCATCCCGTCCTGGGCGAGATCGGGAAGAAGTACCTCGGCGACACCGCCCCGGCGCTGCGCGGGAAGACGTTCGCCGAGACGCACTTGGGGGTGCTCGGGCTTTCCGTACGGGTCGTGGCGCCGGTCATCGACCCGAATGATCATGGCCGGATCACCGCGCTCGTCAGCGCGGGCATCACCATCGACAGGATCAGCGAGCAGGTGCGGAAGCAGTTGGTGGCGCTGGTCGCCATGGCGGGCGGCGCGCTCGCGCTCGGCGGCCTCGGCACGTACGTGATCAACGCGCGGCTGCGCCGCCACACGCACGGCATGAACGCCGCCGAGCTGAGCCGCATGCACGACTACCACCAGGCCACCCTGCACGCGGTGCGCGAGGGGCTGCTCATGCTGGACGGGGAGCGGCGGATCGCGCTGATCAACGACGGCGGGCGCGAGCTGCTCGGGCTCGGCGGGGACGCGGTGGGCCGCCCGGTGGCCGGGATCGGCCTGCCCGCCCGGCTCACCGGGGCGCTCCTCGCCTCCGAGCCGAGGGTGGACGAGGTCCACATGACGGCCGACCGGGTCGTGGTCCTGAACACCCGGCCGGTCTCCTCCGGCGGGCGGCGCGGCACGGTGGTGACCCTGCGCGACCACACCGAACTCCAGGCGCTTTCCGGTGAGTTGGACTCCGAGCGCGGCTTCACCCAGGCCCTGCGGGCGCAGGCCCACGAGGCCGCGAACCGGCTGCACACGGTGGTCTCGCTCATCGAGCTGGGCCGCGTGCCGGAAGCCGTCGAGTTCGCCACCGCCGAGCTGGAGCTGGCCCAGGCGCTCACCGATCAGGTGGTCACGGCGGTCGGCGAACCGGTGCTCGCCGCGCTGCTGCTCGGCAAGGCGGCGCAGGCCAACGAGCAAGGCGTGGAGCTGGTCCTCACCGAGGGCAGCGCGATCGGCGACGGCCTCCTTCCGGCCACGCTGCCGGCCCGCGACCTGGTCACCGTCCTCGGCAACCTGATCGACAACGCGGTGGACGCGGCGCAGGGCAGCGCGGCCGCCGAGGTCGCCGTCACGCTCACCACCGAGGACGGGCAGCTCCTGGTGCGGGTCGCGGACAGCGGGCCCGGCATCGACCCGGCCGCCGCCGAGGCCGTGTTCGAGCGGGGGTGGTCGACGAAGAGCCCGGGGCGCGGCCTCGGCCTCGCGCTGGTGCGGCTCGCGGCGGCCCGGCACGGCGGCACCATCGCACTGGATCAAAGTCCGTACGGGGGAGCCGAGTTCACCGTAAGACTGCCCATAGAGCAGGGAGTGCGCGCATGATCAGGGTGCTGGTCGTCGAGGACGATCCCGTCGCCGCCGAGGCGCACCGGCTCTACGTCGGCCGGGTGCCCGGCTTCACCGCCGTCGCGGTCGCGCACTCGCGGGCCGAGGCGCTGCGCGCCCTGGAGCGGACCGAGGTGGACCTGCTGCTGCTCGACCTGTACCTGCCGGACGGCCACGGCCTCCAGCTCGTACGGTCGCTGCGGGCGGCCGGGCACAGCGCCGATGTGGTCGCGGTGACCTCGGCCCGGGATCTGACGATGGTGCGCGAGGGCGTCTCGCTCGGGGTCGTGCAGTACGTACTGAAGCCGTTCACCTTCCCCACGCTGCGCGACCGGCTCGTGCGGTACGCGGAGTTCCGGGCGACGGCCGGGGAGGCGAGCGGGCAGGAAGAGGTCGACCGGGCGCTCGCCGCGCTGCGCGCCCCGCAGCCCTCCGCGCTCCCCAAGGGCCTGAGCGCGCCCACCCTCCAGGCCGTCACGCGGACCTTGCGCGAGGCGCCGGAAGGGGTGACGGCCGCCGAGACCGGCCTCGCGGTCGGCATCTCGCGGATCACCGCGCGCCGCTACCTGGAGCACCTGGTCACCACCGGCCGCGCCGAGCGCACCCCGCAGTACGGTCAGATCGGCCGCCCCGAGTTGCAGTACCGCTGGCTCAACTCCTCGCACGGCGACGGCAGTTGACAAGGTTGTCGGGCGGGGGTGGGCGCGGGGTTGACCTTGCCTGCGGGCGCCCTTACGTTCACCGGGCAGCCAAGTGCGGCCGTGGCCATGGCCGCACGCCTGGCCAGAGGAGGTCGTGCCCGTGCGCCCCACCGCCCCCGCCACAGACTCCGTATCCAGAACCCGACACCGGCTCTCCCTGATCCTCGCCGCCGCGCTCGCCGCCGGAACGCTCACCAGTTGCAGCAGCGGCTCGGGCAGCGACGCGAACACCGTGCGGATCGCGTACAACCGCTCCACCGACAACAAGATCCGCTTCAAGGACGCGTTCCTGGAGGACGTCAAGAAGCAGTTCGAGCAGGCGCACCCCGGCAAGAAGGTCGAGCTGGTGCCGATCCAGGCCGCCGACAACGACTACGCGGCCAAGGTCCAGCAGATGATGCGCTCGCCGAAGACCGCCCCGGACCTGGTGTACGAGGACACGTTCCGCATCAACTCCGACATCGGGGCGGGCTATCTGCGCCCGCTCGACGACTATCTGTCCCAGTGGGACATGTGGGGCCAGTTCGTCGACACCGCGAAGGCGGCGGCCAAGGCCGAGGACGGCAGGACGTACGGGGTGCCGGACGGCACGGACACCCGGGGCCTGTGGTTCAACAAGGAGATCTTCGCGAAGGCGGGCCTGCCCGCGAACTGGCAGCCCAAGAACTGGGCGGAGGTCCTCGACGCGGCGCGCACGGTGAAGCGAAAGGTCCCCGGCGTCATCCCGCTCAACGTCTACACGGGCAAGGCGGCCGGCGAGGCAGCGGCCATGCAGGGCTTCGAGATGCTGTTGTACGGGACCGGTCAGAGCCCGCTGTACGACCCGGCCGCCAAGAAGTGGGTGTCGGGCTCGCAGGGCTTCAAGGACGCCCTCGACTTCGTACGGACGGTGTACGCGGAGAAGCTCGGCCCGGACCCCTCGGACGCCCTCGACCCCAATGTGGGCACGCACCTGGCGACGGACTGGATGCCGAACGGCAAGCTGGCGATCGCGCTCGACGGCTCCTGGCTGGGCCAGAACTGGATCAACAAGGGCCCCAAGGAGTGGCCGTCCTGGTCGACCGCGCTGGGCCAGGCGCCGATGCCGACGCAGCACGGCCAGGCGCCGGGCAAGGTCTCCATGTCGGGCGGCTGGACCTGGGCGATCCCCGCGAAGGCGGGCAACCCCGACCTCGCCTTCGACTTCGTCAAGACGATGCAGACGAAGGAGAACGCGGTGAAGTGGGACGTCGCCGACGCCCAGATCGCGGTCCGCAGGGACGTGGCGGCCGACCCGACGTACCTGAACTCCATGCCGGGCATCACCTTCTTCACGGGCCTGGTCCCGTTCACGCACTACCGGCCCGCACTGCCCGTCTATCCGCAGGTGTCGACGGCGATCGGCGAGGCGATGGAGTCGGTGACGACCGGCGGCTCGGCGGCCTCGGCCGCGAAGGCGTACGACGACCAGCTCAAGTCGATTGTCCGGTGAGCCAGTTGAGCGCCTCGGCGGCTGTGACGGGCAGGCGGCGGACCCGCGCGGTGCGCTGGCTGCCGATCGCGCCCGCGACCCTGCTCCTGCTCCTTTTCCTGGCCGGGCCGATCGGCTACTGCGTCTACATCGCGTTCACGGACATGCAGCTGACCGGCTCCTCGGCGGTCGACTTCGTGGGCTTCGCGAACTTCCGGCGGGCATTCGCCGACCCCGCGTTCCGCAACGCGGTCTGGCTCACCCTCGTCTTCACCGTCCTGTCCTCGCTGGTCGGCCAGAACACGCTGGGCCTGGCGCTCGCCGCGCTGATGCGGCGGGCCTCGCGCCCGGTGCGGACGGTGACCGGGGCGCTGGTGATCACCGCCTGGGTGCTGCCGGAGATCGTGGCGGCCTTCCTCCTGTACGCCTTCTTCCGGCGCGAGGGCACCCTGAACGCGATCCTCGCCTGGCTCCATCTGCCCACCCAGAACTGGCTGTTCACGCTGCCGATCCTGGCGGTGTCGTTCGCGAACGTGTGGCGCGGCACCGCGTTCTCGATGCTGATCTACTCGGCCGCGCTCGCCGAGATCCCGAAGGACATCGAGGAGGCCGCGGAGGTCGACGGGGCGAGCGGGGCGCGCCGGTTCTGGCACATCACGCTGCCGATGATCCGCCGCTCGATCGGCACCAACCTGATGCTCAACACCCTCCAGACCCTTTCCGTGTTCGGCCTCATCTGGGCGATGACGCGCGGCGGCCCGGGCGACCGCAGCCAGACGCTGCCCGTGTTCATGTACGACCAGGCGTTCCTGAAGAGCCTGATCGGCTACGGCACGGCGGTCGCCCTGCTGCTGCTCCTGGTCGGCTCGCTGTTCTCGGTGGTCTATCTGCGGCTGATGAAGGTGGACGCGTGAGGGCCCGGCGATCGCGGCGCCGCACCCGGCAGCGGCTCGCCGCCGACGCGGCCCTGCTCGCGGTGGCCGCGGCCTTCGCGGTGCCGCTGCTCTGGCTGCTGCTCGCCTCCGTGGACACCCAGGCCGATCTGCGTGTACGGGTCCCGGGCTCGGCCACCCTGGACAACTTCTCGGCCGTCCTGACCCCGGACATCACGTTCAATCCGATGCTCAACAGCCTTCTCCTGTGCGGGAGTTCGACCCTTCTCACGGTCGCCTGCGCGGCGCTCGCGGCGTACCCGCTCTCGCGCTACCGCTCGCGCCTGGCCCGCCCGTACCTCCTGACCATCCTGTTCACGACATGTCTGCCGATCACGGCGATCATGGTTCCGGTGTACGGGCTCTTCGTGCAGGTGAACCTCATCGACACGATGTACGGCACGGCGCTCTTCCTCGCCACCTCCCAACTCCCGTTCGCCATCTGGCTGATGAAGAACTTCATGGACGGGGTGCCGATCACCCTGGAGGAGGCCGCCTGGACGGACGGCGCCTCGATGCCGCAGACGCTGGTGCGGGTGGTGCTGCCGCTGATGGGCCCCGGCGTGACCGTCGTGACGATCTACACCTTCATCATGCTGTGGGGGAACTTCTTCGTCCCCTTCATGCTGCTGCTCTCCCCCGACCAGCTGCCGGCCTCGGTCTCCATCTTCACGTTCTTCGGGAACTACGGCTCGGTGGTCTACGGCCAGCTCGCCGCCTTCTCGATCCTCTACTCGGCACCGGTGCTCCTGCTGTACGTCCTGATCGCGCGGCGGCTCGGAGGAGGTTTCGCGCTGGCCGGCGCGGTGAAGGGTTAGCGTTGGAGAGCACACGCTTACCCAACCCTTAGGTAACCCGGACGGCATCAAAACCGTACTTTCCTACAATTCACCTTCTTTGGTGGAACACACCGTAGTCAGATGTCACTTACCGTCCTACGGTGTGCGCGTGCACCCCACCCCACCCTTCAATGCCCTCGCGGCCCGCCGACTGCGGGAAGCCCTGGGCATGGCCCCCGGCCACGTCGCCTACGGCATGCGCGCCCAGTACGGCCTCCTGGTGTCGCCCGACACCGTGATGGCGTGGGAGCGGGGGCTCGCGGCGCCCGAGGCGCGGGAGCTGACCGCGCTCGCCGGCGTCCTGTGGTGCTCCCCCGGCGACCTCATGGCGGCCGCCTCGACCCTGCGCGAGCACCGCCTCGCGCGCGGCCTGTCCATCGACGACATGGCCCGACGGGTCGGTCTCGACGCGGGGGCGTACCGACGCATGGAGGACGCGGGGCGCTGGCGCGGCAACGAACGCCAGTCGGCGGCGCTTGCCGATCTGCTCCAGCTGCCGCTGCGCGACTACGTGACGGCCACCGGCCAGAACGCGGACCTCTCGGAGCTCCTGCGCAGCGCGGTCACCACCCGCTGGCAGGCCTACGTGAAGCCGACGGCGAAGCTGCTCCCGCTCTCGAAGCAGCAGCTGGAGCAGGTGCTCGACCAGTTGCACACCGAGTACCAGGAGAAGATGGTCGGCACGCTCAACTGGAACTCGGCCGCGGACACGGGCGACGCGGGCCGAGCCTTCCTGGACCGCATAGTGGACCGCTTCTGGGAACTGGCTCACGGCTAAGGGCCACAGGGGCGGGCCCGGGGACCTTCGACCCCCGGCATTGAGGGCCGAGGTCCTGCGGGGTCCGGCTAGAAGACGGACTCCGCCTCGTACATCCGGTTGTCCGGGACCGTCTTGAGGGTGGTCACGGCGTGAGCCAGCGGGGCCATGACGATGTCCGTGCCCCGCAGCGCGGTCATGTTGCCGAAGTCGCCGCGGTGCACGGCCTCCACCGCGTGCCAGCCGAAGCGCGTCGCGAGCACGCGGTCGTACGCGGTCGGCACGCCGCCGCGCTGGACGTGGCCGAGGATGACCGGGCGGGCCTCCTTGCCCAGGCGCCGCTCCAGTTCGACGGCGAGCCGGTTGCCGATGCCGGCGAAGCGCTCGTGGCCGTACTGGTCGATCGCGCCCTTCTCGTACGGCATCGAACCCTCGGCGGGGTGCGCGCCCTCGGCGACGCAGATGACGGCGAACTTCTTGCCGCGTGCGAAGCGCTCCTCGACCATCTTGACCAGGTCGTCGACCTCGAAGAGCCGCTCGGGCAGGCAGATGCCGTGGGCGCCGCCGGCCATGCCGGACTCCAGCGCGATCCAGCCCGCGTGCCGGCCCATGACCTCGACGACCATGACGCGCTGGTGCGATTCGGCGGTGGTCTTGAGGCGGTCGATGGCCTCGGTCGCCACGCCCACGGCGGTGTCGAAGCCGAAGGTGCGGTCGGTGGCGGAGATGTCGTTGTCGATGGTCTTGGGCACGCCGACGACGGGCATCCCCGCGTCGGACAGCATGCGGGCCGCGGTCAGCGTGCCCTCGCCGCCGATCGGGATGAGCGCGTCGATGCCGTAACGCTTCGCCAACTCGGCGCAGTTCTCGGACGCTTCGCGCAGCCGGTCGCGCTCCAGGCGGGCGGAGCCGAGGATGGTGCCGCCGCGGGCCAGGATGCCACTCACCGCGTTGAGGTCGAGCGGCCGGAAGTGACCGTCGAGCAGACCCTTGAACCCGTCCTCGAAACCGATGACTTCGTCGCCGTGGCCGACCACGGCTCGGTGCACGACCGACCGGATCACTGCGTTCAGGCCGGGGCAGTCGCCGCCTGCGGTGAGAACTCCGATGCGCATCGTGGTCAATCTCCTGCTTCGCTGGTCCAGGGACGTCACGCCCGAATCCCCCGTAACGTGAGCAATTCAGATTGTCCCACGCACCCTGGGCCACCCGCCCATCCAGCTACTCCGACCATGATGGACCGGGGGTCTTCCGACCCTCCCGCCGGGCCTTTCGTCCGGCGGGCGTCCTATCCATCCGCAGAGGTATTGTCAAGGGGGCAAGACCGCCCTATATGGACAATTTCCTGCAACGCAGAACAGGAGAGCACGCGTGACGCGCAGCGTGTACGTGACCGGGATCGACCGGGGAGACGGCCGCCAGGTCATCGAGCTGGGAGTCATGGAGCTCCTGACCCGCCAGGTGGACCGGGTCGGCGTCTTCCGCCCCCTGGTGCACGACGGACCGGACCGCCTGTTCGACCTGCTCCGCGCCCGCTACCGGCTGGCGCAGGACGCGGCCACCGTGTACGGGATGGACTACCACGAGGCGTCCGCGCTCCAGGCCGAGCAGGGTACCGACGAACTCGTCTCGCGGCTCGTCGACCGCTTCCACCAGGTGGCCCGCGACTACGAGGTCGTCCTGGTCCTCGGCACCGACTTCGCCGACACCCAGCTCCCCGACGAGCTGGCGCTCAACGCCCGGCTCGCCAACGAGTTCGGCGCCTCGGTGATACCCGTGGTCGGCGGCAAGGGCCAGACCGCCGAGTCCGTACGGGCCGAGGCGCGCAACGCGCACCGGGCCTACGACGGGCTCGGCTGCGACGTGCTCGCGATGGTGGTGAACCGGGTCGCCCCGGCCGACCGCCAGGAGATCGAGGAGCGCCTGAAGGCCCGCCTCCCCGTGCCCTGCTACGTCCTGCCGGACGAGCCCGCGCTCTCGGCGCCCACCGTCGCCCAGATCACCGCGGCCCTGGACGGCACGGTGCTGCTCGGCGACGACGCGGGGCTCGCGCGCGACGCCCTCGACTTCGTCTTCGGCGGCGCCATGCTGCCGAACTTCCTGAACGCCCTGACCCCGGGCTGCCTGGTCGTGACCCCGGGAGACCGCGCCGACCTGGTCGTCGGCTCGCTGGCCGCGCACAGCGCCGGCACCCCGCCGATCGCGGGCGTCCTTCTCACCCTCGACGAGCGGCCCGGCGAGGCGATCCTGACGCTCGCCGACCGGCTCGCGCCGGGCACCCCGGTGGTCGCGGTCAGCCACGGCTCCTTCCCCACCGCGCAGGAACTCTTCGCCCTGGAAGGGAAGTTGAACGCGGCGACCCCCCGCAAGGCGGAGACCGCGCTCGGTCTCTTCGAGCGGCACGTCGACACCGCCGACCTGCTGCGCCGGGTCTCGGTGGCCCGCAGCGGCCGGGTCACCCCGATGATGTTCGAGCACGTGCTCCTGGAACAGGCCCGCTCGAACCGCCGCCGGGTCGTGCTGCCCGAGGGCACCGAGGACCGGGTGCTGCGCGCGGCGGACGTGCTCCTTCGCCGGGACGTGTGCGAGCTGACGCTGCTCGGCGACGTCGAGGCGATCCGCAAGAAGGCCGCCGACCTCGGCATCGACGTCACCAAGTGCCAGATCATCGACCCGCAGACCTCCGAGCTGCGCCAGCGCTTCGCCGAGCGCTACGCCCAGCTGCGCGCCCACAAGGGCGTCACCGTGGAGCTGGCGTACGACGTGGTCGCGGACGTGAACTACTTCGGCACGCTGATGGTCCAGGAGGGCCTGGCCGACGGCATGGTGTCGGGCTCGGTGCACTCCACCGCCGCGACCATCCGCCCCGCCTTCGAGATCATCAAGACCAAGCCGGACGCCTCGATCGTCTCGTCCGTCTTCTTCATGTGCCTCGCCGACAAGGTGCTGGTGTACGGCGACTGCGCGGTCAACCCGGACCCGAACGCCGAGCAGCTCGCGGACATCGCGGTGCAGGCGGCCGCCACCGCCCAGCAGTTCGGCGTGGACCCGCGGATCGCGATGCTGTCGTACTCGACCGGCACCTCGGGCTCGGGCGCCGACGTGGACAAGGTGCGCGAGGCCACCAAGCTGGTGCGCGAGGCCCAGCCCGAGCTGCGCATCGAGGGGCCGATCCAGTACGACGCGGCCGTCGAGCCGTCGGTCGCCGCGACCAAGCTGCCGGAGTCGGAGGTGGCCGGGCAGGCGACCGTGCTGATCTTCCCGGACCTCAACACCGGCAACAACACCTACAAGGCCGTGCAGCGCTCGGCCGGCGCCGTGGCCGTGGGCCCGGTGCTCCAGGGTCTGCGCAAGCCGGTCAACGACCTGTCGCGCGGCGCCCTCGTCCAGGACATCGTCAACACCGTCGCCATCACGGCCATCCAGGCCCAGGCGCAGGAGCAGGAGGCCTCCGCATGACCACCGCCAACCAGGGCACCCGCGTCCTCGTCCTCAACTCCGGGTCCTCGTCGGTGAAGTACCAGCTCCTCGACATGTTCGACTCCTCGCGCCTCGCCGTCGGCCTGGTCGAGCGGATCGGCGAGGAGACCTCGCGGCTCAAGCACACCCCGTTGGCCACCGGTGGCGCCTCGCGCGAGCAGAACGGCCCGATCGCCGACCACGCGGCGGCGCTCAAGGCGGTCGCCGCGGAGCTCGCGGCCGACGGACTCGGCCTGGATTCCCCGGAGTTGGCGGCCATCGGCCACCGCGTCGTGCACGGCGGGCTGAAGTTCGGCGCGCCGACCGTGATCACGGACGAGGTCATGGCGGAGATCGAGCGCCTGGTGCCGGTCGCCCCGCTGCACAACCCGGCGAACATCACCGGCATCCGCACCGCCCAGGCGCTGCGCCCGGACCTGCCCCAGGTCGCCGTCTTCGACACCGCCTTCCACACGACGATGCCGGAGTCCGCGGCCCGGTACGCGATCGACGCGGCGACGGCGGACGAGTACCGCATCCGCCGCTACGGCTTCCACGGCACCTCGCACGCGTACGTGTCGCGGGAGACGGCGAAGCTGCTCGGCAAGGCGCCCGAGGACGTGAACGTGATCGTGCTGCACCTGGGCAACGGCGCCTCCGCCTCGGCGGTGCGCGGCGGCAGGTGCGTCGACACCTCGATGGGGCTCACCCCCCTCGAAGGCCTGGTCATGGGCACTCGTTCCGGTGACATCGACCCGGCGGTCACCTTCCATCTCAAGCGCGTCGCCGGAATGTCGGTGGACGACATCGACGTGCTGCTCAACAAGAAGAGCGGCCTGGTGGGCCTGTGCGGTGACAATGACATGCGGGAGATCCGTCGCCGCTGCGACGAGGGCGACGAGAAGGCACAACTCGCCTTCGACATCTACATTCACCGGCTGAAGAAGTACATAGGCGCCTATTACGCCGTGCTCGGCAAGGTCGACGCGATCGCGTTCACGGCGGGTGTCGGCGAGAACGCCGCCCCGGTCCGCGAGGCCGCGGTCGCCGGTCTGGAGGAGCTGGGCCTGGCGGTGGACGGCGAGCTCAACGCCGTACGGTCCGACCGGCCGAGGCTGATCTCCCCGGAGTACGCCCGGGTCGCGGTGGCCGTGGTGCCGACGGACGAGGAGCTGGAAATCGCCCAGCAGACGTATGCCCTGGTGACTCCGGCGCTGAATTCCTGACCGGATTTCCGGTTTGCCTGGACGACACCTGAGCGTCATCCCGCCCATTTGTACATTCCACCAGACGGAATATTCCGCAGCGAAACAAACCGATAGGATCCGCCTTATGCGCCGTTCCAAAATCGTCTGCACACTGGGCCCCGCCGTCGACTCTCATGAGCAGCTCGTCGCTCTGATCGAGGCCGGCATGAGCGTGGCCCGCTTCAACTTCAGCCACGGCTCCCAGGCCGAGCACCAGGCCCGTTACGACCGGGTCCGCAAGGCCGCCGAGGAGACGGGCCGCGCGGTGGGCGTGCTCGCCGACCTCCAGGGCCCCAAGATCCGGCTGGCGAAATTCGCCGAGGGGCCGGTCGAATTGGTCCGGGGTGACGAGTTCACCATCACCGCCGAGGACGTCCCGGGCGACAAGTCGATCTGCGGCACCACCTACAAGGGCCTGCCGGGCGACGTCGTCAAGGGCGACCCGATTCTGATCAACGACGGCAACGTCGAGCTCAAGGTCGTCGCGGTCGACGGCCCCCGGGTGAAGACGATCGTCATCGAGGGCGGTGTCATCTCCGACCACAAGGGCATCAACCTGCCCGGTGCGGCGGTCAACGTCCCGGCGCTGTCCGAGAAGGACATCGAGGACCTGCGGTTCGCCCTGCGGATGGGCTGCGACCTGGTCGCGCTCTCCTTCGTGCGCGACGCCGACGACGTCAAGGACGTCCACAAGGTCATGGACGAGGTCGGCCGCCGCGTGCCGGTCATCGCCAAGGTCGAGAAGCCGCAGGCCGTCGCCAACATGGAGGGCGTCGTCGCCGCCTTCGACGGTGTGATGGTGGCCCGTGGCGACCTCGCCGTCGAGTACCCGCTTGAGAAGGTCCCGATGGTGCAGAAGCGCCTCGTGGAGCTCTGCCGCCGCAACGCCAAGCCGGTGATCGTCGCGACCCAGATGATGGAGTCGATGATCACCAACTCGCGGCCGACCCGCGCCGAGGCGTCCGACGTCGCCAACGCGATCCTGGACGGCGCGGACGCGGTCATGCTGTCCGCCGAGTCCTCGGTGGGTGCGTACCCGATCGAGACGGTCAAGACGATGTCGAAGATCGTCGAGGCGGCCGAGGAGGAGCTCCTGTCCAAGGGCCTCCAGCCGCTGGTGCCGGGCAAGAAGCCGCGCACGCAGGGCGGTTCGGTGGCCCGCGCCGCCTGCGAGATCGCGGACTTCCTGGACGGCAAGGCGCTGGTCGCGTTCACCAAGTCCGGCGACACGGCCCGCCGCCTGTCCCGCTACCGCACCTGCCAGCCGATCCTCGCGTTCACCACGGACCCGAGCACCCGCAACCAGCTCGCGCTGAGCTGGGGCGTCGAGACCCACGTCGTCCCGCACGTGGACTCCACCGACGCGATGGTCGACCTGGTCGACGCCGAGCTGCTCAAGCTGAAGCGCTACAACAAGGGCGACACCATGGTCATCACGGCCGGTTCGCCCCCCGGCATCCCCGGCACCACCAACATGGTCCGGGTGCACCACCTGGGCGGCGGCGAGAAGGAATAGCCGTCGGCCGTACGTCCTTGGAGGGCGGCATCCCGTCGCGTACGGGTGCCGCCCTCCGGCGTACCCGCGCCGAGCCGCACGGATCCGGCGTGCGGGCCACACCCGTGTGTCCGGGACCGGACGGGCTGGCGCGCTTGTCCGTTCCATGAACAAGGCGTGGCAAATTCCACGGGCGGACGAGTCAATTCCGTGACAACTCCTGGGGTACGTTCTCGTGCATGCGTCTTCCCATATCGCCGCAGGTCCGGCGCGCACTCGTGGCGCTCACCGCCACCGCGGTCACCGCGGGCACCGCCGTCGGTCCGGCCGTGGCGAGCGGTCACCCCGCGAAGCCGCCCAAGTCGGCGACGCCGGGGGCACCCGGCGGCGAGGCGAAGAAGGAGCCGCCGGCCGGCATGTCGCAGGCGGGCGGCGCGCAGTTGGGCAAGCCGGGTGATCAAGTGGGCGCGGGCGCACCGGCCTTGCCCCCCGGCCTCTCCGCGCTCTCCTGGGTCGTGGCGGACGCCGACACCGGCCAGGTCCTCGCGGCGAAGAACGCGCACTGGCCGCTCCCCCCGGCCAGCACCCTGAAGATGCTCTTCGCGGACACCGTGCTGCCCGGGGTGCCGCACGACGCGAGCCGCAAGGTCAGCGACGAGGACCTCAAGGGCATGGGCGACGGCAGCAGCGCGGTCGGCATCGTGCCCGGCCAGACGTACAAGGTGCCCGACCTGTGGCGCGGGGTGTTCCTGCGCTCGGGCAACGACGCGGTGCACGTCCTCGCCGCGATGCACGGCGGCGTGGACAAGACCGTCGCCGACATGCAGAAGAAGGCCGAGGGCCTCGGCGCCAAGGACACCCACGTACTGAGCCCGGACGGCTACGACGCCCCGGGCCAGGTCTCATCGGCGTACGACCTGGCCCTGTTCCTGCGCTCGGGCCTGAAGAACAAGGACTTCAAGGAGTACTGCGGCACGGCCTCGGCCGACTTCCCCGGCGGCCCCAACACCAAGGGCAAGCCGTTCGGGATCTCCAACACCAACCGCCTGCTGTCCGGCATCGAGGGCGTCGCCAAGTACCCCGGCCTGATCGGCGGCAAGAACGGCTACACCACCAACGCGGGCAACACCCTGGCCGAGGCGGCCCAGCGCGACGGCCACACCCTGGTGGTGACGGTGATGAACCCGCAGGAGAACAAGCGCGACGAGGTCTACACCGAGATGCGCCAGCTCCTGGACTGGGGCTTCACGGCGGTCGGCAGGGCCACCCCGGTCGGCACCCTCGACCAGGCCCTGCCGTCCGCCCCGGCCGACGGCAAGGGCGGCTCGGCGACCGGCGCCGCGGCCGGCTCGTCCGACTCGGGCCTCGGCGCGCTCGGCTGGACCGGCATCGGCGCGGCCGTGGTCGTGGCGGGCGGCGCGGGCGTCCTGTTCCTGACCCGCCGCAGGAAGGCGAGGTCTCAGACCGACGCGGTGATCTGAGCCGGGGTCCCCGCGCCCAGCATCCAGTCGATGACCTGGGCGGCCGTGTACGGGCGGCCGTCCGGGCTGATGTCGTCGAGGAACCCGAGGTCCTGCCCGATGGTGACGACGGGCGGCTCGCTCACCCCGCGGGGCCTGCGCTGCCCGAGCCCCACGGTCGCGAGCAGCCCGTTGCACAGACACACCCGCCCGGCGGTGTCCACGGCGTCACCGCCCTTGCGTACGTACGCGGCGATCGGCTCAGCGGCACAGCGGTAGACGAGCTCCCCGCTCGTCGCGCGGGCCGGCGTGCGCAGATAGCCGAGGTCGCACACGGGCCGCCTGGCCGCCCGTACCGACTCCTCCGACAGGGTCCCGGGAAGCTCGGCCACCTTGAACGGGAAGGCCGTCGGCGAGGCACGCGGGTCGTTGCGCACCCGCAGCGTCCCGGCCCGGGCCCGCCCCCTCAACTCGGTTCGCAGATCGTCCCGCAGGCCCGACTCCTCGCAGAGCGCGAACACGCTGCCGAGCTGCACCCCGACGGCCCCGAGCGCCCGCGCCCCGGCCAGCCGCTCGGGATGCGCGGCTCCGCCCGCGAGCCAGAACGGGATGCCGAGGGCCGCGACCTTGGCGAGGTCGGGATGATCGCGCGGCCCGTACACGGGCTCGCCCCCCGCATCCAGCGAGAGCTTCCCGCGCGGCGGGGCACTGTGCCCGCCGGCCAGGTGCGTCTCGATGACGAACCCGTCGGGCCGGGTCGCCGGATCCCGCACGAGGTAGGAGGCGAGGACAGGCAGCGAGACGATGGCAAGCACGTCGGGACGCTTCAACTGGAGCGCCTGTTCCGGGAGTTGGGCCATGAGCCCACCCCGCGGATCGAAGGTAAACGGAAGCGCTTCCTCGCCCCCATCCACACCGACCAGGGTGGTGACGGGCTCCGCGCGGGCGAGTCGGGACGCGAGGGCGGGGATCTGCCCGGGGATCCCGGCGCCGACCAGAACGTGGTCGACCCCGGCGAGCATCGCGCCGAACAGGGCGGGCGCCGTGGCGAGCTGGATCTTCGCGAGGTAGTTGACCCCGACGGGCCCGTCGTGGCCCTCCTTGGCGAGCCACACCTCGACGAAGTTGCCGAGCACGGTGAGGAGTTCGGCGTGCTCGCCCCGGTCGACCCGCAGCCGGGCCATGGCCCGCATCCGCTCGCCGGGCGCGAGCCCGCCCTCGACGAAGTACCGGTCGACGACGTACGCGGCTGCCTGCGGCACGGGGAACGCGGCGAGCGCCCGCCGCATGTGCCCGCCGGGATCCCCGAGCTGGAGCCTGCGCGCGAGCACGCCATCGAGCGCGGTCCCCGACACCACCCCGAGCTGCCCACCCCCCGCCACAGCCCGCGCAAGCCGCCACCCGGACACGGCTACGCCCATGCCGCCCTGGATGAGCGGGGGGTGGGTGCGGCGGGGTGTGGGCATGCTGGATCCGTTCGTCGGGGCGGCACGTCGGGGCCGTACGAGGTGTCCGGGGTACGCAACCTACGGGGCCGTAGGTTCCTGCTCCCGAGTCTCGACCACCCCCGCCCCCTGTCACCCCGCCGAAGGTCCCTACTTGGAGTGCCGGGAGGCCTCGGCTCCCGCGAGGAATTGGGCCCGGCCGAGGGCCGGGTGACCGCTTGCCGTCGTAGACGGGGGCAGGAACAAACTGCCGTCACGGCCTTCTATTGGCACCCTCAACTGAGGTGCCACAGCGCATAACCGGCGATCACGAGGACCAACCCGGCAGCGGTGAGGACAGCACCGAGGAGGCGGTGGTACCAAGGCTGGGCCCACATCGTCCCCGAGGACACCCCGCCAAGCTGCATGGCATGCCGCTGCCGAATGGCCTCGGCCCGCCGCACCGCGATCCCTCGTACATTGAACGCCCAATTCACACCACACCACAGCGCGGCAAGCCCGCCGACCACAAAAATCCCGACGATCACGGGCGACGGCCCGTTTGACCCTAGGGAAAGGGTGGCTCCCTGGATCACGACGTTCCCCTGTCGCCGCCGGCACCCCAAACAGCGTCCAGATCCTCACATCGGACAGTGATCGCCGCATCGGTCAATGCGATTTCGTGGATGCATCCTCCATTGTCCGGGAGGATTTCATCGAGCAGGACGGTATCCGCCTGCATCCAGTCGATCGAATGCTCGTAGTCGATCGAGAAGTGAGCAACCTTCGCGTACCGAATACTAAGACCCGCTTCATGCTTCCACTGATTGCCGGTGAATTCGAGGGTGAGCGTTCCACTCTTGTCCGTCGCCACATGGATGCCAGCCAGCTCCAGATCCTTCACACAACGGCTGCTCCCCATGCTGTAGTGCCCGGCGTCGGACGCGAACGCCCTCGCACCTGGAGGCAGCTCCTCCTGGATCCGGGGCAACTCGGCCAAGTAGGCAGTCGAATCCAGGAAGAATCCGTTCAGTTCGGGGTCCCAATCAGCCTTCACGAATTTCATTTGCATCCTTCTGCTGCGAGGCGAGGCCTCTGCCATTTTTCTCCACTGATGTCCTCGGTGCCCTTCGGCCCAATTCGACCGGTCTTTCTCAGAGTGTCGATGGCTCGCCCCTTGAGCGCATTCTCCACACTGGCCGGCACCTGGACATCTGCCGCCGTCGTACCGTGCTTGTTGAACCATCCGTCGCTGCCGAAAATACCGACCTCGCGACCGGATTTATCGTATACGTGGACCTCGAAATCGGTTCCCTTCGTGCCCTCCTGCCACATGTCCAACCGGCCTCGGTAGCCCGCTCCGAGGTCCAGAGGATCCTTCGGACCCCGTGCAGCAAGTCCGAGCGGGTCGCTCCAACCGAGCGGGTCCGCCACATAGGCATGGTGATTGGGGGCCGGCTCCAAACCGAGTGGATCCGGGCTGGCGTACCGAGCGGTTTCGGGGTCGTAATGCCTGAAATAGTTGTAGCTCAGGCCCGTTTCAGGGTCGTCGAACTGGCCGGGAAAGCGCAGGGGGCAGTCGATCTCAGCGGCATCCGCAGGAGACGGAAGATGCGTTCCCCACACACTCGTGCGGCGCTGCCAGGACAACCTGCCCTCAGGCGACACCAATTCAGCCGGAGTGCCGACAGCGTCGGTAATGATCGCGTGGAATCGGGTCGCACAGCCCACCGCCGAGTCATCGGCCAGCGTCGAGAGGAAGGACACTCCCGCCTCTCGGAGTGTCGGCTTGTGGTCGGTCTGGGTGAGAGGGCGGTGGGTGCCCGGCTCATAGTCCCAGGTGGTGAACCTGCCGTCGGGCGTGCTCTGTTCGGCGAGCCGGGTGTCGTCCCAGGTGAACTGCGTGCGCTCGATGGTCGAGCCGTCCTCTGCCACCCGGTGCTTCGAGATGCGGCGTCCGAGAGGGTCGTACATGTACCGCCAACGTGCGCCGCCGGGCGTGGCGGCCTCCGTCAGGCGGTCCTCGGCGTTCCAGGAGTACGTCCATGTCCGCCGCTGTCCGTTGAGAAGCTTGCGGATCCTGCGGATCAGGCGGCCCTGTGCGTCGTGCTCGTACGTCGTGCGGCCGGCTCGGCGTATGAGGGTGCCGCCGAACTCGCGGCCGCCGGCGGACTCGTGGGCGGGGGCGGTTGCGTGCGACAGGTTGCCCATCGTGTCGTACGCGTACGTCTCGGCCCAGCCATGGGCTCGGACGCCTGTGACTCGACCCATGGCGTCCACGTCGAGCTTCCGGGTTCCCGAGGTGAGTTCGCGGATCTCGGTCAGGTAGCCGTCCGCACGGTAGGTGTACGCACGGTGTTGGAGGAGGCGGTCAGCCTCGACACCTCCCGTCTGCAGAGACTGGACTGTGAGCCGGTCGGTCGCATCCCAGATCTGGTGGAGCACCACATCGCTGCCTATGCGGCGTTCGTTCTCGCGCCCCGAGGCGTCGTAGGAAAAAGCCAACTCGCCGTGTTTCGAGCGTAGTTGTGTGGGGCGTCCAGCCGCATCGCAGGCCCACTCGGACACCAGGCCCGAGGGGGTGACCCGGCGGACGCGCCGCCCCAGCGGGTCATATGCGAAGGCCGTCGTTCGGCCGTTGACGGTCTCGGCGAGTTCACGGCCGAGCGCATCGCGCCGGGTGACCACATCGGCGTCCGCGTTGACCGCGCGGACGAGCTCACCCGTCGCGTCGTACTCGTACGAGGTCACCTCGCCCTCGTCCGACCGCTGCTCCGTGACGCGTCCCATCGCGTCCCGGCTGAACCGCAGCGCCTCGCCCGCCCCGTTCGTGCGGGACACCAGGGCGCCCGTCGCATCGTGCGCGTAGGACAAACTGCGGCCGTTGAAGTCCCTCTCGGCGACCAGCCGACCCGCCTCGTCATAGGCGTACGACCAGGTCAGGCCCTGCGGGTTCGTGACTTCGGTCAGGCGGAGCTCGGTGTCGTAGGCGAAGGCGTAGGTCGTGCCGTCGGGGTCGGTGCGGGTAGCCGGTACGTCGAAGGGGCCCACCTCGTGGCTGGTCAGGTTACCCACTGCGTCGGTGTGGGTGAGGAGGTTGCCCTCGCCGTCCCACGTCCACGACTCCCGGCTGCCGTCGGCGTGTTCGTGCCACCCCGGCTTGCCCTCGGCCGTCCAGCCCATGCGGACCACGTGGCCCATCGGGTCGGTCGCCTCCACGACCCGGCCCCAGGCGTCACGGCGCACGGCCGTGGTGTGGCCCAGCTCGTCGGTCACCGCCAGCGGGAGTCCGGCCGCGTTCGGTATGACCGTCCGGGTGTGGCCGAGGGCATCGGTCACGGCGACCAGATGCCCGGACTCGTCGTAGGCGCAACGGGTTTCGGCGCCGAGTGGGTCCGTCGTCGTGAGCAGGTTTCCGGCGGCGTCGTACGTGTGGCGCCAGGTGGCGCCACCTGGGTCGATGACCTCGACCGGCTTTCCGAGGGCGTTGTAGGCGGCCCGCGCGACGGACCGGTCGGGCAGGGTGAGTTCGATGAGGGCGCCGGACTCGTCGTAGACGTAACGCGTGGTCCGTCCCAGCGCGTCCGTGATCGTCAGCGGCTTGTCGCCGCGCTCGTCCCAGTCGGTGCGGGTGGTGTGGCCGAGCGGGCTGGTCTCCTCGACGACCAGGCCCTCAGCGTTGTAGCGGTGGGTCGAGCGGCGGCTCAAGGAGTCCGTGTAGGTCGTGGTACGGGCGGTCTCGTCGTACGTCAGCGAGCCCGACAGAATGCCGTCAACACCCTCGGTGCGCACGACTCGGCCGCGTTGGTCGTAGACGTACGAGAACCAAGTCCCGTTGCGATCCGTCCACTTGGTGATTCGGCCCTGATCGTCGTACGCGTACTTCAGCGGCTCGCCCGAAGAGTTGATCACCTCGGTGAGGTTGCCCTCCTCGTCGTAGCCGTAGGTCATCACCACCGTTCCGGCATCCGACGGCACATCCCGTGCCTCGTAGGCGGACGGCGCTTCGTCCAAGAGGCGCAGGGCCATGATGCGGCGACCACGCGTGTCCACGGCGAGGTAGTAGCCGCCGCTGTGGCGCAGGCCGACGGGTATGCCCTCCCCGGAGCGTTCGATGTCGATGCGCGCGCCGTTACGGTCTTGCCAGCTGTCCACCGGCAGCCGGAAGACTCCGAAGGTGTCGGTGGGCAGCGGTGTGCCGAAGCTGCGGACCACCCCTGTGTCGGGGTCGGTCACGGTCATGACACCGTCGGGCTTGCCGTCCCATTCCAGCGGCCAGCGGGCGCCCTTGGCCGGCAGCACCGGCTCGGCCGCCTTCGGCACCGGGTACACCAGGCGCATACCGTCGGCGGCGGCGAACACCACTCCCTCGCCGTCGATCTGAAGGCACTCGTCGAGGCTTGATATCCACGTCGGGCCGAAGCACGTACCCGCTCGGTACGAGGACAGGTGGGTGCGAGTGAAGACAAGGGGCAGCGCGCCGGGCAGGCTCAGGTCGGTCTGGGTCATCAGCATCGCGCCGGTGGCGACGTCGATGGGCTCGCCGACGCACGGGGTGCGGTCTGCCTGCCGGGCTGCGGGCCCCAGTTCGACCAGGTCGGGACGGAGTGAAGGCGGGCGCAGCATGAAGGGGGTCGGGTTGCTGAAGGCTCCCTCGACTCCGGCCTTCAGGACGCCGCTGCCCGCACCGAGCGCGCCGCCGTAGATCATGCCGTCCTTGGCGGCCTGGTTGATCTCGTCCAGGCTCAGGCCCTTCTGCTGGCCCGTGGCGATCTTCAGGGGCTGGGCGACCGCGAGGTCGACGGTGACCGATTCGATTCCGCCGAAGGCGGCGGCCACCAGGGTCCCTGCCGCGATTTCGGCGACGGTGGCGGAGACCGCGACACCAAGAGTGCTGCCGAGTTCGATGATGGCATCGGCGGCAGCGGCCGCTGCACCCGAGGCCAGGCCCGCGGTGAGGAAGGCCACGGCGACGCCGCCCGCGATCACGGCCGCATCGATCCCGATCTGAATCCAGAGCTTGTGGATGGCGTGATCGACGGCGTCGGCGAACTTGTCCAGCGCCTCCGCCATCTTGCGAGCCGACTTGGAGAGGTCGCTCAGCCACCCCGCATTGCCGTCCTTGGCGTACCGGCCCCAGAAGATCTCAAACGCATCGATCGCCTCACCCTTGTTGTTGTGGATGAGAGCGGACGCCGCGTTGTTCACCGGCGTCCGTACGTCGTCGACCGCGTCGGCGAAGGTGCGCCAGGCGTCGGCGGCGTGCCGTAGGGTGCCGGAATTGGCGTCCGGCCACCACATCCCCAGCTTGAGCAGGATCTTCTTGGCCTCGTCCTCGACACTCACTCGGAATCATCGCCGTCCGTGGCGTCGACCGGCTTCTTGATCTTCGTGAAGATCCCGGCGATCAACTGGTCGTTGTCCACGTGTCCGTCGGACATGTCGACCATCGCCTCATGAATGCTGACCAGGCCTAGCACCAGGGTGCCCGCCGCCCGCTCGATGACCTTCTGCTGGGGCGCGTACGCGTCGTGGAACGCCTTGCCCTGGTCGTCGTCGCCCCACGGCGCGCCGAATCCGTCGAGGGCGTGAACGAGGTTGGTCAGCGCCGTGCTCAGGTTCGTGGCCTGCTCGTGGAAGACCGGCGCGGTGAGTTTCACATCCGCGATCTTGATGTCCAGAACCTTGCCGTCGTCGCCCATCCGGCACTCCCCCGCTTTCCCCGCTGCCCGCCCGAACCTTCCCGACCCTAGGAGCGAGAGGTAAAGGGAACCCCAATCAATCTCCACATGGAAGCAATGGATCCGCTGGGCGAGCGATGACACAGCCGTGGCCCGCACCCCCGAGGGGTGCGGGCCACGGCTCAACTGCGGCTCCCGGATGGGCACTTGGGGTGGCCAGGGCTACGACGGGTTGCCGTTCGTGACGTAGTTGTGGAGGCCCGGGACGGTCAGGGTGCCGCCGAACTGGCCTGCCTGACGGACCGTCACATTGGTGAAGAAGGCGAACGGGACGTTCAGCGGCGGCGGGGTGGCCGGGCTGAAGGTGATCGGGATGAGGCCGAAGAGGTTGCCCTTCAGCTCCTCCGTGTACATCGTCACCGTGCCGTTGCGGATCGTCGAGGTCGAGCCGGAGCGGGCCACGACGTGGGCGGTGGTGGGCGAGCCGCCCACCTCGGGCCCGTACACCTGCTGGTCCAGGTCCTTGATGTCCACGGACGAGGCCGTGAACTTGAGGACCTTCTTGGTGGTGTCGCCGGCCTTGACCTCGACGATGCCCTCGTAGTTCAGACCGCTCAGGGTGAGCATCGAGCTCTTGAGGATCCAGGGCTGCGTGGGCAGCGTCGGGACTCCGCTGTCCTGCTTGGCCGCGGCGAGCGCCTTCGGGTCGGCGGTCGGGCAGGGGAAGGCGGGCTTGGCACCGTCGGGGATGGCGGTGTCCTTCTTGGGGTCCAACCCCTTTGCCGCGTCCGGGAGTTCGGCGACCTTCTGGCCCGCCTCGTCGGCCGCCTTCTTGATCGCGTCCGCCGTCTTGTCGACCGGCTTGCCCTCGGTGGTGGCGGGCTTGGACGCCTTCGTGGACGGCTTGGGCGCGGCCGTGCTCGCCGACGGCTTCGGCGCGGGGGCCGTCGACGTGCTCGCGGTGGGCGCCGGGCTCGGCGTGTCGTGGATGCCGAACAGACCCTTGAGCGCGTCACCCAGACCCAGCGGGTCGAGCGGGTTGGTCGTCTTGGCGGGCGGCGGGGTCGCGGCCGTCTTCGCCGGAGCGTCCGCCGCGGACGGCTTGGCAGCGGGCTGGGCCGGCTTCAGGAGCTTGTCGACGGTGTCCCCGGCCGAACCCGAGGCCGTGGGCGTGGGCGTCTTGGACTTCGACGCGTTGTCGTCCGACTTCGTGTCGTCCGACTTCGCCGCCGACGGACTCGGCGAGGCCTTGCCCGACGCGCTGCTCGACGGGCTCGGCGAGCCCGAGGGGCTGTCCGAGCGGGTCACACAGGGGCCGGGGGCGAACGGGATGTCCGTCTTGTCGTCGGCCATCGCGAGCTTGGGCGTGAGGCTCATGCCGACCAGGACGGCCGTGGGCATGGCGGCGAGCGCCATCGCCTTGCCCGCGGGCATCTGCCACTTGGTCAGGAGCGACTTCCTCGGGGCCGCGTGGCGCGGCCCTCTTCTTTCCCGCGGGTCGCCGCCTCCGGTCGAGTCCAGCTGCGTCTCGTCACCCCGCACTGTTCCTCCCGCCGTTGGCGTCAACTGTCGTATCGGTTGCGGCGGTTCCCGGCTGTCCTTCACGCGGGCCGGGCACGGTCTCGTCGCCCGCGGAGGGCGCGGGGCCCTCGGGCGCCGGACCGGCGGCCGGCGCGGCCGGCCCCTTGGCCTTGCTGGGCACCCACGCCACGGAGAGCGCGCCGCCGAGCATCGCGAGCAGGAAGCCGATGACGAAGCCGCCGATATTGGCCACGGGCAGGGAGATCAGCGCGAGCAGGATGGCCGCGACACCCGCGAACGTCCGCACCACGCTGTGGAACCACATGGTCAGACCGAGCGTGACCAGCAGGACGCCGATGATCAGCGAACCGGCACCGGCGGTCGTGGACATGGCCAGCGTGACGTTGCCGAGGTGCATGTTGGCGTACGGGAAGTACGCGATGGGCACGCCGCCGGCCATCGTGAACAGACCCGCCCAGAACGGGCGACTGCCCCGCCAGGCCCGGAAACGAAGACGCCAGTACTGGAAGTCGCGGGAACCCGTGGTCTCGGCGCTCATGGAAAACAGCTCCCTGGAACCGCTGTTGCTGTGAAAAAGGAGAGGGTCCCGGCGGCCGGGGAGTGCGTGGGCACCCCCGGCCGTCAGGCGGGGTGCTTAGTAGCACTCCTTGCTGCCCTGGTAGAGCCGCAGGCTGAGACCGCTGAGCTTGAAGGTGCCGGCGGTCGTCGCCCACGCCTTCTGCTTGACGTTCGACAGCGTCGCGACGTCCGCGCGCTGGGCGAATCCGTACGGGTTCACCTGGGGCTTGGCGTTCGGCTGGATGCCCGTCTTGTTGGACGGGTCTCCGGCGGCCACGCCGATGTCGATGTTCTTGAACTCCGCGTCGGTGTCGAGCTCGGCGACATCGAGGTAGAGGTTCGTCGCCTCGACGGGCTTGTCGGCCTGGGTACCGGCGTTCAGCTGCAGCGTGATGCTGCCGAAGAACGGCACGTCCGGGGTCACGACCGACTGGCACATGTTGCTGATCGTCGCGTCACTGAAGCCGGACACCACGACGGGGTGTGCGGCGTCCTTGCCGTTCAGGTCCTTGCCGGTCGCGATCGATCCGTACTGGATCAGGTTGTGACCGACGAGCTTGTCCGCCCGGACCTTGAACTCCTGGCCGGACACGCTGAACGAGGCGGCGAGCGCACCCTGTGCCAGGCCGACGCCTATCGCGGCCGTCGCGGCCACGCTCGGCACCATGACCAGCGCGAACCGCTTCCATCTGGTCCCGCCACGTACTTGGGACTCCATGACTTTCCTCCTTCTCGGACGTACATCTCCGGGACGGACCCTCAAGGGCTGTCACGGGATGGGAGAAGTGCTACGTCCTCGGGAAGGGGAGCGCACGGGAGGTCGACCGCGTACGACTCGCGCACTTCGTCCGACACCGGCGATCACCCCCGAGCGACAACCACTGGCCACGCGTTCGCGCAACCTGCTGGACAGGCCCTGCCGGAGAGCAGAGACCCCCCTGTCCACGGCCGGTGCCACTGCCACCGGCCGGCCCGGTGGGGACCCAAATGGGCGGCAGCGCCGAGTGGCTGTCGGGCTGGTGCGTTATTGGACCGAGCGTGGCCGATCGTGGTGCATTCGGGGCCGCGACACAAGGGGGATCGTTACTAGCCAGTAACGGCCCGATAACCGAAGCGCGACCGGTCGGCATCGGCCGGGCACGCAGGGTGCCGCCGAGTGACCGGACAGAAGAGGAAATCGCCGCTGAAATGCGGACGTAAGAAGCGGCTCAACTTACTGCAAGTAACAGCGGCCGCGTTTACCAAGTTTTGGCAAAACGCGGCCGCCTCTTGTCTCTCTGTCGCCAAATCGTCCGTCGCGTACCGCGCTCGGCACTCATTCGGTGACAGGTTCATGAACGCCCGAAGGCGTCCACGGGTGGCTCAGAAGAGCACCCTCGCCAGCGCGGTTCGCGCCGCCGTGACGCGCGGGTCGTCCCCGCCGATCACCTCGAAGAGCTCAAGGAGCCGGACCCGGGCCGCGTCGCGGTCGTCACCGAACGTGCGCCGCACGGTCTCGACGAGCCGTCCGAAGGCGTCCTCGACATGACCGCCGACCAGATCGAGGTCGGCCGCCGCGATCTGCGCCGCCACGTCGGCGGGCTTCTCGGCGGCCTCCTTGCGGACCTGCTGGGGGTCGAGCGACTGGACGCGCTGGAGCAGTTCCGCCTGCGCCAGGCCGAGCTTCGCCTCGGGGTTGCCCGGGTCGTCGCTCAGCACGTTCCGGTACGCCTGGACCGCGCCGCCCAGATCGCCCGAGTCCAGGGCGACCACGGCGGCTTCGAGCAGTGCGTCGTACGGGCCCGCCGGGGCCTGCGCCGGTTCGGCCGCGGGGGCCGCCACGTCCGGGTCGACCGCGATGCCGGTCAGGCCGAAGCGCTCCTCCGCGACCTGCACCAGCTGGTCGAGCGTCTCGCGGATCTGCGCCTCGGGAGCCGCGCCCTGGAAGAGCGGCAGCGCCTGGCCGGCGACCACCGCGAAGACCGCCGGGATCCCCTGGATCCCGAACTGCTGCATCAGCATCTGGTTGGCGTCGACGTCGATCTTGGCAAGGAGGAAACGGCCGTTGTACTCGACGGCGAGGCGTTCGAGCAGCGGGCCGAGCTGCTTGCAGGGCTCGCACCACTCGGCCCAGAAGTCGATGACGACCGGCACCTCGGAGGAGCGCGTCAGGACATCGCGTTCGAAGGAGGCCTCGTCGACATCGATGACGAGGGCGGACGGCGCGACCGCCGGGACCCCGCCCTGGCGGGCTGCCTCGGCTCGCGCCTGCTCCGCCTTGCTCTTGGCCTCACCGGCCGCCTTCACCGCGGCGAGGTCGACGACGCCGCTCATGGACATGTTCCTAGGCTGCATGCGTACATCCTCCCCCTTCCGCGACGGTGCGTGGTGATCCGGTGGCAGGATCCGGGCCCACCCGCTGCCTCCCGCCGGAGTGCGAGACTCTGCGAGACAACGGCCGGGCCGCGGATCTTTCCTGGTGGCACCAGGGTCCCCACCCCGGCGCCGTGTGACATGTGGTTGTCGCGGAAGGCCGCTCAAGGCTTTCGCTACGAGCCGTAGCGTAACTGGTGCGGACCCGGCGCACAGGGTGATCTCGCGCACACCGCGTGCCCTCTGGCGCGATTGCTACCGGCCGGTATGGTCGCCGTCATGCCTTCTTCATCCCGAGCCGCGAGACCGTCCTGTACGGGTCGTACGGGTCGGCCCCGCAGCGCCGAGGCCGATGCCGCGATCCTGCTGGCGACCCGGGAGGCGCTGGTGGACGTCGGCTGGTCGAAGTTCACGATGGGGGACGTGGCGACGCGGGCCGGGGTGGCCAAGACGACGCTCTACCGCCGCTGGGCCGGCAAGAACGAGCTCGTCGTGGACGCGGTCGCGGTCCTCTTCGACGAGCTCGAACTCCCGGACCTGGGCAGCCTGGTGGCCGATGTGGAGGGCGTCGTCCTCCAGTTCGCGGCACTGTTGGAACGCCCCGAGACGAAGACCGCGCTGATGGCGGTGGTGGCCGAATCCACCCGGGACGACGCGCTGCGCGGGCGGATCCGCTCGGCCATCGTGGACCGTCAGAAGCGGCTGGTTCTGATCGGCCGCGAACGCGCCCAGGCCCGCGGCGAGCTCCCCTACGAGGCCGACCCGACCGTCTCCGCCCGCCACACCGACCTCATCTTCGACGTGGTGGCGGGCGCGGTGGTGCACCGGGCGCTGGTCAGCGCGGAGCCGGTGGACGAGGAGTGGGCCCGCGACTTCACGCTCCTGATCTGCTCGGGGTTGGCCGCGACAGCGGCCTGAAGGCGGCTTGAGCCCAGCCCGAACTCAGACCTGATAGCGCGTCGGCGCGAACAGGGCGAGGTTCTCCTCGACCCAGGCCGACGTCTTCTTCAGGCCTTCTTCCAGGCTCATTTCCGGCTCCCAGCCCGCCCACTCGCGGGCCCGCGTGTTGTCGGAAAGCAGTCGCTCCACCTCGCTGCCCGAGGGGCGCAGGCGCGCCGGGTCGACCACGACCGAGGCCTCGCGGCCCGATGCGGCGATGAGCGCCTCGGCGAGGTCGCCGATCGCTATCTCGCGGCCCGTGCCCAGGTTCACGACCTCGCCGAGCGCCCGGTCGCACTCGGCCACCGCGAGGAAGCCCCGCGCGGTGTCGGTGACGTACGTGAAGTCGCGGGTCGGGGTGAGCGAGCCGAGCTTGATCTCCCGTACGCCCGCGTGCAGTTGGGCCAGGATGGTCGGGATCACGGCGCGGGCGGACTGGCGCGGGCCGTAGGTGTTGAAGGGGCGCACCACCGTCACCGGGAGCTCGAAGGCGTGCCAGTGCGAGAGCGCCATCATGTCGGCGCCGATCTTGGACGCGGAGTACGGCGACTGGGGCTGGAGCGGGTGCTGCTCGCTGATCGGCGCGGTCAGGGCGGTGCCGTACACCTCGCTCGTGGAAGTGTGGACGAGGCGGCGCACCGAGTGGCGGCGGCAGGCCTCGGCGATGTTCTCGGTGCCGACGACGTTCGTCTGGACATAGGCGCCCGGGGAGTCGTAGCTGTACGGGATGCCGATGAGGGCGGCGAGGTGGAAGACCGTGTCGCAGCCGGCGACCGCGTCCGAGACGCGGCCCGCGTCGCGGACGTCCCCGGAGAGCATCTCCACCTGGGGGTGGCCGATGAGGTGGGCGAGGAATCCCTTCTCGGCGTACGGCTTGTAGTGCACGAACGCCCTGACGTTCGCGCCGAGTTCGACCAGCAGGTCGACGAGCGTCGAGCCGATGAAGCCCTCCGCGCCGGTGACGAGGACGGTGCGGTTCTGCCACGTGTTGACAGTGCTCATGCTGCGTACTCCCTGGTGTACGAGGTGGGGTAGGAGGCGAGTTCGAGGACCTTGGCGGCCAGGAGGTCGGCGGCCCGGGCGTGGTTGCCGGGGTCGGCGGCGCCGCTCATCGCGGCGAGCCGGGCCGGGTCGGCCAGGAGCGGTTCGATGAGGCCGGCCAGGCGGAACGCGGTGGTCTCGGCGTCCGGGACGAGCAGGCCGGCGCCCGCGTCGGAGAGGACCCGCGCGTTGTGGGTCTGGTGGTCGCCGGGCGCGTGCGGGTACGGCACGAGGACGGCGGGCACCCCGGTCGCGGCGAGTTCGGCCACGGTCGCCGAACCGGCCCGGCACACCACGAGGTCGGCGGCCGCGTACGCGAGGTCCATCCGGTCGAGGTAGGGCACGGCCCGCGCACCCGGAAGGGCGGCCAACTGCCGCTCGGTGTCGGCCAGTTGGGCCGGGCCGGTCTTGATGAGGAGGTGGACGTCGGCCCGCTCCCGCCAGCGTTCGGCCAGACCGATCGCCGCGGCGGTGAGCCGGGCCGCGCCCAGGCTGCCGCCGTTGACGAGGACGAGGCGCGCCCCGGGCGGCACTCCGAACGCCCGCCGGGCCTCGGTGCGCAGCGCCGTGCGGTCGAGCGCGGCGAGCGCGGCGGCGATGGGCATGCCGGTGGTGACGGCGTCCTGGCCGCCCGCCAGATGGGCCCGGCTGCGGTCGAAGGCGACCGCGATGTTGGAGGTGAGCCGGGCCGCGAACTGGTTGGCACGGCCCGGCACGGCGTTGGACTCGTGGATGAGGCTGGGCAGCCCGGCCATCTTGGCGCCGACGATGACCGGCGCGCTCGGGTAGCCGCCCATGCCGACCGCGACCTGGGCGCGCTGAGCCTTGAGGATGGCCCGGCACTGCGCGCCCGACTTCAGCAGCGCGGCGGGCAGCAGATACCGCTTGGCCCCGAGCGAGGGGTCGAAGGGGATCATGTCGACGGTGTGCAGGTGGTACCCGGCGCCGGGTATGAGCTTGCCCTCCAGGCCCCGGGTCGTGCCGACGAAGGAGATCACCGCGTCGGGGACGGCCCGCCGCAGCGCCTCGGCGAGCGCGAGCCCGGGGTAGATGTGCCCGCCGGTACCGCCCGCCCCGATCACTACTGACAATGGTGTGCGCATGGCACCGAGGTTCACGGGGCGGCTTAAGAGGGTTCTAAGAGCGCTGTTTGGCAGGCTTTGCCCATGAGCACCACGCGCGCGGTCAGAATTCTCGTCGTCGACGACGAGCCGGAGGTACGGGCGGCCGTCGAGGACGGCCTCGCGGTCGAGGGGTACGAGGTGAAGGGCGCCCAGGACGGGCTCGCGGCGCTCTCCGAGGTGGCCGCCTGGCGGCCGGACGCGATCGTCCTGGACGTGATGATGCCGGTCCTCGACGGCCTCGGGGTGTGCCGCCAGCTGCGTGCGATGGGCGACCGCACCCCGGTCCTGGTCCTCACCGCGCTGGATTCGGTGAGCGAGCGCGTGGACGGCCTGGAGGCGGGCGCGGACGACTACCTGGTCAAGCCCTTCGCCCTGGACGAACTCATCGCACGCGTACGGGCGTTGCTACGCAGGGCAGCGCCCGACCCCGCCGAGCAGCAGGAGCTGCGGTACGCGGATCTGGTGGTGGATCCGGTGGCGCACACCGCCCGCCGGGGCGAGCGCCCGATCGACTTCACGCGCACCGAGTTCGCCCTGCTGGAACTTCTGATGCGCAACCCGGGACAGGTCCTTCCGAGGGAGCTGATCCACGAGCTGGTCTGGGGCCGCGACTTCGGCCCGGACTCCAACTCCCTGGCTGTGTACGTGGGTTATCTGCGGCGCAAGCTGGAGGCGGCGGGCGAGCCGCGCCTGGTCCACACCGTGCACGGCGTCGGCTACCGCCTGGACGTCTCGTGAGCTCCCGGCGGCGCCTGGGCGCCCGCTGGCGCCGCCACCGCCCGCTGCGCACCCGGCTCGCGGTGGCCGCGACCGCCGCGGTGGCGCTGGTCGCGGTCGGCGTGTGCACGGCCGCGTTCTTCGTGATCCAGTACGAGCTCTACCACCAGCTCAACCTGAACCTGACCCAGTCGGCGACGCTGGTCATCCAGCAGAACCGGGGCGCGTCCCCCGGTGTGCTCGCCGGCGAGTGCCGCTTCCTGTCCGCCCCCGCCTGCGCGCAGATCGTCCCGGCCGACCCGGCGAAGGACCCCTCCCGCCCCTACCTCCTGCCGGTGAGCCCGCCCGTGCGCGAGGTCGCCTCCGGAGACCGCAACGCCTACTTCACCAACATCACGCTGCCCGGCGGCGAGCCCGCGCGGATGCTCACCACGACCTTCGGCCACGGCAAGTCGCTGCAGGTGGCGCTGCGTTCGGACGCGGTGCGCAAGGGCGTGAGCCAGGCGGCCGGACTCCTGAGCGGGGTGGGGGCGGCGGGCGTACTGCTCGCGGCCGCGCTCGGCTACTGGGTGTCCCGCACCGGACTCGCCCCCGTGGCCCGGCTCACCGCGACGGCCGAGCACATCGCGGCCACCCGCGACCCGAGCCACCGCATCGAGCTGCCGCCCGGCCCGCCGGACAAGGAGGACGAGGTGACCCGGCTCGCGGCGTCCTTCAACACGATGCTGGGCGAGCTGGAGCAGTCGGTGACGGCCCAGCGCCGCCTGGTCGCCGACGCGTCCCACGAACTGCGCACCCCTTTGACCGCGCTGCGCACGAACGCCGAGCTCCTTGCCCGGGCCGACCGTCTGACGCCGGCCCAGCGCGACCGGGCCTCGGCGGCGCTCGGCCGCCAGATCCGAGAGGTGTCCGTCCTGGTCAACGACCTGATCGACCTGGCGAGGGACGAGGAGCCGACGCCGCTCCTGGAGAAGGTCCGGTTGGCCCCACTGCTCGCACACACGGTGGATACGGCCCGTACGCACTGGCCGGCGACCTCGTTCCAGCTGGAGCTGTCCGACGCGTCGGCGACGCTGTCGGGCGTGCCGGGGCGCCTGGCTCGCCTGATCTCCAACCTCCTGGACAACGCGGCGAAGTTCAGCCCGCCGGGGGCGCCGGTGGAAGTGGTGCTCCTGTCGGGCGAGTTGACGGTACGGGACCACGGGCCCGGTATCGCCCCGGCCGACCTCCCCCATGTCTTCGACCGCTTCTACCGGGCGGAGCAGGCGCGGGCGTTGCCGGGGTCGGGGCTGGGGTTGGCGATGGCCCGGCAGATCGCGCGGGCGCACGGAGCCGACCTGACGGCGCATCAGGCCCCGGGCGGCGGAGCCCTGTTCCGCCTGACGCTCCCGAGCGGGGACGGCGGGCCCGCCTGAGCCCCTGGGGCTCCGCCCCAGACCCCGGGGAGAGCCCCACCCCACCCCACCCCTTCCCTAGACCCGCCGGGGGTGAGGGAAGGGGTGAAGCCGGTTTCCTGGGGCTCCGCCCCAGACCCCGACCGCGCCTTAAGGGCGCTCGTCCTCAAACGCCGGACGGGCTGAAGATGCCGGTACTGGCCAGCGTTAATCCTGCTAGGGGCGCGGGGAACTGCGCGACCAGCCACGCACGGTCCGCAGCCGAACCACCGCATATCACCGGCTCTGGCCGACCCCACCCACCCCCGGAGGCCACGCGGCGGAGCCGCAGAGTGTCACAGCGGGAAGGGGCGGGGTGGGGGGGCAAAACGGGGTCAGAAGCCCGGCGGCTCCGTGTACGTGCCCCACTCGTCGCGGAGCACCCCGCAGATCTCACCCAGCGTCGCCTCCGCCCGCACCGCGTCCAGCATCGGCACGATCATGTTGGAGCCGTCCCGGGCGGCGGCCAGCATCGCGTCGAGGGCGGCGCGCACCGCCCCGTCGTCGCGGCGCGACTTGCGGTCGACCAGGACCCGTACCTGCTCGCGCTCCACCTCGTGGCTGACCCGCAGGATCTCCAGGTCACCGGTGACCGAACCGTGGTGGCAGTTGACGCCCACGACCCGCTTGTCGCCCTTCTCCAGGGACTGCTGGTAGCGGAAGGCCGACTCGGCGATCTCGCCGGTGAACCAGCCGTCCTCGATGCCGCGCAGGATGCCGGACGTGATCGGGCCGATCGGGTGCTGCCCGTCGGGGTGCGCCCGCGTGCCCCGCTCCTTTATCTGCTCGAAGATCTTCTCCGCGTCCGACTCGATCCGGTCGGTGAGCTGCTCCACGTACCAGGAGCCGCCCAGCGGGTCGGCGACGTTCGCGACGCCAGTCTCCTCCATCAGCACCTGCTGCGTGCGCAGCGCGATCTCGGCGGCCTGCTCGCTGGGCAGCGCGAGGGTCTCGTCCAGCGCGTTGGTGTGCAGCGAGTTGGTGCCGCCGAGCACGGCCGCGAGGGCCTCCACGGCGGTGCGTACGACGTTGTTGTACGGCTGCTGCGCGGTCAGCGAGACCCCGGCGGTCTGGGTGTGGAACCGCAGCCACTGCGCCTTGTCCGACTGGGCGCCGTACACCTCCTTCATCCAGCGGGCCCAGATGCGGCGCGCCGCGCGGAACTTGGCGATCTCCTCGAAGAAGTCCACGTGTGCGTCGAAGAAGAAGGAGAGCCCGGAGGCGAAGACGTCGACGTCCATGCCTCGACTGAGGCCCAGTTCCACGTAGCCGAAGCCGTCGGCCAGGGTGTACGCCAGCTCCTGCGCGGCCGTCGCCCCGGCCTCGCGGATGTGGTAGCCGGAGACCGACAGCGGCTTGTAGGCGGGGATGCCGCGCGCGCAGTGCTCCATCAGGTCGCCGATGAGGCGCAGATGGGGCTCGGGCTGGAAGAGCCACTCCTTCTGCGCGATGTACTCCTTGAAGATGTCCGTCTGGAGCGTGCCGTTGAGGATGCCCGGGTCGACCCCTTGCCGCTCCGCGGCCACCAGGTACATGCAGAAGACGGGCACGGCCGGCCCGCTGATGGTCATGGATGTGGTGACATCGCCCAGCGGGATGTCCTTGAACAGGACCTCCATGTCGGCGGCCGAGTCGATGGCGACGCCGCAGTGGCCGACCTCGCCGAGCGAGCGGGGGTCGTCGGAGTCGCGGCCCATGAGGGTGGGCATGTCGAAGGCGACGCTCAGCCCGCCGCCGCCGGCGGCCAGGATCATCTTGTAGCGCTCGTTGGTCTGCTCGGCGTTGCCGAACCCGGCGAACTGCCGGATCGTCCACGTACGCCCCCGGTAGCCGGTGGGGTACAGGCCACGCGTGAAGGGGTACTCCCCGGGCCAGCCGATCCGTTCGAACCCGTCGTAGGTGTCGCCGGGCCGGGGCCCGTACGCCGGGTCCACGGGGTCCCCGGAGAGCGTGGTGAAGTCCGCGTCGCGCTTGCGGGCCTTGTCGTAACGGGCCTGCCAGCGACGGCGGCCTTCTTCGATGGCGTCAGCGTCCATGACTCAAATTTACTTGGACGTCCTAGTAAATGTCGATGGCCGACCGCCACGCATTGCTCACGCGGCGATGGATCGGGCTTGTGCCGTCAGGCGCGGGCGCCCGCGGGGACGCCGTCCGCGAGCTTGGACTCCAGTTCCTTGGAGACCTTGCGCTCGACGAAGAAGGCGGCGGTGGGGATCGTGCCGGCGATCAGCACCCACAGCTGCTTGCCGACCGGCCACTTCGCCTTGGAGCCCAGGTCGAAGGCGAAGACGAGGTAGATCACGTACAGCCAGCCGTGGGCGATGCCGACGACCTTCGTGAAGTCCGCGGCGCCGTTCATGTCGAGGATGTACTTGGCGATCACGCCGAGGGTCAGCAGGACCAGCAGCACGCCGGTGACGTACGCCATCACCCGGTAGCGGGTCAGCACGCTCTTTTTCATGCGGTCGAGCGTAACCGGACATGCGGGGCGATCTTCGCCCGGGTCCCACAGCCCCTGGGGCTCCGCCCCAGACCCCGTAGGCCCCACCCCACCCCTTCCCGAAACCCGCCGGGGGTGTTGACGCTTCGGCTGCGGACCGTGCGTGGCTGGTCGCGCAGTTCCCCGCGCCCCTGGCCGGGTGCGAACCAGGCCTCCCCAGCGGGGATGGGCTACTCCTCGAAGTCGTTCGCCGCCACCCGCAGGGGCCGCAGCATCGCGAAGATCTCCCCGCACTCCTCCGCGTCGTAGACGCCGAGCCCGAACTCCATCGCCATCAGGTCGCGCGTGGCCTGTTCCACCACCTCACGGCCCTTGTCCGTGATGGACGCCAGGGTCCCGCGGCCGTCGTTCGGGTTCGGGCGCTTGTCCACGAGGCCCGACTTCACGAGGCGGTCCACCGTGTTGGTGACCGAGGTGGGGTGGACCATCAGGCGCTCGCCGATCTTCGACATCGGCAGCTCCCCCTCCTTGGAGAAGGTCAGCAGCACCAGTGCCTCGTACCGCGCGAAGGTCAGCCCGTAGGGCTTCACCACCGCGTCGACCTCGGCGAGCAGGATCTGGTGCGCCCGCATGATCGAGGTGATCGCCCCCATCGAGGGCACGGGTCCCCAGCGCTGCTGCCAGAGTTCGTCGGCTCGGGCGATGGGATCGAAGGGAAGGCTGAGCGGCTTGGGCACCCGTCGACCTTACCCACTGGTCACATGCCGGTCAGCCCCGTCTCGAAGTTCGGTACCGGACCGCCCGGCATGGCGCTCCCCCACGCAGAGTGACCATTATGTCACTATTGGCCGGTTCCATGTAAATCATTCAGAACATCCCGTCCAGACCCTTGTCGCCCCCAGGGGGCCTGATGTCCCGGTACAGAACCCTCCCGTACAGAACCCTGCTCGCCGCGGCCCTGCTCGCCTCCGTCGCCGGCTGCTCGTTCGGCGCCGACCCCGACGAGGCCCCCGTGGCCCGGGCCCACACCGCGGCCGAGGCCGAGGCCGCCCCCGCGCCCGCGCCCGGCTCTCCCTTCTGGGTGGACCCGGAGAGCGACGCGGCCCGGCAGATCAGGATCTATCAGCGGCAGGGCCGGACCGCCGACGCCCAGGCGCTGCGGCGGATCGCGGACCGGCCGGTGGCCACCTGGCCGTCCGGGGACAACCCGCAGCCCGGCATCCGCAGGGCCGTCGAGGGCGCCGCCAAGGACAAGCGGACCGCGCTGTTCGTGGCGTACAACATTCCGCACCGCGACTGCGGCAAGTACTCGGCGGGCGGGGCGAACGGGGTCGACGGCTACCGCGCCTGGTACGGGATGTTCGCCGAGGCGATCGGCGACGCCCCGGCGGTGGTGATCCTGGAGCCGGACGCGGTCGCCCACATGGTCGACGGGTGCACGACGCCCGACCATCACGCCGAGCGCTATCAGCTCCTCAACGAGGCGGTTCAGTATTTCAAGAAGCTGCCCAACACCAAGGTCTATCTCGATGCCGGCAACCCTTCGTGGCTCCCGGATCCCTACAGCCTCGTCGAGCCCCTGCGGCGGGCCGGGGTCGAGAACGCCGACGGGTTCGCGCTGAACGTCTCCAACTTCCAGACCGACGCGACGGTACGGGCGTACGGGGCGAAGGTGTCCCAGGGGCTCGACGGCAAGCACTTCGTCATGGACACCAGCCGCAACGGCGAGGGCCCCCTGCGCGGCGACCGCGACCAGGCCTGGTGCAATCCCCCGGGCCGGTCGCTGGGGACGCCGCCGTCGGTCAGTACCGGGGATCCGCTCGTCGACGCGTTCCTGTGGATCAAGCGGCCGGGCGACTCGGACGGGCCCTGCCGGGGCGGCCCGTCCGCCGGGACCTGGTGGCCGGAGTACGCCCTCGGGCTCGCCAAGCGCGCCCGGTTCTGACACCCCCCCGGGCCGCTCAGTCCACCCGGAGCCACTTCGCCTCGGACGGGGTGCCCTCCTGGTCGGTCACGAAGACCATGTACCAGCCGGGCGGGACCAGCGCCCGGTCCTTCGGGACGGTGATGGTGACCGAGTTCTTGTCCTTCGTCAGGCCCAGTTCGATCGAGCGCTGCTCGACGTCCGTGGTGTGGGTGACCGCGCTCGGCCGCATCAGGCGGGCCTTGACGACACGCTCGGGGTGGTCCGTCCTGAAGGTCGCCCGGCCGTCGCCCGCCGCGGCCTCGGGGCCGTCGCCGAGGGCCGGGCGCTTGTCCTTGTCGCGGTAGAGGTAGGGCGGGGTGTAGACCTCCATGCGCTGCTCGAACTTGCCGAGCTTGGTGTTGTCCTTGTCGCCGAACAGCGAGTCGGAGCCGAAGGTGGCGACCCGGCCGTCGGGCAGCAGCAGCGCCTCGGAGTGGTAGTTGCGGCCGACCGTGGGGTCGGCCGCCTCGCGGAAGGCGTTCTCCTTGGGGTCGTAGAACTGCGCTTTGAGGATGTTGGAGCCGCCCCGGCCCCGGTAGTCGGCGGAGCCGCCGCTGGTGAACACCGAGTCGTCCGGCATGATCACGCTGTTCAAATACCGGGTTCCCTGCGGGAGTTCGGGCCCGCTCTTGAAGGCGGGGCTGTTCTGCTTGAGGTCCACCACGGCGGTGCGGGGCGTCGCCTTCTTGGACTCGCCGACCCCGCCGCCGCCGAGCAGCATGAACCGCTGGTCCTGGGCGGGAGGCAGCAGGAGTGAACTGGCCGTCTCCAGCTGGTCGGTGGCGCTCAGGCCGCCGATCTTGGTGAAGGTGTTCTTCTCGACGTCCCACAGGCCGGGCTCGCGGCCCTTGTCGGCGGGCCCGTACCCGGCGTTGGCGCCCGAGTAGAAGAGCTTGCCGCTCTTGGTCAGGAACAGCGAGGGGTAGGTCGGGAAGTAGCGGAAGGGGCCCTTGGACCACTGCTTGGTCTTCGGGTCGTAGATCTCGTTGTCGCCCGCGAGGATCGCGCCCACGTCGTCGAGCCCGGAGACGGCGAGCACCCGGCCGTCCTGGAGCGTGGTGAGCGTCGGGTACCAGCGGGCCTCCTTCATCGGGGCGACCGGGATGTACTTCTCGGCCTTCGGGTCGAATTCGTACGCCGCCCTGATCCCCTGGAAGTCCTGCTTGTCCAGGGTGATCTTCTCGGCGAGCCCGTACACGTCGTCGGCGTCCTTGCCGGTCAGGCCCTCGATCTCGTACTGGGCCCGGTCGGTGGCCACCGACTGGGGGCCCTCGACGACCGCCTCGACGAAGACCCGCGCCTCGCCCGCGGTGGTCTTGGTCTTCCAGGGCTTCATCTGCCCGGTGTCGTAGTACGCGACCTCGAACTCGCGCTTGGCGCGCGGCACCGTGACGTCGAACTTGGATATGTACTCGATGCCCGACGGGGAGCGGAACCTGCTGCCCTTCTTGACGGTGACGGCCCTGTCCGGGCTCTCGTTCTTGACCCGCATGCCGCCCCCGGCCCGTTTGACCTCGCCGTCCAGGAGCTCGTAGCGAGCGGTTCCGCCGGCCACCAGGAGCTTGCCGTCCGGGAGTTGGGCGTGGCCGCCGCAGAAGAAGTCCGCGGGGGTGGGGATCTTCTTGAAGGAGTTGTCCTTCGGGTTCCACAGCACGGTGTCGAAGGTGCCCGCGTCGAAGTGGTCCTGCTTGTTGCCGGAGCCCGCGATGATCAGCACCTTGCCGGTGTGCAGCAGCGCCGCGTGGATGGCGTTGGTGCGGTACTCCTTGGGGATGTCGACGCCGTGCCAGGCGCCGTACCGCGCCATGTACTCGGGCTGGGCGATCTCGTACGCGTGGTACTGCTCGGTGGCGAAGGAGAGCGCGGCGGGGGCGTTGAGGCCGGCGAGGAGCACGACGGCGCCGCCGCCGAGCAGGGTCTTCTTCGTCCGCTGCGAGGGCCGGTGGGCCATGGCTCAGTTCCCTCCGGTCGTCGTGGCGACGGCGGGTTCCGCCTCGCCCGTGGCCTTCTTCTGCCGGGTGGCGACCTTGGCCGCGCCGCGGGCCGCGCCGCGCTCGCGCAGCGTCGTCCAGGACCAGATCGCCGCCGGGGCCAGCGCGATGCACAGGGCGAGCACGGCCCAGGTGCGCATGGCGGCGTGGGTGTGGCGGTACTGGACGGAGGCGATCAGCGAGATGGCGAGGACGGCCGCCCAGAACAGGTGGATGCGGAAGGTCCACAGCCGGTCGGGGCTGGCCTGGCCGCCCTTGGGGGTGACGACGAACTGGCCGCGGGTGCGCAGCACGGCCGAGCCGAGCGACTTGAGGTAGATGGGCGCCGAGAGCGCCGACATGCCCATCCCGGCGAGCCCGCCCGAGCCCTCGGGTTCGTGGGGGGAGACGTTGTGCCGCCGGTTCCAGAGGTAGAGCCCGATCTGGAGGGCCGCCGCATCGCTGTAGAGCATCAGCCAGACCGAGGCGGTGACCTGGGTGCCGGACGCCCCGAACCACAGGAAGAGCACGCAACTGACGATCCCCAGAAGCCAGTTGACGGCGGTCATCGGGTAGTAGACGAGCATCAGGGTGTACGAGAGCAGCCGGCCGGGCGGCATGCTGAAGGGCGCCTTCCAGTACTGCTTGAACAGGGTCTCGTAGGTGCCGCGCGACCAGCGCATCTGCTGGGTGAAGAAGTCGGTCCAGGAGGCCGGGCCCTCGCCGACGGCCAGCACGTCCGGGGTGTACACGGAGCGCCAGTGGTGGCCGGTCCTCGGGTTCCTGTGCCGGTGCAGTTCGAAGCCGGTGGCCATGTCCTCGGTGATCGAGTCGTACAGGCCGCCGATCTGCCGCAGCGCCGCGATCCGTACGACGTTGTTGGTGCCGACGAACATGGGCGCCCGGTAGCGGTTGCCGGCCCGCTGGATCAGCGCGTGGAAGAGGAACTGCTGGGATTCGGCGGCCTTGGTGACGGGCGAGTCGTAGTTCCCGTACACCTGCGGTCCGACGACGAAGGCGACGTCGGGGTCGCGGAAGTAACCCATCATCCGGTCCAGGAAGTTGGGGAGCGGGGCGTGGTCGGTGTCGACGGAGGCGAAGAAGTCGTAGCCGCCGCCGTGCATCGCGATCCATGCGTTGTAATTGCCGTGCTTGGTGCGGGCCTTGTGGGCGCCGTTGTCGCGGTTCCACTCGGGGACGCCCTTGCGGGAGAAGTGGCGCACCCCGAGCTCGGTGCAGAGGGCCCTGGCCTGTTCGTCGTCGCCCTCGTCCAGGAGCCAGATGTCGAGCGGCCCGGTGTGCGTGAGCCGGACGGCCGCCTCCAGGGTGTTCCGCACCATGGATATGGGTTCCTTGCCGGGCACGTACGTGGTGAGGAAGGCGACCCGGGTGCCGTATTCGGGGACGACCGGGACGGGGTCGCGGGCGACCATGGTGGCGTGGGCCACGGAGGCGACGTTGGTGACCATGAAGAGCTCGATCAGGCCGATCGAGACCAGCATCGCGATGTCGAGGCCCACGAGCCAGCGGTCGCCGCCCTCGCGCTCGACCCAGTGGGTTGGCCAGACGAGGTAGACGAGCAGCAGGCCGGTGAGTATCGGCGCCAGGGTCATCAGCAGGACGGCGCGTATGCGGTGCGGCTCCCGGGAGAGCAGGCTGCGGTACTGCACCCGGTAGGGCTTGTCACCCGGCTCGGTGAGTGGTCCGGCCAGTCGGCTGTGGGTGTCGTAGTCGTAGCCCTCCGGACGCACGGTGCCCTCCAGCTGATCGTCGAGCAGGGTCTCGAACTGGGTTGATATCCCCACAAAAGTGGAGAATTCTCGGCGTGTCGACTGGAGTACTCCGAGTGAGCGGTTCTGGATTGAACGGCTTTCGCGCGCGGTAGGTGCGGCCCGGGACGCGCAAGAGCCCCCGGCCGTGACGGCCGGGGGCTCTTCGCCGAAGGTCGGTTACGCGGACAGGTGGCGCTCCACCGTCTCCACCTTGGACGTCAGACCGTCCGTGACGCCGGGGCGGATGTCCGCCTTGAGCACCAGCGAGACCCGGTTCGAGCGGGCCTCGACGGCGGCGACGGCGCGCTTGACGACGTCCATCACCTCGTCCCACTCGCCCTCGATGGACGTGAACATCGCGTCCGTACGGTTGGGCAGGCCGGACTCGCGGACCACGCGGACCGCGTCGGCCACGTACTCCCCCACGTCCTCGCCGACGCCGAGCGGGCTGACCGAGAAGGCGACGATCATGCGTTGACCACGCCTTCCTTGCGGGCCCGGGTGGCGATGACCGCGGCGTCCAGCTCGCGGCGGATCTTGCGCTCGGCGAAGAAGCCGCCGAAGGGCAGCACGGCGAGCACGAAGTAGAGCGCGCCGGTCTTCGCGGACCACTTGGTGCGGTTCCAGGCGTCCAGCCAGAAGAGCACGTACAGCGTGAACAGGATGCCGTGGACCATGCCCATGACCATGACCCCGTCGAACGAGGTGGTGCGCTTGAGCACGGAGCACACCAGCAGGATCGGGAACGAGATGGCCTCGGGGAGCGAGATCAGTCGGAGTCGATGCAGGGCGGAGGCTGTCTTGATGTCCACGGGCGGGGGCACCTTCGCTGGGAGGGGCGGGCGGCGGTGATCGTCTCACGGCGATCCGTCGGCAGCGATCTTGTGAACGCGTGCACAAACGATCCCCATTCTGACATCGCACCCTTGCCCCTGTCGGGGCGGGTCCCCGGCCCGCTAACGTCGAGCCGTGGCAACGTTCCGACTCCAGGGCAGCAAAGTGCTCGCCGTCGACATGACCGGCGACGCCGTCAAAGCGAAGAACGGCTCGATGGTCGCCTACGACGGCCAGATGGCGTTCAAGAAGATGACCGGCGGCGGTGAGGGTCTGCGCGGCATGGTGACCCGCCGCCTCACCGGCGAACAGATGACCGTGATGGAGGTGAAGGGGCACGGCACGTGCTACTTCGCCGACCGCGCGAGCGAGATCAACCTCGTGAGCCTGACCGGCGACAAGCTCTTCGTCGAGGCGAGCAACCTGCTCGCCACGGACGCGGGGCTGCGCACCGGCACCACCTTCACCGGCCTGCGCGGCGCGAGCCAGGGCAACGGCCTGTTCACCACGACGATCGAGGGCCACGGCCAGGCCGCGATCATGTCGGACGGACCGGCCGTGGTGCTCCGGGTCAGCGCCCAGTACCCGCTGTCCGTCGACCCCGGGGCGTACATCGCGCACCAGGGCAACCTCCAGCAGCGCTTCCAGTCCGGGGTGACGTTCCGGACCTTCCTCGGCGAGGGCTCCGGCGAGGCCTTCCAGATCCGGTTCGAGGGCGAGGGCCTGGTGTACGTGCAGCCCAGCGAGCGCAACACGATCGGCGGGGACGTCTGATGCCCTTCCGCGAGATCAACTCGAAGATGGTCGAGGCGACGGTGAGCCCCGGCCAGAAGATGTTCAGCCAGCGCGGCGCGATGCTCGCCTACAAGGGCGAGGTGTCCTTCACGCCCAACATCCAGGGCGGCCAGGGCGGCATCATGTCGATGATCGGCCGCCGGGTCGCCAACGAGGCGACCCCCCTGATGACGGTCGAGGGCAGCGGCACCGTGATGTTCGGCCACGGCGGCCACCACATCCAGGTCATCAACCTCCAGGGCGACACCCTGTACGTGGAGGCCGACCGCCTGCTCGCCTTCGACGGGTCGCTCCAGCAGGGCACGATGTTCATGGGCTCGCAGGGCGGCGTCATGGGCATGGTGCGCGGCCAGGTGACCGGGCAGGGCCTGTTCGCCACGACCCTCAAGGGACACGGGGCGGTCGCGGTCATGGCGCACGGCGGCGTGATCGAGCTTCCGATCACCCCGCAGCGCCCGGTGCACGTCGACCCGCAGGCCTACGTGGCCCACCACGGCGACGTGCGCAACAAGCTCTCGACCGCGCTGGGCTGGCGCGACATGGTGGGCCGGGGCTCCGGCGAGGCCTTCCAGCTCGAACTGTCCGGCAACGGCTCGGTGTACGTGCAGGCCTCGGAGGAGAAGCTGTGACCGCCGCGGTGATCTTCGATCCCTACTCTCTGCCGACCGACGACAACGTCAACAAGTACACCTTCTGTGTGGAGCTCAAGTCGAGCCAGTGGTTCCTGCAGAAGGGCAAGATGATCGCCTACTACGGGCAGATCGAGTTCAACGGCATCGGCCACGGCCGGCTCGACCGGCTGCTTCGCACGAGCTTCCACTCGCCGCTGCACGCCAGCGACTGGGTGGTGGCGGACGGCAGCGGCAAGATGCTGCTCGCGGACCGCGCCTTCGACGTGAACAGCTACGACCTGGACGAGGGCAACCTGACGATCCGGTCCGGCAACCTGCTGGCCTACCAGCCCTCGCTCGCGCTGAAGCAGTCGATCGTGCCGGGGTTCCTCACGCTGATCGGCACGGGCAAGTTCGTGGCCGCGTCCAACGGTCCGGTCGTCTTCATGGAGCCGCCGATCCGGGTGGACCCGCAGGCGCTGGTCGGCTGGGCGGACTGCCCTTCGCCGTGCCACCACTACGACCACGGTTATATGACGGGCGTCCTGGGCGGAATCCGGTCACTCACCGGGCTCGGCGGAACGTCCGGCGAGGAGCACCAGTTCGAGTTCGTGGGGGCCGGTACGGTACTGCTCCAGTCCACCGAGGTACTCATGGCGGAGCAGGCGACGGGGCAGGTCACGAACGAGCCCGGGGTGCCGGGCGGCGGCCAGGGCGGGCCCGGCCAGCAGGGCGCGGGACCGCGTCTTCCCGGCCAGCTGGGGGACCTCCAGCGTCGCTTCGGCCTGTGAGCGGTAGTCTGCGGAGTGTGACGTCGAACGCCTGAGCCCCTCGGGGCTCGGCGGGGCCGCGCGAGTGGCGCGATCGCATCACGTGCCGGGCGTCACACTCCCACACTTGGTTCAGAATTCAACTTCTTAGGTAGAATCCACATATGGAGACCGAGACGGCCACGAACTGGCTGAGCGACGACGAGCAGTGCGCCTGGCGCACCTATCTGGACGTCAACAGGATGCTGACGTACCAGATGGAGAAGGATCTGCAGCCGTTCGGCCTGACCAACAACGACTACGAGATCCTGGTGAACCTCTCGGAGTCGGCCGACAAGCGGATGCGGATGAGCGACCTCGCGGCCGCCACCCTCCAGTCCAAGAGCCGTCTCTCGCACCAGATCACCCGCATGGAGAACGCGGGCCTGGTCCGGCGCGAGAACTGCGAGTCGGACCGGCGCGGGCTCTTCGCCGTCCTCACCGAGCACGGCACGGAGACCATGGAGAAGGTCGCCCCCCACCACGTGGCCTCCGTGCGGCGCCACTTCATCGACCTGCTGTCGAGCGAGGCGCTGGCGGATCTACGCGAGTCGCTGACCCCGGTCGCGGAGCACCTGCGGGGTCACCGCGGCAAGATCTGACGCACAGTCAGACACGGGTCCCGGTCGGATCTAGGCTCCGGTCAGCCCGGCCACCAGCTCGTCGGCCGCCGCGTACGGGTCGAGCTCGCCGTCCACGATGCGCTGCGCCAGCGCGTCCAGGCGGCGGTCGCCGTGCAGGGAGCCGATGCGCTCGCGCAGGGCGGTGACCGCGATGGTCTCGACCTCGCGGGCCGCGCGGGCCCGGCGCCGCTCGGCGAGGACGCCGTGCTCGGCCATCCACGCGTGGTGCTTCTCCAGCGCCTCCACGACCTCGTCGATGCCCTCGCCTCGCGCCGCCACCGTCTTGACGATGGGCGGGCGCCAGTCCCCCGGGCCGCGTGATTCGCCGAGGCCCAGCATGTGGTTGAGCTCGCGGGCCGTCGCGTCCGCGCCGTCCCGGTCCGCCTTGTTGACGACGTACAGGTCGCCGATCTCCAGGATTCCGGCCTTGGCCGCCTGGATGCCGTCGCCCATGCCGGGCGCGAGCAGCACCACCGAGGTGTCGGCCTGCGAGGCGATCTCGACCTCGGACTGACCGACGCCCACCGTCTCGACCAGGATCACCTCGCAGCCCGCCGCGTCCAGGACCCGGATCGCCTGGGGCGCGGCCCAGGCCAGGCCGCCCAGGTGGCCCCGGGTCGCCATCGAGCGGATGTAGACGCCCGGGTCGGAAGCGTGCTCGGACATCCGGACCCGGTCGCCGAGCAGGGCCCCGCCGGAGAAGGGCGAGGACGGGTCGACGGCGAGCACGCCGACCCGCTTCCCGGCTCTGCGGTAGGCGGTGACCAGCGCCGAGGTGGAGGTCGACTTGCCGACACCGGGCGAGCCCGTGAGCCCCACGACGTACGCGTTGCCCGCGAGCGGGGCCAGCGCCGCCATGACCTCGCGCAGCTGCGGGGACGCCCCCTCGACCAGCGAGATCAGCCGGGCGACGGCCCTGGGCCGGCCTTCCCGGGCCTGGGCCACCAGTTCGGGGACGTCCACCATTGCCGCTCCGTTCAGTCGCGTACGCACCGCAGGGATCAGGGGGTTGCTCGCGGGTGTTACTTGCCCGGACTGCGCTTACTTGGGAACGTGCACGATCAGCGCGTCGCCCTGACCGCCGCCGCCGCACAGGGCCGCCGCGCCCACGCCGCCGCCGCGGCGCTTCAGTTCGAGGGCGAGGTGCAGCACGACGCGGGCGCCGGACATGCCGATCGGGTGGCCGAGAGCGATGGCGCCGCCGTTGACATTCACCTTTTCCGGGGAAATTCCGAGGTCCTTCATTGACTGCACGGCGACCGCCGCGAAGGCCTCGTTGATCTCGATCAGGTCGAGGTCCTCGACCGTGATCCCCTCCTTGCCGACCGCGTGCTTGATCGCGTTCGAGGGCTGTGACTGGAGCGAGTTGTCGGGGCCCGCCACGTTGCCGTGGGCGCCGATCTCGGCGATCCACTCCAGGCCCAGCTCCTCGGCCTTGGCCTTGGACATGACGACGACCGCGGCCGCGCCGTCCGAGATCTGCGAGGAGGTGCCGGCCGTGATCGTGCCGTCCTTGGCGAAGGCGGGGCGCAGCTTGCCGAGGGACTCGACGGTGGTGTCGGCGCGCACGCCCTCGTCCTTGGCGAACAGGACCGGGTCGCCCTTGCGCTGCGGGATCTCGATCGGGGTGATCTCGGCCTCGAAGATGCCGTTCTTCTGGGCGGCCGCGGCGCGCTGGTGCGAGGCGGCGGCGATCGCGTCCTGCTCGGGGCGGGCGATGCCCAGACGGGTGTTGTGCTTCTCCGTGGACTCCCCCATGGGGATGTTCTCGAAGGAGTCGGTCAGACCGTCGTACGCCATCGCGTCGAGCATCTCGATCGCGCCGTACTTGTAGCCCTCGCGGGACTTGGGCAGCAGGTGCGGGGCGTTGGTCATCGACTCCTGGCCGCCGGCGACCACGATGTCGAACTCGCCCGCGCGGATCAGCTGGTCGGCGAGCGCGATCGCGTCCAGACCCGACAGGCACACCTTGTTGATGGTGAGCGCGGGGACGTTCATCGGGATGCCGGCCTTGACGGCCGCCTGGCGCGCGGGGATCTGGCCGGCCCCGGCCTGGAGCACCTGGCCCATGATCACGTACTGCACCTGGTCGCCGCCGATGCCGGCCCGGTCCAGGGCCGCCTTGATGGCGAACCCTCCGAGGTCGGCGCCGGAGAAGGACTTGAGGGAGCCGAGGAGCCGGCCCATGGGCGTACGGGCGCCCGCGACGATCACTGAGGTGGTACCGGTCGTTCCAGACATGAGGCACGGCCCCTAGGGAGGTGAGGTGAACGAGGGTTTACTTTGAATGTACTGAGCGGTACTGCCCACGTCACCGGGCAGTAGGTGTGATCGCGCGCACGTTGCGTAACCACCCCTGCGAGCGCTGCACTGGACCCATGCTGACGCGAATCGACCACATCGGGATCGCCTGTTTCGACCTCGACAAGACCGTCGAGTTCTACCGTGCGACGTACGGATTCGAGGTGTTCCACACCGAGATCAACGAGGAACAGGGCGTGCGCGAGGCCATGCTCAAGATCAACGAGACCTCCGACGGCGGGGCTTCCTACCTCCAGCTCCTGGAGCCGACCCGCGAGGACTCGGCGGTCGGCAAGTGGCTGGCCAAGAACGGCGAGGGCGTCCACCACATCGCCTTCGGCACCGGGGACGTCACCGCGGACTCCGAGGCCATCCGCGACAAGGGCGTACGCGTCCTCTACGACCAGCCGCGCACCGGTTCGATGGGCTCGCAGATCACCTTCCTGCACCCCAAGGACTGCCACGGCGTACTCACCGAACTCGTCACTTCCGCACCCGAGGGCACCACCGCCCACTGAGCCCACACAGTGGAGGCCGGACCTCCGGATACTCGGCCCGGTACAGTGGGCGGTTCCGGGCCGGGGTCGGGTCGGGGCCTGGGACCCACGCCCCTGTTTTGATCTGACACCATTCACCGGGGGCCCGTCCGCTGTCACTCGCGGTCGGACGGCGCTCGTACGGGCAGTGTTCGCGACCAGGGGACGGATGGGACCGCGCAGTGCGGGGCTACGAACGCCAGGAGAGCCAGAGCCACCGGCCTGACGACCACCTCTCGCGGTTCGAGGCCGAGATGGAGCGGCTGAAGACCGAGCGGGAGAAGGCCGTTCAGCACGCCGAGGATCTCGGCTACCAGGTCGAAGTGCTGCGCGCCAAGCTCCACGAGGCGCGCCGCAATCTCGCGACCCGTCCCGCCTACGACGCGGCGAACGTCGGCTACCAGGCCGAACAGCTGCTCCGCAACGCCCAGATGCAGGCCGAGCAGTTGCGTACGGACGCCGAGCGCGAGCTGCGCGACGCCCGTGCCCAGACCCAGCGGATCCTCCAGGAGCACGCCGAGCACCAGGCTCGCCTCCAGGCGGAGCTGCACGCCGAGGCCGTCAACCGCCGCCAGCGCCTGGACCAGGAGCTGGCCGAGCGCCGGGCCACCGTCGAGTCACATGTCAACGAGAACGTGGCGTGGGCCGAACAGCTGCGCGCCCGCACCGAATCGCAGGCCCGCCGCCTGCTCGACGAGTCCCGCGCCGAGGCCGAGCAGTCCCTCGCCGCGGCCCGCGCCGAGGCCACCCGCATCGCCGAGGAGGCCCGCCAACGGCTCGGCGCCGATGCCGAGTCGGCCCGCGCCGAGGCCGAAGCCACGCTGCTGCGCGCCCGCAAGGACGCCGAGCGGCTCCTGAACGCGGCCTCCACACAGGCCCAGGAGGCCACCTCCCACGCCGAGCAGCTGCGCACGACCACCACCGCCGAGTCCGACCAGGCGCGCCAGCAGGCCGCCGAGTTGAGCCGGGCCGCCGAGCAGCGGATGCAGGAGGCGGAGGCCGCGCTGCGCGAGGCGCGCAGCGAGGCCGAACGGGCCGTCACCGAGGCCAAGGAGGCCGCGGCCAAGCAGCTCGCGAGCGCCGAGTCGGCCAACGAGCAGCGCACCAGGACCGCGAAGACCGAGATCGCCCGCCTGGTCGCGGAGGCCACCAAGGAGTCCGAGACCCTCAAGGCCGAGGCCGAGCAGGCTCTTGAGGACGCGAAGGCGGAGGCCGAGCGGCTGCGCACCGAGGCCGCCGAGTCGGCCCGCACCAGCGCCGCCGAGGACACCGCGGCCCAGCTCGCCAAGGCCGCGCGTACGGCCGAGGAGGTACTGACCAAGGCGTCCGAGGACGCCAGGGAGACCACGCGCAAGGCGTCCGAGGAGGCCGAGCGGATCCGCCGCGAGGCGGAGGCCGAGGCGGAGCGGCTGCGCGGCGAGGCGGCCGAGCAGGCCGACGAACTCAAGGGCGCGGCCAAGGACGACACCAAGGAGTACCGGGCCAAGACGGTCGAGCTCCAGGAGGAGGCCCGCCGGCTGCGCGGCGAGGCCGAGCAGCTGCGCGCCGAGGCGGTCGCCGAGGGCGAGCGGATCCGGGGCGAGGCGCGGCGCGAGGCCGTCCAGCAGATCGAGGAGGCGGCCAAGACCGCCGAGGAGCTCCTCGCCAAGGCGAAGGCCGACGCGGACGAGCTGCGGACGACCGCGGGCAACGAGTCCGAGCGCGTACGGAACGAAGCCGTCGAGCGGGCCACCACGCTGCGCAAGCAGGCCGAGGAGACCCTGGAGCGCACCCGCGCGGAGGCCGAGCGGCTGCGCGCCGAGGCCGAGGAGCAGGCCGAGCAGACCACAACGGGCGCCGAACAGGCGGCAGTTGAGCTGCGCGCGGAGACCGAGCGGGCGATAGCGGCCCGTCAGGCCGAGGCCGCCGAGGAACTGACCCGCCTGCACACCGAGGCCGAGCAGCGGCACGCCGCCGCCGAGCAGGCCCTCACCGACGCCCGCGCCGAGGGCGAGCGGATCCGGCGCGAGGCCGCCGAGGAGACCGAGCGGATCCGCACCGAGGCCGCCGAGCGCATCCGTACGCTCCAGGCGCAGGCCGAGCAGGAGGCCGAGCGGCTGCGCACCGAGGCCGCTTCCGATGCTTCGACCGCCCGTTCCGAGGCGGAGAACGCGGCGTCCCGGCTGCGTTCCGAGGCGTCCGCGGAGGCCGAGCGGCTCAAGTCCGAGGCGCAGGAGACCGCCGACCGGATGCGCGCGGAGGCCGCGGCCGCCGCCGAGCGGGTCGGCGCCGAGGCCGCCGAGGCGCTCGCCGCCGCCCAGGAGGAGTCCGCCCGGCGCCGCCGCGAGGCCGAAGAAACGCTCAACTCGGCGCGCGCGGAGGCCGATTCGGAGCGCGCCCAGGCTCGCGAGCAGAGCGAGGACCTGCTGGCCTCCGCCCGCAAGCGCGTCGAGGAGGCGCAGGCCGAGGCGCAGCGGCTCGGCGAGGAGGCCGACCGGCGCGCCACCGAGCTGGTGTCGACGGCCGAGCAGACCGCCAAGGACGTACGGGATTCGGTGTCCGGGCTCCGCGAGGAGGCCGAGCAGGAGATCACGGGTCTGCGCAGTGCCGCCGAGCACGCGGCGGAGCGCACCACGACCGAGGCGCAGGAGGAGGCGGACCGGGTCCGCGCCGACGCGCACGCCGAGCGGGAGCGGGCGGGCGAGGACGCGAGCCGGGTCCGGGCGCGCGCCCAGGAGGAGTCCGAGGCCGCCAAGGCGCTGGCCGAGCGGACCGTGGCGGACGCCATGGCCGAGGCGGAGAAGGCCCGTTCGGACGCCTCCGAGTACGCGCAGCGCATGCGTACCGAGGCCTCCGACGCGCTCGCCTCCTCCGAGCAGGACGCGGCCCGCACCCGGGCCGAGGCCCGCGAGGACGCCAACCGGATCCGTTCCGACGCCGCGAGCCAGGCCGACCGCCTGGTCACCGAGGCGACGGCGGAGGCCGAGCGGCTCGCCGCCGAGTCGACCGCCGAGGCCGAGCGCCTCACCACCGAGGCCCAGCAGGTACGGGTCGAGGGCCAGGCCGAGGCCGACGCGCTGCGCGCCGAGGCCCGCGAGGAGGCCGAGCGGGTCACCTCCGCGGCCCTCGCCGAGGCCGAGCAGGTCACGACGGCGGCCCGGGAGCAGGCCGAGCGGGTCACCAGCAAGGCCGAGGCGGATGCCGAGCGCACCACCAACGAGGCCAACGCGTATGCCGAGTTGGTCACCACCGAGGCGCGCGCGGACGCGGGTTCCACGCTCGGCGCGGCGAGTGCCGAGGCCGAGCAGACCATAAACGAAGCCCGCGCCGAGGCCGACCGGGTCCTCGACGAGGCGCGTCGGGCCGCCGACAAGCGGCGTACGGACGCGGCCGCCCAGGCCGACCAGCTCATCGCGGAGGCGAGCGGCGAGGCCGAGCGGCTGCGTGCCGAGGCCGCCGACACGGTGGGCTCCGCCCAGCAGGCCGCCGAGCGGATCCGGGCCGAGGCCGAGAAGAACAAGGCCCGTACCGAGGAGGCCGCGGAGAAGACGCGCACCGAAGCCCGCGAGGAGGCGGACCGGCTGCTCGACGAGGCCCGCACGGCCGCGGCCAAGCGGCGTGCGGACGCGGCCGAGCAGGCCGACCAGCTCATCAACAAGGCCCAGGAGGAGGCGCTGCGCGCTGCCACCGAGGCCGAGGAGCAGGCCGACACGATGGTCGGCGCGGCCCGCAAGGAGGCCGAGCGGATCGTCGCCGAGTCGACGGTCGAGGGCAACTCCCTGGTGGAGAAGGCCCGTACGGACGCCGACGAGCTGCTGGCCGGCTCGCGCGCGGACGCCACCGCCATAAGGGAACGCACCGAGGAGATGCGCTCGCGCACCGAGTCGGAGGTCGAGGAGCTGCACGAGCGGGCCCGCCGCGAGAGCGCCGAGCAGATGAAGTCGGCCGGCGAGCGCGTCGACAAGCTGGTGAAGGCCGCCACGGAGCAGGCCGCCGAGGCCGAGGCCAAGTCCAAGGCGCTGGTCTCCGACGCCAACTCCGAGGCGGGCAAGGTCCGTATCGCCGCCGTGAAGAAGGCGGAGGCGCTGCTCAAGGAGGCCGAGACCAAGAAGGCCGAGCTGATCCGCGAGGCCACCGCGCTGCGCGACGAGGCGGCCGCCGAGGCGCGCCGCACGGTCGAGGAGGGCAAGCGCGAACTCGACGTTTTGGTACGGCGGCGCGCGGACATCAATGCCGAGATCTCCCGCGTTCAGGATGTACTTGAGGCACTGGAGTCGTTCGAGGCGCCGACCGGGGGTGGCAAGTCCGCGTCCAGCGGCGGTTCCTCCGCAGGTGTGAAGGCGGGTGCGGCGGCTGGGTCAACTCGTTCGAGTGGCAAGTCCTCCGAGGGGTAGCCACTCAAAAGGCTGGACATTCTCCAGATCAAACGGGCATCCGCTCGATGACACGCCGCTTGGGCCCCTAGGATTCCCCCTATCACCTCACCGGTCTCATTCGACAGGAACCCCATGAGCGACACTTCCTCCCCCTTCGGCTTCGAGCTCGTGCGGCGTGGTTACGACCGCGGTCAGGTGGATGACCGCATTACCAAGCTCGTCGCCGACCGTGACAGTGCTCTGGCACGGATCACTTCTCTGGAAAAGCGCATCGAGGAGCTCCACCTCGAAACGCAGAACGCCCAGGCTCAGGTGAACGACGCGGAGCCGTCGTACGCGGGTCTGGGTGCGCGTGTCGAAAAGATCCTGCGGCTCGCCGAGGAAGAGGCGAAGGACCTGCGCGAGGAGGCCCGCCGGGCCGCCGAACAGCACCGCGAACTCGCCGAGTCGGCCGCTCAGCAGGTGCGCAACGACGCCGAGTCGTTCGCCTCCGAGCGCAAGGCGAAGGCCGAGGACGAGGGCGTACGGATCGTCGAGAAGGCGAAGGGTGACGCCTCTCAGCTCCGTTCCGAGGCGCAGAAGGACGCGCAGTCCAAGCGCGAGGAAGCGGACGCGCTCTTCGAGGAGACCCGCGCCAAGGCCGCCCAGGCCGCCGCGGACTTCGAGACGAACCTCGCCAAGCGCCGCGAGCAGTCGGAGCGCGACCTGGCGTCGCGTCAGGCCAAGGCCGAGAAGCGCCTCGCGGAGATCGAGCACCGCGCGGAGCAGCTCCGCCTGGAGGCCGAGAAGCTGCGTACGGACGCGGAGCGCCGGGCGCGCCAGACGGTGGAGACCGCCCAGCGCCAGGCCGAGGACATCGTGGCCGACGCCAACGCCAAGGCGGACCGGATCCGTTCGGAATCCGAGCGGGAGCTGGCGGCGCTCACCAACCGCCGCGACTCGATCAACGCGCAGCTGACCAACGTCCGCGAGATGCTGGCGACGCTGACCGGTGCGGCCGTGGCCGCCGCCGGTTCCCCGGTCGACGACGAGCCCGTCTCGCGCGGCGTCCCGGCGCAGCAGGCCCGCTAGTCCCCGCAGCCCTTCCCCCGTGGGCTGCGGTCGAAGGTCATGAAGCCCTCTGCCACTCCAGTGGCAGGGGGCTTTGTCCGCACTTAGCGTAGTCGCATGATCGAGCTAGAGGGCCTCACCAAGCACTATGGCAGCAAGGTCGCCGTCGATCACCTGTCCTTCCAGGTCAGACCCGGTGTGGTGACCGGATTCCTGGGGCCCAACGGGGCCGGCAAGTCGACGACCATGCGCATGCTGCTCGATCTGGACAACCCGACCAGTGGGACCGTACGCATCGACGGCAAGCACTACCGCGAGCTGGCCGAGCCGCTGAAGTACATCGGGGCGCTGCTCGACGCCAAGGCGATGCACGGCGGCCGCACCGCGTACAACAACCTGCTGTGCCTCGCCGAGTCCAACCGGATTCCGGCCGCGCGGGTCTCCGAGGTGCTCGACACGGTCGGGCTCTCCGCAGTGGCGAAGAAGAAGGCGAAGGGCTTCTCGCTGGGTATGGGGCAGCGCCTGGGAATCGCCTCGGCGCTGCTCGGCGACCCCGAGATCCTGATGTTCGACGAACCCGTCAATGGTCTGGACCCCGAGGGAATTCACTGGATCCGCAATCTGATGAAGCAGCTCGCGGGCGAAGGGCGAACGATCTTCGTTTCGTCTCACCTGATGAGCGAAATGGCGCTCACCGCGGATCACTTGATCGTTATCGGGCAGGGCCGACTGCTCGCCGATACATCGATGGCCGATTTCATCCGGCAGAACTCTCGGAGTTTCGTCAGGCTGCGTTCACCGCAGTGGGAGCGGCTCATGGACGTGCTGAACCAGAACGGCGTCCCCTTCCTCCAGACCGGCGACGGCGCCATCGAAATCGACAACGGCAAGATCGAGGCGCTCGGTGAACTGGCCGCCCGGCACCAGCTCGTGCTGCACGAACTGTCGGGTCAGCAGGCCTCCCTCGAAGAGGCGTTCATGCAGATGACGGCGGGTTCGGTGGAGTACCACGCGCACGGCGCCAGCACCCCCGGCGGGCCGCCCGCGCCGCCGGACCGGGGCTCCGGGCGGCGGGCGCCGAACTGGGGCGCGTACGACCGGGGCCAGGGGGTCTGAGCCATGGCATCGGTACCCGCGGTCCTCAAGTCCGAGTGGACCAAGATCCGTACGGTCTCCTCGACGACCTGGACGCTGGCCTGCGCCCTGATCGTCACGGTCGCCATCAGCGCGGCGCTGTGCGCGCTGATGAAGTCGCAGTTCGACGATCTGGGGCCGACCGAGAAGCTGACCTTCGACCCGACGTTCATCAGCTTCTCCGGGATGATCCTCGGTCAGCTGGCGATGGTCGTGTTCGGCGTCCTGGTGGTCGGCACCGAGTACAGCTCGGGCATGATCCGCTCCTCGCTCGCGGCCGTGCCGCGGCGGGGCACGTTCCTCTTCGCCAAGCTGGCCGTGGCGACGCTGCTCGCACTCATCGTGGGCATGGCGACCAGCTTCCTGTCGTTCTTCCTCGGCCAGGCGCTGCTCGGCCCGCACAGGACCACGATCGGCGAGCCCAACGTGCTGCGGGCGGTCGTCGGCGCCGGGCTCTACATGGCGCTGATCGCGCTGTTCTCGATGGGCGTCGCCACGATGCTGCGCAGCTCGATGCTGTCGCTGGGCATCCTGATGCCGTTCTTCTTCCTGATCTCGCAGATCCTGTCCGCCGTGCCGGGCGCCAAGAACGTGGCCCGCTACTTCCCCGACCGGGCCGGCTCGCAGATCATGCAGGTGGTGCCGGACGCGATGAACAGCGATCCGGCGCCGTACGGGCCCTGGGGCGGCCTCGGCATCATGGTGCTGTGGGTGATCGCGGCGCTGGCCGGCGGCTATCTCGTCCTCAGGAAGCGGGACGCCTGAGCGACCTGCGCAGACGCGACGACTTAGCCGGAACCGTCAAGGCCTGGATAAGCTCCTCACTCATACGGGGGCACGCCGGCCGCACGCCGGACACCGCCCCGACGACCCAAACCGTCGATGGGGCTGGAGAATGATCGAGGCAGTCGGCCTGACGAAGCGCTACGGCGCCAAGACGGCCGTGTACAACCTTTCCTTTCAGGTACGACCCGGCGCGGTCACCGGATTCCTGGGGCCCAACGGCTCCGGCAAGTCCACGACCATGCGCATGATCCTCGGCCTGGACCAGCCGACCGCCGGCCACGTGACCATCGGCGGCCACCCCTTCCGCAACCTGCCGAACGCCCCGCGCCAGGTCGGCGCGCTGCTCGACGCGAAGGCCGTGCACGGGGGCCGCAGCGCCCGCAACCACCTGCTCTCGCTCGCCCAGCTCTCCGGCATCCCGGCCCGCCGGGTCGACGAGGTGCTCGGCGTGGTCGGCCTCCAGGAGGTCGCGAAGCGGCGCTCCAACGGGTTCTCGCTCGGCATGGGCCAGCGGCTCGGCATCGCGGCGGCCCTGCTCGGCGACCCGCAGGTGCTGCTCTTCGACGAGCCGGTCAACGGCCTCGACCCCGAGGGCATCCTGTGGGTGCGCAACCTGATGAAGCAGCTCGCCGCCGAGGGCCGCACCGTGTTCGTGTCCTCGCACCTGATGAGCGAGATGGCACTGACCGCCGACCACCTCATCGTGATCGGCCGCGGCCAGCTGCTCGCGGACATGCGGATCACCGACTTCATCTCGCACAACTCCGCCGACTTCGCCCGGGTGCGCACCCCCGCCACCGAGCCCGCCCAGCGCGAGAAGCTGGCCTCCGCGCTGACCGAGGCGGGCGGCCAGGTGCTGCCCGAGCCGGACGGCGCGCTGCGCGTGACCGGCCTCGCGCTGCCCCGCATCAGCGACGTCGCCCACCAGGCGGACGTACGGCTGTGGGAGCTCTCCCCGCACCAGGCCTCCCTTGAGGAGGCGTACATGCGGATGACGCAGGGCGCGGTCGACTACCGTTCGACGGCCGACCAGAAGGCGGGCCTGCAGCCCGCCATGGCGCCCGGGTACGCGCCGCCGCCGGTCATCCCCGACGTGCCGCAGCAGGGCTGGTACGCCCCGCCGCCGCCCGGCCAGAACCCGTACGCGGCCGCACCCCAGCAGGCCCCGGTGCACCAGCCGCCGGTCCAGCAGGCTCCGCAGCCGCAGCCGCCCGCCGCTCCCCCGGTTCCGCAGGCCCCGGCCGCGCCTGCCGCCCCGACCAAGCCCGAGGACGCCCGATGACCACCCCCTACCAGCAGCAGCCGCACCCGCAGCAGGCACCGGGCGGGCCGCTCGGCGCGTACACCTCGCCGATCGCCGTGCGGCGGGCCACCTTCGGTGACGCGCTCGCCTCCGAGTGGACCAAGATCCGGTCGGTGCGTTCCACGATGTGGACACTGGGCGTGCTGATCGTGCTCCTCCTCGGCCTCGGCCTGCTCGCCGGCATCGTCGTGCGGTCCAGCGACGCGCACATGGGCGACAACTCGGTCCTGCTGCTCGGCTTCTACGGAGTGCTGCTCGGCACGATCTGCGTGATCACGCTCGGCGTGCTGACCATCGCGTCCGAGTACGGCACCGGCATGATCCGTACGACCCTGACGGCCTGCCCGAGCCGGGGCCGGATCCTCGCCGCCAAGTCGGTCGTCTTCTTCCTGCTCGCGTTCGTGATCGTGACGGCCATGACGACGCTGGTCGCGGCCATCCAGAGCGCCCTGTTGCCGGACGCGGCGACGCCGAGCGGCGGCGAGTGGCTGCGCGCCACGGTGGGCGTGGGCCTCTACGTCGCGATGATCGGGCTGCTGTCGCTCGCGGTGGGCGCGCTGATCCGGCACTCCGCGGGCTCGATCACGATCATGATCGGCCTGGTGCTGCTGCCGCTGGTGCTCGCCCTGTTCATGTTCAGCCCGTCCCTTGAGGGCGTGCGGAACTTCCTCCTGGAGTACTCGATCCCGAGCCAGCTGAGCGCCTTCTACGGGGAATCGATCTCGAACTCCGGGCCGAGCGGCTGGGAGCCGCTGTGGATCATCACCGGGGTCACCGCCCTCGCGCTCGGCGGCGCGTTCCTGTCGCTCAAGACGCGGGACGTGTGAGGGCGTTCAGTACCTCGGCGCGTTCCTGGACCGCTGCACCCGCGTGGTGCGGCGGTCCTTCGCGTTCCAGCAGGCCTTGTGCCAGTGGCGGCGCTCGTCGACGCCCGCGTACTCGGGCCAGGCCACCAGGTGCGGGGCGCCCGACGGGATCTCCTGGTCGCAGCCGGGGCAGCGGTACCGCTTGCCCGCGGCACTGGCCCCCGCCACATGCCGGACCGACCACTCCTCGCCCTGCCAGGACTCGGTGCCCTGAAGCCCGAAGCGGTCGCCGCCCTCCGTCCGGCTCTCGGACTCGATCGGCTTCTCGCCGCCCTTGGGGCGGTTGCGGCGCGGGGACACGTAGACACCTCACGGGGCGGGTCGGACGTTTCTCTCCAGCCTAGGCCCACGCACGACGGGTACCCGCCGGGGTAGGGCGTGCCAGAGTCACCCGTTAGAGGGACTCTTAGCGGACAATCGCAAGAAGTTGGCGCCTGCCCGTGCCTTTGGCACTTGTCAGACGTTCTTGCCAGTAAGAGGGGGAGAGCCGCGTCGGCCGCAAGGAGGCAGAAGGCGATGCGTGTGGGAACTTTTGTACTGGCAGCCCAGTTCCCGGGCCAGGGGCAGGGAGAAACGCTCCATCGTGCGGTCAGGTCCGCCGAGGTGGCCGAGGAATCAGGGCTCGACTCGGTGTGGCTGGCCGAACACCACTTCGTACCGTACGGCGTGTGCCCGTCGGCCGTGACGCTGGCGGCCTTATTGCTCGGGCGCACGAAACGGATCAGGGTCGGCACCGCGGTCACCGTGCTGCCGACCGCACACCCGGTGGCGGTCGGCGAACAGGCCGCGCTGCTGCACCTCACCTCCGGCGGGCGGTTCACGCTCGGCGTGGGGCGCGGCGGGCCCTGGGTCGACCTGGAGGTGTTCGGCTCCGGCCTGAGGGCGTACGAGCAGGGCTTCCCGGAGTCGCTCGATCTGCTCCTGCGCTGGCTGCGCGAGCCCCGCGTGGTCGGCCTGGGGGAACGATTCACCTTCCGGGAGGTCCCGGTCGTGCCGCGGCCCGACGAGATCCTGGACGGCGGTCCCGACGACGCCTGCCCCGAGGTGATCGTGGCCTGTACGTCGCCGAGGAGCGTGAAGCTGGCCGCGGACCGCGGGCTGCCGATGCTGCTCGGGATGCACTGCGGCGACGAGGAGAAGGCCGAGATGGTCGCGCTGTGGCGCCGCGAGGCGCTGGCGGCGGGCCACGCGCCGGAGAAGGTCGCGGCGGCGGGCCATGTGTCGGCCGGGGTGGCCCAGCTCGCCGACCGCCGGGCCGAGGCCGCCGAGACGCTGCTGAAGTCGATGCCGGGTTGGCTGAAGCAGGGGCTTGACGCCCATGTGACGGTCGACGGCCGCCATCGCGCGATGCGCGACCCGGTGGCGTACACCGAACTCCTTTGCGGTCTGCACCCGGTCGGCACTCCGCGCCTGGCCGCGGACCGCCTGGCCGCCACGTCCGAGCGCACGGGCATCACCCGCTTCGCCCTGCTCGTGGAGGGCTCGGGCGACCTGGCCGCGACGGAGGAGAACGTACGGCGCCTCGGCGCGGAGGTGCTGCCGATGCTGAGCTAGCGGATGAGGGCCGCCGTGGCCCAAGTAGCCACCGCCCCGCGTCAGTTGCACCTCCCGCGACGCGGAGCGGCAGCGAAGACCTCAGCAGTCCCGAAGCTCCGGAGACTGGTTCAGCAGCTGACCCCTGATCGAGGTGAAGCGGGCGAGCCGCTCATCGGATGAGGGGTCCAGAGGGAACACCGCGACACGGTGGCAGTTCTGGAACGCCAGACGGACACCGAAGTGCCGCTGGAGCGCACCGCGAATGGCGTCACTCGCAAGGGCACGCAGCAGCTGGCCGCGCGCCTGCTCGTCCGGCGGTGGCGTCTGGTTGTCGGCGAACTCTCCGCCGTCGACCTTCAGCTGGGCCACCAGAGAGCTGATCATCTCCCACGCGTAGGGCAGGGAGGTCCGGACGCAGTCGACGAAGGCGGCTTCGTCGACCTCGCCTCGCTCGGCCTGTTCGAGTAGGGCCGGTGAGACGTCGAGCGACATGGTTTCTCCTCTCGCGACCCCGGGGAGCGGGGCCTTACGGGCAGGGAAAGGGAGCATGACGGCCGTCTCTCCCGACAACGCTGCGTGCGCGGCCGACAACCTCCCGCTTCCACGGTAGGCGCGATGTCCGGCCCGCGGCAGGTACTTGGCACATAACCGGCCAATAACGAACAGTGCACTCCTGGGCGAATCGCGTTCGGCGGGGGGAGTCGAGTAGCGTTGCCCACCATGCGTCTCGTCATCGCCCGCTGCTCCGTCGACTACGCGGGCCGGCTCACCGCCCACCTGCCCTCCGCCCCCCGTCTCATCCTGGTGAAGGCGGACGGCAGCGTCTCCATCCACGCTGACGACCGGGCCTACAAGCCCCTCAACTGGATGTCTCCGCCGTGCACCCTCAAGGAGGGCTCGGGGGACGACGAGGGCGTCTGGACCGTCATCAACAAGGCGGGCGAGAAGCTCATCATCACGATGGAGGAGGTCATCCACGACTCCTCCCACGAACTCGGCGTGGACCCTGGCCTGATCAAGGACGGCGTGGAAGCGCACCTCCAGGAGCTGCTCGCCGATCGCATCGAGACGCTCGGTGAGGGATACACCCTGATCCGCCGCGAATACCCCACGGCCATCGGCCCGGTGGACATCCTGTGTCGCGACGGTGACGGCAAGACCGTCGCGATCGAGATCAAGCGGCGCGGCGAGATCGACGGCGTGGAGCAGCTGACCCGCTATCTGGAGCTGCTCAACCGCGACCCGCACCTCGCCCCCGTGCAGGGCGTCTTCGCGGCCCAGGAGATCAAGCCCCAGGCCCGCGTGCTCGCCACCGACCGCGGCATCGGCTGCGTCGTGCTCGACTACAACGCCCTGCGCGGCATCGAGGACGACAAGCTCCGGCTGTTCTGAGCGGCCGGTTCCGGTACGTACGAGAAGGGGCCCGCAGAGTGCTGCGGGCCCCTTCTCGTGCCGTACGGGGTCTTACGCGGGCCCGGTGGCGACCGAGGTGTCTAGGTCGCCGGGGCGCTCTTGGTGGGGCTGGTCGACGTCGTCGGCGGCTTGGAACCGGCCGGCGCGCTGGACGTCGGGGTCTTGGCGGCCGGGCTCGAAGCCGGCGGCGAATTGGTGGAGGGTGGCGGCGGGCTGCTGCCCCCGCTCGGCGGCGACGACGGAGTGGTGGGCGTCGAAGGCGTGGACGTCGGCGTGCTGGACTTGCTCGGCGTCGGCGTGGGCGGCGTCGAGTGCGACGGCTTCCCCGGGGTCGAGGGCTTGCCCGGCGTGGACGGCTTGGAGGGCGTGGACGGCCCGGTGGACGACTTGCCCGGGGTGCTCGGGCTGCCGCTGGTGCCCGGGACCGGCTGCCCGGAGGCGCCCGGCTTGCTGCTGGCGCCGGGCTTGCTCGGGCTCGCGGGACCGCCGCCCTTGTTGTCGCCCGGCTTGGCGCTGCTGCCCGGGTTGTTCGGGTCGGCGTTCAGGCCGCCGCTGCCGTCGTCCTCGTTGGCCGACTGCTGCTGCTTGACGTTGTCGCCCTGGCCGTCGTCGTTGTTGTTGGAGGTCGCGCCGAGGGTCACGACCGTGCCGAGCACCGCGGCGAGCAGCGCGCCCGCGCCGGCCGCGATGAGGTTGCGCCTGGCACCGCCGAACAGCGTGCGCCGCGCCTTGGGCATGGCGGCACCGACCGGGGTCTCCCGCCGGGTGATCAACGTGACGCCGGGGTCCGGGAGTTGGGCGGTCACCGCGGCCGGAGGAACGCCCCCGGGCGGCGCCTTGGGCTCCTCGTAGCGGGGCGGGGGCACCTCTTCCGCGGCGGGGGTGCGTCCGCCCTGGAGCAGCCCGCCGGAGCGGTCCTCGACCAGGGCGAGGGCCCGGCGGCCGGCGACGGTGCCGCGCTTGTCGGCGAGCGCACCGCGCAGGCCGATGGAGGCCTCCAGCTCGGCGCGGGCCCGGTCCAGGCCGCCGTTGCACAGGGCGAGGACGCCCAACTCGTGGTGGAAGTACGCCTCCTCGGCCACCTCGCCGGTCAGCCGGGCGGCCTCGGACCCGACACGCAGCGTCCGCTCCCAGGCGCCCCAGTGCAGTCCCGCGGCGAAGGCGGGCGCGGCGGCGCGGGCCAGCCGGACCGCGGTGGCGGGGTGCTCGCCCTGGTCACCGGGGACGAGCGCGCTCATCGAGGCGAGCACCGCGTCCGCTTCCACTGCGGCCCGCTCGGGGGTGACCGAGGGGTGCCCGGTCCACCAGGTGTAGTGCTGGGCGGCGGCGTGGGCCCGCTCGGCCGCGTCGGTGGCGTACCCGGTGCTCTCCAGCTGGGCGAGGACGCCGGCGGCGAGCCGGTAGCGGGAGCCGACCGGGGACAGGAGCCCGCTGTCGAGGAGTTCGCCGAGGGCGGCGTCCGCGTGGGTGTCGCCGACCAGCGCGGGCAGGTGCGCCTGGTGCGGCACCTCGCCGCCGAGTGCGACCGCGAATCGCAGGGTGGCCCGGGCGGCCTCGCTCAGCCGGGAGGCGAGCAGCGCCGCGGGGGCCGCGCCCTCGCCGAGCGTGGGCAGCGGTATCTCGCGGCCCTCGCCCGAGAACACCGAGGCCTCGGCGGGCTCTTCCATCGGAAAGCCGTACGGATCAAGGGAGTTGGGCTCGCCGCGCAGGTGGTCGCGCTGGCGCAGCAGGGCGCCGGCCTGGACGAAGCGCAGCGGCAGGCCCTCGGACTCGAACCAGAGGTCGCCCGCCCAGTTGGCCTCCTCGTCGGTCAGCGCCCGGTCGACGGCCTGCTCCAGGAGTTCGAGCGAGGCGCTGCGGCCGAGGCCGGACAGGAAGACCTCTTCGACGTGCGAGTCGGACTGCGGCGCGGGTACGTCGGGGGTGGCGGCAAGCACATAGGCGCACTCGGGCGTGGCCATGAGCAGTTCTTCGAGGGTGGCCCCGCCGAATTCGAGGTCGTCGAGCACGACGACGGCGCCGATCTCGTGCACCCGCTCCAGGAGCGCGGCACGGTCGGGGCGGTGCAGCGGCGCGTGGAACACCGTGGTGTACAGCTCGTGGAGCAGCTCGGTGGGGGTGCGGCGGTGGCCCGAGAGGCGTACGACGCCGTCGGGGGCGAGCTCGGCGCAGTCACCGGCGACGGCGTCGAGGAGGGCGCTGCGCCCGGAGCCGGCGGGCCCGGTGAGCCGCACGGAGCGGCCGCGGCCGAGGAGGCGTACGAGCCTGGCTCGCTCCTCCTGCCGTTCGAGCAGAGCGGGGGTCGGTGTCATCAGGCCGGGTGGCAGCGGCGGCCGGGCGGCTCTCTCGCCCTCGGCCCGCTCGGCGGCGCTGCGCCGCACCGCACGGCCGGGTATCGCGCCCGGCGGGCAGTTCTCGATCTCGCTGCCGTCGATCGGATTGACCGTGAGCAGGAAGTCGCCCGAGACGAGCTGGACGGTGCGGGCGAGACCTGCCGCGCGCGGTCCGAAGTCGGGTGTGACGGGCTCCCTGTCGCGCGGCGGGCGCTGCGGTCCGGCGCCCGGTTCCGCGTGTGCGCCCGCAACGCCGACCGTGTCGTCGGCATGGTTGAACTCTTCCGGTCCCCGGTTCATCGGGTCCATGGTGAAAGCCCCCCAGATGCGTGGTGCGTAAGGAATGCCCCTCCCGGCCCTTACGCACTTCGCTCTTCGCTGTCGCTTCTGGTCCGGTGCCCGCCGTGTGGGTTCGTCGATCGGCGGGAAGCCGAACCCTAGACCTCCGGACAGTATCTATGAACAGGCGGGGTGCCGCCCCGCCCAAGACGTCACAGTCTCGTGAGGATTGCGCGCGGAGTCCGTTTCCCGCACTCCTGTCACGACAACTCCCGACCCGCTACACGCGGGGCAGGGCCTCGGCGACGATGCCGCCCTCGATCGTGAGGATGCGGTGCAGCCGGGTGGCGACCAGGAGCCGCTGCATCTGGGGCGGTACGCCGCGCAGTACGAGGCGCCGGCCGCACCGCCCGGCCCGGCGGTGGGCCCCCATGATCACGCCGAGGCCGGTGGCGTCCCACGAGTCCAGTTCGGTGAGGTCGAGCACGAGGTCTCCGGCCCCGTCGTCGACCGCCGAGTGCAGGGCCGTACGGGCGTCCGCCGCGCTGCGGACGTCGAGGCGGCCCCCGACGACCAGCTCGACGTGGTCGCCCCTGATGTGCATATGCGCTCCCGAGAGTGCTCTGACTTTCCAACCGACTCAACAACTGACTGCCTCACGGCCACAGAAGTTGCCGCCCGTGAGCGAACCGATACCTAATTCACCCCTGGGAGTGAGGGCTTCGGGCGGTCGGCGGTTCAGTGCTTGTAGAAGCCCTGCCCGCTCTTGCGACCGATGTCACCCGCGTCCACCATCCGGCGCATCAGCTCCGGCGGGGCGAACTTCTCGTCCTGGGACTCCGTGTAGATGTTGCTGGTGGCGTGCAGCAGGATGTCGACGCCCGTGAGGTCGGCGGTGGCGAGCGGGCCCATCGCGTGGCCGAAGCCCAGCTTGCAGGCGAGGTCGATGTCCTCGGCGCTGGCCACGCCCGATTCGTACAGCTTGGCCGCCTCGACGACGAGCGCCGAGATGAGGCGGGTGGTCACGAAGCCGGCCACGTCGCGGTTGACCACGATGCAGGTCTTGCCGACCGACTCGGCGAACTCCCGCGCGGTGGCGAGGGTTTCGTCGCTGGTCTTGTAGCCGCGCACCAGCTCGCACAGCTGCATCATCGGGACCGGCGAGAAGAAGTGGACGCCGACGACCCGCTCGGGGTGCTCGGTGGCCGCCGCGATCTTGGTGATCGGGATGGCCGAGGTGTTGGAGGCGAGCACGGTGTCCGCGCGCACGATCTTGTCGAGCGTGCGGAAGATCTCGTGCTTGACCTCCAGCTTCTCGAAGACGGCCTCGACGACGATGTCGGCGTCGGCGGCCGCGTCCAGGTCGGTGGTCGTGGTGATGCGGGCGAGCGCGGCCTCGGCGTCCTCGGCGTCCAGCCTGCCCTTGCTCACGAACCGGTCGTACGAGGCCTTGATGCCGTCGGTGCCCCGGGTGAGGGCCTCGTCGGTGACGTCGCGCAGGACGACGTCCCAGCCCGCCTGGGCCGAGACCTGCGCGATACCGGACCCCATGAGTCCGGCTCCGATGACGGCGAGCTTCCTGGCCACGACACTTCCCTCCAACAGGTTTCCACCCAAGCCTTCTTGGCGGAGGCTATCGGCCGGGCGGCGTTCTGGGAGTGCTAAGAGATGCGCGTCACGTCTCAGATGACGGACATCACACCGGACGGCGTGAGGTGGGTCTCAGCGGGCGCCCCGTACGGCGTAGTTGAGCACCTTGTCCCCCAGGAGCCCCTCCATCTCGTCGATCAGGACGAGCACCTCGCGGGAGACCGCCTTGGGATCGCGGCCGGCCATCATCTCGCGGCCGATGGCCGCCATCGCCGTCTGGTGGACCCAGTTGATCTGACCCGCGACCAGTGCGGGCAGCGCCTCGTCGGCGGGTGCGCCGACCTCCTCGCGCAGGGTCGCGTCCAGGTTGTCCAGGACCTCCTGGCCCACCGCCCACAGCCGGGCCTTGAGCGCGGGCGAGTCGTGGATGACGGCCATGAACCGGCTGTAGCCCTCCATCAGACCGACCCGGGGCGAGACCGACTCGACCTCGGCGCGCAGCTCGCGCAGGACCGCCTCGGCGGCCGACTCCCCCTCGTCGCGGCCGCGCACCCAGCGCGAGAGCCGGTCGACGATGCCCCGGCTGCGGTCGAGGAACAGGTCCTCCTTGGCGGGGAAGTAGTTGTAGACGGTGTTCACCGAGACGTCGGCCACCTCGGCGATCTCGGCGATCGTCACCGCCTCGAAGCCGCGCTCCATGAAGAGCCCGGTGGCCAGGTCCGAGATCCGCTGCCTGGTCTCGCGCTTCTTCCGCTCCCTGAGCCCTTCTGCCATGGCTCCAGCGTAGGCGATCCTCCTGCACTCCCTTAAATTTTGGAGCCATTGCAAAATTTAAGTCCCTCTGTTTTTCTTGACCCATGGCAATCATCAGCACGGCCGGGCTCGCCCGGACCTTCCAGAGCAAGGCCGGCCCGGTCGAGGCGGTGCGCGGCATCGACCTGACGGTGCGGGCCGGCGAGATCCTCGGCTTCCTCGGCCCCAACGGCGCGGGCAAGACCACCACGCTGCGGATGCTCACCACGCTGCTCCCGCCGACCGGCGGCGCGGCGACCGTGGCCGGCCACGACCTGCTGCGCGACCCCGCCGCGGTGCGCCGGGCCTGCGGATACGTGGCCCAGTCCGGCGGCGTCGACCCGAACGTCTCGGTACGCGAGGAGCTGGTCACCCAGGGCCGCCTCTACCGGCTCACCAAGGCCCAATCAGCGCTGCGCGCAAGGGAGTTGGCGGCCGACCTCGGCCTCGACGGGCTCCTGGACCGCAAGACCTCGACGCTCTCCGGCGGTCAGCGGCGCCGCCTCGACATCGCGATGGGCCTGATGCACCGGCCCGCGGTGCTGTTCCTCGACGAGCCGACCACCGGCCTCGATCCGGGCAGCCGGGCGGACCTGTGGGACCTGGTCCGCGCGATCCGGGCCGACCACGGCACCACCGTCTTCCTCACCACCCACTACCTGGACGAGGCCGACGCGCTCGCCGACCGCCTGGTGATCGTCGACAAGGGCGTGATCGTGGCCGAGGGCACGCCCGCCGACCTCAAGACCCGGCACGCGGGCGGCCCCGACGCCTCGCTCCAGGACGCCTTCCTCGCCATCACCGGGCGCAGTGCCACCCCGCAGGAATCCACCCCCGTAGCCGTCTAGGACTCCCCCATGACCGCCTCACCGCTGCTGTCCGACACCGCGCTGATCTTCGGCAGGTACGCCCGCCAGACCCTGCGCTCGAAGTTCCAGATCCTCTTCGGCGTGCTGATGCCGCTGCTCTACCTGCTCTTCTTCGGCCCGCTCCTGACCCATATGCCGCTTGGCTCGAACGGCAGCTCCTGGCAGGTCCTCGTCCCCGGCCTGCTGCTCCAACTCGCCCTGTTCGGCGCCTCGTTCGCGGGCTTCGCGGTCATCATCGAGAGCAGCTGGGGCGTCGTGGAGCGCATGCGCGTCACCCCCGTCTCGCGCCTGGCCCTGCTGCTCGGCCGGGTCCTGCGGGACTCCGCGCTCTTCGTCTTCCAGGCGGTGCTGCTGGTGCTCACCGCTCTGGTGATGGGCCTGCGCGCGCCGCTCGCCGGGATCCTCATCGGCTTCGCCTTCGTGGCGCTGCTCACCCTGTCACTGGCCTCGCTGTCGTACGCGCTCGCCATGAAGGTGCGCACGCCGCAGGGGTTCGGCCCGGCGATCAACTCGATCGCCATGCCGTCGATGCTGCTGTCCGGCCTGATGCTGCCGATGACGCTCGCGCCCGCGTGGCTGAACGTGCTGTCGCACTTCATGCCGTTCCGCTATCTGGTGGACGCGGTGCGCTCCGCGTACCTCGGCTCGTACGCCACCACGACCATGCTCTACGGGGGCCTGGTGGCGGTCGGTTTCGCGGTGCTCGCCGTGACGGTGGGCACACGCGTCTTCCGGACGGCCGGAGCGTAACTACTCTGGCCGCATGGTCAATCTGACGCGCATCTACACCCGCACCGGCGACCAGGGCACGACCGCCCTCGGCGACATGAGCCGGACCGCCAAGACCGATCTGCGGATCTCGGCGTACGCCGACACCAATGAGGCCAATGCCGTGATCGGCACGGCCATCGCGCTCGGGCAGCTTCCCGAGGAGGTCGTGAAGGTGCTGGTCCGGGTCCAGAACGACCTGTTCGACGTCGGCGCGGACCTCGCCACGCCGGTCGTCGAGAACCCGGAGTACCCGCCGCTGCGGGTGGAGCAGTCCTACGTCGACAAGCTGGAGGCGGACTGCGACCGCTTCCTGGAGGAGCTGGAGAAGCTGCGCAGCTTCATCCTGCCGGGCGGCACCCCCGGCGCGGCCCTGCTGCACCAGGCGTGCACGGTGGTGCGCCGCGCGGAACGCTCCACGTGGGCGGCCCTGGAGGTGCACGGAGCCGTCATGAACACGCTGACCGCCACCTACCTGAACCGCCTCTCCGACCTCCTGTTCATCCTGGCCCGCGCGGCGAACAAGGAGGTGGGGGATGTGCTGTGGGTGCCGGGGGGTGAGAGGTAGGGCTCGGGGGGTGGTGCGTGCGGGGGGGGGTGACTCCCCGGGCCCTTTTGCGCAGTTCCTCGCACCCCTTAAACCCACTTTTCGCTGCGGGCCGTGCGGTTGCTGAACCCGCTTTCGGCTGCGGGCCGTGCGTGGCTGGTCGCGCAGTTCCCCGCGCCCCTAGCGGTGCTGGTGCCGGCCAGGATCGGCATCTTCGCCCGTCCGCCCAGCAGGACAAGTGCTGGCCAGTACCAGCGCCTTCAGCCCGTCCGGCGTTTGAGGACGAGCGCCCTTCAGGCGCGAACGGGGGTGCAGGGGGCGGAGCCCCCTGCGAGGGTTCGAGGGGCGCAGCCCCTCAGGGGGGCTGGGGCGGAGCCCCGGGGCTCAACCTCTCCAACCCCCTGCACGGGCGGGCGGGTGGGCAAACCCCTCGGGGGTCTGGGGCGGAGCCCCGGGGGTGGTTATCGGTCCGCCTGCGTGTCCGCGTCTGCCGCCGCGGCGGCGGACTCCGCGTCGCTCACCTTCTTCTCCATCTGCTGCTCGGTGCCGCTCGACGACGACCCGGACTGGGGCTGGGGGTGCGAGTGGGCGCAGCCCGTGGCGAGCGCGGCCGTCAGGGCCGCGGCCGCCACGGCGAGCGGCACGCCCCGAACCCGCATCACTTGGTCCCGTTGTTGTTGGCCGCGCACCAGGAGGCCACGTCCTTGAGGTCCTTCTGGCGCTGCTGAAGGGTCGTCACCAGGCCCTTGCGGTAGGTGAGTTTGTGGTCGAGGTAGGTGGCGATCGCGGTGTGGCCCTCCTTCTTCGCGTTGTCCTCCCGCTGCTGCATCCGGGCCACCGACCCCAGCGTGTCCGCTCCCCCGCCGAGCCGGTTCAGGGCGCGCTCGATGCGCTTCTCGGTCTTGGGCTCGCGCTTGCAGATGCTCTTGGCGCCGTCGCCGGTGGGGGCCTTCGCGGTGGCGGCCGGCGAGGGCGTCGAGTCCGCGAAGGCGCTGGGCGCGGTGACGGTCAGTACGGCCGTCGCGGCGAGGGCTGCCGCCGCGACCCGGCGGCGGTTGAAGATGGCGTTGCGCATGACTGCTGCCTCCGTGACGTACGGATTGGTGAGGTACGGATTCGTGATGTACGGATTTCCCGTACGCCCCGGAGGCTAGGAAGGCTCTTTGTGGGAACTCTGTGATCGCTCGGCGGTGACCGTCAACCAGTCCCGCCGGGCCGGAAGTTCGCCCTCCCGGGCCGGGTCCCCGGCGGGCAGCCCGACCGTGCACCGGGTGCCGGTCCCGCCCGGCCCCTCGCCGAGTTCGACGGTGCCGCCGTGCAGCGCGGCCTGCTGGGCGACCAGGGTCAGACCGAGCCCGGATCCGGTGCTGGCGGGCCCCCGGTGGAAGCGGCGGAACACCTCCTGGCGGTCGGCGGGGGCGATGCCCGGGCCCCGGTCGTCGACGGTGATCAGCACCTGGCCGCCCGCGAGGCCGACGGCGACCGCGATCTCGGCCCGGCCCTGAGCATCCCTTCCGTGGGCCAGCGCGTTGCCGAGCAGGTTGTCGAGCAGGATCCGGATGCCGGGCTCCCAGCCGTGCACCGGCGCGGGTCCGGCGCTCAGCGTGATCACCGCGTCCGGGGCGCGCCTGCGGGCCTCGGCGACGGCGGCGTCGGCGACTTCCGCCACGTCGAGCACCCGGAAGGCGTCGGCCTCGACCAGGTCGCCGCGCCCCAGTTCGCGCAGCGCCACCAGCATGCCGAGCAGCCGCGCGTGCTCGCGGCGCAGGTCCTCGACGACCTCGGCGCGGTCGGCGTCGGGGAGCCGGGGGTGGGCCAGGACGTCGAGGTTGGTGCCCATGCTCATCAGCGGGTTGCGCATCTCGTGCGAGGCGGCCGCGGAGAAGGAGCGGGCTGTGTCGAGCGCCTGCGCGGTGCGGGCGGCCTGCTCGTCGTAGCGGGCCAGGACCGTCTGGAGGGTGGCGGCCAGGTCGTCGACCTCGGCGACTCGGGTCGGCCGGTGTTGCAGGCGCGCCGAGGTCGTCCGCGGGTCGAGCCCGGCCGCCGCCTTGCGGAGCCTGCCCAGCGGGCGGGTAGCGCCGCTCGCGATGGCCCAGGCGAGCAGCGCGGACAGCGGGGCGGCGAGCAGCGCGGTGGTGACGACGCGGTCGCGGACCAGGGCGAGCTGGGCGCGGCTCGCGGTGTCCGGCGCGAACACCCACAGCGTGCCGGAGACCTGCGCCCCCTTGACCGGCAGCGCGTACGCCCGCCAGCTGCGGCCGGCGGCGCGGATCGTCACCGGATTCTTTCCCACCGCGGGCAGCGCCACCGAGGCGTCGGGCTGCGGGCCGCCGCTGAACGTGCCGTCGGGACCGATGAGCCGTACGCCGACGTCCAGAGCGGCGTTGAACAGGCGGCGCTGGCGGTTCTCCTCGGCGGTCGGCTGGTCGTTGGCGGCGGCCCGCAGCAAGGTGCGGGCGTCCTGGGCGATGGCGGTGGCCCGGGTCCGCAGGTGACTGTCCTCCGCGCGGTGCAGATCGCGGGCGACCAGGGCGAACAGCAGCCAGCCACAGGCCAGGACCAGGAGCGGGACGGTGACGCCGACGGCGAGCGCGATCCGGGTGGAGAGCTTCACGGCTGCTCCCGCAGGACGAAGCCGACACCGCGCACGGTGTGGACGAGCCGGGGCGCGCCGTCCGCCTCCAGTTTGCGGCGCAGATAGCTCACGAAGGTGTCTACGGCGTCGGTGCGCACGTCGAAGTCGTACCCCCAGACCCGTTCGAGCAGCTGGTCGCGGCTGAGGACGAGGCCGGCGTTGCGGGCCAGGACTTCGAGGAGTTCGTACTCGCGCCGGGTGAGGTCGAGGGGGCGGCCGTCGCGCTCGGCGGTGCGTGCCGCCGGGTCGATGACGAGGCCGCAGGCGCGGACCACGTCGTGCGGGGCGGGCGGCCGGCGGCGCAGCAGGGCGTGCAGGCGCAGCACCAGCTCCTGAAGGGCGAACGGCTTGACCAGGTAGTCGTCGCCGCCCGCCTGGAGCCCGGCGATCCGGTCGGCGGTCTCGTCCAGCGCCGACAGCATCAGGACGGGCAGGTCGTGCCCGGCATCCCGCAGCGTCCGGCACACCTCGATGCCGCTCATCCCCGGCATGGACACGTCCAGGACGAGCACATCGGGCGGGCTCTGCCCGATCGCGGCGAGCGCGGCGCGGCCGCCGTCGGCGGTGCGGACCCGGAACCCGTTCAGCCTGAGCCCCCGGTCGAGCGAGCGGCGCACCGCATCGTCGTCGTCGACGACCAGGACGTCCCCGGGACGGCTCGGCCCGCTCATCCGCGCTCCCTCACTTCGTCCGGCTACCGCCGGGTCAGCGTACGGTCCTCGCCTGTGTGCGCCCCGGACCGCTCCGACGCGGGCTTCAGGAGCCGGTCGAACACCGAGGGCCTCGCCTTCGCCTCCTCCACCTTCTTCGGGAACAGCGTGTAGCTCAGCGCGATGATCACGTTGATGCCGATCACGTACAGCATCTTCTGCTGCCACATCCGCAGCGAGTCGGTGCTGCCGTCGCCGCCGACGTACCAGATCGCGGCCTGGAGCAGGGCGATCGCGAGCAGCGCCGCGACGGTGAAGCGGCCCGCCATCCTCCACTCGTACGCGGTCCTGGCGCTGCCTCCCTCGGGTGCCTTGGCGGGCTTGGGGCCGCCCGCGAAGCGGTAGGCGACCCAGGCGTCGGCGCGGGTCACCATGTAGTGGCCCATCCCCGCCGAGAAGCCGATGTAGACGGCGGCCAGGCCGTGCTTCCAGTCCGGCTGCGCGCCGTTCTTCAGGTCGACGGCCGTCACCACGAGCAGCACCACCTCCAGGAGCGGCTCGCACAACAGCACCGCCACGCTCGCCCTCCGCATCCTGGCGAGGTAGCGCAGGGCGAGGCCCGCGGCCAGCAGGACCCAGAAGCCGACTTCGCAGGCGATGATCAGCGTGACGATCACGGTGGTCTCCTTTCGTACTCCTCCAGGCTCGCCCGCGTCCGGCGCCCCTTCGTCGTCGCCAGTGACGAAACGGGACTGCATCCTTCGATGTAGCGGCACATCGCCCGGTGCGGTGAGGCCCGGCGCCCGGCCGCCGTGTTGGATGGGACCGTGAAGCCGCTCTCCCGACCAGACCGCGACGACGTCCTGATCGCCGGGGCCGGGCTGCTCGGCGGGCTCGTCCTGTGGGCCGTCGGCCTGCACACCCAGGGCGGCCGAGCGCTGGGCGGCGCCTGGGTGCTGCTGCCGCTGGCGGGGACGGCGGGCCTCGAACTGCTGCGCCGCACCGCCCCGCAGACCGCCCTGGTGCTCGGCACCTTCCTGCTGGTCCTCGACCAGTTCACGCTCGGCAGCCTGGCGACGGTCGTGATGTTCACCGACCTCGTGTACGCGGCCGTCGTGTACGGATCGCCCTCCGCCGCGCGCCGCATCCCGGTCAGCACCGGACTGATCACGGTCGGCGTGACCATCGGGTTCTACGCCTGGATCCACCGACCGGAGGCCCTGCTCATCGGCGTGATCACGGCCATCATCTCGTTCGCGCCCGCCACCACCGGGGCCCTCGTGCGCAACCACCGCGAGGCCGCCGAGAGCGCCCGGCTGCGGGCCGAACAGACCGCGCTGCTCGCCGAGATGGACCGCAGCCAGGCCGTGGTCGCCGAGCGCGCGCGAATGGCCCGCGAGCTGCACGACATGGTGGCCAACCACCTCTCGGCGATCGCCATCCACTCCACGGCCGCGCTCTCCCTCGACGATCCGGCGACCACCCGGCAGGCGCTTTCGGTGATCCGCGAGAACAGCGTGGACGGGCTCGCCGAGATGCGCCGGCTCATCGGGCTGCTCCGCGACACCAGCGGCCGCGACGAGCCCACCGCCGCGCCCACCCTGGCCGGGCTCGACGCGCTGCTCGCCCAGGCCCGTACCAACGGGGCCGACAGCGGTCTCTACTTCACGCTCGACGACCGGCGTGCCGAGGACGGGCCGCTGCCCGCGCCGGTGGAGCTGGCGGCGTACCGGATCGTCCAGGAGTCCTTGACCAACGCGCTCAAACACGCGGCGCCCGGCACCGTCGAGGTCGTACTCACGCGCCTGGACGGGCTGCTCACGGTGCGCGTCACCAGCCCGTACGGCGACCGTCCCGGCCCGCGCGCGCCGGGTTCCGGGGCCGGGCTCATCGGGATGCGCGAGCGGACCGAACTGCTCGACGGGGCCTTCGCCGCCGGCCCCGAATCGGCGGGGGACGGCACCAAGATCTGGCAGGTGCGGGCCCAACTGCCCGCCCACGACGAGGAGTTGACCGCATGACAATCCGGGTCCTGGTCGCGGAGGACCAGTCGGCGGTACGGGCCGGGCTCGTCCTGATCCTCTCCAGCGCCCCGGACATCGAGGTGGTCGGCGAGGCGGCGGACGGCGAGCGGGCGGTCGCGCTCGCCCGCGAGCTGCGCCCCGACCTGGTCCTGATGGACATTCAGATGCCGAAGCTGGACGGGGTCTCGGCGACCGCCGCCGTGACCGGCGAGCGGCTCGCCGACGTCCTGGTCCTGACCACCTTCGACCTGGACGAGTACGTCTTCGGGGCGCTGCGCGCCGGCGCCTCGGGCTTCCTGCTCAAGAACACGGACGCCAAGGACCTGATCGAGGCGGTGCGTACGGTGGCGCGCGGCGAGGGGCTGATCGCCCCGGCCGTGACCCGCCGCCTCATCGCGGAGTTCGCCTCGGCCCCGCACCCCGTGGCCCGGCGGCGCCCCGCCGCGCTCGACACCCTGACCCGCCGCGAGGGCGAGGTCCTTTCGTGTCTGGGCCGGGGCCTGTCCAACGCGGAGATCGCGGTACGCCTGGACATGGCGGAGGCGACGGTGAAGACGCACGTGAGCAGGCTGCTCGGCAAGCTGGAGCTGCGCAGCAGGGTCCAAGCGGCGGTACTGGCCCAGGAGTTGGGGATCTGAGGCCGGCATGTGTCGGAGGTCTGGACCTCTTGACGGTTGGTACAGACCTTTCTACGCTCACCGCACACTGCTGATGGGCGCGCCGTCCCTGAGGCGCACCCCATCGGACGGAGCAGGGTCCCACCCCCACCACCGTCGCACCATTCGGGAGCAGCCTTGAGAACCGCACGTCATCTCCGTACGCGCTTCAGATCAAGAGCCGCAGCGGCCCTGACCGCACTCGCCCTCCCCCTGGCCGCACTCGTGGGCCTCGCCTCCCCCGCCGAAGCCGCCACCTCGGCGACCGCCACGTACGCCAAGTCCTCGGACTGGGGTACCGGCTTCGGGGCCGGCTGGACCATCAAGAACACCGGCACCACCGCGCTCAGCTCCTGGACCGTGGAGTGGGACTACCCCTCGGGTACGTCCGTGACCTCGGCCTGGGACGCGGACGTCACCAGCTCGGGCACCCACTGGACCGCCAAGAACAAGTCGTACAACGGCGCCCTCGCCCCCGGCGCCAGCGTGAGCTTCGGCTTCAACGGCGCGGGCTCCGGCTCGCCCTCGGGCTGCAAGCTCAACGGCGGCTCCTGCGACGGGGGTTCGACCCCGGGCGACAATCCGCCGTCCGCGCCCGGCACCCCGACCGCGAGCGGCGTGACCGACACCGGCGCGACGCTGTCCTGGTCGGCCGCGACCGACGACAAGGGCGTCAAGAACTACGACGTCTACCGGGGCTCGGCCAAGATCGCGACCGTCACCGGCACGACGTACACCGACACGGGCCTCACGGCCGGGACCACCTACACCTACAGCGTGACCGCGCGCGACACCGCCGACCAGACGGGGCCCTCCTCGGGCTCGGTCACCGTCACCACCACCGGGGGCGGAGGCAACCCCGGCCCGGGCTCCACGGTCAAGCTCGGCTACTTCACCGACTGGGGCATCTACCAGCGCAACTACCAGGTGAAGAACATCGTCACGTCGGGCTCGGCGAGCAAGCTGACCCACATCAACTACGCGTTCGGCAACGTGACCAACGGCCAGTGCGCCATCGGTGACGCCTACGCCGACTACCAGAAGACGTACGACGCCTACTCCAGCGTGGACGGCACCGCCGACACCTGGGACCAGCCGGTCGCGGGCAACATCAACCAGCTCCGCGAGCTGAAGAAGAAGTATCCGAACATCAAGATCCTCTGGTCCTTCGGCGGCTGGACCTGGTCCGGCGGCTTCGGCGCGGCGGCCGCGAACCCGGCGGCGTTCGCCGACTCCTGCTACTCCCTGGTCAAGGACCCGCGCTGGGCCGATGTCTTCGACGGCATCGACATCGACTGGGAGTACCCCAACGCCTGCGGCCTGTCCTGCGACACGAGCGGTCCTGCGGCCCTGAAGAACCTGCTGGCCGCGCTGCGCGCCAAGTTCGGCAGCTCGGCGCTGGTCACGGCCGCCGTCACCGCCGACGGCTCGGCGGGCGGCAAGATGGACGCGGCCGACTACGGGGGCGCGGCGAGTTACGTCGACTGGTACAACGTCATGACGTACGACTTCTTCGGCGCGTGGGCCGCCCAGGGCCCCACGGCCCCGCACTCCCCGCTCACCTCGTACAACGGCATCCCGATCGCGGGCTTCAACACCGACGCGGCGATCCAGAAGTACAAGTCGAAGGGCGTCCCGGCGAACAAGCTCAACCTGGGCATCGGCTTCTACGGCCGCGGCTGGACGGGCGTGACGCAGGACGCCCCGGGCGGCACGGCGACGGGCCCGGCCCCCGGCACGTACGAACAGGGCATCGAGGACTACAAGGTCCTCAAGACCGCCTGCCCCGTGACCGGCACGATCGCGGGCACGGCCTACGCCCACTGCGGCTCCAACTGGTGGAGCTACGACACGCCGTCGACGATCACCGGAAAGATGACGTACGTGAAGAACCAGGGGTTGAGGGGGGCGTTCTTCTGGGAGTTCAGCGGGGATACGTCGAATGGTGAGCTGCTCTCGGCCATGTCCTCCGGCCTGAACTGACCGGCACCCTGGAAGGCGGGCCCGTCCCCCGCCTTCTGGGGGCTCAGCCCCCAGACCCCCGCTCCTCAAACGCCGGAGGGGCTATTGCGCGGCCGTGTCATCTGCGGACCGTGCATGGCTGGTCGCGCAGTTCCCCGCGCCCCTAACAGCACCGGGTACGGGCAACCTCAGCCCGTCCGGAGTTTGAGGACGAGCGCCCTTAAGGCGCGAACGGGGTCTGGGGCGGAGCCCCAGGAGTCCAGCTCAGCCCACCACACCCCCGGAGGGTCTCGGGAAGGGGCGGGGTGGGGGAAGACCGGCTACGCCACGTTCACCCGTTGGCCCGGGGGCGCCGCCTCCAGCCAGGCGAGGAAGCCGGTCAGCGCATCCTCGGACATCGCCAGCTCAAGCCGCGTACCCCGGTGCGTACAGCCAAGGATGATCGCGTCCGAGAGGAGGGCCAGCTCCTCCTCGCCCTCGGGCAGGCGCCGAGCCACGACATCGATCGCCGACCGCTCAAGAACGCGCCGCGGCCGAGGCGCGTAGGAGAAGACGCGGAACCACTCGATCCGGTCACCGTTGTAGCGGGCCACCCCGTACACCCAGCCCTTGCCGCTGGTGTCCGGCGTCTCCGGAAGCCCCCAGCGCAGACTGCAGTCGAACGTGCCGCCCGAGCGCTGGATCAGCCGCCGGCGCAGACCGAAGACGAAGAGTCCCACCAGTACCAGCGCGACGACCAGACCACACACAAGCAGAGCGAGGGTCATCTACACCGACCTCCTCGCTCAACCAGTAATCCAGCAACGGAAAAATCTGCCTGCATCGCCTCAGCCGCGACCGGCTCCGGAAAATTCCGGACCGAGCCGCGGCTGAGGGAAATCTCCGGCGGGGGTGCTAGCGCACCGCCACCGCACGCAGTCGCACATCGGCGCGTCGCTCAGCGGCGGCGTCCGACTCCGACTTCGCACTCTCCAGCGCACGCTCGGCACGCTGGACATCGATCTCGTCCGCCAGCTCGGCGATCTCCGCCAGCAGCGAAAGCTTGTTGTCGGCGAAAGAGATGAATCCACCGTGCACCGCCGCGACGACGGTGCCGCCCTCGCTCGTACGGATCATCACCGGGCCCGACTCCAGCACACCAAGGAGCGGCTGGTGACCGGGCATGACGCCGATGTCGCCGGACGTGGTGCGCGCGACGACCAGGGTGGCCTCGCCGGACCAGACACTGCGGTCCGCGGCGACGAGCTCGACGTGCAGCTCAGTAGCCATGGTTGGCTCCTCGGGTCACCACCCGGCGGTTCGGCCGGGTGTTGGGTCGAATTCTAGTAGGCGTACGTGGAGGGGCGGGACACACCCGCCCCTCCACGCGGTCGGGCGCGTCAGGAGACGCCCAGCTCCTTGGCGTTGGCCTTGAGGTCTTCCAGGCCACCGCACATAAAGAACGCCTGCTCGGGGAAGTGGTCGTACTCGCCGTCGCAGATCTGGTTGAACGCCGTGATCGTCTCTTCCAGCGGGACGTCCGAACCGTCGACGCCGGTGAACTGCTTGGCGACGTGCGTGTTCTGCGACAGGAAGCGCTCCACGCGGCGGGCGCGGTGCACGACCAGCTTGTCCTCTTCGCCGAGCTCGTCGATGCCGAGGATGGCGATGATGTCCTGGAGGTCCTTGTACTTCTGCAGGATCGTCTTGACGCGCATGGCGGCGTCGTAGTGCTCCTGCGCGATGTAGCGCGGGTCCAGGATCCGGGACGTGGAGTCCAGCGGGTCCACGGCCGGGTAGATGCCCTTCTCGGAGATCGGACGGGAAAGAACCGTCGTCGCGTCGAGGTGGGCGAAGGTGGTGGCCGGCGCCGGGTCGGTCAGGTCGTCCGCGGGGACGTAGATCGCCTGCATCGAGGTGATCGAGTGACCACGGGTCGAGGTGATGCGCTCCTGGAGGAGGCCCATCTCGTCGGCCAGGTTCGGCTGGTAGCCCACCGCGGAGGGCATGCGGCCGAGCAGGGTCGACACCTCGGAACCCGCCTGGGTGTACCGGAAGATGTTGTCGATGAAGAAGAGGACGTCCTGCTTCTGGACGTCACGGAAGTACTCCGCCATCGTCAGACCGGCCAGGGCGACCCGAAGACGCGTGCCCGGCGGCTCGTCCATCTGACCGAAGACCAGGGCGGTCTTGTCGATGACGCCCGAGTCCTGCATTTCCTCGATGAGGTCGTTGCCCTCACGGGTGCGCTCGCCGACACCGGCGAACACCGACACACCGTCGTGGTTGTTGGCCACGCGGTAGATCATTTCCTGGATGAGGACGGTCTTGCCGACACCGGCACCACCGAACAGGCCGATCTTTCCACCCTTGACGTACGGGGTGAGAAGGTCGATGACCTTGACGCCGGTCTCGAACATCTCGGTCTTGGACTCGAGCTGGTCGAAGTTGGGCGCCTTGCGGTGGATCGGCCAGCGCTCGCCGATGTTGGCGTTCTCCTCGGGCTTGTTCAGCACCTCGCCGAGGGTGTTGAACACCTTGCCCTTGGTGAAGTCGCCGACCGGCACCGTGATGCCGTCGCCCGTGTCGGTCACCGGGGCCTGGCGGACCAGACCGTCGGTGGGCTGCATCGAGATCGCGCGGACGATGCCGTCACCCAGGTGCTGGGCGACTTCGAGCGTCAGCGTCTTGAGCTTGCCGTCCTCGGCCGGGTCGGCCACCTGGACGTGCAGCGCGTTGTAGATGTCCGGCATCGCGTCGACGGGGAACTCCACGTCGACGACCGGGCCGATGACCCGGGCGACGCGGCCCGTGGCAACGGCCGTCTCAACAGTGGTCGTCATTACTTGTCACTCCCCGCGGTCGCGTCGGCCAGCGCACTGGAGCCACCGACGATCTCGCTGATTTCCTGGGTGATTTCGGCCTGGCGGGCCGCGTTGGCAAGCCGGGAGAGGCTCTTGATGAGGTCTCCGGCGTTGTCGGTCGCCGACTTCATCGCGCGGCGGCGGGCGGCGTGCTCGGAAGCAGCCGACTGCAGCAGCGCGTTGTAGATGCGGCTTTCGACGTAGCGCGGCAGCAGGGCGTCGAGGACGTCCTCCGCCGACGGCTCGAAGTCGAAGAGCGGAAGGATCTCGTCCTTGCCACCCGTCTCCTCCTGAGCCTTCTCCAGCGACAACGGCAGCATCCGGTTGTCGACCGGCGACTGCGTCATCATCGACACGAACTCCGTGAAGACGATGTGCAGTTCGTCCGCACCGCTCTCGGCCATCTCCGTCTGGATGGTCTCGATCAGCGGCGCGGCCACCCGCTTGGCGTCGGCGTACGTGGGGCTGTCGGTGAAGCCGGTCCACGATTCCGCGACCTTGCGCTCACGGAAGCCGTAGTAGGCGACACCCTTGCGGCCGACGATGTACGTGTCGACCTCCTTGCCCTCGCCGCGCAGCCGCTCCGTCAGCCGCTCCGCCGCCTTGATGGCGTTGGAGGAGTAGCCGCCGGCCAGACCGCGGTCGCTCGTGATGAGCAGGACCGCGGCGCGGGCCGGGGCCTCGGCCTCGGTGGTGAGCGGGTGCTTGGTGGTGGAGCCGGTCGCCACCGCGGTCACCGCACGGGTGAGCTCGGTAGCGTACGGCGTGGAGGCCGCCACCTGGCGCTGCGCCTTGACGATGCGCGAGGCGGCGATCATCTCCATCGCCTTGGTGATCTTCTTGGTCGCGGTGACGGATCGGATGCGACGCTTGTAGACCCGGAGCTGCGCTCCCATGAGTCAGGTCCCTTCCGTCGTCGTCACTTGCTGGTGCTGACCGGCGTGTCGTCGCCGAGGAGGTTGCCGTCCGAGGTCTCGAACTGACGCTTGAAGCCGGCGATGGCGTCGGCCACCGACTGCAGGGTGTCGTCCGACATCTTCGCGCCCTCGGCGATCGAGGTGAGGAGCTCCTTGCGCTCGCGGCGCAGGTACTCAAGCAGCTCGGCCTCGAAGCGGCGGATGTCCTCGACCGGGACGTCGTCCATCTTGCCGGTGGTGCCGGCCCAGATGGAGACGACCTGCTCCTCGACCGGGAACGGCGAGTACTGCGGCTGCTTCAGCAGCTCGACCATGCGCTTGCCGCGCTCAAGGGAGGCCTTGGAAGCGGCGTCCAGGTCGGAACCGAAGGCGGCGAACGCCTCCAGCTCGCGGTACTGGGCGAGGTCGACACGCAGTCGGCCGGACACCTGGCGCATGGCCTTGTGCTGCGCGGAACCACCGACTCGGGAGACGGAGATACCGACGTTCAGCGCGGGGCGCTGACCGGCGTTGAACAGGTCCGACTCCAGGAAGCACTGGCCGTCGGTGATGGAGATGACGTTGGTCGGGATGAACGCCGACACGTCGTTCGCCTTGGTCTCGACGATCGGCAGACCCGTCATCGAACCGGCGCCCATGTCGTCCGACAGCTTCGCGCAGCGCTCAAGGAGGCGCGAGTGCAGGTAGAAGACGTCACCCGGGTAGGCCTCGCGGCCCGGCGGGCGGCGCAGCAGCAGGGACACGGCGCGGTAGGCGTCGGCCTGCTTCGACAGGTCGTCGAAGATGATGAGGACGTGCTTGCCGTCGTACATCCAGTGCTGGCCGATGGCCGAACCGGTGTACGGGGCAAGGTACTTGAAGCCGGCCGGGTCGGACGCGGGCGCGGCGACGATCGTCGTGTACTCCAGCGCGCCGGCCTCTTCCAGGGCGCCACGCACGGAGGCGATGGTCGAGCCCTTCTGGCCGATGGCGACGTAGATGCAGCGGACCTGCTTCTTCGGGTCGCCCGAGCGCCAGTTGTCGCGCTGGTTGATGATCGTGTCGACGGCCAGAGCGGTCTTGCCGGTCTGACGGTCACCAATGATCAGCTGACGCTGGCCACGGCCGATCGGCACCATCGCGTCGACGGCCTTGTAACCGGTCGCCATCGGCTCGTGCACCGACTTACGGACCATGACGCCCGGAGCCTGCAGCTCCAGGGCGCGGCGGCCGTCGGTCTCGATCTCGCCGAGGCCGTCGATCGGGTTGCCGAGCGGGTCGACGACGCGGCCGAGGTAGCCCTCGCCTACGCCGACCGAGAGCACCTCACCGGTGCGCTGCACCGGCTGGCCCTCTTCGATTCCGCTGAACTCGCCGAGGACGATCGCACCGATCTCGCGCTCCTCAAGGTTGAGGGCGAGACCAAGGGTTCCGTCCTCGAACCGCAGCAGCTCGTTCGCCATGGCCGAGGGAAGACCCTCGACCTTCGCGATGCCGTCGCCGGCAACGCTGACCGTACCGACCTCCTCGCGCGAGGCCGCGTCCGGCTGGTACGACTGGACAAAGGTCTCCAGCGCGTCCCGGATCTCCTCCGGCCGGATCGTGAGCTCCGCCATCTGGGTTCCCTGCTCTCCTTGTTGGGCCCGAAGTTTCTAAGGGGGTCTGGGGGCCGACCCCCAGGAATCTTCTGCAATTTCTGCACGGCCCAACCGGGCCGCTGGTGTTGCTAATTCAGTTGCTGTGCCGACCGTGAGGTCAGCGCGCCAGCCGCCGGTTCGCCTCTTCGAGGCGCTCCGCGATGGTGCCTTCGATGACCTCGTCGCCGACGCGCACCGAGATCCCGCCGAGGACCTCGGGGTCCACGTCGAGGTTCAGGTGCATCTGGCGGCCGTAGATCTTCGCCAGAGCCGCACCGAGGCGCTGCTTCTGGACGTCGGTCAGCGGAACCGCCGAGGTGACGACGGCGACCATCCGGTCCCGGCGGTGCGCGGCGAGCTTGGAGAGGGACTCCAGTCCCGCTTCCAGGCTACGGCCACGCGGCCGGGTCACAAGACGGCCGACCAGACGCTCGGTGACCGGGTTCGCCCTGCCGCCGAGCAGGCTGCGCAGCAGCTCGCTCTTGGCCGCGACCGTGGCGGTGCGGCTGGTGAGCGCGGAGCGCAGCTCGGTGCTGGAGGTGACGATGCGGCCGAACCGGAACAGCTCGTCCTCGACGTCGTCCAGCGCGCCCGACTGCTGCGCGGCGGTGAGGTCGGCGGTGGCCGCCAGTTCTTCCAGCGAGTCCACCAGGTCACGGGACTGCGACCAGCGGGAGCGGACCATGCCGCCCACCAGGTCGACGGTCTCGCCGCCCACCTGGCCGCCGAGCAGACGCCCGGCCAGCTCGGCCCTGGCCTCGCCGGCCTGCGCCGGGTCGGTCAGGACCCGACGCAGCGAGACCTCGCGGTCGAGCAGCGTGGTGACGGCGGCCAGCTCGTCGCCGAGCTTCGCCGCGTCGACGGACGTGTTGTCCATCAAGGCGTCGAGACGCTCGCGTGCGGCGGCCAGTGCCTCGCGGCTCGCGCCGTTCATCGGACGGCCTCGGCCTTCTCCTCGAGCTCGCCGAGGAAACGGTCGATGGTGCGGCTCTGGCGGGCGTGGTCCTCAAGGGACTCGCCGACCAGCTTGCCGGCCAGGTCGGTCGCCAGCTTGCCCACGTCCTGACGGAGCGAGTGCGCGGCGGCCTTGCGGTCGGCCTCGATCTGGGCGTGGCCGGCAGCGATGATCTCCTCACGCTGCCGCTGGCCTTCCGCCCTCATCTCCTGGATGAGCGCGGTGCCCTGCTCGGTCGCCTCCTGGCGCAGGCGGGCAGCCTCGTGGCGGGCCTCGGCGAGCTGCGCCTTGTACTGCTCAAGGACGCTCTGGGCCTCGGTCTGAGCGGCCTCGGCCTTCTCCATCCCGCCTTCGATGGCCTCGCGACGCTCGTCCAGAACCTTGTTGATGTTCGGGAGGAGCTTCTTGGCGAGGAAGCCGAAGACGATGACGAAGGCGATGAGGCCGATGACGAGCTCAGGCCACGGCGGAACGAGGGGGTTTTCCTTGCCCTCGGCCGCCAGCTGAACCATGGTGAGGTTCACATCAGTGCCTTTCGTCGGTCGGTCTGGTCGTGGTTCGTCTTAGTAGACGAACGGCATGACGAGGCCGATCAGGGCCAGCGCCTCACAGAACGCGAAACCGAGGATCTGGTTGGCGCGGATCAGGCCGGCCGCTTCGGGCTGACGGGCAAGAGCCTGCGTGCCGTTACCGAAGATGATGCCGACGCCGACGCCGGGGCCGATCGCGGCGAGGCCGTAACCGATGGAGCTGAGCGAGCCGGTGACGCCATCGGAGGCAGCGAGGATCTGGGACATGCCAGTTCTTCCTTCTCTTTCACGGACCGGTGGGGGTTGGCCACCGGACGACTGGGGGTATGGAGGGTGCGGGCCGTCAGTGGTGCTCGGCGACGGCGCCCTGGATGAAGACGCAGGCCAGCAGGACGAACACGTACGCCTGGACAGCCTGGATGAAGAGCTCGAACGCGGTCATCACGACGACCATCACGAAGGAGACGCCGGAGTACGCGATGCCGATGCCGTTGAGCATGTACCAGCTGGCGATCGTGAACAGCAGCAGCAGGGTGTGACCGGCGAACATGTTCGCGAAGAGTCGCACCGCGTGCGTGAAGGGACGGACCAGCACGTTCGAGAAGAACTCGATGACCATGACCAGCGGCAGCACGCCGCCCAGAGACTTGTCATAGCCGGTCAGGTTCTTGAAACCGCCGACGAAGCCGTGACGCTTGAACGTGAGCGTCATCCAGATCACGTAGACGACCAGGGCGAGCACCGCGGGGTACGCGATGATCGACGTCACCGGGAACTGGGCGACCGGGACGATCGACCAGAGGTTCATCATCCAGACGAAGAAGAAGATCGAGACCATGAGGGGGACCCACTTCTCGCCCTCCTTCTTGCCGATGGTCTCGTAGACGATGCCGCGGCGTACGAAGTCGTAGCCGGCCTCGGCGACCATCTGGAGCTTGCCGGGAACGAGCTTCGGCTTGCGGAAGGCCGACCAGAAGAAGCCGACGATGATGAGCGAGCCCAGCAGGGCCAGCAGCATCGGCTTGTTGAAGTACAGGCCGTTGGTGTCGCCCCAGAGCGGCTCGAAGAGGAACGAGTGCAGGCCGGGACCCTCGAAGCCACAGCCGTTCGACTGGAAGATGTGGCAGCTCGGATCGAAGGCGAGCACCTGCGTCGGGTCAGCACTCACCGCGGGCTCCTTCAGCGTGGCGCATAGGTACGGCAACCTCGTTGTGTCGGCGCGGCGCGCAGCCGCGGTTCGGCACTGGACTGGTGTTACGGATGATGGGGCGGCGGTCGGGCATCAAGCCTCGCGATCGAGCAGGCGTCAGCTCAGATGCCCGCGTCCGCAGTGCCGCAGTTGGCACCGGACGATAGCAGGGTCCTGAACTCGCATTTATTCCGGCCCTACCGTTCACGACGACGGCCCCGTCTTTTCGGGCTTGTTGCCCTCAGCGGTATCCGGTTCGACGTAAAGGATCTTCGCCTTCATGTGCGCACGCGCCTGCGCGCCGATCCAGACGAGGGTCAGCGCGACGAGGGTCGCGGCGAAGCATTTGGGGTTGAACAGCGTCGTGTTCTTGAAGACCGCGACAAAGATGAAGAGCAGGAGCAACTGCGCGGTGTACAGCATCAGTCCCATGGCCTGGAACAGATGCGGAAGCGATTTGGCAGTGCGTTCCAGGACGACGAGTCCGATGCCCATGAAGAGGATCACGACCAGCGTCGCGACGATGGCACCCACCGCTCCCTTGCCGCCCGCGACCACACCGCTGATCACGGCGGCAACAGCGCCCGCGGCAGCGGTGGGTAGGGCGGTCTGGAGAAGAGTGCGTGCGTCGTTGGACGGCATGGCGGCAGCTCCGCTTGCTGGTGGGGGCAAAGTGGTGTCGTCATGGACGAGCGTAAGCCCGGGCCGAGTTGGTCCCTCGGGCCAACGGACCGTCGCACTACGGTCCTTCGGCTCTGGCGCCGGGTCTCGTGAACCGTATCACAAACTATTTGATGAGGTCTTTACCATGGAAGTGTGCTGCCCATCACACTTGAGAGTGGTGCTGCGCGTTTGTGCACAACGGGCGGCGAGATGTCTGGTATTGGGCGTCGGCGCGGCAATTCGTCAGCGCGACGCACCGGTCTTCCGTCGGTCGGGGAAACGCGAACGGGGGCCGATCGCGGTCGCCCCGTTGACGCCGGAGACCCCGGCGGCCACAGGAGTGCGCTCGCCGCGCACCTCTTCGTCGCCCTCGGAGGCCAGCGAGTGCACCGTCTCCGGCTCGCCCCGCACGCGCCGGTAGCGCGGCGGCACGAACCGCTCGGCCCACTGCGGGGTGCGCGGCGCGAACCGCGGCAGCAGCAACAGGACGAGCCCGACCGCACTCAGCGCGACGATCACGAGCACGATCCACATCGACGCCGAGTGCACCGAGTAGGCGACCGCGCCGAACGCGATGAGGGCCGACCAGAAATACATGATCAGCACCGCCCGGCTGTGCGAGTGCCCGATCTCCAGGAGCCGGTGGTGCAGGTGCCCGCGGTCCGCGGCGAACGGCGACTGCCCGTTCCAGGTCCTGCGGACGATCGCGAGTACGAGGTCGGCCATCGGGATCGCGATGATCGACAACGGCATGAGCAGCGGGATGAAGACCGGCAGCATCGCGTGCGTGGCATCGCGGGTGCCGCCGAAGTTGAGCTTCATCGCGTCCGGGTCGACCTGGCCCGTGATGGAGATCGCGCCCGCCGCGAGCACCAGGCCGATCAGCATCGAGCCCGAGTCGCCCATGAAGATCCTGGCCGGGTGCATGTTGTGCGGCAGGAAGCCCACGCACATGCCCATGAGGACGGCGGCGAACAGGGTGGCGGGGGCGGCCGCCTCGATTCCGTATCCGTACCAGAGCCGGTAGGCGTACATGAAGAACGCCGCTGACGCGATGCACACCATGCCGGCGGCCAGGCCGTCGAGGCCGTCCACGAAGTTCACCGCGTTGATGGTGATCACGACGAGCGCGACCGTCAGCAGGGTGCCCTGCCAGGAGGTCAGCGAGACCGAGCCGATGCCGGGGATGGGCAGCCACAGGATGGTCAGGCCCTGCATGACCATGACGCCCGCGGCGATCATCTGGCCGCCGAGCTTGATCAGGGCGTCGATCTCGAACTTGTCGTCCAGGACGCCGATCAGCCAGATCAGCGCGGCGCCGGACAGCAGGGCTCGCGGTTCGTTGGACTGGAAGACGGGGTTGAGGCCGTCGAGGTGGTCGGCCACGAGGAGACCCGCGCACAGGCCGCCGAACATGGCGATGCCGCCGAGCCTCGGCGTCGGTTCCCGGTGCACGTCGCGCGCGCGGATCTCCGGCATCGCACCGACGGCGATGGCGAACTTCCGCACCGGCCCGGTGAGCAGGTAGGTCACCGCGGCCGTGACGCAGAGCGTCAGCAGGTATTCACGCACGGGCTGCCCCAGAGGTATCGCTGGCCATCTCAGCCCCACACCCTAGCTTCGCGCGCATGTTGTTGAGGACATTCGGATCCGACGGATGGTTGCAGGTACCCCGCCGAAGCGGGGATAAGCCCGCATTTCTTCCTTTATGCGAACCCTGTGAAACGGTCCCGAGGCGCTGAAAACAGGACCCTTCTCAAGGCTCAAGGAGGGGGGAATCTCTCCGCCAGTTCCCTTGCCTCCGCCCGCGCCTTGGGATCCTCTCGCATCGCCATCGCGAACAGCACCGCGATTCTGGCCATCTCCGCCTCCCCCATGCCCTGGGTGGTGACGGCGGCGGTGCCGAGCCGGATGCCGCGGACGTCCACGTGCGGCAGGGCGCAGCTGTCGAGGACGAGCCCGGCGCCCGCGAGCCGGCCGCGCGCGGTGCGGCCGTCGACGCCGAACGGCGCGGGGTCGGCGAGCAGGAGGTGGGTGTCGGTGCCTCCGGTGACCACCCCGAACCCCTCGGCGAGCAGCCCCTCGGCGAGGGTGCGCGCATTGGCGACCACCTGATGGGCGTACGCCGCGAAGGCGGGGGTGGACGCCTCGCCGAAGGCGACGGCCTTGGCGGCGATCGTGTGCATCTGGGCGCCGCCCTGGGTGAACGGGAAGACGGCGCGGTCGATGCGCGCGGCCAGGTCGCTGCCGCAGAGGATCAGCCCGCCGCGCGGCCCGCGCAGCACCTTGTGGGTGGTGGCGCACACGACGTCGGCGTACGGGACCGGGCTCGGCGCCGCTCCCCCGGCGACCAGTCCGATCGGGTGCGCGGCGTCCGCGATGAGGTAGGCGCCCACGTCGTCGGCGATCTCGCGGAAGGCCTGGTAGTCCGGGTGGCGGGGGTAGGCGATCGAGCCGCACACGATCGCCTTGGGCCGGTGCTCGACCGCCAGGTCCCACACCTCGCCGTAGTCGATGAGCCCGGTGTCCGGCTCGACGCCGTACCCGACGAAGTCGAACCAGCGCCCGGAGAAGTTGGCGGGCGAGCCGTGCGTGAGGTGGCCGCCGAAGGGGAGCCCCATCGCCAGGACGGTGTCTCCCGGCTTCAGGAGCGCCGCGTAGGCCGCCAGGACCGCCGAAGTCCCCGAATGCGTCTGTACGTTGGCGTGGGCGGCCCCGAACAGGGCCTTGGCGCGGTCGACGGCGATGCGCTCGGCGACGTCCACGACTTCGCAGCCGCCGTGGTGGCGGGCGCCGGGATATCCCTCGGCGTACTTGTTGCCCAGCTGCGAGCCCAGGGCCGCGCGCACGGCCGGCGAGGTGAAGTTCTCGGCGGCGATCAACTGCAGCGAGGCGGCCTGCCGCTCGGCCTCGCCGAGCAGCACGTCGGCCATTTCGGGGTCCTGCCGCCTGAGGGCGTCGAACCCCGCGAGTTCAGTGCCAACTGCGGAGGTGACGGACATGCACCCAGCGTAGGTCTCGGCCGCCCCGTGCGCCCGGTGTGATGGCGCGTCTCAGTGGTGGGTCGGCACGCCCGTCAGGGCGGTGACCACCGGGTCCAGGGCCTGGTTGATCTCGTCGCCGATGGAGCGGAAGAACGTGATCGGGGCGCCGTACGGGTCGTTGACCTCGTCGGCCTCGGCGCTCGGGGCGAGCAGCCAGCCGCGCAGCGCGGCCGCGGCCCGCACCAGCGCCCTCGCCCGCTCGACCATGCCCTCCTGGAGGGGGTCGGGCAGCGTGGCCGGGTCTATGGCCCGTACGAGCCGGGTGAACTCCTTCAGGGTGAAGGTGCGCAGGCCCGCCGAGTGGCCCATCGAGATGACCTGGGCGCGGTGGTCGCGGGTGGCGGTGAGCACCAGGTCGGCGGTGATGACGTGCTCGTCGAGGAGCTCGCGCCCGGTGAAGCCGGTGGCGTCCGCGCCGAAGTCGGCGAGGACGGCGGCGGCGTTGGCCTCCATCGGGGCGCCCTCGTGCCCCCAGGTGCCGGCGCTCTCCACGATGAGGCCGCCCGTGTACGGGTCCCCGAGCCGGTCGCTCAGGGCATGGCGGGTCAGCCGCTCGGTGATCGGCGAGCGGCAGACGTTGCCGGTGCTGACGTGGAGGATGCGGAACGAGTTCCCCGCAGGGTGAACCGTGCCTATGCCACGCCCCTCAGGGGCGGTCAATTGGCCACCTCAAGATCGGGTACCACCTTGCGCAGCTCGTCCGCGTCGAGGGCGCCCGCGCGCAGCAGGACCGGGACCTTGCCGGTCACGTCGACGATCGAGGACGGGACGATGCCCGGGGTCGGGCCGCCGTCCAGGTACACGGAGACGGAGTCGCCGAGCATGCCCTGGGCGGCGTCGCAGTCCTCGGGCGCCGGGTGGCCGGTCAGGTTGGCGGAGGAGACGGCCATCGGGCCGACCTCGGTGAGCAGCTCGATGGCGACCGGGTGCAGCGGCATCCGGATCGCGACGGTGCCCCGGGTGTCGCCGAGGTCCCACTGCAGCGACGGCTGGTGGCGGGCGACCAGGGTCAGGGCGCCCGGCCAGAACGCGTCGACGAGCTCCCAGGCCTGCTCGGTGAAGTCGGTGACCAGGCCGTGCAGGGTGTTCGGCGAGCCGATGAGCACGGGCGTGGGCATGTTGCGGCCGCGGCCCTTGGCGTCGAGCAGGTCCGTGACGGCCTGCGAGCTGAACGCGTCGGCGCCGATCCCGTACACGGTGTCCGTCGGCAGCACCACGAGCTCGCCGCGGCGGACGGCGGACGCGGCTTCGCGCAGACCGGTCGTGCGGTCGGTCGCGTCGTTGCAGTCGTATCGCCGAGCCATTAGCGGGCCTCCTCGTACACGTACACGGTCTGGGTGTCGCGGCTGATCACGGTGTGGCCTTGCGGGCCGTGGCGAAGCGCGGGCGGTTGTTGAGGTCGGGGTGGTCGGCCGCGTCCGCCCAGCCGGCCTCCTCGTTGAAGATCCACGGCACTTGGCCGCCCTGGGTGTCGGCGTGCTCGATGACGACGAGCCCGCCGGGCCGCAGGAGGCGGTGCGCGGTGCGTTCGATGCCCCGGATGGTGTCGAGACCGTCCTCACCGGAGAACAGCGCGAGCTCGGGGTCGTGGTCGCGCGCCTCGGGGGCGACGTACTCCCACTCGGTGAGCGGGATGTACGGCGGGTTGGAGATGACCAGGTCGACCTGGCCGTCCAGCTCGGGCAGCGCGGTGAGCGCGTCGCCCTGGTGGAGAACGACGCGGGACCCCTCGACGTTCTTCCGCGTCCATTCCAGGGCGTCCTCGGACAGCTCGACGGCGTGCACGCGCGAGCGCGGCACCTCCTGCGCCATGGCGAGCGCGATGGCGCCCGATCCGGTGCACAGGTCGACGATGAGCGGCTCGACGACATCCATCGCGCGCACGGCGTCTATGGCCCAGCCGACCACGGACTCGGTCTCCGGCCGGGGCACGAACACCCCTGGTCCCACCTGGAGTTCGAGGTAGCGGAAGAAGGCGCGGCCGGTGATGTGCTGGAGCGGCTCGCGGGCTTCGCGGCGGGCGATCGCCTCCCAGTAGCGCGCGTCGAAGTCCGCGTCCTTGACGTTGTGCAGCTCTCCCCGCTTGCAGCCGTGGATGTGCGCGGCGAGCTCCTCCGCGTCGAAGCGCGGGGAGGGCACGCCGGCGTCGGCCAGCCGCTGGGTGGCCTGGGCCACCTCGGCAAGCAGCACGCTTCGAGGGCCTGGGGGTCGCCCCCCAGAGTTTTGCTGCACGCTGGTCCTCCGGCAGTCGTACGGGGGTGGAATTACTGGGCGGCCGCGAGCTTGGCGGCGGAGTCCGCGTCGACGCAGGCCTGGATCATCGCGTCCAGGTCACCGTCGAGCACCTGGTCCAAGTTGTACGCCTTGAAGCCGACCCGGTGGTCCGAGATGCGGTTTTCCGGGAAGTTGTACGTCCGGATCTTCTCGGAGCGGTCGACGGTGCGCACCTGGCTACGGCGGGCGTCGGCGGCCTCCTGCTCGGCGGCCTCCTGAGCTGCGGCGAGGAGCCGGGAGCGCAGGATGCGCATGGCCTGCTCCTTGTTCTGGAGCTGGCTCTTCTCGTTCTGGCAGGAGGCGACGACGCCGGTCGGGACGTGCGTGATGCGGACGGCGGAGTCGGTCGTGTTGACGGACTGGCCGCCGGGGCCCGAGGAGCGGTACACGTCGATGCGGAGGTCGTTCATGTTGATCTCGACGTCGACCTCCTCGGCCTCGGGCGTGACGAGCACGCCGGCGGCGGAGGTGTGGATGCGGCCCTGCGACTCGGTGGCCGGCACGCGCTGCACGCGGTGCACGCCGCCCTCGTACTTCAGCCGCGCCCAGACGCCCTGGCCGGGCTCGGTCGCGCCGTTGCCGCCCTTGGTCTTCACGGCGACCTGGACGTCCTTGTAGCCGCCGAGCTCGGACTCGGTGGAGTCGATGATCTCGGTCTTCCAGCCGACCCGCTCGGCGTAGCGCAGGTACATGCGCAGGAGGTCGCCGGCGAACAGGGCCGACTCGTCGCCGCCCGCGCCCGCCTTGATCTCCAGGAGTACGTCCTTGTCGTCGCTCGGGTCGCGCGGGACCAGGAGCAGGCGGAGCTTCTCGGTGAGCCCCTCGCGCTGCGCGGTCAGGTCCTTGACCTCGGCGGCGAAGTCGGGGTCGTCGGCCGCGAGCTCGCGGGCCGTCTCGATGTCCTCACCCGTCTGCTTCCAGGCGCGGTAGGTCCCGACGATCGGCGTCAGCTCGGCGTAGCGCTTGTTCAGCTTGCGCGCGTTGGCCTGATCGGCGTGGACCGAAGGGTCGGCGAGCTTCGTCTCAAGATCGGCGTGCTCGCCGATCAGGTCCTCGACCGCTTCGAACATCGGTGGCTCCTGGGGTTCAAACGAAGAAGTAGGGCTGGACGGCAAAGCGCCGGTCGCAGCGCCCCCGGAACGGAGGCGCCGCGGACCGGCGCAGTTGGCTCGCTACTTCTGGGCGGAGCCGGCAGCAGCCTTGCCGAAGCGGGCCTCGAAGCGGGCCACACGGCCGCCGGTGTCCATGATCTTCTGCTTGCCCGTGTAGAACGGGTGGCACTCGGAGCAGATTTCGGCGCGGATGGAGCCGCCGCCGATCGTGCTACGGGTGGTGAAAGCCGCGCCACAGGTGCAGCTGACCTGGGTCTCGACGTACTCGGGGTGGATGTCGCGCTTCAAGGTGTCTCCTAGGTTCGGGAGGGCGCCGGGTCGCAGGCGCGGATTGCGCATACGTGAACCGGGGCCGACGTACCAGTCTGCCAGGACTGGCCGCATCTCCCAAAACCGGGGTGGATGCGCATCTATTCCCGGAGCGTCCGAAAACCGCCAAGGCGCGGCCGCGGGCGCTACTGGCTCGCGACGTAGCCGCCCGCGGTGCCCTTGTCGCCCGCCGAGTCGGCGGTCGCGGACGCCGGGATCGGCTGGTCCTTGGCGAGGGCGTCCCAGACTTCCTGGGACTCCTTGGCGAGCGGGCTGACGCGGTTGGGGTCGGCCTTGTCGTACTGCACCGGCATCGTGATCATCTTGACGTTCGCGGCGTCCAGGCCCTTGAGGCCGTTGGCGAAGCCGATCAGCGAGTTGATCGAGCTCAGCTCCGAGTCGGTGGTGATCGCCTTGGTGGCGGCGTCGGCGAGCCCGTACAGCTTGGCCGGGTTGCTGAACACGCCGACGCTCTTGACCTGGCCGATCAGCGCCTTGATGAAGGCCTGCTGGAGCTGGATGCGGCCGAGGTCGCTGCCGTCGCCGACCACGCCGTGCCGGGTGCGCACGAGGCCGAGGGCCTGCTCGCCGTTGAGGGTGTGCTTGCCGGCCGGGAGGTTCAGATGGCTCTTGTCGTCCTTGATCGGCTTGTTGGTGGTGACGGGCACCCCGCCGAGCTGGTCGATGAGCTTCTTGAAGCCGGTGAAGTCGACCTCGATGTAGTGGTCCATGCGGATGCCGGACATCTGCTCGACGGTCTTGACCGCGCAGGCCGGGCCGCCGACCTCGTACGCCGTGTTGAACATCTGGCGCTTGGCGCCCGGGTCGGTCTTGCCGCCGGGGGCGGTGCACGAGGGGCGGGTGATCAGGGTGTCGCGCGGGATGGAGACGACGCTCGCGGTCTTGTGGCCCTGGTAGACGTGGATGACCATCGCGGTGTCGGACCGGGCGCCGCCCTCGTCCTCGCCGTACTCCTTGTTGGCGCCGGCCCGCGAGTCCGAGCCGAGGACCAGGATGTCCATCGAGCCGTTGTCGACGTTCTGCGGGCGGTCGGTGCCCAGCTGGGCGTTGATGTCGACGCCCTTGAGGTTGCCGTTGAGCTTGAAGTACACGTAGCCGAGGCCCCCGCCGCCGACGAGGACGACGCCTGCCGCGCTCCAGGCGGCTATCTTCGCGGCGCGACGGCGCGTGCTGGGCCGCTTGCGGCGCTTGCCCGCCCCGCGTATTCGGCTGCTGCGTGTGCCCTGCTCGCCCATGGTCTCCTCAGTTCTCGGTGCTCCTCCGGATACCCCCTGCCCAGGCCTTCAGGCACGGATTGTCGACACTTGTACGACGCCGAAGCACCAAGCAGGGTTGCACAGGGTTCTAAGAAGGCCATAAGAGCGCATCGGGCCCGGCCCGCAAGTCGGCCTTGAGCCCACCGCTCTCACCTGCACGTTCGCGGCGGCTACGGGCTGTGCCCGGAGCCGCCGCGAACGTGGGGCGTGTGGCGAACGCCTCAGCCGATGAGGCTGTAGCCGTTCCAACCGCCGCCGACCTGGTAGCGGTCGCCGAAGGCGCCGCGCCCGTTGCCCGGGTAGAGCCAGAGCACCCCCGCGCCGTCGCGCGCGAAGAGGTCCGCCCTGCCGTCCCCGTCCACGTCGCCGGTGGCCGCGTACGCCGGGAAGGTCCAGCCCGCCGAGCCCGCGAGGGAGCGGTTGCCGAAGGCGCCTCGGCCGGTGCCCGGGTAGAGCCAGAGCTTGCCGGAGGTGTCCTGGGCCAGCAGGTCGGCCTTGCCGTCACCGCTGTAGTCGCCCTTGCCGGCCAGCACCAGCGGGGCCCAGCCGCCGCCGAGGGCGGAGCGGTTGCCGAAGGTGCCGTCGCCCTTGCCGGGGTAGAGCCACAGCTGCCCGCTCGTGTCGACCGCGAGCAGGTCGGTCAGGGTGTCGCCGTTGAGGTCGCCCGGCAGCACGATCGACTTCATCGCGCCCCAGCCGCCGCCCAGGTCCTGGTGGACCGTGGCGTTGGCGGCCGCGCTGTAGTGGTACCAGTCGAGGTGCCCGCCGGTGGTGCGCAGGACGAAGTCCTGGCGCTGGTCCCGGTCGAGGTCCGCCTGACGGACCAGGTCGTAGCCGCGCCAGTCGCCGAGCGAGTACCGGTTGCCGATGGTGATGCCCTGCGAGTAGTACGCGAAGCCCTCGCCGGTGGCGTCGTTGCGGGCGAACAGGTCGGCGCGCCCGTCGAAGTTCAGGTCGGTGTCGTCGATGCGGGGACCGACGAGCCCGGCGAAGGTGCTGAGCTTCGAGTAGACGCTGTACGAGCCGGCCGCCACGCAGTCCTCGCGGCCCCAGGACACCACGCCCACGATCCGGTTGCCGACGATCAGCGGGCCCCCGGAGTCGCCGTTGCAGGGCGAGACGGTGCCCGCGTCGGCGCCGCTCGCCGGGTTGCCCGCGCACGCCATCTGACCGGCGACGAAGGAGTTCTCGGGCGCCTGGTTGTAGTACGCGGCGCAGGTGGCGTCGGCCTGCACCGGGATCGTCGCCTTGAGCAGCGACATCGAGACGTCCTGGTTGGTGGAGCTGATGCGGCCCCAGCCGTACACGGTGGCCGGGGTGCCCGGCTGGTAGGCGACGCTCTCGTCGGCCGCGGCCGGCTGGAGCGTCTGGTACGGCAGCGGCGCGGCCAGGCTGAGGACGGCCACGTCACCGGTGAGGGCGCCCGCGTCGAACGCGGGGTTCGACCACTGGCGCGCCACGTTGACGAGCTGGCCGCCGTGCAGGTCGCCGTTGAGCGGGTATTCGGTGGTGCCGCCCAGGATGACGCCGTTCTTCGTCCAGTCCCGGCCCGCCACGCAGTGGGCGGCGGTGAGCACCTTGCCGGGGGCGACCAGGGTGCCGCCGCAGAATATGCCCTGGTTGGTGACCGGGTCGTTGTAGAAGAGCTGGACCATCCAGGGCGCCTCGCCGACCGCGGCGGGCGTACCGCCGATGATCTTCGGGTCCTGGCCGGACGGCGCCTTGGAGGCACCGGGCGCGGGGGTCTGCGCGGCTGGTCTGAATTGGCTGGTTGCGCTCTTGAGCCGGGCCTTCAGTTCTGCTTGGGAGGCCGGGGCCGGTGGTGCCTGGACGCTCTGCTTGCCCGGCACCGGTGGAGCTTCGGATGCCTGGGCTGGTGCGGCCACGAGGGCCAGCGATCCCAGTGCGAATACGGCGGTCGCCGCAGGGAGGGCATTGCGCACCCTCCGCCTGCCAGATGTCATTCGATCTCCCCATGGGTTGACCCGTAAATGCGCAGGGGAGCAGGCGCGCCAAAAAGCGAAAAGCCCTGCCCGGCGGTAGCCCAGGGCAGAGCTCGGCGGCTCAGTGGCGTATCAGTAATACGTTCCCCCCACTTACGGCCCGCTGATAGTACTGCGCAAAAAACGCCCCCGTCACCGAAATGACGGGGGCGCTCTCAACTGGCCCTGGTGGAGCGGGAATTGCTAGTCGTTGCCGTTGCCCGGACCCGGGGTCGTCTTCTGGATCTGGAGCAGGAACTCGGCGTTCGACTTCGTCTGCTTCATCTTGTCGAGGAGCAGCTCGATGGCCTGCTGCTGGTCGAGCGCGTGCAGCACCCGGCGCAGCTTCCAGACAACCGCGAGCTCGTCGCTGCCGAGCAGGATCTCTTCCTTGCGGGTGCCGGACGCGTCCACGTCCACCGCCGGGAAGATGCGCTTGTCGGCGAGCTTGCGGTCGAGCTTGAGCTCCATGTTGCCGGTGCCCTTGAACTCCTCGAAGATCACCTCGTCCATGCGCGAGCCGGTCTCCACGAGCGCGGTGGCGAGGATGGTCAGCGAGCCGCCGTCCTCGATGTTGCGCGCGGCACCGAAGAAGCGCTTCGGCGGGTAGAGCGCGGTCGAGTCGACACCACCGGACAGGATGCGGCCGGAGGCCGGGGCCGCCAGGTTGTACGCACGGCCCAGACGGGTGATCGAGTCGAGCAGCACGACCACGTCGTGACCGAGCTCGACGAGACGCTTGGCGCGCTCGATGGCCAGCTCGGCGACGGTGGTGTGGTCCTCGGCGGGACGGTCGAAGGTCGAGGAGATGACCTCGCCCTTCACCGACCGCTGCATGTCGGTGACCTCTTCCGGACGCTCGTCGACCAGGACGACCATCAGGTGGCACTCGGGGTTGTTGTGGGTGATCGCGTTGGCGACCGCCTGCATGATCATGGTCTTGCCGGTCTTCGGCGGGGCCACGATCAGGCCTCGCTGGCCCTTGCCGATCGGCGACACGAGGTCGATGATCCGCGTGGTCAGGATGCCCGGGTCGGTCTCCAGACGGAGCCGGTCCTGGGGGTAGAGCGGGGTCAGCTTGTTGAACTCCGGGCGGCCGCGGCCCGAGTCGGCCGCCATGCCGTTGGAGGAGTCCAGACGCACCAGGGCGTTGAACTTCTCGCGGCGCTCGCCGTCCTTGGGCTGGCGGACGGCGCCGGTGACGTGGTCACCCTTGCGCAGACCGTTCTTGCGGACCTGGGCCAGTGAGACGTACACGTCATTCGGGCCCGGCAGGTAGCCGGAGGTCCTGATGAACGCGTAGTTGTCGAGGATGTCGAGGATGCCCGCGACGGGGATCAGGACGTCGTCGTCGGCGACCTGCGGCTCCGCGCCGAACTCCTCGCGGCCACCGCGGCGGCCCCGGCGGTCGCGGTAGCGGCCGCGACGGCCACGACGGCCGTCGGCGTCGTCGAAGTCGTCCTGCGGGCCGTTGTTCTGCTGCTGGCCCTGCTGCTGGCCGCCCTGGCGCTGCTGGCGCTGGCCGCCCTGCTGGTCCTCGCCCTTGCCGCCGCGCTCGCCGCGCTGACGGTCTCCGCGCTCGCCCCGCTCGCCCCGCTCACCGCGGTCGCCGCGCTGGCGGTCGCGGCGGTCGCCACGGTCGCCCCGCTCACCGCGGTCGCCGCGCTGGCGGTCGCGGCGGCCTTCGGCGGAGTCGACCGCCTCGGTGGCCTTCGCCTCCGGCTGAGCCTCAGTCTTGACCTCGGCCTTGGCCTCCGTCTTGGTGACGGTCTCGACAGCGGCCGAGGCGGACTCGGGGCTGCCGGAGGGCGCGGTCGCACGGCGGCGACGACGCTCGCCGACGGGCTGGTCGTCGCTGGCAGGCTGGCCGGGGATGTCGATCTGCTGCTGCGCGGGCTGCTTCTCGGCGGGCGCGGCGGCCTCCTCGCCCGTACGGGCCTTGGAGGTGGCACGGCGCTTCGGCTTGGCCTCGGCGTCCGCGGAAGAGGCAGCGCCCTTGGCCGGAGCCGCAGAACCGCCTCCGGCCTGCGCCTCCTTGATGACCTCGATCAGCTGGCTCTTGCGCATGCGCGCGGTGCCCCTGATGCCGAGGCCGGACGCGACCTGCTGCAGCTCGGCCAGGACCATGCCGTCGAGGCCGGTGCCGGAGCGGCGGCGCCGTGAGGTGGTGCCAGAGGCAGCACCTGCGGCGGGCGCGGCGGTGTCGACAGAGCTGTCGGCAGTCACGCCCATCAGATCGGTGGTGTCGCTCACGAAGGGTCCTTCCCTGGAGCGGACGTCGGCCTGTCTGGCTCGGCGACCGGTTGTGCTGTCCGGCTGCGGCCTGTGATCTTGTCGACCACGGATCGTGCCGGGGCGGTGGTCCGCCGCGTACGGCGGAGAGATAAACGTGCGTGGGTTCCGGCCCGAGGTCCCCCTACTCGGCCCCTGCTGGGAAAAAGCGTGGGGTGTCGTGCCGGTTCCGGAGCGTGCTCGAAACTGCTCAGGCAGGCTGCGCAGGCAGTTGGGGAGGCTCTCGGAAGAATGGCGGTCCCTGAAGGGGACACGAAGCACCGCGCCACGAAGACGACCGATGCAGACTTGAGGTTAACACTACCGGATCCAACAAACATTCCCCCTCTCGTTCACCGGCAAGCCGTGCTCGCTGCGCCCGTACCTACGATCCGAGCGGCAGGACGCTCGCACCCGCGGCGTCGAGACTGAGCCGGTTGGCGGCCCACCCCTCCCCCGCCAGGCGTGCGACCTTGTCGGCCGCACCGTCCTCGACCAGCGCGAGCACCGTGGGCCCCGCACCGGAGATGACTGCGGGGACGCCGTCCGCGCGCAGCCGGTTGACCAGTGCCACGCTCTCCGGCATGGCCGGTGCGCGGTACTCCTGGTGGAGCCGGTCCTCGGTGGCCGCGAGCAGTAGCTCGGGACGCCTGGTCAGGGCCTCCACGAGCAGGGCCGCCCGGCCGGCGTTGGCCGCGGCGTCGACGTGCGGAACGGTGCGCGGAAGCAGGCCGCGGGCCGTCTCCGTCAGGACCGCCTTGCCCGGTACGAAGACCACCGGAACAACGGAATCCGCCGGGTCCATCCTGATCGCACGGGCCGCTCCGCCGTCCATCCAGGACAGCGTGAACCCACCGAGCAGACAGGCGGCCACGTTGTCGGGGTGTCCCTCGATCTCGGTCGCGAGCTCAAGCAGGGCCGCGTCGTCGAGGCGGGCGTCGCCGCCTATGGTCACGGCGCGCGCGGCGACGATGCCCGCGCAGATGGCGGCGGAGGAGGAGCCGAGGCCGCGGCCGTGCGGGATGCGGTTGGCGCAGACGACCTCAAGGCCGCGCGGCTGCCCGCCGAGCAGGTCGAACGCGGTGCGCAGGGACCGTACGAGCAGGTGGCTCTCGTCGCGGGGCAGCGTCTCGGCGCCCTCGCCCGCGATGTCGATGGCCAGGCCGGAGTCGGCGACGCGGACGACCACGTCGTCGTACAGCCCCAGCGACAGGCCCAGGGAGTCGAAGCCCGGGCCGAGGTTGGCACTGGTGGCGGGGACGCGCACCCGTACGGCGGCGGCGCGGAATGCGGGACCGGCCATCGCTCTGATGACTCCTTGTGAGGCTGCTGCTGGTGTCTGCTGCGAGATTTTCGAAGACGTACAAAACACCCGAGGGCCACGTGGGCAACTGCACCACGGCATATGCGGCGGGGCGGGTTGAGTACAGCCTATCGAAGGAAGGTTCTGTGGCGACATAGGGCGCACAGGAGGCGCACGATGCGTGTCGCGAGCCCCCTGTGCCCCTACGTGCGGGTTGTCCGGCTTTACGTACGCGTCCCGGCGATGCGGGACGCGTACGCGACGCCGATGCGTAAGGGAACTACGCCAGACCGAGGCGTTCGGCCGCGGCCGCCGCGTCGACCGGGACGGTGACGGGCTGCGGGGCGCCCGCGACGGCCCAGTCGGGGTCCTTGAGGCCGTTTCCGGTCACCGTGCACACGATCTTCTGGCCCGGGTCGACGAGACCGCGCTCGGCGGCCTTGAGCAGCCCGGCCACCGAAGCGGCCGAGGCGGGCTCGACGAAGACGCCTTCCTGCGAGGCGAGCAGCCGGTACGCGCGCAGGATCTCACGGTCCGTCACTTCGTTGATGAGACCGCCGGATTCGTCCCGCGCGGCCAGCGCGAACTGCCACGAGGCCGGGTTGCCGATGCGGATCGCGGTGGCGATCGTCGAGGGGTCCTTGACGACCTCCCCGCGCACGATCGGCGCCGAACCCGACGCCTGGAAGCCCCACATGCGCGGGGTGTGCGTCGAGATGCCGTCGGCGGCGTACTCCTTGTAGCCCTTCCAGTACGCCGTGATGTTGCCGGCGTTGCCCACGGGCAGGACGTGGATGTCGGGGGCGTCACCGAGCGCGTCCACGATCTCGAACGCGGCCGTCTTCTGGCCCTCGATGCGCACCGGGTTGACCGAATTGACCAGCGCCACCGGGTAGTTGTCGGACAGCGAGCGGGCCAGCGTGAGGCAGTCGTCGAAGTTGCCGTCGACCTGGAGGATCTTGGCGCCGTGGATGAGGGCCTGGCCCATCTTGCCGAGCGCGATCTTGCCCTGCGGCACGAGCACCGCGCACACCATGCCGGCGCGCACCGCGTAGGCGGCGGCCGAGGCGGAGGTGTTGCCGGTGGAGGCGCAGATGACGGCCTTCGCGCCCTCCTCCTTCGCCCGGGTGATCGCCATCGTCATCCCGCGGTCCTTGAAAGAACCGGTCGGGTTCGCGCCCTCGACCTTGAGGTGCACCTCGCAGCCCGTGCGCTCGGAGAGCACCTGCGCGGGCACGAGGGGCGTACCGCCCTCGCGGAGGGTGACGACCGGCGTCGTAGCGGAGACGGGGAGCCGGTCCCGGTACTCCTCGATGATTCCGCGCCACTGGTGGGTCATTGCTGGTTACTCCCCTTCAACACGCATGATGCTGGCGACACCACGCACGGTGTCGAGCTTGCGCAGGGCGTCCACGGTCCCGGTGAGGGCCGCGTCGGCCGCGCGGTGGGTGACGACGACGAGGGAGGCCTCGCCGTCCTTCCCCGACTGGCGGACGGTGTCGATGGACACCCCGTGCTCGGCGAAGACCGTCGCGACCTGGGCGAGCACGCCCGGCTTGTCGGCCACGTCGAGGCTGATGTGGTAGCGGGTCACGACATCGCCCATGGGGCTCACGGGCAGCTGCGTGTACGCCGACTCACCGGGCCCGGTCGAGCCGCTGAGCTTGTTGCGGCAGACCGCGACCAGGTCGCCGAGGACGGCCGAGGCGGTCGGAGCGCCGCCCGCGCCGGGCCCGTAGAACATGAGCTGTCCGGCGGCCTCGGCCTCGACGAACACCGCGTTGTACGCGCCGCGCACGGACGCCAGCGGGTGGTCGAGGGGGATCATCGCCGGGTGGACGCGGGCGGTCACCGAGCCCCCGTCGGCGGCCCGCTCGCAGATCGCGAGCAGCTTGATGGTGCAGCCCATCTGGCGTGCCGAGGAGAAGTCGGCGGCGGTCACCTCGGTCATGCCCTCGCGGTACACGTCGTCGAGGCGGACCCGGGTGTGGAAGGCGATCCCGGCGAGGATGGCGGCCTTGGCGGCGGCGTCGAAGCCCTCGACGTCGGCGGTCGGGTCGGCCTCGGCGTAGCCCAGCGCGGTGGCCTCGTCGAGGGCCTCCTGGTACCCGGCGCCCGTCGAGTCCATCTTGTCGAGGATGAAGTTGGTCGTGCCGTTGACGATGCCGAGCACGCGGTTGACCTTGTCGCCCGCGAGCGACTCGCGCAGCGGGCGGATCAGCGGGATCGCGCCGGCGACGGCGGCCTCGTAGTACAGGTCCCGGCCGTGCTCGACGGCGGCCGCGTGCAGAGCCGCGCCGTCCTGGGCGAGCAGCGCCTTGTTCGCCGAGACGACGGAGGCGCCGTGCTCGAAGGCGGTGGTGATGAGCGTGCGGGCGGGCTCGATGCCGCCGATGACCTCGACGACGACGTCGATGTCGCCGCGTTTGACCAGGGCGGTGGCGTCGGTGGTGACCAGGGCGGGGTCGATGCCCTCGCGCACCTTCGAGGGCCGGCGGACGGCGACCCCGGCGAGCTCCACGGGAGCGCCGATGCGCGCCGTGAGGTCGTCGGCGTGCGTCGTCATGATGCGCGCCACCTCTGAGCCGACCACTCCACAGCCCAGCAGCGCCACCTTCAGCGGACGCGTACGCATCATCCGACCTCGTTTCCTCTTCAAACCTGGAATGCGAACCAGTCTCACTCACCGGACCGGGGTTTCTGCCCCCGGTCCGGATCCTGAGACAACTATTTCATTTACCCGACATCGAGACGCAGGAGATCTTCCTCCGTCTCGCGTCGGACGATCACCCGCGCCGATCCGTCGCGCACGGCGACGACGGGCGGGCGCAGCGCGTGGTTGTAATTGCTGGCCATGGAGCGGCAGTACGCACCGGTGGCCGGCACGGCAATCAGATCACCCGGCGCGAGATCCGCGGGCAGGAACGCGTCACGGACCACGATGTCACCGCTTTCGCAGTGCTTTCCGACCACCCTGACCAGCATCGGCTCGGCGTCCGAGGTGCGCGAGACGAGGGAGACCGAGTACTCGGCGTCGTACAGCGCGGTCCGGATGTTGTCGGACATGCCGCCGTCGACGCTCACGTACGTCCGCAGCCCTTCGAGCGGCTTGATCGTGCCGACCTCGTACAGCGTGAACGCGGTCGGCCCGACGATCGCCCGGCCCGGCTCGACGGAGATGCGGGGTGCGCGAAGGCCGGCCGCGTCGCACTCGCGCGCGACGATCTCGGTGAGCGCCTTGGCGATCTCGTGCGGCTCGCGGGGGTCGTCCTCGGAGGTGTACGCGATGCCGAGCCCGCCGCCGAGGTCGATCTCGGGCAGTTGGACGCCGTGCTCGTCGCGCACTTCGGCGAGGAGCTGTACGACGCGGCGCGCGGACACCTCGAAGCCGGCCATGTCGAAGATCTGCGAGCCGATGTGCGAGTGGATGCCCGTCAGTTCGAGCCCGTCGAGCTTGAGGGCGCGCCGCACGGCCTCGGCGGCCTGGCCGCCGGCCAGCGCGATGCCGAACTTCTGGTCCTCGTGCGCGGTGGCGATGAACTCGTGGGTGTGCGCCTCGACGCCGACGGTCACCCGGATGAAGGCCTTCTGCACCTTCCCGAGCTCCTGGGCGATGTGCGCGACGCGCACGATCTCCTGGAACGAGTCGAGCACGATCCGCCCGACCCCGGCCTCGACGGCCCGCCGGATCTCGGCCTCGCTCTTGTTGTTGCCGTGGAAGGCGATGCGCTCGGCGGGCATCCCCGCGTCGAGCGCGGTGGCGAGCTCGGTGCCGGAGCACACGTCGAGGTTGAGCCGCTCCTCGTGCAGCCAGCGCACCACGGCCCGCGACAGGAACGCCTTGCCGGCGTAGAACACGTCGGCGTCCCGCCCGAAGGCGTCGGCCCAGGCCCGGCATCGGGAACGGAAGTCGGCCTCGTCCAGGAAGTAGGCGGGCGTCCCGAACTCCTCGGCGAGCCGCGACACTTCGAGCCCGCCCACGGTCAGCTCGCCGCCCTTGTCACGGGTGACGGTGCTCGACCAGACCTTCGGGTCAAGGGAGTTGAGGTCGGCGGGCGGCGCGGAGTAGTGCCCTTCGGTCAGCACGTCGGCGTGACGGGGGCCGGCGGGGTGCGCGGATCGGCTCATGTTCTCTAGGTCTCTTCTCTTACACGTCTGCGGTCATGTGTGCGCCTGACGGGCCGCGTCTGCGCACGTCACAGAAACTCGGGGGCGTCGATGCCGAGCAGGGACAGGCCGCCGGCCAGCACCGTCCCGGCGGCCTCGGCGAGGGCGAGCCGGTTGCGGTGGGCGGCCGAGGGTTTCTCGTCACCGAGCGGCAGCACGCCGTGCTGGAAGCGGAGCAGCTCGTCGGCCACGGCTTCGAGCTGCCGCGCAAGCCGGTCCGGGGCCTGGTGCCGGGCGGCGCTTTCGAGCACCCCGGGGTGATCGGAAAGCAGCCCGAGCAGAATCTCGCCGTCGGGTACGGGCCCGACCTCACCCCGAAACCCCAGCTCAAGGGCGTTGCGCGTGAGGGCACGACTCCGGGCGTACGCGTACCGCACCCGAAAAAGCGCATTGCTCTCCCGCTGAGCGAGCAACTCGTCGACCTCGATACGCGGCCGATCGTGCCGGGCGGCCCGGAGCATGGCCCAGCGAGCGGCATCGACACCGACGAGCTCGGGGAGCCGTGGCTCGGGGCAGGCGACGAGGGGAAGCACCTGTCCCCCGTGCTCGACGGTGCGGGCGAGAGCCCCCTGGGACCGCAGCAGCCGCACGACAACGTCGGTGACGACCCGGGCCCGCTCCTCGCACACCTCGGCGAAGTCGTAGCTCTGCCCGAGCAGAGCGTCCCCGTGTCCGTACGAGGCCGTCGCTTCGAGCACGCGCCGTACGACGCGGTCCTTGCCGCCGCGATCAAGAGTGATGTTGAGGAACCCGGGCCCGCTGATCTCGACGAGGGCGATCCCGGGCTGGTCGGCGATCCGCCGGCGCAGCACTTCGGCGACCCGGCGGGGCGGCAGTCCGGCCGCGGCGGCGAGCTTGAGGGCGACCCCGCTGGCGTAGTCGCCGCCGCCCCCCGGCCTCGGCCGCTCGACCTTGACGACGTCGGGCACCGCGTCGCCCGCCACGCTCAGGGCACCCTCGTCGACCGCGCTGCGCACGACGCGCACGACGGTACGGGAGAGCTCTGCGGGGGTCACGGGACCAGCGTATGGGAGAAGGGGGGTCCCTCCGCGAACCGGTTTCGCCATACGGGCAGGGCGGGCCCGCGGGGCCGGCGGAGCGTGGGTCAGCCCCGGGTGCTGCCGGCCCGCCCGGGCTCCCTGCTGCCGTCGGCAGACGGCGGAGCCTCCCGGTGCAGCAACTGCCGTACGACACGGACCAGTTCGGCAGGCTCGAAGGGCTTCGCGAGAAAGGCGTCGACCCCGGCGGCGAGCCCGGTCTCCACCTCGTACTGGGTGCACGCACTGATGATCGCCACGGGCAGCCGGCTCGTACGGGGGTCCGAGCGCAGCCGCGCGGCCGTACGAAGCCCGTCGAGCCGGGGCATCACGACATCGAGGGTGACCACGTCGGGGCTGACCCGGTGGACGACTTCCAGGCACTCGGCACCATCGGCCGCGGTCACGACCTCGAAGCCCTCCAGCTCAAGGTTGACCCTGATCAGCTGCCGGATGACCTTGTTGTCGTCGACAACAAGAACCCGGCCGGACACGCCTGACACACCTTGAGGTTAGGTCCGAGGACGCCGCCGCGTCCGGGTTTTCCCGACTTCCACCCCACCCGGGGGACACAGCCCGCCGGAGGGACCGAAATACCTGTTCACAGCCACCCCGGGAGAGCTGGTAGGGTTCTACCCGTCGCCGCCGAACGCGGCGGACGCCCCCGTAGCTCAGGGGATAGAGCAACGGCCTCCGGAGCCGTGTGCGCAGGTTCGAATCCTGCCGGGGGCACAGAAGCCGGACAGTGTGGTCAAACCACTGATCGGCCGAAGTGCCAGACTTCAAGAGCCGGATCCAGTTCAACTGGGTCCGGCTCTTTGTCGTTTCTGCGTCGTTGCCGTTTCCACGTCCTTGTTGTTTCCGCGCTCTCTCCGCCGGCCTCTGTGCTGGGCTCTGTGCGTCGTCCAGAGCGGGGCGAGCCTCCCACGCATCAAGAGGCCCTGTAGGACGGCCTGCTGGCCCTTCCTCCGCCTTCTCCGGGCCAGAACCTGGGCAGAGGGGCCGAGGGGAGCTCAAGGGCCCCGTACCCGGCCTCCGCGCCGGCCATGGTCGGTACCTGTACGTATTCCGGTATTCCACTCGCGGGCTATGGAACGCTTGCCTTGAAACGTGAAAAAGCCCCGCACCGTGACCGTATTCCTACGGTCTGGTGCGGGGCTTTCCCCACAATTTGTTCGGCGGCGTCCTACTCTCCCACAGGGTCCCCCCTGCAGTACCATCGGCGCTGAAAGGCTTAGCTTCCGGGTTCGGAATGTAACCGGGCGTTTCCCTAACGCTATGACCACCGAAACACTATGAAGTTGAACACCGGAACCCACTGAAACCAGGGGTTCTGACGGCTGTTCATTGCTTCAGAACAAACACAGTGGACGCGAGCAACTGAGGACAAGCCCTCGGCCTATTAGTACCAGTCAGCTCCACCCGTTACCGGGCTTCCACATCTGGCCTATCAACCCAGTCGTCTACTGGGAGCCTTACCCTCTCAAGGAGGTGGGAACACTCATCTCGAAGCAGGCTTCCCGCTTAGATGCTTTCAGCGGTTATCCTTTCCGAACGTAGCCAACCAGCCATGCCCTTGGCAGGACAACTGGCACACCAGAGGTTCGTCCGTCCCGGTCCTCTCGTACTAGGGACAGCCCTTCTCAATGTTCCTGCGCGCGCAGCGGATAGGGACCGAACTGTCTCACGACGTTCTAAACCCAGCTCGCGTACCGCTTTAATGGGCGAACAGCCCAACCCTTGGGACCGACTCCAGCCCCAGGATGCGACGAGCCGACATCGAGGTGCCAAACCATCCCGTCGATATGGACTCTTGGGGAAGATCAGCCTGTTATCCCCGGGGTACCTTTTATCCGTTGAGCGACGGCGCTTCCACAAGCCACCGCCGGATCACTAGTCCCGACTTTCGTCCCTGCTCGACCCGTCGGTCTCACAGTCAAGCTCCCTTGTGCACTTACACTCAACACCTGATTGCCAACCAGGCTGAGGGAACCTTTGGGCGCCTCCGTTACTCTTTAGGAGGCAACCGCCCCAGTTAAACTACCCATCAGACACTGTCCCTGATCCGGATCACGGACCGAGGTTAGACATCCAGCACGACCAGAGTGGTATTTCAACGACGACTCCACAACCACTGGCGTGGCCGCTTCAAAGTCTCCCACCTATCCTACACAAGCCGAACCGAACACCAATATCAAACTGTAGTAAAGGTCCCGGGGTCTTTCCGTCCTGCTGCGCGAAACGAGCATCTTTACTCGTAGTGCAATTTCACCGGGCCTATGGTTGAGACAGTCGAGAAGTCGTTACGCCATTCGTGCAGGTCGGAACTTACCCGACAAGGAATTTCGCTACCTTAGGATGGTTATAGTTACCACCGCCGTTTACTGGCGCTTAAGTTCTCAGCTTCGCCACACCGAAATGTGACTAACCGGTCCCCTTAACGTTCCAGCACCGGGCAGGCGTCAGTCCGTATACATCGCCTTACGGCTTCGCACGGACCTGTGTTTTTAGTAAACAGTCGCTTCTCGCTGGTCTCTGCGGCCACCCCCAGCTCAGAGTGCAAGACTCATCACCGGACGTGGCCCCCCTTCTCCCGAAGTTACGGGGGCATTTTGCCGAGTTCCTTAACCATAGTTCACCCGAACGCCTCGGTATTCTCTACCTGACCACCTGAGTCGGTTTAGGGTACGGGCCGCCATGAAACTCGCTAGAGGCTTTTCTCGACAGCATAGGATCATCCACTTCACCACAATCGGCTCGGCATCAGGTCTCACCCTTATATGTCATCCGGATTTGCCTAGATGACGGGCTACACCCTTACCCCGGGACAACCACCGCCCGGGCTGGACTACCTTCCTGCGTCACCCCATCGCTTACCTACTACCACCTTGGGCCGGCGGCTCCACCACTTTCCATTCCCCGAAGGGTCCGGAACGGCTTCACGGCCTTAGCATTAATGGGCTCGATACTGGGCGTTTCAAAGCGGGTACCGGAATATCAACCGGTTGTCCATCGACTACGCCTGTCGGCCTCGCCTTAGGTCCCGACTTACCCTGGGCAGATCAGCTTGACCCAGGAACCCTTAGTCAATCGGCGCACACGTTTCTCACGTGTGTATCGCTACTCATGCCTGCATTCTCACTCGTGAACCGTCCACCACTAGCTTCCGCTGCAGCTTCACCCGGCACACGACGCTCCCCTACCCATCCCAGCAGGCGTTGGCCCTATATGCTGGAATGACACGACTTCGGCGGTACGCTTGAGCCCCGCTACATTGTCGGCGCGGAATCACTTGACCAGTGAGCTATTACGCACTCTTTCAAGGGTGGCTGCTTCTAAGCCAACCTCCTGGTTGTCTCTGCGACTCCACATCCTTTCCCACTTAGCGTACGCTTAGGGGCCTTAGTCGATGCTCTGGGCTGTTTCCCTCTCGACCATGGAGCTTATCCCCCACAGTCTCACTGCCGCGCTCTCACTTACCGGCATTCGGAGTTTGGCTAAGGTCAGTAACCCGGTAGGGCCCATCGCCTATCCAGTGCTCTACCTCCGGCAAGAAACACACGACGCTGCACCTAAATGCATTTCGGGGAGAACCAGCTATCACGGAGTTTGATTGGCCTTTCACCCCTAACCACAGGTCATCCCCCAGGTTTTCAACCCTGGTGGGTTCGGTCCTCCACGACCTCTTACAGCCGCTTCAACCTGCCCATGGCTAGATCACTCCGCTTCGGGTCTAGAGCGTGCAACTCAATCGCCCTGTTCGGACTCGCTTTCGCTACGGCTTCCCCACACGGGTTAACCTCGCTACACACCGCTAACTCGCAGGCTCATTCTTCAAAAGGCACGCAGTCACGACTGACAGCACAAGTGCTGCCAGCGACGCTCCCACGGCTTGTAGGCACACGGTTTCAGGTACTATTTCACTCCGCTCCCGCGGTACTTTTCACCATTCCCTCACGGTACTATCCGCTATCGGTCACCAGGGAATATTTAGGCTTAGCGGGTGGTCCCGCCAGATTCACACGGGATTTCTCGGGCCCCGTGCTACTTGGGTGTCTCTCAAACGAGCCGTTGATGTTTCAGCTACGGGGGTCTTACCCTCTACGCCGGACCTTTCGCATGTCCTTCGCCTACACCAACGGTTTCTGACTCGTCCTGTCGCCGGCAGACGACAGAAGAGAGATCCCACAACCCCGCATGCGCAACCCCTGCCGGGTATCACACGCATACGGTTTGGCCTCATCCGGTTTCGCTCGCCACTACTCCCGGAATCACGGTTGTTTTCTCTTCCTGAGGGTACTGAGATGTTTCACTTCCCCTCGTTCCCTCCACATACCCTATGTGTTCAGGTATGGGTGACAGCCCATGACGACTGCCGGGTTTCCCCATTCGGAAACCCCCGGATCAAAGCCTGGTTGACGGCTCCCCGGGGACTATCGTGGCCTCCCACGTCCTTCATCGGTTCCTGGTGCCAAGGCATCCACCGTGCGCCCTTAAAAACTTGGCCACAGATGCTCGCGTCCACTGTGCAGTTCTCAAACAACGACCAGCCACCCATCACCCCACCAACATCGTGGTGAGTTCACTGGGGCCGGCATCAGAAGGACAGACCTCACGGTCCGTACCCTCAGACACCCAACAGCGTGCCCGACCCGATCCTCCCTGGTTCACGTTCCACGCCGAAGCAGTACTGGTGACCCTGAAGCATCGTGCCGAATAGTCAACGTTCCACCCATGAGCTGACCACCGTCGGACGTTTGCCGACGAAATGGCCTCTGACCAGGCGAACCTGGTGAGAAGTGCTCCTTAGAAAGGAGGTGATCCAGCCGCACCTTCCGGTACGGCTACCTTGTTACGACTTCGTCCCAATCGCCAGTCCCACCTTCGACAGCTCCCTCCCACAAGGGGTTGGGCCACCGGCTTCGGGTGTTACCGACTTTCGTGACGTGACGGGCGGTGTGTACAAGGCCCGGGAACGTATTCACCGCAGCAATGCTGATCTGCGATTACTAGCAACTCCGACTTCATGGGGTCGAGTTGCAGACCCCAATCCGAACTGAGACCGGCTTTTTGAGATTCGCTCCGCCTCGCGGCATCGCAGCTCTTTGTACCGGCCATTGTAGCACGTGTGCAGCCCAAGACATAAGGGGCATGATGACTTGACGTCGTCCCCACCTTCCTCCGAGTTGACCCCGGCAGTCTCCTGTGAGTCCCCATCACCCCGAAGGGCATGCTGGCAACACAGAACAAGGGTTGCGCTCGTTGCGGGACTTAACCCAACATCTCACGACACGAGCTGACGACAGCCATGCACCACCTGTATACCGACCACAAGGGGGCGACCATCTCTGGCCGTTTCCGGTATATGTCAAGCCTTGGTAAGGTTCTTCGCGTTGCGTCGAATTAAGCCACATGCTCCGCTGCTTGTGCGGGCCCCCGTCAATTCCTTTGAGTTTTAGCCTTGCGGCCGTACTCCCCAGGCGGGGAACTTAATGCGTTAGCTGCGGCACCGACGACGTGGAATGTCGCCAACACCTAGTTCCCAACGTTTACGGCGTGGACTACCAGGGTATCTAATCCTGTTCGCTCCCCACGCTTTCGCTCCTCAGCGTCAGTAATGGCCCAGAGATCCGCCTTCGCCACCGGTGTTCCTCCTGATATCTGCGCATTTCACCGCTACACCAGGAATTCCGATCTCCCCTACCACACTCTAGCTAGCCCGTATCGAATGCAGACCCGGGGTTAAGCCCCGGGCTTTCACATCCGACGTGACAAGCCGCCTACGAGCTCTTTACGCCCAATAATTCCGGACAACGCTTGCGCCCTACGTATTACCGCGGCTGCTGGCACGTAGTTAGCCGGCGCTTCTTCTGCAGGTACCGTCACTTTCGCTTCTTCCCTGCTGAAAGAGGTTTACAACCCGAAGGCCGTCATCCCTCACGCGGCGTCGCTGCATCAGGCTTTCGCCCATTGTGCAATATTCCCCACTGCTGCCTCCCGTAGGAGTCTGGGCCGTGTCTCAGTCCCAGTGTGGCCGGTCGCCCTCTCAGGCCGGCTACCCGTCGTCGCCTTGGTAGGCCATCACCCCACCAACAAGCTGATAGGCCGCGGGCTCATCCTTCACCGCCGGAGCTTTTAACCCCCCACCATGCGGCAGGAAGTGTTATCCGGTATTAGACCCCGTTTCCAGGGCTTGTCCCAGAGTGAAGGGCAGATTGCCCACGTGTTACTCACCCGTTCGCCACTAATCCACCCCGAAGGGCTTCATCGTTCGACTTGCATGTGTTAAGCACGCCGCCAGCGTTCGTCCTGAGCCAGGATCAAACTCTCCATGAATGTTTACCCGTAATCGGGTGCACACATCACGTAAGAGCGGGACGACCAGGCCGGAATGAGGCCGGTCGTCCACAGCGTCCTCGCTGTGTAATCGCCACCCACACCCCAAAGGGGGCGAGTGGACTTTTCAAAGGAACCTCGATCCACCGAAGCGGATACGGGGTTGTCAATCTGGCGTTGACTTTTGGCACGCTGTTGAGTTCTCAAGGAACGGACGCTTCCTTCGTACTCACCCTCTCGGGCTTTCCTCCGGGCGCTTCCCTTCGGTATTTCGTGTTCCCGACTCTATCAGACTCTTTCGTGTCCGATTTCCTCGGCGCCTTTCCGGTTCCCCCTCTCGGGTTTCCCTTTCCGGCAGTTCCGACTCTATCAGATCCTTTCAGGCCTGATTCCCGGTCGAAATCGGGGTGTCTTCCCGACTGTTGGGCCGTTCCGACGTCCCGAACTCTAGCGGATCTTTCCGGCGATTCGTAATCGAGTCTTCCGGTCCGACCAGAATTGAATTCGGCATGCCGAAAGCACTCCCGGTCGGGAGATCGTGCTGAGTTGGGGTTGCCGCAGAATCTGCGGCGGATGGTTGCCTCGGAGCCATCCCGGCTGCGTGACAACTCGGAGAACACTACACGAGGTTCTGCGGGCTTCACGCGCCCCCTCGCCTTTGGGGGACGACGCCCCCAAGGCCCCCAGAAGTGTGTTCGTCGTCCGCGGACTGCCTGTGGCTGGTCGCGCAGATTCCCGCGCCCCTAAAGCCCCGTACCCCCGGCGTCGACAGGCCCGGCCCTCGTCTCGGCTTGCGGTTGCCGTTGCGTCAACTCCTAACGTCGTCTCTGTGGCCGGAGACGGACTCCGGCCCGGCGACGGGAGCACGGTCATGGCCTGGTCGATCGCGGATGTGGCTCGGATGTCCGGGGTGACGTCCCGGACGCTGCGGCACTACGACGAGATCGGGCTGCTGCCCCCGGCCTGGATCGGGAGCAACGGGCACCGCTACTACGAGGAGGCCGATCTGTTGCGGCTGCAGCAGATCCTCCTCATGCGGGAGCTCGACCTGGGGCTCCGCGAGATCCAGGCCGTACTCGACAGCCAGGTCGACCGCGTGGCCGTACTCCGTGAGCACCACCAGCGGCTGCTGGCGGAGCGGGACCGGCTCAGCACGCTGGCCCGCACCGTCGACCGCACCATCGCCGAACTGGAAGAAGCAGAGGAGAACAACGACATGACGAAGATCAATCGGCCGGAGAACCTGTTCGAGGGGTTCGAGCCCTCCGCAGAGGAGAGCGACAAGGTCCGCGAGCGCTGGCCGAAGGCTTGGGAGCAGTCCCGGCAGGCCGTCGAGACGATGACCGACGAGGACACCGAGCGGTGGCAGCGTGAGGTGACGGCGCAGATGATCCGCATCGCGGAGTTCATGGTGGCCGGCACCCCGGTCGACGACCCCCAGGTCCAGGCCGAGATCGACGACCACTACCGGAACGTCTGCCGGTTCTGGACGCCGAACGCGGCCGCGTACAAGGGGCTCGCCCAGACCTACGTCGACGACCCCCAGATGCGCGCCAACTACGACAAGATCGCCGACGGCCTGGCCGTCTACCAGCGGGACGCGATGCTCGTCTACGCCGACGCCCGGCTGAGCTGAGCCATCGCTCATTCCGTCGGTCGACCGACCAGACGGAGCGTCACCTAGCGTCGGGGGGCTGCAGACCCCCGACTGCACCCGGCGATTCCCGGCTTCACCTGGCTTCACCCGGCAATCGTCGGCCGGACCTAGCGCCCAGCGCCTTTCAGCCCGGCCTACCAACGCCCCCATAACCCCATTTGGGAGTTTTGGCAGCACAGCGAAGCTATGCCTTGAATGCCCTCCGGCCCGCCGTTCCAACTTCGTAACCGTTCCCGAGGCGGCATCGCCCCGAGTCCACCCGGCACCTGGGAAATCGGGGATCCGGGCAGGTCCGAGCGGTCTGGCTGCGCGTTGCGCGTGCAATCTGCATTGGGTACACATAGACGGCGCGCCGCGTTGCGCGTGTGGTGTTCGTTATGTCTGTTACGGGGGTGTGTGCGTGAAGTTCGACATGGGGTCCACGACTCTGTCCGATCTGGGGAAGAGCACCGAGGGTTCGAGTGGTGATCTGGGTTCGCTGATCCGGCAGTTGATCGCTGCCGCCGAGCCGTTGGAGGGCAAGTTCAACGGGGCGGGGAAGGCCGCGTTCGACTCGTTCAAGAACCACGCGGACGAGATCACAGGCGATCTGAACGGGTCGTTGCAGGACATTCTGGGTGGTCAGTCCGGGATGGACACGGCGTTCGGTACGGGTGATCACGAGCAGGAGTCCAACGCCCACCAGAACATGTCGGCGGCCAACTTCGACGCGGCCCGCTTCGGCGGACGTCACTAACACCGGGGGATCAGGATCATGGGTCAGAATCTGGACCGGCTCAGCTACGACACCGGCGCATCGACCGAGGTGCAGGGTGGTCTCGCCGGGATCGTCGGGCACCTGGAGCGTGTGCTGACGGACCGCGACCGTGCCGTGAAGGCGGCGATGGCCGAGTTCACCGCCGATGGTGTCTCGGACGAGTACCACGGCAAGGAGCTGCGCTGGAACAAGGCGGCGGCCGAGGTGCGGGAGATCATCCGTCTGGTGCGCGGCACGCTGGAGCTGAACGACGGGACCGCGCAGTCCACGCTGTCCAAGGCGAAGGCGGCCGTCGACGCCATCGGCTGACGGAGCAGGGGCGGGCTTTCTGCGTTGCGAAGTTGATTGACGGGGGTGTGGTGCGGTGACGAGTTGGGACATCAAACCGTCCGGGGTTTCGGGCGTGTTGAAGAAGACGGCGACCGCGGCCGAGGCCATGTCGAAGGCCGGAACAGCGATGCAGGAGAGCCTCAAATCGGCGGCCTCGTCCGCGGGCACGATCTCGGGCCCGTACTGCGGCACGGAAGCCCCGATGGGTCCGGTCGGCGGCGCCCTCGGCGAGTTCATGCAGCACAAAGCCCAGGAACTCGGCTACATCGCGGTGCGCACCGAACACTCCCTGAACGGTGCCTACGACGCGACGACCGAGTACGCCAAGGGTGACCTCGACATGGCCGCGAACAAGCAGAAACAGGCCGTCAAGGAACCCGTGATCAACGACAAGGGCCAGGAACTCGGCCCCGACGGCAAACCGATCGAAAAACCGGCAGACACGGCGGGGGCCGCGAAGTGAGCGACAAGGACGTCATCGAACCCGGCGGCATCCCGATGTTCACCGGCAACCTGGAGCAGCTCACCAAGGACGCGGCCGCGCTCACCAAGCAGGCCGGTGATTTCCGTGACGGCGGATCCAACGTCCACAAGGAGTTCCAGGGCCTGTCCGCCTGCTACCAGGCCCCCGAGGCCGATCAGCTGTTCGCGACCACCCTGCCGGTGAAGACGAAGGCGGATGATTTCGCGGACGGGCTGGAGAAGGCGGCTACGGCACTCACCGAGTACGAGGGTGTCGTGCGGCCGCTGGTCGCGAAGCTGCAGTCGCTGCGGACGGAGGCGTTCGCGTTCACCGACAGCATCGCCGGGGACGACCACTGGCGGCGCGACCAGAAGAAGATCGACCACAACAACCGCCTGATGAGTGACGTCGGCGCGACCATCTCCGCGTTCACCGATGCCGAGCGGGCCTGCCACGACAAGATCACCGCGCTGGTCGGCGGCAGCAAACTCACCGTCGACGACGGCAGCCACAAACCCGGCATGTACGGCTACAGCGCGGACGCGCTCCAGCACGCCGAGGAAACCCCCTGGGGCGGCCACGCCGAACGCGAATACACCGGCCTGGCCTGGGCCTGGCACCAGGTCAAAAGCTTCGTCTGGGACGGCTTCATCGTCGACGGGATCTGGGGCACCATCAAGGGCCTGGGCACCCTCGTCGGCACCGACGGCTGGGACAAGGCCGGCCAGGCCTGGACCGGCCTCGCCAAACTCGCCACCGGCCTGGCGATCTCCTCCACCCCGTTCGCCGCCGCGTTCTGGACCGTCCCCGACAAGGACATGCCCAGCTGGCTCCGCGACTCCCGCACCGCCATGAAGGAAACCGGCAAAGCACTCGTCGCCTGGGACGAATGGGGCAAAAACCCCGCACGCGCGGCCGGCGGAGTCACCTTCAACGTCCTGACCACCGTCTTCACCGGCGGCGCCGGCAGCGCCGCCAAGGGCGGCGCCGTCGCCAAGGTCCTCTCCGTCACCGGCAAGGTCGCCAAAATCGTCGACCCCATGACCTACGTCGCCAAAGCCGGCAAATTCGGCATCATCAAAGTCGGCGACCTCTTCGGCAGCCTCAAGAACATCACCTCCGGCGCCTACACGGATGTCCTCGCGGGCGGCGGCAGGTTCAACGTCGACGGCACGTACGTGAAGAACCCGGACGTCCCCGTCGTCAAGGGCAACTACATCGAATGGCCCGGCGGCAGCCGCCTCAACCTCGACGACGGCAAGGTCTACAAACCCGACGGCACCGTATCGGCAGCCAAGGTCGAACTCAGCGCCGACGACATCGCCCGCCTCAAGAGCTCCCTCCCCCACGTCGACGAGCCGGTGAAGATCGGCGCGGGGGTCAAGGAGCCGGTGCTGGCCGGAGCACACGACCCGGCGCGCACATCGGGCGGCATGGCGCATGACCCGGCGCGCACACCGGGCGGCATGGCACACGACCCAGCACGCACACCCGGCGGTACCGCCCACGACCTCAGGCCCTCCGCCAGCCACGAAACCCCGGGCGGGCCCTCGCACAATTCCGTACCGCCGACTCACAACTCCGTGCCGACGTCGCACGACCTCCCCGGTTCGGGAGGTTCGGGATCGCACGGCGACCTCCCCACCGGTGGTCACGGCGGCGGTACGCACCCGGGCGAGCCCGGGTCGACCGGAGGCGCGGGTACCGGTGGTGGCGACGCCGGAGGTCCGCCCGGCACCGGCGGTTCGCATCTTCCGGACGGGCCCGGGGAGCCGCGGGGCAATCTGCCCGACGGGTCCTGGGAGGGGCCGCAGGGGCTGCACCTCGATCCGCACGCCAACGCGGCGGCCGACCAGTTCATGCACCGGGCCGGGTCGGCCGAGCCGGGCATCACCGACGCGGTGAAGTCCGCCGCCGACCGGGTGGACCACGGCAAGCTCAACGGCCTGGAGTACCGCCTCAAGGGCGAGGACTCGCTCAAGCGCAAGATCGCGACGGCGCTGCACGACGACCCGATGCTCCGGCCCGAGGACGCGCTCGGGAACATCAAGGACTCGCTGCGCTACACCGTCGAGCTGCCCTCCAAGGACTACGCGCACGGCGTGCAGCAGGCCGTCGACGACTTCCGGAGCCGCAGGTTCGAGAACGTCACGTTCAAGAACACCTGGGACAGCGCGGGCTACAAGGGGATCAACTCGACCTGGCGGGACCCGGTTTCGGGCCAGGTCTTCGAGGTGCAGTTCCACACCCCGGAGAGCTTCACGGCCAAGATGGACGGCCATGTGCTCTACGAGAAGGAACGCCTTCCCGGAATTTCCCACGACGACCTCGCGGCGATCCGGGCCGAGCAGAGCGACTTGTTCGGAAAGGTGCCGGTGCCGCACGGCGCCGGGGATCTGCATATCGATCTCGGTCACGAGCCGCACGGTTCGGCATTGCCGGAGGCTCCGCACGTCGACCACGGCCAGCACGGAACCGCCTCCGTGCACGGCAATGGGCCGCCGGCCGAGCTCTCTCCGACCGAGCGCACGGTGCACGATTCGCATCTCCAGGCGATCGAGAAGAAGTACGCCGACGATTTCGACGTCTTGAAGCAGGACCCCGATCATAAGGGGAAGATCAAGCCGTCGGAGATGGACGAGGCGCGGATCGCTCTCGACATGCGCGAGAGCGGGAAGGTGCCGTCCGACATTCAGCGTCCGCCGGGTGCGAATCAGGGGGATCTGTACTCGCCGAGCATCGGGGAGTTCTACGACATCAAGGGCGTACACTCCGACTGGCCTCCGCTCAATAACGTTCGCGACAAGTCGCTGCCGTTCAAGGGCGCGTACGACCCCGCGAACAACGGGAGCTGGGTGCGCAAACTGGAGGACCAGATCGTGAACAGGAAGCGCGTGGTCATTCTGGACATGCGCAATGCCGATCAGGCCGCTATTGACGATGTCAGGGCAATTGTCGAAGACCATGGGTGGAGTGATCGGGTTGTCTGGTATCCGTGACGAAGGCGAGCGGCGGATCGTCCGGGCCATGCCGAAGGACGCCGAGGCCGCGGCCGCGCTCCGCGAGTGGGTCGAGCAGCCGGGCTCGCTGCTCGGTGTCGACGGGCTCGACCTGACCGCTGCCGATCTGTCCGGTGCGGATTTCGGCGGCGGCATGCTGACCGGGACCGTGCTCAGGGACGCCGTGCTCGTGGGCACCGACTTCTACCGGTGCCACATGGAAGGCGCGGTGCTCGACGGCGCGGACCTGACCGACGCCGGCCTGATCAAGGCCGCACTGGACGAGGCCTCCCTGCGCGGCGCCAAGCTGGACCGCGCGGATCTGGGCAGCGCCGAGCTGGCCGACACCGATGTGCGGGGCGGCTCGCTGCGCGGCGCCCGGCTCAACGCCGCCGCGCTGCTCGGCACCCTGTTGCAGGGCGCCGACCTCACCGGTGCCTCGGTGAAGGAGACCTCGTTCGGCGTCGTGGTCGACGAACACACCGTCGTCCAGGGCCTGTCGGGCTCGGTGTACGGGCCGATGGTCGTGGAGAGCGGCGAGCAGCGCCGCGAAGTCGACGGGCGCGAGCTGGAGTTGTGGCTGAACGGCCGGGGCGCCGATGTGCGGGTGATCGACCCCGCGTCGCGGGAGATCACGTACTTCGCGAAGATCGGCGACGGATATCCGCGGAGCAGTCCGCGCGGAATCGTCCGGCGGCGTTTTCTCCACGGGGTCGCCTACGACGAGGCTTTCACCCGGAATCTGCGCTGGGAGCCGACCGAATACCTCCGGCTCTACGAACTCGGCCACAACGAGGTCGACCATGTGGAGATCACCGAGGAGGAGGCGGACGCTTTTGTCGCGGCCGTCAACGCGAAGCTCCGCGAACGGCCTTGATTCCCCACGTCACGGCTTCACCGCCGTACGGCATTGAGCAGGATCCGAAGGAGATTGCCCGGGCATGACTGCCGCGCAGGACTATGACAGCCAATTGCTGGAGTCGGTTTCGGTACGGCGCCGGCGGCTTCGCGATGCCCTTCTGTTCGGGGGGCAGCGCGGGCGGCGGTCGGTCGACGAACGCCTCGGCAAGCTGTTTGCCGGAATTGTGATTGCGGCAGTGCTCTGCGCGGGTTGTGTGGGCTGGTCGTTCATTTCGCACAAGCTCATCGGCAAGACCCCGTACGGGACTTCGGTTCAGCCGACTTCGGCACCCTCTTCGCCCCCTTCTTCCCCCAGTTCTTCGCCCGCCGTGAAGTCTTCGGCCCGATGATAGGTTCGCACGCGTGATAGCTACGGGATCGGTGAGCCGTACGGCATTGAGCCGGGTCACTCTGGTCGGTGAACAGCGTCGGGTCGATCTCGTTCTGCCGTCCGAAGAGCCAATTGGGCTGCTGCTGCCCGAAATCATGCGGCTGCTCGGCGACGGTCCGGCCGGCCGCCCGATGCTGCGCCATCTGACGACGGCCGACGGCTCGGCGCTCGCCCAGGATTCGACGCTGGCGTCGGCGGGCGTGCCCGACGGCGCGGTGCTGCGTCTGGTGCGGGTCGAGGACGCGCCTTCGGCGCCCGTCGTGCACGACGTCACCGACGAGGCCGCGGACGATCTGGACGTACGGGCCTGGCGCTGGCGGCCCGCCGCGCGGCGCGCGGTCGCGGGGCTCGCCACGGTCTGCTGGGCGCTGGCGGCCGGGGTGCTGGCGCGCGACGAATTCGCGCTGTCCGCGGTCGGCACGGTGCTGCTCGCGGTGGCCGGGGGCTGCGCGATCGCCGGGCCGGTGCTCGGCCGGGCCGGGCAGCGCGGGCCCGCGACCACGCTGATCGTCACGGCCGGGGTGCTCGCCGTGCTCGGCGCGTGGACGCTGGCCGACGCGTACGGCTGGCCGGGCGGTGCACGGCTCGGCGCGGTCGGCGCCGCCCTCGCGGTGGCGCTGCTGCTGCTCGGCATGTTCTCGCCGCTCGGGCGGGGCGGGCTCATCGGGGCCGGGGCGGTCGCCGGGGCCGGGGCGTGCTGGGAGGCCGTGATCGCGCTGCAGTCCGGGGCCGGCACGGCGGTCGGGCAAGCGCGGGCCGGGGCGATCGTGGTGGTCGTGTCGGCGCTGCTGCTCGGCGTGCTGCCGCGTCTCGCCCTGATGGCGTCCGGGCTCTCGGGGCTCGACGACCGGCGCTCCGGCGGGACTTCCGTCAGCCGCTATCAGGTGTCGACCGCGCTCGCGGCCACCCACCGCGGGCTCGCCCTCGCCACCGTCGTCATGGCCGCCTGCGCGGCGGTCGCCGGGATCCTGGTGCTGCGTACGCCGACGGTGTGGACGGTGCCGCTCGCCTCGGTGCTCGCCGTGGTGCTCGCCCTGCGCGCGCGGGCGTATCCGCTGGTCGCCGAGGTGGTGGGCCTTTTCGCGGCCGCGGCCGCGGTGGCCGGGCGGCTCGCCTGGGTCTGGTGGGAGCGCACCGGCGCGGTCGGCCCGCTGGCCCTGCTCGTGGTCCTCGCACTGGCCCCGGTCGCGGTGCTCGTCATCCAGCCCGCGGACCACGTACGGGTTCGGCTGCGACGGTTCGGCGACGCGCTGGAATCGATCGGTGTGATCGCGCTGTTCCCGCTGGTGCTCGGGGTGTTCGGGGTGTACGGGCGTCTGCTCGGCACGTTCGCGTAGGTATGCGTAGAGGTCGGGATATGGCTGTGGGCGAGGACTGGCAGCGCGATGTGCTGCGCGAGCTGAACGGGGGTGACTCGGCATCGGGTGCACCGCAGGGCGCGGGTGCCCTCGGCTCGGCGTCGGCCGCACAGCCCAGTGCCGGCGACTCGGCCGCACAGCCTGATGCGGGCAACCCCGCGGCGCCGTCCGGCCGGCCGTACACCGGCCCCGCGGAGGGCACGTTCCGGATACGTCCGCTGGAACCCCGCCAGGCCGACGCCTCCCGGGACGGGTCAACTCCCGCTCCTTCGGCGGGAGTTGGGGCACTCAGTGCCGCGAACGCCGACGGCGGCCCCACTCCGGGTTCCCAGCACCCCAACCCCGGCGACGCCGGGCTCTCCACCTCCGACCCCCGCCAGGCTTCGGCCGCTCCCCACCCCCACACCGCCGGGACCCTCGACGCCATCGCCGCCGCGCGCGCCGCCGCCCCGTACGGATCCGGCGCCCCGGAGCCCCAGCCCTCCGGGCTGCCCGTGCCCACCCCCCACAACGCACCCACCGACCGCCCCGCCACCCTCCCCGAGCTCCGCATTCCCGGCGGGCGGGACGCCGCGGTGCCCATGGCCACGCCCGAGTCCGTGCCCACCATCGATCCCCGGCTCGCCGTGGCGCTCGGGAAGCCGGTGCACGGGGACTCCGTGGCCAAGCGGGCCGGGCGGTCCGTGCGCAAGCTCGGGTCGTCCGCCGCGCAGGACGTGACCGAGGAGAGCCGGATCGGGCGGGAGTTGCAGCAGCCCGTGACGACCGGGCGGGTCATCGCGGTCACCTCGATCCGGGGCGGCGTGGGGAAGACCACCGTCGCAGCCCTGCTCGCGCGGAGCTTCAATCACTACCGGCACGACCCCGTGCTCGCCCTGGAGGCGGACGGTGCGCTCGGCACGCTGCCGGTCCGGCTCGGCGCCGAGTCGGTGCGCTGGTCCTGCGCGGACCTCGCCGACATCCTCACCCCCGCCATGCAGCTGACCGACGTCACCGGCTATCTCGTGCCGGTCACGGACGGCGGCTGGCTGCTGCCCGCGAGCCAGGGCCGGCTCGGCGCGCCGCTGAGCATGCGGACGTACCGCACCGTGACGCTCGCGCTGCGGCGGTACTTCGCGGTGACCGTGGTCGACTGCGAGACGCTGCCCGGCGAGGTGGCGCGTACCGCGATGGACACCGCACACGCCCGGATCGTGGTCGCCCCGATGACCGCGGAGGGCGTCGGCGGCACCCGGGTCGTCCTCGACTGGCTCGCCCATCTGCCGCATTCGGCGCTTTCCACCACCGTGGTGGCGCTCACCGCCAACTCACCCGACATGACGCTGGACTTGAAGGCCGCCACCGCGCATCTGCGGGAGGCGGGCGTCACCGTGCTCCCGGTCCCCTACGACCGGCATCTGGCCCAGGGAGGCCCCATCCAGACCGCACTGCTCGGCCGGGCCACCCGGCAGGCCGCCGTCGCGCTGGCCGCCGAGGCGATGGAGCGGGCGGTGAGGGTGCGATGACGCTGCACCAGGTCCACCGCCCGGCCCGCTCGACCCGGCCGGCCGCCCCCGCGGCGCCGCGCGCCATCGAGCCGCCGCCGAACCTGCCCGAGGGCAAGACCGGCACGGCCGCGACCGCGCTGCTCCCGATGGCCGGCGTGATGAGCTCCGTGATCATGATGACGGTGATCCGCAACAGCCAGTTCGCGGGCCTCGGCGCCATCGTCCTGGTCGTGGCGCTGCTCGGCGCGGTCGCGCTGTTCCTTTCCCAGCGCGGCAAGGCGCAGCGCACCCGGCGCACCCAGCGCGAGCGCTACCTCGAATATCTGGAGGAGCAGCGCGAGGAGCTCGGCGCCGTGGAGCGGGAGTCGAGGCTCCGGGCCCGGCTGCTCAACCCGCCGCCGCAGGCGCTGTACGACCTGCTGCGGGATCCCGCGCGGCTGTGGGAGCGGCGGCGCGGCGACGCGGACTTCCTGCGGGTGCGGGTGGGCACCGGCACCGTACCGACGCAGGATCTGTCGATCGGGCAGAACAGCGCGCAGGGCGTGCTCACCCCGCCGGACCCGTTCATGCTGAACGAGGCGCGGGCGCTGGTGGCCCGGTACGCCACGGCCACCGAGTCGCCGCTGACGGTGCCGCTCGACCGGGCCGCGAACGTGAGCGTGGTCGGCGACCGCGAGGGTGTGCTGCGGGTCGCCCGGGCGCTGCTCGTGCAGGCGGCCGTCACGCACGCCCCTGACGATCTGGCGATCGCGCTCGGCGTGCCGGGCGACCGGCTCGACGACTGGGAGTGGGCCAAGTGGCTGCCCCATGTCCTGGACGCGCTGGAGAGCGACGGCCCGGTGGCCGCGCGCCGGATCGCGCCGAGCATGCCGCAGCTGGCCCGGCTGATGCGGACGGACCTGCGCCAGCGGGCCTCGTACGCGGCGGAGGTGCGCCGGGGCCTGTCGGACCGGAACGCGCTGATGATGATCGACCGGCTGCTCGTGGTGAGCGACGAGTACGGCGCCCCCGCCGAGGAACTGCCCCGTCCCGACACGGCGGTCGGTCTCACCGAGATGGGCGTGACGGTGCTGCACCTGCTTGAGCAGCAGGTGCACGAGCCGGACCACGTCACCGTCCGGATCAGCGTCGACGGCGACCGCGTCACGGTCGAGGACCTGCGCGATCCGGCGAACCCGGCGCCCCCGACGTCGTACGGACTGTCCGACGAGGTGAGCACGGCCGGGGCCGAGGGGCTCGCGCGCATGCTGGCGCCGCTGCGCCTTTCCGCCGAGTCGGTGGCCGAGGGCACCCCGGTGACCGGTCCGGTGGACTTCCCGCAGCTGCTCGGCATCGACGACCCGGCGGACCTGGACATCGACCGGCTGTGGGCGCCGCGCGGCGAGCGGGCGTTCCTGCGGGTGCCGATCGGGCTCGACGACCGGCACCAGCCGGTCCTTCTCGACCTGAAGGAGTCCTCCGAGCTGGGCATGGGCCCGCACGGGCTGTGTGTGGGCGCGACCGGCTCCGGCAAGTCCGAGCTGCTGCGCACCCTGGTGCTCGCCCTTGTCGCCGGGCATCCGCCGGAGGATCTGGCGCTGGTCCTGGTCGACTACAAGGGCGGCGCGACCTTCGCGCCGTTCGCCGAACTGCCGCACGTGGCCGGAGTGATCACCAACCTGGAGAACCAGGCGGGCCTCGTGGAGCGCGTGCACACCAGCCTGGCGGGCGAGGTCAAGCGGCGCCAGCAGGTCCTCAAGGACGCGGGCAACGTCGCCGACATCGGGCACTACGCGGCCCTGCGCGCCGAGCGGCCCGAGCTCGAACCGCTCCCCCACCTGTTCGTCGTGATCGACGAGTTCGGTGAACTCCTCACCGCCAAGCCGGACTTCATCGACCTGTTCCTGTCGATCGGCCGGATCGGCCGGTCCATCGGCGTCCACCTGCTCCTGTCCAGCCAGCGCATCGAGGGCGGCAAGCTCAAGGGCCTGGACACCTACCTCTCGTACCGGCTGGGCCTGCGCACCTTCTCCGCCGACGAGTCGCGCACGGTCCTGGACACGACGGACGCCTTCCATCTGCCGCCGCTGCCGGGCTTCGGCTATCTGAAGGTCGACACGTCGACGTACGAGCGCTTCAAGGCGGGGTACGTCTCCGGTGCCTACCGGGGTCCCGCCGTCCTGGAACAGCAGGACGACACGCCGCTCGCCTGGCCGTACCCGACCTTCAACTCCCCTTCCCAGGAAGAGAGTTCGGACGCGGCGGCCGAGCCGCAGATGCGCGAGCGGGAGACCGGGCCGACCGTCATGTCGGCGATGGTCGACCAGCTGCGCGCGGCCGCCGAGCCGGTGCGCCGGATCTGGCTGCCCCCGCTGCCCCAGGCCATCAGCCTCGACGCGGCGGCGGGCCCGCTCCAGGTCTCCGAGCACGGGCTCCAGCTCGGTCACCGGCCGGGCCCGATGCGGGTGCCGCTCGGCCTGCTCGACGATCCGGGCCGGCAGTGGCAGGGCCCCTGGACCCTGGATCTGACGGTGGCGGGCGGGCACGTGGCCGTCATCGGCGGCCCCCAGTCCGGCAAGACGACCCTGCTGCGCACCCTCGCGCTCTCGCTCGCCCTGACCCACACGCCCGCCCAAGTCGCCCTGTACGGGCTCGACCTGGTGGGCGGCGGTCTCGCGGCGCTTGCCGGGCTTCCGCACGTGGGCGGGATCGCCGGGCGCGCCGACCACGAGCGGGCCGCGCGCACGGTCGCCGAGGTGCGGTCCATGCTCGCCGCGCGCGAGGAGCTGTTCCGCGAGCACGGCATCGACTCGGTGGACGAGCTGCGCGGCCTGCGCGCGCAGGGCCGCCTGCCCGAGCTCGGCTCGACCGATGTGGTGCTGCTCGTGGACGGGTACGGGGCGCTGCGCGACGAGTTCGCCGCCCTGGACGACGACGTGGCCGACCTGCTCAAGCGGGGCAGCGGCTACGGCATCCACATCGTGGCGGGCATGCTGCGCTGGAACGACGTGCGGATCGCGACGCAGTCGATGTTCGGCACCCAGCTGGAGCTGCGGCTCAACGACCCGTCCGACTCCTCGATCGACCGCAAGCTGTCCGAGACGCTCGCCCAGGACACCCCCGGACGCGTGCTGACCAACGGCAAGCTGTTCGCGCAGGCCGCCCTTCCGCGCACCGACTCGGTCGCGTCGTCCGCCGACCTCGGGCCCGCCCTGGAGGACGCGGCGCGGACCATACGCGCCACCTGGCACGGTGAACTCGCTTCTCCCGTACGGGTGTTGCCGACCCGGCTGCCCGCACAGCGACTTCCCTCGCCGGCCGCCGAGCCTAGGCGGATCCCGATCGCGGTCGACCAGGACGCGCTCGACCCCGTACTCCTCGACCTGTTCGAGCACGACCAGCACCTGCTGATCCTGGGCGACAACGAGTGCGGCAAGACCAATCTGCTCAAGCTCATCGCCCAGCAGTTCACCGCCCGCTACAGCGACGAGGAGCTGGTCTTCGCGGTGTTCGACCCGCGCCGCGGGCTGCGCGGCGTGGTGCCCGAGCCGTACCGCGGGGGCTACGCGCACAACGCGAAGATCAGCGTGGGGCTCGCCTCGGGGATCGCCGCCGAGCTGGAGAAGCGGCTGCCGGACGAGACCGTCGACCACGACGCGCTGCCGGACGGGCCCTCGTTCAGCGGGCCGCGCATCGTCATCCTGGTCGACGACTACGACATCCTGACCACCGCGGGCCAGCAGCCCCTCGCACCGTTCCTGCCGTACATCTCCTCCGCGCAGGACATCGGGCTGCACTTCGTGGTGGCCCGCCGCGTCGCGGGCTCCGCGCGGGCGCTGTACGAACCGTTCCTGACCACCCTGCGCGAGACGGGCACCGCCGCGCTCGTGATGACCGGCGACCGCACGGAGGGCCAGCTGTTCCCGGGCCTGTACGCGTCCGCGCAGCCGCCGGGCCGCGGCTTCCTGGTGCGCCGCGGCCGCCGCCACCAGCTCGTCCAGACCGCCCTCGCCCACCAGCCGGAAGAAGCAGAGCACTCGTGACCAAGGACGTCATCGCCCTCACCCCGAAGATGCCGGACACCTGGGCCCTGCTCGCCGGCCTTTACGCGGGCGGGCCCGGGCTCTCCGTCGACACCGGCCACGACGGGGCGGTGGTCCAGCTCTGCGCGGCGGACGGCCGCCCGCTCGTGTCCCTGGAGGCGCCGCTGCTCGTCCAGGTGCCCGGCGAGGCCGAGCGCCTCCTGGGGGGGCAAGTCACCTCCCCCGAGGGCCCGTTCTGGTGGACGGAGGCGCGGGCCTCCACGGCCGCCCCCGAGGCCGAGCGGCTCGCCGGGTCGGTGGCCGGGCGGCTCACCACCCTGCTCGGCGGCACCGTCTGGCCGCCCGGCGCCGCGAGCACCGAGGTCGTCCCGGTCGCCGAGGACGCCGAGGTGAGCGCGCGGCCCGCGGCCGGCGGGGCGCACCCCACCGTGGACGTGCTCACCGAGTCGACGGCCGTCGTCATGTGCGACCGGCCGGTCATCGCGCTGACCGCGTGGCTCTCGCACATCCTGCGCGCCGCCGTCGAGAGCGGCCGCGCGCTCCAGATCGTGACCCCGCCCGGCGTGCGGCTCAGCCTTCCGCTGCGTACGGCGCTGACGGGCGCGCCCAACCGCTGGGTGGTCAAGGACCCCGACTGCGGGTACTACGACGGGCTTTCCGGCGCGGTCCTGCGCTGGCAGGACGGCACGTTCGCGCCGGCCCGGGACGCTTCGGGCCAGGCGGTCGTGGCCGAGGCGTTCAGCGCGCCCGCGCTCACCTCCGAGCGGCAGCTGATCGTCTCGTTCCGCACGGTGCACAACGCGGACGAGAACCTGGTCCTTGGCCGCGCCCTGTCGGCCGCCTGGGAAGCGCTGACCGGCGCGGCCCCGGCCGGCTGGGGCACCGCGGAGCCCATCAACCTCCCTTGGTCCGCACGACAGTTGACCGACCTCGCCCGCGACCGGGCACCCGAATCGACCCAGCTGCTCGCCGTCGGCGACCCGGCGCGGCCCGCGCTCGCGGGGCTCCGGGTGACGCGGGTGGAGCGGGGCGTGGCAGCGGACGCGACGCTGACGCTGGGGTACGGGGCGGATGAGGCGCCCCCGCTGGACGCGATCGAGCCGCTGGCCCGCACCCTGGCCGGCTCGCACGGCCTGACCCACATGCTGGTCTCCCTGCGCCGGGGCCGCCGGGACCTGGCCGTCCCGGCCCATTTCGAGGCCCCGCCGATCCCGGTGTCGTACACGCTGGGGGCGGAGGGGGTGCGGGTCGCCGGCCTGGCCCACGCCCAGCGCCCCCCGCTGTCCCTGCGCCCCGTCCGACTCGGCCCGGACGCGGGTCCCGCGTTGTACTACCCGCTCGGGGACGGTACGGATGCGGGCACGTGGCCGATGCTGGAGAAGCTGACGACGCACCTGGAACGTCCAGGGGCCTGAGCCGAAGCCCCCTCAGGGGCGCGGGGAACTGCGCGACCGGCAACGGACAGCCTGTGGCCGACCAACTACCTGCGGAAGCGGCCCAGTTGCGAGAGGCCCTCTCGCGGTTCGTTCGGCTGCGGACCGTGCGTGGCTGGTCGCGCAGTTCCCCGCGCCCCTTCAGGTGAACCGGCACTTCACGGCTAGCCCCTGGGCTGGGCCCGCGGCCGAACGAAGCGCAAACCCACGTAAGCGGGCCAGTCCCGGGCGGGCCCGGACTACTCGCGATGGCGGAGCAGCAGCATCGCCGCGTCGTCGTGCAACGGCCCCTCCGTGTGGAGCATGAGGTCCCGCCGGAGGGCCTCAAGGGCCGCTTCCGGGTCGGGGTCCTTCAAAAGCGGGGTGCGGGCGCCCAGGGGGTAGAACTCGCCCGATCTGTCCCGGGCCTCGGTCACCCCGTCCGTGTAGAGCAGGAGCTGGTCGCCCGGGGCGAACGGGACCCGGAAGGGCTGCGGGCTCTCCCCCGAGCCGAGCCCCAGGCCGAGCGGCAGCGCGTACGACGCGGGTTCGGGGAAGGACACCGAGCCGTCGGACCGTACCAACAGGGGTGGCGGATGGCCGTAGTTGAGGAACACCGCCCCGTTCGCGGGGTCGAGCTCGGCGATGATCGCGGTGACGAACTTCTCGCCCTCCAGGGCCCGCCCGGCCGCCCGCTCCACCCGCGCGCCCACCCCCTTCAGGTCCGGCTCGTCGTGCGCGGCCTCCCGGAACGCGCCGAGCACCACGGCCGCCGTCTCCACCGATTCGAGCCCCTTGCCCTGGACGTCCCCGATGATCACGCGCACCCCTCCGGGCGCGGCCACCACCTCGTACAGGTCGCCGCCGATCCTCGCCTCCGCGACCGCCGAGGTGTACGAGACCGCCGCGCGCAGATGTCCCGCGCTGCGCGGCACCGGCCGCACCAGCACCCGCTGGGCGACCTCGGCGATGGAGCGCATGCCGGCGAGTTCGGCCTCGCGGCGCTGGCGCATCACGGATCCGGCCACGCCCACCGCGGTGACCCCCGCGACGGCGGCCAGCGAGGCGAAGCCCCGGCGCTCCTCGAAGAGCTCGCTGTAGATCCCGAGCCCGACCCCGGCGACCAGCGCGATCAGGCCCACGACGACGGTGCGCCGCCAGCCGCCGACCAGACCGGCGAAGGCGGGGCCGAGCGAGACCAGCGGCAGCAGCCCGACCGTGGGGCCCGCGATCAGGTTGGCCACGACGACCAGCGCCATCACCACGTACGGCAGAACCGAGAGCACGAGGGGGTCCGGGCTGCGCCGTCCCTCGGTACGGGTGTGGCCGTCGCCGCTTCTGCGCACCATGACCGCACCCCTTTCACACCCTTGGGCATCCATTCGCCCTCGCGGACGCGCCGCAACCCTTCCGTTACCGAATCGAGGCCGCGGGCCGGGGATGCGGAGGTCAGGCGCTGGCCCGCTTCTTCGGGGTCGCCTTCTTCGCCGCGGTCTTCTTGGCGGTGGTGGCGGTGGACTTCTTCGCCCCGGTGGACTTGGGGCTCGACTCCGCGGTCTTCTTGGTGGCGGTGCTCTTCTTGGCCTGCGCGGTCTTGGTCTGCGCGGTCTTCTTCGCCGCAGGGGCCCTCTTGGCCGCCGTCTTCTTCGCCGACGCGGACTTGCGGGGCTTGCGCGAGCTCAGCTCGGTCACCTCGGCGACCTCCCCCTCACCCTCCTCGGCCTCCCCGCGCGCGGCCCTCGCGGCCTTGACGCTGCTCTCCAGTGCCGCCATCAGGTCGATGACCTTGCCTCCCTTGGCGGCGGGCGCCTCCTGCGCCTGGGGCAGCGCGCCGTCCGCCTTCGCGGCGATGAGCTCCTCGACGGCCGCCCGGTAGTCGTCGTGCAGGGTCGACATGTCCACTTCGCCGAGAGTGTCCATCAGGGCGTCGGCCAGGTCGAGTTCGGCCTCGCGGACGCTGACGTCGGCCTCGGGGGCGGCGTCCTCGGACGCCCGGATCTCGTCCGGCCACAGCAGCCCGTGCATCGCGATGACGTCGTCCACCACCCGCAGCATGCCGAGCCGCTCCCGCCCGCGCAGCGCGAACTTGGCGATGGCGACCTTCTGGCTGCGCTTGAGGGCCTCGCGCAGCAGGGTGTACGGCTTCGCGGCGGGCACCCCGTTCGCGGAGAGGTAGTACGCGGCGTCCATCTGGAGCGGGTCGATCGTGTCGGCGGGCACGAAGGCCACGATCTCGATCGTCTTGGCGGTGGGCAGCGGCAGCGAGGACAGATCGGCGTCGGTGATCGGGATCATCGAGCCGTCGGCGTCCTCGTACGCCTTGCCGATCTCCTCGGTGCTGAGCTCCTCGCCGTCCAGCTCGCACACCTTGCGGTAGCGGACCCGGCCGCCGTCCGCCGTGTGGATCTGGCGGAACGAGATCGAGTGGTTCTCGGTGGCGTTCACGAGCTTGATCGGGATGCTGACCAGGCCGAACGAAATGGCACCGTTCCAGATGGATCGCACGGTCTCTCCTCTTCGTCCCCGAGGAGTGTGGTTCGCGTGGTTCGTGGGACTCTCATCGTATGACGCCGATCACGGAGGTGGAGGGGCGGCGGATCGCCCTGTCGAATCTGGAGAAGGTGCTTTACCCGGCGACCGGTACCACCAAGGGCGAGCTCCTGCACTACTGCGCCACGGTCTCGGGCCCGCTCCTGGCCCAGCTGGACAACCGCCCGGTGTCGTTCCTGCGCTTCCCGGACGGTCCCGGGGGCCAGCGCTTCTTCACCAAGAATCCGCCGCCGGGCACGCCCTCCTGGGTGAGGACGGCCGCGGTGCCGCGCTCCGAGGACAAGGCGGCCCGGCAGGTCGTGGTCGCTGATCTGGCCACCCTGATGTGGGCGGCGAACCTGGTCGTGGAGTTCCACACCCCGCAGTGGCGGGCGGATTCCCCCGCCGAGGCCGACCGGCTTGTCCTCGACCTCGACCCGGGCGAGCCCGCGAGCGTGGTGGAGTGCTGCGCGGTGGCGGTGTGGCTGCGGGACAGACTCGCGGCGGACGGGCTGCACGCCTATGCCAAAACCTCCGGCGCCAAGGGGCTGCACCTGCTCTCCCCGCTGGAGCCGACCCCCTCCGATCAGGTCTCGGCGTACGCGAAGACGCTGGCCAGGGAGGCGGAGGCGGCCCTGCCCGAGCTGGTCACGCACAAGATGGCGAAGGCGCTGCGCCCCGGCAAGGTGTTCGTCGACTTCAGCCAGAACGCCGCCGCGAAGACCACCGCGACGCCCTACACCGTGCGCGCCAAGGAGCGCCCCACGGTGTCGGCCCCGGTGTCGTGGGCGGAGGTCGAGTCGTGCGGAGCCCCGGCCGACCTGACGTTCCTGATCGGCGACATCGGGCCCCGCCTGGACCGCGACGGCGACCTGCTCGCGCCGCTGGCCGACCCCGAGCGGGCGGGCCGCCTGCCATGAGTGCCCCGGCGCTGCGGCCCCCGCTCACCGTCGCCCTCGCCGAGGCGGTGGCCACGCTGCCGCGCGGGGCGGGCTGGGCGTACGAGCCGAAGTTCGACGGGCACCGGATGGTGGTGTTCCGGGAGGCGGAGCGGGTCGTGCTCCAGGCCCGATCGGGGCGCATCATCACCGGCGCGTTCCCCGATCTGGCCGACGCGGCAAGGGAGTTGACGCCCGGGACGGTCCTGGACGGGGAGGTCGTGGTGTGGTCCGGCGGGCGCACCGACTTCGCGGCGGTCCAGCGCCGCGCCGCCGCAACCCCCGCCCGGGCCCCGCTCCTGGCCCGCCGCCTGCCCGCCTCGTACGCGGCCTTCGACCTGCTCGCGGACGCGGGCCTTGACCTGCGGGCCGAGCCGTACGAGCGCCGCCGGGCCCGGCTCCTGGAGGTGCTCGCCCCGCTCGGCCCGCCGCTCCAGGCCGTGCCCATGACGACCTCGGTGGACACCGCACTGACCTGGTACGAGACGCTGCCCGCGAGCGGCATCGAGGGCCTGGTCGCCAAGCGTCTCGACGCCCCGTACCGGGCCGGGCGCCGCGCCTGGCGCAAGCTGCGGCACACCGACACCCGCGAGGCGGTGGTCGTCGGGCACACCGGCGGCGCGGCCCGGCCGACCGCGCTCGTCCTGGTGCTGCCCGGCGACGACGTGCCGGTGGTGTCGGGCCCGCTGTCCGCCGCCCTGCGCGCGGAGGCCGGCCGCGCGCTCGCCCCGCTCGCGGCCGAGGGCGGCGGCACGGCGGTCGCGGCCGGGCTCGGCGAAGTGGCGTACCGGGCGGTCGCGGAGGGCCTGCTCGCGGAGGTCGAGTGGGCGACCACCCGGCACGCGGGGGCGGTGGTGCTGCGGCTGCGGGACGCCGGGGGCTGACCGGACACAGGGCCCTCAGCCCCTCAGACCCGCAGCCACGTCCTGCGGTCCCGGGCCGTCCAGTACAGGGACTCCACGTCGGCCGGTTTCAGGACGCCGCCGAGGCGCGCGAGGTCCGGGATCTCGCTGTCCTTCAGGACGCTCACGCCCCGGATCCCCGGCGGGCCGAGCTCGACCCGTTCCGCGCCGACCAGGACGAGGACGGGCCGGACCGCCGCCGCGAGGGCGAGCGAGGCGCGTTCGGCCTCGTGGCGGGCGTGGCGCAGGTACGGCACGGAGGCGGCCCGGCCCACGGTGACCAGCGGGTCGGCGATCCGCACCCGATGCCGCTGGGCAGCCAGCGAGCGCACGGCGAGGACGCCCGCGGGCCCGACGAGCAGATGGTCGATCCTGGCCTCCCCCGGCAGCGGAACCGAGTGCAGGACCCGCCAGCCCGCGCCTTCGAGCCGCTCCAGGGCGGCCCCGGCGAGCTGCTGCGCGGCGAGTTCCCGGCGGCGCGGGTCGGTCCTGAACCGGTGCTGGGGCTCGTACCGCTCCAGCTCGGTCAGGAGCGCCTCGCCGGGCCGGTTGGGCGCGAGGTCGTCGTCGGGGTGCAGGGAGAGCCGGGCCAGGTCGGCGGGGGTCGGCACGGGCGGCGGGCCGACGAGCAGTTCCCCCACGGCGTACGGGCGCAGCGCGGCGAGCACCTCGTCCCTGCGGTCGTCGAGCAGCAGCGATACGCGCCCGGTGTCGCGGTCGTACCAGGCGACGCTGCGCCCGTCCGGGAGGCTGACGTACAGTCGCGCCTGTCCGTGCCGGTGTACCGGTGTGACCCGCAGTCCTGCCATGACCCATCACCCCACCACGCCCATGGGAACAGCCCGATGCCCGTGAGGGCAATAAGTCGTGTGGGCGTCGTCACAACGCGATGGACTCAGGACGGTCATGACCACGACACTTACGCGCGACACGACCCAGGAATCCGGGAGGGGAACCACTCAATGATCATCTTCGGCACCCGCGGCTATCTCTACCAGCTCGCGATGCTCACGCTGGTGTGCGGCAACTGCGGCAATCCTTCGGCGCACGGGCTGCGCAAGTACGTCACGAAGTTCACGCTGTTCTTCGTTCCGCTGTTCCCGATCTCGACGCGGTTCCGCATGCAGTGCACGTTCTGCGGTCTGGAGCAGCAGATCACCAAGGAGCAGGCCGAGGGCCTGCTGGCCCAGCCGGTGGCTCCGCAGCAGCAGTACGGCCAGCCGCAGCCGGGCCAGATGCAGGGCCAGAACCCGTACCAGCAGTAGGCCGGCCCGCCGCGCGTAACAGCACCGCCCGCTGAAGTACGGCGAGCTGTTACGTACGCGGGGCAAAGCCGCAATGCCGGACATTTAGCGTCGTACGCATGACGACGCCCACCCCGCCCCGCACCGCCCGGACGCCCCGGACCGCCAGACTCGCGGCCGCCTCCGTGCTCGCCCTCACCGTCGGCGGCGGGCTCATGGCCTGTACCCCGGACCCGGTGGCCAAGGCTCCCGACGTCAGGGTGCAGAACGCCGCCGCCCCGCAGGCCAAGGCGACGGCCGGCCCGCTGAAGGCCTCCGAGCCGACCCGGGTCGTCATCCCCTCCGCGGACGTCGACGCGAGCCCGGTGCTGCGGCTCGGGGTGGATTCCGCGCAGGAGCTGGAGGTGCCGCCGGTGGACCGGGCCGAGCAGGCCGGCTGGTACACCGGCAGCGTCACGCCGGGCGAGAAGGGGGCCTCGGTCCTGGTCGCGCACTACGACACCGCGAACGGCCCGGCGCTGCTGCGGAACGTGAAGGACATGAAGGTCGGCGACGTGATCGAGGTCGGCCGGGCGGACGGCTCGACCGCGGTGTTCAAGATCCGGGAAACCCAGCAGGTCGAGAAAAAGGACTTCCCGACGCATAAGGTTTACGGGACGACCAATCGCGCCGAGCTCCGCCTCATCACGTGTGGCGGTCCGATCGTGGACGGTCACCGCTCGGCCAACATCATCTTCTATGCCGACCTGGTCAAGGCCGCATAACGCACCGGGGCTCCGGCGAAGCCGCGGCAGACAGTGAAATAGCCTGGGGTTCCCGCACGACAGGAGCACCTTGATCCGCCACCGCCGCACAGCCCTCTTGGCACCCCTGCTGACCGCAGCGGGTGTCCTGCTGCTGTCCGGCTGCGGCGGGGCGGGCCACCTGGAGAGCTCGGGTGCGACGCCGACGGCGATCGGCCCGATCCACCTGTGGCCGGATCTGCCCCCCGCGACGGCGACCCCGAACGACTACGGCGAGACGGACACGGAGCAGGTGCCCGGCATCAAGGTGACCGGCGGCGACGTCCGCAAGCTGAACCCGGTCGCCGTGGTGCAGGCCGAGGTGAAGGCGCACCCGAACACGTACAGCGGCGAGGACGGCCTCTACGACGAAACGGTCCGGCAGCTCGCCACCTGCAAGCAGAAGCCGGGCAGCTGCCCGGTCCTCAAGCCGTACTACCGGGACCTGACCGGGGACGGCAGGGACGAGCTGATCGTCGGCATCCGGATGCCCGACCAGCAGCTCGCGGTGCGCTGCTACATGCCGGCCAAGGACGGCGGCCTGATCCGCATCATGTCCACCGTCGACCAGATCATCAGCGTCGACCTGGCCGGCCGCGACGTGATCCTGCGGTCGGTGTCGGCGGGCATGCCCGGGTACGAGTACCGCACGGCGTGGTCCTGGGACGACCACCAGCAGGCGATGCTCCCCACCCGGGACGAGATCGTGCGCCGCAAGCCCGGCAGCGAGAACTCCGGCGGGAAGCACCCCGCACCGTCCGGCGCCGGGCAGCTCTCGCCGTCGCCGAAGAAGAAGCCGCCGACGGCGAAGCCGTCGGCCACCCCCACGGCGGACGCACCATGAGACTCCCCCGGATACCGAGGCCGCCCCGCCTGCCGCTGCCCCGCTGGACGGCGACGCTCACCTGGAAGTCGGCGGTGTTCATCACCGTGATGTGCTGCGCGCTCGCGACGCTGCTCGGCGCCCTGGTGCACGTGTCGGTGACCCGGCAGACCGTCGGCGAGGCGCGCGGCAAGGCGCTCGACCGGCTGACCGACGTCACCCGCATGTACGAGGCGGGCGAGCAGCTGCCGCCCGGCGCCGGTATCGACCCGCCGGAGCTGCCGGCTTCGCTGCGCGCGCTCGCCGTCTCCGGCAAGCGCGGCACCCTCGTCGACGACGACCACGGCCGCCCCACCATGTGGGCGGCGGGCCCGGCGGACGGCAAGGCGCTGGCCGCCGAGATCGACTACACCCAGAGCGCCCGCACCATCAACGGCCTGGACAAGGCCATCTTCGGCTCGTCCATCCTGGCCATCGGCGCGACGCTGCTCGTCGGCGTCTTCGCGGTCACCCGGATCACCCGGCGCCTGCACCAGACAGCGACGGTGGCCCGCCGGATCGACGCGGGCGACCTGGACGCGCGGGTCAACGACCCCCGCACCAAGGATCCCTCGCGCCCGCAGGACGAGGTGGCGACCGTGGCCGGCGCCCTGGACACGATGGCCTCCACGCTCCAGGGCAAGCTGCTCAGCGAACAGCGCTTCACCGCCGATGTGGCGCACGAGCTGCGCACCCCGCTGACCGGCCTGCACGCGGCCGCGGAGCTGCTGCCGGAGGGCCGCCCGGCCGAGCTCGTACGGGACCGGGTGCGGGCGATGCGCTCGCTCACCGAGGACCTCCTGGAGATCTCCCGCCTGGACGCGGGCAGCGAGACCGTCGACCTGGACATGCAGCAGCTCTCCCCGGTGGTGGAGCGGGTGGTGCGCGCCTCGATCGCCTCCGGGACCGCCGAGGCGGACACCACCCTCACGGTGCTGCGGGACGCCTGCGTGGAGACCGACAAGCGCCGCCTGGAGCGGGTGATCGGCAACCTCCTTGCCAACGCCCACAAGCACGGCAAGGCCCCGGTCGAGCTGACCGTGCACGGCCCGGTCGTCACCGTCCGCGACCACGGCACGGGCTATCCGGACTACCTCCTGGACCACGGACCGCAGCGCTTCCGCACCGACGCCGGAAACAAGGGGCACGGGCTCGGCCTGACCATCGCGGCGGGGCAGGCGGCCGTGATCGGCGCCGAGCTGCGCTTCGCCAACGCCGCGGACGGCGGCGCGGTGGCCCGGCTCGAACTCCCGGAGTACGTCGGCTTCGAGGCGCCCGACTCCGAGGAGAGCCCGCACGCCGAGTGACACCTCGTCACGCTTTGCGAACACCAATGAGCGAATTTACTGTGAGGCAGGCGAATTGAGGGTCGTTCACATGCGGCCCCGCCCCATCCAGGAGGCACCATGTCCCTGCGCTCACCCCTTGCCGCACTCGGCCTCTGTGTGGCCACCGGCGCCGTGGCCGTCCTCGCCACGGCGCGGACGGCCGCCGCCGACGAGCACGGGCACAACGACTACAAGGGCCGCGTCACCGCCAAGTCCGGCCTGCTCCTGCGCGACCGGCCCACCCGCAGCAGCAGGATCGTCGGCAAGGCGCCGTACGGCTCGATCGTGCACATCTTCTGCAGGACCGGCGGCGACCGGGTCAACGGGAACGACCACTGGTACCTGCTCACCGACGGCACCTGGGCGTGGGCATCGGCCTACTACATCGACAACATCGGGGCCGTACCACGCTGGTGCTGACCCGGCCGCTCAGCCGCCGAGGAGTTTGGACTTGGCGGCCGCGAACTCTTCGAGCGAGAGCAGTCCTTCGCCGACCATGTCACCCAGACGGGCCAGCCGGTCCGCGATGTCCGCGCCGCTCGCGGGCACGGGCGCGGGCGGCGCCGCGGCGTGCGCCGCCCGGTCGGCGGCGTAGCCCGGGCTGCCGGACAGCAGTCCGCGCAGCAGCGGCGCGCCGGCCGGGCGCTCGACGGGACGGCCTTCGGGGCGGGCGGGTCGGACGTACATGGTCAGGCCTCCGTTCCGGTGGACGGTGACGGCGCTGAGGCGGCCAGCGCGGCGAGCCCCGCCTTCACCTCGGCGAGCCGCTCAGACGGGATCCGTACGGAGCCGGCGATGCGACCGCCGGCCGCCCGCACCTCCTCGGCCGCCTCCGCCGCCCAGAGGTGTTCGACCAGGACGAGCAGCGCGCAGTTGCCGCGGTCCAGGAGCCCGGCCGATTCGGCGACGTCCTCGGGGCCGATGAGCCGGGCCGCGTCCCGGCCCCCGAGCATCCCCTGGAGCTCCTCGAACTCGTCGAGTTCGGCGGTGAGCACCTCGCCGCCCGCCGTCTTGGTGACGACCAGCGCGTCGATCAGGGCGACGGCGCCGGACCGGCGCAGCGCGCCGAGCGAGGCGACCGCCCGGACCCTCAACTGCTCCTCGGGAAAGGCGAGGACGATGAACTCCACGGGCCCCATGGCGCCGGCTCCTTTTGACGGACCGTCATGCATTGTGTTCGGCACCTTATGACATACCGGGACATAAGGCCTGCGTCTTGCTACGTTGCCTGGCATGACCGCACCGTCGGCGGCGGACGCCTCCCCGCCCGAGCTCCGCCTCCCCAAACGGCGGGGCGTCGAGCTGTCCCTGCTCGCCGGTGCCGTTCTCGTCGTGGTGCTCGGCTACGTCGCCGTCGGGCTCGCCCGGAACGGCACGGTGCCGCCCGACGCCATGAGCCACGGGGCCGGGCTCGGCCTGCTCGCGCTCCTCACCCACCTCGTGGTCCGCTTCCGCGCGCCCTACGCCGACCCCGTGCTGCTGCCGATCGCGGTGCTGCTCAACGGGCTCGGCCTGGTGCTGATCTACCGGCTCGACCTCTCGACCCCGGGCAGCCGGGCGGCCCCCACGCAGCTGGTGTGGTCGACGCTCGGGGTCTGCCTGTTCCTCGCCGTCGTCCTCGTCCTGCGCGACCACCGCGTCCTGCAGCGGTACGCCTATCTCTCGATGGCCGCGGGCCTGGCGTCGATGCTCGTGCCGATCCTGTTCCCCGCGGTCAACGGCGCCAAGATCTGGATCAGGGTGGCCGGCTTCTCCTTCCAGCCCGCCGAGTTCGCCAAGATCCTGCTGGCCCTCTTCTTCGCGGCCTACCTCGCCGCCAACCGCAACGCGCTGGCGTACACCGGCCGCATGATCTGGCGGCTCCAGCTGCCCACCGGCCGGGTGCTCGGCCCGATCGTGGCGATCTGGCTGCTGAGCGTCGGCGTCCTCGTCCTCGAACGCGACCTCGGCACCTCGCTGCTGTTCTTCGGCCTGTTCGTGGTCATGCTGTACGTGGCGACCGGGCGCATCGGGTGGATCGCGGTGGGGCTGCTGCTCGCCTCGTTCGGCGCGGCCGCGGTCGCCCTGTTCGAACCCCATGTGCACGGCCGCGTCAGCGACTGGCTGAACCCGTACGCCACCATCGAGGCAGGCCGCGGCCCCAGCCAGCTCGCCCAGTCCCTGTTCGCCTTCGGGGCCGGCGGCACGCTCGGCTCGGGCCTGGGCCTCGGCCACTCCATCCTGATCGGCTTCGCCGCGAAGTCCGACTTCATCCTGGCCACGGCGGGCGAGGAGCTCGGCCTGTCCGGACTGACCGCGATCTTCCTCCTGTACGCCCTGCTCGTGGCCCGGGGCTACCGGGCCGGGCTCTGCCTGATCAGCCCGTTCGGGCGCCTTCTCGCCGTCGGGCTCGCCTCGATCCTGGCGCTCCAGGTGTTCGTGATCGCGGGCGGCGTGATGGGGCTCATCCCGCTCACCGGCATGGCCATGCCGTTCCTCGCACAGGGCGGCTCGTCCGTCGTCACCAACTGGATCATCGTGGCGCTGCTCATCCAGATCAGTGATTCCGCCCGTCGGCCGCTTCCCGCCGTCGAACCCGGCGTCATCGCACGGCCCGAACCATCGGTGGAGGGGACAGCCAGGTGATCCGGTACATCCGGCGGGCGGCCGCGTTCTGCCTCGTCCTGCTCGTGGCGCTGCTCGTGAACGCGGCCCGTGTCCAGCTCTTCGAGGCCGACGCGCTCGACGCGAACCCCGCCAACCGCCGCCTGGCGATCGCCCGTTACCACCAGCCGCGCGGCGCCATCGTGGTCGGCGAGGAGAGCGTCACCGGGTCGAAGGACAGCCGCCAGCAGCTGCGGTACGAGCGGACGTACAAGTACGGGCCGCTGTACGCGAGCGTCACCGGGTACGCCTCCCAGACCTACGGCACGACGCTCGTCGAGAACGCGGAGGACCCCGTCCTTTCGGGCACCTCCTCGCGCCTGTCGGTGTTCCCGCTGTGGAACGACCTCACCCGCAGCCGGCACTCCGGCGGGCGGGCCGTCACGACCATCAAGGCGTCGATGCAGCGGGCCGCGTACGACGGCCTGGGCGGCAAGAAGGGCGCCGTCGCGGCGATCGAACCGTCGACGGGCAAGATCCTGGCGCTGGTCAGCAGCCCGTCGTACGACCCGGGCGTTCTCTCGGGTACGGGCAGGTCGGTGGCGAACGCCTGGCAGCGGCTGATCTCGGACCCGAGCCAGCCCATGCTGAACCGGGCCATCCGGCAGACGTATCCGCCCGGCTCCTCCTTCAAGATCGTGACGGCGGCGGCCGCGCTCGACGCGGGGTTGATCACGGACGTCGAAGCGCCGACCGACACGCCGGATCCGTACGTCCTGCCCAACTCGGGCACCACGCTCACCAACGAGCCGAGCGGCTGCGGCGGGGCCTCGCTGGCGTACGCGGTGACCGTCTCCTGCAACACGGTGATGGCGCGGGTCGGGCTGAAGGTGGGGCTGGCCGGGATGGTGGACGCGGTGCGGAAATTCGGCTTCAACGACGCGTTGCTGCGCATCCCGTCACGCGTCGCGAAATCCAACTTCGACACGAAGATGACCCCCGACCAACTGGCCCTTTCCTCGATCGGCCAGTTCGACACGACGGCGACGCCGCTCCAGATGGCGATGGTCTCGGCGGCGGTCGCCAACGGCGGGGAGCTCAAATACCCCTATCTGGTGGACCGTACGACGACCGCGAGCGGCGCGACCGTCTCCACGACCGCGCAGCGTACCTATCACCGGGCGATGTATCCGGCGACCGCGATGCAGCTCCAGCAGATGATGATCGACGTGGTGCGGAACGGCACCGGCACCATCGCGGCGATCCCGGGGGCCACGGTCGGCGGCAAGACCGGCACCGCGCAGAACGGCGTCGGCAACATCGGCAGCCCGTACGCCTGGTTCATCTCCTGGGCCCGGGCGGACGGCGCGGACCGGCCCGCCGTGGCGGTGGCGGTCGTCGTCGAGGACGCGTCGGCGAAGCGGGGCGACATCAGCGGCGGCGGCGACGCGGCGCCGATCGCGAGGGCGGTGATGGAGGCGGCGCTGGCGGGCACCCCCTAGCGTCTCCCCCGTAGCGTCTCGCTCTGCGAAATGCCCGGGCGCTCCGGCGATGCGGCTGCCTAGGGTGCGCCCATGACGGACGAATCAGAGCGGTACGAACTGGCCCAGGTGAACATAGCCCGCCTCAAATTCCCCCTGGACTCCCCCGAGTTGGCGGACTTCATGGCCGGGCTCGACCCGGTGAACGCGGTCGCGGACGCGGCCGACGGGTTCGTGTGGCGGCTCCAGAGCGACAGCGGCAACGCGACGGACGTCCCCGTGTTCGGCGACGCGGCGATGATCGTGAACATGTCGGTGTGGCGCGACGCGGAGTCCCTGAAGGCCTTCATGTACGCGGGCCGGCACCGCGAGCTGCTGGCCCGCCGCTTCGAGTGGTTCGAGCGCATCGAGGAGGCACTGGTGGCCCTGTGGTGGGTCCCGGCGGGCCACCGCCCGACCGTCGAGGAGGCCGAGAAGCGCGTCCTGCACCTGCGCGCCCATGGCCCGACCCCGCATGCGTTCACCCTGCGGCAGAGCTTCCCGGCGGGTCCGGGCGAGTAGCATGCGGCCTCGGCCGGACCGTTGACGCGGCCCGGCCGGACCGCCCCCCACTCAGCTGGCCCCTAAGCCGCCCCGTCCGCGATCGCCCCCTCCACCTCCGCCACCCTCGCCGTTTCCTCCGCCTCGAAGCGCTCCTTGTCCAGTTGCTCGGCGATCTCCTCGTCCTGGGTCATCAGCAGGTCCAGGCTGGAGTCGCCGAGGTCGAAGACGCCCATGTCCACATAGGCCTTCTGGAGGCGTTCGCCCCAGAGGCCGATGTCCTTCACGCAGGGGACGATGCGGCTGAACAGGAGCTTCCTGAACAGGTGCAGGTACTCGCTCTCCTCGCTCAGCTGCTCGGCCTCCTGCTTCGGGATGCCGAAGTTCTCCAGGACCTCGACCCCGCGCAGCCGGTCGCGCATCAAGTAGCAGCCCTCGATGACGAATTCCTCGCGTTCGCGCAGCTCCGCGTCCGAGAGCTCGGCGTAGTAGTCGCGCAGCGCCATGCGGCCGAAGGCGACGTGGCGGGCCTCGTCCTGCATGACGTACGCCAGGATCTGCTTCGGCAGGGGCTTGGTCGTGGTGTCCCGGATCATGCCGAAGGCGGCGAGCGCCAGGCCCTCGATCAGGACCTGCATGCCGAGGTAGGGCATGTCCCAGCGGGAGTCGCGCAGGGTGTCGCCGAGCAGCGACTGGAGGTTGTCGTTGATCGGGTAGAGCATGCCGAGCTTCGTGTGGAGGAAGCGGGCGTAGATCTCGGCGTGCCGGGCCTCGTCCATGGTCTGGGTCGCGGAGTAGAACTTGGCGTCCAGGTCGGGGACGGACTCCACGATGCGGGCGGCGCACACCATCGCGCCCTGCTCCCCGTGCAGGAACTGGCTGAACTGCCAGGACGTGTAGTGCCGGCGCAGATCACCCTTGTTCCGGTCGGTCATCTTGGCCCAGTACGGCGTGCCGTACAGCGTCATCGCCTCGTCCGGGGTGCCCAGCGGGTCGTACGGGTCGACCTCCAGGTCCCAGTCGATGCGCTTGGCGCCGTCCCACTGCTTGTCCTTGCCCTTCTGGTAGAGGGCGAGCAGACGGTCGCGCCCGTCGTCGTAGTCCCAGTTGAAGCGGGCGGCGCCGGAGGCCGGCACCTGCCAGAGGGGTTCTCGCGGGCCCGTCACATAGAGGTCGTGCGTCGACACGTGCGGCTCCTTCGCCTCGCGGACGTCGTCGTCCATCGGCCGAACTTCTGCACACTGCTGTGCAGTTGGCAGGTTCACACGGTGGTAGACGCGCGGTCAACAAGTCGCGCGCAAGGGATTGACGAGCTTGCTGACAGGCAGTCTCATAAGAGGCGACCGCAGGTAACCCAGCCACGAGGTGCCCCCAGCCATGACGACCATGACCGAACGCGATGCGCTCCGCGACGCACTCGGCCTGCTCAGGGACCGCGAGCAGGTCGCCGAGCGGCTGCTCGAATCGTCCGCGAAGCACTCCTTCGACCCCGACAAGGAGCTCGACTGGGACGCCCCCGTCGAGGACGGCAAGTGGTTCTGGCCGCCGGAGCTGCTCTCGCTGTACGACACCCCGCTGTGGCGGAAGATGTCCGAGGAACAGCGCATGGACCTGGCCCGCCACGAGGCCGCCTCGCTCGCCTCGCTCGGCATCTGGTTCGAGATCATCCTGATGCAGCTGCTCGTGCGGCACATCTACGACAAGTCGCTCACCAGCAACCACGTCCGGTACGCGCTCACCGAGATCGCCGACGAGTGCCGCCACTCGATGATGTTCGCCCGCATGATCAAGAAGGGCGGGGCGCCGACGTACCGGGTGCCGCGCGTCTACCACAACCTCGCCCGCGTCCTGAAGACCGTCTCCACCACGCCGGGCTCCTTCGCGGCCACCCTGCTCGGCGAGGAGATCCTGGACTGGATGCAGCGCCTGACCTTCCCGGACGAGCGCGTCCAGACCATCGTGCGCGGCGTGACCCGCATCCACGTGGTCGAGGAGGCCCGCCATGTCCGGTACGCCCGCGAGGAGTTGCGGCGCCAGATGGTGTCCGCGCCGCGCTGGGAGCGGGAGTTGACCCGGATCAGCTGCGGCGAGGCGGCCCGCGTCTTCGCCACCTGCTTCGTCAACCCGCAGGTGTACGAGAACGTCGGCCTGGACCGCCGCGAGGCCGTCGCCCAGGTGAAGGCGAGCGGCCACCGCCGCGAGGTCATGCAGAGCGGCGCGGGCCGCCTGACGGAATTCCTGGACGACATAGGCGTCATGAACGGGCTGAGCCGGCGGCTGTGGAAGAGCTCCGGACTCCTTGCCTGAACGCCGATCGCGGGGATTACGCTGCTGGTATGAGTTCACCCGCCGCCACCCCCGCGTACCGCAGGCTCAGCGTCGAGGAGCGCCGCACCCAGCTTCTCGGCGCGGCCCTCTCGCTGTTCGCGCACCGGGCGCCGGAGGACGTGTCCCTCGACGACGTGGCCGAGGCCGCCGGGGTCTCGCGGCCGCTGGTCTACCGCTACTTCCCGGGCGGCAAGCAGCAGTTGTACGAGGCGGCCCTGAGGTCGGCCGCCGACGAGCTGGAGTTGTGCTTCGCCGAGGCGCAGACCGGGCCGCTCACCCAGCGCCTCACCCGCGCCCTGGACCGCTACCTCGCCTTCGTCGACGAGCACGACGCCGGGTTCTCGGCGCTGCTCCAGGGCGGCAGCATGGCCGAGACGTCCCGTACGACGGCGATCGTCGACGAGGTGCGGCGGGCCGCGGCCGAGCAGATCCTGGTGCACCTGCGGGTGGAGAAGCCGGGCCCGCGCCTTCGGATGATGGTGCGCACCTGGATCGCGGCGGTCGAGGCCGCCTCCCTCATCTGGCTGGACGAGGACAAGCAGCCCCCGCTGCCCGAGCTGCGCGACTGGCTGGTGGACCACCTGGTGGCGCTGCTCACCGCCACGGCGGCCACCGACGAGCAGACCGCCGCCGTGGTGCGGGGGGCGTTGGCCCACGAGTCGGCCGACGGCCCGGTCGGCCTCTTGGCCCGCCGGGTGATACCCGTGGTGAGCGAGGCGGCCCACCTGCTGTGAGACTTGGGGGGTGCGAAGCGAGAACACCCTCTTTGTGGGCGGCCCCCTCGACGGGCGCGTCCTGCCGGTACTGACCGGCCATACCGGCAAGCCGCCGCAGTGGTACGAGGTGCCCGTGCCGGATCCCGACGGCGGCCCGGCGACGGTGTACGCCTACCGCCTGGAGCCGGCCGCCCACTCCAAACGGCTCGGCCTGCCGCGCGGCTGGAAGTACACCTACGTGCCCGAGGGCCGCGAGCCGCGCCGCTGGCCATGGACGAAGAAGGGCGGCGACGCAAGCCCCCGCACCGGGCTGCCGCCGCACGAGTGAGGCAAAACCCCCGTTCACTCCTCCCACCGGGATTGTCGCGCCGGTGCGTGCCACGATCCGATCCGGTAGGGCCGGACGGACCGGTTCCGGACCGGAGGTGAGCACATGTCAGCTTGCGTGCGCTCGGTGTGCGCGGCGGCCGTCGCCGTGACTCTGGCGACGGCGGTGGTGGGCCCGCTCGCGATGGCCGCGCCCCAGCCGCCCGGCGAGTCCTCGGCCGTCCAGCCCGCGCAGCCGCCCGAGGCCTCGGCCACGGCTCTCCTCACCCAGCTCCAGACGCTGTACCGGCAGACGGAGGAGGCGACCGAGGCGTACAAGAGCGCCGACGTCGAGCTGAAGCGCCGCGAGGCCGAGGAGCAGAAGCTCGCCGCCTCCCTGTCCAAGGCCCGCACCGCGCTCGCGCAGAGCCGTGGCGAAGCCGGGCGGCTGGCCCGCGAGCAGTACCAGGGCCGCAGCGAACTCTCCACGTACGTACGGCTGTTGCTGGCCCGGGACCCGCAGAGCGCCCTCGACCAGCGCCACGTCCTGGACCGCGCGGCGCGCGAGCGGCAGGCCGCGGTGGCCCGGCTCGCCCGCGGCGAACAGCGGGCGGCCGACCTCGCGCGGGCCTCGCGCCGGGCCCTCGACGAGCAGCAGGCCCTCGCCCAGCAGCAACAGCAGGCCAAGGACGATGTCGAGCTCCGCCTCAAGGAGGTGGAGAAGCTGCTCGCCGGCCTCTCCCCCGGGCAGCTCGCCGAGCTCACCCGCTTGGAGCGGCAGGGCACGGACAAGGCCCAGCAGAGCCTGCTCGCCTCGGGCGCGCTGAACGGCACGCGGGCACCTTCGCCCGAGGGCGACCGGGCGCTCGCGTACGCCGTCGACCAGATCGGCAAACCGTACGTGTGGGGCGCGGAGGGCCCCGAGTCCTACGACTGCTCGGGGCTCACCTCGCAGGCGTGGGCGCACGCCGGCCGCGCGATCCCCCGCACCAGCCAGGAGCAGTGGGCCGAGCTGCCCCACGTCCCGCTGAACGAGCTGCGCCCGGGCGACCTGGTCGTCTACTTCCCCAAGGCCACCCATGTGGCGATGTACCTGGGCGACGGCCTGGTGGTGCAGGCGCCGCGCCCCGGCGCCCTCGTCAAGGTCTCCCCCATCGCCGCGAACCCGCTGCTCGGCGCGGTCCGCCCGGACCCGGCGGCGGCCCCGCTGCCCTGGTACCACCCTCCGAAGCTCCCGGAAGGAGCGACGGAGGGGGCGGACACGGGGTACTCGGCGGACTCCAACTAGCCCTGGGCGTCTGCCACTTGGGCGAGATAGGCGGCCGTCTTCTCCGGCTCGTAGAAGAAGTCCTCGAAGTCGGCCGGGTCGTTGAAGCCGTTCGCGAACCGGTCGGCGGCGGGCTGGAGCTGGCCGGCCGCGCCGATCAGGTTCAGGACGTGCTCCGGGGGTACCCCGAGCATGGCGTTGGTCCACTTCGTCACGTGCTGGGCGGTGTCCCAGTAGCGGTCGAAGGTGGCCGTCATCCACGCCTCGTCGAACTCCGCCTCGCCGTGCTCGACGATCGAGGCGAGGTAGGAAGCCGCGCACTTGGACGCCGAGTTGGAGCCCTGGCCGGTGATCGGGTCGTTCGCCACGACGACGTCCGCGACGCCCAGGACCAGGCCGCCGCCGGGCAGCCGGCCGATCGGGTTGCGGACGGTCGGCGCGTAGCGGCCCGCCAGCGTGGCGCCCGCGTCGGTCAGCTCGGCCTTGGTGGCCCGCGCGTACTCCCAGGGCAGGAACTTCTCCATCAGCTCCAGGGTGAGCGCGAGGTGCTCGGCCGGGTCCTTCACGCCGTTGAACACGTCCAGCGGGCCGCCGGGGACGCCCTCCCAGAACAGGATGTCCGCGCGGCCCGAGGTGGTCAGGGTCGGCATCACGAACAGCTCGCCCACCCCCGGCACCAGGTTGCAGCGCACCGCGTCGAACTCGGGGTGCTCCGGGCGCGGGCCGAGCCCGTGCACGTACGAGACGGCGAGCGCACGCTGCGGCTCGGCGTACGGGGAGCGCGACGCGTCGCGGCCGAACATCGAGACGAGCTCGCCCTTGCCCGCCGAGACCAGGACCAGGTCGTAGGTGCGCGCGAAGAAGTCGAGGTCGGAGACGGCCGCGCCGTGGATGACCAGCTGGCCGCCGCGCTGCGCGAACGTCTCCATCCAGCCGGCCATCTTGACCCGCTGGTCCACGGACTGCGCGTAGCCGTCGAGCCTGCCGACCCAGTCGATGGCGCGGGAAGAGTCGGGGGCCGCGACCGAGACGCCGACGCCCTCGATGCGCGGGGCCTGGGACTCCCAGAAGTTCAGCGCGAGGTCGCGCTCGTGCTGGAGCGCGGTGTGGAACATGCACTGCGTGGACATGACCCGGCCGGACCGGATCTCGTCCGCCGTGCGGTTCGACATCAGGGTGACCTCGTACCCCTGCGCCTGCAGTCCGAGGGCCAGCTGAAGACCGGACTGGCCGGCTCCGACTATCAGTATTCTCCGCATGCGGGACCGTTCTCCGTTGAGTGCGTAGCGAGCCGTGGGGGGCGGGGTCTATTCGGGGCAGGCTTCCAGCGCGTGGCCGACCAGGCCGAGCAGGGACTCGATCACCGAGATCCGGCTGCGCGCGTCCATGACCACGACCGGGATGTGCGGCGGCACGGTGAGCGCCTCGCGCACGTCCTCGGCCTCGAAGGACTCGGTGCCCTCGAAGTGGTTCACGGCCACGATGTACGGGAGCCCGCAGCTCTCGAAGTAGTCGAGCGCGGGGAAGCAGTCCGACAGGCGGCGGGTGTCGGCGAGCACGACCGCGCCGATCGCGCCGCGCACGATGTCGTCCCACATGAACCAGAACCGCTGCTGCCCGGGCGTGCCGAACACGTACAGGACGAGGTCGTCGTCCAGGGTGATGCGGCCGAAGTCCATGGCGACGGTGGTGGTCACCTTGTCCGGGGTCGCCGACAGGTCGTCCGTGGCCTCGCTGGCCTGCGTCATCACCGCCTCGGTCTGGAGCGGGGTGATCTCGGAGACCGCCGAGACGAAGGTGGTCTTGCCCACGCCGAAGCCGCCCGCGACCACGACCTTGGTCGCGATGGGGGCCCGGCTGCGGTCCTGCTGCCAGGGGAGCAACTCCTCGTAGGGGACGAGGAGTTCAGAGGCGGCGGAGTCCACTCAGTACCCTTTCGAGCAGCGCGCGATTCGGCTGACCCGGGCCGTGCCCGGTCCCGTACACACGGATCCTTCCCTGGTCGGCCAGGTCGCTGAGCAGCACGCGCACCACGCCGAGCGGCATCTTCAGGAGCGCGGAGATCTCGGCGACCGTACGCATCGCGCGGCAGATCTCGACGATGGCCAGCATCTCCGGCATGACCCGGTGCGTGCCGCCGCCGAGCTCCTTGCGCTCCGGGGCCGCCTCGATCGCCGCGACGAACGTCTCGACGAGCAGGACATGGCCGAAGCGGGTGCGGCCACCGGTGAGCGAGTACGGGCGGACCCGCGCGGGTTTCCGGTCGGAGCCGCGCATCGGCAGCTTCGGGGCTGGCGGGGTCACTGGGCGGCCTCCATCGACTGGCGCAGCTCGCTGCGGACTTCGGGGGTCAGAACGTGTCCGGCGCGGCCCACGAAGAGCGCCATGTGGTACGCCACCACGCTCATGTCGCAGTCCGGGGTGGCGTGCACGCCGAGCAGCGAGCCGTCGCTGATGGCCATGACGAAGACGCTGCCCTCCTCCATGGCGACCATCGTCTGCTTGACGTTGCCGCCGTCCATGAGACGGGCGGCGCCGACGGTGAGGCTGCCGATGCCGGAGACGATGGTGGCGAGGTCGGCGCTGGAGCCGCGCGGGCCCTGCCGGGCGACGGTGACCTGGCGCTGCTCCGGGTCGGAGGAGAGCAGCAGCAGCCCGTCCGAGGAGACGACCGCGACGGAGATGAGCCCTGGCACCTCCTCGACCAGGTTGCCGAGCAGCCACTGCAGATTGCGGGCCTCGGTGCTCGTGCCGATGGTGCCCGTTCCGGACGCGCCGCCGGTTCCGGACCCGCCGCTGCCGGGCCTGCCGGGCCCGGTGCCGGTCGCACTCATCTGCGTACCTCCTCGACTGTCTCCCCCGTGTCCGTGTCTGCCTGCTGGTCGGTCTCTTCGAGTTCCGCCGCCACGTCGCGGCGGCCTTCCTTGGCGCCCTGCTGGAAGCCGCCGAGCCTGCGCCGCAGCGCCTCGGCGGCGTCGGTGCCGCCCTTGCGTTCCTGGGACTTGGCGGGCCCGGCCTGCACGACCTTGGGCGTGCGCTTGGGGAGGCCCTTGTCGGTGACCTTCTGCGCGGGCTCGGGTTCGGGCTCAGGTTCGGGCGCGGTCTCCGGCTCGGCGGGCCGGGGCTCGGGGAGCCGCATCTCGAAGGTCGGCTCGTCGAGCGGGACTTCGGACGGCTCCGTGGGCTCGACCGGTTCGACCGGCTCGACGGGCTCCGGCGTGACGGGCCTGGCCACCTCGCCCGAGCGCTCCGTGCGCTCCGGCAGCACATTGGAGTTGGCCTCGGCGAGCGCGCCCGGCAGCGTGAAGCGCGGGGCTCCGCCCGGCACCGGCACCATGTGCGGCGCGGCCGCCGGCGGCGTGGTCGGCAGGATCGCCTCGGGCAGCACCACGACCGCCGCGACGCCGCCCTGCTTCTGCTCGCGCAGCTCGATGCGCACGCCGTGCCGGTGCGCGAGCAGCGCCGAGACGTGCAGGCCGAGGCCGCCCGCCTCGGTGCCGGGCTCGCCGGGTTCGTACGACGCGGGGTCGGCGAGCCGCCGGTTCAGCTCGGCGCGCCGCTCGGGGGGCACGCCGATGCCCTCGTCCTGGACCGAGAGCATGATCTCGCCACCCTCCAACTGCCAGCCGGAGAGCTGCACCTGGATGTCCGGCGGGGAGAAGGAGGTGGCGTTCTCCAGAAGCTCGGCGACCAGGTGGCTCAGGTCGTCGGCGGCGAAGCCGGCGACCTGGGCGTGCGGCGGCAGGGCCTGGATGACGACGCGTTCGTACCGCTCGATCTCGCTGACCGCGGCCCGCATGACGTCGACGAGCGGGACCGGGCCCGGGTGGTTGTGGTGGTGCTCAGTGCCGGCCAGGACCAGGAGGTTCTCGCCGTGGCGCCGGATGACGGTGGCCAGGTGGTCGAGCTTGAAGAGGACCGCGAGCTGGTCCGGGTCCTGTTCGCGCTCCTCCAGGCTCTCGATGACCGCGAGCTGACGCTCAATCAGACCGAGGCTGCGCAGCCCGAGGTTGACGAAGGCGTGCTGGACGGTGCCCTCGGTGCGCTCAAGGCGGTCGGTCAACTCCCGCACCTGGGTGCGCAGTTCGTCCTTCTCGGCGGCGAGTCGGGCGAGCCGGCCGCGCTGCTTGGCGAGGTCCTCGTCAAGGCCGCCGGCCCGCGTGGACTGCTCGGCGAACTTGCCGTGCAGCTCGTTGAGGGACCGTACGACCTGGGCGAACTCGTCGTTGCGACCGGTGAAGCGCACCGGCTCCTCGGTCCCGGGCGCCTCCGCGAGCCGGGCCGAGCCGCGGCGCAGCACGGCCAGCGGGCGGGTCAGGCTGCGGGCGGTGGCGGCGGAGACGCCGATGGCGAGCAGCAGCAGCGCGCCGATCAGGCCGATGCGGATCTCAAGCGCGGTGACGTCGTCGTCCCGCAGCTGCTCGAACCGCTTGACCTGCGAGGTGGCGAGCGCGGCCTCGGCGCCGCGCATCCGGTCGATCCGGGCGGACAGCGCGGCGTTCACCACGTTCGGGTCGGTCTTGCGCTCGGACGCGCTGAGCTGGGGCTGGTCGGTGAGGCGGGTGAGGAAGCCGTCGGCGGTGTCCACCTCGGGCCCGGTGACGGTGGTGGCGAACTTGTCGCGGGCATCCGCCCCGGCGGCCTGGTCGAAGTCGGCGAGCGCGGACTGCTCGCGCACGTGCGCCTGCTGGGCGGCGGCGCTGAGCGCGTCCCGCGCCCGGCCCGCGTCGCTGTCGTCCTTCTCCTTCTGCACGTACTTGCCGGTGACCGGGTCGAGCACCTTGGAGGTCTGCCCGGGCGGCACCGAGAGCGCGCCGAGCAGCAGCCCCCGGGTGGCCGAGGCCTGCTCGACGGCCCGCCCGAGCGCACCCGGCGCCCGCACGGCCTCGGCGGCGCGCGGCGGCGTGCGGTCGGCGAGCTCGTCGGCGACGGCGAGCAGCGTGGCGATCACGTCGGAGTACGCCTTCTGCGCCTCCGGGGCCGTGCCCTTGCCGGTGAGCGCGGTGCGGCGCAGGGCGGGCACGGTGGCGAGGTCGCGCGCGAGGCCCGCGGGGGCGGTGGCGCGCAGCTCGTCGATCTGGCGGTCGACGCGGGCGGCGGGCTCCTTCAGCGCCGCGTCCTTGCCGCTGGGCCGGCCGGCCGCGACGTACTGCGTGACGCCGTCCCGCTCGTCGCCGAGCGCGTGGGCGAGGCTGACCGTCTGCTGGTCGAGCTGCGCGAGGGTGACCAGGTGCTGGGAGTCGTTAAGGTCCGCGGAGGCCGCGAACAGGGTGGGCGCACCGGCTCCGAGCACGATGAGGGAGACAACGGCGACGGAGACGACCAGGCGGCTGCGCACCCGTACGGTGCGTGCTGCGCGTGTGCCGTCGTTGCCCCGAGGCCGCTTGTTCTGCACCGGTGCTCTCAATCTTCACTCGTGTTGCCAGTCAGTCCACCAAGGAAGCCAAGGTGACGACTGGTCATGACGAGTAGTCACTGCTCGGCCACCTGAACGAGTGAACATCACTTCGGAGTTGACCATCAACTCCCGCGGAATGCCCGGCCCCGCTCGTGGTCGACGCCGGTTGGAACTTCCGCGCGGGCTTTGGCAGGATGCCCGCCCACAGCTCGGCGGAGTGGCGGATTCCTCCCGGGATCACATGGTTCTCCCCCTGGTACAGGCCAATTGACGGGCCGTCCGCCGCCCCCGCGCAGGGCATGAAGGCACCGTGAAGGCGTCGTGCAGACTGGCGGGCATGCGCATCCAGCTGGCCACCGTTCCCGGAGACCCCGCCCGCCCCAACGAGGACTGGGCCGCGACCGCCATGCCCGCCTCGGGCCTGGGCGGCCTGCTCGTCGTCCTCGACGGCGTGACGCCGCTGCCCGGCAATGGCGACTGCGTGCACGACGTGCCCTGGTTCACCGCGCGGCTCGGCGGCGCGCTGACCGAACTGTCGGCTTCACGCCGGGATATGACGCTGGCCGAGATCCTGGCCGAATCCATTCGGCGCACCGCCGACGCCCACCGCGACACGTGTGACCTTTCTCACCCGCGTACGCCCCAGGCGACGGTGGTGCTCGCGCGCTGGGACGCGGCGGAGCTGGAGTACCTCGTCCTGTCGGACTCGGCGCTGCTCCTCGAATCGTCCGACGGCACGGTGCGGGCGGTCCTGGACGACCGGCTCGACCGGGTGCCGCGCGCCTGCCTGGTCAGCGACGCGGTGGCCGACTCCCTGGTCCGCAACAAGGAGGGCGGCTTCTTCACGGCGGCGGCGGACCCGACGGTCGCCGCCCGCGCCGTGACCGGCCGCGAGCCGCTCGCCCCGCTGCGCTCCGTCCTCGCCCTGACGGACGGCGCGACCCGGTGGGTAGAGAAGTTCGGCGAGGGCTCGTGGGCGGACTGCGTCTCGCTGGTCCGGAAGGTGGGGCCGGAGGGGCTGGTCGAGCGGGTCCGGGAGCTGGAGGCGGGGGACGTGGAGCGGGTGTTCCTGCGGGGGAGCAAGCCGCATGACGATGCGACGGTCGTGGTGGTGGAGCTTTAGTTCCGCCGCGCCCGCGGGAGCGGCGGCTACCCCTCCGCGGCCGCGTTCAGCTGGTGCAGCAGCCTGGCCAGTTCCGAGATCTCCGCCCGGTCCCAGTCCGCCAGCTTGCGCACGTAGCGTTCGCGGCGGGCGTCGCGCACCCGGCCGAACCGCGCCGTGCCCTCTCCCGTGATGCGGACCAGGGAGGCGCGGCCGTCCGCCGGGTCGGGCTCTCGGGCCACCAGACCCAGGTCCTCCAGGGCGTGCAGCTGGCGGCTCATCGTCGCCTTGCCCACGCCGAAGAACCCGGCGAGTTCGGTGGCCCGCTGCGGGCCGGCCTCGTCCAGGCGCACCAGCAGTCCGTACGCCGCCGGTTCGAGATCGGGGTGGACCTCGCGGGCCATCTCGCCGGACGAGGCCCTGGCCCGCCGCAGAAAGACGGCCAGCTCGCGTTCGAGCGCGAGGAACTCCTGGTCCGGACCGTGCACATCGGCTCCCATGCCGTAGGTGTGTCGTGACGGCACAGTATTTCCCAGCATGCTGTGCGCCCGGCACGCCGAGGTGCCCGCCCCGGCCGGGAGCGGTCGTGACGCCGGAGCCAACGCGGGATGAAAGTTTCTTCCAGGCCACGCCGTTCCCGCAGCGTGTCGCCACCACCATAGGTCTGAACCAACGGCATAACCTGAAGCCTCTTTCGCGCCAGCGGTCTACGTGCGTAGCGTCGTCTCTGACATGTCCACTGCGATACGTCGGCATGTCGACCCAGGCCGTCAAGTCCCAAGCCCCACCGAGCCTTTCGGAGGCACGCAATGCCCGTGCACAGATCCGGAACGGCCCGCCGCGGACCCATTGCCGCGGCCGGGATCCTCCTCTCCTCCCTCGCCCTCGTCCTCGGCACCACCGGAACGTCGGACGCCGCCGACACCCCGGCACGCGGCTCCGCGACCCTGGGCATGGGCGTCGCCAAGCACGACGGGGTGGGCGGTCTGCCCGGCGACACCCGCGACGTGCCCGCGGTGCAGGCCGTGCAGACGGAGGGCGTCGACACCAGCAGCCACAACGGCAGCGTCGCCTGGCCCACCCTGTGGAACAGCGGCGTGAAGTGGGCCTACGTCAAGGCCACCGAGGGCACCTACTACACCAACCCCGACTTCGCCCAGCAGTACAACGGCTCGTACAACGTCGGCATGATCCGCGGCTCCTACCACTTCGCCACCCCCGACACGACGGGCGGCGCCGCGCAGGCGGACTACTTCGTGGACCACGGCGGCGGCTGGTCCCGCGACGGGCGGACGCTGCCGGGCGCGCTCGACATCGAGTGGAACCCGTACGGCGACGCCTGTTACGGCAAGTCGGCGGCCGAGATGGTCGGCTGGATCCACGACTTCGCCAACCGGTACAAGGCCCGCACCGGGCGCGACGCGGTGATCTACACCGCGGCCAGCTGGTGGAGCGAGTGCACCGGCAACTCCGCCGCCTTCGGCTCCACCAACCCGCTCTGGATCGCGCGCTACAACACCGACCCCGGCACCCTGCCGGCCGGCTGGGGCTACTACACGATGTGGCAGTACACCTCGTCCGGCCCGACGGTCGGCGACCACTCCAAGTTCAACGGGGCGTACGACCGGCTGCAGGCGCTCGCCAAGGGCTGATCCGGTCCGCGTCGCACGAGCGGGGCCCCCGGCGCTGCGTAGCCGGGGGCCCTTCCGCGTGACCGTACGGAGCACGACTCGCACATCTGACCCCATCTCGCGCGCGGCATGCGTAAGGATGGGGGGCATGCGCAGGTTGGGAGTGGTGTTCCGGGCGGTGGCCCTGGCCGCGGTCGTCGCGGTCGGCGGTGCGGGGTGCGACAGGCCCGCGGCCTCGGAGCCGCAGCCGGAGAGTTCCCCGAGCGCCGCCCCGCAGGCCGCGCAGCCCGGCACCCAGACCAGCGCCGTCCCGGCAGCGAAGGTGGCGTCGGTCGGCGTGCTGGTCAACGGCGACGGCCACTCCTGCACGGCCAGCGTGGTGGACAGCCCGCGCGGCAACGTCATCGCCACCGCCGCGCACTGCACGACCGGCGAGCCGCTCGACTCCCTGGAGTTCGCGCCGGGCTTCTCGGGGGCGGCGAAGGGGACGTACCCGTACGGGAAGTGGAAGGTGCGGGCCGTCCAGGTCGACGACGAGTGGACCTCGGAGCAGAGCGACGCGGTGGACTACGCCTTCCTGACGGTCGCGCCGGACGCGCGGGGCCGCAGCGTGCAGAGCGTGGTCGGCGCCTCGACGCCCGAGTGGGGCGCGGGCCCCGACCAGCGGGTCACCGTCGTCGGTTACCCGGAGGAGAACCACAACCCCGACAACCGGCCGGTCATGTGCACCACCGACGTCCACCGGGACCCCGACGAGCCCGCGATGATGCGCATGGAGTGCGGCGGCTTCTGGGTCGGCACGAGCGGCAGCCCCTGGCTGACCGGCTACCGGGGCCCGGACCAACCGGGCCGGATCGTCGGCGTGTTGAGCGGTGGCGACACGGACGACCAGTCGACGGCGGCCCTGTTCGACGCGAAGGCCCGCTCGGTGTACGAGCGGGCCACGCAGGCGTAGCCGTCCCTCACGCGGCTGCGGCTACCGCGACCTCCGCCGGGGAGAGCGCGATCTCCAGGACCTGGCGGACGTCCGTCACGGGGTGGACCTCCAGCTTCTCCAGGACCTCCGCCGGGACGTCGTCCAGGTCCGCCTCGTTCCGCTTGGGGATCACCACGGTCGTGATCCCGGCCCGGTGCGCGGCGAGCAGCTTCTGCTTGAGGCCGCCGATCGGCAGCACCCGGCCGGTCAGCGACACCTCACCGGTCATCGCCACGTCGGTTCGCACCTGCCGCCCCGAGAGCAGCGAGGACAGCGCGGTGACCAGCGTGATGCCGGCGCTCGGGCCGTCCTTGGGGACCGCGCCCGCCGGGAAGTGGACGTGCACGCCCCGGTCCTTCAAGTCCCCCACGGGAAGCTCCAGTTCGGCCCCGTGCGAGCGCAGGAAGCTCAGCGCGATCTGCGCGGACTCCTTCATCACGTCGCCGAGCTGACCGGTGAGGGTCAGGCCCGCCGCGCCCGTCTCCGGGTCGGCGAGGGAGGCCTCGACGAACAGGACGTCGCCGCCGGCCCCGGTGACGGCGAGGCCGGTGGCCACGCCCGGCACCGCGGTGCGCCGCTCGGCCGGGTCCTGGGCGGACTCGGGCACGTGGTGCGGGCGCCCGATCAGGCTCCGCAGCCCGTCCGGGGTGATGGTGAACGGGAGCTCCTGCTGGTCCAGTTCGTGCTGGGCGGCCACCTTGCGGAGCAGCCGGGCGATCGAGCGCTCCAGGTTCCGTACGCCCGCCTCCCGGGTGTACTCCCCCGCGAGCTTGCGCAGCGAGGCGTCTTCGAGGACGACCTCGCCGGGCTCCAGACCGGCCCGCTCCAGCTGGCGCGGCAGCAGGTGGTCCCGGGCGATGACGACCTTCTCGTCCTCGGTGTAGCCGTCGAGGCGGACCAGCTCCATGCGGTCGAGCAGCGCCTCGGGGATGGCTTCGAGGACGTTGGCGGTGGCGAGGAACACCACGTCGCTCAGGTCGAGCTCGACCTCCAGGTAGTGGTCGCGGAAGGTGTGGTTCTGCGCCGGGTCGAGGACTTCGAGCAGGGCGGCGGCCGGGTCGCCCCGGAAGTCGGAGCCCACCTTGTCGATCTCGTCGAGCAGCACGACCGGGTTCATGGACCCGGCCTCCTTGATGGCCCGTACGATCCGGCCGGGCAGGGCGCCGACGTAGGTGCGCCGGTGGCCGCGGATCTCGGCCTCGTCGCGTACGCCGCCGAGTGCGACGCGTACGAACTTGCGCCCCATGGCGTGGGCCACGGACTCGCCGAGCGAGGTCTTGCCGACGCCGGGCGGGCCGACGAGCGCCAGAACCGCGCCCCCGCGCCGCCCGCCGACCACGCCCAGGCCCCGGTCGGCGCGCCGCTTGCGCACGGCCAGGTATTCGGTGATGCGCTCCTTCACGTCCTTCAGGCCGGCGTGCTCGGCGTCGAGGATCGCGCGGGCGCCGCGGATGTCGTAGACGTCCTCGGTGGTCTCGTTCCAGGGCAGTTCGAGGACGGTGTCGAGCCAGGTGCGGATCCAGGAGCCCTCGGGCGACTGGTCGCTGGAACGCTCCAGCTTGTCGACTTCCTTGAGGGCGGCCTCGCGGACCTTCTCGGGCAGGTCGGCGGCCTCGACGCGGGCGCGGTAGTCGTCGCTCTCGTCCTCCTCGCCGCTCTCACCGTTGAGCTCGCGCAGCTCCTTGCGCACGGCATCGAGCTGGCGGCGCAGCAGGAACTCGCGCTGCTGCTTGTCCACGCCTTCCTGTACGTCCTTGGCGATGGACTCGGCGACGTCCTGCTCGGCGAGGTGCTCGCGGAGCTGCTCGGTGGCGAGCTTGAGGCGGGCGACCGGGTCGCTCGTCTCCAGGAGCTCGACCTTCTGGGCGGTGGTGAGGAACGGCGAGTAGCCGGAGTTGTCGGCGAGCGTGGAGACGCCCTCGATCTGCTGGACCCGGTCGACGACCTGCCAGGCCCCGCGCTTCTTCAGCCAGTCGGTGGCGAGCGCCTTGTACTCCTTGACCAGCTCGGTCACCTGGCCCGGCAGCGGTTCGGGCAGCGTCTCCTCGATCCGCGTGCCCTCCACCCACAGCGCGGCCCCGGGCCCGGTGGTGCCGGACCCGATCCGCACGCGGTGGCGGCCCCGGATGAGGGCGCCCGGGTCGCCGTCGGAAAGCCGGCCGACCTGCTCGACGGTCCCGAGCACACCGGTCCCGGCGTACGTTCCGTCGATCCGCGGCACGAGCAGCACCTGCGGCTTCCCCTGCTCGGGCCGCGCGGCGGCCTGCGCGGCCTCGACGGCGGCCCGCACCTCGGCATCGGACAGGTCCAGCGGAACCACCATGCCGGGCAGCACGACCTCGTCGTCGAGCGGCAGCACGGGCAGGTCGGTCGGTGTGTACGCCGTGGACTCGGTAGCCATGATCTCCCCTTCGGCAGTCAAGTTGAGCTATGCCGACTCAATGCAGCTGAGTCGAGGAATGTTCCCCGAGCGGTGTTCGCTCTGAGCGATCACCCGGTACAGGCCCTGCGACCAGGCCCGGAACGCTTCAGCCGCCCAGGGCGACGGCCGCCGCGATCGCCGGGCCGAAGGCGCCGCCGAGCTGGTAGCAGAGGTTGAACAGGCCGATCGCGGTGGAGCGCTGGGCGGCCGGCGCGGCCGTGGTCGCGTACACCGAGAGGGTCGCCTGGCCGGTACTGGTGGCGAGCAGCGCCAGCGTCGCGACCAGCAGGAGCAGCGGGGCCCAGGGGGTCAGCACGGCGGTGAGCGGGGCGAGCGCGCCGACGGCGAGCAGGATCGTCAGGACGCGCCGACGGCTCATGCGGGCCGAGGCCGCGGCGAGCGCCATGGAGAGCGCGGACCCGGCGAGCAGGGCGACCAGCTGGCCGGTCCCGATGGTGGCGGCCGACCAGTCGGTGCGGTCGCGCAGCAGCTGCGGGACGGTGAAGAGCAGCGCGAAGTACGAGGTCGCAAGCGTGCAGGCGAGCACGGCGGAGAGGACGAACGCGCGGGTGCGGAGCAGGGCCGCGGGCACGAAGCCGGTGGGGTGGGACCGGATGTGCAGGGCGAGCAGCACGGCCGTCGCCAGCGAGGCGGCCACCGCCGGGAGCGGGTAGCGCGGCACGAGCACGAGGGCCGTCACCGCCAGGACGAGGAGGGCGGCGCCCCGGCCGTCGAAGGGGGTGCTCCGCGGCGGCGCGGACAGGTCGGCGCGGCGCACGACCGCGGGCAGGGCGAGGAGGGCGACCGCGCCGACGGCCAGCGAAAGGCGCCAGGAGGCGGCGTCCGCGATCACGGACCCGAGCAGCGGGCCGACCGCGCCCAGCGCGCCGAAGCCCGCCGCGATCACGCCCATCCGCCGGACCGAGCCCGCCAGGCTCATGGCCGCGGCGATGAGGCCCGCGGCGCCCGCGGCCTGGGCGGCCCGGCCGGCCATGGCCAGGGGCAGCCAGGGCGCCGCCGCGAGGACCGCGGTGCCGGCCGCGATCAGGGCGGCGCTCACCTTGAGCATGGCGCCGAGGCCGCGGCGCCGCAGCAGGCCCGCCATCAGCGGGGTGCCCACCGCCATGGCCCAGGCGAAGACGGTCACGAGCCAGGTCGCACCGGCCGGCGAGACGCCCAGCGAGCGGGCCATGCCGGGCAGGATCAGGACGGGGCCGTTGGCGCTGGCGGCGGCCGGGGTGGCCATCAACGCCAGCCACAGGGCCGGGACTTGGCGCGGTACGGGCGCCGCGGAAGGAGCGGCGGAGGGTGTCGCCGGCGTGGCGCGGTGGGGGCGGGTCGGGGTGGGCACAGACATGGTGGACGGCTCCAGGACGTGGCGCGGCGGGGCGGGTTGGACCCCTGAGGGGCGGCCCGAGCGGTTCGGGCGGGGCGGTTCGAATGGCTCGGGCCGGGTCGGGGCCGTTCAAGCCGTGGTGACGACCTGGTCGTAGGCGAGCCGGGGTGAGCGCGGGTACCAGGCGTCCGGTCCCGGGCGGCCTATGTTCACGACCATCAGCGGGGTGTGGTCGTCGTCGAGGAACTCCTTCTGCACGCCGGGGAAGTCGAACCCGGCCATCGGCCCGGCGGCAAGCCCCGCGGCCCGCACGCCGAGGATGAAGTACGCCGCCTGGAGGGTCGCGTTGAGCGGCGCGGACTCCTCCCGGACCGTGCGGTCGGCGAAGAAGAGGTCCTTGGCCTGCGGGAAGTGCGGGAGCAGCGCCGGGAGTTCCTCGTGGAACTCGTTGTCGGCGGCGAGGATCGCGACCAGCGGGGCGGCCTCGGTCTTCGGCCGGTTGCCCTCGGCCATGAGGTCCACGAGCCGCCCGCGGGCTTCGGCGAACCGGACCAGGACCACCCGCAGCGGCGACTGGTTGTACGCGGTGGGGGCGTACTTGACCAGGTCGTACACCGCTTGGACCTGCTCTTCGCTCACCGGCTCGGGGGTGAACGTGTTGGCGGTGCGCGCCTCGCGGAAGAGGAGGTCCTGAGCGGCGGGGTGGAGGGTCAGCTCATTGGTCGGCCCGGACATCGGGTACTCCTGTCGTTCAGACTCGGCAATCTCGGTAGTGAGATAAAAGCATCTGACACTCCCAGAATCAAGTATCTCGAAACTAAGAGAACCAGAACTGATATGGTTTTGACCGAAAGAGTCGGAACCGAGAGGAGTGGTGGCCATGAGCGACGTCGTGGACAAGATCGTCGACCAGTGGAGCAAGGAGCGCCCCGAGGTCGTGGACGACCTCTGGTCGGTGCAGTTCGTCGGGCGCGTACAGCGGCTGGCCCTGGCGATCGACAAGTCGATCAAGGCGACGGCGGCCGAACACGGCCTGGACGTGGGCGAGTTCGACGTCCTCACCACGCTGAAGCGTTCCGGGCCGCCCTACGCCCTCACCGCCGGAACCTTCCTCAAGGCGTCGATGGTGTCCTCCGGCACGATCACCAACCGGGTCGACAAGATGGAGGCCAAGGGCCTGGTGGAGCGGGTGCGCGACGGGGAGGACCGGCGCACCGTCAAGATCCGCCTCACCGAGCGCGGGCACGAGGTCACCCGGGCCGCCTTCGACGACCACCTGTCGAGCCACGCGCGCCTGCTCGCCGACGTGGACCGCGAGCTGGTCGAGAAGGCCGCCGACAGCCTGCGTCAGGTACTGGAAGCCCTCGGCGACACCAGCATCAAGTAACGGAGTCCCGCCGAGGCGGGACAGGGACGATCAGAAACGGTAAGGTTCAGAAGGCAACTTCACCTATTACCAAACCCAGGGGGCGGCAATGACGTCGACGGCGGCGGCAGCACCGGATCGAGCCACCATCGGCACGCTGGTACGGGCCTGGATCGACGGCTGGATCGTTTCGCGCGGAACCTCCGACCCGATCGACCGCCCCTGGGGCTGGACGATCGACGCCGGACAGGCCAACCACGTGTCGCGCCATGTGCTGCCCGCGCCCGCCGAGGCGGACGTCCGCGCGCTGGCCGCCACGAGCGTGCCCGGAACGTGGCTGAAGCTGTTCGCCGATGACGACACCGTGCGGCCGTGGCTGACCGAGGGCTGGCAGTTCGACCAGCCCGGCTACCTGATGACGATCCCGCTGACCGTCGAACGCCCCGAAGTCCCGGCCGGCTACACCGTGACGACCTGGACCCGGGGCGGCGTGACCCGAGTCCTGGTCCGTACTACGGAGGGCCACTTCGCGGCCCGCGGCCAGATAGCCCCGACGGGCCGGACAGCGGTGGCCGACCAGATAGAAACCGCCCCCACGCACCAACGCCGAGGCCTGGCCAGCCTGGTGATGCGCACCCTGCAGAACACGGCGTACGAGGCAGGCGCGAGCACGGGAATCCTGGTCGGCACCCCGGCGGGCCGGTCCCTGTACTCGGCCTTGGGCTGGGAGACGCACTCGGCGATGGCGAGCCTGTATTTCAGGGCGACGGAGGGATAGACGGAGGGGTGAGGGCGCGACCGCCCCTCAGCCAGCCGTCGCGTTCCGCACCCGTCGTACCGCCGGCCAGCACGCCACCCCCACCAGGAGGGCCACCGGGTGGCCCCAGGCTGCCAGGGGTTCTGTCATGTCCAGCAGGTCTTCCACCAGGAGGGCGCCCACCACGGTCAGGGTCGTCCAGCGGAGCAGGGGGGTCAGCAGGCCCGTCAGGGCGCCCACCGTTGCCATCAGGCCGAAGCTGATGCCGTAGTCCAGGCGGTGCAGCGAGCTTTCGGGGAGGTGGCCGGCCAGCACCGAGAGGGCCACCGGGACCTCGGTGACCAGGGTCGCCACCACGTGGCCGAGGAGGAACACGCCCGCCGTGCGCCAGCCGCCGATCCGGCGTTCCAGCGCGGCCAGCACGAAGATGAAGACCACGGCATACGGCGAGGCGATGCCTCCCGCTATCCACAGCGCGCTCGCGAAGATCGCCAGGACCGGTGTCGTCGACAGGTGGGCCACATCCGTGCTGGACGCCTGGAGCAGGGTGTCCACCGTGTCCGGATCGCCGTAGTCGGTGTACAGCGAGGTCACCAGGAGCAGCACCGCGTAGCCGAAGGCGAACGGTGTCGTGGTCGGCGAGGGGAGCAGCCGGCCGGCCCGGGCGAGCCGGCCCCGTACGCCCGGGGCGCCGGGGGCCGGGGCGAGCGCGGGCTCCGGGTTCGGGCGCTGGGCCGGTATCGCGTCGAGCCGGGCGGGCATCGAGTCGAGCGGGGCCGTCGGCAAGGGGCCTTCCGCCGTGGCGGGACGGCGGGTTTCGAGCGGGTGCACCGGGTGAGGCCCCTCCCCCGGGACGCGGTGCTTGCGCGTCCCGAATCAAGCCACGCCCGTGATCTTCGGCCGTGTTCCGTGGTTCGTGTGCTGAGTACTGAGCGCCGAGTGCTGCGTCTTGTAACTCTGCGATCCGCGTTCCGTACTCGCTACGTCTTCCAACGGCTCACCTTCGGTGAACGACTCCTGCCCCGTCTATGGCGTGCGCCACACCGGACAACCTTTGACGCTTCCTGAGCGTCGGGGGCAACTCGCGTGCGCCGCGCCGCCGGACCCGGCATCCTCTGCGGCATGGACGACGGCATGGACGACATCACCACCCTCGACCGGCGCCAAGGGCCCCACGGGGAAGTCGTGCTGCGGCAGCGCGGGTCCCATTTCGAGATCATCGCCAACGGGTGCTTCCTCATGGACACGTCGGACGGCCGCTCGGAACGCCTTCTCATCGATGCGGCGTACGACACACTTCTGCCAGCCTCCAGCCGCCCCTCCGTTCTCATCGGCGGACTCGGCGTCGGCTTCTCGCTCGCACATGCGGCGCAGGACCCCCGCTGGGGCCAAATCGCCGTGGTGGAGAGGGAACAGGCCATCATCGACTGGCACCGGGCAGGTCCACTTGGCGCCATTTCCGGCCCGGCTCTGTCCGATTCGCGTACCCGGATCATCCCCGCCGATCTGGTCGATTACGTACGTACCGCACAGGACACCTTCGACGCGCTCTGCCTCGACATCGACAACGGGCCCGAGTGGACCGTCACCGAGGGCAACGGCGGACTGTACTCACCGGACGGACTCGCCCACTGCGCACGGCGGTTGAGCCCCGGCGGGGTGCTCGCCGTGTGGTCCGCGCGGCCGTCCGACACCTTTGAACAGGCTCTCCGTAATGCCGGATTCACTGGGGTAAATACCAAAGAGATCCGAGTTGCCCGGGGCGTCCCTGACGTGGTCCATCTCGGCGTTCGCCCTGCGTAGCCGAGACACGGAAAGTGCCTCTAGTCTCTGACCGACACAGGGGATCACCCCACGGATCCCCGGGCGAGCACAGTCAGGGCGGGGCAACCGATGGAGCAGACACACACCGGCCACAACGGCGTCGCGGCGACCCCCGGCGCCCAGCGCAGGGTGCTGGTCGTCGAGGACGACACGACGATCGTCGACGCCATCGCGGCCCGTCTGCGGGCCGAGGGCTTCCAGGTGCAAACGGCTGTCGACGGCCCCGCCGCCGTCGACACGGCCGAGGCCTGGCAGCCGGACCTGATGGTCCTCGACATCATGCTGCCGGGCTTCGACGGCCTGGAGGTCTGCCGCCGGGTCCAGGCCCGGCGGCCCGTGCCGGTCCTCATGCTGACGGCGCGCGACGACGAGACGGACATGCTCGTCGGGCTCGGCGTCGGCGCGGACGACTACATGACCAAGCCGTTCTCGATGCGCGAGCTCGCGGCCCGCGTACACGTCCTGCTGCGCCGGGTGGAGCGGGCCGCGCTGGCCGCCACCACGCCGCGCACGGGCATACTGCGCCTCGGCGAGCTGGAGATCGACCACGCGCAGCGCCGGGTACGGGTGCGCGGCGAGGACGTCCACCTGACGCCGACCGAGTTCGACCTGCTGAGCTGCCTGGCGAACACGCCGCGCGCCGTGCTGTCCCGCGAGCAGCTGCTCGCCGAGGTGTGGGACTGGGCCGACGCGTCCGGCACCCGCACCGTCGACAGCCACATCAAGGCGCTGCGCCGGAAGATCGGGGCCGAGCGCATCCGTACGGTCCACGGCGTCGGCTACGCGCTGGAGACCCCCGCGCCATGAGCCGGGCCGGAGACCGGGCCCGGCAGCTGCGCGGCAGCGGCGAGCGGCCCGGCTGGGACGAGCCGGCCAGGCGCGGCGGCTGGGCCAGGACCAGGCGCGTACTGCGCGGCCAGGTCGTGGCGGGGCTGCGGTCGGTCTCCATATCGATCAAGACCAAGCTCGGCACGCTGGTCGTGGTCTCCGTCTTCATCACGACCGGGCTGCTCATGGTGGCCCTGCAGACCCGCACCGAGCTCCGCTTCATCACGGTCTTCTCGGTGATAGCGACCCTGCTGATCACCCAGTTCGTCGCCCACGGGCTCACCGCCCCGCTGGACGAGATGAACACCGTCGCCCGCGCCATCTCGCACGGGGACTACACGCGCCGGGTGCGCGGCGCCGACCGCCGCGACGAGCTCGGCGACCTCGCGGGCACCATCAACCGCATGGCCGACGACCTGGAGGCCGTGGACCGGCACCGCAAGGAACTCGTGGCGAATGTCTCGCACGAGCTGCGCACGCCGATCGCGGCGCTGCGCGCGGTCCTGGAGAACGTCGTGGACGGCGTCTCCGCGGCCGACCCGGAGACGATGCGCACGGCCCTCAAGCAGACCGAGCGCCTGGGCCGCCTGGTCGAGACCCTGCTCGACCTGTCCCGCCTGGACAACGGCGTGGTGACGCTGCGGGCCCACCGCTTCGAGGTGTGGCCCTACCTGTCGGGCGTCCTCAAGGAAGCCAACCTGGCGGCCGCCCAGCGCAGGCTGTCCTCGGGCTCCGGCAACCACCAGCGCGCCGACGTCCACCTCCACCTGGACGTCTCGCCGCCCGAGCTGACCGCGCACGCGGACGCCGAGCGGCTGCACCAGGTCGTGGCGAATCTCATCGACAACGCGGTCAAGCACTCCCCGCCGCACGGCCGCGTGACCGTACGGGCCCGGCGCGGCCCGCAGCCCGAGTCGCTCGATCTTGAGGTCCTGGACGAGGGACCGGGCATCCCGCAGTCCGAGTGGCACCGGGTCTTCGAGCGGTTCAACCGCGGCACCGCGCCCTCCCCGCACGGCCCGGGAAGCGACGGCGGCACGGGACTCGGCCTCGCGATCGCGCGCTGGGCGGTGGATCTTCACGGTGGCCGGATCGGCGTGGCCGAATCCGCACGCGGCTGCCGGATCCAGGTCACCCTCCCGGGCGCCCCGCGCCAGCAAAGTTGACGTAAAGTTCGAACCGGAAGCAGCCGTTCTGCGTGGTCTTCGGCAGAAGCGGTCGATCAGGGGTGCGGGCCACGGGGCCGTAGCCGCACTGTCGCGTACCCGAAGCGGCTCGCGCAGCAGCGGAACCACGCTTGTTTCCCGCCATTTCAGAGCCCGAAACCCGGGTTCCGGTGTGACTTACACGACTGTGGCATGCCTGGCCTGCACGTCCAGGCCAGGGAGGCGTAGCCTTTATTTCCGCTGTCCATCACCTTGTGAAGCGGAAGAGGGCGGTTACCGCCGTGTCGTCTCAGTCCCCCAGTAATTCGAGCGTCTCGACCGACCAAGACGGGCAGGGCAAGAACCCTGCGGCCGGCTTTGGTGCCAATGAGTGGCTTGTCGACGAGATCTATCAGCAGTACCTCCAGGACCCCAATTCGGTCGACCGCGCCTGGTGGGACTTCTTCGCCGACTACAAGCCGGGTGCAACCGGCACGGCGGACAAGCCTGTTCAGGGTGCTCCCACCGCAGCCGCGCCCACCGCTGCCGCAGCCGCGCCTGCCGCAGCTGCTCCGGCCGCACCCGCGGCTCCGGCCCAGGCCGCCCCAGCCCCCGCGGCGCCGGCCACCCCGGCCGCCGCTCCGGCACCGGCACCGGCCAAGGCCGTCCCCGCGGCCGCTGCTCCGGCTCCGGCGAAGCCCGCGGCCGCCGCCGCGCCCGCCAAGCCTGCGGCCAAGGCGGCCGAGGCCACCGAGGCCCCGGCCGGTCCCGAGTACGTGACGCTGCGCGGCCCCGCCGCCGCGGTCGCCAAGAACATGAACGCCTCCATCGAGGTCCCCACGGCCACGTCCGTGCGCGCGGTCCCGGTGAAGCTGCTGTTCGACAACCGCATCGTCATCAACAACCACCTCAAGCGCGCCCGGGGCGGGAAGATCTCCTTCACGCACCTCATCGGGTACGCCATGGTGCAGGCCATCAAGGCCATGCCGTCGATGAACCACTCCTTCGTCGAGAAGGACGGCAAGCCGACCCTGGTCAAGCCGGAGCACATCAACTTCGGCCTGGCCATCGACCTGGTGAAGCCCAACGGCGACCGCCAGCTCGTCGTCGCCGGCATCAAGAAGGCCGAGACGCTCGACTTCTTCGAGTTCTGGCAGGCGTACGAGGACATCGTCCGCCGGGCCCGGAACAACAAGCTGACGATGGACGACTTCACGGGCGTCACCGTCTCGCTGACCAACCCCGGCGGCCTCGGCACCGTGCACTCCGTGCCGCGTCTGATGCCCGGTCAGTCGGTCATCATGGGCGTCGGCTCGATGGACTACCCGGCCGAGTTCCAGGGCACCTCCCAGGACACCCTGAACAAGCTGGGCATCTCGAAGGTGATGACCCTCACCTCGACGTACGACCACCGGGTCATCCAGGGCGCCGCGTCCGGCGAGTTCCTGCGCATCGTCGCCAACCTGCTGCTCGGCGACAACGGCTTCTTCGACGACATCTTCGAGGCGCTGCGCATCCCCTACGAGCCGGTCCGCTGGCTCAAGGACATCGACGCCTCGCACGACGACGACGTCACGAAGGCCGCCCGCGTCTTCGAGCTGATCCACTCCTACCGGGTCCGCGGCCACGTCATGGCCGACACCGACCCGCTGGAGTACCGCCAGCGCAAGCACCCCGACCTGGACATCACCGAGCACGGCCTCACCCTGTGGGACCTGGAGCGGGAGTTCGCGGTCGGCGGCTTCGCCGGCAAGTCCCTGATGAAGCTGCGCGACGTCCTCGGCGTCCTGCGCGACTCGTACTGCCGCACCACCGGCATCGAGTTCATGCACATCCAGGACCCCAAGCAGCGCAAGTGGATCCAGGACCGCGTCGAGCGCTCGCACTCCAAGCCGGAGCGCGAGGAGCAGCTGCGCATCCTGCGCCGCCTGAACGCGGCCGAGGCGTTCGAGACGTTCCTGCAGACCAAGTACGTCGGCCAGAAGCGCTTCTCGCTCGAAGGCGGCGAGTCGGTCATCCCGCTGCTCGACGCCGTCATCGACAGCGCCGCCGAGTCGCGCCTGGACGAGGTCGTCATCGGCATGGCCCACCGCGGCCGCCTGAACGTGCTCGCCAACATCGTCGGCAAGTCGTACGCGCAGATCTTCCGCGAGTTCGAGGGCAACCTCGACCCGAAGTCGATGCACGGCTCCGGCGACGTGAAGTACCACCTGGGCGCCTCGGGCACCTTCACCGGTCTGGACGGCGAGCAGATCAAGGTCTCGCTCGTCGCGAACCCCTCGCACCTGGAGGCGGTCGACCCGGTCCTGGAGGGTGTCGCCCGCGCCAAGCAGGACGTCATCAACAAGGGCGGCACGGACTTCACGGTCCTGCCGGTCGCCCTGCACGGTGACGCGGCCTTCGCCGGCCAGGGTGTCGTCGCCGAGACCCTGAACATGTCGCAGCTGCGCGGCTACCGCACCGGCGGCACGGTCCACATCGTCATCAACAACCAGGTCGGCTTCACCGCCGCCCCGGAGTCGTCGCGCTCGTCCATGTACGCCACCGACGTGGCCCGCATGATCGAGGCGCCGATCATCCACGTGAACGGTGACGACCCGGAGGCCGTGGTCCGCGTCGCGCGGCTCGCCTTCGAGTTCCGCCAGACGTTCAACAAGGACGTCGTGATCGACCTCATCTGCTACCGCCGCCGCGGTCACAACGAGGGCGACAACCCGCAGTTCACCAACCCGCAGATGTACAACCTGATCGACAAGAAGCGCTCGGTGCGCAAGCTCTACACCGAGTCGCTCATCGGTCGCGGCGACATCACCCTGGAAGAGGCCGAGCAGGCCCTGCAGGACTTCCAGGGCCAGCTGGAGAAGGTGTTCGCGGAGGTCCGCGAGGCCACCACCTCGGCGTCGGGCGAGGTCCACTCGACCGACCCGCAGGCCCAGTTCCCGGTCGCGGTCACCACGGCGGTCTCCCAGGAGATCGTCAAGCGCATCGCCGAGTCGCAGGTGAACATCCCGGAGCGGATCACCGTCCACCCGCGTCTGATGCCGCAGATGCAGCGCCGCGCCGCCTCGGTCGAGGACGGCACGATCGACTGGGGCACGGGCGAGACCCTGGCCATCGGCTCGCTCCTCATGGAGGGCGTCCCGGTCCGTCTTTCCGGCCAGGACACCCGCCGCGGCACCTTCGGCCAGCGCCACGCGGTCCTGGTCGACCAGGTCACGGGCGAGGACTACACGCCGCTGATGTACCTCTCCGAGGACCAGGCGCGCTACAACGTCTACGACTCGCTGCTCTCCGAGTACGCGGCGATGGGCTTCGAGTACGGCTACTCGCTGGCCCGTCCCGAGTCCCTGGTGATGTGGGAGGCGCAGTTCGGCGACTTCGTCAACGGCGCCCAGACGGTCGTGGACGAGTTCATCTCCTCGGCCGAGCAGAAGTGGGGCCAGACCTCCGGCGTCACGCTGCTGCTGCCGCACGGCTACGAGGGCCAGGGCCCGGACCACTCGTCCGCCCGCCCGGAGCGCTTCCTCCAGATGTGCGCGCAGAACAACATGACGGTCGCGATGCCGACGCTGCCGTCGAACTACTTCCACCTGCTGCGCTGGCAGGTCCACAACCCGCACCACAAGCCGCTGATCGTCTTCACCCCGAAGTCGATGCTGCGTCTGAAGGCTGCGGCGTCGAAGGCCGAGGAGTTCACCAACGGCGGCTTCCGCCCGGTGATCGGCGACGAGCACGTGGACGCGAGCGCGGTCCGCAAGGTCGTCTTCTGCGCGGGCAAGGTCTACTACGACCTGGCCGCCGAGCGCGAGAAGCGCGGCGCCACGGACGCTGCGGCTGCCAACACGGCGATTATCCGCATCGAGCGCCTGTACCCGCTGCCGGGTGCCGAGCTCCAGGCGGAGATCGCCAAGTTCCCGAACGCCGAGAAGTACCTGTGGGCCCAGGAGGAGCCGGCGAACCAGGGTGCCTGGCCGTTCATCGCGCTCAACCTGATCGACCACCTGGACCTGGCCGTCGGCGCGGACGTGCCGCACGGCGAGCGCCTGCGCCGCATCTCGCGGCCGCACGGCTCGTCCCCGGCGGTGGGCTCGAAGAAGCGCCACGAGCAGGAGCAGGAGCAGCTGGTGAACGAGGTCTTCGAGGCCTAGGCCTTCGAGGGGGCCGGGTCTTTCGAGGCCCGGCCCGCACCTCCTGTCGTACGCATGCGAAGGGCCCGGCATCCCGCGTTGGCGGGGCTGCCGGGCCCTTCGGCGTAACTGCCGTCAGCTCTCGTCGTCGTCCTCGTGGTCGGCACCCCCGGGCGGGGGCACGCGTATGACCACGCTGCCGCTGGCCAGGTCTATCGGACCGCGCCCGGGGTCGGAGTCGCCGACCTCGTCGAGCGTGATCTCCAGCCGCCGGCGCTCCTCTTCCGTGTGCCGTCGCCCGGGCGCGAACAGCTCGTCGAGCCCACCGAACATCCGAAGCCACCTCCGTCAGCCGTCCCGTACTCACATAACGCTGTGCGGCGCCTGTCAGATCCCGATCATGGCTGCCGGATCCGCCGGCGCGCCCCGCGGGACGCTCGGGAGCGGTGGCATCGCGGTACCCCGCCCCCGTCCAGCGAAGCACGGCACGGGGGCGCCGACACCTCCGGAGCGGCGCCGGCCTTCGGCGGTGGGGCGGCTCACATGGTCGGTACGGCGAGTCCGGACGCCAACTCGGGGTGCCGGCGGCGCAGTTCGCCGACGAGCCGCTGAAGCGGGGAATCGGCGCTCACGTTGGCGACGGTGGCCCGGATCGGCAGCATGACGTCGTCCCCGGACCGCAGGGTCAGCCGCACGCCCCGCATTTCCATCTCCTTCCGCGTTCCGAAGGTCCGCACGGTCGTCCGTTCCCTGACCACGGCCGCCGCGACCACGTCCCCCACAGCCACCGTTCCGGACGGCGGCAGCCCGTTCTTCACGCCGGCCCGCGGCGTCTTCCACGAGATGGCCCGGGCGTCGATCCGCACCCACACCTGGGAGGGCAGCGCGAGGAGCCGGACGATCATGATCAGCGCGGCGGCCCCGATCACCGTCTGGAGGACGACGGACGAAAGACTTATGGCGATGGCGAACAGGCCGCCACCCAGGAAAAGGGACGCTCCGACCGCTTGGCGCGTCGTGAATATCTGGACCTTCAAGACCAACCCCGGAACATCAGAAGAAAGCCGCCCGCGAGAATACGGACGGCGCAGCGGCTGGACCGCTGCTAGACGGCGGTGCTCAGTCCCTGCGCGAACTCCGGCCGCCGGCGGCGCAGTTCATCGAGGAGCTGCGAGAACGGCGACCCGGCGACGAGATGTGCGGCCAGTCCCCGGATCGGCAGCACGACGTGCGCGCCGCTCGTCAACTCCAGCCGGACCGCCCGCATTTCCACCTGGCGCCGGTTCCACAGCACCCGCGAGGTGGGGTGCTGCACGATCACGGCCGCGGATACGACATCGGTCAGGTCCACCGCCCCGGACGGCGAAACCTCCTGCGCGAGCAGCGACTTGTGGGCCCGCCATGACAGCGAGCCACCGTCGAAGCGCACCCACGCCTTCGAGGGCAGCAACAGACAGCGCTGCACCACGAAGACCGCGGCGACCCCGAGGATCGCGTACATCACGTAGGAGGCGACCAGTCCGGCCTCCTCGGCTTTCGCGGACTCGTGAGCGGCGGCCCAGCCGAGAAGTGCGACGGCACCGGTGCTGATCAGCACCATGTGCCGCATTTTGACAAGCTGGATCTTCACTGAATCCCCCGCCCTGGAACACAAAACGATCGGAAGCCACCACCAGCGTCCCGATGATCGGCTCATGGGGATTCAAAGCGGCCGCAAAGGGCGGGAGCAGGAGTGGCCCCCGACGGCTGCCGGATACGCTGAAGGGCGAACATCCGGTACGTCCCAGGAGCATGTTGTGTACTTCACCGACCGCGGCATCGAGGAGCTGGAGAAGCGGCGCGGCGAGGAGGAGGTCACCTTCGAGTGGCTCGCCGAGCAGTTGCGTACCTTCGTCGACCTGAACCCGGACTTCGAGGTTCCGGTCGAGCGGCTCGCCACGTGGCTGGCGCGGCTGGACGACGAGGACGAGGAAGAGTGAGCCGTCGAGGCCGAGTGGGCGGCCGAGGCCGGGTGAACTGAGGTCATCGGCGGCCGGAGTGCGGCGCGGGACGCGTAATACGCGTCAGTCGCCGGGCCGGGCGCGCATCCGGTCGTACGCGAGGCTCAGCACCCCGTGGGCGATCAGGATCGCGCCCGCCGTCGTCCAGCCGCCGCTGCGGCGCCGCAGGCCCCAGGCCGCGAGCGGGAGGCCCGCGGCGAGTTGGGCGGCGCCCAGGAGGCGGGCCCTGGGGCCGCGGACCCAGGGGCCGAGCGGGCTGTCCTCGACCGCGTCGAGTTCGGCGCGTACCGCGTCCCGCCAGCCGGACCACTCGATCGTCTCGGCGCCCTGCGCGGCGGCCACCGAACGCAGCCGGTCGGTCGGCTCGCCCGGGGTGAGTCCGGCGGGCAGGGCGACGCCCGTGCGGGCCAGGACCGCGATCAGGCCGAGGAGCCGGGCCCGGGCGTCGGCGGCCGAATCGGGCCGGGTCAGACCGTCGAGCGCCTCAACGTCGAATACGGGGTCGAGGCTCAGCCGGGCCGCGAACGTCCGCATCGCCTCGCCCTCGCCGACCGGGGTGCCGTCGGCGAGCCAGACGTAGCCGACCGTACGACGGAAGCCCGAGGCCAGGGTGTAGCCCGCCCTGGAGTCGTCCCACCACAGCGCGATCGCGGGCCAGCCCGCACCGACCGTGAGCGCCCCCGCCCAGCCCGCGAGCACCTGGTCGACGGGATCGGCGCCGGTCAGCCAGGGTTTGGCCGCGGGGACCAGCACGCTCCAGCCGTCACCCGCGGGAGCAAGGAGCATGCGCTCGCGCAACAGATGGGCGACCGGGCGGACCGCCGGGGGGTCGGCGCGGCAGAGGAGCAGCGCTCCGGGGGCGACGGGAGGGGCGACGGGCATGATCCATACGCTAGGGCATGCATCACCCGATTTCGCCCTATTGATATGCGCATGAGCCCGTATCGGATCGCCCGGACCGCCCCTTGACTTTCCCCAACCGCGATATATCGTGTCTAGCGAGAGACGCGATATGTTGCGTCTTGTAGTACGTACCGCTCGCGGTACGCACTCCTCGCAGCACCCACGCGCCGCATCACGCGCACCACGCACTCGCGGTACCCACCCGCGGAACGCACTCGCATCGCCCAGGAGGTCAGCACATGTCCGAGTCCACGTGGACCGTCCCAGACTCGCGGAAGCTCACCTTCGACGAGGTCGACGAGCCGGTCACGAAGCTGCATGTGCGCATCGTCAACGGAACGGTGAACGTCGTGGGCACCGAGGAAAGTTCCGCCCGCCTTGAGATCTCGTCGGTCGAAGGGCCACCCCTGATCGTGACGCGGAGCGGGTCCACGCTCACCGTCGCCTACGAGGACCTGCCCTGGCGCGGCTTCCTCAAGTGGCTCGACCCCAAGGGCTGGAACCGCAGCGCGGTGGTCTCGCTCGTGGTGCCGGCCGACGCGGACGTCGAGGTCGGCACGATCGGCGCCGGCGCCGTGGTCTCCGGGATACGGGGGCGCACGGAGGTGCGCGGCGTCAGCGGTGACACCACCCTGGTCAAGCTCGCGGGCCCGGTCCGGGCCGAGAGCGTCACCGGCAATCTGGAGGCCCAGGCGGTCACCGGCGAGCTGCGCTTCAAGTCGGTCTCCGGCGATCTGACGGTCGTCGAAGGCGCCGGGGGCCGGGTGGCGGCGGAGTCGGTGAGCGGCGACATGGTGCTCGACCTCGACCCGGGTGCGAAGGCCACCGACATCCGGCTGACCACGGTGTCCGGCGAGGTCGCCATCCGGCTGCCGCACCCGGCCGACGCCCACGTCGAGGCCAACACCGCGAGCGGGGTCGTCTCCAGCGCGTTCGAGGACCTGCGGGTCAGCGGGCAGTGGGGCACGAAGAAGCTCACCGGCACGCTGGGGGCGGGCAACGGCACGCTCAAGGCGACGACGGTCTCCGGCTCGATCGCGCTCCTGCGCAGGCCGGCGGACGAGGAACCGCCGTTCGAGGACGCGGGGCCCAGGGCCGCGGAACCTGCCGCCCCGGGGCCCGAGGACGCGTCCTCCCCTGTCGACGACCAGTCCGGCTCGGCCGGCTCGACCAAGAAGGTGCTCTGACATGCCCCCCGTCTTCGCCCACGGCCGCCTCCGCCTCTACCTCCTCAAGCTGCTCGACGAGGCGCCGCGCCACGGGTACGAGGTGATCCGGCTGCTTGAGGAGCGTTTCCAGGGGCTGTACGCGCCCAGCGCCGGCACCGTCTACCCGCGGCTCGCCAAGCTGGAGGCCGAGGGGCTCGTCACGCACACCACCGAGGGTGGCCGCAAGGTCTACTCGATCACCGACGCGGGCCGCGCGGAGTTGGCGGGCCGGGGCGGTGAACTGGCCGATCTGGAGCTGGAGATCCGCGAGTCCGTCTCCGAACTCGCCGCCGAGATCCGCGACGACGTACGCGGTGCGGCGGGCAGCCTCCGCGACGACATGCGCCGCGCGGCCCGCGAAGCACGTACGGGGCAGGCGCCGGCGGGCGGCGGCCGGGGCGCCCGGAAGGGGTTTCCCGAGGCCTCCGACTTCTTCGACAGCCCGTGGGGCGACAGCGAGGCCTGGCAGCAGGCGAAGGCGGAGTTCAAGCGCGCGAAGCAGGAGTGGAAGGAGCAGGCGCGCCGGGCGAAGGACGAGTCCCGGCGGGCCCGCGACGAGGCGCAGCAGGCCCGCCGCCAGGCCAAGGAGGCCCAGGACAACGCGCGCGAGGAGATGCAGCGGGTCGCCCGGGACGTCCAGCGCCAGGTGCAGGAGCACTTCGCGCGGGGCGACTGGCCGACGGGTGTGCGCGAGGGGCTCGCGGAGATCACCAAGGAGCTGGGCCGGTTCGGGCTCGGCCAGCCGCCGGCGTCGTCGCCGGAGGCGGACGTCACGGTCGAGCGGGTGGACCTCGGCAAGCCGGGCGCCGAGACCCGGCCCGGGCCGGATGCCGCGGATGAGCCGGAGTGGGCGCGGGAGGAGCCGTCCGACAACCCGGCGCGTGACCTCGACCGGCTCCTCGACCGCTTCCGGGACGACATCAGGGACGCGGCCCGGGACCACGGGGTGACACAGTCCCAACTGGCCGAGGCCCGCCGCCACTTGGCCTCGGCGGCGGCCCACATCGGAGCGGCCCTGCGCCCGCGCCAGCGCTAGCGGGGTGGGGCGCCCTCAGGCCGCCTGGGGCTCCGCCCCAGACCCCGTTCGCGCCTGAAGGGCGCTCGTCCTCAAACGCCGGACGGGCTGAAGATGCCCGACGCGGCCAGCATCGCCCCTGCCAGGGGCGCGGGGAACTGCGCGACCAGCCCCCACCGGCCCGCAGCGAAGTAACGGCCCGGGGGGCTGAGGCGCAGCCCCAGAAAACGGACCTCCCCCTCCCTCCTCACCCCCCGGCGGGTTTAGGGAAGGGGCGGGGAGGGGCCATCGGGGTCTGGGGCGGAGCCCCAGGAGGCCCGGGCCGTCCAACCCCGAGCAACGGGCGGGCGGGTGGGCAAACCCCGCCCCCCTAACCCCCCGCCCCGAACAACACCCTCTCCACACCCCCGTACGTCCCCCCAAACTCCGCGAGGACCTCCCCCGCCAACCCCGGCATCGCGGTGAGCGCCAGGAGCAGATGCTCGTCGCCGATGTATTTCTGCTTGCGGGCCAGCGCCATCCTGAGGGACTTCTCCAGCACCTTCTTGGAGCCCTTCGTGAAGGACGGCCGTCCCGAGGGCCATGCCCGGCCCGGCTCCGCGCCGGACAGCGCGCCCGGCCCGTGGGTCTCTTCCACCCGAGCCACGATCTCCTCGACGGAGATGCCCAGCCCAGCCAGCGCGTCCTCGTCCGCCTTGGACATGCCGCCCCGGCGCCGCGCGGCGGCCAGCGCCTCGGCGACTTCGGCGCGCCGGTCGGTGACGCCGAGGGAGGTGAGCGCGAAGGCCGCCTTGGTGCCCTCGCGGTCGAGGAGGGCGAGCAGCAGGTGTTCCTCGGTCACCACCGGGGACCCGGCACGCGAGGCGTGCTCGACCGCACCCGCCACCACCCCACGGGCGTTCGTCGTGAATCGCTCGAACATCAATTCCTCCCGTGCTTCTTGTGGACGGCCTGCCGGCTGACCCCCAGCTCGGCGGCGATCTCCTGCCATGACCAGCCCTGGTTGCGGGCGCTTCGTACCTGTACGGATTCGAGCTGTTCCAGGAGCCGGCGCAGCGCGGCGACGGCTCGCAGTCCGACCCTCGGGTCGCGGTCGCCGGCTCGTGCGGCGAGATCGGTGGCCTCGGTCATGCATGTCAACTTACATTGACACCCAGGACTCGTCAACCCTGGTTGACATCACGCCCATGCAGAAGCACGCCCACGCGAAAGGCCGCGGCCCCCGCGCACTCGTACGCGCGGAACCGCGGCCATCAGCCCCCACCGACACCCTCACCCACGCCTCACCCCACGGTGAGGACCACCTTCCCGAACAGGTCCCCCGACGCCACCTTCTCGAAGCCCTCGCGTGCCCGGTCCAGCGGGAGCACCTCGTCGATGACGGGGCGTACGCCCGTCGCCGAGCAGAACGCGAGCAGGTCCTCCAGCTCGTCCTTCGTGCCCATCGTGGAGCCGACGACCTTGAGCTCCAGGAAGAAGATGCGGGTCAGTTCGGCGTGTGCGGGGCGGTCGCCGCTGGTGGCGCCCGAGATGACCAGAGTTCCGCCGGGACGCAGGGACTTGACCGAGTGCGACCAGGTCGCGGCCCCCACCGTCTCGATCACCGCGTCGACCCGCTGCGGCAGCCGCGCACCGGGCTCGTACGCCTCGACCGCGCCCAGTTCCACGGCCCGCCTGCGCTTGGCCTCGTCGCGGCTGGTGGCGAAGACCCGCAGGCCGGCCGCCTTGCCGAGCACGATCGCGGCGGTGGCGACGCCGCCCCCCGCACCCTGCACCAGGACCGAATCCCCGGGCCGCACCCCGGCGTTGGTGAAGAGCATCCGGTACGCCGTCAGCCAGGCGGTCGGCATGCAGGCCGCCTCCGCGAAGCTCAGCTCCTTCGGCTTCGGCAGGACGTTCCAGGTGGGGACAACGACCTGCTCGGCGAAGGTGCCCTGGTACTTCTCGGTGAGGATCGAGCGGCCCTCGGCGGGGCCGACGCCGTGTCCTGTCTGGCCGATCACCGAGTGCAGGACGACCTCGTTGCCGTCCTGGTCGACCCCGGCCGCGTCGCAGCCGAGGATCATCGGCAGCTTGTCCTCGGTGAGTCCGACCCCGCGCAGCGACCAGATGTCGTGGTGGTTGAGGGAGGCGGCCCGTACGTCGACGAGCGTCCAGCCGGGGCGTAGCTCGGGGGCCGGCCGCTCCCCCAACTCAAGGCCGCTGAGCGGCTGGTCACGGTCGATGCGGGCGGCGTAGGCGGCGAACATGGCCCTGACCCTAGAGCGCGCGGCCCGGCCGCCGGAACCTCCCACGGCTGTGACACCCCGCACGCCGCGACCAGCCACGAAAAAGCTGTGCCGGGCTCCCCGAAGGAAAGCCCGGCACGGCTTGGTACGAACAGCTCCCGGAACGTACTACCGGCGCGCCACGCCCTCGGCGCGTGCGGCCGCCGCGACCGCCGCCGTGACGGCGGGGGCGACCCGCTCGTCGAACGGGGACGGGATGACGTAGTCCGCGGCGAGCTGGTCGCCCACGACGTCGGCCAGCGCGTTCGCCGCGGCGATCTTCATGCCCTCGGTGATCCGGGAGGCCCGGACCTGGAGGGCGCCCGCGAAGATGCCGGGGAAGGCGAGCACGTTGTTGATCTGGTTCGGGTAGTCCGAGCGGCCGGTGGCCACGACAGCGGCGTACTTGTGCGCGATGTCGGGGTGCACCTCGGGGTTCGGGTTGGCCATCGCGAAGACGAAGGCACCCGGCGCCATGGAGGCGACCGCGGGCTCGGGGACCGTACCGCCGGAGACGCCGATGAAGACGTCGGCGCCCGCGAGCGCGGTCTCCAGGGAGCCGGTCAGGCCCGCCTTGTTGGTGAGCTCGGCGAGCTCGCGCTTGACGTCCGTCAGGTCCGTCCGGTCCGTGCTGACGATGCCCTTGCGGTCCGCGACCGCCACATCGCCGAGGCCCGCTTCGAGCAGGAACTTGGCGATGGCGACACCGGCCGCACCGGCCCCGGAGATCACCGCGCGCAGGTCGCCGAGGGTGCGTCCGGTGAGCTTCGCGGCGTTGCGCAGGGCGGCCAGGGTGACCACGGCCGTGCCGTGCTGGTCGTCGTGGAAGACCGGGATGTCCAGGGCCTCCTGGAGCCGGCGCTCGATCTCGAAGCAGCGGGGGGCGGAGATGTCCTCCAGGTTCACCCCACCGAAGGACGGGGCGAGCCGGACCACGGTCTCGATGATCTCGTCCGTGTCGGTGGTCGCGAGCGCGATCGGAACCGCGTCGACGCCGCCGAACTGCTTGAAGAGGATCGCCTTGCCCTCCATCACGGGAAGGGACGCCTCCGGACCGATGTCACCGAGCCCGAGCACTGCCGTACCGTCCGTCACGACGGCGACCACCTGAGACTTCCAGGTGTAGTCGTGGACCAGCTCCGGGTTCTCCGCGATCGCGCTGCACACCTTGGCGACGCCCGGCGTGTACGCGAGGGACAGGTCGTCCTTGTCGCGGATCGGCACGGTGGACTGGACGGCCATCTTGCCGCCCCGGTGGAGCGCGAAGGCCGGGTCGAAGGGCTCGTCAGAACCCTCCGTGCTGCTGTCGCTGCGAGGATTGACGATCTCCGCTGCCATTGTGTTTTACCCCTTAAGTCTTCATCAGTTGAGGGTGGCCACTCCTTGTTGAGGAGGGGTGGGCGGACCCGCGTACGTTCCCCGCTGAGGGCGGTTGGCCCGCCCCGCGGGGTGGAGGTACGTACGCGCGGGCGCGCCGCACACGCGCCCTGAGCCCCGGATGAGGGGTGTAAGGATCCTTCTTACCGGACATTGACGTCCGCCGACGAGTCCATATTGGCCCAGCGCCGACGCCCGGTCACAAGCGGTCTCCGTACCGTGACACGACTCTTGGTGTGATGTCACGACAAGTCTCATACGCGGCATGGAACATGTCCACAACGCGAGATGAACCGGAGATTCTCCGGTCCCCGCGGACACTTCCCGCACATGGTCCGGCCCGGTGGGACTTGGTGTACCGGCTTGTTGGGGTTCGGGGGGTGACCCGTTATCCGATTTTGACATCTCTGCGACCCTGATTTCCGGGGTCCGAATGGCAAGATGCGACTTCACACGCGGTTCACACCGCGGTCGCGACACCCGAGGATGCGTGCACGACCACCGCCCAGGACCTGTGCGTCGTCGTTTCGTACGCACTCCATGGCCACTCCACTCAACATCTGCCGGAGGAACCCGACCATGACCGCAAGCACCACCCGCCGTACGACCGCCGCCAAGTCCCGGATTGCCGCGGTCGGCGCGATCGCGGTCGCGGGCGCCCTGCTGGTCACCGGCTGCGGTGACCAGACGAAGAAGGGCTCGGCCCCCGACTCCTCGGGCTCCAGCTCCGCCCCGCTCTTCTCCAAGCTGCCCGCGAACATCCAGAAGGCCGGCGTCATCAAGGTCGGTACGGACGCCACGTACGCGCCCATGGAGTTCAAGCAGGGCGAGACCATCGTCGGCATCGACCCCGACATCGCCGCCGCCCTCGGCAAGCAGCTCGGCGTGAAGTTCGAGTTCACCAGCGGCACCTTCGACACCCTCCTCGGAGCGCTGCCGACCGGCCGCTACGACGCGGTCATGTCCTCGGTGAGCGACACCAAGGCCCGCCAGCAGGGCCTCGACAAGGACGGCAAGAAGACCGGTACGGGCGTCGACTTCGTCGACTACTACACCGCGAGCACCGGCATCCTGGTCAAGAAGGGCAACCCGGAGGGCATCAAGTCCACCGAGGACCTCTGCGGCAAGAAGATCGCCGTGCAGCGCGGCACCACCTACGAGCAGGCCGCCAAGGACCTCGCCGCCAAGTGCAAGACGGACGGCAAGGGCGAGCTGGCCTTCGAGCCCTACGCCACCGACGCCGAGGCGCAGACCCGCGTCAAGGCCGGCGGCGCGGTGGCCGACCTGAACGACTCCCCCGTCGCCGCGTACATCGCGAAGACCGCGGGCGGCGGCGCCGACTTCGAGGCGGTCGCCAACAAGTCGGACGCGGGCCCCTTCGGCATCGCGGTGGACAAGAAGAACACCCAGCTGCGCGACGCCCTCTCGGCCGCGCTGGACGCGATCATCGCGGACGGCACGTACAAGACGGCGATCGACAAGTGGGGCGGCGCGCAGGGCGCCGTCACCAAAGCAGCCATCAACGGCGGCTCCTGACCCGCGCACCACTGAAGGGCAGTCGCTGTGACTGACAAGCTCGACAAGACCCCCTCCGGTCCGGCGGACGCCGCCCCGGAGCAGGTCCCGCCGGACATCATCCGTGCCATCCCGGTGCGCCACTACGGCCGCTGGATCAGCGCCGTACTCGTCGTCGCCGTGCTCGGCGCGCTCGGGTACGCGTTCGCCCAGGGCAATGTGCGCTGGGCCACCGTCACGGACAAGCTGTTCGACTCCAGCATCCTGACCGGCCTGTGGCACACCGTGCTCATCAGCGTCGTCTCCATGGCCGTGGGCCTCGCGCTCGGTGTGCTGTTCGCCGTGATGCGGCTCTCGAAGAACCCGGTGACCAGTTCGGTCGCCTGGCTGTACATCTGGTTCTTCCGCGGCACCCCGGTCTACGTACAGCTCCTGATCTGGTTCAACCTGGCGCTGATCTTCCCGATCCTGAACCTCGGGTTCTACAAGGACTACATGACCGCGGTCATGACTCCGTTCCTCGCCGCCCTGCTCGGCCTCGGCCTGAACGAGGGCGCGTACATGGCGGAGATCGTCCGGGCCGGCATCCAGTCGGTGGACGAGGGCCAGACCGAGGCCTCGCACGCGCTCGGCATGACCCAGATGCAGACCATGCGCCGCGTCGTGCTCCCCCAGTCGATGCGGGTGATCATCCCGCCGACGGGCAACGAGTTCATCAACATGCTCAAGACCTCGTCCCTGGTCGTCGCCGTCCAGTACCAGGACCTGCTGCGCAGTGCCCAGGACGTCGCCGCGACCTCGTTCGCGGTGATGGAGATGCTCTTCGTCGCCTCGATCTGGTACCTGGCTCTGACCAGTGTGTTCAGCGTCGGCCAGTACTACCTGGAGCGCCGTTTCGCACGCGGTTCGCTGCGCGCCCTGCCGCCCACGCCGCTGGAGCGCATCAAGTCGAACCTGCTCTCCCTCTCCAACTGGCGGCGGTGATCCCATGACTGCACAACCGATGGTCAAGGCGGAGGGCGTCCACAAGTCGTTCGGCCCCGCCCACATCCTCAAGGGCATCGACCTGGAGGTGGCCGAGGGCGAGGTGTTCTGCCTGATCGGCCCGTCCGGCTCCGGCAAGTCGACGTTCCTGCGGTGCATCAACCACCTGGAGCAGATCAACGCCGGGCGCCTGTACGTCGACGGCGACCTGGTCGGCTACCGGCAGAAGGGCGACAAGCTCTACGAGCTGAAGGACAGCGAAGTCGCCCTGAAGCGCCGGGACATCGGCATGGTCTTCCAGCGCTTCAACCTGTTCCCGCACATGACGGCCGTGGAGAACGTCATGGAGGCGCCGGTCCAGGTCAAGCGGGAGTCGAAGGCGGTGGCCCGCGAGCGGGCCCTGAAGCTGCTCGACCGGGTCGGCCTCGCCGACAAGGCGGGCAACTACCCCTCGCAGCTCTCCGGTGGCCAGCAGCAGCGCGTGGCGATCGCCCGGGCGCTCGCGATGCAGCCGAAGCTGATGCTCTTCGACGAGCCGACCTCGGCGCTCGACCCCGAGCTGGTGGGCGACGTCCTGGACGTCATGCGCGGCCTCGCCGAGGACGGCATGACCATGATCGTGGTCACCCACGAGATGGGCTTCGCCCGTGAGGTCGGCGACTCGCTGGTCTTCATGGACGACGGCGTGGTGGTCGAAGCGGGCAACCCGCGCGACGTCCTGACGAACCCTCAGCACGACCGGACGAAGTCGTTCCTGTCGAAGGTGCTGTAAGCAGCCACAAGGGAAGGGGGGTTACCGGCCGCGGCCGGTAACCCCCCTTCTTCATGCGCCACTTGGCTACTTGAGGGCGAGCAGCAGCGTGTCCGAGGGCGAGGCCCATACCGGGCGGGCCTCGGCGAAGCCGGCCGCGCGCAGGGTTTCGGCGTGCCAGGCGGCCGAGGGCATGTCGCCGTCGGCGTGCTCGCCGTAGATCTCGTACCGCTTCGCGGTCGGCTCCGCGAGTACGGGGTCTTCGGCGGCCAGCGCCCACCAGTCGGCCCAGTCGACGGCGCCGGCGGCCTTGGCGCGGTCCATCTGGGTGTGCCGGTGCGCGCGTTCGGCGGCGTTGATGCGCGGGGTGGCGGGGTCGATCATGTGGTCGGCGTTCATGAACACACCGCCGTGCCGGACGAGCCCGGCGACCTGCCCGTAGAGCGCGGCGAGCGGCTCACTGTGCAGCCAGTGCAGGGCGGTGGCCGTGAGGACAGCGTCGTAGGAGTCGTACGGAAGCGACCGAACCCACTCCGGGTCCTTGAGGTCGGCGGCCACGAAGGTGACGCGCGGGTCCCCGGCGAAGGTGCCCTCGGCGATGGCGAGGAGCGCGGGGTCGAGATCCACCCCCGTACTGACCGCGTCCGGGAACCTCTTGAGGAGCCGGTCCGTAATACTCCCCGTACCGCACGCGAGGTCGAGCACGCGCGGCGCGGGACCGACACAGGCCTCGACCATGTCGAGCATGACCCGGAAGCGCTCCTCGCGGTCCGGCATGTACCACTCCTGCTGCCTGTCCCAGCTGTCCTGCCAGCCTCGCCAGTCGGTGCCCGTACCGGCCCCAGTGAATGTCTCCGACACCGCGATCCCTCCTACGAAGTCACTCTGTAATACCCTCGAAGGGTACCCAGCCGTTACCTGTGAACACTCCAGACCATAGACCGCCGCCGTAAGGACTACAAGTGGAACTGGCCTATTACTCGGACTACGCCGTGCGCCTGGTCAACACCGAGGAGCCGGCCCGCAACAAGGACTCGCTGACCTCGGTCGACGCGGTGCGCGAACTGTTCGGCGGGAACAAGTCGGCGGCCCGCCGGGCGACGGACGCGGACGTGACGCGCTTCCGTTCGGTACGGGCCCGGCTGCGGGCGGTCTTCGAGGCGGCGGACGGGGGCGAGGAGGTCCAGGCGGTGGACCTGCTCAACTCGCTGCTCCTGGAGTTCCCCGTCAGCCCGCAGGTGTCGGGCCACGAGCACCGGGACGAGGACGACCGTCCCCTGTGGCACATGCACCTCGCCGACCACCCGTCGAACGCGACGGCGGGCTACGCGGCGATCGCCTCCATGGGCCTGGCCTTCCACCTCACGGAGTACGGGGTCGACCGGCTCGGCCTGTGCCAGGCGGCGCCGTGCCGCAACGCCTACCTGGACACCTCGACCAACCGCTCGCGCCGCTACTGCTCGGACCGCTGTGCGACCCGGGCGAACGTGGCCGCCTACCGGGCCCGCAAGCGCCTGGAGACCGAGCGGTCGGAGAGCACCGGCCTGACCGACGAGACGACCCAGGACGCCAAGTAGCCGACGGTGCGGCGGCGGCCGGCCGTCATGGGCCGGAACCGCCCGCGCACCCGGCCGAGCACGAGCTCCATGGGCACGGCGCCGAACGCCCGGCTGTCCACGACCTCGTCGTCCGCGTTGTCCCCGAGCACCCACCAGCCGCTCTCGCACAGCTCCATGAGCCGCTTGACGATGAGCAGATCCTGCTGCAGAGGGTGCCGCAGCACGGCCACGTCGCCGGCCCGCAACTCGGCCCCGTAGTGCACGAGCAGCTGATCCCCGTGCAGCAGCGTGGGAACCATCGAGGTCCCCAGGACCTCGGCGATCCCCAACGGCACCCTCGGCTCCCGCCCCTCATCCGTCATACGTCACCCACCTCCCGGCCACCGGCACCCCGCCACCACTCCCACGGTACGTTCCGCCACGAGTCCCATGGTGACCCTGGACTTTTGACCTAAGCCCACGGGGGCACCCGCGAAATCGCGTCTCTCACCGAGTAATGTCCCACCTGAGAAGACGATCACGAGGAAGGACAGCTCAATGCTTTCCCGCCTGTTTGCCCCCAAGGTGAAGGTCAGCGCGCACTGCGACCTGCCCTGCGGTGTGTACGACCCGGCCCAGGCCCGCATCGAGGCGGAGTCGGTCAAGGCCGTACAGGAGAAGTTCCAGGCCAACGAGGACGCGCACTTCCGTGCCCGTGCCGTGGTCATCAAGGAACAGCGCGCGGAGCTCGCCAAGCACCACGTTTCGGTGCTGTGGAGCGACTACTTCAAGCCGCCGCACTTCGAGAAGTACCCGGAGCTGCACCAGCTGGTCAACGACACCCTGAAGGCCCTCTCGGCCGCCAAGGCGTCGACCGACCCGGCGACCGGCCAGAAGGCGCTCGACCTCATCGCCGAGATCGACCGCATTTTCTGGGAGACGAAGAAGGCCTGACTCAGGCCGAGTTCGCGGCCCCGCGCGCGTTCGACGAACGCGCGGGAGGCAGTGAATTCAGAAGGGGCCCGACCGGTTCACCGGCCGGGCCTTTTCGCTGCCGTCGCACGGCCCACACGGTTCCCACACTCCTTCGGCGAACCTCCGGCCCAGGCTCACGAACCCGGCAGCGTTCGCAGCCAACCAGCGGCTGCGCGCGGGGCGGTGAAGCGCAGGGTGCGCAGTGGCGCGAACCGCGTGTCCCCGGCCCTCGCTCCGATTTCCGCCCTGCGGGGGCCGTGCTGGGTCCAGGAGGTGCGAGCCGGGTGGTCCCGGGTGAACCAGTCCGTCAGGGTTTCCCTGTTGCCGTTGAAGAGTCGTTCTCGCAGCACCGTTCTGCGCAGTGAGCGGCGCAGCACTCGGGGCATCACTACGCGCCTCGGGTAGTCCAGCCACACCACCGTGTCGGCCCGCTCCCACAGCAGGTCGCGGACCTTTGGATAGCCGAATGAGTCGAAGATCCAGGTTGGGGAGTCGGCTATTTCCCTTATCCGGGTGGTGAATTGGGGGTTCTCTCTCCAGTTCGGGCCCGCGAAGTACAGCTCGTCCATTTCGTGGTACGGGATCTCCAGGCGCGTACTCACCGCGCGCGCCAGGGTGGACTTGCCGGAGCCCGTCGCCCCGGCCACCAGGATTCGCTGCATCCGCGCAGGTTAGGCGGAATTCGGTTGGCCGGGGAAGGGGCGGCCGCTTACCTTGACGCCCGTGATGGATCAGACAGGCATGCCCCCGTGTCAGGTGATCGTGCTCAACGGCGGGTCCAGTTCCGGCAAGTCCGGGATCGCCCGGTGTCTGCAGGCCGTGCTGCCCGGGGCCTGGCTGACGTTCGGGGTCGACTCCGTGGACGCGGCCATGCCCGCCTCGCTCCGCGACGGCGAGGGCGGGCTCGGCGTCGGGGCCGATGGCACGGTGACGGTGGGGCCCGAGTACCGGCGGCTCTCGGACGCCTGGCGGCACGGGGTCGCCGCCATGGTGCGGGCCGGCGCCCGCATCATTCTCGACGAGGTGTTCCTCGACGGCGCCGACGGGCAGAAGCGCTGGCTCCACGCCCTCGACGGGCTCGACGTGCTCTGGGTCGCGGTGCGCTGCGACCCCGACACCGCGGCCGGGCGTGAGACGGCCCGCGGCGACCGCGCCCCCGGCATGGCCCGCGGCCAGGCCGACTCCGTACACCGAGGGGTGCGGTACGACGTCGAGGTCGACTCGGCGAGGGCCGAGTCCATGACGTGCGCTCTGCGGATCGCCGAGCAGCACGCCCTCCGGGGCTGAGCCGCTGACATCGCCTCGGGGATACTCGGCACCATGGGCAGCCTCGATCTCGCCGCCGCCGCGCGGCGATTCGTCACCACGTGGGAAGCCGGCTGGGCCGGGCACGACGTCGACGCCATCCTGGAGCTGTACGCCGACGACGTCGTCCACACCTCCATGCCGTTCCGGCCGCCGCACCGGGGACGCGACGAGCTCGCCGACTATCTGCGCTGGTCGTTCGAGGGGGAACGGGTCCAGGAGGTGCGGTTCGGTGAACCCGTGGTCGGCCAGGACGGGCTCGCGGTCGCCGAGTTCCGGGTCCTCGCCTACGAGGGCGAGGCGCCGGTCACCCTCGCGGGCTGCGTGTTCGTGCGCTTCGGGGCGGACGGGCTCGCGGTCGAGACGCGTGACTACTGGCACACCGCGGAAGGTCATCTTCCGGGTTAGGTTCGAGGGCATGGAACCCCTGGACCCTCCGTACCCCCGGCTTCTCGTCGAGCGTTACGAGCCCTCGTTCCGCTTCTACGATGCCGTGCTGCCCGGGCTCACCGGCTGCACCCTCGCCCGGGGCAACTCCGCGTCCGGCTATGCCAGTTGGGACGCCGCCGACGGCCGGACCGCGCTCGCCCTGTTCACCCGGTCCGCGATGGTCTCCGCGCTCGGCGAGGACCGGGTCCCGCGCGGGGGCGGGTCGCTGGCCATCCACCTGGCCTCGTCGGACGCCCTCGACTCCGCGGTCTCGCTCTGCGCGGAGGCGGGCGGCGTCATCGCGGCCCCGGCGCGCGACATGCCCGAGTGGGGGCCGGGGCTCAGGGCCGCGCACGTCCTTGATCCGGACGGGAACCTGGTGGAGCTCCAGACGTACTGAGGAGCCCCCGGCGCGCTCTCACGCCAACCCTCGCCTGACCAACCCCACGACCTCCTCCTCCGTAAGTCCCAACTCCCTTGCCTGGTCGACCAGTTCGCGCACCCTCAGCATCAGCGAGGCCCGGCCCCGCGCGGACGTGTCGTCCACGACCACCGCGCCCCGGCCCCGCCGGAGTTCGATCAGGCCCTCCTCCCGCAGGCGCTGGTAACCCCTCAGCACCGTATGGAGGTTGACGCCCAGGGAGTCCGCCAGGGAGCGGGCCGCCGGGAGGCGTTCGCCCGGGGTCACCTTGCCCTCGGCGATGGCCCGGCGCACCGATGCCGCGATCTGGTCGCCCAGCGGCTGCGGCGACGCGGGGTCCACCCGGAACAGCATCAGCGCCTCCCGGTCTCACGGTCGGCCGGATCGAACAGCATCAGCGCTTCGCCCCCTCGCGGTGGGCCAGCGTGTTGAGCAGGGCCGCGGCCGTCGCCGAGTCGTCCACCGTCACCGCGAACTCGCGGCCGCCCGCCCGCCGTACGACGAGCGCCTCGCCCGAGCGCAGCATCAGGCCCGTCTTGCCCGGCCGCATCCGGTAGCCCCAACCCCCGTACTCCGCCAGGATCTTGACCTCGCGGCTGATCGCCCGGTCGACGTCGGACAGCGGCACCCGGATCCGCGGCCAGGGCAGTACGGTCGGCCGCGCGGTCAGGCCGTGCCGGTCGACCGTGACGTACGGGCAGGAGAAGGCGAGGCAGAGCAGGGCGCCGCCAAGGGCGATGATCGCGTAGCGCGTTCCGCCCGCGTACAGCAGGGCGGTCGCCGTGACGATCAGCGCGACCCCCATCGCGAGCAGCACCCGCGAGGGCGCCCGGCGCATCCAGCCCGCCACTTCGCCCTCGGCGAGGTCGAGTCGCTCCGGCTCGCCGGGACCGGGGGACGGCATGGGGGCGGGCATCGGCACGGTCAGCAGGAGCAGCCAGCCGATCCCCGCCGCGAGCGCGCCGCAGCCCGCCCCGACGGCGAGCTGCCACGGCGGCATCCGTACCCGCGCCGGGTCGACCGCGTCGGCGTTGGCGACCAGGACGGCGACCATCAGATAGCCGACAAGCCCGGCGACCGCGTACCCGGCCCCGACCGTCCACCGCAGCCCGCGCACGGCCGCGTCCCCGGTCCGCGCGACGACGGTCCACAGGGCGGCGAACCCGATGTGCGTCACGAGGACGAAGACCAGGTACGAGGTGTGGCTCTGGGTGTCGTCGGAGCCGCCGCCCGCGGTGAAGTGGCTGGCCAGCTGGTCGGGCAGCCTGGCGCGAAGGAGCGCGAACGCCGCCAGGTCGACGGCAATGGCGAGCAGGAACGGCAGTACGGCCAGGGCCACCAAGCGGTACCGGACACGATTCATCGAAGCCTCCTTGTTCGCATAGTAGTAGAACAATGCGACCCAAGGAAGGGGGCAAGGAACCGGAGAGGCCCGGGGGAGGCCCGGGGGAAGCCCCTTCCGGAAGCCGCCCCGACGCAGAGCGGCCGCCCCGCACCACGGAGTCCCGAGGACTCCCCGATGCGCAGCGGCCGCGGGAGGAACAGCAGAGGAAGAGGATCAGATGGCGTCCAGGGCGGACGGTTGGAGGCTTGAGCCGGACGGGAGTTGGCGCCGGATGTCGTCGAGGACCGAGCCGAAGTCGAGCTCGGCCCGCCCGCTGGCGTACACCGCTCCCCCGAAGTGCAGGGCGACCCCGAGGTCGGGCTCCGGCGGTTTCAGGGAGAGCAGGCAGCTGAGGGTGGCCTGCTGGACCGCGCCGTCGTCCGACGCGACGGGCACGGGCATGTCCCATTCGAGTACGAAGTCACGGAGGTTCCCGTCGTCGAGCGCGAAAGTGCCGCTCTCCGCCGGTATCCCCGGTACCGGGCCGAGCGAGTCAAAGCTCGCTCCGGCGAAATCGACCCCCCTGATCCGGGTCCGCAGTTGCGTCCCGTCAGTGGTGATCGTCAGCGCTTCGGATCCTAGGCGGTCCCGGTACCAACCCGCCCATGACTGTGGTGTCATGGGCGGAGATTAGCGGCGTACCCTGCTGTTCGTCACAGGGGGTGACCGAAATGCGCGTTACCGCTTCCTTGCGTACTTCGAGACGACCGCACCATTGTCGAACGACCGGGACCCGGTCAACTCGAACTGGCGGGGGCCGAATTCACCCGACACGACCCGGATTCCGTCGCCCGCGAGCACCGGGTAGGTCTTGATGACCAACTCGTCGATCTCCTCGGCCAGCTGACCGGCGAGGTTGCCGCCGCCGCACAGCCAGATGCCGAGACCGTCGTACTTCTTGAGCTCGCGCACCTTGACCACCGGGTCGCCCGCCACCAACTCGACCGCGGGGTGCGGGGATTCGGCGAGGCCGCGCGAGAAGACGTACGTCTTGAGGTGGGCGTACGGATCGACCACGCCGTCCTTCAGGCCCAGGGCATACGAGGCCCGGCCCATCAGGACGGTGTCGTAGTGGGTGTTCTCGGCGTCGTCGCAGCCGAAGCGCCGCCGGCCGGCGGTCGCCAGCGTCTCCGGCCACTCGGTCTTCAGGTAGTCGAAGTACGCCGGGGACATCTGGTCCATCAGGAACTGGACCTCGCCATCGGGACCCGCGATGAAGCCGTCGAGGGACATGCCGATGAAATACGAGAGCTTGCGCAAACTGACCCCTTGGGGCTCGGGTTCGTGGCCCTTCCGCGTCGACCACGACAGCTATAGTGCTTCAGATGTAGTGGTTGAGCAACCCCCATTTCCTGGGACCCGCAAGATCGATGGAGGAGTTCCGGCATGGCCAGAAACCCCGAACGCAGAACCGCCCTCGTCGACGCGGCGATCGAAGTGCTCGCGCGCGAAGGAGCGCGCGGGCTGACCTTCCGCGCCGTGGACACGGAGGCGGGCGTGCCCGCGGGCACCGCGTCCAACTACTTCACCAGCAGGGACGACCTGTTCACCCAGGCCGGCCGGCACATCCACGTACGCATGGCGCCGGACCCGGACGAGGTCGCCGAGGCGATGCGGCCCGGGCCCTCCCGCGCACTGGTCGCCTCCCTGGCGCACTGGGTGGTGCGGCGGATGACCGCCGAGCGCACCGGGTACCTGGCCATGCTGGAGCTGCGCCTCGAAGCGACCCGGAGGCCCGCGCTGCGGACGGAGCTGACGCGGGCGCTCCGCGCGGATTTGGAGGCGAACGTCCGGTTCCACGTGGACTCCGGGCTGCCCGGGGACCCCGACACCGTCCGGCTGCTCCACCTCGCGATCAACGGACTGCTCGTCGAGGTCTTCACCCTGCCGGGAATGTTCGCCGACGAGGGCGAGGAATGGGATGAACAGGGCGGCCACGAGCGGGAGTTGGCCGACAAGGAGACCTCCCGGCTCGTCGACCTCATCGTCTCCCGCATCGTCCCGGGCTGAGCCCCGCCAGGAGTGCAAACGAGACTCTCAGCCCTTCGGCTCGCGCCACATCGGGTGGACCAGCGGGCCGTCCGGCAGCCGCACCGGCTCGCCGAGCGGGGCGAAGCCGAGGCGCCGGTACAGGTGGGGGCTGCGTTCGCTGCTCGCCTCCAGATAGGCGGGCAGCCCCTCCCGGTCGCACCGCTCCAGTACGGAAGTGATCAGCTCGGCGCCCAGGCCCTCGCCCTGCCGGTCCGGGGTCACCCCGATCATCCAGAGGTAGGCGTGGGCGCGGCCGTGCGGATGGATGCCTGCCATCAGGTGCGCGATCTGCTCGACCCGCTCGTTGTCGGGGTCGACGAAGGCTCGCAGCTGCGCCGGCCCTTCGTCGCCGTCCTCCGTCTCCCGCGGCTCGGCCGGGACGTCGATCCACAGCGCGACCGCCGAGCCGTCCTCGGTGATGTCCACATGGCCCTCGGCGAAGGAGAGCTGGAAGAACGCCTCCATCAGCCGGTGGTGCACCTCGCGCCGCCGCGCCTCGTCGGGCAGCACCCAGCTGCTCACCGGGTCGTACATGAACGCCGCGTCGAGGACGCGTACCACTGCCGCCGCGTCGCTCTGCCCGGCCCGCCTGATCCGTACGCCCATGTCCACCGCTCCCACCCCGTCCGACCGCCTCAACCAACCATCGCCATCCTAGAGTTGGACCGCTCCGCCCACCGGACCGCGGGCCCGAGCGCGAGGCCGGCGCCGAGAAACAGGGCGCCGAGCAGCAGCCAGCCGGGCACGCCCCCATCGACGACGAGCGCGGTGAGCAGCAACGGGCCGAGCATCCTGGCCAGCGGCACGCCCATGCCGAAGAAGCCCTGGTACTGGCCCTGCTGGTCGGCCGGTGCGAGATCGAAGCCGATCTGCCAGGCGCCCGCGGACTGCATCATCTCGCCCGCCACCTGGAGCCCGCCCGCGACAAGCAGCACGACCGCGGCCATCCAGGCGGACACCCCGGCGGCGCTGAGCGCGAACACCGCGCAGGAGGCGAGCATCAGCACCCCGCCGCGCGCCACGGTCCGCCGGGCGCCGGCCAGATCGCGGACGGCGGAGGCGGTACGGACCTGGAAGAGCATCACCGCGCCGGTGTTGAGCACGAGCAGCGCGGACACCAGCCACCCCGGGGCGTCGGTGCGGGTGACGGTCCACAGCGGGATGGCGAGGCTGATCAGCGGCATCCGCAGCAGGAGCAGGGTGTTGAGGAGGGTGACCACGGCGTAGGGGCGGTCGCGCAGCACGGCGAACCGCGGACCCGCGCCGGGCGCGACGGCCTTGGGCGGCACCTGGGGCAGCCGGAGCAGGGCGAGCGCGCAGAGCAGGAAGGCCGCCGCGTCCAGGGCGAACACCGCGAAGTAGGCGGTGCGGGTGCCGTAATGCAGGGCGACCCCGCCGAACGCGGCTCCGACGGCGAGCCCGGCATTCAGCGTGGACTGGAGGTGCGCGAGGACATGGGTGCGGTCCCGGCGGGCGACGAGTGCGGCGAGGAGCGCCTGGCGGGCGGCGGAGAGCCCGGTCTGCGCGGTGGCGTAGCAGCAGGCGGCCAGGACGAAGGGGAGGAAGCCGCGAACGAACAGGAAGGCCGCGACCGAGGCCCCCGTGGCGGCGGCGAGCAGGACGGCGACGCCGCGCGGGCCGCGCCGGTCGGCGAGCTGTCCGAGCGGCACCCCGGCGAGCGCGCCGACCGCCCAGGCGAGGGTCAGGCCGAGGCCTATGCGGGTGGCCGGGAGGCCGACCACGCGGCTGAAGTAGAGCGCCGAGGTGACCAGGAAGGCGCCGTCGCCAAGGGAGTTGACGAGCTGGGCGGCGGCGAGGCCGCGGGCGGGGCCGGCGGGCGGCAGGAGGCGGGTCGTCATGCGCTCATCAAATCAAGCTGAATGGCCCAGCGTTGGGGCCACTTGGCTCCTCATTTACTGGGCCACTCAGGGCAGCCGAACCGTCCGGTGATTCACCGGGTGCGGCGGGTCACGAATTCGGCCAGGGCGAGCAGTTCCCCCGCCGCGGTGAGGTCGGGGACGGCGCGCGAGAGGTGGTCGACCGCGCGGGCCATCCGGTCGGCGGCATGGATCTGGGCCCAGTCGCGGCCGCCGGCCAAGTCGACCGCCTCGGCGGCCCGGCGGACCGCGGACGGCTCCATCGGGGCCCGGTACAGCTCGGCGAGCTCGGCCGCCGCCGGGGTGCCCGAGCCGAGCGCGGCGACGACGGGCAGCGACTTCTTGTGCGCGGCGAGGTCGGCGCCGGCGGGTTTCCCGGTGCGTCCGGGGTCGCCCCAGATGCCGATCAGGTCGTCGATGAGCTGGAAGGCGAGCCCGGCCTCGCGGCCGAACGCGTCCATGGCGGCGACCTCCTCGTCGCCCGCGCCCGCGTACAGCGCGCCAAGTGCGCAGGCGCAGCCGAGCAGCGCCCCCGTCTTGGCCATCGCCATGGCGAGGCACTCGTCGAGCGAGACGTCCTGCGGGCCCCGGTGCTCGAAGGCGCAGTCGGCCTGCTGGCCCGCGCAGAGTTCGATGACGCAGGCGGCGAGCCGGGCGGAGGCGGCCGGGGACGCGGGGTGGCCGTCGTCGGCGATCTGGCGCAGGGCGAGGGCGAGCAGCGCGTCGCCGACGACGATGGCGTCCGGGGTGCCGAAGACGGTCCAGGCGGTGGGGCGGTGGCGCCGGGTCGCGTCCTCGTCGATGACGTCGTCGTGGAGCAGCGTGAAGTTGTGGACGAGTTCGACGGCGGCGGCCGCTCGTACCGCCGTCTCGGGGCGGCCGCCGAGCGCCGTGGCGGCGGCGAGGACGAGGGCGGGGCGGATCGCCTTGCCCGCCTGTCCGCCGCCCGGGGTGCCGTCGGCGTGCTCCCAGCCGAAGTGGTACATCGCGACCCGCCGCACGGATCCGGGCAACGACTCGACGGCTGAGCGCAGTTGGGGGTGGACGACGGTACGGGTCCGTTCAAGCAGCTCGACCGCCTCGCGGCCCTCCACGGCTTCCGGCATTGCCAACTAGGGTGACCTTTCTCGGAGTTGACGGCGGCGCCGGGCGCACCCGAAGGGGGCACGCCCGGACCGGAAGCTCACCGCCAGCGGCTGACCTCGATGTTCTCCAGGACGCCCAGCGCGTCGGGCACCAGGATCGCGGCCGAGTAGTACGCGGTGACCAGGTACGAGATGATCGCCTGCTCGTCGATGCCCATGAAGCGGACCGACAGGCTCGGCTCGATCTCGTCCGGGATGCCGGCCTGCTGGAGCCCGATGACGCCCTGCTCGGCCTCGCCGGTACGCATGCAGATGATCGAGGTCGTACGGGCCTCGCTCACCGGAATCTTGTTGCACGGGAAGATCGGCACGCCGCGCCAGGCGGGCACGTGGTGGCCGCCCACCTCGACGGACTCGGGCACCAGGCCACGCTTGTTGCACTCGCGCCCGAAGGCGGCGATCGCGCGCGGGTGGGCGAGGAACAGCTTGGAGCCGCGGCGCCGGGAGAGGAGCTCGTCCATGTCGTCGGGGCTGGGCACCCCGTCGTGCGGCTGGAGGCGCTGGTCGTAGTCGCAGTTGGTCAGGAGGCCGAACTCCCGGTTGTTGATGAGCTCGTGCTCCTGGCGCTCGCGCAGCGCCTCGACCGTGAGCCGCAACTGCTGCTCGGTCTGGTTCATCGGCTGGTTGTAGAGGTCGGCGACGCGGCTGTGGACCTTCAGCACGGTCTGCGCGACGGAGAGTTCGTACTCGCGCGGCGAGCCCTCGTAGTCGACGTAGGTGTGCGGAATGACCGCCTCACCGACGTGGCCCGCGGAGAGGTCGATCGCCGCTTCGCCGTAGTTGTTGGTGCGCTGGTCGGGCTGCGCCGAGGCCATCGCGAGGTGCGCGTGCAGCGACTCGGCGCGCTCCGCGAGGTTGAGCACGTCGGCCCGGGTCAGGATCAGGGCGGTGCACCCGGTGGTGGCGCGGTAGGTGCACTCCCAGACGGCCTCGCCGGAGACCAGCGCCTGCTCGCCGAAGTGCGCCCCGTCGGCGAGGAAGCCGAGCTCGGTCTCGTCGCCGTACGGGCCGGTGCCGATCTTCTCGACGCGGCCGTGCGCGAGCAGGAACACGCGGTCGGTGACGTCGCCGGCGGTGGCGATGACCTCGCCCGCCGCGAACTCGCGCTGCTCGCAGCGGTTGGCCAGCTCGGTGAGGGCCGCCTCGTCCTCGTAGTCCCGCAGCGCGGGCAGCTCGCCCAGCTCGGCGGGGATGACGGCGACTCGCTCGCCGGTCTGGACGAAGGTGATCCGCCCGTCCCCCACCGAGTAGCTGAGCCGTCGGTTCACCCGATACGTACCGCCCTGCACCTGGACCCACGGCAGCATCCGCAGCAGCCAACGGGAGGTGATCTCCTGCATCTGCGGGACGGACTTGGTGGTGGTCGCCAAGTTCCGCGCGGCGGCTGTGCCGAGACTCTGCTGGGCGCGGTTCTCGGGACCTGCCTCGACCGACATGTGACTCCTTCTGAGCTCTTACGATCTTGAAGCTGGACTGCCCTGAGAACACTTCCAGCACGGAGAGTCCCCGCGCCATTACTCAAATGAGTGGGATTAGAACAACAGCAGGCCGGGCAGCCGCCCCGAAGCGCTCGAACACGCCCCGCACGCCCCCCCGCTTCGCACACCCCGAATACACCGGCCGATAACCAGCCCATTGGGCAACCTTTAATTTGCACACAAGATGCAAGTTATCTACGGTGGGTCTCATGCGGCTGACGAGATTCACCGACCTGGCGCTGCGGGTGCTGATGCGGCTCGCGGTCGTCGAGAGCGCGGACGACCGGACCCCGCCCACCACGCGGGAGGTGTCGGACGCGATGCACATCCCGTACACGCACACCGCGAAGGTCGTCGCCCGCCTCCAGCACCTCGGGCTCGTCGAGGCGCGGCGCGGCAGGGGCGGCGGGCTCACGCTCACCGCGGCGGGCCGTCTCGCCTCCGTGGGCGGCCTGGTGCGCGAGCTCGAAGGGCCGGGTGACGTCGTGGAGTGCGAGGGGTCCACACCGTGCCCGCTCGCCGCGGCCTGCCGGCTGCGCCGGGCACTGCACCGCGCACAGGAGGCGTTCTACGGCTCCCTCGACGAGGTCACGGTGGACGACCTCGTGGCCTCACCGACCGGCCCGCTGCTGATCGGCCTGACCAGCCGCTGACGATCCGTCAGCCACCCTCACTGTCTTCCTCACACCCTTAAATGCGAATCCTAAATACCAATTTAAGGAGCCAGTAGATGCTGTCCGAGAAGTCGACCGCGACCGTACGCGCCACGCTCCCCGCCGTCGGCGCGGCCATCGGCACCATCACCGAGCGCTTCTACGAGCGGCTCTTCGCCGCCCACCCCGAGCTGCTGCGGGACCTGTTCAACCGCGGCAACCAGGCCGCCGGACTCCAGAGGCAGGCGCTCGCGGGCTCCATGGCCGCGTTCGCGACGCACCTCGTGAACCACCCCGAGGACCGCCCGGACGTGCTGCTGAGCCGCATCGCCCACAAGCACGCCTCGCTGGGCGTCACCGCCGACCAGTACGAGATCGTCCACCGGCACCTCTTCGCCGCGATCGCCGAGGTGCTCGGCGAGGCCGCGACGCCGGAGGTCGCCGAGGCCTGGGACGAGGTGTACTGGCTGATGGCGAACGCCCTGATCGCCATCGAGACCCGGCAGTACGAGGAGCAGGGCGTGCTCGCCGGGGACGTCTGGCGGGAGTGGACGGTGGCGGGCCGCACCGAGGAGACCGCCGACTGCGCCACCTTCCGGCTGCGCCCCGCCGACGGCGCGCCCGCCCCTGCCTTCCGGGCCGGCCAGTACGTCTCCGTCCAGGTCGAACTCCCCGACGGCGCCCGCCAGATACGCCAGTACAGCCTGACCTCGGCGCCGGGCGGCGAGCTCCGCTCGATCACCGTCAAACGCGTCCAGGGCGACCCGGACGGCGAGGTTTCCGGCCACCTGCACGCTCGCGTCCGCGAGGGCGACCGGCTGCGCGTCTCGGCCCCGTACGGCGATCTCGTCCTCGACGCGGGTCTCCGTGCGGGCGGGGCCCCGCTGCTGCTGGCTTCCGCGGGCATCGGCTGCACGCCAATGCTGTCGATGCTCGAACAGCTCGCGGCCACCGGGCACCGCGCCCCGGTGACCGTGGTGCACGCCGACCGCTCCCCCGCCGAGCACCCGCTGCGCGACGACCACGCGGCGCTCACCGCCAAGCTCCCGGACGCGGCCGCCCACTTCTGGTACGAGACCCCGGAGCCTGGCCACCCGGCCGACCGCACGGGCCGGGTCGACCTGACGGCGCTGCCGGTGCCGTCGGGCACCCGCGCCTACCTCTGCGGCCCGCTCCCGTTCATGCGCGCAGTCCGCACCCAGCTCCTTGCCAAGGGGGTGGCGGCGGCCGACATCCACTACGAGGTGTTCGGCCCGGATCTGTGGCTGGCCCAGAACTGACGGACTCGGCCCGGCGGGATGTCCGGATCAACTCGCTCAACAAACCGAACAGTTAACACCATGGCGTCCAAATAGCACCTTCCTGGGGCAAGTTGGGGTACAAGCGGTACGACACACATCCGTACCGCTCTGGAAGGAGGCGGCCATGGCGCCTCCCATGTCCGCAGACCAGTTCCTCGCCGCGCTGCGCGGCGAGGGCCTCGCCGTCGTCGAGGTCGACGGGTGGCGCACCCACAACCGGGCCGGCCACGGCGGCTGGGGCCCCATCAACGGCGTCGTGATCCACCACACCGCGACCAGCGGCGCCGACGCGACGGTCCGCATCTGTTACGACGGCTACGACGCCCTGCCGGGCCCGCTCTGCCACGGCGTGATCACCAAGGACGGCACCGTGCACCTCGTCGGCAACGGCCGCGCCAATCACGCGGGCGCGGGCGACGGCGACGTGCTGCGCGCCGTCATCGCCGAGAAACGGCTGCCGCCGCCGGTGAAGAACGACACCGACGGGAACACGCACTTCTACGGTTTCGAATGCGAGAACCTGGGCGACGGCGTGGATCCCTGGCCCGAGGCCCAGCTCGCCGCCATCGAGAAGGCGGCCGCGGCCGTGTGCCGCTTCTACGGCTGGACCGAGCGGTCCGTCATCGGCCACAAGGAGTGGCAGGTGGGCAAGGTGGACCCGCGCGGCTTCACGATGGACTGGCTGCGCGAGCGGGTGGGGGAGCGACTGAAGTGACACGTGGGGCGTCGCGCGTGAGGCGCTGCCCGCGGTGACCACGTGACAATGGGGGCATGACCCCCGAAGCGCTCGCCCCTCGCCTCCCCTCCCCCCTGGAGGAGGCGCCGGACGAGCGCTTCGCACGTCACGGCGTACGCCTGCTCCTGAAACGGGACGATCTGATCCACCCGGATCTGGTCGGCAACAAATGGCGCAAGCTGGTGCTGAACCTGCGGGCCGCCGCCGGCCGCCCCGTCCTCACCTTCGGCGGCGCCTACTCCAACCACCTCCGCGCGACGGCCGCCGCCGGGCGGCTGCTCGGCTTCCCCACGATCGGCGTCGTACGGGGCGACGAACTGGCCGGCCGGCCGCTCAACCCGTCGCTCGCGCAGTGCGCGGCGGACGGCATGCGGCTGCACTTCGTGGACCGCTCGACGTACCGCCGCAAGTCCTCGCCGGACGTCCTCGCGGGCCTGTTGGAGCTGCTCCGCTCCGACGCGTACGTCGTGCCGGAGGGCGGCAGCAACTCCCTCGCGGTGCGCGGCTGTACGGCGCTCGGCGAGGAGCTGCGCGGGGCGGCGGACGTGGTGGGCGTGGCCTGCGGCACGGGCGGCACCCTGGCGGGCCTGGCGGCGGGCCTCGCCCCCGGGCAGCGGGCGCTGGGCGTGCCGGTCCTGAAGGGCGGCTTCCTGACCGAGGAGATACGCGCCCTCCAGCGGGCGGCGTTCGGCGAGGTGCGGGGGGACTGGACCCTGGACGACCGCTTCCACTTCGGGGGCTACGCCCGCGTCCCCGCCGAACTGGACGCCTTCGCGCGGGACTTCGAGGGGCGGCACGGGGTGGGAGTGGAGCGGGTGTACGTGGCGAAGCTGCTGTACGCGCTGCTGAGGCTGACGGAGGAGGGGGCGTTTGCGCGGGGCGCGAGAGTGGCGGCGGTGATCACTGGCCGGCCTTGAATCCCCACCCCGCCCCTTCCCGAGACCCTCCGGGGGTTGGGAAGGGGGAAGCCGGGTTTCCTGGGGCTCCGCCCCAGACCCCGTTCGCGCCTTAAGGGCGCTCGTCCTCAAACGCCGGACGGGCTGAAGATGCCTGTACCCGGCGCTGTCAGGGGCGCGGGGAACTGCGCGACCAGCCACACACGGCCCGCAGCCCCAAAACCATCCGCACATCCAGCCCCTTCGGCGTTTGAGGAGCGGGGGGGGCCGGGGGCAGCGCCCCCGGGAATGGACCTCAGCCCACCCTCGTCCCCCGGCGGGTCTCGGGAAGGGGCGGGGTGGGGGTCTCCGGGGTCTGGGGTGGAGACCCAGCGCCCGCCCAGCCCTAACCCTCGCCCTCGCGGTACGCCGCCGCCTCCTCCAGATCCAGCCTCCGCAGCAGCGTCCGCATCATTTCGTCATCGATGCGCCGCTCGTCCCGCAGGGACACGAACACCTGCCGCTCCGCGTCGATCATCGCTCGGGACAGCCGCCGGTACGTGTCGTCCGCCGACTCCCCCGTCGCCTCGTTCACCGCCCCGAGCCGCTCCCACACCGCGTTCCGCCGCCGTTCGAGCACCGTCCGCAGCCGGTCGGCCAGCGGCGGCGGCAACGCGTTGCGCGAGTCGGTGAGGAGCTCGTCGAGGCGGGCCTCGGCGGCCCGGGACGCCTCGCTCTGGGCCTGCGCCTCGGCCAGCGTCTCGGCCTGCGCGTCCCGTCCCGGGAGCCCCAGCAGCCGGATCAGCGGCGGCAGCGTGAGCCCCTGCACCACCAGCGTGCCGATCACCGTCGTGAACGTGAGGAACAGGACCAGGTTGCGGGCCGGGAAGGCCGAACCGTCCTCCATCGTCAGCGGGATCGAGAACGCGATGGCCAGCGAGACCACGCCCCGCATCCCCGCCCACCCCACGATCACCGGCGCCGTCCAGTCGACCTCCGGCTCGCGGCGGCGGATCCTCTCGGACAGCGCGCGCGGCAGGAACGTGGCCGGGAAGACCCAGACGAAGCGGGCCGCCACCACCAGGACGAACACCCCCACCGCGTACCAGACCGCCTCGCCGACCCCGTACTCCCCAAGTCCCTTGAGCACCACCGGCATTTGGAGTCCGATCAGCGCGAACACCGCCGATTCGAGGACGAAGGCGACCATCTTCCAGACCGCCTCCTCCTGGAGCCGCGTCGCGAAGTCCACCTGCCAGGAGTGATGGCCGAGGTAGAGGGCCACGACCACGACCGCCAGTACGCCCGACGCGCCCACCTGCTCCGCCGCCGCGTACGCCACGAACGGGATGAGCAGCGACAACGTGTTCTGGAGCAGCGCCTCGTGGAGATGGCGGCGCAGCCAGTGGATCGGCAGCATCAGGACGAGCCCCACCCCGATCCCGCCGATCGACGCGAGCGCGAACTCCTTGAGTCCGCCGCCCCAGGTCGCCCCGGCCCCGACGGCCGCCGCGAGCGCCACCTTGTACGCGGTGATCGCGGTCGCGTCGTTCACCAGGGACTCGCCCTGGAGGATGGTGGTGATCCGGCTCGGCAGCCGCAGCCGGCGTGCGATGGCGGTGGCCGCGACCGCGTCCGGCGGCGCGATCACCGCGCCGAGCACGAGCCCTGCGGTCAGCGGGAGATCGGGCACGAGGAGATACGCGAGGTAGCCGACCACCACCGTCGCGAACAGCGTGTAACCGACCGAAAGCAGCGCCACCGGCCGGAGGTTGGCGCGCAGATCGAGGTACGAGCTCTCCAGCGCGGCCGTGTGCAGCAGCGGCGGCAGCACCAGCGGCAGCACGACGTGCGGGTCGAGGGTGTAGTCGGGGACGCCGGGCACGTACGCCCCGATCAGCCCCACCGCCACCAGGAGCAGCGGCGCCGGCACCGGCGTCCTGCGGGCGGCTCCCGCGACCGCCGCGCTCGCCGCGATCAGCGCCACCAGCGGCAATGCATCCATCAGAACCGTCCGTCCCCACTCACCCGCGCCGCGTTCTGCGTCGTAACCTGGCCATCATGAGCGAGTGCCCGCACGTTGCAGAACTGCCGCGCCCCGAGCCGGCCCCGCTGAGCGACACCTGCCCGGAGTGTCTGAAGGACGGCACGCACCCCGTGCAACTGCGCCTGTGTCTGGTCTGCGGGCACGTGGGGTGCTGCGACTCCTCGCCGCACCAGCACGCGACGGGACACTTCAAGGAGACCGGGCACGCGGTGATGCGGACCTTCGAGCCCGGCGAGAGCTGGCGCTGGTGTTTCGTGGACGGCCTGCTGGTGTGAGAGTGGCACCCCAAGCGCTTCGTCCAGAGCGTGAGGAAAGGTTCGAAGCCCTCGACGCCTGGGTACGTCAACCCGGGCTCGGTTCACAGCAATTGGGCACTGCAAACCTCTAGCCACTGTCCGTACTCATAGGCTTACCATGAGTGACAGCCGCCGGGAGAGCTTCCGGCGACAGGGCACCATGGATCGCGATAGCGTCGCCAGTCCAGGTACGGACCCCGTACCCACGGCCCCGGGACCTCCCCTCTCCCCGGGCCTCGATAGAGCTTGTGCCACCTTGGAGGTGAGGGTGTCCCAGATCGCAGGCGAGCCCGGGAATCAGGACTTCGTGGAAGTCCGGCTGCCGGCTGCGGGTGCCTACCTGTCGGTGCTGCGTACGGCCACGGCCGGACTCGCGGCACGTTTGGACTTCACCCTCGACGAGATCGAGGACCTGCGCATCGCGGTCGACGAGGCCTGCGCGATCCTGCTCCAGCAGGCCGTTCCAGGTTCCGTACTGAGCTGCGTGTTCCGCCTCGTCGACGACTCGCTGGAGGTCACCGTCTCGGCGCCGACCACCGACGGGCGGGCCCCGGAGCGCGACACCTTCGCGTGGACGGTGCTCTCCGCCCTGGCCGGCAAGGTCGACTCCTCGGTGGCCGAGGACCGTACGGTCTCCATCAGCCTGTACAAACAGCGCGGCGCGGGACCCGGACCGGCGTGAGCGGGGAGGGTCCGGTGCGGGACGACAAGCGCATCCCCGAAGCGGTGCGCTCCGCGGGCATCCCGGAGCAGCAGGCCCGGCCGCACCCGGTGGACAGCCCTGTGGATGGCCCAGATGGCGTTTTGTACGCGGCGGAGCAGGCAGAGCGGGCGACCCTTATGAGCGAGCACATCGAGCACAGGCAGCACGATCCACACGATCGCAGCGGGGCGCGGGCGATGTTCATCGAGCTGCGCAAGCTGCCCGACGGATCCCCGGAGAAGTCCGAGCTGCGCAATCAGCTGGTACGGATGCACCTGCCGCTGGTCGAGCACCTGGCGCGGCGCTTCCGCAACCGGGGCGAGCCCCTCGACGACCTGACCCAGGTCGCCACGATCGGTCTGATCAAGTCGGTGGACCGGTTCGACCCCGAGCGGGGCGTGGAGTTCTCGACGTACGCGACGCCCACCGTCGTCGGCGAGATCAAGCGGCACTTCCGCGACAAGGGCTGGGCGGTGCGGGTGCCGCGCCGGCTCCAGGAGCTGCGGCTCGCGCTCACCACGGCGACGGCGGAGCTGTCCCAGCAGCACGGCCGCTCGCCGACGGTGCACGAACTGGCCGAGCGGCTCGGCATTTCGGAGGAGGAGGTCCTGGAGGGCCTGGAGTCGGCCAACGCCTACTCCACGCTGTCCCTCGACGTGCCGGACACCGACGACGAGTCGCCGGCGGTGGCGGACACCCTGGGTGCGGAGGACGAGGCGCTCGAAGGCGTCGAGTACCGCGAGTCCCTCAAGCCGCTCCTTGAGGACCTGCCGCCGCGGGAGAAGCGGATCCTGCTGCTTCGGTTCTTCGGCAACATGACCCAGTCGCAGATCGCGCAGGAGGTCGGCATCTCGCAGATGCACGTCTCGCGCCTGCTGGCCCGCACGCTGGCCCAGCTCCGCGAGAAGCTGCTCGTCGAGGAGTAGGCCGGGGTCCGGGGGCGCTGCCTCCGGACCCTGCTCGTTACGCGTCGCGCATCGGCCCGCGGATTCCGAGCGCCTTGGTCGTGGCCGGGTTCACCAGGAGTACGAGGCCGGTGATGGCCACCGCGGCGAGGGCGATGCCCGCCGGGATCCACGGGGCGCCGTCGGAGTTCAGGAACATCCAGGCGACTGGCAGCGCCATGATCTGGGTGATCATCGCGGGGCCCCGGCTCCAGCTGCGGCGGCGCAGCAGGCCGCGGGCGGCGATCAGCGGGATCAGGCCGAGGACGACCAGGGTCAGGCCGCCCGTCTCGGCCTGGGTGGGCCGGTCGGGCTTGCCGGTCAGGCCCATCACGAGCATGTAGAGGCCACCGGCGACCAGGGCGAGGCCTTCCAGCGCGGACAGCGCCGCCGCGGCGGTCAGCCGGCCGGGGCGCGGTTCGGCGGGGGCTTCGGGGGTCTGCTCAGTACTCACCCGGCCAGGGTAGCCCGCGTTCGGGGCCCGGCCCGGGCCCGGCGGTCCGGGCCAAGTACACCCCGATACCACCCGGTAGGTAGTCTGGCGCCCATGCGTGCACTTCTCGTGGTCAATCCGGCGGCTACCACCACCAGTGCGCGCACGCGTGACGTCCTCATTCATGCCCTCGCCAGCGAGATGAAGCTGGAGGCCGTGACCACGGAGTACCGCGGCCATGCCAAGGACCTCGGGCGGCGGGCGGCCGAGAGCAACGACATCGATCTCGTGGTGGCGCTCGGCGGCGACGGCACGGTCAACGAGGTCGTGAACGGTCTGCTGCACAACGGGCCGAGCCCCGAGCTCCCTGAATTCGCGGTGGTTCCCGGCGGTTCGACGAATGTGTTCGCGCGGGCGCTCGGCCTGCCCAATGACGCTGTGGAGTCGACCGGTGTCATTCTCGACGCGCTGCGCGAGAACCGGCACCGCACCGTGAGCCTGGGTCTCGCCTCCGGGGTCCCGGGCAGCGTGGACGAAGGCGTTCCTGAACGCTGGTTCACTTTCTGTGCCGGGTTCGGATTCGACGCGGGTGTGGTCGGCCGGGTCGAACAGCAGCGGGAGCGCGGAAAGCGCTCGACGCATGCGCTCTATTTGCGCCAGGTGGCGCGCCAGTTCTTCGGCGAGCCCCATCGCAGACACGGCCAGATCACGCTGGAGCAGCCCGGCGCCGAGCCCGTCGAGGACCTCGTCCTGTCCATAGTCTGCAACACCTCCCCCTACACCTACCTGGGCAATCGTCCGCTGTACTCGTCCCCCGAGGCCTCCTTCGAGGCGGGCCTGGACGTGCTCGCGCTCACCAAGATGACCGCGCCCTCGGCGACCCGTTACGCGACCCAGCTGCTCACTTCGACCCCTGACCGGGGTCCGCACGGCAAGCACGCCGTATCACTGCACGACCTGACGGACTTCACCTTGCATTCCAAGGCCCCGCTCCCCTTCCAGATGGACGGCGACCACCTGGGCCTGCGTACCAGCGTCGCGTTCACAGGCGTACGCCGTGCACTGCGTGTGATTGTGTGAGCGGAAGGGCCCAAAGTCCTTTCACTCGAACGTTTAGGCTGGCATCCACCCCATGGAAGTACGACTGTGACCCAGTCGACACCGAGGAATCCAAAAAAACTTTCCTGAAGGGGTTGTATCCGCCGCCGAGGTTTGCGAATCTCTACATGGCGATCGGGACGGCCCGCAACACCGGCCTCCACTGAAAGCCAGAACCCCTCCTCAAACCAGGACCACCACCAGTCCAACTGGAAGATGGCCCTTCCCTTGTTGAGGGATTCGTGAAAGCGTTCACATTCACAAGCACCCCCCTGCACGTAACACCAAGAGAGGTAGCAGCCATGGACTGGCGTCACAACGCCGTTTGTCGTGAGGAAGACCCCGAGCTGTTCTTCCCCATCGGCAACACCGGTCCTGCGCTGCTGCAGATCGAGGAAGCCAAGGCCGTCTGCCGCCGCTGCCCCGTCATGGAGCAGTGCCTGCAGTGGGCGCTCGAGTCCGGCCAGGACTCCGGCGTCTGGGGTGGCCTCAGCGAGGACGAGCGCCGCGCGATGAAGCGCCGTGCCGCTCGCAACCGGGCGCGCAACGCGACCGCCTGAGCCCCCACCTTCTGCCTTAGCACCGCGCGGCGCGTACAGAGCGTACGCACTCACCGCCCCCCGAGCCGCAGCGCGCAGCAGTAACCCACAGCATTCGAGCCCCGAACCGTCACTCACGGTTCGGGGCTCGCTGCTGTTGTGTGTGCGCCGCCGGGCGCGGGGCACCCGCTACTTCTCGGGGCCCACCGGGATGTCGAGCACGACCTTCGTACCGCGCTCGGGCGCCGGCACCATGTCGAAGCTGCCGCCCAACTCGCCCTCCACCAGGGTCCGTACGATCTGCAGGCCCAGGTTTCCGGTGCGCTGCGGGTCGAAGCCCTCGGGCAGGCCCCGGCCGTCGTCCCGCACCGTGATCAGCAGCCGGGAGTCCTCGCGGGTGCCGCCGCGCAGCGCCGCGACCTCCACCGAACCCTGCTCCCCCGGCGCGAACGCATGCTCAAGCGCGTTCTGCAGCACCTCGGTCAGGACCATGGACAGCGGGGTGGCGACCTCGGCGTCGAGGATCCCGAAGCGGCCGGTGCGGCGGCAGTTGACCTTGCCGGGCGAGATCTCGGCGACCATCGCGAGCACCCGGTCGGCGATCTCGTCGAACTCGACGCGCTCGTCCAGGTTCTGGGACAGGGTCTCGTGCACGATCGCGATCGAACCGACGCGCCTGACCGCCTCGTTGAGCGCCTCGCGGCCCTGGTCGGAGTCCATCCGGCGAGCCTGGAGCCTGAGCAGCGCCGCGACCGTCTGGAGATTGTTCTTCACCCGGTGGTGGATCTCCCGGATGGTGGCGTCCTTGGTGATCAACTCCCGCTCGCGGCGGCGCAGTTCGGTCACGTCGCGCAGAAGCACCAGCGAGCCGATGCGCGTGCCCTTCGGCTTGAGCGGGATGGCGCGGAGCTGGATCACCCCGTCGTTGCCCTCGACTTCGGCCTCCCTCGGCGCGTACCCGCTGGCGAGCTTGGCGAGGGACTCGTCCACCGGGCCGCGCGGCGGCGCGAGGTCGGCGGTCAGCTGGCCCAGGTGCTGGCCGACGAGGTCGGAGGCGAGCCCGAGCCGGTGGTAGGCGGAGAGTGCGTTGGGCGAGGCGTACTGGACGATGCCGTCCGCGTCGAGCCTGATCAGGCCGTCACCCGCGCGCGGCGAGGCGTCCATGTCGACCTGCTGGCCGGGGAAGGGGAAGGACCCGGCGGCGATCATCTGGGCGAGGTCGGACGCGGACTGAAGGTAGGTGAGTTCGAGCCGCGAGGGTGTACGCACAGTGAGCAGGTTCGTGTTCCGGGCGATCACCCCCAGGACGCGCCCTTCGCGGCGTACGGGAATGGACTCGACGCGGACCGGGACCTCCTCGCGCCACTCCGGGTCGCCCTCGCGCACGATGCGGCCCTCGTCAAGGGCGGCGTCGAGCAGCGGGCGCCGGCCGCGCGGCACCAGGTGGCCGACCATGTCGTCCTGGTAGGAGGTGGGGCCGGTGTTGGGCCGCATCTGCGCGACCGACACGTAGCGCGTGCCGTCCAGGGTGGGGACCCAGAGCACCAGGTCGGCGAAGGACAGGTCGGAGAGCAGCTGCCACTCCGAGACCAGCAGATGGAGCCACTCGAGGTCGGACTCACTCAGAGCGGTGTGCTGGCGTACGAGGTCGTTCATGGAGGGCACGCTGTTGAGCGTACCCGCGGGCACCGACAGAGAATGACTGCGGGCCGCGGCGCCTGGACGGGACCCTCAGCCCGCCCGGGCACCGCAGCCCGGTTGCCGGCCGACGGGTGTGCGGTCCCCCTCGGCCTTCAATGGAGGTCACGGCGCGGTCAGGGCAGAAAGCGCCGGGGCCTCGGTTCCGCCCGCCTGTGCGGGGTGGGCGGAAGTCTCGGTGTGTTCATTGTGGACTAGACCATTCTGCCATGTCCATCCATCTGCACGGCACAATCTTCCTCGTCCGCAAGGCGACCGCAACCCTCAGCGGCCGTCCGGGGGCCAGGCCAGCATGGCCGCCTCGGCGACGGCTTCGAGCTCGGCGCGGGTGGCGCCGTCGCGGGCCTGCTGGGACATGCCCTGGAAGACGGCGCCGCTGAGGCGGGCGAGCGTGCCGGCATCGGCGCTCTTGGGGAGGTGACCGGCCGCGATGTCCGCGGCGATCCGGCTCTCGATGGCGGCCAGACTGGCGTTGCGCCGATCGCGCAGCGTGGTGCTGACGCACTCGCTGGTGCAGTTGGCCGCGGCGCTGATCACCAGGCAGCCGTAGGGGTGCGCGGGATCGGTGAACTCGGACGCGGCCTCGCGCAGCAGCCGGGCGACCGCCGCCCGCGCGGTCGGCTCCTCGGCGAGCGCCCGCGTCGCGAAGGCGCCATGGGTCGCCCCGTACGTGCGCAGGACCTCCTCGAAGAGGGCCCGCTTGTCGCCGAAGGCGGCGTAGAGGCTGGGCGCGCCGATGCCCATGACCCGGGTCAGATCGGCGACGGAGGTGACCTCGTAGCCGTGGCGCCAGAACTCCATCGTGGCCTGCTCAAGTGCCTTGTCCCGGTCGAAGGAGCGGGGGCGGCCGCGCTGTTTCGTCGCCATGGCGTCGAGTCTACAGGGGTTTCTGTAGCGGCCATTAGAGAATGTGTTACGTTCTTTCCGTAGCGACCGCTACAGAAATTCTCGGGGTGGAAGGGGCGCGGCCATGGGCACGCTCGACGGGAAGACGGCGCTGGTCACGGGCGGCAGTAGGGGCATCGGGCGGGGCATCGCCGAGCGGCTCGGCCGGGACGGGGCGCGGGTCGCCGTGCATTACGGCGCGAACGAGACGGCGGCCAAGGAGACGGTCGCGGCCATCGAGGCGGCGGGCGGCTCGGCGTTCGCCGTCGGCCAGGAACTGGGGGTTCCGGGGGATGCGGCCGCCCTCTGGGAGGCCTTCGACCAGCAGGCCGACGGGCTCGACATCCTGGTGAACAACGCGGGGATCGGCCACCCCATACCGTTCGGCGAGGTCTCCGAGGAGGCGTACGACCGGTTCTTCGCCGTCAACGCCAAGGCGCCGTTCTTCGTGACCCAGCTCGGTCTGACCCGGCTGCGCGACGGCGGGCGCGTCGTCAACATCTCCAGCGGGCTCGCGCGTGCGGCCGTGATGCCGGAGACGCTCACGTACGCCATGACCAAGGGCGCGCTCGACGTGTTCACGCGGAACCTGTCCAAGGTGCTCGGGCCGCGCGGGATCACGGTCAACTCGGTGGCGCCCGGGATCATCGACACGGACATCAACGCGAGCTGGCTGCGCGCCAGCGACGAGGTCTGGGCCGCGACGGCGGCGCGCTCGCCGCTCGGCCGGGTCGGCGAGCCCTCCGACATCGCGGACGTGGTGGCGTTCCTGGCGTCCGACGACGGCCGCTGGATCACGGGCCAGTGGCTGGACGCGACGGGCGGCTCACTCCAGTAGGGCCCGGCGCGTCTCGGTCACCTCGGCCAGGACCCTCGGAGCATCGGGTCCTGGCCGCGGGCGATCGTGACACCGCTCGCTCGAAGGGAAATGCGGCCGCGTCATGTTCCATGCCGCCGAATGGCCGTCTCCGTATGCGTTCCGGCAACCCGTCCGGTCGACGATGGGAGCAGGCGCGACCGCCGGCCGACGGGCCATCGCTCTGCTAGATTGGTCTATACCACGCCCGTTGTAGTTTCACGTCTCCAGATCGGCAGGCCCACGTGGAAGTTGTCATCGTCCCGGACGCCAAGGCAGGCGGCGAGCTCATCGCGGAGTCGATCGCCGCCCTGTGGCGCCGCAAGCCCGACGCCCTGCTCGGCGTGGCCACCGGCTCGACCCCGATCCCGATCTACGACGCGCTGACCGCGAAGGTCGCCGCCGGTGACGTGGACGTCTCGCAGGCCCGCGTGTGCCAGCTCGACGAGTACGTCGGCCTGCCCGCCGGGCACCCCGAGTCCTACCGCGCCACCGTCATCCGCCAGGTCGTCGAGCCGCTCGGGCTCGGCCCGGACTCCTTCATCGGCCCGGACGGTTCCGCCGAGGACGTGCAGGCCGCGTGCGAGGCCTACGACCTGGCGCTGGCCTCGGCCGGCGGCGTGGACCTGCAGATCCTGGGCATCGGCACCGACGGGCACATCGGCTTCAACGAGCCCTGCTCCTCGCTCGCCTCGCGCACCCGGATCAAGACGCTCACCGAGCAGACCCGGGTCGACAACGCGCGCTTCTTCGACAACGACATCGACCAGGTGCCGCACCACGTGATCACCCAGGGCATCGGCACCATCCTGGAGGCCCGCCACCTGGTGCTGCTCGCCACCGGTGAGGGCAAGGCCGAGGCGGTCGCGCAGACCGTCGAGGGTCCGGTCGCCGCGGTCGTGCCGGCCTCGGCGCTCCAGCTCCACCAGCACGCGACGGTCGTCGTGGACGAGGCGGCCGCGTCCAAGCTGAAGCTGGCGCCGTACTTCCGGCACACCTTCACCAACAAGCCGGTGTGGCAGGGGCTCTAGCTCCGCGAAGGGGCGGGTCCTCTCAAGCGCGGGCCGGCGGGGGCTGCTGTTTGCGCAGTTCCCCGCGCCCCTGAACCCTCCTTCGGCCGCGGACCGTGCGTGGTCGCTCGCGCAGTTCCCCGCGCCCCTAAAAGCAAGCGCTGCGCGCACGTGCCAGCCTTCGGCCGCGGGTCGCAGGTGGCTGGTCGCGCAGTTCCCCGCGCCCCTTCAGGGCGCTCAACAGCCCAGCACTGGCCGCCCCAAACCCTCTAGGGGCGCGGGGAACTGCGCGACCAGCCCGCGACGGCCCGCGGCCGGGCAGCAAAGCCGCGGGAGCGCTTTACGGGTACGCAAGTGCCGGGCACTCCTCCAACAGGCGTGCCCGGCACTTTCGTATGCGCAAGCCCTACGCGTCCGCCAGGACCGGGAAGCGGATCCGGGTGCTGCACGCGGAGACGACCAGCGCCGAGACGGCCACCGCACCCATCCCCCACACCAAGCTCGTGCCGTTCGCGATGAAGCCGATCACCGCGGGCCCGGCCAGCAGGCCCGTCGTGCCCATGGCGGCGACCAGCGCCAGCGCGTCCGAACCCTGGCGGGCGGCCGCCACGTACACGCACGGGGTCACCGCCGCGATGCCGAGTCCGACGCAGGCGAACCCGAGCAGCGCCGGGACCACGCCTCCGGCAAGGAGGGCGACGGCCAGGCCCACGCCCGCCAGCGCGCTGCCGACCCGGACGACGCGTTCGTCGCCCCACTTGGTGCGCCAGCCGTCGGCGAAGAGGCGGGCAAGCACCATCATCACCGAGACGACGGCGATGCCCAGCGGGGCGAGTTCGGCCGCCGCGCCCGCGCTGTCCTTCAGGTAGAGCGCCGACCAGTCGTTCATGGCGCCCTCGGTCACGGTGCCGAACGCCATCGCGAGGCCCATCCAGATCGTCACGCGGGTGGGGAGGGTCAGCCCACGGGCCTTCTTTCCGGTGGGCTCCACCGGCTCCGCCACCTTCTGATCCTCCGTCAGCAATCCCGCGCGCGCCGCGAGGACCAGCACCACCAGCAGCACCGTCGCCGTGCCGAAGTGGGCCGGGAGGGCCGAGGACAGCGAGGTGACGCCGGACGCGAGCAGCGCCGCGAACAGCGAACCCGCGCTGAACGTCGCGTGCATCCTGGCCATCGTGGTCCGCTGGTACTTGACCTCAAGGGCGGCCGCCTGCGCGTTCATCGCGACGTTCAGACAGCCGACCGCGACCCCGTCGAAGAACACGATGAGCAGCGTGACCGGATAGTCCGGCGTGACCGACAGGGCAAGCAGGACCACGCCCAGGCCCAGCGCCGAGAGGACGGCGAGGCGCCGCGAGCCGAGCCTCTTCGTCAGGATCGCCACGAGCGGGAAGGAGACCGCCGCGCCCGCCCCGCAGACCATCAGGAGCAGGCCGAGTTCCGCCTCGGACAGGTCGAGCCTCGTCTTCAGCGCGGGAATCCGCGAGACCCAGGTGGCGTACTGGAAGCCGAGGCAGCAGAACAGCGCCGCGATCGCCACTTGTGATCGACGGTATTCATCGGAGGCGCGAAACATGCGCAATTCAGCCTACTTCCATGGACATGTACACCGCGTTCGTGCCGTAGCTCGCCGGCAGTTCGACCTCCGGGTGGGCTCGGTAGCCCAGCTGGGCCCAGAGGACGTGGGCGCCCCGGACCGCCACCATGGAGATCCGCTCGTACCCCAACTCCCGTGCGGTGGCCAGGAGATGGGTGAGGAGTCGGGGGCCAAGGCCCCGGCCGCGCAGGTGCTCGGCTATGACGAGGTCGTGCGCGTGCAGGTTGCGGGAGGGGTGGTCCGCGTCCTCCGCGCGGCTGAGGTCGGGACTGGCGAAGGGCGGGTAGGGCAGGGCGAGGAGGTAGCCGCCGACGCGCCCCGCGTGCTCCAGGACGAAGCAAGTGCCGGACGAATGGCGGGACTTGAGGGCTTCGCGGCCTTCCGACAAGCCGTCCTGCTCGTAGGCGCCCGCTTCCAGAGCCACGATCGTGTCCCAGTCGCGCTCGGCCAGCGGGCGGATGCGGACGTCGGTGTCCAGCAGCGGGTCGGTGTCCAACAGGGGCATCTACTTCGAACCTCCGATGCAGGTGTACGGCAGCGGGTCGAAGCCGTTGAAGCCCTGGGTCGTGTAGCCGACGGCGTACGCGCCGCAGGAGTGGACCCAGACCGGGTCGCCGGACGCCGCGCCCTCGGGGACCTGGACGAGTCCGGCCTCGTAGTCGTACGCGTCGTCGCTGTCGCAGGTGGGGCCCGCGATCACGGCCGGAACGTACCGGCCGCCCGCGTGGCCGGGGAACTCCAGGCGGTACTGCAGCTCGTCCATCTCGTAGAGGCCGTTGAACTTTCCGCAGCTCAGGTACAGCCAGTGCTGCCGCTCGCCGTCGCGCCGGCGCCGGGCCGAGAGCCGGGACACGCGGGCCCGGATGGCGCCGTGGTCGGCGACCAGGTGACGGCCGGGCTCCATCAGGAACTCAAGGGGTGACGCCGACTGCTCACCGAGCCGCTGCATGCCTTCGCGCAGGACGGCGAAGATCTTGTCCAGTGGGGGGTCGAGAGGGCGGCCGTGCTTGTCGAGGCAGCCGAGCGCGGGCAGACCGCCGCCGAGATTGACCGTGTCGAGCAGGATGCCCCGTTCGTTCAGGACCGCCACCAGGTCCGCGAGCTCGTCGAGCGCGCTCTGCCAGGCCTCGGACGTCATCTGCTGCGAGCCGACGTGCACGGACAGACCCGACGGGGTCAGGCCCGCGTCCCGCGCCGCTTCCAGGACACGTACGGCGTCGTCGGCCGAGCAGCCGAACTTCTGGCTGAGGCCCCACAACGCGCCGTCCCCGCTGGTGGCGAGGCGGCAGAACACCCGGGCCCCCGGGGCGAGTCGGGCGATCGCGGCGACGTCCTCGACGCTGTCGGTGGCGAAGTCCCGGATGCCCATGCGGTAGGCGTCGGCGATGTTCTCGTCCGACTTGATCGTGTTGCCGTAGTGGATCCGGTCGAGCGGTACGCCGGTCCTGATGGCCTGCTCGATCTCGCGAGGGCTCGCCGCGTCGAAGCCGGCGCCCTGGCGGGCGAGGCAGTCGAGCACCTCGTCCACGGGGCACGCCTTCATGGCGAACCGGACCTGGATACCCGGCAGTTCGCTGATCAGCTTCGCGTACTGGGCCGCGATTCCGTCGAGGTCGAAGAAGATCCGGTCGTCGGTGGCGTCGGCCAGCGCGGCCCGGATGGCCGTGCCCTCACGCATCGTCGACACCCCGGACCGGAGCCTCGGCTCTGCTCGCCGCCACCAGCGGACCCCATGCCTCGATGAGCAGGGCGAAGTCCTCGATGTCGGCCTGCGCCTCGTCGAGCAGGCGCGCCCGCAGTGGCACCAGATGATCGGCGAACTCCCCGTATTTCCCGCCCAGTTGGCGGTAGCAGCGATCGAGCACCGCCAGCCTGCGGACGTTCTCCGCGCGGTCCGTGCCCGCGCTGCCCGCGGCGAGTCCGGCGATCGTGGCGGCGCGTACGTGGTGCCGCTCGTCGAGCAGGGCTCCGCGCGCCTCCTCCATCGCCGTATAGACCGGGTAGAGGTAGAGCATCGACAGGAGGAACTTGGCGAACCGCAGCTGGTAGGCGGTGAAGCCGGGGCCGGTCCGCCGCTCGGGGGTGTAGTAGTTCACGATGTTCCGGTTGTGCACCACGCCGGGCAGTGTCGCGTCGCGCACCAGGTGCAGCAGGAAGTAGTCGCTGCCTATGGTGCTGGTCGCGGGCGGCAGCGGCACGCGCTCGTACACCTCGCGGTCGAGGCCGATGTTGCACATGTCGACCCGCCAGATGTCGGGGGCGCCGAGCGTCGACTCGTCGTGGGTGAACGGGTCGGTGCCCGCCCCGACGAACGAATCCTCGACGAGCTCGCGCCGCTTGTCGGGCGGGGTGCCGGCCTCGGCCCACAGGCCGACCACCTCGTAGTAGATGTCGGGGTCGAGGTCGCGTATCTCGCCGATGTCCACCGACAGCTCGCCCACGAACGAACTGCCCACCATCGCGACCGGCTTGTGGATGTCCGCCGGGTCGAGCCGGGTCCGCGTGACATCGGGTACGGCGTCCACGGCCCGCTTCCCGAGCGAGAGCAGTTCGTGGTGGATGGGGAAGACGGGCTCGCCGTCCAGGATCTGGTAGCTGCTGTCGGAGTCCCTGCGGTGCACGGAGGCGCAGCCGAGCGAGCTCGCGATGAGGAACGCCCGGTTGGTGCAGGCGCCGTACGACACGTCGGCGGGCAGCATGAGGTCGAGCATCAGGTCGGGCTTGGCCGGAGCGGCCCGGGCGATGACCCGCTGGAGGAAGTCCCGCTGCCGCGCCTCGTCGAGGTGGTGCACGAGGACATTCCCGACCGGCGCCAACTCCCTTACCGCGCGGGCGTGTTCGGCGCGGGTCGGCTCGTCCGAGGAGTCCAGGATCAGCAGCCGCACCTCGACGTCGAAGTGTTCGGCGGCGTACGCGGCCTCCTCGTGCACCGCCGCGATGGTGTCCGTGCAGGCCCGGTTGGTGGGCAGCGTCAGGCAGATGCGTCGCACGCGGGCTCCTCGGTCGGCGTTGCGGGCCCGGTGGCGCCCCAGGATTCGAGGCCCAGCAACTTGGCGCCCAGGTCGGTGAGTTCGGCGGTCGGGTACCTGAGGGACTCGTGCCTGCGGGCATCGCCCACCAGCGTCTTGTTCCAGTCCGGGGTGCTGAGGCTGCGCCAGGATTCGACGCGGGACTTCCGCACCTCCTGGTCCGACTCCAGGGCGGGCATCATCGAGAGGTACTGGACCGCTCGGACACCGTTGTCGGAGGTGTTGCGGGCCACGCCGTGCGCGAGCAGCCCGTTCCAGATCAGCAGGTCACCGGCCTTGAGTTCGGGCCGGACGACGGGGAATTCGGCGCGGTCGGCGTTCGGCCTGATCGGGTCACGGCCGGCGGGCTGGGCGACCTTCCACTCCTCGAAGCGGCGGAACAGTTCGGGCGAGCACTGGAAGCCGCCGTGGTCGTCCTGGGTGTCGTTGAGCGCGATGATCCCCTGGACGCGCTGCGGCAGCACGCCGAGCGTGGTGTCGACGTCCCAGTGCAGCTCGATGTCGAAGCCCTCGTCGGTGGGTTCGATGTGCGCGCGGTCGCGGTCCTTGATGTTGGGCGGGTTCAGGTTGAGCCGGTCGAGGGTGACCCAGAGCTCCTCGCAGTCCCACACGTCGGCGAACGCGTCGTAGACCCGCTGGGTCTGGCGGCTGTCCCAGAGCAGCTGGTGGTGGTACGCCTCGACGAACCCGTAGACGTGCAGGTGCTGTTCGAGCTCGGAGGCGAACTCGCGGTCCTCCGCGTACCAGGTCTCGGGCCGCTCGGGGTCCAGGCCCTGGAAGTCCCAGGTGAAGTCGAGGAGGCGCTGGGCGGCCGCGGCCGGGATCGCCTCCTTCACTATGACGTAGCCGTACGTCTGCCAGAACGCGAAGTCGTCCTCGGAGAGGACGCGCAGCGGGCGCGACTTCTCGATGTCCCGCAGCGGGGTGCGGGCCAGGTAGGTCTCGCCGCCGTCGGAGCTGAAATAGGGGACGTCGGAGGCGGCTCGGTAGAGATATCGGTCGGGTGCCGACATGCGATCACTCCAGGGTGCGGATGGCTAGGTGGCTGAGCGGATCCCCTGGTCGGCACAGGGACATGGCCCGGGCGCGGGCGTCCTGTTGGGCGGGGATCGGCAGGGTGCGGCGGCCGGAGCGGTGCGCGCGGCCGGCCCGGTGAGATCACGGTCGGCGGCGAAGCGCTGCGGCTGATGGGTTCGGCATACGGTCGTGCTCGCGTCCGGCGTGCACCTTGCGGCCGTCCGGGGCCGGGTATGTGCGGTGTGCCGGGCGATGCGGGGCCCTCGGCGTGGTCCTTGCGCCGACCGGTTCACAGTCGGGCATTGCTAGGGCAAACAGGCGCGTGGCAACCGGACTTGGCAAGCTCGGCGCGTCCTCGCGCCGGCCGGTCACCCGGTGGAGAACGTACGTCTCCACGAAGACAGGGCCGGGGTTGCCACCTCCTTGCGCTCGGTGCCGCTCATGGGACGGGGGCACCTACACCGATCTTGCGTACCTCCAAGGTGGACTAGACCAACTTCCGGTGTCAAGCCCCAAGTTGGGGCGGTGGCGGCACCCAAAACGGACGGGTTCACGCACCGGACACGGGGAGGACACATACTGTCAAGTAGACGCCCCCACGGCCGAGTTGACGGGTCCTCAAGGGAAGGACCGGAACGCTCCGCTCCGGCGGACCGTACAAGTCGGCCCTCGCGGACACCGAAAGTCGGCCCCATCGTACATGCGGCCTCGGGCATGCCCGCACATGCAAACGTGGCGGGTGACGGTCCGCCGACCGTCACCCGCCACGTGGTTCGTTGGCGGTAGTCAGACCCCCGCGATGGCCTCCGCCGCGGCCCGCCCGCACACCCGGGCCGCGCCGTGCGTGGCGACGTGCAGCGCGCCGCGCGGGGTCGCCCGCGGCACGCCCATCTCGACCACGACCGTGTCCGGACGGGCCGCGAGGAGGGCGTCCAGGGCGCCCGCCATCCAGGGGTGGCGGTGTTCGTCGCGTACGACCGCGACGATGCGGCGCTCCCCCGCGGCCGCCAGCACATCGGCGGCGGCGCTGTCCGTGCCGTACGTGCCGCTCTCGGTGCCGGGCAGCAGGGCGGCGAGCTCGCCGCCGATGCTCCAGGGGGTCTCGCTGCTCACCGCGATGTTCATGACGGGGGTGAACGTGGCCACATACGGGGCCTGCTCCAGCGGGCACCAGGACGGCGAGGCGGTGATCCGGGCCGCCCGGCGCGCGGCCACCAGGCCGATGTCGCTGCCGGTGCCGGGCGCGGTCCCCTCCTGCACCGCCGCGCCCGGCGCCGCCACATCCCCCCTGGCCCGTTGGGTCCAAGCCGCCAGCGCACGTACCCGCGCGGCGGCGTCGGCCAGGCGTTCCTCGGCGAGGTCGCCGTCCCGTACCGCCTTGACCAGCGCGTCGCGCAACCGCAGTACGGTGCCCTCGTCGGCCAGGCCGCCGCCGACGCACAGGGCGTCGGCGCCCGCCGCGATCGCGAGGACGGAGCCTCGCTCGATGCCGACCGTCCCGGCGATGGCCTGCATCTCCACCGCGTCCGAGACGATCAGCCCGTCGTAGCCGAGCTCCTCGCGCAGCAGTCCGGTGAGGATGCGCGGGCTGAGCGTGGCGGGACGTGCGGGGTCGAGCGCGGGAAGGAGGATATGCGCACTCATGACCGACTTGGAACCCGCCGCGATCGCGGCACGGAAAGGCATCAGCTCACGGGCGTGCAACGTGTCGAGGTCCACATCGATGCGGGGCATCGCGTGGTGCGAGTCGACATTGGTGTCGCCGTGGCCGGGGAAGTGCTTGGTGCAGGCGGCGACCCCGGCGGCCTGGAGGCCCTCGATGTAGGCGGCGGTGTGCCGGGCCACCAGGTCGGTCTCGGCCCCGAAGGCCCGTACGCCGATGATCGGGTTGTCCGGGTTGGAGTTCACGTCGGCGGACGGCGCCCAATTGAGGTTGACGCCGCACTCGGCGAGCCGGCGGCCCAGCTCGCGGGCGACCTCGCGGGTCAGGTCCACGTCGTCGACCGCGCCGAGCGCGAGGTTGCCGGGGAAGGACGAGCCGGTGCGGACCTCGATGCGGGTGACGTCACCGCCCTCCTCGTCGATGGCCACCAGGAGGTCGTCCCGCTCGGCCCTCAACTGGGCCGTGAGCGCGGCCACTTGCGGGGCGGAGACGATGTTGCGGCCGAAAAGGCCGACGGATGCGAGGCCTTCACCGATGCGGTGAAGGAGCCAGTCCGGCGCGCTGGTGCCGGTGAACCCGGGCTGGAGGACGGCGAGGGCGTCGCGGGTCAGCGTGTCGGAACCCGTGGTCATAGTCGTCATGGGGCGGGGTTATCCCTTCACTGCGCCGGCCGTCAGACCCGCGGCCATCTTGCGCTGGACGAGGAGGAAGAGAATCACGATGGGAACGGCCATCATGGTCGATCCGGCCATCATCGGGGCGTACTCGGTGCCGTGCTGGGTGGTGAAGTTGGACAGCCACACCGTGGCCGTCTGGTGGTTCTGGCTCATCAGCATGAGGGCGTAGAGGTACTCGTTCCACGCCTGGATGAAACCGTAGACCGAGGTCGCCACCATGCCGGGCGCGAGCAGCGGGAAGACCACGCGGATGAAGGCGCCGGTGCGGCTGCAGCCGTCGACCATGGCCGCCTCCTCCAGCTCCTTGGGCACGTTGACGATGAATCCGCGCAGCGTCCACACCGTGAAGGGGAGGATGAAGGTCAGGTACGTGATGATCAGGCCCGAGAGCTTGTCGTACTGACCGAGGTCGTTGAGCAGCAGGAAGACCGGGATGATCATGGCGACCAGCGGCACCATCTGGACCGCGAGGATGCCCACGATGACGATCTTGCGGCCGCGGAAGGCGAACCGGGAGATGGCAAGCGCCGCGAGCAGGCCGACCGCGATGCCGATGACGACCACGACGACCGAGACGGTCAGGGAGCGGCCGATCGAACCCCAGAAGTCGCCGATCTGGAGCGCCCGCTTGAAGTTGTCGAGCGTGAAGTTCGTCGGGAACAGGTGCGGATCGGGGTCGATCGCGTCCTTGGCCGGCTTGAACGCGGTGTTCAGCATCCAGTAGACCGGGAAGCCCGCGGTGACGAAGACGAGCAGGCCGAGCAGGTTCCAGCCGAGCTTGGTCTTCTTGCGGGTGGGGCGGGCCGGCGCAACGGTTGAGGCAGCCATCGTTACTCCCGTGTTTCCGTTCGCGATGCTCACTCGACGTCCCCGATCTTGAGCATCTGGCGCATGTACACCGCGATCACACCGAGCAGCAGGAGCACGGTGAGCAGGGCGATCGCGGAGCCCTGCGAGTAGTCGTTGACGACGAAGGCCTTGTCGTACGAGTACGTGGTGAGGAGTTGGTACTCCGGCTCGGGGTGACCGCCGCGCATCACGAAGACCTGCGGGAAGACGCCCATGTCCCAGATCACCGAGAGCGTCGCGAGCATCACGATGATGGGCTTGAGGATCGGCAGCGTGACGTGCCGGAACACGCCCCAGGAGCCGGCGCCGTCGAGCCGGGCGGCCTCTTCCAGCTCCTTGGGGACCTGGGTGAGGCCGGCGCTGAGGGTGATGACGACGAACGGCACCGCGCCCCAGACCACGAGCAGCATGATCACGGCGAGGCCCTGGGTGCTGCTGATGAACCAGTTGTGTCCGGTGACGTCGACCCCGGGCAACTGGCTGAGCAGCCAGTTCAGTACGCCGTAGTCGCTGTCGAACATCCACTTGAAGACGGTGATCGCGACGACGATGGGCATGCCCCAACTCGCCACCAGGGCAATGTTGATGAGGGTCTTCACCCAGCCCGAGACCCGCTGGAGCAGCAGGGCGATCAGCATGCCGATGACCATGGTCAGGACGACCGCGGTGGCGGCGAACAGGACGGTGCGTACGACGACGTGCCAGAACTCGGCGTCGCCGAGGACGGTGGCGAAGTTGTCGAAGCCGACCGACTCGGCGGCCTTGAAGCCCCACAGCTGCGGCTGCCCGAACTTCTGGAAGGACAGGGTGACGAGCCGTACCAGCGGATAGCCGAGGACGAGCGCGAGGACGAGCAGACAGGGCGCGAGCAGTGCCCAGGGCACCGCCGCTCCCCCGCCCGTGCCACGCTTCTTCCCCGGCTTGCCGGGCTGACCGGATCCAGCACCCGGTAGTGGGTCGCGCCGCGCCGGCGGCACCTTGGCGGTGGTTGTCTCTGCGGCACTCATCGCGCGCTCCTGGTGATCCCTCTCTGGAACTGGCCGGGCAGGGCCCCGTCGGCGTGACGGGGCCCTGCCCAAAGGTCACTTGGTGTTGATGACCTTGTCGATCGCGGCGTCCGCGTCCTTTGCGGCGGCCTCGACCGTCTTCTTACCGGTGCCGATGGACTGGAGCATGTCCTGGAGGGTCTTGGCCTTCTCGACCTGGCCCCAGCCCGGCGCCATCGGGACGAACCAGCTGGACTCGGCCGCGGTGGCCGGGACGGCCGTCTTCGGGTCCGACTTCAGCGGCGCGAGGTCCGTCTTGTTGTTGGGCAGGTTGCCCTTGGCGATCAGGCCCTTCTGGCCCTGGGTGCCGGTGAACGCGTTGATCCACTCGGCGGCGAGCGCCTGCGCCTTGGACTTGACCGGAACCGCGAGGTCCGAGCCGCCGAGGAAGACCGGCATGGCCTTGCCGGACGGGGCCGGCATCACGAAGCTCTCGATCTTGTCGGCGAGCTTGCCGACCTTGTCGTTCTCCGGCAGGGCGGCGTTGGCGCCCTCCCAGGCCGGGCTGAAGACGAGGGCCGACTTGCCCTGGCCGTAGACGATGGGACGGTCGGACTCGTCCTTCGTCTTGTCGCCCTTCATGTACTTGTCGACGACGTTCTTGAACTCGGTGAGGCCCTTGATGGACTCCGGCGAGGACAGGTTGGCCTTGAACTTGTCGCCGTCCTGCTTGGCGATGGAGCCGCCGGCGTCGTACACGAAGGACATGGCCGCGTACCAGTCGCGGGTGGGCTGGTACCAGGCGCTGAACTTGTCGCCCTGCTTCGCCTGGATCTTGTCCAGGTCGGCGGTCAGCTCGGTGTACGTCTTCGGGGTCGCGGTGATGCCCGAGTCGGCGGCGATGTCCTTGCGCCAGGTCGCCGTGCGGCCACCGGCGTAGTAGGGGACGCCGTAGGTCTTGCCGTCGTACGAGACCGAGGCCTTGAGGCCGTCCAGCCAGGCGGCGGAGTTGTCGAACTTCGACGGGTCGATCTCGGCGAACGCGCCCTTGACCGAGTAGGCGAGCATCTCGGTGTTGCCCATCTCCACGACGTCCGGCGCCTTGTCGGTGGCGAGGACGGCGTCGAGCTTGGCGTTCTTGTCCGGCCAGCCGTAGTACTCGTGATTGATCTTCAGACCGGGGTGCTTGGCGACGATCGCGTCGTCGGCCGCCTTGACCAGCTCGGGCCAGTTCTTCTGCGCGTCGACCGTCAGCCAGACGGTGAGCTCCTTGGCGTCGCCCCCCGCTGCGCCGTCCTTCTTGTCACTGCCGCCGCACGCCGCGGCGCCGATCATGATGCCCGCGACGCCGATCGCCGCGATGAGCTTGCGCTTCACGCCACTCTCCTCAGGGATGACTGACCCCGTTGCCTTCTTCGTGGCCCCGCCCACCGCGATGCGGCATACGACGAGTACTGCCCGTGGGGCTGGGTTCTGGTCTTTAATGGTTTAGACCAGTACCGGGAGCTTGGCCTAGACCTTTAGGGGTGTCAAGAGTCGATAAGAACGCTGAGACCGTCCGTTATCGGACCGACACCTCGCCGCCCGGCACGCCCCACAACTCCGCCCCCAGCGGCCCGATCCGGCCCGCGCCGGGCTGCCCGCGGACGACTCCCCGGGCTTTAATGGTTTAGACCAACTTGCACACTTCCCCGCACGTCCGCCGCGTGGCGGTGTATAAGAAGGGCTTGTCGATCGCGTTACCGGACCGACACCCTGACGGAGGGCGACGACCCGTGACCGGTCCGTGCCACCATGTGAGCCGCGACAGACGGAGGAGCCGGTGACGGCAGCAGCGCAGCACTCGGGAAGGCAGGCCATGGCCGACGGGAGCGGGAGCGAGACAGAGGCGGGCGCCGGCGCCCGTACCGCTCGCGTGCCCAAGTACTACCGCCTCAAGCGTCACTTGCTGGAGATGACGGAGACCCTGCCGCCCGGCACCCCGGTGCCGCCCGAGCGCACCCTCGCCGCGGAGTTCGACACCTCCCGCACCACCGTGCGCCAGGCCCTCCAGGAGCTGGTCGTCGAGGGCCGCCTTGAGCGCATCCAGGGCAAGGGCACGTTCGTCGCCAAGCCGAAGGTCTCCCAGCCGCTCCAACTCTCCTCGTACACCGAGGACATGCGCGCCCAGGGCCTGGAGCCGACCTCCCAGCTCCTCGACATCGGCTACGTCACCGCCGACGACACCCTCGCCGGGCTGCTCGACATCACCGCCGGCGGCCGCGTCCTGCGCATCGAGCGGCTGCGCCTGGCCAGCGGCGAGCCGATGGCCATCGAGACCACCCACCTGTCCGCCAAGCGCTTCCCGGCGCTGCGCCGCTCGCTGGTCAAGTACACCTCCCTCTACACCGCGCTCGCCGAGGTGTACGGGGTGCACCTCGCGGAGGCCGAGGAGACCATCGAGACGTCGCTGGCCACCCCGCGCGAGGCCGGGCTGCTCGGCACCGATGTCGGCCTGCCGATGCTGATGCTGTCGCGGCACTCCCTCGACGGCCAGGGCGAACCCGTGGAGTGGGTGCGGTCGGTGTACCGGGGCGACCGGTACAAGTTCGTGGCCCGCCTCAAGCGGCCGGCCGACTGAGCGCGCCCTCCCGGCCGCCCAGCCGTCCGGAATCCGGACGGGGGTTCCCTTGACCGAATCTCTCCCCTAGATTTCCTGCGCATTACCAAGTGATCCAACGCACAGGTGATCGTGAGGGGACGGAGCCACCCAATGCCGGAATCGACAGAAGTGAGGAGACCGGTGATCACGCCCTTGCGCGTGGTCATCGCGCTCTGCCTGATCGCGCCCTTCGTGGCGATGCTGTGGGTGAGCTCGTACGCCAAGACGGACCCGGCGCTCGGCGGCATCCCGTTCTTCTACTGGTACCAGATGCTCTGGGTGCTGATCTCGACCGCACTCACGATGATCGCGTACAAGCTGTGGCAGCACGACCAGCGCTCGCGCGCCGCCTCCACCCCGCACACCTCCGACGACGACAAGGGGGGTGCGTCCAAGTGAAGGACGGCGTGAACGGCGTCGCGCTCGGCGTCTTCATCTTCTTCTTCCTGGCCGTCACGGTCATCGGCTTCATGGCGGCCCGCTGGCGCAAGGCCGAGAACGAGGCGAGCCTGGACGAATGGGGCCTGGGCGGGCGGTCGTTCGGCACCTGGGTCACCTGGTTCCTGCTCGGCGGCGACCTCTACACGGCCTATACGTTCGTGGCCGTACCGGCGGCGATCTACGCGGCGGGCGCGGCGGGCTTCTTCGCGGTCCCGTACACGATCCTCGTCTACCCGCTGATCTTCACGTTCCTGCCGCGCCTGTGGTCGGTCTCGCACAAGCACGGCTACGTCACCACCTCGGACTTCGTGCGGGGCCGGTTCGGCTCCAAGGGCCTGTCCCTCGCGGTCGCGGTCACCGGCATCCTCGCGACGATGCCGTACATCGCGCTCCAACTGGTCGGCATCCAGGCCGTGTTGGACGTCATGGGCGTGGGCGGCGAGTCCAACAACTGGTTCGTCAAGGACCTGCCGCTGCTCATCGCGTTCGCGGTGCTCGCGGCGTACACGTACTCGTCCGGCCTTCGCGCGCCCGCGCTGATCGCATTCGTGAAGGACGGCCTGATCTACCTGGTGATCGCGGTGGCGATCATCTACATCCCGATCAAGCTGGGCGGCTTCGACGCCATCTTCAGCGCGGCGCAGCACAAGTTCGCGGGTCCGCCCGGCGGCAAGCCGACCGGGGCCATCGCGCCCGGCGAGTCGAGCCAGTGGACGTACGCCACGCTCGCGCTCGGCTCGGCGCTGGCCCTGTTCATGTACCCGCACTCGATCACCGCGACGCTGTCCTCGCGCAGCCGCAACGTGATCCGCCGCAACACCACGATCCTGCCGCTGTACTCGCTGATGCTGGGCCTGCTCGCACTGCTCGGCTTCATGGCGATCGCGGCCGGGGTCAAGGTCACGAACGGCCAGCTGGCGATCCCCCAGCTCTTCGAGGACATGTTCCCGGACTGGTTCGCGGGCGTCGCCTTCGCGGCGATCGGCATCGGCGCGCTGGTCCCGGCGGCCATCATGTCGATCGCGGCCGCGAACCTTTTCACCCGCAACATCTACAAGGACTTCATCAAGCCGGACGCGTCGCCCGCACAGGAGGCCAAGGTCTCCAAGCTGGTCTCGCTGGTCGTGAAGGTCGGCGCCCTGGTCTTCGTCCTGACCATGGACAAAACCGTCGCCATCAACTTCCAGCTCCTGGGCGGCATCTGGATCCTGCAGACCTTCCCGGCCCTGGTCGGCGGCCTGTTCACGCGCTGGTTCCACCGCTGGGCGCTGCTCGCGGGCTGGGCGGTCGGCATGGCGTACGGCACGCTCGCCGCGTACGGGGTGGCCTCGCCCACCCAGAAGCACTTCGGCGGCTCCTCGAAGGAGATCCCGGGCATCGGCGAGATCGGCTACATCGGCCTCACCGCGTTCGTCCTGAACGTGGTGGTGACGGTGGTCCTCACGGTCGTCCTGCGCGCCCTGAAGGCCCCCGATGGCGTCGACGAGACCTCGCCCGCCGACTACACGGCGGACGCGGGCGACCCGGGCGTGGCCACGGAACTCCCCCCGGCGACGGCGGGCTCGGCGCACTGAGTTCCCCTGTTGGTACGCGAAAGGGCCGCCGCATCCCGGAGGGTGCGGCGGCCCTTCTCCGTGAGCCGGTCAGCGCGCCCCCGTAGGGATCGACGGCGAAGCCGTGCCCCGCGCGACACAACATGTGGGGGGTGCCACGCACAGCGCCCCCCACATGTATGCTCGTCCTCGCTGTCGCCGCAGGGGAATCCGGTTCGAATCCGGAACTGTCCCGCAACGGTATGACCCGTACCCCTTTGTACGGGCCGAGTCCGATGACCTGCCGATGGCGCGTCCGGGTCGACCGAACCGGATGCCAGACGTCCGGGCCTCGCGGTTGGGCCGGTGGACGACGTGCTCAGGGCTGCCCCGAGGCGCGCCGACGCCTCCTCCGAAAGGCCCCGTGCCGAGCGAGGGAGTGCCCCCACGTGACCATCGCCCCTGCGGATCCCGCTTCAGCGATCACCGAAGAGTTGGCCGATGCCCCGGGGACCGCGCTGCTGCGGACCCTGACGGACCTCACCGCCGACCTCGCGGACACCGACCCCGGCCGGGTCGCCGCCGCCGCGCTGCGGGGCCGCAACGCCCGTTCCGACGAGGCCGAGCTGCGCGAGCTGGCCACCGAGGCGGCCGCGGGGCTCATCTCCGAGGACCCGGCGTACTCCCGCCTCGCCGCCCGGCTCCTGACCATCACCATCGCCCAAGAGGCCGCGACCCAGGGCGCGGTGTCGTTCTCCGCCTCGGTCGCCGTCGGCCACCGCGAGGGCCTGATCGCCGACCGCACCGCCGACTTCGTCGACGCCCACGCCGCCCGCCTCGACGCGCTGGTGGACGCGGCCCTCGCCGACGGCGCCGACGACCGCTTCGGCTACTTCGGCCTGCGCACCCTCTACTCCCGCTACCTGCTGCGCCACCCGATCACCCGCAAGGTCGTCGAGACCCCCCAGCACTTCATGCTGCGCGTGGCGTCCGGCCTCGCCGAGGACGAGTCGGTCCGCGCCCTGGACGAAGTGGCGTCCCTGTACGGCCTGATGAGCCGCCTGGACTACCTGCCGTCCTCCCCCACGCTCTTCAACTCCGGCACCCGGCACCCCCAGATGTCGTCCTGCTACCTGCTCGACTCGCCGCTGGACGAGCTCGACTCGATCTACGACCGCTACCACCAGGTCGCCCGGCTCTCGAAGCACGCGGGCGGCATCGGCCTCTCGTACTCCCGCATCCGCGGCCGCGGTTCGCTGATCCGGGGCACCAACGGCCACTCCAACGGCATCGTCCCGTTCCTCAAGACCCTTGACGCGTCGGTGGCCGCGGTCAACCAGGGCGGCCGGCGCAAGGGCGCGGCCGCGGTGTACCTGGAGACCTGGCACTCCGACATCGAGGAGTTCCTGGAGCTGCGCGACAACACCGGTGAGGACCAGCGCCGTACGCACAACCTGAACCTCGCGCACTGGATCCCCGACGAGTTCATGCGCCGGGTCGACGCCGACGGCCAGTGGTCGCTGTTCTCACCGGCCGACGTGCCCGAGCTCGTCGACCTGTGGGGCGAGGAGTTCGACGCCGCCTACCGCAAGGCCGAGGCCGCCGGGCTCGCCCAGAAGACCATGCCGGCCCGGGACCTGTACGGCCGCATGATGCGCACCCTCGCGCAGACCGGCCAGGGCTGGATGACGTTCAAGGACGCCTCCAACCGCACCGCCAACCAGACGGCCGAGCCGGGACACACCGTCCACTCCTCCAACCTGTGCACCGAGATCCTGGAGGTGACGGACGACGGCGAGACGGCCGTCTGCAACCTCGGCTCGGTCAACCTCGGCGCGTTCGTCGTGGGCGACGGGATCGACTGGGAGCGCCTGGACGAGACCGTCCGCACCGCCGTGACCTTCCTCGACCGGGTCGTCGACATCAACTTCTACCCGACCGAGCAGGCCGGCCGCTCCAACGCCAAGTGGCGCCCGGTGGGCCTGGGCGCGATGGGTCTGCAGGACGTCTTCTTCAAGCTGCGCCTGCCCTTCGACTCCCCCGAGGCGAGGGCGCTCTCCACCCAGCTGTCCGAGCGGATCATGCTCACGGCGTACGAGGCCTCCACCGACCTCGCCGAGCGCCCCCAAGCATCTCCGACAGGCTCCGATGCAGGGGGGACCCCCATGGGCCCCTTTCCCGCCTGGGACAAGACCCGCACCGCGCGCGGCGTGCTGCACCCCGACCACTACGACGTCGAGCTGACCTGGCCGGAGCGCTGGGCGGCCCTGCGGGAACGTATCGCCAAGGTCGGCATGCGCAACTCGCTGCTCCTCGCGATCGCCCCGACCGCGACCATCGCGTCCATCGCGGGCGTGTACGAGTGCATCGAGCCGCAGGTCTCCAACCTCTTCAAGCGCGAGACGCTGAGCGGCGAATTCCTCCAGGTGAACGGCTACTTGGTGGAGGAGCTCAAGAACCTGGGCGTGTGGGACGCGCAGTCCCGCGAGGCGCTGCGCGAGGCGAGCGGCTCGGTGCAGGACTTCGGCTGGATCCCGGCCGACGTGCGCGCGCTGTACCGCACGGCGTGGGAGATCCCGCAGCGCGGCCTCATCGACATGGCCGCGGCCCGCACCCCCTTCCTCGACCAGTCGCAGTCCCTGAACCTGTTCCTGGAGACGCCCACCATCGGCAAGCTGTCGTCGATGTACGCGTACGCCTGGAAGCAGGGCCTGAAGACGACGTACTACCTGCGCTCGCGCCCGGCGACGAAGATCGCCCGCGCCGCCCAGGCCACCCCCACCATCCCCGTCCAGCAGGCGGCCCCCGACGCCGACGCGATCGCCTGCTCGCTCGAAAACCCCGAGTCCTGCGAGGCCTGCCAGTAATGAGCAACACCGAAAAGAACCTTCTCGACCCGGGCTTCGAGCTGACCCTGCGTCCCATGCGCTACCCGGACTTCTACGAGCGCTACCGGGACGCGATCAAGAACACCTGGACCGTCGAGGAGGTCGACCTCCACTCCGACGTCGCCGACCTCGCGAAGCTGACGCCGGGCGAGCAGCACATGATCGGCCGCCTGGTCGCGTTCTTCGCGACGGGCGACTCGATCGTCTCCAACAACCTGGTGCTCACCCTCTACAAGCACATCAACTCCCCCGAAGCGCGGCTCTACTTGAGCCGTCAGCTCTTCGAGGAGGCCGTGCACGTCCAGTTCTATCTGACGCTGCTCGACACCTACCTCCCGGACCCGGAGGACCGCGCGGCCGCGTTCGACGCGGTCGAGGAGATCCCCTCGATCCGCGAGAAGGCGCAGTTCTGCTTCAAGTGGATCAACGAGGTCGAGAAGCTGGACCGCCTGGAGACCAAGGCCGACCGCCGCCGTTTCCTGCTCAATCTGATCTGTTTCGCGGCGTGCATCGAGGGCCTGTTCTTCTACGGCGCCTTCGCCTACGTCTACTGGTTCCGCAGCCGGGGTCTGCTGCACGGCCTCGCGACCGGCACCAACTGGGTGTTCCGCGACGAGACGATGCACATGAACTTCGCCTTCGAGGTCGTGGACACCGTCCGCAAGGAGGAGCCGGACCTCTTCGACGATCTGCTTCAGGAGCAGGTCACCGACATGATCAAGGAGGCGGTCGAGGCGGAGCTCCAGTTCGGCCGCGACCTGTGCGGTGACGGCCTGCCCGGCATGAACACCGAGTCGATGCGCGAGTACCTGGAGTGCGTCGCCGACCAGCGCCTGACCCGGCTCGGCTTCCCGGCGGTGTACGGCTCGTCGAACCCGTTCTCGTTCATGGAGCTCCAGGGCGTCCAGGAGCTGACGAACTTCTTCGAGCGCCGCCCGTCCGCCTACCAGGTGGCGGTCGAGGGCTCGGTGGGCTTCGACGAGGACTTCTAGTCCCCCACATGCGTAAGGCGTGAGGCTCCGCTGCCACGGGGGGAGCGGAGCCTCACGCCTTACGGTTTTTCACCAACTGCCTTACGGGGAACGTCAGTTGTTGGGCACGGTCTCGTAGCGGGCCGTGCCCTCCGCCATCTGCTTCAGCGCGTCCTTGCGGTCGCGCTTGGAGAGGCGGTCGATGTACAGGTACCCGTACAGGTGGTCCGTCTCGTGCTGGAGGCAGCGCGCGAAGTAGCCGGTGCCGCGCACCTTGACCGGGTTGCCCTCGGCGTCCTGGCCGGTGACCACCGCGTAGTCGGGGCGGGCGAGCTCGGCGTACGCGGTCGGCACGGACAGGCAGCCCTCGTTGGACTCGTCCAGGACGCGCAGCTCGGACGGCAGCTCTTCGAGGACCGGGTTGCAGACGACGCCCACGTGCCGCACGCCCTCGTCGTCCATGCAGTCGTAGACGAAGACCTTGAGGTCCACACCGATCTGGTTGGCGGCCAGGCCCACGCCCTCGGCCGCCTTCTGGCTGGCGAACATGTCGTCGATGAGCTTCGCGAGCTCGCCGTCGAACTCGGTGACGTCCTTGCACTCCTTGTGGAGCACCGGGTTGCCGACGACCGTGATCGGGCGGGCGGTGCCGCGCTCGCGGTAGGCCAGCTCGCGTGCCTCGCAGTCCTCCGTGTCCACGACGAACCCGTCGTTCTCGACCTGCTGGTCCGTCTCCTGCTGCGCCATGTCCGCCGTAAGCCTTCCTGAAAACCCGATTCCGATCCCGTACAGCCTACGGCCAGGCTCAGCAGACTTCTTCTAGATCCCGCCACTCCCGGCTGTCCGGGTTGTCGGCCACCCAGCCGTCGAGGAGGCCCCGGACCAGACCGGCGGGGGCCGCGATGCCGCATTCGCGCTCCGGCACCCACAGGTCGCCGGAGGTGCGGTGGCCGAGCGGGCCGGGGTGGCCGGGCTCGCTGTGGTCGTGCGGGTCGAGGTGCTCGCCGTCGCCCTCGTCGCTGGGCATCTGGGACTCGGAGCAGGCCCGGCACAGCAGGCGTACGGACGAGGACCAGTCCTCGGCGGCGAAGCCGGCGTCGGCGGCGAGCCGCTCCAGGGCGTCCCGGTCGGCCTCGGTGGCCGCCTCCAGGAGGACCACCCAGGTCGGCACGGGCGAGGGCGCCCACAGCTCGATCTCGTCGAAGACCGGGAAGGACGGGCCGGCGGCGGTGGTGCGCTCGCCGTGCGGGACACCGTCGTGCAGCACGACCTCGCCCCAGCGCCGCCCCGAGGACGGCAGCGGGATGGACAGGACTTCCATGCGGGCCGGGTCGAGCCGGCGGCCCCACACCACCTCGGCCTCGCCCTCGGGCGAGAGGCGGACGGCGGCGCTGCCCAGCTCCATGCCGACGGGTTCGCCGCTGCCGGTGGCCTCGCCCGGCACCTTCAGGCCGTACGCCTGCCAGGCCCGGCGGGCCAGCGGCCAGTCCTGCAGGGCGGTGGCCGCGATGCCGACGTTCCACCAGTCGGGGGCGCCGGTCTCCTTGTCGAGCAGGGCGACGGCGCGCAGCCCGGCGGCCCGCGCCTGCTCCCAGTCGTGCCGGAACTTGTGCAGGAGCGCCAGGTTGAACCAGGACTCGGACAGCCACGGTTCCAGGTCCGCGGCGCGCGTGAGCAACGCCCCGGCGTCCTCGTACCGGCCGTCGCCGATCAGCGTGAACGCACGGTCTGTGGCCTGCCGCCACGAGGCGGAGGGCCGGTGCCGTCCCTTGCCGAAGATCCTCACGATTCCCGCCTGCCCAGACCGGCCCCGACTACCGGGTCGGTCTTACGGTCTCCCAGTTTTCTGGGTTCTTTTCGCATCCAACCATGCCCAGCCGGAAGGCCGCTCATTACTCCTGGGTTACCCAGGCGGCACCCGGGTCAGACAGCCTCGGGCGAGCACGCGTGCCAGGGATTCGACAACCTGGGGATGGTAGTCACGGCCGGTGCCGAGACGCAGCTGTTCGAGTGCGTTCAGCGACCGTCCGGGGCCCGAGGAGCCCTCCGCGAGATCGTCGTAGGCGTTGACCGCGCGGACGATCCTGGCGGGCAGCGGCTGCTCCCGGTACGGGTCGGCCTGGCGCTCGACGACGACCGCCACGTCGGCGGGCACCCCGGTCTGGCGCACGACCGCGCCGCCGAGCAGCGCGATGCGGCGCTGCTCGGCGGCGGGCAGCGTGGCGGTGGCCCCGGCGGGGACCGGGTCGAGCAGGGACAGCTGGCCGATGTCGTGCATGAGCGCCGCGTACTCCAGGACGGTCAGCTCGCTCTCCGAGAGCCCCAGCTCGCGCCCGACGGCCCGGCTGAGCTCGGCGACCCGGCGGGCGTGGCCCGGCTTGGTGTATCCGGCGACCTCGGTGGCGCGGGCCAGTGAGGTGATGGTCTGGCGGTACGTGGTGCGTACGGCCGCGTACCGCCGGAAGGCCAGCTGGGTGAGGAGCAGCGGCACGCAGAACACGGGCAGCGCCCACAGCCCGGCGACGGCGACCGCGAGCGCCATCACGGTGCCGGTGGCGCACACGGCGGACCCGATGCCGACGAGCCCGCGCAGCTCGTCGCGCAGGAGCGGCCCGAACGGGTACCGGGTGCGGGCGTGCAGCAGCAGGGCGGCGACCACCGCGTCGCACAGCGCGGTCAGTAGGAGCAGCAGCAGGAGAACGAACGCGAAGTACGCTCCGTGCCCGAACCAGGCGTCGAGGTGCCCCGAGTTGTAGAGCGGCTGAAAACAGACGGCGGCGAAGGCGACGGTGAGCACCCGCCGGGCCGCCTGGTCCAGGCTCGGCCCGCGCCCGACGGCCACATGGGGTACGGATCCGAGCAGCGTCGCGGCCACCACCACGGCGATCACCTGGAGCACCCCGTGCCGGGTGGCGTGCCCGGCGTTCTGCCCGAGCAGCGCGTAGGCCAGCGCCCCGGCCGAGGCGAGCGGCGCCGGGTCCCGCTCCCCGTCCCTGGCCCCCCACCGGGCCAGCTCCCCCAGGGCGATGAGCGCGCCGAACGCGGCGGCGGTGCCGGGTTCGACGAGGCCGTCGTGCAGGGTCGACGCGAGCGCCCAGGCGGTGAGCAGCCCGGCGAGGGCGTAGGCGCCGAGCACGGGGGCGGTGGGCCGGGCGGCCATGTCAGGCGCCTTGGGCGTTCGAGGGGCGGGGGTCGGGGAGCGGCCCCGGTTCGGGGACGGGCGCCCCGACCGGGGCGGCGGGCGTCCCCACCGGTCTGGACGGAGGCACGTTTCCGCGCGCCCCACCGGTTCCCGGCTCGTCCGCCGTGACCTCGACGTGCCACCCGTACCGGGACAGCGCCCGCACCAGGCCGCCGACCATCCGCGGGTCGAACTGCGCGCCCGCGCACCGCTCCAGCTCGGTGACGGCCGCCGCCACCGGTCTCGCCCGCCGGTAGGAGCGCGTGGACGTCATCGCGTCGAAGGCGTCGGCCACCGCCACCACGCGGGCCGCCTCGGGGATCTGGCCGCCCGCGAGCCCGTAGGGGTAGCCACTCCCGTCGAGCCGCTCGTGGTGGTGCAGGATCGCGGCGCGGGCCTCGCCGAGGAAGCCGATGCCGCGCACCATCTCGTGGCCGTACTCGGGGTGCAGTTCGATCACCGCCCGCTCCTCGGGGGTGAGCGGCCCGTCCTTGCGGAGCACCCGGGTGGGCACCCCGAGTTTGCCGACGTCGTGCAGGATCCCGGCGAACCGGATGACCTCCAACCGGCCTTCCTCCATGCCGAGTTCGCGCGCGATCATCTCCGAGGCCCGGCCGACCCGTTCGCTGTGGCCGCGCGTGTACCTGTCCTTGATGTCGACGGCCTGGACGAGGGCGCGGATGGTGGCCTGGTGGGCGGCGCGCTCGCGCTGGTACTGGGCGAAGACCCAGCACGAGATGTACATCGGGAGCAGCACGAACAGCGCGGCGGGCGGTCCGAACCGGCTGCGCCACAGCACGGCCATCATCAGCCCCGCGAGGCCGTGCACACAGTGCGGGGCGAGCGAGCGCAGCAGGAGCCCGCGCCAGGCGGTGCGGGGCGGGCGCCGTTCGGCGGTGGCCAGGATGAGGCCGTCGAGCGCGGTCAGGACCAGGCAGAAGACCAGGGCGGTGGCTCCGGCCGGCAGCAGCGCGTACGGGAAGTCGGGGGCACCGGCGCCCCGCCCGCCCAGCGCCTCGCGCCCGCCGAGCAGCACATGGGCGCCGGCCGCGGCCGACGCCGCGATCGCGAGCTGCGCGGCCCGCCAGATCCGCCGCACCTGGCGCGGCTCTTCCTCGACGTACGCGATGAGCGCGCCCGGCACCGCGACGAGGGCGGCGGCGGCCGGCGGGAGCAGGAAGGCGGCGGCGAGCAGCACCGGGAAGAAGGAGCCGGAGGCGATCGGCACGCTCACCCGCCCGGCGAGGACCGGGCAGCGCGGCGGCCATTCGCACAGCGCGTACAGGCCCGCGAGGAGCGCCACGGCCGCCCAGGGCACGCCGGGGCGCAGCACGGGCAGCGCGCATGCCACCGCGCCCACTACGGCGCCCAGGACGGCGATGCGCGCCCCCGCCGGAATGTCCCGCAGTCCCCGCGGCTCCGCCATGGCCCCCACCTCCCCATCCGCCCGGGCAGCCCGTTGCGTACAGCTTGGCGAGGATAGGCCCGTGCGCCGTGGCGGTCAGGCGCATGGTCGGAATAGGGCGTTTCGAGCCGCCCGGATTAGCACCTTCGGGTGACGCCGGGCGCCCCACGGGTGGCCGGACACAGCAGAGCGGCCACGACGCGTGGTCGTGGCCGCTCTCAACTGCCCTGCCGCGGGCGGCAGTTCACCTCTGGATCAGCCGGGTCACTCGGGCCGGAGCGTCGGCACCTCTCCGGTGACGACGTCCTGTTCGGGCACCGCCTGGCCGGAGCGGATCAGGTCGATGCGGCCCATCACCTTGGAGCGCAGGTCGCTCGGCACGTCGTCCGAGCCGCAGCAGCGCTTCACCAGCTTCTTCACGGCCTGCTCAAGGCCGTACTTCTCCAGGCACGGCGAGCACTCCTCGAAGTGCACCTCGAACTTGCTGCAGTCCGTGGGGGGCATCTCGTGGTCGAGGAACTCGTAGAGATGGTCCAGGACCTCAGAGCAGTCCGTCTCGTGCGGCTCTCCGCAGCTCATGAGCCCGAGCCTTTCGCTTCGTCCGAGTCGCCGGCGCCGGCCGGGACGAGCCCGCGGTCACGGGCGTAGTCCTCCAGCATTCCGCGCAGTTGGCGGCGGCCCCGGTGCAGCCGGGACATCACCGTACCGATGGGTGTACCCATGATGTCCGCGATCTCCTTGTACGCAAAGCCCTCTACGTCCGCGAGATACACGGCGATGCGGAACTCTTCGGGAATGGCCTGAAGGGCCGACTTCACGTCCGAGTCGGGCAGGTGGTCGAGCGCCTGCGACTCGGCGGAGCGCAGGCCCGTCGACATGTGCGACTCGGCGCGCGCGAGCTGCCAGTCCTCGATCTCCTCGGCGGCGCTGCGCTGGGGTTCGCGCTGCTTCTTCCGGTAGGAGTTGATGAAGGTGTTGGTGAGAATCCGGTAGAGCCAAGCCTTCAGGTTGGTGCCCTCGCGGAACTGGTGGAAGGACCCGTACGCCTTGGCATACGTCTCCTGGACCAGGTCTTCCGCATCGGCCGGATTGCGCGTCATGCGCAATGCGGCCGAGTACATCTGGTCGAGGTAGCCGAGGGCATCCCGCTCGAAGCGCGCATTGCGCTCGGCGGTGGTCTCTTCCACGTGGCCGTCGTCGGTCCCTGTGACCGGACCCACCTCCTCGAACGGTGTGCTGAGCCCGAATGCGGACCCACTCGAATCGGAGGATAGACGACGATCCACTCCGCCCGCCGCTCGAATAGGAGCGGTCCCGGCCGCGGAAAGCACCGTCCACTCCAGGTCAGAGGCGGCCTTGCGGCTCGGGCAGATGGTCGAACCCATGCGACGGACTCCCTCTCCACAGCTGGTCTGCATATCCCTTACGTCGGCCATAACAGTGGGCCCGCATTCCGCATTCCCGGCGTCAGATCTCCAGCGCGCCGAGCCATTCACCGACGGCCGCGGTGATCACGTCCAATGCCTCCTGCTGGGTGAGGGAGGCCCGTTTCGGGACCGCGAACCCGTGGTCGCCGGACGGCACTTCCACGAGCCCGTACGTCCCTTCGGGGAACTCGGCGGGCTTCCCGAAGGGGTCGTTCCCGCCCTGCACCACGAGGGTGGGCACGCCCGCCCCGAGCAGCTCCGGCGCCCTCGACTTCTCCGGCCTGCCCGGAGGGTGCAGCGGGAAGCTCAGGGCGAGGACCCCGGCCGCGCCGAGCTCCGCCGCCGTGCGGCAGGCGACCCGGGCCCCGGCGCTGCGGCCGCCCGCGACGACGGGCAGCCCCTTCTTCGCCACGGCCGGCCACAGGTCGCGCCATCCCGTGTCCAGCGTCTTCGGCGCCGGGGCCACCTTCTTGCCGGCCACCCGCCAGGGCTGCTCCACCAGGGCCACGCTCACCCCGAGCGGCGGCAGCGCCCCGGCGAGCGCCTGAAGGTCCCGGGCCTCGATCCCACCGCCCGCCCCATGGCTCACGGCCAGCACGAGGCGGGCCTTCTTGGCGGTGTGCCAGGTGATGCGCGCCTCACCGGCGCCGGTCTGGATGATCTCGCTGTCGCTCACCGGGCCATCCTCCGCCGGGCAGGGCGCGGACGGCGAACGACATGGGCGAGGTCACCGTCAGAACAGCGTGCCCTCCTCGGGCCCCTCCAGCTCCGTCAGAAGCTCCGGCCCGTTGTTGCGTACGTTGCTCACCGCCGTCGATACGGGATACGCCCGCATCAGCCCGCCCGGCGGCGGCGCGAGCAGGTCCCGCAGCGACTCGGTGTCCGTGTGGGCCGGGTCGAGCCACGCGCCCCACCGGTCCGGCAGCAGCATCAGCGGCATGCGGGGATGGATGTCCGCGAGCGAGCCGGGGCCCTCGGCCGGGGCCACGCCCAGCGGGCCCGTCTCGGCCTCGGTGGTGACCACCGAGCAGGTCACCCACCAGGCCGAGGGGTGGTCGTCGGGCAGCGTGCGGTCGCGCCAGAACTCGTACAGACCGGCCATCGCGAAGACCGAGCCGTCCGCCGGGGTCACGAAGTACGGCTGCTTGCGCGGCCGCTTCTTCCTGCCCTCGACCTCCAGCTCGCGCTCGCCGGCGCCGGTGACCCACTCGTAGTAGCCGTCCGCCGGGATGATGCAGCGGCGGGCGGCGAACGCCTTCTTGAAGGAGGGCTTCTCGTGGATCGTCTCGGCGCGCGCGTTGATCATCCGGGCGGCACCCTCGGGCGATTTCGCCCAGGAGGGGACGAGTCCCCACTTCAACTTGCGCAGCTGCCGAACCGGACGCGGGGAGTCGGCGTCTTTAAGAGGGCGCTCCAGGACGACGTAGACCTCTTTGGTAGGAGCCACGTTCCAGTCGGGCTCCAGAGCCTCCGCCGGATCCCACTTCTCTATCTCAAAGACTCCTGCGAGATCCTCGGGCCTGCGACTCGCTGCATACCTACCGCACATAGGTGCCACACTGCCACGGCGCCCGTACCCCATGAGGAGCCGTCCCAGAAATGTCCGCGCTTGAAGACTTCCAGCTCTTCGGCACCCAGAGCGCGCCAGCCCAGTGGCTGGTCGTCGCGACGGGCATAGCCGCGCTCGCCGTCGTCGTCCCGCACAGCCTCTGGCGCCTCTCGCGCAACGCCATCACCATCGCCCACGAGGGCGGCCACGGCCTGGTCGCGCTGCTCACCGGCCGCCGCCTCGACGGCATCCGGCTGCACTCCGACACCAGCGGTCTGACCGTGAGCCGGGGCAAGCCGCACGGCCCCGGCATGATCCTCACGGCCGCCGCCGGATACACCGCTCCCCCGCTGCTCGGCCTCGGCGGCGCCTGGCTCCTCGCCGCCCACCACGTCACGCTCTTCCTGTGGCTGGCCACGGCCCTGCTGGTCGCCATGCTGGTGATGATCCGCAACGCGTACGGCGTCCTCACGGTCGTGGTGACCGGCGCCGCCTTCCTGCTCATCTCCTGGCTGACCAGCCCGGACGTCCAGTCGGCGTTCGCGTACACGGCCGTGTGGTTCCTGCTGCTCGGCGGCGTGCGCCCCGCGTTCGAGCTGCAGAGCAAGCGCCGCCGCCACAATGACGGCGACTCGGACGCCGACCAGCTCGCCCGGCTCACCCACGTACCACCGGCGCTCTGGCTCTTCCTCTTCCACGCCGTTTCTGTCTGCTCCCTGATCGGCGGTGGCCGCTGGCTGCTCGGCCTCTAGGTGGCGGCCCCACTAAAGTGAGGACCATGACCGAAACGCCCGTGCACCCCGCCCTCTGGCCCGCCCCCCTCGCGAGCGGAGCCGTCGACGCGACGGTCACCGTGCCCGGATCGAAATCGGTCACCAATCGCGGGCTCGTCCTGGCGGCGCTCGCCGCCGAGCCCGGCTGGCTGCGCCGCCCCCTGCGCTCGCGCGACACCCTGCTGATGGCGGAGGCCCTGCGCACCCTGGGCGTCGGCATCGAGGAGGGCGTGGGTCCGGACGGCTCGGGCGAGGCCTGGCGGGTGATCCCGGCCGGTCTGCACGGCCCGGCCACGGTCGACGTCGGCAACGCCGGTACGGTCATGCGCTTCCTGCCCCCGGTCGCGGCCCTGGCCGACGGCCCGGTCCGCTTCGACGGCGACCCGCGTTCCTACGAGCGCCCGCTCGGCGGCGTGATCAACGGCCTGCGCGCGCTGGGCGCCCGCATCGACGACGACAACCGCGGCGCGCTCCCGATGACCGTGCACGGCGTGGGCGCCCTCGAAGGCGGCCGGGTGGAGATCGACGCCTCCTCCAGCTCCCAGTTCGTCTCGGCCCTGCTGCTCTCGGCCCCCCGGTTCAACCAGGGCGTCGAGGTGCGGCACGTGGGCTCCACGCTGCCGTCCATGCCGCACATCCGGATGACGGTCGACATGCTGCGCTGCGTGGGCGCCCAGGTCGACGAGCCGGAGACGGGCGGCGAGCCGAACGTGTGGCGGGTCTCGCACTCGGCGCTGCTCGGCCGCGACCTGACCGTCGAGCCGGATCTGTCCAACGCCCAGCCGTTCCTGGCGGCCGCCCTCATCACGGGCGGCACGGTCGTCATCCCCGACTGGCCGGTCCGCACCACCCAGCCCGGCGACCAGCTGCGGCAGATCTTCACGGAGATGGGCGGCACCTGCCAACTGGCCGACCGCGGGCTCGTGTTCAACGGCTCCGGCCGCATCCACGGCATCGACGTGGACCTGAGCGAGGTCGGCGAGCTGACCCCCGGCATCGCGGCCGTCGCGGCGCTCGCCGACTCCCCGTCCACGCTGCGCGGCGTCGCGCACCTGCGGCTGCACGAGACGGACCGCCTGGCCGCGCTCACCAAGGAGATCAACGAGCTCGGCGGCGACGTCACGGAGACCGCCGACGGCCTGCACATCCGCCCGCGCCCGCTGCACGGCGGCGTCTTCCACACCTACGACGACCACCGGATGGCCACCGCCGGCGCGATCATCGGCCTCGCCGTGGACGGCGTGCGGATCGAGAACGTGGCGACGACGGCCAAGACGCTGCCCGACTTCCCGGACATGTGGAGTTCGATGCTGGCAGGGTCCGGAAGCTGAGCGGGGCTTAGATCATGCGCCGCTACGGCAAGAACCCCGACGAGGACGACATCCGCGTCCGCCCCAACCCCAAGGGCAACCGCCCCCGCACCAGCATCCGCCCCAAGCACGAGGACGCCGCCGAGGGCATGGTCCTCACCGTGGACCGCGGCCGCCTCACCTGCCTGGTCGAGGACCGCACGATCCACGCCATGAAGGCCCGCGAACTGGGCCGCAAGGCGGCCGTGGTGGGCGACCGGGTCGACATCGTGGGCGACCTGTCCGGCAAGAAGGACACGCTCGCCCGGATCGTACGGATCGGCAAGCGCAGCTCGGTCCTGCGGCGCACGGCCGACGACGACGACCCGTACGAGCGCGTGGTCGTCGCCAACGCCGACCAGCTCGCCATCGTCACCGCCCTCGCCGACCCCGAGCCGCGGCCCCGCCTCATCGACCGCTGCCTGGTGGCGGCGTACGACGGTGGCCTGGAACCGCTCCTGGTCCTGACGAAGTCGGACCTCGCCCCGGCCAACGAACTCCTGGAGATGTACGGCGCGTTGGGCGTCCCGTTCGTGGTCACTTCACGCGAGGAGCTGTACGAGGGCAACGCGGCGGACCGGGTGCGCGAGCAACTGCACGGCCGGGTCACCGCGTTCGTCGGCCACTCCGGCGTCGGCAAGACGACCCTGGTCAACGCGCTGGTCCCGGAGGCCCAGCGGCGTATCACGGGGCATGTGAACGCGGTCACCGGACGCGGCCGCCACACCACCACCTCGGCGCTCGCGCTGCCTCTGGACAGCGCGGACGGCGGCTGGGTCATCGACACCCCGGGCGTACGGTCCTTCGGCCTTCACCACGTCGACCCGTCAAGGGTGATCCTGGCCTTCCCCGATCTCGTACCGGGCACCGAGAACTGCCCGCGCGCGTGCAGCCACGACGAGGCGGAGTGCGCGCTGGACCAGTGGGTGGCGGACGGGCACGCCGATCCGGCCCGGCTCTACTCGTTGCGCCGACTGCTCGCGACGAGGGAGCGACGCGAGGGCGACTGACCTGTTTCCACGGGCGTGTGCATGCCCTCCGTTGCATAATCGCACCAAGTGTTGACCATGCAGTCAGCGACGACGATGCGTTGTGGGAGGCCCTGGACATGGCGTGGCTGCTGGTCGTGGTGGCGGGAATCCTCGAAACGGGCTTCGCCGTCTGCCTGAAGCTGTCGCACGGTTTCACCCGGCTCTGGCCGACGGTCGCCTTCGCCGCGTTCGCACTGGGCTCGTTCGGCCTCCTCACGCTGTCCCTGAAGAAGCTGGACGTGGGTCCGGCGTACGCGGTGTGGACGGGCATCGGGGCGGCCGGCACCGCGATCTACGGCATGGTCTTCCTCGGTGACGTGGTCTCCACCCTCAAGCTGGTGTCGATCTCGCTGGTCATCGTGGGCGTGATCGGCCTGCAGATCTCGGGCTCGGCCCACTGACCCACGCCCCGAGCTCTTTTGACGGACCGTCAGGCATCGGTCCCGGCTACCCCACCGCGCGCACCGGCAGCCGGGCGAGCACCGAGCGGATGTACCCGGCCTGCCCCTCGCCCCGCCCCGGCGGCGCCACCACGCAGGACAGGCCGAGCCGCACCGCCGTCTCGCAGTACCGCCCCAGCTCCACCGGATCCGCGCCCGGCACCTCCTTCTCCAGCGCCGCGAGCGCCCGGTCCCGTACGGCGGCGACGAGTTCGGCGGGCCCGGGCACCCCGGCGTCGGCGCGGCGCTGGGCGGGCACGGCCGAGACGGCGGCGGTGGTACGGATCGAGGGCGCCGGAAGGCGTTCGCTCCAGCAGCCCGTGAGCAGGGCCCGCACCAGGGCGCTGGAGCGGGCCGAGCCGACCATCCACTCCGCGACGCGGACCAGGCGGTCGGCCGGGCCGCTGGGGGTCCCGCCTGCGTCGGAGCCTGTCGGAGATGCTTGGGGGAGCTCGGCGAGCGCTCTGTCGACGCCCCGCAGATAAACATCGGCCTCCCGGCGCACGAGCGCGCGGGCGAGGCCGTCTTTGCTTCCGAACTCGTTGTAGAGGGTCTGCCGCGAGACCCCGGCGGCGGATGCCACGTCCACCATCCGGACTCCCGACCAGGGCAGTCCCGCGAGCGCCGAGAGAGCGGCGTCCAGTAAGGATTCCCGCGCTGTGGGCATGGTCGCCTCCCGAGCCCCCGAGACCGTGCGAGCGGCTCCGAGTTCAGAGTTGACGCGCTCGAAGGGACTGTCAATAGCCACCGTGGGCGGCGCGCGGGGCGTCCGGAGTGCGGGCACTGTGGTCCGCACCGCGGGCGATCGCTACGGTGGTGACCATGCCCGACTATCACGATGACCTCCGTCTCGCCCACGTCCTCGCGGACGCCGCCGACGCGGCCACCATGGACCGGTTCAAGGCCCTCGACCTGAAGGTCGAGACCAAGCCGGACATGACGCCGGTGAGCGAGGCCGACAAGGCGGCCGAGGAGGTCATCCGGGGTCATCTGAAGCGGGCGCGGCCGCGCGACGCGGTCCTCGGCGAGGAGTACGGCCTGGAGGGCACGGGCCCGCGCCGCTGGGTGGTCGACCCGATCGACGGCACCAAGAACTACGTCCGGGGCGTGCCGGTGTGGGCGACCCTGATCTCGCTGATGGAGGCGGGCGAGCACGGCTTCCAGCCAGTGGTCGGCGTCGTCTCGGCGCCCGCCCTGAACCGGCGCTGGTGGGCGGCGAAGGGCCACGGCGCGTTCACCGGCCGCAGCCTGACCTCGGCGACCCGCCTGAAGGTCTCCAGCGTCTCGAAGCTGGCCGACGCCTCGTTCTCGTACTCCTCGCTGAGCGGCTGGGAGGAGCGGGGCAAGCTGGACGACTTCCTGGACCTGACCCGGGAGTGCTGGCGCACCCGCGCGTACGGCGACTTCTGGCCGTACATGATGGTCGCCGAGGGTTCGGTGGACTTCTGCGCGGAGCCGGAGCTGTCCATGTGGGACATGGCGGCGAACGTGATCGTGGTGCAGGAGGCCGGCGGCGTCTTCACCGGCCTCGACGGGCGGCCGGGCCCGCACAGCGGCAACGCGGCGGCCTCCAACGGCCTGCTCCACGAGGAGCTGCTCGGCTACCTCGGCGACAGCGCGCAGGCGTAAGCAGCGCCGGGAGGGCCGCGCCTGAGGCTCACGATGGGCGTGAGTCGTACTTTTACGCGCCCCTCGACTGACCTCTACCAGCCCCTTGTTGACGGGCGGTCCGGATGCAACTCTAGGAGTCCCCCCACTTGTGAACTTGTGAATTCTTTCCGGAGCGGGCTGCGTCAGCCGTGCCGGGAACCGAATCCACCAAGGAGGTGGCTCCATCCATGCTCGTCCGTGACGCCATGAGCACGATGGTCCTCACCATCGGACCTGCCCACACCCTCCGCCAGGCGGCCCGGCTGATGTCCGCACGCCGGGTCGGCGCGGCCATCGTCCTCGACCCCGACACCAGCGGCATCGGCATCCTCACCGAGCGCGACATCCTCAACTCCGTCGGCCTGGGCCAGAACCCGGACCACGAGACGGCGAGCAAGCACACGACCACCGACGTCGTCTTCGCGGCGCCGTCCTGGACTCTCCTGGATGCCGCCGAAGCCATGACGCACGGCGGCTTCCGGCATCTGATCGTGCTCGACGGCCACGGCCCGGTCGGCGTCGTCTCGGTCCGCGACATCATCCGCTGCTGGGCCCCGGCGCGGCGCGAGGCCGCGATGGCCGGCTGACCACCGGGCCCCGGCCCCGGAACGCCAGAAGGCCGGACTCCCCGCGGGGAATCCGGCCTTCTGTTCATCTTCGGCCCGCGGGCCCGAATCAGCCGCGAAGGGCCTGGACCGCGGCTTCGAGCCGCTTGCCGAAGTCACCGTCCGCCTGGCGGAAGTTGTTGATCGCACGCTCTGCGATGTCGTCGCGCGAAACCTTGGCGATGAAGCCCGCCAGGTTGTCGATCAGCCGGGCCTTCTCGTCCTCCGAGTACAGCCGGTAGAGGTTTCCGGCCTGCACGAAGTCGTTGTCCTCGGCGTGGGAGGGCGCCTCGGTGCTGCCGGTGACACCGGCCACCGGGCTGCCCTGCCACAGCGGGCGGTCGGCCTGGAAGGGGCCGCCGAAGCTGTTGGGCTCGTAGTTCTTCGCGCCCTTGTGGCGGCCGTCGTACAGGTAGCCGTCACGGGAGTTGGTGCGCGCCTCGGTGGCGTGCGGGCGGTTCACCGGCAGGTGGTCGGCGTTGATGCCGACGCGGTAGCGGTGCGCGTCGCCGTACGCGAACAGGCGGCCCTGGAGCATCTTGTCCGGCGAGGGACCGATGCCCGGCACGAAGTGCGCGGGGCTGAAGATGGACTGCTCGACCTCGGCGAAGATGTTCTCCGGGTTGCGGTTGAGCTCCAGCTTGCCGATCTCGATCGGCGGGTAGTCCTCGTGCGGCCACACCTTGGTGAGGTCGAACGGGTTGAAGCGGTAGGTCGCCGCGTCCGCGTCCGGCATGATCTGCACCTGCACGGTCCAGGACGGGAAGTCACCGCGCTCGATGGCCTCGCGCAGGTCGCGCTGGTGGCTGTCCGGGTCCTCACCGGCGAGCTTGTTGGCCTCGTCCTGGGTGAGGTTCTTGATCCCCTGGTCGGTCTTGAAGTGGTACTTGACCCAGAAGACCTCGCCGGCCTCGTTGTTCCACTGGAACGTGTGCGAGCCGTAGCCGTTCATGTGGCGCAGAGTCGCCGGGATGCCGCGGTCACCGAAGAGCCACGTCACCTGATGGGTGCTCTCGGGGCTCAGGCCCCAGAAGTCCCAGACGTTGTCGGCTTCCTGGCTGCCCGTGTACGGGTCGCGCTTCTGGGTGTGGATGAAGTCGGGGAACTTGATGGCGTCCTTGATGAAGAAGACGGGCGTGTTGTTCCCGACCAGGTCGTAGTTCCCCTCCTCCGTGTAGAACTTCAGCGCGAAGCCGCGGGGGTCGCGGACGGCGTCGGCGGAGCCGAGGTTGCCGGCCACGGTGGAGAAGCGCAGGAAGGTCTCGGTCTGCTTGCCGACCTCGGAGAGGAACTTGGCACGCGTCCACTGCGAGACGTCACGGGTGAGCGTGAAGGTGCCGTACGCGCCCGCACCCCGCGCGTGGACGATGCGCTCCGGGATGCGCTCGCGGTTGAAGTGGGCGAGCTTCTCCAGGAGCGACTGGTCCTGGACCAGGACCGGACCGCCCGCGCCCGCGGTCGCGCTGTTCTGGTTGTCGGCCACCGGTGCGCCGGCCTCCGTGGTGAGCGGTCCCTGTGTCACGTGCGCCTCCTGCGTCATGTCCTGCAAGTCCTGTCCCTTGGCGTCTGCCTGACCCGATCCTACAATGGACATTGTCTAAGTCAAGCAAGGTTCCAAAGCCACACCTGTTCGGAACTGGGCCCCTTCCCCTGTTAGGCTGGTTCTTATGAGTGACCTGTTGGAGCGACTGCGCGGCCGCGGCTGGCGCATGACCGCGCAGCGGCGCGTCGTGGCCGAGGTCCTCGACGGCGACCACGTCCACCTGACGGCGGACGAAGTGCACGCACGCGCGGTGGAACGGCTGCCCGAGATCTCCCGGGCGACGGTGTACAACACCCTGGGCGAGCTGGTGACGCTCGGCGAGATCCTGGAGGTCTCCACGGACCGCCGCGCCAAGCGCTACGACCCGAACGCGCACCGGCCGCACCAGCACCTGGTCTGCGCCCAGTGCGGCGCGATCCGTGACGTCCACCCGCAGGGCAACCCGCTGGCCGACCTCCCCGACACCGAGCGCTTCGGCTTCACGATCGCGGCCGTCGAGGTCACCTACCGCGGCACGTGCCCGAACTGCGCGGCGGCCTGATCCGGCACCCCGGAACACAAAGAAGCCCTCCGGCCACTACTTGGCCGGAGGGCTTCACTTCTGTCTACAAGGGCTCAGAAAACGACTGAGGCCCGAATCCCCCAAAGGATTCGGGCCTCAGCCTCCAAGTAGCGGGGACAGGATTTGAACCTGCGACCTCTGGGTTATGAGCCCAGCGAGCTACCGAGCTGCTCCACCCCGCGTCGGTGAACACAACCTTACGGGACGACCCCGACCAGCGCAAATCTGTTCCAGGCCTGCGGAAACGCCCGGGGTCGCTAGGGTCTGCCCGGCGGATCTGGTCGCCCGCGATGCGGCTCAGCTCTTCCATGCTGGCGAGCGGGGGCCTGGTGCGTGCAGCTGCAAGGCGGAGGATTGAGGCGACGCGGAGCGGTGGGGGTCCCTCCCTGCTCGAGCGAAGCCGAGAGCTTGGGGGAGATTGACGACAACGCCGCAGATGGGCGTGCCAGGCCCCCGCGTCCCAGACAAGATCCGCCGGACAGGCCCTAGGCCGTGAGCTCCTGGTGGAGTGCCTCGCGCAGCCGGGCGGCCCGCTCGGCGACCTCCGCCGGGCCCAGCTCGACCGCCTTCGCGCACCAGCGCTGTCCCTCGGCCAGCTCGCCGTGGCGGGCGGCGAGCAGAGCGAGGCGCAGCGCGGCCCGGCCGTGTCCGGCGTGGGCGGCACGGGTCCACCACAGCGCGGCCTCGCGCTCGCGGCCCTCACGGGCGAGCAGCAGCCCGAGGTTGAAGGCGCCGTTGCGGCTGCCCGCCTCGGCCGCCTCCCCGTACCAGCGCGCGGCCGCCACCAGGTCGCCCCGGGCCGCGGCCAGCATGCCGACCCGGACCTGGGCGCGGCGGTGGCCCTGCTGCGCGGCCCGCTCGTACCACTCCTCGCACTCGGTCTTCTCCGCCATCGGCTCGCCGAGCGCGGGCGGGCCCGGCGGGGGCTGACGCGCGTCGAGGAGGGTGGCGAGGCGGAAGGCGGCCTCGGCGCTGCCGCCGCCCGCCGCGCACCGCAGATGACGCTCGGCGGCCTGCTCCTCGCCGTCCCGCAGCAGCGCGATGCCGACCTGGAGGGCCGCGTCGGTGTGCCCGGCCGCGGCGGCCCGCTCGTACCACTTCAGGGCCGTACGGTCTTCGTCGCGGCCGGCGAAGAGGATGCCGAGGTTGAAGGCGGCGTCCACGCTGCCGGCCTCGGCGGCCTTGGAGAACCAGGGCTCGGCGCCGGTCGCGTCCCCGGCCTGGAGCAGCAGGATGGCGAGCGCGTTGGCCGCCTCGCGGTGTCCGGAGTAGGCGGCTCGGCGGTACCACTGCTCGGCCTGGGCGGTGCGGTTCTGGGCGGCGCAGAGCAGCCCGAGGTTGTACGCCCCGTTCACGTCCCCGGCGCCCATCGCCTCGCGGTACCAGCGCTCAGCGGTCTGCTGCTCGCCCCGCGCCGCGTGCAGCGCGCCGAGGGCGTTGGCCGCGTTGCCGTCGCCGTCCTGGGCGGCGCGCAGCCACCACACGGCGGCGCTCTCCTCGTCGCCCGCGTCGCGCAGCAGGAAGCCGAGCGCGCAGGCGGCCTTGGCCTCGCCGTCCTTGGCGGACGTCAGGTACCAGCGGCCGGCCTCCTTGAGTTCGCCGCGCTTCTCCAGGATCGCGCCGAGGTGCAGGGCGGCCCGGCGGTGGCCGCGGGCGGCGGCCTGCCGGTACCAGGGCTCGGCCTCGTCGGCCGCCCCTTCACCTTCTGGCGCCTGGTCGACAGCGATGTCACCGGGGCCCTCACCGGCGGCCTCGCCGTCACCACGCCCGTCGAGGAGGCGGGCAAGACGGTAGGCGGCCTCGCGGTGCCCCTGTTCGGCTGCGGCACGCAGCCAGCGCTCGGCGCCGACGTCGCTGCGGTGCTCCAGGAGGTCGGCGAGCGCGTACGCGCCCAGCGCGTGGCCCTGTTCGGCGGACTGGCGCAGCCAGTACTCGGCGGCGGGCTCGTCGCCGCGCTCGCGGTAGTGCCGGCCGAGCGCGTGCGCGGCGGCGGCGGATCCGGCGACGGCGGCGATGCGCCACCAGCCGGCCGCCTCGTCCGCGTAGCCGCGCTGGTGGAGCAGGACACCCAGGTTGTTGGCGGCGGCCCGGTCGCCCTCGGCGGTGGCGCCGCGCAGATAGGGCTCGGCGCTGTCGAGGTCGCCGCGGCGCAGCAACAGGGAGCCGAGCACGCTCATCGACTCGGCGTCGCCGCCGTCGGCGGCACGCCGGTGCCGCGCCTCGGTCTCGGCGTCAGCGGTGTCAGCATCCTCATCGGAGCGTGTCTGCACAAACCGCCCTGTCTCCAACAGAGTTGCCCTGTCCCCCATAAATACCATCGTCGCACCACCCGCAACCCGCGTACACCTGGTATACCGCAGCCAGTGAGGTCACTTCAGCGTTTTGTCGACATGCCCACAGAGAGACAAGCCAAACCCGTTGTACCCAACTCCCCCCGGGAAGACCAGTTTTCACACCGGAAGGTTCCGGCCACCGGTAATCGGACAAGCTCGGCGGGCCCCGGCGCACACACAACGAGGGCCCGGATCCTTGAAAGGATCCGGGCCCTCGTCAGTGAGTAGCGGGGACAGGATTTGAACCTGCGACCTCTGGGTTATGAGCCCAGCGAGCTACCGAGCTGCTCCACCCCGCGTCGGTGAACACAACGCTACCACGGTGCGGGGTACCCCCCTGACCAGTGCGGACCAGCGCGGACCGAAGCCGACCAGGTCTGTCCGGGTCGGCTCCGGTCCGGCCGGGTCAGCTCTTCGGCCCGGTCGCCTTCGCCTCCGCGTCGGCCGCCTGCTGCAGGGCGTTCTGAAGCGCCTTCTGGGCGTCGCCGTAGGCCTTCCAGTCACCCTTGGCGAGCGCCTTCTGGCCGTCGTCGTACGCCTTCTGCGCGTCCTTGATGGCCTGGTCCACCGTCGCGTTGCCGGAGGCCGGCGGTGTGGTGGTGGGTGGCGTGGTCGGCGGTGTCGTCGTGGTCGGCGGGGTGGCCCCGTCGGCGCCGAAGACCGCGCTGAGCGCGTCCGCCAGGTTGTCCTTGAAGACGGTCTTGTCGCCGTAGGAGACGCCGACCTTCTTCAGGAGCGGGTAGTTGGCGCTGCCACCGCGTGCGTACACCGGCTCGATGTAGAGGAAGCCCCCGCCGAGCGGCACGGTCAGCAGATTGCCGTAGTCGATCTCGGAGTCGGTGCCTCTCAGGTTCCGTACGAACTCGGCGACTTCGGGCAGGCCGTTCAGCTTGCTCTGCACCTGCTGCGGGCCCTGCACGTTGTCGGTGACCCGGAGCAGTCTGATCTTGCCGTAGTCCTTGCTCGCGGCATCGGCGTCGACCGCCATGAACCCGCCCAGGTTGGGCCGGCCGTTGGGCGTGAACGTCGTGGTCAGCGAGAACTTCTTCCCCTCGGCCTCGGCGCCCGGCATCTTCATGGACAGGTAGTACGGCGGAACCGCGCTGTTGTCCTTGTTGGTCGGGTCGTCCGGCACCTGCCAGGCGTCACTGCCGCTGTAGAACTGCGCGGGGTTGGTGACGTGGTAGCGGGTGAGCAGCTCGCGCTGGACCTTGAACATGTCCTGCGGGTAGCGCAGGTGCGCCTTGAGGTCCTCGGGGATCTGGGACTTGGCCTTCACCGTGCCGGGGAACGCCTTCATCCAGGTCTTGAGGACCGGGTCCTTGTCGTCCCACTGGTACAGCGTGACCGTGCCGTCGTACGCGTCGACGGTCGCCTTCACCGAGTTGCGGATGTAGTTGACCTGGTTCTGCTGGGCCATCACCGCGCGCTGGTTGTCGGTCAGCGAGTCGGTGGTCGTCTCGCCGAGCGTGGTGCGCGAGGCGTAGGGGTAGCCGTTGGTCGTCGTGTACGCGTCGACGACCCACTGGATGCGCTTGCCGACGACCGCCGGGTAGGCGTCGCCGTCGATGGTCAGCCAGGGGGCGACCGCCTCGACGCGCTCCTTGGGGGTGCGGTTGTAGAGGATCTTCGAGCCCTTGCCGATGGCTCCCGAGTACAGGATCTGCGGCTCGCTGAAGGTGACGGCGTACGCGGCCCGGTTGAACGGGTTGGACAGGCTCACCCCGCCCTTGCCCTCGAAGCTCGTCGTGACCTGGCCCTTGCCCTCGCTCTCGTAGTCGAGCTCCTTCTGGGGCCCGCCGACGATCGAGTACTGGTCGGTCTTCTCGCCGTAGTAGATGCGCTGCTCGTAGCCGGAGGCGAGCTGGCCGCTGGTGGGCAGCCCGGACTCGGTGAAGTCGGGCGCGCCGTTGACGTCCACGCTGGTGCCCTTGGCCGCGATCGCGCCGAAGCCGTGGGTGTAGGTGAAGTGGTCGTTGATCCAGTTGCGCTTGTCGATGCCCTTGAGGTTGAGCTCGCGCAACCCGATGACGGTGTCCTGCTCCTTGCCGTCCTTGTCCGTGTAGCGGTCCACGTCCAGGGTCGAGGGGAACTGGTAGTACTTGCGCTCCTGCTGGAGCTGCTGGAAGGCGGGTGAGACGACGTTGGGGTCGATGATCCGGTAGCTGGCCGCCGTGTCGGCCGCCGAGCGCAGCTTCGGGTTGTCCTTGGCGTCGGTGGTGCCCTTGTAGTCCTGCACATCCGCGTTGTCGATGCCGTACGCCTTGCGGGTGGCGTCGATGTTCTTCTGGATGTACGGCGCTTCCTTGGCCTGCTCGTTGGGCTGGACCTGGAACTTCTGCACGATCGCCGGGTAGAGCCCGCCGATCAGGATCGCCGAGAGCACCATCAGGCCGAAGCCGATGACGGGCAGCTGCCAGGTGCGGCGCCACAGGGTCGCGAAGAACAGCACGGCGCAGATGACCGCGATGCAGAACAGGATGGTCTTCGCCGGGAGGTAGGCGTTGGCGTCGACGTACCGAAGGCCCGTCCAGTTGTTGGTCGCCTTGAAGTCACTGGACTTGACCGCGAGCCCGTACCGGTCCAGCCAGTACGCCACGGCCTTGAGGACCACGAAGACGCCGAGCAGCACCGAAAGGTGCCCGGTGGCCGCTCCCGTGGCGCGCGCGCCGGGGCTGGTGATGCGCAGGCCGCCGTACAGGTAGTGCGTCAGAGCGGCGGCGATGAGCGACAGGACGGCGGCGGCGAAGCCGAAGCCGAGCATGAAGCGGTACCAGGGCAGGTCGAAGGCGTAGAACGACACGTCCAGATGGAACTGCGGGTCCTTCTGGCCGAACGGCACCCCGTTGACCCACATCAGCCAGGTGCGCCACTGACCGGAGGCGGAGGCGCCGGCGATGAGGCCGACCAGCGCGGTGATCCCGAGCAGCATCCACTTCTTGTACGGGGCGATGCCCATCCGGTAGCGGTCGAGGCTCTGCTGCTCCAGGGACATCGCGCTGAGCGGCGGCCGCAGCCGGTGCGCCAGCCAGATGTTCAGGCCGACGGCCACCGCCATCAGCAGCCCGAAGACGCAGAAGAGTCCGATCTTGGTCCACAGCTGGGTGGTGAAGACCGACGAGTAGTGGACCGAGCGGTACCAGAGCCAGTCGGTCCAGAACCCCGCGAACATGACGAAGGCCATGGCAAGCACGGCCAGGATGCCCAGTGTCATGAGCAGGGTCCGGACCCGGCGGGACGGCCGGCCGACTCTGATCCGTGGCCCGGACGGGCCTGAGCCGCGGTCCGGCATCTGGAAAGCCAAGGTGCGCACCTCGAAGTTCGCTGTCGTATGGGCGGGCCCCGCGATCGTAGGGCCCACTCATGCAACTTACTGAGGCTTTACTCAGTTCCCGGTTGAGGGGTGAAAGAGGGCAGGATGTTGTTCATGTCCAACGTTTCCCCCTCCGGCCCTCCGATGGCCGCGAGCCCGCTCACCCGCGCGGTGCTCGAAATCGACGAGTACGCATCCGGTCTGGGCTGGGACAAGCCGGCCCGCCTTTTCGCACTCGTCGACACCGCGAAGCTCCGTGCCCAGGCGCCGGGCCTGGTCTCCACCGCCGACGACGCCCAGGTCTCCGGACTGACCCCGATCGAGCAGGAGGAGATCCCGCGGAACAAGCCGCTGGACAAGTTCCTCGGCACCATCGCCTGGCCCGACTCGGTGGCCGGCTGCGCGCTCACGGTGGAGCGCCTGATGCTCCCGCCGTCCGCCGAGACCTCCGTGCCGGAGGGCCTCGGCGACAAGGAGCTCGCCAAGTGGGTGGCCACGCACCCGGACCGTCAGGAGGTCCGGATGACGGTGGCGGTGCTGCGCGGAGGCGCCCGCGAGTCCGCCATCCGGCTCCGCGAGAAGGACTCTCCTACGGAGGTCCTGACCGGCCCCGACCTGGTGCCGGGCCTCGCCGAGGCGCTGGCCGCGACCTTCGCCTAGCAGCGGTACGGGGCGCGGTCGGCGTCACTTGGCCGAGCAGCTCGGCAGTCCGGCCGTGTCCCCCGCGCGGATCTTGTCCAGGGACTGCCGGGCGTCGTGGATGGTGTCGACCTTCACGAGCGTGAGGCCCGAGGGGATGTCGGAGGCGGCGGCCTGGCAGTTGTCCTTGGGCGTCAGGAAGTAGCGGGCGCCCGCCTGGCGCGCGCCGATCAGCTTCATTTCGATGCCGCCGATCGGGCCGACCTTGCCGGTGTCGTCGATCGTTCCGGTGCCGGCGACGAACTTTCCGCCGGTCAGATCCTCGGGCGTCAGCTTGTCGACGATGCCGAGCGAGAACATGAGCCCCGCGCTGGGCCCGCCGACGTCGGCGAGCTTGATGTCGACGGTGAACGGGAAGGCGTGGTCGGTCCCGGCCTGGATGCCGACGATGGCACGGTCGCCGTCCGACGCCTTCTCGGTGGTGATGGTGATCTTCTCGCCGCCCTCGGGCGCCTTGCCCGCCTTCTTGGCGGCCGCCGCCTCCTTGGCGGGGATGATCGTGAAGACCACGTTCTGGCCGGGCTTGTGCTTGGTGACGAGGGTCGCGACGTCGGCCGGCTTGGTGACCGGGGCGCCGTCGACGGCCTTGATGGCGTCACCGGCGTGCAGCTTGCCCTCGGCCGGGCTGCCCTTGACCACCGAGGAGACGATGACCCAGCTCTTGACCGGGATGGACAGCTCGTTCAGGGCCGCCACCTTGGCGCTCTCCTGGGACTGGCTGAACTCCTCGGCGTTCTCCTGGTTGGACTGCTCGTCGGTCTTGCCGTCCGGGTAGAGCGTGTCGTGCGGGACGACCACGCTGTCGTGCGCCAGCCAGCCGTAGACGGCCTCGAAGATGTTCATCCGGTAGTCCGCACCGGTGACCCTGACCGTCGTCATGTTGAGGTGACCGGTCGTCGGGTAGGTCTTGTGGCCGGAGATCTGCAGCACCGGCTCGCCGCCGGAGTCGCCGAGCGTGTTCACGGTGGGCCCGGGAGACATCTCGGAGTACGGCACTTTGATGAGCACCCCGGCGCAGAGCAGCGCGATCAGCACGAGGGTGGAGGCGAGCATCGTCGCGGTGCGGCGTGGCATGGAACGACAGTACGGGACCGATCTGTGCGCCCACCCCTGGGGCCGGTCCGTACGGGGGCCGTTGGCGATCGCGTACGAAACTACGGCGCCTCGCGCCGGTCGGGAACGCTCAGACGGCGTCGGTTCCGGAGTGCGATTTCGCCATCGCTTCACGGAACCGGCTGTACCCGGCGAGTTCGGCAACATCGCCGGACGTGCGATCACGGGCTGCCCAGCTCGCCCATATCGCCGCGCCGACAGCAGCGAAAAGCGGAATCAGCAGCCACAGGAGTGCAGCCATTCCGACCTCCCGTCCCCAATGAGCGACCGCAACTGACAGATCAGCAGATTAGTCATCTGCCAGTCCAACGCTCACGCCAGGGGTGCGGTTACGCAAATCGGGGCGCAAGGCACCCCACAGGGTTTCAGACGAGGAGACCGCGTCAGCAGGCGGCGGGAGCCCTTCAGCAGGCCCCGACCCGCCCACCCGTCACCCGACCGCCGCCCCTCAACGACGGCGCTACGCGCCGACCCATTCCTCTGTGCCGTCCGAGAACTTCTGGTGCTTCCAGATCGGAACCTCGTGCTTGAGGTCGTCGATCAGCTTGCGACAGGCCTCGAAGGCCTCCCCGCGGTGCGGGCAGGAGACCGCGACGACGACCGCGATATCACCGACGGCCAGATCGCCCACACGGTGGACGGCGGCCAGCGCGCGGACCGGATAGTCGGCGACGACCTTCTCGGCCACCCGGCGCATCTCCGCCTCGGCGCTGGGGTGGCAGGAATACCCGAGCGTGTCGACGTCCGAGCCGCCGTCGTGGTTGCGCACGGTGCCGACGAAGAGCGTGGTGCCGCCCGCCGCGAAGTCGCCCGAAGCCGCGAAGACCTCGTCGACGGAGATCGGGGTGTCGCGGATCGCGAGCAGCCGGATCGGGTCCTGCGCCGCCTGCTCACCGGGGTGGTCGGGGTACGTGCGTGCCATGTTCCCATCGTGCCGTACGGCACCGACATCCCGGAATAGCTCTTTCGACCGGGTGCCGTGCGCCTGGATAGGAGGGTCCTACAGCCCCCGGCGCTTGCGGGCCCTGCGCACCACCGCGGCCGCGCCGAGGAGCGCGACCGTGGCGCCCGCGGCACCCGCGGCGGTGGCGTCCTTGCGGCCGAGCCTGCGGCCGGCGACCGTGTGCCGACCGGCGACCTCTTCGAGGAGCTCGGCGAGCACCTCCTCGTTGGTCCAGCGCGGCCGCCAGCCCGCTTCGTGCAGGCGCCCGACGCTCACGACCCACGGGTGCATCGTGTACGCGAGATCTCCGGCGGGCGACGGGGTGAGGCCGATCCGGTGCAGCCTGGCGGCCGCGCCCAGGGCGACCGCCGAGGGCAGCTCCATGCGGCGGATGCCGCTGAGCTCCTCGACCTCCTCCTGCTCCAGCCACCCGTCGCAGCCGACCGCGAACTCTCCGTCGACCTTCTCCAGGGCCGCGTACTCCAGCGCGCTGCACAGGTCGTCGACATGGCAGAACTGCCAGGTCGGGCGGGATCCGGCGACGACCAGGAGGCGCGGCGACTCGAAGTACCGGGTGAGCGCGGTGTCGGTGCCGCCCACCAGGACGGCGGGCCTCACCACCGTGACGTTGAGCCCGGGGTGGGCGCGGGGTGCGCGCCGCCCCAGGCGTTCGATCTCCAGCAGGTCGCCGACGCCGGTCGCCTCGGCGGTGGCCCGCAGCTCTGCGTCCTCGGAGAGCGGGATGTCGTTGTCGGGCAGCGCCCCGTAGACCATCGCCGAGGTGCACAGGACGACCCGGTGGACGCCGGCCGCGGCCGCGGCGGTCAGCACGGTCTGGGTGCCGCGCACGTTGTAGGCGGTGCGGGCCGCCGAGTCGGTCTCCAGGTCGAGGTCGAGCGCCAGGTGCACGACGACGTCGGCGCCCCGCAGCTTCTCGGCGATCGCCGGGTCCCGTACGTCCAGGATGTGCCAGGTCGCCTCGGAGACGTCCCCTCGGCGCTCGTCGATGGCGACGACCTGCTTGACCTCGTCGGACGCGGCGAGCCGCGAGGTCAGCAGGGCGCCGATCCCGGACGCGGCACCGGTCACGGCGACGACGGGACCGCGCGATGTTGAGGTTGAGAGGTTTCGCGCTGCGCGAACCTGTGGATCTGGGGAACTCACCGGGCGTCTCCAGCGGTTGTCTTCAGTACGTACGTTAATGACGCGTACGTACCAGGTGGCGTCCATCCTGCCGCAGGCCGCGAGGCTGCGGAGCACCGAGCCCTTATCCGGTTCGGATGTCTACGCTGGTCTTGTTGTGGGGAAGCCGCCGCCGGCAGTAGCCGGCGGCCTGACGAGCCGAGGAAACCCGTGAGTGACACCCCATTCGGATTCGGCCTTCCGCCGGAGGAGCCGGACAACGGCGACGGCAAGAAGAAGGACCCTGCCGGAGGTGGTCAGGGTGCCGGTGGCCAGGGCGGCATCCCCTTCGGCTTCCCGGGCGCGGGCGGCGGGGACAACCCGTTCGCCGCGATGTTCGGTTCGATGAACCCGAACGATCTGGGCGCAGCCTTCCAGCAGCTCGGCCAGATGCTCAGCTACGAGGGCGGTCCCGTGAACTGGGACATGGCCAAGCAGATCGCCCGCCAGACGGTCGCCCAGGGCACCGCGGACGGCACCAAGGACGAGAGCGTGGGCCCCGCCGAGCGCGCCGCCGTCGAAGAGGCGGTACGCCTCGCCGACCTGTGGCTGGACGACGCGACGTCGCTGCCCTCGGGCTCCACCACCGCCGTGGCGTGGAGCCGCGCGGAGTGGGTCGAGGCCACCCAGCCCGCCTGGAAGGAGCTGGTCGACCCGGTCGCCGAGCGCGTCGGCGCGGCCATGGGCGGCGTCCTTCCCGAGGAGATGCAGGCCATGGCGGGCCCGCTGATCGGCATGATGCGCTCCATGGGCGGCGCCATGTTCGGCCAGCAGATCGGGCAGGCCGTCGGCACGCTCGCGGGCGAGGTCGTCGGCTCGACCGACATCGGGCTGCCGCTCGGCCCGGCCGGCAAGGCCGCGCTGCTGCCGCTGAACATCGAGGCGTTCGGCAAGGACCTGGGCGTCCCCAAGGACGAGATCCGGCTCTACCTGGCCCTGCGCGAGGCCGCCCACCAGCGGCTCTTCGCCCATGTGCCGTGGCTGCGCTCGCATCTGTTCGGCGCGGTCGAGGGCTATGCGCGCGGCATCAAGGTCGACACCGCGAAGCTGGAGGACGCCGTCGGCCAGCTCGACGTGTCGAACCCGGAGCAGTTGCAGGAGGCCCTTCAGCAGGGCATGTTCCAGCCCGAGGACACCCCCGAGCAGAAGGCCGCCCTGGCCCGTCTGGAGACGGCCCTCGCGCTGGTCGAGGGCTGGGTGGACGCGGTGGTCCACGCCGCCGCCAAGCCCCGGCTGACCTCGGCGGACGCGCTGCGCGAGATGCTGCGCCGACGCCGGGCGACCGGCGGCCCCGCCGAGCAGACCTTCGCCACGCTGATCGGCCTGGAGCTGCGGCCGCGCCGGCTGCGCGACGCCTCGCGCCTGTGGGCCTCGCTCACCGACGCGCGCGGTGTGGACGGCCGGGACGACCTGTGGGAGCACCCGGACATGCTGCCGACCGCCTCCGACCTGGACGACCCGGACGGCTTCGTGCACCGCGAGCACCTCGACTTCTCGGAGCTCGACAAGATGCTGGGCGAGGCCGCCGAGCAGAACGGCCCTTCCCTGAAGAAGGACAAGGGCGCCGAGGCCGACGAGAAGACCGACGGCTCCGACGACGGCAAGGGCGATTCCGACAAGTGAGCCTGCATGACGACGCGGTCCTCGTACTGAAGGCGTACGAGGGCCAGCCCGAGCTGCGCCAGGCCTACCTGGACCATCTGTCCGCGCACCCCGACGGCATGTGGAAGGCCTGCGAGGCGGGCCACCTCACGGCCAGCGCCCTGGTCATCGACCCGGAGCAGGGCCGGGTGCTGCTCACGCTGCACAAGAAGCTGAACATGTGGCTCCAGATGGGCGGCCACTGCGAGCCGGGCGACACCACGGTGGCGGCCGCCGCGCTGCGCGAGGCCGAGGAGGAGTCCGGCGTCGCCGGTCTCACCCTGCTCGCGGGCGGCCCGGTCCGCCTCGACCGGCATCCGATCCCGGCACCCTGTCACTGGCACCTGGACGTCCAGTACGCGGCGCTCGCCCCGGCCGGCGCGGTCGAGGCGATCAGCGACGAGTCCCTGGACCTGCGCTGGTTCGGCTACGACGAGGTGGCCACGGTCGCCGATACGTCCGTGGTCAACCTGCTGGAAGCGACCCGCGCGCGGTTGTAGCCGGAGACAGACCCGGCTACAACTGGCGCAAAAGTAAGGGGCGTTCGCCATGGCGAGCGCCCCTTACCGCGATGGGCCTAGCTCCAGGCGTTGCCCTGGTTCTGTGCGTGGACGCCCTGTTGGCCCATGCCGTACTGGGCGCGCATGCCCTGCCCGATCACCGCGTTCTGCGGCGGCAGCACCTCGCTCGGCTGGACGAGGGCGAAACCCTGGCCCAGGAAGCTCAGTTCCCAGCCCTCGCCCGTGTTGCCGCGACGGCGCCAGACGCCCGTGGAGTGCGTCTGCGCCTGCATCTGGACGCGCAACGACGTCGACCAGGCCACGATCGCGTCCGCGTCCGCGTTGACGTACTTGTCGGGCGTGACCTGGAGCATCAGCGGCTGGCCCGAGGTCATCAGGACGACCTTGCCGGTGCCGGTGATGTTGAGCTGGTACTTGCCGGTGCCGGAGACCCCGTACTGGCTGTCCACGGCGATGACCTCGTGGTGCAGCGAGGAGTCCATCGCGAGGACGTAGCCGCTGTCGACGGTCAGCCCGTCCCGGTCGACGTCCACCACGTGGACGTGCTGGGCCAGGTTGGCGAGGTAGACCGTGCCCTGGCCCGAGACGCGCATCAGGTCCAGGCCCTCGCCGGTGTGGGCGCGGGCGCGCTGCTGGCCGTTCGACTGGTACTCGCCGTCGAACTCCATCAGCCCCTGGTAGGCGACCATCGAACCCTTGCGGGCCAGCAGGTCGTCGTGGCCGGTGAGCACGGCCCGCAGCAGCTGCGGGTTCTGCGCCGTGTACCGCTCCTGGGACTGCTGCTCGGTGTAGCTGAAAAGCGGGCTCTGCATGGTGTCTCTCCCCCTAGCCCCGGGCCCGCAGGCGGTCCGTGCTGTCCTCACTCGGCTGTACGACGACGATGCCCTGGCCCGAGAAGGCCATCTGGAACGCCTCCCCGCTGCCCCGGCCGATCAGCGAGGACGCCTTGAAGCTGCGCTTGCCCTTCACCTTCAGGTTCGGGGACCAGGCGACAAGCGCGTCCGGGTCGACGTACGTCTCGTCCTCGCCGCTCCCGCAGTCGACGACGACCGGGGTGCCGCGCGAGGTCAGGGCGACCCAGCCGGTGCCGGAAATCTTCACGTTGAACAGGCCCTGGCCCGCGAACTTGGCGAGCCCCTTGACCCGTTCGACGCCCCACTGGAGGCTCGCGTCGAAGGCGAGCACATTGGTGCCGTTGACGGAGAGCGCGTCGTTGTTGAGGTTGACGATCACAACGTTGGCGCCGTAGTCGGCCAGGTAGAGCAGCCCGTCGCCGGTGCACTTCATGAGGGGCGCGCCCTCGCCGGTGATCCAGTCCCGGGCCATCTGGCGCACGGCGGGCGGGTTGGGCTCGTACTGGATGAAGCCCTCGTAGGCGACCATCGAGCCGACCCGGGCGAGCAGGTCCTGGCCGGTGGCCATGGCCACCTTGAGCATGGCGCTGCCGTGGTTCTCCATCCGGGCCGCGACGGGGGTCGGGGCGTAGCCCGCAAGTTGCTGGTTCATTGTTCGGGCTCCCTCAGACCTCGTACGGCTGGACGACGATGAAGTTGCCGGGGGCGCCCCGGAACTGGAGATTGACGGACTCGCCGCTGTGCCCGGGATAGGCGTTGCGGCGCAGCCTGACCTGGCTGGAGACGATCACCTGGGACGCGGCGGACCAGGCGACGATCGCGTCGCTGTCGGCGAACGTGGTCGGCGTGACCGGCAGCACCACCGGGGTGCCGTGCGTCATGACGACGACGGTGCCGGTGCCCTGGAAGAGCATGGTGAACAGGGCGCCGCCGGGGATGCCGTGCCCCTCGATGCGGCGGACCTCGTACTGGAGCGACTCGTCGAAGGCCAGGACGTTCTCGGCGGAGACGCAGATGCCGTCGCCCTGGAGCTCGATGGGGTGCAGATAGGCGCTGTTCTCGGCGAGGAAGACCTGGCCGCGGCCGGAGCAGCGCATCAACTGCATTTCCTGGCCGGTCGCGTTGCCGACGATCCGGCCCGCGAAGCCTGCTCCCTTGTAGCCGAAGTCGACCTTGCCCTGGTACATGACCATGCTGCCCTGGCGGGCGAGGACCGGCTGGCCGCCCGCGCCGAGGTCGACCCGGACCAGCTGCTTGTTCTGCGACGTCCAGCGCTGGCCGGTGGGCAGTTCCTTGTACATCTGGATTGCGGCGTGGAGGCCGCCACCGCCCTGGGGCATGGCCTGCGGCTGCCCATAGGGCGCGGGCTGCCCATAGGGCGCCGGCTGACCGTACGGGGCGGGGGCACCCGGCGGCGGGACCTGGCCCGGAATGTGGCCGGGCTGCTGGCCGAACTGCGGCTGCTGCGGCGGCTGTCCGTACTGGGGCTGGGGCGGCTGCCCGTACGGAGAAGGCGCGGGCGGCGGCGGCACGGTACCGGGCACCAGGTGCATGGGCGCGGCGATGGTGGGGGCCGCATGGATCTGCGGGCTGGGCGCGGGAGGCGGCGGAGGAGGAGTGGATCCCTGCGGCGGCGGCGCGTAGTGCTGCGGGGCGGCCGGGGCAGGCGCCGGCACCGGTGCCCCGAAGGAGGGCGCGGGCTGCGGGGCGGGCGCCGGGGTGCCGAACTGCGGGGCCGGGACGGCGGCTTGGGGCGGCGGCGCGAAACCGGGCGTCGCACCCTGCGGCTCAGGCTGCTGCGGGGCCGCGGGCTCCTCCTCCAGGACCTCGCCGCCGAAGTTCTTCAGGAGGGCTTCGAGGCCACCGTCGAAACCCTGGCCGACGGCGGCGAAGCGCCAGACGTCCTTCAGGTAGAAGTCACCGAGCATCACGGCCCGCTCGGTGCTGAACTCCGCACCGGTGAAGGCGTACCGGACGACTTCCTCGCCGCCGGCGACGACCCGGATGTAGCCCGGGCCCACCTGCGACATCTGGCCCGCTCCGTCGAGCGTCGCGGTGAAGGAGAGCTTGTGGATGTTCGCCGGGACGCGGTCCAGGGTGACGCGGAACGACTCGGTGTCACCGGACTGGGCACCGAGGAGCTGGATCGACTCCTCAGGGGATTTCGGCTGGTTGAAGAAGACGAAGTAACGGTCGTCGGACAGCTGCTCGTTGGCGTCGAGCCCGAAGCAGCTGATGTCGAAGGTCAGCCCGGGACCGCCGATCTGCACGCCTACGTACAGATCCGTCCCTGCCGTGAGATCACTGACCTTGGCCTTGTGGCCGCGCTGGAATTCCCTGGCCATGCGTACCGACCGTCCCCCATCCCGAGGTGATTGCGTCGCGCCAGGCTAACGGCTGCCTCGGACAATCGGCGAAGCCGCTACACATTCGGTACAGAACCGCCGACTCTCACTCTCCGCGAGCGGCGGGCAGGTGCGGAAGCCGGTCGGCGGCCACCACGCCTTCGAGGTAGCCGCGGGCCCGTTCGGTGCGCGGATAGGCGTCCAGGAGCCGCCAGAACCGGGGTCCGTGGCCGGGCACCAGCAGGTGGGCCAGCTCGTGGACGAGCACATAGTCGACGACGTACTCGGGCATGCCCTGGAGCCGGTGCGAGAGGCGGATGCTGCCCTCGGCCGGGGTGCACGAGCCCCAGCGGGTGTTCTGATTGGTCACCCAGCGCACCGACGCGGGGCGGGCCCGGCCCTCGAAGTACTGCTCGGAAAGACGCTCGGCGCGCTCGGTAAGTTCCGCGTCGCCCAGCATGCGCTTGCTCTCCTGCGCGGCCAGTTTGTCCAGCATTACCGTGACCCAGCGCTGCTCCTCCGCCTCGGACATCCGGGCCGGGATCAGCACGATGGTGCGGTCGCCCTCGCGGTACGCGGAGACCGTTCTGCTGCGCCGGGTGCTGCGGCGGACCTCGACCGCGCTCGTCGCCGAACCGCGTGGCGGCAGGCTGGTGGGGCTGCGCGGCGGGCTTCCGGCACTCTGCAGTGGGTCGGCGGGCACGCCCCGACGTTACCCGCTGTCAGTGGGGGAAGTCCCGCCTCCGGGACGGTTGAGCCATGATCCATCCGCCGGGGTGCAGCATTTGAATGACTAATACCCCTCGCCTGTGGACAACTTTTCACGGCCTTCACCGCAGCGGTGCATTCTGGCCCCATGCCGCGCGACGGCCTGCGATCGGGCAGGTTCCGGGGACGCGCGGAGGTGCGGGACAACGGGGGTTCGACCATGCATCCGATGCTGAAGCCGGCACTGCGCCGGGCCTGGCGGGACCGGCAGACCGTGCAGTTCGGGATCACGCCCGCGCAGGCGGTGGTCGTGTCTCCGGTGGACCCGGCGACGGGCCATTTCCTGGAGATGCTCGACGGCACCCAGGGCCTGCCGCTCCTGTACGAGCGGGCGCGCGCCCTCAAGCTGCCACCGGGTCAAGTGGACGAGCTGGTGGCCCGGTTGACGGCGGCGGGCGTCGTGGACGATCCGACGGCGGGCGGCCCGGCGGCCGATGCGTTACGGAATCGGTCGGATGCGCTGGAGCGACTACGGCCGGATCTGGCTTCCCTCTCCCTCGTCCACCCGGAGCCGGGCGACGCGGCGCGCAGGCTGGCGGCCCGCAGGGCCATACGGGTTCAGGTGCGCGGCGCCGGGCGGGTCGGCGCGACCATCGCCGCGGTGCTCTCGGGGTCCGGGGTGGGCCGGGTCGACGTCCTCGACGGGGGCGTCGCGCAGCCGGGCGACGTGGCGCCGGGCGGGCTGCCCGAACGGGCCCTCGGCGAGCGGCGGGCGACGGCGGCGGGACAGCTGGTGCGACGGACCGCGCCGGGCGGGCCGCCGCGCCAGGGGCGGGACGCGGAGCAGGTCCCGCTCTCCCTGATCGTGGTCGCCCCGCGCGAGGCACTCGACGTGTACGCGCCGAACGCGGCGGACGCCGAGGACTGGATCGGAGCCGGAATTCCCCATCTGTACGCGGGAGTTGCGGAGACGACGGGGGTGGTGGGACCGCTGGTGCTGCCCGGCGGCACCGGGTGCGCGGGATGTCTCTCGCTCGGCCGCACGGAGCGCGACCCGGGCTGGCCGCGGCTGCTCGCGCAGTGGCGCTCGGGGCGGCAGCGCACCGCCGTGCCGGCCTGCGACCTGGCGCTCGCGACGGCGGTCGCGGGTCTCGCCGCCGGGCACGCGCTGGCGTTTCTCGACGGTGATCTTCCGGCGAGCACGGGCAGCCGCTGGGAGGCCTCGCTGCCCGGGCTCGACTGGCGGTCCACACCGATCGAGCCACACCACGACTGCTTCTGCGGCGCGGTCGGGAACACTCAGGGGGAGCAGGTCTCAAAGGCGGTGGGGCCACACGACACAATGGCCCGGTAACGCCTCCGAGGGCGCTGCTGTCTGGGATTTGGAGGGGCGCATGTCTGATCTTCCCCGGAAGGCGGTCACCCGGACCGCCAAGCTGGCCGCGCTGCCACTTGGCTTCGCCGGCCGGGCCACCTGGGGCCTGGGCAAGCGGATCGGCGGGAAGTCCGCCGAGCTGGTGGCGCGCGAGCTCCAGCAGCGCACCGCCGAGCAGCTCTTCAAGGTCCTGGGCGAGCTGAAGGGGGGCGCGATGAAGTTCGGGCAGGCGCTGTCCGTCTTCGAGTCGGCTCTCCCGGAGGAGGTCGCAGGCCCCTACCGGGCCGCCCTGACCAAGCTCCAGGAAGCGGCGCCGCCGATGCCCACCCGCACGGTCCACGCCGTACTGGAGGAGCGGATCGGCGCCGACTGGCGGGAGTTGTTCCTGGAGTTCGAGGAGAAGCCGGCGGCGGCCGCCTCGATCGGGCAGGTGCACCGGGCGGTGTGGCACGACGGGCGCGAGGTGGCCGTCAAGGTGCAGTACCCGGGGGCCGGCGAGGCGCTGCTCTCGGACCTGACGCAGCTCAGCCGGTTCGCCCGGCTGCTCGGCCCGCTGATTCCGGGGATGGACATCAAGCCGCTCATCACCGAGCTGCGCGACCGGGTCTCGGAGGAGCTGGACTACGAGCTGGAGGCGCGGGCCCAGCGGGAGCACGCCGCGGAGTTCGCGGGCGACGGGGATGTGCTGGTGCCCGATGTGGTGCACCAGTGCGACCAGGTCCTGGTGACCGAGTGGATCGAGGGGATACCGCTCTCGGACGTGATCAAGGACGGCACGCCGGAACAGCGGGACCGGGCCGGGCAGTTGCTGACCCGGTTCCTGTTCTCGGGCCCGGCCAGGACCGGGCTGCTGCACGCCGATCCCCACCCGGGCAACTTCCGGCTGCTGCCGCCCGAGAAGGCGGGCGGTCAATGGCGGCTCGGCGTCATGGACTTCGGCACGGTGGACCGGCTCCCCGGCGGGCTGCCCGCGACGATCGGCGAGTCCCTGCGGATGACGCTGGAGGGCGAGGCCGAGGCCGTGTACGAGCTGCTGCGCGGGGAGGGCTTCGTCAAGGAGTCCATCGACCTCGACCCGGACGCCGTCCTCGACTATCTGCTGCCGATCATCGAGCCGGCCCAGGCCGACGAGTTCACCTTCAGCCGGGGCTGGATGCGCGGGCAGGCGGCCCGGATCGCCGACCCCCGCTCCCCCGCCCACCAGTTGGGCAAGCAGCTCAACCTGCCGCCGTCGTATCTGCTGATACACCGCGTGACGCTGTCCACCATCGGCGTGCTGTGCCAGTTGGACGCGACGGTGCGCATGCGGGACGAGCTGGAGGAGTGGATGCCCGGGTTCCTGGCGGACGCCCCGGGCGAGTCGGAGCCGGAGGCTGCCGAGGAGGCGTGAGAACGGGGCCGGGAGGCCTGGGGGCGGGCCCGGGCGCTACCACCAGGAGGCGTCGAGCCTGCCTTCGATGGCCCTGATGTTGGCGCGGGAGCAGTCGTCGCAGTAGTAGCGTCCGGTGCCGTTCTCGACCGAGTAGGTCCAGGTCGGCGGTGGGCCCTCGGCAGGGGCCGGGGTCCCGCAGTGGGAGCACACGATGGTTTCGGCCACCGGCCGATTCTGGTCGTCCACCTCGCGACGATACCGCCGTGCCCGGACCTTTGAGGCCACAACGCACCGCGGGGGCCGGTCCGTTCGGACCGGCCCCCGCGTCTGATTGCTCACTTCCTGGTCGTACGAGCCGACGCCGGCCGTCAGTGCATGACGGCCATGGCGAGGGCACGGCGGGCGCGCATCGACGCGCGCTCGGCGCGCCGCTGCATCCGCCGGGCGGCGACCATGCGTACGGCCTGGCGCTCCACCTCGGCTTCCCGCAGCCGCTGGTTCATATGCGCACGGGCCAGGGCTTCTGGCATGAGTTGCATTTCGAGGGTCCTGTTCTGACGCGACTCGTTCGCGCCGGTGGTGGTGAAGTCTGGGGTCGCGGAGCCGGTGGGCTCGCTGGCGGACGTCGTCATCGGGGCCTGCTTCTGGGGGTCGTTCGTTCGGGGGTGGTCGATGGTTCCCGGGCGGTTCATGCCGCGACCGGGTTCTTGCGCGGGCGGCCACGCGGCCGCTTGCGGGCAACAACCACACCCTGGACGAAGAGCTCGCCGCCCCAGACGCCCCACGGCTCGCGCCGCTCCTTGGCACCCGCGAGGCAGGCGGCCATCAGGGGGCAGGTCTGGCAGAGCGACTTGGCGTACTCGACATCGGCCGGCGACTCGGCGAAGAAGACCTCCGGGTCGAACGAACGGCAGGGGACGGGTACGCCGAGGTTCTCGATGGCGTCGTCGAGCGCGGTGAGCGCAGTGAGGGGAGTCAAGGCGGGGTCCTCCGTGAGACCGGGCGGGGGGAGAGTCGGGGCGGGCGGTACGGACGGGGCGTGCGCTTCGAGTTGCACGGTGATTTCTTCCTCGTCTTGTTCGGCTGTGTCGGTCCGGCCGGTCGGCCGGGTTTCGGCTGGCACCGAGGCCCCCTTCACTCCGTCCGTCCCGTTCGGGACAAACAGAAGGGCCGCGGATCCCTGATGGGGTTCCGCGGCCCTGAAGGCGCCTGCCTGATCTGGATCAGGCTGGATCACTCCAGGGTTCGAGCCCACGGAAGGCCCACATCGTGTGGTGCTGGTAGTGCTTCGTCTGCTTCTCGGCTCCGGCACCGGTCGCCGCAAAGGCGTGGGCCTGAGCCCGTCCCTTCGCTACTGCTGCTCCCGGCGCCTGGATCGGTCGCTCATTGCGCTCATCACGCACGGGGAGGCTCGCCAGGGAGGCCGGAACGACGGCGGAGATGCCGACGAGACCGGAGGCGCCGGCGGACAGACCGGTGCCCTGGAACGAAGAGCCGAGCGTGCAGGTGGCGGCGACCGAGCGGTCCGTCACTTTGGTGCTGATGAAGCTGGTGGTGATCTCGATGTAGCTGGCCACTGGTCTCGCCTCCTCTCGGCGTCTCGGGGACTTCGGCCTCGCGGCCTGATCCCATGCGTATTCGGATAAGTACAGCTAAGTACAGCACGGAGACCGGGCTTCGGAGAAGCTCTCGTTTCCGTGGTTAAGAACCTATGGGGATTCCTGGGGCGGGCGCAAACTATTTTTTCGACGAGTTTTCATGAACCTGTCTCGTCGACTCCTCCAGGCTCCTCACCAGCGCAGATGGCCAGGACGTCGGTGCCGAACCGATCCAGCTTGCGGGCACCCACGCCGGAGATCACCGCGAGCTCGTGCCCGTTGGACGGCACGGCCTCCGCGATCGCCATGAGCGTCTTGTCGGTGAAGACGACGTACGGGGGCATGCCCAGCTCCTTCGCCTGGTGGGAGCGCCAGTCGCGGAGCCGCTCGTACAGCGCCTCGTCCATGTCCGAGGGGCAGTCCTCGCAGCGCATCAGCTTCATCTCGCCGGCTTCGGTGAGTGTTTTCCCGCACACCCGGCACAGCACCGGGCCCCGGCGCACGCGCTTGCGGACGGCGGGGCCGCGCTCGATGCCTCCCGCGCCACCCGCTGCCGCCCGGGCGGCTCGGGATCCGGAGCCCGGTCGCAGACCGTCCAGGAACTGGCTGGCGCGACGGTGGGCCCGGCCGCCGGGAGAGCGCGAGAGCGACCAGGAGAGCCCGAGGTGGAGCCGGGCGCGCGTGACGCCGACGTACAGCAGCCGGCGCTCCTCCTCGATCTGCTCGTCCGTCTTGGCGTACGTGATCGGCAGCATGCCCTCGGTGAGGCCGACCAGGAACACGGCGTCCCACTCCAGGCCCTTGGCCGCGTGCAGCGAGGCGAGGGTGACGCCCTGCACGGTCGGGGCGTGCTGGGCTTCTTCCCGGGCGCGGAGCTCTGCCGCCAGGTCGGACAGCTCGGCGTCGGGCTTCGCCCGCGCGTAGTCCTCGGCGAGGCGGACGATGGCGGCCAGCGACTCCCACTTGTCGCGCATCGCTCCGGAGCCTTTCGGGGGCACGGCCGTCCAGCCCTTGGTGCCGAGCACGGCCCGCACCTGGGAGGGCAGGTCCACGGCGTCGTCGAGCAGCGAGTCGTTGCGGCCGGCCACGGAAGCGCCTCGGATGGCGGTCGTCGCCTCGCGGACCTCGGGGCGCTCGAAGAACCGCTCGGCGCCGCGCAGCTGGTACGGCACGTCGAGGTCCGCCAGGGCCTGCTCGTAGATCTCGGACTGGGCATTGATCCGGTACAGCACCGCGATCTCCCCGGCCGGGACCCCGGAGCGGATCAGGTCGCGGATGCGCCGGGCGACGCCCTCGGCCTCGGCGGGCTCGTCCCCGTACTCCGTGTAGACGGGCTCGGGGCCCTTCTCGCGCTGCGAGACCAGTTCGAGCCGGTGCTCGGCGGCGCGGCCGGTGGCCTGGTTGAGCAGCCCGTTGGCGAGGTGCACGACCTGGGGGGTGGAGCGGTAGTCCCGGACCAGCTTGACCACCGTCGCGTTCGGGTGGCGGGTGCGGAAGTCGAGGAGGTAGTCGGGGGTGGCGCCGGTGAAGGAGTAGATGGTCTGGCTCGCGTCGCCGACCACGCACACGTTTCCGCTGTCGCCCACCCACAGGTCGAGCAGGCGCTGCTGGAGGGGGCTGACGTCCTGGTACTCGTCCACCACGAAGTGCTGGTACTGGCGGCGCACCTGCTGTGCGATGTCCTCCCGGTACTGCAGGATGCCGACCAGGAGCAGCAGCACGTCCTCGAAGTCGATCACCACCCGGTCCTGCTTGAGCTGCTCGTACGTCCGGTAGATCTGGGCGATCTCGGCCGGGTCGCGGGGCGGTTCGCGGTGCGACTTGGCGACGGCCGCCGCGTAGTCGTCGGGCACCCGCTGGGTGACCTTCGCCCACTCGATCTCGCCGGTCACGTCGCGCAGCTCGTTGCGGTCGAGGCGGAGACCGCTGCGGGCGGCCGCCTCGGCGACCAGCTGGACCTTGCGCTCGACGAGCCGGGGCGGGTACTCGCCGCCGACGGCTCCCCGCCAGAAGAACTGGAGCTGGCGCAGGGCAGCCGAGTGGAAGGTCCGGGCCTGGACGCTGCCGACGCCGAGCTCCCGCAGCCGGCCGCGCATCTCGGCGGCTGCCCGGTTGGTGAACGTGACGGCCAGCACGCCCGACTGCGGGAGGATCCCCGAGCGCACCCCGTACGCGATCCGGTGGGTGATCGCTCGGGTCTTGCCCGTGCCCGCGCCGGCCAGCACGCACACCGGGCCGTGCAGGGCCGTCGCGACCTCGCGCTGCTCGGGGTCGAGCCCGTCGAGCACCGCGTCGGCCGTGTCCGGGACCGGCGGGAAGAGAGTGGAGTGCGTTGCTGATGTCACCCCGCCATGCTGCCAGGTCGCCCGGGGCCGGTGCGCCGCGTTGTCCACAGGGGGCGCCCGCAGTCGTACTAATGCGGGCCGCGCCGCCTCCACCATGCGCCGGGCACCTGGCCGAACAGCCACGAGGGCGGCCGTGGTGGCGATTCGGTCACATACCGGCCCGGTGCGGGAATGGTGATCGGCCCTCGTACGTTCCAGAGCGTGCGGAACCGCATTCGGCGGGGCGCGCACGCCAGTCAGCGATACAGAGGAGCGCGAAGACATGCCGGGCACTGTGACGATGTACAGCACCACTTGGTGCGGCTACTGCCAGCGGCTGAAGAAGCAGATGGACCGCGAGGGCATCGCGTACACCGAGGTCAACATCGAGCACGACCCGGCGTCGGCGGAGTTCGTGGAGAAGGCCAACGGCGGCAACCAGACGGTCCCGACCGTGCTCTTCGGCGACGGCTCGACGCTGACCAACCCGTCGCTCGCACAGGTCAAGCAGAAGATCGGCGTCTGAGAGCGCCGTACCGCGGCTGAACCGGAAGGCCCCCGTCCTGCCTCGGACGGGGGCCTTCCGTATGGAGGGATACCGCAGACGGATCCGGGTCAGTGCGTCGGCTTCGGCAGGGGCTTGCCGTACCAGAGCTCGATCAGGCGGGCCGCGATCGAGATGCCGTACGGGGGCAGGACCTCGCCGGACTCGAAGGCGGCGGCCAGGTCCTCGCGGGAGAACCAGCGGGCCTCGTGGATCTCCTCGCCGTCCACGTTGATCTCGGACGAAGTGGCCTTCGCCATGAAGCCGAGCATCAGGCTGGACGGGAACGGCCAGGGCTGGCTTGCGACGTACTCGACCGGGCCGACCGTGACGCCGGCCTCCTCGAAGACCTCGCGGCGCACCGACTGCTCGATGGACTCGCCGGGCTCCACGAAGCCCGCCAGGGTGGAGAAGCGGCCCTCGGGCCAGTGCACCTGGCGGCCGAGCAGCGCCCGGTCGTGCTCGTCGGTGACCAGCATGATCACGGCCGGGTCGGTGCGCGGGTAGTGCTCGGCTCCGCACGCCGGGCAGCGGCGGATGTGGCCGGCCGCCGCGATCATGGTGCGCTCGCCGCAGCGGGAGCAGAAGCGGTGCAGGCGCTGCCAGTTCTCCAGGGCGACGGCGTGCGTCATCAGGCTCGCGTCGCGCGGGGACAGCAGGAGGCCGGCCTCACGCAGTCCGGCGGGCCGGGCCGACTGGTCCATGCGGCCGGGCAGGGCGTCCTTCTGGAGCGCGAAGTAGCTGACGCCGTCCTCGTCGGTGCCCAGGAAGTAGCGGTGGGTCTCGGTGACCGGGGCCTCGAAGGCCGGGGTCATGACGAGCTCCGTACGCCCGTCCGGGGCGTCGTCGATCAGGACCTGGCCGCCGGAGACCACGAAGACCCGGGTCGACGGGTGGCTCCAGGCGGCGGCCAGCCACGCCTCGTCGAGGCGGTGGTGGGCCGCCCGGTCGATGCCGCTGGGCGCGGTGAGACCGATCGGCGTGGCGAGCCCGATCGGCTGGTCCGTGATGGCTTCACTGCTGGTGGTGCTCACAGGTGCTTCCAACTCCCCCGGGTGGATGGTGTGTTCAGCGATTTCTGTCAGCCGGTGGTCAGGCTGGCGGATCAGGCTGTCGTGGCGGCGAGGTCGCTCCACAGGTGGGCCGTGGTCTCGACGCCCTTGAACAGCAGATCCAGTTCGACCTTCTCGTTCGGCGCGTGCCAGCCGTCGGAAGGGACCGAGATGCCCAGGAACAGGACGGGCGCCGCGAGTACGTCCTGGAGGTCGGCGGCCGGTCCCGAGCCGCCCTCGCGGGTGAAGCGGACCTTCGTGCCGAACGCCTCGCCCATCGCCCGCACGACGGACTGGAGCGCCGGGTGGCCGAGCGGCGTCAGGCACGGCCGGGTGCCCGCGCTCCAGGTGATCTCGTGCCGGACCCCGGCAGGGATCCGCTCGGCGGCCCAGTCGGTGACGAGCTTCTCGATGCGCTGGGGGTCCTGGCCCGCGACCAGGCGGAAGGACAGCTTCACCATGGCCGACGACGGGATGATCGTCTTGCCGCCGGGGCCCTGGTAGCCGCCGCCGATGCCGTTGACCTCGGCGGTCGGGCGGGCCCAGATCCGCTCCAGCGTGGAGAACCCGGCCTCGCCCAGGGCCGCCCGCGACTTGGCGGTGCCCAGCCACTCGGCCTCGTCGAAGGGCAGCTCGGCGAAGAGCTCGCGCTCGGCGTCGGTGAGCTCCGCGATGCCGTCGTAGAAGCCGGGGACCGTGACGTGCTCGTCGGCGTCGTGCAGGGCCGCCACCAGGCGGGCCGCGGCCGTCGCCGGGTTGGGGACGGCTCCGCCGAAGGAGCCGGAGTGGATGTCCTGGCCGGGTCCGTACAGCTGGATCTCGCACTCGGCGAGGCCGCGCATGCCCGTGCACACGGTGGGGGTGTCCTCGGACCACATGCCGGTGTCGGAGACGATCACGGCGTCGGCCGCGAGGCGCTCGGCGTGCTGCTCCACGAGGGCCCGGAAGTGCGGCGAACCCGACTCCTCCTCGCCCTCGATCAGGAGCTTCAGGTTGACGGCGGGGGCGGTGCGGCCGGTGGCCGCGAGGTGCGCGCGGACGCCGAGGGTGTGGAAGAACACCTGGCCCTTGTCGTCGGCGGCGCCGCGCCCGTACATCCGCCCGTCGGTGATCACCGGCTCGAACGGGTCGGTGTCCCAGCCGTCCTCGCGGGCCGCGGGCTGTACGTCGTGGTGGCCGTAGACCAGGACGGTCGGGGCGCCCGCCTTGCCCGAGGGCCATTCGGCGTAGACGGCCGGGGCGCCCGGGGTGTCCAGGATCTCGGCGACCGGGAAGCCGGTTTCCCTGAGTTTGGCGGCGAGCCAGTCGGCGCTGCGCCGTACGTCGGCGTCGTGGTCGGGCTGGGCCGACACGGACGGGATGCGCAGCCACTCCGCGAGGTCGTCGAGGAAGGCGGCGCGGTGCTGCTCGATGTACGTGCGCACCGTCTCGGTGGCGGTCTGGACGGCGCTGTCCGGGGTCTCGCTCATGTCCTTGAGCCTATCCGGCCGGGGGCGGTGGCCGGTCCGCCGGTCCGCCCTGCGGACGCTGCCCGAGCAGGATCCCCTCCAGCTCGGCGCGGTCCGGCAGCCGGGCCGGGCGGACCGTCTCACCTGTGCGTACGTACACGAACGCGGCCCCGACCGACTCCAGCGGGACGCCGAGCTGCTCGGCCCAGGCGACCCGGTAGACCGCCAGCTGGAGCGGGTCGGCGGTAGCCTGCCGGCCGGTCTTCCAGTCGACGATCTCGTACGTGGCGAGGTCGCCGTCGCCCTCCTTGTAGACGGCGTCGATCCGGCCCCTAATCACCCGGCCCGCCAGCGTCAGCTGGATGGGGGCCTCGGTGCGGTACGGCGTGCGGGCCGCGTAGGGGGTGCGCTCGAAGGCCTCCTTGAGGGCGGCCAGATCGCGCTCGTCCGCGATGTCGGCTTCGGTGTCGTCCGCCCCGGGCAGCTCGTCCGGGCCCAGCATGGGCAGCGGGAGCTCCTCGAAGCGGGACTCCACCCAGGCGTGGAACCGGGTGCCCCGGCGGGCGGCCGGCTGCGGGCGGCGCGGCATGGGGCGGGCCAGGTCCCGGGCGAAGCCGTCGGGGTCGGCGGCCAGCCTGAGCAGCTCGGACGCGGTGAGCGAGGCCGGCACCTCGACCTCGCGGGTGGTGGCGCGGGCCCGGCGGAGCTCGGTGGTGAGCGCCTCCAGGTCGCGGTCCCAGGAGTGCAGGGTGCGGCGGTCCTCGGGGGTGAGGCGGGGGGCGGGGATGCCGGCCGGGGTCCGGGCCAGGGTGTGGTCGCGGGCTCCGGTGTCGGTGCGGGGGGCGCTGCGGGTGTGCTCGGCGTGGTCGACGGAGGCGGGCTCGGCCGGGGCGGGCTCGATCTCCGCGTCGGCGGACGGCGAGGTGGTGACCGGGCGCTCCGTGGGCAGCAGGTCCCAGTCCTCGGCCAGGTCGACGGGACTGCCCAACTCCCCTTCTCCGTAAGGCTCTTCGTAAGGTTCTTCGTAAGGAGGGAACGCCTCGTCCGGAGGGAACGGCTCGCTCTCGTACGGCTCGCTCTCGTAAGGGGCGTCCTGGTAGGGCGCGTCCTCATAAGAGGGGGACGCTTCGTCGCGGGGCGGAGCTTCTGCGACCGGGGTCGCCATGTGGGCCAGGACGCGTTCCGCGGCGGCTCGGCGGCGGGCCAGGGAGTCCGGGTCCAGCGGGAGCGGCCAGGCGTGGGTGGTGGCGGACTCGTGGAGGGCGGGGTTCTCGGCGTCCTCGGCCGGTTCGTCCGCCCACGCCTCGATCTCGCCGTGGCCCGCCGCGCAGTGCTCGTACAGCGCGTGCAGGAAGGCGGAGGGGCCCCGGGGCTTCTTCTGGCTCGGGCCCCACCAGTGGCCGGAGCCGAGCAGCAGGGTGCGGGGGCGGGTGAACGTGACGTACCCCAGGCGCAGTTCCTCGGTGTGCTGGTGGTCCTTCATCGCCTCCTTGAAGGACTTGAGGCCCTTCGCGTCCCACTCCTCGACGACCGGCAGCGTCGGGGCGTCGCCGCGCAGCGCGTGCGGCAGGACCTTCGCCTGGGACGTCCAGGCTTCCCTCGACTGGGTGGAGGGGAACGTTGCGGTGACCAGGCCCGGGACGGCGACGACGTCCCACTCCAGGCCCTTGGACTTGTGCGCGGTGAGCACCTTCACCGTGTTCTCGCCGCCGGGCAGCGCGTTGTCCAGGCCCTTCTCGTACTGGGCGGCGGTGCGCAGGAAGCCGAGGAAGGCGAGGAGCGAGGCCTCGCCGTCGAGCGCCGCGAAGCTCGCCGCGGTGTCGAGGAAGCCGGAGAGCGTCTCGCGGCGGCGGGCGGCCAGGGCGTGCGGGGAGGCGGAGAGCTCGACTTCGAGGCCGGTGACGCTCAGGACGCGGTGCAGTACGTCCATGAGCGGGTCGGCGAGCGAGCGGCGCAGGTCGCGCAGTTCGGCGGCGAGGCGGGCGAAGCGGACGCGGGCCTCGGCGGAGAAGGGCAGCTCGTCGTCCTCGGCGCCTTCGAGGAAGGTGTCCAGGGCGTCGGCGAGCGAGATCACCTCGGCCGGGTCGACCCCCTCGACGGCGTCGGCGAGGCGCTGGTCGGGGTCGTCGGCTTCGCCGGTGACGCGGCGTACGAGATTGCGGGCGCGGCGGCCGAGCAGCGCCAGGTCCCGGGGGCCGATGCGCCAGCGCGGGCCGGTCAGGATCCGTACCAGCGAGGCGTTTGCGCCCGGGTCCTGGAGGACTTCGCAGACCGCCACGAGGTCGGCGACCTCGGGCAGGTGGAGCAGCCCGGAGAGGCCGACGACCTCGACCGGGATGTCGCGGGCCACCAGGGCTCCCTGGATCTGCGGGAAGTCGCCCGCCGTACGGCACAGGACGGCGATCTCGCCGGGCGCCCTGCCGGTGCGCACGAGGTGGGCGATCGAGTCGGCGAGCCACTCGATCTCCTCCTGGTGGGTGTCGAGCAGGGCTACGCGCACGCTGCCGTCCCGCTCGGCGCCGGGGGCCGGGCGCAGCGCCTCCACCCCTTCGTGCATCGAACGCAGCGGCGTGGCAAGGGAGTTGGCGAGGTCGAGGAGGCGGCCGCCGCTGCGGCGGTTCTCGGAAAGCGCGTAGCGGGTGGCGGGGCGGCCGTCGGCGTACGGGAAGTGGCGGGGGAAGTCGTCGAGGTTGGCGACCGAGGCGCCGCGCCAGCCGTAGATGGCCTGGCAGGGGTCGCCGACGGCGGTCACGGCATGGCCGGTGCCGCCGCCGAAGAGCGCGGCGAGCAGCCGGCGCTGGGCGACGGAGGTGTCCTGGTACTCGTCGAGGAGCACCACCTTGAACTCCTCGCGCAGGATCCGGCCGACCTCGGGGTGGGTGAGGGCGAGCTCGGCGGACAGCGCGATCTGGTCGCCGAAGTCGAGCAGGTCGCGGCTCTTCTTGGCGGCGCGGTAGCGAGTGGTCAGGTCGAGCAGTTCGAGCCGGGCGGCGGCGGCCTCGGGCACCTTGCGCAGCTCGGCGTTGCTGAGCCTGGCGCCCTCCAGGGCCCGCAGCAGGTCCCGGTCGTACGCGGCGAGGCGCTCGGGTCGTACGAGGTGTTCCGCGAGCTCGGCGTCGAGCGCGAGCAGGTCGCTGACCAGGGAGGCGAACGACTTGGTGAGCGTCGGGTACGGCCCGGGGGCCTCGCGCAGCACGCGGGCGGCGAGCTGGAAGCGGGTGGCGTCGGCGAGGAGCCGCGATGTGGGCTCCAGGCCTATGCGCAGGCCGTGGTCGGTGAGCAGCCGCCCCGCGAACGCGTGGTACGTGGAGATCCCGGGCTCGCCCTGCTCCGGCTCCGGGGCATCCGGGTCGGTGATGCCCGCCCTGATCAGCGCGGTGCGCACGCGCTCGGCGAGCTCGCCGGCCGCCTTGTTGGTGAAGGTCAGGCCCAGGACCTGCTCGGGCGCGACCTGGCCGGTGCCCACCAGCCACACGACCCGGGCGGCCATGACGGTCGTCTTCCCGGACCCGGCCCCGGCCACGATGACCTGCGGGGCGGGCGGCGCGGTGATGCAGGCCGTCTGCTCCGGGGTGAACGGGATGCCGAGGAGCTCTTTGAGCTGCTCGGGGTCGCTGAGGGGGGTGGGCACGGTTGAAAGGGTAGTGGGGGGTGCTGACAGTGGGGGGTCGTGAGGGTTCGGGTGCAGGTGGGGGGGGCGCCTGCGGCGGGCATTGCCCCACCCCACCCCTTCCCGAAACCCGCCGGGGGTGGGTGGAGCGGAGGAAGGGGTTTTCTGGGGCTTCGCCCCCAGACCCCCGCGGGGGCTTCGCCCCCTGCACCCCCTTCGGGGCTCCGCCCCGGACCCCTCGCACCCCGGGGTTACTCCACCACCTGCCGCCCCTCCGGCTGGGCCGTGCACGACGCCCTGAACGTGCAGTGCGTGCAATGCGTGCCCGCGGTCGGGGTGAACTGTTCGTCCAGGACTCGGCCTGCCGCCGTGGCCAGTAGGTCGCCGACCCACTCGCCCGTCAAGGGCTGCTGGGACTGGACCTTCGGGTACGCCTCGCCGCCCTCGCGTTTGGGGGCGGGCTGGCGCAGGTGGACCAGTTCGGCGCCGCCGGGGTCGGGGCGGCGGCCGTCGAAGGCCTCGTCCAGGGCGCCCTCCCGCACCGCCAGCTGGTAGACGGCCAGCTGCGGGTGGGCGGCCACCTCCGCGGCCGTGGGCGACTGCTTGCCGGTCTTGAAGTCGACCACGTACGCGCGGCCTTCGACGTCCTGCTCGACGCGGTCCATGGAGCCCCGGATGCGCACCTCGTACTCCCCCGCCTCCAGGGTCACGTCGAAGCCGTGCTCCGTGGCGACCGGGGTGCGCCCCGCGCGGTCCAGGGTGTGCCACTGGAGGAAGCGTTCCAGGGCGGCGCGCGCGTTCTGCTTCTCCTGGACCGACTTCCAGGGTGCGTCGAAGGCGAGCGCGTCCCAGACCGAGTCCAGGCGTTCCATCAGGACGGCCAGGTCGGCCGGGGTGCGGCCGGAGGCGACCTCGTCGGCCAGGACGTGGACCACGTTGCCGAAGCCCTGGGCGGCCGTAGCGGGCGCGTCCGCCTTGACCTCGCGGCCCAGGAACCATTGCAGGGCGCAGGTGTTGGCCAGCTGGTCCAGGGCGCTGCCCGACAGCGCGACGGGGACGGCGCGGTCGCGCAGCGGGACCTCCGAGCGGGTCGGCTCGTACAGGCCCCACCAGCGGTGTGGATGCGCCGCCGGGACCAGCGGCTGGCCCTCGTCGTCGGCCAGCGCGGCCAGTCGGCCCAGGCGTTCGGCGGCGGCCTCGCGCAGCGCGTCGGAGGCCGCCGGGTCGACGGTCGTGGCGCGCAGCTCGGCGACCAGCGCGGCGACGGCCAGGGGGCGGCGGGGGCGGCCCGTAGTGTCCTGGGGCTCGACGCCCAGCTCGGTGAGGAAGCGGGACGGCTGGTCGCCGTCGTCGGCCGGGGCCTTGACGGCGGTCACCACGAGGCGGTCCCGGGCGCGGGTGGCCGCGACATAGAAGAGGCGTCGTTCTTCGGCGAGCAGCGCGCCCGGGGTGAGCGGTTCGGCCAGGCCGTCGCGGCCGATCCGGTCGGCTTCGAGGAGCGAACCCCGGCGGCGCAGGTCGGGCCAGAGTCCTTCCTGCACCCCGGCGACCACGACGAGGCTCCACTCCAGGCCTTTGGAGCGGTGGGCGGTCATGACGCGCACCGCGTCCGGGCGGGCGGCCCGGCGGGTCAGGGTGTCGGCCGCTATGTCCTGCGCGTCGACCTCTTCGAGGAAGTTGAGCGCGCCCCGGCCGCCGGTGCGCTCCTCGGCGCGGGCCGCGGTGTCGAACAGGGCGCAGACGGCGTCCAGATCGCGGTCGGCGGCCCGCCCGCCGGCCCCGCCGCGCAGCGCCGCGCGTTCCAGGCGCTGCGGCCAAGGGGTGCCGTTCCACAGCTCCCAGAGCGCCTCGGCGGCGGTGCCGCCACCGGCCAGGAGCTCGCGGGCCTTGCGCAGCAGCGCGCCGAGCCGCTGGGCGCCGCGGGCGTACGAGGGGTCGTGCGCGACGAGCCGCTCGGGCTCGGTCAGGGCCCGGGCCAGGAGAACGTCCGAGGGGGCCGGGACTCGGTTGCCCGCTGCCCGCTCCTCGTCGCGCAGGGCCCGCCCGAGGCGCCGCAGGTCGGCGGTGTCCATGCCGCCCAGCGGCGAGGTGAGCAGGGTGTGCGCGGTCTCGGGGTCGAGCCGGGCGGGGGATGCTACGGGGCTGTTCGCCGTGTCCCTGCCAAGGTGGACGAGGCTGACGGGCGCGGAACCCCCGGCACCGGCCCCGTCCTTCTCACCACCCTCGCCTGCGGCCCCCTCCCCCGCGGGCGCGGACACCCCGCCCCCCGAAGCGCCCTTCAACGCCGCCTCCGCCACCACCCGCAGCGCCGTCAACAGCGGCGACACCGCCGGCTCGGCGCGCAGCGGCGTGTCGGCACCCGACGTGTCCACGGGGATGCCCGCCGTCGTCAGGGCGCGGCGCAGGGCCGGGATCGTGCGGGTGCCCGCGCGGACCAGGACCGCCATCTCCTGCCAGGGGACGCCCTCTTCGAGGTGGGCGCGGCGCAGCAGGTCCGCGATGTTGTCCAGCTCGGTGGAGGCCGTGGGGTACGTGTACGTCTCCACGCGGCCGCCGGTACGGGTCGGCGACAGGTCCCGGTGGGCGCGGACCCGCTCGGCGGGCAGTCGCGGCAGCGGCATGCGGCGGGTCAGCAGCCGGGTGGCGGCCAGCAGGGCCGTGCCCGAGCGGCGGGACGTGGTGAGGACCTCGACCGGCGCCGGGCTCCCGTCCGTACGCGCGAACGTGTCGGGGAAGTCGAGGATGCCGTTGATGTCGGCACCCCGGAACGTGTAGATCGACTGGTCCGGGTCGCCGAAGGCGACGAGCGTGCGGCCACCCCCCGCCAGCGCCTTCAGGAGCCGTACCTGCGCCGGGTCGGTGTCCTGGTACTCGTCGACGAACACCGCCTCATAGGAGGGCAGCTCGATGCGTTCGGCGAGCAGCACCGCGCGGTGCACGAGTTCGGCGTAGTCCAGGACGCCCTGGAGGTCGAGGACGTCGAGGTACTCGGCGAGGAACGCCGAGGCCGCCTTCCAGTCCGGGCGGCCCGCGCGCTCGGCGAAGCGGGCCAGGGCGTCGGGGCCGAGGCCCAGTTCCCGGCTGCGGGCGAGCACCGCGCGCACCTCGTCGGCGAAGCCGCGCGTGGTCAGGCAGGCCCGCAGCTCGTCGGGCCAGCTCACATGCGCGAGGCCGGTGCGCTGGAGGTCGATCTGCCCGGCGAGCAGGTCGCGTACGGCCACGTCCTGTTCGGGGCCGGACAGCAGGCGCAGGGGCTCGCGGAACAGCTCGGCATCCTGGTGCGCCCGGACCAGCGCGTAGCAGTACGAGTGGAACGTGGTGGCCTGCGGGCTCTTCGCGCCGACGCCCAGGCGCAGCGCCATCCGGTCGCGGAGCTCGACCGCGGCCTTGCGGCTGAAGGTGAGCACCAGGATGCGTTCGGGGTCCGTGCCGGCCGCCACCTTGGCCGCGACCGCCTCCACCAGGGTGGTCGTCTTGCCGGTGCCGGGCCCCGCGAGCACGAGAAGCGGACCCGAGCGGTGGTCAACCACCCTGCGCTGGGGTGCGTCAAGGAGGGGGGGATCCACCGGGTCCGGCGGGGTACGCACCAGTCGGTACGCGCCGGGGGACCGCCGACGTACCTGCTGGTACGTCTGACGCCCGGTGGAAGAGGAGGAGCTCACGTGGATCGCCGGTCCTGGTGGGTGTGCTGGTCGTGATGGTGGTTACGAGGCCTGCGCGGCCGGCGCAGACCCTCGACGGTACGCCGAACCGCGACCGGAACGCAGCGAGTCATCCGTACGGTCCTCAGGCCGCCCCCGGCATTGCCGGATGGCGGAAGCTGTCAGGTATGAGCCGCCCCGCCGCCGAGCCCGCCGACCGCGCCGCCTTCGGTGCCGTCCCAGCGTGCCCGCCGCATGTCGAGCCGCGGCAGGTGGCCCTCGGCGGACCGGCCCGCCTCGCGCAGCGGGGTGGCCTCGTCGCGGTAGTGCGCCAGGGCCCGCAGCTCGTGTCCGGGCAGCAGCGCGCCGTCCGACCGCACCACGCGCCACCACGGCACCGCGCCGCCGTAGAGCGCCATGACCCGGCCGACCTGGCGCGGCCCGCCCTCGCCGAGCCATTCGGCGACGTCCCCGTACGTCATCACCCGGCCCGGCGGGATGTGCTCGGCGACCTCAAGGACCCGTTCCGCGTATGCGGGGATCTCGGGCAGCACCTCGCCCGCCCGGTCCCGCTGCTCCTCGCTCATCCGCTCCATCCTGCCGTACGCCACCGACAGCCGCCCCGGGTCGAGCCATATCCGGTCGCAGCCCGGTCGCGGAACGGTAAAGGGGCGCAACTCACACAGCGCACGCCCTGGCAATGCACCCTGATGCCCCCCTGGGATCTCTGGACATGCCACCATCATGCGGGCGGTGAGCGGTGATACGAGACAGAGACAAGTCGGACGAGGCAGCGAAGGAGCGGGGCGTGCAGCCACCCGAGGCGGCGGCGAGCAGCACCCCTGAAACGGGGCGGCAGCCCGCCGCACCCGAAGCTTCCGGGCCGACGGGCGACGGCTCGGCACCCGGCGCGGAGTCCCACCCAGGAACCGGGCCCGAAGCCTCCGCGGGCCACGCGGACGGCGAGCGCTACGAGGCCGCCGAAGACTCCGCGGACCACGAAAACCCCGAGAGCCACAAGGGCCCCGACCGCCCCGCAGGCCACGAGCGCTCCGAAGGATCCGGCGCCCGCGAGGGCTCCCCGAGCCCCGAAGGCGACCGGCGTCCCGAAGGCTCCGAAGGCACGGACTCCGTCCGGTGCGACAAGGGCACCAAGGGCGGCGGCGCCCCGTGCGACGACACCTCGGGCTCCATCGAGCGCGTCTCCGTGGACGAACCTCTGCTGCCCGCCCGCGTGCACCGCCCCTCGGACCTGCTCCGGCTGCTCACCGGTGTGCTCGCGATCGCCGTCGTCCTGGCCATCGCCGCCTTCGCGCACGGCACGACGTCCGGCCTGGAAAACGACATCACCAACGGCACCACCGGCGCCCCCGACGTCCTGATCCGCCTCGCCGGGCTCGCCTCCAGCATCGCCGTCCTCGTACTGCCCGTCGCCTTCGCCATCGAGCGGCTGATCAAACGTGACGGACTGCGGATCGCGGACGGCGTACTCGCCGCGGTGCTCGCGCACGGCGTCGCCCTCGCCACCGACCTGTGGGTCGCCAAGTCCGCCCCGGGCTCAATCACCGAGGCGCTGACCCGGATGTCGCCCTCGGGCTCCCTCACCGACCCCGTGCACGGCTATCTCGCCCCCGTCATCGCCTATATGACGGCCGTGGGAATGGCCCGCAGACCCAGGTGGCGGGTCGCGCTGTGGGCGGTGCTGCTGCTCAACTCCTTCGCCGTACTGGTCGGCGAACAGACCACCCCGTTCTCGATCATCGTGACGATCCTGATCGGCTGGACGGTCGCGTACGGCACGCTCTACGCGGTCGGCTCGCCCAATGTGCGGCCCACCGGGCAAACCCTGCTCGCGGGGCTCCGCCACGTCGGCTTCAACCCGGTGACCGCGCTGCGCGCCGAGGACGTACCGGACTCGATGGAGCAGGGCGAGCGCGGCCGGCGGTATCTGGTCACGCTGCAGGACGGCCCGCCGCTCGACGTCACGGTGGTCGACCGCGAGCAGCAGGCGCAGGGCTTCTTCTACCGGGTGTGGCGCCGCCTGACACTGCGCTCCATCACCACCCGCCGATCGATCCAGTCGCTCAGACAGGCCCTGGAGCAGGAGGCGCTCCTCGCGTACGCGGCGATCGCGGCCGGGGCGAACGCGCCCAAGCTGATCGCCACCTCCGAGCTCGGCCCGGACGCCGTGATGCTGGTGTACGAGCACACCGGCGGCCGTTCCCTGGACTCCCTGGAGGACGCGGAGCTCACCGACGACCTGCTGCGCGAGACGTGGCGGCAGGTCGAGGCGCTCCAGTCGCGGCGGATCGCGCACCGCAGGCTGGCGGGCGACGCGATCCTGGTGGATCGTTCCGGCAAGGTGATCGTGACCGACCTGCGCGGCGGCGAGATCGCGGCCGGCGACATCGTGCTCCGCATGGACGTCGCCCAGCTCCTGACCACCCTCGGCCTGCGCGTCGGCGCCGAGCGCTCGGTCGCCTCCGCCCTCGACGTGCTCGGCCCGGACGCGGTCGCCGACAGCCTCCCGCTGCTCCAGCCCATCGCGCTGAGCCGCTCCACCCGTGCCACGCTGCGCAAGCTCGGCCGCGAGCAGGCGCAGCGCGAGCGCGAGGCGGTTCTGGAGGCGTCGGACGCGGCGAAGGAGGCGAAGGCCGCGGAGGCGGCCGCCGCCAAGGAGGCCGCGGCGCACCCCGAAGCGGTCCCGGTCCTTGACGACCGCAAGGCCGTCAAGGCGGAGAAGAAGGCCGAGAAGCTGGCCATCGACGAGGCCCTGGACGAGGCGAAAGAGGACGATCTGCTCACCCAGATCCGCCACCAGGTGCTGCTGATCCGCCCGCAGGCCCCGGTCGAGCCGGTACGCCTCGAACGCATCAAGGTGAAGACCTTGATCAGTTTCGTGGCGGGGGCCTTCGCCGCGTACTTCCTCCTGGTGCAGCTCACCAACATCAAGTTCGGCGACCTGATCGCGAACGCCCAGTGGGGCTGGGTCGCGGCGGCCGTGCTGTTCTCGGCGCTGTCCTACCCGGCCGCGGCTGCCAGCCTGCTCGGCTTCGTGCCGGAGCGGGTGCCGTTCTGGCGGGCCGTGATCGCGCAGGTGGCGGGCTCGTTCGTGAAGCTGGTGGCGCCGGCGGCGGTCGGCGGTGTCGCCCTCAACACGCGGTTCCTCCAGCGCGCGGGGGTACGTCCGGGGCTCGCGGTGGCGAGCGTCGGCGCGTCACAGCTCTTCGGGCTCGCCTCGCACATCTCGCTGCTGCTGATCTTCGGCTACGTGACCGGCACCGAGCAGACCTCGGAACTCTCGCCGTCCCGCACGGTGATCGCGGGTCTGCTCACGGCGGCCGTCCTGATCCTGGTGGTCACCGCGGTCCCGTTCCTGCGGAAGTTCGTGGTCAGCCGGGTCCGCTCGCTGTTCGCCGGGGTGGTGCCACGCATGCTGGACGTGCTCCAGCGGCCGCAGAAGCTGATCACCGGGATCGGCGGCATGCTGCTCCTGACCGGCGTGTTCGTGATGTGCCTGGACGCGTCGATCCGTGCCTTCGGTACGGGCAGCGAGCACACGCTGAGCTACGCGAGCGTGGCGGTGGTCTTCCTGACGGCCAACGCGCTGGGCTCCGCGGCGCCGACGCCGGGCGGTGTGGGGGCGGTTGAGCTAGCGCTGTCCACAGCGTTGACCATTGCCGGCATGACTGCCGAAACCGCGACTTCCGCAGTGCTGCTGTACCGGCTGCTGACGTTCTGGCTCCCTGTCCTGCCGGGCTGGCTGTGCTTCAACTACCTGACGCGCAAGGGGCAGTTGTAGGGGGCTGCGCTTCGACTGCGGGTATTCGGTGGCTGGTCGCGCCCACGCGGCAGAGCCGCAAAATGTCACAGCCCCGCGCCCCTAACAGGGTACGAGCTCCAACCCCGCCTAGAACGCGGCCAGCACCGTCCCCAGCAGCGCCAGCGAGCACAGGACCTCCAGCGCCCCCACCACCCCCACCTTCAGGCCCCGGCCGGGCAGTACCGCCGCCCGTAGCAAATAGACGGCGAACGGGGCTGCCAGCCACGGGTTCAGCAGCGCCGCCGGCGCCACCGCCACCCCGTGGTACCCCACCGAACCCCCGTAATACGCCCGCGAGCCCCGCTCCCTGATCATCACACGATGGGCCACGCCGCCCGCCTTGCCCGCATCCGCGAGGACATCGCGCGCCTGCCCGGCCTGGAGGTGTGCGGCGCCGCGTACGAGGGCGTGGGGATCGCGGCGTGCGTGGCGACGGGGCTCGCGGCGGCGGAGCGGGTGCTTGAGGTGGAGCGGGCGGGCGTTCCGGGCTGAGCGGGTGGCGGGAGCCGGGCGGGGCGCCACCCTGATGGGCCGCCCCGCCCGCGCGCGCTCCCTGTTCCCGACGCAGGATGGAGGGATGGAACACCACCGCGCCCCGCGCAAGCGGACCCGGGCCGCCGCGTTCAGCGCCGCCGCCGTACTGCTCGCCGCCGTCGGCTGTTCCAGCGGGGCCAAGGACGACGGCGGGCTCACCGCCGGCACCGCCGACGCGGGCAAGCTCGCCACCCAGAAGCTGAACTGGAAGGCGTGCTCGGCGCCCACCGCGGCCGAGGGCACCGGCTCCGCGCCCTCCCCGCTGCCCGGCGGCGCCCAGTGGAGGTGCGCCACCATGAAGGTGCCGCTGGACTACGCGAACCCCAAGGGCGGCACGCTCGACCTCGCCCTCATCCGCACCGAGGCCACCGACAAGGCGCACCGCATCGGCTCGCTCGTCTTCAACTTCGGCGGCCCGGGCGGCTCCGGCGTGACCACCCTGCCCGCCGCGGCCAAGGACTACGAGGCCCTGCGCGGCCGCTACGACCTGGTCGGCTTCGACCCGCGCGGGGTCGGCGCCAGCGCGCCCGTGCAGTGCGAGAACGACTCCCAGCTCGACACCTACTTCGCCCAGGACGCCACCCCCGACGACCCCGCCAAGGAGCAGACGTACATCGAGGGCCTCAAGTCGTTCGCCACCGCCTGCCAGGACAACTCCGGCAAGGTCCTCCCTCACGTCGGCACCACCGAGGCCGCCCGTGACATGGACCTGCTGCGCCAGGTCCTCGGCGACGAGAAGCTTCACTACATGGGGATCTCGTACGGGACGGAGCTCGGCGGCGTCTACGCCCATCTGTTCCCCAAGAACGTCGGGCGGGCCGTCTTCGACGGCGTCGTCGACCCCACCAACGACGTCGAGCAGGGCGCGATCGGCCAGGCCAAGGGCTTCCAGCTCGCTCTCGACAACTTCGCGCAGGACTGCGTGAACCGCGGCGACAAGTGCCTCCTTCGCGGCGCGAACGTGAAGGAGGTCGAGGACGTCATCGTCAAGCTGCTCGCCCAGCTCGGCGAGAAGCCCATCCCGGCGGGCAACAGCGGCCGCCGGCTCACCCGGACCCAGGCCACCAACGGCATCGCCCAGGCGCTGTACTCCAAGGAGTACTGGCAGCTCCTGGAGCAGGGTGTCGACGAGGCGGAGGGCGGCCAGGGCGCGCTGCTCCTCGCCCTGTCGGACGCCATGAACGGGCGCGGCAAGGACGGCACGTACAGCAACCTTCAGGCCGCCAACGTGGCCATCAACTGTGCTGATTTCAAAGAGCGTTACTCACTGGAGCAAACGAAGGCCAAGCTCCCCGAGTTCCGCAGGGCCTCGCCCGTCTTCGGCGACTTCATGGCCTGGGGCCTCATGGGCTGCACCGAGTGGCCGGTCGCCGGCCAGTGGACCACCCCGGACGTGAGCGCACCGGGCGCCGCCCCGATCGTGGTCGTCGGCAACACCGGCGACCCGGCGACGCCTTACGCGGGCGCGAAGAACATGGTGGACAAGCTGGGCCCGGGGGTGGGCGTGGAGCTCACGTACAAGGGCCAGGGGCACGGGGCGTACGACAGCGGCGACAAGTGTGTGCAGAACACGGTGAACGCTTACCTCTTGGACGGAAAGGTTCCCTCTGCGGGGGCGGTTTGCCAGTAGCGCGACGGCAAAGGGGCCGGCCCGCACATCGCGGAACCGGCCCCCTGCCGAACAGCACTCTTTAATAGATGGGCTTCTCCGGCTCGATCTGGTTGACCCAGCCGATCACGCCGCCGCCCACGTGCACCGCGTCGGCGAACCCCGCCGACTTGAGGACCGCGAGGACCTCCGCCGAGCGGACGCCCGTCTTGCAGTGCAGGACGATGCGCTTGTCCTGGGGCAGGTCCTGGAGGGCGTTGCCCATCAGGAACTCGTTCTTCGGGATCAGCTTGGCGCCCGGGATCGAGACGATCTCGTACTCGTTCGGCTCGCGGACGTCGATGATCTCGATCTTCTCGTCGGCGTCGATCCACTCCTTGAGCTGCTTGGGAGTGATCGTCGAGCCCATGGCCGCTTCCTGGGCCTCCTCGGACACGACGCCGCAGAAGGCCTCGTAGTCGATGAGCTCGGTGACCGTCGCGTTCGGACCGCAGACCGCGCAGTCGGGGTCCTTGCGGACCTTGACCTGGCGGTACTGCATCTCCAGGGCGTCGTAGATCATCAGGCGGCCGACCAGCGGCTCGCCGACGCCCGTGAGGACCTTGATCGCCTCGGTGACCTGGATCGAGCCGATCGACGCGCAAAGGACGCCGAGAACGCCGCCCTCGGCGCAGCTCGGGACCATGCCCGGCGGCGGGGGCTCCGGGTAGAGGCAGCGGTAGCAGGGGCCGTGCTCGGACCAGAAGACCGAGGCCTGGCCGTCGAAGCGGTAGATCGAGCCCCAGACGTACGGCTTGTTCAGGAGCACGCACGCGTCGTTGACCAGGTAACGCGTCGCGAAGTTGTCCGTGCCGTCGACGATCAGGTCGTACTGGCTGAAGATCTCCATCACGTTCTCGGCTTCGAGCCGCTCTTCGTGCAGGACGACGTTCACGTACGGGTTGATGCCGAGGACGGAGTCGCGCGCGGACTCCGCCTTGGAGCGGCCGATGTCGGCCTGGCTGTGGATGATCTGGCGCTGGAGGTTCGACTCGTCGACCTCGTCGAACTCCACGATGCCGAGCGTGCCGACACCGGCGGCGGCCAGGTACATCAGGGCCGGGGAGCCGAGCCCGCCGGCGCCCACGGCGAGCACCTTCGCGTTCTTCAGCCGCTTCTGCCCGTCCATCCCGACGTCGGGGATGATCAGGTGGCGCGAATACCTGCGGACCTCGTCTACGGTGAGCTCAGCTGCTGGCTCGACCAGGGGTGGCAGCGACACGGAAACTCCGTCGGTCGGTATGTCAGTACGGTTGTTCTCTCCGTAACACTGCCACGCGTCCCCTCATTCCGAGATACCAGGTCCGATCCGCGAGACGATTTCGTCCCAGTAGCCGGGCAGCGTTTCAAATGGGTCGGTATGCCCGTTTCCCTGCCCCCGGGACCGGTCGACGCGGTCCGTGAAGTAGATCGTGCCCGCGCCCTGCCAGCGGGCGATCCGCAGCGCCTCCTCCAGATGCGTCCTGGGCACGCCGTGCACCAGGTGGCAGAAGCGCTCCGGCGGGTAGTCGGCGGTCCATTCGGCCACCTGCGACCAGCGGTAGTCGGTCCACGGGCCGGTGTAGGTGATCAGCTGGTCGGCGGCCTCCGCATAGCCGGGGTACGGGTGCGTCCCGTGCCCGAAGACCAGGTGGACGCCGTCGCGCAGGGCCCGCAGTGTGTCGGTGGTGCGCCGCATTTCGGGAAGCGCGTCTCGCTCTGTGGGACAGCGGTCGAGCAGGAAGCCGTCGACCCGGTACCAGTCGAGGTAGCGGTGCGCCTCGGAGATCTGCTCGCCGAAGGGGCGGGTGCCGTACGCCGTGTCGAGGTGGCCGAGCACCCGGATGCCGGCGTTGCGGAGTCTGCCGACGGCTTCGAGGCAGTGCGGGTCGGGCCGGCTGCCGGGGCCGCCGGGAGTTCCGCCGGACACATTGAGCACGGCCCAGTGCAACGGCGTTCCGGGGCGGGTGAGTTCGGCCCATTCGACGGGGGCGACGAGCGGGTGGGCGTAGCCGGGGACGCCGAGGCCGAGCCGGTCGGCGCCGGTCGCCGCGCGCTGCCCGAGGAGCCGGGTCAGATTCGGCATGCCGCCTCCATCCAGATGTCGGCGAGGGATTCCTCCAGGTTGATCCGGGGCCGCCAGCCGAGCCGGTCGCGGGCGGTGCGCACGTCGGCCTGCTGCCAGCTGCCGCAGCCGTCGGGGTACGGGGCCGGCGTGGCGAGGTGTTCGAGGCCGGCCTCGCCGTTGCGCGGGGAGCCGATGAGGCCGGGGCGCATGACGGGCGGGCCGTCGAGTTCGTGCAGGGCGCCCGCGTAGCCCGCGACCCTGGCGAGGACGGCGGCCGCGTCGCGGAGCTTCACCGAGCGTCCGGTGCCGATGTTGACCACGCCCTGGGCGGCGGAGAGCGAGGCGGCGTGTACGGCCCGCGCCACATCGCGTACGTCCACGAAGTCCCGCTGCACGCCGAGCCCGCCGAGCTTCAGCTCGCCGTCGCCGGACTGCATGGCGCGCCGCATCGCCTCGGCGAGGCGGCCGAGCGGGGAGCCGGCGGGGGTGCCGGGGCCGACGGGCGAGAAGACGCGCAGCACGATCGCGTCGAGTCCGGAGCCCAGGACGAGCTCGGTCGCGGCGAGCTTGGAGACGCCGTACGGCCCGCCCGGGCGCGGCACCGCGTCCTCGGCGGTGGAGGAGCCGGGCTGCGAGGGCCCGTACTCCGAGGCGCAGCCGATCTGGACGAGGCGGGCGCCGCAGCCGCTGCGCCGCAGGGCCTCGCAGACGGTGGCGACGGCGACGGTGTTGTGCCGGGTCAGCTCGCGGGCGCCGCCCCGGGTGGCCCCGGCGCAGTTGACGACGACTCCGGGGTGCACGGCGTCGAGGAAGCGGGTCAGGGCTCCCGGGCTGCCGGTGGCGAGGTCGAACCGTACGTCCGCGTCGTCGCCGCGCCCGAGGGCGGTGAGCTGCACGGCGGGGTCGGCGAGGAGGCGGTCGGCGACGAACCGGCCGAGGTATCCGTTGGCTCCGAGCAGCAGCACCCTCATCGCGCGGTCCTTCCGTGCGGGCGGCGGGAGGCCGATGGCAGGGCGGTCATGTGTCGTTCTCCTTCAATGCCGTGTCGCCCGCTCCGTGAGGTGGCCGGGCGATCGCGGCGCTTCGGTGGGGTGGGCGCGTCGGTCGTCGGGCGCCTCACTGGTCACAGTGGGCCGAGGCGCGGGCCAGCACGGCGGCGGCTCGGGCGAGCAGGGCGAGGGCGGCGGCGGCGCACACGGCGGCGGGCAGCGCCCCGGCGCCCCAGGTCTGGACGGCGGCTTCGACGGGGCGGCCGAGGGCGGCGCAGCCGGGCAGCCGGCCGGCGAACACGGAGGCGAGCGCGAGCAGTTCGGCGCCCGCGGCGGCGGCGAGCATCTTCGTGGCGGCGCCGGCGAAGCCGTGCGCGGCGAGCAGCCGGGCGAGCCAGAGCAGCGCCCCGAGCGCGGCACTGGCGGCGAACACATCGGTTCCGTAGGCGAGTTGAGCAACCGTCAGGCAGGCGGCGAGGCAGCCGAGGAACAGGGCCACGGTGGCCAGGAGCAGCGGGCGGGAGCGCCCGGCGAACTCGGCGAGGCCCCGGCTGGAGGCGAGCTTGCGGCGGGCCCCTGCGGAGAAGAGGTGCGCGCACCACATCGCGGGGGCGACGGCGAACGCGAGGCCGGTGGCGGCCGCCGGGTCGAGCGGCCAGCCTCCGTCGGGGCCGCCGCGCACGGCGTCGGCGAGCAGCCCGTCGCCGCCGATCGCGTACGCCATGAGCCAGGCGGCGCAGAGGCGGGCGGCGGGCCGGGTGCGGTGGTCGGCGCGCAGGGGGCCGCGCCGCAGGGACAGGGTGAGCGCCACCGCGAAGGCCACCGCCCCGACCACGCCGGCCGCCAGCCGGATCCCGCCAGGGGTGAGCCGAACACCCTCGACGGCGAGTACGCAGACGACGCCGGGCAGCAGCGCCCAGAGCGCCCAGCCGGCGGGCTGTGGGGTCAACTCCCTTGTGGCGGAGAGGGTTTCGGTGTCGCGGGGTACGCGGGCGTAGAGCTCTTCGGCGAGCGAGAAGACGTCGCGGTGGCGGAAGCGGGCGGCGGTGCGGTCGGTGACGCCGTGCGCCTCAAGGCCTGCCGCGATCTCCAGCGGGTCGACGGCGCGCTCGCAGAGTTCGCGGTGGCGGTGCATGAGAGCTTTGACGGGGTCGGCGGGGCCGCGCCGGGGGGTGGCGGTGCGGCCCGCGCCGCTCGGGGCGGGCATCGAGGAGAGGGCGCCCTTGGAGCGGGCGTCCCAGGCGGCGCCGGTGGCCGGGGCGGAGGGGATGTCGGTCACGCGCCCGCCCCTTCCGCTTCGGCGTCGAGGCGTTGCTGCAACAGGACCGCGATCGGGCCGCCTGCCCAACTGGGGCCGCTGGGCGGCGAGTTGGATGAAGTGCGGGCTGCGGTCGGGGCCGCCCAGCGGCCCGGCACATGGGCTTCGGCGGGGTGCGCGAAGGGCTGCGGGGCGGCCGTCTCGTCGGCGTTCTCGCGATGGACCGGGTTGTGCGACATGAGCTCCAGGTAAATGCCGCGAAATGCCGCGAGGTTCTGCTCGACGGTGAACAGTTCGAGCGCGCGGGCGCGGGCGGCGGCGCCCAGGCGCGAGCGCCGCTCGGGGTCGCGAAGGAGCGCGACGCAGGCGTCGGCGAGCGCTCGGGGATTGCGCGGCGGCACCACCAGGCCCGTACCGCCGATGACTTCGACGACCGCGCCGGTGTCGGTGGACACGGTGGCCCGGCCGCAGAACATGGCCTCGACGAGGCTGATGGGGAAGCCCTCGACGACGCTGGACAGGACGACGACACTGCCGGCGGCGTAGGCGTCGGCGAGTTCGGGCGCCTCGGGGCCGCCGATCTCCTCGAACGAGACGGGGTTGTCGCCGACCGCGTGGGCGTCGGCGGCCTCGTCGGGGAAGAGCTGGGCGGCGAGCGCCCGGCAGTGCGCGAGGTAGGTGACGGCGTCGGGCCCTTCGGCGGGCGCGGCGATCAAGCGCAGCCGCGCCTCGGGCTCGGCCTTGCGGACCTCGGCGAAGGCGTGCAGCAGGGCGATGAGGTCCTTGGCGGGCTCGATCCGCCCGACCCACACCAGGGTGTTGGGGTCCCCGCCGTACGCGCCTTCCCCGACCGCGTGGAACCGGTCGGCGGACATGCCGGGATAGACGGTGCGCAGCTTGGCTCGGTCGGCTCCGCAGCGTTCCTGCCAGCGGCGGGTGTGGGTGTTGCCGGGGGTGACGAGCTCGGCCTGCCCATACACCTCGGCGGCGAGGCGCCGTTGGAACCCTGCCTGCAACGCCCTTACGGGGACGGTGAGTTGGGAGTTGGCGAGGTACTGGGCGCGGAGCTGGACGCCGTACTCGGTGACCAGGAGCGGGACCCCGCAGAAGCGTTTGGCCAGGAGCCCGGGCAGGGCGGCGCGGCCGCCGGAAGCGGCATGGGCGAGGTCGACCGCGCCGAGCGCGTCGTCGCCGTACCAGTCGAGGGAGAGCGGGCGCAGGGCGCGTTCCAGGAGGCTCGCGAAGGCGAGGTGGTCGGGCACCCGGGCGGCCTGGACGGCGCGGTTGGCGCCGGGGGTGCGGCAGGCGGCTTCCAGAATGCGGACGGCCGTCTCGGAACGGAGCTCGCCCGCGATCCCGCCGTGCTCGCGGGCGAGGGAGGCGAGCCCGTACAGCCCCTCGGCGAAACTGTCGCGGTCGGACCGTTCGCTGCAGATCGAGGCGGCCAGGCGCCCGAAGTGGAGGGCGAACTCCCGGCGTTCACGCCGCCCGTACCCGCGCTCGGTACGCCTGCGGCCGGTGTAATGGGTTTCGGGCGCGGCCCAGAGCGGCGCGGTACGCACCTGGCGCACGTGGGGAGGCAGGGCGAGCAACCCCTGTTGTTCCTGCTCGGCACTCCGGCTGAGCGCGAATATGTCGAACTCGTGCCGCGCGAGCCCGCGCACGAGCCGGTCGCACCACAGCCTGGACTCACCGGTCGTGTACGGATAACCGCCATCCGTGAGCAGTCCGATCCGCATGTGCGCACCCCCGATCTCCCTTGTGGGCGGCCACCGTTGACAACGGCGACTCGCAGCGGGACGAACGTAAGCGGTCATGCCGGTGGCGCGACGGACGGTTGTCCATCGCGCCACCGGAAGGGGTGAATGCACGTAACTTTCCCGACCCGGTGGCGTTCGGTCGCGCTACGGGTCGATCCGGTCACTCACGGCTACGCTACGGCCACCTCCTCGCGGGCGGTCTCCCGGGATGCCTCGCGCAGCTCGCGGCGGGCCGCGCGGCGGGTGGCGGCCAGCGCCGGATCCAGCGAGGGCACGGCGGCGAGCAGCTGCCGGGTGTACGGGTCCTTGGGCGCCCCGTACACGACGTCTACCTCGCCCTCCTCCACGATCCGCCCCTGCCGCATCACGGCGACCCGGTCACTGACCTGCCGCACCACGGCGAGGTCGTGCGCGACGAAGACGAGCGCGAGGCCGAGCTCGCGCTGCAACTGACCGAGCAGCGCGGTGACTTGAGCCTGTGTCGTCACATCGAGCGCGGACACGGGCTCATCGCACACGATGAGTGTCGGCTCGGCGGCCAGCGCGCGGGCGATCCCTACGCGCTGGCGCTGGCCGCCGCTGAACTCGTGCGGGTAGCTGTCGTACCGGTCCGGGTCGAGGCCGACCCTGTGGAGCAGCTCGCCGACCCTGGCCCGGATGCGGCTGTCGCCGCGCTCCCCTCTCGCCCTCAGCGGGTCGGCGACGGATTCGCCGATGGACCGGCGGGGGTTGAGGGAGGAGACGGGGTCCTGGAAGACCATCTGGACGTCGCCGGTGCGGGTGACGTGCCCGGAGCTGGGCTGGAGCAGGCCCACGAGCATGCGACCCAGGGTGGTCTTCCCGCTCCCGCTCTCGCCGACGATGCCGAGGGTTTCACCGCGGTGGACTTTCAGGGAGACGCCGTCCACGGCGGTGAACGCGGCTCTGCCACGCCCGAAGGTGTGGCGGAGGTCGCTGGCCTGGAGCACGAGGCCGCCTTCGGCGGGGGTTTCCCCCACCCCGCCCCTTCCCGAGACCCTCCGGGGGTAGGCATGTGACCGAGGTCCGTTCCCGGGGGCGCCGCCCCCGGACCCCGGCTCCTCAAACGCCGGAGAGGCTGAGAGTGACTGAGCCTCGGAGGGCCCGCCTTCGACCGCGGACCGTGCGTGGCCGATCGCGCATTTCCCCGCGCCCCTGGCAGGACTGGACACCGCGGCATGGCCACCCTGTGGCCCGCTCGCAGTCCGCGAACCGCCCTCGCCGGCATCCGGAGCCCGTCCGGCACTTGAGGACACCACTGAATCGCGACCAGCATCGTCCGTCGCCTGCAAGCCGCCCTCGCCCGCATCTTCAGCCCGTCCGGCGTTTGAGGACGAGCGCCTTTCGGGCGCGAACGGGGTCTGGGGCGGAGCCCCAGCAACGACCACCGGGCCGCGCCCGGACTCCACACCCCCGGCGGGTTTCGGGAAGGGGTGGGGTGGGGCCAAGGGGGTCTGGGGCGGAGCCCCAGCGGCGTCCACCGGGCCGCGGCCTGGCGACACCTCCCGGAGGCCCGCAGCGGCGGGAAGCGGCGGGGTGGGGGAGATCCTCGGGACCGCCGACAGCAGCGCCCGCGTGTACGGCTCCCGCGGAGCGCCAAGGACCGCCCCCACCGAGCCCCGCTCCACCGCCCTCCCCGCCCGCATCACCAGCACCTCGTCCACACTCTCCGCCGCGACCCCCACGTCGTGGGTGACCAGCACCAACCCCAGCCCCGTCTCGCGGCGCAGATCGTGCAGCAGGTCCAGGATCTGCGCCTGGACGGTCACGTCCAGCGCCGTCGTCGGCTCGTCCGCGATGAGCAGGCGCGGCTCGCACGCCAGCGCCATCGCGATGAGGGCCCGCTGCCGCATGCCCCCGCTGAACTCGTGCGGACGGGAGCGGGATTTGCGGGCCGCGTCGGGAATGCCCACCCGGTCCAGGACCGAGACCGCGCGGGCCCGGGCGGCCCGCCGGGAGCCGCCCTTGTGCACCCGGTACACCTCCGCGATCTGGTCGCCGATCGTGTAGTACGGGTCGAGCGAGGACAGCGGGTCCTGGAAGACCATCGCCGCCAACCCGCCGCGCAGGGAGCGGAGTTCGGCGTCGGAGGCGGCCATCACGTCCACCCCCGCCACCCGGATCGCGCCCGACACCCGCGCCCCCGTACCCCGGTGCAGGCCGAGGAGCGCGTACGCCGACGCGCTCTTGCCCGAGCCGGATTCGCCGACGACACCCAGCGCCGCGCCGGGCCGGAGCGTGAAGGAGAGGCCGTCGACGGCCCGTACCTCGCCGAAGGAGATGCCGAGGTCGGCGACCTCCACCAGAGGCGCCTCAGCAGGAACCAGCGTCATGAAAGCACCACCCGTCGATCCGCCATCGCGTACAGGACGTCCGCGACCGCATTGGCAAGCACCACGAAGAATCCGGTGGTCAGGACCACCCCGACCACCACCGGCAGGTCGACTGTGCGCACCGACTGCACGAGCTGCTGGCCGATGCCCGGTATACCGAAGAGCGTCTCGGTGAGCACCGCGCTGCCGAACATGGTCCCCGCGTCGAGCGCGCTGAGCGCGATGACCGGGGCGACCGCGCCACGCAGCGCATGGCGCCCGACGATGGCCCGCTCGCTCAGCCCGTACGCCCGGAACGTCCGCACATGGTCCTCGGCCAGCGTCTCCAGCATCGAACTCCGCGTCAGGCGCGCGTACTTGGCCGATTCGATCAGGGCGAGGGAGAACCAGGGCAGCAGCAGACCCCAGAACCACTGCTCCGGGTCGTCCGTGAACGGCACGTACTGCGGGAACGGCAGCCATTGCAGCGTCGAGCACAGGATGATGATCAGCAGCAGGCCGATGACGAACACCGGCGTGGACGTGCCCGCCAGGGTCAGCCAGGTCAGCAGCCGTTCGATCATCCCGCCGCGCTTCCACGCGGAAAGCACCCCGGTGCCGACACCGATGAGCAGCCACAGCGCGAACGCGCCGACCACCAGCGAACCCGTGACCGGGAGCTTGCCGAGGATGAGGGCGGTGACCTGCTCGTCGGTGCGGTAGGACTGGCCGAGGCAGGGCGCCGAGCAGTGCACCACTCCCGTGCCGGACGAGAAGTCGCGGCCGGCGAAGATGCCCTGGATGAAGTGGCCGTACTGGAGGTACAGCGGGTCGCCGAGCCCCAACTTGTCGTGGACCAGGGCGACTTGCTGCGGTGAGCAGCGTTCGCCGCAGACGATCTGGGCGACGTTGCCGGGGGCCACGTAGAAGACGGCGTACACGATGGCGGAGAGGGCGAGGAGCACGAACACGGTTCCGGCGATCCGCCTCAGCAGAAAGCCCGTGAAGCCGGTCAACTTGCCTTCTCCTTAAGAGAGTTACGGGACTTGCGCGTGCCTACCCGCAGCCTTGACGCCGCTCTCGGGTCCAGGGCCGTGCGCACGCCCTCGCCGATCACCGTCAGCGAGAGGACCGTGATGAAGAGCAGGCCGGCCGGCAGGAGCAGATAGGTCGGGGCCGCCTGGTACCAGGTGTTGGCGTCGGTGAGCATCTGGCCCCAGGACGGGGTCGGCGGCTTGATGCCCACTCCGAGGAAGGACAGCGCCGCCTCGGCCACCACATTGGTGGGGACGAGCAGGACCGCGTAGGTGATCACGGGTGCGGCGAGCGCGGGCAGCAGCTCACGGCGGGCGATCGCCCAGGTGCCCCAGCCGCTGAGCCGCGCCGCCGAGACGTGGTCGAGCGTCTTGAGCGAGAGCGCGCCCGCCCGCACGATCTTCGACGTACCGAACCAGCCGAGCCCGGCGATGATCAGGGTGATCAGGACCGGCCGCGGGATCGAGGCGGGGGCCACCGCGAGCAGGCCGAGCGTGATGACGAGCATCGGCAGGGCGGCCGCGACATCGGTGACGCGGCTGACGACCTGGTCGGCCCAGCGGCCGCCGAGCGCGGCGAACAGACCGAGGGCGACGCCGAGCGCGACCTGGATGAGGGTGGCGACGAAGGCGACGCCGAGCGAGACGCGGGCGCCGTAGACGATCCGGGCGAACAGGTCACGGCCGGTCTGCGGTTCGACGCCGAGCCAGTGCTCGCCGCTGATCCCGCCGAACGAGCCGATGGGGACGCCGCCGCTGGCGGAGTCGACGAGCGTGGGGTGGAAGGCGTTGGGGTCCTGGCCCTCCAGGGCGGTGAGCAGCGGGGCCGCGAGCGCGACCAGGACGAGCAGGGCGAAGACGGCCGCCGCGGCGGTGACCGCGCGCTGGGCGCGCAGCCGCCGCCAGAAGAGACGGCCGCCGGGGGCGGGCGCGGCGACGCCCGCCCCGGTGGTCAACAGGGCTTCGGACATGGCTACTTGACCGCGACCTGCGAGATGTCGAGCACGCCGGTCCAGTCGCTGATGACGACGTTCTTGACGTCCTTGCCGACGAGCCGCTTGTAGACGGGGTGGAACAGCGGCACGACCACGGCCTGCTCGCCGATCTTCTTGTCGAGCGCGCCCCAGCGCGGGGCGGCCGCCGTCAGGTCGGTCAGCTTGTTGATCTCGTCGATCTCGCTGTTGACGGAGGGGTCGTTCAGGAAGCCGGTGTTGAAGTTGGCGCCGTCCTGGACGATCTGCCGGCCGTCGAAGATCGGCGCGAGGAACGGGCCGCCGGAGGGCCAGTCGGCGCCCCAGCCGCGCAGGAAGAAGCCGGGCTCCTTCTTGGCGCTGGCCACGGTGTCGTTGTAGTCGTTGCCTTCCAGGCCCTGGAGCTTGACGGTGATGCCCGCCTTCTTCAGGGCGTCCTGGAGGGCGGTGGCGACCTCGGGTCCCTTGGGGCCGCCCTTGGCGTTGGAGTGGGTGAGCGTGACGGTGAGACCGTCGGCGTAGCCCGCCTCCTTCAGGAGCTCCTTGGCCTTGGCCGCGTTGCCGGAGGCGCCCGCCGGGAACGGGTCGTACGGGGTGTACCCGAAGGCCTTCTGGTTCGGCAGGAAGGTGGTGGCGGGCTCGGCGAGCGAGGAGCCGCCCACCGCGTTGACGGCCGAGGTGCGGTCGACGGCGTACGCGATGGCCTGGCGGACCTTGGGGTTGTCGAACGGCTTCACGTTCGGGTTGAACGCGATGTAGTTGGTGTAGCCGAAGTGCCCGGTACCGACGCGCGCGGCGAGCTGCTTGTCGCTGCTGACCTTGGCGAGTTCGGCGGGTCCCAGGTTGGTGTCGGTGGTGACGGCGGCCGCGTCCGGGCCCTGGGAGGCGGAGAGCCGCTGGTTGATGACGGCCTGGTCGAGCCCGGAGCGCACGTCGATGGTGTCGGGGTAGGCCTTGCGCTCGCTGTCGGTCGCCTCGGACCAGTTGGGGTTGCGCGCCAGGACCAGGTGCTCGCCGTCGTTCTCGTTCTTGACGACCTTGTACGGGCCCGAGGAGACGGGGTGCTCCTCGTACTTGGTGCCGTCGTCCTTGGCCTTGGGGACCGGCGCGAACTGCGTCTGGGTGGCCAGGAACGGGAACTCGCCCTCGGGCTTGTTCAGGTGGAACACGATGGTCTTGGCGTCGGGCGTCTCGATCGAGGCGAGGCCCTTGCCGCCGTCCTTGTACGGGCCCGGGTACTGCGCGCCGCCGACCAGCCAGTCCCTCAAGTACGGTGCCCCGCCGGAGAGTTCGGCCGCGAAGGAGCGCTCGATGCCGTACTTGATGTCGGCGGTGGTGATGGGGCTGCCGTCCTCGTACTTCAGCCCGTCCTTGAGCGTGTACGTCCATACGGTGGCGTCCGCGTTGGGCTTGCCCGTGTCGGTCGCGAGGTCGGGCACCACCTTCGTGCCCTCGGCGCCGTTCTCGCGGTTGCGGGTGGTCAGGGTGCGGAAGACGAGCGAGGGGACGTTTCCGCCGCCGGATGTGTAGAGCCGCGCGGGGTCGAAGTCGGTCTGCGCCTCGTTGTTGAGCACGCTGAGCGCGCCGCCCTTGTGGGGCGTGCCGGACGCGCCGGACCCGGCGTCCTTGGCGCCGCTGTCCTCGGGGCCGCAGGCGACGGCGCCCACGGCGAGAACCACGGCTATCGCTGCCGCTCTGGCGACATTCCCCGACGAAATGGACGTGTGACGCATCGGAAGTAGACCTCTCGGTGACTGCTGGGCAGGGCGGGAAATACGGGCGCCCACAGCACCAAAAGGGAAAAGGGGTGGCTGCGCCCGCATGCGGAAACCGTGCGAAAGCACGGAAATGCCCGGGCGCAAAAAGGGAAAAGGGAAAGTCGAACGCGCTCGGGACGGCGTCAGCTACAGAGAATGTCGGCCACGCTGTGCCCGGTCACGCCGATGAGCGCCAGCTCGATGGCGGCGCGTTCGGGGGTGGCGTGACGGTGCGACATGCCGAGAAATATGGACGACCCGCTGTTCACTGTCAATCGAGAACGAGACGGTCGTCCCACATCGTGGACATGTCGCACCGTATCCGGATCAACCCTGGGGATACACCCACGGGTTGGGCAGGCACTTGATCCCGTCGATGTCCAGGGACTTGGTCTGCTGCTGCATCACCGGGGCGAGCGCGCCGGGCGTGCGGCAGCTCACATGGTTGTGGCCGAGCCGGTGGCCGACCTCGTGGTTGATGAGCATCTGCCGGTAGGTGAGCATCGCCTTGCCCCAGCCGAACGTCTCCGAGCCCTGCGCCCAGCGGTAGGCGTTGATCATCACGCGGTCGGTGGCGGCCGAGTCGCAGGAGACGTTGTCCTCGTTGGTGTCAAGCCCGGACTTGGCGCACCAGGTGCCGGTGGTCCCGGGGCTGGCCAGCGTGATGATGAAGTCCGGCTGGCCCGACGAGATCCGCTCGAAGGTCATCGTGCCGCCGTGGCCCCAGCTGCGGTCGTCGTTGAGGGTCTTCTGCACGGCCTCGGCGAACAGGGCGCCGTCCAGGCCGAGCCCCTGCTCGACGTCCACCCGGTAGCGGTACTTGCGCCCCTTGCCGGGCGCCGCTTCGAACCCGGGCACGGCGTCGAACTTGCCGGACGCGGTGAGCTTGGCGTCCAGCGGGAACTGCTGGGCCATCTTCTGGTCGTACGTCTGGACCGCGGGGGCCGCCTGCGGGGTGGCCCGCCCGCTGCCCCGGGATGCCGAACTCCCGTCGGTGTCACGGTCGTTGTCGCCCGTAGACCGGCCGGCGACGTCGTGCTTGTCGCCGTCGGAGGTGACCTGTCCGGCGACGACGACCGCGAGCACGGTGGTCACCGCGGCGGCCGCGATCCCGGTGAACGTCCGCCCCTTGGACCCCTTGGACTCTTTGGCCCCCTTGGACCCGGTGTCGGGTTCGGGCGCCGATGGCCCGTCCCGCAGCGGGGTCGGGGCGGCGACGGTGCGGTTCGCCCCGGTGTCGGCCGGCCCGGGCCCGTCGAAGGCCTCGGTGTAGGAGCGGCGGGGGCCCGGAATGCGGGCCGCGGCGCCGTAAGGATTCTGCTGGACGGTGTGCGGCCTGCCCTGCCAGTCGCCGTGGCGGATCGAGGCGTCGCGTCCGCCCTCGGGGTGCTGCGGGTGTCCGCCGCGCACCTGCGGGGTGCCGAAGGCCGGGGTGCCGCCGCCGTGGTGCGGGGCGGGGCCGTCGTCGCCCGGGGCCTGTCGTCTGCGTCGGCCGCCGCCGGAGGCGACGGCCGGCTCGGCCTGCGGGGCCGGGGGCGCTTCGGATATCGGCGCCTCTCCGCTGGAGCCCTTGGGTCGGCTGTGTCGTCCCACGCCCCGGATCAGCTCCTGTTTTCTCGGTCGTCGATTTCCCAGTCGGCGCGGTGCCCGTCGGCGCTCTCGTCGATCAGCTCCCGCACGGCCTGGGCGACCGTCTCGGGGTACTCCATCATCGCCACGTGCCCGGCATCGGGCAGCGTGAGGAGCCGCGAGTCACGGAAGGCGGCCGCGGCCCGGCGGGCCATCCGGTACGAGACGAGCTGGTCGCGCTGTCCGTAGACGAGCAGCGTCGGCGCGAGCACCCGCTCCGCCTGCCGCCACAGCCCGTGCTGGCCGCCCAGCGTGTACGCGTCCACGATGCCACGCGCCGAGCGGGTCATCGCGTCCCAGAAATACGGGAGCTGGAGGCGTCGCTCCATCTCCTGGACCGCGGCCTCGAACCCCTCGGGGCTCACCCGCCCGGGGTCGCCGTAACAGAGCGCCATCACGCCCCGGGTGCGGTCCTCGGCGGTCCAGTCCCGGCTCAGCTTCGCGAACAGGGAGGCGACGCCGGGCAGCGCTATCAGCGCGGTCGGCCAGGCGCTGCGCTGCACGCGGATCTCCGGCAGCGCGGGCGAGATGAGGGTGAGGGTGCGCACCAGGTCGGGGCGTACGGCCGCGACGCGGGTCGAGACGGCGCCGCCCAGCGAGTTGGCGATGAGGTGGACCGGGCCGCGGCCCGCCGAGTCGAGCAGGCGGATCACGGCCCGGGCATGGCCGGTGACCGAGTAGTTGCCGTCGTCCGGTGGCGGGGAGTCCCCGAAGCCGGGCAGATCGAGCGCCTCGGCGTCCAGGCGGTCGGCGAGCAGCGGCATCAGCGTCGACCAGTTCTGCGAGGAGCCGCCGAGCCCGTGGACGTACAGCGCGGGTTCGAGGCCAGGGCCGGTGCCGGGACGCGACCGGATGGTCAGGGTGAGGCCGGGCAGGCTCACGGAGCGCAGCTCCTCGCCCTCCGAGACCCTGACCGCGCCCACCCGTGGTGCCAGGGAGGCGGCGGCGAGGGTTTCCGGCAGCTCGGTCGAAGACATGCGGCAATGTTACGAGACGATCACACCGTGGTTCATGTGTTCGCCGTCACAGGCCGTATAGCGACTTCCCCGGGGAACTCCTAGGCTCATAAGGGAGCCCCCGAATCACTCGAAGTGTAGGAAAAGGGAGCAGTCATGTCCGTCGATCCCAGCGATCCGGAAACCTTCCAGGACGAAGACGACGACACCGCGGAACTGTCCGAGGAGACCAACGAGGCGGACGCGGCCGAACAGCACACGGACGTACGACAGGACCACGACGACCCGCTGACCCGCGTCGACCCCGGCGCCGCCAACGAGGCCGACGCCGTCGAACAGGCGCGCGTGGTCGCCCTCGACGAGGACGACTACCGATGATTTGTTCGGTTTCCCGCGGGTATCTCCGGCTACCCAGCGCGTCCGGTCCGTGAAATTCTGCGTTCGCACCGCGCACAGCCGGGTTACCCAAAAGTACGATGGCGGCGCGCGTGCATCGCGCAGCAGAACAACTTTGGGAGGCGGCGTGACAGCCATCGAGCAGACCGAGGCGGCGCGCCCGCGAGGCACGCGCCTGCCGCGCCGGGCCCGCCGCAATCAGCTTCTGGGCGCGGCCCAGGAGGTTTTCGTCGCACAGGGTTACCACGCGGCCGCGATGGACGACATCGCGGAGCGCGCGGGCGTCTCCAAGCCGGTGCTCTACCAGCACTTCCCCGGCAAGCTGGAGCTCTACCTGGCCCTGCTCGACCAGCACTGCGAGTCACTCCTGCACGCGGTCCGCACCGCTCTGGCGTCGACCTCGGACAACAAGCTCCGCGTCGCCGCGACCATGGACGCCTACTTCGCGTACGTCGAGGACGAGGGCGGCGCGTTCCGGCTCGTCTTCGAGTCGGACCTGACCAACGAGCCCGCCGTGCGCGAGCGCGTGGACCGGGTGAGCCTCCAGTGCGCCGAGGCCATCTCGGACGTCATCGCCGAGGACACCGGCCTCTCCAAGGACGAGTCGATGCTGCTCGCCGTGGGTCTGGGCGGGGTTTCCCAGGTGGTGGCCCGCTACTGGCTCTCCAGCGAGTCGGCCATCCCCCGGGACCAGGCGGTCCAGCTCCTCACCTCGCTCGCCTGGCGCGGCATCGCGGGCTTCCCGCTGCACGGCACCGAGGGCCACTGAGCGGCCGGCGCGCGGTCATTCCTGAATTCTGTTCGCTCCTGGCGTTCTGCGACCGGCCATTTCCGGTCGCCTCCCCGGGCTAATGTGTGCAGCGTACGGCGCGGCTGACCGCGCACCGCACGAGGTCGGAGGGACATAGCCGTGGAGGTCAAGATCGGCGTGCAGCACGCACCCCGGGAGATCGTTCTGGAGAGCGGGCAGTCCGCCGAAGAAGTCGAGAGCGCGGTATCCGACGCCCTCGGCGGCAAGGCGCAGCTGCTCAGCCTCACGGACGACAAGGGCCGCAAGGTCCTGGTACCGGCCGACAAGATCGCATACGTGGAAATCGGCGAGCCGGCGGTCCGCCGCGTGGGCTTCGGCGCGCTGTAGTACACAAGGACACCGAAGAAGGGGTGCCACCAGTGATCACTGGTGGCACCCCTTTTTTTCCTTTCCGAGAGATCTTGCTCAGTGCACTCCCGCACCGTGCAGGGGCCGCCGCTCTTCAGGAGCCCCCGGAAGCGAGGGCCGCGGCCGGTCCTGCAGACGGGCCGGAGAGTTGAGGCGTACGTCTTGGATGCCGCGCTTCATGGAATCGCGGACCCACTTGCCGACGGGGCGCTCCACATGGCGGTGGATGAGCCAGGCGGTGGCGGTCATCAGCGCGATCACCGAAGCCACCAGGACCGGGGCGGGGAGCCGGTCGCGGAAATGGTGGATCAGCGTCATCCCGATGAACATGTGGATCAAATACAGCGGATAAGTGATCGCTCCGGCAGTGGAGAGCCACCTCCACTGGACCTTGTCGAAGGCGCCCAGGGCGATCGCGCCGACGACGGCGAACCCGGCGACGACGATCAGCCGGACCGGCCAGCTCGGCAATTGCTCGGCGGCGGCGTGACCGAGGTTGATGGCGACGCGGTAGTGGATGTAACGCTGCGCGAGCAGCAGTTGGAACAGGACGATGCCCCAGAGCAGCGCATTCGGCCCGAAACGGCGCATCAGGTAGAAGGCGATGCCCGCGATGAAGAACGGCGCGTACTGCGGCATCGCGAACGCCGCGAGCGCCGGGAAGCCAAGGCTGGGGGCCAGGGCCGCCGCCACCGTCCACACCCCGCAGAAGATGAGCAGGTTGCGATAGGTGACCCCGCAGAGCACCACGATCGCCATCAGGACGTAGAACTTGAGCTCCACGAAGAGCGTCCAGTACACGTCGTCGACGTTCCTGGTGTTGTTGCCGGCCTGCACCATGGTCAGGTTGACGATCACGTCGTCCCAGCCGCGTATCGAGGTGATCTCCGGCCATTTGTCGACGACCAGCGCGGTCAGCGGTACGGCGACCCAGTAGGCCGGAAACAGCCGGGAGACCCGCGATACGGCGAAGTCGCCGAGGCTGCGGCCCCACACGCTCATGCAGATGACGAACCCGCTGACCAGGAAGAACACCTCGACCCCGAGCCAGCCGAACTCGGCGAACCTGTGCAGCGTCGGGAAGACGGTCACCGGGTCGTGTCCCCAGGGTCTGCTCAGCGCGAGGTAGTGGTAGCAGACCACCATCAGGGCGGCGACGAGCCGGAGCCCGTCCAACGCTGCGAGTCTGGGCACCGGCCGACGCTGGCTCATGGTGTGACCGTAAGCACATAAAAATCGGGTCCGGCCAAGGACACGCCCGCGTTGCTTCCTCCCAGTGAGGGGAGGGTTGCGTTCCGCGAGGCTCGGGTAGGACGGCTGTGACTGGATCCGCCCTGGCCGCACCCATGGGAGGCGACGCACATGCTCCTTGAAGCCCTTGGCTCCGTACTGCTGGGATTCGCCCTCGCGTGGGCCGCCGCGGCCCGGCTGTCCCACCGGCTGCCCGACCGCCGCATCGTTCTGTTCGTCGGCCCGCTCGCCGGTCTTTTCGGCGCGTTCCTGACCCACTCGGCGATCGGCCCGGGGCACGGGGTGACGACGGTGCTCGGCGCGACCTTCGTCGCGTCCGTCCTGCTCTCGCTGCTGCTGCGGCCGACGCGCCGCCTGCGCCGGTCAGCGGCGTAGGCGGCGGTTCGGCGACTCGTCGGGCGTCGGCTCGTCGGGCAGGTGACCCGTCGGCGCTACGGGTCAGGCCGCGAGACCCAGCGCCGCCATCCGCTTGGTGTGGGCCTTGGTGATCCGGGTGAACATCTCGCCGACCGCCGCGAGGTCGAAGCCCGCGGCCACCCCGTCGACCCCGCCGACCAGCATCGTCGAGAGCGCGTCGCGCTCGGCGACCACGCGCTGGGCCTGCGAAAGGGCCTCGCCCATCAGACGCCGCGCCCACAGCGCGAGCCGGCCGCCGACCCGCGGGTCCGCTTCGATCGCGGCCCGCACCTTCTCCACGGCGAAGTTGCCGTGCCCGGTGTCGTCGAGGACCGACAGGACCAGGGAGCGGGTGTCGGAGTCCAGGTGATTGGCGACCTCGCGGTAGAAGTCACTCGCGATCGAGTCGCCCACGTACGCCTTGACCAGGCCTTCCAGCCAGTCCGACGGGGCGGTCTGGTGGTGGAAGTCGTCGAGCGCCTTGGCGAACGGCTCCATCGCGGCCGTCGGCTCGGCGTCGATCTGCGCGAGCCGGTCCCGCAGCCGCTCGAAGTGGTGGAACTCCGCGGAAGCCATCTTCGCCAGCTCCGCCTTGTCCGCCAGGGACGGCGCCAGCTTCGCGTCGTCCGCGAGCCGCTCGAAGGCCGCGAGCTCTCCGTAGGCGAGGGCGCCGAGGAGGTCCACGACCGCGGCGCGGTACTGGGGAACCGCGGAGGCCGTCGCCCAGTCCTGGGCGGCGATCCCGGTGCGCTCGGGCTCCGGGGTGGTTTCTTCGGCTGCAGTGGCGTTGTCAGACGTCTCCATAAACCGCACAATAGCCCGCCGGGGACGGGCTGTAAGGGCCTCCTTGCTCACACCCGTCGCACCGGTCCCGCGAATTCTCCCAACACACATGCGCGAATCCGGGGTACAGTGGTAATGCGCCCGCCGAGTATTTCGACGGGCTGCACGAATGAGGATGCCCGGTCGGTTGCTCCGGTCGGCTCCGACCCGACAGCCCTCCGCCGGGCACGTTTCAGTACGTGCCACAGAAGAGGGATCCCTCAGCGGCACGAGCGCTTGAGCGACGGCAGTGGTCCCGCGCCACCCGGCAACACGATCGAATCTGATCCCCGCCGGACGAAATGGGCACGGTACGACCCGCCGCGTTCGCCTCCGTACCGCGTCTCACAGAAGAGGCAGCACCCTGACTACGTTCCGAGAGCTCGGGATCCTTCCCGAGACCGCCGAAGCCCTTGAAGCCGTCGGCATCGTGTCCCCGTTCCCCATCCAGGAGATGACGCTCCCCGTAGCGCTCTCCGGCACCGACATCATCGGGCAGGCCAAGACCGGCACCGGCAAGACGCTCGGCTTCGGTCTGCCGATCCTTGAGCGGGTCACCGTCCCCGCCGACGTCGAGGCGGGCCGGGCCACGCCCGAGCGGCTCACCAACACCCCGCAGGCCCTCGTCGTCGTACCGACGCGCGAGCTGTGCCAGCAGGTCACCAACGACCTCCTCACCGCGGGCAAGGTCCGCAACGTGCGCGTGCTCGCCATCTACGGCGGCCGGGCGTACGAGCCCCAGGTCGAGGCGCTCAAGAAGGGCGTCGACGTGATCGTCGGCACCCCGGGCCGCCTGCTCGACCTCGCCGGGCAGAAGAAGCTCGACCTCTCCCACGTCAAGACGCTGGTGCTCGACGAGGCCGACGAGATGCTCGACCTCGGCTTCCTGCCCGACGTCGAGAAGATCATCCAGCTGCTTCCGCCGAAGCGGCAGACGATGCTGTTCTCCGCGACCATGCCGGGCGCCGTCATCGGCCTCGCCCGCCGCTACATGTCGCAGCCGACGCACATCCGTGCCACCTCGCCGGACGACGAGGGCACGACCGTCGCCAACACCGAGCAGTTCGTCTACCGCGCCCACTCCATGGACAAGCCGGAGATGGTCGCGCGCATACTGCAGGCCGAGGGCCGCGGGCTCGCGATGATCTTCTGCCGTACGAAGCGGACCGCCGCGGACATCGCCGAGCAGCTCGCCAAGCGCGGCTTCGCCTCCGGCGCGGTCCACGGCGACCTCGGCCAGGGCGCCCGCGAGCAGGCGCTGCGCGCCTTCCGCAACGGCAAGGTCGACGTTCTGGTCTGCACCGACGTCGCGGCCCGCGGCATCGACGTCGACGGTGTCACGCACGTCATCAACTACCAGTCGCCGGAGGAGGAGAAGACCTACCTCCACCGCATCGGCCGTACCGGCCGCGCGGGCAAGAAGGGCATCGCGATCACGCTGGTCGACTGGGACGACATCCCGCGCTGGCAGCTGATCAACAAGGCGCTCGACCTGAAGTTCCCCGACCCGGTCGAGACGTACTCCACGTCGCCGCACCTGTTCGAGGAGCTCAAGATTCCGGCGGGCACCAAGGGCGTGCTGCCCCGGGGCGAGCGCACCCGCGCGGGCCTCGCGGCCGAAGAGGTCGAGGACCTCGGCGAGACCGGTGGGCGCGGACGCAGGTCCGCCGCCGCGGCGCCCGTCGTCACCGAGGAGCGCCCGGCCCGTACGCGTACGCCGCGTCAGCGTCGCCGCACCCGCGGCGGCGCGCAGGCGGACGGCGTCGAGACCACGGCCGCAGCTCCCGTCGCGGCCCCGGTCGCCGAGGCCGCCGCGGCCACCGAGACGGTGACCGAGCCGCGCACGCCGCGTCGTCGTCGCCGTACCCGTGTGGGTGCGCCGTCGGCCGTGCCGCAGGCCGCTGCCGCCGCGCCGGTGATCGAGGCGGCTCCGGTCGCGGTGGTCGCCGAGCCCGTCGCCGCCGTCGTCAAGGCTGAGCCGCGCCGTCGTTCCGCGCCGGTCGCCGCCGCGCCCGTCGTCGAGCCGGTCCAGGCCAAGGCGCGCCGTCGCCCGGTGCGCAAGGCCAAGCCGGCCTCCGAGGTCGGTTTCGTGACGCCGGAGTCGGCCGCGCTGGAGCTGGCCAGGGCCGCGAAGGCCAAGACCACCGCCGCGATCACCGAGGTCGCCGCGGCTCCGGCCGCCGCGGTCGCGGTCGCGGTCGAGGAGGCTCCGGTCAAGCCGCGCCGTACGCGCAAGAAGGCCGCCGAGCCCGTGGTCGAGACGGTCGAGGCCGCTGCGGTCGTCGAGACCGAGGCCCCGGTCAAGCCTCGCCGCACCCGCGCCAAGAAGGTCGCCGAGGTCGCCCCCGAGGCGGTCGTCGAAGCGGCCGTCGAGGCGGAGGCGCCGGTGAAGCCGCGCCGCACGCGCAAGAAGGCGGCGGAGGCCGTCGTCGAAACGGTCGAGGCCGTCGTCGAGACCGAGGCACCCGCCAAGCCCCGCCGCACCCGCGCCAAGAAGGTCGCCGAGGCTGCCCCCGAGGCGGCCGAGGCTCCGGCCGCGCCGCGTCGGACCCGGGCCAAGAAGGTCGCCGAGGTCGCCCCCGAGGCGGCCGTCGAGGCCGAGGCTCCGGTCAAGCCGCGCCGCACGCGCAAGAAGGCCGCCGAGCCCGTGGTCGAGGCCGTCGAGGCCGAGGCCCCGGCGAAGCCGCGCCGCACCCGCGCGAAGAAGGCGGCGGTCGCGCCCGAGGCGTAACCAGCACCACCCGAAACGGCCCGGTCCCCCTGTGGGGTGCCGGGCCGTTCGCGCTGCGTTCATTGGGTTGGCGAACCAGGCCCCCTGCGGCAGGCCGGATACGCTCTACTCATGAGTAAGCCGCGCTCCCTCGACCTTCCGGCGCGTACGCGTGCGTACCGACTGGCCACCCCCCGCCAGGAGTTCGCCGTCCTGGACTCGCGGCCCGACGGCGCCGCGCGCGGCACTGTGCTCCTGCTTCCCGGGTACACCGGGAGCAAGGAGGACTTCCTCGGGCTCCTCGACCCGCTCGCGGACGTCGGGTACCGGGCCGTGGCGGTCGACGGGCGCGGGCAGTTCGAGAGCCCGGGGCCGCGGCACATGTCCGGCTACACCCCGCGCGCCCTCGGCGGCGACGTACTCGCGCAGGTCGCGGCGCTGGCCGACGGCCCCGTGCACCTCGTCGGCCACTCCTTCGGCGGCTTCGTCGCCCGGTCTGCGGCCCGCCTCGACCCGTCCCCGTTCCTCTCCCTGACGCTGCTGTCGTCCGGCCCCGGCCGGGTCGGCCCCGAGCAGCGCACCAAGATCCGGATGCTCCGGGCGGCCCTGCCGGTGCTTCCGCCGTCGTGGGTGTGGGCGGCGACGCAGTGGCTGGACGGCCGGGACCCGGCGTACGTTCCGGACCCGCCGGAGATCATGGCGTTCCTGGAGCGGCGCTGGTTCAGCACGCAGCCCGCCCAACTCATCGCGACAGGGCGGCAGTTGAGGGTGGAGCCGGACCGCACGGAGGGCCTCGTGGCGCTGCCGCTGCCCCTCCACGTGGCGTACGGGTCCGGCGAGACGGTCTGGGCGGTGAGCGAGCTGGCCCACATGGCCCGCAGCGTGAACGCGCGGCACACGGTGATCCGGGGCGCGGACCACTCCCCCAACGTCTCCCATCCGGGGGAGCTGGTGGGGGCGATGACGGAGTTCTGGGCGGGCGTGACTGTCGGCCGCCCCAGCCCGACGACGGCGTGAGCGCTCCCGCGGCTGCGACGTTCGCCTGCGGACCGGACGTGGTTGCTCGCGCAGTTCCCCGCGCCCCTAAGGGGTTGAAGCTGGCCGACGCAGGCCCCCTGAGCGCTCCCGCGTGATTGCTCGCGTCAGGGCGCCGACCAGCCCAAACCCCTTAGTGGCGCGGGGAACTGCGCGACCAGCCCACGACGACCCGCACCCGACAGCCAGCACATGCGCGCAGCGCGTGCTTTCCAGGGGCGCGGGGCTGTGACATCGTGCGGCTCCGCCGCGATGGGGGTCCCCCCTGTTCGAGCGAAGCCGAGAACTTGGGGGAGCGACCAGCCCCTCGACGGGCCGCGGTCGAAGCAACCGCACCCCGCAGAACGCCTAGTACTGCGACTGAAGGTGCTGCCAGAACCCGTCCCGCAGAGCGCGGCGCAAATCCGCATGCCCCCTCAGCGAGTACTGGAGAAGCCGCTCCGCCTCGATGAGCAGGTCCTGGTCCACCGGGCCGGGCAGGTACGGGTGGCCGGGCAGGAGCTCGGCGAGGGCCGCGCGGCCCCGCTCGGAGAGCCACGTCGCGGCGATCCGGGCGCCGACGAACCGCACGTCCTCGCGCGACGGCGCCGGCCCCTCCTGCTCGTACATCGTGACCGGCCGCCGAGTGACGTACGGCTTGCAGAAGTCGAGGTCGAAGGTGCGCTGGCTGTCGACCTCCCAGAGCAGCGGTTCCGCCTGGTTGCGCCCCTCGGCGGCCTCGATGCCCCAGAGATGGACGCGCGCGCCGTAGCCCTGCGCCGCCTCGACCGCCGAGACGAGGTCCTCGTCGCCGCCGATGAGCGCCGCGTCGCTGATCGCGCGGTGCCGGGCCAGTGACTCCAGGTCGGAGCGGATCAGGGAGTCGACGCCCTTCTGCTGGTTGTTGGCGTTGAGGTTGCCGAGCCGGACCTTGACGTCGGGGAGCTCGGCGATCGACTGCTGTTCGGGGGTGTGGATGCGGCGCCGGGCGCCGTCGTACCAGTAGACGCGCAGCAGCCGGCTGTCCGCGAAGATCGTGCGCGCCTTGTCGATGAAGGCCTCGATGAGCCCCTCCGCGTCCAGGTCGAAGGAGCGGCGGTCCTCGGTGCCGGTGACGAGGAGGCCGGCGGCCGCGTAGACATAGCCCGCGTCGACGAAGATCGCGTGCGTGGAGGGCGTCTTCGCGACTTCGGCGAGCATGCGCTGGAGCAGCTCGTTGGTGGCGTCCAGCTTGCGGTCCAGCTGTGCGGCGCGGTCGTCGGGCGCCTGGGCCGGCTGTGGTTCCTGGGAGTCGTCCATACGTTTTCCATTGTCGAGGTCGTGACGCGCGGGGCACAACCGGGCACAACCGGTCGCCATCAGAGCCATATCCTTAGCAACTCGAAAAATTTCCTTAGCGTAGGGAATGTTTGCTGGAGGCAACCCGTTGAACAGGACGGAACGCGTTGCACCGTAGCCACGCAATCCACTCTTAACGGGCGGGCAACCGCCCCGACGCCTCGTGGGAGCAGGCTGTTCTCAGCCCCCCGCACCAATAGTTCTCCTAGCAGGAGGATCAGACGAAGGGAGAAGCCATGCGCTTCGAAATCATGCGCCTGGACGACGTCGACGGTATCGCCGTTGACAGCACCGTCGTGGACGCCGCCTCCGTCAACCGGATTGTGCAGCAGGCCGCCGCAATGGGTCAGCGCATCTACATCCGCCCGGCCACGTCCGTGGCCTCGTAACGCGTTAGAGGTAGTGCTCCCGCGAGCCGGTCGAACGGCCGCGGGTGCCGTACGTAAAGCGCCCCCGTACAGATCCGTACGGGGGCGCTTCGGCGTGTCAGGGGGCTCAACTGCCGTGAATCACCTGGGTGATGCCGTTGATGATCTGCTGCACCGCGAGGGCCGAGAGCATCATGCCCGCGAGCCGGGTCACCAGGACGACGCCGCCGTCCTTGATCACGCGGATGATCAGCAGCGAGTACCGCATGGTCACGTACAGGACGACGTGGATCGCGATGATCGCCGCCCAGACCGAGACCTGCCCGGACACCGAGTCGTGGTTCTGGACGGCCAGGATGACCTGGACGATCGCGCCGGGCCCGGCGAGCAGCGGCATGCCGAGCGGCACGAGCGCGACGTTGACGTCCTTGGTCTGCTTGGGCTCGTCGGTCTTGCCGGTGAGCAGGTCGAGCGCGATGAGGAGCAGCAGCAGACCGCCCGCGATCATCAGCGCCGGGACGTCGATGTGCAGGTAGGTCAGGATCTGGTGCCCTACGAGACCGAAGAGCGTGATCACTCCGAGCGCGACGGCGGCGGCCTGCCAGGCCATCCTGCGCTGGACCTTGGCGGCCCGGCCGGCGGTCAGCGCGAGGAAGATCGGCGTGATCCCGGGGGGATCCATGATGACGAACAGGGTGAGGAAGAGGGAGCCGAAGACGGCAGCGTCGAACACGGTGAGCCTTGCGAGGTGAGGGGCGTACAGAAGAGGGCCGGTGTGCTGCTGCGCAGATCGGCCGGGCCCGGCCCCCGGGACCGCGCGGACGTGCCGGGCGGGGGTTCGAGGAGCGGGGATGCGGGGGCGGCGCCCCCGGGGTCGGGAGAGGCGCGCTCTCCCTGCGGTCAGGCGCTTCCGCCCGCACCCGGCACGGGGAAGGCCCCCGTGGCGCGGCGGGTGATCTCGCCGTAGATCTCGGGGTCGGTGGTGCACTCCCCGAGCCGTACGGGCTTGCGGCTGCCGTGGTAGTCGCTGGAGCCGGTGGCGAGCAGCCCCAGCTCGCGGGCGAGGCCGCGCAGCCGCTCCCGGGTGGGGGCGTCGTGGTCGGTGTGGTCGACCTCGATGCCGTCGAGCCCGGCGGCGGCCAGTTCGGCTATCGCCGACTCGGGCACCACCTGGCCGCGCTTGACGGCGAGCGGGTGGGCGAAGACGGTGACGCCGCCCGCGGCCTTGACCAGGCGGATCGCGTCGAACGGGTCGAGCTCGTGCTTGCCGACGTAGGCGCGGCCGCCGTCGGCGAGCCAGTCCGGCACGAAGGCGTCGGAGACGGAGTCGACGACGCCGAGTTCGACGAGTGCCTCGGCGACGTGCGGGCGGCCGACCGAGCCGTCGCCGGCGATCCGCGCGACCTGTTCCCAGGTGACGGGCACGCCGAGCTCCTGGAGCTTGGCGACCATTCCCTGGGCGCGCGGCACCCGGTCGTCCCGCACGAGTTCGCGCTCGCGGGAGAGCTCGGGCTCCTCGGGGTCGAAGAGATAGGCCAGCATGTGCAGGCCGACGCCGTCGATGCGGCAGGAGAGTTCGGCGCCGGTCACGAGGGTGAGCCCGGCGGGGAGCGCGGCGACGGCCTGCGCGTAGCCGCGGGTGGTGTCGTGGTCGGTCAGCGCGACGACATCGAGCCCGGCGGCCGCCGCGTTGCGGACCAGCTCGGCGGGGGTGTCCGTGCCGTCCGAGGCCGTGGAGTGGGTGTGCAGATCGATGCGCACGACGCGTACTCCAGGGCATAAGGGGCGGATCAGGGGACAGTCAAGGATAACCGCCCGTCCACGCCTCCCCGCCCGCCCGCGAGCGGACTCGCCATCAGGACCGTCAGGACAGGATGCGCGGGGTCAGGGCCCCGCACGGCACCAGTTCCGTTTCGGCGCCCGCGTCGCGCAGATCGGTCAGGACGAGCTCGTCGTACATGAGGAGTCCGGACTGTTCCGGCCACACGATCGCCCACAGCCACAGGCCGCGCGCCTCGCCCGCGAAGACCGCGCGGTCGTCCGGGGTGCGCGTGACGTGCCACAGCGGGGTCGGCCGGCCGGCCGCGAGGAGCTTGGTGTGCGCGGGCTTGTCGACGCTCATGAACGGGCCGGGGTCGGGCGCGTCGATGCCCGCGTACCGCGCGCCGAGCCCCACTCCCAGCTCCTCGGCGACCAGGATCAGCTCGCCGATGCCGCCGAGCGGGCCCGGGCCGGAGCAGGCGACGGCGGTCGCACGGCCGCCGCTGCGGTCGTCACCGGCGTACGCGACGCCCGTGAACAGCCAGCCGACGGGCAGCGGCCAGGGCATCCACACCGGCACCTGCGCCCGGCGCACGACGACCTCCAGGGCCTCGACACTGGGCGGGACCACCGGCTGGAGCGGAAAGACGGGGCCGTGCACATCGCACTGCCAGGTGTCGGCAAAGAGACCGGGCGCCCTGACCCGGCCTCCGCACTTCGGGCAACTGGGTTCGCCCCTCATAGAGCCCCACGGTCCTCCCCGGCCGTCGCCCCGTCAAGGACGATCACCCGTCCGGAGTGCGGTCCGCCTGTCGAGGCAGGCGCGGCACGGGCCGGGAGGCCTGGCGGTACGGGCCCGGAGGCCGCCCGGCACCACCACCGGAAAAGTAGTTTCGTCTTGCACTCATTAGGCTCCCTAAGTTATTGTGTGTATTGCGCAACGATCTTGTGCCCACCATCCAACGGGAAGCGGGAGCAGCCATGCGGCAAGGAAAGGACCCTCTCGACGAAGGCGCAGGAGTCGGCAGCCTGCTGCGTCAACCCAAGGCGGTCTGGGCGACCGCGGGCGCGTCCGTCGTCGCCTTCATGGGCATCGGCCTGGTCGACCCGATCCTGCCGTCCATCGCCAAGGGTCTGGACGCCACGCCCAGCCAGGTGTCCCTGCTCTTCACCTCGTACTTCCTGATCACCGCCGTCGCGATGCTGGTCACCGGATTCGTGTCCAGCCGGATCGGCGGCAAGAAGACGCTTCTGGTGGGGCTCGCCCTGGTGGTCGTCTTCGCCGCCCTTGCCGGCACCTCGAACTCGGTCGGCGAGCTCGTCGGGTTCCGGGCCGGCTGGGGGCTCGGCAACGCGCTCTTCGTCTCGACCGCGCTCGCCGTCATCGTCGGCGCCGCGGCCGGCGGCAGCGCGGCGGCGATCCTGCTGTACGAGTCCGCCCTCGGACTCGGCATGGCGTGCGGCCCGCTGCTCGGCGCGGTCCTCGGGGACATGAAGTGGCGCTACCCCTTCTTCGGCACCGCCGCCCTCATGGCGATCGGCTTCATCGCGATCACCGCGTTCCTGAAGGAACAGCCCAGGCCCGCGCGCAAGACCTCGCTGCTCGATCCGATCAAGGCGCTCGGCCACGGCGGGCTCGCCTCGGCCGCGGCGTCCGCCTTCTTCTACAACTACGCCTTCTTCACGGTGCTGGCCTTCACGCCGTTCGTCCTGAACATGTCGCCGTACAAATCGGGTGGCGTCTTCTTCGCCTGGGGCGTGCTGCTCGCGGTGTTCTCGGTGCTGGTCGCGCCGCGGCTCCAGGAGCGGTTCGGCTCGCTGAAGGTGCTCGGCGGATCGCTCGTGCTGCTCGCCGCCGACCTGATCGTGCTCGGCTACGGCAGCCACACCACCGCCGTCGCCGCGACCATCGCCTCCGGCGCCTTCATCGGCCTCAACAACACCGTGTACACCGAGCTGGCCCTCGGCGTCTCGGACGCGCCCCGGCCGGTGGCGAGCGCGGGCTACAACTTCGTCCGCTGGTTCGCGGCGGCAGCGGCGCCGTACTTCGCGCCGAAGATCGAGGAGTGGAGCGACATCCACGTTCCGTTCGTGGTGGCGGCCGTGGCGGCGGTGCTCGGGGCGGGGATCGTGTGGGTCCGGCGCACTTCGCTCACGCGCGAGGCGACTGAGCGTCAGCCTGCGCATGCTGCGGAGGACGGGGTTTCTGTGTTCGCGAACTGAGCGCTCGGCTCGGAAGGTTGAGGTTCAGCTGCGGACCGTGCGTGGCCGGTCGCGCAGTTCCCCGCGCCCCTAGCAGGGTTGGCCCTGGCAGGGGCGAGCGTCTTCAGCCCGTCCGGCGTTTGAGGACGAGCGCCCTTCAGGCGCGAACGGGGTCTGGGGCGGAGCCCCAGGAGTCGAGCTGGAGCGCACGATGTGTTTCCAGCGGCCCCCTCAGTCCAGCCCCACCGACCTCCGCAGCGGGTCGCGCAGGTCCGTGCCCCCGGCGAGCCAGCGCTCCTCCAGTTCCTTCGCGCCGCGCACCCGCTTCCACGCGGCCTCGTTCGTGGTCATGGGGAGCAGGGGCAGGAAGCGCACCGGGTCCATCGGGGCGTCGAGCTCCAGGTCCTCGATCAGGCCGCCCGCCTCGGCGACCAGGACCGAGCTGAACGGGGCGCCCGGCCACAGCGGTTCGCCGACGTCGAGCGAGGCGCCCGGCGCCACCACGAGGCCCTCGACCCGCGGGGATGCGGCGAGCACGGCGAGCGGGCGGAGCACCTTGTCGGTGTCGGCGAGCCCGGCGCGCACCGACAGGACCAGCTCCGCCCGCGGGCCCTTCACCGGGTCGGCCAGCGCCGAGGTGGGATCGGCCATCGGCTGGGCGGACATGCCGAGCGTGGCGTACCGGACGATGTCGCCGTCGGTGAACCGCAGCACCTCGATGCGGTCCGTACCGAGAAAGGTGACCGCCGCGCGCGCGTCCGGCTCGCCCAGCGCGGTGCGCAGGCGGGCCTCGACCAGAGCAAGAACATCAACCATGGGGCGAGCATAGAAGGCGTATGCAAGCGGCAAAGACGGGGCTTGACGCAACAGTGGGCTGATAGTCTTGGCCGCTGTTCAGGACAGCAGGAAGTCCCCCACGGGGGACCGGCTGGAGGAGGTGGGGCTGCGATGGATCGAAGTCGGCCTGGCAGTACCAACCGCTCTTCCACGCGCCTGCGTTGTTCCCGGTGAACTGAGACCCTCTCTACCCGGCCCCCGGGTCCGGAAACATCCGAGTCTCCTGGCGTTTCGCCCAACGGAAGAGCACATCGCCTCGCCTTGTCCGTTTCAGTAGCGAACGCCGTCCCCGCGTGCCCCTGTGGTGCCGCCCGCTTTGCGAACGTGTGCGATTGATGCCCTTCGGGGTCGATTCGACCCTTCGGCCCTCTTCTTCGCTGTACGTCCCCATTCCGGGCAGTTCCAAGTGCCATGCCCTGCGACGGCCCTCCGTGAAGGAGTCCTGCCATGTCGATGATCCGTGACCTGCGCGCCGTGGTCCGCCCCGCGCTGCGCAAGACCAGCACCCCCTACAGCGGCTACGACACCACCCGCGACCCGTCGGCGAGCAGCGCCGTCGTGGACTGCGCGGTCTACCGCGACGGGCAGCGCGTCCAGTCCGTCGAGGACACGTCCTGCCTGACGCCCCGTGAGGCGATGCGGCGGGTGCGCGAGGGCGGGGGCTTCGCGTGGATCGGTCTGCACGAGCCGACCGAGGCCGAATTCGCCGGTATCGCCGCCGAGTTCGGGCTGCACCCGCTGGCGGTGGAGGACGCCGTCCACGCCCATCAGCGGCCGAAGCTGGAGCGCTACGACGACACCCTGTTCACCGTCTTCAAGACGATCCACTACGTGGAGCACGCCGAGCTCACCGCGACCAGCGAGGTCGTGGAGACCGGCGAGGTGATGTGCTTCACCGGGCGGGACTTCGTCATCACCGTCCGGCACGGCGGCCAGGGCTCGCTGCGCGCCCTGCGCAAGCGCCTCCAGGACGACCCGGAGCTCCTCGCCAAGGGCCCCTCGGCCGTCCTTCACGCGATCGCCGACCAGGTGGTCGACGGCTACCTCGCGGTCGTGGACGCGGTGCAGGACGACATCGACGAGGTCGAGATCGAGGTCTTCTCGGCTCCGGCCAAGGGCAGCCCGCGCGGCGTGGACGCCGGCCGGATCTACCAACTCAAGCGCGAGGTACTGGAGTTCAAGCGCGCGGTCTCCCCGCTGCTGCGCCCGATGCAGCTGCTCAGCGAGCGCCCGATGCGGCTCGTGGACCCCGACATCCAGAAGTACTTCCGCGACGTCGCCGACCACCTCGCCCGGGTGCAGGAGCAGGTCATCGGCTTCGACGAGCTGCTCAACTCGATCCTCCAGGCCAACCTCGCGCAGGCCTCCGTCGCCCAGAACGAGGACATGCGCAAGATCACGGCCTGGGCGGCGATCATCGCCGTACCGACGATGGTGTGCGGCGTGTACGGCATGAACTTCGACAACATGCCGGAGCTGCACTGGAAGTACGGCTACCCGATCTCGATGGGCCTGGTGGCCGTGGCCTGCTTCGCGATCCACCGCAGCCTGAAGCGCAACGGCTGGCTCTGAACGCTCAGTTGGTCCGGCTCGCCCGTACGACGAGGGCGAGTCCGGCCAGGATCGCGAGCAGCGCCGGGTAGGCCAGGGCCGGGGGCTGCTGGCCGAGCCAGAGGGCCGCGATGAGGGCGGCGCCGGGGGTTTCGAGCAGGATCGCCGTGGAGGTGACGGACGGGCCGAGGCTCGCCACCACCCGGTTCAGGAGGGAGTGGCCGAGCAGCTGGGCCGCGAGCGTGAGCACCGCGAGCTTCAGCCAGGTCGCGCCGTCGTACGAGGTGAGGTCGGCCCCGCTGACGAGGGCGGCCGTCAGGAGCCCGGCGGCGGCCGCGCCGTAGCAGAGGTAGGTGTACGGAACGGTGTCCACGCTCTTGCGGACCTCGGCGCCGAGCAGCACGTAGCCGGCCGCCGCGATGCCGCCGCCGAGCGCGAGCGCGTCTCCGGCAAGGGCCCGGGTCGACAGGCTGAGGTCGACGCCGGTGAGCATGACGACTCCGGCGCACGCGGCAAGGGTGCCGGCCCACACCAGGCCGGGCGGGCGGTGGCCGCGCAGGCGCAGCGCGATGGTCGTCCATATCGGGGTGGTGGTGCACAGCGCGGTCGACGAGGCGACGGACGTCATGCTCAGGCTGGGCAGCCACAGCCCGAAGTGCAGCGCGAGGAGAGCGCCGGCGCCGACGGTGAGCCCCACCTCGCGCCGGGTCAGCGCGCGCAGCCGGGCGCGGTACTTGAACCAGGCCACCGGGGTCAGCGCGCCGACCGCTAGGGCGTTGCGCCAGAAGGCGATGGCGAGCGCGGGCGCGGCGGTGGCGGCGATCAGCGGCGCGGACAGCGAGACGCTGGAGATCGCGACGGCGAGCAGGACGACGTCGATGCGGGGGACGCCCGCGGCGACCTGCGGCGCGGGGGTGGTGGCAGTGGTCACGGCGGAAGCGTAAGGGGCATGGCCGGATTACGGAACTGACTGTTCCCCGGGGCCTCTACTGTGGTGGCATGACGCAGACGTTGCTCGACCAGGCCCTCGTCGAGGAGGCCACGAAGAAGTCCGGGCTCATCTGGGTGCGCGGCACCGGGGTGGCCGAGCGGGCCCTGTGGCACGTGTGGCTCGACGGGGCGGCGTACGTGGTCGGGGGCGGCCCGGGCGAGCAGCCGCTGGAGGGCCTGACGGGCGGCGGCACGGCGGCGGTGACGGTCCGTTCGAAGGACAAGGGCGGACGGCTCGTGGCATGGACCGCGAACGTCTCCGAGATCCCCTCGGGCACGGCCGCCTGGGACGCGGCGGTGGCGGAGCTGAAGGGCAAGCGGTTGAACGCCCCGGACGGCGAGGCGATGCCGGCCCGCTGGGCAGCGGAGTGCCGCCTCCTGCGCCTGACCCCGACGGGCGGGCTCGGGGCGGTCCCCGAAGGCTCCCTGGCCACGGCCCCGCTCGCGTCCCCGGCGACGACGCGGCACGCGGTGCCCGCGGCGCTGCCGAGCCTGCTGTTCCGGCGGAAGCGGCGCTGAGCGGGGCACCCGGGGTCAGGTCTTGGGCAGTTGCTGCCCGTAGTCCACCGTGTCCCCCTTGGCCGGAGCGGCCAGCGCGAAGTCCTTGTTCCAGTCGGCCAGTTCGAGGACGCCCGCCCCGCCCGCCCGCTCGAAGCGGAGGGGATAGGGCGTGCCCTGGAGGGAAACGTCGAGGGTGCCGCCCTCGCCGTCCTTGCCCGCCGCGATCCGTACCGTACGGACGTTGCCGACCTCGGACCGGTCGCTCCTGGACAGCGCGCCCTGCAGCCCGAGCATCCCCTTGAGCAGCACGGACTTCTCGGTGAACCCGCGCAGCTGCTGGTAGGCCGGGTCCCCCGACGGCACCTTGACGTACTTGTCGTCGAGCTTGCCCGCAGCCGAAGCCGCACCCCCCGACTCGCTGTGCGACCAGAACCCCGCGTTCGCCTTGAGGAACAGGTCCTCCCCGACCCGCAGCAGCCCGAACGTGCTCTTCTGCGACGTGACCGTGCCCGTTCCGCCGCTGCTCTTCAGCTTCATGTCGATCTTGTACGAGCCGCCCTTGCTGACCAGCGTCCCCGAGAGCCGTACCGCGTCCGCGCCGTCCGCCGCCGTCCGCGCCCTGTTCTCGATCTCGGTCGCGGACAGCTTGCCGACGCCGTTGGTCCCCTCGTCGGGATCCGTACCGCACGCGGTGAGCCCCGCGGCGAGACCCGCGCACAGCGCGAGGGGCAGGGCGGCCCGGCGGGCCTGGACCCGTACCCGTACGGACAAGGGGGATGAGGTCACCTGCGCACTGCCTCTCACATCGATGTAGGGGGTCGGCAGACCGCACCCTACCCGCAGTGTCTACGCTGCTCGGCAGAGCGCCGTACGGCCGCCCCGCAAGGGCGTACCGCGCGACCACCGGCTAGCCTGAAACCCTTGTCCCGCAGCGATCGCGGTGGTGCGGAGCAACCCTGAACAGTAAGGAGGCGCTCGTATGGCGGCAGGCGCCCCCCGGGTCTTCGTATCGCACCTCTCCGGCGTCGCCGTCTTCGACCCCAACGGCGACCAGGTCGGCCGCGTGCGCGACCTCGTGGCGATGCTGCGGGTCGGCCGCCGGCCTCCCCGGCTGCTCGGCATCGTCGTCGAAGTGGCCGGCCGCAGGCTGATCTTCCTGCCCATGACCCGGGTCTCGGGCGTGGAATCGGGCCAGGTCATCACCACCGGCGTCGTCAATCTGCGCCGCTTCGAGCAGCGCCCGACCGAGCGGCTCGTCCTCGGCGAACTCCTGGACCGCCGGGTCACGCTGGTCGAGACCGGCGAGCAGGTGACCGTCCTGGACGTCGCGATCCAGCAGCTGCCGGCCCGCCGCGACTGGGAGATCGACAAGGTCTTCGTCCGCCGGGGCAAGTCGGGCGCGCTGCGCCGCAAGGGCGAGACGCTGACCGTCGAGTGGTCGGCCGTCACCGGCTTCTCCCTGGAGGAGCACGGCCAGGGCGCCGAGAACCTGGTCGCCACCTTCGAGCAGCTGCGCCCCGCCGACCTCGCCAACGTCATGCACCACCTCTCGCCCAAGCGCCGCGCCGAGGTGGCCGCCGCCCTCGACGACGACCGGCTCGCGGACGTCCTGGAGGAGCTGCCCGACGACGACCAGGTGGAGATCCTCGGCAAGCTCAAGGACGAGCGGGCCGCCGACGTCCTGGAGGCGATGGACCCCGACGACGCCGCCGACCTGCTCTCCGAGCTGCCCGAGGAGGACAAGGAGCGCCTCCTCACGCTGATGCAGCCCGACGACGCGGCCGATGTGCGCCGACTGCTCTCGTACGAGGAGCGCACCGCGGGCGGTCTGATGACGACCGAGCCGATCGTGCTGCGCCCCGACGCCACGGTCGCCGACGCCCTGGCCCGCGTGCGCCAGCAGGACCTCTCCCCCGCGCTCGCCGCGCAGGTGTACGTGTGCCGGCCGCCGGACGAGACGCCGACGGGCAAGTACCTGGGCACGGTGCACTTCCAGCGGCTCCTGCGCGAGCCGCCGTTCGCGCTGGTCAGCTCGGTGGTGGACAGCGATCTGAAGCCGCTGCCGCCGAACGCCTCGCTGCCCTCGGTGACCAGCTTCCTCGCCGCGTACAACATGGTCGCAGCGCCCGTGGTGGACGCGAGCGGCTCGCTGCTCGGCGCCGTGACCGTCGACGACGTACTCGACCACCTGCTGCCGGAGGACTGGCGCGAGACGGAGTTCCACGGGCCGGAGGGGGTACCGGATGGGCGGCACTGACCGGGCGGAGGAGCGCACCCGCGCGAGCGGCGCCAGCGCGCTGCCGCGCGGCCGCACCCGCCTCGACCAGCCGCGCGCGCCGCGCGTGCGGCTGCTGCCGGAGTGGGACCCGGAGGCGTTCGGCCGGTTCAGCGAGCGGATCGCACGGTTCCTGGGGACCGGGCGGTTCATCGTCTGGATGACCCTGATCATCATCGTCTGGGTCCTCTGGAACATCTTCGCGCCGAGCTCGCTGCGCTTCGACAACTACCCGTTCATCTTCCTGACCCTCGCCCTGTCGCTCCAGGCCTCGTACGCGGCCCCGCTGATCCTGCTCGCGCAGAACCGGCAGGACGACCGCGACCGGGTCACCCACGAACAGGACCGCAAGCAGAACGAGCGGTCGATCGCGGACACCGAGTACCTCACCCGCGAAATCGCCGCGCTCAGGATGGGCCTCGGCGAGGTGGCCACCCGCGACTGGATCCGCTCCGAACTCCAGGACCTGGTCAAGGAGATGGAGGAGCGCAGAAACGTATTCCCGCCGGAGCGGGCGTACGGACGTGACGAAGGCGACCGCTGACAGGGCTTTCCGTACTGTGCGGTAAGCGCCGTACCATCGGCTGTATGGCTACGGAAGACGCGGTGCTTGAGGCACTGGCGACGGTGAACGACCCCGAGATCCACCGACCGATCACTGAGCTCGGCATGGTCAAATCGGTTGAGATCGGTGCGGACGGGGCGGTTGCCGTCACGGTGTACCTGACCGTCTCCGGCTGCCCGATGCGCGAGACCATCACCAAGAACGTGACGGAGGCGGTCGAGCGGGTCGAGGGCGTCAGCCGCGTCGACGTGACGCTCGACGTGATGAGCGACAAGCAGCGCAAGGAGCTCGCGACGTCGCTGCGCGGCGGCACCGCCGAGCGCGAGGTGCCCTTCGCCAAGCCCGGCTCGCTGACCCGCGTCTACGCGGTCGCCTCCGGCAAGGGCGGCGTCGGCAAGTCCTCGGTGACGGTGAACCTCGCGGCCGCGATGGCGGCGGACGGCCTGAAGGTCGGTGTCGTCGACGCCGACATCTACGGCCACTCCGTGCCCCGCATGCTGGGCGCCGACGGCAGGCCCACCCAGGTCGAGAACATGATCATGCCGCCGTCCGCGAACGGCGTGAAGGTCATCTCCATCGGCATGTTCACGCCGGGCAACGCGCCGGTCGTGTGGCGCGGCCCGATGCTGCACCGCGCCCTGCAGCAGTTCCTCGCGGACGTGTACTGGGGCGACCTGGACGTCCTCCTGCTCGACCTGCCGCCGGGCACCGGTGACATCGCGATCTCGGTGGCCCAGCTGGTCCCGAACGCCGAGATCCTCGTCGTGACGACCCCGCAGCAGGCCGCGGCCGAGGTCGCCGAGCGGGCCGGTTCCATCGCCGTGCAGACCCACCAGAAGATCGTCGGCGTGGTCGAGAACATGGCCGGGCTGCCCTGCCCGCACTGCGACGAGATGGTCGACGTGTTCGGCACCGGCGGTGGCCAGAAGGTCGCCGATGGCCTCACCAAGACGACCGGCGCCAACGTGCCGGTGCTCGGCTCCATCCCGATCGACGTCCGTCTGCGCGAGGGCGGCGACGACGGCCGCCCGGTCGTCCTGTCCAACCCGGACTCCCCCGCGGGCGCCGCCCTGCGCGCCATCGCGGGCAAGCTGGGCGGCCGTGCCCGCGGCCTGTCGGGCATGTCGCTGGGGATCACCCCGCGCAACAAGTTCTAGCCGGACGGCCGGGGCGTCCTACGGCGCCCCGGCCCGACGTGCGGCACTCGCCCCCTACGCCGGGACGGACAGCGCCGCGAGGTACTCGGCCAGCGCCTCCTTCGTACGCGAGAGGGGGAAGCGGGCGCCCAGTTGTCCGTCGGGGCGGACGATGAAGCCGGTCGGGCCCTCGGGGCGGTAGGTCCGTGCGAACTCCCCCGCTGTGTCCAGGTATCCGGGAACCGGCAGCTCCACGACGGCCGAAAGGCCGGCCGGGGTGCCGGGCGACTCCCGGGGTTCGGTCCCCCGGGCGACGACGGCCACCGTCCGCGGCCCCCGCGCCCGATGGGGAGTCGGCGCGGCCGTCCCGATGGCACGGGCGCCTTCGAGCTCGGCGGCGGCCCGGGCGGCGACCGGATCGGCGGGGTCGGTCAGGTAGCGGATCACGACGTGCCCCGGGCAGCCGCGCAGAACGTCGAGCAGCCGCATCCGGTACGTGACCAGTGGCGCGGCCAGCCCTTCGCAGTCCGGGGCCCGGTCGCCCGGCTGGGGCGCGTCGGCCGGGCCGTCCGCGGCGCGGTGGCCGGCCCGCACGCTGTAGCCGGCCGGAAGGTCCCAGTCGGCCTCGACGTCGGCCAGCATGTAACTCGTCGGGAAGGCCCCGCCCTCGAAGGAGAGCCCGAGACCCTTGCGGACGGCGCTGTGCGCGCCGTCGCAGCCGAGGAGAAACCCGGCCCTGACCTCCTCCTGGCCACCGGAGGCGGAGTCGAGGAGCGCGGTCACACCGTCCGCGTCCTGGCTGAAGGACAGCAGTTCCGTCTCGCGCTCGATGGCCGTGCCCAGGCCCGCGAGGTACTCCTCCAGGAGGCGTTCCGTCTCGTACTGCGGCAGCGCGGCGACCCCGTACGGCACTTCCGGCGGCAGCTCCAGTTCCATCCGCGGCTGCTCGATGCCGTTGACGTAGGTCAGCTGGCCGTGGAGCGGCACGGCCGCCTCGACGACGTCGCGGGCCAGGCCCATCCGGTCCCAGATCTCCAGCGTGCGGGGCTGGATGCCCACCGCCTTCGCGTACGGAAGCCGAGCCGGCAACCGGTCGACGAGCCGGATGCGCACTCCGTGCGGGGCGAGCCCGGCGGCCGCGCTCAGGCCGACCGGGCCGGCGCCCACGATCAATACGTCGGTGCTGCGGGTGTGCGCCACGGGTGCCTCCCGGTCTCCGCCTGCCGGCCCCGGTCCCCTTCCAGTGTGGCGCCACGAGGGCAGCGCGGCGCGGCAACCGGGATCGCCTCGGCGCGGCCCGTACGACAGGGACCAACAAGCGCCTCGACCAGCATCCCGAGAGCGAGTGGAGCCCGCAGGACCTGCTCGACGCGGCCTTCCGCCACGGCGGTAAGGGTCGCCCCGCAGTGGCGAGGCGGCCCTTACGCGTACCTCCGCGCGCTCGGCGCCGCGCTCACTGGTACGACCTGATGTCCTTGACCACCGAGAAGGCCAGCCCGTACGCGCTCAGGCCGCGCCCGTACGCCCCCAGGTGCACGCCGTTCTGGGCCGGACCGGCGAGGATCCAGCCGAACTCCGACTCGCGGTAGTGGAAGTCCGCCGGCTCCCCGTCGACGGGCAGCGAGAGCGTGGACCAGTCGGGGCCGTCCAGGTCGTCGGCGAGCTCCCAGGCCGTCTCGGTCTGCTGGTCCAGCCATTCGCCGCGCCGGACGTGGTCCATCTGCGGGGGCCAGGTGAAGGCCAGCAGCCCCGAACCGGCCAGCCAGGCCGCCGAGGAGACCGATGTGGCCTCCAGGACACCGCCGTCGCCGCTGTGGCGCACGGGGCTGGCGGGGACGCTCACGACCACCGCGAACCGGTCCCGGTCGGCCGCGGCCGCCGCCTCGGGCCGTATCGACGGCTCGTCACCGTGCCCGATCGAGCCGTGCTGGACGGTGCCGTCCGCGGCCTGCGCCACCTGCATGAGCCAGCGTGCCCCGGTGAACGCCTCGTCGAGGCCGTACCAGGGGAAGGGCGCGCGCAGATAGCCGTCGAGCGTACGCCGGGCCACCGGCACTCCCTCCGGTGTGGACTGGGTGCCCTGGGGCGCCCCTTGAGCGGACTCCCCCGCTACCCGGCTTGTCGTCTCCATCTGCCCGGCCGCCTCCTGGATCAGTAGCGTCCGGAGCGGCCCGCCCCCGCGGGCGTCCTGGCTGCCGGACAGATGGAGGATAGCCACCTCGCCGCGGCTCGCCGGAAAAGCCCAAGTCGGATTGGCGTGTATCAAGTCTGATTGGCGTGTATCAGGTGGCGTCGGCGTCGAACGGGGGACGCTCGCCCGGGTCCAGCTTCTCGCGCTTCTTCAGCAGGTCGGGGGTGCCGCCCGAGCCGTTCACCGAACCGTTGGCGGCCGTGGTGGCGGTGGCCGATTCGCGGCCGTGCACCGCGTCCGCGACCTCTTCCATGTCCTTGCGGAGGTCGAAGCTGTTGCGGATCTCCTTGAGCCCCAGGTCGTCGTTGTCCATGAGCTGCTTGCGGACGAACGTCTTGGGGTTGAGGTCCTCGAACTCGAAGTCCTTGAACTCCGGGCCGAGCTCGGCCCGGATGTCCTGCTTGGCGCTCTCGGAGAAGCTGCGCACCTTGCGGATGACGTTCGAGACGTCCTGGATCAGCTTGGGCAGCTTGTCCGGACCGAAGATGAGCACGGCGAGGACCACGAGTGTGACCAGCTCCATGGGCCCGATGTCGTTGAACACCCGCTGCTCCTCGTGTTCTCAGTGCTCGCGATCTCGGCGCTTGATTCTCAGCCCCGCGTCCGGTCATGGACCGCTCTACGGTACCCGGCCGAGCTGTCGGCGCGGTACCCGCGGGGTGACCTTTGGGCATCGGTACGGGGCCGGTGGGGCGCCCGGCCCGCGGGCGCCCCGAAAGCCGGGGTCAGGACGAGGCGCCGAGCGTCAGAGTGAGCTCCTGCTCCTTGCCGTCCCGCTGGACCGTGAGCTTGAGCTGGTCGCCGGGGCGGTGCGCACGGATCTTCACTATCAGCTCCTCGCCGCTGTGCACCCGCTGGCCGTCCACCTTGGTGATCACGTCCTGCGACCTGATGCCCGCCTTGGCGCCGGGGCCGTCGGTGGCGACGGCCGGCTTGCCGTCGCTCGCCTTGTCGCCGACCCGGGCGCCGTCGCCGGTGAACTTCATGTCGAGCGTGACGCCGATCACCGGGTGCGTGGCCCTGCCCGTGTTGATCAGCTCCTCGGCGACCCGCTTGGCCTGGTTGACCGGTATGGCGAAGCCGAGCCCGATCGAGCCGGCCTGGCCGCCGCTGCCCTCCGTGTTGCCGCTCCCGGCCGACCTGATCGCGCTGTTGATGCCGATGACGCGGGCCTTGGAGTCGACGAGCGGGCCGCCGGAGTTGCCCGGGTTTATGGGGGCATCGGTCTGGAGCGCGTCGACATAGCTGACGTCGCTGCCGTCGCCGCTCTCGCCCCCGGCCGTGATCGGGCGCTCCTTGGCGCTGATGATCCCGGACGTCACCGTGTTGGAGAGGTCGAAGGGCGCCCCGATGGCCACCACCGGGTCGCCGACCAGGACGTTGTCGGAATTGCCGAGCGGCAGCGGCTTCATGCCCGATACGCCGTCGACCTTGACGACCGCGAGGTCGTACCCGGTGTCCCGGCCGACCACCTGGGCGGGCGCGCTCTCGCCCCCGCTGAAGGTCACCGAGATCTTCCCCGAGTCGCCGGCCGGCTGGACGACGTGGTTGTTGGTCAGGATGTGCCCGGCGTTGTCGAGCACGAAGCCGGTGCCCGTGCCGGACTCGGTGGCGCCGGTGACGTGGATGGTGACCACGCTCGGCAGCGCGCTCGCGGCGATCCCGGCGACGCTGTCCGGCGCCCGCCCCTGCGGCTCCTTGCCGGACTGGGGCAGCTTGACGCTGGTGATGCCGCCGTTGCGCTCGACGTACGCGCCCACCCCACCGCCGATGCCGCCCGCGACCAGGGCGAGCAGCACGGCCCCGACGAGCAGGGCCCCGCGCCGCGGCTTCCTCGGCTCGGGCCGCCCGACCTGCGTGAGCGGCTCCCCGGGCGCGCCCCAGGGGTCGTACTGCAGCCACTGCGAGGCGGGCGGAGCGGGAGGCGCCGCAGGCGCGGCGTAGGCGGACTGCGGCGCGGACGCCTGCTGTACGGGGGCCTGCGGCGCCGGTGCCGGGGCGGCGGCCGGGGCTGCCGGTGCCTGAGGTGCGGCGTAGGCGGACTGCTGGGCCAGCGAGGTGCCCCCCGGGGGCGTCGGCACCGGCCGCTGCACGGGCGGCGCGGGCGCCCACGGCCCGGGGCCGCCGTAGGGCGGCGTGCCATAGGGATCCGGCGCGTGCAGGGGCTGCCGGGGCGCGACGGGCTCGGGCTCGACGACCGGGCCGGGCTCGGCCTCGACGACCGGGTTGGTGATCGGCTCGGGGGCGGGCCCGGGGGGTGCGTCGTGTGCCGCGTGCGGGTCGCCCGCGTCGTCGCTCACCGGGGCCGGGGTGGCCGGCGGCGCGTCCTGGGGCGACGGGGCCACCGGGCTCGCGTCCCGGGCGGGCGGAACCCGCGGGTTCGACTCCTGGAGCGGCGGCGCCGCCGTCACGTTCGCGGGCTGTGCTTCGGCCGCCGGCGCGGGCCGAGCCGCCTCGCCCACTGCTGTCGGCGGAGCCAAGTCATAGGTGTCGGCCGGGACTTCGGCCGGGGCCGGGGCTTCGGTCTCGCGGCGGCGGCCTGCCTGCGGTCGGCTCCACCACTTCGGCTTCGGCCCGGTGGGCTTCTGCTCGTTCATGCTCTCCCCGCAACTGGCTTCCCTGCGTGCTCCGACGAGCACCCCTCCCCCGGATTCAACCAGGTTGCCGGGGGCGAGGGCAGGGCGCGGTCAGCGCCGGGCGGTGAGCGGGAGCCCGGAGGCGATCGGAGCCGCCAGCTGCGTCGGCGCCGCCAGGGGCGCCGACGGCGTGACGGCGAGCACTCCGGTCGTGAGGTCCGTCGTGGTGAGCGGGAGCGTCGCCACCGCCGGCCGTATCAACGGGGGCAGGGACGAGCCGTTCAGCCGGGCCGCCGGGAACGCGCCGCCCAGCTGCTGGACGGGCCCGTTCTGCGCGGGCATGCCGCTCAGGCCGCGCGGGGCCGGGGCCGTGGGCTGTGCGGACATGGCCGAAAGGAGGCTTGCCGCGGCGCCGCCGCGACGGCGGTCCTCGGCCGAACTGCCGCTCGGCGCCGGGGAGTTGGAGCGGATCGGGACGACATTGCTGCCGCTGCCCGCCGCGCGGGCGCCGGACGTCGAGCCCAGCGGCAGGGTGCCACCGAGCGCGATCGCCGCCAGGGACACGGCACTGGCGGCGGCGAACGCGAATCTGCGGCCGCGCCATGCCGAGCCCGAGCGGTCCTGCTCGGCCCTGCCCACCTCGTGGATGCGGAAGCCGCCGCTCAGCCCGTCGGGCAGAACCGCCGCATGGGAGCCGACCGGGACGTAGCCGAAGCCGCCCGAGCGGGGAACGCGCGGGTCCCCGGGGCCGCCCGCGGTGGGGGTCAGCACCCCGATTCCTCCGAAGAACCCGTCGGCCTGGCGCCCCCCGCCGAACGGTGAATCGTCGTCGTCACCCCCGGATCCGGTGGGCCCGCCGGGCAGTCCCTGGAGCCGGGCGAGGAAGCCTTCGGAGGGCGGCGGCGGGGCCGCCCGGGCGAAGACGTTCTTCAGGTTGCGCTGGGCGTCGGCCTCCGCCTTGCACTTGGCGCAGGTCGCGAGGTGGGACAGGACGCGCTCGCGGGCATCGTGGTTCAGCTCGCCGTCGACCAGGGCCGCGAGCCGGTCCCCGAGGTGCTGTTCCGCCGGGGTGGGACCCGTACCACTCACGCCGTCCCCTCTCCGGCCACCCCGAGAGCTCCCGGCGCCACCCCCGCCAGCGCGCGCTGCTGCTCGGCGCGGGCTTCGGGCGAACGGTGCTGGAGGGCCTTGCGCAGGTGGGAGCGGCCGCGGTGGATCCGGCTGCGGACGGTGCCGAGCTTCACTCCGAGGGTGGCCGCGATCTCCTCGTACGAGAGGCCCTCGATGTCACACAGGACGACGGCCGCGCGGAACTCGGGCGCGAGGGTGTCGAGCGCCTGCTGGACGTCGGCGTCGAAGTGGGCGTCGTTGAAGACCTGTTGGGGGTTGGGCTCGCGGCTGGGCAGCCGCTCCGCCGCGTCGTCGCCGAGCGCGTCGAAACGGATGCGCTGGCGGCGGCGCACCATGTCCAGGAAGAGGTTGGTGGTGATGCGGTGCAGCCAGCCCTCGAACGTGCCCGGCGTGTACGTCGACAAGGAGCGGAAGACGCGGACGAAGACCTCTTGCGTGAGGTCCTCCGCATCGTGCTGGTTTCCCGTCAGGCGGTAGGCGAGGCGGTAGACCCGGCCGCTGTGCGTGCTGACGATCTCCTCCCACGAAGGGGGAGTCCACGCCTGGGAATCCGCGTCGGCGAAGGTCGCGGTGGTTGCGGAGCTGGTAGCGCGGGAACGGTCAGCAATGTTGGTCACGGATTTCGGCTCACCCGCCGACCTGAGAAAGCGCCGCAGCACTCCTCCCCGATCCACAGGCGCAGCCGCACCTCCCCTGTCGGCTCTGGTGGTGTCCAGTGGAGCCCCTACCATAGCCACCTCGCCCGTTAGCTCCGGATAAGAATCTTTACGTGCATTTGGGACCGGCTTCCGGCCCTGTTCCCCGAACGTGTCCATGCGCTCCCCCGCGGTTCCCCCTGCCCTCCATAACGCGCGGTCCCATCTGCGGGTTCCCGACTCCAGCGGATACAGTCACCGTTGCGCCAACACAGGGGACAGGAGAGGGCCATTACCGCCAACCGGCAGACGAGCTGGGCGTTCGCGGACGCCTTTGTCGCCGAGGACGACGCGCTGCGCTGGGCCCGTGACCGGGCCCGGGAGGCAGGCCTGCGTTCGGTGTCCCCGGGGACAGGCGCCGCGCTGCGGCTGCTCGCTGCCACGGCGGACGCGAAGGCGGTCGCGGAGATCGGCACCGGCACCGGCGTCTCCGGCATCTACCTTCTGCAGGGCCTGCGTCCGGACGGCGTGCTGACCACCGTCGACCCGGAGCCGGACCGCCAGCAGTTCGCCAAGCAGGCGTTCCGCGCCGCCGGCTTCGCGGGCAACCGGGCCCGGTTCATCCCCGGCCCGGCCCTGGACGTCCTGCCGCGGCTCGCGGACGGCGGGTACGACCTGGTGTTCTGCGACGGCGACCGCATGGAGTCCCTGGACGTGCTCGCTGAATCGTTGCGCCTGCTACGACCGGGCGGGATCGTCTGCTTCGAGGGCGTCTTCGCCGATGGCCGTACGGTCGATTCGGGGGTCCAGCCGGCCGAGGTGCTGCGGCTGCGCGAACTGCTGCGCACGGTGCGCGAGAGCACGGAGCTCGTGGAGTCGCTGCTTCCGGTCGGCGACGGACTGCTCTGCGCGGTGCGCCGCGGCTGACCGGCCGCCCGCTCCCGCACGGCCCCGCACGCACAACACCGCCCCGGCACGGCACGCACTCACGTGCGTACCGAACCGGGGCGGTGAAGAGTCTGGGTCGAACCCGCTAACTCAGCCGACGACCTTCTTCAGGGCATCGCCGAGTGCATCGGCCTCGTCCGGAGTCAGCTCGACGACAAGCCGACCGCCGCCTTCGAGCGGAACGCGCATGACAATGCCCCGCCCCTCCTTGGTCACCTCGAGCGGGCCGTCGCCCGTCCGCGGCTTCATGGCCGCCATGCTCGTTCCCCTTCCTGAAACCAGCTCATCGTCAGCCGACGGCCCCCGGGATTGGGCACGCGTCACGGCATCGAACACATTGCTTCCAGGTCATTATCCCGCATCGCAGGACCCGATGACCAACATCGGTCTGCATCGCTTGAGCAACGCGCTCTATCAAAACCACTCAATTCGGCGATCCGCCTGCGATACTTCGCCGCCGCGCGTTCCTCCCCGCGCCCCGATTGTTTGACGCAGGTCACATGCCCACCACTCGCGATCTCCGCCATGCTGAGCGGATACGACACCGCAGAAGCATCCGCGACGGAGGGGATCCCACCATGGCCGACACCGTGCTGTACGAGGTGAGCGACGGGCTCGCGACGATCACGATCAACCGGCCCGAGGCCATGAACGCCATGAACACGGAGGCGAAGGTCGCCCTCCGCGAGGCGGTGCGGGCCGCCGCCTCGGACCCGGCGGTACGGGCCGTACTGCTGACCGCGACCGGCCGGGCGTTCTGTGTCGGGCAGGACCTCAAGGAGCACGTCGCTTCCCTGACGGCGGACCGCGAGGCGGGCACGGGGCAGACCATGAGCACCGTGCAGGAGCACTACAACCCGATCCTGAAGGCGCTCACCGAGATGCCGAAGCCCGTGGTGGCAGGCGTCAACGGCGTGGCGGCGGGCGCCGGGCTCGGCTTCGCGCTGGCCGCGGACTACCGGGTGGTCGCGGACACGTCCGCGTTCAACACCTCGTTCGCCGGCGTCGCCCTGACCGCCGACTCGGGCGTCTCGTGGACGCTGCCGCGCCTGATCGGCCAGTCCCGCGCGGCCGACCTGCTGCTGTTCCCGCGCTCGATCTCCGCGTCGGAGGCGTACGAGATCGGCCTGGTCAACAAGGTCGTGCCGGCCGCCGAGCTGGCCGCCGAGGCCCTCGCGGTGGCCCGCACGCTGGCGGCGGGTCCGACCGTGGCGTACGGCGCGCTCAAGGAGTCGCTGGCCTACGGTGCGGGCCACACGCTGGCCGAGGCGCTGGAGAAGGAGGACGAGCTCCAGACGAAGGCGGGCGCCTCCGAGGACCACGCCATCGCGGTGGCCGCGTTCCTCGCCAAGGAGAAGCCGAAGTACGTCGGCCGCTGAGCCGGGCGGTTCGAGCCCGGGACGGTTCAGGCGCCGCCCCGGGCCACGCAGTCCACGAGGTGGTCGTCGACCAGGCCGCACGCCTGCATCAGGGCGTACGCCGTCGTCGGGCCGATGAAGCGCAGGCCGCGCTTCTTCAGTGCCTTGGACAGGGCCGTCGACTCGTCGGTGACGGCCGGGACTTCGGACAGCGTGCGGGGGGCCGGGCGGGTCGCCGGGTCCGGGGCGTACGACCAGATGAGGGCGTCCAGCTCGCCGGGCGACCAGGCGGCGAGCGCCTGCGCGTTGGCGATCGTCGCCCCGATCTTGAGGCGGTTGCGGATGATGCCCGCGTCGCCGAGCAGCCGCTCCTCGTCGGCGTCGGTGAACTCCGCGACCGCCGCGATCCTGAAGTCGGCGAAGGCCCGCCGGAAGCCCTCGCGGCGGCGCAGGATCGTGATCCAGGAGAGCCCCGACTGGAAGGCCTCCAGGCAGAGCCGCTCGTACAGCGCGTCGTCGCCGTGCACCGGACGGCCCCACTCGGTGTCGTGGTACGCCACGTAGTCCTCGGCGGAAAGCCCCCAGGGGCAGCGCAGCAGGCCGTCGGGGCCGGGGATCGCGCCGCTCATCGCCGGGGTTCCTCGTCGGACGGCTCGGTCGCGGGGTCTTGTGCGGCGGGGTCCTGCGGCGCGGGGCTCTGGCCGCCGGCGACGAGGCGCTTCCGGCTGCCTTCGAGGGTGGTCTGGAGCTCGGTGATCCGTGCGTCCCGCTCGGCGAGCTCCGCGCTCAGCCTGCTCAGCACGTCGTCGACGTCCGCCATCCGGTAGCCCCGAAGGACCACCGGGATGCGCAGCGCCTCCACGTCGGCCCGGGCCACCGGGCGGTGCTCGGGCAGCGGGTCCACCAGGTGCTCCGGCTCGGTGTCCGGCAGCACCGCGCCGTCGTCGCCACCTCCGCCCACCACGGCGAGGGTCACGGCGGCGACCACGACGACCATCGCGATCAGCAAGAACCAGAACACGAGCGAGCCTCTTCCCGACGCCGGAAACCGTTCGGGTCCGATCGTGCCATGCGGCACTGACAGTTAGGGTCGCAGGCGGACAACGGCCCGGACCACAGCAAAGGACACAGGGGATGCACAGCGGAACGGACCGCGGCACGCTGCGGCTGGGACGACGCGAATTCGCCGCGTACGAACCGGTGGTGATGGCCATCGTGAACCGGACCCCCGACTCCTTCTACGACCAGGGTGCGACCTTCCACGACGAGCCCGCGCTCGCCCGCGTGGAGCAGGCGGTGGCCGAGGGCGCGGCCATCATCGACATCGGCGGGGTGAAGGCGGGCCCCGGTGACGAGGTCACCGCCGAGGAGGAGGCGCGGCGCACGGTCGGCTTCGTGGCCGAGGTGCGCAGGCGGTTCCCCGACGTCGTCATCAGCGTGGACACCTGGCGGCACGACGTGGGCGCGGCGGTCTGCGAGGCCGGCGCGGACGTCCTGAACGACGCGTGGGGCGGCGTCGACCCGAAGCTCGCCGAGGTCGCGGCGCGCTACGGGGCCGGTCTGGTGTGCACCCACGCGGGCGGTGTGGAGCCGCGCACCCGGCCGCACCGGATCGCGTACGACGACGTGGTGGCGGACATCCTGCGGGTCACCGTGGGCCTCGCGGAGCGGGCCGTGGAGCTGGGCGTGCGGCCCGACGGGATCATGATCGACCCCGGCCACGACTTCGGGAAGAACACCCGGCACAGCCTGGAGGCGACGCGGCGCCTCCAGGAGATGACCGACACCGGGTGGCCGGTCCTGGTCTCGCTGTCCAACAAGGACTTCGTGGGCGAGACGCTGGACCGGCCGGTGAAGGAGCGGGTGATCGGGACGCTGGCGACGACGGCGGTGTCCGCGTGGCTCGGTGCGCGGGTCTACCGCGTCCACGAGGTGGCGGAGACCCGGCAGGTCCTGGACATGGTGGCCTCGATCGCCGGGCACCGCCCCCCGGCGGTGGCCCGCCGGGGACTCGCCTAGGGCGCGGCTAGCGCCCGGTCTCCTTGGTGACCAGCGCGACCGCCTCGTCCACGTCGTCGGTGACGTGGAACAGCAGGAGGTCGCCCGCGGAGGCCTTGCCCTGGCCGACCACGGTGTTGCGCAGCCAGTCCACGAGCCCGCCCCAGTACTCCGTGCCGAACAGCACGATCGGGAAGCGGGTGACCTTGCGGGTCTGGACCAGGGTCAGGGCCTCGAACAGCTCGTCCAGGGTGCCGAGTCCGCCCGGCAGCACGACGAAGCCCTGCGCGTACTTGACGAACATGGTCTTGCGCACGAAGAAGTAGCGGAAGTTGATCCCGATGTCGACGTGCGGGTTGAGCCCCTGCTCGAAGGGGAGCTCGATGCCGAGGCCGACGGAGATGCCGTTGGCCTCCCTCGCGCCGCGGTTCGCGGCCTCCATCGCGCCGGGCCCGCCGCCGGTGATCACGGCGAAGCCCGCGTCGACCAGGGCCCGCCCGATCCGCACGCCCGCCTCGTACTCGGGCGAGCCGGCCGGTGTGCGGGCCGAGCCGAACACGCTGATGGCGCTGGGCAGTTCGGCCAGCGCGCCGAAGCCTTCGACGAACTCGGACTGGATGCGCATGACCCGCCAGGGGTCGGTGTGCACCCACTGGGAGTCGCCCTCGGAGTCCAGGAGGCGCTGGTCGGTGGTGCCGGCCTGCACCTGATCGCGGCGGCGCAGCACTGGTCCGAGCCTTTGTTCCAGCCGCTGCTCCGCCGGAAACGGGCTTCCCTCGGGGTTGGCCATGCCGTGCTCCCTCCGCTGACGATGTTGCGCGTGCTCAGCCAGGGTAGGTCGACGAACGTTACGAATGGCGGAATTCAGGCAGGCCACCCCACTACCGAAGCCTTGAAAGAAGGCTCAGTCGGTCAGCCAGGCGTACAGCCGCCGCTCGCACTGCGTGATCCGGTCCACCACGACGTGTTCGTTGCGCTTGTGGGCCAGGAGCGCGTCGCCGGGCCCGTAGTTGACGGCGGGCACGCCGAGGTCGCCGAAGCGCGAGACGTCGGTCCAGCCGAACTTGGGCCGCGCGGTGCCGCCGACCGCCGCCATGAAGGCGGCCGCCGCCGGGTGGGAGAGCCCGGGCAGCGCGGCCCCCGAGTGGTCGTCGATGACGAATTCGGCGATGTCGCAGTCCGCGAAGACCTCGCGGACGTGGGCGACGGCCTGCTCACCCGTGATGTCGGGCGCGTACCGGTAGTTGACGACGACCGTGCACTCGTCCGGGAGCACGTTGCCGGCGACGCCGCCCTCGATGCGTACCGCGTTGAGGCCCTCGTGGTACTCCAGGCCGTCGATCACCGGGCGGCGCGGCTCGTAGGCGGCCAGCTTCGCGAGGATGGGCGCGGCCGTGTGGATGGCGTTGGAGCCCATCCAGCTGCGCGCGGAGTGGGCGCGCTCGCCCCGGGTCTTCAGCAGGACCCGCAGCGTGCCCTGGCAGCCGCCCTCGACCTCGGTGTCGGAGGGTTCGAGCAGCACCGCGAAGTCGCCCCGAAGCCACTCGGGGTGGGCCTCGGCGATCTTGCCGAGGCCGTTGAGGTGGGCCGCGACCTCTTCGTTGTCGTAGAACACGAAGGTCAGGTCCCGGTTGGGCGCGGTCACCGTCCGGGCGATCCTGAGCTGTACCGCCACGCCCGACTTCATGTCGCTCGTGCCGCAGCCCCACAGCACGCCGTCCTCGTCGAGGCGGGAGGGCACGTTGTCCGCGATGGGCACGGTGTCGATGTGCCCGGCCAGGATGATCCGCTCGGCCCGGCCCAGGTTCGTGCGGGCCACGATGTTGTTGCCGTGCCGGTCGACGGTGAGGTGCGCCAGCTTGCGCAGCTCGCGCTCGATGGCGTCCGCGAGGGGCTTCTCCTCGCCGCTCACGGAGGCGAAGTCGACGAGCTGAGCGGTCAGCGAGGGCGCGTCCGCGGTGAGATCCAGGGTGGTATCGGCCATGGAGCCGACCCTAACTCCACCGGTGAGGCTCCCTTCGCGCTCCAGTACGGTGGGCACCGTGTCCGAGCCCATCGACCTCCCGCGCCCCTCCCGACGCGGCCGCCTCCTCCGTATCGGAGCGGCCCTCGCGGTGCTGCTCGCGATCGCCGGATATCTGGTGGTGCAGTACGTGAGCGGGGGTCCGGGCGCGCCCAGATGCGTGGCGGGGACGGGCGACGGGCAGGGGGCCACGTTCGAGATGAGCCCCGAGCAGGCCGAGAACGCGGCGACGATCACGGCCGTCGGCATCTCGCACGGGATGCCGGAGCGGGCGGTGACGATCGCGCTGGCGACCGCGCTCCAGGAGTCGGGGCTGCGCAATCTGAGCCACGGCGACCGGGACTCGCTCGGCCTGTTCCAGCAGCGGCCCTCGCAGGGCTGGGGCAACGCCGAGCAGATCATGGATCCGGTCTACTCGGCCGGGAAGTTCTACAAGCACCTCGCCGAGGTCCCGGGCTACTCGCGGCTCCCGCTGACCGTGGCCGCGCAGAAGGTGCAGCGCAGCGCCTTCCCGCAGGCGTACGCGAAGCACGAGCCGGACGCGGCGGTCCTGACGGCCGCGCTGACCGGCCGCGAGTCCGCCTCCCTGACCTGCACGGTCGCCAAGAACGTGCGGCCGGGCGACCCCGCGCAGGTGCGCGCAGGCCTGACGAAGGCGTTCGGCGAGGGCACGGTCGCGGCCGAGCAGCCGGCCGGCGCGGGCCACGACGTCGCCGTGCCGGTGCGCGTCACCGAGGGCACGGCCGCGGCGGGCGCCGACCGGGAGCAGCGCGGCTGGGCGCTGGCGCACTGGGCGGTCGCCCGGGCCTCCTCGCTGCACATCGCGCGGGTCACCTACGCCGGCCGCGCCTGGAGCGCGGACGACTCGGCCGACGGCTGGTCCAAGGCCCCCGCCGCCGCGACGGTCCCCGCCTCCACCGGGCAGGGTTCCGCCGCCGGCTCTTCGGGGGACGGTACGCAAGAGGTACGGATCACCCTCGCGCCATAACCGGCCGTCCGTTCGGCAAGGCACTCGACCGAAGTACCCCGCCATTCCCGGCGTGCACTTTCGCACCCGCGTCCGGATGCCGATCCGCAGAATCGTCAATTCCCTTGAGAACAAAGGGATCTGACAGTCAATCAGGGAACGCCGCGGTGATTCATTTGCCCGTTTTTATCCAGAGTAGATAATGCGACGCATTACGAACTCTTTACCCATGGGCACCGCAACCTCTCCTCCCCTCACGGCGGTTGTCACTGCGTCCGAACGCCGGACAGTCACACATTTCCAACCCGTCTGAAGGAGCATCATGTCCCTCCCCCTGACCCGTCGGATCGCCCGCGCCGCGCTGCTCATCGCGGCAGGTGCAGCGCCCGTGGTCGGTGCGGCCGGCTCCGCAAGCGCCGTGGAACTTCCCCAGGCCGCCCCGAACCTCGGCGGCCTGACCCAGATGGACCCCAGCTCGGTCAGCAACACCGTCGACGGGGTGGCCCAGAAGGCCACCGGCCTGGCCGGCGACACGGGCGCCGCCACCGTCAAGAAGGCCGTACCGATGGCGGGCAAGACGGTCGGACAGGCGGGCAAGGTTGCCACTCCGGCCGCGCAGAAGGCGGCCGGTGACGCGACGGGCAGCGCGGGCGAGATCCTCGGCTCGGCCACCCAGACCGCCACCCAGGGCGGCCTCCCCACCCCGCAGGGCGTGCCCACCCCGGGCCTGCCGAGCACCGACCAGCTCCCGCTGAAGGGCCTGCCGATCGGCGGCTGACCCACGGCGTCAGGTGATGCGAAGGGGCCCGGGGAGTGCAGACTCCCCGGGCCCCTTCGTGTGCGTACGCCTGCGGGCTACTGCCCGAGCCGCTTCACGGCCGCCTCGACGCGCTCGTCGGTCGCCGTGAACGCGACCCGTACGAAACGCTCGCCCGCCTCGCCGTAGAAGTCCCCGGGCGCCACCAGGATGCCGAGCTCGGCGAGGTGGGCCACCGTCTCCCAGCAGCCCTCGTCGCGGGTCGCCCACAGGTAGAGGCTGGCCTCGCTGTGCTCGATGCGGAAGCCGTGCTTGACCAGGGCCTCGCGCAGCGCCGCCCGCCGCGCCGCGTACCGCGCCCGCTGTTCCTGTACGTGCGCGTCGTCGCCAAGCGCCGCGACGGTGGCCGCCTGCACGGGGGCCGCGGTCATCATGCCGCCGTGCTTGCGGATCTGGAGCAGCTCGCCGAGCACGGCCGCGTCACCGGCGATGAACGCGGCCCGGTAGCCGGCCAGGTTGGAGCGCTTGGACAGCGAGTGGACGGCCACGATGCCCTCGTAGCTGCCGCCGCACACGTCAGGGTGCAGCACCGAGACGGGCTCGGCCTCCCAGCCCAGCTCCAGGTAGCACTCGTCCGAGAAGATCAGCACGCCGTGCTCGCGGGCCCACGCCACGATGCGTACGAGCTCGTCCTTGGCCAGGACCCGGCCGGTCGGGTTGGATGGCGAGTTGAGCCAGAGCAGCTTGAGGTTCGTGGGGTCGAGCTCGCAGGGGTCGTCGTAGACGACGGCCTCCGCGCCGCAGAGGCGCGCGCCGACCTCGTACGTCGGGTACGCCAGCCGCGGGTAGGCCACCTGGTCACCCACGCCGAGGCCGAGCTGGGTGGGCAGCCAGGCCACCAGTTCCTTGGAGCCGACCACCGGCAGGATGTTGGTGTGCTCGACGGAGCGCGCGCCGAGGCGCTTCTCCAGCCACCCCTTGATCGCGTCCCGCAGCGCGGGCGTGCCCCACACCGTCGGATAGCCCGGCGAGTTCGCGGCCCCGGTCAGGGCCCGCTGCACGAGCTCGGGGACCGGGTCGACGGGCGTGCCGACCGAGAGGTCCACGATGCCGTCCGGGTGGGCCGCGGCCGTCGCCTTGTACGGCTCCAGCTTGTCCCAGGGGAAGACGGGAAGGCGCGAGGAGACTGCGCTCACGAAAGGGGCTCACTTTCTCGTACGTACGGTCTGCGGGCGGCCGGGCCGGGAAACACCGCGGCCCCGCACGGCAGCTGAGCCGTACGGGGACCGGGGAAGCGCGATCAGCCGTTCTGCGGCGGCAGCGCTGCGATGAAGGGGTGGTCCCGCTCGATCAGGCCGAGCTTGGAGGCGCCACCGGGCGAGCCGAGCTCGTCGAAGAACTCGACGTTCGCCTTGTAGTAGTCCTTCCACTCGTCCGGGGTGTCGTCCTCGTAGAAGATCGCCTCGACCGGGCACACCGGCTCGCAGGCGCCACAGTCGACGCATTCATCCGGGTGGATGTACAAGGACCGGGAGCCCTCGTAGATGCAGTCGACCGGGCACTCTTCGATACACGCCTTGTCCTTGACGTCGACACAAGGCTGCGCGATGACGTAGGTCACGCTGTCGTTCCTCCTCGATAGGGCGCGGCGGGCCGATCTGCGGCTCCGTCCACGTGGCGCGCGGGAGCGCGGCGTCGTCGATGCCCACACCTAGTATCTCCGGTTCGGGGCACGATCCGAACAGGAGGGGCGGAGAGACCTGTGGAATTCACCACCGGCGGACGGCTTGAGGTCCGAATTACGGCTGCCGATACGGGCAAACGCGTATCAGTCCGGCGCCTGAGCTCCACTGGAACTCCAGGCTCCCTGTTCACGGACACGGTCGGCGTACTCACATCATGGGACCACGGTGTGTTGTCGATCACACGAAAGAGCGGTGAGACGGTGCGCATCGAGGAGTCCACGCTCGTCGCGGGCAAGGTCGTCCCCGCGGCGCCGGCCCGCCGTCGCGGTCCGGCCGCCTCCTTCGAGGAGCTCGCGCCGGTCCTGGCGCGCGCCTGGCAGCCCGTGGAGAGCGAGCGGCTCGGCGAGTGGACGCTGCGGGCCGCGGCCGGATTCACCCGCCGGGCGAACTCGGTCCTGCCGCTGGGCGACCCCGGTCTCCCGCTGCCGGACGCTCTCGCCCGCGTACGCGACTGGTACGCGGCCCGCGGGCTTCCCGCGTACATCCAGACCGCGACGGGCGCCGCGGGCACCCAGGAGCGGCTCTGCGCCGATCTTGAAGAGGCGGGCTGGGAGCGGGAGGTGAGCGCCGAGGTGCGGATCGCGGCGCTCGCGCCGATCGGCGACCTGGACGCGGACGTGTCCCGGGTTCGCCTGGAGCGCACGGTCGACGAGGCGTGGCTGAGCCGCTACCAGCGGTCGGCGACCCCGGGCGAGCACATCCTGAAGGTCCTGAACAGCGGCCCCTCGGTGTGGTTCGCCTCGGTCCCCGGCGACGGGGCGGCGCCCGCGGCGATCGGGCGGTGCGTGGTGGACGGCCGCTGGGCGGGCTTCATGGCCGTCGAGGTGGACCCGGCGCTGCGCCGCCAGGGCTTCGCGACCGCCGTCATGACCGCGCTGGCCCGCCGCGCCCTGGACGAGGGCGCGTCGGCCGCCTGGCTCCAGGTGGAGGCCGACAACGACGGGGCCCGCGCGCTCTACGAGGGCCAGGGTTTCGCGACGCACCACAGCTACCACCACTTCCGATCTCACTGACCGGGTACGAGGCTGACATGAATCCGGAAGGCACCGACTGGCAGCGGGAGTTCGCCGAGGAGGCCCGCTCGGAGCGCCCCGACGTGGTGACGCTCTGCCTCCTGCTCGGCGCGGTCGCCGACCCCGCGCTCGGCCAGCGGGGCATCGACACCGCCCACATCGAGCTGGACCGGCTCGCCGGGCTGCTCCCCCACGGCCTCACGGGCTCCCGCCCCTGGGCCCTGGCGATGGCCGAACTCCTCGGCGCCACCTGCGGCTTCCACGGCAGCCCGCCCGACTACCAGCGCCTGGAGTCGTCCCTGCTGCACGAGGTCCTCCGACGCCGGCGGGGCCTGCCCATCCTGCTCTCGGTGGTCTGGATCGAGGTGGCCCGGCGGGCCGGGGCGCCGGTGTACGGGGTGGCGCTGCCGGGCCACTTCGTGGTGGGCTTCGGCCCGCGCGAGGACCGGGTGCTCGCCGACCCGTTCGACGCGGGCCGGCTGCTGACCGGCGCGGATGCGGAGCTCCTGGTGGCGGGGGCGACGGGCGCGCCTTTGGACGAGTCCATGCTGGCCCCGGCCGCCCCGCTGGACGTCATCCTGCGCATCCTGAACAACATCCGCGCCTGGGCCGCGGCCCGCCCGGAGCGCAGCGACGTCGCCCTGTGGGCGGTGGAGCTCTCCCTGCTGCTCCCCTCGCACCCGGCCCGACTGCGCTTCGAGCGGGCCCAACTCCTGGTCCAGCGCGGCGAATTCCTGGCGGGGGCGGCGGAACTCGACCAGTACGCGGACGCGGTGGAGCCGGTGGAGCCGACCACCGCGGAATCGGTTCGGCGCCGGGCTCGGGCGGCCCGGGCCATGCTCAATTAGCTCACGTAGCGGGGTGGGTTTCCTTGGGCGCGGGCCCGCCCCCGTGCGGCTGATTGCGCAGTTCCCCGCGCCCCTAACCCGCCTTCGACCGCGGACCGTGCGTGGCCGGTCGCGCAGTTCCCCGCGCCCCTAGCAGGGTGGGCCCTGGCCAGCACAGCCCGTCCGGCGCCTTGCACGCCGCCCATGCAGGCACACCCAGCCCGTCCGGCGTTTGAGGACGAGCGCCATTCGGGCGCGAACGGGGGTCCGGGGGCTGAGCCCCCGGGAGACGGTCCGCAGTTACATCCCACCCCCGGAGGGTCTCGGGAAGGGGCGGGGTGGGGAAGAAGCCGGCCCCCCTAAAGTCCCCCCATGAGCGACCGCCACCCCCGCACCGTCCACCCCGTCCCCTACCACTCCCAGTGGGCCTCCCCCGAGCTGGTGGAGGCGATCGTCGCGGGGGCGCTCGACGCGGCGCGGGATCCGTTGTGGCGGAAGTACGGGGCCGAGACCCCCGAGGAGTACGCCTGGTGGTCGTGGCGGCTCTGCGGAGTGGCGTGTCTGCGGATGGCGCTGGAGTACTGGCAGGGCTCCGCGCCGACGCCGATGGAGCTCGCCGAGGAGTGCGTGGCGGCGGGGGCGTACGTCCGGCGCGACGACGGGCTCGACGGGCTGATCTACGCCCCGTTCGCCGAGTACGCCCACGCGCGCTGGGGCCTGCAAGCGGCGGCTCGTCCGCATCTTCCGATGGCTGAGATCCCTCAACTCATTGCGTCCGGACACCTGTTGATGCTGTCCGTCCACCCCTCGATCCGTGAGCTCGCGCCGGCCCCGGAGCGCCGGGGCGGCCATCTGGTGCTCGCGGTGGGGGCGACCGAGGACGCCCTGGTCTTCCACAATCCGTCCGGATTCCAGGGCCGTTCCCAGGAGTTCGTCCACATCCCGTGGACCGACCTTGAGCGGTTCTACGCGGGGCGGGGGGTCGCCATGGGGCCGGGGACCGGGCCGCCCGGGCGCTGAACCCACCACATCCGGCCAATCCCCGCGCCCCGCCGGAAAACCCTGCCGGAACGGCGACCAGCGGTCACAATCTGTTGACGCACCCTCAACTGGGCGTCCCCGATGGCCTGTTGGGGACGGCGCAGCCATGTCACCCCGACCTCGCCTGGAGTCCCCTTGTCACGCCTCAGACCCATAGCCGCCCGCCTCGCCCCCGCCCTGCTCCTGCCCCTCCTCGCCACGCTCGGCCTCGCCGCCCCGGCCGGCGCCGACCCCGCGCAGGCCGACCTCTCCGTGACCCTGGACGCCTCCCCCAAGGGGCTCGGCATCAACGCGGCCACGTTCACCGCGAACGTCACCAACACCGGGCCCTCGGCCGTCAGCGCCGCCCGGGTGTGGTTCAGCTATCCGGCCGGGTTCACGGCGCCGTCCGCGTCCGGCTGCACGCTCGACAAGACCAACCGGACCGCCGTCTGCGCGCTCGGCGCGATCCCGTCCGGCGCCACCGTCTCGAAGAAGCTGACGCTGCACGCCGGCCTCCTGGCGAGCGGCAGCCTCCCGGTCACGGCCGCCCTGGTCGACCTGGCCCCCGCCGACCCGGACCCGGGCAACAACTCCGCGGTCCACGTCTGCTCGGCCCTGACCCTGCTCCTGGTCAGCTGCTGAACCTCCGGGGACCCCTGGGGTTCGGGTCATGGATCACGGGGGTCCCACGGTGCACGATGGGGGTGGCGGATCTTCACCCCCGACGCGGGACGGGATGGCGCATGCAGACCAACACGGCCATGGCCGGGCTCCTGGCCCGCACCGACGTCTCCGGGCTCGGCGCCGACGACGCCCCGGCGCCCTTCCGCGACGTCGTACGCCAGGGATGGACGACGAGCCCCGGCGGGGCCCGGCTGCTCACGGCGCTGGTCGACACGACTCATGGGACGTACGTCGACGCCGTGCAGGAGGAGTACTCCGTCAACGGGCGCGGGATGAGCGACGAGGGCCTTCCCGCATCCGGCCCCGAGCGGGAGCGGGCCCTGCTGCGCAGGTGCCTCGCCTATGCCCGGCTCGCCCTGCTCGGTGCGCACGAGCGGTTCGGGGACGCGCGCGTGAAGGGTTACGTCTCGCTGTCCACCGGCGGATTCTACGAGGACACCGTCACCGCGTACGTCACCTTCTGCGCCGAGCACCCCGGCCTTCCGCGCTACCTCGGCCCCATCGAGGGCTACGAGGAAGAGGCCGTCGCCGAGCTCGTCCTTGCCGACTTCGAGGACTGAGCCGACCGGCCCCCGGGGGTTACAGCCAGCCCTTCTCGCGAGCTATGCGGACGGCCTCCGCACGGTTGCGGGCCGCCAGTTTCTGGATGGCCATGGAGAGGTAGTTGCGGACCGTGCCCTGCGAGAGGCAGAGGGCGGCGGCGAGTTCGGCGTTGGTGGCGCCGCCCTGCGCGGCCCGCAGCACGTCGCGCTCGCGGTCGGTCAGCGGGTTCGCGCCCTCGGCCAGGGCGGCCACGGCGAGCGTCGGGTCGATGACCCGCTCGCCGTCGAGCACCTTCCGTACGGCCGTGGCCAGTTGGGCCGCCGGGGCGTCCTTGACCAGGAAGGCGTCCGCGCCCGACTCCATGGCGCTGCGCAGATATCCGGGCCGCCCGAAGGTGGTCAGGATGACGATCTTCACGTCCGGCAGCTCGCGGTGCAGTCGCGCCGCCGCCTCGATGCCCGTCATGCCCGGCATCTCGATGTCGAGCAGGGCCACGTCGACCGTGTGCGCGCGGGCCGCCGCGAGCACCTCGTCGCCCCGGGCGGCCTGCGCCACCACCTCCATGTCCGGTTCGAGACCGAGCAGCGCGGCGAGGGCCTCGCGGACCATGGACTGGTCTTCGGCCAGGAGGAGTCGGATCATGATCCGGATACTAGAGGGGTCGTGGCCGGGTCGGGAATCAGCGGGATCCGGGCGACCAGCGTGAAGCCCCTGCGGCCGGAGTCCGTCTCCAGGACTCCGGACACCTTCTCCAGGCGCTCCGCGAGGCCGGTCAGGCCGTTGCCCGGGACCGGGGACGCCGGGCCGGGGCCGGGCTTGCCGTCGTCCTGGACGCGCAGTTCGAGGAACCGGCCGTCCAGCGTCTGGCGTTCGCCGATGGTGACCGTGCAGTGCCGGGCGCCGCTGTGGCGCACGACGTTGGTGGCGGCCTCGCGCAGCACCCAGGCGAGCACCTCCTCCTCGGCGGCGGGCAGGCCCTCGGGCGCCTTGGTCGGCACGTCGGCCTCGATGCCCGCCGCGCTCAACGCGGTGCGGGCGCCCGCGAGTTCGGCGGGCAGGGTGGCCCGGCGGTAGCCGCTCACGGCGGCGCGTACGTCGACGAGGGCCTGCCGGCTCACCTGCTCGATGTCGGCCACCTGCTGGGCCGCCTGATCGGGGTGGCCGGGCAGCATGCGCCCGGCCAGCTCGCTCTTCAGCGTGATGAGGGACAGGGAGTGGCCGAGCAGGTCGTGCAGGTCGCGCGCCATCCTCAACCGCTCCTCGTTCGCGGCGAGTTGGGCCACGGCGGCCCGGGCCTCGCGCAGTTCCACCGACGTACGGATCAGATGGCGCACGCCCGTCATGGCGAAGCCGCCCAGGATCGCGGGGATGACCAGGCCCGGCACGACGTCGCCGACGTGGGAAGCGCGCGTCCCGATCACGGTCATCGTGGCGGTCGTGACCAGGATCGACCACGTCGCGAGGGCCATCGGAAGCGTGGCCCCGCAGGAGACGGACACGTACACGAAGAGGACGAGCCAGGGCGAGCCGAGCGTGAGGGAGAGGACGACCGCGAGCGCCGCCAGGAAGCCGAGGAGGCCGTAGACCGTCGCGCGGGCCGGGGGGCGGGCGGTGTGGCGCAGGACCAGGGCCAGGTAGACCGTCACGAAGGTGGCGAGGCCCAGCCAGCCGAGCACGGTCGCCGCGGTGGTGTGGCTGGCGTCGAGCAGGTCGCCGATCGGGGCGCCCATGAAGGCCAGCCAGATGCCGACCCACATCAGCTTCTGCCACATCTGGCGGCGCGTCTCGGGAGTCAGCCCGATCCGCACCGCCGGCTCCTTGTGGCCCTGGTTCAAGGGACTCACGCCTTCAGGGTGTCCTTCCGGTACAGCCATGCCGCGCCGCCCGCGAAGAGCAGGAAGTAGAAGACGAGGATGGCGAGGTCCTTGCCGTGCGGGGCGTTGCCCAGCTCGATGGCCTGTCCAAGGGCAGCGTACGCGTGCGTGGGCAGCCACTCCGCGATGTTCTGCAGCCACTGCGGGAAGACGGTGCTGGGCATCCACAGGCCGCCCAGGATCGACATGCCGAAGTAGATGATCATCGTGATCGGGCGGACCGCGTCACCGCTGGCGATGTAGCCGATCGCCACGCCGAGGGCCGCGAAGCAGAGCGAACCGGCCCAGATGGCGACGGTGAGCGCGCCCCACTGCCAGGCCTCGAAGCGCACGCCCTTGGTGCCGGCCGCGACGAGGAAGACGACCACGATGCAGGGCAGGGTCACGACGGCCGCGCTGGCGATCTTCGCCAGGACGTAGCCGCGGCCCGGCAGGGTGGTCAGCCGCAGCTGGCGCACCCAGCCCTTCTCGCGCTCCTTGGCGATCTTCTCGCTGTTGCCCATGAGGACGGCGGTGATCGCGCCGAACGACGCCATCGAGACCATGTACAGGGCGGGGAAGGTGAGGTCGGTGCCCTTGACCTTGTCGGTGCTGTTCTGCGAGGCCGCGAAGAGCAGGTAGAGCGCCGACGGGTAGATCACCGAGAAGAACATGAACTTCTTGTTCCGCAGGGTGCGGGTGATTTCGAGCTTTATCAGAGTATTCATGCTGCTTTGGCCTCCTCGGCCGAGGTGATGGCGACGAAGGCCTGCTCAAGGCCGAGACCCGCGACTTCGAGGTTGCGCGGGTAGAGGCCGAGCCCGTACACCGCGTGCATCGTCGCGTCGGCGTCGTGCGACTGGATGCGGACGGTGCGGCCCGAGATGTCGATGGTGGAGAGGAAGGGGAGCTCGCGCAGGGCGGCCTCGTCGATGGCGCCTTCGAGGTCGAAGCTGACCCGGCGGGCACCGGCCTTGGCCTTGATCTCGGCCGCGGTGCCGTCCGCGAGGAGCTTGCCCCTGTGCAGGACGAGCACCCGGTCGGCGATCGCGTCGGCCTCTTCCAGGTAGTGCGTGGCGAACAGGACCGTACGGCCCTGGGCGGCCTGCTCGCGCATGGTCGCCCAGAACGCCTGGCGGGCGGTGACGTCCATGCCGGTGGTCGGCTCGTCGAGGACGATCAGGTCGTTGGCCCCGGCGGTCGCCAGCGCGAAGCGGACGCGCTGCTCCTGGCCGCCCGAGAGCTTGTTGACCTTGCGGTCGGCTATCTGCGCGATCCCGGCGCGGTCCATGACCTCGGCGACCGGGTACGGCTTGGGGTGCAGGTCGCAGCCGAGCTTGACCAGCTCGCGTACGGTCACGTCCTCCATCAGGCCGCCGCTCTGCAGCATCGCGCCGACCTTGCCGGCGTTGATGGCCTGCGAGGGCGTCATGCCGAAGAGGCTGACCGTGCCGGAGTCGGCGTTGCGCAGGCCGAGCAGCAGGTCGAGGGTGGAGGACTTGCCGGCGCCGTTGGGGCCGAGCAGGGCGACCGTCTCACCGGGGTGCAGCCGCAGCGACAGGTCGGCCACGGCACGGACGTCGCCGTAGCTCTTGTTCACGTTCTCGAAGCTCACCACGGACTGTGCGGTCCGCTCGGCGGGAGGTGCTGTCTGCGTCATGGGTCCAGATTCGCCCAGCCGGAGGTCACGGCGGCAGTGCCGGGCGTCGTGACTCCCGCATGACGGATGTCATGGATGCAGCCATGACACCGCCCCCGCACCGCAGGGGTACGGGGGCGTCGCGTGCCTCAAAGGGGCGCGGGCAACTGCTCGACCTGCCACGGACGGCCCGCACTGGAATCCTCGCATCCCGCGGGGCTCGCCGCACCCGCGGAGGCGCTAGCTCGGATTGAGATCGATCGTGGCGGTCCGCTCGGCCGGGGTCTTGCCGAGGAGCGCGGTCTTCATCGCGTTGGCCACGTCGTCCGCGGACACCTCGTGCTTCTGGCCGCCCTGGTTGACCATGATCCCCTTGAAGGTGGAGCCGATCAGCTCGGTGATCGCGGCCTTGTCGTAGACCTCCACCAGCTTCCCCCCGTTCGGCTTCATCGAGAGGATCTTGGGGAGCGACTTCGACGGGCCGAAGGGCAGCGACTTGGCGCCGGCCTTGATCGTGACGATCCCGGACATCGCGGGCTCCGCGAAGTCCTTCATCGCCCGGTCGATCTCGGTCTGGCTGATGGTGGGCTGGCGGATCGCGACCGGCAGCGACACCGGGTCCGCCTTTCCGGTCTGCACCATCGTCCGGTACGCGTCCTTCACCGAGATCATCGAGCGGTTCACGTCGAGCGCCTTGCCCGCCTTGCCCGGCACGGCGACGGCCTTGCCCGGCACGAACTTGATCGTGCCCTCGGTCGACGAGCCCGAGGCCCCGGCGAGGTCGGTCAGGGCGACGCCGAGCTTCTCCTCGTCGACCGGGATCACCGGTTCGGCGACCCGTTTGCCGCCGAAGAGCGCGCCGATGACGGACACCGGGTTGTAGTCGGCGCCCGCCGCGGCCCGCACGGTCGCCTGGCTGTCCAGCGAGAGGCCCGCGATCTCCGGCTTCAGCTGCGCCTGCTTGCCGTCGACCGTGAGGTTCAGCGGCTGGTTGGCGCGCTTGCCGAGGGTCTGGTCGAGCTTGGAGACGGCCGCCTCCTTGGTGCCGCCGCCGATGTCGACGCCGAGCACCGTGGTGCCCTTGGGGACCTCGGAGTGGTTCAGGACGAGACCTGCGCCGTACGCCACGCCGACCAGGGCGACCAGGCCGCCGCCGAGCAGGGCCAGCTTGGAGCGGCCCTTCTTGGCGGGCGCCGCGGGCGCGCTGGCGCGCTGCGGCTTGGCCGGGGGCTCGGCCTCGTCGAAGTCGGCGCCGGGGGGCGGCGTGAGGTTCGGGCCGCCGGGGCCGGGCGGGAAGGACGCGCCGCGGTGCTCCGGCGGGATGACCGGGATGCCGCTGGTCAGGGTGTCCCCGGAGACATGGCCGCCGGGCGACGCGGGCGCCGCCGGGTTGACGGCCGGGCTCGCGAGGGGGTTGCCCACGGTGTGCGTGAGCGGGCTCGGCGCCGGGGCCTGCGGGGTGAGGATCGCCGTGTCGTCGGACAGGACGGGGGCGGGGACCTGCCCGCCGGGGGCGAAGGGGTGACTGCCACCCACGCCGCCGCCCGCACCAGGACCCTGGGCCGGGTTCCGGCCGAAGTCCTGGCCTGGGCGTACGCCGTCGCCACCGGGCCGGGGACCGTCGCCGAACCCCATGCCGGGGCCCGGCCCTTCACCCGGGCCTCGACCCAACCCGGGCCCCTGGCCCGGGAGTTGACCGGGATCCGCGCCGAAGACCGAGCCCTCCGCGGTGCGCGGGTTCAGCCCGGCGCCCTGACCCATGCCCGTGCGGCTGCCGACGGGCCGCACGGGCAGCGCGGCGTTCCCGGTGACGGGCCCCGTGGTCGGGCCGGACGGCGGGCCGGGACGCGCCCCGTCCGCACCGGCCGGGCCGTCAACGCGGGCGGATCCGTCCGCACTCGGGGACCCCGCGCCCGAACCGTCCGAGAAGTACGGAAGGTCGGGCCGCGGCGTGCCGCCCGGCGGGGTCGCCGAAGAGGAGGGCGCCGCCGGGGACTTGCGCGGGGCGAACCAGTTGCTGGTGGGCCGCTCTTCGGCGGCCGGCTCCTCGGACTCCGGCTCGGCGGTCTCGGGCCTGGGCACCGAACCGGTGCGCTCGCTCACGCCTTCCGCGTCCACCGGCTTGGCGGTGTCGCTCATGGGCGTACGCACCACGACCGGCGGGATGGGCCGCGAGCCCGGGATGTTGATCCGGATCCGCGTCGTCAGCGTGGTCTCGGTCTTCGGCTCGTCCGGCTCGGCTGCGGCTTCAGGAACGTCCCGGCCCGCGGCCGACGGGGTTCCGTACGGCGGCGTGCCCGAGGGGTACCCGGCTGTGCCGCGCCCCTGGGGGCCGGAGGACGAACTGTCAGTTTCACGACTCAAGGCTGGTTCTCTCCCGATTGGCTCCGCCACCCGGTCTCGTTCTTGTGGTCCCTCTGTACGGGCGGCTCGGCGGCGCGCACCACCATACTGGCCGCCGTCGTTCCGTACGGGGCGGGCCGGAGAAGGCGCACCCCGTCCCCTTCTACTGCGTCGTCGCACTTGCGCACGTCACTCGCCAAGTCGGGCGGCCTGGCCACCGGGTTGCGCGAATCCACCGATCGTGGCGCAGATCACAGCTGCAACCATCCCGCCGAGCAGGAAGACGTACGACCCGGCCCCGGCGCCGAACACGAAGTCGCCTTCGGGGCGCGAGGCGGTCAGCAGGATGACGGCGACCAGCCAGCCGGCCGCGGGCGCCCCCACTCCGCCCCGGCCGCCCATGAGTTGCGTTCCGGAGTAGAAGAGCCCGACGGCTCCGGCGAGGGACAGTGCGAGGCCGCCCGGGAACCAGGCCGTCTGCACGAGCGCCCCGGCGACGCCGACGAGCGCGCCGAGCACGACGAGCAGCAGGTACAGCGCGATGCGCGCGGCGCCGCCGCCCGCCCTCGTGTCATCCATGGCGGTACGTTTACTCACTTGCCCACACCTTCAAACAGGTCGTGCTCGCGCTGCCCGGCGGGAACTCCCTGGACACCCGCCGCCAATTGGTAGTACTCGGTGGTGAAGATCGGCTGGGCCAGGTGGTTGGAGAGCGCGAAGTAGGGCCCCTGGACGGTGATCTGGGTCTCGTGCGCGCGCATCGCGGCGCCCTTCGCCGCGGCGTACGCGGTGCCGTCGATCTCGGCCGTGATGTCCGGCTCGTCCACGACGCCCGGTACGTCGTCGATGGCGGCGATGCCGGGGAAGTCCGCCTTGGCGGCGCGCAGCTCGGCGAAGGCCCGCTCCGCGACCGGGCGGGGCACCCGGTTCCAGTAGATCTTCGCGACGGTGTGCGGCTCGCCCAGGTCGCGGCGGTAGCCGGACTCGGCGGCGAGTTCGGCGGCGCGCATCGCGACCCGGTGCGCCTGGATGTGGTCGGGGTGCCCGTAGCCGCCGTCGGGGTCGTAGGTGACGAGGACCTGCGGGCGCACCGAGCGGATCACCTCTACGAGGTACGCGGCCGCGTCGTCCACGTCGGCGTTCCAGAACGCGTCCGCGCGGTGGTTCTGCTCGACGCCCATCATCCCGGAGTCGTGGAAGCGGCCCGGGCCGCCGAGGAACCGGTGGTCGGTGACGCCCAGTTCCTTCATCGCGGCGGCGAGTTCACCGATCCGGTGGGCGCCGAGGCCGCCCTCCTGATCGGGTGCGAGATGGGCGAGCTCCGGCGGGATGACCTCGCCCTCCTCGCCGAGGGTGCAGGTCACCAGGGTGACGTGCGCGCCTTCGGCGGCGTACTTGGCCATGGTGGCGCCGTTGTTGATCGACTCGTCGTCCGGGTGCGCGTGCACCAGGAGGAGACGGCGGGCGGGGAGTTCCGACATGGGCCCAGCCTACGAGGCCGGGGCCGGGCCGCACCCCCGCCGCCCGGGTTCAGGACAGGCCGCGGGCCCCCTAGAACTTGATCCCGCCGATCATCCCCGCCACGTTGCTGGTCACTTGGCTGATGGTGGGGGCGATGGACGAACTCGCCAGATAGAAGCCGAGCAGCATGCAGACCGCCGCGTGTCCGGCCTTCAGCCCGGATTTCCGGACCAGCAGGAAGACGACGATCGCCAGCAGCACCACCGCCGAAATCGAGAGTGCCACGGCGGTTCACCTCCATCTGTTCCGGTGGTCGGACGGACCCAGCAGTGCGCATACAGCCAGCAGGTTCATACCCACTGAGCGCTACGGATCATAACTTTCCGTGGGAACGCATTGATCGGGGCACGGGCGCACACGGGGCGCACGCGGCTCGCACCTGGGCGGGCCGCACCGGGGGCGGCTAGGTTCCCCTCATGACGACGACCGCATCCAGGCACTCAGAGGACCCCGGGCAGCTCTCGTTCCCCCGGCACTCAGCACGGACCCAGCGCTTCACGCTCGGTGCGCCCCGCGCCTTCACCGTGTCGCCGGACGGCGAGCGGATCGTCTTCCTGCGCTCGCCGTCCGGCACCGATCGCAGCAACCGGCTCTGGGTGCTCGACCTGGTGCGCGGTGGTACGGAGCGGATCGCGGCGGACCCCGGCGCGCTGCTCGGCGGCCGGGGCGAGCGGCTCTCCGCCCAGGAGCGGGCGCGGCGCGAGCGCAGCAGGGAGGGTTCGGCCGGAATCGTCGGGTATGCCACCGACGCGGCCGTCGAACTCGCCGCGTTCGCGCTGTCCGGCCGCCTGTTCACCGCCGAGCTGCGCGCCGGGACCGCCCGCGAGCTGCCGGTGCCGGGCCCGGTGCTCGACCCGCGCCCCTCCCCCGACGGGCGCCACGTGGCCTATGTGGCGCGGGGCGCGCTGCGGGTCGTGGGGGCCGAGGGCGACGACGACCGGGCGCTCGCCGAGCCCGAGTCGCCCGAAGTGACGTACGGGCTCGCCGAGTTCATCGCCGCGGAGGAGATGTCCCGCTCGCGCGGCCACTGGTGGAGCCCCGGCTCGGACCGCCTCCTGGTCGCCCGCGCGGACGACTCGCCCGTGCGGCGCTGGTGGATCGCGGACCCGGCCAACCCCGGCCAGGAGCCCGTGCGGGTCGCCTATCCGGCGGCGGGCACGCCCAACGCCGAGGTGCGGCTCTTCCTGTACGCGCTGGACGGGACCCGCACCGAGGTCGTCTGGGACCGGGCCCGCCACCCCTATCTCGCCCGGGTCCACTGGTCCTCGGACGGGGCGCCGCTGCTGCTCGTGCAGTCCCGGGACCAGCGCACCCAGCTCCACCTGGCCGTCGACCCCGCGTCGGGCGCGACCCGCACCGTGCATGTCGACGAGGACGCGGACTGGCTGGAACTCCTGCCGGGCGTCCCGGCCTGGGCGCCCGACGGGCGGCTCGTACGGATCGCCGACGAGGGCGGGGCGCGGGTCCTGGCCGTCGGCGACCGGGCCCTGACCGGCGGGCAGTTGCACGTCAGGGCGGTGCTGGACATCGGCGAGAGCGACGTCCTGATCTCCGCGTCCGCGGGTGTGAGGACCCCTTCGGCGGCCGCCGGTGCTCCCGAGATCGGCGAGATCCATGTGTACCGGGTCAATGAGCTGGGTACGGAACGCGTCTCGGACGGCGCGGGAGTCCACTCGGCCGTGCGTTCCGGGGCGATCACGGTGCTCAGCTCCGCCCGGCCCGACCGGCCGGGGACGGACGTCAGGGTGCTGCGGGACGGCAAGGAACTGGCCAAGATCGTCTCGTATGCCGCGACTCCCGGCCTCTCGGTGCGGCTTCGACTGACCGAAGGGGGCGCACAGCGGATCCCGTGCGCCGTTCTGCTCCCGTCCCACTACCGCGAATCCGACGGACCGCTGCCCGTACTCATGGATCCGTACGGCGGTCCGCACGGACAGCGGGTGGTGGCCGCGCACAACGCGCACCTCACCTCGCAGTGGTTCGCCGACCAGGGCTTCGCGGTGGTCGTCGCCGACGGCCGGGGCACCCCGGGCCGCTCCCCCGCCTGGGAGAAGGCGGTCAAGAACGACTTCACCCTCGTCCTGGACGACCAGATCGAGGCGCTGCACGGCCTCGCGGGCGGCTACCCGCTGGACCTCGGCCGGGTGGCGATGCGGGGCTGGTCCTTCGGCGGCTATCTGTCCGCGCTCGCCGTGCTGCGGCGGCCCGATGTGTTCCACGCGGGCATCGCGGGCGCGCCGGTGACGGACCTGGAGCTGTACGACACCCACTACACGGAGCGGTACTTGGGGCTCCCGTCCGAGAACCCCGGGGTGTACGACTCCAACTCCCTCGTCAGGAACGGCGAGTTGACGAGCCGGCCGAGCCCGGCCCGCCCACTGATGATCATCCACGGCATGGCGGACGACAACGTGGTGGTGGCCCACACCCTGCGGCTGTCCTCCGCGCTCCTGGCGGCGGGTCACCCCCATGAGGTGCTTCCGCTCACGGGCGTGACGCACATGACCCCGCAGGAGCAGGTCGCCGAGAACCTGCTGCTGCTCCAAGTCGACTTCCTGTGCCGCTCGTTGGGGCTCGGCTAGGGGGTGTCCGATGGGTCAGGGTCGGGTAGGTCGTGGCGTCTGGTGCGGTGCATCGCAAGGCGCCGGAGCGTCCCGATAGCGGAGCTCTCGGGGCGTTTCGGCAACGCGGCGAGGTGCCGTGCCAGACGTCGCGGCCCCGGCCATGACCCATCGGACACCCCCTAGCCACGGGTGACGGCCGGCCGGGCCGCGAAGAGCGGCCCGGCCGGCCCACGGCACCCGCACGGCCGTACGGTGCTCACCGTGCCATGTCCGTATATCGGCGCCGCGACCGGCATGTTGCCCCCGTGTTACGGAAATTGATGGGCATTTAGCATGAGATTCCGGATAAGCCGGGAGCCTGTCAAGCACGCGTCCGCACCGAAGAATGAAATCTTGCGCCAAGTAAAGCGATGAGTTCACCTCGGCCTGCACCAACCCCTTGACTCGCACCGCCGCACGCATGAATGTTCCGGTCAACAAATGACGCAACAGCGCCGCTGAATCCTTCCTGCGCGGAGGGCAATGCGAAATGTCAAGTTCCACAAGAGCTGCCATGGAGCCATCCGACCCGCTTCCCGGAGAGGGTGACGCCACCGGCCCGGCCGACGGTATCGAAGTAAAGACAAGCGAACTTGTCGGGCGCTCACCCGGGCGTCTCGCGTGGATCCGGTTCAAACGCGACAAGGTCGGAATCCTGTGTGCCTTTACGGTCCTCGGATTCATCCTGGTCGCAGTGGCCGCTCCACTCATCTCCAAGCTGTACGGAAAGGACCCCTACCAGCTGTACGGGCAGGACCGCGGGCTGCTGAACAGCTACGGCATTCCGCTCAAGCCCAACGGCGGGATCGACGGCGACTTCTGGTTCGGCATCGAACCGAAGCTCGGCCGCGACGTGTTCACGCTTTTGATCTACGGCATCCGCACCTCGCTGCTCATCGCCCTCGCGGTCACCACGATCGCGGTGGTCATCGGCGTCCTCATCGGCCTGGTGCAGGGGTATCTGGGCGGCCGGACCGACTACTTCCTCGGCCGGTTCTCGGACCTGATGCTGTCCTTCCCGCAGCAGTTGTTCTTCATCGCCTTCACCCCGGTGATCGTGGCCCTGTTCGTCTCGCCCACCGAGGAGGAGCCCGCCTACGTGCGGGTGGTGGCGCTGATCCTGGTGCAGCTGGTCCTCGGCTGGATGACGATCGGCCGGCTCATCCGGGCCCAGGTCCTTTCGCTGCGCGAGCGCGAGTTCATCGAGGCGGCCCGGCTCAGCGGCGCCTCGGGCTGGCGGATCATCCGCAAGGAGCTGCTGCCCAACATCTGGTCGACCGTGCTCGTACAGGCGACCTTGCTGCTCCCGGTCAACGTCACCGCCGAGGCGGGGCTTTCCTACCTCGGCGTCGGGGTCCACAGCCCGACGCCCGACTGGGGCCTGCTCTTCCAGTCCGGGGCCACGTACTACGACTCCGATCTCACCTTCATGTTCTTCCCCGGCATCGCGATGGTCGTCTTCGTCGTCGCGTTCAACCTGCTCGGGGATTCGGTCCGGGACGCTCTCGACCCCAAGACCGTGCGCTGAAGCCGATCATCCTGACAGGCAGGAACTCATGAGAATAAACAAGGCGCGCCAGGTTTCCGCGGTGTTCGCGGTGGGGGCACTGGCGCTGACGGCCGCGTGCAGCAGCGGCGGGGCGAGCGACAACGGCAAGGGCCCGGACACGGGCAAGCAGGCCTCGGTGCAGAACTTCGGCGTGGGCACCAAGGCCGACTCCACAGGACCGGCCGTCGCGGTCGACGGCGCGAAGTCCGGCGGCACCGCCTACAGCCTCGATCAGGCCGGCTTCGACTACCTGGACCCGGGCCAGCAGTACGTGAGCGACCAGCTGTCGGTGCAGCTGCTCTACAACCGCTCGCTGACCGGCTACAAGATCGACCCGAAGACCGGCAAGACGATCGTGGTCGGCGACCTCGCCACCGACACGGGCACGCCCTCCGACGGGTCGAAGACCTGGACGTACACCCTCAAGGACGGGCTGAAGTTCGAGGACGGCACGCCGGTCACCACCAAGGACATCAAGTACGGCATCGAGCGGCTCTTCGCCGACTACGAGACGCAGGGGCCGCAGTACGTCCAGAAGTGGATCTACGGCACCGACTACCGCAAGAAGTACACCGGCCCCTACGACGGCAAGGAGATCCCGGACTCGCTGATCTCGACGCCCGACGACAAGACGATCGTCTTCCACTTCCTCCAGCCGCACGCGGACACCCCGTACGCGATGGCGATGCCCAACATCTCGCCGGTCCCCAAGGCCAAGGACGACAAGCAGAAGTACAACAACCACCCGGTCTCCACCGGCCCGTACAAGATCGCGAGCTATCAGCCGGGCAAGTCGCTGTCCTTCGTGCGCAACACCAACTGGGACCCGAAGACCGACCCGATCCGCAACGCCTACCCCGACAAGTGGGAGTTCCAGCTCGGCATCCAGGAGCCGGGGCTCACCAACCGGCTCGCCGCGGACACCGGCACCGACAAGTACGCCATCAACATGGCGCAGTCGGCGGACCCCTCGAAGATGCAGACGCTGACCTCGGACCCGCAGTACAAGAGCCGGACGGTGAACGAGTACCAGCCCTACGTCGAGGTGTTCAACCTCAACACCAAGCGGATCACCGACCCGAAGGTGCGCCAGGCGCTCCAGTACGCCTTCCCGCTCCAGCAGGTCCAGCAGGCCATGGGCGGCGGCGCGCAGGGCGACCTCGGCACCTCGCTGCTCAGCCCGACGGTGTCCGGCTACAAGAAGTCCGACCCGTTCGGCAAGCTCGCCAAGCCCATGGGTGACCCCGAGAAGTCCCTCCAGCTCCTGAAGGACGCCGGCGTCACCACCCCGTACAAGATCTCGCTGGCCTACGCGAACACCCCGAAGTGGGACACCGTCACGCTGACCATCCAGAAGGCCCTGGAGAAGGCCGGCTTCAAGGTGGACCGCAAAGCCATCGACACGACCTCGTACTACACGGTGGTCGGCAAGGTGAATACGCCGTACGACATGTACCGGGCGAGCTGGGGCGCGGACTGGCCCAACGGGTCGACGGTCGTGCCGCCCACCATGGACGGCCGCAACCTCGTGGACGGCACCAACAACTACTCATTCCTGAACGACCCGAAGATCAACTCCGAGATCGACCGCATCAACCAGATCACGGACCTGCCCAAGCAGGCGGCCGCGTGGGAGCAGCTCTCCGAATACGCGCTCCAGACCGACGCGTCGCAGATTCCGTTCCTCTTCGACAAGTACTTCAACCTGTACGGTTCCGGCCTCGGCGGCGTCACCTACAACCAGGTCTACGGAACGATCAACCCGAACTCGATCTTCGTGAAGCAGTAGCACGTGCGGCTCGGTTTCCCCGGCCCCGAGGCGGGCCGGGGAAACCGCATAGCGACGGAAGAGTCAGCCGATGTTCCGTTTCCTGGTGCGCCGTGTGCTCGGTGCCATGGTCATCCTGGTCCTTATCAGCATGATCACGTATTTCCTCTTCTTCTTCCTGCCGTCCGACCCGGCGCTGCTCTCCTGCGGCAAACAGTGTGATCCGCAGAACGTCGCCCTGATCCGCAAGAACCTCGGACTCAATCTGCCGATCTGGACGCAGTACTGGCACTACATGGTCGGCATTTTCGTCGGCCGCCATATGCCGATCGGCAATTGCCCGGCGCCCTGTTTCGGCTATTCCTTCGCCAATCAGCAGCCGGTCTGGGGCACGATCGCCGACAGTTACCCGACGACGCTGACCCTCGCGGTCGGCGGCGCGGCGGTCTTCCTCACCATCGGCGTCTCGCTCGGCCTGATCTCGGCCTGGCGCCAGGGCACGGTCTTCGACCGGGTCGCCAGCGCCACCTCGCTGCTCGGGCAGTCGGTGCAGATCTACTTCATCGGACCGCTCGCGATCCTGTTCTTCTCCACCAAACTGGGCTGGCTCGACCGGGGCCACGACGTGGACTGGGCGCACGACGTCTGGGGCTCGGTCACCGGGATGATCCTGCCCTGCCTGGTCCTCTCGGTGATCTTCTGGTCCAACTACAGCCGCCAGACCCGCTCGTTGATGGTCGAGCAGCTCTCCGAGGACCACATCAGGGCGGCCCGCGCCAAGGGCATGTCGTCCCGTTACGTCTTCATGCGGTACGCGCTGCGGGGCGCGATGGCCACCATCATCACCATCTTCGGCGTGGACCTGAGCGCGGTGCTCGGCGGCGCGATCATCACCGAGGTCACCTTCGGCCTGCACGGCCTCGGGCTGCTCTCGGTGGAGGCGGTGCTCCGCAGCGACCTGCCCCTGGAGATGGCCGTGATGCTCATCGGCGCCTCCCTCATCGTCGTCTGCAACATCGTCGTGGACCTGGCGTACGCCTTCATCGACCCCCGGATCAGGCTCGCCTGACGCCCGCAGACCTTCAGGAGAACCACCTGTGTCCACCCTGAGCCGGACCGCCGCCGAACCGGTCTCCGCACCGGCGTCCTCGTTCCTCTCGGTCCGCGACCTGTACGTCCACTTCGCCACCGAGGACGGCACCGTCAAGGCCGTAGACGGCCTCTCCTTCGATCTCGAACGCGGCTCCACGCTGGGCATCGTCGGCGAGTCGGGCTCCGGCAAGTCGGTGACCAACCTCGCGATCCTGGGTCTGCACAACCCGCGCAACACCACGATCCAGGGCGAGATCCTCCTCGACGGCCAGGAGCTGACCGGCGCCACCGAGCGACAGCTCAACCGGCTGCGCGGCAAGAAGATGGCGATGATCTTCCAGGATTCGCTGGCCGCGCTCTCGCCGTTCTACACGGTGGGCCGGCAGATCGCCGAGCCCCTCATGAAGCACACCGGCGCCTCCCGCCGCGAGGCGCGGGCGCGGGCCGTGGACATGCTGCGCAAGGTCGGCATCCCCCAGCCCGAACTGCGTGTCGACGACTATCCGCACCAGTTCTCCGGGGGCATGCGGCAGCGCGCCATGATCGCGATGGCGCTGGTCTGCGACCCGGAACTGGTGATCGCGGATGAGCCCACCACCGCGCTCGACGTGACGGTCCAGGCCCAGATCCTGGACCTCCTCAAAGACCTCCAGCAGGAGACCGGCGCGGCGATCATCATCATCACCCACGACCTCGGGGTGATCGCCAAGACCGCCGACCAGGTGATGGTGATGTACGCCGGCCGGTGCGTGGAGCGGGGCACCGTCAAGGAAGTCATGCACCGGCCCCAGCACCCCTACAGCTGGGGGCTCCTCGGCTCGGTACCGCGCCTGGACTCCTCGGTGGAGACCCCGCTGATGCCGATCCCCGGCGCCCCGCCGAGCCTGCTCTCGCCACCGCCGGGCTGCCCCTTCCACCCCCGGTGCGGCTTCACCGGCGAGGTGGCGGACGGGACCTGCCGCACCGTCCGTCCGGATCTCCCCGAGGACCAACGACGGGGCTCGGCCTGTCATTTGACGAGCCATCAGAAAGAGGCCATCTTCACCGAGCAGATCCGCCCCAGGCTGCGCTGACAAGGATGCGGGACATCGCCATGAGTGAGAAAGCCACCAGCGTCGCCGAGCAGCGGGGCAGCGCGCCCGGGTCCGGCGGCACGGGCCCGTTGCTCGAAGTGACCGGCCTGGTCAAGTACTTCCCGATCAACATGGGGTTCCTCTTCAAACGGCACGTCGGCGATGTGCGCGCCGTGGACGGGATCGACTTCAGCATCGGCCGGGGCGAGACCCTCGGCCTGGTCGGCGAGTCCGGCTGCGGCAAGTCGACCACCGGCCGCCTGGTCACCCGGCTCCTGGAACCCACCGCCGGAAAGGTCGTCTACGCCGGGCAGGACATCACCCACGCCTCCCGCCGGGCCATCGCGCCGATCAGGTCCGAGATCCAGATGATCTTCCAGGACCCGTACGCCTCGCTCAACCCGCGCCAGACGGTCGGCGACATCATCGCCAACCCGATGGAGGTCAACGCCATCAAGCCGCCCGGCGGCGTGGAGCGGCGGGTCCGCGAGCTCCTGGAGACCGTCGGCCTGAACCCGGAGCACTACAACCGCTTCCCGCACGAGTTCTCCGGCGGGCAGCGTCAACGCATCGGCGTGGCACGGGCGCTGGGCCTTGAGCCGAAGCTGATCGTGGCCGACGAGCCGGTCTCGGCGCTCGACGTGTCGATCCAGGCGCAGGTGGTCAACCTGCTCCAGGACCTCCAGCGCGAGCTGGACATCGCGTTCCTCTTCATCGCGCACGACCTGGCGATCGTGCGGCACTTCTCGCAGCGGGTCGCGGTGATGTACCTGGGCCGGATCGTCGAGGTCGGCGACCGCGAGTCCATCTACCGGCGCCCGCGCCACCCGTACACCCACGCCCTGCTCTCGGCGGTGCCGGAGGCCGTGGTGGAGGAGGAGGGCGAGGGCCGCGAACGCATCCGGCTCGCCGGGGACGTGCCCTCGCCGGTGGACCCGCCGTCGGGCTGCCGCTTCCGCACGCGCTGCTGGAAGGCGCAGGACAAGTGCGCCTCAAAGACTCCCCCGCTGGTACGCATCGAGGGCAACCGGGAGGGGCATTTGACGGCGTGTCACTTCCCCGAGGAACCGACGATCACGGCGCGGGACGAGGACGTCGTCCTCGACCCCGCTCTCGCCGCGATCGAGGAGGCGACGGATACGGCCCATTGACCCGAGCCTGAGCCTCCGCTCGGAGTCGAGGCTCGCGCCCGCACACCCCAATTACCACCGCGGGCGCGGGCCTTGATGTTCGGCTGCGGATCGTGCGTGGCTGGTCGCGCCCCTGGAGTGCTCGGCTTCGGCGTCGCCTCAAGGGGCATGCTGCTAAGGGGCGCGGGGAACTGCGCAAAAAGCCCCCTACCCCAGCCCAGCGTCCGGCGGCACAACCCGCTTCTCCTCCGCGAAGTGGCAGGCCGAGGGGTGGTGGGCCGGGCCCTCGGCAAGGCGGAACTCGGCCGGCACCACGAGCAACGGCACCTCCAGGGCACACCGCTCCCGCGCCTTCCAGCAGCGCGTACGGAAAGGACAGCCCGACGGCGGGTTCGCGGGCGAGGGCACGTCCCCGGTCAGGATGATGCGCTCGCGGTGCTCGCGCGCGGAGGGGTCGGGGACCGGCACCGCGGAGAGCAGCGCCTGGGTGTAGGGGTGGGTGGGGTGGTCGTAGATCTGCTCGTCGCGGCCGATCTCGACGATCCGGCCGAGGTACATCACGCCGACCCGGTCCGAGATGTGCCGCACGATGGACAGGTCGTGGGCGATGAAGACGTACGAGAGGGAGAACTCGTTCTGGAGGCGGTCCAGGAGGTTGACGACCTGCGCCTGCACGGAGACGTCGAGCGCGGAGACCGGCTCGTCCGCGACGATGATCTCGGGCCGGAGCGCCAACCCCCGTGCGATGCCGATGCGTTGACGCTGGCCACCGCTGAACTGGTGCGGGTAGCGGTTGATGTACTCCGGGTTGAGCCCGACCACGTCGAGCAGGTCCTGGACCTTCTGCCGGCGGCTCCCCTTCGGCGCGACCTCGGGGTGGATCTCGTACGGCTCCCCGATGATGTCGCCGACCGTCATGCGCGGGTTGAGGGAGGTGTACGGGTCCTGGAAGACCATCTGGATGTTGCGGCGGACCGCCTTCAGGGCCCGCCCGGACATCCGCGTGATGTCCTCGCCCTTGTACTTGATCTCCCCGGCCGTCGGGCGTTCCAGGTTGACCAGCATCTTGGCGACCGTCGACTTGCCGCAGCCGGACTCGCCGACGATGCCGAGCGTCTCGCCGGCCGCCAGGTCGAAAGAGACCCCGTCGACCGCCTTGACCGCGCCGATCTGCTTCTTGAAGAGGACGCCCTGGGTCAGCGGATAATGCTTGACCAGGTCCCTGACCTCCAGAATGGCCTCAGCCATCGAGGGTCTCCTTCCAGAAGAAGCACGCGCTCTGCCGGTCGGCGGCCACGTCGAACAGCGGCGGCACATCGGTGCGGCAGACGTCCTGGGCCATCGGGCAGCGCGGGTTGAAGGCGCAGCCCGGCGGGATGTGCATCAGGTTGGGCGGCAGGCCCTTGATCGCGTACAGCTCCCGGCCCTTCTGGTCCAGGCGCGGAATCGATTCGAGAAGGCCCTTGGTGTACGGGTGCGCGGGCTTCTTGTAGATCTCGTGCACCGGGGCCTGCTCGACGATCCGGCCCGCGTACATCACCGCGATCTTGTCGGCGACATCGGCGACGACACCCAGGTCGTGGGTGATCAGGATGAGCCCCATGTTCAGCTCGCGCTGCAACTCGGCCAGGAGGTCCATGACTTGGGCCTGGACGGTGACGTCGAGGGCGGTGGTGGGCTCGTCCGCGATGATCAGCGAGGGTTCGAGTGCCATCGCCATCGCGATCATGATGCGCTGGCGCATGCCGCCGGAGAACTGGTGGGGGTACTGGCCGACCCGCTCCTTGGCGGCCGGGATGCGCACCCGGTCCATCAGCTCGACGGCCTTGGCCTTGCCGTCCTTCCTGGACATGCCCCGGTGGACGGTGAACATCTCCGAGAGCTGGTCGCCCACGCTGAGCACCGGGTTCAGGGAGGACAGCGCGTCCTGGAAGATCATGGCCATCTCGGAGCCGCGGATCTTGCGCCGCTCGTCCTCCTTGAGCTTCAGGAGGTCCTTGCCCTGGAAGAGGATCTCGCCGCCGGTGATGCGTCCGGGCGGCATGTCGAGGATACCCATCACGGCCTGCGCGGTGACGGACTTGCCGGAGCCGGACTCGCCGAGCACGGCGAGCGTCTCGCCCGCGTCCACCGAGTAGTTGACCCCGTTGACGGCCTTGGCGACCCCGTCCCGCGTCTTGAACTCCACCTGGAGATCACGTACTTCGAGCAGCATGTCCTGGCTCCTCAACGCAGCTTGGGGTCGAGGGCGTCGCGCACCGCGTCGCCGAGCATGATGAACGCGAGCACCGTGACCGCCAGCGCACCGGCCGGCCAGAGCAGCATGTGCGGGGCGTTGCGGATGTACTGGGAGGCGGCCGAGATGTCGATGCCCCAGGAGACGGTGGGCGGCTTGAGGCCTACGCCGAGGTAGGACAGCGTCGCTTCGAGCGCGATGTACGTACCGAGTGCGATGGTCGCCACGACGATGACCGGGGCCACCGCGTTGGGCGCGATGTGGCGGAGCAGCATGCGGGAGTTGGAGGCGCCGAGCGCGCGGGCCGCCTGCACGTAGTCGTTCTGTTTGGCGGTGATGACGGAGCCGCGGGCGATGCGGGCGATCTGCGGCCAGCCGAGCAGGATCATGAAGCCGATGACCGGCCAGACGGTGGCGGAGGTGACCACCGACAGGAAGACCAGGCCGCCGAGGACGACGGGGATGCCGAAGAAGATGTCGGTGACGCGGGACAGCAGCGCGTCCCAGCCGCCGCCGAAGAACCCGGCGAGCCCGCCGACGAACGAGCCGAACAGGGCGACGCCGACGGTGGTGCACACGCCGACGGTCACCGAGGTGCGGGCGCCGTAGACGGTCCGCGTGTAGACGTCGCAGCCCTGCCCGTTGTAGCCGAAGGGGTGGCCGGGCTGGGAGCCCTCCTGCGCCTTGGCGAGGTCGCACTGGAGCGGGTTGCCGTCGGCGATCAGCGAGGGCCACAGCGAGATGACGACCAGGAAGAGGATGACCAGACCCGAGATGATGAAGACGGGGTTGCGGCGCAGGTCGCGCCAGGCGTCCGACCACAGCGAGCGCGGCTTCTCGGACGGGCCCGTGCCGAGCGGTCCGCCGGGCGTCTTCTCCAGGGTCACGGCCTCGCTCGCCGCGAGGTCCATCGCCCCGCCCGCCCCCGTCCCGGCGATCGCTCCGTCGTCGTAGGGCTCAGGCATAGCGGATCCTCGGGTCGAGTACGGCGTACAGAAGGTCGACGATGAGGTTGGCGATCAGGAAGACCAGGACCAGCACGGTCACGAAGCCGACCACGGTCTGGGTGCTCTGGCGCAGGATGCCCTGGTAGAGCTGGTAGCCGACGCCGTGGATGTTGAAGATCCGCTCGGTGACGATCGCGCCGCCCATCAGCGCGCCGACGTCCGTGCCGATGAAGGTGACGACGGGGATCAGCGAGTTGCGCAGCAGGTGCTTGGTGATCACCCGGCGTCTGGGCAGGCCCTTGGCGACGGCGGTGCGGACGTAGTCGGCGCGCGAGTTCTCGGCGATCGAGGTCCGGGTGAGCCGGGTGACGTAGGCCAGCGATACGGACGCCAGCACGAGGCCCGGGATGAGGAGTTCGTTGAACGGGGCCTCCGGCGAGACCGTGGGTTTGATGACCCCCCATTCGACGCCGAGCAGCAACTGGAGCAGCAGGCCCGTGACGAAGACGGGGATGGCGATGACGATGAGGGTCAGCATCAGGACGACGGTGTCGACGGGCCGCCCGCGCCGCAGCCCCGTGACCACGCCGAGGCTGATCCCGATGACGATCTCGAAGAGGATCGCCACGATGGTCAGCCGGATGGTGACGGGGAAGGCGGCGGACATCAGCTCGGTGACCTTCTGCCCGTTGAACGCGGTCCCGAAGTCGCCGGTGAACACGTTCCCCATGTACGTCAGGTATTGCTGCCACACCGGCTTGTCGAGGCCGAACTCCTTCTTGAGCTGGGCGGCGGTGGCGGGGTCGCAGGCCTTGTCGCCGCACAGGCCGGCGATCGGGTCCCCCATCACGTTCACCATCAGGAAGATCAGCAGCGTGGCCCCGAAGAAGACCGGGATCATCTGGAGCAGACGCCGGATCACATACCGTCCCATGAGGCCCTCCGCGGGTCGTCGGAACTCTCAACGGGCGGGGCCCGGCGCGGAGTTGAGCACGCCGGGCCGTGCGCCCTACGGCATCAGCCGACCTTGATCTGGTCGTAGACCGGGACGCTGAAGGGGTTCAGCGAGACGTTGGAGATCCGGGTCGAGTAGCCCGCGCTGCCGTTCTGGTACCAGAGCGGGATGGCCGCCATCTGGTCCCGTACGACGCCTTCGGCCTGCTGGAAGTCGGCGACCGCCTTCGCCTTGTCGGTGTCGGCGTTGGCCCGGTCGACCAGCTTGTCGAACTCGGCGTTGGACCACTTGCCGTCGTTGGAGGAGGCGCCGGTGTAGTACAGCGGCTGGAGGAAGTTCTGGATCAGCGGGTAGTCCATCTGCCAGCCCGCCCGGAAGGGGCCGGACATCTTGGACTGGGTGATCTGGCTGCGGAAGTCGGCGAAGGTGCCGACCGGCCCGCCGACGCACGCCTTGTCGTTGCCCAGCGCGTTGTTGATGCTGTTGCAGACCGCGTCGACCCATTCCTTGTGCGAGCCGGTGTCCGCGTTGTACGAGATCTTCAGCTGCCCGCCGGGGATGCCGCCGCCCTCGGTGATGAGCTTCTTGGCCTCGGCGGGGTTGTAGGTGCAGCCGTCCCCGCACAGCCCGGCCTTGTAGCCGCCGGCGTCGCCGAGTACCGGCGAGGTCCAGTCGGTGGCGGGGGTGCGGGTCTTCTGGAAGATGGTGTCGGTGATCTGCTGCCGGTTGATCGCCATGGAGATGCCCTTGCGGACCTTGACCGCGTTCGGGGTGTTCCAGACGGCGTCGTAGTACGGGAAGGCGAGCGTCTGGATGATGCCGGCCGGGGTGTTGATGTACCGGTCGCCGAGGTCGGCCTTCACGTTCTTGAGCTGGGAGGCGGGCACGTCGTCGACGAGGTCGAGGTTGCCGGCCGTCAGGTCGGTGTAGGCGGTGTTGTTGTCGGTGTAGACCTTGAGGTCGATGCCGCCGTTCTGCGCCTTGTCCGCGCCCATGTACCCGGCCCACTTGCGCATCGCCAGCTTGGAGCCCTTGGTGTACGAGTCCACCGTGTACGGGCCGTTGCCGACGGGCTTGGACAGCCAGGCCGCGTGGTTGTCGAAGAAGGCCCTGGGCAGCGGCGCGAACGCGGGATAGCCGAGGGTGTCAGGCCAGGTGGAGAACTTCTGGTTGAGCTTGACCGTGAAGGTCTTGTCGTCGACGACCTTCAGGCCGGACATGGTGTCGGCGGCCGGGGACCCGGTCTTGGGGTGGATCTGGGCGTAGCCGTCGATGTAGGAGAACATCGACGCGTTCTTCTGATTGTTCTTCAGGTTGGCGCCGTAGTTCCAGGCGTCCACGAAGGACTTGGCGGTGACCTTCTCGCCGTTGGAGAACGTCCAGCCGTCCTTGAGGGTGACCTTGAAGTTCTCCGAGTCGGTCGTCTCGATCTTGTCGGCGAGCATGTCCTTGGCCTCGCCGGTCTTCGGGTCGTACCGCTTGAGACCGCGCATCAGCATGTCGAGGACCTTGCCGCCCTGCACCTCGTTGGTGTTGGCCGGCTCCAGCGGGTTCTGCGGGTCACCCCAGGAGGAGCTGACGATCCCGGCCGCGCCACCACCGCCACTGCTCCCTCCGCCACCGCAGGCCGTCGCCGCGAGGGCGACGACCACCGCACCAGCGGCCCACTTGGCGTGCGTGGCTCCGCGCATGGAGTCCTCCTAGAGTCCCGCTTGAGTCCCAAGTCCCACTTAGGCCCAAATATCACCCCAGAAGCGCGGATACCGCACCTTCACCAGCGCCGTATGGGCGCACATACGGGTGGGCCCGCGATTCCGAAGAGGAACCGCGGGCCCACCCGTATGTGAACCTGTCAGGCCGCGCCGACCACGTCCTTCTCCTCGGCGAAGTGGCAGGCCGACTCGTGCGCCACCGGGCTGTCCAGACCCTGGAAGCGCTCCGGGATCGCGAGCAGCGGGACCTCGGTCGAGCAGCGGTCCTCCGCCTTCCAGCAGCGGGTGCGGAAGCGGCAGCCCGACGGCGGGTTGGCGGGCGAGGGGACGTCACCGGTGAGGATGATCCGCTCGCGGTGCTCGCGCGCGTCCGGGTCGGGGACCGGGACGGCGGAGAGCAGCGCCTGGGTGTAGGGGTGCGTCGGGTGCTCGTAGATCTGCTGGTCGGTGCCGATCTCGGCCATCTTGCCGAGGTACATGACGCCGACCCGGTCGGAGATGTGCCGAACGATCGACAGGTCGTGCGCGATGAACACGTACGACAGGTTGAACTCGTTCTGCAGCTTCTCCATCAGGTTGATGACCTGGGCCTGGACGGACACGTCCAGGGCGGAGACCGGCTCGTCGCAGATGATGATCTCGGGGTTCAGCGCGAGGCCGCGGGCGATGCCGATGCGCTGGCGCTGACCGCCGGAGAACTGGTGCGGGTACCGGTTGATGTACTCCGGGTTCAGACCCACGACGTCCAGGAGCTCCTGGACCTTGCGGCGCCGGTCGCCCTTGGGGGCCACCTCGGGGTGGATCTCGTACGGCTCCCCGATGATGTCGCCGACCGTCATGCGCGGGTTCAGCGAGGTGTACGGGTCCTGGAACACCATCTGGATGTTGCGGCGCACGGCCTTCAGGGCGCGCCCGGACAGCTTGGTGATGTCCTGGCCCTTGTAGAAGACCTCGCCGGCGGTCGCCCGCTCCAGCGTCATCAGGAGCCTGGCGACGGTGGACTTGCCACAGCCGGACTCGCCGACGATGCCCAGGGTCTCGCCCTGGTACAGGTCGAAGGAGATCCCGTCGACGGCCTTGACCGCGCCGACCTGCTTGCGGAACAGGATGCCGCTGGTCAGCGGGAAGTGCTTGACCAGATTGCGGACCTGGAGGATCGGCTCGCCCCGGTCGACCGGAGCGTCGAGGATCGCCTCGACCTCGGTGGTCGTCGAGGCGTCCGCCTTGACGACGTCGGTGACGTTCGGGGTGGCGTCCACGGCCTCGTCCTTCTTGTCGAGCTCAGCCATGGATCGTCTCCTTCCAGAGGTGGCAGGCGCTGCCGCGGCCGACCAGGTCGGTGCCGTCCTGCTCGGTGACCGGCAGCAGGGCCGGGACCTCGGTACGGCAGATGTCCTGCGCCTGGGGGCAGCGCGGGTTGAACGCGCAACCGGCCGGGATCTTCAGGAGGTTGGGCGGCAGGCCCTTGATCGCGTAGAGGTCCTGGCCCTTCTGGTCCAGGCGCGGGATCGAGGCGAGCAGTCCCTTGGTGTACGGGTGCGCGGGGCGCTTGTAGATCTCGTGCACCGGGGCCTGCTCGACGATCCGGCCCGCGTACATGACCGCGATCTTGTCCGCGACGTCGGCGACCACGCCGAGGTCGTGGGTGATCAGGATCAGGCCCATGTTGTACTCGCGCTGGAGCTCCGCGAGCAGGTCCATGACCTGGGCCTGGACGGTCACGTCGAGCGCGGTGGTCGGCTCGTCCGCGATGATCAGGTCCGGCTCCAGGGCGAGCGCCATGGCGATCATGATGCGCTGGCGCATGCCGCCGGAGAACTGGTGGGGGTAGTCGGTGACCCGGGCCTTGGCGGCCGGGATCTTGACCTTGTCCATCAGCTCGATGGCCTTGAGCTTGGAGTCCTTGCGGGACAGGCCCTGGTGCACCTGGAACATCTCGCCGAGCTGGTAGCCGACGTTGAGGACCGGGTTGAGCGCGGAGAGCGCGTCCTGGAAGATCATCGCGATCTTCTGGCCACGGATCTTGCGGCGCTCCTCGTTGGACATCTTGAGCATGTCCTGGCCTTGGAAGAGGATCTCGCCCTGCGGGATCCTCCCCGGCGGCATGTCGAGGATGCCCATGATCGCCTGGGCGGTCACGGACTTGCCGGAGCCGGACTCGCCGAGCACGGCGAGCGTCTCGCCCGCGTTCACCGAGTAGTTGACACCGTTGACCGCCTTGGCCACACCCTCCCGGGTGTGGAACTCCACGTGCAGGTCACGGACTTCGAGCAGCGCGCCGGACTCGTCCCCGGAGGGACGCTGTGCCGGGACGTTGAGGGTCTTGTCGATAGTGGTCACGTCGTACGCCCTCCTCAGCGCAGCTTGGGGTCGAGGGCGTCGCGCACCGCGTCGCCGAGCATGATGAACGCGAGAACGGTGAGGCTCAGCATGCCCGCGGGGAAGAACAGTGCGTGCGGGGCCGTGCGGATCACGCGCTGGGCCGACGAGATGTCGATGCCCCAGCTGATCGTCGGGTCTTGCAGACCGATGCCGAGGTAGCTCAGCGTCGCCTCGGCACCGATGTAGCCGCCGAGCGCGATCGTGGCGACCACGATCACCGGGGCGACCGCGTTCGGCAGGATGTGCCGGAGCATGATCCGGAACGTGCCGGCGCCGAGCGCCCGGGCCGCGGTGACGTAGTCGGCGGCCTTGGCGGTGATGACGGCGCCGCGCATGACACGGGTCATCTGCGTCCAGCCGAGCACCGCGAGGGCGAACACCACGGTCCACACGGTGCGGTTGGCGAACGCGTTGAGGATCACCAGCGAACCGAGCAGCAGCGGGATGCCGAAGAAGATGTCGGTGATGCGGGACACCAGCGTGTCGACCCAGCCGCCGAAGTAGCCGGCGACCATGCCGGTGATGCCACCGACGATGGTGACCGCGGCGGTCACGCAGATGCCGACGGTGATCGAGGCCCGGGCGCCGTAGAGCGTACGGGCGTAGATGCTGCGGCCCTGACCGTCGTAGCCGAACCAGTCGGGCTGGAACAGGTGACCCCAGTTGGGGGTGGTCAGGTAGTGGTTGCGCAGGTCACCGGCGCGCGGGTCCACCGAGGTGAACAGGCTCGGCGCGATGGAGATCGCGATCAGCAGCACGATGAGCAGTGCCGAGAGGATGAAGACCGGGCGGCGGCGCAGATCGCCCCACGCGTCCGACCAGAGGCTGCGCGGCTTGTCGACCTGGTCCACCGGGGCGTTTACGGCCGACGATCCGGGGGCGGAGGTCTTCTCGATGGTGTCAGGCATACCGGATCCTCGGGTCCAGGACCGCGTAGAGCAGGTCGACGATCAGGCTGGAGAGGAGGTAGACGACGACCAGGACGGTCACGAAACCGACCACCGTCGCACCTTCCTTGCCGTTGATGGCGCGGTAGAGCGCGTTTCCGACACCCTGCACGTTGAAGATTCCCTCGGTGACGATCGCGCCGCCCATCAGGGCGCCGAGGTCGGTTCCGAGGAAGGTCACCACCGGGATCAGCGAGTTGCGCAGCAGGTGGCGGGTGATGATGCGGCGCTTGGGCAGACCCTTGGCGACGGCGGTGCGGATGTAGTCCGCGCCCAGGTTCTCGACGATCGAGGTGCGCGAGAGCCGCGCCACGTACGCGAGCGAAAGCGAGCCGAGCACGATGGCCGGCAGCATCAACTCGCCCAGGTTCATGGAGTCCTGGACCGTCGGGGTCACCCAGCCGAGACCGTCGGCGAAGATCGCCTGGAAGACGTAGGCGAGGACGAAGATCGGCACGGAGATCACCAGGAGGGTGATGACCAGGACGAGTTTGTCCATCAGCTTGTTGCGGCGCAGACCCGACAGGACGCCGAGCAGGACGCCGAGCACGAGCTCGATGGTGAAGGCCATGAGCGCGAGCCGGACGGTCACCGGCAGGGCCTCGCCCATCACGTCGGTGACCTTGCGGCCCGACATGGTCATGCCGAAGTCGAAGTGGGCCAGGTTGGAGATGTAGTCCCAGTACTGCTTCCACAGCGGCTGGTCCAGGCCCAGTTGGTGCTTGATGGCGGCGAGCTGGGCGGGGTCCGCCGCCTTGTCGCCCCACATGGCTCTGACGGGGTCGCCCGGCAGGGCGTACACCATCAGGAAGATGAGCAGGGTCGTCCCGAGGAATACCGGGATCATCTGGAGCAGTCGCCTCGCGACATAACGCCCCATGGTGCCTCCATAGATGGGTCGGCGCGACGGCGGCCGGACAGCTCCCCCAAAGAGTAGGGGGAGCGTCCGGCCGCGTCTTCACTGTGCCTGCTCCGCGATTGCGGAGCTTGGGGGTGGGCCGGATGCCGACCTGGTTACTTCTTCTTGACCTCGACCTGCGTGAACACCGGGTCGCCGAAGGAGTCGTACTTGACGTTCTGGACGTTGTTCGACCAGCCCGCGTTGGTCTTGTAGTACCAGAGCGGGATGGACGGCATGTCCTTGGCGAGCACGCCCTCGGCCTGCTGGTACAGCGCCACGGTCTGGTCGACGTTGGTCGCCTTGTCGGCGTCCTTCGAGAACTTGTCGAACTCCGGGCTGGAGTAGACCGAGTCGTTCGCCGAGGCGCCGGTGCCGTAGATGTCGCGCAGGAAGTTGGCGTTCAGCGGGTAGTCCTGCTGCCACGCCGACCGCATGATGCTGGTGACCTTGTGACCGTCGATCAGGTCACGGGCGGTCTTGAAGTCGGGCTTCGGGTCGCCGGTGCACTCGACGCCGGTGGCCTGGCGGATGGAGTTGCAGACCGCGTCCACCCACTCCTTGTGACCGCCGTCGGCGTTGTAGAGGATGGTGACCTTGTTGTTCGGAACGCCATGGCCCTCGGCGATCAGCTGCTTGGCCTTGGCCGGGTTGTACGTGCAGGCCTCGCCACAGGCGCCCTGCTTGTAGCCGGCGACACCCGGGGCGACCCAGCTGTCGGCGGGCTGACGCGAACCCTGCAGCACCGTCTTGGTGATGGTGTCGCGGTCGATCGCCATCGACAGACCCTGGCGGACCTTGGCCTTCTCCGGAGCCTTCCAGCCCGCGTCGTACATGGCGAAGGCGATGGAGGTGATGCCACCCATCGGCTGGTCGACGGCACGGTTGCCGAGGTCCGCCTTGTACTTCGGGAGGTCGGTCGGGTCGACCTGGTCGAGCACGTCCAGGGTGTCCGAGGTGAGCTCCTTGTAGGCAGCCTCGGCCTGGGTGTAGTTCTTGAAGACGATGCCGCCGTTCTTCGGCTTGTCCTCGCCCTTGTAGTTGGCGTACGTCTTCAGCGTGACGGCCTTGTTGTGCTCCCAGCTGACGAACTGGTAGGGGCCGTTGCCGACAGGGGCCTCGCCGTACTTCTTCGGGTCGGTGAAGAAGACCTTCGGCAGCGGCGAGAAGGCGGTGTAGCCGAGCTTGTACGGGAAGTACGAGACCGGCGCGACCAGGTCGATCTGGATCGTCTTGTCGTCGATCGCCTTCAGGCCCGACATCTTGTCGGTCGTCGGGTCACCCTTGTCCGGGTGGACGTCCTTGTAACCGGCGATGTCCGAGAACCAGTTGGAGTTGACCTGGTTGTTCTTGGTGTTGGCCGACCAGTTCCACGAGTCCACGAAGGACGAGGCGGTCACCGGGGTGCCGTCGTGGAAGGTCCAGCCGGTCTTGATGGTGATCTTGTAGTGCTGGGAGTCAGTGGTCTCGATCTTCTCGGCCATCTGGTTCCGCAGCTTGCCCGTCGCCGGGTCGTAGTCCGTCAGCCCGCGGAACAGGTTCTTGACGATACGGCCGCCGCCGACCTCCATCGCATTGGCCGGCTGCAACGGGTGCTGCGGCTCGCTGCTCTGGTAGCTGTAGACGCCATTGGCGTCCACCGCGGCCGATCCGGAGCCCTTGCTGCCGCCGCCACCGCAAGCGGTGACGCCCAGGGCGATGATTGCCGCTCCCGCGACCCACTTGGCGCTCGTAGCACCACGCATGGGTTTCCTCCTCATGAGTCCACTTGTCACTACAAGAGAGGTACTTCTACGCGCGCTGACACCCCTGACAGCGCTGTGACGTCAAGTACCCCGAGTGTGCTCGTGAGTCGGCACTCCCCACAGTGCGTGACCCATTGACCCGAGCTCAATGGAGCCAACTATTAAGTACGGCCGGGCTGTAAACCACACTTAAAGGGTCTCGTTTTGACAACATCGGTACCGGTCAACAGCCCGAAATCCGGACAAAATGAGCACAGACAGACACCCCCGAAACGGACCGTTAATACATCTTCCGGAGAGCGACGGTCGATATCCGAACAGCGTGCCCGTTAAAACAACTTGACCGTAGAGGGCCGCGCCCGCCGTTCACGAGGCTCTTTGACAGTCCTTTGAACTTGATCGCCCGCGCGTGTGTACGCGGCCGTCCAAACCCGGCCGGCAACGCCGAAGGCCCGGCTCCGCGACCTGCGCGGAACCGGGCCTTCCGGACGTACGGGGTACGTCAGTTGCGCTTGGCGCGGGAGGCGGTGCGGCCGCGCTCCTTGGCGTCCAGGACGACCTTGCGGATGCGCACGGCCTCCGGGGTCACCTCGACGCACTCGTCGTCGCGGCAGAACTCCAGGGACTGCTCCAGGGAGAGCTTGCGCGCCGGCACCACGTTCTCGGTGTTGTCGGCGGAAGCGGCACGCATGTTGGTGAGCTTCTTCTCCTTGGTGATGTTCACGTCCATGTCGTCGGCGCGCGAGTTCTCACCGACGATCATGCCCTCGTAGACCTCGGTGCCGGGCTCGGTGAACAGCACACCGCGCTCCTGCAGGTTGATCATGGCGAAGGGGGTGACCGAACCGGCGCGGTCTGCGACAAGGGAGCCGTTGTTACGGGTCGTCAGCGTGCCGAACCACGGCTCGTGGCCCTCGTGGATCGAGTGGGCGATGCCGGTGCCGCGGGTGTTCGTCAGGAACTCCGTACGGAAGCCGATGAGGCCGCGGGACGGGACGACGAACTCCATGCGGACCCAGCCGGAGCCGTGGTTGGACATGTTGTCCATGCGGCCCTTGCGGACGCCCATGAGCTGCGTGACCGCGCCCATGTGCTCCTCGGGGACGTCCACCGTGAGGCGCTCGACCGGCTCGTGCGTCTTGCCGTCGACCTGCTTGGTGACCACCTGCGGCTTGCCGATGGTCAGCTCGAAGCCCTCGCGGCGCATCTGCTCGACGAGGATCGCGAGCGCGAGCTCACCACGGCCCTGGACCTCCCAGGCGTCGGGGCGCTCGGTGTCGAGGACGCGCAGCGAGACGTTGCCGATGAGCTCGCGGTCGAGGCGGTCCTTGACCTGACGGGCCGTCACCTTGCGGTCCTTGACGGTCGACTTGGCGTCCGCGCCCTTGCCGGAACCACCACGGCCGACCAGCGGCGAGGTGTTGGTGCCGATGGTCATGGAGATGGCCGGCTGGTCGACCGTGATCAGCGGCAGCGCGATCGGGTTCTCCGGGTCGGCCAGGGTCTCGCCGATCATGATGTCGGGGATGCCCGCGACCGCGCAGATGTCACCGGGGCCTGCCACCTCGGCCGGCTTGCGGGTGAGCGCCTCGGTCATCATCAGCTCGGTGATGCGGACGTTGGAGATCGTGCCGTCCCGCTTGATCCACGCGACGGTCTGGCCCTTGCGCAGCTCGCCCTGCTCGACGCGGAGCAGCGCGATGCGGCCGAGGAAGTTGTCGGCGTCGAGGTTGGTGACGTGCGCCTGCAGCGGGGCGGCCTCGTCGTACTCGGGGGCCGGGACGTGGGACAGGATCGTCGAGAAGAACGGCTCCAGGTTGTCGCTGTCCGCCGGGACCGTGCCGTTCTCCGGCTTGGTCAGCGACGCGACACCGTCACGGGCGCAGGCGTAGACGATCGGGAACTCGATCTGGTCCTCGTCCGCGTCCAGGTCCAGGAACAGGTCGTACGTCTCATTGACGACCTCGTCGATCCGGGAGTCCGGGCGGTCCGTCTTGTTGATGCAGAGGATGACGGGCAGGCGCTGCTGGAGGGCCTTGCGCAGCACGAAGCGGGTCTGCGGCAGCGGGCCCTCGGACGCGTCCACGAGCAGGACCACCGCGTCCACCATCGACAGACCGCGCTCGACCTCGCCACCGAAGTCGGCGTGGCCCGGGGTGTCGATGATGTTGATGGTGATGACGTCGCCGCCATCCTTGGGGTGGTACTTGACGGCCGTGTTCTTGGCCAGGATCGTGATGCCCTTCTCACGCTCCAGGTCGTTGCTGTCCATCATGCGGTCGTCGAGCGACTCGGCGGCGTGCGCGGCGAAGGCACCGGCCTGCTTGAGCATGGCGTCGACCAGAGTGGTCTTGCCGTGGTCGACGTGGGCGACGATGGCGACGTTACGAATGTCGTGGCGCGTGGGCATGCTGGCTAGCGCTTCTCTCGATCGTGGGATCAGGCGTCTGACGCGGTCGAGTCCTCGTCCGCCCGCCGGGCAGACAGGCCACGGCTGCCTCCCATGGTACGGGGCCGCCGCGCCGACGGCCTCCCGGGCCGATTCTGCCGATCTTGAGCAGGGAGCTTTCGTCGTGATTGAGCCTGGGTCAGGGGCGTACACGACCTTGCCCGCCGGCGGGGCCGGCGGGCAAGTGACTTGAGCAGGTTCTGAGCTTGGGGCCGCTTGACCCCTCCGGCTCTGACCTGCTGGTTTTCCCTTCTACTTCTTACTGTTCTTCGATGCGTTGTGCGCCGTTTCCGGCTTCTTGAACCCGATGTCCTGGAAGTGCGGGGCGCCGAAGCCGAAGGCGCCGGCGTTGGCCACGTTCGGCTTCACGGCGACCAACTGCGGACGCTGGTAGAGGGGAATCGAGCCGGCCGCCGCCCAGATCCTGGCGTCGGCCTTCTGGACGAGGTCGCGGGCCTCGTCCTCGTCGAGCTCGCCGGCCGCCTGCTCGAAGAGCTGGTCGATGTGGTCGGTGCCGACCCGGCTGTAGTTCTGTTCGACGAGCAGCGAGCCGTCGGAGGCGGGCTCCGGCTTGGCGAAGATCGGCCGGTCGTCGGTGGCCGGATAGGCGGTGCCGGGCCACGAGTACAGGGCCAGGTCGAAGTCGCCGGACGCGATGTGGTCCTTGAAGTAGCTGTCGTCGGCGACCTTGACGATCTCGGTGTTGATGCCGACGGCCTTCAGCTCGGCCGCGATCTTGTCGCCGACGCTGCGCAGCGCCTGCGAGCCGGGGCCCGAGGGCAGCACGAAGCGCAGGGTGAGCGGCTTGCCGTCCTTGCCGAGCGGGCCGCCCTGCGGCGCCGGGGCCGCGGTCCCCTTCGGGGCGTACGCACCGGGGGCGCCGCCCTTGGGCCGGGCCTCGGTCTTGGTGTTCTTGTCGGCGGCCTGCTTGCCCTGCTCGGCGGGCTCGGTGTCGAAGATGCGGGCCTGCTTGAGCAGCGCGGCCTGCTGGACGGCGGCGGCGCGGGCCGGGATCAGCCCGTACGCACCGGGTCCGGCGCTGCCGGGCTTGTCGTCGCCGACGATGTAGGTGCCCTCGTCGTTGGGGTGGTTGCCGGTGGTGGGGCGGGTCCCGGTCGCCAGGCGCTTGCCGTCGTCGGAGTCCTCGCCGTCGGCCTCGCTGCCCGCCTTGGCCGGCACCTGCTTCGGCTTCATCCGGGCGCCTTCGGCCGTCCACCCGGCGTCGGCGAGCAGCGCCCGCGCCTCCTTCGTGTCCTGGCTGCCGAGCGCGTCGCTGCTGTCGGTGTACGCGTCCTGGCCGACCAGCGCGAGGTGGCTGCCGGGGGGCTGGGCGGGCAGGCCGAGCGGCTTGAGGACCTCTTCGGCGATCTCCCGGCGGTTCAGCGCGCGGGCCACCGCGCGCCGGACCCGCTCGTCGGCCAGCGGCCCGGAGGCGCCGTTGAGGGCGAGCTGGGTGTACGCGGGCTCCAGGGTCTTGCGGATGTCGAAGCCGCGCAGCCCGGCCTGCTCCCCGGCGTACTTCTCGATGGCGGCCCGGCTCTCCTTGCGGGCCTCCTGCTCCGCCTCGGCCTTGTCGTCCTCTCCGCTGTGGGCGATGGCCCAGGAGCGCAGCGCGGAGGCGGGCGTGATCGCGGCGGCCGGGCCGTGGGTGACGGCCTGGCCCTTGTCGCGTTCGGCGAGCGTGATGCGGTCGGCGTCCGACCGGTCGATCTCGGCCATGTCGACGGTGCCCGCGGCGAGCGCCGCGGCCCGCTTGTCGCGCGGCACGGCCTGCAGCACCAGGGTGTCGAGCTTGGTCGGGTGGCCCCACCAGCGCGGGTTGCGCTCCAGGGTGACGACGCCCTTGGCGCGGTCGGCCTCCTTGAGCCGGAAGGCCCCCGCGGTCGCCTTCAGCTTCGTACGGGCGCCGTCGTTGAAGGCGTCGGGGGTGCCCGTGACGTCCTTCGGGTAGAGCGGGCTGAACAAGGAGCGCCAGTCGGCGTACGGCTTCGCGAAGGTGACCTTGACCTCCAGGTCGTTGGCGCCCTTCTCGATCTTCTCGATGCGCTCGTACCCGGCGTTGCGGGCGGTCCAGTACGCCGAGTCCTTGCCGCTGAGCGCGCGCCACTGGGCGACGAAGTCGGGGGCGCCGATCTCGCGGCCGTCGCTCCACACCGCCTTCTGGTTCAGCTTGTAGAGCACGACCTGCTTGGGCTCGCGATTGACGACCTCGGCGGACTCCAGGTAGTCGGCGTTGCGCTGCGGCCGGCCCCGCTCGTCCAGCGTGAACAGCGCGGGCAGCACGGCCTGGGCGACCCGCTGGGTCGCGGTGTCGGCATCGGCCTGGAAGGTGTTGAGCGTCTCGGGCATCGCGTCGACGGCCCACTTCAGGGTGCCCCCGTCGGCGACTTGCGGCCGCTCCGCGACCCCGATGTCCTGGGGCGCGGCTCCGGCCGTGGTCCCGCTGTCGGCGGAGCCGCAGCCGGTCAGCAGCACGGGGAGCACGAGCACCCCGGTGGTCAGGAGCGCGACGGAGCGCGACCGGACGGAGGCCGCGGTCCGGATCGCCGTGACGATCCGGGGCGCCCTCCCGTTCGGGTCACCGACGTGGGACATGGCTTGTACCTCTTCGTCAGATTTGTGGGACTTGATGCCATTTCGCGATGATCACACCTATCCCAGCCACTGAAGAGGACGGTTCCGCCGCCCGGGCGGCGACACGGCGCAGCGGGCCCCGAACCCCACCCGTGCGGCCGAACGCACCCGCGAACACAGCCGCTCCGCTCGCGACACCTCATAGGGGGCGCGCCCGGATTCCGCAACCCCACAACGTCGTGCACGCACCTTCACAACCGCGCATGTGAGGCGCGACACTCTCAGGCGCATGAACATTGCCACCCGCTCCGGCGAAAGGCAGGCAAGTCATGTCCCTGCAGGACGAGTTGACGGCGGCTCAACGCTGCCTGGACGACCTCGTGAAGAGCGTCGGACGACTGGAGAAACAGGTCGGGCACGGCCTGGAGATCAGGCGGGTGAAGACCGACGCCGACCATCTGCGCGAGAGCCTCGCACTGCTCCGCGAGACGGCCCCCGGCGCCACGGCGGCCCGGCCCGACCTGGTCACCATTCCCGACACCCCGTACGACACCTCGCTCTGGACCGATGCGGACGACGAAGGGCTCGGGAGCACCCGGTCCCGCGGCCGACGCGCCCCCTGACCTCCACTGGAGCCACTCTTGGCCACAGGCACGGAACCCTCTCCCCCGGCGGGGACCGGCACCGGCGTCCACGACGCCTCGCGCGCCGCCATCGCGCCCCGCCATCTGCGCACCGACCGCTGGTGGCTGGCGCCGGCCGTGACCGCCGCGGGACTGCTCGCCTTCATCGCCTACTCGACCTGGCGGGCGTTCGCGAACGCGGACTACTACCACGCGCCCTACGTCTCGCCGTTCTACTCCCCGTGCCTCGCCGACAACTGCGCACCCATGCGGCACGGCCCGAACGCGGACGTCTTCGGCAGCTGGTGGGGCCTGTCCCCCGCGCTGCTCATCCTGATCTTCCCGCTCGGCTTCCGGCTGACCTGCTACTACTACCGCAAGGCGTACTACCGGGGCTTCTGGGCCTCGCCGCCCGCCTGCGCGGTGGCCGAGCCGCACAAGAAGTACTCCGGCGAGACCCGCTTCCCGCTCATCCTGCAGAACGTCCACCGGTACTTCTTCTACTTCGCGGTCCTGGTCGCCGGCGTCCTGACGTACGACACGGCGCTCTCGTTCCGCGACGAGCACTACCGGTGGGGCCACATGGGGCTCGGCAGCCTGGTGTTCCTGGTCAACATCGCGCTGATCTGGACGTACACCCTGTCCTGCCACTCCTGCCGGCACATCATCGGCGGCCGGCTGCGGCACTTCTCCAAACATCCGGTGCGCTACCGGCTCTGGGGCTGGGTCGGAAAGCTGAATGAGCGTCACATGCTGCTCGCCTGGGCGTCACTGATCAGCGTCGCGCTCGCCGACTTCTATGTGTATCTGCTCGCCACCGGGGCGTTCGACGATCCGAGGTTCTTCTAGACATGACACAACTCGAACGGCAGCAGTGGGACGTCGTCGTGGTGGGCGCGGGCGGGGCGGGCCTGCGGGCCGCCATCGAGGCGCGGGAGCGGGGCGCCCGTACCGCGGTGATCTGCAAGTCCCTCTTCGGCAAGGCGCACACCGTCATGGCCGAGGGCGGCATCGCGGCCTCCATGGGCAACGTCAACTCCGGCGACAACTGGCAGGTGCACTTCCGCGACACCATGCGCGGCGGCAAGTTCCTCAACCAGTGGCGGATGGCGGAGCTGCACGCGCGCGAAGCCCCCGAGCGGGTATGGGAGTTGGAGACCTGGGGCGCCCTGTTCGACCGCACCGCCGACGGCCGGATCTCGCAGCGCAACTTCGGCGGCCACGAGTACCCGCGCCTCGCCCACGTCGGCGACCGTACGGGCCTCGAACTCATCCGCACCCTCCAGCAGAAGATCGTCAGTCTTCAGCAGGAGGACAAGAAGGAGTTCGGGGACTACGAGGCGCGCCTGAAGGTCTTTCAGGAGTGCACGGTCACCAGGGTGTTGAAGGAGGAGGACCGGGTCTCGGGCGCCTTCTGCTACGAGCGCGAGAGCGGCCGCTTCTTCGTCCTGGAGGCCCCAGCGGTCGTGCTCGCGACCGGCGGCATCGGCAAGTCCTTCAAGGTGACGTCCAACTCGTGGGAGTACACCGGCGACGGGCACGCGCTCGCGCTGCTCGCCGGGGCGCCGCTCCTGAACATGGAGTTCGTGCAGTTCCACCCCACGGGCATGGTCTGGCCGCCGTCGGTCAAGGGGATCCTGGTCACCGAGTCGGTGCGGGGCGACGGCGGGGTGCTCAGGAACTCCGACGGCAAGCGCTTCATGTTCGACTACGTGCCGGACGTCTTCAAGGAGAAGTACGCGGAGTCCGAGGAGGAGGGCGACCGCTGGTACGAGGACCCGGACCACAACCGCCGCCCGCCCGAGCTGCTCCCCCGCGACGAGGTCGCCCGGGCCATCAACGCCGAGGTCAAGGCGGGCCGCGGCACCCCGCACGGCGGCGTCTTCCTTGACGTGTCCACGCGGATGCCCGCCGAGGTGATCCGGCGCCGGCTGCCGTCCATGTACCACCAGTTCAAGGAGCTGGCGGACGTGGACATCACGGCCGAGGCGATGGAGGTCGGGCCCACCTGTCACTACGTGATGGGCGGCATCGCGGTCGAGTCCGACACCGCGGCGGCCCGCGGCGTGCCCGGCCTGTTCGCGGCCGGTGAGGTCGCGGGCGGCATGCACGGCTCCAACCGGCTCGGCGGCAACTCGCTCTCCGACCTGCTGGTCTTCGGCCGGCGGGCCGGGCTGCACGCCGCCGAGTACGCGGCCTCGCTCGCCGCGCGCCCCGCCGTGGACGAGATCCAGGTCGACACGGCGGCCGCGGAGGCCCTGCGCCCGTTCAGCGCGGAGGCCCCCGAGGACGGCTCGCCCGTCGAGAACCCGTACACCCTGCACCAGGAGCTCCAGCAGGCCATGAACGACCTGGTCGGCATCATCCGCCGGGAGGGCGAGATGCACCAGGCGCTGCGCAAGCTCGCCGAGCTGCGCATGCGGGCGCGGCGCGCCGGGGTCGAGGGGCACCGCCAGTTCAACCCGGGCTGGCACCTCTCGCTCGACCTGCGCAACATGCTGCTGGTCAGCGAGTGCGTGGCGCGGGCGGCCCTGGAGCGCACCGAGAGCCGCGGCGGGCACACCCGCGAGGACTGGCCCGGCATGGACCGCGCCTGGCGCCGGGTGAACCTGCTGTGCCACCTCGCCGACCCCACCGAGGGCCTGGCGCCGCCCGACTCCGAGCGCGGCCAGATCAGGCTGGTGCGCGAGGAGACCGACCCCATCCGTGCCGATCTGCTCTCCCTCTTCGAGAAGGAGGAGCTGGTCAAGTACCTCGCCGAAGAGGAGCTCAAGAGTTGAGTACGTACGATGCGAGCTTCCGGGTCTGGCGGGGCGACACCGGCGGCGGTGAGCTCACCGACTTCACGGTCGAGGTGAACGACGGCGAGGTGGTCCTCGACATCATCCACCGCCTCCAGGCCACCCAGGCCCCCGACCTCGCGGTCCGCTGGAACTGCAAGGCGGGCAAGTGCGGTTCGTGCAGCGCGGAGATCAACGGGCGGCCGCGGCTGATGTGCATGACGCGGATGTCGGTTTTCGACCCCGGGGACGTCATCACGGTGACTCCCCTGCGGGCGTTCCCGGTTGTGCGCGACCTGGTCACCGACGTGTCCTTCAACTACGCCAAGGCGCGGGAGGTGCCGGCGTTCGTGCCGCCCAAGGGGGTGGCGCCGGGCGAGTACCGGATGCAGCAGATCGACGTGGAGCGCTCACAGGAGTTCCGCAAGTGCATCGAGTGCTTCCTGTGCCAGGACACCTGCCATGTGGTGCGCGACCACGAGGAGAACAAGGGGGCCTTCGCGGGCCCGCGCTTCCTGATGCGCGTCGCCGAGCTCGACATGCACCCGCTGGACGCGGCGTCCGAGGCGGGCCTGGACCGCAAGACGACCGCCCAGGACGAGCACGGGCTCGGCTATTGCAACATCACCAAGTGCTGTACGGAGGTCTGCCCGGAGCACATCAAGATCACCGACAATGCGCTGATCCCGCTGAAGGAGCGGGCGGCGGACCGCAAGTACGACCCGCTGGTGTGGCTGGGGAGCCGGATCCGGCGCCGCGATTCCTGACGGTGCGTCAGTTCTGTGGAGGGCTCCAGCCCTTGCGATAGGCGGCCCAGTCCTCATCACGCTCGGCGAAGTCGACGTACAGGGCGACGCCGAAGTGCTGGCGGTGGCGGTCGGTGCGGGCCAGGCCCAGGCGGGCGCCGCGCACGGCCGCCTCCACCGTCTCGGCGGAGCCGTGGTGGGACATGCTCTCGTCGTCGTAGAACGGAAGCCCCATCAGCAAGTCGGTCTGCTTCGGGGTGACCTGGAGGGCAAGGGCGGTCTGCCGGGCGACGTAGCCGCCGTACAGGCTCTGCACGGGCATCGCCGTGTCGTACGACATCACGGCGATCTGGTCGACGCGGCGGGCCACCTGTCCGAAGTAGGCCTGCGCCCACCACTTGCCGTGGCCGGTGAGGCCTTCGGCCGCGGAGTGCAGTGCGGGCAGCGGGTCTATCTGGTGCGCGGCCACCGAGAGCAGGGCGCCGCGGGGCTTGGTGAGCGCGTGCAGCGAGTCGAGCAGGGCGAGGTAGTCCTTGTCGCCCGAGGGCAGCGGCTCCAGGTCGAAGTGGACGCCGTCGAAGTGTGCGCCGTCCAGGACCTGGCGGGCGGTGGTGACGACCGCCGTGCGGGTCACGGGGTTGTTCAGGCGCAGCCCGACGGGGCCCTCGCTGGCCAACTGGTCACCCAGCCAGGCCTGTACGCGCACGTCGGGCAGCCTGCGGTGCACGCCCTCCACCAGCCAGCGGGCCTTGGGGTAGCGGGTGGCGGGCAGGGTTCCGTCGTGGTCGAGCGGGCCGGTGTGCACGAAGAGGTCCTTTATGCCGCTGCCGCGCAGCTTGGCCGCGAAGGCGTCGAGGTCCTTGTCGTTCTTGCGGCCGTCGACCCAGGCGTGGCCGAGCCAGTACGCGTCCCGGCCGCGGGTGCGGGTGTCCTGGCCGGGGGCGCCGGCGTACTGGGCGCGGAGCGCCACTCCGGCGCCGGCGACGGTGACGACGACGACCAGCACGGCCGCGAGCAGGGTGCGTCGCGTCCAGCGCCCTCCGCGGCCGGTCCACCAGCTACGTATCCCGCCCACGCCTGCTTCTCCCCCTCGGATGCCCTGCGCCCCAGATTAGCTGGCCCCCTGCTCAGGGGCTCCGCCCCCGCACCTCGGCCCCTCCAGACGCCGGAAAGGCGCAGAGGAGCTTTCCGGTCGCCAGGGTTCTGTTTCAGCCATACGCTCGGAGCGTGACGCCGCCCGCCGGAAGAGCTCGGCGGCGTGCCGCCCTGGGCACGCTCGCCGCTCTGTGCTGGAGTCTGATCCCCGCCACCCCCGCCCTCGCCAACAGCACGCACGACTCCGGGAGTTCGGCCAGCGATCTGGTGCTGCCCGTCGTTGTGATCGTCGTGGCGGGCGTGTCGGCCGCGTACGCGTACCTCAAGAGAAGGCGCCGGACCCACACCCGCACCACCCCCGGCCAGGGTCGGCCACCGCCCAGGACACCGCCGGCGCCCTAGGGGCGCGGTCAGAACATGCTCAGGATTTGTTCCTCCGTCAGCTCCACCGGGGCCGACTCCCCGTCCGGCAGGGCGAGTTCGAACCAGACCGTCTTGCCGCGCGGGGTGCGGCGGGCGCCCCAGGCCGCGCTCAGGAGGCCCACCAGCTGGAGGCCGCGGCCGCCCTCGTCCGTGTCGCGGGCGCGGCGGCGCCGGGGCTGGACCAGGCCCGCGTCCCACACCTCGCACACGAGCGTGCGGTCGCGCAGCAGGCGGAGCCGGATCTCGCCGTCGCCGTAGCGCAGCGCGTTGGTGACCAGCTCGCTGACCAGGAGCTCGGTGGTGTCGACGAGGTCGTCGAGGTCCCAGGCGAGCAGCTGGGTGCGGGCGAGCTCGCGGGCGCGGCCCACCGAGCGGGGTTCGCGCGGGAGCCGCCAGTCGCCGACCGCGTCCGCGGGCAGGCCCTGGATGCGGGCGAGGAGCAGCGCGATGTCGTCCTCGCCGTGCCGGGTGTCGAGGGAGCCGAGGACCTGGTCGCAGACGTCCTCAAGGGGGCGGTCCGGGTCGGTGAGGGTCTTGCGGAAGTCGTTGAGGCCCTCGTCGAGCGGATGGTCCCGGGACTCGACGAGGCCGTCGGTGTAGAGGGCGAGCAGCGCGCCCTCGGGCAGGTCGACCTCGACCTCCTCGAAGGGCTCGCCGCCGACGCCGAGCGGCAGCCCGGGCGGCACGTCCAGGAGCATGGCGGGCTCGCCCGGGTCGTCGCCGGGTTCGACCAGGACGGGCGGCAGGTGCCCGGCGTTGGCGAACGTACAGCGCCGGGTGACCGGGTCGTAGACCGCGTACACACAGGTCGCGAGGTACACCTCGGAGAGGTCGGCGTCGCGGGACTTGTGGGCGACGCGGGAGGCCTGCTGGCTGCCGCCGGGCGCGCCGAGCCCGCGGGCGATCTCGTCGAGGTGGGAGAGGACCTCGGCCGGTTCGAGGTCGAGCAGCGCCAACGTCCGCACCGCGGTGCGCAGTTCACCCATGGCGACGGCGGCGCGCAGGCCACGGCCCATCACGTCGCCGATGACGAGCGCGGTGCGGTGGCCGGGCAGCTCGATGACGTCGAACCAGTCGCCGCCGACCTCGGACTCGGCGCTGCCCGGCAGGTAGCGGCAGGCGATGTCGAGCCCGGCGGCCTCGGGGTCGCCGGGTGGGAGCAGGGAGCGCTGGAGGATCAGCGCGCGCTCGTGCTCCCTTCGGTAGAGGCGGGCGTTGTCGATGCAGACGGCGGCGCGCGAGGCGAGCTCGGTGGCGAGCGCCCGGTCGCGCTCGCCGAACGGTTCGCTGCCCTTGGCGCGGGCGAACTGCACCAGGCCGACGACGGTGTCGTGGGCGACCATCGGGACGGCGAGGATGGTGTGCACGAGGCCCCCGTCGGCGCCCCGCACGGTGTGCGCGCGGGCGGTGCGCAGCGCGCTCGCGTACGGCGAGTGGAACCGGTAGCGGTGCACGTCGCCCACGCCCACCTCCCGTTCGCCGCCCTCACCTCCCCCGGCGCCTTCACCGCCGGCCAGCGGGCCGTCGGAGACGGCGCTCGCGAAGGCGACCCGGCGCAGTTCGCCGCGCCCGTCGGAGGACCCCGAGGCGGGGTCGTCGCCGGCGAGCAGCGCCTGGTAGAGGTCGACGGAGGCGAGGTCACAGAAGCCGGGGACGGTGATGTCGAGGAGTTCGCGGGCGGTGGTCTCCAGGTCGAGGGAGTTGCCCATGCGGGCGCCCGCCTCGTTCAGGAGGGCGAGGTTGCGGCGGGCGTCGGCGGCCTCGCGGGCCGCGTTGTGACGGCGGGTCACGTCTATGCCGAGGCCCGCGACGCCGATCGGGCGCCCGGTGCCGCTGTGCACCCGGTACAGGTTGATGGACCAGTGCCTGCGGTCCGCGCCGCCGGGCGCCGAGCCCATTATCTGCAGGTCGGTGACGGACTCCCCGGTGTCCAGGACCCGTTGCAGCGCGGCGGACATCCGGTCGGCCTCGGGGCGGGAGAGGTAGTCGTGGACGGTGTGGCCGCGGTGTTCCTCGGGAGCCCCGCCGAAGACGGTGGCGAAGCGCCGGTTGGCGCGCAGCACGGTGAGATCCGTACCGAACAGCAGGAAGCCATAGGGAGATTGACCAAATATGGCCTGCGAGGCGGCCAGGTCGGTCTCGATGCCGCGCAGGGCGCGTACGTCGACGACGATACAGAGGGCGGCCCGTTCGTCGGCGGCCGTGCGGCTCGGCATGACGTAGAGCTCGGCGAGGCCCTGGGCGCGCTCGCCCCCGTCGGGCGACGGCATGCGGAAGGGGACGACGCCGGTCCATTCCTTGCCGTCCAGGATCTCGGCGACCCGGCGGTGGCCGCGCGGGCGCAGCTCGGGGGGCATGAACGCCTCGACGGGGTCGCGGCCGATCACGGTGGCCGCGGGCAGGCCGAACTGCTCCTCGGCCCGCAGGCTCCACTGCTCGATCAGCCCGTCGGGCCCGATCGAGAACGAGGCGACGCGGATGTAGTCATAGATCGAGCCAGGCGGGCTGCTCTGCCACACGACATCGCCAGCCGTCTCAGGTATCTCGCTCACGCGACCGTCCCCTCCAGCTCACCGCACCGGACCGGCCTTGACCGCAGTATTCAGCACTACGGCCCCAGCCGACACGGCGTTCACGATCACATCCCGGTCTCGTTCTTTTCCAGCCGTTGTCGGCCGGTTCTCAACCGGGGCTTGTGATCGTCCGTCCCTCCCTCCTTCTAACCATGCAGAGCCAGCTCGAACCACACGGTCTTGCCTGTTCTGCCGTGGCGGGTTCCCCAGCGCCGGGCGGAACAGGCCACGAGCTGCATGCCCCGGCCCCCTTCGTCGTCGATTCCGGCTGTGCGTTCGACCGGCGGATCCGGAAGCGGATCGGACACCTCCACCAGCAGGGTGGTGATGTCGAGCCGGTCGAGCCGGACCCCGATGGGCCCTTCGGCGTACCGCAGGGAGTTGGTCACCAGCTCGCTGACCAGGAGCACCGCCACGTCCACGGTCCCGTGGTCGAGGGCCCAGCCGCTCAGAGCGTCCCGGACGGCATGCCTCGCGGTCCGTACGGCTCCTGGTTCAGCAGGGAAGGTCCACTCGGCGCACTCGCCCGAGGTGTCGATCACGCCGATCACCCGCATCCGATGGTTCGGGGGGTTTAGAAACGATTAATAGGCACATACCCGATATTTGGTACGACCTATCCCCAAGTGGGGCGTATGGCGGCGTCGCGCTCCGCGGGATGAGTGAGAAGGGTTGGCATTCGGCTGCGAGCGAGTGGGGGCTGGTCGCGCCCGCGCGGCGGAGCCGCACAATGTCACCGTCCCGCGCCCCTTCAGGGCGCAGCGCCTGGCCCCGAACGGCTCAAGGCCCCCAGGATGCGCATCGCTTCCGCCACCGCCGGGCGGTCCTGGGGCAGCCAGTCGACGGCGTCGGCCTCTTCGGGGGCCAGCCACCGGAGTTCGTCGTGGTCCTGGAGCGGGCGGGGCTCGCCGTCGAGGAGTCGCGCGGTCCAGGCGTGCAGGACCAGGCCGGGCTTGAGGGGCCACTCCCCCGCGATGCGTTCCAGCGGCTCGGTCTCGATGCCGAGTTCCTCGCGGAGTTCGCGCACGAGGGCCTGCTGCGGGCTCTCGCCCTGTTCCACCTTGCCGCCGGGCAGTTCCCAGCGGCCGGCCAGCTCGGGCGGGGCGCTGCGGCGGGCGGCGAGCAGGCGCCCACGGTCGTACACAGCTCCGGCCACCACCACGGTCTCGTTCATGCGCCGGAGCGTAACGCGCACCCTCCGGCCGTCCCGCATCCTGCCTGGCGGGGGTTACTGCTGGGCGGGGGCGCCGATCCGCTCGACCCAGTAGAGCTGCTTGTGCCCCCGGACGTCGAGGCGGTCCGCTATCTGCTCGGCCTCGGCGCGCGTGGCGTACTTGCCGACGCGGTACTGGTTGCCGTTGTCGTCCTGGCGGATCACCTGCCAGGCGAGCACAGCCCCACTGTCGTTCATCGCACCTCTCCCGGCGTCGGCGTGCAGGTCAGTAAGCATCCCCAGGAAACCGCAATCCGCATATGCCCGAGCCTACGCCTGACCTTTACTCAGCGGATACGGGTTTTCACAAAGAGATACGAATTCGGTCATCGGCGGCACACGCCGAAGGGGGCGCACCTGTTGGGTGCGCCCCCTTCTCCCCGTAACCGGGGCCGCTATTTCACGGGCAGGTGGTACGCGATCCGGTAGCGGTCGGCCGGGACGACGACGTCGGCCGTCTCGACCGCGAGCCCCGAGGCGTAGTACGTCCGCTCGATGACGAGGACGACATGGCCGGGGACCCCGCCGAGCGCCAGGAGCTCCTCCGCGAGCCCCGGGCGGGCGCCGACCTCCTCGACCACGTTGTCCACCACGACGTCGATCGCGCCCATCCGCTCGACCACCCCGCAGCCGCCGAGCGGCCCCTCCTCGGGCAGCATCACCGGCGTGCGGCCGGTGACGGAAAGGGGCTCCCACGACGTGGACAGCATCATCTGCTCGCCCGTGTCACGGAACACGTACCGCGTGCGCATGACGCGGTCGCCGGGGCGGATGCCGAGCCGCTTGGCGATCTCCGCGGTCGCCTCCTCCTGTTCGCTGCGGGACTCCCACGTCCCGCGCGCCGCCTCCTCGGCCTGTTCCTGGCGGAAGGGGCTGGCGCCCTTCGTGGGCCGGTAGCCGGAGCGGGCGACCCGGCGCGGCACCGGGCGCTCGCGCACGTACGTCCCCGACCCGGAGCGGCCCTCGACCAGGCCCTCGGCCATCAGGACCTTGCGGGCTTCGAGCGCCACGGTGTCCGAGACCCCGTACTCCTCGCGGATCCTGGCCTGCGAGGGGAGCCGGGTGTGCGGCGGCAGCGAACCGTCCACGATCTTCTGCCTCAGATCGCCGGCTACGCGCAGATAGGCGGGCTGCTCACCGAATGTCACGGGCCACTCCCATCAGGTTGACAGACTGCAACAGCGTGGCAACCGTGGGTTGGCGACCGCAAGCAAAGGCCAGACATTCACTCGAAGTGATGAAGCGCCTCTGCCCAGGGCGTACCCGCGGTACAGCGGGTACGTTCTGCCCTCCCCGAGACCGTCTCAGACGCTTTTGGAACCACCGGTTCCGGAACCGGTGCCGCTGCCGCCGCCGGAGTGGCCGTCGTCGGTCGACGGCGGGGTCGTCGCGAGGCCGAGGGCGCCGCGCGCCGCGATCTCGTCGGCCTGCTTCATCGCCTTGTCCGCCGCCCCGGAGTGCAGGTAGAACGCGTTCGCGTCGGAGGCACCCGCCGCTCGCACCCACTCGTCCTGCGCGGCCTTCATGCCGTTGATGTACGCCTGCACGGACGCGAGCTTCCCCGCCGCCCAGGTGTGCGCGCTCAAGTCCTCGGCGTCCAGGCCCAGTGAGCCGGTCATCTCCCCCGCCCACTTCTTGAACCCGGGCAGGTCGTCCTCGACCCGGTCCTCGTCGGGGGCCTTGGCCAGGGTGCGCTCCACGTCGTTGGCGGCCTTCAGGAACGCGAGCTGGTCGGCGTCGAGGGTGGCCGCGTCATTGCGCACCGACCCTTCGAGCTTGCCGCCCTCCGAAGCGAACGCGCAGGTGACGGTGTGGTCGCCGAGCCCCCAGCTCTTCGGGCTCGGGGTGTAGTAGTACGGCCCCGCGCCCGCCGGGAGCTTCCAGCTGTCCATGGCGTACGCCTGCTCCACGTCCCAGCACCGCGCGTCGGCCTGGGTCGAGATGGCGTCCGCGCCCGGATAGGCGCCGCTGTCGGCCAGCACGAACGAGCCGGAGACCTCGGCGTCGTGCTTGCCCTTGCACGGCACGATCCGCACGGAGACGACCTCGCGCTCCAGCTTGCCGCCGGGCACGTCGAAGCAGTCGCCCTTGCGCAGGTCCAGGGTGTTGCGCGTGGAGGTGGAGCTGTTCCAGCCGTCCTTGAAGTTCTGCCAGCCGCCGGAGATTCCGCCCGTCGCGATGGAGACGATCAGCAGGAGCGTGCCGATCGTCGAGAACACGATCCCGGTGACGGCCATGCCCTTGCCGCGCTGCCCCTTCTTCTTGATCTGCCCGAGCGCGACGGCGCCCAGGATCAGACCGAGCGGAGGTATGCAGCACAGGATGCCGGTGATGAGGGAGCCGACGGCCAGACCGCTCACGGGCGGCTGCTGCGGCGCCTGCGGATACGGATACCAGGGCCCGCCGTTCATCGGCTGCCCCGGGTACGGGACCGGGGCCGGACCCGGGTACGGACCCGAATGTCCCCCCGGCGCCCGAGGCGGCGCCGGCCAGCCGTACCCCTGCCCCGGTTGCGGCTGCTGGGGCTGCCCGGGTGCGGGCGGCGGCGGTATCTCCACGGGTACGGTGCTCCTCATAAGGCTGGGGCGAACTGTTGCGCGAATGCGCATCGTACGCGGGCGCGTACGGGGGAATGAGGAGCGGGATGGCATCCAGGGCTGTCGCGATCGAAGCGGCCAACGCGCTGACGGCACGGTGGGGAAGCACCCACGCGGGCACGGCCGGCACCGTTTTCTCCGCGGCCGGCGTCTGGCCGCTGCTCGCCCTCCTCGCGGCGGGTGCGCACGGCCCGGCGCGCGGCGAGCTGGCGGACGCCGTGGGCCTGCGGCCCGAGGACGCGGCCGACTGCGCCCGCGAGTTCCTGGCCCACGTCGGCGCGATCGGCGGGGTGCACGCGGCGACCGGGCTGTGGACCAGGCGGACGCTGCCGCTGCGCCCCGCGTGGTCGGCCGAACTGCCGCCGGGCACGCACGGGGTGCTCACCTCGGATCCCGTGACGGACCGCAAGGCCCTGGACGCCTGGGCCGCGGAGCACACGGGCGGCCTGATCGAGGCCATGCCGGTCGCGGTGGACCAGGACACCGAGCTGATCCTCGCGGCGGCCCAGGCGGTACGGACGCAGTGGCTCCAGCCCTTCCGGACGTTCCCCCTGGCGCCCGAGTCCGGACCCTGGGCCGGTCGCGCACTGGCCGGCCTGTCCCGCAGCACCTCGCTTCTGGACCGGGTGGCGGTGGCGGAGACCGCGGACGGCCCGCTGACCGTGCTCAAGGTGCTCGGCGACACCGGCGTCGACGTCCATCTCCTGCTCGGAGAACCGGAGTTGACGGCGGGTCAGGTGCTGGCGGGCGGCGTCGACGTCCTCGCGGGGCGCTGCCCGGTCGTGCCCGGCGACCGCCTGGTGCAGGGCGCGGTGGGCCCGGGCCTGACCGTGCAGAACGTGCGCAGCCGTACCCGGGATCCCCAACTCTCCGTCACCACCGTGCCGTTCGACCTCTTCGCCGAGCACGACCTGCTGGCATCGGCGCGGCTGTTCGGCCTGGAAGCGGCAAGCGACCTGACGGCCGGCCACTTCGACGGCATCAGCGCGGACCCGCTGGCCATCGGCTCGGCGCGGCAGGCGGCCAGGGCGACCTTCGGTGAACTCGGCTTCCGCGCCGGCACGGTGACCGCCGTCGCGATGTACGCGGGCAGCGCCCCGCTTCCCCCGCCCTACCTCGTGAGGCGGATCGAGGCGGACTTCGACCGCCCCTTCGGCTTCCTGGCGGTGCACCGCACCTCACGCCTGGTCCTCACCGCGGGCTGGGTGGCGGAGCCCACCCCGTGGGTCGAGTGAGCCGTTGGTCTGTCCAGTACGGCACTTCACCAGCGGGTCACCGGGCCGGAGCCGCCCCCAGGACCGTGCGCGGCTCGGACCCCGTGTCGTGCAGATCGCGCAGCATCGGCTCCGCCTCGCGGGCCGCGCGCAGGTATTCCGGGAGCAGGTCGGCGAAGACGAGTTCCTCGTCCGTGGGGCCGGCCTCGGCGACGACGCGCCCGTCGGGCCCCCACACCGCGCTGCTCCCGCAGGCGCGCCAGCCCCCGGTCACGCCGACGTGGTTGGCGAGCACCGCGTACACGGTGTTGTCGAAGGCCCGGGCCGGGAACCAGATCCGGGACTCGTGGTGGCCACTGCCCTCACCGAACAGGGCGCCCACGACGTACGCGTGGCAGCCGTCGAGCGCGGCGGCGCGGGCGTGCTCGGGGAACCCGGAGTCGTAGCAAATCCCCAACCCGAGCCGCCAGCCGCCCACTTGGAGGGTGGCTCCGGCGCGGCCCTGGCGGTAGAGCGCCCGCTCGTGCTTGAACAGGGTCTGCTTGTCGTAGCGGCCGACGACGCCGGTCGCGTCGATGGCGAGGGCGGACACGTACAGCTCCCCGCCGTCCCGCACGGCGGCCCCGACCACGGCGGTGACCCCGCTCGCCCGGCAGGCCTCGGCGATCGGGGCGAGCCGGGGGTCGTCGGGCCGTACGGCACAGCGCTCGGGGGCGGCGCGGATCAGCTCCATCTCGTATCCGCTGAGGAACTTCTCGGGGAGGACGACCACGCGCGCCCCGCCGTCCCCGGCGCCTCGCACCAGCCGCACCACGGCGGCCACGTTGGCCTCGACCTCCCCGGGAACGGCCTGCGCCTGCGCGGCGGCGATACGGAGAGGGGCGTCGGGAAGCTCGAATTCGATCACGGACCTCGACCCTACCGCGCGCGCGTCCATGCCTGAGCACTGTCCGTAACCGCTGGACATGCGTGGAATGTCCCCCCGTGCCACGCTGGTCGAGGCCCGGGGGAGCCGCGGGAACGGCCCCGGCTCCTCGCCCCTCACACCCCAGTAGGAGTGAACCCAGATGGGCAGCATGAAGGACCAGTTCGACGACAAGTCGCAGGAGCTCAAGAACAAGGCCAAGCAGGCGATGGGTGCCAAGAAGGACCAGGCGCAGGAGCAGGCTCGCCAGGCCCAGCAGAAGGGCAAGAGCGAGACGGACCGCGCCCAGCAGGAGGCTCAGGACCGCTTCGACCAGGACTACGACATCTGACGTGAGGCGCTCGGCCCAGCGAGAGCGGCGCACCCGCGGCACCGGGTGCGCCGCTTTCGCACGCCTGCGCCGCTGCGGGGTGTCAGCCCCCTGTCAGCCCTCCGCCGGATCATGGACCGCGCGTATGCGGAGCCACGCCGCACGGGTCTTGGGGGCAACAAATGGTCTGGATACAACGCGTCGCGCCTCAGCCGTTCGCGGCGCGGCGAGTGGTCTGTTTCCCGCATGCCGGGGGGTCGCCGTATTTCTTCCGGGGCTGGGGCAAGGCACTCGGAGATTTCGACGTCCATGCCGTGTGCTATCCCGGGCGGGCGGAGCGGATTGCCGAGAAGCCCGCCGATGAGTTGATCCCCATGGCGCGGGAAATCGCCCGGGAAGCGGTCCAGTTGGTGCGTGAGGATGGGCGGCCCACGGTGTTCTTCGGACACAGCATGGGGGCCATCGTCGCGTACGAAGCCGCTGTGGAACTGGCGAGCCGGGGATTCGAGCTCGATCATTTCATTGCCTCGGGGGCGCGGGCCCCGCATCTGATGCGGCCTGATCCCGGTGCGCGGTGGGACGACGAATCCATCGCGGCCACTCTGGTGGAACTCGGCGGCACCGATGCCGAGCTTCTGCGCAATCCCGCTTTCGTCGAACTCGTCATGCCCTATATCGGGGCCGATTTCCGCATGCTCGCCTCGTACGACGCGCCGCCGCGCACCCCGCTGGACTGCGCCGTGACCGCCCTGGTCGGGGCCGACGACCCCCGGGTGACCCTCCAACAGGCGTCCGCCTGGCGGGAGTCGACCCGGGGTGCGTTCGATGTGCGGACGCTGCCCGGGGACCACTTCTATCTGGCCCAGAACCCGCCGTTCGACATCATCGAAGGCTCCGCGGCCGGGCGTTGACCCGGCCGCGCTCGCGGTACATCCGGGCCAGTTGGAAGGCCAGGTCCAGGGACTGGGTGTGGTTGAGCCGGGGGTCGCACGCCGTCTCGTAGCGGTGGTGCAGCTCCTCGGCGAGGACCGCGTTGCCGCCGCCCACGCACTCGGTGACGTCGTCGCCGGTGAGCTCCACGTGGATGCCGCCCGGGTGGCTGCCCAGCGCGTCGTGCACCTCGACGAAGCCGCGCACCTCGTCCAGGATCGCGTCGAACCGGCGGGTCTTGTGCCCGCTCGCGGCGGTGATCGTGTTGCCGTGCATCGGGTCGCTGACCCAGCAGACCTGGGCCCCCTCCGCGTTGACCTTCTCCACCAGCGTGGGCAGCAGGTCGCGGATGCGCTCGGCGCCGGCCCGCACCACGAAGGTCAGCCGGCCCGGATCGCGGTCCGGGTCGAGCCGGTCGAGCAGCCCGAGGACGGTGTCGGGGCTGGTGGTGGGGCCGAGCTTGACCGCGATCGGGTTGTCGATGCGCGAGAAGTACTCGACGTGCGCCCCGTCCAGGTCCCGGGTCCGCTCGCCGATCCACAGCAGGTGGGCGCTGGTGGCGTACGAGCGGCCGGACTCGGCTTCGGTGCGGGTCAGGGCCGCCTCGTAGTCGAGGAGCAGGCCCTCGTGGCCGACGAAGAACTCGGCGGTGCCCAGCTCCCGGGTGTCCACCCCGCACGCCTTCATGAAGGCGAGGCTGCGGTCGATCTCGTCGGCGAGCTCCTCGTACTGCTCGCCCACGTGCGAGTCGGCCACGAACCCCCGGTTCCAGGCGTGCACTTGGCTGAGGTCCGCGAAGCCGCCGGTGGTCAGGGCCCGCACCAGGTTGAGGGTGGTGGTCGAGGCCTCGTACATCGTCCGCAGCCGCCGCGGGTCGGGGCGGCGCGATGCGGCGGTGAACTCCAGGCCGTTGACCGCGTCACCCCGGTAGGACGGCAGGGTCACGCCGTCGCGATGCTCCTGGTTCTGGGAGCGCGGCTTGGCGTACTGGCCGGCCATCCGGCCGATCTTGACGACCGGCAGGGCCGCGGCGTGGGTGAGCACGGCGGCCATCTGGAGGAGCGTCTTGAGCTTGCCGTGGATGCCGTCGGTGGTCGTGCCCGCGAACGTCTCGGCGCAGTCGCCGCCCTGCAGCAGTACGGCCTCGCCCCGGGCGACCGCGGCCATGCGCCGGCGCAGCAGGTCGCACTCGGCGGCGAAGACCAGGGGCGGCGACTTCTCCAGCCCCGCGGTGACGGAGCGCAGTTCGTCCAGGTCCGGCCACTCGGGTTGCTGGGCGGCGGGACGGGCGCGCCAGGATTCGGCCGCGCTTTCGGTGGAAGCGTTCACTTCGTTGTCCCAGATGCTGTTTCTCATTACTGCCTCCGGTACGGCTGGCGGGGAGGAAGAGCGGCGTAGCAGAAGTGGGGCGGGGAGAAAAGTGTTCGGGGCGGTCCGCGACAGGCCTGCGCCGGACCGGGCCGGTAACAGATCAGCCCAATCGGGCCTTCGGGGTCAAGCGAATCGCGAGTGGTCCGTATCGGGGGCGGCGGATTGGTCTGGCACCGATGGTGCGTCCGCTGATTTGCTTCGCATGGCCGAGTGGTCCGCGTCGGCAGAAATTCCCAACCGTCCTTCATGTACGAGGAGTTCACCATGCCGGGAATCAGCACGATCGGTGTGCGGGTCACCGATACGGCGCTGCCGCACCACGATCCTCTCGATTTGTACGTCCGGCTGCGTGAAAGCCTCGCCGCCGACGACGTATTCCTTTTCGAAAGCGTGGACGGCGCCGACCAGGACCGCCGCTGGGCCGTCGTCGGATTCGGCCGGCTCGCCGAGATCCGGGTCCACGAGGGGTACCTGGAGATCGACGGCGCCGCGCGGATCGCCGAGGCGCTGGCCGCCCGGGCCGGTGCGGCCGGCCTCGCCGACCACACGGTCGAGGCCGGGGTGCACCGGCTGACGTTCGGCGATGCCGGGCAGATGTGGGACGTACTGGCCGGGGCGCAGGCCCTGTTCGACGTGGCCACCGACATCCCGTCGACGGCGTACGCCTTCGGGTTCCTGACGACGTTCGCGTACGAGTCCGCCTGGCACATGGAACGCCTGCCCGAGCGCACCAAGGCGCCGAACGGCCCGGACATCACGCTCACGCTCTTCCGCGACACCGTCTGGTACGACCTCGTCGACGGCGGCGTTCGTCAACTCAGCGCAGAGAGCCCGGCGTTCGCGGACCGGCCGAGGGTCGCGGACGCGGTCCTGGCCGCCGGGGTCGCCTGGGGCGCGGTCAAGGACGAGCCGGTGCCCGAGGCGTCGGCGCCGCTCTCGGTGCGCGACAGCGTGAGCCGGGAGACGTTCCTCGGCTGGGCCGACCGGTGCCTGGAACACATCCGGGTCGGCGACATCTACCAGATCCAGATCGGCCACCGCATCGACGTGCGGACCGAGTTGGAGCCGGTCGATGTCTACCGGAGGCTGCGCGGGCGGAACCCTTCGCCGTACATGTACCTGATGCCGCGCGCCGGTCGGACCCTGATCGGGGCCAGCCCCGAGCTGTTCTACCGGATCGAGGGCGACGAGATCACGATGCGGCCCATCGCGGGCACCGCCCGGCGCTGCGCGGACGCGGAGGAGAACGAGCGCCGCGTCAAGGCGATGCGCGAGAGCACCAAGGAGCAGGCCGAGCACATCATGCTGGTCGACCTGTGCCGCAACGACATCGGTCGGGTGACCCGGCCGAGCACCCAGCCGGTGGAGCGACTGATGGCGGTGGAGACGTACTCGCACGTCTTCCATCTCGTCTCGACGGTCTCGGGCCGCCTGGAGCCGGACGTCGACACCTGGCGGGCGCTGCGCGCGACCTTCCCGGCGGGCACGATGACGGGCGCGCCCAAGGTCCGCGCCATGGAGATCATCGACACTCTGGAGCAGGAGCGGCGCGGCAGCTACGCGGGCGCGGTGGGCCTGGTCGACGTACGCGGCTGGAGCGAGCTGGCGCTGACCATCCGCACCATCGAGTACGACGGCGAGACGTACTCCACGCAGAGCTCGGCGGGCATGGTGGCGCAGTCGGAGCCCGAGTCCGAGTGGCGCGAGACGCTGGCGAAGATGGGGGCCGCCTACTGGGCGCTCACCGGTCAGGAGCTGTCGTCGTGACGGGAGCGGGACAGGACGGGCGAGCGAAGGACGTGGCGCGCGCCGCCTGGTCGCGGAGGGCGCCGGTCCCGACCGGGTCGTGGCCCTCGCGGTGCCGCGCGCCGCGGACCGGACGATCGCGGTGCTCGCGGTGCTGAAGTCCGGGGCGGCGTATGTGCCGGTCGCCGCGGACGAGCCGGTCGCCCGCGTCAAGGCGCTGTTCGCCGACACCGACCCGCTGTGCGTCCTGACGACGGCGGGCCTGGTCAGCAGGATGCGCAGCACGGGCGTGAACACGGTGCTGCTCGACGGCCCCGAGCTGCGCGGCGGTTCGACCGAGCCGGTCACCGACGCGGCCCGGACCGCCCCGCTGCGGCCCGGCCACGCCGCCTATGTGATCCGCGCGGACGACGCGACGGGCCGCCCCCGCGGCACCGTCGTCGAACACCGGGCGGCCGCGAACCACCTCGCCTGGGCGCTCGCGTCCGGAGATCTCGCGGAGACCGGCCTGTTCGGGCCGCTGCTCTCCGGAGCCGGGGTGCCGGCCGCCGAGCCGCTGCCGCAGGACTGGGCGACCCCGCGCACGTACGCGCCGGGCAAGGCGGTGTGGAACACGCGGGTCTACGTCCTCGACGAGTGGCTCGCGCCCGTTCCGCCGGGTGTGGTGGGCGAGTTGTACGTCGCGGGCGCAGCCCTTCCCCGTGGCTTCGCGGGCCTCGCCCGCCCGACCGCCGAGCGGTTCGTGGCCGACCCGTACGGCCCGGCCGGCTCCCGGCTGCTGCGTACCGGCGAGCGCGCCAAGTGGGACGCGGCGGGGAACCTGCTCGCCCCCGGCGCGGCGCCGGTGGCCGAAGAGCCCGAGGAGACGTCCGTACGCCCGCAGTCGGCTCCGCCGACTCCCGTCGAGGCGACGCTCTGCGCGATCGTCGCCTCGGTCCTGGGCCGGGACGGGTTCGACGTCGAGGAGAACTTCTTCGAGACGTCGATGACCAGCATGAAGTCGCTGCGCCTGGTGGCCCTGGCCCGCAAGGCCGACATTGAGTTCAGCATCGCGGACGTCTTCGAGCACCAGACGGTCCGGGCCCTGGCGGCCGTCGCCCAGGAGGCCGGACCCGCCGGACCCGCCCGCCGGCAGAGCACGCAGATCCTGGCGGACGCCATCGACGAGGCCGGCGGCCTGGACTTCGCCGACCCGTACAGCCCGCTCCTGTGCATGAAGCCGACGGGCAGCCGCCCACCGGTGTTCTGCCTGCACAGCGGCGTCGGGTTCGCCCTGTCGTACATGCCGCTCATCCGCCACCTCGGCGCCGAGCGCCCCGTCTACGGCATCCAGGCCCCCTACGTCGTCGAGGGCGGGCCGCTGCCCACGAGCATCGAGGAGACCGCGGCCGAGTACATCCGGCTGATCAAGAAGGTGCGGCCCGAGGGGCCCTACCACCTGCTCGGCTGGTCGCTCGGCGGGCTGCTCGCCTACGAGATCGCCGTCCAGCTGCGCGCGGCGGGTGACGAGGTCGGCCTGCTCGCCAACCTGGACTCCTACCCGCGCACCGAAGAGACCGAGGCCCAGGAGCTGCCGGACCAACAGGCCATGCTCGCCTGCCTGTTGGAGGGCATCGGGCACGACCGCTCGGAGTTCGGCGAACGGCCGCTGGGCGTCGGCGACATCATCGACACGCTGCGGCGCGACAACAGCCCGCTGGCCCAGATGGGTGAGGAACGCATGGCACGCATGTCGACCTGATGGCCAACCACCAAGTACTGCACGCCCGTTGGGCCCCACGGGACTACGACGGCACCATGCGGCTCTACGTCGCCGGGCGGTCGGAGGAGGCTGCGAGCGGGACCGACCCGGCCCGGCGCTGGAAGCCGTACTTCAGCGGCCCGCTCGACGTCCACGTCATCGACTCCAACCACGACGACCTGCTCAACCCCGGCCCGCTGGACGAGATCGGCCCGGACCTCGCCGCCGAGCTCGACCGGCTGCACCGCGACCAGGACGGGCGTGCCCAGCGATGACCGCCATGACGAATGCCGCGGCCCTGGACACGGGTCTGCCGAGCGCCCCGGGCGGTCTGCGCTCGGCCCTCACCGAACTGTTCGCGATCACCGGCCGGCGCCTGCTCCACCTGCGCCGGGCGCCGGGCCGGGTGCTCGGCGTGGCGATGAGCCCGCTGGTGTCGATGGTCATGGTCGGCTACCTGTTCCGCGACGCCATCACGCTTCCGGCGGGCGGGGACTACGGCGAGTACGTCTTCGCGGGCGGCGCGGTCCAGGTGGCGCTCGCCTGCGTCGGGCCGACCGCCGTGTCGGTGGCGATGGACCTCCAGGGCGGGCTCGTCGACCGGTTCCGGTCGCTGCCCATCAGCCGGTCCGCGGTGCTCTTCGCGCACACCTTCGCGGACCTGCTCGTGGGCCTGCTCGGCCTGGTCGTCGTCACCGGGGCGGGCCTCGTCCTCGGCTGGCGCCCGCACACGGACACCCTGTCGGTCCTGGCCGGGTTCGGCCTGATCGTGCTCCTCACGTACGTGATGCTGTGGCTCGGCGTGCTGTTCGCGATGACGCTCGGCAACGTCGAGACGATCAACGTCTGGACGCCCTTCATCGTGGTCGTGCTGACCTTCGTATCCAGCGCCTTCCTCTCCCCCGCCTCCATGCCGTCCCTGGTCCGCCCGCTCGCCGAGTGGAACCCGATCAGCGCCGTCATCGCGTCCTGCCGCGATCTGTGGGGCAATCCCGCCGCGACCAGTGACAGCTTTCCCGGCCAGCACCCCGGGGTGGTGATCGCCGTGACGCTGAGCGTGCTGTTCGCGCTCTGCTTCACCGTGAGCCTGCGCCGCTACCGCACCGCCGGTTCCTGACCCCCCGAGCCCGAAAGGAGACACCCATGACCACTGCTCAGGAGCAGCGTCGCGCCGTACCGGATCCGAGCACCGTCGACCTCACCGACCCCGGGACCTTCCTCGATGTCGACCCGCAGGCCATGTGGCGCCGGTTCCGCGAGGAGAGCCCGGTCCACTGGCAGCCGGTGAGCGGCAGCCCGATGCCCGGGTTCTGGGCGATCACCAAGTACGCCGACGTGGTGGACATCTACCGCAACAACAAGGAGTTCACCTCGGAGCGCGGCAACGTCCTGGTGACGCTGTTGCAGGGCGAGGACTCGGCGTCGCGCAAGATGCTGGCCGTCACCGACGGGCCGCGGCACCGCGAGATCCGCAACCTGATGCTCAAGTCGTTCTCGCCGCGGGTCCTGGAGCCCGTGGTGGCCGGCATTCACCGGCGCACCCGCGAACTCGTCGAACTGGCCCTGGAACACGGTGAGTTGGACTTCGTCACCGATGTCGCCGACCACATCCCGATCAACACGATCGGCGACCTGATGGACATCCCGGCCGCGGACCGCGAGCGCCTGGTGGAGTGGAACACCCAGACGCTGTCGCGGCACAGCTCCGAGGACAGCGCGCTCGACGAGGTGATGGCCCGCAACGAGATCCTGCTGTACTTCTCCGAGCTCGCCGCCAAGCGCCGCCGCAGCCCGGGCGAGGACGTCATCTCCGCCCTGGCCACGGCCACCGTCGACGGCAGGCCGCTGTCCGAGGACGAGATCGTCTTCAACTGCTACAGCCTCCTCCTCGGCGGCGACGAGTCCAGCCGCATGTCGTCCATCGGCGGCCTCATCGCGTTCAGCGAACACCCCGAGCAGTGGCGGCGGTTGAAGAGCGGCGAGGTGGGAGCGGACAGCGCCACCGAGGAGGTCATGCGCTGGACCACCCCCGCCATGCACTTCGGGCGCCGCGCCCTGGTCGACGTCCCGGTCCGCGACCAGGTGGTCAAGGCCGGTGACGTGGTGACGCTGTGGAACAGCTCGGCCAACTTCGACGAGGACGTCTTCGCCGATCCGTACACCTTCGACGTCGCGCGCACCCCGAACAAGCACGTCGCGTTCGGGCACGGCCCGCACTTCTGCCTCGGCGCCTTCCTCGGCCGCGTCCATGTGAACGCGATGGTCGAGGCGCTGCGCACGAGGGTCGCCCGCATCGAGCTGACGGGTCCGCCGCAGCGCCTCTACTCGAACTTCGTCTACGGCTACAGCGGTCTGCCCGTGAAGCTCACCGCGGAGCCGGCCGCCTGATCCCCGGCAGCCGGCCCCGCCGCCAGCCCGCCCTGGGCCTCCTCGACGAGGCCCAGGGCGGGTTGTCGGCGTTCGGGCCGGGGCGTCGGCTGACAACCGGCTGACACGGGACCGACTGTCCTACGAACCTGGATACGATCCTTGAGGCCACGCGTAAAGAGGACTCAACGAACCTAAGGGGAAGCCCACATGACCGGCGCTGTCATCGCCATTGCCATCGTTCTGATCGTCATCGGCGGCATTACGGCGAGTGTGGTCGCGTACTTCAGACTGCAGCGCCACCGCGCCGACGCCGTCGCCATGGCCGAGTACCGGCGCCTCGCCGAGGAGGCGGTCGCCAACCAGGAAGTGCTCCAGGGGCAGTTGAGTGAACTCCACGACCGCATCAAATCGGTCGAAAGCCTGCTGCGCAGCGTGGACTGAGCGGCTCGCGGGGCTGTCAGGGGCGCGTCAGCGGGCGCCGGGAACATGAAGGCACGGGCCGATGGCCCGTGCCTTCATACGACTCGGATACCGGAGTTCACGACGTGTCGAATCCTTTTGATGACCAGGACGGAACGTTCCTCGTACTGGTGAACGACGAGGGCCAGCACTCCCTTTGGCCCGCGTTCGCCCAGCAGCCCGACGGCTGGAAGGTCGCTCTCGGCGAGGGCCCGCGTGACGCCGCCCTCGCCTTCGTCGAGGAGCTGGACCGACATGCGCCCGCGCAGCCTGCGCGAGGCCGCCGCCCAGAGTTCTTGACCATCCCTCGCATCGCCCGCAGGCCGGAGGAACAACCATGAGCATGGCGATTCAGGCGGATGGACTGCGCAAGCGGTACAAGCAGCACGAAGCGCTCAGCGGCGTCGACCTCGCGGTTCCCAGCGGCACGGTGTTCGGCCTGCTCGGCCCCAACGGGGCGGGCAAGACGACCACGGTGCGCATGCTGGCGACCCTGGCCGAACCGGACGGGGGACGCGCGGAGGTGGCCGGGTTCGACGTGGTGCGCCGGCCGCACGAGGTGCGCAGGCGGATCGGTCTGGCCGGCCAGTACGCGGCGGTGGACGAGCTCCTCACCGGCCGCGAGAACCTCGTTCTCATCGGCCGGCTGCTGCACCTGGGCGGGCGCGCCGCACGCCTGCGCGCGACGGAGCTGCTCTCCCGGTTCGATCTGACCGACGCGTCGGACCGCCCCGCCCACACCTACTCGGGCGGCATGCGCCGGCGCCTGGACCTGGCCGTCTGCCTGGTCACCAGGCCGTCGGTGCTCTTCCTCGACGAGCCCACCACCGGGCTCGACCCGGTGAGCCGGATGGCACTGTGGAACGCGGTCCGCGAGCTCGTGGCCGACGGCGTCACCGTGCTCCTGACCACGCAGTACCTGGACGAGGCCGACGCCCTCGCGGACCGGATCGCCGTCGTCGACACGGGCAGGGTCATCGCCGAGGGCACCCCGGACGAGCTCAAGCGCAAGGTCGGCGACGAGCGCCTGGAGGTCGAGGTGGCCCGCCCGGACGAGGTGTCCGCCGCGGTCACCGCGCTGCGCCGGATCTCGGCGGACGAACCGTCCGTCGACCCGGAGCGGCGCCTGGTCTCCGTCTCGCTCGGCGACGGCATGACCGGCATCGCGAACGCCGCCACCGCACTGCGGCAGGAGGGCGTGGAAGTCGTCGACTTCGCGCTGCGCAGGCCGACCCTGGACGACGTCTTCGTGACGCTCACCGGCCAGTCCGCCTGACCGGTTCCGTCCGGGATTTCTTGCGAACGCGCTTACCAACGGGGGGAGTTGTCATGCAGAGAATTCACTTCACCGCTGCCGATATCGCCAAAACCCGGCTGAGGACGACGGCCGGTCCCCTCGTCGAAACGGCCTTCGCGTACGGGCTGCTCGGCCGGGGCGTCGTGCCGGCGTACGCACGCTGGCGCAAGCAGGTCGCCAAGAGGCTGCCGTCCTCGCCGCAGCTGCGGTCGGGTGGCGTCGGCATCGTCAGCGACCCCGAGGTGCTGCTCCGGCTGATCGAGCACAACGGCGGCGAGGGCTACACCGACGGCGAGCCGACCGGGCCGGACGCGCTGGTGGCGCAGTTGTCCGCCTACCGGGAGGCCGCCGGCCTCTCGGAGGTGTGGCAGGCGGCGATCGCACCGTACTGGGGCCACATCGAGGCGTACCTGGAAGTCGAGTGCGAGGCGCGCGGCCGGGTCGTGATGGCCGGCGGCGTGGGGCTGCTCCTGGCCACCCTGCATCCGCGCGTCAAGTGGCGTTCGCAGGTCCTGGAGATTCCGGGCGGGCCCGGCGAGGACGTCTTCCTCGACCGGCGCGGCCTGGTGCTCACCCCCTCGGTGTTCCTCAACCACCGCCCGGCCCAGCTCACCGGCAAGCGCACCGAGACCGGCGAACTGGTGCTCGCGTTCGCCGCGCCGCCGGACGTCCAGCGGGCGGCGAGCCTGTGGGACGAGCCGGACGACAGCGCCCAGTCGCTGGGCGCGCTGGTCGGCCAGACCAGGGCCGCGGCCCTGCGCGTGCTGCGGGCCACCTGCACGACCAGCCAGCTCGCGGACCGGCTGGGCATCTCGGCGGCCGGTGCCAGCCAGCACACCACGGTGCTCCGCCAGACCGGCCTGATCACCACCCGCCGCATCCGCAACACCGTCCTGCACACGGTGACCCCGCTGGGCCTGGCCCTGCTCGACGGCCTGCCCACGCGCTCCGGGCCGGACCGGGAGAGCGCCGCGCCGCAGATGTGGCGGCACACGCTGGGCGGCATCCCCCAGCAGATCGTCCAGCACGCTTCCTGATACTCCGTCAATTCCCTTTCCGCATAAGCGAATCCCCCGGCCGCGGTCTCCCGCGGCCGGGGGATTCCTTTGCGTCCTCACTCGCGGATTCCCACGACCCCGCGGGGCCGGTTGCGCAGGACGATCATCGCGGAGAGCAGGGTGGTGACCAGAGTCAGGGCGAAGGCGGCGCCGACCACCGTGCCGAAGATCCACGGCGAGCCCTCCGGCACCGGCGAGCCGAGCACGCTCAGGCTCAGCGGCACCAGTGTGAGGACCGCGACCAGGATCCCGAGCACGAGCCCGGCCACCGCGACCAGGATCGCCTCCACCGTCATCATGCGCAGCACCTGGCGCCGGGTCGCCCCGATGAGGCGTTGCAGCATGAACTCGCGGCGCCGCTCGGTGGTCGCGAGCACCTGCGTGTTGACCAGGGCGATGGTCGCGTAGGCGACGACCACTCCGAGCACCAGGTAGGCCATCCAGGCCTGGGTGTCGTCCTCGCTCTGGTGCACCGCGCTGACCATGGCCCGGGGCAGCACGCTGAGCCCGGGGTGCGTCTCGGCCAGCGCCGACAGGCTGCGCTCCAACTGGGCGGGGTCCGTCCCGGGCTTCGCGGTCACCGTGATCTGCGGGACCAGACCGGCGTCGGTGTGCTGGACCAGGAGCGAGGCCGGGAGCAGCGCGGTCTCGTAACCGCGGCGGGCGTCCAAGGTGGCGACCAGCTTGAGGCCGGCCTCCGTGCCGTCGCCGAGCCGCATCGGGACCGTGTCGCCGAGGTGGAAGCCGCCGGCCTGGGAGGCGGGCAGCGCGACGGTGTCGCCGTGCAGGTCGTCCAGGCTGCCGGTCTTGGCGCGGAAGGCGGTGGTGCCGGTGACGCCCTCGGAGGTGACGCCCTGCATGGGCATTTCGGTGGGCTCGAAGTCCCCCTCGTCGATCTCGGACTGCGAGGGCGGGGTCTTGGGCTCCAGGTAGCCGAGGCTGGAGATCTGCGCGGAGGCGGACGCCACGCCGGGCTGCTTCTGGATGGTGTCCACCATGGACAGCGGCAGCCCGCCGGAGACGGAGGTGACCGCGAGGTCGGCCCGCATGTTCTCGCTGAACGCCTGCTGGGAGCCGCTGGACTGGGTGGTCTGGAGGTAGATCAGCGCGGTGGCGAGCCCGGTGGCGAGCATGACCGGCATGACCGCTCCGGCCATCCGGCCGATCCGCGCCCTCGCGTTGAGCGTGGCAAGGCGACCGGCCAGGCCCGTGAACGCCCGTAGCGGCCAGTGGAGTACGGCCGTGATCACCTTGGCGAGACCGGGGCCGAGCAGTCCGAACCCGGCCGTCCACAGCATCGCCGCGGGGGTCGCCGTGCTGCCCGCCATGGGGCCCGACATGTGCGCGGTGACGATGGCGAGCGCGGTGCCGCCGCCGAGGAAGAGCAGCGCGAAGATCAGTCGCGGGGCGCTGACCCACTTGCGCTGGAGGGAGGCCTCGGCGAGGGCTTCGGTGGGCCGGGTGCGGGCGGCGCCCCGGGCCGAGATGAAGGCCGCGCCCAGGGCGGTGAGCAGGGCCGCGCCCACGCCGGTGACCATGGGGATCCAGCCGGCCCGGTAGGCCAGGGTGTCGGGCACCACGTCGCCGCGGGCGAACGCTTCGAGCAGCCAGCGTCCGACGCGCGGGCCGGGGTAGCAGGCGAGGCCGGTGGCGATGACGGCGATGAACAGGGTCTCGCCAAGGATGAGCCGGCGCAGCTGGCCGGGTGTGGTGCCGATCGCCCGCAGCAGGGCCATCTCGCGCTGGCGCTGCTGGATGGACAGGCCCGTGGTGCTGGACACCACGAACACGGTGACCATCGCGGACAGGCCGCCGAACACCGAGGCGAGGGTGACCAGTTTGGTGCCGTCGGTGATGATCGACGGGTTCTCGGCCCAGCCGCGCTCGTCGCCGGTCAGCACGGAGACAGGCCGGCCCTCGGCCGCCTTCTTGATGGCGCTGACGACCTGGCTGCGGTCGGCTCCGGGCGCGGTGAGCACGCCGATGTTGTCGAGCTTGTCGGGCCGGCCGCTGACCTGCCCGGCCGTCTGGTCGGAGAGGAAGACGGCGTCGGCTTCACCGGAGCCGGTGGCGATCCCGGAGACCTCAACCTTCTTGGCGCCTCCGTGGACGAGGAGTTGGGTCTCCTGTCCGGTGCTCAGCCCGGCCTTCGCGGCGAGCCGCGCGTCCAGCACGACCTGTCCGGGCCCGGTGGGCGCGCTGCCCTCGGTGATCCGGTACGGGGCGAGCCCGGCGGACGACCAGCCGTGGCCGGTGACCTTGACCGGGCCGCCTGCCCGCACGACCGTGGCGTCGAAGGAGACGTCCGGCACGGCCTCGGCGACGCCGGGCACCGCCTTGATGGCGGCGGTGAGGGAGGCGTCCAGGTGGACGCGTTCGGTGAAGACGGTCTCGCCGTGCGTGCCGGGGTGGGACTGGTCGCCGGTGACGACGATCGGGGCGGCGCCGAGCCGCCCGGGGGGCGCGGCGCTGCGCAGCCCCGTCTCGAAGAGGCCGCCGCAGCCGATCACGATCGCGGCGCCGAAGAACAGCGCGATGAACGAGGCGATGAAGCCGCCCTTGTGGAACCGCAGGGTGCGGATCGCGATGTGGATCATCGGGGCACCCCGCGTCCGGCCCGGACCGCGGCGGAGTCCTGGCCCCATGCGCCCAGGCCCGTCATGCGCTCGGCGACCTCGTCGGCGGTCGGCCGGTCCAGATGACTGACGAACTGTCCGTCGGCGAGGAAGAGCACCCGGTCGGCGTGGGACGCGGCCACCGGGTCGTGGGTGACCATGACCATGGTCTGCCCGGCCTCCCGGACGGCCTCGCGCAGCAGCATCAGGACCTCGCGGGCGGCGTAGGTGTCGAGCGCGCCGGTCGGCTCGTCCCCGAAGATCACCGCGGGCCTGGTGATCAGCGCCCGGGCGATGGCGACGCGCTGCTGCTGGCCGCCGGAGAGCTCGGCGGGCCGGTTGTTGCGGCGCTCCGCCAGGCCCACGCGCTCCAGGACCGCCTCCACGGCGGCCTTCTTGGGCCGGTGGCCCGCGAGCCGCAGCGGCAGCGACACGTTGTCGAGCACGCTCAGCGCGGGGAGCAGGTTGAACGCCTGGAAGATGAAGCCGATCCGTTCCCGGCGTAACTTCGTCAACTCCCGCTCCTTGAGCGGCGAGAGGTCCACCCCGTCGAGCAGCACCGTGCCCGAGGTCGGCCGGTCGAGGCCGGCCGCGCAGTGCAGGAAGGTGGACTTGCCGGACCCGGAGGGGCCCATCACCGCGGTGAAGGTGCCGCGCGGCAGGCCGATGGTCACCCCGTCGAGGGCCGCGACCCGGTTCTTGGAGCCGCCGTACACCTTGCGTACGGATTCGAGGCGTACGACGTCCTGATGGAACTGCGGGCTCGGCGTCCCCGTCATGAGCTGTGTCCTTCGCTGAGGGTGAGCCCGGGCGGCGGGCTCGTGGATACGAGCGCCAGGGGGCCGGGCTCGGTGAGGATCCGCTTGGCCCGCGCGAGCGGGTCGGGCGGCGGGCGGAGCAGGGTGTGGGCGACGGTCAGGTGCAGCCGGGCCGCCGCGACCACGAGGTAGGAGGCGTACAGGACGAGGGCGAGGCAGACGGCCGCGACGATCAGGGCGGCGGGCCAGCCGTCGATCCGGAACCCGGGGTCGCCGTCGTCGGGCCCGCCGATCCAGACCCCATTGGCCGAACTGCCGTCTGCCTGACGGGAGTTGACGGCCCAGAACCACAGCGGCAGCGAGACGCCGGCGAGCGGGACCAGCCACACGACGAGCGCGAGCAGGTCGAGCAGCAGGAGGAAGGGGAACATCAGGACCAGGCAGGCGATGTCCCGGAAGGTCACCGGGTCCCCGCAGCGGGCCTTGAGCTGGCCGACCAGGCCGGGCTGCGTGGCCTCCTGGTAGGCGTACGGGACCGGTTCGTCGACCAGGACGGCGCGGCCGCGCTCGACCTGGGCCAGGCAGCGGATCACCCAGGCCGAGCCGACGGTGAGCGCCACCGTGACGGTGAGCTGCATGAAGACGAGGCCGAGCACCAGGGCGAGGGCCGCGACGGCGAACAGGGCCGGGCCCGCGAGGAGGTAACTGGCGAGGTAGCCCGTCGCGCGCCAGGGTGCGGCCGAGCACAGCATGCGTACCGGGTTGCTCCGCACGGGCAGCTTGCGGCCGGCCCTGAGCGCGATCATCCGACGCTCCGCAACAGGTTCTCGATCGACTTCATCCGCTCGTCGAGCGCCCCCAGTTGACTCTGGAGGGCCTGCTGTACGACGGGCAACTCCTCGGCCAGTTTGCGGAATTCGGCCATGGCGACGGCGTCGGCGCGGTGCCGCAGCAGCCGGAAGTAGGCGACGACGCTGCCCGTGATCCCGCCCACGACGAGCAGGGTGATGGTGATGGTGATGACGGCGCCGGTCATGCCGCGGTCCCCTTCTTCATGTTGACGGGCCCTTCCGTGTCCTGGGCCATGGCCCCGACGATCGTGGCGATGTTCACGTGCAGGTCGAACGGCGCGAGCTCGAAGTACTTCAGCGCCTTGCCGTCCGGGGAGAGTTCCAGGTTGCTGACCACCAGGTCGGCCTTCTCCAGGCGTTCCAGGTGCATGTAGAGCAGCGGCCGGGACATCCCCAGGCGGCGCGCCAGCTCGCTGACGTACAGCCGTCCGCCGGCGAGTTCGGCCATGGCGCGGAGCCGTTGCCGGTGGCCCACCGCGGCGAGAACTGCCAGCAGGTCGTCGCTCGTCATGGCTCACCCTCTCCGAACCCCCGAAGCCTGTAAGTTGAGACTTACACATGGCGGCACATGCGGTCAAGGGTAAGTCCCGGCAGTCTGGTACCCCTCGGCCGTGAGCGTGCGGGCATGCGCGAAGGTCCGGCCCTCGGAGCAGGGACGGACCTGTGGCGCTGTTCGGATCGGTGGTGGGACGGTCAGAGTTGGGACCAGGCACGGAACTGGCGCAGCCCGTACAACAGCGGGGGCAGGCCGTGCCGCCCAGTGATGAGGCGCGCCTCGCCGAAGACGGTGACGTGGTCTCCGGTGCGGTGCACGGCGACCACGTCGCAGTCGGCGACGGTGTGCGCGTCACGGACCAGGTGCGGCCCGCCCGAGTCCGCCTCCTGCTCCCACGGGACCATGCGGAAGCGGTCCGGATTGCCGGAGGCGAACAGCTCGGCCGTCTCCTGGGCCCCTTCGTGCAGCAGGTTCACCGCGAAGGTGCCCCGCTCCAGGATCGCTTCGAGGGTCGGGCTGCCGTCGCGCAGGCAGACCAGGAGGGTGGGCGGGCTGAGCGTGACGCTGCACACCGAGGAGCACGTCATGCCCCGCGGGGCCCCGTCGTGACCGGTGGTGGTGACCACCCCGACGCCGGTGGGGAAGCCGCTCATCATCGCGCGGAAGCGGTCGGGCGTCGCCGGGTCGGCCACCTCTTCTACGTTCATGGCGCGTTCGGTCATCGGACACTGCTTTCTGTCGCTACGGCAAACGTCCCGGTGGTGAGGCGGCGCTCCCCCCGGTCGAGGAGATTCAGGAGCGGGCCCGTCATGGCCGTCGTCGTCAGCGCCATGACGATCAGCGCGAGGACGAGGGGGCCGGTCAGGATTCCGGAGCTCAACCCGGCCTGGATGACGATGAGTTCGGTCAGTCCGCGGGTGTTCATCAGGACGGCGATCCTGCGTGCCGTCCCGGGCGGCCGCCCGCTCCGGCGCGCCCCCAGATAGCCGCCGAGCCCCTTGCCCACGCAGCCGAGCACGACGGCCGAGGCGATCAGCAGCCACGAGGTGTCGGAGAACGAGCCGGTGAGCACGGTGATCCCGGTGACCACGAAGAACGCCGGGGCAAGGACGCTCCCCGCCCGCGAGACCGAGGTCGCCGCACGCTCCCAGGGCGCGTTCTCGTCCCCCGGGATCGACAGGCCTACCAGCGCCGCGCCGAGGATCGCCGTCATGCCGAGGTGTTCCATGGCGAGCGCGACCGTGAGGGCCGCAGCGCCGAGGACCACCGCCGCGGTGCGCGGCATCCGTACGCAGGCGTTCCGGGCGGCCCGGGCACGCAGCCCGTAGCGGACGGCGAGCGCGCACACCGCGCCGAACGCGAGCGCCCGGACCGAGTGCAGCGAGCCTTCCAGGCTTCCCTTGCCGAGACTGATGGCGAGGGTGAGCAGCAGCCAGCCGACCGCGTCGATGACGATGGCCGCCGCCAACGCGGTCTGCCCGGCGGCCGATCGCGTCATGCCCCGGTCCGCCAGGATCCGGGCCATGACGGGTACGGCGGTGATCGACATCGACACCGCGACCATCAGGACGAAGGCCGGGAGCGGGGCGCTGCCGCGCGCCGCGCTGTCGTCGGTGACCAGGACCAGGCCGGCCAGGAGCAGGCCGGTCAGCAGCGGCGGAACCAGCGCCCCGGCCGCCACCCACAGCGTGCCGCGGCGCGGCGGCCCGCCGGATTCGGCCCCCAGCCTGTGGGCGAGGCCGACCAGGAACAGGACAAGACCGGCCTGGGAGACCAGCTTGACCACGTCGAACACGGGGCCCGGCAGCATCGCGTCCAGGGTGTCCCGCCCGAACAGGGCGATCACGGCGGGCCCGGAGAGCAGCCCCACCACGATCTCCCCGATGACCTCGGGCTGGCGCAGCGTCCTGGCGAGGGCCCGGCCCGCCAGGGCGATCAGCAGGATGACGGCGAGCGCCACCGATATGTGCGCCAGGCGCGGCGCATCACCGAGAAGCCTCAGCGTTTCCATTTCGCGGTCCCCCGTCGCCCGCTCAGTGGTGCTGGGCGAAGTATTCGTACGCCTTGGGCAGCGTCTCGGTCAACCGCCGGGTCTTGTCGCGGATCGCCGCGAACTCCCGCTCGGCGGCGGAGGGATCGGACAGCGCGAGCGCGGGCGACGGCTTCATCTCGATTCCGCCCATACCGAGCAGAACGCACATGTACGAGTAGGCGGGAAGCCCGTGGTAATAGGGGAAGATGCTCTCGGAGTCGGGAACCTGGGTCTTCCACATCTCCAGACGCTCGGCGAGCGAGTCGGGAATGGCCCGGGTCTTGGTGTCGCGCCAGTACTGGGTGTCCTGCCGCTTGGCCGCGACGTAGTGCAGGACCAGGAATTCCCGGATTCCGTCCATGACGTGGGCGATGGACCGGTTGCAGAGGACACGCTGGTTGGGGTTCCAGTCCTCGTTCGGGAATTTCTTCGCGATCTGCTCGATGGCGTGGTGAATGAAGAAGATTCCGGTGGATTCGAGTGGCTCCACGAATCCGCTGGAAAGCCCCACGGCCACGCAGTTGTTGACCCACGAATTGCGGCTGCGGCCGATCCGCATCTTGATGTGGTTCGCGTTGACATCGGCCGCCGCGGGGCCGACGAACTCGCGCAGGGTGCGCTCGGCGTCCTCGGGCGAGAGGTAGTCCTTGGCGTAGACGTAACCGGTGCCGACCCGGCCCATCAGCGGAATCGTCCAGATCCAGCCGGCGTCCTGCGCGGTGGCGGTGGCGGTGGTGCAGGGCATGATGCCGCGCTTCTCCATGTCCATCGGGACCTGGAGGGCGACCGCGCTGTCGTTGGGCAGCGTGTCCGCGTAGGAGATGAACGGCTCGTCGAGCGCCTTGTTGATGAGCAGCGCGCGGAATCCGGTGCAGTCGATGTACAGGTCGCCGCTGATGTCGCCGTGCTCGGCGGTGGTGACGCCGCTGATCCAGCCGCGGTCGTCCAGGTTGACCTGCAACACATCGTCGACGATGTGCTTGACGCCGCGTTCCACCGAGTACTTCGTCAGGTACTTGGCGAGCAGCGCGGCCTCGAACTGGTAGGCGTAGGGGAACTGGGTCTTCCCCTGGTGCTCGGACATCGTCAGGCCCTGCATCTCGTCCGCGCCCTCGTCGGAGGGCTGGTCGATGAGCGTGCCGTCGAGGCGGCGCGGGCTGAGCCCGGCGTCGATGACCGAGGGCATGACGAAGCAGTCCTTGTCGAACCGGTCCGTCGGCCCCTGCTGGAGCCACCAGTCGGTCAGCGGGAAGCCGTTGACCGAGCGCATCTGCTCGAAGGGGTGGTAGAAGTAGTGGCCCTTCTCGCGCCAGTTCTCGAACCGCACGGCGAGCTTGTACGTGGCGTTGCAGGCCGGCATCCAGTCCTTCTCCTTGAGTCCGAGGAACTCGAAGAAGTGCCGGATGTCGCTGAAGGTGGCCTCGCCCACGCCGACCGCGCCGACGTGCCCGGACTCCACGAGGGTCACGTTTATTCGGTCTCCGAACGCGGCCTTGAGGTAAGAGGCCGTCATCCAACCGGCTGTGCCGCCACCCACGATCACGACTTTGTTGAGCACTGGTGACTCCTGTTCGGTAGCTCCACGAGTTTCGCCAGTGGCTCCGGCCCATTGTCTGAAACTGGTTGGGTGGCGCCACCGAGAAATGACACTAGGCGGCGGTCAAATCGGCGCACAGATCATTAAGCGATGGCCGAAAAGCGCAGGTGGGGCTGACCGTACGGCCAGTTGGCGCCCGTTTCGGCCGGTTCTGCGGGTATCCAATGGGGCGTCAGCCCACTGTCAGCGCCGCCAAGCAGCATGAAACGCGGGGTTACCGGGTGGGAATCGCTCCGCCCGCCCGCTGCAATGGAGATTTGGATGACAAAGGAAGAACTTGTTCCGCCGTTCGCCGTGATCCCTGGCTCGCAGGTCCACCGCATTCTCACCGGCCACGAGCAGCACACCATTGATCTGGTGGAGGCCGCATACCGGGTGCACGGCGAGGGCGACACGGTCAACCCACCGTCGTATTTCCTGCGCTTTCCGGACCGCCCCACCGCCCGGATCATCGCGCTGCCCGCTTCCATCGGCGGTGAGACCCGGGTCGACGGGCTGAAGTGGATCTCCAGTTTCCCGGAGAACGTGGCCGCGGGCATCCCCCGCGCCTCCGCGGTCCTGGTGCTCAACGACCACGACACGGGCTATCCGCTCGCCTGCCTGGAGAGCTCGATCATCAGCGCCGCGCGCACGGCGGCCTCCGCGGCGCTCGGCGCCGACTGGCTCTCGCGCGGACGCGCCCGCCCGCGCAGGGTCGGCTTCATCGGTACGGGCTTCATCGCCCGGCACATCCACACCTACCTCGTGGGGGCCGGCTGGACCTTCGACGAGGTGGGCGTGCACGACCTGAACGCCGAGTACGCGGGCGGGTTCAGCTCGTACCTGGAAGGTGCCGGCGAGAGCGGCCGGATCACCGTGCACGACAGCGCCGAGGAGCTGATCCGCTCCTCGGACCTGGTGGTCTTCGCGACCGTGGCGGCGGCCCCGCACGTCCACGAGCCGGCCTGGTTCGCGCACAACCCGGTGGTCCTGAACGTCTCGCTGCGCGACCTGGCCCCCGAGATCCTGCTGGCCTCGGCGAACGTGGTCGACGACATCGAGCACTGCCTCAAGGCCGACACCTCGCCCCATCTGACCGAACAGCTCACCGGGTCGCGGGAGTTCATCGACGGGACGCTCGCCGAGGTGATGGCGGGGAAGGTGGAGATCCCCACCGACCGCCCGGTGGTGTTCTCGCCGTTCGGCCTCGGGGTCCTGGACCTCGCGGTCGGCAAGTTCGTGTACGACCGGGTGCTCGACAGCGGCGAGCTCAACGTCATCGACGGCTTCTTCCACGAGGTGGACCGGTATGGGCGCGCAGGCGCGACCAGCAGCCGTGCCTGAGGAGAGGGGGCCCAAGTGCCGGTGATCTCCGTCCCGGAGGACTTCCACACGGAGGACCTCTACGTGGACCTGCGGTCCGTTCTGGACGCTCCGCTGTACCTGAAGTGCGAGGGCTTCAACTTCGCCGGGTCGATCAAGCTGAAGGCGGCGCGGGCGATGATCGCCGACGCCGAGCGCAAGGGGCGCCTGACCCGGGACTCGATCATCGTCGAGTCCTCGTCGGGGAACCTCGGCGTCGCCCTGAGCATGATCGCGGCGAGCCGGGGCTACCAGTTCCTGTGCGTCACGGACACCCGCTGCAACCTGAACACCAGACGGTTGATGGAAGCGATGGGCGCCCAGGTGCACACCATCACCGAGCCCGACCCCGAGGGCGGTTTCCTCGGCGCCAGGCTCGACTACGTACGCAAGCTGTGCGCGTCCGACGGCCGACATCTGTGGCTCAACCAGTACGCCAACCCCTGCAACTGGCAGGCGCACTACCGCAGTACGGCGCCGGCCATCGCCGAGCGCTTCCCGGATCTCGACGTCCTGTTCGTGGGCGCCGGCACCACCGGAACTCTGATGGGATGTGCCCGGTACTTCAAGGACTCGGGCCGTCCGGTCACCGTGGTCGCCGTCGACTCCGTCGGCTCGGTCACGTTCGGCGGGCCACCGGCGCCACGGATGATCCCGGGCCTGGGCTCCGGCGTACGGCCACAGCTGCTCGACACGTCGTTCGTGGACGACGTGGTGCACGTACCGGAGATCGACACGATCCGGATCGCCCACCAACTGGCCGCGGGCGGCTTCCTGTTCGGCGGATCCACCGGCACGGTCATCTCCGGCGCGGTCGCCTGGCTCGCCGAGAACCGGGACGGCAGGCCGTGCACGGCGGTGGCGATCTCCCCGGATCTGGGCGAGCGCTACCTCGATTCGATCTACCAGAGCAACTGGGTGAGCGCTCTGTACGGGGCTCACGCGCTGGAGTACGACCCGGTCCGGGCGAGCTGATGCCCGGCCGGGCTCGCTCATGACGCACCGTCAAATCCCGTACACCCAGAGGTTTTTGGCGGCCCCCGTCACCTTGCCCACAGGTGGCGGGGGCCGCTTCATGTCCACCGGGCGCCCGGATCCGACCGCCTCCCGGATCGGGATTGACGGTCCACAGCACCACATGTAATTCTCGACTTACACCCGTTGGGTAGAGGTGACTACCGTAAGGAGCTGGGTTCAGTGAAGAAACAGCCACTCACCGTGAAGGTGGCGAGCTGGAGTGCCCTGCACCCGGGACGGGCCATCCTCGGTTGGTTCGTCTTTGTCGCCCTCTGCCTGGCCATCGGCGGCGCGGTCGGCACGGTGGACGCCGGTGACAAGGACTACTGGGTGGGCGAGGCCGGCCGCGCCGAGTCGATCGCCACCGAGGGCAACCTCCAGCACAAGTCCGCCGAGCGGATCATGATCACCGACAAGTCCGGTGCCGCGCCCGGCGCGAACGCCCGGAGCGCCGCCGCGGACGTCGCGGCCCGCATGCAGCAGCTGCCCGAGGTCGAGAACGTCGCCGCGCCGGTGCGTTCGGCCAACGGCAAGATGCTCATGGTCGAAGTGACCATGAAGGGCCTGCGCCTTGAGACCCAGAAGCACATCCAGCCGCTGCTCGACCAGACCGCCGAGGTCCAGAAGAAGAACCCTGACCTGCGCGTCGAGGAGTCCGGCGACGCCTCGGTCGAGATGGGCCTGGACAAGTCGCGCGACGACGACCTCTCCACCTCGGAGACGATCACCTTCCCGATCACCCTGATCACACTGCTCGTCGTGTTCGGATCACTGATCATGGTCGGCGTGCCGCTGCTGCTCGCGGTCTCCTCGATCGGCGCCGCCATGGGCCTGTCCCAGCTGATCTCGCACCTGGTGCCCGACGCGGGCGTCGGCAAGAGCGTCATCCTGCTGATCGGCATGGCGGTCGGCGTCGACTACACGCTCTTCTACCTCAAGCGGGAGCGGGAGGAACGGGCCCACGCGAACGGCCGGCTCAGCCCCGAAGCGCTGGTGGGGATCGCCGCCGCGACCTCGGGCCGGGCGATCGTCGTCTCCGGCCTTGCGGTCGCCCTCTCCACCGCCACCCTCTTCCTCGCCACCGACATCGTCTTCACCTCGCTCGCCGTCGCCACCATCGTGGTCGTCCTGGTCGCCGTGCTCAGCTCGATGACCGCGCTGCCCGCGCTCCTGGTCCTGATCGGCCGGCGCCTGGACCGCAAGGCCGCCAAGGCGGTGGCGCGCGGCAAGCGGGTCAAGCGGCACAAGTCCGAGGAGACCGGCCGGGTGTGGACGGCGCTCCTGAAGCCCGCCAAGAACCGCCCGGTGGCAACCCTGCTGATCTCGGTGCTCGTGATGTTCGGCCTCGCGGTCCCCGCGTTCGGCATGCACCTGCGGGTCCTGAACCTGGCCACCCAGTCCCGGGCCATCCCGGAGCTGAAGATGTACGACCGCCTCAACGACGCCTTCCCCGACCTGCTGGCCGAGCACTGGGTGATGGTGCGCGACAACAACCCCGGCGAGAAGACCGAGGTGCAGTCGGCCCTGAAGGACCTGGCAGCCAAGGCCCAGGCCGACCCGATGTTCTCCAAGAAGCCGCCCAAACTGCAGACCACGCCGGACGGCCGGATCAGCGTCATGACCCTGTCCGTCCCCTTCAACCTCAGCTCGCCGCAAGCACATGACTCACTGACGGAACTGCGCGAGAAGTTCCTCCCGGAGACGCTCGGGAAGGTGAAGGGCGCCGAGTTCGCGGTGAGCGGCCCCGTCGCCCAGGACGCCGACTATCTCGCCCACCAGAACGACAAGCTGCCCATCGTCGTCGGGTTCCTGCTCCTGCTGACCTTCGTCCTGACCCTGTTCGTCTTCGGCTCGGCGACCATCGCCGCCCTCGGCGTACTGCTGAACCTGCTGTCCGTCGGAGCATCGTTCGGGCTCGTGGTCGTCTTCTTCCAATGGGGCCTGGCCTCAACGGTGTTCGGCTTCGAACCCAGCGCCACCCACGCGATCGGCTCCCGCGTACCGCTCTTCCTCTTCGTGATCCTGTTCGGCCTCTCGATGGACTACCAGGTCTTCGTCGTCAGCCGGATCAAGGAGGCGGCGCTGAAGGGAGTGCCCACCCGGCAGGCGGTGATCGACGGGATCGGCCACTCGGCCAAGGTGGTCACCAGCGCGGCGGTCGTGATGGTGACGGTGTTCGCGAGCTTCATGTTCCTGCACCTGGCCGAGATGAAGCAGATCGGCTTCAGCCTGGCGGTGGCGGTCCTCCTGGACGCCTTCATCATCCGGGTCATGATCCTGCCGTCGGCCCTGATGCTGCTCGGCAACGCGAGCTGGTGGCCGTCCCGCAAGATGCGCCGCGCCCAGCAGCACGCGGTGCCGACCCCGGCGGCCGACGCGCCGCCGCCCTACTACCCGGCGGCGCACAGCCACCGCTAGTCGTGGCACACAGCCACCGCTAGCCACCGGGTCCCACAGACGGACGCCGGACCGGACATCCCCCGCCGGTCCGGCGTCTGACGTCTCCCCTCCCCGGGCCTTCCCCAGTCCCCTCCCGGGGCGGCCGACCGACCGTCAGCTCGCTGTCAGTGGCCGACGCAACCATCGTCACGGGGTCGCCGCCACGGGGGCGATCCGCCGCCACGATCAGTGAGCCGATACGGAGGCCGGGGATGAGCGTGATCAGCGCCGAGGGGTCGGCGGCGACCGTCGAGCGGTCGCTCCGAGGGATCGAGGACCTCGTCCTGGACGAGGTCCTCGTCTCGTTTCCCTGCAACAGCGGGTCCCAGCTATGGCCTGGCTGCCCGGCCACGAGCCGAGCATGGGGACGGCCGCCGAGATGCTGTCCGCGTACCGGGCGGGCCGCACCGTCGTGTCCATCACCGCCATGTGCCAGAACCTCGCGGTCCTCGCCTGCTCGACGGTGATCCTGCCGAACCTGCCCGCGTTCCGGGAGTGGCTCGCCCGGGACGTACGCCCGAGCCGCGTGAACTGAGAGGAGCGAGACCGTGGCCCTTGTGACCAGTTTGGCCCGTCCCGCGTTTCCCACCCGACTGCCGGACCCGGCAACCGTCGTGGAGGCCCTGCTGCTCCGCGCCTCGGGCCCGGACGCGGCCCGGCCCGTGTTCACCGCCCTCGGCCAAGGGGGCGAGCGACTCGGGCGGTTGACCGCGGCCGAACTCCTGGGCCGGGCCCGCGCCACGGCCGCCGCGCTGGGAAGGGTGGGCGGCCCCGGCGACCGGGTCGTCGTCCCGGCGCTGCCCGGCCTCGACTTCCCCGTCGGCTTCCTGGCCTGCCTGTACGCCGGGCGGATCGCGGTACCCGTACCGCCGTTGCGCGCAGGGACGCGTACGAGCGACCGCGCGGACCGGCTCGCACTGATCCGGAAGGACTGCGACCCGGTCGCGGTCCTGGTGTCGACGCCTCAGGAGTCCCTCCCGGGCCGGCCCGGACCGGCCATGATCACGGTGTCGCGGTCATCGACCGACGAGGACGTACCGCCCGCCCCCTGCGCACTCGACGCGCAGGCGGTCGCCCTCCTCCAGTACACCTCCAGCTCGACGAGCGACCCCCGGGGAGTGGTCGTCCGGCACGGCAATCTGGTGGCCAACCAGGTGGCGCTGCGCGACCGCTGCGAGCTCGACTCCGGTACCACGGTGGTGAGTTGGCTGCCGTTCTTCCACGACATGGGGCTGTGCACGGGCGTGGTCCTTCCGCTCGCGTCGGGGGCGGCGGCCGTCACGATGGAGCCCTCGACGTTCGTCCGGGATCCGATGGTGTGGCTGCGCGCGATCGAGGCCGAGGAGGACGTCTTCGCCGCCGCGCCGGACTTCGCGTACGAGCTGTGTGTGCGACGCATTCCGGCTCGGGAGCGGCGCCGGGTCGACCTGTCCACGTGGCGGGTGGCCGCGAACGGGGCGGAGCCGGTGCGGGCGGACACCCTGCGCAGGTTCGCGGACGCGTTTCGCCCCTCCTCCTTCCGCCCGGAGGTGTTCTCGCCGGGGTACGGCCTCGCGGAGTGCACCCTGAGCGTGACGCTCGGCCGCCCGCTGTACGACTCTCCCGTCCGCCGCTACGACCGGGACGCGCTGGCCCGGGGCACGGCGACACCGGCCGCGTCGCCGGACAGCGCGGTCGAGCTGGTCGGCTGCGGCACGCCGCTGCCCGGGGTGCGGGTCCGCATCGTCGACGCGGCGACGCACCGCGTGCTGCCCGCCGGCGCGGTGGGCGAGATCTGGGTGTCGGGTCCTGGGAACTGCCAGGGGTACTGGGGCCGGGATGCCGAGTCGGCGCAGGTGTTCGGGACGCGGCTGGAAGGCGGGTCGTACGTACGCACCGGGGATCTGGGCTGCCTGGACGACGGCGAACTGTTCGTCACCGGCCGCCTCAAGGACGTCCTGGTGGTGGGCGGCGAGAACTACTTCCCGCAGGACATCGAGGCGGTGGCCGGCGCCGCGCACGAGGCCTTCACGCACCAGCGGGCCGCGGCGTGGCCGCTGGACGAGTCGGCGCCGGGCGTCGCGGTGGTGGTCGAGACGACCGAGCGGGACCCGGAGGTGCTCGCCCGCGCGGTACGGGCCGCGGGCATCGCGGTCGCCAGGGCGCTGCCCGCCCCGGTGAGCGTCTTCGCGGTGGCCCGCAACCAGGTACCCCGCACGACCAGCGGCAAGACCCGCCGCCGGGACTGCGCGAAGGAAGTCCGGGCGGGCCGGCTGCCGCTGCTGGCCCAGTGGTCGAGCGCACCCGGCGCACCCGTCCGCGAAGAGAGGAGACACTCGGCATGAGCGAGCAAGGGACCGTATCGGTGACGGTGACGGAGCGACAGGTGACGGAGCAACAGGTGGCAGACCAACTGTCCCAACTCTTGGCAGAACTGCTCGACTTGGAGCTCGACCTGATCGACCGCGAGGTACCGCTCAGCGCCTACGGAATCGACTCGATGACCAGCACGTGGCTGACGGGCGAGCTGGGTGAACGCTGCGGGGTGGTGATCGACAGGGCGGTACTGCTCGACAGGCCGAGCGTGGCGGAGGTGGCGCAGGACGTGGTGGCAGCCTTGCGCGGGGCCGGGCAGGACCCGGCCGACTCTTGATCGAGAAGCTGCTCCCGCTCTCGGCCGCCGCATCGGAACACTTCGGCGACGCTCCGGACGTGGAGGGCCTCTTCCCACAGGAGCGGGCGTTGCTGGCGGGGGTGGGTGCGGCCCGCCGCCGGGAGTTCACGACGGTGCGGCACTGCGCCCGCCTGGCCCCTGAAGGAACTGGGCGTGCCCCCGGCACCCCTCCTGCCCGACGAGGAGGGCGCCCCGGGCTGGCCGACGGGGATCGTGGGCAGCATGACCCACTGCCGCGGCTACCGCGCGGCGGTGGTCGCCCGCCGCACCGCCGTACGGGCCCTGGGCATAGACGCGGAACCGCACCGCCCGCTGAGGGAGGGCGTAGTGAGCGCGGTGGCCCGCCCGGAGGAGCGGGCCGCCCTCGCGGGCCTGGACGGAACGGTCTGCTGGGACCGCCTGCTCTTCTCCGCGAAGGAGGCGGCGTTCAAGGCGTGGTCCCCGGGCGCCCGAGCGGGCGGCATCCGCCCGAGGAGCCTGCACGACATCAGGGTGACCCTGCACCCGGCCGACGGCACGTTCCGGGCGGAGATCCTCCCCGACCACCCGGAAGCCACCTGCCTTGAGGGCCGCTGGCTGGCATCGGGGAACCTCCTGCTGACCGCGGTATCAGTACCCGTCTCCCCCGCTCCCTCCCTGTCGGCCGGTACGAACGTTTGACAGCCGTTCATGCCATGGGAAAGTCTCGGCCTACAGGTTTCCGGGATTTCGCTAGAGGTGGGCCATGACCAGCGAGGAGCTTCTGGCGGTACTTGCCGCGGTCGGCCACGCCCAGCGACTGAGGGTGGTGGCCGAACTCTCCGAGGGCCGCATGTACGTCAGCGAACTGGCCCGCCGCCTCGGCATGTCCCGCCCCCTCCTCTACATGCACCTGGAACGCCTGGAGAAGGCGGGCCTGGTGATCGGCAGCCTGGAGCTGAGCGAGGACGGCAAGGCCCTGAAGTACTTCGAACTGGCCCCGTTCGACCTCCACGTGAACGTGGAGACGATTCTGGCGGCTGTGGCGGAGGATGCGGCGGCGGGGGCCGGGAACCCTGAGCCGGCGACGGAAGCCGCCGATGCGAAGCCGAAGAGGAAGCGCGCTTAAAGCCCGCCCTCCAGCCCCCGAGCCCTCTCCACCACCCACCCCGGCGAGACGACCTCCACGTTCCCGTCCAGCGCCGCCGCCGCACGACTCAGCGCTTCGGCCGCCGCCCCCGGTCCGTCGGGCAGCGCCCGGGCCGCCGCTGCCAAGGCCCTGGCCGCTTCCGCCTGGGCGGCGCCCGCGATGTCCAGGGCGGCCGAGGCCCGGTCCGCCGTCGTGGCGCACTGGTCGTAGCGGGCGTCGCACCAGTACGCCCAGGCCAGGTTGAGCAGGCAGACGCCTTCCGCGCGGGGGTTCTCCATCAGCGAGGCCTCGTGGCGGGCCTCCTCCAGGGCCGACGCCGCCCGTGCCGGGTCGTCCAGGGCCAGCAGGGCGAGGCCCTGCGCGTTGAGGGCGTACGCGATCGCCTCCTGGCTGTCGGCGGCCCGGTAGGCGCGGGCCGTCTCCTCGCCCGCGTCGGCGGTCTCCTGCCAGCGGCCGAGCGTGAGCAGGGCGATCGTGTGCGCGTTGCCGGCCCGGGCGATCGTGAGCAAGTCGCCGTCGGCGGAGGCCAGTTCGGTCAGTCGAGTGGCTCCCGTCAGCGCGCTCTCGCCGTCCCCCAGGTAGCTGTGCGCGAGGCTGAGGGACAGCAGCGCGTGCACCTCCCGCTCGGTGTCGCCGAGTTCGCGCGCCAACTCGGCGGCCCGGCTGAGGGGTTGGACGGTGGCTCTCTGGTCGCCGAGCTGGCGGTGGGTGTCGCCGAGGCCGAACAGCGCGTTCTGGAGCGCGGGCCGGTCGCCGAGGCGTTCGGCGAGGGCCGCCGCCTCGGTGAACAGTTCGGCCGCCTGCTCCATCGGGCCCGCGCTGAGCCGGGCGTGCCCGTAGGCGACGGCATGGGCGAGACGTACTCGCTCGTCGCGGATGCGGCCCTCGACGGCGAGGTGCATCGAGACGGCGGCGAGCACCGACCCGTGCCACACCAGCCATTCGCTGATCTCGCACAGCACCCGCGCGGCATCGTCGAAGTCCTCGGAGCGTACGAGGTGGTCGAACCGGCGGCGCTGCGGCTCGATGTCCTCCAGCGTCCGCCAGGTGCCGCGCGGCCGGGCCCGGCGCCCGTACCAGGATGCGATCTCTCGTTCCACTGCCTGTCTCCTGTGAGGTCCGTCCTGGGGCATCCGTCCGTAGGCGATCTCCGCGTCCAGCGGGTGCAGGGCGAAGGTGCGGTGTGCCCGGTCCACGGAGACCAGGTGCATGCGGACGAGGGAGGTGAGGACCGCGGCCGTGGGCAGCCCCGCGTCGAGGCCGGCCAGGATCTCTTCGAGCGCGCCCTGCGCCACGGGCGTACGCAGCGCGGCGAGGACACCGAGGACCGCGTGCGCCCGTTCGTCCAGCCGTTTGTAGCGGTCCTGGGCGAGGTCGGCGACGACGTCGTGGCGCCGGGTGAAGTCCTTCAGTACGTCTTGCAGGCTTGGCAGGAGCACCGTGTCGTCGGCGAGCGCGCCGACGAGCAGTTCCAGCGCGCGCGGAACGCCGTGTACACGGACGACGGCTTGCAGCAGTTCGCCGTCGGACAGGTCCGCGATGCCGAGCGAGCCGTCCCGGTCGAGTTCGCGAAGCAGCGCCGCCGCCTCGGCGGGGCTGAGGCCCTCGGAGAGTTCGACGTGCGCGGCGAAGCGCCGCAGTTCGGGCGCGAGGCGCACCGGTACCTGGCTGGTGACCAGGAGCCGCGGCGTCGATCGGGCCCGGAACAGCCAGTCCAGGATGACCGCGAGTTCGTCGTCGGCGACGCTGCCGTCGTCGTCGAGCAGGTCCTCCAGGTTGTCCATGAGGATGACGATCAGCCGCTCGCCCATCGCCGTGAGCAGTTCGGCGAGCCGCTCCTGCGTGGTCCCGCCCGCGTTCCAGACCGCGCGCAACTCGGCGAGGCGCTCGGGCCCGAGCAGCCGGGCACAGTCGAAATAGAGGCGCTCCAGCGAAATCCCGGACGTACGGGTGGAGAGGTTGACCAGGCCGGACGGCAGCGGCCCTTGGACGGTGCCCGGCCACACACCTCGGTCGAGCAGGTCCATGACCTTCGCGGCGAGCGCGCTCTTGCCGATGCCGCGCGGCCCGGTGATGACCACCATGCGGATCGCGGGATCGCTCAAGTGCCGTGCGATCGCGTCGCGTTCACTGGCCCGGTTCTTGAACAGCTCGATGCCGTACGCGACGGGGACGCCGACCACCCGCACGTCCCCGGGTGATTCCCCGGGCACGGCGAGAGGCAGGGGCTCTGGCAGCCCGAGCAGCCGCACGAGCTCCGCACGGTCCGCCGGGCCGAGCCTGTGCAGCGCGTGGTCCAGGCGGACGGCGGTGAGCCGGCCGGGCCCCTCCGAGCGGTGGTGCTCGGCGACCACCCCGATGATGCGGCTGCCGGCCCACACCGCGGCACCGGACATGCCGGCCCACGGAGACGTACCCGGGTCCGGGTCGGCGCCGGCCGGTGCGACGGTCATCTCCAGCGTGCCGGTGCGGAGGTTGGACAGCGCCGCGACGGTCCCGTCCGCCTGGTGCAGTTCGCGGAAGGACGTACGGTCGGAGCGGCTGCGGCGCTTCCACAGCGGGAACCCGAGGGCGTGCACGTCGATCACACCGTGCCGGTCGTCGGGAATCCGCCCGAACCGGGCGGGCCCGACGGCCGCGGGGGCCGCCTCCGGTGGCACGACACTCAGCACGGCGAGGTCGGTATCCGTATCCGCCCAGGTGACAGCGGCCGGACCCGACCATTCACCTTCCCGGTCGGCATCGAACCGTACGACCACGCCGGTTGCGTCAACGACCACATGGGCGGCGGTGAGGACGGTGTCCGCGCGTATCCGGTAGCCGGAACCGCGTCGCCTGCCGCCGCCGGTCTCGACGATGATCTCGGCGATCCGGTGCGGGTCGAGCCCAGGCCCGTCGGCCGAGGGCTCAGCTCTCATCGAACAGCTCGGCGCCCGAGATCAGCGCGGGGCGCTCGGGCGCCTCGGCGCGCACCGGCTGGAGGGTGAGCTTGATCCGCTGGGTGGCCGTGTTCGCGGAGCGCGCGGAATGCTTGACGTCGAACACCCAGAACCGCACCTTGGCCCCCGGCTCCCGGCTCCGCTCGACCCCCACGGTGAGTTCGAGTTCGAGCGACTCGGCCTGGAACCGGATCCCTTCGCCGTCCCCGTCCGCCATGGCCCGGCTCAGCTCGCTCCGCAGCTGAGCGATCATGTCCGCCAGCTCCACCGCGTCGTCCACTCTCAGCCCCCGCCTCACCCGAAACCACCCGGCCATGTGCGCACCGAGCATACCTAGGGCTGGTCAACTGCACGCCTGGCGGCGTGACTTCGGCCGGTTTCTACAAGCGGACCTTCGGGGCATAGCGCAGCAGGACGACGTCGTCGATGGGCCGCGCTTCGAGGAGTTTCATCCGGGCCGTGGGGCCACCGGGATACGGCGCCGGGCCGAGAAACGCGGGCGCGCCGGCCTCCCCCACGAGCAACGGAGCGAGTACGAGATGAAGTTCGTCGACCAGATCCAGCGCGAGGAGCTGGGTATGCACGTCCCCGCCCCCTTCCACGAGCAGCCGCCCCACCCCGCGCCGCCCGAGCTCGTCGAGCAGACGCCCCCAGTCGAGCACGGCCCCGGCGCTGACGACATCGGCGAACGCCCCCAGGGTGCGGCGGGCCCGGCCCATCGCACCGTCGAGGGTGAAGACGAGCTTTGCGCCTCCGCAGTGCCAGAAGGCGAGATCGGTACGGAGATCGGCGGACCGGGTGACGGTGACCTTGAGCGGATGCTCGGGCTTCCGGGCAGCGATGCGTCGAGCGCGAAGGGCGGAACTCGCAATCAGCAGCCGGGAGTCGTCCTTACGCAAGGTGTTGGCTCCGACGAGAATGGCGTCAGCGGCAGCACGTTCACCATCGACCCGATCCAGGTCTCTCCGATTGGACAGTACGAGCCGATCTCGGGCGGTGTCATCGAGACGACCGTCGACGGAGACGGCCGCCGACAGCACGACGTACGGGCGGGTCACCACGGTCAGAGGGAGCGGTGGTAGTCGGCCCAGGCGATGTGCGATTCGTGCAGCCGCACACCGATCCCGGTCAGGCCGCGGGCGCCGGGGCCCAGCGCGCCGTCGTGGATGCGGGCGGCGAGGCGATCGGCGATGACCTTCGCGAGGAACTCGGTGGTGGTGTTGGTCCCGGCGAAGTCGGGCTCGTCGTCGAGGTTCCGATAGGAAAGGCCGCCGACGATCTCACGCACCGCCTCCGCCGCGAGGCCCATGTCGATGACGAGGTTGTCGCCGTCCAACTCGGGCCGTTGAAAGGTCGCGTCGACGAGGTAGGTCGCTCCGTGCAACTTCTGCGCGGGCCCGAAGACTTCGCCGTGGAAGCTGTGGGCGACCATGAGGTGGTCGCGGACGGTGACGCTGAACATGGCTTCTCCGAAGGGGGGTTGGTGAATTGCCGAATTGGGGGGCAGGGGATCGACCCGGGACCCGGGATCGACGGAGGGGCTGGGCATCAGCCAGGGCGGGCCGCCGACGGCGCCGCACTGCGCGCGGTGCCTGCGCTCAGCCCAGGGGCCGCGGCTGGGGATCAGCGGGGGCCGTATCGGATGCGATGGCAGAGCCCGGGCAGCCTGCCCGCGGCGATGTCGGCCATGACTCGCGGCAGTTCATCGAAATCGGACTCGCCGGTGATCAGATGGTCGAAGACCGGGTCCCGCAGGAGGTCGAGCGCGAGGGAGAGCCGGTCGGCGGGGGTGTACCGCCCGCGCCGCTCCGGCGAGACGGAACCGACCTGGCTGCTGCGCAGCGAAAGCCGCCGGGAGTGGAAGAACTCCCCGAGCGGCAGGGTGACTTGCTGGTCCCCGTACCAACTCAGATCGACGACGTCCCCTTCGGGAGCGAGGAGCTCAAGGGACCGCCGGAGCCCGTCCTGGGTGGCGCTGGCATGAAAGACGAGGTCGCGGTCGCCGGTGGCCTGCGCGGGGAGGGCGAAGTCGACGCCGAGGGCGGCGGCGACTGACGCGCGGCTCGGGTCGACATCGACAAGCTGGACCCGGACTCCGGGGAACCGGGCGAGAAGAGCGGCCACAGAGCACCCGACGAGGCCCGCCCCCACCACGGCGATCCGGTCGCCGATCCGGGGCGGGGCGTCCCAGAGCGCATTGAGCGCGGTCTCGACGACCCCGGCCAGCACGGCACGCTCGGCGGGCACGCCGTCGGGAACGGGCGTGACCGCGCCGACCGGGACGCGGAATCGGGTCTGATGCGGATACAGACTGAACACGGCCCGCCCGACAAGCTCAGCCGGCCCGGCCTCCACCCGGCCGACATTGAGATACCCATACTTGACCGGCCCGGGAAAGTCGCCCTCTTGGAACGGCGCACGCATGGCCGCGTACTGGCTGACGGGAACCCGCCCCTGAAAGACCAGCGACTCAGTACCGCGACTGACGCCCGAGTAGAGAGCCCGAACTACGACGTCATCACTGGCGGGCTGGCGGGCTGGCGGGCTGGCGGGCTGGCGGGCTGGCGGGCTGGCGGGCTGGCGGGCTGGCGGGCAGGCGGGCAGGCGGGCAGGCGGGCAGGCGGAGGTAACGATCTCACCCTGGCCGGGTGAGGAGACCCAGAAGGCACGTATGTGGCTTGGCACGGGAGATCCTCTGCCATAGTGGCCCGCCCACGGACCGCCCAACGACGTCCGGCCCAAGAACCCCGGCCCACGCGGCCGTTGCCCACACCGATTCGGCGCCGCTACTCCCCGGGGTCGGGGAGTTCCCGCGATCCTAGACGATCACGTCCAGATCCGGCCTGCCCCAGAAGTCGCCGCCCTGCGTGGTGACCGCAACGTCGGGTAGCCCCTGTGGCCCTCGCCACCCCCACCAGCCGCAGCCTGAGCCAGGAAAGCGGTCCGCGTCGTTAGAGCAGGGCGATCAGCAGCGCGCAGCGCTGCATGACGATGGCCGAAAACACGTCGGGATCCTGCCGGTGCTCGCGAAAGCCCGCAAACCTCACCGCCGGGTCGAGCTTCTCTCCGATGAGGAACAGGAATGACAGCTCAGTGCGACTTTGGTCGGCGGTCGACGTACGCCGTCGCCTCCCCCACGCTCCAGGCCCCCTCGGCGAGTTGACGGAGCGCGTGAAGCTCAGCAGCCAGTGAAGGCGCCCGCCGCTCAAGCTCGTCGGCGAAGACACTCACCTCGACCAGACGATCCGACAGCACGGAACACTCTGCCTCGAAGTAGGCCGCTTTCCCCCGTGGCGTAATCGAAAGTTGGTCCTCGGCCACCTCCACCAACCCCACCCACCCACCCGAGGGTTCTCACCTCGTCCTGGACACTCGACTCGTCCAAGCGTCGGACTGCCGCCGCCACGGCGTCCGTATCGGGGTGCGGAACCTCTGCAAGCGCGAGGTGCCGCAGAAGCTGAAGCTGGGAAGAACTGAGAGCCGAGTGCACGCCTGTTTTCTAGCAGAAGCCGAGCCGGCGGCGGTCGGCGGAGCCTCTGTTCTGCGGACTGCGCACGAACCACAGAGGCCGCCCAACCCGCTGCACGGCAGGTCGGACGGCCTTGGCTGGATCAGCTAAACGTTGAACCGGAACTCCACAACATCCCCGTCCTGCATCACATACTCCTTGCCCTCCATCCGCGCCTTCCCGCGCGAGCGGGCTTCCGCCACCGAGCCCGCGTCGATCAGGTCGGCGAAGGAGATGACCTCCGCCTTGATGAAGCCCTTCTGGAAGTCGGTGTGGATCACGCCGGCTGCCTCGGGGGCCGTGGCGCCCTTCGGGATCGTCCAGGCTCGGGTTTCCTTCGGGCCTGCCGTCAGGTAGGTCTGGAGGCCCAGAGTGTCGAAGCCGACTCGGCCCAGGGTGGCCAGGCCGGGCTCTTCCTGGCCCATGGACTGGAGGAGTTCGAGGGCCTCGTCGTCGTCCAGTTCGATCAGCTCGGACTCGATCTTCGCGTTGAGGAAGATCGCCTCCGCCGGGGCGACCAGCGCGCGCTGCTCGTTCTTGAAGTCCTCGTCGACCAGCTCGTCCTCGTCGACGTTGAAGACGTACAGGAACGGCTTCGTGGTCAGCAGGTGCAGCTCGTGGAGGAGGTCGCCCTGCTCCGTGCCCTTCGTGATGCCGTGCGAGAAGAGGGTGTCGCCCGCTTCGAGGATCTTCTGGGCCTTCTCGACCGCCGCCAGGACCGCGATCTTGTCCTTCTGGAGGCGGGACTCCTTCGTCAGGCGCGGGACCGCCTTCTCGACGGACTGGAGGTCGGCGAGGATCAGCTCGGTGTTGATCGTCTCGATGTCGTCCTTCGGGGACACCTTGCCGTCGACGTGGACGACGTTCTCGTCCTTGAAGGCGCGGATGACCTGGCAGATCGCGTCCGACTCGCGGATGTTCGCGAGGAACTTGTTGCCCAGGCCCTCGCCCTCGCTCGCGCCGCGCACGATGCCGGCGATGTCGACGAAGTCGACCGTGGCGGGGAGCAGCCGCTGCGAGTTGAAGACCTCGGCCAGCTTGGCCAGGCGGGGGTCCGGGACGCCGACGACGCCGACGTTCGGCTCGATGGTGGCGAACGGGTAGTTGGCCGCCAGTACGTCGTTCTTGGTCAGGGCGTTGAACAGGGTCGACTTGCCGACATTCGGCAGACCGACGATTCCGATCGTGAGCGACACGTGGCGACTTCCCGGTACGAGGGCGGTGGACGGTCCTGAGAGTGGACCGCCCACCAGTTTACGGGCGCGCGATACCGGCCGTGACGGCCCCGGACCGTCGAACGCACAGGCAAGCTCACCCAAAGGGCGTGTCCAATGGGCGGTTACTCGCCCGTGGCGACCTACGTTGGTGCGGTGGAGCAATACAGGACGCGCACCCCGCAGCACGGACAGCGAGCACGGACCTCGGCGCCGGGGTCCTCCCGGGCGCCCATCGGCGTGCCCGCGGGAGCGGCGGTGACCGATGAGAACGGCCCCGTCTATGGGGCGGCGGGCCGCACCCGGCCGGTGCCGCCGATCGTTCTCGCGCTGCGCAGACTGCCCTCGCCCCGGCTCACCGGGCTCGGCGGCGGGCTCTTCTCGGCGGCCGTGATGTTCGTGCTCGGCACGCTGGACTGGGTGCTCTTCGACGGCTCACCGGCGGTGTACGGAGTGCTGTTCCTGCCGGTCAGCGCGGTGACCGCGCTCTGGGTGCGGCCCGCCGACCTGGTGACCGCCCCGATCTGCGTGCCCATCGCCTTCGCGGTGGGGATCGTCCCGATCGCGGGCGGCGTCGGCGGCTTCGCCGGGCAGGCCATGGCCGTGGTCACCGCGCTCGCCCTGCACGCGGGCTGGCTGTACGCCGGAACGCTCGTGGCCGGGGTCATCGCCACCGTACGGAGGATTCGGATGATGAGCCGCCGTCGGCGCGGTCCGAAGGGTCCGAAGAAGCCCGGTGGGCCGGCAGGCAGGCTCTGACCCCGCCCCCCTGACAGGCATTCCCCCCTCGGCAACCCGGGGCAGCCCCGGCAGGAGGCGAGCCACAAGCCGGCCCGCCCCCGCCTGCGGCTATCGCCCCGCCGCCACCATCGCCGCCCCCACGATCCCCGCGTTGTTCTGCAGCTGCGCGGGGACGATCTCCGCCTCGATGCCCTCGATCAGCGGGAGGAACTTGTCGGCCTTGCGGCTCACCCCGCCGCCGATGATGAACAGCTCGGGCGAGAACAGCATCTCCACGTGGGCCAGGTACTTCTGGACCCGGCGCGCCCAGTGCGGCCAGCTGAGGTCCTCGTCCTCCTTGACCTTGGTCGAGGCGTGCTTCTCGGCCTCGTGGCCGTGCAGCTCCAGGTGGCCGAGTTCGGTGTTGGGGACGAGGTGGCCGTCGATGAAGACCGCGCTGCCGATGCCCGTACCGAAGGTCAGCAGGATCACCGTGCCCTTGCGGCCCTTGCCCGCGCCGAAGCGCATCTCGGCGACGCCCGCCGCGTCCGCGTCGTTCAGGACGGTGACGGGCAGGCCGCCCAGGCGATCGCCGAGGAGTCGGGCCGCGTCCACGCCCACCCACTTCTTGTCGACGTTCGCCGCGGTCCGGACGGTGTTCGCGGTGACCACCCCGGGAAACGTGATCCCCACCGGGCCCGACCAGCCGAAATGGCTGACGACCTCCGCGACACAGCCCGCCACCGCTTCGGGGGTGGCGGGCTGCGGGGTCAGCACCTTGTGGCGTTCCTGCGCCAGGTCGCCGCGCTCCAGGTCGACCGGGGCACCTTTGATGCCGGATCCGCCGACGTCCACTCCGAACACGTTCCTCATGGCGTTCATGAGATCCACGGTACGGGCGGACGCGCGGCCTGACGCGCAGGACGAAGTTACTCGCCCGAGTGTCCGGACGGGGTACGTGGCCGGGCGTCAGGACCGGGTTACTCGCCCGAGAGCTCGGCGGCCTCCGCGCGCAGGTCGCGGCGGAGCTCCTTGGGCAGCGAGAAGGTGATCGACTCGTCCGCCGTCTTCACCGTTTCGACGTCGCCGTAGCCGCGCTGGGCCAGCCACTCCAGTACGCCGTCGACGAGGACGTCCGGGACGGAGGCGCCGGAGGTCAGGCCGACCGTGGTGACGCCCTCCAGCCAGGCCTCGTCGATCTCGTCCGCGAAGTCCACCAGGTGGGCGGCGGGGGCGCCGGCGTCGAGGGCGACCTCGACCATGCGGATCGAGTTCGAGGAGTTCTTCGAGCCGACGACGATGACCAGCTCGGCGTCCTCGGCGAGCTTCTTCACCGCGACCTGGCGGTTCTGCGTGGCGTAGCAGATGTCGTCGCTGGGCGGCGAGAGCAGGTTGGGGAACTTGTTCTTCAGGGCGCCGACGGTCTCCATGGTCTCGTCGACCGACAGCGTGGTCTGGGAGAGCCAGACGACCTTCGACTCGTCGCGGACCTCGACGTTCGCCACGTCGTCCGGGCCGTCGACCAGCGTGATGTGGTCCGGGGCCTCGCCCGAGGTACCGATGACTTCCTCGTGGCCCTCGTGGCCGATCAGGAGGATGTCGTAGTCCTCCTTGGCGTACCGCACGGCCTCCTTGTGGACCTTGGTGACCAGCGGGCACGTCGCGTCGATGGTGGCCAGCTTGCGCTCGGCGGCCTCCGCGTGGACGGTCGGGGCGACGCCGTGGGCCGAGAACATGACGATGGAGCCCTCGGGCACCTCCGCCGTCCGCTCGACGAAGATCGCGCCCTTCTTCTCCAGGGTCTGCACGACGTACTTGTTGTGGACGATCTCGTGCCGGACGTAGATGGGCGCCCCGTACTGCTCCAGGGCCTTCTCCACGGCGATCACGGCACGGTCCACGCCCGCGCAGTAGCCGCGGGGAGCGGCGAGCAGGACCCGGCGGGAAGCGGTAGCAGTCATGCCGTCCATGGTAGGGGCTGGCACGGACAGCCCGACCGGCGTGCCCGGCGGGCCAAAGATCGCGGAGCCGGTGAGACTGGCTGCATGAGCGGCGTACGCGACGAGAGCGAAACGGGTGAGGTGGCCGAGGGGGCCGGGCAGCTGCGGCGGAGCCTCGGGTTCCGGGACCTGGTCGTCTACGGGCTGCTCTTCATCGCGCCGATGGCTCCGGTCGGCATCTTCGGCACCCTGGACGCCAAGTCGCACGGTGCGGTCGCGCTGGTTTATCTGGTGGCGACGGTCGCCATGGGCTTCACCGCGTTCAGCTACGCCCAGATGGTGCGGGTCGCCCCGCTGGCCGGGTCGGTGTTCGCCTACGCGCGCAAGGCGCTCGGCGAGGGGCCCGGGTTCATCGCCGGGTGGATGGCGATGCTCGACTACCTGCTCATCCCGGCGGTCGCCTACCTCTTCTCCGGCATCGCGATGAACTCCCTGGTCCCGTCGGTGTCGCGCTGGGTGTGGACGGCGATCGCGGTGGTGATCACCACCCTCCTGAACCTGTGGGGCGTACGGGCCGCGGCCCGGGTCGGCTTCGCGGTGCTCGCCATGGAGATCGTGGTGCTGCTCGTCTTCGTCGTGTCGGCGGTGGTCGTGCTCGTACGGGACGGGGCGCAGCGGGGCTGGCTGACGCCGCTGAACGGCGACGCGGGCTTCTCCCTGGGGGCGGTGCTCGGCGCGGTGTCCGTCGCGGTCCTGTCCTACCTGGGCTTCGACGCGATCGCCATGTTCGCCGAGGAGGTCACGGGAGGCTCGGCGAAGGTGGCGCGGGCGGTGCTGTTCTGCCTGGTCCTGGCCGGGACCCTGTTCGTCGTGCAGTCCTATCTGGCGGCCCTGCTCGAACCGATGTCGTCGGCGCAGCTCGCGGCCGACCCGGTCAAGCAGGGCTCGGCGTTCTACGACACCGTGGAGACCTCGGTCGGCGGCTGGCTGCACACGCTGGTCGCGGTCAGCAAGGCCATCGGAGCGGCCTTCGCGGCGCTCGCCGGGCAGGCCGCGGCGGGCCGGCTCGTCTTCGCGATGGCCCGCGACCGGCGCCTGCCGCGCGTCCTGTCGCGGACCGACTCGGGGGTGCCGCGCGCGGCACTGCTGCTCGCCGCGGTGATCACGCTGGTGGCCGCGGTGTGGGCGGCCCGGCGCGACGACGGCATGGACCACCTCGTGTCGGTGGTCGACATGGGCGCGCTCACCGCGTTCTTCCTGCTGCACGCCTCCGTGGTCGGCTGGTACGCGGTACGTCGCATGGAGGGCGCCCCCAACTGGCTGAGCCACGTGGTGATCCCGGTGCTCGGCGCGGCCGTCATCGTCGCGGTGATCTGGGAGGCGACGGCCACGGCCCAACTGGTCGGCCTCGGCTGGCTGGCGGTGGGCCTGGTGGTGCTCGCCATGCAGTGGGGCCGCCGGGACGGCGCCGACCCGGAGCCGCCGGCGCCGGGCGGGACTGTCGGTGGCGCGGGCTAGCCTGCGTACATGGCTCTGAATACGAGTGCGGACGCGCCGCTCCCCGTCGGCGAGGTGTCACGCCTCATCGGGGGGTGGATCAACCGGCTGGGCGCGGTCTGGGTGGAGGGGCAGATCACTCAGCTCTCGCGGCGGCCGGGCGCGGGCGTGGTGTTCCTGACCCTGCGCGACCCCTCGCACGACATCTCGGTGGGCGTGACCTGCTACCGCCAGGTGTTCGACGCGGTGGCCGACGTCGTCTCGGAGGGCGCGCGCGTCGTCGTCCACGCGAAGCCCGAGTGGTACGCGCCGCGCGGCCAGCTCTCGCTGCGGGCGGTGGAGATAAAGCCCGTGGGAATCGGTGAGCTGCTCGCCAGACTGGAGCAGTTGAAGCGGACCCTGGCCGCGGAGGGGCTCTTCGCCCTGGACCGCAAGCGCCGGCTTCCGTTCCTGCCACAGCTCGTCGGCCTCGTGGTGGGGCGGGCCTCGGCGGCCGAGCGGGACGTCCTGGAGAACGCGCGGCGGCGCTGGCCCGCGGTGCGGTTCGAGGTGCGCAACGTGGCGGTGCAGGGGGTGCACGCGGTGCCGCAGGTCGTCCAGGCGGTGAAGGAGCTCGACGAGCTGCCGGATGTCGACGTGATCATCGTGGCGCGGGGCGGCGGCAGCGTGGAGGACCTGCTTCCGTTCTCGGACGAGCAGCTGGTGCGGGCGGTCGGCCAGTGCCGTACGCCCGTCGTGTCGGCGATCGGGCACGAGCCGGACGCGCCGCTGCTCGACCTGGTGGCGGACCTGCGCGCGTCCACGCCGACCGACGCGGCGAAGAAGGTCGTGCCGGACGTCGGCGAGGAGCTCGACCGGGTCCGGATGCTGCGGGACCGGGCGCGCCGCCACGTCGTCGGCCTCGTCGACCGGGAGGAGCGGGGGCTCGCCGGGGTGCTCGGCCGGCCCTGGATGGAGCGGCCGCAGCGGATGGTGGACGACCGGGCCGACGAGGTGGACGCGCTGCTCCACCGCTCCCGCCGGGTGCTCGGCCACCACCTCGACCGGGCCGACTCCGAGCTCTCGCACACCCACGCCCGCGTGGTGGCCCTGTCGCCGAAGGCCACCCTGGAGCGGGGGTACGCGGTGCTCCAGCGGGCCGGGGGCGAGGTGGTCCGCTCCCCCGACGAGGTCGGGCCCGGGGAGGATCTGCGCGCCCGGGTCGCCGAGGGCGAGCTGCACGTCACTGTCGTACCGCGGACTTAGGGTGGATCACATGGCCAAGACGGACGAGGCCGCGTCGGGCGATGCGGCACTGGGGTACGAGCAGGCGCGGGACGAGCTGATCGACGTCGTACGGCGGCTCGAAGCGGGGGGTACGACGCTGGAGGAGTCCCTCGCGCTGTGGGAGCGGGGCGAGGAGCTGGCCAAGGTGTGCCGCCGCTGGCTGGAGGGGGCTCGGGCCCGCCTCGACGCGGCGCTGGCCGAGCCCGCCGAGGAGGGCTGAGCCCCTCCGACGCCGGGCTCCTGGGGCTCCGCCCCAGACTCCAGGAGGAACCCCACCCCACCCCTTCCCGAGACCCTCCGGGGGTGTGGGTGGGCTGAGCTGAACTTCTGGGGCTCTGCCCCAGACCCCGTTCGCGCCTGAAGGGCGCTCGCCCTCAAACGCCGGACGGGCTGGGTATGCCCGCAAGAAGCCCCCTGTGAGGCTGATCACGCCAACCCGGGTTTAGTTGAAAGTTAACCTAACCCTGCCGTACGGTCGAGGCATCGCTTGATCAGCAGCCCGGAAGGTAGTTTCCAGATGTCCCTCGCCCTTGACCCCGCCGCCCAGGACCTCCTCTTCCGCGAGGCCCGCACCGCCAACACCTTCACCGACGAGCCGGTGACCGACGAGCAGGTCCAGGCGATCTACGACCTGGTCAAGTACGGCCCGACGGCCTTCAACCAGTCGCCGCTGCGCATCACCCTGGTCCGCTCCCCCGAGGCCCGCGAGCGCCTCGTGAAGCACATGGCCGAGGGCAACCAGCCGAAGACCGCCGCCGCCCCGCTGGTCGCGATCCTCTCCTCGGACAACGAGTTCCACGAGGAGCTCCCGGCCCTCTTCCCGCACTTCCCGGCCGCCAAGGACGCCTTCTTCTCGGAGCGCCCGGTCCGCGAGGGCGCCGCGCTGCTCAACTCCGCGCTGCAGGCCGCGTACTTCATCATCGGCGTCCGCGCCGCCGGCCTGGCCGCCGGCCCGATGACCGGCCTGGACTTCGCCGGCGTGCAGAAGGAGTTCCTGGACGACGACCACACTCCGCTGATGGTCGTCAACATCGGCAAGCCGGGCGAGAACGCGTGGTTCCCGCGCAGCCCGCGCCTGGCTTACGAGGACGTCGTCACCACCGTCTGACCACAACCCCCTCGGCCGGGGGTCCGGGGGTTGCCCCCGGGAAGACACAGTCCGCGCAGCCCGCGTCTGGCCTACAAGGACGTCGTCACCACCGTCTGAGCCGCCGCACAGCTCCTACGACGAGGGCCGCCGCACCGGAAAGGTGCGGCGGCCCTCGTCGTACGCGGCGCAGGTCCAGTACGCGGTACAGGTGTATAGGTCAGAAAGTCTCAGCCCGTCGGCGTCGGCGGCGCCGTCTTCTTCGACTCCAGCGCCCCCGCCATCGTCACCAGCTGCTCGTACCGGGCCGTGCCCATCACCACCGTCGTGGAGCCCTGGTCCTGGCGGACGAGGGCGTCGTACTTGGGGCCGTCCCAGAACGTCCACGTCGCGCCCGCGATCTTCTGCGACTTGTCGGTCTTCGTGGCGCTCCGGCTCACCTCGGTGACGAACTTGTCCGAGGGCGCGGTCGACTGCTCGATCGCGACGTACTGGTTCTCGGGGTCGAGGAAGCCCAGGTGCCAGGCGTTGTCCTTGGCGCCGTCGTACGACACCGAGGTCGCCCGCCACTTGTCCTGGTCGGGCAGGCCGACCGGGGCCGCCACCGGGTACGGCGCGGCCCGGCGCACCGTGGTGAGCTCGACCTTGTAGTCGACGGTCTTGAGCGGAGGGGCGTCCGATTCGTCGTGCGGGATGAACACATAGATCACAGCCGCCGCGATGCCGATCACCGCCAGCGACTGCAGCATGTTCCGGACTGTCTGCTTGCTGCTGCGCGTTCCTGCCACGACCCCATGGTCTCAGGTCATGTCGCCGCTCATACGTGGGCCCCTCTGCTCAATTTGTCGATGTGCCGATAGAGTCCTAGCACCCTCTTTTATCCTGCGGCCGTCGCCGTACAGAAAGGTGCGCTCCGATGACCGAGCATCATCTGCCGTCCGAACTCGAAGTCTCCCCGGAGGCTCCCGACCGCAACCTGGCCCTGGAGCTGGTGCGGGTCACCGAGGCCGCCGCGATGGCCGCCGGCCGCTGGGTCGGCCGCGGGGACAAGATCGGCGCGGACGGCGCCGCGGTCAACGCCATGCGGACCCTCGTCTCCACCGTCTCGATGAACGGCGTGGTCGTCATCGGCGAGGGCGAGAAGGACGAAGCCCCCATGCTCTACAACGGGGAGCACATCGGCGACGGCACCGGCGCCGAGGTCGACATCGCCGTCGACCCGATCGACGGCACCACCCTGAACGCCAAGGGCATGCCGAACGCGATCGCCGTGCTCGCCGCCGCCGACCGCGGCACCATGTTCGACCCGTCCGCCGTGTTCTACATGGACAAGCTGGTCACCGGCCCCGAGGCCGCCGACTTCGTCGACATCAACGCCCCGGTCTCGGTGAACATCCGCCGGGTCGCCAAGGCCAAGAAGTCCTCGCCCGAGGACGTCACCGTGATGATCCTGGACCGCCCCCGCCACGAGGGCATCGTCAAGGAGATCCGGGAGACCGGCGCGCGCATCAAGTTCATCTCGGACGGCGACGTCGCCGGTTCGATCATGGCCGTGCGCGAAGGCACCGGCGTCGACCTGCTCATGGGCATCGGCGGCACCCCGGAAGGCATCATCTCGGCCTGCGCGATCAAGTGCCTGGGCGGTGTCATCCAGGGCAAGCTGTGGCCCAAGGACGAGGCCGAGCGTCAGCGCGCGATCGACGCCGGGCACGACCTGGACCGTACGCTCTCCACGAACGACCTGGTCAGCGGCGACAACGTGTTCTTCGTCGCCACCGGCATCACCGACGGCGAGCTGCTGCGCGGGGTCCGCTACCGCGCCGAGACCGCGACCACCCAGTCGCTCGTGATGCGCTCGAAGTCGGGCACGATCCGCCAGATCGACTCGACGCACCGCCTGTCCAAGCTGCGCGCGTACAGCGCGATCGACTTCGACCGGGCCAAGTAGCCACCAGCCAAGTAGCCACCGGTCGGGCAACCGGCCAAGTGCCCACTGGGCCAAGGCAGTTCGTACGTATGTGAAGGGGCGTCCCCGTAGTGCGGCGGGGGCACCCCTTCACGTACGCAGAGCCGTGTGCGGAGCTATGCGGCGGACGCGGCCTTCTTGAGTTCCACCTCGCGCCGGCGGCGGCGGGCGATGACCACACGGCGCTCGGCCGCGGTCAGGCCGCCCCACACCCCGTACGGCTCGGGCATGAGCAGGGCGTGCTCGCGGCACTCCACCATCACCGGACAGCGGGCGCAGACGCGCTTGGCGGCCTCCTCGCGGGAGAGCCGGGCGGCCGTCGGTTCCTTGGACGGGGCGAAGAACAGGCCCGCCTCGTCCCGGCGGCAGACCGCCTCCGCGTGCCACGGGCCCGCCTGATCCTCCCGAGCTGGACCACGCTGCGGCGGAACGGCGGCGACCTGCAGGGAATGATGCGGCGGATGCAGCACGGTCTACTCCTGACGACGGCTTCGCGAGCGAGCGACGATGCGACAGTCCCTACCCGCTGTACGCGTGCCTATGCACTGAGTTCCGTAGTGCGGAACTTCGCTCGGGTCGCCGATGGCCTGAACCCGGCGCCGCCGCGCGCCGATCCGGCCGTCAGGATTCGAGCCGCTTGCGCAGCCGGTCGTGGAGGTCGGCGATGCGCTTGCCCCGCTTCGGCTTGGCCTCGATATTGCCGAAGACGGAATATCCATTGACGACGACCACCGGCGCCTCAGGATCGTCGGCTTCCAGGGTGTGCACCTCGAAGTTGCCGAAGATGCCGGTGCCGCTGCCGCGCAGGCTCAGATTCTCCGGGACCCGCACCTCCACATTGCCGAAAATCGCGGTCGCGTTGATGACGGTCAGGCGCTGTTCGAAGAGCGCCTCGGTGAGGTCGATCTCCACGCTGCCGAACAGCGAGAAGGCGTTGGTGCGCTTGCCGACCCGCCAGCGGCCCTTGCGGGTGGAGGCGGAGAAGACCGCGACCAGGTTCTCCGCGTCGACCGGCGCACCCGTTTCCTCGGGCAGGCGCGGATCGGGGGCGGCCACCGGGCGCGGGCGGGCTCCGGCCGCCGGCAAGTCCTGGACCAGGGGCTCCAGTTCACCGACGGTCTTGGCGCGGTAGACCGCGTCGATGCGCTCGGAGTGCTCCGCGGCGTCGAGCCGGCCCTCGGCCAGCGCGTCGCGCAGGATGTCGGCGATCCGGTCCCGGTCCGCGTCGGAGGCTCGCAGCGCCGGGGGCTCGGCATGCTTGACGAGGTCGGCCTTCGCGGGCTCCGCGGGGTCCGGCTGAGCGTGCTTTTCGAGGTCCACGGAGTCAGCGTACCCAAACGCGATAGATCGCGACTAGTCGCAGGATGGTGCGAGCTCGGCAACTGAGCCTTACCTCACAAGAACGGCGCCGCGGCGGCGGCATACGCTGGTGGGTGCTGTGCCAATGGAGGTACAGGAGCTGTCTGCCGAGTGAGGAATGGCCGCAATGCCAGAGTTTCAGTACTCCGACCTTCTCCCCCTGGGAGAGGACACCACGCCGTATCGCCTGGTGACCGCCGAGGGTGTCGCCACCTTCGAGGCCGACGGCCGTACGTTCCTCAAGGTCGAGCCGGAGGCGCTGCGCAAGCTGGCCGCCGAGGCCATCCACGACATCCAGCACTACCTCCGCCCGGCGCACCTGGCCCAGCTGCGGAAGATCATCGACGACCCGGAGGCCTCGGGCAACGACAAGTTCGTCGCGCTCGACCTCCTGAAGAACGCCAACATCGCGGCCGCGGGTGTCCTGCCGATGTGCCAGGACACCGGCACCGCGATCGTCATGGGCAAGCGCGGCCAGAACGTGCTGACCGAGGGCGGCGACGAGGCGGCCCTGTCGCGCGGCATCTACGACGCGTACCTCAACCTCAACCTGCGCTACTCGCAGATGGCGCCCCTCACCATGTGGGACGAGAAGAACACCGGCTCGAACCTGCCCGCGCAGATCGAGCTGTACGCGACCGACGGCGGCGCGTACAAGTTCCTCTTCATGGCCAAGGGCGGCGGCTCGGCCAACAAGTCGTTCCTGTACCAGGAGACGAAGGCCGTCCTGAACGAGTCCTCCATGATGAAGTTCCTGGAGGAGAAGATCCGCTCGCTGGGCACCGCCGCGTGCCCGCCGTACCACCTGGCGATCGTGGTGGGCGGCACCAGCGCCGAGTTCGCGCTGAAGACCGCGAAGTACGCCTCCGCGCACCACCTGGACGAACTGCCTTCCGAGGGCTCGGAGTTGGGGCACGGCTTCCGGGACGAGGAGCTGGAGAAGAAGGTCTTCGAGCTGACGCAGAAGATCGGCATCGGCGCGCAGTTCGGCGGCAAGTACTTCTGCCACGACGTGCGCGTGGTTCGCCTGCCGCGGCACGGCGCCTCGCTGCCCGTCGCAATCGCCGTCTCCTGCTCGGCCGACCGCCAGGCCGTCGCGAAGATCACCGCCGAGGGCGTCTTCCTGGAGCAGCTGGAGACCGACCCGGCCCGCTTCCTGCCGGAGACGACCGACGAGCACCTCTCCGCCGGTGACGACGACGTCGTACGCATCGACCTCAACCAGCCGATGGACGCGATCCTGGCCGAGCTCACCAAGTACCCGGTGAAGACCCGCCTCTCGCTGACCGGCCCCCTCGTCGTGGCCCGCGACATCGCGCACGCCAAGATCAAGGAGCGGCTCGACGCGGGCGAGGAGATGCCGCAGTACCTCAAGGACCACCCGGTGTACTACGCGGGCCCGGCCAAGACCCCCGAGGGTTACGCGTCCGGCTCGTTCGGCCCGACCACGGCCGGCCGGATGGACTCCTACGTCGAGCAGTTCCAGGCGGCGGGCGGCTCCAAGGTGATGCTCGCCAAGGGCAACCGGTCCCAGCAGGTCACCGACGCGTGCGGCACGCACGGCGGCTTCTACCTCGGCTCGATCGGCGGCCCGGCCGCGCGCCTGGCGCAGGACTGCATCAAGAAGGTCGAGGTCGTCGAGTACGAGGAGCTCGGCATGGAAGCGGTGTGGAAGATCGAGGTCGAGGACTTCCCGGCGTTCGTCGTCGTGGACGACAAGGGCAACGACTTCTTCCAGGCCCCCGCCGAGCCGCCGACGTTCCTCAACATCCCCGTCCGGGGCGCCGGTCAGGCCTAGGGCCGGTCCGACTCCGGCCCCGAATAAGGTCCAAAGGCCCTAAGGGCCCAGTGAATTAGCCACCTATCCTGGCATGTGTCCGCAATCGCCCCGGCCGCCGCATCGGCCGGGGCGGTTCAACCACCAGGAGGGGTGGCACAGTTGGGGTTTCTTCTCGGGCCCGGCGGCTTACTGGCGGGGCTCGACCGGGCACTGCGCCGGCGCCGCGCGAAGGCGTCACCGACGGCCCACGCGCTGGTCGGCGAGGCGGGCCGGGTGGTCACGCCGATCCCCCGGGGCGGCTACGGCGAGGTGCTGTTCTGCGTGCACGGCCGGTCGCTGAAGTACGCGGCCAGGGCGCGCACTCCGCTCGCCTTCGGCGCCCGGGTGCGGGTGTCGGCGGCGCTGTCCCCCTCCGCCATCGAAGTGGCGCACCTCGGCCCCGCCGCGGACGGCTGTCCGTGACGGGGCCGGGCGCCGTGCGGGTCAGGCGAAGCGCTGGCTCGTGGTGGCGTCGCAGGGCCGCAGCGTGAGCGGGTCCTTGGCCGCGCCGAGCGTGGCGCACAGGTTGGTCGCCGCGGCCGGGCGCAGCGTGCCGGACTGGCGCACCCACTCCTGGTTGGCGGCGCCCGAGCAGTTCCAGATGATCAGCTTGGCGCCGGCGGTGTAGTTCGCCCCCGGCACGTCCAGACAGCGGTCCTGGGTGAGCTGGGTGTGGACGGACCTCCGGTCGCCGTCGTACCACCAGCCCTGGTTGCGCCCGCCGTGGCAGTCCCAGCCGCCCACCGCCGTGCCGTTGGCGCTGTTCGCGGCGGTGACGTCGACGCAGGTGCCGGTCGCCGCGTTCTTCAGCGGCTTGTACGCGTCGTCCCAGGCGAGCGGGTAGAGCGTCGGGGTCCCGGTGGACGCCGGGTCGGCGCAACTGCCTTCCTGGGCACCGGAGTTGTAGAGCTGGGTGAGGCAGGAGGCGAAGGCGCCGTGGCCCCGGTAGTTGGGGTGGAAGGACTGGCGGACCGAGTTCGAGTCCGGCAGTCCGGGCTTGGAGAGGTCGATGTAGAGACCCCGGGCCCAGGTGTCCTCCATGCACACCTCGTGGCCGTTGAAGAGCCGCGAGTTGTCGAGGTAGGTCGCGCCGGTGGCCTCGGCCGCCTTGCGCATGCCGACCTCGAAGGCGGGCACCGCGGTGTTGCGGCCCCACACGGTGTCGGAGTCGTAGCCGAGGCCGCCGCAGGCGAGCTTGCCGGGGAAGCTCGGGTTGTCGTGGAAGTCGGGGCCGATCGGGCTCGGGTAGCCCATCACGACCAGCTTGTACGAGCCGTCGGTGTAACCGGCGTCGCGCATCACGGTCTTGAGGTCGCTGACGGTCCGCTCGACCTTGGGCACGAGCGCGTCCACCCTGGCCTGCCAGCCGGCCTCGTACTTGGGCTGGCACGGGCCCTGGAGCAGCAGATAGCGCTCGACGCAGTCGGTCATGACCGGGGCGAACTGGAGGTCGTCGTTGGCCCCGGCGACGAGCAGCACCATCTTGATGCGGGTGTTGCGCGCCTTGACGGCGAGGCTGTCGCTCTGCACGAGCTCGTCGGCGTACTGCTTGGTCCCGCCGATCACGATGTTCCCGGTGTACGCGCCCGAGCAGGCCACGTTGTACGTCTCGTCGGCCGGGATGCCGGTGCGGTGGATCGCGGAGTCGGGCGAGCGGTGGCACCAGTTGTCGGGGCCGTTGGTGCCGGCCTCGTAGGTGCCGACGCCCTCGCCGGATATCTCGCTGTCGCCCAGCGAGATCAAGCCGGTCTTGCGGTCGGCCATCGGCCGCTCGGCCGGGCTGCCGTACAGCTGGGTGGCCTCGGCCGCCCGGATCTTCTCCAGCTCGGGCGAGAGCGGAGTGGACTGGACGGACGGCGCGGCCGCGGCCTGCGCGGTGGTCGCGCCGGCCGCCATGCCCCCGAACGCCGCCGCGGCGGCCACCGCCGCCGCGAACGTACAGCGAAGTCTGTGCCTGGTGCGCCTCATTGCGCCTCCCCGGTTATTGGTTACCACCGGTATTTACTGGCCAGTAGGGCGTGTTGGGAATAGGTAGAACAAGACAAGCGCTCAACTTTCTATGGAGGTTCACTGACATGAACGACGGCGAGTACCGGACCGAGCACGATTCGATGGGCGAGGTGCGGGTCCCCGCGCACGCCAAGTGGCGGGCGCAGACCCAGCGGGCGGTGGAGAACTTCCCCGTCTCCGGTCAGCGCCTGGAACGCGCCCACATCGAGGCGCTGGCCCGCATCAAGGCGGCCGCGGCCAAGATCAACGCCGAGCTCGGCGTGCTCGACAAGGACATCGCGGGAGCCGTCGAGGAGGCGGCCGGGGAGGTCGCCGACGGGCGCTGGGACGAGCACTTCCCGGTCGATGTCTTCCAGACCGGATCCGGTACCTCCTCGAACATGAACATGAACGAGGTCGTGGCCACGCTCGCCACCGAGAAGCTCGGCCGCGACGTCCACCCCAACGACCACGTCAACGCGTCGCAGTCCTCCAACGACGTGTTTCCGTCCTCCATCCACATCGCCGCGACGGCCGCCGTCACCGCCGGCCTGATCCCCGCGCTCGACCACCTGGCCGGCGCCCTGGAGCGCAAGTCGGCCGAGTTCGCGGACGTGGTCAAGTCGGGCCGTACGCACCTGATGGACGCCACCCCGGTGACGCTGGGCCAGGAGTTCGGCGGCTATGCGGCTCAGGTGCGGTACGGCATCGAGCGGCTGCGCTCCTCGCTGCCGCGCCTGGCCGAACTCCCCTTGGGCGGCACGGCAGTTGGGACCGGCATCAACACCCCGCACGGCTTCTCCGCAGCCGTCATCGCCGAGGTCGCGCGGGCCACCGGCCTGCCGCTCACCGAGGCCCGGGACCACTTCGAGGCGCAGGGGGCGCGCGACGGCCTGGTGGAGACCAGCGGGCAGTTGCGCACCATCGCCGTCTCGCTCACCAAGATCTCCAACGACCTGCGCTGGATGGCCTCGGGGCCGCGTACAGGATTGGCCGAGATCAGTCTTCCCGACCTCCAGCCGGGCTCGTCGATCATGCCCGGAAAGGTCAATCCGGTCATTCCGGAGGCCGTCCTCATGGTCGCGGCCCAGGTCGTCGGCAACGACGCGACCGTCGCGACGGCGGGCGCGGCCGGCAACTTCGAGCTCAACGTGATGCTGCCGGTGATCGCCAAGAACCTCCTGGAGTCGATCCGGCTGCTCACCAACGCCTCCCGGCTGCTCGCCGACCGCACGATCGACGGCATCACCGCGAATGTCGAGCGGGCCCGCGAGTACGCGGAGTCCTCGCCGTCCGTCGTCACCCCGCTCAACAAGTACATCGGGTACGAGGAGGCCGCCAAGGTCGCCAAGAAGTCCCTCGCCGAGCGGAAGACCATCCGCGAAGTGGTCCTCGAATCGGGGTACGTGGAGCGCGGGGACCTCACCGTCGAGCAGCTCGACGAGGCCCTCGACGTGCTGCGGATGACCCGTCCCTGAGACCGGGTGATCTGTATCGCAGCGTGGTCTTGACCGCACTCCGTAATATCTGCGCATGGCAGGTACAGGAGGCGGCACCCCACACTGGGCGCCAGGGGACCAGATCCTCTGGCGCTACCGCGATCACGCCCCCGGCCCGAAAGAGGGCGGGCCGTTCCACATCTGCCGTCCGGTCACGGTCGTCCAGGACACCGACGACCTGCTCGCCGTGTGGATGGCGCCCGGCACCGAGTGCGTCCGCCCGGTGCTCGCCGACGGCCGGCCCCTGCACAAGGAACCGCTGGCCACCCGCTACACCGCCCCGCGCACCACGGAGCGCTCGCAGTGGTTCGGCACCGGCGTGCTCAAGCTGGCGCGCCCCGGTGAGCCCTGGTCGGTATGGCTTTTCTGGGAGCGGGGCTGGCGCTTCAAGAACTGGTACGTGAACCTGGAGGAGCCGCGCGCCCGGTGGTCGCGGGGCATCGACTCCACGGACCACTTCCTCGACATATCCGTGTCCCCGGACCGCAGTTGGCGCTGGCTGGACGAGGACGAGTTCGCCCAGGCCCAGCGGGTGGGCCTGATGGACGGCGAGCGGGCCGGGCGGGTCCGGGCGGCCGGGCACGCCGCGGTCGAGGTCATCAAGGCGTGGGGCCCGCCGTTCTCGGACGGCTGGGAGGCGTGGCGGCCCGATCCGCTCTGGCCCGTCCCCGCGCTCCCGGCGGACTGGGATCGCACCCCGGCGCATATGACGTCGTGAGACCCTTGATGCGCCCCCGGGGTTCAAACGTAGGATCGTCCTCCGCAGGGCCACGCAGGGGCCACCAGCAGCAATCGGCAGTCCCGGTGCAAGAATTGACCGTATGTCACCACAGGGGGGTGGAGCATGCCCGGTGTCGCCGCCGCCCGGACGGGCCCGCCCCCGCGCCTTGAGAACGAGGGGGAGGGTACTCGGCGTGGAGCGACCGCATCGCGCATCCTCACCCTGTCGCTGCCACTGCCGCCGCTGGCGGCAGGGTGGATGTCTCATCCCGGACGGACGGAACCCGACGCGTGACGGAGCCCCAGCCCACCTCGCACGAGAGCCGGCGCAAGGAACTCGCCCGGCCCACCGAGCAGCCCCTTCCCCACGCTCTTGAGGAGCAGGGGAGGCCCCATGCCGACACCCCGGACCCGGGCGGCCCGGCCCGGCGCACCCCGCTGGGCGCCCGCGCCGCCGACCGGAGCGGCGGCGTGACCGCCTCCGTGCCCGGCCAGCCCGAGCGCGGCAGCCGGGACACCGCGGCCGCCTCGGCCGTGCCCTCGGTCGGCGTGCCCGGGGTGCCCGGCGAAGACGGATCGGGGGCCTCGGGTTCCGGCGACGGCGCCGCCGCGGTGGCTCGCCGCGAGGGCGACCGGCTGCGCTTCGTGGGCGCCGCGACCCGGCGGATCGCCCGCGGCATAGACCTCGACGAGATCGTGCTCGGCCTGTGCCGGGCCACCGTGCCGACGTTCTCCGACGCCATTCTGGTCCACCTGCGCGACCCGCTGCCGGTCGGCGACGAACGTCCGGCGACGCCGTTCGTGCTGCGCCTGCGCCGCACCGACCGGCTGCGTTTAGTCGACGAGGCGCTCAGCGAGAGCGCGGAGGCCGAGGGCCTCACCCTGCTCGGCCCCGGCCCCGACCTGACCCCCGCCTCCGAGCTGTGCGAGGTGCGCACCGGCGGCGAACTGAACGAGGTCCTGCGCGGGGTGCGGCCGGTCTTCGCGGAGTCCCCCGCCGCCCGCGCGGCCCTCGCCGAGCTGCTCGGCCCCGACCGTACGGTGCCCGGCGGCCGACGGGCGATACTCGCGCCGCTCCGTGGCCGGCGGCGGGTGATCGGCGCCGCCGTCTTCGTGCGCGGACCCGAACGGCCCGCCTTCGAGGCCAACGACCTTCTGGTGGCCGCCCAGTTGGCGACGCACACCGCGCTCGGCATCGACAAGGCCGTCCTGTACGGCCGCGAGGCGTACATCGCCGACGAGCTCCAGCGCACCATGCTGCCCGACAGCCTCCCCCAGCCCACCGGCGTGCGGCTCGCCTCGCGCTACCTTCCGGCCGCCGAGACCGCCCGGGTCGGCGGCGACTGGTACGACGCGATCCCGCTGCCCGGCAGCCGGGTCGCCCTGGTCGTCGGCGACGTCATGGGCCACTCCATGACCTCCGCCGCGATCATGGGCCAGCTGCGCACCACCGCACAGACCCTGGCGGGCCTGGACCTGCCGCCCGCCGAGGTCCTGCACCACCTCGACGAGCAGGCCCAGCGGCTCGGCACCGACCGCATGGCGACCTGCCTGTACGCGGTGTACGACCCGGTCGCGCACCGCATCACCATCGCCAACGCCGGCCACCCGCCACCGGTCCTGCTCCACCTCGGCGGCCGCGCCGAGGTCCTCAGGGTGCCGCCGGGCGCCCCTATCGGTGTCGGCGGGGTCGACTTCGAGGCGGTCGAGCTGGACGCCCCGGCGGGCGCGACACTGCTCCTGTACACCGACGGCCTGGTCGAGTCGCGCCTGCGCGACGTGTGGACCGGCATCGAGCAGCTGCGTGAACGCCTCGCCGCCACCGCCCAGTTGACCGGCCCCGACCACTCGCCGCCGCTCGAAGCGCTCTGCGACGACGTGCTCGACATGCTCGGCCCCGGGGACCGCGACGACGACATCGCGCTGCTCGCCGCCCGCTTCGACGGCATCGCGCCGAGCGATGTGGCGTACTGGTTCCTGGACCCGGAGGAGACCGCCCCCGGCCGGGCCCGGCGCCTGGCCCGCCGCGCCCTGGAGCGCTGGGGCCTGGAGGAGCTGACCGACTCGGTGGAGCTCCTGGTGAGCGAGGTCGTCACCAACGCCGTGCGCTACGCGGAGCGGCCGGTCACGCTGCGGCTGCTCAAGACGGACGTACTGCGCTGCGAGGTCGGCGACGACTCCCCGCAGCTGCCCCGGCAGCGCCGGGCGCGCGAGACCGACGAGGGCGGGCGCGGGCTCTTCCTGGTGAACCGCCTGGCCAGACGCTGGGGCGCGACCCGGCTCTCCGGCGGCAAGGTGGTCTGGTTCGAGCTGCCCACCCGGACCTGAACCGGTTCTGGAACGAGACGGCCCCCGCTCCCGGTTTCCCGGGGCGGGGGCCGTCGGCCGTTGTCAGCCGTTGGGGTTGAGCGGGTCGTCCACCGGTGGGCTCGCCCCGCCCGTGGTCGAAGCGGTCGGCGTCGGCGGCTTCGGCTTGTGCGAGGCCGTGTTGGACGGGGTGTTGCTCGGGGTCACCGGGGTGTTGGACGGCGTGTTCGACGGGCCCTTGGACGGCGGCTTGGACGGCGTGTTCGACGCGGGCTTGGAGGGCGTGTTCGAGGGGGGCTTGGACGGGGTGTAGGCGGGCTCGATCGCCGCGCCCTGGTCGGTGTCCAGGTCGAACTTGTCGGTGCCGCCCTTGACCGCGTCGAAGGTGTACGCGGCCCAGATGTGGGCCGGGATGTTGCCACCGTTGATGCGGCCGTCCGTGCCGGCGCCGCCAGACATCGAGACCTGGCCGCCCTTGGGGACGGTCACGCTCTTGCCGTCGTCGCCCTTCACGGTCCGCGGCTCGGCGGCCTCGCCCCACAGCCCGACCGAGGTGACCAGGTCCGGGGTGTAGCCGGTGAACCAGGCCGACTTGTTGTCGTCGGAGGTACCGGTCTTGCCCGCGACCTGCTTGCCGTCGCGGTTGTCGGCGTCGGCCACCGAGTCCTTGGCCGTACCGTCGTCGACCACGCCGGTGAGCACCGAGGTGACGGAGTCCGCCGCCTCCTTGCTGATGACCTGGCTGCCGATCGGGTCCGGCTTCTCGTACTTGTGGTCCTTGTGCTCGGCCGACTTCACGATCGACGGCGTGACTTCCTTGCCGTGGTTGTCGAGCGTGGCGTACACCGCGGCCATCTGGAGGGGGCTGGCGCCGTAGGAGCCGAGCGTCATGGCGGGCACGGGGGCCTTGCCCTTGAGGGACGTCATGCCCATGGCCACGGCGGTGTCGCGCACCTTGTCGAGGTGGGCGTCGACGCCCATCTGCGCGAAGACGGAGTTGACCGACTTGTTCATCGCGACCTGGACGCTGATCGGGCCGTAGTCGACGTTGTCCTCGTTCGGCGGGTCGAAGGCGATGTCGCTGCCCTTGACCGGCCGCTTGCTGTCACCGTTGTAGACGGTGTTCGCCTTGATCTGCTTGCCGTCCTGCGTCTCGGCGCCCTGGTTGAAGGCGGCCGCGAGGATCACCGGCTTGAAGGTCGAGGCGGGCTGGTAGGTGGGGTTGGTGGCGTTGCTGAGCTGGTGCTTCAGGAAGTCCTGGCCGCCGTAGAGGGCGACCACCGAGCCGGTCTTCGGGTCCACCGAGGCCGCGCCGGCCTGAAGGTCCGCGTCGACCTTGCGCTTCTTCGGGTCGAGCTTGCTGGTCAGCTGCGCCTTGACCGCGTCTTCCAGGAGCTTCTGCTTGGCGGGGTCGATGTTGAGCGTGATGGTCCAGCCGCCGCGGGCCAGGACGGCGTCGCTCACCCCGTTGTTGGTCAGCTCCTTCTTGGCGGCATCGACCAGGTAGCCGGTCTGCCCCACCATGCCGGGGGCGACCTTGGCGTCATTGGGAGGCGTGAACTTCAGCTTCGCCCGGTCCTGCGGTGTCAGCCACTTCATGTCGACCATGTTGTCGAGGGCCTTGTTCCAGCGCCCCTGCACCAGCTGCTTGCCGACCGGGCCGGCCGTCTGCCAGTCGTACTGACTGGGGGCCTGGAGCAGCGCCGCGAGGTAAGTGCCCTCCTCCAGCGTCAGCTTGGAGACGTCCTTGCCGTAGTACGCCTGCGCCGCCGCCTGGATGCCGTAGGCGCCCCGGCCGTAGTAGCTGGTGTTCATGTACCCGGCGAGGATGTCGCTCTTGGAGTAGCGCTGGTCCACCTTGAGGGAGATCACGATCTCCTTCAGCTTGCGGGTGACCGTCTGCTCCTGCGTCAGGTAGTTGTTCTTGACGTACTGCTGGGTGATCGTCGAGCCGCCCTGGGCGCCCTTGCCCATCAGGGTCTTCAGGATGCCGCGGGTGGTGCCCTTGAAGTCGACGCCCTTGTCGTCGTAGAAGGTCTTGTTCTCAAGGGCGACGAAGCTGTGCTGGATCGGGACGGGGACCTTGTCGAGCGAGACCGTCTCTCGGTTGACATCACCGGTGCGGGCGAGCACCTGGCCGTTGGAGAGCTTGTAGACGTTGCTCTCCAACTTGGCTTCGACGTTGTCGCTGGGGATCGGCACCATCAGGTAGATGACGTAGAACGCGCCCATCGCGAGGAGGCAGAGCCCGAAGAACGTGCCGAGCATCTTCTTCCAGGTGAAGAACCGGCGTATGCCCTTTTTCTTCACCTTCTGCTTGCCCCGGCGCGCCCCGCCCTGCCGGGCGCGCCGCTCTTCCGCTCGGCCCATAACCTCAGTCGCTCGCCTTCATATGACTCACCAGACTCGCCAGATCAGCTCAGAAAACTAACACCGCACCTATGGACAAAGCGGATTCGATCACGCCTTTTCCGTACGTGAGAATGAGCACCTGCCCCATGGGAACCGACGATTGAATCGTGCCGAGGGTTGCGAGAGTTCCTGATACTGCCCCGATTTGCCCGGTAATGACATGATCACGGAGTGCTATGCACCCCGGGTATACACGGTAGGTATACCTAGTGCGTATAGTGCTCTCCCATGAAGCGACGCCTCCACGATCTCGGCCTCGGCATCCGGTTCGCCCTCAGCGGCGGCCGTGAGGGCTGGGTGCGCACCCTGCTCACCGCGGTCGGCGTCGGCCTCGGCGTCGCCCTGCTCCTCGGCGCGGCATCGGTGCCGCATCTCGTGGACGCGCGGGCGAACCGCATCCACGACCGGCAGCCGTTCTCGCCGGGCTCGGAAAGGAACGCCGGGAACCTGAGGGCCTCGCTCCTCTATGCCACCGCCGACACCGAGTACCGCGACGACACCGTCGGCGGGAAGATGCTGCGCCCGGCCAACGCCGACCCCGTGCTGCCGCCCGGCCTGACCTCCATACCCGCGCCCGGCACCATGGCCGTCTCCCCCGCGCTGCGCGACCTGCTCGACTCCCCCGCGGGTGAACTCCTGCGCCAGCGGCTCCCGTACGACATCACCCAGACCATCGGCGACGCGGGCCTGGTCGAACCCTCGGAGCTCTACTTCTACGCGGGCAGCGCCACGCTCTCCGCCGACACCGGCGCCTCCTCGGCGGCCGGGTTCGGCAACATCGGCGACGAGCGGCCGCTCGATCCGATGCTGGTCGTCCTCGTCATCCTGATCTGCGTCGTCCTGCTCATGCCGGTCGCCATCTTCATCGCCACCGCCGTACGGTTCGGCAGCGAGCAGCGCGACCGGCGGCTCGCGGCACTGCGCCTGGTCGGCGCCGACGCCCGCACCACGCGCTGGATCGCGGGCGGCGAGGCCCTGGCCGGAGCCGTGCTCGGGCTCGCCGCCGGCTCCCTGCTCTTCCTCGGCGGCGCCGAACTCATCGGCCCGCTCGGCCTGTGGAGCTTCGGCTTCTTCCCCGGCGACCTCAGGCCCGTGCCGTGGCTCGCCCTGCTCGTCGCCGTCGCGGTGCCCGCCCTGGCGGTCGTAGTGACCCTGGCCGCGCTGCGCTCGGTGGTCATCGAGCCGCTCGGTGTCGTACGGGGCGGGCGCACCCGGCGCCGCAGGCTGTGGTGGCGCCTCGCGATGCCCGGCGTCGGTGTGGTGCTGCTCTTCCTGTCCCAGAACCCGGACGTGCAGTCGGCACCGCTGCCGCTGGTGCCGGCCAACATCGCGATCCCGCTGATGGACAACCTCACCCCCGCCTTCATCGCCACGGGCGCCACCCTCGTCCTCGCCGGGCTCATCGCGCTGCTGCCCTGGCTGGTCGAGGCGGTGGTGGGCAGGCTGCGCGGCGGCTCGCCGGCCTGGCAACTGGCCGTACGAAGGCTCCAGTTGAGCAGCGGCACGGCGGCGCGCGCGGTCAGCGGCATCACGGTGGCGGTCGCCGGTTCGGTCGCGCTCCAGATGTACTTCGTCGGCATCCACGACGACTTCAACAAGGTGACCGGCGCGGACGCGAGCCGCGCCCAGTACACCGTCCTCGCCGACTACCCGGACGCGAAGCTCGCCGAGCGGATGATCACGTCCTTCCGGGAGACCCCCGGCGTGCAGAAGGTGATCGGCTCCGTCAGCAGCTACGCGAGGCTGGCGGGGCCGGTCACGGACGAAGACATGCGGCCCGTCACCCAGCTCACCCTCGGCGACTGCGCGACGCTGGCCGAGCTGGCCCGCATCGACTCCTGCAAGGACGGCGACACCTTCGTGGTGCACCCCTCCGACGACACCGAGCTGGCCTCATGGGTGGACCGTACGGCGCGGCCGGGCAAGCCGGTCAACACCGCCGATTTCGGCGACCCGCAGCGGCTGTGGACGCTGCCCGCCTCGGCCCGTACCGTCACCGCGCGGCCCGACCCCACGGGCAAGGAGCAGTACGGCATCTACGTCACCCCGGGCGCGATCGACATCTCGCTGCTCAGCTCGGTGGCCCACACCTCCGCCATGCTCACCGTCGACCAGCGGGTGCCGGACGCCGCCGAGCACATCCGCAACACCGCCGCCGCGCTCTCCCCGCAGCTGCGCGTCAACACCGTGCGCACCATCGAGCGCGACCAGCAGTACGCCGGCATCCAGACCGGCCTCCAGGCCGCCTCCCTCGCCACGCTCGGTCTGATCGCGGCCAGCATGCTCGTCTCGCAGCTGGAGCAACTGCGCGAGCGCAGGCGCCTGTTGGCGGCCCTGGTCGCCTTCGGCACCCGGCGCGCGACGATGGCCGGCTCCGTCCTGTGGCAGACCGCGGTGCCGGTCGTCCTCGGGATCGGCCTCGCGGTGGCGGGCGGCCTCGCGCTCGGCGCCCTGATGCTGCGGATCATCGGCAAGACCATCACCGACTGGTGGCTCTTCCTGCCGCTGGCCGGGGCGGGCGTCGTCGTGATCCTCGCGGTGACCCTGCTGAGCCTGCCGGCCCTGTGGCGCCTGATGCGCCCCGACGGCCTGCGCACCGAATGACTTTTCCGTAACTCCCTTATCGCTTGCGGCAGTTGAGAAGAAAGGAACACCCCATGTCCATCGGTCACACCCTCCTCGGGCTCCTTGAGTCGGGCCCACGCCATGGGTACGACCTGAAGCGCGCCTTCGACGAGAAGTTCGGGCACGACCGTCCGCTGCACTACGGGCAGGTCTACTCGACGATGTCCCGGCTCCTGAAGAACGGCCTCGTCGAGGTCGACGGCGTGGAGGCGGGCGGCGGTCCCGAGCGGAAGCGGTACGCCATCACCGAGGCCGGCGTCACCGACGTCGAGACGTGGATCCGCCAGCCGGAGAAGCCCGAGCCCTATCTCCAGTCGACCCTCTACACCAAGGTCGTGCTCGCCCTCCTCACCGGCCGCGACGCGGCCGACGTCCTGGACACCCAGCGCGCCGAACACCTGCGCCTGATGCGCGTGCTCACCGACCGCAAGCGGCGCGGCGACCTCACCGACCAGCTGATCTGCGACCACGCCCTGTTCCACCTGGAGGCCGATCTGCGCTGGCTCGAACTGACCGCAGCCCGCCTCGTCCAGCTCGCCACGGAGGTACGCAAATGACGCCCGCCGGATCCCTTCTCGTCGCCCAGGACCTGCACAAGGCCTACGGCCCGACGCCGGCCCTGGACGGTGCCGAGTTCTCCATCCACCCCGGCGAGGTCGTCGCGGTGATGGGCCCCTCCGGCTCCGGCAAGTCGACGCTGCTGCACTGCCTCGCCGGGATCGTCACGCCGGACTCCGGCAAGATCCTCTACGACGGCCGCGAGCTGTCCGCGATGTCGGACGCCGAGCGCAGCGCGCTGCGCCGCACCGAGTTCGGCTTCGTTTTCCAATTCGGCCAGCTGGTACCGGAGTTGACCTGCGTCGAGAACGTCGCCCTGCCGCTGCGCCTGACCGGCGTCAAGCGCAAGGAGGCCGAGCGCAGGTCCCTTGAGTGGATGGAGCGCCTGGAGGTCGCCGACCTCGGGCACAAGCGCCCCGGCGAGGTCTCCGGCGGTCAGGGCCAGCGGGTGGCCGTGGCCCGCTCGCTCGTGACCCAGCCCCGCGTCGTCTTCGCCGACGAGCCGACCGGCGCGCTCGACTCGCTCAACGGCGAGCGCGTCATGCAGCTCCTGACCGAGGCGGCCCGCTCCACCAACGCCGCCGTCGTCCTGGTCACCCACGAGGCCCGGGTCGCCGCCTACTCCGACCGCGAGATCGTCGTACGCGACGGAAAGTCCCGCGACATGATGCTGGAGCACTCCGTATGAGCCTGCTCCGCGACCTCGCCCTCGGCGCCCGGTTCGCCCTGTCGGGAGGCCGCGAGGGCTGGACGCGCACACTGCTCACCGCGGTCGGCGTCGGCCTCGGCGTCGCCCTGCTGCTCGGCACCACCGCGCTGCCGGGCGCGCTGAACGCCCGCAACGCCCGCGACAACGCCCGCAACGACTACGGGGCCTCCGTCGACAGCGGCCCCGCGGCGGACACGCTGCTGATCGGGCGCGCGGAATCGCAGTACAAGGGCGCCGACGTACGCGGCCGGCTCATCCAGGCCGAGGGCGCCAAGGCGCCGCTGCCGCCGGGCGTCACCGCGCTCCCGGCCCCCGGCACCATGGCCGCCTCGCCCGCCCTGCGCGACCTGCTCGCCTCGCCCGAGGGCAAGCTGCTGCGCGAGCGCATCCCGTACCGGATCAGCGCGACCATCGCCGACCAGGGCCTGATGGGCCCGCACGAACTCGCCTTCTACGCGGGCAGCGACACCCTCAAGCAGCGCAAGGACGCGGTGGGCGACTCCAGCGAAGTGCTGCGCGTCAACGGGTTCGTCGACCGGCAGAAGGAGAAGATCGACCCGGTCCTCGCGCTGCTCATCGTGATCATGTTCGTGGTCCTTCTCATGCCGGTCGGCGTGTTCATCGCGGCCGCCGTACGCTTCGGCGGCGACCGGCGCGACCGGCGGCTCGCGGCGCTGCGCCTGGCGGGCGCCGACCGCCGGATGACCCGGTGGATCGCGGCAGGCGAGGCGCTGGCCGGAGCCGTGGTCGGCGTCGTGGTCGGCTCGCTGTTCTTCGTGATCGGCCGCCAGTACGTGGGCGAGGTCTCGATCGCGGGGCTCAACGTCTTCCCGTCCGACATCGACCCGAGCCCGCTGCTCGCGGTGGGCGTGGCGGTCGCGGTGCCCGCGTCCGCGGTCGCGGTGACCCTGTTCGCGATGCGCTCGGTGGTCGTCGAGCCCCTCGGCGTGGTGCGCACCTCAATGCCGCGCAGGCGGCGCATGTGGTGGCGGGTGCTTCCGCCGCTCGCCGGACTCGGCCTGCTCGTCCCGCTGATGGGCCGCGGCCGGGACAGCGGGACCTTCAACCAGGTCCAGGTGATCGGCGGCACCGTGCTGCTGCTCGTCGGCGTCACCGCGCTGCTGCCCTGGTTGGTGGAGGCGGTCGTGCGCAGGCTCGGCGGCGGCTCGGTCGGCTGGCAACTTGCCGTCCGCAGGCTCCAGTTGACGTCGGGCTCGGCGGCCCGGATGGTCAACGGCATCGCGGTCGCGGTGGCCGGCGCGATCGCTCTGCAGATGCTCTTCGGCGCCGTCGAGGGCGACTACGTCAAGTCGAGCGGCGAGGACACCGGCCGCGCCCAGCTGATCGTCCCGGTCGACAACGCCGACCCCGGCCGGCAGGCCCGCGAGATCCAGACCCTGAAGAGCACCGAGGGCGTGACCCACACGGTGGTCCTCGGTTCGCTGGACGGCGGCGACAAGCCCAAGGAACCGGAGCACTACATCCCGGTCACCGTCGGCACCTGCGCGGACCTGAGCGAGGTCGCCACCCTGCCCACCTGCAAGGACGGCGACACCTTCACCGCGACCGGCGGCGACTACGCCCACGAGGACACCGTGAAGCCGGGCAGCACGCTCTATCTGGACCCGACCAACGGCGGCTCCAGGACCAAGGGCGCGGAGGTCGCCTGGACGGCCCCGACGGGCATGCGGAACGCCCCGTCCCGGCCCGACCCGCAGGGCATGCGCCGCGGCGGCCTCCTGGTCACCCCGGGTGCCCTCGCGCACTCGGCGAAGGTCCCCATGCGCTCCACGGTGTTCGTCTCGACGGCCCCGAGTGACTCCCTCGCCAAGGAGCGGGTCCTGAACGCGGCCGCCGCAGCCGACCCGCTCACCCTGGCGCGCGCGCTGAACGACACCCAGACGTCGGGCCGGTTCGCCGGGGTCCGCAAGGGCCTCTACATCGGGGCCGCGGCGGTGCTGATGCTGATCGGCGCGAGCCTGCTCGTCTCGATGCTGGAGCAACTGCGCGAGCGCAAGAAGCTGCTGTCCGCCCTGGTCGCGTTCGGCACCCGGCGCTCCACGCTGAGCTGGTCGGTCCTGTGGCAGACCGCGGTGCCGATGGCGCTCGGTCTCGCGCTCGCGGCGGCGGTGGGCCTCGGCCTCGGCTCGGTCCTGCTGCGGATGGTGGGCCGCTCGGTGACCGTCGACTGGGTCCCGGCGGTGTCGATGGTCGGCATCGGCGCGGGCGTGGTCCTGCTCGTCACGGCGCTGTCCCTGCCGCCGCTGTGGCGGCTGATGCGCCCGGACGGCCTGCGCACGGAGTAGCCCAAGCCTGAACTCCCCCTGGATCAGGGGGAGTTCAGGCACATCACCTCACTTCGACACCCGTACCGGAAGATCGCGCAGCGCCCCGCGCAGGGCAGCCGCGAACTCCTCGAACTCGCCCTGGCGAGCGGCCCCCGTCCGCATCGCCAGGGCGATCGTGCGCGAGGGGGCCGGTTCCGCGAAGTACCCGGTGACCAGGCGGTCGTTGCGCCCCGTCTCGATCTCCACGGCGGTACGCGGCAGAAGGGTCACCCCGAGCCCGCCCGCCACCAACTGCACCAGGGCGGAAAGACCCGCCGCGGTCGTCGTGACCGGCGCCCCCTCGGTGCGCCCGGCCTCCCGGCAGATGTCGAGCGCCTGGTCGCGCAGGCAGTGCCCCTCGTCGAGGAGCAGCAGGTGCAGTTCCCGCAGCGCCTCGCGGGGGATGCCGCTGCGGCCGCCGAGCCAGTGGTCCCGCGGGGTCACAAGGACGAAGTCCTCGTCGAACAAGGGGAGTTCGCTGACCCCGGGCACCCCGAGCGGCACCGCGAGCAGCAGCAGGTCGAGCCGTCCGGCCCCGAGCCCTTCGAGCAGCGAGGAGGTCTGCTCCTCGTGGACCTGGAGGTCGAGCTCCGGGTAGCGCTCGTGGACGAGCCGCAGCACGGCGGGCAGCAGATAGGGCGCGACGGTCGGGATGACGCCGAGCCGGAGCACCCCGGTGAACGGCGCCCGTACCGCCTCGGCCTCCTCCATCAGCTCGCCCACCGCGTCGAGCACCGCCTTGGCCCGCACCGCGAGCCGCTCCCCCGCCGGAGAGAGCAGCACCTTGCGGGTCGTACGCTCCAGGAGCTGCACGCCGAGCGCCTCCTCAAGCGCCGAGACGGCCCCGGACAGGGCGGGCTGGCTCATGCCGATCGCGGCCGCGGCGTCGCGGAAGTGCAGATGCTCCGCGACGGCCGCGAACGCGCGCAGCTGCGCCAGGCTGGGCTGCTTGCCCCTGTTGCTCATGCCCCTATTACTTGCGGCCACTGATAGGCACCTCCGATCACGCTGACCCAGTCTAGCTATTTCACTGATCAATGCTCCCTGTGCCAGGATCGGTAATCCGTCCAACCCCGCAGGAAGATTCCCGAATCCGCTCGATCCGGACTTCCTCGTTCGCAAGGAGAGCGCGTGCTCACTGTTGGTGACCAGTTCCCCACGTACGACCTGACTGCCTGTGTGTCGCTGGAGAGCGGCAAGGAGTTCCAGCAGATCGACCACAAGACCTACGAGGGCAAGTGGCGTGTGGTCTTCGCGTGGCCCAAGGACTTCACCTTCGTCTGCCCGACCGAGATCGCCGCGTTCGGCAAGCTGAACGACGAGTTCGCCGACCGTGACGCCCAGGTTCTCGGCTTCTCCGGTGACTCCGAGTTCGTGCACCACGCCTGGCGCAAGGACCACCCGGACCTGACCGACCTGCCGTTCCCGATGCTGGCCGACTCGAAGCACGAGCTCATGCGTGACCTCGGCATCGAGGGCGAGGACGGCTTCGCGCAGCGCGCCGTCTTCATCGTCGACCCGAACAACGAGATCCAGTTCACGATGGTGACCGCCGGTTCCGTGGGCCGTAACCCCAAGGAGGTCCTGCGGGTCCTCGACGCCCTGCAGACCGACGAGCTGTGCCCGTGCAACTGGACCAAGGGCGAGAACACCCTGGACCCGGTCGCGCTGCTGGCCGGTGAGTAACCCATGTCCCTGGACGCGCTGAAGTCCGCCGTACCGGACTACGCCAAGGACCTGAAGCTGAACCTCGGTTCGGTCATCGGCAACTCCGACCTTCCCGCCCAGCAGCTGTGGGGCACGGTGCTCGCCACCGCCATAGCCTCGCGCAGCCCGATCGTGCTGCGTGAGCTGGAGCCGGAGGCGAAGGCCAACCTGTCGCCCGAGGCGTACACGGCCGCCAAGTCGGCCGCGGCCGTCATGGCGATGAACAACGTCTTCTACCGCACCCGCCACCTGCTCTCCGACCCGGAGTACGGCACGCTGCGGGCCGGTCTGCGGATGAACGTCATCGGCAACCCGGGCGTGGAGAAGGTCGACTTCGAGCTGTGGTCGCTCGCCGTCTCCGCGGTGAACGGCTGCGGCCAGTGCCTCGACTCGCACGAGCAGGTGCTGCGCAAGGCCGGTGTCGACCGCGAGACGATCCAGGAGGCCTTCAAGATCGCCGCGGTGATCACGGCCGTGGGCGTCACGCTGGACTCCGAGGCCGCGCTGGCCCAGTAGTTCGCGCACGTACGTAGAAGGGCCCCGCCGGTGTCTCACTGGCGGGGCCCTTCCGCATGCGTACGAGGGCTGGGCTACTCGCGGTCGGCGGCGGCCACGGCGGGCACGGGCTCCCCGGCCGGGGCCTCCTCGACCGCGACCGCGCTGCGCAGCGCGTTCTCGCGGGCGTACGCCCGCAGATATCCGACCACTGTGTTGGTGACCGCGACCAGCGGGACGGCGACGACGGCGCCGCCGATGCCGGCGACCATGCCGCCGGCGGCCACCGAGAGCACCACCGCGAGCGGATGCACCCGCACCGCGCGGCCCAGGATGAAGGGCTGCAGGACGTGCCCCTCGATCTGCTGCACCGCGAGGACCACGACGAGGACCATCAGGGCGTTGAACACCCCGTCGGTGACGAGCGCGACCACGACCGCGAGCGCGCCCGAGATGACCGCGCCGACCAGCGGGATGAAGGCGAACAGGAAGATGAACACGGCGAGCGGCACCGCCATGGGCACGCCGAGGAAGTAGATGCCGACGCCGATGCAGATCGCGTCGATCAGAGCCACTATCACCGTGCCGCGCACGTACGCGGTGAGCGTGCGCCAGGCCTGCGGGCCCGCCCCCGCGACGCCTGGACGGGCCGCGGCCGGCACCAGCTTGAGGACCCACTGCCAGATCTTCGGGCCGTCGTACAGCAGGAACAGCGTCGAGAACATCGCGAGCAGAATGCCGGTGAGTACCTCGACGAGGACGGTCACGCCCTGGAGCCCGGCCGAGGTGATCTCGTTGGTGTTGGCCCCGATGGTGTCGCTGAGGTTCTTGGCGATCTGGTTGATCTGGTCCTCGGTGACGTGGAACGGGCTGTTCAGCGCCCAGCGCTTGAGCTCCTCGATGCCGTCGCGCACCTTGTTGGACAGGTCGTCGAGGTTGTCCATGACCTGCCACACCACGAACCAGCCGACGAGCCCCATGATCACGAACCCGGAGATCGCGGTGACCGCGGTCGCCACCCCGCGCGGCAGCCCCATCCTCTTGAGCCGGGCCACGGTGGGCTGGAGCAGCGCGGTGATCAGGAGGGCCGCGACGAACGCGAGCACCACGAGCGCGATCGCGCTGATGACCTGCGTCAGTACGTAGAGGGTCCCGGCCAGGACGAGGAGCCGCCAGCCGACCTCGGCGGCGACCCGCATGCTCCACGGCACGGCGAGCACCGGATCGGGCCGGGCGGCGACGGCGGGCGCGTACGAGGGCGGCGGCGGTACGTGTTCGGGGGCGGGGTCGCCCGAAGGCGCCACCGGTACCGGCGACTTCGCCTCGGCCGCCGCCGGCTCGGGCCGTGCGGGGGGCTCGGCCACGGGAGGGGCCGGCGCGGGACCGACGACCACCGGACCGGTCTCGGTCTCGGGCTCGGCCTCCGCCTCGGCCCGGCGCTCGTCCAGGCGCTCTCCCATCCGGGTCAGTCCGGCGCCTAGCCGTCCGAGCAAACCGGGCACTCTCGACATGATCCCGCCGTTTCCCTTTTCCCCGCCGCTGAGTCTCCCCACCGCTTCCCCCCGCCCCGTCCGGACCTGACCGTACACGGGCGAAGCCCCGCACCGAAGGACGGTGCGGGGCTCCGAAAGGTTGAGCGGCTCCGGCCGGTTTTCTTACCCGGCCGAGGGCCGACCTCTGCCTAGTACCAGCTGTGGGCCTGCCAGAACGACCAGGCGCCGCAGGGGCTGCCGTAGCGGTCGTTCATGTAGCCGAGGCCCCACTTTATCTGCGTGGCCGGGTTGGTCTGCCAGTCGTCACCGGCGGAGGCCATCTTGTTGCCGGGCAGCGCCTGGACGAGGCCGTAGGCACCGGAACCGCTGTTGGTGGCCTGGAAGTTCCAGCTCGACTCGTTGTTCACGATGTGGCTGAAGCACTGGAACTGGCCCGCGGGGACGATCTGACGGGCTATCGCCTGTACTTCGTCCATCGAGTACGAGCTCTTGACCGCGAAGTCCGTCCGGGCGGCCGAGCGGCTGGCGGCCTGGGTCTCCAGGTCGCGGGCCTTGGCGTCCTTGTCGGCCTTGTCCTTGTCGGCCGCGTCCTTCTTGGCCTTGGCGTCCTCGGCGGCCTGCACGCGCGCGGCTTCCTCGGCGGACTTCTTCGCCGTGGCACTGGCCTGCGCGGACTGGGCGTCCGCCTGCTGCGTCAGGGACGCGGTCTGCACCTGGGCCTGCTGGCCGGCAGGGATGTCCGCGAGAAGCGTCGTATCGGCTGCGGTGGCCTCGAAGTTGTCGTTCGAAGCGGCAGCGGGGCTTCCTGCGGCAACGCCGACCACGGCGCCAACGGTGGTGACCGCAGTGGCAGACGCCACCGCGAATCCCCGGACCGAGATCCGGCTCACACGGTTTCCTTCCAGCAGCGTCCGCACGGGTGACCTCGCGGACGCAATCGTGCCCCTGGCTCTCTCCTCCCAACTACTGGGCCACGGGAGGAACTGACCCGATGGGCAACTCCCTTGCGGGAAGTGCCGCGTGATGCGCGGGCGGCATACGGCTCAGCTATTGAGTTGCGTGGGTACCGGGGTACCCGGGATACAGGGGTGCCGTATGCGGGGCCTGACGGATGCAAGACTCTGCCGGAAGCCGATGCCGCGAGGCAATTCCCCGTTGCGTGTGAAACCTCACACCTCGTTCGCCCCAGTAGTTTTTATCAATCCCGCCCACAAGAAGGCGCCGCCCGGCTAGGCTGCTGCGCTCGCCGGACGGCGCCAACTGGTGCGTACTGCCTCAGATAGAGATGTCCTCCAGCATTTCGGTCACCAGGGCGGCGATCTGCGAACGCTCGGACCGGGTGAGGGTGACATGCGCGAACAGCGGGTGCCCCTTGAGCTTCTCGACGACCGCCACGACACCGTCGTACCGGCCGACCCTCAAGTTGTCGCGCTGGGCCACGTCATGAGTGAGCACCACCCTCGAATTGGCCCCGATGCGGGACAGAACGGTCAGCAGGACGTTCCGTTCCAGCGACTGCGCCTCGTCCACGATCACGAAGGCGTCGTGCAGCGAGCGCCCGCGGATGTGGGTGAGCGGCAGGACTTCGAGCATCCCGCGCGAGGTGACCTCCTCGATGACCTCACGGCTCGTCACCGCGGACAGCGTGTCGAAGACGGCCTGGGCCCAGGGGCCCATCTTCTCGGCCTCGGACCCCGGCAGATAACCGAGCTCCTGCCCGCCGACCGCGTACAGCGGCCGGAAGACCATCACCTTCTTGTGCTGCCTGCGCTCCAGGACCGCTTCGAGGCCGGCGCACAGCGCGAGCGCCGACTTGCCCGTACCGGCCCGGCCTCCCATCGAGATGATCCCGACCTCGGGGTCGAGCAGCAGGTCGAGCGCGATCCGCTGCTCGGCGCTGCGGCCGTGGATGCCGAACGCCTCTCTGTCGCCCCGGACCAGCTTGACGTTCCCGTCCGGCAGGACCCGCCCGAGCGCCTTGCCGCGCTCGGAGAGCAGCACGAGCCCGGTGTGGACGGGAAGGGCTGCGGCCTCCGGAACGTAGAGCGTCTCCTCCTCGAAGAGCAGGTCCACCTGCTCGCCGCTCAGCGGCAGTTCGGCCATTCCGGTCCAGCCGGAGTCGGTGATGGCCAGCTCGGCGCGGTACTCCTCGGCGAGCAGACCGACCGACGACGCCTTGATCCGCAGCGGCAGGTCCTTCGACACGACGGTGACGTCGTATCCCTCCGCCTGGAGATTGCGGGCGACGGCGAGGATCCGGGAGTCGTTGTCCCCCAACCTGTAGCCGGCGGGCAGTACGCCGGGATCGGAATGGTTCAGCTCGACACGGAGGGTGCCGCCGAGCTCCCCCAACGGGATGGGGGCGTCGAGACGTCCGTACCGGACCCGGAAGTCGTCGAGCAGGCGCAGCGCCTGCCGGGCGAAGTAACCGAGCTCGGGATGGTGCCTCTTGGCCTCCAGCTCCGTGACCACGACGATGGGGAGCACCACTTCGTGCTCCTCGAACCGGGTCATCGCGTTGGGGTCGGCCAGCAGGACGCTGGTGTCGAGGACATAGGTGCGCCGGTCGGGCATGCGGCGCTTTGTGCTGGTCACCACGGAAGGACGTACCCCCTCGTAAGAGGCGCATGAGAACGGGGTGCGACGGCGTCGCGGAAACTGGGACCGGGCTTCGACCGCGCTGCGCGGGCCGAGCTCCGGCCCTCCACGTCGCCCGCGCGCGGTGCGCGGTCGTCCTGGTGCAAAGGGCCTCCCGGGCGAGCGGCGCTGATGCCGCTCACTGAGATACGGCGTCCGTGGACCGGACGTCGACCTGGTGGGGTTATGCCCTCGAACACGCGAAGCCATGCCCCGTCATATGCCCAGAGTTCCCACTGGGGCTCCGCCCCAGACCCCGATGGCCCCACCCCGCCCCTTCCCTAGACCCTCCGGGGGTGTGGTTGGGCTGAACTGCTCGTCCTGGGACTCCGCCCCAGACCCCGTATCGCGCCTGAACGGCGCTCGTCCTCAAACGCCGGACGGGCTGGGTATGCCCCAGTGCTGGCCAGCACCAGTACTGCCAGGGGCGCGGGGAACTGCGCGACCAGCCAGCGACGGCCCGCAGCCGAAAGCAGCGCGCTTAGCCCGTCCGGCGTTTGAGGACAAAAGAGGGAGGACAAAAGAGGGGGGTTAAAAGGGGACCCAGCCCTCAGGTGCCGTACCTCCGGTGCCGCGCCGCGTAGTCGCGCAGGGCTCGGAGGAAGTCGACCTTGCGGAAGGCCGGCCAGAACACTTCGCAGAAGTAGTACTCGGAGTGCGCGGACTGCCAGAGCATGAAGCCGGACAGGCGCTGCTCGCCGCTGGTGCGGATGACGAGGTCGGGGTCGGGCTGCCCCCGCGTGTACAGGTGTTCCGAGATGTGCTCGACGTCGACGATCTCGGCGAGCTCCTCGAAGGACGTGCCCTTCGCCGCGTGCTCCAGGAGGAGCGACCGCACCGCGTCCGCGATCTCCTGGCGTCCGCCGTAGCCCACCGCGACGTTGACGAGTATCCCGTCGATGTCGTGCGTGGCCTGCTCGGCCTCCTTGAGCACGGACTGCGTGTGCCCGGGCAGCAGGTCCGCGTTGCCCACGTGGTGCACGCGCCAGCGCCCGTCCGCCGCCAAGTCCCGTACCGCGTCCTCGATGATGCCGAGCAGCGGGATCAACTGGTCCTCGGGGCGGTCCAGGTTGTCGGTGGAGAGCAGCCAGAGGGTGACGACCTCGACGTCCGTCTCGGCACACCAGCCGAGCAGTTCCTGAATCTTGCTGGCACCGGCCTGGTGGCCCTGCTCGGGGCTGCGGGCCGAGGCCTTGGCCCAGCGCCGGTTGCCGTCCAGGATGACGCCGATGTGCTTGGGCACCTGGTCGTGGTCGAGGCGGCCTTCCACCCGGCGCGCATAGAGCCTGTACACCAGGTCGCGCAAACTCACCGATTCCACCCTCTCGTTGCCTTCCGGGGGCCCGCCGCCGCCCCGCACACCGGCCGCCCCAGGGAAAGCACAGTACTGCGGACGGGCGACGGCGGCCCAACTCGGTCTGTCACAAGTCCGTGATAAGCAGGGAAACGTGACTGAATCGCTCCCCTTCCTCGCAGCCCCGGACCGCTACGACTCCATGGAGTACCGCCGGACCGGCCGCAGCGGCCTCAAGCTTCCCGCCGTCTCGCTCGGCCTGTGGCACAACTTCGGCGACGACCGCGCGCTGGATTCCCAGCGCGCGATCCTGCGCCGCGCCTTCGACCTGGGTGTCACCCACTTCGACCTGGCCAACAACTACGGCCCGCCGGCCGGCTCGGCCGAGCTGAACTTCGGCAAGATTTTCGGCCAGGACTTTGCCCCGTACCGGGACGAGCTCGTCATCTCGACCAAGGCCGGCTATCTGATGCACCCCGGGCCGTACGGCGAGTGGGGTTCGCGCAAGTACCTGCTGTCCTCGCTCGACGCCTCGCTCAGCCGCATGGGCCTGGACCACGTCGACATCTTCTACTCGCACCGCTTCGACCCGGAGACCCCGCTTGAGGAGACGATGGGCGCGCTGGCGTCCGCCGTCCAGCAGGGCAAGGCGCTGTACGTGGGCGTCTCCTCCTACAACAGCGAGCAGACCGCCGAGGCCGCCCGCCTCCTGAAGGAGATGGGCGTCCCGGCCCTGATCCACCAGCCGTCGTACTCGATGATCAACCGCTGGACGGAGGACGACGGGCTGCTCGACACGCTGGAGGCGGCCGGCATGGGCTGCATCTCCTTCGTGCCGCTCGCCCAGGGCCTGCTCACCAACAAGTACCTGAAGGGCATCCCGGAGGGCTCGCGGGCCACCCAGGGCAAGTCCCTCGACCCGAACCTGCTGAGCGACGAGGTCGTACGCCGCCTCAACGGGCTGAACGACATCGCCTCCCGGCGCGGCCAGTCGCTGGCGCAACTGGCGCTGACCTGGGTGCTGCGCGACCCGCGGATGACGTCGGCGCTGATCGGCGCGTCCAGCGTGCGGCAGCTTGAGGAGAACGTGGCGGCGCTGGCCGGACCGGCGCTCACGGACGCGGAGTTGAAGGAGATCGACGCCTTCGCCGTGGACACCGAGGGCACCAACATCTGGGCCCGCCGCGGCTGAGGCGGCTGGGGACGGGGGGCGGTCGGTCCCGCGTGGTGCGGACCTGACCGGGCCCCGGGAAAGAAAAAACGGGCCGGTCCGTGGGGGGGATACGGACCGGCCCGAGGGGGGGTTTCCACCATAACCCTTCGTAAGTGATGCTGGGCGCCACGGCGCTCCGGAACTACGCTCCGAAACCGGCCCAGTACGGAATCGCGGTCCCCCGCAGGGGTGACCACCACTCCGTACCCGGCCTTGACCATGCAGGTCAGAGGGGTCGCGGCCGGGTCGGAACACCGCTCGGCGACGGATTTCGCGGCCCGGAATTCGCTCCCGTTGTGCTTCACCCCACTGGGTCAAGGCAGGCCGCGCCGGGTGACCGTCCGGTGTCAGTGCGTACGCGCGGGCCGCTCGGTGCGGCGCAGCAGCGAGACGCCGTCCGCCTCGGCCACCCGTACATATCCGTACTTCGCGAGCGCGAGGGCGTACTCCTGCTCCTGGCGGGGCGCCGGGTAGGGCCAGGTGCCGGGCGGGTAGGGCCAGGACTCCGGCGGGACGCGGTCGTAGGCGATCCACTGGGCCGTCGGGCGCGGGACGGGGCCGTCCGTCTCGTACAGCTTCCAGTGCACCGGGAAGGTCGGGAAGAGGACGACCGTGGTGCGCGAAGTCAGTTGTGGGGCAAGGCGGTTGGAGGCCGCGACGGTCGCGCCGTCGGGGATGCGGCGCAGCAGGGCGCGTACCGCTGCGACGTGTGCGGTGGTGCGCCAGGTGGAGCGGTGGGCGATCTGGGCGAGGGGGAAGGAGGGGATCAGGACGAGCGTCACCGCCGCCGCCGTCACGAGCGAGGCCCGCACGTGGCGCCTGGTCAGCGGGTCGCCCTCGGCGGCGTACGGGCGCAGGGCGTCGGTCAGGGCCGCGAACACGACGGGCATCAGGACGGCCGTGTAGTGGAAGGCGGTCCCCCAGTGGAAGACGTTGGTGGACAGCATCCGCCAGCCCAGCGTGGGCACCGCGATCAGGGCGAGCGGCGAGCGCAGGGCGATGAGTGCGGCCGGCGCGAAGACGAGGACGAGGGTGGTCGCCTTCACCTCGGGGCGCACCGCGTCGAGCGGCGCGAGGGCGAGCGTGGTCAGCAGCGAATGGTGGGCGGGCGCGAGGTTCGCGGCGTGCGCGTAGGTGCCGGACGGGTTGAAGAACGGCATCAGCACCTTGAATTCGAGCGCGCTGCCCACCAGGCCGGTCGCGGCGGCCGCGATGCCGAGCCGGCGCGGGCCCCGCCAGGCGACGTACGCCCCGATCGCGGCCAGCGTGAGACCGAGGTCCTCCTTGACGAGGAGCAGCGGCACGGCCCAGGCGATCGCGCGCCGCCACCGCCTGCGGGCCAGCGCTTCGAGGGCGCAGGAGACGAGCGGGACCGCGAAGCACACCTCGTGGAAGTCGAAGCCGACCGCCGATGCGATGCCCCAGCTCAGCCCGTACGCGAAGGCGACGACGTGGGCGGCCCGGCGGCCGAGCACCCGCGCAGCCTGCCGGGCGAGCGGCACCACGGCGAGCGCGAGCAGCGCGGCCTGCGCGACGAGCAGCGTGTACGGGGAGGGGAAGAGGCGGTAGAGGGGGGCGAGGGCGGCGAGCACGGGGTGGAAGTGGTCGCCGAGGAGGTTGAAGCCGTCGCCGCGCAGGGCGGAGACGGGCGCGTGGAGGTGGGCGTACGCGCGGACGGCCTGCTCGAAGATGCCGAGGTCGTAGCCGGTGGTGCGGACCAGCGCCTGGCGGCGGCCCGAGACGGTCGCGTACAGGAGGAAGAGCGCGGCGGCCCACCCCCACCACAGGAGGGCGGGCCGGCCGATGCGTACGCGAGAGATGCGGGAGAGGGCGGGTACGGGCGTGATCGGCGGCTGCGCGCGCCGCCCGACCCTTTGGTCAGCAATTGTCCCCATACGCCCAGATGCTAAGCAGCCCGGCCGGGCCTCAGCGGCTTCCGCGCCTCGATCAGGAAGCGTGTCGTGTGCGCGACGAAGGGGCCCTCGGCGCGGATCTGCTCGTGGAGCGCCTTCAGCTGGTCGCGGTACTCCTCGACGGTGAAGCCGGGCACCATCCAGATCACCTTGCGCAGGAAGTAGACGACGGCGCCGATGTCGTTGAACTCGGTACGCAGCTTCTCCAGGCGCAGATCGACGACCTCAAGGCCCGCGCTCTCCGCCTCCTTGCGCGCCTTGCCGGGGTCGCGGCCGCCGCGCACCTCCGGCGGCTGCGGTCCCAGGAAGTACTCGACGAGCTCGAACACGCTGGCCGGGCCCACCTGTTGGGAGAAGTACGTGCCGCCGGGCGACAGGACGCGAGAGATCTCGGACCACCAGGTGGTGACGGGGTGCCGGCTGACCACCAGGTCGAAGGCGCCGTCGGCGAACGGCAGCGGGGGCTTGTCCTCGTCGGCGACGACCGCCACTCCGCGCGGGTGGAGCAGTCCGGTGGCGCGGGCGACGTTCGGGGGCCAGCCCTCGGTGGCGACGGCGAGCGGCGGCAGCTGCGGCACGGCGGCGAGGACCTCACCGCCGCCGGTCTGGATGTCGAGGGCGGCAGTCGCCTTGGCCATCCGCCCGGCCATCGCGCGGGCATACCCCCACGACGGCCGCTCCTCGGTGGCGCGGCCGTCCAGCCAGGAGAAGTCCCAGCCGTCGACGGAGACGGACGCGGCCTCGTCGATCAGTTCCTCGAAGGGGCGGTTGTTGTGGTTCCTGATGTTTCGGCCCATGTTGCGGACCCTACGCGGCGGCTCCGTGAGCCACTACCGTTTATCCATGGGCCGATGGAGGGACGGAACGGGCGAGTTGAGCGTGCTCGACGGCGCCGGGACGGCGGTTCCGCTGGAGATCGCGGCGTCCTACCGGGCCCGGACGCGGGGCCTGCTCGGCCGGGACGGCATCGAGGGGGCGCTCCTGCTGACCCCGGCGAGCAGCGTGCACACCTTCCGGATGCGCTTCGCGATCGACGTGGCCCATCTGGACCGCCATTTGCGCGTGATCGCGGTGCGCACGATGGAGCCGGGCCGCCTCGGCGCGATCCGGCCGCGCGCGCGGCACGTGCTTGAGGCGGCGGCGGGCGCGATGGCGGAGTGGGGCCTGCGGCCGGGGTGTCAGCTGATCATCGCAACCGGGCAGGATCTCAGGACTTGAGCTTGGCCGCCTGCGCAACGGCGAGCTGGGCGGGGATCTGTGGCGTGTCGCCGCCGGTGACATCGACGGCGTAGTACGTGACAACAGTGGACCCACTCCGCACCACCTGAAAAACCATGGGCACGGGATCGCCCTGGGCGACCCCCATCAGCTCGTACGCGACGGCCTCGTCCCCCACCTTGGGCGCGGGCAGCTCCTTGACCTCGGTGAAGACGGAGGGCTCCAGGTCGCCGCCCTTGGTCTGGAAGCCGTCGGAGCAGGCGTCGATGGCGGTACGCAGCCGGGCGAGCACGTCGGAGGCCCCGGCCGGATGGGCGCCCAGCACTTCAGTGACAACGGTCTGGTCGGCCTGCCCGTCCTCGGTCGTGTCGACGAGGCGCCGGTAGACGGTCGCGGAGGGGGCGGGCTCGGGGGTGCCGTTGATGACGGACACGAAGGGCATGCACTCGGCCTTGGCCGTACGGGAGCTGCCGGTCGGGGTGCCGCCCTCCAGGGGCTCCGCCGCGAAGTCCTTGACGTCGCCGGTGGCGAGCGCGGCCGCGTTGAGCTGGTCACTGGTGAGCGCGCCGTCGGCCTTGACCTGCGGGGTGGGCCCGCTCGCGCGGGGTGCGGGCGGGTTGGCCCCGCTCGCGCCGGGAGCGGCCGCGGTGTCCCGGACGGAACCTTCCGCCCCCTTGCCCGCACTGGTGGGCCCGCACGCAGCCGCGCCCGCGAGGGCGATGAGACACACCCCAGCCGTCGCCGCACGGCTCCGTACCAGCCTTGGCTTCATACCCAGCACGGTAACAACGACTCCTGTGGATTGCCTGGGTCCCGGACGCCGGGATTCCACCGGTCGCCGGGCAGGCGCCGGGGCGCCATCCCGCCGACGCCTTTCGGCTACCCAGGCATGGATACGGCTCAACTCACCATGCTGGTGGTCTAGTTGGCAATGCTGGGCAGCGCGGCCCAGGTGCGGGTGCCGCCACCCGGCTCACGGGATTCACCGAACCCCCACTCGCCCCCACAGTCCCGCACGACGGCGGCGAGCAGCCGCAGCCCACCCCGCCGCCGGGCGTCACAGGCTTCCGCGAGGCGGGGATGAGCGTGCCGGGCGTGAGCGTCGTAGACGATCAGGCGAAGGGCGGCGTTCCGATGCCGGAGGGAGAGGTAGAGGTCTTGGGAGGGATTCAAGTACGCGGCCACGGCAACCAGTTCGGATGCGGCGAGCACCGCGTCGGGCGCGTCCAGCGCGTGAGCGCGCAGAGCCGATCGGACCGCGCCGCGCGCGATGGCCGCGCAGTGCGGCTCACCGGGAAGGGTGAGGCTGAGCGCGAGGCCCTCCGGGGGTGGGGGGAATGTCATGGGCGCGGGGTGCGCGGCCGGGCAGGCGGTCATGGTGCGGGTGGTGAGCATCTCTGGCTCCCGTGTGCTGGTGGGGGGCAGCGAGCAGTGGCTTGTCTCCCTGGCACGGGCCCACCCCTCCCAGGGGAGGAGCACGCGGGCAGGCTCGCGCGATGCGCTTCCAACTCGCTTGCGTAGTTGGTGCGTTACTCAATGTAGAGCATTAAGGAGTACGTGTACTACCTCTCTACGGAAAGCTATTGATGGACCACCTGGAGTGCGGGCGGCAGACTGGGCGGGACCAGCAGGCCGAGTGGAGGATGCATGCCACCCAGAAGCGCGCCGACCGAGCGCCAACGACGCCTCGGTGCGGAATTGCGGAAGATGCGCATAGCTGCGGGCATGGGCACGGAGGTCGCGGCCAAGCTGCTCGGCGTACCGCGCACCAACGTGCCGAACATGGAGTCCGGCCGGTCCGGCATCAGCGCCGCCCGCGTGCGTGCGCTGGCCAGCAACTACGGCTGCACCGACGAGGCGTACGTCGATGCCCTCGCCGCCATCCCGAGCGAGCGGGACAAGGGGTGGTGGGAGGCCTACCGCGACCGGCTGTCGCCGGCTTCCCTGGACATCGCCGAGATGGAGTGGCGCTCCCCCCGCCTGCGCATCGCGGTCACCATCCACCTCCCGGGCCTCTTCCAGACGCAGGCCCACGCACGCGCCGTCTTCGCCCAGGTCGTCCCCCCGCTCCCCCGGACCGACCTGGAGACCCGGCTGGCCCACCGCATGGACCGCAAGCAGGTCCTGGACAGGCCGGACCCCCCGAAAGTCCAGGCGATCATCCATGAGGCCGCCCTGCGCATGGAGTTCGGCGGCACCGGAACCACCCGGGCCCAGCTTCGTCACATCGTCGAGCTGGCCGAGCGCCCACACCTCTCCGTACGGGTCATCCCGTTCAAGGCCGGAGGCGTTCCCGGCTCCGGCCAGTCCGTCATCTACGCGGCGGCAGCCGTGCCACAGCTCGACACCATCGAGCTGGACACCACGCATGGCGCGGAGTTCCACGACGACGAGGCCCAGCTCACCAAGTACCGCGCTCAGCTGGACGAGTTGGAGTCCCGCGCCCTGTCCCGCGAGGACTCACGCACCTTCATGAGCGACTTGGCCCGCCGACTCTAGGAGCAGGACATGCCCGAGATTGACTGGGAAGAGCCGTACTGCGGCGAGGGAGCGAACTGCTTCCGCCTCGGCGTCGACGGTGACGGCAACGCGTACATCGCGGTCGCCGGCCAGGAGGACCACTACCTCACCGACAGCCGGGACGCCCTGCGGAACCTCATCCGCGACATCAAGGCGGGCAGGGCGGACCACCTGCTGTGAGCGAGGGGAGCGCCACAGGCGAGAAGGCACCCTTCGGAGAACTGCTGCGGACCGCAGAGGAACTGAACACGCCGGACGGCTACAAGACCGAGCTGATCCGGGGGAAGATCACGCTGTCGGCGGGGCCCGAACTCCGCTGTCGTCGCCCGATGTGGCTGCTCCGAGCACAGCTCGAACCCCACGCCCCCGCTGGCCACGACGTAGATGTCGCCCCGTTCCTCTTCACCTTCCCCTCCGTGGCGCGCGCCTACGGACCGGACCTGCACGTCGCAGAGGAGGCTGCTTTCGAAGCCGAGGGGCGGCATGCCGACGGGGGTGCGCTCTCGCTGGTCGCCGAGTTCACGTCACTGTCCACCCGGGACGCCGACTGGGAGGAGAAGGTCGCCGTTTATGGTCAGCTGGTTCCGGTCTATCTGGTGCTCGACATGCAGGCCGCCGAGATCACCTGCTTCTGGGATCCCTCACCCCACGGCTACCGCTCACGGACAACCGCTCCGTTCGGCCGTCCGCTGCACATCCCGGCCCCCTTCGACTTCGATCTGGACACGGCCGCGTTTTCCACCTCCCCGGACAAGGCCGGGGCGAAGGAAGAAGCCCCCTCGTCCTAGCCGCTGCTCCGAGTGAAGCTGACCTCCACCCGACGGTTCTTCTTGCGGCCGTCCTCCGTCGAGTTGTCGGAGATCGGGTAGTCCTCGGCGTAACCCCGGATCTCGAACGTCACGTCGGGGCCCAGCGACAGCGAGAGCGCCTTCTGGACGGCGTCCGCGCGCTCTTTCGACAAGACCACGCCGTGCTCGTGCGTGCCGAGGTTGTCCGTGAAGCCGAAGACCCGGACGTTCGTCGCCTTCTGTTTCTTGATCTCGGCGGCGATGCCCTGGATACGGTCGTTCGCGTCGGGCGACAGGGCCGCGCTGTCCATCGCGAACAGCACCTCCGCCTGCAGCGCGAACGTCACGCTGGTGTTGGTGTCCGAACGCCGCTCCTCGCCGCCCTGGTCCTCGACGATCGACTTGATGTCGAGCACCTTGGGCGCCGCGAGCGTGCCGCCCTCGGGGAGCTTCAGGTTCGGCGACGTCCCGTCGACCTTCATGGACGGGTCACTCGTCGCCTCCGTGCCGGGCAGTGGGGGGCTGCTCGGAGTCTCGTCGGCGTACGCGGTGGTCCCACCGGCGGTCAGGACTAGCGCGGCGGCGATCGCTACGGCTGCGTGCCGGGTTCTGGTCATGGCGTGATCACCCGGAGACGGGAACGGTCATGGTGGGGAAGGTCGGCAGTTGGAAGTCGACTTCCTTGGTGCCGTTGGGTGGGGCGGGGAACTGGGCGAAGAAGGGGACGGTCTGGCCTGCGTCCACACTGGAAATGCCCATCGTGCACAGGCATTTGCCACCCGTGTCGCGGAGTACGTAGTAGCGCTTCTTGCCCACCTTGTCGACGAGCGTGGCTCCGGCCACTGAGTCGCCGCTGGCAAGGACGTCCCGCTCGTTCCCGGCCCAGGCACTCGTGTGGTTGAAGTTTTCGCTGCCCGAATTCTTGAACTGCCCTGACACGGTGATGAACCCGCCCGAGTCACGGGTCACGCTGTTGACCGTGAGCACGACTCCCTCCTGGCCGGTGGTCTCGGCAAGTTTCACCGCGGGGCCTTTCGAGGGAGATCCACCTGGCTGCTGCGCAGTCCCGGACGAGGTCGACTTCGACCGACCGGAGCTGCCGACGGTTGCCTTGTTGTCCTTACCACCGTCGCCGCATCCGGCCGCAGTGAACGCCAGGGCGACCGCCATCGCTGCCGCCACAGCCCCCCTCCGGGCCTTCAACGCCTGCCGAACACTCATAGGTTCATTCCTCTGCTCATCGCTCGCAGTCAGTCGACCAGTTTCACGGTGAAGAGCTTCTCCAACTCGGGCATGGGATCGACGGGCATGTCCTTGCCATCGCACGTGATCGTGACAGGAGGAGGCGTAGAAGACGGCGTCGGCATCGGCGTCGGAATGCTGCCGACCCCTGCGTCGGGCGGAACACTGCACCGCAGCTCGATCATCGCTGTGGCGCTGGCGGTTCCGTGCTCCTGTTCGGTGCCTGGGATCACCGATTCACCCACCGTGTACCGGGTTTGGACGCCCACGGTGAACTTGAACTGGCCGACGCCACCGGGGCGAGGCTCAAACACCGGCAGGTCGGCATGGTTCTTCGCGGCAAAGTTCGCAGCCTCGGCGTGAGCATCCGCGATGACCACGTTGTCCTTGAAAATGCCGTCGAGACCACCGGGTGTCGTGAGCGCCGCCAGGACCTTTGGCCCCAGCTCTTCGCGCGCCCGCTGCGCTGCCGCCAAAGCCGCTGAATCGGCCGCCCCTTGGGCCCCGTTCCGCGTCGCGGAGGCCTGTCCTACCGCGAAGAAGGCGAACGCGAGAAAGAGCAGGCCCGCCACCATCACGACGTAGATGGGGAAGGCCTGCCCTCGGTCCTGGCGGAGGCGCGTGCTCAGCCGCCGGCCTTGACCTTGTCGATCTGGTCCTTGATGCGATCGGTGATCTTGTTGCCGATGCCCGTGGCCATAATCCCAGCGATGATCGCCACCACCACCAAAATGATCCCCAGATACTCGAACGAAGTCTGCCCCCGGTCCCGGCCCCGGCCGGCGCCCGACGACGCGTACCGGTGTCGGACCCGAGTGATCGCCGTGTCCCTCCAGCCGCTCACCCGTACCTGCGCAGCGACGGCGGTCTTCAGCAGCGTGTCCTGCGGCATTTCGCGGCTCTCCTCCGGTTGCGGCATCACGTCGTACGTCATCGGGAACGTAAGGCGGGATCGCGGACGCCACCGAGGGCCCAGGGGCCCAAATCCGGGCCCAAGTGCGGGACTTACGCATGGGCCACCCCCAGCCAGCGGGCGATCGCCGCGCTGCGGGTCGTGGCGTGCAGCTTGGCGAAGATGCGGTTGATGTGGTTCTTGACCGTCTTCTCGCTGATGAAGCACGTGGCCGCGATTTGCTGATTGCTCATGCCCGCCGCGATCAACTCCATCACCTCGGCCTCCCGCGAACTCAGCCTGAAATCTTCCCTGTTGCGCATCGACACCGCTCGCTGTGCAGTTGAAGACTGTGCCACAATCGGTTGCAGTTGCGAAAGGGATTGCGCGGAAATGGCAGCTGGCAGGTCCGGTTGCTCGCGTACGTGGGCCAGGAGGGCGTTCGCCGCCGTGGCCGTGAAGGCGGCCCGGCCCTGCCTCATCCCCCGTACCGCCGACGTCAGTTCGTCCGCAGTGAACTCCCCGTGGACCAGGTAGCCCCCGGCTCCGAGCCGCAGCGCCTCCCGCACGATCTCGCTCTCCCTGCTGTACGTCAGCATCATCACGGGGGCCAGGCCGACCAGGTACGGCAGCGCCGCCATGCCGTCCACGCCCGGCATGCGGACGTCCAGCAGGATCACGTCCGGGCGGTGGCGCACCGCCGCCTCGTACGCCTCGCGGCCGTCCGCCGCTTCCGCCGCCACCTCGATGTCGTGGCGGCCGTGCAGCAACGCGGCAAGGCCCGCACGTACCACCGGGTTGTCGTCCGCGACGACTACCCGCAGTGGTCCCAGCGGGTCACTCTCCCCGGCCTTGTAGGAGATTCCGTTCGGCATGACACCCCCTCTCATGGAGTTCCCGAGGTTGGATTCATCAGTAACTGGCCGCCGTTCAGGTGGAGTTCCACGCGTACCTCCGTGCCCGTCGGCGCTGTCCCCCGGCCCACTCTGATCCGCGCCCCGATCGCCGCCGCCCGCTCCACCATGCCCACCAGGCCGAAGTGGCCCGTGCGTTTCAGGTCGTCGAGGGTGGTGCCGGGGGGCAGGCCCCGGCCGTTGTCGTGGATGCTGAGGCGGAACATCGCACCCTCGACGCCCGCCTCCACGTCGATGCGGGCCGGGCCGGCATGCCGGTGGGCGTTGTCCATCGCCTCGCTCGCGATCGTGACCAGTTGCCGAGCCACCGCCGCCGGGACCGTCGGCCCCGGGCCGTCACCCAGCACCCGCCACCCCGCCCCCGATCCCGTCCGTCGCGTGAAGTCCCTTACGGATAAAGACAGTTCGTCCAGTACGTCCACCGTCCCCGGCGTCCGCCTCAGGTCCGCGAGGAGCTCGCGGGATTCCGCTGCCGCCCTGCGCGCGGCCCGGGCGACCAGTTCGGCCTGGTCGCGGACCGTCAGGGGGTCCACGCGGTCCGCCGACGCCGCCAGGCCGTCGGCCGCCAGGGCCAGGCCGTGCAGGGTCTTCGCCACCGAGTCGTGCATGTCGCGGGCCAGCCGCGCCCGCTCCTCCTCCACCGCATCGTGCACGGCGAGGCGGGCCCGGGTCTCCGTCAGCGCCTGACTCGCCGCGCCGAAGCGGAACAGGAGGTTGCGGATCGTCACCCCCACCGCCCCCGCTATCACGCAGAAGCCCGGCAGCAACAGGGCTGATGCGTCGGCCAGTTGATGCCTCGGGCCCGTCGCGTACACCACCGTCAGGATCGTCACCTGGAGGCCCGCGAAGACGCCCGCGCCCCGCCAGCCGTACACCAGGCCGGCGAGCAGCGGGGTGCAGATCGTGACGTAGCCGAGGGGGGATTCCGGGGTCGCCGTGATCAGAAGCAGTGCGCCGAACACCGCGTCCACCGCGAGCAGCCAGGGATGGCGCAGGAGCAGCGGGCCGAAGCGTTCCCAGTCGCGGAACAGGACGTACGAGCCCATGAAGGTGCCCAGTACCGCCGCGCCCACCAGGAGGCCCGGAGCGCCCTTGGCCGCGCCCGCGAGGGCGAACGGGGCGCCTATCGCGATCATCGCCAGGCGGAAGCCGAACACCTGGCGGCACATCGCCTGGAGTGCGTTGATCTGGAGGGTGAGGGTGGGAGGAGGGACCGATGCGACTGCCCTGCGGCGGGTCGGCATGCTCAACCCCCTTATTCCTGCGGCCAGTTGGAGGGTCACTTCGGGCCTCCCAGGAAGCCCCCGAAGTCCAGATTCGCCCCGTACACGAAGCCGACGCTGAGCAGGATCAGCGTGCCCGGCAGCAGGAACGTCGTCACCGCGAAGGTGGCCTTGGGGACCGCTCGGGCCGCCTTGCGGCGGGCGTTCTGCGCGTCCGTGCGGCGCATGTCGGCGGCGATCGCTATCAGGGTGTCGACGATCGGCGCGCCCAGTTCCTCGCCCTGCTGGAGCGCGGTCACGAACATCGCGACCTGCTCGGAGTCGTTGCGCTTGCGCAGTTCCTCGAAGGCCTGGCGGCGGCTGACGCCCATGTCCATCTGGCGCAGGGTGATGCGCAGTTCGTCCGCCCAGGGCCCTTCGTACTTGTCGGCGACCCGGTCGAGGGCTTGGCGGAAGCCGAGCCCTGCGCTGACCACGACCGCGAGTACGTCGAGGAAGTCGGGCAGGGTGCGTTCGATGTGGTCGCGGCGGACCCGGACCGCCGACCAGATGCCGACCTCGACCCAGAACAGGGCGAAGGCCACCATCACCAGGGCGATGATCCAGTGCCCTTCGAGCAGCATGATCAGCGCGGCCGCCGCGCCGAGCATCCCGTACACCGCGCGCCGGGCCGCGTACCGGTCGACGGTGAGGCCGCCCGGGTTGCCCGCGAGGTCGATCTGGCGGCGCTTCCTGCCGACCCGCTCGGGGCCCATCATCCGCAGCACGGCCGGCGCCCACCGCATGCCGAGCCGGTCGACGGCCGAGCCGACGGCGGTGGTGCGCGTCGCGCCGACCTCCAGGGCCACGGAGAGGTCGCTCGGGAGCTTCACCTCGGCCCGGTACATGCGGATGCCGAGGAACATCCCGTACACACTCAGGCCCATCAGGGCCGCGAAGAGCAGTCCCATGTCTCGCTCACTCCCCTCTCTCCAGCCAGGTACCTGGGTTCATACGTCGATGCGGGACAGGCGGCGGACCACGAAGAATCCGAGGGCGTACAGGGCGATCGAGATCAGCACCGCCGCCTGGCCGAGCAGGGCGCCCGTCATGCGGTCCAGCGCGCCCGGCATCACCGCGTTCAGCATGAGCAGCGCGGCGATCCCGAAGCCGGGCACGGCGTACGCGGTGACCGTCACCTGGGCCAGCGTGGTGCGCACCTCGCGCCGGGTCTCCTTGCGCTCCTCCAGCGTGGTGGTGAGGTTGCGCAGCGAGCTGACGACCGTGCCGCCCGCACGGTTGGCCAGCACCAACGTCGTTACCAGGACGACCAGTTCGCGGGAGGGAAGCCGGTCGGCGAGTTCGCCGAGTGCGTCGTCCAGGGACTCGCCCATGGCGAGCCGGTCGGTGACCCGGCCCAGTTCCTCGCCCGCCGGGGCCTCCATCTCCTCGGCCGCCATGGCGATGGCGGTTCGCAGCGCGAGGCCGGCCTGGGTGGCGTTGGCGAGGATGCGGGACAGTTCGGGGAGCTGGTTGATGAAGCGCTCGATGCGTTTCTGGCGCTGCCAGTCGAGGAACGAGTTGGCGCTCCACAGGCCGGCGAGCCCGGCCAGCGGGCCGAAGAACGCGGCGAGAACCGATGCCGCGATCAGCCACAGGGCGGCCACCCCGGCCAGCATGTACACGAAGAACTCGCCGGGGGTCAGATCGAGGCCGGTGGCGGCCAGCTTCAGCTCGATGCGGCGGCCCAGTGTCGTACCGCGCAGTCTGCGGTCCAGGGCCTGGAACGGGCGGTTCCGGCCGGTCGGGTGCTGGGCGCCCGGGTTGGTGAGCCGGTCGATGAGGGCTTCGCGCTGGGCGCGGCCCGCCCCGTAGGAGCGCAGCCCCAGGACCGCGAGCACCCCGGCGAGCAGAGTGACGCCGAGCGTGAGGAAGGAGAGGTTCATCTGCGCGTTCCCAGTCAGTTGGCGTGGCGGACTCAGTTGGCGTGGCGGACGGCGAGCTGTTCGGCGCTCGATGCGACCCCGTACGCCTGCGGGACGGGCTGGTTGGCGAGGTAGAGGCGGTCGGCGACGCGGCGGGGCAGCGGGAAGTACTGGAAGCGGCCGTGGATGCGGCCGTCGGCGGCCATGGGCTGGGCGTCGAAGCGGCAGACGGTGGTGATGCGGTACGGGTCACGGCCGTGGGATTCGAGGATGGCGATCTCGGTGATCTTGCGGGCGCCGTCGGCGTGCCGGGTGAGCTGGACGATGACGTCGACGGCCGAGTTGATCTGGTCGTGCAGGGCCTCGAACGGGACATCCACCTCCGACATCGAGGCCAGCGTCTGGAGGCGCATCAGGGCGTCCTCGGCACTGTTGGCGTGGACGGTGGCGAGCGAGCCGTCGTGACCGGTGGACATCGCCTGGAGCATGTCGAGCGATTCGCCGCCGCGGACCTCACCGACGACGATCCGGTCGGGCCGCATGCGCAGTGAGTTGCGTACGAGGTCGCGGATGGAGACGTGGCCCTTTCCCTCGACGTTCGGGGGCCGCGACTCCAGGCGGATGACATGGGCCTGCTGGAGCTGGAGCTCGGCGGAGTCCTCGATGGTGATGATGCGCTCGTGCGGCGGGATCAGACCGGACAGGGCGTTGAGGAGGGTGGTCTTGCCGGTGCCGGTGGCGCCCGACACGATGACGTTGAAGCGGGCCTGTACGAGCCCGGCGAGCAGCAGCAGCATGTGCTCGTCGAGCGAGCCGAAGGTGATCATCTCCTGGAGCGTGAACGACCTCGGGAAGCGGCGGATGGTGAGCGTCGCGCCGGTCAGGGACAGCGGCGGGATGATCACGTTGACGCGCTCGCCGGACGGCAGGCGGGCGTCCACCATCGGGTTCGACTCGTCCACACGGCGGTTGACCGTCGACACGATGCGCTCGATCGTCTGCATCAGCTGCTCGTGCGAGGCGAACCGGAGCGGGAGTTGCTCCACCCGTCCACCGCGCTCGACGAAGATCTGGTCGGGGCCGTTGACCATGATCTCCGTGATGGAGGCGTCTTCGAGGAGAGGTTCGAGGATGCCGAGTCCGAGCGCCTCGTCGACCACCCGGCGGATCAGCTGCGCCCGCTCGGCCGTGGAAAGGACCGGGCCCTCGCGGCTGATGATGTGCCCGAGCACCCGCTCCAGGCGGGCCCGGCGCTCGGCGGCGGCGAGGGACGACATCTCCGCGAGGTCGATCTCCTCCAGGAGCTTGGCGCGGTAGGAGGCGACCAGGTGGCCGTCCTCGCGCCCGGGACCGGTCTCCTCGGGGACCGCGATGCGTGCCCGCAGACTCATGTGTGTCGTCTCCAGTCGTCTCGGGTCAGTTGGGGGGCTGAAGCTTCGGCATGGTGGAGGTGCGGGTGGCGGTGCCGAAGAAGCCGTCGCGCAGGCCGGGGATGACGCTGGGGATCTTCACGGTCACCGTGTACGCCACCCCGTCCCCGCCGCCCCCGGCCGGGGAGACCTTCGGACTGAGCCAGCCGCTGACCGCGGCCGTGCCCGCGGCCACGGGATCCAGCCGGGCCTCGCCCGCTCTCGGCTCGTCCAGACTCGCCGCCCGCGCCGCCGCCCGCGCCCCCGTCCCCGCCTGGTTCACGGCGTACGCGGCGACCCCGAGCTGGATCGCGGCGAGGCCGACGAGCAGCAGGATGGCGACGAACCCGATGTATTCCAGGGCGACTTGGCCCCGGTCGTCCCGGTCGCGCGCTCGGTGCGTACGGATGCGCACGGCTCAGCGCTCCTTCACATGGGCGGCCGTGCCCTCGACGGGGAAGCTGTTGAGGACGCCCGGGATCAGGATGGGGATCTTGAGGGTGACGGTGGCCCGGTACATGCCGCCGTCCTCACGGCAGGCCGGGTCGCCCTGGAAGGAGGACGGCAGCTCGCGCAGGGCCGCCGCCTGGCACGCGCCACCCGCGTCCCCCTCCGCCGCCGCCCCCGCCCGCGCCCCCTCGTCCGCCGCGTTGCCCGCGAGGACGAAGGTGTAGCCGACCAGGGCGCACTGCCACAGCGCGACCAGAAGCAGCAGGATCAGCGGGACCACGCCGACGAACTCGATGACGGTCTGCCCCCGGTCCCGCCCGCCCGCGCGGACCCGCGCCAGACCCATCAGACGCTTCAGACGGACCAGACGCATCGGCCGCACCAGCCGATTCATCCGCATCAGCTGCCCCTGCGCCTGAGCACCAGGCCGGAGCCCCGCGCGGCCCGCGCCTTCGCTCGGCCCTCCGGGGTTTTGAGCAGGCCGAGTTCGCCGGCCAGCGCCCACAGGGCCTGCTTCACCGTGCTCTTGTTGTCGAGGTCGTGCAGGCGCCCGGCGTCGACGGCGGCCTGGAGCTCCTTGAAGTGGGCCGGGATCGCTGTCTGGGCGACCCGGGTGCCGGTGATCTTCTGGACGAGCGGGGGCTGGATCTCGGTGTGCCGGGTGTGCCGGTTGACCAGCGTGGTGGTCTCCTCGGCCTTGCGGATCTGGAGCCGGTCCCACATCCGTACGGTCCGCTTGGCACCCCGTACGGACACGACGTCCGGGGTGGTGACGAGGAGCGCCACGTCGGCCATTTCGACGGCGGCGGCGTTGGCCGCGTTCATCTGGGTGCCGCAGTCCACGACGACGGCCTCGTAGCGGGTGCGCAGGGCGCCGATGATCTGGCGGGCGGCCCGGTCGGTGACCTCCTCGCCGCGTTCGCCCTCGCCGGGGGCGAGCAGCAGGGCGAGCCCGCTCTCGTGGTTGAAGACGGCGTCGGCGAGGACCCGGGGCGTGATGTCGGTGATCGCCGCGAGGTCGGCGATGGAGCGCCGGAACTGGACGTCGAGGTAGGAGGCGACGTCGCCCGCCTGGAGGTCCATGTCGAGCAGCACGGTGGTGCGGCCCGACGCCCGTGCCGCGAGGGCGAGTTGAACGGCGACGAGGGTGGTGCCGACGCCGCCCTTGGCCCCGGTCACGGTGGTGATAGTGCCGCCGGGTCCGGTGAAGACGTCGAGGCTGGCGCCCAAGTGGCGGCGTACGCCCGCGGACCACTGGGCCGCCGCCTGGACGCGTACCGCCAGCTCCTCGTACGACAGCGGCAGCGCGACCAGGCCGCGGGCGCCGGAGTCCATGGCGGCGGAGAAGACCGCGGGCCCGGCGTCGGAGGAGATCAGGACGACGCCGACCGCCGGGAAGCGCAGGGCGACCTCGCGGATCAGCTCCAGGGCCGGGACGGGGCCGATGCGTTCGTGGACGAGGACGACCTCGGGGAGCTCGTCCAGGGACTCGCCCGCGAGCCTGGCCAGGGTGTCGAGCAGGTGGGTGGAGTCGCCGATGGGCACGGCGGGTTCGGCGTCGGGGAGCTGGCTGAGCAGGGTGGTGACGGAGCGCGCGGCGTCCGCGTCGGCGACGGCCGGAAGGATTCTGGTGGTCATCCGCACCTCACTGGTCCTTTTCGAGCCGGTACGTACGGTCACCGGGCGGGATCGTGCTGTCGCCGTTGCCGCGGCCGACGAGCGCGAGGCGGACATGGGTGGCGAACGACTCGGCGTACGCGACCCGTTGGGCGTCGAGGGTGCTGAGGGCGAAGGTGATCGGGACGGCCTGGGTGGTCTGGTTCTTGTCGGACGCGCTCGGGGTGAGGGCCTGGACGGCGCCGACCTGGATGACCCGGGCGCCCGCGACGATGAGCTTGGACTCGGGGGTGTCGCCCTGCTTGGTGGCGGCGAAGGTGGCGAAGATGTTGACCGTGTCGCTCGCGTTGATCTTCCCGGCGACGCCGGTCGACGCGTCGATCATGATGGCGATCTCCTGTTCACCCGGCTTGAGTTGGGGCCGGTCGGTGAACATGCCGTCCTGGAGCAGCGAGCCGCGGGTGAGGCGGGTGGCGGCCATCTTGCCGTTGACGTCGGAGATGTCGGTGACGGCGCCCTGCGAGAGCCACCGTTTGGGCATGCTCGTCTTCACGAACAGGTCAGCCTTGAGCGGTGTGTAGGCGGGGATGTCGTCTTTCAGTTTGTACGCCGTCACCTCCGGCCCCACCTTGGAGTTCACGTCGCTGATCACCGTGAGCACCCCGGCGAACGCGCCGAGGGCGCACAGGACCGAGAGGAGGAGAAGGATGATGCCGCGGCGCTGGCGGGAGTTCATTGACCGTACGACCTCGTTCGCTGACGTGGGGCAGAGCGGGCAAGTGGCGGGCGGCTGACGCGAGTTGAGGTCAGGGGCCCGGGGCGATGGCGCGGCGGCGTTCGGCCCGGGTGAGGGGCCGGGCGTGGTAGGCGGAGGCGGGGACGGGGCCGAGGGCGGCGGCGCCGTACGGGGCGGCGGGCTCCTCCTCGGGCGGCTGTCGCGAGGCGCAGAATCCGCAGCGGTCGCCGATGAGCTCCATGGCGCACCAGCGGCACTGTTCGCGGCGTACGGAGGCGACGAGTTGGTAGAGGACCGAGATGTCGGGCAGGTAGGCGGCGAACTCGGTCAGTTTGCCGGTGCCCCACCAGGTGGCCGAGTCGGCGGGCAGGGCGGTCTCCTGCACGGCCTTGACCTGCCAGGAGGGGGCGAGGGTGCCCGTGATCCAGTCGGCGTTGGCGGTGCCTCGGGCGAGCAGGAGGTGGCAGGCGAAGTCCGGCCCGGTGAGGGCGCCGGCCGGGCCGACCTTGACGAGTTGCGGGTCCGGGTTGGCGAGGACGGCGAACTGGCTGCCCGGCATCCAGGACTTGGCGTGCGCGGTGAGGCCGACCGGAATGCGCTCCAGGCGGGTCACGGAGTTCAGGACGGCGCCCGCGTGGATGTAGTGGGAGAGCAGCCGGGCCGCCGATGCGATGACGCCGGGGCTGAAGTCGCAGACCGAGAGTTGCCTCAACTGCCGCACCAGGATGGCGAGTCCGATCGGCGGCAGATCGGATTTGATCAGGGTGATCCGATCGGTTTCCAGGAGAGACCGAACGGTATGCAGCCGGTGTTCATGGGCGGCGTCAATTGATGCCGGATAGAAGGCGACGACGTAGCCGTGCTGTTCCAGAAGACGGTGCATGTCGACGAGTGCGGCATCGAGGGGCTGGGCGTGCGGCGACTGGAGCAGCGCCGCGAGCGGCGTCTGCGGATCGGTCGGCGGCAGCACCAGGTCGGGGCTGGTGACGGCTATCGCGGTCGGCACGTCGCGGGCCCCCGTTCACTGATCGCGGTCGCCACCTTGCGGCCCCCGTTCCCTTCGGACGCGCGAGCGTGTGCGAGCCCCCACGACCGCAACTGATCACTGCAATTCCCGCCTGCCTCAGCACTTTATCCACGACCTACCGGCCGGAGAACCGTCTTCTCCTTTCCTGTGTGCTTCCGCGGCCGGTTTTGGTGCGCGTGGGGCGGGAGTTGCGTTGAAAGCCGGCCAGCCGTCCGGCCGGAATTGATCCTTCGCTCCCGGAGCCGATCGACGGCGGCCACGGGGCGGCCGCCATGAGGAGCCGAGGCACAGGACCGTATACGGGTCGTCGCCAGAGGTCTTGACAACCCAATTGGTCTGGACCATGTTGTGCGACCAGGACGCCCCACCCCCACTTCCCCACCCCCACTCCCCACCTCCTCCTCTCCTCCCAACTCCCCTCCCGGAGGCAGCAAGTGAACCGTGCAAGATTCGGTCTTGCCGTGGCCGCGGCCGGCGCGCTCTCCATAGCCGGCCTCACCGGCGTCGCGTCGGCGGCCGACGTCAACAACGCCAAGAACGCCGGGTTCGAGTCGGGCCTCGGCGGCTGGAGCTGCTCGGCCGGCAGCGGCTCGGTCGTCTCGTCCCCGGTGCACGGCGGGACCGCCGCGCTCAAGGCGACGCCGTCCGGGTCCGACACCGGCCAGTGTTCGCAGACCGTCGCCGTCAAGCCCAACTCGACGTACACGCTGAGCGCTTGGGTGCAGGGCAGTTACGTCTATCTCGGCGCGAGCGGCACCGGCACCACCGACGTCTCGACCTGGACGCCGGGCACCGGCAGCGGCTACAGCCAGCTGTCCACGACCTTCACCACCGGTGCCTCGACCACCTCGGTGCAGATCTACACGCACGGCTGGTACGGCCAGCCCGCGTACTACGCCGACGACATCTCGGTGTACGGGCCCGACGGCGGGGGTGGCGGCGACCCCGCGCCGACTATTCCGGCGGCTCCGGGCGGCCTCGCGGTCGGCTCGGTCGGCTCGTCCTCGGTGGACCTGTCGTGGGGCGCGGTGTCCAACGCCACCGGGTACAACGTCTACCAGGGCGGCACCAAGGTGCAGTCGGTGACGGGCAGTTCGGCGACCGTGACCGGGCTGAGCGCGTCGACCTCGTACCAGTTCCAGGTGACCGCGACCAACGCGGCGGGCGAGTCCCCGAAGTCGGCGGCGGTGACCGGCACGACGTCGGCCGGCGGTGGCAACCCGGGCGGCAGCGGGACCGTACCCAAGCACGCGGTGACCGGCTACTGGCAGAACTTCAACAACGGCGCGACCGTGCAGAAGATCAGCGACGTTCCGGCGAACTACGACATCATCGCGGTGGCCTTCGCGGACGCCACGACGACGCCGGGCGCGGTGAGCTTCACGCTCGACACCAACGGCCTGGGCGGCTACACCGTCGACCAGTTCAAGGCGGACATCGCGGCCAAGCACGCGGCGGGCAAGTCGGTGATCATCTCGATCGGCGGCCAGAACGGCACGATCTCGGTCAGCGACTCCACCTCGGCCAACAACTTCGCCAACTCCGTCTACTCGCTGATGCAGACGTACGGCTTCGACGGCGTCGACATCGACCTGGAGAACGGCGTCAACTCCACGTACATGACGCAGGCGTTGAAGTCGCTCTCCGCCAAGGCGGGCAGCAAGCTCGTGATCACGATGGCCCCGCAGACCATCGACATGCAGTCCCCGTCGAACGAGTACTTCAAGACGGCGCTCAACATCAAGGACATCCTGACCGTCGTCAACATGCAGTACTACAACAGCGGTTCCATGAACGGCTGCGACGGCAAGGTGTACTCGCAGGGCTCGGTGGACTTCCTGACCGCGCTTGCCTGCATCCAGCTCCAGGGCGGCCTCGACCCGTCGCAGGTCGGCCTCGGCCTGCCGGCGTCGACGTCCGGCGCGGGCAGCGGCTACGTCTCCCCGTCGGTGGTGAACGCGGCGCTCGACTGCCTGACCCAGGGCACGAACTGCGGCTCGTTCAAGCCGTCGAAGACGTACCCGGGCCTGCGCGGCGCGATGACCTGGTCCACCAACTGGGACGCGTCCTCGGGCAACGCCTGGTCGAACGCGGTGGGCCCGCACGTCCACGCCCTGCCGTAACGCAGCACATGACAGAGCGCCGCCCGGTCCCCCGGGACGGCGCTGCTGTCACGTTGTGCCTACAACGTCACGGCTTGGGCAGAGTGCAGCCGGCCCGGGTCAGATCGATCTTGCTACCGGCCCCGATGCAGGGGACGATGATGTACGTCTCCTCGGCGTAGTTGATGCCCTGGCGGACGGTGACGTTGCCGTTCTCGTCGACCTCGCACGGGTTGTTCTCCGTGCACCGCTCGCCGTCCTCGTTCCCGGTGTTGTTGACGGCGACGACCTTGCCGGTGGTCGTGTCGATCACCGGGGAGCCGGAGGTGCCGCCGATGGTGTTGCAGGACGAGGTGTAACGGACCGAGTCCTTCCAGGTCCAGTCGCCCTCCTTCAGCCGGTAGACGAAGCCGTCCACGTTGCAGCTGTAGGTCCGCTTCCAGTACCCGGAGACGACCTTGATCGCCGAACCCTGCGTCGGGTGCGCGTCATTGAGGGTGAGCGCGCTGATCCCGTAGCTGCTCTGGATCTTGGCGTACGTCGTGTTGAGCTGGTAGATCGATATGTCGGTGTCGGTCATCGTGGCGTACGAGACCTTGGTGGCGCGCAGGGTGGCGACCTTGGACCCCGCGGCGTTCAGCAGCGAGAACGAGCGGGACGAGGGCTGGTCGGTGATGACCTCACCGGCGGCGGGGAATCCGCTTTCGAGGCAGTGCCCGTTGGAGAGCACGAGCGCGGGGTCGTTCGGCTGCGAACTGGGCGTACGGATCACGGAGCCGGAACAGTTGCTCAGCGCCACGGTCCCGGCGAAGTTGACCGCCTTGACGGTGGGTTGGGCGGGGGCGGCCTTGGCGGGGGCCTTGCTGTCGGAGGGCTGGGCGGCCGCGGCGGGCATCGCGCCCGCGGCGGCGAGCAGCAGGGCACAGACGGCGCCGAGTGCGCCGACGTAGGACTTCTTCATGTGGGGGTTCCCTTTTTGAGGGTGCTCGGATGATGAAGGAGTGCGGTGATGAAGGAGTGCGGTTTTGTCATGCGCATTGTTGAGGGTCCACTGGTCAACGGGCAAGTGGACAAAAGGAGTTGGAGGACAACGGCCGACCAACCAACGGAAGGCCCTCCATCGTCACGCGCTTCAGGTCAACAGACAGGGCCCCGTCCAGCGCCCCGGGGGAGGAGCGAACGGGGCAGCCGACTCGCTGAGCCGTGTTGCTCGCCGTCGCCCAGCGAGCCGGTGTCATTCGTCCCGTGCGACGCGGGCGTGATCGGTCACGACACGGCGGAAGAGGTCATGCCCCGTGCGGCCGGCATGACGCAGGCTCCAGTCCTGAGCCGTCTCCTGTTCTCCCTGGGGGCCGGATGTCACGTCGCACCCAGACGCCACGCAGAAGGCTTCGAAGGTGACTCCGCCGTCCGGTACATGCCGGATCGTGTGAGGTACGTAGCGCAGCACGGCGCGGCTCATGCGGACGCCTCAGAGCACCGCGCAGGGTTGCCGCCCTTGTCATCCTCGATGTCGGTCACGGTGGGGTCACCCCAGACGGGATCGGCCAGGCGCGCGCCCCGGCTGGCCGCGACGCGGTGCACGTCGGTAAGAGCCTCGGCCAGCTGAATTGCCAGCAAGTGGAGTTCACCCGGAGTCCACTTGCGCCCGTCGAGGATGTCTCTGGTTTCCTTGATGAGGTCGGCGGCCAAGCCGAGTTGCATCGCCTCCATGTTGTCCGCGAGGCGCGAGAGGTAGCCGCCGGAGCCGTCATCGGCGAGGTAGCACGGCTTGCCCTCTGGACCCGCCCAGGGCAGGAGCCGCGCTACGTCGATGTGTCCCGTCATGCGGACACCTCCGCCTCGTAGACCAGCCACGCGATCGGCACACCCACGGACCGGACGGGGAGCGGATGGCGGCCCCGGGCAGGGTGCGGTAGCCGCAACAGCGGCTCGGAGGGGTGGGCGATACGGTGGTTCATGTCGTCAACTCCACGTAGTTGATGGCCACGCCCCCGGACCGTCCACCACGGTCGCGGGGGTCTTCGCGGCGGTCACCAGTCCACACTTCCGGTTTGGACGGGCCGTTCCTACTTCGTTCGGAGACCGTTGGGCACGGAGCGGGACTAACTCAAGAAGCGTGCCTAACGTCCCAGGGGGTACCTGTGAACGAAGCTCTTCGCCGCGCCATGGCTCAAGCACGTATGACGGACCGCCAGTTGGCGGAGAAGTGCGGCGTTGATATCAAGACGGTCGGCCGGTGGGTCACGGAGACGGGGCGGGTTCCTCGCGCCCGCCAACGATGGGCCATCTGCGAAGCACTCGGAGAGGACGAGGCGGTGTTATGGCCAGCGGCCGCAAAGAAGGCGATCAAGGTCGGTCCGGACCGTGAGGTCGTGTCCGTCTGTCCCTACCGTTCCGGCTGTCCAGCCTCTCTGTGGCGTTCGCTGATCACCAAGGCTGAGCGGGAGCTGACTTTCGCGGGCTACACCAACTACTTCCTGTGGCTCGAACAGGCTCGGTTCGGTACCGCGCTGCGACGCAAAGCCGCCCAGGGGTGCCGAGTCCGTTTTCTGCTTGGTGACCCTGACAGCGACCTCACGCGCTCGCGTGAACAGGACGAAGACGTTGCGCTCACCCTCTCCACCCGTATCCGCGTAACGCTCGCCGAGCTGGAGAAAATCAGAAGCCAGTCGGGGATTGACGTGCGATACAGCGACGGACACGCCTACCTGTCCGTGTTCCGCTTTGATGACGACATGATCGTTACGCCCTTGCTGACGCACCGCGTTGGGCACGATGCCCCCACACTGCATCTGCGCCGTCACCAGGACGACGGCATGTTTGATCGCTTCGCTTCCCACGTTGACGAGCTGTGGAACCGGGGCACTCCGGTATGGGAAGGGGAAAGCGATGGGTAGGCGCGATTACGAGGACGATCCCGACGCCCCGGCGGCGAACAGTCTGGTTCCCGCCGCCTCCACGGTCGTTGTCGACGACTCCGGGCGCATCCTGCTTCAGTGTCGCCGCGACAACGGCATGTGGGCGCTGCCCGGGGGCGCCATGCACATCGGAGAGTCGCTGCCTGACTGCGCCGTCCGGGAGACCCGCGAAGAGACCGGATTCGATGTCGAGATCGTCGGCATCGTCGGCACGTACACCAACCCGCGTCACGTCTTCGCCTACGACGACGGTGAGGTGCGACAGGAGTTCTCCGTATGCTTCCTCGCGCGACCCGTGGCCGGACACCTGGCGGTTTCCGAGGAATCCACGGACGTGCGCTGGTTCGAGCCCGAAGAGGTCGAACACCTTCCGATGGTTCCCAGCATCCGCAAGCGTGTGAACGACTGGCGCGACGGCACCATGCCCGCCGCCCGGTAACCGGAAGCGGCAGCGACCCGACACGTCCCTGGTGACCTGCATCGACTGAGAATCTCCAGAGCGTACTTTTCGCAAGTGGCTTGTGGCTGGATCACCGGCTGAGCCGCCCTCAGATCACCAGGCTGAGCAACGCCGCCACCGCGAAGCCGGCTACCGAAAGGACCGACTCCAGGACCGTCCAGGACTTCAACGTGTCGCGTTCGGTGATGCCGAAGTACTTGGCCACCATCCAGAAGCCGCCGTCGTTGACGTGCGAGGCGAAGATCGAGCCCGCCGAGATCGCCATGATGATCAGGGCGAGGTGGGCCTGGGAGTAGCCGGCGCCCTCCACCAGGGGGACCACGATGCCGGCCGTCGTCACGATCGCCACCGTGGCCGAGCCCTGGGCGACGCGCAGGACGACCGAGATCAGCCAGGCCAGGAGGATGACCGGGAGGCCTACGTTGTTGAAGGTGGTGGCCAGGGCGTCCGCGATGCCCGAGGCCTTCAGGACCGCGCCGAAGATGCCGCCCGCGCCGACTACCAGCAGGATGTTGCCGACCGGCTTCAGGGACGAAGTCGACACCGTTTCCAGGGACTTGCGGGACCAGCCGCGCCGGATGCCGAGCAGGTAGTAGGCGAGGACCAGGGCGATCGTCAGGGCCACGAACGGGTTGCCGAAGAACTCCAGGACCGAGCGGAGGGTGGAGGGGGCCAGGGCGATCGAGGAGAACGTGGCGGCCAGGATCAGGATCAGCGGCGTACCGATGATGGCGAGGACCGCGCCCAGCGGCGCCGGCTCCTCGCGCGGGGTGACCCCGGCGGCCTGCTGCTCGGCGGCGACGGCGGCCTTCGCCTCCTCGGCGGCCTCCAGCATGTCCTGCGGGACCTCGACGAAGATGCGCTTGCCGATCCAGGCGGCGTAGCCCCACGCGGCGAGCACGGACGGGATGCCGACCAGGGCGCCCATCAGGATGACCCAGCCGAGCGAGACGTGGAACAGGCCGGCCGCGGCCACCGGGCCGGGGTGCGGCGGCAGGAAGGCGTGGGTCATGGACAGGCCCGCGAGCAGCGGCATGCAGTACAGCAGGATCGACTTGCCGGACCGCTTGGCGGCGGCGTACACGATCGGCGCGAGGACGAAGATGCCGACGTCGAAGAAGACCGGGATGCCGAAGATGAGGCCGGTCAGGCCCATCGCGAGCGGGGCGCGCTTCTCGCCGAAGAGGGTGAGAAGCCGAGTGCTCAACACCTCGGCGCCGCCGCTGACTTCGAGGATCGCGCCCAGCATCGTGCCGAGCCCGATGATGATCGCCACGTGTCCGAGGATGCCGCCCATGCCGGACTCGATGACCGAGACTGCGGCGGACTTCTGGACCGTACCGAAGAGCTCGGTGACGGACAGGCCCGCGCCGAGGCCGACGGCTATGGAGACCGCGAGCAGGGCGACGAACGGCTGGAGCCTGACCTTGATGATCAGGAAGAGCAGGAGGGCCATGCCCAGGACGGCGACGGTCAGGAGACCGGCGGTGCCGCCGATGACGGGGAGGATGCCGCCCGTGTGGACGGGTGGTGGTGGGGTGGCGGCCGCGACAGCTTGGAACAACATGTGCCAACTCCGTTGTACAGCAGGGGGGTTCCAGGGCAGGGGGGACCGCGGCACGGCACCCCGGCGGTCCGGGGCGCCGCGCCGTGCGGCGGGTCGAGCGGTGGGGCTAAGGGCACTGCGGCAGGATTTCCTTCACGGGTTCCGCTGGGATTACGCGTCCAGTACGGCGAGGGCGTCGATCTCGATGAGCAGGCCCGCGGGGAGACCGACGTACACGGTCGTGCGGGCGGCGGCGGGCGCCTTCAGGCCCTGCTCCTCGAAGTACGCGTTGTAGATCTCGTTCATCTCCGCGAAGTGGCCGACGTCCGTCAGATAGACGCGCATCATCATCACGTCGTCCCAGCTCGCGCCGCCCTCCTCCAGGATCGCCTTGACGTTGGCGAAGGTCTGGAGGGTCTGCTCGCGCAGGGCGGGCCCGGCCGGGGTGGGCGCCTGGCCCTCGACGGCCGGCAGGAAGCCGACCTGGCCGGCGACCTGGAGGATGTTCCCCTTACGCACGCCGTGGGAGAACTTGGCGGGCGGGGTGGTGTGCGTGGCCGGGGTGATGGCGGTCTTATCGGTCATCGGAACTTCCTTGTGCGGGTGGGGTGTTGGGAGCGGTGCCGGAGTACTCGCGGCTGATGGCTTCCGCGGTGCGGCGCACCTGGGGAAGCAGGGTGAGGAGTTCCTCGGCGGTGACGACGACGTTCGGCGCGGAGACCGACATGGCGGCGACGACCCGGCCGTCCGCACCGCGGATGGGGGCCCCGATGCAGTTGATGGACTCCTCGTGGCCACCGAGGTCGGTGGCCCAGCCCTGTTCGCGCACCGTCGCCAGTTCCTTGAGGAAGGCGGCGGCGTTGGGTGTCGAACGGGACGTGTAGGTGGGGTAGTCGAGCTTCTCCGCGACGGCGCGGCGCTCGGCCTCCGGCAGGTCGGCGAGCAGCAGCTTGGCGACGGCGGCGACGGTGATCGCGACCGGCTTCCCGATCCGCGAGTACATCCGCACCGGGTAGCGGCTCTCGACCTTGTCGATGTAGAGGACCTCGCCCTCCTCGTGCACGGCGAGGTGGATGGTGTGCCCGATCCGCTCGTTGAGCGCGACGAGGTGGGGGTGGGCGATCTCGCGCACGTCCAGGTTCTCGACCGCCTCCTGGGCGAGGGCGAAGAGGCGGGCGCCGAGCCGGTAGCGCTGGTCCTCCTGGCGGTAGACGAGGCCGTGCTCGTGCAGGGTGCGCAGGAGCCGCAGCGCGGTGGACTTGTGCACCCCGAGCCGGTCGGCGACCTGCCCGAGGTCGGCGGGGCCCTGCGCGAGCAGCGGCAGGATGCTCAGCGCCCGGTCGACGGTCTGACTCATGGCGTACGTACCTCCTGGTCGTCCCCCGTCCACCCGGGGCCGAGACGAAGTCTCCCCCAGCCGGTGTCGTCCAGCGCCACGAGCCGGTCGGCGTGTGCGCGCGCCGGGGGCTGGGTGAGGTCGCCGGGCACGGTGAGCACGGCGGCCGCCATGAGGTGCCCGTGCCGGATGCGGTCGCGTACGGGGAGGCCGCGGAGGGTGGCGCTGAGGAACCCGGCGGCGAAGGCGTCGCCCGCGCCTACGGGGGCGACCACGTCGACGGTTGGAGGGCGGACGAGGGTGGCCGTTGTGTCGCCGCCGTCGAACCCCTCGCCCGCCGCGTCCGCCCGCTCCATGACGACGGCCCCACCCCTGCCCAGCTTCACGACCAGGACGTCGGGCTCGGGCAGCGCGTCGCGGATGGCCGCCGCCCCCCGCAGCCCCCACGCCTCCTCCGCCTCGTCCTCCCCCACGAAGACGATGTCCGCGCCGCGGGCGAGGTCGAGCAGGACCCGGGGCCCGGCCGCGCCCCGCCACAGGCCCGGCCGGTAGTTGACGTCGAACGAGAGGAGGGGGCGGCTCGACCAACGGACAACCAGGTCGCGCATCAGGGCGAGGCAGTCGTCGGACAGGGCGGCCGTGATGCCGGACAGGTGCAGGATCCGCCCGCCTCGCAGATCCCGGTACGGCACGTTCGCCGGCGACATCGCGGAGGCCGCCGACCCGGCGCGGTAGTAGAGCACCTCGTGACCGTCGGCCGCCCGGTCGTCGGCGGTGCGGAAGTAGATCCCGGTGGGCCGCACCGGGTCGCGGCGTACGGCACGCACATCGACCCCGTACGAGCCGATCGCCTCGACCAGATGGTCCCCGAAGCCGTCCGCGCCGACCCGGCTGACCCACTTCGCGGTGTGCCCGGCGGCCGCGAGCGCGCAGGCCACGTTGGACTCGGCGCCGCCTATCGTCCGTTCGAAGGCGGGAACATCGGCGAGGCGGCCGGGCCGGGCCGGCAGGAAGGTGACCATGGACTCGCCGAGGCAGACGACGTCGACGGGGGTGTCGGCGTCGTCCGCGGCGGCTGGGGATCCGGTGGTCACTGCTGGCTCCTCGCTGATGGGGCGGCCAGGCTGGTCATTGACCCGGCGTTGGCCCGGATGTTAGACAGCATTGAGCGATATACGCAATGGGTGTTGCAGATGATGCAACGCACCCGAGGAGAGTGGAGTTCCCGTGGCAGCCACCGATCGCGAAGACAGGGTTGCGGCGCTGGGCGCCGAACGCGTCGACCACCGCTTCAAGGGGCTGCCGCCGGACGCCGACGGGCTCACCGTCGCCGAGCTCGCCGCCCAGCGCCGCGACCTCTTCACCGGCGGCTTCAGCACGCCCGTCCTGACGCTGTCCGCGGAGTCCGTCGAGCACAACCTCGCCCTCCTGGAGACGTACGCGGAACGCCACGGCCTGGCCTTCGCGCCGCACGGCAAGACGTCCATGGCGCCGCAGCTCTTCGCCCGCCAGGTCGAGCGGGGCGCCTGGGGGATCACGCTCGCGATGCCCCACCAGGTGCGCGTGGCAAGGGCGTTCGGGACCGAGCGGATCTTCCTCGCGAACGAGCTCGTCGACGCCGCCGCGCTGCGCTGGATCGCCGGAGAGCTCTCGCGGGACCCGGCCTTCCGCTTCATCTGTTACGTCGACTCGGTACGCGGGGTCGAGCTGATGGACCAGGCCCTGCGGGGCTCCGCCCGGCCGGTGGACGTGGTGGTCGAGCTCGCCGCGGGCGAGGGCGCGCGGACGGGGGTGCGTACGGAGGCGGAGTGCGCGGAGGTCGCCGACGCGGTGGCCCGCGTCGGGACGCTGCGGCTCGTCGGGGTCGCGGGGTACGAGGGCGAGGTGCCGCGGGCCGACCCCGCGCGGGTACGGGCCTATCTGGAGCGGCTCGTCTCGCTGGCGGTGGACTTCGACAAGGCGGGGCGGTTCTCGGGCCTCGACGAGATCGTGGTCAGCGCGGGGGGATCGGCGTGGTTCGACTCGGTCGCCGAGGCCTTCGCCGGAATCCCCGAACTCACCCTCCCCGTACTGAAGTTGCTCCGTTCCGGGGCGTACGTCTCGCACGACTCGGGGCACTACCGGAAGCTGACCCCGTTCAACCGGGTGCCCTCGGAAGGCGCCCTCCAGCCGGCCTTCCGCCTCTGGGCCCAGGTCGTCTCGCGGCCCACGCCGGAGCAGGCGTTCGTGAACGCGGGGAAGCGGGACGCGGCGTACGACCTCGATCTGCCCTCGGCGGAGGTGGTGCGGGACGCGGCGACCGGGGAGGTGCGACCCGCGTCGGGCATCTCGGTGACGGGGCTTTCCGATCAGCACGGGTGGCTGCGCACGGCGGAGGGGGTTTCGCTGTCCGTCGGGGACTGGGTGGGGATGGGGCTTTCGCATCCGTGCACGGTGTTCGACAAGTGGGGGTTGATTCCGGTGGTGGAGCGGGACGGGGTGGTGTCGGATTACATCCGCACGTACTTCTGAGGGCGGGGGTGTTGCCCACCCGCCCACCCGTACGCGCAGGACTGGACAGCCCGGGCCCCCTGGGGCTCCGCCCCAGACCCCGGGGGTTTGCCCACCCGCCGCCCGCGCAAGGGGTTGGACGGTTCGGCTTCCGGGGGCTGCGCCCCCAGACCCCCCGGGGAGCCGCCCACCCACCCGCCCGTGACGGGAGTTGGAAAGGCTGAGCCCTGGGGCTCCGCCCCAGACCCCAGGCACTGGCCCACCCACCCGCCCGTGCAGGTGATTGGAAAGGCACAGCCCCGGGGCTCCGCCCCGGACCCCGAGGGCGTTGCCCAGCCTCCCCCAAGCTCTTAAGGAGCAGGGGGGACCCCTATCCCGTGACGGGCGTTGGGAGGGCGAGCCCTGGGGCTGCGCCCCAGACCCCCTGCGGGGACTCCGCCCCCTGCACCCCATTCGGGGGCTCCGCCCCCGAACCCCCGATCGCGCCTCAAGGGCGCTCGTCCTCAAACGCCGGACGGGCTAGGAGTGGGCTCAGGCCCGTGATGCCGGACAGGCCGGAGGTGGGCCGCGGTCCGTGATCGCCGGACAGGCCAGGAGACGGCTCAGGTCCATGACCGCCCGACAAGCCAGGAGACGGCTCAGGTCCATGACCGCCCGACAAGCCAGGAGACGGCTCAGGTCCATGACCGCCCGACAAGCCAGGAGACGGCTCAGGTCCATGACCGCCCGACAAGCCAGGAGACGGCTCAGGTCCATGACCGCCCGACAAGCCAGGAGACGGCTCAGGTCCATGACCGCCCGACAGGCCAGGGTGGGGCTACGGTCCATGCCCCCCGGACAGGCTGGGGGCGCCTGCATAGGTGGTGCGCAAGAGACCGGACAGGCTGGGGGGGATGAGCTGCGGTCCATGGCCCCCGGACAGGCTGGAGGTGCCTGCATAGGTGGTGCGCAAGAGGCTGGACAGGCCAGGGATGGACTGCGCTTCGTGATCGTCCAGGATCGTCCGACTGCCTGGGCATGCCCGCAGAGGCACCCTGCCAGGGGCGCGGGGCTGCGACATGTGCGGCTCCGCCGCCCCTGGCAGGGTCGGCCTGTTCGAGCGAAGCCGAGAACTGGGAGGAGCGACCAGCCACCCACGGCCCGAGGCCGAAAGGGGGTTCAGGGGCGCGGGGAACTGCGCGACCAGCCACCCACATCCCGCAGCCGAACAACCACGCACCGAGCGGGGTTTGGGGCGAAGCCCCAGCCCCACCTGTCCCCAATCCCCGACGGGTTTCGGGAAGGGGTGGGGTGGGGCCAAAAGGGGTCCCGGGCGGAGCCCCGGGGCTTCGGGGCCCGGCAGGGCCTCCTGCCCGCGAGGACCCGGGGGGGACCCCGGGGGGGGACAGACCGGCACACCCAGCGACGTACACGAGAGGCACTCATGGACCTGCTAATCCGCAACGCCCGCGTCATCGACGGCACCGGCACCCCCTCCTACCCCGCCGACGTCGGCATCACGGACGGCCGGATCGCCGCGATCAGGAAACCCGGCGAACCCCCGCTCAGCGACACCGGCCCCCGCACCCGCACCCTCGACGCCCACGGCCTGGCCCTGTCCCCCGGGTTCATCGACATGCACGCCCACTCCGACCTCGCCCTGCTCCGCGACCCGGACCACAGTGCCAAGGCCGCCCAGGGCGTCACCCTGGAGGTGCTCGGGCAGGACGGGCTCTCGTACGCGCCCGTCGACGACCGCACGCTCGGCGAAGTGCGCCGGGCCATCACCGGGTGGAACGGCGACGGCAGCGACATCGACTTCGACTGGCGCACCGTCGGCGAGTACCTCGACCGGCTCGACCGCGGCATCGCCGTCAACGCCGCCTACCTCATCCCGCAGGGCACGGTCCGGATGCACGCCGTCGGGTGGGACGACCGGCCCGCCACACCACAACAGCTCGATCACATGCGGGAGTTGGTGGCCCAGGGCATGGAGGAGGGCGCCGTCGGGATGTCCTCCGGGCTCACCTACACCCCCGGCATGTACGCCACCGACTCCGAGCTCACCGAGCTCTGCCGCGTCGTCGCGCGCTACGACGGCTACTACTGCCCCCACCACCGCTCCTACGGCGCCGGCGCCCTCGAAGCGTACGAGGAGATGATGCGGCTCACCCGGGACGCCGGGTGCTCCCTCCACCTCGCCCACGCCACCATGAACTTCGGCGTGAACAAGGGCCGGGCTCCCGAACTGCTCACTCTGCTCGACGACGCCCTCGCCTCCGGGGCCGACATCAGCCTCGACACCTACCCCTACACGCCCGGGTGCACAACTCTCGTGGCGATGCTGCCCAGTTGGGCCAGCGAGGGCGGGCCCGAGGCCATTCTCGCGCGGCTCCGCGACGACGACACCGCCGAACGCGTCCGGCACCACATGGAGGTCGTCGGCGCGGACGGCTGCCACGGCGTGCCCATCGACTGGAGCACCATCGAAATCTCGGGCGTGAGCGACCCCGGGCTCACCGACTGCGTCGGGAAGACCGTCGCCGAAGCCGCCGCCCAGCGCGGCGAGGCGCCCTGGACCACGGCTCGGCGGCTGCTCGTCGACGACGGGCTCGGGTCCACCATCCTCCAGCACGTCGGCCACGAGGAGAACGTGCGGGCCATCATGCGGCACCCCGTGCACACCGGGGGCAGTGACGGCATCCTCCAGGGGGACAAGCCGCACCCCCGCGCCTACGGCACGTTCCCGCACTATCTCGGCCACTACACAAGGGAGTTGGGCATCCTCTCGATCGAGGAGACCGTCGCCCATCTCACCTCCCGGCCCGCCGCCCGGCTGCGGCTGCCCGACCGGGGCCTGGTCCGCGAGGGCTACCGCGCGGACCTCGTCCTGTTCGACCCGGACACCGTCGCGGCGGGCTCCACCTTCGAGGCCCCGCGCACCCTGCCCGTCGGCATCCCGTACGTCCTCATCGACGGGAAGTTCGTCATCGAGGACGGCAGGCGGACCGACGTGCTGGCGGGCCGCTCGGTGCGGCGGACGCCCGGGGTGCGGTGAGCGTGCCGGTCGACAGTTCGCGCGCCGCCGTCAGGTAGACGGTGCGCAGGGGGCCGTAGTCGGCCGAGTAGGCGAGCTGGGTGAGCGCGAGGGCCTGCAGCGCCTTCGCGCTGCGCCGGGCGGCCACCGGCGCGGCGGCCCCGATCACCTGGTCGAGGAGCTCGATCACCTTGTCGTAGCGGGGAGTCGGCGCATCGTACTCCCGCTGCGCGGCGGCAAGCAGCCCCCGCCACCGCAGCCGCCCACGGAACCGATCGGTCATGGCCACTGCCTCCTGATACACGCGGGGCGACATAACACGCGGGGCGAAGGACGTACGGGACACGTCACGAACACGTACAGACGCATCCAGGACGCTAGGAACACCCCCGCGCCCGGCACAACACCGCCGCACCGGACGTGGCTCAATCCGCCCCCGGCCCCTTCACGCCTTCGGCCGGACCCGCACCGAGACCTCGCCCGTGTCCCCACTCCGCGAAGTGACGTGCAAAATACGGGACTTGGGGTCCCAGGCCCCCGCCACCCCGTCACCCGTGACCACACCGCCCCCGGGGAAGAACCGGGCGGGCAGGTAGACCTCCGTGTCGCCGCGCACCCCCTCCCCCTTCCGCCAGCTCACCGACAGCGTGCGACTCGGCTCGTCCCAGGCGTACGCGACCGGGTCGCCCGCGATCGCCCTCGGTTGCGGACGGTCGAGGACCGGGAGCAGCGGGGTGGGCTTCAGATTCTGGTCCCAAGGGGCCCAGGATCCGGGGTCGTTGGACCAGTACGCCGTGCCCGCGCCCATGGCGTCGGCCATGGCCCGCACCTTGGCGACGTAGGGCAGGGCGCCGGGGAGGGTGGTGTCGAGGCCGTACTCGCCGATGAGGACGGGCGCCCCGAGCCGCTTGGCGGTCTTCTCGGTCTGCTCACGCCAGGAGGTGAGCGTGCGGTCCACCCACTTCCCGGCGTCGCCGGTGTAGCCGCCGCCGAGGTCCATGGGGAGGGGGTAGAGGTGGGGCGCGTACGCGATGCGGGCGTCCCGCCCGTCGCCTCGTGGGTCCTTCAGATACGGGAGTCCGCTCGGCAGGCCCCAGTTGGCGCTGACGGCCTCGGGTTCGACGAAGATCCAGGAGTCGTGGTCGGCCTTGCGGATCGCGCCGATGGTCTGACGGTAGAGGGCGGCGAGCGGGCCCGCCTCGAAGGCCGGGCCCTGGACGCTGCCGCCGAAGGGCTCGTTCATCAGGTCGTAGCCGAGAACGGCCGGGTCGTCGGCGAACCGTGCGGCGACGTGCGCCCAGGCGGCCGCGTAGTGCGCCCGCAGATCCCGGCTCGCCTTGCGCGTCCCCCAGAAGTTGTCGAAGGCCCGCACCGTCCCCGGCTCGATGTACTTGAGCTCCCACTGGCTCTGCTCGGCGACCGGCAGCCCTTCGTTCTCGGTCGCCCACGCCGGCGCGCCGTTGCCCTTCACCTTCGGCCCGTACACGTCCTGGTGCAGGTCGAGCATCACGCGGTAGCCGCGCGCCCCGTACCAGCGCACGCGCTCGGCGACCTGCGCGAGGTAGCCGTCGTCGTACTCGCCCGGCCTCGGCTCGACGTTCCGCCACTGGATGAGGAACCGTACGAAGTCGGAGCCGAGCGCATCCGATTCGCGCTGTACGTCGGCCTCCTTGATCCAGGGGAGGCCGTCGGGCCGGGACTTGGCGCTGCTCGCGGTGTTGAGGCCGGTCAGGACGAGGGCGCGGCCCTGGTCGTCGGTGATCCAGCGGTGCCCGGCGGCGGTGTGCGCGGGCCCCGCCTCTGCGGGACCGACCGCCACCAGGAGAGCGGCGGCCACCGCCGCTGTCGCGCCCGCCGCCGCCCACCTGATCGCCCGTAGCCGCATGGCGGGACTCTAAAGGCTCCGCTGCGCCGCCAACACCCCTGTTCACAGCCTTAGTTGAGAATTGTTCAGCATCTTCTCATCGGCCGCTCCGTGCCCTAGGGTCCGCCCATGCGTCAGCTCACGCGTCAGCCCATGCGTCTGCCCGGAGCCGAGCCGGCGGTGGCCGCCGTCGCCGGGGTCTGCCTGCTGCTCGTGCTGCTCCTGGGCCTGACCCCGGCCCTGACCGCGCTCACCGCGCACAAGGGAATGACCCTGGTCCCGAGCGCCCTCGGGGCGCCGTTCGCGCTGCCCTCGCTCCGTGCGGTGCCACTCGGGAGCACGGGCTGGCCCCAGCTCCTGTGCGAGGACTTCGCGGCAGCGGTCCTGGTGGCGGCGGCGGTCCTGCGCATGCGCCGCCATCTGCGCCGACGCCCCGTCGCGAGCCGCCCCCGCCGCCTCCTCGCAGGCTGGACCGCGCTGATCACGGGCGCGGCGACGGCCGGGGTGTGGCGCGGCCTGGTAACGGCCCGAATGGTCGAGGCGGGCCCGGCGGGCTGGCTGCTGTACGGGGCGGCGGGGGCGGCGTTCGGGGCGGCGTGGGGGTTGGGACTGGGCTGGCTGCCGGGGGTGGCGGCGCTGGCCGGCCACCCAGCCCGTCCGGCGAACACAGACGCCAGCCCACTCCTAGCCCGCCAAGCGACTACGGACACCAGCCCACCCCCAGCCCGTCCGGCGCTTGAGGACGAGCGCCCTTAAGGAGCGATCGGGGGTCCGGGGGCGGAGCCCCCGATAGGGGTGGAGGGGACGAAGTCCCCGCCGGGGTCTGGGGCACAGCCCCAGGAAACCAACCTTCACCTCCCTCCAACCCCCGGAGGGTCTCGGGAAGGGGCGGGGTGGGGAAGATCTCACCCCCACGGCCCGCACCCCCATTCCAAGCCAGGCCGCGCCCAGCGACCCGCATTCCCCCGGCCCGCCCAACCCCACCGCATTGCGATGAAAGCCGACACCAAGCCCCCCGGGACCCAGCCGCCCCAAATCACGAGGCACCCCGCGAAACACGCCCGTAAGGTGGCCGTCATGCAGGTGATCCAGTCGACGAAGCTCGCCAATGTCTGTTACGAGATCCGGGGCCCGGTCCTTGAGGAGGCGATGCGTCTTGAGGCGCAGGGCCACCGCATCCTCAAGCTGAACACCGGCAACCCGGCAGCCTTCGGCTTCGAGTGCCCGCCCGAGATCCTGGAGGACATCCTCCGCAATCTCGCGGGCGCGCACGGCTACGGCGACGCGAAAGGCCTGCTGTCCGCGCGCCGCGCGGTGATGCAGCACTACCAGACCAAGGGCATCGAGCTGGGCGTCGAGGACGTCTACCTCGGCAACGGCGTCTCCGAGCTCATCCAGATGTCGATGCAGGCGCTGCTCGACGACGGCGACGAGGTGCTCGTCCCCTCGCCGGACTACCCGCTGTGGACCGCCTCGGTCTCGCTCGCGGGCGGCACCGCCGTGCACTACCGCTGCGACGAGCAGGCCGACTGGATGCCGGACCTCGCCGACATCGAGCGCAAGATCACCGACCGCACCAAGGCCATCGTCATCATCAACCCGAACAATCCGACGGGTGCGGTGTACGACGACGAGATGCTGCGCGGTCTCACCGAGATCGCCCGCCGCCACAACCTGGTCGTCTGCTCGGACGAGATCTACGACCGCATCCTGTACGACGGCGCCACCCACACCCCGACCGCGGTGATCGCCCCGGACCTGATGGTCCTCACGTTCAACGGGCTCTCGAAGAACTACCGGGTGGCCGGCTACCGCTCCGGCTGGCTGGCGGTGTGCGGGCCGAAGGCCCACGCGTCCTCGTACATCGAGGGCCTGACCATCCTCGCGAACATGCGCCTGTGCGCGAACATGCCGTCCCAGCACGCGGTGGCCACCGCGCTCGGCGGCCGCCAGTCGATCGAGCAGCTGGTGCTGCCGGGCGGGCGGCTCCTGGAGCAGCGGGACACGGCGTACGACCTGCTCACGCAGATCCCCGGCGTCACCTGCGTGAAGCCGAAGGGTGCGCTCTACCTCTTCCCGCGCCTGGACCCGAACGTCTACAAGATCAAGGACGACCGGCAGATGGTGCTCGACCTGCTGCGCGCCGAGAAGATCATGGTGGTGCACGGGACCGGGTTCAACTGGCACGAGCCCGACCACTTCCGGATCGTGACGCTGCCGTCCGCGAAGGACCTGGCGGACGCGGTGACGCGGATCGGCACGTTCCTGGACGGCTACAGCCAGGTGTAGCCCCCGGCCTCCCCGGCCTCCGATTGGGCCCGACTCAACTTTAGACAGAATCTAAGCTAGGATGGCTTCCTGAAACACTCAGGAGGCCATTCCCATGTACGAACCGATCCGCACCAAGTCGGTCCACAGCACGATGGCCGCCGACGACGCCCCCATCCCGCACCGCTCCCGCGAGGACGAGCTGGACATCCAGCTCGCCGGACACCTCTCCGCCCTGCTCGCCGTCACCGACGAACTCGGGCTCACCGAGGCCGGGGACGCCATCGCCCGGCAGGTCGCCCGGCTGCGCGGCGGTCTGCCGCCGGTCCGCCACGCGGGGCTCAGCCGGGCCGACGCGGACACCCTGCACAAGCGCGCCCACGCGCTCGCGGGCCGCGCCCTTCTCGTCGCCGCCTCGCGCGCCGACACCGCCGCCGCGATCCTGGCGGCGGAGCGCATGGACGCCCACGCGGCGGCCCGCGCCCTCACCGCCGCCTCCTGAGCGGCCCCTGTTCGGCCCCGGTCCGCGAGCCGCGGAGGTCTGCGGACCGGGTGCCACACATTCCCAACTGCCGTTCCGTACGCGCCAATTGAGGCGACGTACACACGCGCGCATCGATGGAGACGTACGCGAAAAAGGCCGACCCCCGGAGCCGTGAGGGAACTCCGGGGGTCGGCCTGTATACGCGGCGGGTCACGAGTGACCCCACAGGTCAGGGCGGATGTCGAACCGACCCGCCGCGAACACCTCCGGCCGGGCCAGGACAGGCGGCCGTGACCGGAGGGGGTTTCGGGGCGGTCAGCCGAGGCGGGACACCAGGGCGCGGTACTCGTCCCACAGCTCCTTGGGCGCGTGGTCGCCGAAGGTGTTGAGGTGCTCGGGCACCAGCGCCGCCTCCTCGCGCCAGACCTCCTTGTCGACCTTGAGCAGGAAGTCGAGGTCGGCGTCGGGCAGGTCCAGGCCGTCGGTGTCCAGGGACTCCTTCGTCGGCAGGATGCCGATGGGGGTCTCGACGCCCTCGGCCTTGCCTTCGAGGCGCTCCACGATCCACTTCAGGACGCGGCTGTTCTCGCCGAAGCCGGGCCACACGAACTTGCCCGCGTCGTTCTTGCGGAACCAGTTCACGTAGTAGATCTTCGGCAGCTTGGCGGCATCGGCGTTGGCGCCGACCTTGACCCAGTGGGCCATGTAGTCGCCCATGTTGTAGCCGCAGAACGGCAGCATCGCGAACGGGTCGCGGCGCAGCTCGCCGACCTTGCCCTCGGCGGCGGCGGTCTTCTCGGAGGCAACGTTCGCACCGAGGAAGACGCCGTGGTTCCAGTCGAAGGACTCGGTGACCAGCGGCACCGCGGAGGCGCGACGGCCACCGAACAGGATCGCCGAGATCGGCACGCCCTTGGGGTCCTCCCACTCGGGCGCGATGATCGGGCACTGGCCGGCCGGCACGGTGAAGCGGGCGTTGGGGTGCGCGGCCGGGGTGTCGGAGGCGGGCGTCCAGTCGTTGCCCTTCCAGTCCGTGAGGTGCGCGGGCGCCGTCTCGGTCATGCCCTCCCACCACACGTCGCCGTCGTCGGTGAGCGCGACGTTGGTGAAGACGGAGTTGCCCCACATCGTCTTCATGGCGTTGGCGTTGGTGTGCTCGCCGGTGCCGGGCGCGACGCCGAAGAAGCCGGCCTCGGGGTTGATCGCGTACAGCTGGCCGTCCTCGCCGAAGCGCATCCAGGCGATGTCGTCGCCGATCGTCTCGACCTTCCAGCCGGGAATGGTCGGCTCCAGCATGGCGAGGTTGGTCTTGCCGCAGGCGCTCGGGAAGGCCGCGGTGACGTACTTGGGCTCGCCGCTCGGCGGGGTCAGCTTGAGGACGAGCATGTGCTCGGCGAGCCAGCCCTCGTCGCGCGCCATGACGGAGGCGATGCGCAGCGCGTAGCACTTCTTGCCGAGCAGGGCGTTGCCGCCGTAGCCCGAACCGTACGACCAGATCTCGCGCGACTCGGGGAAGTGCGAGATGTACTTGGTGGTGTTGCACGGCCACGGCACGTCCGCCTCGCCCTCGGCCAGCGGGGCGCCGAGGGTGTGGACGGCCTTCACGAAGAAGCCGTCGGTGCCGAGCTCGTCCAGGACGCGCTGTCCCATGCGGGTCATGGTGCGCATCGACACGGCGACGTAGGCGGAGTCGGTGATCTCGACGCCGATCGCGGAGAGCGGCGAGCCGACCGGGCCCATGCAGAAGGGGACGACGTACATCGTGCGCCCGCGCATCGAGCCGCGGAAGATGCCCTTCTCACCGGCGAAACTGTTTCCTTCTCCGGTAAAGATGGCCTTCATCTCGGCGGGGGCCTTCCAGTGGTTGGTCGGGCCCGCGTCCTCCTCCTTCTCGGAGCAGATGAAGGTACGGTCCTCGACCCGGGCGACGTCACGGGGGTCGGAGGCGGCGTAGTACGAGTTGGGGCGCTTGGCCTCGTCGAGCTTCTTGAAGGTGCCCTTGGCGACGAGCTCCCCGCACAGGCGCTCGTACTCTGCCTCGGATCCGTCGCACCAGACCACACTGTCCGGCTGGGTCAGTTCCGCGATCTCGTTGACCCACGAGATCAGTTCCTGGTGCTTGGTGGGGACAGAGAGGGGAGCCGCGATATCGCGCGCCACGATCGCTCCTTGATGAGGGTCTTTGGAGGGGTTGACGTACTACTTCATTGCCGCCCCGTGGGGGCTGCGACCCGGATGCTTGACCCCGTGGATCCTCTTGGCGCTCATCCGGTGCCGACCGCACTCATCTGATCTTCCGCGTCGTTCGCCCATATGTCCAGGGGGCCTCTCACGTGAGCATCACCACTTACCGCCTTCTTAACTGCCATTTGCCGTTCACTTACCCGACGACCGAAGGACGCTCAGTGACGGGCCGTACCTATCCGTAACCTACGGGGCCGTAGGTAGCATGCGGACCATGACTGATCAGGTGATGGCCCCCGCGATCGACCCGGTGACACAACAGGTGAAGCCGAAGATGCGCGGCTGGCTGCACGCCGGGATGTTCCCGGCCGTACTGATCTCGGGCCTGGTGCTGACCGCGCTCGCGGGCTCCACCAAGGCGCGGATCGCCTGCGGGATCTACGTCCTGACCGCCTGCCTGCTGTTCGGGGTGAGCGGTCTCTACCACCGGGGCAACTGGGGCCCGCGCGGCGAGGCGATCCTGCGCCGCCTCGACCACGCCAACATCTTCCTCATCATCGCGGGCACCTACACCCCGCTCACCCTGCTCCTGCTGCCCGGCTCGACCGGCCGGGTCCTGCTGTGGGCGGTATGGGCGGCCGCGGCGGCCGGCATCGCCTTCCGGGTGTTCTGGATCGGCGCCCCGCGCTGGCTCTACACGCCCTGCTACCTGGCGATGGGCTGGGCGGCCGTGTTCTTCCTGCCCGACTTCATGCGGGCCGGCGGCATCGCGGTGCTCGTCCTGGTCATCGTCGGCGGGCTCCTCTACAGCGCGGGTGGCGTCATCTACGGCATCAAGCGCCCGAACCCGTCGCCGCGCTTCTTCGGCTTCCACGAGGTCTTCCACTCGCTGACGCTCGCCGCGTTCGTCGTGCACTACGTGGGCATCTCGCTCGTCGCCTACCAGCACGGATAACCCGGACTCCGACCCCTGAGGGCCCCCGGCGCATCGGCGCCGGGGGCCCCTTTCGCGTTCCCCGAGCCGTCGCCCCCGATCCGCCACTCCTGAGTCGTTGACACCAACAACCTTTTGAGAGTTACTGTCATAAGACATGAACTTCCAATGTGCGCGACCTCGCGTACGGAACTCACCCACGGGGGCCGACCCATGACGACACCGCCCACACCCGTCACCGGCGCCGCGGCGCCCACCCGCACGGCCGCGCCATCCCCCGACCCCCGCCGCTGGTGGGCGCTCGGGGCGATGGTCGCGAGCATGCTGGTGCTCGGCTTCGACATGACGATCCTGAACGTCGCGCTGCCGACCATGGCCGCCCAGCTCGGCGCCACCACAGGACAGCAGCAGTGGATGGCCGACGCGTACGTCGTCGTGTTCGCGGCGCTGATGCTTCCCGCCGGGCTGCTCGGCGACCGGTTCGGGCGGCGCCGGATGCTGATCACCGGCCTCGGGATCTTCCTGGTCGGCTCACTCGTGGGCTCGCTCGCGGGCAGCGTCGAACCGGTCGTCGCGGCCCGCGCGGTCATGGGCATCGGGGGCGCGCTGGTGATGCCGCTGGCGCTGGCGGTCCTTCCCTCACTCTTCGCCCCGGCCGAGCGCGGCAAGGCCATGGGCATCGTCACCGCGGCCTCCGCGCTCGGCATGCCTCTCGGCCCGATCATCGGCGGGTTCCTGCTCAACCACTTCTGGTGGGGCTCGGTCTTCCTGATCAACATCCCGATGGTCGGCATCGGCATAGCCGCCTGCGCCTTCCTGCTGCCCGAGACCCGCGACCCGGCGTCCCCCAAGGTCGACGCCCTGTCCACCGCGCTCACCGCGGCCGGGCTCGGCGCGCTGATCTACGCCATCATCGAGGCCCCGAACCGGGGTTGGGGCAGCCCGCTGGTCCTCGCCATGCTGGGTGGCGGAGCGGTCCTGATCGCGGCTCTGGTCGTACGGGAGCGGCGGGCCGCGCGCCCGATGCTGGACCTCAAGCTGCTCGGCCACCGGCCGTTCCTGCTGAACACGCTCGCCGCGACGCTGGTGATGTTCATCCTGTCGGGCCTCATGTTCGTGCTGCCGCCCTACCTCCAGGCGGTGCTGGGCAACGACGCGTTCGGCACCGGCCTTCGCATGCTGCCGCTGATGGGCGGGCTCATGGTCGCGGCCAAGGGCGTCGCGCCGCTGACCGTACGGTTCGGGGCGCGCGGCGTGATCAGTGCCGGGCTCGTGGTGCTCGCCTGCGCCGCGCTGCTCGGCAGCCGGACCGATGTCGGGGACGGCTACGGCTACACCGCGCTGTGGCTCGCGCTGGCCGGACTCGGGTTCGGCTTCGCGATGGTGCCCGCGATGACGGCGGCCCTCGACACCCTGCCCCCGGACCGCGCGGGCAGCGGCTCCGGCCTCCTCATGACGGTGCGTCAGGTGGGCAGCGCCGTCGGCATCGCCCTGCTCGGCTCACTGCTCGCCGGGGTGTACGCGGACGGTCTGCCGGCCGGGGCACCACATGCGGCCGGGGACTCGGTGGTGGCGGCGCACATAGTGTCCGCGAAGACGGGCGACCTCCCTCTCCTGTCGGCCGCCGACTCCTCGTACGTGCACGGCATGGGCGTCGTCCTGCTCGTCTGCTGCGCGGCCGCCGCGGTGACCGCGCTGCTCGCCGCGGCCCTGCTCCCGAAGACCGAATCCGCAGGTCCGGCGCCCGGCGGCGTCGCTCCGGCCGCACCCGATGCAGGACAATGACCACATGGCCGCCACCTCTCGCACCAGCCCCGCCGCCGGCTCCGTCACCTCGGCCGAGTCGGTCGACCCGGTCGACTCGGTCGCGGAGAGCCTCCAGCCTCAACTGAGCCTGCGCGAACGCAAGAAGATCAAGACCCGCACCGCGATCCGCCGGGCCACGTACCGGCTGATCGCGGAGCAGGGGTACGAGGCCACCACGGTCGAGCAGATCGCGGAGGCTGCGGAGGTCTCGCCCTCGACGGTGTTCCGCTACTTCCCGACCAAGGAAGACATCGTCCTGACCGACGAGTTCGACCCGATCATGCTGCGGGAATTGCGGTCCCGGCCCGCCGGGGAACCCCCGCTGGAATCGCTGCGCGCCATCATCACCGAGGCGGTCCGGCTCTCCCTGCTGCACGACCGCGAGGAGACCCTGCAGCGCACCAGCCTGATCGCGGAGATCCCGGCGCTGCGGGCCCGCATGATGGAATCCGTGGCTGCGACGAGCCGGATGTTGTGCGAGGTGCTGGCGGAGCGGACGGGTCGGGAGGGGGTGGACCTGGAGGTCCGGGTCTTCGCGATGGCGGTGCTCGGGGCGCTCCACGAGGCGATGGTGTACTGGGCGGAGCACCACCACGAGGACGACTTCCTGGACCTGATCGCCCGAACGATGAACACGCTGAGCGAGGGCTTGACCCTGGGTACGAAGTAGGCCGGGGTGCGCTGGGGCTCCGCCCCAGACCCCGTTGTGCCCCACCCCGCCCCTTCCCGAGACCCGCCGGGGGTGGGAATGGGCTGAGGTCCGTTGCCTGGGGCTCCGCCCCAGACCCCGTGCCTTTTCGGCTTACGGACCGTGCGTGGCTGGTCGCGCAGTTCCCCGCGCCCCTAGCAGGGTTGGTCCTGGCAGGGCGCCCATGCAGGCCTCCCAAGCCCGCACCGCGAACACGGACATCAGCCCACTCCAGCCCGTCCGGCGATTGAGGACGAGCGCCCTTAAGGCGCGAACGGGGTCTGGGGCGGAGCCCCAGCGCCACCCACCGGCCCGCACCCGCCGCACGGCAAATCCAGCCTCTCCGGCGTTTGAGGAGCGGAGGTCTGGGGGCAGCGCCCCCAGCGCCACCCAGCTGGCCGCAGCCAACCCCACTCCCCCGGAGGCCACGCGGCGGAGCCGCAGAGCGTCACAGCGGGAAGGGGCGGGGTGGGGGCTAACTCAGGGCCTCAGCCAGCGCATCCGCCGAAGTGACCGGCGCCTCGCAAGTGAACCGCCGGCACACGTACGCCGCCGGAGAGCCGTCCACCAGCGGCCGGTCCGCGAGGAGCGGGAACTCCCCGTCCCCCGGCATCCCCACCGCCACCACCGCCCCCGGCGCGGAAGCCAGCAGCGCCGTACGGTGCAACGCCCCCGTCCGCGGGTCGGTGGGCGCGCCCACCACCGCGACCTCCCGCGGCCCGTCCAGCGCCGCGGAAGCCGCCGCAAGACCCCAGCCGATGAACCGCGGCGCCCGCGGCCCGAGCGTCCGGACCACCCCCAACGCCCCCTCCGCCGCCTCCCGATGCGCCGAGGACCCCGTGTGCGCCGCATAGGACAGCAGAGCCGAAGCCGCGGCCGTCCACCCCGAGGGCGTCGCGTTGTCCGTCGGGTCCTGCGGCCGCCGGATCAGCTTCTCCGCGTCGTGCGCGGTGTCGTAGAGGACGCCCTCCTCGCCGACGAACTGGTCCAGGACGATGTCGAGGAGGAACCCCGCGAACTCCAGCCAGACCCCCTCCCCCGTCACCCCGGCCAGCGCGAGGAAGCCCTCGGCGACGTCCGCGTAGTCCTCCAACACCCCGCTGTTCGCGCCCACTTGACCGTCCTTGGAGGTCCGGGCGAGCCGGGCGTGGCCGTCCATGTGGACCCGTACGAGAACGTCCGCGGCCTCGGTCGCGCGCTCCACCAGGTCCGGGCGGTCGAAGAGCGCGCCCACCTCCGCGAGCGCCGCGATCGCCAGGCCGTTCCAGGCGGCCACCAGCTTGTCGTCCCGGCCGGGCCGCTCCCGCAGCTCACGCGCCGCCAGCAGTCGCTCTGCCGAAGATCCGTCCAACTCGCCACTATTTGAAGGGAGTTGGAGGACTGACGCGCCCTCCTCGAACGTGCCCTCCTCCGTCACCTCGAAGTGCCGGGCCGCCGCTTCGCCGTCCCGCTCGCCCAGGACCTCGGCGAGCTGCGCGGGCGTCCACACATAGAACGCGCCCTCCACATGGTGCCCGGCACCATCGTCGCTGTCGGCGTCCAGCGCGGAGGCGTACCCGCCCTCGTTGGTGCGCAGCTCGCGCACCATGAAGTCGGCGGTCTCCAGGGCGACCCGGCGGGCCAGCTCGGAGCCGGTGACCCGCCACAGGTGCGCGTACACCCGGCACAGCAGGGCGTTGTCGTACAGCATCTTCTCGAAGTGCGGCACCAGGGCGGCCCCCGGGCGCGGGCGCAGTACGTAGCGGTGGAAGCCGCCGCCCAGCTGGTCGTACAGGCTGGAGCGGGCCATGGCCTCGCACATGCCCTCGGCCATCTCCAGGGCGCCCTCGGACCCGGTCCGGACGTGGTGGCGCAGCAGGAACTCGATCACCATGCCCGGCGGGAACTTGGTGTCGCCGCTGCCGAGCCAGCCGCTTGCCGGGTCGTACTCGCGGACGATCCCGAGGAGCGCCTGGTTGAGCTCCTCCTCGCCGGGCATTCCGCCCGCGCCGTGGTCCAGTTCGCGGGCCGCCAGATCGCGGGTGATCTTCCCGGCGACGTCCGCGACCTCGTCGCGCCGGTTGGCCCACGCGCCCTGGACGCCTTCGAGGACCTGCCGGAAGGACGGCATGCCGTGCCGGGGCTCGGGCGGGAAGTACGTACCGAAGTAGAACGGCTCGCCGTCCGGGGTCATGAACACGGACATGGGCCAGCCGCCCTGCCCGGTCGCCGCCTGCACCGCCTCCATGTAGACGGCGTCGACGTCGGGCCGCTCCTCGCGGTCCACCTTCACGTTCACGAAGTGCTCGTTCATGAAGGCCGCCGTGACCTCGTCCTCGAACGATTCGTGCGCGAGGACGTGACACCAGTGGCAGCTGCTGTACCCGACGCTGAGCAGCACCGGAACCCCGCGTTCGCGGGCCTCCTCGAAGGCCTCGGGCGACCAGGGCCACCAGTCGACCGGGTTGTCGGCGTGCTGCAGGAGATAGGGGGACGTCTCATGGGCGAGGCGGTTCGGCATGACCCCATACTCCCCCACGCGGGAGATGATCCGCCGACTCCCTCGCGCCGACGCGCGTCACGCTGGACACTTGGAGACGTAGGCGGGCGACGGGCTCTCGGAGGGGGACGCACATGCGGGACAGCCATCGGGCCGAGGCCGAGCGGCTGTTGGTACGCGCCGTGGAGGAAGAGGTACGGCGCTCCGGCGGACGGTCCGACGGGAGCGCCCTGCTCTCCCGGGGCCGGGGCGCGCTCGACGCGCTGGCCCGGAGCGCCGCGGAGGAGTACGCGGCCTACACCCACGCTCTGGACGAGGCGACGGCCGGACAGCTCTCCTTCGGGAAGCGGTTCAAGCGAGATGGCGGCTCAACCGGCTTACTCGCGACGGGAGTTGGGGCAATCGCCGCCGTGGTCGTCGACATCGCGCTCGGGGTCGGCGCGGGCGGCGCGGTGGGCACCGGGGCGGCCGTGGCGGTGGCCGGGGCCGCGGGGACGGTCGCCAAGGTGACGGCCTCGCACGTGCCGGCCGCGCACCGCCGGGCCGGGGCGCTCGGCCAGCCGGGTGGCCTGGAGCAGTTGCGGCTCCAGTGGCTGACGGCGCTTGAGGTGCGGGGCATCCGGCCGTTCCTGGACCAGCAGCGCGCGGTGAGCCCCAAGCCGCCGCAGAAGAAGGTGCCCACCCAGCTGCGCGGCACGGACAAGAGCGCGGCGGCCCGCCGCAGGTCGGTGCTTGAGCAGTCGTTCGGCCATCTGCCCGATCCTCAGGGCCCGTTCGCGGGGCGGCGCTCCGAGCTGGCGCGGATCGGCCAGTGGGTGCAGGCGGCCCGGGCCTCGACGGAGACCCGCCCGGTGGTCGTCGTCCTGCACGGCGCGCCCGGTTCGGGCCGCAGCACCCTCGCGGTGCGGGCGGCGCACGGGCTGCGCGACCAGTTCCGCGGCGCGTGCCTGGTCGACATGCGCGGCGGCGGCCTGTCGGGCGAGAGCCCGTTGCCGACCAGGGACGCGCTCCTTCACCTGCTCAACCGGCTCGGCGCGCCCCGCGAGCAGCTCCTGTTCCGCGAGAGGTCCTCCCCCGAACAGCAGGTGCGCCGCCTCGCCGAGCTCTACCACCAGCACCTGACGGGCCTCGCGGTCACCGTCGTACTGGACGACACCGACGACGCCGAGCAGGTCCGCACCCTGGTGCCGCAGCGCTCCGAGGGCCTGGTGCTCGTCACCTCCTCCAAACCCCTCGACCTGCCCGCCGACTTCCCGGCGTGGGTGCACCAGCTGGCCGTCGAACCACTGGACGCGGCGGGCGCGGAGGAGCTCCTGCGCGAGTCCGCCGAGGAGAAGGAGCCCGGCCCCTACGACGCCGAATCGACCGAGCTGGTACGGCAGTTGTGCGGCGGGCTCCCGCTGGCGCTGCGCATCGCCGGGTCCTCGCTCGGGCCGCGTTCGGCGCGGGCACTCGCCGCGGACCTGGCGGCGTACGGTCCGGTGGCGCCCGCCGAGCGGGCCCTGTGGCTGCGCTACACCGACCAGTCCGAGCCGGCCCGCCGCCTCCTGCGCCGCCTGGCGCTCGCGGGCAGGGCCTCGCTCGGCGCGGCGGCCGCGGCGTCGCTGCTCGCCGCCGACGAGCAGGAGGCCCAGCGCCAGCTCGCGGCTCTTGCCACCGCCGGGCTCATCGACCACGTGCGCGGCAGCCGCTACCGGCTGCACGACGTCGTACGGTCCTTCGCCGAGGCCCGCCTCGCCGACGAGGAGGAACCGGCCGAGCGGGTGGCCGCGCAGGAACGCCTCATCCGCAACTACGCGGAGCTCGCGGACGCGGTGGGCCGCATGGTCGACGGCAAGATGTCGACACGGGCCGGCCAGTTCGGCGGGCACGGCTTCCCCTCCCTGGACGCGGCGCTGCGCTGGCTGGACGACGAGTCGAGCTTCATCACGGCCGCCCTGCGCCAGGCCGAGGGCGTCGACCAGGAGGCCGTGCTCAGCCTGCTCGGCGCGCTGTGCGACTACTGCCTGCTGCGCGGCGACCTCTACCGCCTGGGCGAGATCAGCGAGCTGACCCAGGCTGTCGACCAGGGCCTGCTCGTCCGCTCCGTGCAGTGGCGCACCGGCATCGCGGCCCGCCAGCTCGGCGAGCTCGACACGGCGCGTACGACACTGTCGTCCGTGGTCAACCTCTACCGCGAGGCCCAGCACGAGGCGGGCCAGGCCCTCGCGCTGTGCTCGCTCGGCATCACCCTGCACCACCAGGGCAACCTCGCCGAGGCCGCGACCCGCCTGCGCGAGGCGATCGACCTCCAGGCCGGCGAGGAGCTGTCCGGCGACCGCGCCTGGTCGCTGCACGCCCTTGCGGCGGTCGAGCGCGACCGGGCCAACCTGTCCGGCGCGCTGACCCTGCTCGCCACCGCGCTCGCCCTGCACCGCGAGAACGAGTCGCTGCACGGCGAGGCCTGGACGCACTTCCAGCTCGGCCAGCTGTATCTGCGGATGGGTGAAGTCCCGCGCGCCGAGGAGGAGTTGCGTACCGCGCTCGACATGTACGGGCGCACGCGCGACGGCCGCGGCGAGGCCTGGGCGATGACCCAGCTGGCCCGCGCCCGACTGGTCGACGGCGACGCGTCGGCCGCCGTCGACCAGCTCCGCCAGGCCCTGTCGCGCCACCGCGAGCAGGAGGACGCGCGCGGCGAGGCCTGGACGCTGTACTACCTGGGCCAGGCCCTGGAGGAACGCGGCGACCGCGACCAGGCGGTGCGCGAGCTGGAGCGGGCCCGCACGATGTTCTCCCGCATGCGCGACGTGTACGGGCTCGCCTGCACCCGCCACCACTCGGGCCGGGTCACCCGCGACCAGCGCGCCGCCCAGACCGGCAACCTGCGCAACTCCGGCTTCGCCCGCCAGCTCCTGGTCGACGCGCGCGCCGACTTCCACCGCATCGGGGTGGCGCACGGCGAGGCCTGGACGTGTCTGGAGCTCGCGTTGATCGACGCGGGCAACAACCGACCGGGCCCGGCGCTCGCGCTGTGCGACGAGGCGACCGCGCTGTTCGCCTCGTACGACGACCGGCGCGGCGGCGACTGGTCCCGCTTCCTGCGCTGCACGCTGCTGCCGTACGCGGGCGCGGGCGGCGTGGACGTCGGCACGGCGGTCGCCCAGGAGGAGGTGGCCCAGCTCCTGCGCGCCACCCACGACTCCCGCGACGGCAAGCTGGAGGACTGCGCGGAGGCCTTCGCGCTCATGCTGGAGCGCGGCATCTCCCTGGAGGCCGGCTGGCAGGCCTGGCACCTGGGCATGGTCCCGGACCGGCACGCCCGGGAGGTCATGGGGGTGCCGGTGAGGGCGGGGCGCTGACGCCGTCGGCCACAGCCGGAAGCACCCGCCGCCGCGTCCCTGAACGGGCGCGGCGGGGGCGCTCAGCAGACCCGGAGGGTCAGGCGTTCTTCGGTGCGCTCTTGCCCGGGGCGGCCGCCGGGGTCGCCGCGGACGGGTCCGGGGTCTCCTCGAAGTCGACCTTGCCCATGTGGCGGTTCATCGACTTCATCAGCATCCACACGCCAAGGGCGAGGGCGGCGAAGACGATGAAGCCGAGGACACCCGGCGTCACCTTGTCGTTGTTGATCTCGTCGGCCAACGGGATCATGTGCGTCATTGCGAGGCTTGCGCTCATATCAGGCATTGTCGCGTACGCCCGCGAAGAGGTCGTCCTCGGGGAGGGAAGTGTCCACGAGCGACTTCGCGAGCTCGTACTCCTCGGTCGGCCAGACGTCCTTCTGGAGGTCGAGCGGCACGCGGAACCAGCCGCCGTCCGGGTCGATCTGGGTGGCGTGCGCGATGAGCGCCTTGTCCCGGATCTCGAAGAACTCCGCGCACGGAACGTGCGTGGTCAGCGTGCGTTCGGCGCGCTCAAACTCCTTCCAGCGCTCCAGCCACTCGCCGTACGGGGACTCCATGCCGCGGGCGAGCAGCGCCTCGTGCAGGGCGACCGTGCGCGGCTTGTTGAAGCCCTGGTTGTAGTAGAGCTTCTGCGGCTGGAAGGCCGGGCCGAACTCGTCCTCGGGGAACTTCTCGGTGTCGGCCGCGCCCTCGAAGGCCACCATCGTGATCTTGTGCGTCATGATGTGGTCGGGGTGCGGGTAGCCGCCGTTCTCGTCGTACGTCGTGATGACCTGCGGACGGAAGGTGCGGATGGACCGCACGAGGCGGCCGGCCGCGACGTCCACGTCCTCCAGGGCGAAGCAGCCCTCCGGCAGCGGCGGCAGCGGGTCGCCCTCGGGCAGCCCCGAGTCGACGAAGCCGAGCCATTCCTGGCTCACGCCGAGGATCTCGCGCGCCTCGTCCATCTCTCTCTTGCGGACCTCGTGGATGTGCTCCTCGATGTACTTGTCGCCCTGGAGCTTGGGGTTGAGGATGGAGCCGCGCTCGCCTCCCGTGCAGGTCACGACCAGCACGTCCACCCCCTCGGACACATACTTCGCCATGGTGGCCGCGCCCTTGCTCGACTCGTCGTCGGGGTGGGCGTGGACGGCCATCAGTCGCAGCTGCTCAGTCAAGACTCGATCCTCGGTGACTCAGTAAGTGAATTCGGCGCCCTCTGTGATCGGCGCAATGGGCGGCTTCTATAGTGACCGAATCGGGGGGCGGAAAATTCCGGCGACCCCCACCAGCAGGAGGACGATCATGGCCGCTGTTCGCGAGCAGCTCCCTCAGGGGCGCTACGGGCGCTCGGCGGACGAGCGCGCGGACCGCAAGCTGAAGATCGTCGGCTCGGTGCTCGGGGTCGTGCTGCTCGGCGTGATCGGCTGGATCGGTTACGACTACGTGGGCGGGCAGTCACTCTCCGCGCAGGTGATCAAGTTCAAGGTCATCTCGGACACCTCGGTCGAGGTGCACCTCGAAGTCGTCAAGGACAAGAACGCCAAGGGCACCTGCACCCTGCGCGCCCAGCAGACCAGCGGCGACGACGTGGGCCGGGCGGACTTCCGGTTCGACGAGCCGGTCAAACAGGTCGACAAGGTCGTCACGATCACGACGACCTCGCGGGCGACAGCCGCCGACCTGGTCAGCTGCCAGTCCGACTGAGCCGCAGCGGGCCGCACCGGCCCGACCCGGCCCCGTACTGCTCAAGTTATTGATCAAGGTTGACGACGCACTGCCTCTGACCTGCGTTGATGAAGTTCTAGCGGTTTATGTCCTCCCCCTACGGCGCCTGAATTGTTAGGCTCGTGGTTTCGCCCACCCATCCAGGCACATGCTTTGGGGTAGGGCGATGCTTTGTATTCCCAGTACCGACGAGGAGCACCTGTGACCCAGACCAGCGACAACGTCACCTGGCTGACCCAGGAGGCGTACAACCAGCTCAAGGCCGAGCTGGAGTACCTGTCTGGTCCCGCGCGCACGGAGATCGCCGTAAAGATCGCGGCGGCCCGTGAGGAGGGTGACCTCCGGGAGAACGGCGGGTACCACGCGGCCAAGGAGGAGCAGGGCAAGATGGAGCTCCGGGTGCGCCAGCTGACCCAGCTCCTGGAGCACGCCAAGGTCGGCGAGGCCCCCGCCGCGGACGGCGTGGTGGCCCCCGGCATGCTCGTCACGATCGCCTTCGACGGCGACAAGGACGACACCCTGCAGTTCCTGATGGCCTCGCGCGAGTACGCCTCGGGCGACTTCGAGACGTACTCGCCGCAGTCGCCGCTCGGCTCCGGCGTGAACGGCAAGAAGGTCGGCGAGGACGCCGAGTACGAGCTGCCCAACGGCAAGAAGGCCTCGGTGAAGATCCTCGCGGCCGAGCCGTTCACCGGCTGACGCCCGCACGCCCTGCGAAGCCCCCGACCGCCTTGGAGCGGCCGGGGGCTTCCGCGTCTGTCAGACGCTGGCCGAGCGGTACTTGCGGACCGCGAGGGTACGGAAGACGGCAATGATCAGGACGGACCAGATGACCGAGGCCAGGACCGGGTGTTCCATCGGCCAAGCGCCTGTTATCGACTTCGGCACGTTCGGCATCGTGTTCCCGAACAGTTCACGGGCACCCGCCACTGTGGCGCTGAAGGGGTTCCACTCCGCGATGTGCTGAAGGAACGACGGCATGCCGGTGACCGGCACGAAGGCGTTCGAGATGAACGTCAGAGGGAACAGCCAGATCAGCCCGCCGGAGGTCGCTGCCTCCGGGGTCCGCACGGTCAGGCCAATGAGGGCGCCGATCCAGGAGAACGCGTACCCGAGCAGGAGTAGCAGCAGGAAGCCGCAGAGCACCTTGCCAATGTTCTCGTGTGTCCGCCAACCGACGAGCAGAGCGACGCCTGCAAGCACTACGAGGGTAAGTGCGGTCTGCACCAGGTCCGCGAGCGTGCGACCGGTCAGGACCGCACCGCGCGCCATGGGCAGCGAGCGGAAGCGGTCGATGAGGCCCTTGTGCATGTCGTCGGCGATGCCCGCGCCCGCTCCGGCGGTCGCGAAGGTGACGGTCTGCGCGAAGATGCCGGCCATCAGAAACTCTTTGTAGAGCTTCGGATCGGTGGAGCCGCCAACGCTGATGGACCCGCCGAAGACGTACGTGAAGAGCACCACGAACATGATTGGCTGGATCAGGCCAAAAAGGACAATCTCGGGAATCCGGGTCATGCGGATCAAGTTCCGCTTGGCAACGACCAGCGAGTCCCGTACGGACCCGCCGATGCCGCCCCGCGCCCGCGGTGCGGGCACGACGTCGGTGATGGCACTCACTTCGCGGCCTCCTTGTGGCCCTTGGACCTGCCGTGGGCGTCGGCGGGCTCTTCTTCCTCTTCCTTGGGGATCTCGGCCGCGTGGCCGGTCAGGGAGATGAAGACGTCGTCGAGGGTGGGGCGGCGCAGGCCGATGTCGTCGATCTCCACGCCCCTGGTGTCGAGTTCGCGGATGACCTCGGCGAGCAGCTTCGCGCCGCCGGCGACCGGGACGGTGAGCTGGCGGGTGTGTTCCTCGACCTTGACCTCGCCCTTGCCGAAGCCCGCCAGGACCTCGCGGGCCGGGGCTATCTGGTCGCTCTGGTGGACGACGACTTCGACGCGCTCGCCGCCGGTGCGGGCCTTCAGCTGGTCGGAGCTGCCGCGGGCGATGACCTTGCCGTGGTCGACGACGCAGATGTCGTGCGCGAGACGGTCGGCCTCTTCGAGGTACTGGGTGGTGAGCAGCAGGGTGGTGCCGCCGGCCACCAACTCCTGGATGACTTCCCACAGTTGCTGCCGGTTGCGCGGGTCGAGGCCGGTGGTCGGCTCGTCCATGAACATGACGGGCGGCGAGACGACGAGGGCGGCCGCGAGGTCGAGGCGGCGGCGCATGCCGCCGGAGTACGTCTTGGCGGGGCGGTCGGCGGCGTCGGCCAGGTTGAAGCGGTCGAGCAGTTCGCCCGCGCGCACCTTCGCGGCCTTGCCGTTCATCTGGTAGAGCTGGCCGACCATCTGGAGGTTCTCGCGGCCGGTGAGGTATTCGTCGACGGCCGCGAACTGGCCGGACAGGCCGATGGACCGGCGGACTTCGTTGGGATGCTTGAGGACGTCGATGCCCGCGACGACCGCCTTGCCGCGGTCGGGCTGGAGCAGGGTGGTCAGGACGCGCACGGTGGTGGTCTTGCCGGCGCCGTTGGGGCCGAGCAGGCCGAGGACCGTCCCTTCCGGGACATCGAGGTCCACGCCGTCCAGAGCCGTTACGTCGCCGAAAGTCTTCACCAGGCCTTCGGCATAGATGGCGCCTGGCATGTGGGTACCCCCAGTTTTGGGTGTGACTTCCCGGAATGTGCTGGACAAATCCTAGATTTTCCGGGCACGCATCGCCCGGTGGAGCCTTTGTCGAGCCACACCATAACGCGATACATCGCGTCCTGTCAGCGGTCCTGCGCGACCTTCCTCACCCCCTGGTCACGCGCAGGTCCCGGATCAGCCCATGACCGTGTAGCCCGCCTCCCGCAGCGCCGCCGACACCTCCGCGCAGTGCTCCGGGCCCTTCGTCTCCAGCTGCAACTCGACCTCCACCTCCGTGAGTCCGAGCCGAGGGTCGGTCCGTACGTGGCTCACGTCCAACACATTGGCATCCAGCACTGACAATTCCCCGAGAAGCGAGGCCAGCGCCCCGGGCCGGTCCGTCAGGCGAAGGCGCAGCGACAGGTAGCGGCCCGCCGCCGACATGCCGTGCCGCAGGATCCGCTGCATCAGGAGCGGGTCCACATTGCCGCCGGAGAGCACCGCGACGACCGGCCCGCGGAACGCCCCCGGATCGCTGAGCAGCGCGGCCACCGGGCTCGCCCCGGCCGGCTCCACGACCAGCTTCGCCCGCTCAAGGCAGAGCAGCAGCGCACTGGAGAGCTCGTCCTCGGAGACCGTACGCACCTCGTCCACCAACTCGCTGACCAGCGCGAACGGTATGTCCCCGGGCCGCCCCACCTTGATCCCGTCGGCCATCGTCGGCGCCGGGTCGATGGCGACGGGGTGCCCGGCGGCCAGCGAGGGCGGGTAGGCCGCGGCGGCCGCCGCCTGCACGCCGACGATCTTCACGTCGGGCCGCAGCGCCTTCACCGCGACCGCGATGCCCGCCGCGAGCCCGCCGCCACCGATGCCGACGACGATGGTGCGCACCTCGGGGCACTGCTCCAGGATCTCCAGGCCCACCGTGCCCTGCCCGGCGATGATGTCCTGGTGGTCGAAGGGGTGGATGAACACCGCGCCGGTCTCGGCCGCGTACGCCTCGGCGGCGGCCAGCGTCTCGTCCACGACCGTGCCGTGCAGGATCACCTCCGCGCCGTAGTGCCGGGTCGCCGCGACCTTCGGCAGCGGGGCGCCCATGGGCATGAACACCGTCGAGTGCACGCCGAGCAGCGAGGAGGCCAGGGCCACGCCCTGCGCGTGGTTGCCCGCGCTCGCGGCGACGACCCCGGCCGCCCGCTCCTCGGGACGCAGCCCCGCGATCCGTACGTACGCCCCGCGCAGCTTGAACGAACCGGTGCGCTGGAGGTTCTCGCACTTGAGGTGGACCGGGGCTCCCACCAGCGACGACAGGTGGCGCGACCCCTCCATCGCGGTGGTGCGGGCCACCCCCGACAGCATCTTCTGCGCGCCGCGGATGTCATCGAGGATGAGGTGGTGCAAGGGGCCAGACGTACTGAAGCTCATGACAGCAAGTCTTGCAGCTCACGCCCCTTTCCGGCCGCCCGGATTCTCATCCGCACGGGAGTTGTCCACAGGTTTGCGCACCGCCGGTACGTATGCCGGTCAGGCCGCGTACTCTGTCCCCCACCACACCGACACCCGCACGAGAGAGCCCCGGCCATGCCCCCAGTTCAGGACATGACTCCCCCGCTTGACCCCGGCCTCCTCGATGCCCTCCAGCACCAGGTGGCCGTGTTCGCCCGCCGCGCCGAGCAGACCAGGCTCGGTGGCGTCGGACAGGTCCGCAACTCGATGGACCGGGCCGCGTACCTGCTGCTCAACCGGCTTGACCTGGAAGGCCCGATGGGCGTCAAGGCACTCGCCGCGGGCATGGGGATCGACTCGTCGACCGTGACCCGCCAGGTCGCGCCGCTCGTCGACACCGGCCTGGTCAAGCGCACTTCGCACCCCGAGGACGGCCGGGCGGTCGTGCTCCAGCTGTCCCCGCGCGGCCAGTCCCGCCTCGAAGAGGTGCGCTCCTCACGGCGCGAGCTGATGGCCCAGGTCACCGACGGGTGGACGGAGCACGAGCGGGAGTCGTTCTGCACGCTGCTCACCCGCTTCAACTCCGCGCTCTCGGCCCGCCAGTCGGCCGCTCAGGAGCCGTCCGCGCCGACCTCTTGACCGGGGGCTCGCGCCTGCCCTCATATGAGGCTCATGCGCGAGCGGCACTCCAGCCAACACCGCCGCCGCACCCGGGAGTTCGAGGCATACGTGGCGGGCGCGGGCGGCCGGTTGCTGCATGCCGCCACCCTGCTCACCGCCGAGCTCCCGGACGACAACCCGCGCGCCCGGCGCCTGCTGACCGCCGCCCTGGCCGAAACGTACGCCCGCTGGCACCGGCTGCGCGGTGAGGACCCGTACGACCGCACCCGCCAGGAGCTCGCCGCCCGGTTCGCCCGCGCGGCCTGGCGCCACCACCGACCGGTCGTCCCCGGCCTGCCCCGGCCGCACGTCGACGAGGGGCTGCTCGCGCGGCTCACCCCGCAGGAGCGGCTCATCCTCGTCCTGCGGCTGTACGAAGGGGTCGCCGAGGAGCAGACGGCGGCGCTGGTCGGGCTGCCGGCCGACCGGGTCCGCGCCATCTGCACCCGGGCGATCGCCACCATGCGCAGCACCCCGCCGACGCCGCCCGCGCCCGCCGCCCCGGCCCCCGGGGTGGCCACATGAGCGGCCGCGTACACCTGTCCGGGGCCCCGGCACGGGAGGCCGTCCGATGAGTGCGCCCGATCGCAAGACCGCCGAGGTCCGCCGCCTCCTGGAGGGCGGCCCGCACCCGGCCGTACCGGTCGAACTGGCCGCCCAGGCAACCGAGTTGGGCCTGCGCATGCTGCACCGGCGGCGCCTGGTGCGCCGCACCCTGTGGCTGCTGCTCGCAGCGGCGGTGATCGTCTTCCTGGTGTGGGCCTCGATCGCCCAGCCCTGGGTGGCGCCGCCGTCCACGGTGACGCCACCCGTCGAAGGGCTCTAGGGGGTGTCCCCTAACCCAGCGCCTGCTGAAGGTCGGCGAGGAGATCGTCCGCGTTCTCGATGCCCACCGAAACCCGGACGAGGTCCGCCGGGACCTCAAGCGCGGAGCCCGCGACGCTGGCGTGCGTCATGCGGCCCGGGTGCTCGATCAGCGACTCGACCCCGCCGAGGGACTCGCCGAGGGTGAACAGCTTCGTGCGGTTGCAGACCTCGACCGCCGCCTCCTCGCCGCCCTCGACGCGGAACGAGACCATGCCGCCGAAGGCACGCATCTGCTTGGCCGCGACGTCGTGACCCGGGTGCTCGGGCAGCCCCGGGTACAGGACCTGGGTGACCTTGGCGTGCCGGGTCAGCATCTCGGCGACCTTGCCCGCGTTCTCGCTGTGCCGGTCCATGCGCACCGGCAGGGTCTTGATGCCGCGCAGCACCAGCCACGAGTCGAAGGGCCCGGCGACCGCGCCCATCGCATTCTGGTGGTACGCCAACTCCTCGCCGATCTCCGCCGAGTTGGCGATCAGCGCGCCGCCCACGACGTCGGAGTGGCCGCCCATGTACTTGGTCAGCGAGTGCACGACGATGTCCGCGCCCAGCGACAGCGGCTGCTGGAGGTAGGGGCTCGCGAAGGTGTTGTCGACGACGAGCTTGGCGCCCGCGTCCGCCGCCACCTGCGCCACGGCCGCGATGTCCGTGATCCCGAGCAGCGGGTTGGAGGGCGTCTCCACCCAGATGACCTTCGTACGGTCGGTGACGGCGGCCCGCACCGACGCCGGGTCCGAGGTGTCGGCGACCGACCACTCGACGCCCCAGCGCGAGACGACCTTCGCGAACAGGCGGAACGTGCCGCCGTAGGCGTCGTTCGGGATCACGACGTGGTCGCCGGGGGCGAGCAGCGTGCGCAGCAGGCAGTCCTCGGCGGCGAGACCGGACGCGAAGGCGAGACCGCGGCGGCCGCCTTCGAGGGCCGCCAGGTTCTCTTCGAGGGCGGTCCGCGTCGGGTTCGCGCTGCGGCTGTACTCGTAGCCGCCGCGCAGGCCGCCCACGCCGTCCTGCTTGTAGGTGGAGACCTGGTAGATCGGGGGTACGACCGCACCGGTCAGCGGATCCGCGGTGTTCCCGGCATGGATCGCGATGGTCTCGAAGCTCTTGTCGAGGTGCTCGTGGCTCATGGTCCAGAGCCTAGTTCGTCGGCCCGCCGGGTTCGTCATATCCGGCCGCGGTCTGGTTCGCTGGAGGGCATGGAGATTCTGTGGACCCTGCTCGCGCTGTGCATGCTCGTCGCGATCATCGGCCGGTTCGTGTTCCGCCGCGGCGGGGGCGGCATCCAGCTGTCCCGGCCCGGTGCGCCCGATGCCGCCGACCCGGCGGCGTACGGCTTCGCGCTCCAGGAGGAGCTCGACGTGCGCATGCCCGGGCCCGACCAGGATCTCCTCGACGTGCTCGCCGTGGTGCAGCAGACCCAGGACTGGAAGCCGGCCGCCCGCCTCCTCGCCGAGACTCCGAAGGAGGGCGAGCGGCGCTGGCAGCGCGTCCAGGCCTTCGCGGGCGCGGCCTCCCTGGAGCTCGCCCAGCGCCCGGGCGTCGGCGGGGCCTGGCTGCGCAAGTGGCGCTCCGAGGCGCCGAAGGACGCGGGGGCCGCGCAGGTGCACGCGGAGTTCCTGGTCCAGCAGGCCTGGCGGTCCTCGTCCGTCGGCCAGGACGACTTCCGCATCATCCTGGAGGAGGCCCGCACGGTGTGCGGCGAGGCCGCGCTGCTCGCGCCGGGCGACCCCGTCCCGTACATCACCGAACTCGCGGTGGCCCGCGGACTCGCCTACCCCCGCCCGGAGTTCGACCAGCTGTGGGCCAAGGTCATGGACCGCTCCCCGCATCACATGGGCGCGCACCTCGCGGCGCTGCACTACCACTGCGAGAAGTGGCACGGCTCGCGCGCGCAGGCCGACGAGTTCGCGACGTCGGCGGCGGCCCGCGCCCCGCGCGGCTCCCTCCTCTCCGCGCTCCCCCTCTTCGCGGTGTACGAGCACGTCCCCGAGGTCGTCATGGTGAGCGACTTCTACCGCACGGCGGTGGTGAGCCGCGCCATGGAGGGCGCCCTGCACGCCGTCCACCAGGCCCGCCCCGACGACCCGGTCCTGCCCCAGGTCCGCCACCTCCTGGTCTTCTTCCTGGTGCGCGCCGAACGCTGGGCGGAGTCGATGGACCAGTTCGTCGCCCTGGACGGTTATGTGGGCGCCCTCCCCTGGACGGTCTCCGAGGACCCGGCGGCGGACTACACCCTGTGCCGGGCCCTGGCGGTGGCGGGCTACGAGGCGAACGGGGGCAGCCCGGCGACGCTGCGGCGGCCGTAGCGCGAGGCCGATTCGGGTGGCCGACTGGGGTGACCGACTGGGGTGGCCGGAATCTCTCGGCCCGGCCGTACGTTCCGTATAGGCACCCACAGAGGGACCCACACCTTTCCGAGGAGCCCCCCGATGATCTTCGGCCGCCGCACGCCCGAGCTGCCCACCCCCGAGCAGGCCCTCAAGGGACGCCCGGAGCCCGAATTCACCCTGCCGTCCCGGCACACGGTCCTGGGCAACCCGCTGGCGGGCCCGTACCCCGAGGGGCTTGAGGTCGCGGACTTCGGGATGGGCTGTTTCTGGGGCGCCGAGCGCAAGTTCTGGCAGACCCCGGGCGTCTGGACGACGCTGGCCGGCTACCAGGGCGGGAGCACGGTGAACCCGGCGTACGAGGAGGTCTGCTCGGGCCTGACGGGCCACACGGAGGCGGTCCGGGTGGTGTACGACCCCGCCCTCGTCTCCTACGAGCAGCTCCTGAAGGTGTTCTGGGAGAACCACGACCCGACGCAGGGCTTCCGCCAGGGCAACGACGTGGGCACCCAGTACCGCTCGGCGATCTACACCCACACCCCCGCCCAGGAGTCCATCGCCAAGTCCTCCCGCGAGGCCTACCAGCGGGTCCTGACGGCCTCGGGCCACGGCACGATCACGACAGAGCTGCTGCCGACGGAGGGGCGCCCGTTTTACGCTGCGGAGCCTTATCACCAGCAGTACCTGGACAAGAACCCGGCGGGGTACTGCGGGATCGGGGGGACGGGGGTGTCCTGCCCGATCGGGGTGGCGAAGGCGGAGGGCTGACCCGGTAAGCAGCGTCTCCCCCCTCTTCGGCAGAGCACAAGGCGGCGGACGGGGAGAGCCGCGCAGTGATCGTCTACCCGACAACACGAATATTGGCGTTCCGCCGTGGACGTGCTCGGACGGCCGCCCTAGCGTCCTCTTTGATGACAGGGATCAACTCTGCGCAGACGAAGGGGGCACGATGGCGCGCGACGAACTGACCCGCCTCACCGGCAGCGCTGGTGGACCCAACTGCGATGACGACGATTGCCCCAACACCTACCGGACGAAGGGCGGGGCATTCGTCGTCCGGGGAGACGTGTCCCACGCCTTCGCGCCTCCCGTCGGCGAGGGACTTGTAGAGATCCCCGAGGCCGTTCTCAGGGAGGCTGTCCGTGCTCTTGGATGGTGAGGACTGGCGCCGCTTCTTCGACGCCTTCGAGCGGGAAGCATGGCGCTTCGAGGCTCAGCCCACGTACACCATGCCGAAGGAACAAGAGAACGTCGCCCGCTTCCTGCGAGGCGAGGCCAAACCTCCGGACCACAATGTCCGATGGCACAGCCGAGTACGGACATACGTCGGTTCAGGCCGCCGTATCGGCAGGGTCCGCGTCGTACGCCAACCGCTGACCGACTATCAGCGGTACCAATTCGCTTGGGGAATTCCGGGCAACATTCGGGCGGGCGAAGACATCCGGGTATTGGACGTGACCCGGGCCGACTACGGCTTGCCCCTCAGCGGCCAAGACTGGTGGATGTTCGATGAGGCCGACGTCGTGCACCTGAACTTCCGACCGGACGGCACTCAGATCAATCGTGAGGTATTCGAGGGAGACCCCACCCCTTACCGGGAATGGAAGGGGATTGCCCTGGAGCACGCCGTGCCCTTCGAGGAGTACGTGAAGGGCCTTGACGTTTGACCCCGGACAGCTGGGTCAGTCGAAGGTCGACCTGGCAGAAGCACTCCGCGCGCTGCGCAAGCGAGCCAACCGTACTCAGGTCTGGCTCGCTCGGCGTTGCAATATGTCTCAGACGAAGCTCAGCAATATGGAGACCGGCCGGGCAACTCCGACCCTCGTCGACACCGAGCTGATCCTCAGAGCCCTTGACGCTCCGCCGGAACTCGTAGCAGAGATAGCGGCCCTCGCGCGGTTGGCCAATACGGAATGGCAGGGAAAGCGGGCGTCGTGGCGCAGGGGCCTGGAGAAGCGCCAGGCAGAGCTGGCAGGACTGGAAGCCGAAGCGACGACCCTGCGGTACTTCTTGCCTGCGATGGTGACCGGCTTGCTGGCCACCCCGGAGTACGTTCGGGCCAGCCTCAGCCACTCGCCTGGCGATGTCTCCAGGACGGTGGCCAAGAAGCTGGAGCGCCAAGCGGTTCTGTACGACATCACCAAGCGCTTCACCTTCCTCCTGACTGAGCAAGCCGTGAGGTGGCCCGTCGTCCCTAAGCCCGCTCTGGCGGTGCAGATGGACCGTCTTGCGTCACTCACCCATCTTCCCAACGTCCGTATTGGCGTACTGCCCTTCGACGTGTCGGTAACCCGGGGCCCCTTGAACACCTTCACCGTCTACGACCAGCGCTTGGCCACTGTCGAGACCTTCACCGGACGGATCGTGTTCCAAGACGCCCGGGACATTGCTGAGCATCTCGAAGTGTTCAGCCTCTATGAGAGGCACGCCCTCTTTGGTGAAGAGGCCAGGACGAGGCTTGGAGAGTGGGCGGATTCCTGTCGTTCGTGATCGTCTACCCCGCAACGCGAATAGCCGTTGGACGGTGTCACCGACAGGACCAGACTTGAGCACGCATCGAGAGCGGACGAGAGCGAGGGGCACTCATGACGGAGCCAGTCAGGTACTCGGAGAATCCGGTGGAACTACCCATCGACAGTTGGCTGTACGTGACTGATGAAGTCGCCGGATGCGGTGTCTGTACCGCGTTGGCACGCGAGGTGAACGGGGCTCTGAAGGAGGGCCGGCATCGCTCTGCGTTCGATGCCAGTCAGGAGATCAGAAATCATCCGGCACACGGCAATCCATTGGCATCGACAGCGCACATGAAGGCGGCGACCTGATGGAAATGCAGGCGTGGCGTGATGCGTGGACCCGGGCCGAGGCCGCCTGTAACGCACTCAGGGAGGCGCTGGAATTCCTCGGATTCCCTGAGCCCGTGCGGGCTGCGATCCGCCCCCAGGTGCACTACCGGGGCACCGCTCAGGTGCACGTCGGCGTGATCGACGCCGGTCGTGTCGAAGAGTTGGCCGCGGCGCTGCGCAGGTCGGTCGAACTGCGACCTCCGGCAAGGTGACGGCTCGCTCTCCTCTCACGGTCGGGCACCGCCCGGCCCGCTTCGTAAGGCGACCGGCTGTCGGCCAGGGGCCGTTCGGGGGAGTCCGAGCGGATCCTGGAGTACGGGGGTGCGGGTTCGGGTGAATTGCTGGGGACATCAGCAATCGGCCGGACAGGCGGTAGGCGTGAGCAATCCGAGGACGACCATGGGGGACCCCGTACATCTGGCGCTGCCGCATGCTCCGCCCCAGCCCGCTCGGGGCTGTGCGGTGTGCGCGGAGTTGGTCGGGCTGCGGCGGGCGGCTCGGGCGCGAGGGGATCTTTCGGCGGTTACCGATGCCGATGTGGAGATCCGCCATCACCCTCATCAGGCCCGGGGGCGGCGGCGCTGACCCCGTCGACGAACCCGGTCGGCCCGGCCCCCGGACCAGCATCGGGTCCGCCGGCCGGCGGGTAGAGCAGCGTCCGAGTACGTCGAGCGCCGGCTCACCCCCGCCGGCCGGTAGCCCGATATTCGCTGGTCACACCCCGCCCCGCCGGGCCACGCTTCCCCCATGGAAGCCAGGGAAGCCACAGAAGGCGCGCGCGACCGCACCCCCACCCCGCCCCGCCCCGCCCCGCCAGCAGATCCGCGCGCTGCACACCGAGTCGACGGTCACCGTCTATCAGGCGTACGACCCGGCGCTCGGGCTGCCCGCCGCGCGCGAGGGGCGGTTTCCGGCGGCCTGGAAGCGGGAGCGGATGACCTGGGTCAAGCCGTCGTTCCTGTGGATGATGTACCGCTCGGGGTGGGGCACGAGGGACGGGCAGCGCACCGTGCTCGCCGTCGAGATCCGGCGGGACGGGTTCGACTGGGCGCTCGATCACGCCTGCCTTTCGCATTACGTACGCGAGCTGCACGGAGAACCGGCCGACTGGAAGCGGGAGTTGAGGCAGGCTCCCGCCCGGGTGCAGTGGGACCCCGAGCGGGATCTGCGGCTTCAGCCGCTGCCGTACCGCTCGCTGCAACTCGGTCTCACCGGGGAGGCCGTGCGGCGGTACGCGGACGAGTGGATCGTCGGCATCCGCGATGTGACCCCGCTCGCGCACCGCGTCCACGCGCTCGTGCGGGACGGTCAACTCGACGCCGCCCAGGCCCTGTTGCCCGACGAGCGGGTCTGTCCACGGGCCGGGTAGCTCATTCCAGTTCCGCCCAGATCTCGTACGAGATCTGGGCCGCCCGGTCCGCGTCCCGCGCCTCGCACGCCGCGATCAGTTCCTCGTGGCGGGCGGCCGAGGCGCGGGCCGCCGTGCTGGAGAAGCGCTGGTGTTCCAGGCGGCGCAGCAGCGGGGTGTAGCGGGCCACCGTGTCGGCAAGGGGCTGGTTGCCGCTCGCCGCGACCGGGACGGCGTGGAAGGCGTCGTCCGCGCTGATCGCCGCCGCGATGTCGCCCGCGCCCACCGCTCGTACGAACTCCGCGTTCGCCGTGCGCATGCGGGCCAGGTGGTCCCGATCCAGGCGCGGCAGGGCTTCGCGCACCGCGAGGGTGTGCATCGCGCCGACCACGGCGAGCGCGCCCCGGATCTCCTCGGCGACCAGCGGGGCGACCCGCGTGTAGCTCTGCGGTTTCGACACGACGAGGCGTTCCGTGGCGAGCCGGGCAAGGGCGTCGCGGACCGGGGCGCGGGTGAGGCCGAGGCGGGCGGCGAGCTCGACGTCGCCGAGTTTCGCGCCGGGGGCGAGCTCGCCCGACACGATCGCCGCGAGCAGCGCCTCGTACGCGACATCGCGCAGCAGACGGCGGGACGGCTCGGAGGCAGGGGAGCCGGGGGTGGCGGGGGTGGCGGGGGTGGCAGCGGGGGCGAGTGCTGGCTGGTCTGCGGTCACAACTAACATTTTAGTTTGTGACCGAGTGCGGGAAGCCGCGAGGCGTACGAGGAGTGGTACGGGCGTGAACCGGAACCGGGGGGCCGCCGTGCCCATGGCGCTCGGCGTGGTCGCCGCCGCCTGTTTCGCGACCAGCTTCGTGCTCAACCGCGAGATGAGCGTGGCGGGCGGCTCCTGGCTGTGGAGCGCGAGCCTGCGCTATCTGTTCATGCTGCCGCCGCTCGTGCTCCTCGTGTGGGTACGGGGCGGGCTGCCCGGGGTCGTACGGAGTCTGCGCGCCCGGCCGGGGCCGTGGCTGGGCTGGTCGACCGTCGGGTTCGGGCTGTTCTACGCGCCGCTGACCTGGGCGAGCCAGGAGGGCGCGGGCTGGCTGCTCGCGGCGACCTGGCAGCTCGTGATCGTCGCCGGGATCGTGATCGGCGGGCGGGTGCCGCGCCGCACCCTCGCGGTGTCGCTGCTCATCGTCGCCGGGGTCGTGCTCGCGCAGACCCAGAACGCGCACGGGATGGGCGCGGGCACGACCGCCCGGGTCGTCGTCCCGGTCCTGGTCGCGGCCGTCGCCTACCCGCTCGGCAACCGGAAGCTGCTCGGCCGCGACGGTCTCGACGGGGTGCAGCGCACCCTCGCCATGACGCTGGGCTCGCTGCCGCTGTGGGTGGTCCTCGCCGGCACGGCGGGCCTGCGCGTCGGTGGGCCGGGGCGGGGCCAGGTCGTCCAGTGCCTGATCGTGGCGCTGGCGTCGGGCGTGGTGGCGACCACCCTGTTCTTCCGCGCCACCGATCTCGTACGGGACCGGCCGGCCGCGCTGGGTGCGGTGGAGGCGACCCAGGCCACCGAGGTGCCCTTCACTCTGGCGGGCGAGGCCCTGCTGACCGGCGTCGCGACCCCGTCCCCGACCGCCTGGACGGGCCTCGCGCTCATCGTCGGCGGGCTCTGCCTGCACGCCCTGCACCGACCGCCACCGGAACCCCCGGCCACCGCTTGGGCCAGCGCCACGCCGGCCCGTCCGGAAGTCCCTGCCCCTCGACCACCGTTCGCCCGAACTCCCTGACCAGCTCGACGACTTCGGCCCCACGCGAGAGCTCGGCCGCCGGCGGGCGGGCGTGGGTGACGACCACGATCTGGGAGTGCTTTGGCCGCCGTAGGGATCAGACAGCGTGGAGGGCAGCCCGCCCTCGCCGGCCGGCGCCCGGACCCCGCCTCATAGGGTGACCGGATGGGCATCGGGGAGCGCGTACGCACCGGCATCCGCGACGCGGAGGGGGCTGCGGAGGGCGGGCCGGAGACGGCGGGCCGGTCGCGGGGATGGGGCACGCGGGTGACCGCCCTCACCCGGAAGGGGTCGTGGCGGGCCCGCGCTGCCGTCCCCGCGCTCGTCACGGCTCTCACGATCCCGGCGTACGTCTGGTGGGCCACCGCCCTCGCGACCGGCGGGGGCGACCTGGCGGCGCAGCTCGCCTGGTCCGGCTTCGCCGCGCGGCACCCGGGATCGGCGTACAACCTGTCCTGGTACGGCGGTGCCCACACGGCGAACTACAGCCTCCTCACGCCGTGGCTGATGTCCTGGTTCGGGGTGCGCGCGGTGACGGTGGCGGCGGGCACCGCCTCGACCTGGCTGTTTGCCCGCCTGTTCGTGCGTGCGGAGTCGGTGCGCAACCCGTGGTGGCCCGCACTGCTCGGGGCTCTCACGCTGTGGTGCGACGTGGCGTCCGGCCGGACGACCTTCGCGGTGGGGGTGGCGTTCGGGCTCGGGGCCTGCTTGTGGGTGCGGGAGAGCGGTGCTCTTGTTGTGGAGCGGGGAGCGCGGCGCGGCTGGGGGCGAGCGGCGCTCCGGGGTGAGAGCGCCGCTCTCTATCCAGAGCGCGGCTCTCTGCGCAGCACCCTCGGGGCGGGGCAGCGCCCACAGCCGGACCGGCGCCCGCACCCCGGCACCCCCGCCGAGAGCACCGCTCTCGCACCAGAGCGCCGCCCTCTCCTCAGAGCCCTGCTCGCAGCCGCGGCCGCCGCTCTCGCCACCGCCGCCAGCCCCGTCGCCGGTCTGTTCCTCGTCGTCGGCGGCGTCGCGTACGCGCTCGACCGGCGGTGGCTCAAGGCGGCGGCGCTGCTGCTCCCACCGGTCGTCATCGTCGGGGCGACCACCCTGCTCTTCCCCTTCGAGGGTGAACAGCCCATGTGGCTCGGCAAGGTGTGGATGCCGCTGGCCGTCTCCGCCGTCCTGGTATGCGCGGCGCCGCGCGGCCGGGGCTGGCGAGTCGTGCGGTTCGGCGCCGCCGTCTACGGGCTCGGCGTCGTGCTCACCGACCTCGTCGCCTCCCCCGTCGGCACCAACGTGGAGCGCCTCTTCGGCCTCGCGGGCCCGCCGGTCCTGCTGGCCGCCGCCCTGGCGCGGCCCGCCGAGCGCACCCTGAAGACGGACGCCGCCCCGGGCACCCCGGACGCCCGCCCGGCCCCGGGCGCCCACTCCGACAAGGCCCGCCGAGCGCACCGGCTCCGCCGTACCGCCCTCGTCCTCGCCTGCCTCGTCTCCTTCCTCTGGCTGGGCGACAAGACGATCGCCGATCTCCGGGTGTCGACCGCCGTGCCCGCCTGGGCCGCGAGCACCGGCGGGGTCGTCGCCGAGCTGAGCCGCCTCGGCGCGGACCGCACCCGCGTCGAGGTGGTCCCGGCCCGCAACCACCGCGAGGCGGCCGTGCTCGCCGCGCACGTCAACACCGCCCGGGGCTGGAACCGGCAGCTCGATGTCGAGCGCGGCCGGCTCTTCTACGACGGTTCGCTGAACCAGGACACCTACCGTGCCTGGCTGGACCACTGGGCCGTCGGCTTCGTCGTGCTGCACGACGGCCTCCCCGACGGCCCCGCCGAGGCCGAGGCCGCCCTCGTGCGCGCCGGGCCGAGCCGGCTGGAGCCGGTCTGGCACGACGCGCACTGGACGGTCTACCGCGTCCGCGACGCCACCCCGCTCGTCTCGCCACCCGGCACCGCGCTCTCGGGCGACGACGCCGAGCTGGTCGTACGGATGGACCGGCCGGGTTCGGCGACCGTGCGGATCGTGTACTCGCCCTGGCTGCGGGCGAAGGGCGCCCGCGTCGAGCGAGCCCCGGACGGCTGGACCCGCCTCACGGCCACAGCACCGGGCACCTACCGGCTCGGCTCCAACTACCTTTCCTGACAAGGGAGTTAGAGCCCGATCCGCCGGGCGCCCGCCGGGCGACCCTAAGCCGGAACGACGGAAGCACCCGCCTGCAACGCCCGGAACGCCGCCGCCGTACGCCCCGCGTCGTACCCGGCCGCGACCCCGTCGACCAGGACCACGAGCGGGGGCACGCGAACGGCCCCGGAGGCGGGAAGCCTCCGGGGCCGCAGCACCGCGACCGGCGAGGATCAGATCGTCGCGGTGTCGATCACGAAGCGGTAGCGCACGTCGCTGGCCAGCACACGCTCGTACGCCTCGTTGATCTGGTCGGCGCGGATCAGCTCGATCTCGGCGCCCAGGCCGTGCTCGGCGCAGAAGTCGAGCATCTCCTGGGTCTCGGCGATGGAGCCGATCATCGAACCGGCGAGGATCTTGTTGCCGCCGATGAGGCCGAACATGTTGAGCGCGTTCGGCTCCTCGGGGGCGCCCACGTTGACGAACGCGCCGCCCGTCTTCAGGAGCGAGAGGTACGCGCCCAGGTCCAGCGGCGCGGACACGGTGGAGACGATCAGGTCGAGGGAGCCGGCGAGCTGCTTGAAGGTGTCCTCGTCGCTGGTCGCGTAGTAGTGGTCGGCGCCCAGCTTGAGGCCGTCCTCCTGCTTGCGCAGCGACTGGCTGAGCACGGTCACCTCGGCGCCGAGCGCGTGCGCGATCTTCACGCCCATGTGGCCGAGGCCGCCGAGCCCGAGGATGGCGACCTTCTTGCCGGGGCCGGCCTGCCAGCGCTTGAGCGGCGAGTACAGGGTGATGCCGGCGCAGAGCAGCGGGGCCGCGACGTCCAGCGGGATGCTGTCGGGGATGCGCAGCGTGTGGTCGGCGTCCACGACGATGTGGGTGGAGTAGCCGCCGTAGGCGGGCTTGCCGTCCCGGCCGATCGCGTTGTACGTCGAGACGCCGTCCTGGCAGAACTGGTTCTGCCCCGACAGACAGGCCTCGCACTTCCCGCAGGAGTCGACGAAGCAGCCGATGCCCGCACGGTCGCCGACCTGGAACTTGGTGACGGCGGAGCCGACCTCGGTGATCACGCCGGCGATCTCGTGGCCCGGCACCATCGGGAAGATGGCCTGGCCCCAGCCCTCGCGGGCCTGGTGGATGTCGGAGTGGCAGATGCCGGCGTACTTGATCTCGATGAGTACGTCGTTCGGGCCCACCGGACGGCGCTCGATGGTGGTGCGCTCCAGGGGAGCCTTGGCGGCGGGGGCGGCGTAGGCGGCGACGGTGGTCATGCCGTTCTCCTCAGATCTTTGGGGTACGAGATCAAGCCTGCATCACTTCCAGCCAGTCACCCAGGCCCCTGTTCTGCCTACGTCCAGCGTGCGTACCACTGACAGGGTCAGGCTCCCGGTCGTACGACCAGGCCGGTGACCCCGGATACTGGGGTGTCATGGACCAGCGCGCCGAACTCAGCGAATTCCTCCGCTCCCGCCGGGCCCGGCTGAAGCCCGAGGACGTGGGGATGCCGGACCACGGGCGGCACCGCAGGGTGCCCGGCCTGCGGCGGGAGGAGCTGGCGCAGCTGGCCGGGGTGTCGGTGGCGTACTACACGCGTCTGGAGCAGGGCAACGCGCAGAACGTGTCGGTGGAGGTCCTGGAGGCGATCGGGCGGGCGCTGCGCCTGAACGACACCGAGCAGAACCACCTGACCCACCTCGCCAAGGGCAAGGCGAAGAAGAAGCGCGCCTCGGCCTGCCGGCCCCACCAGGTGCGTCCGGCGCTCCAGGAGCTGATCGACGCGATGGAGGGGGTGCCCGCGTACCTCGTCGGGCCGCGTCTGGACATCCTCGGCTGGAACCGGATGGCGGCGGCCCTGCTCGGCGACCTGTCCCAACTGCCGCCGCAGGAACGGAACTTGGCGCGCCACGTGTTCCTCGACCCGGCGTCGCGTTCGCTGTACGTCGACTGGCACGCCAAGGCCGTCGACGTGGTGAGCGTGCTGCGGCTGTGCGCGGGCTGCTATCCCGACGATCCTCAACTGACCGCGCTGATCGGCGAGTTGTCGGTCAAGAGCGAGGAGTTCCGCTCGATGTGGGCGGCACACACCGTCGCCGAGAAGGGGCACGGCGTGAAGCGGCTGCGCCACCCGGTGGTGGGTGAGCTGACGCTGGCGTACGAGACGCTGAAGCTGCCGGACGCGCACGACCTGTCGCTGGTCACCTATCACGCGGAGCCGGGCTCGAAGTCGGCGGAGTCGCTGCGGCTGCTCGGCAGTTGGAGCGCCGAGCAGCCGGTACGTACGTAAGGCCCGGTGCGTACGTAAGGCGAGGATCAGCCGGCGGAGCCGGCCTTCCACTGGTCCCAGCTCATGTTCCAGCCGTTGAGGCCGTTGTCGGGCTGGACCGTCTTGTCGTGGGAGTTCTTCATGACGACGACGTCGCCGGTGATCGAGTGGTCGTAGAACCAGGCGGCCATGGTGCTGTCGTCGCCGGCGCCCTTGGTGTCGGACAGGCCGACGCAGCCGTGGCTGGTGTTGGCGCTGCCGAAGATGGACTTGGCGCCCCAGTAGTTGCCGTGGATGAAGGTGCCGGATGCGGACAGGCGCATGGCGTGCGGCACGTCCTTGATGTCGTACTCGCCCTTGCCGTCGTCGTCCGTGAAGCCGACGGTCGCACCGTTCATGCGGGTCTCCTTGTACTTCTCGGAGATCACCATCTGGCCGTTGTACGTCGGGTGCTCGGGCGAGCCCGCGGAGATCGGGATGGTCTTCACGACCTTGCCGTCCTGGGTGACGGTCATGGTGTGGGTGTTCGCGTCGACGGTGGAGACCTGGTTGCGGCCGATCTTGAAGGTGACCGTCTTCTCCTGGACGCCGGTGATGCCGTTGGAGCCCTCGACGCCGTCCAGGTCCATCTTCATGGTGACGGTCGAGTTCTCCTTCCAGTACTCCTGCGGCCGGAAGTCGAGGCGCTGCGAGCCGAACCAGTGCCCGACGACCTCCTGGCCGCTGCTGGACGAGACCGTGATCTTGGCCTGGACGTCCTTCTTGTTGGTGATCGCCTTGTCGAAGTTGATCGACACGGGCATGCCGACGCCGACGGTGGAGCCGTCCTCGGGCGTGAAGTTGGCTATGAAGCTGTTCTTCGGGGAGACGGTGGTGAAGGAGGCGTTCTCGTGCGCCTGGCGCCCCTTGGCGTCCGCCGCGGTCGCCGTGATCTTGTACGTCGCCGAACGCTTCAGGGCCTTCTCGGGCGCCCAGCTCAGGCCGTCGGCGGATATCTTCCCGTCGACCTTGGCGCCGTCGGCGGAGGTCAGCGTCACGTCGGTCAGCTTGCCGTCGGCGACGGTGACCTTGGTGTCGCTGTTGATGCCGACGTTGCCGGCACCGTTCTTGGGCGCGATGGTGATCTTGGCGTCCGAGGTGTCCTTCGCGGCCGCCTTGTCGGCCGCCGCCTGCGCCGAGGACGAGCTGTCGGCCTTGGCGCCCGAGTCGCCGCCGCCGTTGCAGGCAGAAAGGACCAGTACGCCGCCGAGCACCGCGCACGCCGCCGCGAGACCCTGCTTGCGGCGCTTACTCTCCGTCTTCACACGCTTCTCCATCGTCGCCTCGTCCCCCCAAGTCATCTCGACTAGGACATCAGACTGCCTGTCGCAGTTGTGCAGCGGGGGTGAATGTGGGGCACACCACGCACCGGCGGACGGGTCGGGGCGGGACGGTACAAGATCACCAAAAGGCCGTCCCGGCTTCCCCCGCACCCGCCCGCCCGCCTCTCAGCGGCCGTCAGTCCTCGTCATTGCTGTCCTCCTCGTCCAGGTCCCATTCCTCGTCGTCGGGGTCGTAGCCGACCCGCTCGCTGCTCCACGATGCCTGGACCAGTTCCGCGCCCGGCAGCGCCTCCACGAGGTCCACGGGGTCCACGAGGTAGGCGAGGGCCTCCGCTGCGTCTTCCCGCACGGCCGCCTCGGCATGCGCGCGTTCCTCGGCCCGCATCGCCGGGTCCTCGGCGATGCGGACCAGGGCGGCCGCCGCCAGCTGCTCGGCGTCCTCGATCTCCAGGACCAAATCGACGCGGAGCCGAACAAACCGTGATGTCTCTTCTTCGCTCATGCGAGGGAGCGTAGGGCTCAAGCCATCCTCGACTTTCCCGCGACCCGCTGCTTTCACTAGCATCAGCGCATCCCGCCAATTCGAGGTACTCGCAAGGGGATCGCTCACTTGTCCGTCGCTCGCCGCCCCCTGCTCACCGCCACCGCGGCGGGCACCCTGCTCTGCGCCCTCTGGTTCGTCCCGTCCGCCAACGCGACGGACGAGCAGCACCCTTCGACGCCCCCCGCGCACTCCGCGTACCGGGCCGCCCCCGCCCCGGCCGAAGGCCCCCTCGCCCTCGCCGACACCGGTGGCGCGAACACCTCCCCCTACCTGGTCGGCGGCACGCTGTTCCTGGGCCTCGGGGCCGGGTTCGTGACGTACTCGGTCCGCAGATCACGGGCCTGCTGACCACTCCGTACGCACCTCAACTGCCGCCGTACGTACGGGAATTGGGCATACGAAAGGGCCGCCCTGGATGTGACATCCCGGGCGGCCCTTTCCGTACGGGCGGGTCAGGCCAGCGGGCCCGTCACCGGCTCCACGGCGGCGACCAGCCTGCCTTCGCGCACGAAGGCGTCCGCGGCGGCCAGGTCGGGGGCGAGGAAGCGGTCCGGGCCGGGGCCCTGGACGCCGGCCGCGCGGGCCGCGGCGATGGCGGCCTGCGAGGCGGGCGCCGGGGTGAGGCCCTTGCGCAGCTCGATGCCGCGGGTCGCCGCGTACATCTCGACGGCGATGATGCGGGTCAGGTTGTCGACGGAGGTGCGCAGCTTGCGCGCGGCCGACCAGCCCATGGAGACGTGGTCCTCCTGCATGGCGGAGGACGGGATGGAGTCGGCGGAGGCGGGCACCGCGAGCCGCTTCATCTCGCTGACCAGGGCGGCCTGCGTGTACTGGGCGATCATGAGGCCCGAGTCGACACCGGCGTCGTCCGCGAGGAACGGCGGAAGGCCGTGGCTGCGGTTCTTGTCGAGGAGCCGGTCGGTGCGGCGCTCGGCGATGGAGCCGAGGTCGGCGGCGGCGATGGCGAGGAAGTCCAGGACGTAGGCGACCGGGGCGCCGTGGAAGTTGCCGTTGGACTCGACGCGGCCGTCGGGCAGCACCACCGGGTTGTCGACGGCGGAGGCCAGCTCGCGCTCGGCGACGGTCAGGGCGTACGCGATGGTGTCGCGGCCGGCGCCGTTGACCTGCGGGGCGCAGCGCACGGAGTACGCGTCCTGGACGCGGGGCGCCTCTTCCTCCTGGAAGTGGCCGGTCAGGCCCGAACCCTTCAGCACGGCCAGCATGTTGGCGGCCGACGCGCCCTGACCCGGGTGCGGGCGGATGGCGTGCAGTTCGGGGGCGAGCACCTTGTCGGTGCCGAGCAGCGCTTCGAGGGAGAGGGCCGCGGTGATGTCGGCGGAGGTGTAGAGCTTCTTCAGGTCGGCGATGGCCATGCACAGCATGCCGAGCATGCCGTCGGTGCCGTTGAGGAGGGCGAGGCCCTCCTTCTCGCGCAGCTCGACGGGTGTGATGCCGGCCGCGGCGAGCAGCTCACCGGCGGGCTTCACGACGCCGTCGGGGCCCTCGGCGTCGCCCTCGCCCATCAGCGTCAGGGCGCAGTGCGAGAGCGGCGCGAGGTCGCCGGAGCAGCCGAGCGAGCCGTACTCGTGGACGACCGGGGTGATGCCCGCGTTGAGCACGTCGGCCATGGTCTGGGCGACGGAGGGGCGCACGCCGGTGTGCCCGGAGGCGACGGTCTTCAGGCGCAGGAACATGAGCGCACGGACGACCTCGCGCTCCACCCGCGGGCCCATGCCGGCGGCGTGCGAGCGCACGATGTTGCGCTGCAGCTGGGCGCGGAGCTCGGAGCTGATGTGCCGGGAGGCGAGGGCACCGAAGCCGGTGGAGACGCCGTACACGGGCTCCGGCTTGGCGGCCAGCGCGTCGACGATCTCGCGCGCCTTGGCCAGCGCGTCGAGCGCCCCGGCGGAGAGCTCGACCTTCGCGTTGCCGCGGGCCACGGCGATGACGTCCTCGGGGGTGGTCCCGGAGGTCCCCACCACGACAGTGTGCATATCCATATTCAGCACCCTACGGATTGAATCCTGTCATGTCACTAGCAGAGGAGGGGGTGGGTCCTTACTGGATCGGACGGTTCCGGGCGCCCGCGCGGCGCCGGGTGCGAACAGTCCCCTTTCAGGGGCGCGGGGAACTGCGCGACCAGCCGCGCACGGCCCGCACCCGACCACCCACACGCGGAAGCGCTCAGCTCCGCCCCCGGAACCTCCGCCGGTCATGCGGAGCGGCAGGCGGCGCGTCGGCGAGGCGCAGGACCGCTCCGTCCCGGCCCGCCACCACCGGCTTCGCCGACTTCGCGCCCTTCGCCCGGTACTGAGCCGCGTCGGCGAGGCGGAACAGCCGGCGGGCCGAGCGCACCGGGCCGATGGGGTCGCCCGTCGATGCCACCCCGCACGCAACCCCCTCCCCCAGCTCCAACTCCCCCGCCCGCAGGCAGAGTTCCTCCCCCACGGCCACGACCTCGTCGGCGGAGGGCCCCACGGAAAGCAGACAGAACTCGTCCCCGCCCAACCGCGCGGCCAGCGCACCCGGCAGCATCGCCCCGCACAGCGAAAGCACCGATCCGAAGCGCTCCAGGAGCCGGTCGCCCACCGCGTGGCCCAGCGTGTCGTTGACCCGCTTGAGCCCGTTCAGGTCGCAGACCACGAGGCTGACGACCGAGCCGTCCGTCCGGTGCCGCTCGACGGCCTGGTCCAGCCGCATGTCGACCGCGCGGCGGTTGGCGAGCCCGGTGAGCGGGTCGGTGAAGGCCAGCCGACGTACCTCTTCGAGGCGCTCGGTCTGGGCGATCCCGGCCGCCGCGACGGAGGCGATGACCGTGGCGAAGTCCGCGTCGGCCGCGTCGAAGACGGGCGCCCCGACGGGCCGGGCCACATACAGCTCGCCCCAGGCCCGCCCGTGCAGCACGATCGGGGCGACCACGCAGCAGCCCCGGCCGCGCCTGCGCAGCGCGGTGACCCTCTCGTGGCAGTACCCCGCCCGGCCCTCGGGCGGCGCGGCGGCCGTCTCGACCCAGGCGTCGGGCTCGCCACCGCCCGCCCACCGCTCGTGCAGGAACTCGGTGATCTCGGGGAACTGGTGCACCGGATACGTCTCGTCCTCGGGGAACTCCTCCTCCCCGTCGGCCCGTTCGCCCTCGTTCACCAGCACGCGAAGGCGACCCAGCTCGCGCTCCCACACCGAGAGCGCGGCGAAGTTCCCGCCGAGCGCGTCCCGCGCGCCGAGCGCCGCCGCACGCCAGGCCTCGCGCCGCGTGTGCGTCGCGGCCATGGCCTGCGCCAGCGAAACCACGGCCCGCAGCCGGGCATCCTCTCCACCCATTCCTCCAGCTTAGGGAGGTTTAGGAGGTTTTGACCCTTGAGGTGTCGCTACGCACCCGCCGCGGCGCACCCGGGATCACTCCCCGGGCCACACCGGCTTCCGCTTCTCGTTGAACGCGGCCACGCCCTCCGCGCGGTCCCCCGAGAACGCCACCGACCGCCACGCCGCGTCCTCGACCTCCAGGCCGGCCCGCAGGTCGAGGCCCTGGCCGAGCCGCATCGCCCGCTTCGCCGCGCGCAGCCCGACGGGCGAGTTGGCCGCCATCCGCCCCGCGAGCGCGAGCGCCTCCGTACGGGCGTCGTCGGCCAGCACGTCGACGAGCCCCAACTCCCTTGCCTCCGCGGCCTCGACGCGGCGCGCGGTGAAGACCAGCTCGGCGGCGCGGGCGGCGCCGACCCGGCGCGGCAGGAGCTGCGTACCGCCGCCGCCGGGGATGACGCCGACCGACACCTCGGGCAGGCCGACCACGGCGGTGGCGTCCGCCACGATCACGTCGCAGGCGAGCGCCAGCTCGAAGCCGCCGCCCAGGGCGAAGCCGTGCACGGCGGCGACGGTCGGCATGGGCAGTTCGAGCACGCCGGTGTACGCGGCGCGGGCGGTGGGCCGCTGGCGTACGAGCTCGGCGTCGCTGAAGGAGTTGCGCTCCCTCAGGTCCGCGCCGACGCAGAACGCCCGCTCGTTCGTGGAACTCACCACGGTGACCCGGGCGTCCGGGTCGGCGCCGAGCGCCTCGCAGGCGGCGGCGATGGAACGGGCCATCTCCGTCGACACCGCGTTCATGGCCTTGGGCCGGTCGAGCACCAGCTCGGCGACGTACCCCTCGCGCCGCACGACGACGAACTCCCCGAACCGCTGCTCAGCCATGGAAACCCCTCCGTTAACGAACGTTACGTCGGCGGTGATCCTAGGCCGTGCCCGTCAAGGCTTTCCAGGACAGGCCCTATGCCTCGCGCCGGTGCAGGAGCCAGGGCTCGACGACTCCGAGGCCGCGCACCGGGCGCTGCCACATGGGCTGGAGCTGGAAGCGGTACTTCGCCGGGGGAGCCGGCTCCTCGCCCTCCTTCTCGGCGGCCAGTGCGTCCTGGGCGGCCTGCGCCTCGGAGACGGGGGCGTCGCCGGTACGGGCCAGCTCCTCGGCGAACGCCCCGTCGACCAGGACGGCGTCCTTGGGGGCTATCGAGGTGAGCCGGCTCGCGAGGTTCACGGTCGTACCGAACACGTCGCCCATGCGGGTCGTGACCGTGCCGAACGCGATGCCCACGCGCAGGGCGGGCATCGTCTCGTCGCCGGCCATCGTCTCGATGAGCCGCAGCGAGATCTCGGCGGCCGTGCCCGCGTCGTCGGCGGCGAACAGGACCTCGTCGCCCAGCGTCTTGATGAGCCGCCCGCCGTGCGCCGCGACCAGGTCGGCGGCGGTCGTCTCGAAGGCCTCGACGAGCTCGCCGAGCTCCTCCTCCTCCAGGCGCCGGGTGAGCCGGGTGAACCCGACGAGGTCGGCGAAGCCCACCGCGAGGCGGCGGTCCACCATCTCCTCGTCGTCGGCGGCCTGCACGACGCGCCCGGTGGCTGCGGCGAGCTGGCGCCGCCACACGTAGACGAGGAACTCCTCCAGCTCGGGCAGCAGCAGCTCGACCAGGGGGTACGTGACTTCCGTACGGGTCATGCCGGGCTCGGGGGGTTCGGTGAGACCCTCCAGAAAAGAATCGATCTGCCATTCGGCCAGCCGGGCGGTGGTCTGCCCCGTGGAGCGCGCGACCTGCACCGCCATGGGCTCGCTGAGCAGCCCCGCCTCGACGAGTCCGGCGAGCCGCCGCAGGGCCAGCACGTCGGCCTCGGTGAGCGCCTTGGCCTGCCCGATGTCGGCGAACCCCATGGCCCGCCAGAACCGGGACGCCAGCTCCATGGAGACGCCCGCGGTACGGGCCGCCTGGAAGGGCGTGTAGCGCCGGTCGGCACCGAGGATGAGCTGCTCAAGGCGGATGGCGAGCGGGTCGTCGGTGGGTTCGGCGGTGTGGTCGACGGCGTGGTGCGGCGTCGGATACGCGGAGGCCGGAGGGTCCGAAGGGGTGCCGGAGGCGCCGCCGGGGCTGCCGCCGGTACCGGTACCGGCGTCCGCACCGGACCGTGTCTCGTCGACCGTCACCGGCCGCCTCCTGCCCGTTGCCTGCGCACTGCCCTGCCGATCTGTCGCTGGATCGGGCTCAACGATACGGCAGGTGTGCCGTAGCTCACGTCCCGGGAGCGACCACTCCACCCGCCTAGGGTGCGGCCGGCCGCAGGTGGACGATGTCACCCGCCGCCACCGGGCGCTGCACGCCCTCCTCCGTGGCCAGGACCAGGCGCCCGTCGCCGTCCACCGCCACCGCCTCGCCCTGGACCGACTGTCCTCCGGGCAGCTCGGCCCGCACCGTGCGGCCCAGCGTCGCGCAGGCCTTCGCGTACGCCTCCTGGAGGCCGGACGCCGCCGGGTCGCCACAGGCCGCGCGCCACGTCCCGTACCACTGCTCAAGGGAGCGGAGGACCGCGCGCAGCAGGGTGTCGCGGTCCGTGGAGACGGCTCCGGCGAGCGCGAGGGAGCCCGCGCCGGGGACGGGGAGCTCGTCGGCGCGCAGGGTCACGTTGAGGCCGATGCCGACGACGACGCCCTCCGCCCCGGCCCGTTCCGCGAGGATCCCGCCCGCCTTGCGCTCCTCCCCGTCCACGGTGACGAGGAGGTCGTTGGGCCACTTCAGCGCCGTGTCGAGGCCCGCCGCCCGCGCGAGCCCCGTCGACACCGCGACCCCGGCGAGCAGCGGCAGCCACCCCCACCGCTCGACCGGCACGGACGCCCCCGGCTTCAGCAGGACGGAGAAGAAGAGGCCGGAGCGGGCCGGCGCCGACCAGCGCCGGTCGAGGCGCCCGCGCCCCGCGGTCTGCTCCTCGGCGACCAGGACCGCGCCCTCGCCCAGCTCGTCCGCCTTCGCGGCGAGGTCGGAGTTGGTGGAGCCGGTCGCGGTGACCACGTCCAGGGAGGTCCACAGCGCTTCCGGCCGCAGCAGGGCGCGGCGCAGCGCGGTGGCGTTCAGGGGCGGCCGGTCGAGGTCGGACCAGCGGCTGTCGGAAGCGTCCGGGGGTGTCATGCAGCCAGGTTAGGCCGCAATTGCAAGGCGCCCCGGGTGTGGCAAACGCCGCACTGCCGAACCGTATCCGCGCCACTACCCTACGAGTCAGTAGCCACCACCCCCGTGACCAGGCAGGGAGCCGCATCCCGATGTCCGAGCCGGAAAACGCCCAGAGCGACGCCACCGTCGACATCCACACCACCGCCGGAAAGCTGGCGGATCTGCAGCGCCGCATCGACGAGGCGACCCACGCCGGCTCCGCGCGCGCGATCGAAAAGCAGCACGCCAAGGGCAAGTTGACGGCCCGTGAGCGGGTCGACCTGCTCATGGACGAGGGCTCGTTCGTCGAGCTGGACGAGTTCGCCCGGCACCGCTCGACCAACTTCGGCATCGAGAAGAACCGCCCGTACGGGGACGGCGTGGTCACCGGGTACGGGACCGTCGACGGCCGCCCGGTGTGCGTCTACTCGCAGGACTTCACCATCTTCGGCGGCTCGCTGGGCGAGGTCTACGGCGAGAAGATCGTCAAGGTCATGGACTTCGCGCTGAAGACCGGCTGCCCGGTCATCGGCATCAACGACGGCGGCGGCGCCCGCATCCAGGAGGGCGTGGTCGCGCTCGGCCTGTTCGCCGAGATCTTCCGCCGCAACGTGCACGCCTCGGGCGTCGTCCCGCAGATCTCCCTGATCGTCGGCCCGTGCGCGGGCGGCGCGGTGTACTCCCCCGCGATCACCGACTTCACGGTGATGGTCGACCAGACCTCGCACATGTTCATCACCGGGCCCGACGTCATCAAGACCGTCACCGGCGAGGACGTCGGCTTCGAGGAGCTCGGCGGCGCCCGCACCCACAACACGACCTCGGGCGTGGCGCACCACATGGCGGGCGACGAAAAGGACGCGATCGAATACGTCAAGTCCCTTCTCTCCTACCTGCCGTCGAACAACCTGAGCGAGCCCCCGGCCTTCCCCGAGGAGGCCGACCTGGAGACCACCGACGAGGACCGCGAGCTCGACACGCTCATCCCGGACTCCGCGAACCAGCCGTACGACATGCACACGGCGATCGAACACGTCCTGGACGACGGCGAGTTCCTGGAGACCCAGGCCCTGTTCGCGCCGAACATCGTCACCGGCTTCGGCCGCGTCGAGGGCTTCCCGGTCGGCATCGTCGCCAACCAGCCGATGCAGTTCGCGGGTTGCCTCGACATCAACGCGTCCGAGAAGGCCGCGCGCTTCGTGCGCACCTGCGACGCGTTCAACGTCCCGGTCCTGACCTTCGTGGACGTGCCGGGCTTCCTTCCCGGCGTCGACCAGGAGTACGGCGGCATCATCCGCCGGGGCGCCAAGCTGATCTACGCGTACGCCGAGGCCACGGTCCCGCTGATCACCGTCATCACCCGCAAGGCGTTCGGCGGCGCGTACGACGTCATGGGCTCCAAGCACCTGGGCGCCGACCTCAACCTGGCCTGGCCGACCGCGCAGATCGCCGTCATGGGCGCGCAGGGCGCGGTCAACATCCTGCACCGCCGCACGATCGCGGCGGTCACGGACCCGGATGAGGCGGAGTCGACCCGCGCCGAGCTGATCGCGGACTACGAGGACACCCTGCTCAACCCGTACATCGCGGCCGAGCGGGGCTACGTCGACGCGGTGATCATGCCGTCGGAGACCCGCGCCCACATCGTGAAGGGCCTGCGTCAGCTGCGCACGAAGCGGGAATCCCTCCCTCCGAAGAAGCACGGCAACATCCCCCTCTAGCCACCCCGCAAGGAGCCGCTGTGATCAAGGTCGTACGGGGCAATCCGACCCCGGAGGAGCTGGCCGCCGCACTCGCGGTGGTCCAGGCACGCGCCGCGGCGACGGCCTCGGTCACGTCCGCCGCGGCGCGGGCGCCCGAGGGGTGGTCCGACCCTGCCCGGATCGCCCGACGCGCGCTGCCCCGGCCGGGGGCACGTACATGGGCCAGGACGTACTGGCCGGCGTAACCCGCTCCGCGGGGGGGGCGAGGATTTCGACTGCGGGTCCGTCGTGGCTGGTCGCGCAGTTCCCCGCGCCCCTAACAGGACTGGTGCCGGCCAGTACTGGCATCTTCAGCCCGTCCGGCGATTGAGGACGAGCGCCCTTCAGGCGCGAACGGGGGTTTCGGGAAGGGGTGGGGTGGGGCATCCCGGGGTCTGGGGCGGAGCCCCAGGGGGTGGTCAGAGGAGCTTGGCCAGTACCTCCGCCATGACCTGGTACCCCGCGTCGTTCGGGTGCAGGGCGTCGCCCGAGTCGTAGGACGGGGCGAGCCGGTCGGGGTCGGTCTTCGAGGCGAGCGCCTTGTCGAAGTCGGCCACCGCGTCGAACGCGCCCGACGTGCGGATCCAGTCGTTGACCTCGTCGCTCACCCGCGCCGAGTGCCGCCCCCAGTGGTCGGAGCCCTTCAGCGGCAGCAGCGTCGCACCGACGGCCTTCAGTCCCCTGCTGTGCGCCTGGCGGATCAACTCCCGGTATCCGTCGATGAGTTGGGCACTGGAGACCACGGGCGCGGGCATGTACGTGGGCTGCGGCTTCGGCCCTTTCCGGGCTTCGCTGAACCCGATGTCGTTGACGCCTTCGAGGACGACGACGGTCGAGACGCCGGGCTGGTCGAGGACGTCCCGCCCGAAGCGCGCGGCGGAGCGCTCGCCGTACCAGGCCGAGTCGTTGAGTACGAGGTTGCCGCCGATGCCCGCGTTGACGACGGGCCTGCCCGTGCGTTCGGCCAGCGCGTCCGAGTAGCGGCGATCGGCGCCGGGCGTCGAGCCGAAGCCGTCCGTGATGGAGTCCCCGAACAGGGCGACGCCGTCCCGCCTCGCCCCGCCGCCGACCTCGACGCCCGAGAGGTAGTACCAGGACTGGCTGGTCGCGGCGGTGAAGGCGCGGCCCGACGGGTCCGCCCGGTGGTCGCCCTCGGCCCGGTAGGTGTCGGTGAAGCCCTGCGCGTGGAAGGTGGCGGGCCCGGTCGTCCTGGCGAAGTAGAGCGTGACGGTCACCGACTCCAGCCGGCCGAGCCCGAGTCGGGCCGCGTCGCTGCGCAGCTCGCCGTGCGCCGGGACGCTGACGGACTTCTCGCCCCCGAAGGTCAACTCCCTTACGGAGCCCGGCTGTACGTCCGCACCCTGCCCCGCCTTGGCGACGGTGGCGCCGGTGAGGGCGAGCGGTGAGGTGCCGTACGCGTTGGAAAGCCGGATCCGGACCTGGTCGCCGCCCTCGGTGACGCGGACGACCTGGCGGACGCTCTGATGCGAGAAGCCCTCCTGCGACCAGTTGGGGGTGAACCCGGTCGAGGGGAGCTGCGGCGACGCGGCCCAGGCGGCGCCCCACGCGACGGGCCGGGCGGCGGACGGCTGGGCCCCGGCGAGCAGCGCGAGCGCGGCAGCACCGGCGGCCAGCGGGACGGCGCTCCGGCGGGCGGCCCTATTGATCCCGGGCTTGCCGGCCCCGACCTTGCTGATCCCGACCTTGTTCATGGCGATCTCCCCTGTTCGCGACGGACCGGAGCCACTTAACGGTTCACAGGTTCCGTTAGTGCGGGACAGTAACAGCCCTCAATAGTTAATGGAACCCGTGGACCGTTTACCGGGGCGGGTGACAGTCGGCCGGTGCACGCCCGCACATGAACGGGAGATGAAGTACTGGTCCGCAATTAGTCAATTGACACCGGGCATCCTGAGTACCCGTACTCAGGCGCGCCAACAGCCCTGGTCCCACTATCGACTACATGCTGTGGTCAGACCCGGAGAACGAGCCGCCCAAGGAACTGCGCGACGCCCAGGCGATGATGCGCCGCGCGGGCCTCTTCCTGGCCCTGGCCATGGTGATCGCGATGCTCGTGGTCAGCCTGCACTGACAGCCCGGCACCGAGGGGCCGGGGCCGGGCCGGGGCGCCTACGATGGCGCGCATGACTGCTCAGCGCCGCCTCGTTCTCGCCTCCCAATCGCCCGCCCGGCTCGGGCTGCTCCGCCAGGCCGGGCTCGCGCCCGAGGTGATCGTCAGCGGCGTCGACGAGGACGCCCTGACCGCACCGAGCCCCGCCGAGCTCGCCCTCGTACTCGCCGAGGCGAAGGCGGACGCGGTGGCCGGCCGGGCCGAGGCCGCCGACGCGCTGGTCATCGGCTGCGACTCGGTGCTCGAACTCGACGGCCAGGCGCTCGGCAAGCCCGCCGACGCCGAGGACGCGACGGCCCGCTGGAAGGCGATGCGCGGCCGCTCCGGCGTGCTCCAGACCGGCCACTGCGTGATCGACACGGCGACCGGCGAGCACGCCTCGGCGACCGCGTCGACGGTCGTGCGGTTCGGCGAGCCCACCGACGCGGAGATCGCGGCGTACGTGGCGAGCGGTGAACCCCTTTACGTGGCAGGGGCGTTCACGCTCGATGGCCGCTCGGCCCCCTTCGTCGACTCGATCGAGGGCGACCACGGAAACGTCATCGGACTGTCGCTGCCGCTGCTGCGCAGGCTGCTCGCCGAGCTCGGCGTCTCGATCACCGACCTCTGGGCGTAGCGCCGGGACTCAGGCGGCGGCCGGGGCTCCATCGGGGGCCCCGCCGTCCTTCGGCTCGGGCTCGGGGCGCTCCTTCACGTACGCGAGGAGCACGTGGACGAGCAGCGCGAGCACGACCATCAGGTAGGCGAAGGCGGGCCAGCCGACCAGGCCGACGGTGAGCGCGCCGAGCACCCCGTGCACCACCGCGCAGACGATCACCGCGATGCGGGCGAAGCGGCCGGGGGCACGGTCGCGTACGCCGATGAGCAGCAGGACGATGCCACAGGCCGCGAGGAAGACCCCGAACAGGGCGCCCGCGACCCACGCTCCGGTGGAGATCGCGTCCGGATCGAGCCCGGCCATGGACATGTGCTGGTTGTCGGCGACCTTGCCCAGCACCCAGTTGACGAACACGACGGCGCAGGCCTCGGCGAAGAGAATGAGCGCGGCCACGATGGCGATCGGTCGGCGCAGCACGCGCGACACCCCCTGTTACCCCTAGTACGGATACGTTGCGCACGCTACTAACCGGTAATGGTTCGTACAAGGGTCCGGACAAGAACGGTGACCGGTCCGGGGTGAAGCGCCTCGCCGCGCGAGGGCCGGGCCGCAAAGAATCCTTCGGCCGTTCGTAGGGACTCCACAAAGAAACCCGGCGACCTGCTGGCCCCGGAGACAGAGACCTTGACCACACCACACCGCTACTGTGCGGTACGGGAGCCCGGCGTACCGTGGTGCGACAAGGGATTTCGCGACTTGAGCGTGCCTCGAATCACACTCCGTGTGGGCAAGCTCACCATTGGGGATGGGTCGTAAGCCAGTGTGCGGCTTCCCTAAACTCAGCTTGTTTCAAGGAGGGAGCCATCGTGCGCAAGGTGCTCATCGCCAACCGTGGCGAAATCGCTGTCCGTGTTGCCCGGGCCTGCCGGGATGCCGGGATCGCGAGCGTAGCCGTCTACGCCGATCCGGACCGGGATGCACTGCATGTCCGGGCAGCGGACGAGGCGTTCGCCCTGGGCGGTGACACTCCGGCGGCCAGCTATCTGGACATCGCCAAGGTGCTCGCGGCCGCAGCCGACTCGGGAGCGGACGCGGTCCACCCGGGCTACGGATTCCTCTCCGAGAACGCCGAGTTCGCCCAGGCCGTCCTCGACGCCGGTCTGACCTGGATCGGCCCGCCCCCGCAGGCCATCCGCGACCTCGGCGACAAGGTGGCGGCCCGTCACATCGCCCAGCGTGCCGGCGCCCCGCTCGTGGCGGGCACCCCGGACCCGGTCTCGGGCGCGGACGAGGTCGTCGCGTTCGCCGAGGAACACGGCCTGCCCATCGCGATCAAGGCCGCCTTCGGCGGCGGCGGCCGCGGCCTGAAGGTCGCCCGGACCCTCGAAGAGGTCCCCGAGCTGTACGACTCCGCGGTGCGCGAGGCCGTCGCGGCGTTCGGCCGGGGCGAGTGCTTCGTCGAGCGCTACCTCGACAAGCCGCGCCACGTCGAGACCCAGTGCCTGGCCGACACCCACGGCAACGTGGTCGTCGTCTCCACCCGTGACTGCTCGCTCCAGCGCCGCCACCAGAAGCTGGTCGAGGAGGCCCCGGCGCCGTTCCTGACCGAGGCGCAGAACGCGGAGCTGTACGCCGCCTCGAAGGCGATCCTGCGTGAGGCCGGCTACGTCGGCGCGGGCACCGTCGAGTTCCTCGTCGGCACCGACGGCACGATCTCCTTCCTGGAGGTCAACACCCGCCTCCAGGTCGAGCACCCGGTCACCGAAGAGGTCACCGGCATCGACCTGGTCCGCGAGATGTTCCGCATCGCCGACGGCGAGGCGCTCGGCTACGACGACCCGGCCATGCGCGGGCACTCCTTCGAGTTCCGCATCAACGGCGAGGACCCGGGCCGCGGCTTCCTGCCCGCGCCGGGCACGGTGACGGTGTTCGCACCGCCGACCGGCCCGGGTGTGCGCCTGGACGCGGGCGTCGAGTCCGGCAGCGTGATCGGCCCGGCCTGGGACTCGCTCCTGGCCAAGCTGATCGTGACCGGCGCGACGCGTGAGCAGGCGCTGCAGCGTGCCGCGCGCGCCCTGGCGGAGTTCAACGTCGAGGGCATGGCGACCGCGATCCCCTTCCACCGCGCGGTGGTCGTGGACCCGGCGTTCACGGCCGACCCGTTCCGTATCCACACCCGGTGGATCGAGACCGAGTTCGTCAACGAGATCCCGGCGTTCACGGCTCCGGCCGACGCCGAGACGGATGAGGAGCCGGGCCGCGAGACGGTCGTCGTCGAGGTCGGCGGCAAGCGTCTTGAGGTCTCCCTGCCCTCGTCCCTGGGCATGACCCTGGCCCGGACCGCCGCGGCGGGGGGCGCCAAGCCCAAGCGCCGCGCGGCGAAGAAGGCGGGCTCCGCCGCCTCCGGCGACACCCTGGCCTCGCCCATGCAGGGCACGATCGTGAAGGTCGCGGTCGAGGAGGGCCAGCAGGTCAACGAGGGCGACCTCGTCGTCGTCCTGGAGGCCATGAAGATGGAGCAGCCGCTGAACGCGCACCGCTCCGGCACGATCAAGGGCCTCTCGGCCGAGGTGGGCGCCTCCGTCTCCTCCGGCGCGATGATCTGCGAGATCAAGGACTGACGCGCTGACGCGCAGTGGAGCCCCGGCCGCGAATGCGGCCGGGGCTCCTGCCTTTCCCCCACCCCGCCCCTTCCCGAGACCCTCCGGGGGTGAGAGGTGCTCCTGGGGCTATGCCCCAGACCCCGTTCGCGCCTTAAGGACGCTCGTCCTCAAACGCCGGACGGGCTGAAGATGCCAATGCTGGCCAGCACCTGTGCTGCCAGGGGCGCGGGGAACTGCGCGACCAGCCACCGACCGCCCGCAGCCGCACACACCCCCGGAGGCCACGCGGCGGAGCCGCAGAGTGTCGCAGCGGGAAGGGGCGGGGTGGGGAACCAACGGGGTCTGGGGCGGAGCCCCGGCGCGGGCGACCCACCACCCCCGGTGGGTCCGGGTGGCATGCTGGGGCCATGGATGGGAAAACGGGGGCGGGGGTCCGGCCCCTCAGGGCGGACGCGCGGCGCAATCACGACCGCCTGCTCGCCGTAGCCCGCACCGCCTTCGCAGAGCACGGCACGGACACCTCCCTGGAGGACGTGGCCCGCAGGGCCGGCGTGGGCATCGGCACCCTGTACCGGCACTTCCCCACCCGCCACGCCCTGCTGAGCGCGGTGTTCCAGAGCGAGGTGGACGTACTCCTGGACCGCTCAAGGGAGTTGCTGGGCGCCGAGCAGCCCTGCACCGCGCTCATCGAGTGGCTGCGCGCCATCATCACGCACGCGGGGGTGTACCGGGGCCTGGCCCGCGCCCTCATGTCGGCCTCGGGAGACGCGAGTTCGGCCCTGGCCCGGTGCAGCGAGCCGATGCGGGAGGCGGGCGACGCCCTGCTCGTACGAGCCCGGGAAGCCGGTTCCGTACGAGCCGACGTCACCATCGCCGACCTCATGCAGCTGACCAACGCCATCGCGCTGGCGGCCGAACAGTCCCCGGACGACCCGGAGTTGGCCGACCGCCTGCTCGCCCTGACCTACCGGGGCCTCAAGGACTAGGGAGTGTCCGCCTCAGCGCCGTCGCAGATCCGCGACCCGCGCCCGTTCGCCCGGCCCCTGCGGCTCGCCCATGGACGCCGCGCTGCGCAACTGCGGGCCCGTACCGGGGCCGTGGGTGCGGCGTTGGCCGGGGAGCGGCATGTCGCGGCGCGGGGGGCGGCCGGGCGCGGACTCGCCGCCCGCGCCCGTGGGGCCCGCCACGGCGATCTGCACGCCCTGGTCGGCCAGCGCCTGCAACTCGGTGGCGGCACGGTCGTCGTGGCCCGGCGGCTCGTCGGTGACCAGGCGGGTGATGACGTCGGTCGGCACCGTCTGGAACATGGTGTCGGTGCCGAGCTTGGTGTGGTCGGCGAGGACCACGACCTCGGCGGCGGCCTGCACCAGCGCGCGGTCCACGCTCGCGGAGAGCATGTTCGAGGTGGACAGGCCTCGTTCGGCCGTCAGGCCGCTTCCCGACAGGAAGGCGCGGGAGACCCGGAGGCCCTGGAGGGACTGCTCGGCGCCACTGCCCACCAGGGCGTAGTTGGAGCCGCGCAGGGTGCCCCCGGTCATGACGACCTCGACCCGGTTGGCGTGCGCCAACGCCTGTGCCACCAAGAGGGAGTTGGTGACGACGGTCAGGCCGGGAACCCGCGCGAGCCGGCGGGCCAGCTCCTGCGTGGTAGTCCCCGCGCCGACCACAATGGCCTCGCCCTCTTCGACGAGACCGGCGGCGAGGTCGGCGATGGCCGTCTTCTCCGCGGTCGCTAGATGGGATTTCTGCGGGAAGCCGGATTCGCGGGTGAACCCGCCCGGCAGCACCGCACCGCCGTGCCGGCGGTCGAGGAGTCCTTCTGCCTCCAGCGCCCGCACGTCCCGCCGTACGGTCACTTCGGAGGTCTGGACGACGCGGGCGAGCTCACGGAGCGATACCGCCCCGTTGGCCCGCACCATTTCGAGGATCAATTGGCGACGTTCTGCAGCGAACACGAAACTGACAGTAACCTGAGCGGCCGAATATTCTCAGCAGTTTGCGCCGAATAACAGAAGGTGCACTCAAAGGGGGTCACCGAGTGGTATACGCCCGGCCCGGGTCCCCCAGGCCTCGCGCCCCACTCGACAACCCCCTGTCCCACCAGGGAAGTTACGCCTCTCCGGCCTTCTTCCGGGTGTGCAGCTGACGGGCCACTTCGGCGATCGAGCCCGACAGCGACGGGTACACGGTGAACGCATTCGCGATCTGCTCCACCGTCAGATTGTTGTCGACCGCGATCGAGATCGGATGGATCAGTTCACTCGCGCGCGGGGCCACGACACAGCCGCCCACGATGATGCCGGTGCCCGGCCGGCAGAAGATCTTGACGAAGCCGTCCCGGATGCCCTGCATCTTGGCGCGCGGGTTGCGCAGGAGCGGCAGCTTGACGACGCGGGCCTCGATCTTGCCCGCGTCCACGTCGGCCTGCGTGTAGCCGACGGTGGCGATCTCCGGGTCGGTGAAGACGTTGGAGGAGACCGTCTTCAGGTTCAGCGGGGCCACCGCGTCGCCCAGGAAGTGGTACATCGCGATCCGGCCCTGCATGGCGGCGACCGAGGCCAGCGCGAAGATGCCGGTCACGTCGCCGGCCGCGTACACGCCGGGGGCGGAGGTGCGCGAGACCTTGTCGGTCCAGATGTGGCCGGACTCCTTGAGGCGTACGCCCGACTCCTCAAGACCCATGTTCGCGGTGTTGGGGATCGCGCCGACGGCCATCAGGCAGTGGGAGCCGCTGATGACGCGGCCGTCGGAGAGGGTGACCTCGACGCGGTCGCCGACGCGCTTGGCGGACTCGGCGCGCGAGCGGGCCATGACGTTCATGCCGCGGCGGCGGAACACGTCCTCCAGGACGGCGGCCGCGTCCGGGTCCTCGCCCGGCAGCACCCGGTCGCGGGACGAGACGAGGGTGACCTTGGAGCCGAGCGCCTGGTACGCGCCGGCGAACTCCGCGCCGGTGACGCCGGATCCGACCACGATGAGCTCATCGGGGAGCTCGTCCAGGTCGTACACCTGCGTCCAGTTGAGGATCCGCTCGCCGTCGGGCTGCGCGTCGGGCAGCTCGCGCGGGCTGCCGCCGGTGGCGATCAGGACGGCCTCGGCGGTGAGCATCTCCTCGGTGCCGTCGGCCGCCGTGACGATGACGTCGCGCGTGCCGTCGATGCCCTGCGGCCCGGCGAGCCGGCCGCGGCCGCGCATGACGCGGGCGCCGGCCCGGGTCACGGAGGCGGTGATGTCGTGGGACTGGGCGAGCGCGAGGCGCTTGACGCGTCGGTTGACCTTGCCGAGGTCCACGCCGACGACCCGGGCGGACTGCTCCTCGGGTGGCGTGTCGTCGGCGACGAGGATGCCCAACTCCTCGTACGAAGAGTCGAAGGTGGTCATCACCTCGGCCGTCGCGATCAGGGTCTTCGACGGCACGCAGTCGGTGAGCACCGACGCCCCGCCCAGACCGTCGCAGTCCACGACGGTCACCTCCGCACCGAGCTGGGCGCCCACCAGGGCCGCCTCGTATCCGCCCGGTCCGCCACCGATGATCACGATCCGCGTCACGAAAAAGTCCGCCTCGTAGTGTCGATCCCGGCCTGCCTGCCCGCCCGGCCGGGGGTCCGGGGCGGGGCCCCGGGGGAACGCAGTACGTACCTCATTGTCCCGCACGCTTCAAGTGTCCTCGCCCCGGGGGCGGCATTCGGCCGCCGTGGCGCGATCCGCCGGGCCCGGACGCGGGCGGGCCGCGCGAACTGCCCCCGCGGGCCACTGTCGTACCCTCGACACCATGTCGCTCTACGCCGCGTACGCCGGCAACCTGGATCCGCGGCTGATGACCCGCCGCGCCCCGCACTCCCCGCTGCGCGGCACCGGCTGGCTCAACGGCTGGCGCCTGACGTTCGGCGGGGAGCAGATGGGCTGGGAGGGCGCCCTCGCGACGATCGTCGAGGCACCCCGCTCGCAGGTCTTCGTCGCCCTGTACGACATCGCGCCGCTCGACGAGGAGTCGATGGACCGGTGGGAGGGGGTCGGGCTCGACATCTACCGCCGGATGCGGGTGCGCGTGCACACGCTGGACGGCGAGGACGCGGCCTGGCTGTACGTCCTGAACGGGTACGAGGGCGGCCTGCCCTCGGCGCGGTACCTGGGCGAGCTGGCCGACGCGGCCGAGTCCGCGGGCGCGCCGCACGACTATGTGATGGAACTCCGCAAGCGGCCCTGCTGAGGCCGCCCCCGAAGCCCGGCCCTCCTTGAAAAGCAAGGTCAGGGCCGGGCTTCGCCCCTTTGCGGCGCGATGGAACGGCGCCGCTTTCGTGCGAAGCCACAAAGGGATCGGCCAGGTCCGTTATCCTGCACATCTACGCGCGTAGGACTTCAGCGGTTACGCTCGTGCGCGTAATTCTTCTTTACCGGGGGAAAACCCCCGGACCCGGCCGGACAGTCACCGGGCGGGACGACGTTCCTTCGCGAGGCGAGAGACTCAGTGAACGCATCTGCCACCCCGGACCTGCTCCAGGACCCCCACGCCGCCGCCGACGCCGCCGCCGCGCGCCTGCGCGAGCTCACCGGCGCCGAGACCCACGACGTCGCCCTGGTGATGGGCTCCGGCTGGGCGCCGGCCGTCGACGCCCTCGGCGCCCCCGAGGCCGAGTTCCCCGTGACCGAGCTGCCCGGCTTCCCGCCGCCGGCCGTCGAGGGACACGGCGGCAAGATCCGCTCGTACAAGATCGGCGACAAGCGCGCGCTGGTCTTCCTCGGCCGTACGCACTTCTACGAGGGCCGCGGCGTCGCCGCCGTCTCGCACGGTGTGCGCACCGCCGTCGCCGCCGGCTGCAAGACCGTCGTGCTGACCAACGGCTGCGGCGGTCTGCGCGAGGGCATGCGCCCCGGCCAGCCGGTCCTCATCAGCGACCACCTCAACCTGACGGCCACCTCGCCGATCATCGGCGCCAACTTCGTGGACCTCACCGACCTGTACTCGCCGCGCCTTCGCGCGCTGTGCAAGGAGGTCGACGAGACCCTGGAAGAGGGCGTCTACGTCCAGTTCCCCGGCCCGCACTACGAGACCCCGGCCGAGATCAACATGGTCCGCGTGCTCGGCGGCGACCTGGTCGGCATGTCGACCGTGCTCGAAGCCATCGCCGCCCGCGAGGCCGGCGCGGAGGTCCTCGGGATCTCGCTCGTCACCAACCTCGCCGCCGGCCTGACCGGTGAGCCGCTCAACCACGAAGAGGTGCTCCAGGCGGGCCGCGACTCGGCGGCGCGCATGGGCGAGCTGCTCACCCGGGTACTCGACCGCATCTGATCCCCTTTTCGCGAAAGGCTGACAACGTGACGCAGGACCTGATCGCGCGGGCCCAGGCCTGGCTGGCCGAGGACCCCGACAGCGAGACGCGCGAGGAGCTCGCGAAGCTCATCGAGAGCGCGGACGCCGAGGAATTGGCCGCGCGGTTCAGCGGCACGCTGCAGTTCGGCACCGCCGGGCTGCGCGGCGAGCTGGGCGCCGGGCCGATGCGGATGAACCGTTCGGTCGTCATCCGGGCCGCCGCCGGGCTCGCCGCGTACCTGAAGGCGAAGGGCCTGGATCGGGAGGGTGAGCGCGAAGCGCTCTCGGTTGAGGGTGGTGGTGGGCGACGGGCGGGCGGGCTCGTCGTCATCGGCTACGACGCCCGCTACAAGTCCGCGGACTTCGCGCGGGACACGGCGGCCGTCATGGTCGGCGCCGGCCTGAAGGCGGCCGTCCTGCCCCGGCCGCTGCCGACGCCCGTACTCGCCTACGCCATAAGGCACTTGGGCGCCGTGGCCGGCGTCGAGGTGACGGCCAGTCACAACCCGCCGCGGGACAACGGCTACAAGGTGTACCTCGGCGACGGCTCGCAGATCGTGCCGCCCGCGGACGCGGAGATCGCCGCCGAGATCGACGCGGTCGCCTCGCTGCACGACGTACCGCGGCCCGAGAGTGGCTGGGAGGTGCTCGGGGACGAGGTCCTGGACGCCTATCTGGCGCGTACGGACGCGGTGTTGACCCCCGGGTCGCCGCGCACCGCGAACGTCGTCTACACGGCGATGCACGGCGTCGGCAAGGACGTGCTGCTCGCCGCGTTCGCGCGGGCCGGGTTCCCCGAGCCGGTCCTCGTGGCCGAACAGGCCGAGCCCGACCCGGCGTTCCCGACGGTCTCCTTCCCCAACCCGGAGGAGCCGGGCGCGATGGACCTGGCGTTCGCGACGGCCCGCCGCGCGAACCCCGACATCGTGATCGCCAACGACCCGGACGCCGACCGCTGCGCGGCCGCGGTCAAGGACCGGGACGGCGAGTGGCGGATGCTGCGCGGCGACGAGGTCGGCGCGCTGCTCGCCGCCCACCTGGTCACCAAGGGCGTCTCCGGCGTGTTCGCCGAGTCGATCGTGTCGTCCTCGCTGCTCGGCCGCATCGCCGAGGCCGCGGGGCTCGGCTACGAGGAGACGCTCACCGGGTTCAAGTGGATCGCCCGCGTGGACGGTCTGCGCTACGGCTACGAAGAGGCGCTCGGCTACTGCGTCGACCCCGAGGGCGTGCGCGACAAGGACGGCATCACGGCCGCCCTGCTCGTCGCCGAGCTCGCCTCCGTCCTGAAGGAGCAGGGCCGCACGGTCCTGGACCTGCTTGACGAACTGGCTCTGGCGCACGGCCTGCACGCCACCGACCAGCTGTCGGTCCGCGTCGAGGACCTCACCGTGATCTCGGACGCGATGGCCCGGCTGCGCGAGCAGCCGCCGACCGCGCTCGCCGGTCTCGCCGTCACCAAGGCGGAGGACCTCACGGAGGGCACCGAGCAGCTGCCGCCCACCGACGGCCTGCGCTACTACCTGGAGGGCGCCCGGGTGATCGTGCGCCCGAGCGGCACCGAGCCGAAGCTCAAGTGCTACCTGGAGGTCGTGGTCCCGGTCGGCTCGGCGGACGCCCTGGACGCGGCCCGCGCCAAGGGCGCCGAGCTGCTCGCCGGCATCAAGAAGGACCTCGCGGCGGCCGCCGGCATCTGACGGACGGCACGCGACAGAGTGGGGCGGTGGTCAATCGACCACCGCCCCACTCCCGCTTTCGAGTGATTTCGTACGGCAGTTGACGCAGCGGTGCGGCATTCGGCGGGCACTTGCGAGAAAGGGTGACCCGTACCTCTCGCCGTGCCCGAGCCAAGGAGCTGTCGCCGTGTCCCCGACCGCACCGTCACCGGCGTCGACCACGGTCGGTCGCCGTCCCGTCCCCGCCGCCCGCCGGCACCCGGCCCCGCGCGGCACGGCCGGCCGGCCGCCGGCCGGGGAGCGGGCGCGCACCGCCCTTCGGTACGCCGGGCCCGCGCTGCTCGGCTATCTCGCGGTCCGCCTCTTCGGGCTGCTCGTCCTCGCGAAGTGGGCGCACGTGCGCCACCACGGGATCTGGCCGACGCTCGCCACGTCCTGGGACTCCAACTGGTACCTCGGCATCGCCGACCACGGCTACGTCCACTCGCTGCACACCGGCCAGCTGAACAACCTGGCCTTCTTCCCGCTGTACCCGTGCCTGGTCAAGGCGGTCGCGGCCGTCACGCCGGGCTCGCGGGCCAGCGTCGGGCTGCTGCTCGCGATCGGGTGCTCGCTGGTCGCCGCGTGCGGCGTGTTCGCGGTCGGCGACCGCCTGCACGGCCGCCGCACGGGCGCCCTGCTCACGGTGCTGTGGGCGGCGCTGCCGGTCGGCGTCGTCCAGTGGATGGGCTACACCGAGTCCCTGTTCACCGCGCTCACGGCGTGGGCGCTGTACTGCGTGCTGACCCGGCGCTGGGTCTGGGCGGGCTCCCTTGCGGCACTCGCGGGCCTGACCCGCCCCACCGGCATCGCGATCGCGGCCGCGGTCTCACTGACCGCCCTCGTGGCCCTCGTACGCACTCGGGAGTTCGACCGGCGCCTGGTGCTCGGCGGTCTGCTCGCACCGGCCGGCTGGTGCGGCTACGTGGCCTGGGTGGGGCTGCGGCTCGGCCGCTGGGACGGCTACTTCGCGGTGCAGAAGGTGTGGGACAACGAGTGGGACGGCGGCATCGGCACCCTGCGCGACATGCGTTCCCTCCTCGTGTACGCGAACCGGCCGCCGCTGTTCCTGGTCCTGGTCACGCTGGTCCTGATCCTGTCCGGCGCGCTGTACCTGCTGTCGCTCGCCGATCGCCAGCCGATGGTCCTGCTGGTGTTCACCGGGGCGCTGCTCCTGGTCGTCCTCGGCAGCGGCGGCGTCTACTTCCCGCGGGCCCGCTTCCTGGTCCCCGGATTCCCGCTGCTCCTGCCGGTCGCGCTCGCGCTGGCGCGGGCCCGCCCCACGGTCACCGCCCTGGTGCTCGGCGCCGCCACCCTGTCCTCGGCGTGGCTCGGCGCGTACATGCTCCTGGTGTGGCCGGGCCCGCCGTGACCCGGGTCAGCCGATGGCGAGCAGGACGACGAACAGGACCGCCCCCGCCACCGCGGGCGCGATGACCTCGTACGCCCAGCGGACGCCGACCGCGCCCTGTGCGCTCTCGCGCGAGGCGCCCTGTTCGGCGAGCTCGCGCAGGTCCCGGATGGACTGGTCGGTGGGCGCCGTGCGCGCCTTGGCGTCGGTGACGTCGGCCGTGACCGACACGCCGATCTGCCCGTCGACCGTGGCGTCCCGCACCTGACGACGGGCGGCCCGCTTGCGCTGGCGCAGCGAGACGGGGATCGCCCACAGCTGGTACTTCCCGCCGGACTGGTCGAAGACCTCGCTGGAGTACCCGGCCCGCACGTCCGCCACGGACGCCCAGGGCAGCGTGATCGTACGGAACGGGTTGCGCACCAGGAGCCGGTCGGCGCTCGCGAACACCGCGGGGCGGAAGCTGAAGGCGACGATCAGCGGCACCGCGCACAGCAGCACGGCGAGCGCCAGCCAGGGGGCGTTGCCGTGGCCCTGGAGCACGGCGTCGACGCCGAGCCAGATACCGATCGCAAGCAGCAGCGCGCCACCGGCGATACCGGCGGGTGAGCGGTAGGTCCGGTCGGCGTAGGCCGGCTCGGCGGGCGGCGTGGGGCTCGTCATGGCCCGATTCTGCCTCACGCCCCCCGCGGCCGGTTTTCCGCGTGCGGCGGCGCGTGACAGAGCTCACCCCCGCTCACCTGAGCCCCGGGGGCTGTACAGGCAGCTACGCGCGTAGATATGCTCATCTGGTGACCATGCCCACCAATGCACCAGCAGCTGCCTTCGCCGACGCGACCGCGTCCGACGGCGCGCTGCGCCGCTTCCTCCACGGGCTCCCCGGCATCGACCCGGTGGGCCTGGAAGCTCGCGCCGCGTCCCTCGGTACCCGCTCGATCAAGACCTCGGCCAAGGCGTACGCCATCGACCTGGCCATTTCGATGATCGACCTGACGACCCTGGAAGGCGCGGACACCCCGGGCAAGGTCCGGGCGCTCGCCGCCAAGGCCGTCCACCCCGACCCGACCGACCGCACCACCCCGCACACCGCCGCCGTCTGCGTCTATCCGGACATGGTGGCGACCGCCAAGGAGGTGCTGAAGGGCTCCGACGTCAAGGTCGCGTCCGTCGCCACCGCCTTCCCGGCGGGCCGCGCGGCGCTGCCGGTCAAGCTCGCGGACGTACGGGACGCGGTCGCGGCCGGCGCCGACGAGATCGACATGGTGATCGACCGGGGCGCGTTCCTGGCCGGTCACTACCTCAAGGTGTACGAGGAGATCGCGGCCGTCCGCGCCGAGTGCGGCGACAAGGCCCGCCTCAAGGTCATCTTCGAGACCGGTGAGCTGTCGACGTACGACAACATCCGCCGCGCCAGCTGGCTCGGCATGATGGCCGGCGCCGACTTCATCAAGACCTCCACGGGCAAGGTCGCGGTCAACGCCACCCCCGCCAACACCCTCGTACTGCTCGAAGCCGTACGGGACTTCCGCGCCCAGACGGGGACGCAGGTCGGCGTGAAGCCGGCCGGCGGCATCCGCAACACCAAGGAAGCCATCAAGTTCCTGGTCCTGGTCAACGAGACCGTGGGCGAGGACTGGCTGGACAACCACTGGTTCCGCTTCGGCGCCTCCTCGCTGCTCAACGACCTGCTGATGCAGCGTCAGAAGCTGGCGACCGGCCGCTACTCCGGCCCCGACTACGTGACGGTGGACTGATCACCATGGCAATGGAAAAGAAGACGGCCGCGTTCGAGTACGCGCCCGCGCCCGAGTCGCGCTCGGTCGTCGACATCGCCCCCTCCTACGGCCTGTTCATCGACGGCGAGTTCACCGAGGCCGCCGACGGCAAGGTCTTCAAGACCGTCTCGCCGTCCACCGAGGAGGTCCTGTCCGAGGTCGCCCGGGCCGGCGCCGAGGACGTGGACCGGGCCGTGAAGGCCGCCCGCAAGGCGTTCGAGAAGTGGTCGGCGCTGCCCGGCTCCGAGCGCGCCAAGTACCTGTTCCGCATCGCCCGGATCATCCAGGAGCGCAGCCGCGAGCTGGCCGTCCTGGAGACCCTGGACAACGGCAAGCCGATCAAGGAGACGCGCGACGCGGACCTCCCGCTGGTCGCCGCGCACTTCTTCTACTACGCGGGCTGGGCCGACAAGCTCGACCACGCCGGGTTCGGAGCCAACCCGCGCGCCCTGGGCGTCGCGGGCCAGGTCATTCCGTGGAACTTCCCGCTCCTGATGCTGGCCTGGAAGATCGCCCCGGCGCTGGCCACGGGCAACACGGTCGTCCTGAAGCCCGCCGAGACCACGCCCCTGTCGGCGCTGTTCTTCGCGGACATCTGCCGCCAGGCGGGCCTGCCCAAGGGCGTCGTCAACATCCTCACCGGGTACGGCGACGCGGGCGCGGCCCTGGTCGAGCACCCGGACGTGAACAAGGTCGCCTTCACCGGCTCGACCGCCGTCGGCAAGGCCATCGCCCGCTCGGTGGCCGGCACGTCCAAGAAGGTCACCCTGGAGCTGGGCGGCAAGGGCGCCAACATCGTCTTCGACGACGCCCCCATCGACCAGGCCGTCGAGGGCATCGTCACCGGCATCTTCTTCAACCAGGGCCAGGTCTGCTGCGCGGGCTCGCGCCTCCTTGTCCAGGAGTCGATCCAGGACGAGTTGCTCGACTCGCTCAAGCGCCGCCTGTCCACGCTGCGCCTCGGCGACCCACTGGACAAGAACACCGACATCGGCGCGATCAACTCGGCCGAGCAGCTGGCCCGGATCACCGCGCTCACCGAGACCGGCGAGGCGGAGGGCGCCGAGCGCTGGACCGCGCCGTGCGACCTGCCCTCGGCCGGCTACTGGTTCGCCCCGACGCTGTTCACGAACGTCACCCAGGCGCACACCATCGCCCGCGACGAGATCTTCGGCCCGGTCCTTTCGGTGCTGAGCTTCCGCACCCCGGACGAGGCCGTCGCCAAGGCCAACAACAGCCAGTACGGCCTCTCCGCCGGCATCTGGACGGAGAAGGGCTCGCGCATCCTCGCGGTCGCGAACAAGCTCCGCGCCGGCGTCGTCTGGGCCAACACGTTCAACAAGTTCGACCCGACCTCGCCGTTCGGCGGCTACAAGGAGTCGGGCTTCGGCCGCGAGGGCGGCCGGCACGGCCTGGAGGGCTACCTCGATGTCTGAGACTCCGACGCGGCTGAGCGTCTTCAAGACCTACAAGCTGTACGTGGGCGGGAAGTTCCCGCGTTCCGAGAGCGGCCGGGTGTACGAAGTGGTCGACAGCAAGGGCAAGTGGCTGGCCAACGCGCCCCTCTCCTCCCGCAAGGACGCGCGGGACGCGGTCGTCGCGGCCCGCAAGGCGTTCGGCGGCTGGGCGGGCGCGACCGCGTACAACCGGGGCCAGGTCCTCTACCGCATCGCCGAGATGCTGGAGGGCCGCAAGGACCAGTTCGTGCGCGAGGTCGCCGAGGCGGAGGGCCTGTCCAAGTCCAAGGCCGCCGCGGTCGTGGACGCGGCCATCGACCGCTGGGTCTGGTACGCGGGCTGGACCGACAAGATCGGCCAGGTCGTGGGCGGGGCGAACCCGGTGGCGGGCCCGTTCTTCAACCTCTCCACCCCCGAGCCGACCGGCGTCGTCACGGTCCTGGCCCCGCAGGACTCGTCCTTCCTGGGCCTGGTCTCGGTCGTCGCCCCCGTCATCGCGACCGGCAACACCGTGATCGTGATCGCCTCCGAGAAGGCGCCGCTCCCGGCGCTCTCGCTCGGCGAGGTGCTCGCCACCTCGGACCTGCCCGGCGGCGTGGTCAACATCCTGTCCGGCAAGACCGCGGAGATCGCGGCGCCGCTGGCCGCGCACCAGGACGTCAACGCGATCGACCTGACGGGCGCCGGCACCGACCTGGCGCGCGACCTGGAGATCGCGGCGGCGGACAACCTCAAGCGCGTCGTGCGCCCCAAGGCCGTGGACTTCACCGCGGACCCGGGCACCGACCGCCTCACCGCGTTCCTGGAGACCAAGACGGTCTGGCACCCGACGGGTTCGCTGGGCGCGTCCGGCTCCGCGTACTGAGTCAACTCCCTTGAAGCCCCCGTCAGTTGGACCGGCGGGGGCCTCAGGCACGCCCCGGTCCCGAATGCGGGGCGCGGGCTCAGCCGGGCAGCAGCCCCGCGGCCCGGCCGGTGAGGGGGAGGTCCTTGAGGGCGCCGCCGCTCGTAACCGGGCTCGTCGCCATCGCCGTGGAGACGGGCTTGAAGTCGGCGACCTGGGTGCCCACGCCGTTGTCCAGCGGGTCGACCCCGGTGTTGGCCAGCGGGTCGAGCCGCAGCGTCTTCGCGGGCGCGATCGCGTAGCCGGTCGCCCCGGTGACCCCCTGCGCGGCCGCCGCGAGGTCGGTGGCCATCGCGTTCTGGCCCGCCGCGGGAGCCTCGGGCGCGGGCGCGGCCTGCGCTGCCGAACCCGCTCCGGCCAGGGCCGCGCCGACCGCGGTGACGGTGAGCCCGGCCCGCAGCAGCGCCCGGTGACGCAGGGCCCTGGCGGGGTTGGGGGCCTCGTGATGTCCCATGGGATCCCACTCACTCTCGTACGGAAGATGCGTAATCACGCGATCACGAAGCGTAGTTGAGATGTGATACTCGATACCAACGGCCTCCCCGAGGGGTACCACTCCCGGGTGCATGGCTCACACTGGTGTCCCGTGAGTTCATCTGCCATTGCGACGCGCGTCGTCCTGCTGTCGGGGCCCTCCGGCTCCGGCAAGTCGTCCCTCGCCGCCCGCACGGACCTGCCCGTGCTGCGCCTCGACGACTTCTACAAAGAAGGGGACGACCCGACCCTGCCGTTGGTGGCGGGCAGTTCGGACATCGACTGGGACTCCCCGCTGTCCTGGGACGCGGACGCCGCCGTCCGCGCCATCACCGAGCTGTGCCGCACGGGGCGCACCGCGGTGCCGGTCTACTCGATCGCGACGAGTTCCATCACCGGCACCACCGCGCTCGGCATCGACCGCACCCCGCTGTTCATCGCGGAGGGCATCTTCGCCGCCGACATCGTGACCCGCTGCCAGGAGCTCGGGGTGCTGGCGGACGCGATCTGCCTGCGCGGCCGGCCCTCCACGACCTTCCGCCGCAGGCTGCTGCGCGATCTGAAGGAGGGCCGCAAGTCGGTGGCGTTCCTGCTGCGCCGCGGCTGGCGCCTGATGCGCGCCGAGCGCGCGATCGTCGCCCGCCAGACGGCGCTCGGCGCCCACCCCTGCGGCAAGGAGGAGGCGCTCGGCCGCATCGCGGGCGCGGCGGCCGGCCGCTGCCGCACGGCGGCGGCCGCTTAGCCGAAGGCGTACGAAATGAAGCGGCGGGGCCGATTGGCCCCGCCGCTTCCCCCGTTACCCCCGTGAGTGGCCCCCGTGTCCCCCGCGGACCACCCGCGTCCCTCCCCCAGACCTTCAGGCCACCAGCTCGCCGAAGGACTCCTCCTCGTCACGGCCGAAGCTGAGGACCTCGTCCTCGCGCAGCCGGCGCAGCGAGCGCCAGATGCTGGACTTCACCGTGCCGACACTGATGTCGAGGATGTCCGCGATCTCCGGATCCGTACGACCCTCGTAGTAGCGCAGCACCAGCATCGTGCGCTGCAGTTCGGGAAGGCGGGCCAGCGCCTGCCAGAGCACCGCGCGCAGTTCGGTGCCGCGCATCGCGTCCGTGTCGCCGGCCGTCTCCGGCAGCTCCTCGGTCGGGTACTCGTTGAGCTTGCGCCGCCGCCAGGCGCTGATGTGCAGATTGGTCATCGTGCGGCGCAGATAGCCGCCGACCGCCGCCTTGTCGCTGATGCGGTCCCAGGCCCGGTAGGTGGAGAACAGGGCGCTCTGCAGCAGGTCCTCCGCCTCGTAGCGGTCGCCGGTCAGGTGGTAGGCGGTCGCGTACAGGGAGGCGCGGCGCTCCTGGACGTAGGCGGTGAACTCCGCCTCCGACAGGCTCGTCCGCTCCCCCGTGACCTCCCGGTACGCCGCCTCCCCGCTGCTCCCCCCGTTCACGGCCCCCGCGACCGGAACCGAAGGGGCGTCAATCACCGTCATGTACGACAGGTGCTGACGCCCGGTGCCGCGAGCACACCCCCGCACACTCGTGGCACCGGACTTCTCGCTCCGTACGACGTCGTGGAGACGCGTCACAACTGCGCTGGAGTTGGTGCTGTGCAGTGCGTTCATCTCGCGCCCCCGTCGGTGGAGTCTGTTTCACTCGGCGTGCTTGGTTACGAGGAAGAGCTTGCCCGGGCAGTTTCATGGAGGTGTCCGTCGACTGTCACAGGGGCGTCACAGCGCCCCCTTCGCACGTAGTTGCGGGCCGGAGGCCGGACGGGGGTCGTGCTCCTCTCCCCCATGGGCCAGAATGACCTCTGTGCCTTTCCTGTTGCTGATCGAGGACGACGACGCCATCCGCACGGCCCTCGAACTCTCCCTGTCACGCCAGGGCCACCGTGTGGCCACCGCGGCGACGGGAGAGGACGGCCTGAAACTGCTGCGCGAGCAGCGGCCGGACCTGATCGTGCTGGACGTGATGCTGCCCGGGATCGACGGCTTCGAGGTGTGCCGCCGGATCCGGCGCACCGACCAGCTGCCGATCATTTTGCTGACCGCGCGCAACGACGACATCGACGTGGTGGTGGGCCTGGAGTCCGGCGCCGACGACTATGTGGTCAAGCCGGTCCAGGGGCGGGTCCTCGACGCCCGGATCCGGGCCGTCCTGCGGCGCGGCGAGCGGGAGGCCACCGACTCGGCGGCGTTCGGCAACGTGGTGATCGACCGGGCCGCGATGACCGTCACCAAGAACGGCGAGGACCTCCAACTCACGCCCACCGAGCTGCGGTTGCTCCTCGAACTGAGCCGCCGCCCCGGCCAGGCGCTGTCCCGCCAGCAGCTGCTCCGGCTGGTGTGGGAGCACGACTACCTCGGCGACTCCCGGCTCGTCGACGCCTGTGTGCAGCGGCTGCGCGCCAAGGTCGAGGACGTGCCGTCCTCGCCGACGCTGATCCGTACCGTCCGTGGCGTGGGCTACCGCCTGGACACCCCCTCGTGAACCCGTCGCACCACCCCCGTACCCCCGATAAGCAGGGCAAGTGAAGCGAGCGATACTCGCCGGTCTGCGCTGGACCAGTCTGCGGCTGCGCCTCGTCGTGGTGTTCGCGCTCGTCGCGCTGACCGCGGCCGTCTCCGCGTCCGGCATCGCGTACTGGCTCAACCGCGAGGCCGTCCTGGTCCGTACGCAGGACTCGGCGCTCAACGACTTCCGGCAGGGCATGCAGAACCGGGCCGCCTCGCTGCCGTTGCAGCCGGTCGAGCACGATCTGCAGGTGGCCGCCAAGCAGATGGCGGACAGCAGCAACTCGCGTTACAACGTGCTGCTCGTGGCCGAGCGCGCCCCCGGCAAGCCGATCGTCGGGGCGTCGAACGTGGACGGCTTCACGCTCGACGACGTACCCGCCTCGCTGCAGGACGCGGTCAACAAGAAGCAGAAGGTCACCGACGCCAACGCCTACCCGTACCACCTGTTCTGGCAGCGGATCACGCTGCACGGGCACCCGTATCTGGTCGGCGGCACGAAGATCATCGGGGCCGGGCCGACCGGCTACATGCTGGCCCCGCTCGACCAGGAGCGGCGCGATCTCAACTCCCTCGCCTGGTCGCTCGGCATCGCCACCTTCCTCGCGCTGCTCGCCTCGGCGCTGCTCGCGCAGGCTGCCGCCACCACCGTGCTGCGGCCGGTGCAGCGGCTCGGTGACGCGGCGCGCAGGCTCGGCGAGGGCAAGCTCGACACCCGCCTCAGGGTCTCCGGCACGGACGAACTAGCCGATCTCTCAAGGACGTTCAACCGGACGGCCGAGAACCTGGAGAAGAAGGTCACCGACATGAGCGCGCGCGAGGAGGCCAGCCGCCGCTTCGTCGCGGACATGTCGCACGAGCTGCGTACGCCGCTGACCGCGCTCACCGCCGTCGCCGAGGTCCTCGAAGAGGAGGAGGACACCCTCGACCCGATGATCGCGCCCGCCGTGCGCCTCGTGGTCTCCGAGACCCGGCGGCTGAACGTCCTGGTCGAGAACCTGATGGAGGTCACCCGCTTCGACGCGGGCACGGCCCGCCTGGTCCTGGACGACGTGGACATCGCCGACCAGATCACCGCGTGCATCGACACCCGGGCCTGGCTGGACGCCGTCGAACTGGACGCCGAGCGCGGCATCATGGCCCGCGTCGACCCGCGCCGCCTCGACGTCGTCCTCGCCAACCTGATCGGCAACGCCCTCAAGCACGGCGGCTCGCCGGTCCGGGTCGCGGTCCGCGTCGAGGGCGACGAACTGGTGATCGCGGTACGCGACCACGGGCCCGGCATCCCCGAGGACGTACTGCCGCACGTCTTCGACCGGTTCTACAAGGCCAGCGCCTCGCGGCCGCGCTCCGAGGGCAGCGGGCTCGGCCTGTCCATCGCGATGGAGAACGCGCACATCCACGGCGGCGACATCACCGCCGCCAACTCTCCCGAAGGCGGCGCCGTGTTCGTGCTGCGGCTTCCGCTGGACGCCACCGAGCCCGCCACCGCCGAGACGCCGGAAGGGGGCGCGGAGCAGTGAGAGGACGACTTCTCCGGGCAGCCGCCGCGCTGGCCGGGCTGCTCACGCTGGGCGGCGCCGCCACCGGCTGCGGCATCCGGCCCACCTCGGTCCCGGTCGACGCGGGCCCGGCGCCGTCCCGGGTGCCGTGCGAGGTGCCGGACGGCGCGGTCGCCCCGCAGTTCGAGGGCGTCACCGTGCAGGTCTATCTGGTGTGCGGGGCGCAGTTGGTCACGACCCAGCGTTCGGTACGGATCCCGGAGAGCAGGGGGGCCGAGGACCGGCTCCGCTTCGCGCAGGCGCTGCTCGACGAGCTCATGGCCCAGCCGTCGGGCGACGAGAAGGACGCCGGGTTCACCACCGAGGTCAAGGCCCCGCTCACCGTCACGGCGGCCCACAAGAACGACCCGGCGGGCGCGCTGCGCCTGAGCCGCAACCCGGAGGACCTCTCCGCGCTCGCCCTGTCACAGGTCGTCTGCACGTACGCGGAGAACACCCCGACCGCGCCCGGCAGCCAGCAGGTGGTGCTCGGCGGCCCCGGCGAGGACCCGGCCCGCGGCTACACCTGCACCTCGGAGATGAAGTCCCGGCCGGACAGCGCGGCCACCCTCGGCGACATCCCCCGCCCCACCCGCACGTAGCGGGTGCCCGGTGGGCGGCCCGCGGGCGGGTAAACGGAATCACCCGTCCGCGGCGGAACCGTTCCCGCCGCGGGCGGCGTCTTGGGGGGCGTGCAGCAGCGTCATGGTCAAGGCGGCAGCGCCGTCATCCGGTTCCGCGTGGTGGGGTTCGTCCTCCTCCTCGCGCATCTGCTGCTCGTGGCGTGGACCTCGCTGCGGCCACGGGACGTGATGTGGGTGACGGCCACCAATCTGACGCCGCTCGCCGGTATCAAGGCCGATCTGGCGCTCGGCCCCCTTGAGGCCGCCCACCAGATCGGCGAGGGTCTGCTGCTGCTCGCCCCGCTGGGGGTGCTGCTCCCGATGGTCGGCGGCCGCCTCCAGGTCTCCCCGCTCGCCTCCCTGGTACGCACCGTGCTCGCCGGAGCGCTGATCTCGCTCGGCATCGCCCTGCTGCAGACGGCCGTGCCCGGCCAGGTCCCCGATGTGGACTCGCTGCTCCTGAACACCACCGGCGTCGCGCTCGCCCACCTCGCCGTGGTGCCGGCCGGACGACGGGGCCTGCGCCGCAGGAACGAGCGCGAGCGGCCCGCCCCCGTCCTTCGGGAGGAGTCCCCTCAGGGGCGTACCCCGACGATTCCCAGGGTCGGGATCGCTCCTTAGCCCGATGGTTCGCCCGCGTTCCGGGCGGGAGCATGGAGACATCGCAAGGGAGCCCCCAAGAAGCGGCTCCCCACTCCAGCTCCGAAGGAGCCCGCCATGAGCGCCCCTCTTGTCCGCCCGACCGAAGGCCGCCGGATCGGCGGGGTGTGCGCAGCGCTGGCACGGCGTTTCGGCACCTCCGCGACCACGATGCGCGTGATCTTCCTCGTCTCGTGCCTGCTGCCGGGACCCCAGTTCCTGATCTACCTGGCGATGTGGGCCCTGATCCCCGGCGAGAAGTCGCCGCGCGCCGCTTGGTAAGCAGAGCCCGTGCCGGTCAGTCCTTGACGGTCCGGGCCAGCTTGTCGAGCTGCCGGTCGGCGACCTCGTGCGGCACGGTCACCGTCGCGGGCGCCCGCCCGGACAGGTTGATCGCCATGAACCGCACGACGGTGGCGCCCTGGCGCACCACCACGATGTGCACCGGGGCAGGCGCCCCCTGGGCGAGCGCGGACGCCGTCCAGCTGACCGACTCGTCGCCGTTCACCGCGTACGGCACGGCACGCACATCCCGGTAGGCGGCCCTGCGGCCGTCGAGGACCGTGGTGAATTCCTTGCCGCAGCGGGCCAGCGCCGTCCTCAGCTCTGTGATCAGGTGCTTCGCGTCCGGTGTCGCGTACGCGGACAGCGAGGCCGATACCGCGAGGCCCGGCGTCCGCCGTGAGCCGAGGCCCCGGCTCACCGTCGCGCGGGCCCGGTCGTCGGGCGCCTCGCCCATCACCTCGGCGAGCGGTGCGCACGCGGCGCGGTCGGCGATCGGGGCGTCCCGGGTCGCGTCGGGCGAGGGATCGCCGGAGATCTCGTATCCGGGCACGTCACCTGCCTCAAGTGCCGCCCGCCGCAAGGCAGTTGGCGTCCGGTGCCGGCCGCTCACGGATTCGACCGGGCCGTCCAGGGGCCCGGTGCACGCGGCGCCGAGCAGCGCGGTCAGGGTGAGCACCGCCGCACGGGCGCATGCCTTCGGACGCATGATCCAGACCCTACTCACACACCACCGGGGCGCACACCCGGCTCACGGGTGTGCGCCCCGGCAGGGCGTGAGGCGGGCTCAGCCGGTGAGGCCGCCGGGCAGGGTGGCGGCGCCGGAGAGGTTGCTCGCCACCGGGCCGGCCGGCACTCCGCCGAGCAGGCTGCCCACCGGGTCGCTGCTGTACTGCTGCTGGACGGCCGGGGTCTTCTTGGGGGTGGCCGCGGGCAGCGCCTTGCCGACGGTGCCGACCGGGGTCCCCGTGGTGACGGTCGACAGTGGTCCCAGGTTCGGAAGCGCCGGGACGGCGGACGCCGTCCCGGCGGCAGCGGCGGCGAAGGCGACACCGAGAGCAACGACACCGAGCGTCTTGGCAGACTGCTTCATCAGAAATATGTCCTTGGGGTGGGAAAGGTGAGCGACTCGTCAAGCTAGTCAGCCGACCACCCGGGCCGCAAACACAGGAAAACGGCCGTGAGTTCACACTCACGGCCGTTTTCCTATATCTAAGATCAGCCGCCCGCGACCGCAGAACCGCTGGTCGTAGCGGTCTGCTGGAACAGCCATTCGGACTTCAGCTCGGCATATCCGGGCTTGATCACGTCATTGATCATGGCCAGTCGTTCATCGAAAGGAATGAATGCTGATTTCATCGCATTGACCGTGAACCACTGCATGTCCTCCAGCGTGTAGCCGAAGGCATTCGTCAGGTGCTCGAATTCCTGACTCATGCTGGTGCCCGACATCAGCCGGTTGTCCGTGTTCACGGTGGCCCGGAAGTGCAGCTTGCGGAGGAGCCCGATGGGGTGGTCGGCGTAGGAAGTGGCGGCGCCGGTCTGGAGGTTCGACGTCGGGCACATCTCCAGCGGGATCCGCTTGTCGCGGACGTACGAGGCGAGCCGGCCCAGTTTCACGCTGCCGTCGTCGGCGACCTCGATGTCGTCGATGATGCGCACCCCGTGGCCGAGCCGGTCGGCGCCGCACCACTGGAGCGCCTGCCAGATCGACGGCAGGCCGAAGGCCTCGCCGGCGTGAATGGTGAAGTGGTTGTTCTCGCGCTTGAGGTACTCGAAGGCGTCGAGGTGGCGGGTGGGCGGGAAGCCGGCCTCGGCGCCCGCGATGTCGAAGCCGACGACGCCCGAGTCCCGGTAGAAGTTGGCGAGTTCGGCGATCTCCAGGGCGCGGGCCGCGTGCCGCATCGCGGTGAGCAGCGCGCCCACCCGGATGCGGTGGCCGTTCGCGCGGGCCCGCCGCTCGCCTTCGCGGAAGCCCGCGTTGACCGCCTCGACGACCTCTTCGAGAGTGAGCCCCTGCTCCAGGTGCTGCTCGGGCGCGTAGCGCACCTCGGCGTAGACGACACCGTCCTCGGCGAGGTCCTCGGCGCACTCGGCGGCGACGCGGAACAGCGCGTCGCGGGTCTGCATGACGGCGCAGGTGTGCGCGAAGGTCTCCAAGTACCGTTCCAGGGAGCCCGAGTCGGCGGCCTCGCGGAACCAGATGCCGAGCTTGTCGGCCTCGGTCTCGGGCAGTCCCGTATATCTGGTCGCTTCGGCGATGTCGATGATGGTCCCGGGTCGAAGACCCCCGTCGAGGTGGTCGTGGAGCAGCACCTTCGGGGCACGGCTGATCTGATCCGGGGTGGGTACGGATGCGGTCTGGCTCGTCATCTGCGCACTCTAGCCCCTACGCGCGTAGATCACCGGGCGTCCGTACGCCGTCGATACGTAACAGTGACCGTGCAGACGGGTGGAGTACACCCCGGCTTCTGAGACTGTTCTGCCATGGCACAGCAAGCGATTCCCCTGCCTGCTGCCCGGCTGGGACGGGCCGTCGGGGCGACCGGCGCCGGCGCGACGGTCAGCGGTGTGGTCCTCGTGCTCCCGGACGGCGACCCCGTCTCGGCACGCCGGCCCTCCCCCATCGCGTACGCGGCCGCCCTGCCGCTGGCCCGCAGGCTGGCCCGGGACGGCCGCGAGGAGGGCCTGGTGGCACACGCCGTGCACTACCGCGGCCAGGGCTGGAACGGCGGCGACGCCCGGCTCGCCACGGACGCCGACTGGGCCGCGGACGAGGTCGTACGGCGCTACGGAGACGTGCCCGTGTGCCTGGCCGGGCACGGCATGGGCGGCCGGGCCGCGCTGCGGGCGGCGGGCCACCCGGCCGTCAACTCCGTTCTGGCGCTGGCCCCTTGGATCCCCGAGGACGATGTGGCGGCCGAGCTGGAGCCCGTGAAGCAACTGGTGGGCCGGCGCGTGATGATCGTGCACGGTACGAATGACGCGCGCAGCGACCCGGAGCTGTCCTATCGGCTCGCCGAGCGCGTCAAGAAGGCCAACCGGGACACCTGCCGCTTCGAGGTGCACTCGGACGGCCACGCGCTGCGCCAGCACCGGCCCGAAGTCCACGCGCTGGCCGTCGACTTCGTCTTCGGCACGCTGTTCTCGCACCCATACGCCCGCCCGGTCACGGACGCGTTCGCCGCGCCGCCGCCGCTGGGCCTGCGGATGCCGCTGGCCGTCGGCTTCGGCAAGTCCCTCAACAAGTCCCCCAATAAATAAGGGAGTTGCTCGGCACGCGAATGAGCTACTCGGGGATCAGCTTCCCCCGCCGGGACAGCAGGAAGGACTTGAAGGCGGCCACCGGCGGGGTGTCCGGGTGGCCGTCCAGCCAGGCGACCCCGATCTCGCGGACCGCGCGCGGGGCGGTGACGGTCAGCTCGACGACGCCCGGCCGGGCGACCGCGGGCGGCGGAAGGAGCGCCACGCCGAGCCCGGCCGCGACCAGGCCGCGCAGCGTCTCGGCCTCCTCGCCCTCGAAGGCGATGCGCGGCGCGAACCCGGCCTCCGCGCACAGGTCGTCGGTGATGCGGCGCAGGCCGTAGCCGGGCTCCAGGGTCACGAAGGTCTCGTCGGCCGCCTCCGCGAGCCGCACCCGCTTGCGGCCCGCGAGCCGGTGGTCGTCGGGCACGACCAGGCGCAGCCGCTGCTCGTCCAGACGCCGGGCCGCGAGGTCCGGCGCGTCCGGCACCGGCGAGGTGAGGCACAAGTCGAGCTCCCCGGCCCGCAGCCGCTCGATCATCGCCTCGCCGTAGTTCTGTACGAGGGTGAAGCGGATGCGGGGGTGGTCGACCCGGAAGGCGCGGATGAGGCCCGGCACGGTTTCGGAGCCCATGGTGTGCAGGAAGCCGAAGGCGACCTTGCCGGCGGCCGGGTCGGCGTCGGCGCGCACCGACTCGGCGGCCCGGCCGACCTCCGCCAGCGCCCGCTCCGCGGAGCCGAGGAAGGTGCGGCCCGCGGCGGTCAGCGAGACCGTGCGGCCCTTGCGCGCGAACAGGGCGACGCCCAGGTCCTCTTCGAGCCGGACCATGGCGCGCGACAGGGTCGACTGGGGCACGCCGAGCTCGTGGGCGGCGCGGGTGACGTGCTCGTGCCGGGCCACCCCGGCGAAGTAGGCGAGGCGCGGCGCGAGTGCCATGGCCATGTCTTCTTCGTAACTGTTCAATGACACGCGCCTCTCTGACCTCAGCTAATGCATACGTGGATCGATTGTCGCCCATCTGTGCATTGGACGCATAAATGCAGGCAGGCCTACGGTCTACGCATGCCTCCTGCCAGTACCGGGGCGTCCACCACCGTGGGCGCCTCCACCCAGCCTTCCCCGCTCCAGCTCACCCCGGGCGCCGCCGGCTACCGCCGGATGAGCTTCGCGCTCTTCGCCGCCGGTGTCGCCACCTTCGCCCTCCTCTACTCCACCCAGGCCCTGCTGCCGCTGATCTCCGCGGACCTCGGGGCCACGGCGAGCGCGGCCAGCTGGACGGTGTCGGCGGCGACCGGCGCCCTCGCCCTGTTCGTGCTGCCGCTGAGCGCGTTGTCCGAGCGGTTCGGGCGGACCCGGATGATGACGGTGTCCCTGGCGGTCGCGGTGGCGGTGGGCCTCCTCGTTCCGTTCGCGCCGAACGTGGGCTGGCTGGTGGCGCTGCGCGCGGTGCAGGGCGCGGCGATCGCGGGGCTTCCCGCCTCGGCGATGGCGTACCTGGCGGAGGAAGTGAAGCCGAAGGCGCTGGTCGCGGCGATCGGCCTGTTCGTCGCGGGCAATTCGATCGGCGGTATGAGCGGACGCATCCTGACCGGCTGGGTCGCGCAGGCCTGGGGCTGGCGCGCGGCGCTGCTCGCGGTGGGCGCGCTGGCCGCGATGTGCGCGGTGGTGTTCCGCCTCCTCCTCCCCAAGGCCCGCAATTTCACGCCGGGTTCGCTGAACCCGCGCGCCCTGGCCCGCACGGTGCGCGGCCACCTCGCCGACCCGCTCCTGGTCCGCCTGTACGCGATCGGCGCGCTGTTCATGACGGTGTTCGGCGCGGTCTACACGGTGATCGGCTACCGGCTCACCGCGGCGCCGTTCAACCTGCCGCAGGGCCTGATCGGCTCGATCTTCCTGGTCTACCTGGTCGGTACGGTCTCCTCGGCCGCGGCCGGCAACCTGGTGGCCCGGGTGGGCCGCCGGGGCGCCCTGTACCTGGCGGTCTCCACGACGGCGGCGGGCCTGCTGCTCTCGCTGGCGAGCTCCCTGCCCGCGATCCTGGCGGGCCTCGTCCTCATCACGGCGGGCTTCTTCGCGGGCCACGCGGTCGCCTCGTCCTCGGTGAGCCACACCGCCAAGCGGGGCCGCGCCCAGGCGTCCGCGCTCTACCAGTCCGCCTACTACCTGGGCTCCAGCGCGGGCGGCACGCTCGGCGCGGTCGCCTTCCACGCGGCGGGCTGGCCGGCCACGGTGCTGCTCGGCATCCTCGCGGTGCTCGGCGTCGTCTCGGTCACCCTGTACGGCTCGCACGCGGCCCGCGCCGAGCGCCGCACCCACCGCCTGCACCTGGTCCACGCACGTCACTGACCTGCGCCTTCGTCGGTAATCGCGCGATTGTCAGTGGGGTCCGGTAGCTTCCGAAGTGCTGGCACCACACGGCGCGACATGGGGTGGACCGATGAGTGATCTGGCAGCGGCGGCGGATCTGGACGTACGCCTCGAAGGACATCGCAGGGAGCTGACGGGGTACTGCTACCGGATGCTCGGCTCGGCCTTCGAGGCGGAGGACGCGGTGCAGGACACGCTGGTGCGGGCGTGGCGCAGCATCGACAAGTTCGAGGGCCGCTCCTCGCTGCGCTCGTGGCTGTACCGGATCGCGACGAACGTGTGCCTGGACATGCTGGCCGCGGGCAACAAACGGGCCCGCCCCATGGACCTGACGGCACCGACGCCGGTCGCCAACGCCCAGCTCAACTCCCGCCCGGAAGTGACCTGGTTGGAGCCGGTGCCGGACGGGCGGGTGCTGCCGACGACCGAGGACCCGGCGGAGGCGGCCCTGGCCCGCGAGTCGGTACGGCTCGCGTTCGTGGCCGCGCTCCAGCATCTGCCGCCGAAGCAGCGCGCGGTGCTGATCCTGCGCGAGGTCCTTGCGTGGAAGGCGGCCGAGGTCGCCGAGCTGCTCGACACGACGGTCGCATCGGTCAACTCCGCGCTGCAAAGGGCCCGTTCGACGCTCGCCGAGTCGGAGCCGAAGGAAACGGACCTGGCGGACCCGCTGGACGAGGAGCAGCAGAAGCTCCTTGAGCGGTACGTGGCGGCCTTCGAGGGCTACGACATGACGGCCCTGACCGCCCTGCTCCACGAGGACGCCACGCTGTCCATGCCGCCGTACGACCTGTGGCTGCGCGGCCACGACGACATCGTGGGCTGGATGCTGGGCGTGGGCGAGGTCTGCCGGGGCTCCCGCCTCCTCCCGACGGTGGCCAACGGCACGCCGGCCTTCGCCCACTACCACCCGGATCCTGAGGGCGGGTTCACACCGTGGGCTCTGATGGTGATCGAAACGAGCGGGGGCAAGGTGTCGGGGATCTGCTCGTTCCTGGACACGGCCCGCTGGTTCCCGCTGTTCGACCTGCCGTCCCGCCTGGACGAGGAGGGGCGCCCGGTCCCGGCACCGTGAACGCCCTGGGGCTCCGCCCCAGACCCCGTTCGCGCCTTAAGGGCGCTCGTCCTCAAACGCCGGACGGGCTGAAGATGCCGGTGCCAGCCCGCGTTAATCCTGCTAGGGGCGCGGGGCTGTGACATTGTGCGGCTCCGCCGCGATGGAGGTCCCCCCTGTTCGAGCGAAGCCGAGAACTTGGGGGAGCGACCAGCCACAACCGACCCGCAGCCGACCGACAAGCCCCCTCACCTAGTCGATCCCCAGCCCCGTCAGCTCAAGCAGCGCCACAAGCCCCGCCCCCGCATTCCGCATCAGGACGCGCCCCCCGGCCCGCCGGGCGGTGAGCCGCAGCCGGGCGACCACTTCGACGGCCACCAGATCCGCCCGGGTCAGCGCGGCGAGGTCACACACGACCTCCCGCGCCCCGCCCACGTACAGCCCGCGCAGCCGCTCGCACAGGAGCGGGACGTCGGCGAGGGTGACGGGGGCGGAGACGACGAGGACAGGGTGCTGCTCCGCGGGGTCGATGGCTTCCACATGTATGAGACCCCGGGACGCCCCGGAACTCATCGGTAGGCCAGAGCCGCCCCGTCCCGATGGGGCCTAGCGTCCCGGGAAGTCACTCGTCTCGATCAACAGCTCGAAGGGCGCGGGCAGAGTGACCGCCTCGCCGAACTTGCCTGCCGTGAGCGTTCGGTAGACATCACCCTTGGGCTCCCCGTACAGAGTGACGGTGGGGCCGCCGGGCGCCCAACGGTCGATCAACAGATAGAGCGGTACGCCGGCCTGTGCGTATCCGGCGGCCTTCGTGATGCGGTCATGGCTCGCGTTGGACTGCGAGGTGATCTCGACCACCAACTCGGCCACGTCGGCAGGGATGAAATTCCTGCCCCCGGTCAGCGCATGTCTGGGAACCACCAACAGGTCCGGGACGTACATTCCGTGCCGGGACGGGACGGCGACCGCAAGCGTCTGGTAAATGCCCCAGTCCGCAGGGATCCCGGGGTAAAGCTGCCGCTGAACAGTGTCAGCGATGTCGTTGTGATCGTTCGATGGCGTTGGTGACAAGGTGACGATCCCCTCGATGATCTCCACCTTGCAGCCCTCGGGTGCGTCCGTCTCCTCCCAGAGACGGACAAGGTCGTCCCAGCCCTGGCCGGGCTCGTGGCCAACCGTGAGTGCGCTCATGGCGGTCTCCCTGCGTCGGTTCGTCACAAGCCCAGCATGCCGAACGGGACCGGCGGAGGTCCACCGGTCCCGTTCACCCGTACGAGGTCGCTCACTCAGAAAGCCCAGCTCAGGCGATGCGCTCCAGCACAATCGGGTTAGCCGAGAACGCGGTACCGGCCGGCGCCACGTCGTACGACCCCGCCACCGACTCCAGCGCGTACTCGAACTTCTCCGGCGTGTCCGTGTGCAGTGTCAGCAGGGGCTGGCCCGCGATCACCGTGTCGCCGGGCTTCGCGTGGAGCTCCACGCCTGCGCCCGCCTGGACCGGGTCCTCCTTGCGGGCGCGGCCCGCGCCCAGGCGCCAGGCGGCGACGCCGATGTCGTACGCGTCCAGGCGGGTCAGGACGCCCGAGGACGGGGCGGTGATCACGTGCTGCTCGCGGGCGACCGGCAGGGTCGCGTCCGGGTCGCCGCCCTGGGCCGCGATCATCCGGCGCCACACGTCCATCGCGGAGCCGTCCGCGAGGGCCTTCGCCGGGTCGGCGTCCTTGATGCCCGCCGCGTCCAGCATTTCGCGGGCGAGCGCGATGGTGAGCTCGACGACGTCGGAGGGGCCGCCGCCCGCCAACACCTCGACGGATTCCCGGACTTCGAGGGCGTTGCCCGCGGTCAGGCCGAGCGGGGTGGACATGTCGGTGAGGAGGGCGACCGTCTTCACGCCGCTGTCCGTGCCCAACGCGACCATCGTGGAGGCCAGTTCACGGGCGTCCTCGATGTTCTTCATGAACGCGCCGGTGCCGACCTTCACGTCCAGGACCAGCGAGCCGGTGCCTTCCGCGATCTTCTTCGACATGATCGACGAGGCGATCAGGGGGATCGCTTCCACCGTGCCCGTCACGTCGCGCAGGGCGTACAGCTTCTTGTCCGCCGGGGCCAGGCCGTCGCCCGCCGCGCAGATGACCGCGCCGGTGGTGTCGAGGACGTTCAGCATCTCCTCGTTGGAGAGCAGCGCGCGCCAGCCGGGGATCGACTCCAGCTTGTCCAGGGTGCCGCCGGTGTGGCCGAGGCCCCGGCCCGAGAGCTGCGGCACGGCCGCGCCGCACGCGGCGACCAGCGGGGCGAGCGGCAGGGTGATCTTGTCGCCGACGCCGCCGGTGGAGTGCTTGTCGGCGGTCGGGCGCGAGAGCGAGTCGAAGTTCATGCGCTCGCCGGAGGCGATCATGGCCGCGGTCCAGCGGGCGATCTCCGTGCGGTTCATGCCGTTGAGGAGGATCGCCATGGCCAGGGCGGACATCTGCTCGTCGGCGACCACGCCGCGCGTGTAGGCGTCGATGACCCAGTCGATCTGCTCGGGAGACAGCTCGCCCCGGTCTCGCTTGGTGCGGATGACGGAGATGACGTCCATGGCATTCCTTCCGGCTTGGTGCACGTTGGTACGTACGCGACTCTACGCGCATAGAGGGGAGTTGAAAGTGCGGCCCCGCACCAGGGTGCGGGGCCGCGGGGTTACTTCAGGTGGTCCGGGCCGAAGGCCTGGGGCAGCATCTCGGACAGCTTGAGGATGCCCGCCGGAGTCTCCAACAGGAGCTCCGGGCCGCCGAATTCGAAGAGGAGCTGGCGGCACCGGCCGCACGGCACGAGCACGTCGCCGTGGCCGTCGACGCAGGTGAAGTGCGTCAGGCGGCCGCCGCCGGACAGCTGGAGCGCCGAGACGAGCCCGCACTCGGCGCACAGGCCGATGCCGTACGAGGCGTTCTCGACGTTGCAGCCGGTGACGGTGCGCCCGTCGTCGGCCAGGGCGGCCGCGCCGACCGGGTAGCCCGAGTACGGCGCGTACGCGCGGGACATGGCCTCGCGCGCGGCCGTGCGCAGCGCCTCCCAGTCGGGCGTCGGCGTCACTTGCCCTGGCCCTTCCGGTAGCGCATGCCGTCCGCCTTGGGCATCCGCAGACGCTGGGCGGAGAGCGAGAGGACCAGCAGCGTCACGACGTACGGGGTCGCGCCGACGAAGTCGCCGGGCACGTCGTCGGTCAGCAGGTACCAGACCAGGATGGCCACGGCCATCACCGCGCTGATCGCGGCCTGGAGCAGCGCCTTCTTGTACGCCTTCCAGCCGGCCAGCGCCGCGAGGAGGACGACGAGCAGGAGCAGCAGGGCGTGCACGGTGGTGCCGCCGTTGCGCAGCTGGAGCGCGTCGGAGAAGCCGAACAGGCCCGCGCCCATGGCGAGTCCGCCCGGACGCCAGTTGCCGAAGATCATCGCGGCGAGGCCGATGTAGCCGCGCCCGCCGGTCTGGCCCTCCAGGTAGATGTGCGAGGTGACCAGGGCGAGGAACGCGCCGCCGAGACCGGCGAGGCCGCCGGAGACGGCGACCGCCGCGTACTTGTAGGAGTACACGTTCACGCCGAGGGACTCGGCCGCGATCGGGTTCTCGCCGCAGGAGCGCAGGCGCAGGCCGAAGGCGGTCTTCCACAGGATCCACCAGGTGCCGACGAACAGCAGCACCGCGATGACGGTGACCCAGGAGACCTCGGTGACCAGGCCGCCGATGATGCCGGCGAGGTCGGAGATGAGGAACCAGTGGTGGTTCTGGATCGACTCCAGGCCCGAGGAGAGACCCGGGATGGTGAAGCTGGGCAGCGCGTCGGCGGGCGGCGACTGCTTGGGGTTGCCGCCCTTGACCTGGGCCTCTCCGTTGTTGAAGAACAGCTTGGCCAGGTACTGCGTCACGCCGAGCGCGAGCAGGTTGATCGCGACACCGGAGACGATGTGGTCGACGCCGAAGGTGATGGTGGCGACCGCGTGGAGGAGGCCGCCGAGAACGCCGAAGCCGATGCCCGCGATCAGGCCGAGCCAGGGGCTGGACTGCCAGCCGACCCAGCCGGCCCCGAACGTGCCGAGGATCATCATGCCTTCGAGGCCGATGTTGACCACGCCGGCCCGCTCGGACCACAGACCGGCCAGGCCCGCGAGCCCGATCGGCACGGCGAGGCCGAGCGCGGCGCTGATCTGGCCCTCGCTGGTGAGCTGGTCGGCGCCGGTGATGATGCGTACGGCGGAGACGAGGATCAGCGCGCCCGCGATGATCATCAGGACCTGCGCGAGGGAGAACTTGCGCTGGGCGTTGCCCCGCTTGACCCCGGCCGGAGGCGGTGGGGTCGTGGTCGTTTCGGTCGTGACGCTCATGCCGTCACCTCCGTCTCGGTCTTGGCGGCCTGGGCCGCGAGCTCGGCGCCGACGCGCTGCTGCTGGCGCTTGAGGCCGTAACGGCGGACGAGTTCGTAGGCGATCACGACGGACAGGACGATGACGCCCTGGATGACGCCGAGGATCTCCTTGTCGTAACCGATGAATTCCAGATGGTTGGTGGTGCGCTCAAGGAAGCCCCACAGCAGGGCGGCGAGGCCGATGCCGATCGGGTTGTTGCGGCCGAGGAGCGCGATCGCGATGCCCGTGAAGCCGAGCCCGGTGGGGAAGCTGTTGTCGAACTGGTGGGTGTCGTTGAGCAGGGTGGGCATGCCCACCAGACCGGCCACGACACCGGAGATGATCATGCTGGTGACGATCATCTTCCTGACGTTGGCGCCGCTCGCGGCGGCGGCCGACTCGGACTGGCCGACGGCCCGCAGGTCGAAGCCGAAGCGGGTGCGGCCGAGCGTGAACCAGTACGCGATGCCGGCGAGGACGGCGACGACGATGAAGCCCCACAGCTGTCCGGCCGGGCCCATGTCGATGGAGAAGAACCACGAGGACTCGGGCAGCGGCTTGGTCGAGACGAGGGTGCCCGCCGAGTCGAGCTGGCCGAGCCGGCCGGGCTGGATGAGGTAGGCGATGATCGCGGTCGCGATGGCGTTCAGCATGATGGTCGAGATGACCTCGCTGACGCCCCGGGTGACCTTCAGGATGCCCGCGACCGCCGACCACATCGCGCCGACGATCATGGCGACGATGATGATGACCGGGATCTGCACGATGCCCGGCAGGCTCATCGCGCCGCCGACCACCGCGGCGAGGAAGGCCGCCAGGCGGTACTGGCCGTCGACGCCGATGTTGAAGAGGTTCATCCGGAAGCCGATGGCCACCGCGATGCCCGCCAGGTAGTACGTCGTCGCCTTGTTGAGGATGTAGACCTGGCTGTCGCTCGCCGAGCCGTACGACAGCATGTCGTTGAAGGCCGGGAACGGGTTCCTGCCGGTGGCGAGGATGACAAGGGCGGTGACGACAAGGGCCGCGACGAGCGCGAGCACGGGGGCCGCGGCCGCGAGGAGCAGCTTCTCCTTGTCGATGCGGGAGGTGAGCTTCTTCATCGGTCCTCTCCCCCAGTGTTCTCGTGGTGCTCCAGGTGGCCGGTGGCGGCACCGGTCATGGCGGAACCCAGTTCTTCGGGGGTGATCGTGGCGGGGTCGGCGTCGGCGACCAGACGGCCCCGGTACATCACCCGCAGGGTGTCGGACAGGCCGATCAGCTCGTCCAGGTCGGCGGAGATCAGGAGCACCGCGAGGCCCTCACGGCGGGCCTCCCGGATCTGGTCCCAGATCTGCGCCTGGGCGCCGACGTCCACGCCCCGGGTGGGGTGCGCGGCGATCAGCAGCTTGGGGTTGTGGCTCATCTCGCGGCCGACGATCAGCTTCTGCTGGTTGCCGCCGGACAGGGACGCCGCGGTGACCTCGATGCCGGGGGTGCGCACGTCGTACTCGCGCACGATCCGCTCGGTGTCGGTGCGGGCGGCCTTGTTGTCGAGGAGGGGGCCCTTGGAGTTGGGCTTCTCGGTGACGTGGCCGAGGATGCGGTTCTCCCACAGCGGCGCTTCCAGGAGCAGGCCGTGGCGGTGGCGGTCCTCGGGGATGTACCCGATGCCGTCCTCGCGGCGCTTGCGCGTCGGGGCCGTCGAGATGTCGGTGGTGTCGAGGGTGATGACACCGCCGTCGGGGATGCGCATGCCCATGATGGCCTCGACGAGCTCGGCCTGGCCGTTGCCCTCGACGCCCGCGATGCCGAGGACCTCGCCCTTGTGGATCGTGAAGGAGACCGAGGAGAGCACCTCGCGGACCACGCCGTCGGGGTCGGTGGCCGCCAGGCGCAGGTCGGCGACCTGGAGCATGGGGACCGTGGTGACCGTCGACTCGCGGGTCTCGGGCGAGGGCAGCTCGCTGCCCACCATCAGCTCGGCGAGCTGCTTGGTGGTGGTCGTACGGGGGTCGGCGGTGCCCACCGTGGTGCCGCGCCGGATCACCGTGATCTCGTCGGCGACCGAGAGCACCTCGCCGAGCTTGTGCGAGATGAAGATGACGGTCAGGCCCTCGGCCTTGAGCTCGCGCAGGTTGTCGAAGAGCGCCTCGACCTCCTGCGGGACCAGGACCGCGGTCGGCTCGTCGAGGATCAGGGTGCGCGCGCCGCGGTAGAGGACCTTGAGGATCTCCACGCGCTGGCGGTCGGCGACCCCGAGGTCCTCGACCAGGACGTCCGGGCGGACCCCGAGGCCGTACGCGTCCGAGATCTCCTTGATCTTGTTGCGGGCCTTGGCGCCGATGCCGTACAGCTTCTCGCCGCCGAGGACGACGTTCTCCAGGACGGTCAGGTTGTCGGCCAGCATGAAGTGCTGGTGGACCATGCCGATGCCGAGCGCGATGGCGTCGGCCGGGCTGGAGAAGGAGGCCTCGGTGCCGTCGATGGTGATGGTGCCCTCGTCCGGCTTCTGCATGCCGTAGAGGATCTTCATCAGGGTCGACTTGCCGGCGCCGTTCTCACCGCACAGGGCGTGCACGGTGCCCTTGCGGACGGTGATGTCGATGTCCTTGTTGGCGACGACACCCGGGAATCGTTTGGTGATGCCGCGCAGTTCGACGGCGGGAGGGCTGGACGCGTTGATGGCGCACTCTCCTCGTGGGCAGGAGCAGGGGGGCGGGGAGCTTCCGGAGAAGCCTGGAAGCGCACTGACGTACGGCCGGGCTCCCGGCGTAGTAGTTCAGCACACTCCTGGCGCGCCAACTCCGGCCTACGCGCGTAGAGTTGACACTTCGTTACGGCCCGGTGAGCAGGGCGGTCCCTGCTCACCGGGCCGGTTGCGACGGGGGCGGTCAGTGACCGCCGCGGGTCACGGGGTCGTCTTGACCTTGATGGAGCCGTCGACGATCTTCTTCTTGGCCGCGTCGAGCTGCGGCTGGATGTCGGTGATGAAGCCACCGCTGGTGGCCAGCGAGACGCCGTTCTTGGCCAGCGGGTAGCTGTTGGTGCCGACCAGCGGCTTGCCGTCCTTGACCGACTTGATCAGGTCGTAGACGCCGATGTCGACGTTCTTGACGACCGAGGTCAGGATCGAGTTCTTGTACTTGTCGAGCGAGGCCTGCTGGTACTGGTCGGAGTCGACACCGATCGCCCAGGCGCCCTTCTTGCCCGCGACGGCCTCGATCGCACCGGTGCCGGAGGAGCCGGCGGCGGTGTAGATCACGTCGGCGCCGTTGTCGAGCATGCCCTGCGCGGCTTCCTTGCCCTTGTCGGGGCTGGCGAAGCCGGAGGTGTCCGAGCCGTGCGACAGGTACTGGACCTCGACGTTGTCGGAGGGCTTGGTGTCCTTGACGCCCTGGACGAAGCCCGCCTCGAACTTCTTGATCAGCGGGACGTCGACACCGCCGATGAAGCCGACGTGGCCGGACTTCGACTTCAGCGCCGCGGTGACACCCGCGAGGTAGGAGCCCTGCTCCTCGGTGAAGACGATGTTGTCGACGTTCTTCGGGCCCTCGACGACGGAGTCGACGATGCCGAAGGTCGTGTTCGGGAACTTGGCCGCGACCTGCTTCATCGAGTTCGCGTACGCGAAGCCGATGCCGATCACGGGGTTGTAGCCGCCCGACGCCAGGTCGCTCAGCTTCTGGACGCGGTCGGCCTCGGTGTCGGTCGTCTTGGCGGTCAGCTCCTTGACGGAGCCGCCGAACTCGGACTTGGCCTTGTCGATACCGCGCGCGGCGGAGTCGTTGAACGAGTGGTCACCACGGCCGCCGACGTCGTACGCGACACCGATCTTGACGCCCTTGCCGCCGGAGGACGACGAGGAGGTGCCCGACTCCTTCTGGGAGGACGTGGAGCCACAGGCGGTGGCGGAAAGCGCGAGCGCGGCGGTGGCAATACCGGCCGCAGCGATCTTGGATACCCGGCGCAAGAGGAGGTCCCTTCAAACCTGAACCGAGGCGCCCCTACCGGCGCTGGTTTCGCGTCGGATCGTAACGCGCGTAGATGTCGCGTAAAGCCCTGTTCGGAAGCCGTTATCGAATCGCCGCGAACAGGGGATGAAGTGTCCGGTTACGAGCGGTTGCCGTCCAGCAGCGCCGCGGCGGTGAAGAGTTCGACGCCGACCTTGATGGCTGCTTCGTCCGCGTCGAAATCACCCCGATGGAGGTCAAGCCGGGCATTCGAGCCGGGCGTACGGACCCCGAGGCGGGCCATCGCCCCTGGTACATGCTCCAGGTACCACGAAAAGTCCTCGCCACCCAGCGACTGCTCCGTGTCCTCGATCGCATACGGTCCCCGGCGTGCCGCCATGGCGTCGCGGAGGAGCTCGGTGACGACGGAATCGTTGACGACCGGGGGCACTCCGCGGACGTAGTTGATCTCCGATTTGGCGCCGTGCAGGTTGGCCACTTCGTCGATCGCGGCGTGTACGAGGTCGGGCGCGTCGCGCCACGCCCCGAGGTCCAGGCAGCGCACCGTGCCGGCCAGCTCGGCGTGCATCGGGATGACGTTGCAGGCGTGGCCGGCCTCGATGCGGCCCCAGGTGAGGGCGAGCCCGGCGCGGGCGTCGATGCGGCGGGCGAGCAGCGCGGGCACGTCGGAGGCGACCCGCGCGACGGCGGTCACCAGGTCGGTCGTCAGGTGCGGACGCGCGGTGTGGCCGCCGGGCCCGTCGAGGGCGACCTCCAGGCGGTCGCAGGCGGAGGTGATGGCGCCGGGGCGAAGCCCGATCCGGCCGGCGTCCACGCGCGGGTCGCAGTGGACGGCGATGATGCGGCCCACGCCGTCCAGGACGCCCGCCACGATCGCGTCGGCGGCGCCGCCGGGCAGCACCTCCTCGGCCGGCTGGAAGAGCAGCCGTACGGGGGCGGGGAGGCGGCCCTGGCGGTGCAGCTCGGCGAGGACGAGGCCCGCGCCGAGGACGGTCGTGGTGTGCACGTCGTGGCCGCAGGCGTGGGCGCGGTCGGGCACGGTCGAGCGGTAGGGCACGCCCGCCTTGGCGTCGGGGATGGGCAGGGCGTCGATGTCCGCGCGGATGGCGAGCATGGGGTGCACGCCGCCCACCCGTCGCCCGCCGCCACCCTTGGCCGAGCTTCGCGCCCCTTCTGATGTGCCGATGTCACAGATGAGCCCGGTGCCCGACGGCAGCACGCGCGGTTTCAGGCCGGCCGCTTCGAGGCGGGCCCGGATCGCGGCGGTGGTCCGGAACTCCTGGTTGCCGAGTTCGGGATGCATGTGCAAGTCCCGGCGGAAGGCGATGAGTTCGGCACACAGGGCCTCGCTCAGCTCGCCGGGCAGCGGTGCTTCCTCGGGCAGATCGGCTTCGGACGACTCACGGGACATCAACTGGTTCACCCGTTGAGGGTAGGCCTCGTCAAGGGTCAACTCGGGCGCGATCAACAAAAGTTCAGCCGCATAGGGGAAAGAAAGCTGGTCACAAGGCGCATGCCGATCGTGACAAGTGGGTACAGTAATTCGTCCTTCTGCCCGATGCGCTGGAACGGGCGTTCCCCCAAGGTATGACGGGCCGCGCTCCCCAGAGTAGGAGACGCGGGACGCCCGTTGGGCCCCGGCTAGGCGGCCACCGTCGCCAGACCATGGGCTTTGCGCGCCGCCCCCGTCACTCCGTCCAGGAAGCCCTGGGCGCGCGGCGAGGCGTTGTCCGTGAGCCACTTCGGGTCTATGTCGCAGACCACGACGGACACCCCGGTGCCCGCGAGCGCGAGCGGCAGGGTGTGGACGACGGTGGAGGGGAAGCTCAGGATCGTCCGGCCCACCGGCCCCCGCCGGGCTATGAGTTCGAGCGGCAGGTCGGGGCGTACGACCTCCAGGCCGGTGCGGGCGTGCAGGGTGTGCAGCTTCTCGGCGGACTCCCGGCGGTGCGCGAAGTAGCGCGTCACGCCGTGCGTACGAGCGAGGAGGCCGACCGCCGCGAGGTAGCTCTCGGGGTCGACGACACCGGTCTCCACCAGTGAAGTCCCCACCAGGTCCGCGCCCTTGGTCAGGCGCGGCGGCCCGAAGTTCGCGCGGGTCCAGCCGAAGGTGTTGGGGGTGACGGTGACGCCCTCGGGCGCCTCTATGGGCATCGCGCTGAACACCTCGACGCCCCGGCGCCGCGCGGGAGTGAGCCGGCGGCGGGCCGCCGCGGACACCGGCGCGAACAGCAGGTCGCGCGCCCCGGACCGGCTGCCCCGCCGGTGCCAGCGCACCAGCCGTTCGCCACGGGCGAGTTGGGAGACGAACTCCATGGTGGCCGTCCCGTCGTCGACCACCACCAGGTCGCGGGCGCGGGCGACGGTGAGCAGCAGCTGTACGTAGCGCGAGAACGGGTCGCCCATGACGATCCGGTCGGCCCGCCGCAGCATCGGGGTGAGCCCGCCTATCGTGTGCAGCGGGGCCGTGAGCCCGCCCCGGGCCTCCTCCCAGCGCACCTGTGTCCCCGCGTCGCGGGCGAGTTCGGCCATGCGGCGCAGCTGGCCGCGCGACATGGGGTCGGTCGGCGAGAGCACCACGACGGTCAGACCCGACAGGTCCGGCGCCCCGGGACGCTGCTGCGCGGGCACGCCGTCGAGCAGCGGGCCCGGCGCATGGGCCCACTCCAGGACGTTGAGCAGCTGGACCGGGCTCTCCACGAAGGCGACGGTGGCGGAGGTGTCCCGAGGCACGGCGGGCCCGCCCCCTCAGACCGCGGCCGGAGCGCGGTCCCCAGCGGCCTCGGCGCCCTCGGCGGCTTCCGCCTGGGCGACGACACCGGCGACGCGGCGCAGCTTCTTCATCGGGGCGAGCTCGGACTCGTAGACCTTCTTGACGCCGTCGCCGAGCGCGGCCTCGATGGTGCGGATGTCGCGGACGAGGCGGGTGAGGCCGCCCGGCTCGACGGAGGCGGCCTGGTCGGAGCCCCACATCGCGCGGTCGAGGGTGATGTGGCGCTCGACGAAGGCGGCGCCGAGGGCAACGGCGGCGAGCGTCGTCTGGAGGCCGGTCTCGTGGCCGCTGTAGCCGATCGGCACGTTGGGGTACTCGGCCATCAGGCTGTTGATCACGCGCAGGTTGAGCTCCTCGGCCTTGGCCGGGTAGGTCGAAGTGGCGTGGCACAGCAGGATGTTGTCGCTGCCGAGCACCTCGACCGCGTGCCGGATCTGCTTCGGCGTGGACATGCCGGTGGAGAGGATGACCGTGCGTCCGGTGGCGCGCAGGGCGCGCAGGAGCTCGTCGTCGGTGAGCGAGGCGGAGGCCACCTTGTGGGCCGGCACGTCGAACTTCTCCAGGAAGGCGACGGCCTCGGTGTCCCACGGCGAGGCGAACCAGTCGATGCCGCGCTTCCTGCAGTGCGCGTCGATGGTGCGGTACTCGTCCTCACCGAACTCCACCCGGTGGCGGTAGTCGATGTACGTCATCCGGCCCCAGGGGGTGTCCCGCTCGATGTCCCACTGGTCGCGCGGGGTGCAGATCTCCGGGGTGCGCTTCTGGAACTTGACCGCGTCGCAGCCGGCGTCGGCGGCCGCGTCGATCAGCGCGAGCGCCTTGTCGAGGTCGCCGTTGTGGTTGATGCCGATCTCGCCGGTGACGTACACGGGGCGGCCCGGACCTGCGGTGCGGCTGCCGAGGGTGCGCAGACGGTTGCTCATGAGGGTGTTCCTTAGCTAAGCGGGGGTGTGGTGGGGCTGTGGGGTGTGGTTGAGCTCGGGTCCGAGGAGCCAGGCGGCGATCTCGCGGATCGCTCCTTCGCCGCCGGGGGTGCGGGTGACGGCGCGCGCGGCGGCGCGCACCGAGTCGTGGGCGCTGCCGACGGCCACGGGCCAGCCGGCGAGCGCGAAGCAGGGGAGGTCGTTGACGTCGTTGCCGGCGTAGAGCACGCGGGCCGGATCGATCCCGTTCTCCTCGCACCACTGCTTGAGGGCGAGGTCCTTGCGGTCGACGCCGTGCAGCACGGGGATCCGGAGCTTGCGGGCGCGGGCGGCGACGACGGGGTTCTGCTCGGTGGACAGGACGAGCAGCTTCAGGCCGGCCCGGCGCAGCGCGGCGATGCCGAGGCCGTCGCCCCTGTGCACGGCGACGAGTTCGCGGCCCTCGGCGTCGATGAGGACCTTGTCGTCGGTCTGGGTGCCGTCGAAGTCGAGGACGACCGCGTCGACGTCGTCGCAGGTGGGGGTGGGCAGCCGGTCGAGGACCGGGGCGAGCGCGCGGGCCCGCTCCAGGTCGTGCGGCTCGTCGATCTCCAGGACCCGGGCCGGGTCGGTGCGCACGAGCGCGGTGCGGCCGAAGAAGCGGTGCTGGTGCGTGCGGAAGCCTTCGGCGTCCATGGCGTACGCGGCGCCGGTCTCCAGGAAGTCCTGCGGGCGGTCCTGGCGGCGCGGCCGGGACGCCTTGTCGTGGCCCATGCCCTGGCCGCCGCCGACTCCGTCCTCGATGGACTCGCGCCACAGGAAGCCGTGGAAGGGGGCGACCGTGACGGCGGTCTCGGCGCCGTCCTCGACGACCGCGGCCGCCACGCCGTCGATGTCCTCGCGGGTCAGGAACGGGCTGGTGCACTGCACGAGCAGCACCACGTCGGTGTCGGGGTGCGCGTCCAGGGTGTGCAGGACGGCGGCCTCGCTGGAGGCGGTGTCGCCCGAGATCCCCGCCGGGCGGAGGACCACGTCGGCCCCGGCCGAGCGGGCGGCGGCCGCGATCGCCGGGTCGTCGGTGGAGACGACGACGTCGGTGACGAGGCGGGCCGAGCGGCAGGCGAGCACGGCCCGCACGACGAGCGGGACCCCGGCGACGGAGGCCAGGTTCTTCCCGGGCACGCCCTTGGAGCCGCCCCGGGCGGGGATGACGGCGAGGACCTTGGGGGGCGTACTCGCGGAGGAGGCCGGGGACGTCGTCGCGGACCCCGGTGAGACGGGCGTCTCGGGCATCACAGTTCTCCCATCCGGCGGATCACGGGCGCGACCCGCTGTACGCCGTGGCGGTAGGCGCCGCGGGCCGCGTCGCGCACGGCGTCCCGGATCACGCGGCGCAGGCCGGTCGGCTCGTTCGTGGGGGCCGCGCCCGGCAGCGGGGTGCCGTCGGGGGCGAGGTGGTGGCGGGCGAGGATGCCCGGGAGGTAGCCGGGCGCGGTGGCGGCGGTGTAGTACGGGGCGATCGGCGGCAGGCTTTCCTTCGAAAGCAACTCGCTCATTCGCTCCCGTACTTGATCGAAAGCGCGGTGGTACGCCTCGCCCGGGGCCACGCCCTGGGCGGCGAGCCAGTCGGCGTCGGGCGCGGGGCGGTGTCCGGCGTCGAGCCGGTCCCAGGAGGCGAGGCAGCCGGAGCCGAGGAAGTGGTGGTTGCCGAGGACCTCGCGTACGCCGAGGTCGGTGAGGACGGCCGTCGGGACCGAGCGGTGCAGGGACTCCAGGGCGGCGGTCGAGGACACGGTCACCAGGAGGTCGGTGCGGTCCAGGATCTCGCCCATGTTCCCGTACGCCAGCGAGAAGTTGGGCGGCAGGTCCATGCCCTTGGCGAGTCCCTGGAAGGGGTGTTCCTCGATGTGTGTGGTGTGCTCGCCGGGCTTGGAGCGGAGCTTGAGGACGACCTCGCGCCCGGGGTGGCGCCGGGCGTGGTCGACGAGGCGGCGCAGCAGGTACTGCCGGTCGGCGCGGCTCTCGGGGACGGAGGGCTGGGCGGCGAAGACGACCGTGTCGCGGCCGGGCTCCTCCTTGTACGCGGCGCCGCCGAGGAAGGGCAGGGCGGCCTCGGTGACGGCGGAGGCGTCGGCGCCCACACCTTCGTACACCGCGCGGAAGCGCTCGGCGTCGTGCCGGGAATTGGCGAGCACGACATCCGCGCCGTGCCGCAGGAGCAGGCCGTCGGCGAGCTTCTCGTAGACGACGCCGACATAGCCGGTGACGATCACGGGCCGCCGGGCGTGCCCGGGCCAGCGGGCGGCGAGCCCGTGCAGCGCGGCCTGGGCGGCGCCGCCGACGAGCGCGAGCACGATGACGTCGTACGCACTCCCGTTGCCCAACTCCCCGGCCATGTCGAGGAATTGAGCCATCGTCACTTCGCGCAGAGCGTTCGGGGACACCCCCACCTCGGCGAGCTGGCGAGGGGTGGGGGTGGCGCGGCCGCGCAGCAGGAAGCCGTCGGGTTCGGGCGCGGCGGGCCGGGGTGTGGCGGAGTCGGCCCCGGACGCCTGTTCGGCGAGACGGCGCGCGGTGAGCGCACCCCATTTCCACCGGGTGTCCGAATCCGCGAGAACCGCGATCCGCAGCCTTGAATCGGTACGTGATGGCACGCCGTAGAAACTAGAAAGCCCCGCGGATTCGCGGCCCAACTCAACTGCAACAACTGGTTAACAGCGCGACTACGAAAGGCGTGCGGGGCGGGCCGACGGGCCGGTTAACAGTCCCGCCATTCTTCGTTCACCCGGCATCTCCGTGCCGGACAGGACGAATGACGGGCGGCGCCATAGCGTCACGGCCGTGGTCAAGCTCTCCGTCATCGTGCCGTTCTACAACGTGCGCGACTACGCACCCGACACCCTGAGAAGTCTGCGCGCGAACGCCCGCGACGACTTCGAGTTCCTGCTGGTCGACGACTGCTCGTCGGACGGCACGATCGAGCTGCTCGAACGCGCCGAGCGCGAGCTGCCGGGGGCGGTGCTGCTGAGACACGAACGCAACGGCGGCCTGGCCACGGCTCGCAATACGGGCCTGGACGCGGCCGGCGGCGAATACCTGACGTACCTGGACGGCGACGACTGGCTCGCCCCGGGTCATCTCGCTCAACTCCTGTCGTCCATCGAGGAGTTGGGCTGCGACTTCATCCGCACCGACCACGTCCAGGTGACCGGCCAGGAGCGTACGGTGCACCGCGTTCCGCACGGCCGGCGCGGCGAGGTGATGTCCCCGCGGGACGCGATCCTGCCCGCCACCCGCTCGACGTCGGTGGACTACGCGTACGCCTGGGCCGGGATGTACCACCGCAGGCTCGCCGAGCGCGGCCTGCTGCACTTCACCGACGGACTGCGCACCGCCGAGGACCGGCCCTGGATCTGGCGGCTGCACCGCGAGGCGGAGTCGTTCGCGGTGACGGGGCAGCTCGGCGTGTTCTACCGGCGCGGGGTCGCCTCGTCGCTGACCCAAATCGGCGATGCCCGACAACTCGATTTCATTCGCGCATTCGATCAAGTAATCGAAGAAACGGCGAAGGACCCGAATGCGGGCGAACTGCTGCCGAAAGCGATACGGACGTACTGCGCGATCATTTCCCACCATATGAGCAGCATCGAAAGGTTCGAACCGGCAGTGGCGAGAAAACTCCGGGCCTTGAGCGCGGCCGCCCTGAGGCGCATGCCGCAGGACCACCTCAAGGACGCGCTGAACTCGATGGACTCCCGTCGCGCCGCCCGCCTGCGCCGCCTGCGGCACCGCCCAGCCACGTCTTCGGCAGGGGCTGCCGCCTGATGCGTACCACTCAGATCTTCGCGGCGTCGACGCTGTACGGGGTGGCCACCCTGGCCGCCGCGCTCGACAGCGGATGTTTCCCCGCGGCGGACCGGCGACTGCTGCTCATCAGCAACAACGCGCCCGTGCCGGAGACTTCGCCCACCCTCGACACCATGCCGGGCTTCGCCCAGCTGCGCGGCCGCTTCGACGGGGTGCTCTCCTGGAACGAGACGATCGCCCCGTTCCACCCGGGCGGCTGGTCCCCGCGTCCGGACGATGTCCCGCTGTGGGAACGGCAGTTGAGGGTCCTGTGGGACCTGTCGGACGACCGGATCGAACTCGCCCTGGAATCCATCCAGGTGAACCCGGCCCAGGCGGTGGCCCAGATCTTCCCCGACGCACCACTGACCGTGTACGCGGACGGCCTGATGACGTACGGCCCCACCCGCAACAAGCTCGACCCGCTGATCGGGACGCGGGTGCGACGCGTCCTCCACCTGGACCTGGTCCCGGGCCTGAGCCCGCTGCTGCTCGGGGAGTTCGGGGTGCCGAACGAGACGGTGCCGACGGCGGCCTTCTTGAAGACAGTGGGCGAACTGGCGGCGGCCGAGGCCGAGTTGGGTCTTGACGCCGACGGTTCCGAGCCGGTGGCACTGCTCCTCGGCCAGTATCTGTCCGCCCTTTCCATCCTCACTCCCCCGCAGGAGGAGGAACTGCATCTGCGGATGCTGCGGGGAGCGGCGGCGGGGGGGCACGGCCGGATCGTCTTCAAGCCGCACCCTTCGGCGCCGCCGGCGTGGTCGCGCGAGCTGACCCGAGAGGCAGCCACGCTCGGCGTCCAACTCACCGTCCTGGAACGGCCGTTGCTCGCCGAGGTGCTGTACGAGCGGCTCTCCCCCGCGCTGGTGGTGGGCTGCTTCTCCACGGCACTGCTCACGGCCTCGTCCTTCTACGGCATCCCGGTCGCCCGGGTCGGCACCGAGCTCCTCCTCGACCGGCTCGCCCCCTACCAGAACAGCAACCGGGTGCCGGTGACCATCGCGGACGCGCTGCTGCCTCCGCTGGAGCCGGGCTCGGCGCCCGAGGTGGACCTGGCGGGGCTGCTCCCCGCGGTGGGGTACGCGATGCAGCCCGAGCTGCGGCCGGACCTGCGGGACGCGGCCGAGCGGTACCTGGCCGCGTCCCTGGATGCCCACACGTGGCGGTACTTCAAGCGCCGCCGCCTGACGGCACTGGGGCTGCCGGGCGCGATCCCGTCCCAGCTGGGTTTCATTCCGCGCAACGCGACGGTGCGCAGGGTTGCCCGGCGGGTTCGGGGGGTTGTGCGGCGGGGGGCGTAGGGGGCTGCACGGGGTGTTTGCCCCCCGGGAGGGCGCGGTCGATCAGGCCCTGGTCACCGGCGCCTGGAGTTCCGTGACCCAGTCGTCCTGGTTCTCGGGGCACTCCAGGTTGATCTCGCGCGGGTACCCGGTCGACCGGTAGCCGTTGGCGTCGATCCAGCGGGCCAGGATCTGGGCGGTGGGGAGCGCGGTGTCCATCGAGCCGCGGTGCACGATGGTCGCCGCTTGGCCGAGGGGCGGCAGGTCGAGGACGCGGAAGGCGCCGTCGCGGAAGGCGCCGTCCTGGAGAGGGGCGGCGACCTGAACGGCGGCGTGGACGCGGATCCTGCCGCCGCCCTCCGGCGCGTCCTCGTAGTAGGCGACACCGGGGCCGGCCGGGGTGACACCCGCCGAGCCCAGGAGCCGGAACAGCTCGCAGTACAGCGGCCCGATGACGGGGCCGATGTCCTCGGGCTCGTAACTCGCGGCGTTCGCGGTCAGTTCCGCCACCCGGATGGCGGGGACGCTCTTGATGACGACGTCGTTCGTGGGCATGTGCCCCTCGCTCTCGATCGCTCGGAGCCTCGCCTCGACCTGGACCAGCCGTGCCGACGCGGCCGCCATGGCGGTCTCCAGCTCGGCCCGCCGCAGCCGCAGCATGCCGCGCAGTTCCTCGGCACCGACCTTCTCGTCCACGATGTCCCGGACCTGCTGGAGGGTGAATCCGAGGTCCTTCAGCGCGATGATCCGGTTGAGGCGGGCGAGTTGGGCGGCGGTGTAGTGGCGGTAGCCGCTGGCGGGGTCGACGTGGGCCGGGCGCAGCAGGCCGGTCGCGTCGTAGTGACGCAGCATCCGGACCGATACGCGGCCGTGCCGGGCGAAGTCTCCGATGGTGAACATGATGGCTCCGAGCTGACTGCCTGACACGGTGTGAGGGTCAAGAAGCTACGTGGCGCGCCCGGGGCGCCGGCGGGGACCTCGGCGGGTTCCGCGGCTTTACCCCCCGCAGGGGCTCCGCCCCCGTCCCCCCGTCGGGCGGCATCTGCTCCCACACACACGCGCGCGCCATCGGAGATCGTGCGCCAGCGCGTACGCGACATACGCGCCCCGGCCCGCAAAGCAAGCAGTCATCACCCCAGCCATCACGCAGCTTTCACGAGGTAGATTTTCAAGGAAATCTCCAGGGGAACAGCCAGCTGAACCGTCACTTCACCTCGCTGGGCAACCCCTCCGCAATCACGCGAAACAGACGTGAACGAACGTGAATGAGCCACCCCAGAATCACAATCCCCGCACAACATCTGACAACCCCGAGGGCACAAAAACTTGAAGCACTTGGAGCACTGAAATACGCGCACGCCCGACTCACAGCAAACCCACAGAATGAAAACAAAAAGGGGTGCGGGGCCTCCCCGAAGTTTCGGAGGGAAGCCCCGCACCCCTTTTGATGACCTCTTTAAGGAGGCCTCACAAACTCTTTGCTCGGGTCAGTGAGATCAGTGAGATCGGTGACGATCACAGACCTTGCGCGCCTTGTGCCAGGTCTTCGTCCAGTACCCGGGGTGGACCTTGCCGTGCCGGTCACGCGTGGCCTTGTGCCAGGTCTTCGTCCAGTACCCCTTGACCACGTGGCACCTTTCCTTGCCACCGTGAACCGCTGTCACGACCGTGTGCGACGGCGCGGCTTCCGCAACACCGACCGAGGAGAAAGCCACTCCTGCGGTGAGCGCGGCAGTAGCAGCGCCGAGAGCGATCACTCGCTTGAAACCTGCAATCATGACTCCACCTTTCTGCTTAGTAGAACCATCCGACGAGCTGGACAACGACAGTTTTATCACCGATGTCTCGACGGAATGCGAGTAACGCTCGGGCGCGCGGGAGCATAAAGAGGTTGCGAGTTAAAACACGCACGCCCCCAGAAAGGCGCCCCCTTTATTCCACCCTCACCCCTCACCCCCCTCCATATTTATGACATGTCCAATTCCAGAGTCGGCAGGAGAAAGATTTCGGCAGGCGCGCCGGACAGCAGCACCACTCTCCGAAAAGGGGGGAAGCCTGGAGCGCGCCTTGAGTCGATCTGCCGGGGGAGGGGGAGCCCGGCGGGGCGAGGGCCTGGGGGGGGGGCGGGGGCCGGGGGATCCGAGGAATAGAGCCCCTCCGGGGGCCGGGGCAGAGCGGGTCCAACGAGCCCCAGCCGAACGGAGCCAAGCCGCGCCGAGCCGCGGGAGGAGCGCGGCGGGCATAGTTGCGGAAAGGGGCGCAGGGGACGAAGTCCCCGCAGGGGGTCTGGGGCGCAGCCCCAGGGCTCAACCCTCCCACCCCCGTCACGGGCGGAGGGCGGGCAAACGCCGTCGGGGTCTGGGGCGCAGCCCCAGAGAGGGGCGCAGGGGACGAAGTCCCCGCAAGGGGGTCTGGGGCGCAGCCCCAGGGCTCAGCTCATCCCACCCCCTGCACGGGCGGGAGGGTGGGCAAACCCCCGGGGGTCTGGGGCGCAGCCCCAGGAGTCCAGCCCTTCCAACGCTGGGTAACGGGCGGGAGGGTGGGCAAACTCCCCCCGGGCAACCCCAGCCTCACCCCCGAGCCAAATACACCGCCTCGATCCCCGCCACCACCACCCCCAACCCCTCCTCGAACCGCTCGTCGAACCCCTCGAACATCTCCGCCCCCGCCGCCGCGGCCAGCGGATACGCCGCGAGCAGTTCCGCCCGCTCCGCCACGTCGACGCCCCGCCCCCGCTCGCCCGGCCGCGGCTCCGAGCCCTGCTCCTCCTCGACGAACCCCATCGTGTAGTGGTACGTCGTCATCGCGGCCCGTACCGCGCCACGGAATGCGAAGCCCGCCTCCAGCATCATGCCGAGGTACGCCTCCATGGACTGCGCGTGGTCGGTGCCGGTGAAGCGCGCGCCTCCGTACACCTTCGCGCCGTCGCGGTACGCGAGCAGCATCGCGCGCAGGGCGCGGTTGAAGGCGCGGATCCCTTCCTGCCAGCTGTCGCAGTCCGTGCCGGGCACGCCGCCGGCGGTCATCCGGCGGTACATGACCGTCGCCATCTCGTCGATCAGTGCCTGCTTGTTCTTGAAGTGCCAGTACAGCGCCGGGGCCTGGACGCCGAGCTCCTTCGCGATGGCGCGCAGCGTGAGCCCGTCCAGGCCCAGCTCGTTGAGGAGCCTCAGCGCGGTGTCGGCGACCTGCGCCCGGTCGATCTTCGTCGTAGCCACCTTGACAACTTAACACCGTTAAGCCCATGCTTCCGGACATGGAACTTAACAGCGTTAAGGAAACCGTCACGACCGCCGCGTCCGAGGCCCCGGCCACCACCTCCGAGGCCTCGGCCACCCCCCTCGCGGCCGCCAGAACAGCCACCACCACCGACGTCCTCATCGTCGGCGCGGGCCCCACCGGCCTCACGCTCGCCATCGACCTCGCCCGCCGAGGCGTCCCCGCCCTGCTCGTCGAGAAGGCGGACCGGCTCTTCCCCGGCTCGCGCGGCAAGGGCATCCAGCCCCGCACCCTGGAGCTGCTCGACGACCTCGGCCTGGCCGAGACCGTGCTGCGGGCCGGCCGCGACTACCCGAGGATGCGCGACTGGGTCGGCCCGGACGGCACCGAGCGCGGCCGCGAGTGGGACATGATCGAGCGCGCCGAGCCCACCGAGCGGGAGCCCTACGCCAACGCACTGCTCCTTGGCCAGGCCCGCTTCCAGGAGCTGCTGTACGCCCGCCTCAAGAGCCTCGGCGGCGACGTCGCCTTCAGCGCCGAGGTGACCGCGGTCGACCAGGACGCCGACGGCGTCACCGCCTCCCTCGCCGACGGCCGCACCGTCCGCGCCCGCTACCTCGTGGCCGGCGACGGCGGCCGCTCCGGCATCCGGCGCGCGCTCGGCATCGCCATGGAGGGCGAGAGCGTCGACCCCAAGCCGATGCTCGTCGCGGACCTGACCGTCACCGAGGACGCGATCATCGACGACCTCAACTGGCATGTGTGGAACGGCAGTTCAGACGGGGGAGCCGTGCTCTGCCCGCTGCCCGGCGCCCCCGGCCTCTTCCAGCTGATCGCCCAGTACTCCGACGAGAACGCCGTCCCCGACACCAGCGACGCGGGCGTCCGAAGGCTCGTCGCCGCCCGCACCGCGGTCACCGAGGACCAGATCACCGAGGTCCACTGGGCCTCCGACTTCCGCCCCCGCGCGGCGCTGGCCGACCGCTACCGCGAGGGCCGGATCTTCCTCGCCGGCGACGCCGCCCACATCCACTCCCCCGCCGGCGGCCAGGGCCTCAACACCAGCGTCCAGGACGCGTACAACCTGGGCTGGAAGCTCGCCCAGGTGCTCCGCCGCGGCGCCCCGGACACCCTGCTCGACACGTACGAGGAGGAGCGCAGGCCCATCGCCGCGGGAGTGCTCGGCATGAGCACGCGGCTGCACCGCGCGGCCATCGTCGGCGAGAACAGCCAGCGCCGGGCCGAGGTCCGCCAGCTCGGCCTCGGCTACCGCGGCGGCCCGCTCTCCACCGGCCGCGCGGGCGCCCTGGAGGCCGGCGACCGCGCCCCCGACGGGGGGCTGCCCGACGGCCGCGTCTTCGACCTGCTGCGCGGCCCGCACTTCACCCTGCTCGCCTTCGACACCCCCGCCCCCGCCCTCACCGGCGGCCTGGTGCGGGTGCACGAGCTGGGCGCGTACGAGGCGTACGGACGCGGGCTCTTCCTGGTCCGCCCCGACGGCTACGTCGGCTGGGCCGGCGAGGACGCCACCGGTCTCGACGACTACCTCGCCTCGATCGGCGCGGCCGAACGCCCTTGACCTCAAGTCCGGTTGAGCTTCTACGGTCGTGAGGCATGGACAACGACACGCTGACCACCCCTCAGGCCGACGAGTTCACGTACTCCCACGACGACGCCGGACTCGCCGCCCAGCCGATCGGCTACTGGAGCCGGGCCGCGAGCGACGCGGTGGTGACCCGCATCCGCGGCATGCTCGCGGAGCTGGGCCTCACCCAGCCCCAGTGGTGGGTCCTCCACCAGGCGTCCACCGGCCGCACGCGCGCCGAGGCGGTGGCCGTCCTCCAGGGCTACCTGGCCATGGGCGCCCCCGTCATCGAGGACGCCATCGACGAGCTCGCGGCGCGCGCACTGCTCACCCAGACCCCCTCCGAGCCCCTCGAACTCACCGACACCGGACGCGAGTTGTACGAGCGAGCCGCCGCCCGACAGCGGGAGACCCGCGAGCTGATCCACGCCGGGATCACGGACGAGGAGTACGTACGCGCTCTCAAGGCCCTCCAGCGCATGATCCACAACGTGGACGGCAAGGCCTGGCACCACTGAGCCGCCCCCTCTTGTACAGACGCCCCGCTTTCACATACGCCCGGCCGCCGAATCGACGCCCAGGCAAACCCGTCCCGGCACCAGATGAACGTGCCGCGTCGGGCAGCCGAACTCCGCCGCCGCGACCCCATTTCGGGGCCGCGGCGGCCCTACTCTGTCGACGCCAAGGCCCGCCGGGCCGCAGCGGAACGCCGGGAAGAGGAAAGCCGTGACCAACACCCTGCCGCGGGTACGAAGCACCGGCGGCGGTCAGCCGCAGCGGACGGCCGAGCGCGCCCCGGTGGCGGCCCCGGTCTCCCGGCTCCGCGCGCTCGACGGGTTGCGCCTGGTCGCCGCCCTCATGGTCGCGCTCTACCACTACGGCGGCCGCTCCGGCGACATCAGCAAGGGCTGGGGGGTCTCCCCCAAGAAGCTCTTCCCCGCCACCCACGAGTGGTTCTCCTACGGCTGCCTCGGCGTGCAGATCTTCTTCATCATCAGCGGCTTCGTCATCTGCATGAGCGGCTGGGGCCGGCCGCTCCGCTCGTTCTTCGCCTCGCGCGTGGCCCGGCTCTACCCGGCGTACTGGGCGGCCCTGATCATCATCACCGCGGTGTTCGCACTGCCCTGGGTCGTCTACAAGACGGTCACGCCCAGCGAGTTCGTGGTGAATCTGACCATGCTTCAGATGCCGGTCGGCGTGCACCGGGTGCTGGGGGTGTGCTGGACGCTCTGGGCCGAGCTCCGCTTCTACGCCCTGTTCGCCCTGTGTGTCGTCCTGCCCGGCGCGACCCGCCGCCGCGTCGTGCTGTTCTGCGCGGGCTGGACGCTCGCGGCCGCACTCACCGCAACGGCCAAACAGCCTTTCCTGGACGCCGTGTTCATGCCCGAGTACGCGCCCTTCTTCATCGGCGGCATGGGCCTGTACCTGCTGCACCGCAACCGGCGGGACGTCACGGCCTGGGGCATCGTCGCCGTCAGCTGGGCCGTCGGCCAGCACTACGCGGTCGCGGGCCTGTGGCACAAGCCGAACCCGGCGGCCTTCTCCAACCGGCACGCCTCGGTGATCATCGCCATCATCACGCTGGGATTCCTGCTGGTGGGCGCGATCGCGCTGGGCTACTTCCGCTGGGCGAACTGGAGCTGGCTCACCGTGGCGGGCGCCCTCACGTACCCGTTCTACCTGGTGCACGAACACCTGGGCTGGGTGGTGGTAGGCGTACTGCACCGCAAACTACACATCCCGGCCCCGGCCACCTTCGCCCTGACGATCGCGGCGATGCTGGCGCTTGCCTGGCTACTGAACCGCTACGTGGAACGCTGGGCGACGCCGCTGCTGCGAAAGTCCCTCACGACCCACTGAGCATCAGCCCATCGCCGATCTAGTCGATCTCGCCATCGAGCAACCAGTCCACAGACAGCTTGGGCGTCACACCCACGGACTCAGGCACCACCAGGTGCGTGCCCCGCTTGTACGAGGTGCGCGCCTTGTACGTGCCCTCATGCGGGTCGGCGAAGAGCAGTACCTCGTCGTGCCGCCGGTCCACCACGACGTAGACCGGGACCCCGGCCTGGGCGTAGCACTCCACCTTAGGCCCGAGGTCGTCGGCCCAGTTCGACGACGTCACCTCCAACACCAGACGGAAAACATTGGGGGCGTAGCAGTTCTTCTGGACGAGGGCGTCACGGAAGTCCGCGTCAACGACGGAGAAGTCGGGAATCGCGAAGTCGTCGGCCAGCGAGGCAGCCACAGCCCGATGCCCTGGACGTACCGAAGCCCGGCCCGCCGTGCGCCCGCCTCCGCCAACACTTCGACCAGCCAGGTCAACGACAGCGCGTGCGCGCCGTCCGGCGACGGTGTCGCAGTGAGCCTCCCCTGGAGAATCTCCACGCGGTGCCTGGGCAGTGCGCTGGAGAGCAGGTCGGCGGCTTCGCCCAACGTCAGCTTGTGTTGCAGCACAGCCCCGGCGTCCTCCTTTTCAGGGCTCACTCTTCACGAGCGCAACCGGGGCCGCGCGAATTCCGCCCCCGATCACCCATTCGAGGGATTCGCCCTGGTCAGAATGCATCCGCAGCCCGCCCGGCACCCCCCTGACCGGGCCGCTCAGTCGCCGTCCCCGTCGAGCAGGACATCCACGGGCAGTTCCAGGCTCACGCCCACGGACTGCGGCACGATCACGTTCTGGCCCCGCTCGTAGCGGGAGCGGGTGCGGTAGGAGTCGCCCACCGGATCCGTGAGGACGAGCACCTCGCCGTGCTTGCGGTCGGCGATGACGTACACGGGGATACCGGCCTCGGCGTACGTCTCGGCCTTGGTGACCAGATCGTTGCCCCAATTGGACGACGTCACCTCAAGGACGAGGCGGAAGACGCTCTGGCCGTAGCAGTTCTTCGTGACCAGGGCGTCCTTGTAATCGGCATCCACGATGGCCCAGGCGGGGAACCCTCTCCGCCGAGAGTAGCCGGAGGCAGGCCCGCGCCCGCCTCCCGCTCACACCCCGCTGAGCGACAGCTTCACCGCGAAGCCCAGGAACAGCGCGCCCGCTGCCGACGCCGCGCCCGCCGACAGGCGCTTGCGACGGCGGAAGGCCGCTGCCAGGCGCGTGCCGCTGAATATCAGCGTCGACAGGTACAGGAAGCTGCCCAGCTGGAGCAGCGCGCCGAGGAGCAGGAACGACAGGGCGGGGTAGGCGTAGTCGGGCCGCACGAACTGCACGAAGAAGGAGATCATGAACAGGATCGCCTTCGGGTTGAACAGGCTCAGCATCAGCGCCCGCCGGTAGGGCCGCTCGCCCGCGGCCTCCGGCGACGCGCCGGCCGACCGGTCCTCCGACTGCTCATGCCGGGACCGCCACATCGCCACCGCCTGGCGCAGCATGCCTATCGCCAGCCAGGTCAGATAGCCGGCGCCGGCGTACTTGACGGCCGCGAACAGCAGCGGCGTGGCCTGCAGCAGCGAGGCCGCGCCGAGCGCGGACAGCGTCATGAGCACCGTGTCGCCGGTGAAGACCCCGGCGGCGGCCGCGTACCCGGCCCGCACCCCGCGGCGGGCGGCGACGGACAGCACGTACAGCGAATTGGGGCCCGGCAACAGGATGATCAGCACCAGGCCGGCGAGATAGGTCGGAAGATCGGTCACACCCAGCATGGAGCCGAGTGTCGCACGCGGGTACGACACCCGACGGGGGCGTCCCACTGAACGGAATGCCTTGATCGGGCGGGTGCGTCAGAACGCGTCCGTCGGCACGTAAGTCCCCCACACCTCGCGCAGCGCGTTGCACACCTCGCCCACCGTGGCGCGGGCTCGCAGGGCGTCCTTCATCGGGTAAAGGACGTTGTCCACGCCCCCGGCCGCCTTCTTCAGCTCGGCCAGCGCCGCGTCCACCGCGGCCTGGTCGCGCTCGGCGCGCAGGGCCGCGAGGCGTTCGGCCTGTTGGGCTTCGATGGCCGGGTCGACGCGCAGGGGTTCGTAGGGGTCTTCGGTGTCGATCTGGAAGCGGTTGACGCCGACGACGACGCGTTCGCCGGAGTCGGTCTGCTGGGCGATGCGGTAGGCGGAGCGCTCGATCTCGCCCTTCTGGAAGCCGTGCTCGATCGCGCTGACCGCACCGCCCAACTCCTCGACCCGCTCCATGAGTTCCAGAGTCGCCGCCTCCACCTCGTCCGTCATCCGCTCAACGACGTACGACCCGGCGAACGGGTCGACGGTGGCGGTCACATCCGTCTCGTACGCCAGAACCTGCTGCGTGCGCAGGGCCAGGCGCGCGCTCTTGTCCGTCGGCAGGGCGATCGCCTCGTCGAAGGAATTGGTGTGCAGCGACTGGGTCCCGCCCAGCACCGCCGCCAGCCCCTGCACCGCGACCCGGACCAGATTCACCTCCGGCTGCTGCGCCGTCAGCTGCACACCCGCCGTCTGCGTGTGGAAGCGCAGCATCAGCGACTTGGGGTTCTTCGCACCGAACTCGTCCCGCATCACCCGCGCCCAAATCCGGCGCGCGGCACGGAACTTGGCGACCTCTTCGAGGATCGTCGTGCGCGACACGAAGAAGAAGGAGAGGCGCGGGGCGAAGTCGTCCACGTCCATCCCGGCCGCCACCGCCGTGCGGACGTACTCGATGCCGTCGGCCAGCGTGAACGCGATCTCCTGCGCGGGCGAGGCCCCCGCCTCCGCCATGTGATACCCCGAGATCGAGATGGTGTTCCACTTCGGGATCTCGGCCCGGCAGTACTTGAAGATGTCCGCGATCAGCCGCAGCGACGGCTTCGGCGGGAAAATATAGGTACCCCGCGCGATGTACTCCTTCAGCACGTCGTTCTGGATCGTGCCGGTGAGCTGGTCGGCGGCCACCCCCTGCTCCTCGGCGACCAGCTGGTACAGCAGGAGCAGCAGCGCCGCCGGAGCGTTGATCGTCATCGACGTCGACACCCTGTCCAGCGGGATCCCGCGGAACAGCACCCGCATGTCGTCGATCGAATCGATCGCCACCCCCACCTTGCCGACCTCGCCACTCGCGATCGCCGCGTCCGAGTCGTGCCCCATCTGCGTCGGCAGGTCGAAGGCCACCGACAGGCCCATCGTGCCGTTCGCGATCAACTGCTGATACCGCGCATTCGACTCAACAGCCGTGCCGAAACCCGCGTACTGCCGCATCGTCCACGGCCGACCCGTATACATCGACGGATACACACCACGCGTGAACGGATACGCCCCCGGCTCCCCCAGCTTCTCGGCCGGATCCCATCCCTCCAGAGCTGACGGGCCGTACACCGGCTCGATGGGCAACCCGGATTCGGACTCTCGCGCCATGTGCTGTGCCTCCCGCTAGAGCTCTACTACTCACTGGTACCCAATCCTCGCGAGGGGACTGTAGCGGCGGGCGTGCGGCAGACGGAGAGGCGCACGCTGGGAGCTTGCCCACAGCTTTCGTGATACGACTACCTGCTTTTGCAACCGTTCGGCGCGGGAATCTGTCTCTGGGGACACCAGAGAATCAGGGGGGCGACCGATGCGCCGGAACCACCGCACCACTCTCATAGCCAGAACCCTCGCCGCGACCGCCGTCATAGCCGTGGCCGTGGGGTGCAGTCCGCAGAGTTCCAAGGCCGACGCGGCCGCTCCCGCGACGCCCGGATCGCCGTCGCCCTCGGCATCCGCATCGGCCACCCCCTCCGTCTCCACCTTCACCGACGACAAGCCGGCCGGCTCGCCCGCACCCACCGCATCGGCCACCACCGCGGCCAAGCCCGCGCCCAAGGTCCTGATGTCGAACGGCGCCAAGGGCAGCCAGGTCAAGGAGCTCCAGGCCAGGCTCGCCCAGATCGGCTGGTTCGACGACACCCCGACGGGCACATACGGGGCCGCGACCACGGCGGCCGTCAAGGGCTTCCAGGGCAGGCGCGGGCTCGCCGAGACGGGCGCCACGGACAGCGTGACCTGGGACAGGCTGCTGGCCATGACGACGAAGCCGACGGCCGAAGAGCTGGCCGGCCAGGCGGTCAACAAGCCCGCCGCCAAGCTCGATCCGCGCTGCATGACGGGCCGCGTGATGTGCATCAGCAAGACCAGCCGCACGCTGTCCTGGGTCGTCAACGGCAAGGTGCAGTCGACGATGGACGTGCGCTTCGGCTCGCAGTACACGCCGACCCGCGAGGGCGTCTTCAAGGTCTTCGAGAAGAGCCGCAACCACGTCTCGACGATCTACCACACGGCCATGCCGTACGCGATGTTCTTCAGCGGCGGCCAGGCGGTGCACTACTCGTCGGACTTCGCGGCGCGCGGCTACAACGGCGCCTCGCACGGCTGCGTCAACGTCCGGGACAAGGGCAAGATCGCGGCGCTCTTCGACGCGGTGCACATCGGCGACAAGGTCGTCGTCTACTGGTAGCCGCCGGGCCGCTGGTGGCGGCCGGTCCAAGGAGGGAGGGCGCGGGCGGGACCGGGGGAACGTGTCCCGCCCGCGCCATTCGCGCGGAGCCATGGGTACGGGGGGAACCCCGGCTCTTCTGCGCCGCCGATGACCAGTCGGCTCACTCAGTACTGCGCCACCGTCTCAAAAAACGTTACTGCCGGTTCTGACCTGCACTTCGGCACGCGCTTTCGAACCCCGGGCGGCAGGTCTCAGTGCGGTACGGCCGGGGTGAGCGTGCCGGGCTTGAGCCAGTCCAGGAGGTGGCTCGGCCGGGTGGTCACGGAGCTCTGCTTGCCGCCGCCTCCGCCGCCGTTCTTGCCGGAGCCGTCGCCCTTGCCCTTGTCCTTGCCCCCGTCGCCCGGGCCGCCGCCCGCACCGCCGGGCTTGCCGCCCTTGCCGTCGAGCAGCAGATCACAGAAGGTCTTCACCGCGGCCGGGCCGTGCGCCGCGGACTCCAGGCTGCGGCGCTTGTCCTGGTCGAGCTTCCCCGAGCGGTAGTCGCGGCAGTCGGCCGCCCTGGCGAGCCACTGGCCGCTGGCCGTGCCATCGTTGTCGCCGCCCGGCTGCGGGCTGCCGTTCTTCCCGGTGTCGCCGGTGCCGCCCGCGGCCGAGCCGTCGGGGCTCGGCGAGTGCGAGGAGTCGCCGGGCGTGCCCGGCCCGGTCGAGGGTCCGTGCCGGTCGGGCGTCGGGGAGCCCGGGGGCAGCGAGTGCGAGGGCGAGGTGGCGAGGGGGCCCGGAGTGACCTCGGCGGACACGGTCGAGGCGGGCGTGGGGTCCTGCTCGTCGAACGCGAACGGTCCCGGCAGCACGCCGGTGCCCGCGGCGACCGCGACCCCGCCGAGCGCACAGCAGGCCAGCGCCGCGGCGAGGCCCAGGCGCACCGGTGCGAAGCGTCTGCGCCGGGGAGCCCGACGCGCCTCCGCGACGCGTCCGACTCGTACGACACCGAGGGCTTCCGCGTCGGGGGCGCCTTCGGGGCGGGCCTTGCGGAAGGCGGCCAGGGCGGCCGCCTCGCCGGGGAGTTCGGTGCTGGCCGGCTCGTTCGGGGCGAGGGAACGCAGCAGGGCCGAGAGCCGGTCGGCCTCGGCGCGGGCCCGCTCGTCACCGGGCTCGACCCCTTCGCCGCGCAGCAGTCGCTCGGCGGCATCCCCGTCAAGCCACTCGTGCCGCTCGTCAGCCATCACATGTCCTTCTGCGTCCGGGCGCGCGATTGCGTCACACCGCGTTCCGGCGCACGCTGCGACGGCACGGCACCCAGCTCCTCCACATCCTGGGTTACGTCCCCCGGGGGGCCGTCAGCGCCGAGCAGTTCAGCAAGCCGCTTCAGGCCCCGGTGCGCGGCGGTCCGCACCGCGCCGGGCCGTTTGCCCAGGGTCTGCGCCGCGCTCTTCGCGTCCAGACCGACCACGACGCGCAGCACCACGGCCTCGGCCTGGTCCTGCGGGAGCTGGGCGATGAGCGCCATCGTACGTCCGGTGCCGAGCGCCTCCATCGCCTCGTCCGCGGTGTCGGACGCGGCGGCGTGCGAGACCAGCTCGCTCTCGTCGCCGCCGACGGCGGGCCGGCGGCCGCGCATCCTGATGTGGTCGAGCGCCCGGTTGCGGGCGATGCGGGCGGCCCAGCCGCGGAAGCGGTCGGCATCGCCCTCGAAGCGTTCGAGGTCGCGGGCGATCTGGAGCCAGGCCTCGGAGGCCACGTCCTCGGTGTCGGGTTCGCCGACCAGCGTGCGGATGTAGCCGAGCAGGCGCGGATGCACAGCACGATAGACAGCACGGAAGGCTTCCTCGTCCCCGTCCTGCGCCCTGAGCACCGCGGCGGTCAGCTCCGCGTCGTCCCCCAGCAATCCCTGCACCCTGTCTTGACTGGCTTGTCCTGATGTCACCGCTGGTCATCACTATCGCGTCCCCGAACGCGAATCAGCACGCTACGGCCTCGGCGCCCCATAAGTCCATGACTTGTACAACCTGCAACAACCCGCTGACACAGCGGGGTGTGACAGAAAACGCACGCTCGGCGCTGAAGCAAGTACGGGGTCGCCACAACGACCCCGCCGGAAGACGGCCGGGGCCTCTCCTGTGGGGGGTGGCGGCCCCGGTCGTCCTCCGCACCCCGCGCCGGGCCCGTGTCCGGGGCCCGGGCCTGGCTCTCAGCCGAGCCGGTCGGCCAGGGCCTTGAACTCCTCCCAGTCCATCGCCGGCGTCCGCGGGTCCCACAGCTTCTGGGCCGTCGCCCGCAGCGGCAGCCGGATGCCACGCGCGACCTGTTCCTCGGTCTGCGCGGCCGGATTGTCCGACCAGACGGCGAACCGGCCACCCAGGATCTGCCCCGCGTACTTGGCGTCCACGGACTTGGTGCCGCGCACCACCGACGGCGTCCACTCCTCGTAGATCCGCTTGCCCGTCGGGTACTTGTAGCTGCCCGGCTCGCCCAGGACGTAGTACAGGTACTCGTCGTTGAGGTTGACCAGTGGGCGTCCCTCGGCGAGGTACTCCTCGGGCGTGCGCTCCCCGGGCTCCTTGCCGGTCCAGTACTCGACCTCGCGGCCCTGGTCGGCGGCCACCTCGCCGCCGGGGAAGAAGCCGTCGTTCCACGCCTTGAAGGTGCGGCCCGCGCTCGCCGAACGGAGCACCGCGGCACGGTCGTTGAGCCAGCCCGTCGTCAGGTCCTCGATGTCGGCCTTCGGCCCGTACCTGGCGCGGGCGGCCACGGCGAGACCCGGATAGGTGGTTTCGGGGGTGGCCGGCGCCTTCACCGCGAGGGCCTGGTACTCGTCGCCGCCCAGGTGCCAGTACGCCCCGGGGAACAGGCCCGCGTACTCGCGCAGCAGGTCGTCCACGATGCGCCCGGACTCCGGGTTGGCGATGTCGATGGCGCCCTTGACCGGCTTGCCGTCCTTGTCGCGCAGTTGGAGGTCGGGGTGGGCGGCCAGCACCGCGCCGAGGTGGCCCGGCGAGTCGATCTCGGGGACCACCGTGATGTGCAGCTTGGTGGCGAGCGCCACGATCCGCTGGACCTCGCGCTTGCTGAGGTGTTCGCGCGAGACGACCTCGGGGTGACTGGACGACTCGATGCGGAAGCCCTGGTCGTCGGAGAAGTGCAGACCGAGCTGATTGAGCTTCAGGTCGGCCATCTGCCGCAGCTGGTCCTCGATCCAGGCCGCGCTGTACTGCTTGCGCGCGATGTCGAGGTTGAGCCCGCGCTGCGGCTTGTCCGGCCGGTCCTCGACGACGCCCTCGGGCATCACCCCGCCGCCCTTGAGCGCCTGCTTGAGGGTGCGGGTGCCGTAGAACACCCCGGCGTCGTCCGGCCCGGTGATCCGCACGCGACGGTCACGGGTGGTCAGCGTGTACGACTCGGGCGCGGCCTTCTCGCCCTTGGGCGGCGGGGTCAGCGTCAGCTCGATGTCACCCTCGCGCGGCTGCCCGCCCGCCGCGTAGTCGACGCCGAGCTCCTGCGCGAGCAGCTTGCCCTCGTCGGTGAGGCTCTCGCTGCCGACGGACACGATCACCCGCGTCGAGTCGACGGGCCGGAAGCCGGGGCCGCGCGCGGGCCGGTGTTCACGTACGGACGGGATGGTGCGGGGCGGCGAGGAGATCGGGTAGATCGGCGACGGCGAGGGCAGCACCGAGGAGGCGCGCTTGTTGTCGATCGGGCCGCCGTGCCCGCCGTGGGTGTCGTCGTCCGGCCAGACCGCGATGATCATCGCGAGCACCGCGATGCCCGCGAGGGCCACCTTCAGCACCAGCGCCCGTCGGCCGCGCGGCCGGTGCAGCCAGGCCGGGCGGGACCGCGGCGCACGCGGCTGGGAGGCGCGCGCGGCGGACGACGGCGAGGACGACCGCTTCGGGTCCCCGGATCCCGGCATCCGGGCCCGTGACATCCTGAAACGCGACATCACTCAGAAACCTCCCGTCCAACGACAGTAAGGGCGCATCCGGATACCCCGGATTCCGCACCGACAACTGGGGCGAAGGTACGCCGAAGTGCCCGGGGGCTCGTCCACCGCGCGCGACCCGGCTGGCACGTCCGGGTGAAATTCGCGCAACCGTCGCACAGCTCCTGCTCCACGTGGATAGCGTGGCGGCACTCCCACCTCACTTTCCACTCCAGTCTCCGTGCTCCGCAGCCCGTCCTGTTCCGTACTGCCCGTCCCGCGCAGTGTTTCGAGGAGCCCACGCTGTCCAGCGATTCCCACGCCGGCCCCCGGAAGCGACCGCCGACACTCCATCACACTCCTCGTGCCCAGGGGCGGGCGGCCATACCGAATCAGGTGCGGGGCACATCCGTTCCGGCGGCCCCACCTCGGCTCGGCGGCCTCGACCGGTTCAACCGCGCCTCCGCGGGCTCCGCCGAAGCAGCCCTGCTCGGCTGCTGCGCGAGCTACCGCTGGGCCGCCCGGATCGCCGCCCACCGCCCCTACCCGGACGTCGACGCCCTGCTCGCCGCGGCCGACGAGGCCAGCTACGACCTGAGCCCCGACGACCTGGACGAAGCCCTGGCCGACGAGTCCTCGCCCGGTCCGCACGACAGCGCACCACAGGCCGCGCACACCGCGCTCGCGGCGGCGCACGCCGCGTACGAGAGCAGTTTCGGGCACGCCTTCGTGATCTGCCTCGACGCGTTCAGCCCGGCCGAACACCTCGACCAAGTGCTGAGCGGGATCCGGCTGCGGATGAACAACGAACGCGACGAGGAGCGGTCGATCGCCGCCGACGAACTGCGCCGACTCGCCCGCGCCCGACTCGCCCGGCTTGTGACCAACCATCCCGAATCCGATGCTCCCAGTCCCGCACACCGCGTTCTCTAGGCCGTACGAGCCTGTTTGATTGCCTGTTTGATCACACCTATGGACCCGGCGCAAGGGAACCGACATCACGTCGCTACGATGACCGGGGCCGGTGGACCGTACCCGGCCGGGTCAGACCGACACTGAAGCCGGCCGGCCCTACACACCGCTCCCGGAGGGTTCTTCCGTGCCGGCTGGAACGCTGTACCGCGGCCGGGAAGGAATGTGGTCCTGGGTGGCTCATCGAGTCACCGGCGTCCTCATTTTCTTCTTCCTGTTCGTACACGTCCTCGACACCGCTCTCGTGCGTGTCTCCCCCGAGGCGTACGACAAAGTCGTGGCGACTTACAAGACGCCCATCGTCGCGTGTCTGGAGTACGGCCTCGTCGCCGCCATCCTGTTCCACGCGCTCAACGGCCTGCGCATCATCGCCGTGGACTTCTGGTCCAAGGGGCCGCGTCTCCAGAAGCAGATGCTCTGGTCCGTCGTGGTCATCTGGCTCGTGCTGATGGTGGGCGCGCTCTACCCGGTGCTCGGCCATGCCGCTCGTGAACTGTTCGGGAGCTGAGGACTGAGATGTCTGCCGAAACCTCTTCCGCCGCGGCGATCGGCGAGGTCGAGGGCGTGAGCCTGTACGACACCGATCACCCGGCCCCGCTCATCGAGGCCCCGCGCAAGCGCACCAAGAAGACCCCGAAGTCGACCCGTACGAACTTCGAGCTGTACGGCTGGCTGTTCATGCGGCTGTCCGGCATCGTGCTGGTCGTCCTGGTCCTCGGCCACCTGCTGATCCAGCTCGTCCTGGACGGCGGCGTCTCCAAGATCGGCTTTGCCTTCGTGGCGGGCCGCTGGGCGTCCCCGTTCTGGCAGATCTGGGATCTGACCATGCTGTGGCTGGCCATGCTGCACGGCGCCAACGGCCTGCGCACCGTCATCAACGACTACGCGCAGCGGGACAACACCCGCTTCTGGCTGAAGATGCTGCTCTACACCGCCACGGTGTTCACCGTCCTGCTGGGCACGCTGGTGATCTTCACCTTCGACCCGAACATCCGCTAGGCCACGGGCTGAGGGACTGAGGAATTCTCTGATGAAGATCCACAAGTACGACACCGTCATCGTCGGCGCCGGCGGCGCCGGCATGCGCGCGGCCATCGAGTCGACCAAGCGCAGCCGCACCGCCGTCCTGACGAAGCTCTACCCCACCCGCTCCCACACCGGTGCGGCGCAGGGCGGCATGGCCGCCGCGCTCGCCAACGTGGAGGAGGACAACTGGGAGTGGCACACCTTCGACACGATCAAGGGCGGCGACTACCTGGTCGACCAGGACGCCGCCGAGATCCTGGCGAAGGAGGCCATCGACGCGGTCCTCGACCTGGAGAAGATGGGCCTGCCGTTCGGCCGTACGCCCAAGGGCGAGATCGACCAGCGCCGTTTCGGCGGTCACTCCCGCAACCACGGCGAGGCCCCGGTCCGCCGTGCCTGCTACTCGGGCGACCGCACCGGCCACATGATCCTCCAGACCCTCTACCAGAACTGCATCAAGGAGGGCGTGGAGTTCTTCAACGAGTTCTACGTGCTCGATCAGCTCCTGGTCGAGGAGGACGGCGTCAAGAAGTCCGCCGGCGTCGTCGCCTACGAGCTGGCGACCGGCGAGATCCACGTCTTCCAGTCGAAGTCGGTCATCTACGCCTCGGGCGGCACCGGCAAGTTCTTCAAGGTGACGTCCAACGCGCACACCCTGACCGGTGACGGCCAGGCCGCGTGCTACCGCCGCGGGCTGCCCCTGGAGGACATGGAGTTCTTCCAGTTCCATCCGACGGGCATCTGGCGCATGGGCATCCTTCTCACGGAGGGCGCCCGCGGTGAGGGCGGCATCCTCCGCAACAAGGACGGCGAGCGCTTCATGGAGAAGTACGCGCCGGTCATGAAGGACCTCGCGTCCCGTGACGTCGTCTCGCGCTCCATCTACACGGAGATCCGCGAGGGCCGTGGCTGCGGCCCCGAGGGCGACCACGTCTACCTGGACCTGACGCACCTCCCGCCGGAGCAGCTCGACGCCAAGCTCCCGGACATCACGGAGTTCGCGCGCACCTACCTCGGCATCGAGCCGTACACGGACCCGATCCCGATCCAGCCCACCGCGCACTACGCCATGGGCGGCATCCCGACGAACGTCCAGGGTGAGGTCCTGAGCGACAACACCACCGTCGTCCCGGGCCTGTACGCGGCCGGCGAGGTCGCCTGCGTCTCGGTGCACGGCGCCAACCGCCTGGGCACCAACTCGCTGCTCGACATCAACGTGTTCGGCAAGCGCGCGGGCATCGCGGCCGCGGAGTACTCGCACGGCGCGGAGTACGTCGAGCTCCCCGAGAACCCGGCGGCGCAGGTCCAGGCACAGGTCGAGAACCTGCTGTCGGCGACCGGCACCGAGCGCGTCTCGGTCATCCGCAAGGAGCTGCAGGAGACCATGGACGCCAACGTCATGGTCTTCCGCACCGAGCAGACGATCAAGACGGCGGTCGAGAAGATCGCCGAGCTGCGCGAGCGCTACAAGAACGTGTCCGTCCAGGACAAGGGCAAGCGGTTCAACACCGACCTGCTTGAGGCCATCGAGCTGGGCAACCTGCTCGACCTGGCCGAGGTCATGGCCGTCTCCGCCCTGGCGCGCAAGGAGTCCCGCGGCGGTCACTACCGCGAGGACTACCCGAACCGCGACGACGTCAACTTCATGCGCCACACCATGGCGTACCGCGAGGTCGCGGACGGCGGCAAGGACTCGATCCGCCTCGACTACAAGCCCGTCGTCCAGACCCGCTACCAGCCGATGGAGCGTAAGTACTGATGGCAACCCCGACGATGGACAAGCTCGCGGCGCTGGAGGCGGACAACGGTTCGCACCTGATCACCGTCACCTTCCGCATCCGTCGCTTCAACCCGGAGATCTCCGACGAAGCGACGTGGGAGGACTTCCAGCTGGAGATCGACCCGAAGGAGCGCGTGCTCGACGGTCTCCACAAGATCAAGTGGGAGATGGACGGTTCGCTGACCTTCCGCCGCTCCTGCGCCCACGGCATCTGCGGTTCCGACGCCATGCGCATCAACGGCAAGAACCGCCTCGCCTGCAAGACGCTGATCAAGGACATCAACCCGTCCAAGCCCATCACCATCGAGGCCATCAAGGGCCTCACGGTCCAGAAGGACCTGGTCGTGGACATGGAGCCGTTCTTCCAGGCGTACCGCGACGTGATGCCCTTCCTCATCACGAAGGGCAACGAGCCGACCCGCGAGCGGCTGCAGTCGCCGGAGGACCGCGAGCGCTTCGACGACACGACGAAGTGCATCCTGTGCGCCGCGTGCACGTCCTCGTGCCCGGTCTTCTGGAACGACGGCCAGTACTTCGGCCCGGCCGCGATCGTGAACGCGCACCGCTTCATCTTCGACAGCCGTGACGAGGCGGGCGAGCAGCGCCTGGAGATCCTCAACGACAAGGACGGCGTGTGGCGTTGCCGCACGACGTTCAACTGCACGGACGCGTGCCCCCGAGGCATCGAGGTCACGAAGGCGATCCAGGAAGTGAAGCGCGCGCTGATCACGCGCCGCTTCTGAGTTTCCTGCCTGGCCGTACGTACCCAACGAGGGCCCCGCACCCGGAAGTCGACTTCCGGGTGCGGGGCCCTCGGCCGCGTGAGCCCGACCAGGTGTGTAAGGATCTCCCCGCTCCACATGCACGCACGCCGAGGGGAAGCGGGGAGAGAGATGAGCGAGTCCCATCCGTACGGGAACGAGCACCACCAGCAGGGGCCCACACCGGGGGGCGCATACCCCAACTCCGGTCCCGGCTACGGGTATCCGGGCGGCGCCCCGCAGTGGGGCCCGCCGCAGAACCTGCCCGCCGTGCCCGCGGGCGCCCCGCAGTGGGGTCCGCCGCAGAACCTTCCCGCGATGGCCGGCGGGGCCCCGCTCCTCGCACTCGGCGACATCACCGTGGCCAACGGCACGATCATGACCCCGGCGGGCCCGCTCCCGCTCAAGGGCGCGATGTGGAACGCCACCGACCTGTCCCGCACGGAGGAGAAGATGCCGACCCACGCCGTGGTCCTGGCGATCATCTTCTTCCTGTTCTGCCTGCTGGGCCTGCTCTTCCTCCTGATGAAGGAGAAGAAGACGACCGGCTACGTCCAGGTCACCGTGACCAGTGGCGGCCGCCACCACTCCACCATGATCCCGGCCACCGACCCCGGCACGTTCCACTGGGTGATGGGGCAGGTCAACTACGCGCGCTCGCTCAGCATGTGAGGGCGTGGGCCGGGCGCCGGCAGCACCGGCGAGACCGGAGGCTTCCGAGGGGATCAGGCTGCCGCGCGTGTGAGGGGCTGAGGGTTGCGCCCCGGGCCGGAACCCTCCGCTCCCCGCCGGGGCCTGTCCGATTAGGCTCTTGCCGTGCCAGCAGAGAACGCGCCCGAAGAGACGGACCCCGATGCGTCCGGGTCCCGCCCCGCCAAGGGCGAGCAGACCCGCACGCTCATCCTGGAGACCGCGATGCGGCTGTTCCAGGAGCGGGGGTACGACAAGACCACGATGCGGGCCATCGCGCAGGAGGCCGGGGTCTCGGTCGGCAACGCGTACTACTACTTCGCCGGCAAGGAGCATCTGATCCAGGGCTTCTACGACCGGATCGCGGCCGAGCACCAGGCGGCGGTGCGGGGCGTCCTGGACACCGAGACCGATCTTGAGGCCCGGCTCGCCGGGGTGCTGCGGGTCTGGCTGGACATCGCCTCGCCGTACCACGAGTTCGCGGCGCAGTTCTTCAAGAACGCGGCGGATCCGGACAGTCCGCTCAGCCCGTTCTCCTCGGAGTCGGAGCATGCGCGGGAGGCGGCGATCTCCGTGCACCGGGAGGTGCTGGCCGGCACGAAGACCAAGGTGCCGGCCGAACTCGTCGATGTGCTGCCCGAGTTGATGTGGCTGTCGCAGATGGGACTCGTCCTGTACTGGGTCTTCGACCGGTCTCCTGGGCGGGAGCGGAGCTATCGGCTCGCGGCTCGGGGGGCGAAGCTGACCACGCGGGGCGTGGCACTGGCCCGCTTCCGGGTACTGCGCCCCCTCGTCCACGAGGTGCACGAGCTGTTCACGGACTTCCTCCCGGGCATGTCCCAGGCGGCAGCGTCCCGCAAGAAGAGCTAGCCCCGGGTCACAGGCCCAGCGCCGCCGTCACCTCCCCCGCCACCCTCACGACATCCCCGGTCGGCGACACCCCGTACGCCGGATGCGTCCGTACCCACTTGTCCTCCAGGGCGTACCAGTCGACCGGGGCCGGGGGCCGCCCCGTTGTGAGGGAGGCCGACAGGGTGTCGAAGTAGGTGCGCCAGCGCAGCGTGTACAGGCCGGACACCAGGCCCGACCACTCCCGGTTCGCATAGTCCCGCAGGCCTCCGCCGTTCGCCGCGCCGCGCGGTCCCCACACCGTAAGCAGCGACACCGCGTCGTACGCGAGCTGGTCCTTCTCCGCCGCCGTCGCGCCCCACGACCTCGCGTCCGCGACCCAGCGGCCCAGCAGATGGCCCCGGTCCGTCGCCACCACTCGCTCAAGGAGGGCGAGGCACCGGAACCACTCCCCCGTCAGCTGCGCGAACCGCTCCTTGTCCTTCGCCTCGTACGCCGCCCGGATCCCCGGCAGCAGCACCCGGGAACGGTTGGACAGGGTCTGGCGGGCCACGTCCATCAGGTCGTAGCGGTAGGCGGGCGTGCCGCGCAGGGCAGGCGCCACCGCCAGCAGGGCCGGCAACGCCTTGTCGAACTCGCCTCCGTCATAACGGAGTTGAGGCGGGGACCACGATGCCGCCGACGTCGTCGTCAGGCTCGGGCGGGCGCCGAACAGGCCGTCGGCCCCCTCGCTCCACGAGTCCTCGCGCGTCGTGCCGTACGCCGTGCGGCGCAGGACGTCCCACGCCTCGGCCGCGTGCGCGTCGGCGCCGCCGTACCGGTAGGCCGGCCACTCCTGGAACCAGGCCTCCAGGTCGAGCGGACCGTCCGTCCAGGGCAGGTCGGAGAAGAGGGCGAAGGCCGCGGGGTTGTTGTCCGCGCCCTCCGGCATCAGCGCGATGCCGTCCAGGGCGCTGTCCGGCTTGGTGCGCCAACTCTCGTACAGGGAAGCCCAGTCGGGGGTGTTGGCGCCCATCGCCGTATGGCCGCCGAAGTTCCAGATGGAGCCGAACGCGTACGGCGCGCCCTCCCAGGACTGTTCGCGGTCGGTGACGGACGGGAAGCGGTCGGAGAGGCCGTCGACGATGAACAGCTTCGTCTTGTCGACCGCTTCGATGATTTCGCGGTGCGGGTTCTCCTGCCAGCCGAGCAGGTTCCAGATCGCCCCGGGGTGCGCGCTGCGCAGCGCCTTCTCGACGGCCTGGGCGGCCGGGCCGATCGGGACGTCGCCGGGGGTACCGCCCTCGTGCAGCAGGTCCATCTTGTACATGGAGGTCGCGCCGAGCAGTTCGGTCTGTACGCGGTAGAAGGTCGCCGCGATGCGGGCGAAGTGGTCGGAGCGCGGGTCGAGCCAGTCGGGACGGCCGAAGCCGACCCAGGTGCCCTGCGGGACCACGTGCGCGCCCGGATTGCGGGTGGCGAAGCCGGGCGGGACCGTACCGAAGTAGCCGGGCAGCACCGGGGTCATGCCGAGTTCGCGCAGCCGGCCCACGATGCGGGCCGCCAACTGGGCGCGCTGGTCGAGGAGTTGCTGGGAAATGGGGCCGCCGAAGCCGGACATGTTCTGGAGCAGCCACCACGGCTGGTGGGAGGCGCCGGGGATCCAGCCCCTCAACTCGGCGTCCGCGTAGCCGTGCTGGAGGAAGGTGCGGTGGTAGACGGAGTCCGCGCCGAGGTAGACGAGCACCTCGTTGTAGCCGTGCAGGGCCAGGACGTCGAGCTCGCGCTCCCAGTACGACCAGTCGTGGTAGGTGCCGGTGTAGCCGTCGTTGGTGTCGTTGAAGACGAAGCGGTGGGTGACGTTGGCCGTTCTCTCGATGGGCTCGGGCACGGCCGGGAGCCGGCCCGGCAGCCGGGTCTGTTCGCCCGCCCAGGAGATGTGGGCGTGCGCGACCTGCCTCAAGTAGGTGTGGAATCCGGCGAGTTGGACGGCGGGGGTGCTGCCCTCGACGAGGATCCGGCCGGCCCCGCCCGAGACGCGGAAGCGGTCGCGGCCGGCCGCGCGCGGCACCGTACGGAAGGTGACCTGGTCGCGGTGGGCGGGCAGCAGCCGGGCCAGCGCCCGCGCGGCGGGTCCCTTGGCGGCCACGGCCCCGGCCTCGGTGGCGAACCCGGCCTCGGTGCCCACCCCGAGGGCGAGGGCCGATCCGGCGAGTGAGCTCAGGAGCGTACGACGGGAAAGGCGCATCCCCCGACGGAAGCAGCGTGTCCCAGCGCGGTCAATGGAGCAGAACCGGTGGCTCCTTGGACAAAAGCCCTTTGGGTGAACGGCTTCGTTTCAAACCCTGCCGACGCCACGGATCGAAACCCCCGCCACTTCCAGCCCCCTGGTGGGAACCGGCCCCTCCAGCGCGCCGGTTCCCGCCCGTCCGACACGGCCTCAGATCCAGCTCCGATACGGCCTCAGATCCAGCCCAGTTCCCACAGTCGCCACACGCCCGTGCCGTCCGACAGGTACTGCGAGCCACTGACGTCCTTGTTGCCCAGGACGTAGTTCTTGCCCTGCCACAGCGGGATCAGCGGGACGTCCTGGGCGACCTTCTCCTGGAGCGCCTTGAAGTCGTCGGCGGCCCGGCCTCGGTCGGTGAACTCCTGGGTGTGCTGGATGATCTGGTCGGTCTCCTTGTCGGAGTAGCCGTTGTGGAGGCTGTTGCCGGTGCCGACGAGCGGCTGGCCGAAGTTGTCCGGGTCGGGAAAGTCGGCGAGCCAGCCGGCCGTGTACGAGTCGTACTTGCCCTCGGCGTAGTTCTGCTGCATCTTCGTCCAGTCCGGCTCCGCGATCAGGTCGACCTTGAACAGGCCGTCGCGCTCCAGCTGCTTCTTGAGCTGCTCGGCCTCCGCGCCGTTCGCGCCGAGCTTGCGGTAGGCCATGGTGAAGCGGACCGGGAGCTGCTCGCCCTTCAGGAGCGCCTTCGCCTTGACCGGGTCGGGCTTGGGGTAGGCGTCGAAGAACGCGGTGCTGTGCCCGGTGAAGCCCTGCGGGATCAGCGAGAAGAGCGGGTCGACGGTGCCGCTGTACACGGCGGTGGCGAGCGCCTCGCGGTCGACGAGGGCGGCCGCGGCCTCGCGGACCTTGGTCTTGGAGACCGGGCTCGGCGACTTCAGGTTGAAGTTGAGCTCGCGGATGTCGTAGCCGGGCGAGGTGGTGATGCGCAGGTCGGGCCCGGGCGAGAGCTTGGCGAGCACCTCGGGCGGCATCTCGCGGTGGGTGACGTCGACCTGCTTGGCCTGCCAGGCGGCGTTCAGCTGGTCGGCCTCGGCGAAGTAGCGAACCGTGACGGGCAGCCCCTGCTTGGTGACCGCGCCCTTGTACCCGGGGTTGGGTTCCAGGCGCGCGCTGACCGGCTTCCCGTCGGAGTCCTTCTTGTACTCCTTGAGCAGGTACGGCCCCGAGCCGATGACCGAGTTCTCCTTGCGCAGCCCGTCCGCCGGGTACTGGCTGCTGTCGACGATCGAGCCCGCGCCGGTGGCGAGCTTGGAGGGGAAGGTGGCGTCCTTGCTCTTCAGGTTGAAGGTGACCGTGGCCCCCTCGGCCTGCACCGAGCCGAGCATCGAGAACAGCGGCGCGGGGCCCAGCTTGTCGGCGATCTTCAGCATCCGGTCGAAGGAGAACTTCACGTCCCCGGCCGTCATCTTGCGCCCGCTGGAGAAGCTGATGTCGTCGCGCAGCACACAGCGGTACGTCTGGAGCTTCTGCCCGACGAACGTGCAGCTCTTCGCGGCGTCCGGGACCGGGGTCGTGCTGCCCTGCTTGAAGGTGAGCAGCGACTGGTAGACGTTGTTGTAGATCGCCCAGGATCCCGCGTCGTAGGCGCCCGCCGGGTCGAGCGAGGTGATCACGTCGGTGGTGCCGACGACGATGGGGCCCTTCTTCACCTGGTCGGAGGGCAGCAGCTGCCAGCCGCCGATTCCGGCGACCACCAAAGCCGCACCAATCGCCACAATTCGCATACGGATCGACCGCATCGCCGTGCTCTCCTCGGAACGCCCCACCCCTGGTCGACGCGCGGAGTCAGCACGCTGCGCCTGTGATGACGCTCACCCAATCACACGACCTTCACATTGTGGAAGGGTCAACCTTCTACTCACAGGTACTTGTTAGCCGAGCGTGACGGGACTCTCGGTGGCGCCCCCTTCACGCTTGAGCGGCAGCGGCCTCTTGGCGCTGAGCGGCGGCGGCCTCTTCGCGCTTGAGGTGGCGCAGCGAACGGAACTCGATGGCTCCCACGCCCGCCCCCAGAAGAAACGAGCCCGCTCACAGGGCTCGATGGGGCGGGTTCGATACTGGCAGTGCAAGCCACGCCCACCCCGAAGGACTCCCCATGAAGCTCAGCCGTCGCGTCTCCTGGTTCCTGCTCGCGTTCGGAGCCTGGTCCTGGGTGGTCTGGGTGACCTTCGCCAAGAACCTGTGGGCCGATGCCAGCGGACTTGCCTTCGACCACGGCCGGCCCACGGCGTACTTCTGGGTCCACCTGACGCTCGCCATCGTCTCGTTCATCCTCGGGACGATCATCGGCGTCATCGGGCTTCGGGGCGTTCGGGCGAACAAGTAGAGGCCCCGGCCATCGCCACGGAGAACGGCAGGCGGACGGGGCAGCCGCGCACGGGTCAGTGTTCCCGGGGCCGGTACGGGAGCTGTGTGGCGCGCCCTCTCCATGGTTGCGGCCCCGGGCAGGGAGGGGGCGGAGGAGGAGCGATGGGTTCGCCACACGGCAGACAGAAGGCCCAGCCCGTTTCCGGGTCCGTCTCGCACTGGGCGTGACAGCGCGGGCATTCCTTCATGGGGGGCCTCTCGGGTCATGCCGTGGTCATGCCGTGACGTCGTACTCCCCGGCCTTGACGGCGCGGGTGAACAGCTCCCAGGACTCGACCGTCATCGTAACGACGGTGTCCGAGGCGGCGCTGTCGCGGAACGCCACTACGCCGGGGACGTTGGTCGCCGCCTCGGGGCAGGTGTTCTGTGTGCGGGGGCGGCATGCGGTCATGCCGACGAACTCGAATGCGGGGTGTTCGGTCATGATCTCTGTCCCTTCGCCGTGCATGCGGGGAGACGGGTCCCCGCGCCGTGGTGCCTGCCCGTACCCCGTTGGTCGTTGTAATCCCTTAGCCGAGAACCTGAGCGGCCAACGGGGCCGGGGGCTTCAGAGGCGGCCGACTATGGCCGCGATGGTCGTGATCCACAGGGCTGCGCCGAGCGTGACGGCCAGGGCCTGGAGCTTCACGTGGAGCTCCGTCCAGCGGGACTGTTCGCTTCGCGACGTTGCTTCTGGACGCCGGGCACATCCACGACGCTGATGCTGGTTACGACCATGTTGAAGAAGATGTGACCGGTCTCCAGCACGTGGTCCTCCAGGGCCGTGTGAACCTCCACGTAATCCGCGGTGATCTCGAACTTCCATCCGCAGCCGGGGGTTACACAGTCGGCGCTGTAGCCACTTCCTTGACTGTCGGGGTTCTGGGCCATCCGCTTCAACCCGGCCTGGAATAACGGATGGTGGGTCATGACGCGATCGCCACCCGGGCCGCAGAGGCCGGCGCGGGTCGATGCTCGCGCAGGGGCCCGTTGATCAACCCCGGGTCGTAGTGCTTCACCAGTACCGGTTCGGCGACGTGAACAGTAATGGGGAGACTTCCGTCGTCCCACTCGATCACCACACGTGGTATCCCGTCCACGCTCACGATGTCCCGGTACCGGGCCACGATCCGCCAGGACTCACCCCGGACGGAGACCGTGAAGCCTGGCTCGACCCGTAACGCCCGCACTGTCGACACGAACCACTGGCGACTCATCTCGACTCCTCGCCAATGGAGTTGGGTCGTCCAGCCGCAGAGGCGCGGGCAAGCTCACTGTTGCTCGCCCCCCTGAAAGCGCGGACCAGCCGCTCCGGCGGAGGGACCGGTTCATCGTCCCGGGGTTCCCAGAGGATGACCGGAGGGATGGCCCACATCAGCGGCTCACCACCGGAGTGGAGTACATGAGCGCCTGCCCCAGCTCCTGGGGCGTCGGGTCCCGCAACTTGTCCGGCGGGACGGCCCACTCCCTACCGCCACCCGGCGGCCGAAGGTACACGCTCCCCAGATAGGAGCCGACCACCTCCCCAACCCTGCCGGACGCATCCACCTTGTAGCGCGTGCGCTCCTGCGCATCCTGAGCCATGACCTCGCCGTCCCCTCGTCCGTCGCGGGCCAGCCACGGTAGGGCGACGGCGGGTCAAGCAGGGGGACAGAGCGTCCCCCTATGCAGCCAGCACCCCTACTTCCTCGGCGAGTTGGAGAGCATCCGACTTGAGCGGCCCCCGGGTCTCCTTCGCCAAATCAGCGACCAGTCCACGCGCCGACGGGGTGTAGCGGACCGTTTCCGGCGATGCCTTGTAGGCCCGGCCCATCCAGTGCAGCGCTCCCGCAGGGTCCTTGCGCTGGCGCTGTGCACGGGCCAGTTCGACCAGCACGCGCGAACGGCGCTCCACACTTGGCACGGTGTCCAAGTCGATGTCCTCGGCCCGGTTCAATGCCGATCCAGGTGTACGCAGGTCCACGCCGATGCTCACCGCGTGGAAGTCCGTATTGCCGCGACCGAACACGGTCCATTCCTGTACGTACCCGCACGGTAGCCGCTTGGCTGCTCGGTCCGCCTCATCCCAGTGCCGCCACGCGTCACCTTCGTGCCCTTCACGGGCACACGTCACGGCTGCGTGAAGGTGGAGCGCGCCGAACATCCCCCGCAAGTCGTCCGACCCACCTTCGAGTTGGGGGCGGACCGCTTCGGCGGCTTCCTCCACAACCCGGATGGCTTCCTCTGCATACCCGGTCTCTCGGAGCCCGTTCCCGAACGCCCAGGCCGCGCCGGCGAGGCTCAACGGGTCGTCGGAATCCTGCGCGGCCATCCGGCCTCGATCAGCGATGATCCAGTACAGCTCAGCCTCAACGCTGTACGCCGTGGCCTGTTGGGCCAGGTGGTACACATCCGCCAGCACGACATACGCCCGGCGACGCTCGGCTCCCTCGAACTGTCGCGTCATCGTCTGAGCGTCGCGGATCAAGTCCGGTAGCAGTGCGGACACTTCAGAGCGCTGGAAGCGAGAGAAGTGCCAAAGCTGCCATGCGGCCCGCAGACGCCCCCGGAGGACGTCCACGCTCGGCGGCTCATCCGATGATGCCGGAGCGAACAAGGGACCCCGTACGGCGTCCCGAATCCCGTTCGCCGTGGGCAACATGAGGCGCGTCCCCGCGTCCACGGGAACGGACTGGCCGCCGGTCAACACGGACAGGTCCGAGACCTTCAGGGCTGACGCCAGGCGGATGAGTAGCCCGTGGTCGCGAAGCTCCCGCTTGCCTTTCTCGATGTTCTTCAGCCAGTCCGGCCCTCGGCCGCAAAGACCAGCGAGGACCGGGCGAGACATCCCGCGACGCTCGCGAAGTAGCTGGATACGTTCGCCGGTTGTCAGGTCGGCCGGCAGAGACTCAGACACAAGGCACCCCCAGGGGATGAGCAGAAGCCGCTTCAGCCCAGCGTACGCGCGGAAATCGTCCCAGACACAGGCGGTGATCCGGCGGCGCACCCACGCCAAAAGCCCCGCCTCCGGTCCCCAGGAAGGGTGTTGGAGACGGGGCCTTGAAGGCGAAACCGCTGTTAGGGCCGCTCATGCAACGGGAGACGAGCGCCTCAGGGGAAGCGTTATCCCTGGTCAGCGCGTTGCGCTAGGCGTCTTGGCGGGCCCTGGAACCCGTACAGGGATCGAGCTGCTATCACGCCTCGATGCCCGTCAGAAACCCAAAGGGGGTCACCCTCGCCCAGCAGCGCTAGACAGGTAGCCGAGTAGCATCCTGCGACGCTCTGACCAGGGCGGCAGTGCGCGGATCAGCAAGGAGCGCAGAGCCATGCCCGACGAACACGACGGCATCCAGGTCACGGACTTGGGCGCCATCCCGGCAACTGAAATCAGGCCTGAGGACGTAGGTACGTTGAGCGTGCGCTACGTGGACGCAGTGCCCGTGCTCACCATCAGCGGAGGAGCGGCCGATCCCGCAGCGCTTACGGTTCAGGACGCGTCCGGTAATCCGGTCGGAATCTACACAGCGGGCCCACTCGACGTGGCTCCAACAGCCCGCATTGGTATGGCAGCTGTCAGGCCCGCTGAGTTCATCGTTCTCGAATTCACTCAAGAAGTCGGGCAGGCGTAATAGCTCTCTGAGAACCGCCCCGGTACATGCGCCGACACTGTGCCGGGGCGGAGCCATGTCCGCCGGCGCCCCAGTAAGTCAATCCCCCATCGCCGCAGCGTAAGCCGGTCAGGAGGTCCGCATGGACGGTCGCTCCGGCCGTCTCTCGGGAGTGTTCCCACGACCCGCGCCCGGGTCGGATCAGGTACTGGTGTCGGCGACACCAAGTGGGGTAGATCAGGCCGGCCCGCGCAATGGAACGGGCCGGGCCTTCGCTGATCAGTTTCTGTGCCGTCGGGTCGGAGTCCTCGGACAGCTCGCTGGAGACGATCGACAGACCGGCGAGCTTGGGCGATGCTCTCGCGCTCCACGGGCTGGACGGTGAGCGGCCCATACCCATCAGGGGTGATTCCGCCGACACCGGCGGAGCTGGTCAGAAGAGACATGGCGGTCCCAGGTCATCGAGCGGTAGCCACCCGTGGGATCGAGCCCACCGCTTCCCTGACCGCGCGGTGTGAGCGCGTCGGACATGAGGTCCTCGAACCCTGGCCGGACGGCATTCGGATCCCAACCGGAGCGGCCAACGTCCTTGAAGGTGTGAACGACCTCCCAACCCCGGCTCGCCGCCGGCGCCGCACCGGCCGCCAACTGTGCTTCTGGGGACGCCTCCGAGGAGTCGGGGCGTGCCTTGGACTGCCGCGCGTATACGGCGACTCGCACCGTGTCCAACTGCTCGGCCCCTACGGCTGATACGAAGGGGGTCAGCGCCTCTCACCTGCTCTTTTCTGTTAGCACGCCTCTACTAGTCAGTTACCTATGGAAGGTGGTCCGGATGACCCAGCTCCACGCGCCGAAGGCGAGCAGGAACCAGGAGGGAGGGCGGCTGAGTTTCATGCGTCCGGTATCGGCGCAGGCCGCCGGGCGCCTCCGGGCGGGTGGGAGCTCCCGGCGGGTCATCCGTACGATGATCGGTTCGGCGGCCGCAGCCTGTACGTTCTCGAACGTGTCTGCCCTGAACGTTTCCCAGAAGACCGCGTCCCAGAGGACCGCGTCCCGTCCCCTCGGATCGCGGCTGAGCGTGTCCACGCGGTCCGCCTCGCTCGCCCTCTCCGTCGCCGTGGCCTCGGCCGCCGTGCTGCCCGCCCTCGCCGCGGGCCCCGCCGTCGCGCTGCCCCGGGACGACAAGCCGACCGCGTCCGCCACGCCCGGCGCTCCGGGCAAGGCCCGCAACGACCCGCCGCCCGCGGACATGTCGAAGGTCGGCGGCGACCTGCTGGGCCAGCCCGACACCCAGGTGCGGCTCGGCGCGGGCGCGCCCGTGCTGCCCAAGGACGTGACCGGCCGGTCCTGGATCGTCGCGGACGCCGAGAGCGGCCAGGTGCTCGCCTCGCACAACGCGCACTGGCGGCTGCCGCCCGCCTCCACCCTGAAGATGCTGTTCGCGGACACCGTGCTGCCCAAGTTCCCCCGCGACCAGCAGCACATGGTCACCGCGGACGACCTCGCCGGCATGGGCCCGGGCAGCAGCCTGGTCGGGGTGAAGGCGAACCTCTCGTACTCGGTGCACGACCTGTGGCTCGGGGTCTTCCTGCGCTCGGGCAACGACGCCGTCCACGTGCTCTCCTCGATGAACGGCGGCGTGGCCAAGACCGTCCAGGACATGCAGGCCCAGGCCGACGAGCTCCAGGCCCTGGACACCCGGGTCGTCTCGCCGGACGGCTACGACATGCCGGGCCAGGTCTCCAGCGCGTACGACCTGACGCTGTTCGCCCGCTCGGGGCTGCAGAACAAGGACTTCCGCGAGTACTGCGCGACGGCGACCGCGAAGTTCCCCGGCCCCGAGGGCAAGGACAAGAAGCGCGACACGGTCGAGATCCAGAACACCAACCGGCTGCTCACCGGCGACTTCGGGCTCAGCCCGTACAAGGGCATCGCGGGCGTCAAGAACGGCAACACCACGAACGCGGGCTCGACCTTCACCGGGGTCGCGGAGCGGAACGGCAAGGTGCTGCTCGTCACCGTCATGAACCCCGCGCCGGGGGAGGGCCAGGCCGTCTACAAGGAGGCGGCCCGGCTGCTCGACTGGGGGTTCGCGGCGAACGGGAAGGTCACCCCGGTCGGTGAGCTGGTCCCGCCGAAGTCCGCGACGACCGGGACCGGGACCGGCTCGGGCAGCGCTCAGGGCAGCGCGAAGAACCGGACCGGGCAGGCGGCCGCGGCCAAGGGCCAGAGCGGCGGAATCGGTGTCGCGCTCGGCGTCGCGGGCGGCGCGCTGGCCCTCGTCGTGGGCGCGATCTTCCTGCTCAACCGGCGTTGGCCGATTCGGAAGCGGTGACCTCCGGGTCGTCGTCCGCCTTGGCCGGGGTGGCCGTCCACGCCGCGCAGAACAGGAGCAGCTTCGCCGTGAAGTTGATCCACAGGAGCAGCGCGATGGGCACCCCGAACGCCCCGTACATGCTCTTGGCGGCGACGCCCTTCATGTAGCCGCCGAGGAGCATCTTGAGGAGCTCGAAGCCGACCGCGCCGAGCAGGGCGGCCACCATCAGGCGGCGGCGCGGCGGGCTCACCCCGGGCAGCAGGGTCAGGACGTACAGCAGGAGCAGGAAGTCGGCGAGGACGGCGACGACGATCGCCGCGATGCGCAGCAGCACCCCGCCGGCGCCGCCCTGGTCGATGCCGAGCCGGTCCGCGGTCCAGCCGATCGCGGTGGAGCCGATGGAGGACGCGGCCCACGAGGCGAGGCCGGCGCCGCCGAGGCCGATGAGCACGCCGCCGTCCTTGAGCTTGCGCAGGACGGGGTTCTCGCCCGTGTCGGCGTCCTCCACCTCCCACACCGCGCGCAGGCAGCCGCGCATCTGCGAGACCCAGCCGATACCGGTGAGCAGCAGCAGGGCGCCCGCGACGCCGCCGACGGTGCCCGCGTTGTTGATCAGCGCCTGGAGGTCGAGCTGGTCGGAGATGCCGGGGACCTGTTCGGCGATGGTGTTCTGGAGCTTGTGCACCTGCCCGGTGGAGAGCAGCGCGGCAGCGACGGCGGCGCCGACAGTCAGCAGCGGGAAGACCGCCAGGAAGCTGATGAAGGTGATCGCGGCGGCGAGCCTGGACCAGTAGACGCGGTCGAGCCGCTCGTACGAACGCCAGGCGTGCGTCCGCATGAGCCGGGCGATCCAGGGCCCGACGACGGGAAGTTTCTTCAGCCAGTCCATGACGTACGACTACCCTGTTCGGCTCTGCCGTGTCTCTTTGGGGGCAAGCCCCCGGCTCCCCCGAAGACCAGTGTTCTCGTTCCCCAGAACCGCAGGCAGGTGGCGAGGGCCATGCCGAGGACGGCACCCGAAAGGGTGTCGGCGCGGGGCGAGGTGAAGCCGAGGCCGTAGTGCGAGACGGCGATGCAGAGCAGCTGCACGAGGGCGCCCGCGATGTTCACCGCGAAGAACACGGCGTACTCGCGCCAGCCGACCCGGCGTCCGCGATACGTGCCGAACGCGTTGCCGAGGTAGGCGACCGTACAACCGGCGACAAAGGAAAGGGACTTGGCGGCGATCGGGTCCCAGCCGAGCCCGGAGCGCAGCCACACGAACAGGCCGAGGTCGGCGGCGTACGCGCAGATCCCGGCCAGCGCGAACCCGATCACCTCGGACCGGGCGACTCTCACAGGTCGGCCACCGCGAGCCCGTACATCGCGACCCAGCCCAGGCCGATGACCGCCAGCGCACGGTCGTGCAGGACCACGTCCTCGGGCGCCCCCGCGCTTCCCCGGTCCGCGAAGACGGCGTAGCGCAGGATCGCCCCGATGAAGGGGACCATCGACAGCTGCCGCCAGGGCAGCAGCGAACCGCCCGACACGCCGCCGCTCTCCAGCGCCCACATGCAGTAGGCGAGGACCGCGACGCCGGCGGCGAGCTGCCACACGAAGCGCAGATAGCCGGTGGTGTACGCGTCCAGGAGCGAGCGGGTGGCGGCGCCGCGCCCCTCCATCTGGAGGGCCTCGGAGTACCGCTTGGCGGAGACCATGAACAGCGCGCCGAACCCGGCCGTGATCAGGAACCAGCGGGACAGCGGGATGCCGAGCGCGACCCCGCCGGTCATCGCCCGCATCAGGAACCCGGTGGTGACGACGACGAGGTCGACGACCAGGACGTGCTTCAGCTTGACGCAGTACGCGAGCTGCATGACGACGTACCCGGTGAGCAGCGTGGCCGTCATCGCGTTGCAGGTCAGCGCGGCGGCCAGTGGGGCGAGCACGGCGAGGGTGCCGCCGGCCGCATACGCGACGCCCACCGGCACCTTCCCGGCGGCGACCGGGCGGTGGCACTTGTCGGGGTGGGCACGGTCGGCCTCGGCGTCGCGGGCGTCGTTGATGAGGTAGACGGCGGACGCGGCGGCCGTGAACAGGACGAAGACCATGGAGAGTTGGGCGATGACGTGCGGGCTGGTCAGCCTGCCCGCGGCGGCGGGCGCGGCCACCACGAGCAGGTTCTTGACCCACTGGCGGGGCCGCGCGGTGCGCACCAGCTGGCCGGGCAGCGTGAGCAGGCGCCGGGTGGCCGAGACCGGCCCCGTCTCGTCGAGGAGTACCGCACCGGGCTCGGTCATCGGCGCCCCCTTTCGAGCGGTTTGCGCATCCAGGCGGCGCCGGCCCGCGCGGTGACACCGCCGAGCAGGGCGCCCGCCGCGATGTCGCTCGGGTAGTGCACCCCGGCGACCATGCGGGACACGCACATCGCGGCGGCCAGCGGCGGCACGAGGTGCGCCCCGGCGGGCCGCAGCGCGCCGTACGCGACGGTGGCCGCGGCCGCCGAGCTGGCGTGCGAGCTGGGGAAGGAGTGCCGCCCTGCGGTACGCACCAGGGGCTCGGACGCCGGGATCCGGGGCCGGGGCCTGCGCACGACGCGCTTCACACCCATGCTGGCCAGGTGGGCGGCGGCGACCAGGGCGGTGCCGCGCAGCCAGGCGCCGCGCCGGTCCCGGTCGGCGGCGGCCGCGGCGAACCCGGCCGCGAGCCAGAGCGCGCCGTGCTCACCGGCCCAGGACAGGGCGCGGGCGGCGGCGGCGACCCGCGGGTCCGTGCCGCAGTCGCGCAGTGCGGCCAGGAGCCGCTGATCGGCGTCGGTGCACGACGGCATCTGCATCTGCCACCCCTCTTCCGTGACGTCGGCCCGCCAACTGGCCGTAGGCCACGGGCGACTCTCCTGCGCGGAGGAATGCGAATCGGGGATTAATGCGACTGACACACTTATAACCACCCATTTCGGTTAGTGGCTTATCGGATATTTATCGACGGTTCGTCGGTACGGGCGCCGAAACGGAGCGGTGGGCGGCCGCGGCCGAGGGGCGAGCCGGGCGTCGGCCGAGGCGCCGAGTCGGGCGCCGACAAAGGGGCGAGGGAGGTTCTGACAAAAGGGACGGCGCAGGCGATACCGTCCTATTCATGTCTGCCGACACGTCACCCGACACCGTGCCCGCACCTCCCGGCCCGCCGACGTCCGTGAGCGGCTGGGGCCGCACCGCCCCTACCGCGGCGCGGCTGCTTCGCCCCCGGAGCTACGAGGAGGCGGCCGCCGCCGTCCGGGCGTGCGGGGCGCGCGGCACGATCGCCCGCGGGCTCGGCCGGGCGTACGGGGACGCCGCGCAGAACGCGGGCGGCGCCGTCCTCGACATGACCGGCCTCGACCGCATCCGCACCGTCGACGCCGAGGCGGGCGTCGTCGTCTGCGACGCGGGCGTCAGCCTGCACCGACTGATGGAGGTGCTGCTGCCGCTCGGCTGGTTCGTGCCGGTGACGCCGGGCACGCGGTACGTCACGGTCGGCGGGGCGATCGGCGCCGACATCCACGGCAAGAACCACCACGTCTCGGGCTCCTTCGCCCGCCATGTGCGCGAGCTGGAACTGCTCACCGCGGACGGCACGGTACGTACCGTCACGCCGGGCAGCGAGCTGTTCGACGCGACGGCGGGCGGGATGGGTCTGACGGGCGTGATCCTGCGCGCGACCGTCCAACTCCTGCCTGTACGGACCTCGTTGATGTCCGTGGACACCGAACGGGCCGTCGATCTGGACGACTTGATGACCCGGCTTGAGTCGGGGGACCACCGCTACCGGTACTCGGTGGCGTGGATCGACCTCCTCGCGCGGGGCGCCAGGACCGGGCGTTCCGTGCTGACGCGCGGTGAGCACGCGCCGCTCGACATGCTGCCGCCCCGCGCCCGCCGGACCCCGCTCGCCTTCCGGCCGCGCCGGCTTCCGGCCGCCCCCGCCTTCCTGCCGGAGGGGCTGCTCGGCCGCGCCTCCGTCTCGGCGTTCAACGAACTCTGGTACCGCCGGGCCCCGAAGCACCGTACGGGCGAGCTCCAGCGCATCTCGACGTTCTTCCACCCGCTGGACGGGGTCCCGCACTGGAACCGCGTGTACGGCCGGGGCGGCTTCGTGCAGTACCAGTTCGTCGTCGGGTACGGGCACGAGGAAACCCTGCGCTCCATCGTGCGCCGCATCTCGCGGCACGGCTGCCCCTCCTTCCTCGCCGTCCTCAAACGCTTCGGCGAGGCCGACCCCGGCTGGCTCTCCTTCCCCCTGCCGGGCTGGACCCTGGCCCTCGACATCCCCGCGAACCTCCCGGGCCTCGGCGCCCTCCTCGACGAACTGGACGAGGAGGTGGCGGGCGCGGGCGGCCGGGTCTACCTCGCGAAGGACGCGCGGATGCGGCCGGAGGTGGTGCAGCGCATGTATCCGAAGCTGCCCCAATTCCGTTCCCTACGAGGGGAGTTGGACCCGGAGGGGGTCTTCCGCTCGGACATGAGCCGACGGCTGGGGCTGTGAGCCCCCTCAGCCACATGTGGCCCTGCGGGGCCGCCCAACACATTACGGAGCCCTGATGAAGGACGCATTCGGTACCCCGCAGTCCCTGCTCGTGCTCGGCGGCACGTCCGAGATCGGGCTGGCCACCGCCCGGCGCCTGGTGGCCCGCCGCACCCGTACGGTCTGGCTCGCGGGCCGCCCCTCCCCCGCCCTCGAAGCGGCGGCGGCCGAGCTGCGCGAGCTCGGCCCGGACGTCCACACGCTCGCCTTCGACGCGCTCGACTCCGACGCGCACGAGGTCGCCCTCGGCAAGGTGTTCGCCGAGGGCGACATCGACATGGTGCTGCTCGCGTTCGGGGTGCTCGGCGAGCAGGCCCGCGACGAGGGCGAGCCGCTCGCCGCGGTGCGGGTCGCCCAGACCAACTACACCGGCGCGGTCTCGGCGGGCCTCATCTGCGCGAAGGCCCTCCAGACGCAGGGCCACGGCTCACTTGTCGTGCTGTCCTCGGTGGCCGGCGAACGCGCCCGCCGCAGCAACTTCATCTACGGGTCGAGCAAGGCGGGCCTCGACGCGTTCGCCCAGGGGCTGGGGGACGCGCTGCACGGCACGGGGGTGCACGTCATGGTCGTACGCCCCGGCTTCGTCCGTACGAAGATGACGGCGGGACTCCCCGAGGCCCCCCTCGCCACGACCCCCGAGGCGGTCGCCCTGGCCATCGAGGCGGGGTTGCGGCGGCGGGCGGAGGTGGTGTGGGTGCCGGGGGCGCTGCGGGTGGTGATGTCAGCGCTCAGGCATGCGCCGCGGGGGGTGTTCCGGCGCCTGCCCGTGTAAGGGCGGGCTGGGCATGCCTGCATGGGCAGCACCGCCAAGGTCGACCCTGCCAGGGGCGCGGGGAACTGCGCGAGCAACCACGCACGGCCCGAGGACGAAAGCGGTTTAGGGGCGCGGGGAACTGCGCGACCAGCCACGTACGGCGCGAGGACGAAGGCGGGTTTGAGGGGCGCGGGGAACTGCGCGAGCAGCCACCGACGGCCCGCAGTCGAAAGACAGGGGTCTGGGGGCGCAGCCCCCAGGGCGGGCTAACGCAAGGAGGGCTGGTCCAGGGACGTGGCCTGGGCCGGGACGGCCAGGGCGCCAAGGCCGAAGGGATAGTCGCGGAGCTTGCGCCAGACACCGTCCGCGCCCTGCTCGTAGAGGGCGAAGCCCCCACACGTCCAGCCCGCCGAGAACCCCGCGAGGGCCCCGTACGCCAGATCCATCGCTTCCTCGGAGATGCCGTGCGCCACCGTCACATGGGGGTGGTACGGGAACTGGAGCTCGCGCACCAGCGGCCCCGCCTCGTCCCGTACCCGCTGCTGGAGCCACGCGCAGTCGCCCGCGCCCTCCACCACCTTGACGAAGACGACCGGGGACAGGGGACGGAACGTCCCCGTGCCTTCGAGCCGCATCGCGAACGCGCGGCCCGCCGCCGCGACCGAGGCCAGGTGCGCCTCGATCTCCGGCAGGCACTCCGCCTCGACCTCGTGCGGCGGAAGCAGGGTGACGTGCGTGGGGATGCCGTGCGCGGCGGGGTCCCCGAAGCCCGCGCGCCGCTCCTGGAGCAGGCTGCCGTAAGGCTCCGGGACCGCGATCGAAACGCCGAGCGTTACGGTCCCCACGTCGTTCTCCTCCATGCTGTCGGTCGGGTGCTGCAGTGTGAGTGTGACGGGATTGCCGTCGGCTGACCAGAGCCCTTGGTCCGGGCTCCGGCCAGGCCGTCCGGTTCAGTGCTTGGCGGGCAGCAGGCCGACCCTGTCGTACGCCGTCGCCAGCGTCTCGGCGGCGACCGCGCGGGCCTTCTCGGCACCCTTGGCGAGCAGCGAGTCCAGCGTCTCGGGGTCGTCCAGGTACTGCTGCGTACGCGTGCGGAACGGCGTGACGAACTCCACCATCACCTCGGCGAGGTCCGTCTTGAGCGCGCCGTACATCTTGCCCTCGTACTCGGCTTCGAGCTCGGCGATCGTCTTGCCGGTGAGCGTGGAGTAGATGGTCAGCAGGTTCGAGACGCCGGGCTTGTTCTCGGTGTCGTACTTGATCACCGTGTCCGTGTCGGTGACCGCGCTCTTGACCTTCTTGGCCGTCGTCTTCGGCTCGTCGAGGAGGTTGATGAGGCCCTTCGGCGTCGACGCCGACTTGCTCATCTTGATCGACGGGTCCTGAAGGTCGTAGATCTTCGCCGTCTCCTTGAGGATGTACGGCGCCGGGACGGTGAACGTCTCGCCGAACCGGCCGTTGAAACGCTCGGCCAGGTCGCGGGTGAGCTCGATGTGCTGGCGCTGGTCCTCGCCGACCGGGACCTCGTTGGCCTGGTAGAGCAGGATGTCGGCGACCTGGAGGATCGGGTACGTGAAGAGGCCGACCGTCGCGTTGCCCGCGCCCTGCTTGGCCGACTTGTCCTTGAACTGGGTCATCCGGCTGGCCTCGCCGAAGCCGGCCAGGCAGTTCATGATCCAGGCGAGCTGGGCGTGCTCGGGGACGTGGCTCTGGACGAACAGCGTGCAGCGCTCGGGGTCGAGACCGGCGGCGAGCAGCTGGGCCGCGGCGAGCCGGGTGTTGGCGCGCAGCTCGGCCGGGTCCTGCGGAACGGTGATCGCGTGGAGGTCCACGACCATGTAGAACGCGTCGTGTGACTCCTGCAGCGCCACCCACTGGCGGACCGCGCCGAGGTAGTTGCCGAGGTGGAACGAGCCTGCGGTGGGCTGGATTCCGGAGAGCACTCGCGGACGACGCTGCATGGCGGAGCCATTCCCCTGAGGGCGGCGGTGGGTGACGGGCGGGCGAGTGGAGGCCATGCTCAGCATTCTCTCAGGTACGCGCCCTCCGCCGGAAACCCGCGCCATTGTGACCGGCCCCACAAGCTGCCCCAGCACCACGGGGGCTCCGCCCCCGAACCTCGTGCCACTTTGGCCCCTGACCCCTGGGGCTCCGCCCCAGACCCCGCTCCTCAAACGCCGGAGGGGCTGGGTGGGTGGACGGTCGTCGACTGCGGACCGTGCGTGGCTGGTCGCCCAGTTCCCCGCGCCCCTGTAGGGCACCCAGCGCTACTGGTCGCGCCCACGCGGCGGGAGCCGCACAATGTCACAGCCCCGCGCCCCTAACAGGACTGGTGCTGGCCCGCACCGGGCATTTCAGCCCGTCCGGCGATTGAGGACGAGCGCCCTTTAGGCGCGAACGGGGTCTGGGGCGGAGCCCCAGGAAACCCGGCTTCCCTTCCCAACCCCCGGAGGGTCTAGGGAAGCCCCGATGCTCGTAAGTAGGGGTTCTGAGCATAGGGGCTGGTCAGGACGCAAGGAAGCCCCGTCCGGCACTGGCCGAACGGGGCTGTCTGTTGTCTGATCTAGGTCGAGGCGCAGAACGACGACCGTACGGCGGTCATCGGCGCATCACGGGCAGCTCGTCCCACTGTGCGCGCTGCGGGTAGTCCGTCACATGGTCCGGGCATGCGTAGTGGGTGTATCCGGCTCCGCCACTCATGCTCTGTACGGCGCCCACGATGACGGGCACGTTGGTCCAGTGGCCGCAGACGGTCCAGACGGGCAGGGGCGGATGAGCGCTGCCGGTCATGCGTGCGCCCCCGCCCGAACGGGAGTGATGTTGGTGGTGGGGTGGTCGTAGTCGACGCCGATTTCTGCGAACGCTGCGGCCCACGACCGCTCGCGCTGTAGATGCGGCAGTCCGGCGCCCTCGCGGAAGATCTCGCGGACGGTCTCCGCGCTCGGCCCTTGCCACGGGGCGCGCCACACGGAAACCGGCTCGGGCTGGTCGGCGGTCGTGTGCTGGTCGGCGAAGAACGCGGCGGAGTGGCGTCCGGCGGGCTTGTGCCAGCGGGTCCACGGGGCGAGTAAGGCGAGCACCCAGCAAAGGGCACGGACGATACGATCGCGCATGGTCGGTCAGCTCCTCGAAAGCTGTCACGGCTGAGCCCCGGCGGACCGTTCCAGCGGTCTTCCGGGGCGCTTTCGGTTCCGAAGGTAGTCATGCCGACCATAGCTGTCTATGCACAGGGGTATACAGGTGCATCTATGAGGCGATATGGCCGGATCGGTACGGTCCGCATGTGATGGAGTTCGACCCGACCCGGCCCAAGTGGCAGCAGATCGCGGCTGTCGTACGGCAACGAATCACCAGCGGTGAGTACCCGCCTCGGCGCCTGGTTTCCGAGGTACAGCTAGAGGGCGAGTTCGGCGTCGCCCGGACGACCGTCCGGAAAGCGACTGCCGCATTGCGTGAAGAAGGGTTGATCATCACCACACCCGGTATGGGGTCCTTTGTGCGCGACCGGTGCGGAGACAACCCGTAGCCCCGGAACAGCCCAGCTCATTGCCGCCCCTTGCCACGGCAGACATCGCACGGGAAGGGGCACGCGGGAAGCCCGTTACCCGGCGGGATGAACACGACTCCCGACCGCACGTCCAACGCCCCGCCGAACGGCGTCCACCATCCCTCTGGGCTGCCTTCATACGGCGTGCCCTCATAGGGGTCACAGTCACCCCTGCGCAGCGCCGCCACGGTCGGGGCGCTCACGGCTTCCTCTTCACCGGGTGGGGATGATTGCGGATCTCCGCCACAGCGTCGTACGCCGTCCCATGATCTTTCGCCTCGCGCGCCCCGGTCAGCTCCGCCGCCAGCGCCGTGCAGACCCCACAGTCGGCCACGGGCTGACAGCCGTACAGGTAGTCATCAACAAGCCCGGCCAGCTCGACAGCTGGTAGCGGGTAGGTTCGTGGGCTAGTCATCGCTCTATCGCCGTCCCCTCGCGTGGTGCTGATGACAGTCACGCTAGGAACGGCGGAGACGTAGCCTCTACGTTGTTGCGCGGGATTACACGCGAGTTACCCGAGCGAGTTAATAGCCTCGGTGATCAGCGCGCGGGCCTGCGGGCCATGAACGGCCATCTTCGCCAGTTCCTTGAACGCCCGGACGTACAAGACCACTTCGCTCGGCACTGTGACTGTGACGTCCGCTGACAGCAGCTCCACGGCTGCCCGTTGATCGTCGAACACCATGAACGTCTCGATCGGCCACATGCGGCGCGGGGCCGCGCGGGGGATCACACCCAACGAGACGGAGGGCAGCGACATGACCGCCAGGAGATAGCCAAGCTGCCCGGCCATAACCTCGGCGTCACCGAAGCCGTAATACAAGACGTCTTCCTCGATGATCAGCGCGAAGCGGTGGTCACCCTCGCGGATCACGTGAGATCGGGCCATACGGGCCTCTACGGCTTGCTCCACATCGTTGGGGATGTTCCGGAACTCCGTGATGGCAGACAGCAACGCCCGTGCATACGCGTCGGTTTGGATCAGTCCGGGGACGACGTTGGAGCAGTAGACGCGAAAGTGCCGGGTCCGCTCGAACAGGGGCACGGCTGACTCTTGCAGCCTGCGCAGCCCTGTGCGTTGCTTCCTGCGCCACTCGACGTACATCGAATCGGCAGTACGGTTCGCGGCAATCAGATCGGCCGTCTGATCCTCGGCGAGACAGGCCCGGCACCACGCCTTGATATCAGCGTCGGAGGGCGGCGTCTTGGCGTTCTCGATGCGCGACGCCTTGGCGGTACTCCAGCCAGCGCGGGCAGCTAGGTCACGCCCATTGAGTCCAGCGTCCAAACGCAGATCGCGCAGGCGCGCGGCAAGCGCCTCACGAGCTGCCTGCGCGCTGGACGAGGGCGATACGGGCATGAGCTAGCTATCCCGAGTGAGAGCCGTTAGACCTTGAACTCCCCGTGAGGAGTCGCGCGTTGCCACACTGCCTCGAAGGCGGATGAGCACAAGTCAGCGATGGTCGGAGCTTCGGTCCACTCCTCGCCCAGGTACTCGCCGTCTCCCGAGAAGTGCCCGAACCGAACGATTCCGCCGTCGAACACCCAAAAGTCGTTACCAGGCAACGCCAGGTCCGATGCCTGCCGCCTCGGCAGCCAGCTCACCAGTTCACCCGCCGCAACGTTCATGAACGTGCCGTCATACTCGAAACGGATGTACTGCGAGACAGGCTCAGAAACGATGCGGGCCCGGCGCACCACGAGACCCCGCGCCACAGTCTCAGAGATCAGCGAGTGCCACGGGCGCCACCACGACGCACGGTCGTTCGGGTCATAGCGCTTGCCCGCCTTCCACTCGGCGTAGCGGCCGGTCTCGTTGTCCGCCGCGTAGGAATCGCGCATCTCCAGATGCACAGCGGATCGGGTGCTACGGGCTAGCACCTCATCGAAGTCGAACACCGGCCCGTTCTGCCTCATCACACGCCTTCCTGATAGCGGCCACCATCCGCAGGGGCAGCCGCACAACCGCTTCGCTGTCGGGGATAGGGCCGGTCTTCAGGCATTCGGCTAGCTTCGCCTCGTCCGGCTTCCACCCTTGGAACAACATCTCTTCAGCTTCCAGGTCAACCCACACGGTCGGGCAGTTGCGTTCGTCCGTGTCGGGGTCCTTGCCGAAGAAGAGTAGGGACATGATCGCCTCCGCTGTCGAGCGAGTTGCGCACCGTTGCACGACCATCACTCTCTCAGCAGAACAGCGTCAAGAGGGCGCGTTCCGGGCGAACTTGACCGATGCGGATACGCAGAAAGCCCCCGCACTCGTCGCCCCGATGGGGATAACGAGCGCGGGGGCTTTGGGGTGGGCAGGTCAGCCGGCGAGGACGCTGGTCAGCCGTGCGGCGGCCTTGCCGCCGAACAGGGCGAGGCCACAGTAGAAGTCGATGCGGGTGCGGTAGACCGGCTTGTCGTGGGACTCGCCCAGGTCGGTGGTCTGCACGCCGCCGTTGGTCAGGCCGGTCACTCCGGCGTCGGCCTCGGTGGAGCCGAAGCGCACGGCGTAGATGTCACCGGTCTGCTTGGCCCCGGTCCCGGCCGTCAGCGGGAGTACGTCGGTGCCGTCCAGCTTCTGCCCGGCGTCAAGAAGCGGGATGCCCTTCCAGGTGGTGGTGCGCTTCCCGGCGATCTCGGCCGAGAGGAGTTCGGCACCGCCGAGGCGCCGGAATCCGGACTCGATCTTCGCCCGGAGCGCGGCGTTCATGTACAGCGCTCCGTTCGTGCCATTGATGCCGCGCACCTGGGCGACCAGCGCGTCCAACGTGTCAAAGAAGTCATGGCCGTTGGCGACCGGGCCGACGCCCTTCGCGTCCAGGACCTGACCGCCAAGCAGCCGCTTGCGCAGCCCGTCGAAACCCTTCGGGTTCACCTCCACATCGCCGTTGAAGAACTGGTCAGCGAAGTGGACGGAAGCGGCCTTGACCTTCATGGCGGTCTGCACGGCCCGCTGATCGTTGAGGTTGCCCCGGGTCTGCACGATGAACTTGTCCACGTCGGCGTCACCGCCAAGGATGGCGAGCGTCTCGATCCGCTGGTTCAGCGTGCCCGTGCTCTCCGGGTAGGCCTCATTCACACCCCGGAACGAAACCCCGGGAAGGGTGGATTCCTCGTTGTACCGGTAAGCGTTGCCCGCCACCGTTATCAGCGGGAGCCGGTCCAGGATCGGCGATTCCTGAACGAACGTTTCGATCACGCCACGCTGAAGCTGGTCAAGAGAGAGCTTCGCGGATTCAGCAAGAGTCAAAGACATGAGTAATTCCTTACTTCGGAATGGGTAAACGAAAAGGCGCCGCTGCTATTTACTGGCGGCGCCCACAGAAATGGCCTAATGAGCCATGCGAGAAAGTCATCTCCCTGCCGCGCCGGAAGGGGCGGAGAGGGGAGTACCCGCCTGGTCGGCGAGTCAGAACGGCGGTGCTTTCGGCGCCTCCTCGGCGGCCCAACCGCCCGGTTGATGCTTCGCTGTCTCACGGCTATGACACGACGTACACAGCGGACGCAGACGCTCGAACGCATCCGGATTCGCCACGCCCCGAGCCACCAACTCGCGGCGGCTCACAGGGAAATGGTCCGCAACGTTGGCCGTGCGACCGCACAGCACGCACCACGGGTTGGCGTACAGATAGGCGGCCCGGATGCGTGGCCAACGGCGCCCATACGAACTGCCACCAGGCGTGACCCTCGTACGGTTCGCCTCACGCTCGTGACGCTCACAGCGCCCGCCAGTGGTCAGCTCGGGACACCCGGGGACAGAACAAGGGGGGCGGGGTCGTCGGGGCATGGGGGCACCTTCCGAGGGGTGGGGTAGTTGCCCCAGGTCAGGGCTGACATGTGGCGGTGTGTTCACGCCACACTGTCGGTTCTCAGCCGTTCCGCACAGAGTCGCTGTTTGGTGACGCTGCGTCCTGCGACTCTCTGGTCAAGGCGGCAAGGTGCTGACCAGTGAGGGGGCTGTCATGTCTGAGGAAAGCGGCGGCGGATACAGCCAGCAGTACCACTACAACGTCTACCCCAGGACTGCCGATGGGCAGATCCAACCGGACGGTTCCGAAGTAGCCCAGGCGCCGGAGGAAGCTGACTTGAACGCCATCCCAGTGGATGACAAGCAAGCGACCGCCGAGGTAACCGACTTGGGCTTGATCCCTGCTACGGAGATCAAGCCCGAGGACGTGGGCACGCTGAGCCTGCGCTACACGGACGGCGTGCCCGTCCTGGTCGTCAGCGGCGGAACCGTCACACCCGCAGCGATCCGAGTCGTTGACGGGACAGGCAAGACCGTGGGGAATTACGCGGCGGCTCCCATGCCGGTTCTCAGCGCGCGCAGCGGCGACAACAAGGGCAGTGTCTTCCTGGCAGGCGTGAAGTTCGAGTTCTAGTCGGCGCTGCTGATCCGACAGACCCGCCCCAGTGCGAGCCATTCCGTGGCCGCACCGGGGCGGAGCCATGTCCGAGCCTGGTCAGCTCGGGGCACCCGGGGACAGAGCACGGGGGGCGGGGCTTACGGGGCATAGGGGATCACCTCATGCCAAGGGGGTCTGGTTCAGGGGCTGTTGGGCATGCCAAGATCAGGCACAGTCCGTAGCGCCACAACTACCAAGGGGAGTCGCATGTCTGATGAGCAGGGAACACCGAACCCCGGCAAGACCTACACCGTGAAGCCCGGGGACATGCTCTCCACGATCGCGAAGCAACAGTACGGAGACCCCAACCAGTGGGAGAGGATCTACAAAGCAAACGCCGTGCAGATCGGGCCAGACCCCGGCAACCTTCGACCGGGCATGGTGCTGACCATCCCTGAATAGCCCACCCCCGCCCCGGGACAGCGCACCAACTCCGTGCCGGGGCGGAACCATGTCACGCCGTCCGAGCCTTACCGAACTCCGTACGTGTCTTCAGCCCATGGCATCCGTGGCACAGCACCTGAACATTGCTGTCTATGTCCTCGCCACCCAGGGACAGCGGGCGCACATGGTCCACGTCCACCCCGGAAGCGGGGAAGTCACCCAAGCACCAGGCGCACCAGGCCGAGCCCCGTTCCTGCACTCGCCGGCGGAGCCGAGCCGCAGCATCAAACCGCTTCGCACGCCGCCTACCGCGTGAACGACGAGCCCGAACCGAGGGACGGTCCTGGTGTTCCTGGTCGTGAACTGTGCAGCGTCCGCGATGTGTTGCGGGCTCGATACAGTCGATGCAGCGCATGCGTGCCCCCAGTTTCGTTCTGATATCTGAGTAACGGGCCGTGCCTCATGCCCGAATCCATCGTTTTGTTGGTTATGAAGAAGATCGTTGCAACTGCCGCCCTCGCCCTCGGAGCCGCTGCGCTCGTTGGTGCTCTCGCCGCATCCGCCAGTGCCGCACCTGACACTGGCGTGCATGCCGGGCTAGACATTTCAAAGATCGGATTGCGTGACCTTCGAACGAAGGTCGCCATCATTCCGCAGGAACCAGTCCTCTTTGTTGGGTAGGAACCGGTCCTCTTCTAGCTCTGTGCGGCAAGCGAACTGTGTCGTCCCTGCCGTGGACACCCTGAACGTTCCTCTGTCAGTGTGACGTTCCTGAGTATCTTGGTGTCCGAGCTGGCGAGGCTGGACAACGAGGGGACTGCACGCGCTTACAACCCCTTTCGGCTCGCCCTGGTGGGCGGGTTACTCGTGGGCGGTGCAGTCCCCGCACGCGTTGCCTCACGACCCCTGCGACCACCCCGGTAACGCGGGGCGCGTGGTGCACGGGCAACGCTTGTTCCGAGAGCGGGCACTCAGTCCGCCGGATTCCCCCGTTGGGTGGGTGCGCGGTAGTCCCGCTCTCGGAAGTAGTGGGGAGCAGACCTTGCCGAGCCTCACCGTTTCGGAGTCAGGTTCGGCCGGGGCTTTCTCCCGGTCATAGTGGGGAGCAGACCTTGCCTGGCACGCTGCGCGGAAACGGGTTGGTCTTTCTCCCGGTCTTAGTGGGGAGCAAGCCTTGCCCGCCCCGTACTAGGCGAGGGGGGTGGGTTTCTCTCCCGGGCATGGTGGGGAGCAAGCCTTGCCCGGGGCTGATCGGTGATGCTGTGCCGTTCGGGACGGCTGTCTCTCTTCTTCTATATTTTTTCTACGTGTTCTAAAAAAGTGGTGTAAACCAACACTCCAACACCCCTCGTCCCGCTGTTAGGCAGTCCAAGCCCGAGGGGTCGCCAGCGAGCGGCTTACGGGGCGCCCCATGCGCCCGTCTGCGGGCATGGGAAAGCCCCGGCGGTCCGAGGACTGCCGGGGCTTGTGCGGACCGGTCGTACTGCATTCCAGGACGAGCCTGTAAGGCACCGGGCCTAGCCCGCACGCCCATTCTGGTGCGGGGTGCAATGAGCTTATCGGGCTGCCGAGAGGTCAGCGGTTCGGCCAGTTGGGGACCGGCGAACGCTCGCCGGTCACGCTGACGTACTCCACCACGTTCAGCAGCCGTTGCGCCGTGTGCTCGTCGCCTCCGTACAGCACGTTTTGCGCTCGTCGTCCGAGAGCCTGAACTGTTTCCTCCTTGTCGGTGATCTCCCCGGTTTCGTACAGGCGGGAGATCAGTCCACCATCCTGGTGGGGCTCCAAGATCGTGTGCACATCTGCATCGTTCAGGATGTCCATGCAGGCAGCGTACGAACCACACAGAACCGCATGGGCCCGTTCTAGCCGCTTGCTTGCGGGCAACATCAGCCCCGGCGGGCACACGGGCTAACCGGGGCTGTCTGCGGCTAGTTAGGCAGCCGTGGCGAGTGTCTGCGGGGTCAGATTGCGGTGCGCCGTTGCCCCCGCCGTGGGCGCGTGGTGCGGGTTGTGCTCGGTGGCAAGCTCGTCCGCCATGGTCGCGTTCTCTTCAATGGCGGGGTCAAGGTCACCGGTGATAGTGAAGTCCACACGGCGCAGGTCGAGCCGTCGCCACCCTCCCTTGGTGCCGCGCTTGACCATGAGCCGTGCCCCCGCGTCGACGAGCATCGTTCGCCGCGCCACGGTGTCCCCGTTGTTCCAGTCGTCGGCGTAGGTGCGGCCGGTCGACAGGATCTCTCGGCGGGGCTCGGTCTTCTCCCGTGACTCCAGCTCGGCCAAGCGGGTCTCTAGTGCGTCTGCGCGGCGCTGCCAGGCTGCCATGCCCGCTTTGGACTTGCGGCGGCCCTTCTGCTCGTCGTGTTCCTCCATCTCGGCCACGGTGGCGTCAATTTCGGGCGAGGGGTCGTAGCCGGGTATCTCGATGGTGCGGGTGATCTGCACGGGGCCGACCAGGCGCAGGAACTCGTTGTTCACGTATTCGTCTGCCCAGTCCGCGCGCACAGCAGTGGGGGCGGGGCAGTCCGATCCGTACTTGTAGGACGAGCACGAGTAATAGCCCTTGTTCAGGTACATCCGGCTGCCGCATCCGTGGCAGTGGATGACCCGCAGCAGCAACGAGCCGGAGTCCTTCCGCACGGGCGGACGCTTGGCAACCGGCTTAGGAGTGAGCAGCACGCCCACGCGGTCGAACTCTTCGCGGGTCAGGATGGGTGTTTCGGAAGCGAGGACCGGTGCGCCCTGGTCGTCCCGGACCGGGTTGCCGCGGTGCATCTTCCAGCCGAGCAGTGCGGGGCTGGTCAGCATCTTCACGATGGTCTTGTCCCGCCACTGTGCGGGCTTGCGCTTCGGTGTGGCGCTCTCGTCGGGCTCTGCGCTGTTGTTCTTGGTACGTGCCTTGTAGGCGGCCCAGTGCGCGGACGGGGACAGCACGCCGTCAGCGTTCAGCATCCGGGCAATGGCGAGCGGAGCGAGACCGGCGAGCAGGGCGGCAATGATGCGCTCAATGACCTTGACCGCTACCGGGTCCGGGACGAGCGTCCAGCCAACCCCGCCGTGCTCCTTCGGCATGGGGGCAGGAAGGTAGCCGTACGTCGTCTTACCGCCGCCACGCCACCGAAGCGGCATCTTGCGCATGGCTGCCTGCGCCCCGGTCACCCGGTCGCTGGTGGACTGCGACTCGACCTGTGCCGCGAACGCGAGCATGAGCATCATGAGTTCGCTCATGGGGTCGAGCGGGTTGCGGAAGTCGAAGACGAGCCGACCCCCGCCGATGCCCTCGGCGAAGACGAGCATCTTGCGGTGAGACTTGGCCCACTTCGCCAGCTCGTGCATGTCGCCCATGGACCGTATGGCCCGGTCAAAGCGCCACCACACCAGCGCATCGAACTCGTCCGGCCGCGAGAGCCACCCCCCGAGCTGCGGACGCTCGAAGGGGCCGATCTTGGACGCACTCACGTCCAGGTCGACCGCTTCGCGCAGTGCGTCGCCCTCGCCGAACGCGATGCCGAGGGATGCCGCTGCTATGTCGTCTGCCTCGCGCTGACGCTCGGGGCTGGTGGTCTCATCCGTGCGCACCGACAATCGGACGCAACGAACCCCACGCAGAGTCTCGGTGAAGGCTGTTCCTAGGGTTCCGTTGCTCTTTTCCATGCTCCGCGTGGGGAGCAAAGATTGCCTAGGCTGCCTGACCTGCGTAGATACCGCCACGACCTGATCACTCCAGAACACTCAGTCCGGAGCATCGGGAAGGGGCGGGGTGGGGAAGGGCCCCCAGGGCTAGTCCAACGGCAGGCCCGGCGCCGGGTACGCCGACAGCAGGGCCGCCACCTCGCCCCGGATCGCCGACAGCGCCGCCTCGTCCCCGGCCCGCCCCGCCGTCACACCCCGGTCGATCCACTCCGCCACCAGCTCCATGTGCGAGACGTCCAGACCCCGGGACGTCAGGGACGGCGTGCCGATGCGGATGCCGGAGGGGTCGAAGGGCTTGCGCGGGTCGTACGGGACGGTGTTGTAGTTGACGACGATCCCGGCCCGGTCGAGGGCCTTCGCCGCGATCTTGCCCGGCACGTCCTTCGGCGTCAGGTCCATCAGGATCAGGTGGTTGTCCGTGCCGCCCGACACGAGGTCGAAGCCCCGGGCGAGCAGCGCCTGGGCGAGCGCCCGCGCGTTGGCCACCACCTGGTGCGCGTACGCGCAGAACGCCGGCTGCGCCGCCTCGTGCAGGGCGACGGCGATCGCCGCGGTGGTCTGGTTGTGCGGGCCGCCCTGGAGCCCGGGGAAGACCGCCTTGTCGATGGCCTTCGCGTGCGATTCCCGGGACATCAGCATCGCGCCCCGCGGACCCCGGAGGGTCTTGTGCGTGGTGGTGGAGATGACGTCCGCGTACGGCGCCGGGGACGGGTGGGCGCCGCCCGCGATCAGGCCCGCGATGTGCGCGACGTCCGCGACGAGCACCGCGCCCGCTTCCTGCGCGATCTCCGCGAACGCGGCGAAGTCGATCGTGCGGGGCAGCGCCGTGCCGCCGCAGAAGATCAGCTTCGGGCGCTCCTTGAGGGCGAGCTCGCGTACCTCGTCGAAGTCGATCAGGCCGGTGTCGGCGCGCACCCCGTACTGCACTCCGCGGAACCACTTGCCGGTCGCCGAGACGCCCCAGCCGTGCGTGAGGTGGCCGCCCATCGGCAGGGCCATGCCCATCACGGTGTCGCCGGGCTCGGCGAACGCGAGGTACACGGCGAGGTTGGCGGGCGAGCCCGAATACGGCTGGACGTTGGCGTGCTCGACGCCGAACAGGGCCTTGGCGCGGTCGACGGCCAGCGTCTCGACCTTGTCGATGTTCTGCTGGCCCTCGTAGTAGCGGCGGCCCGCGTAGCCCTCGCTGTACTTGTTCTGCAGCACCGTCCCCGAGGCCTCCAGAACGGCCGTCGAGACGTAGTTCTCGCTGGGGATCAGGCGCAGGGTGTCCGACTGGAGCCGCTCCTCGGCGGAGACCAGCGCGGCCAGCTCCGGGTCGGTGGCCAGCAGGGCGGGGTGGGAAAGGGGAAGGCTCATGGCGTCCTCCGGGGTCCGTTGACAGGTTCCCGGGGTGCCCAGGCGGGCGGCACCTCGTGCGGCAGGCCGCGCACGGCTTCCCCGGGGTCGCTTCCCCGCTCGCCAGTCGCCGTGCGTACCGAACACCCTACCGGCCACGTCCGACGGCAAGGTTTCTTCGTCCGGCATCCGAGCGACGATAGAAAAGGGCACCACCGACGCCCCATGCCGCATGACGATCGGAGAACCCGTGTCGACACACGCCGTGACCGAAGACGCCATCCGTTCCGCCGAGGCCCACAGTGCGCACAACTACCATCCCCTGCCCGTCGTGGTCGCCTCCGCCGAGGGCGCCTGGATGACGGACGTCGAGGGCCGGCGCTATCTCGACATGCTGGCCGGCTACTCGGCCCTCAATTTCGGCCACGGCAACCGTCGGCTCATCGACGCGGCGAAGGCCCAGCTGGACCGCGTGACCCTCACGTCGAGGGCGTTCCACCACGACCGCTTCGCCCAATTCTGTACGGAGCTCGCCGAGTTGTGCGGCAAGGACATGGTGCTGCCCATGAACACCGGGGCGGAGGCGGTGGAGACCGCCGTGAAGACCGCCCGCAAGTGGGGGTACAAGGTCAAGGGCGTACCGGACGGGCAGGCGAAGATCGTGGTCGCCCGGGACAACTTCCACGGCCGTACGACCACCATCGTCAGCTTCTCCACCGACCCGGAGGCCCGCGCGGACTACGGCCCGTACACGCCGGGCTTCGACATCGTCCCGTACGGCGACCTCGCCGCGATGCGGGCCGCGGTCACCGACGACACCGTGGCCGTGCTCCTCGAACCCATCCAGGGCGAGGCCGGCGTGCTGGTCCCGCCGCCCGGATACCTCGCGGGCGTACGGGAGCTGACGCGTGAGCGGAACGTGCTGTTCATGGCGGACGAGATCCAGTCCGGGCTCGGCCGCACCGGGAAGACCTTCGCGTGCGAGCACGAGGGCGTGGTGCCGGACATGTACATCCTGGGCAAGGCGCTGGGCGGCGGGGTGGTCCCGGTGTCGGCGGTCGCCGCGTCGTCTCAAGTGCTCGGCGTGTTCCGGCCGGGCGAGCACGGCTCGACGTTCGGCGGGAACCCGCTGGCCTGCGCGGTCGCCCTGGAGGTCATCGCGATGCTGCGCACCGGCGAGTACCAGCAGCGCGCCACCGAGCTCGGCGATCACCTGCACCACGAGCTGGGCCTGCTGACCGGTGCGGGCGCGGTCGAGGCGGTCCGCGGGCGCGGGCTGTGGGCGGGCGTGGACATCAATCCGTCGTACGGGACGGGCCGGGAGATCTCGGAGCGGCTGATGGACCGCGGGGTCCTGGTCAAGGACACCCACGGCTCGACGATCCGGCTCGCCCCGCCCCTGGTCATCAGCAAGGAGGATCTGGACTGGGGCCTCGACCAGCTGCGCGCGGTGCTCGCCGAACGGTAGCCGCCAACTCCCTTACGGGGACGGGCAGTCGGAGCCCGAGCAGAAGACGCTGAGCGCGGTCTTCAGGGTCTGCTCCTGCTCGGGCCACACCTCGGCGGGAGCCGCGGAGAGCACGGCGTAGTGCTGGCCGCCGGGCGTCAGGAAGGCGTAGTCGACGACCTGGCGCCGGTGGCCGAGCTGCTGGTTGTCGTACGCGTAGACGAGCCGCGCGGCCTGCGGGGCGACGCCGGGTACGGTCGCGTCGTTGCCGAGGCTGATCTCCTGGTACCCGGGGTTCTTCGCCAGCTCCCCCGAGGTCTGCTTCAGCGCGTCATATGGGCTCAGGCTCGCCTCGGAGACCAGGTACACCTGGATGAGGCGGGTGCGGTCGGCGGAGTTGTAGAAGACGCCCTTGGGGCCCTGGTCCTCACGGGTCCAGCCCTGCGGCACGTACAGCCTGAACCCCTTGGGGTCCTGGGCGAGTTGGAAACCGGCCGGCACGGTGGTACTGGGCGAAGGGGACGGCGGCGCGGACGGGCTGCTCTTGCCGTCGCCCGTCCTGTCCGGGGTGGCGGAGGCGGAGGCGGGCGAGGTGGCCTCGGCCTTCGCGTGGTGCGTCCCGCCGTGGGCGAGGAGCCAGCCGCCGCCCGCGCCGGCCACGGCGACGAAGACCATCGCGGCGACCACGGCGACGGGCACGCGCCGGCCGGGGCGCGGCTCGGGGAGCGCCGGGGGTTCCGGCTGCGGGCCGACCGTCCGGTACGGGTCCGCGTGGGTGTTGTCGTACGCGTTGCCGGGGACGAGGGGCGGCGCCTCCGGGACCGGTGGGGGTGCGGGGGGTGGTGGCGGTGGAGCCGCCGGGGAAGCGGCGTCCCGTACCGTCTCCCACTTCTGGGTGGCCGCGTTCCAGCGGACCTCGTCCTTGCCGCCGCTCACCTGGGCCTCACATCCCGATCAGGTCGCGGACCCGCTGGACCAGCGTCTCGCCCGAGGCGAGGAGGCCCGTGAGGGTGGTGGCGCCGGCGAGCAGCTCGCCGAGACGGGCGAGGCGGCCGGGAGTGGCTTGGCCCTCGGCGCGGATCTCCTCCTCGGTTTCGGCGAGTTCGGCGTCCAGGGCGCGGGTCTGGTCGTTGCGCACGAGCTGGGCGAGCCCGGTCCTGAACTCAACGATGGCATCGAGGAGTTGACGGTGCGCCTCGTCGTCGGCGGCGCCCGCGCGGTAGACGCTGGTCACCTTGTTGTGGTCGCCGACGGAAACGGATCCGGTCACCCCGCTGATGTGTACGGATCGCTGGTCTCGCGGCGTGCTGTCGTCACCCGGTGTGGTCATTTCAGCCCTCGTTCCTGACGGTGTTGTGGTCGCCGACGCTGATCGCCCCTCGGGAGTTCTCGATCATGACGCCGCCCTGGGCGACATTGACGATCTTCTGCTCGAACTGTCCGGTGTCGTACCCGGCTTCGTACAGCGCGCTGCGCACGCCGCTGGTCACCCGGTCCTCGATGGACTTCACGTAACGCCGGTAGTCCATCGCCTGGAAGAGGGAGGTGTCGGGCGCCGCGGCGAGTTCGCGTACGGAACGGGCGGGGCCGTCGGGCAGCGCCCGGCCGTATCCGCCGGTGAGGCGGTGCCAGGTGGAGCCGATCGCGCGGCCGATCACGAGCAGCGAGCGGAACGCGGAGCCCGGGGTGCGCACAAGGGCCCAGGCCGCCTTGCCCGGCGGGGTGCGGCAGTTGAAGTCGTGGGCGGCGCGGTCGGCGCGGAAGAAGTCCTCGCGGAGCGGGGGCAGGACGTGCGGAGCGATTTCCAGGACCAGCATGCCGCCCTGGGTGTGGACGCGTACGAACACGGTGGTGACGAGGTGCTCCTCCCAGCCGCCGACCCGGATCCGCAGGAAGTGCCTGCGCGCCTCGCCGCCCTCCTCCAGGGCGGCGGCGCGGTGCTGCTCGAAGTCGCCGTCGCGGTAGGGGGCGTGGATGCGCGAGGGGAGCCCCTCGACGGGCAGGAAGACGTACTCGGTGACTTCGAGCTGACGCAGCCGGTCGCGTACGGCGAGGGCTTCGGCGGCCACCGTCGGCGCGGGGATGCGGAGCTGGGTGATGAGGGGTTCGACGATGCGCAGGATCTCGGCGTTGCTCACCCGGGTCGGACGCCGGTCGCCGAGCGACTTGCGGGGGCGCAGCTGGATGGTGACCGACCAGGGCTCGAAGGGGTCGCCCGCGCCGCGGAAGGGGGCGTCGGCGCGGTAGACCGCGAGCCGGGCGTGCTGCTCGACGCGGATCATCGCGGCGAGCCGCTTGAGCCGTCCGTTGTCGTTGCTCTGCGCGGGGTCGGCGGCGAAGTCCTGGAAGCCTTCGGGCGACAGCTCGCCCGCCATGATCCTGGCGAACTGGAGGCGCTGGAGGCCGACGCAGAGCGCGAGCACGGCGATGCAGGCGGCGACCCCCCAGGCGAGCCCGGGGCTGAAGCCCTGGCTCGCGACGTCGAAGGTGCCGCCGCCCAGCAGCCGGGCGGGGCCCGTGACAGCGGTGGGCACGGAGTTGGCGCCCTCGAAGCCGTCACCGAAGGCGTCGTATCCGCCGTCGCCGCTGCTCCCGTACCCGTACGAGCCGTGGTGCGAGGCGGCGTCGAACCCGCCGAACAGCGAGATCACAAGGACGACGCCGAACAGCCCCAGGAGAACCCGCGCCCACCAGCGCAGGACGAACGCGGGGACGGTGCGGTACCAGGGTGCGGGCCGGGCGGTGCCGCGGATGAGGCGGGCGATGCCGAGCTGGAGGCAGGGGCCGAGGACCAGGAGGAGGGCGCTTTGGGTGACGACCACGCCGAGCACCCAGAGCACGAGGATGCCGAGCGCCCAGGCGATCTCCAGGTTCCGGGCGCGCAGCGCGTGCGCGAGGACGCGGGCCGCGTCGAAGCCGAGGGAGGGTGCGGTGACCCGCTCCTCGTGGACGTACAGCTCGTCGATGACGGCGTCGCGGTACTCCTCGTCGAGGTAGCTGCCCGCGGCCATGAGGCGGGTCGCCTCGCTGAGCGAGGGATGCACCGGCGGCAGCCCGCCGGGTTGCCCCGTAGCCTGCGCCTGCTGCGGCACGTGAGCCTGCGTCATGTCCTGCTCCCCCGAGACGATGGGCGTACGCCGCACCCCTTCAACTTCCTTGCATGGAAGGGATGTTCGGGCGCAGCCAGGGTGGACATGGTAGCGACGCGCCGCCGCACATGCCGCCCCGTTCACACCGTCCCCACGGGTTCTCCTGAGGCACGCTGGAGGAGCACGGGGTTGCAGAGGGGGCGCATCGCCGGGGCTCTGCCCCTGGCCCCGCTTCCGGCTGCGGACCGTGGGTGGCTGGTCGCTCCCCCAAGTTCTCGGCTTCGCTCGAACAGGGGGGACCCCCATCGCGGCGGAGCCGCATATGTCACAGCCTCGCGCCCCTAGCAGGATGGATCCTGGCAGGGGCGAGCATTTTCAGCCCGTCCGGCGTTTGAGGACGAGCGCCCTTAAGGCGCGAACGGGGTCCGGGGCGGAGCCCCGGAAAGGGGTGCAGGGGGCGGAGCCCCCGCAGGGGTCTGGGGCGCAGCCCCAGGGCTCAGCTCATCCAACCCCGAGCAACGGGCGGGCGGGCGGGCAAATCCCCCCTCACCGAATGACGTGCGGCACAAACCTCGCATACCCGTCCGTGACGAGCCCCTCCGACTCCCGGATGCCCAGCCCCGCCGGCTCGTCCTCCACGACCCACGCCCCCAGCACCACCCGGTTCCCCGAGAAGTCCGGCAGGGGGGCCAGCTCCTGGTAGCAGCAGGGCTCTTCGGGGCGGGCCGGGGCCGTCCCCGGGGGGTGCAGGGTGACGCCCGCGCCCTCCCGGCCGAGCAGGGGCTTCGCCACGTACCCCCGGCCGGAGGCCAGGTCCCGGGGCCCGTCCAGGTACGCCGGGAGCAGGTTCGGGTGCCCCGGGTACAGCTCCCACACCACCGCGAGCAGCGCCTTGTTGGAGAGCAGCATCTTCCACGCCGGCTCGATCCAGCACGTGGTCCCCGTACCGCCCCCGTTGTCGAGGGTGTCGAGGACCTGCGGCCCGAACTCGTCCGAGGCCAGCCACTCCCACGGGTACAGCTTGAAGCAGGCCCGGATGAACCGGAGGCGGTCGTCCACGAAGCGGCCGGTCATGCGGTCCCAGCCGATCGACTCGACCGACAGCGCCTCCGTGTCGAGGCCCGCCTGCTCGGCCGTCTCGCGGAGATAGGCGACCGTCATGAGGTCCTCGCCCAGCTCGTCGGTGTCGGAGTGGGCGAAGTGCACGGGCCCGGGCGGCAGCAGCGGGGCCTGCCGCTTCCACGCCTCGACGAGGCGCTCGTGCAGCGAGTTCCACTGGTCCGCGCCGGGGAAGCGGTCCTCCATCCAGAACCACTGCGCGCTCGCCGCCTCGACGAGCGAGGTCGGGGTGTCCGCGTTGTACTCCAGCATCTTGGCGGGGCCGGTCCCGTCGTACCGCAGGTCGAACCGGCCGTACAAGGAGGGGAGTTCGACCCTTCGGCGCCACGACTCCGCGACCAGGTCGGCCAGCCGGCCGTCCATGATCCCCAGATCCGCGAAGCGGCCCTTCTCGACGATGTGGGCCGCCGCCGCCATGCACATGCCGTGCAGTTCCTCGACCGTCTCCTCCAGCGCCTCGACCTCCGGCAGCGTGAAGGAGTAGTACGCGCTCTCGTCCCAGTAGGGGCGCAGCGAGTCGTCGGGGTAGCGGGTCAGGGGGTAGATCAGTCCCTGTTCCTCGACGGTCCGCTGCCAGTCGGGGCGCGGTTGTATGCGATGACGTTCCATGTGCGTGCCCTGCGTTCCCGTGTCTCAGCCGCCGCTGGAGTCGCTGTGGCCGCCGAAGCCGCCGCGCGAGACGCCGGACTTGTCGAAGGAGCCGCCGGAGACCTTGCCGCTGCGGCTGGAGCCGCCGTAGTAGTACTGACCGGTGCCGCCGCTCTTGCACTCGTACTTCGGGAGTTCCTTGTACGTGACCGGGTTGACGCAGCGCCGGTCCGGCTCGTCGCTGCACGCGGTGAGCGTCGCGGCGAGCACTCCCATCCCGCCGAGCACCACCGTCGCGGACCTGAACCTTCGCATCGCGGATCTCCCCCGTTCTCGTACCGACTTCGCTGTGGGACGCGTTTCGGCCACACACTAGTTCCCGGCCATCGGCACCTCGCCCCCGGGCTTTCACCGCCCGCCGGGCCTGCGGCTACAGTCCCCCTGTGTTCTTCGGGATGATCTGCGCGCTCGCGTCCGCCGTCTGCTTCGGTACGGCCACCGTTCTCCAGGCCGCCGCGACGCGCGCCGCCGAGCCGAGTACGGGGGCGGGCGCCGGTTCCGGTGTCGACGCGGCGCTGCTCCTTCGCGCCGTACGCCAGTGGCGCTACGTCGCGGGGCTCGCCCTGGACGGCCTCGGCTTCGTCTTCCAGATCATCGCGCTGCGCTCTGTGCCGATCTACGCGGTCGGCGCGGCGCTCGCCGCCTCGCTCGCGGTGACGGCGGTGGTCGCGGCCCGCGTCCTCAAGGTCCGGCTTTCGGGTACGGAGTGGGCGGCGGTCGGGGTCGTCTGCGCGGGCCTCGCCATGCTCGGCCTGTCGTCCGGCGCCGAGGGCAAGGAAGCGGGCCCGGCCTCCCTGCACTGGTGGCTGCTCGGGGTGGCCGCCGCGGTGCTGCTCGCGGGCGCGGTCGGCGGCCGGCTGCCGGACCGCGCCCGGGCGCTGATCCTCGGGCTCGGCGCGGGCTGCGGGTTCGGCGTGGTCGAGGTCGCGGTCCGGCTCATCGACGACCCCTTCGACCTGACGAACCCCGCCCTTTACGCGCTGCTGCTCGGCGGCGGCGCCGCGTTCCTGCTGCTCACCTCGGCGCTGTCGCGCGGCTCGGTCACCACGGCGACGGCGGGCATGGTCATCGGCGAGACCATCGGCCCGGCCCTGGTCGGCGTGGCCTGGCTGGGCGACCGCACCCGGGACGGGCTCGGCTGGCTGACCGTCACCGGCTTCGCGGTGGCGGTGGCGGGCGCGCTCGCCCTGGCCCGCTTCGGCGAAGCCCCGGAGCCCGCCCCGGAGCCCTCGCTCCAGGACGTACAGGAGCGCTGAAACCGGCCGTACCTCTACGGAAGCGCGTTGCACAGCGCGTCCAGCGCCCCCGTCCACCCCGAGTCCGGCGGCGTCCCGTACCCCACCACCAACGCGTCCCGGTCCGGGGCGAGTTCGGGGTGGCGGTAGCGGGAGAGGCCTTCCAGGGCCAGGCCCTGCCAGGTCGCGGCCCGGATGATGGAGCGCTCGGTGCCGGGCGGTAGTTCGACCAGGGCGTGCAGCCCGGCCGCGATGCCGCTGACCCGGACCTCGGGGGCCCGCTCGGCGAGCGCGGTCACCAACTGGTCGCGGCGGCGCCGGTAGCGCAGCCGCATGCCGCGCACATGACGGTCGTACGCGCCGGACCGGATGAACTCGGCCAGCGTCAGCTGGTCGAGCGCGCCGCCCGCCCAGTCCCCGCCCTTCGCCTGCGCGACCTCGTCCGCGAGGTGCCCGGGCAGCACCATCCAGCCCAGCCGCAGCCCGGGCGCCAGGGACTTGCTGGCGGTGCCGATGTAGACGACGTGCTCGGGGTCGAGACCTTGAAGCGCGCCGACGGGCTGGCGGTCGTAGCGGAATTCCCCGTCGTAGTCGTCCTCCACGATCAGCCCGCCCGTGGTGCGCGCCCAGTCGACGGCGGCCGCCCGCCGGTCGGGCAGCAGCGGCAGCCCGACCGGGAACTGGTGCGCGGCCGTCATCAGCACCGCCCCCACCCCCTTCATCTCCCCCAACTCCTGGGTGCGGGTGCCCAGTTGATCGAGCGGCAGCGGCGGGGTGCGAAGGCCCGCGTCGGTCAGCACCTTCCAGTGGAAGTCGAGGCCGTACGACTCGACCGCCACCTCCCGCACCCGGCGGGCCCGCAGCACCTTGGCCATCAGCATCAGGCCGTGCAGGAACCCGGAGCAGACGACGATGCGGTCCGGCGACGCGTACACGCCGCGCGCCCGGGCCAGATAGTCCGCCAGGACCGTGCGCAGCTCGATACGGCCGCGCGGGTCGCCGAAGCCGAAGGCCTCGTGCGGGGCGTCGGTGAGCGCCCGGCGGGCCGCCTTGAGCCATTCGGCGCGCGGGAAGGAGGCGAGGTCGGGCGAGCCCGGCATCAGGTTGTACGTGGGTTTGCGGCGGGTCGGCAGGCGCCGGGTGTGGCTCCGGTCGGGGCGGGCCACGGCGCGCTGGGCCACCGTCGTCCCGGAGCCCTGGCGCGCGGTGAGCCAGCCCTCGGCGACCAGTTCGGCGTAGGCGTCGGCGACGGTGTTGCGGGCGATCCCGAGGTCGGCGGCGAGCGAGCGCGAGGACGGCAGCCGGGTGCCCGGGGTGAGCCGTCCGCTGCGTACGGCTTCGCGCAGCGCGTCCGTGAGGCCCGAGCGCAGGCCCGCGCCACCCACGTCGATGTGCAGATCGACACCGAGAGTTTCCGGAGAAGTGGCCCAGGATTTCACCATGGGAATGGACCATACCCGGGTGCCACACCCCCCGTACCTTCGTCTTATGACCACGAACGAGACCAAGACGTACGCACCCGAGCAGTCCCCCCGCCTCCAGTGGGCCAAGGCCGCGCCCGAGGTCTACAAGGCCATGATCAAGCTGACCGCGGCCGCCGAGCGCGGGCTCGACCCGGTGATCGCCGAGCTGGTCAAGATCCGCGCGTCCCAGCTCAACCACTGCGCCCTGTGCCTGGACATGCACACCAAGGACGCGCTCGCGGCGGGCGAGTCGGTGGAGCGGATCGTGCAGCTCAGCGCCTGGGAGGAGTCGGCGCACTTCTACACCGAGAAGGAGCTCGCGGCGATCGGGCTGACCGAGGCGATCACGGTCCTCACCGACGGCTTCGTACCGGACGCGGTGTACGAGAAGGCCGCCAAGCACTTCGAGGAGACCGAGCTCGCGCAGCTCATCGCGACCATCACCATGATCAACGCCTGGAACCGCTTCGGCGTGACCACCCGCGGCGCGGCCGGCCACTACACACCCGGAATGTACAAGTGAGCACAGCGGCAAGGGAGTTCCAGGTCCCGCAGCAGGTCTACCTGAGCCTCGCGGGGCTCGGCGCGGCCGCCAAGCGGGGCCTGGGCGACCCGGTCCTGGCCGAGCTGGTGATGATCCGCGCGTCCCAGCTCAACCACTGCGCGTTCTGCCTGGACATGCACCTCGCGGCCGCCCGCAAGGGCGGCGAGGCCGAGGAGCGGCTCGATCTCCTCACGGCGTGGGAGGAGGCCGGCTACCTGTTCACCGAGCAGGAGCGCGCGGCCCTCGCCCTCACCGAGGCGGTCACCGTCCTGACCGAAGGCTTCGTACCCGACGCGGTGTACGAGCGGGCCGCCGAGCACTTCACCGAGACCCAACTCGCCCACCTCATCGCGGCGATCACCGTCATCAACAGCTGGAACCGGCTGATGGTGACCCGCCGCACGGCACCCGGAGAGACCGAATGGCACAGCTGAACCCGGCCGCCGCCTTCCGCGCCCTGCACCAGGGGCGCACCCCCGGCGATCCGCTGATCCTGCCGGGGCCCTGGGACGCGGCCAGCGCCCGGGTCTTCGAGGAGGCCGGCTTCCCGGCCCTGGCGACGCCGAGCGCGGGGGTGTCGGCGTCGCTGGGGTACGAGGACGGGTCCACGCCGGCGGACGAGATGTTCGCCGCCGTGACCCGGATCGTGCGGTCCGTCTCGATCCCCGTCTCTGCGGACATCGAGGACGGCTACGGCCTCGGCCCCAAGGAGCTGGTGGACCGGCTCCTGGAGACGGGCGCGGTCGGCTGCAACCTGGAGGACTCCGCCCATGGCGCCCTCAAGGATCCGGCCGGGCACGCCGACTGGCTGGCCGAGCTGCGCGCGGAGGCGGGCGACCGGCTGTTCATCAACGCCCGCGTCGACACGTACATCCGCGGGCTGCCCGAGCTGGGCGCGACGATCGCGCGGGCCCGGGCGTACGTGGCGGCGGGCGCGGACGGCGTCTACCCGTTCGCGGCCCCGGCCGAGCACCTGCCGGAGATCGCGAAGGCCGTGCCGGTGCCGGTGAACATGGCGGTCCTGCCGGACGCCCCGGGACCGCGCCGGCTCGGCGAACTGGGCGCGGGCCGCATCACGTTCGGCCCCGGCCTGCAGATCCGCGCGACGAACGCGCTGCGGGACATCGCCCGCCAGGTGCGCGAGCTGTAGGCGCTGTACGCACATGAGGGTGCCCCCGGCCTTGTGCGGCCGGGGGCACCCTCATCCACGTACCGGCCATGCGTCGGCCGGTGCGCCCGCACCGCGTACCGGCTACTCGCCGTCCGGCTCGTCCTGGGCGCGCAGGCCCGCCACCCACATCGGCATCAGCCAGTGCGTGACGAGGACGCAGAGGAGCACCCGGAAGACCGTTGCTCCGCCCAGGGTGCCGCCCGCGAGCTCGTACCCGCCGGCGGCGGCGACGGTGGCGAGCAGCAGTGCGGTGGTGATGCGGTGGGCGCGCGCCAGGACCTCGCTGCGCTCGGCGCGCTGGCGCTCGTCCAGGGCCCGGCGGCGCAGTTCGAGCAGGCCGCGCGTCGAGGCGTTGATGGCGCCGGTGGCCACGCACCACGGCAGCAGCAGCGCGATCAGCAGGCACGCCGCGACCATCGACCTGTCGATCAGGGCCGCCAGGAAGGCGGTCACGAAGGCGGCGGTCAGCACTGTGTGCACGACGACGAGGACCCGCCTGCGGGCCGCCGTCGCGTACAGCGGCGCCGCCTCGCGCCGGTTCATGGTCTGCTGCATCCACCGGTCGTAACGCGTCAGCCGGCCGTCCATCACTGGTTCCTCCCGTAGGCCTCGTCGGTGAGCGGGCGGAACGGCTTCAGGGAGAACAGCGCCTCCACCGGAAGCCCGAAGTACTCCGCGATCTTCAACGCCAGGTCGAGGCTCGGGTTGTACTGCCCCCGCTCGATGTAGCCGATGGTCTGGTAGTGCGCTCCCACCGCCTCGGCCAGGCTCTGTCGCGACACCTTCCGCTCGGCACGCACCATCGCCAACCTGTTGTGCACCTGCTCGCTCATGTATAAGAAGTACTACATTGATGAGCAGGAACACAACGAGCGGGGAGTTTTGATGTTCGGACTCAAGGAACTTACGGTCCTGGTGCTGCGCGACGCGGACGACATCGCGCAGGCGCTGCGGGAGGCGCTGGAGGGTGCCGGCGAGGCGGAGCGGCCCGGTCTTGAGGCGGCCCTCCGGATCGCCGAGCGGGCGGCGGCCGTACCGGACCGCGAGCTGCGCGGGCGCTGGGTGCGCGAGCAGCGGGCCTCGGTCGGCTACAAGGGCCCGGACGACGAGTCGGTGCGCGCGGTCAAGGCGCTGCGCGACGCCCGGCCGGAGCTCAGCCTGCTCTCCGCCGTCCAGCTGACGAAGGACGCGGTGCGGTAGCCGGGAACGGGCGAAGCCCCGGCAGTGGCTGCCGGGGCTTCGTCGATGCGCTTGCTGCTCGGCTCAGATGAGGCCGAGCTCGCGCACCGCGTCGCGCTCCTCGGCGAGTTCCTTGACGGAGGCGTCGATGCGCTTGCGGGAGAACTCGTTGATGTCCAGGCCCTGGACGATCGAGTACTTGCCGTCCTTCACGGTGACCGGGAAGGAGGAGATGAGGCCCTCGGGGACGCCGTAGGAGCCGTCCGACGGGATGCCCATCGAGGCCCAGTCGCCCTCGGCGGTGCCGTTGACCCAGGTGTGCACGTGGTCGATGGCGGCGTTGGCGGCCGAGGCGGCCGAGGACGCGCCACGGGCCTCGATGATCGCGGCGCCGCGCTTGGCGACGGTCGGGATGAACTCGTCGGCCAGCCACTGCTCGTCGCCCACGACCTCGGCCGCGTTCTTGCCCGCGATCTCCGCGTGGAAGATGTCCGGGTACTGCGTCGCCGAGTGGTTGCCCCAGATGGTGAGGCGCTTGATGTCGGAGACCGTGGAGCCGGTCTTCTTCGCCAGCTGGGAAATCGCCCGGTTGTGGTCCAGACGGGTCATCGCGGTGAAGCGCTCGGCCGGTACGTCCGGGGCCGAGGCCTGCGCGATGAGCGCGTTGGTGTTGGCCGGGTTGCCGACGACGAGGACCTTGATGTCGTCCGCGGCGTTGTCGTTGATGGCCTTGCCCTGCGGCTTGAAGATGCCGCCGTTGGCGGACAGCAGGTCGCCGCGCTCCATGCCCTTGGTGCGCGGGCGGGCGCCGACGAGCAGGGCCACGTTGGCGCCGTCGAAGGCGACGTTGGCGTCGTCCGTGATGGTGATGCCGCGCAGCAGCGGGAAGGCGCAGTCGTCGAGCTCCATGGCGGTGCCCTCGGCGGCCTTCAGGGCCGGGGTGATCTCCAGGAGGCGCAGGTTGACCGGCACGTCCGGGCCGAGCAGGTGACCGGAGGCGATGCGGAAGAGCAGCGCGTAGCCGATCTGGCCGGCCGCGCCGGTGACGGTGACATTCACGGGAGTGCGGGTCATGGCGATCTCCGTTAGAAACAGCGGGTGGTGGGGGGTTGCCCCTCGTTTCCGGGCACCCCGTACGCCGGAAACCTGACGTGCGACCGTCTGAATCTTGACGTGAAGAGATGTCCAGCGGTCAGGCTATCCGACCCTGGGCGTCCCACACCCCCGTACACCTGTGGGACGCCTCACGCTGATCGATCATTGACCGGTAGTGGCCGATCCCGCCGTGCCCGTTCAGCCCGCGACGGCCTTTCCGGCGGCGCAGCCGCTCTTCCCGCTCTTCAGCGTGGCGCACGCCTTCGCGGCCGCCGGGCCGTCGACGGCGAGCATCTTGGTGTACGTGTCGCGGTACGCGTCCGCCACCACCGCGTCGCCCGCCGTGCCGCCCGAGCTGATCTGCACCCGGTCCCCCGGGGCGACCTGCTTGAGGCGGGCCCAGGCGGCCCGGCACGTCTTGCTGTACCGCACCTCGACGACCGAGACGCCGACCTTGGCGCTGCCCACCGTCTGGACCAACTTGTCGGTGCAGCCCATCGCTTCGGGGTCCTGGCCGGTGCAGGAGGCGGCCACGCACTTGACCCCGGCGGGCAGCGCGGGCGGCGACGCGGAGTGGCTCGGGGTGGGCTTGGCCTGCGGTTTGCCGTCGCTCTTGCCGAGGTCGGTGAGGAGCACTGCGGACGTGATGACGAGGAGCGCGCCGACCACCCCGGCCAGGAACATGACGATCCGGCGCCGGTTGTGGCCCGGCCCGGCGGGCGGCTTGGGGGCCCACTGCTTCGCCTGCTTCGGCCGCCGGTCGGTGAGCCCCGCGCTGGGCGACTGGGCGCGCGCCCCGCCCGGCGGCTCGGCAGGACCGAACTCGCCGAGCGCGGCCCTCGCCTGGGCGACCCGGGGGGCCTCCATGGTGCGGTCGTGCCGCTGCTCGGAGCGGCTCCAGGCCCGCTCGGCCAGCTCCCACATGGTGGTCAGATGGACGGGATTGGTGCCGGTCACCTCGGCGAGCGCGAGCACGGCCGCCTTGGGGGCGAGGAGGCGGCCGCCGAGATACCGCTCCCAGGACGTCTTGCTGTACCCGGTCCGGTCGGCTATGGCGGCGACGCTGAGCCCGCTGCGGTCCACCAGCCTGCGCAGCTGGCTCGCGAACTCCCGTACCTGCGGGTCGAGTTCCTCCGGCAGCGCCTTCCAGCGAGGCATCGCTCCCCCAAATTTCCGTCACTACCCCCAGGGATGCACGGGCCCAGGATGTCAGTTCCCGCACTGGTGCGCACCGGGACGAAGGAGGTGACTTGGGGCGGGTGGGGACGTTCAGAGCCTGCGTCTAAACCCCGCCCGGGGTGACCAGGCCGGTCTCGTACGCCACCACCACCGCCTGGGCCCTGCTGTCCAGGTCGAGTTTGCTCATGGTGCGGTTGAGGTGGGTCTTGACGGTGGCCTCGCTGATGAACAGCTGGTCGGCGATCTCCAGGTTCGACATGCCGCGCGCGGTGAGGCGCAGGACCTCGGTCTCGCGGGCGGTCAGCGCGCCGATCTCGGGCGGCGGTTCGTCGCCGGGCCGGCCGGTGCTGGAGGCGAAGGCCTCGACCAGGCGGCGGGTGACGCTGGGGGCGAAGAGACCGTCGCCGCCGCCGACCGCGGCGACCGCCGCGAGCAGCCGCTCGGGCCCGGAGTCCTTGAGCAGGAAGCCCGCGGCCCCGGCGCGCAGCGCCTGGTAGACGTACTCGTCGAGGTCGAAGGTGGTCAGGATGAGGATGCGCGGCGCGGGGTCGGGGGCCTCGGCGAGGATGCGCCGGGTGGCCTCGATGCCGGTCGTGCCGGGCATCCGGATGTCCATGAGGATCACGTCGGGGCGGGTCGCGGCGGCCTGACGCACGGCTTCGGCGCCGTCGCCCGCCTCGCCGACCACCTCGATCCCGGGCGCGGCCCTCAGCAGTCCGACCAGTCCGGCCCGGATGAGGAACTGGTCGTCGACGACGAGCACCCTGATCATCCCGATGCGTCTTCTTCCCCCGAAAGCGCCCCTGCGGAGGTCGGCAGGTTCAGGGTCACGGCGAACCCGCCTTCGCTCCGCGGGCCGATGCTGATCGACCCGCCGTAGAGCTTGGCCCGCTCCCGCATGCCAATCAACCCGTGTCCACCACCGGTGCGCACTCTGTCCGAAATCACCCCCTCCCGCTCGACGCCCTCACCCTCGCCCTCATTGATGACCGAAACAGTCAACTCATGCCGTTTGTAATGGAGTTGGACCTCCGCCCGGGTTTTTCCGGCGTGCTTGAGTACGTTGGTGAGCGCCTCCTGCACCACGCGGTAGGCGCACAGTTCGACGCCGGGCGGCAGCGGGCGCGGGGTGCCCAGGGTGCGTACGGTGACGGGGATGCCGCCGGCCCGGATGCGGTCGGCGAGCTCGCCGATCCGGTCCAGGCCCGGCATGGGGTCGGCGGGCGCCCCGTCCTCGGCCTCGCGGAGCACCTGGAGCATCCGGCGCAGCTCCTCCAGGGCCTCGGCGCTGGTGCCGGAGATGGTGGCGAGCGCGGCCCGGGCGGTGGGCGGATCGGAGGCGAAGACGAATCCGGCGAGCCCGGCCTGCACGGAGATCACCGACATGTGGTGGGCGACCACGTCGTGCAACTCCCGTGCTATCCGGCCGCGTTCGGCGGCCACCTCGCGCCGGGCCCGCTCGGCCTGTTCGCGCCGGAGCTGGCGGGCGAGCTCGGTGGAGCGGCGGGCCAGCGCCCCGAAGCGGAGCAGGACGAGCGCGAACACGAGGGCCTGGGTGACGACGGACGCCATGGACCCGCGCGGGCCCGCCGCCACCCCGGCGTAGATCCAGGCCCCCACCATGAGCACCCCGCAGGCCACCGCCGTACGCAGGGCGCACAGGGACGCCACCGTGTACAGCGAGAGCATCGGCCCGAAGGTGGTCACGACGGGCCAGTACCCGCCGGCCACGTACACGACGAAGACGAGGTGCGTCCACAGCAGTACGGCCAGCGGCGCCCGCACCCGGAACGCGAGCGGCAGGCCGGCCAGCGCGACCAGCAGATATCCCCAGGCGTCCAGCGGATCCCAGCCCTGGCTCCCGGACTCCTTGCCGAGCACCGCGGAGGCACCGGTCAGGGCCACGGCGATGAGCGCATCGGCGAATTGGGGGCGGATCCGCATCGTCGCAGGGTAACCCCGGTGCGGCCACGAGGACGTCAACCCGTCGCAGTACTGCGGGAGTTGTAGGAGCCGGCCCTGTACTGCCGTTGTTCCAGGGCGGGTTCAACCCGGTGCGGGACGACGGGGGGCCGCACCTGTCGTAGTTTTCCCCAGCGGGACGGCGGACGGCCCCGCACTCACCCGGGGGAGAGTGCGGGGCCGTCCGGCCCGGTACCACGCCCTACCTGACCGTGAAATGAACCGCGTCCTCAAGGAACGGCACGTTCAGCCAGGGCCGGGGCTGGGCCATCAGGGCAAGCAGCACGATGGCCAGGCCCAGCACTCCGTACGTGGAGATGTCGGTGAAGCGGGACCGGACGGCCAGCATGCCGACGGACGGCAGCGTCCACCGCAGGGCCGCGCCCGCGAGCAGGGCCGCGCCGATGATGACGAGCCCGACCCGGAAGGCCTGGCCGAACGGTTCGGTCGCCACTATGAGGAGCCCGAAGCCGACCGCGACCAGAACGGAGAGCAGCGGCCACTGGCGGGCGGGCGCGGAGGCGTCGCCGGGTGCGGCACGGCCGCCGCCCTCGGGGCGTGCGGTGTCCCGTGTGACGGAGGGGAACCGCCGCGAGCCGCCCTTGCGGGGCCGCGCCGAGGACGCGTCCGCGGCGGACCCGCCCGGCGCGGCCGACGGCTCCGCGTCCTTGGCCGGCTCGGGACTCGTACCAGCACCCATGGGGCTCAGGCCTTTCCGGTCAGCCCGCGTCGGCGGCGAGCTCGGCCGCCTCGACGACGTTGACGAGCAGCTGGGCGCGGGTCATCGGGCCGACCCCGCCCGGGTTCGGCGAGAGCCAGCCGGCGACCTCGGCGACGCCGGGGTGCACATCGCCGACGATCTTGCCGCTCTCGTCGCGGCTGACGCCGACGTCGAGCACGGCCGCGCCCGGCTTCACGTCCTCCGGCTTGACGAGGTGCGGAACGCCGGCCGCCGCGATGACGATGTCGGCCTGCTTGAGGTGCGTCGACAGGTCGCGCGTGCCGGTGTGGCACTGGGTGACCGTCGCGTTCTCGGAGCGGCGGGTGAGCAGCAGCGGCATGGAACGGCCGATGGTGACACCGCGTCCGACCACGACGACCTCGGCCCCGTTGATCTCCACGCCGTGCTTGCGGAGCAACTGGATGATGCCGTACGGGGTGCAGGGCAGCGGGCCCGGCTCGTTGAGGACGAGGCGCCCGAGGTTCATCGGGTGCAGACCGTCGGCGTCCTTGGCCGGGTCCATCAGCTCCAGGATGCGGTTCTCGTCGATGCCCTTGGGCAGCGGCAGCTGGACGATGTAGCCGGTACACGCGGGGTCCTCGTTCAACTCCCGCACCACCGCCTCGATCTCGTCCTGCGTCGCGGTCGCGGGCAGCTCGCGCTGGATGGAGGCGATGCCGACCTCGGCGCAGTCGCGGTGCTTGCCCGCGACGTACTTCTGGCTGCCGGGGTCCTCCCCGACGAGCACGGTCCCCAGGCCGGGCGTGACGCCCCGCTCCTTCAGGGCCGCCACGCGGACGGCCAGTTCGGATTTGATCGCTGCGGCGGTGGCCTTGCCATCGAGAATCTGGGCGGTCATGTTTCCCATTCTTTCAGGGCGACGCATGATCGCCCAAGTTGCACTTGCACAACACATCCAGCAACCGGCTGGACAAACTTATGTCTCATTTAGAACGATGACCCGCGCAGTGCCGCGGGCAGTGCCGGGGGGCAATCCGCTCAGAACAGCTATTCCTCCGCTCGGGCCGCGTCGTCCCCGCAACACCAACGGAGGAAAATCCGTCATGAGCTTCGGCGACCCGAACAACCCCTACGGGCAGCAGCCCCAGCAGCCCCCGCAGGGCGGCAACCCGTACGGCCAGCAGCAGGGCCAGCCCGGCTACGGCTACCCGCAGCAGGGCCAGCAGGCCCCGCAGGGCGTCCCGCCGCAGGGTTACGGCTACCCGCAGCAGGCCCCGCAGGGCTACGGCTACCCCCAGGCGCCGCTCGGCTTCGCCGGTGGAATGCCGCCGTACGCGGGCTGGATCCAGCGCGTGGGCGCGACCATCATCGACGGCCTGATCATCGGCGTCCCGTACGGCCTGCTCGCGGGCATCGGCGGCGCCGTCGGCAAGGGCGTCGGCGTCTTCCTGGCGCTGCTCGGCTTCGTCGCCCTGATCGGCCTGATGCTCTGGCTCCTCTACCAGGAGGGCACCACCGGCCAGACTCCCGGCAAGAAGGCCGTCGGCATCAAGCTGCTCCGCGAGAGCGACGGCCAGCCGATCGGCTTCGGCATGGCCTTCGTGCGCCGGCTCGCCCACTTCCTGGACAGCATCGCCTGCTACCTCGGCTGGCTCTGGCCGCTGTGGGACACCAAGAAGCAGACCTTCGCCGACAAGGTGTGCTCCACCGTGGTGGTCAAGTCCGCCTGACCCGCCCCGGCCCGGTCCGGAAGGCCGCACCCCGCACGTGGGGTGCGGCCTTCCGCGTACCGGAGCCCGACGCGGGCGAACGCGTGCCCGGCGCCTGTGCGGGGTCAGTGGAAGAAGTGGCGCGTTCCGGTGAAGTACATCGTCACGCCCGCCTTCTTCGCGGCCTCGACCACCAGCTCGTCGCGGACCGAACCGCCGGGCTGGACCACGGCCTTGACCCCGGCGTTCGCCAGGATCTCGAAGCCGTCGGGGAACGGGAAGAACGCGTCGGAGGCGGCGTACGAGCCCCGCGCGCGCTCCTCGCCGGCCCGCTCGACGGCGAGCTTCGCGGAGTCGACCCGGTTGACCTGGCCCATGCCGACGCCGACCGAGGCGCCGTCCTTGGCGAGCAGGATCGCGTTGGACTTGACGGCCCGGCAGGCGATCCAGGCGAAGGCGAGCTCCTTCAACTCGGCCTCGGACAGGGCCTGACCGCTGGCCAGCGTCCAGTTCGCGGGGTCGTCGCCCTCGGCCTGGAAGACGTCGGTCTGCTGGAGCACCGCGCCGCCGGAGACCGCCTTGAGGTCGCCGGGCTGGTGCGGGGTGCCGTCCACCTTGAGCACCCGGATGTTCTTCTTGCGGGCCAGCACCTCGACGGCGCCGTCCTCGTAGTCCGGGGCCGCGATGACCTCGGTGAAGATCTCGGCGACCTGCTCGGCCATCGCCACCGTCACCGGCCGGTTGACGGCGATGACGCCGCCGAACGCGGAGAGCGGGTCGCACTCGTGGGCCTTGCGGTGGGCCGCGGCGAGGTCGGCGTCGATCGCGATGCCGCACGGGTTGGCGTGCTTGATGATCGCGACGCAGGGCTCGTCGTGGTCGTAGGCGGCGCGGCGCGCGGCCTCGGTGTCCACGTAGTTGTTGAAGGACATCTCCTTGCCGTGCAGCTGCTCGGCGTTGGCGAGCCCGCCCGGCTGACCGTCGGTGTAGAGGGCCGCGGCCTGGTGCGGGTTCTCGCCGTAGCGCAGCGTGGACTTGCGCTCCCAGGTGCCGCCGAGGAACTCGGGCAGCTGGGCGCCGCCCTCCTCGGGCGCGTACACATTGGTCATCCAGGACGCCACGGCCACGTCGTACGCGGCGGTGTGCTGGAACGCTTCTGCCGCCAGGCGCTTGCGGGCGGTCAGGTCGAAGCCGCCGTTCTTGACGGCGTCGAGCACGGCCGCGTACCGCTGCGGGCTGGTGACCACGGCGACCGAGGGGTGGTTCTTGGCGGCGGCGCGGACCATCGAGGGGCCGCCGATGTCGATCTGCTCGACGCACTCGTCGGGGCTCGCGCCGGAGGCGACGGTCTCCTTGAACGGGTACAGGTTCACGACGACCAGCTCGAAGGGGCGCACGCCGAGCTCGTCGAGCTGCGCGCGGTGGGCGTCCAGGCGCAGGTCGGCGAGGATCCCCGCGTGCACCTTGGGGTGCAGCGTCTTGACCCGGCCGTCGAGGCACTCGGGGAACCCGGTGAGCTCCTCGACCTTGGTGACCGGCACGCCGACGGCGGCGATCTTCGCGGCGGTCGACCCGGTGGACACCAGCTCGACCCCGGCCGCGTGCAGCCCTTGCGCCAGCTCCTCAAGGCCCGTCTTGTCGTAGACGCTGACCAGCGCCCGCCGGATGGGCTTGACGGTGTCCGTACTAACCGAGTTCACCGATCTGAACCTTTCGTCCCTCAATGCGGTAGCCGTTACGGGCCAGGTGCCCCACGACATCGACGAGCAGCCGTCGCTCGACTTCCTTGATCCGCTCGTGCAGAGCGGCTTCATCGTCCTCGTCCCGGATCTCGACCACGCCCTGGGCGATGATCGGGCCGGTGTCGACGCCGTCGTCGACGAAGTGGACGGTGCACCCGGTGACCCTGGCGCCGTACGCGAGCGCGTCGCGTACGCCGTGGGCTCCGGGAAAACTGGGCAGCAGCGCGGGGTGGGTGTTGACCACACGCCCCCCGAACCGGGCGAGGAATTCCTTCCCCACGATCTTCATGAACCCGGCCGAGACGACCAGGTCCGGCGCGTACGCCTCGGTGGCCGCGGCGAGCGCCGCGTCCCACTCCTCGCGGGAGCCGTGGTCCTTGACCCGGCAGACGAAGGTCGGGATCCCGGCCCGCTCGGCGCGCTCCAGACCGGCGATGGAATCCCGGTCGGCGCCGACGGCCACGATCTGGGCGCCGTATCCGTGCGGATCGGCGGCGATGGCGTCGAGCAGGGCCTGCAGATTCGTGCCGGACCCGGACACAAGCACCACAAGGCGGGCAGGGCGCCCTGTTTCGGGCGGGGAAGTGGACGCGGAGGGGGGCGGGGAGGCCACAGCGGGGCTCTTTCTCGCGGTCGTACGTCTTTGTGTGGTCGTACGAACGAATCGTGCCCCTCGATACGGGGAACTCTACGAAAGCGCCGACCGTCAGCAACGATACCGGCACACCGGACGGCCCCCACGGGACGGGGGCCGGACCGCCAGGTAGCGTCTGGGAGGACGCCGCGAGACGAGACCTGTCTCACTGACTTGTTTCACTTACATGCGAGATGTGACCCCCTGGCCCGACCGGCCGGTCGCGGGTCCGAGGGGAAGACGTTCACCAGATGCCGGACCGACGCCACCAGCTGTTCGCAGCCCGCCAGTCCTCCACCCCCGGCTCCCCTCATTCGACGGACCCGGGGAACTCGGGACCGGAGGGCACGGGAAGCGGCACCGGAGCGGGCCCCGCCGACGACAACCCCTTCGCCCCGCCGCCCGAGGGCCGCCCCGACCAGCCCTGGCAGCCGCGGCGCCCGGCACCGGGCGAGGGTGGCGAAAACCCCCAGGGTTCGCCCTGGGGCAGTCAGTGGAGCAACCAGCAGCCCGGCCGCGCGCCCGGTGGCTTCGGCCGGCGCCCCGAGGGTCCGGAGGGCGGCCCGGGCCAGAACCCGCCGCCCGCGCCCGGCCTGCGCTGGGACCCCGCGGACCCGGCCCAGCGCCGTGCCCGCTACGCGCTGCTGTCCGGGATGTGGGCGTTCTTCTTCGCCCTGTTCGACATGCCGGAGGTCGCCCTGCTCCTGGGGGCGCTCGGTCTGTACTGGGCGATCAGCTCCCTGCGCGCCAAGCCGAAGCCCCCACAGGCGCCGTCCGCCACGTCCCCGGCTCCCGCCGCCCCCGCCGCCCCGGCGCCGCCGCAGGGCAGGCCGCAGATGACGGCGGCGGTGACAGGCCTGGTCACGGCGGTCCTCGCCCTGACGGTGGTGGCGTCGACCTACACGATGCAGATCGTGTACCGCGACTACTACACGTGCGTGGACGACGCCCTGACCAAGTCGGGCCAGTTGGCCTGCAACGACCTCCTCCCGGAGAAGCTGGTGCCGTTGTTCGGGGTCAAGGAGTAGCTCCCGCGGGGCGCTATTCGACGGCCCCGCGCTGCGGCTCGACGCCGTCGGGCGCGCTGTCTGGGTCGCGCTCGGGTGCGGGGTCAGAGGGGGGCCGACGATCGATGGCCGGGTCGCCCTCGGGTGCCGGGCCACGTTCACGTGCCGGGGCACCCTCGGGTGCCGGGCCAGGTTTCGGGGTGGGGTCGCCTTCGCGTGCGGGGGCAGGGTCGGGTTTCGGGGCGGGTGCCGGCACGGGCTCGTCGCCTCCGGCGTCACCTTCCGGCGCCGATCCAGGACCGTCCTCCAGCCCCTCCTGCGGCTGAGGAGCCGGGTCCCGGACGAAGCCCCAGTTCCCCAGGGCCGGCAGCCTCGGCGCCGGGCCCGCCGGCCGCGCGGGAATCTCCGGCAAAGCCAGACCCGCTCCCCACCCGGAACCGAACCGCACCCCCGAATCACCCTCCGGCCCAGGCTCAGCGCCAACCTCCATCCCCTCCGGCGATTGCGGAGCCGGGTCCGGGGCGGAACCACTCTTCGGGAAGGGGCCGGGCGCGGGAGAGTCCGCCCCGCCCCCGGGCGGCGGAATGTCCGCCATCAGCCCACCCGACGCCTCCTTGAGCGCCGCCCACCGGGCCTCCCGCGCCCCGTCCTCGTGCCACAGCCCGCCCCCGCCCACCGGCAGGAAGTCGTAGTCGCGGTCGGCCCCGCCGGCCGCGTCCACCGGCGCGACCGGCTTGCGGCGCGGCCGCCACGCGAACACCCCCACGACCCTGGCCCGCACGGAGCGCCGCTCGACGGAAGCCTCCCACCTCCGGCACCCCCGCAGGATCACCGCCCCCGGCACCCCCACGACCGCCGCCCACAGCAGCGCCGCACCCCCGGTACGCCACCAGACCGGCCCGAGCACGGCCAGCGCCCGCGTGCCCAGCGGCCCGCCCGCCAGCGCCGCGAGCAGCGCGAGCGCGCACCCGCACAGCACGGCCCCGAGCAGGGCCGCTCCCGCGGTCTCCCGGCGCCCCCAGCCCCCGGCCACGGCCGCCCGCGCGGTGAACCGGGCCAGCACCACCCCCGCCGCCAACGGCACCAACACCGCCGCCCAGTTCCACCAGGACCCGTGCGCGCCCGTCGGCACCGCCGCGAGCAGCGGGAAGTGCGGCAGCGCGGGCGTGCCCGCCATGCCGAGGGGGCGCACCAGCGCCCCCGTACCGACGGCGAAGCCGGGCCCGAGCCCGTACGACGCGCCCCACACCGCCGCGTTCGGCACCAGCGTGACGCCGAGCAGCAGCAGCGCGAGCCGCCCCGACGAGTCCTCCGCGAGCCGCAGGAACGCGTCCTCGGCGACGCCGAAGTGCCAGGCGACCCCGGCCGCCGCGAGCAGCGCGCCGCCGCCGAGCAGCACCGCGGTGGCGGCCCCGGCGGACCGTGCGGCAGCACTCGTACGAGCGGCCAGAAGCGCGCCCCGCACCCACGCCGGAACGCGGTCCGGCAGCGGTCCGAGCGGTCGGCCGTGCGCGGTCCAGACGCCGGCCCCGGCCGCGAGCGCCACCGTGAGCGGCAGGTGCAGCAGCGCGCTGAGCGGGGCGGCGGGCATGGGTCCGGCGGCCGCGTACAGCGCGGCGGCCGCCGCGATCACGAGGTATCCGCAGGTCACCCCCCAGAACACGGGCCAACCGGGAGGCACCGGCCCGAGGCTGTCGTCCTCGTACTCCTCGTCCTCGTCGGGCATCAGCGCGTCGCGGGCCGCGCGGTGGGCGAGCCAGACGGGCAGCGCCGCCAGGAGCAGCGGCACCACGCCGACCGGCGCCGGCGTGCCGGTCAGGGTTTCGGGCCTGACCAGCTGCGCGCCATGGGCGAGCAGCCACAGGGAGGTGGCCGTGCGCAGGGCGCCGCCAAGGCCGCTGTCGGGGTACGGGGAGGTGATCCACAGCAGCATCACGGGCACGGCCAGGGCGCCGAGCCCGACCCCCGCCGCGATCGCGCCGCGCAGCGAACAGGTGGCGAGTACGGATGAGCGCGCCTGGGCGGAAAGCAACGGCAGGCTGCGGTCGGTCATTTGGGTCACCCGAGCCATGCTGCCAACGACACGCGCTTTCTTCGCGTAACCAGCGAATGGCCGATGTGTCGCTCAATATACGGTTATGTACTTTTTCACCCGGGGCGTTTCGAGCTGCGTCGCCACGGGTGCAACAGCCGCTACGGCCTTCGCGGGGAGCCCTGGGAGCCTTCATGACACAGAGCACGGCCGATACCAATGACACCGATGCCAGGCCCCCCCTGCCCACCCCCAAGGAACGGCGCCGCCTGCGGGAGGCGAAGGACCTGACCGAGGCGCAGGTCGCGACGGCCGTCGGCGTCACGCGCGCGACCGTGCGCTCCTGGGAGACCGGCCGCACCACGCCGCGCGGGCGCAAGGGCGAGCACTACGCCCGGCTGCTCGCCGCCATCGAGGCGGAGATGGCGGCGGTGGCCGAGCAGGACGACCTCGACCTCGACGACGACGGCTCCGAGCCCTGCTCCGGGGCCGGGCCCGACCCCAACGGCGGCCCCAACGACGGCTCCGACTCCGGCGAACAGGACGCGGCACGTCCGGCCACCGCCGCCCGGGCCCAGCCGGCGAAGGGGGCCAAACAGCCCGCGAAGCCGCACGCGGCCAACACCCGCCCCAAGCCGGCCGCCAAGAAGGCCGCGAAACCCCCGGCCACCCCGCACACCCGCCACGAGCACCCGGCCCCGGCCGCCTCCGTGCCCGTCCCCGCCAACGAAGTACTCAAGCCCGGCGCGCCGACCAGCGCGGGAGCGCCGACCGGGGGCGCCGCCCGCATCCTGCCGGAGCAGCCCCAGGACACCGAGGAGTCGGAGGCGGCGGCAGGCGAGCCCGACACCGGGACCGAGACCGACCCAGACGCCGGGACCACGCCCAAGGCGCCCGTCCCGCCCGCGGAAGCGCACCCCGGGCAGCGGGCCGTGCCGGGCCCGCTCACGGCCGCCGAGGCGTTCGACGCGCTGTACTGCTCCATCGCCCCCGACCTCGCCCGGCAGGCCTATCTGCTCACCGGGCGGACCCGGCTCTCGCGCGAATCGGTGGAGCGCGCCTTCCATCTGGCCTGGGAGAACTGGCCCGCGGTCGCCACCGACCGCGACCCGGCGGGGTGGGTGCGGACGGCGGCGTACGAATACGCGATGGCCCCCTGGCACCGCTTCCGGCGCGCCCACAAGCACCCCGACCAGCCGCCCGCCGAGCCCGAACGCCGGGCGCTGCTCGACGCGCTGCTCGATCTGCCGCCCGCCTACCGGCGCACGGTGCTCCTGTACGACGGCCTCGGGCTCGACCTGCCCGAGACCGCCGCCGAGACGGAGGCCAGCACCCCGGCCGCCGCGAGCCGCCTGCTGCACGCCCGGAACGCCATCGCCCGCCGGGTGCCCGAGGCGGCCGGGGCCAAGAGCCCGGAGGCCCTCTCGTCCGTGCTGCGCGAACGCATCGCCGACCTCGCGTCCGCCGGGCCGGCCTGCGTCACCGCGCTGCCGTCCGCTCCGGTCGTACGCACCGGGAGCGAGCGGCGCCGCCGGTTCTGGACCCGGGCCGCGATCGCCTTCACCACGCTGATCGTCGGCGCGACGATGTTCACCGTGGTGACGGTGCCGCACTACCACGTGCTCCCGGTGCCGCCCGGTGAACGCGTCTCCGGCGTCCCCGTCAACAGCGGCCCGCAGCGGCTGACCAGCGAGGACGTCGAGCTGCGCGACAAGCTGCGCAAGGAACCGGCCCGCGGCCCGTATCGCCTGGTCGTCGACATCCGCTGACCGCTCGTTCCCGTACGCGAACGCACGAGGGCCCGCACCCCCCGAGGAGTGCGGGCCCTTCATGCGTCCCCGCTAGGCGAGGCGGTGCTCAGCTGCCGAGGATGGCGCGCGCGAGCTTGGCGGTCTCGGTCGGCGTCTTGCCGACCTTGACGCCGGCGGCCTCCAGGGCCTCCTTCTTCGCCTGGGCGGTGCCGGAGGAGCCGGAGACGATGGCGCCGGCGTGGCCCATGGTCTTGCCCTCGGGCGCGGTGAAGCCCGCGACGTAGCCGACGACCGGCTTGGTGACGTTGGCCTTGATGTAGTCGGCCGCACGCTCCTCGGCGTCGCCGCCGATCTCGCCGATCATGACGATCAGGTCGGTCTCGGGGTCGGCCTCGAACGCGGCGAGCGCGTCGATGTGCGTGGTGCCGATGATCGGGTCGCCACCGATGCCGACGGCGGACGAGAAGCCGATGTCACGCAGCTCGTACATCATCTGGTAGGTCAGCGTGCCGGACTTCGACACCAAGCCGATACGGCCCGGCTTGGTGATGTCGCCCGGGATGATGCCCGCGTTGGACTGGCCGGGGGTGATCAGACCCGGGCAGTTCGGGCCGATGATGCGGGTCTTGTTGCCCTTGGCCTTCGCGTACGCCCAGAAGGCGGCGGAGTCGTGGACGGCGATGCCCTCGGTGATGACCACGGCGAGGGGGATCTCGGCGTCGATGGCCTCGACGACGGCGGCCTTGGCGAAGGCCGGCGGCACGAAGAGGACGGAGACGTCGGCGCCCGTCTTCTCCATCGCTTCCTTGACGGAGCCGAAGACCGGGACCTCGGTGCCGTCGAAGTCGACGGTCGTGCCGGCCTTGCGGGGGTTCACGCCACCGACGATGTCGGTGCCGTCGGCCAGCATGAGCTTGGTGTGCTTCATGCCCGTGGCACCGGTCATGCCCTGGACGATGACCTTGCTGTCCTTGGTGAGGAAGATAGCCATGGTGGTGTCTTAACCTCTTCCCTTACTTCGCAGCCGCGAGCTCGGCGGCCTTGTCGGCCGCGCCGTCCATGGTGTCCACGCGCTGCACCAGCGGGTGGTTGGCGTCGCTGAGGATCTTGCGACCCAGCTCCGCGTTGTTGCCGTCGAGACGGACGACCAGCGGCTTGGTGACCTCTTCGCCCTTCTCGGCGAGCAGGGCCAGCGCCTGGACGATGCCGTTGGCGACCTCGTCGCACGCGGTGATGCCGCCGAAGACGTTGACGAACACGGACTTGACGTCCGCGTCGCCGAGGATGATCTCCAGGCCGTTCGCCATCACCTGGGCGGACGCGCCGCCGCCGATGTCGAGGAAGTTGGCCGGCTTCACGCCGCCGTGGTTCTCACCGGCGTACGCGACGACGTCCAGGGTGCTCATGACGAGACCCGCGCCGTTGCCGATGATGCCGACCTCGCCGTCGAGCTTCACGTAGTTGAGGTTCTTGGCCTTGGCGGCCGCCTCAAGGGGGTTGGCCGCGGCCTTGTCCTCAAGGGCCTCGTGCTCCGGCTGGCGGAACTCGGCGTTCTCGTCCAGGGACACCTTGCCGTCGAGGGCCAGGATGCGGCCGTCCTTGGTCTTGACCAGCGGGTTGACCTCGACGAGGAGCGCGTCCTCGGCGACGAAGGTCTTCCACAGGGTCACCATGGCCTCGGCGACGCCCTCGGCCACGTCGGCCGGGAACTTCGCCAGGGCGACGATCTCGCGGGCCTTCTCGATGTCGACGCCCTCGACGGCGTTGACCGGAACCTTCGCGAGGGCCTCGGGGGTCTTCTCCGCGACCTCCTCGATGTCCATGCCGCCCTGCACCGACGCCATGGCGAGGAAGGTGCGGTTGGTGCGGTCGAGGAGGTACGAGACGTAGTACTCCGCCTCGATCTCCGGGGACAGCTCGGCGATCATCACCTTGTGGACCGTGTGGCCCTTGATGTCCATGCCGAGGATGTCCGTCGCGCGGGCGACGGCCTCGTCCGCGTTGGCGGCCAGCTTCACGCCGCCGGCCTTGCCGCGGCCACCGACCTTCACCTGCGCCTTGACGACCGACTTGCCGCCGAGACGCTCAGTGGCCTCGCGCGCCGCCTCAGGCGTGTCGATCACTTCACCGGCCAGCACCGGTACACCGTGCTTGGCGAAGAGGTCCCTCGCCTGGTACTCGAACAGGTCCACGCGCGTCCGTCCCTTTTCAGTGGTATCGCGGTTCCGTTGTCTGCTGGGCGTGCCGCGAAGGGCAACGTGACGGCGCTGTCACTGAGGGAGGCGTACACGGTGTCCGAGTACGCGGCATGTCCGTCTCGCAGGTTATCTCCGCAGGACGTAGGTCCCTAAATCGCAGATCACACCTGAGCGGTGATACCTGTCACAGATCACCTGCTCAGGGCGCGCCCAGGTATGACCTCGCTCACGCCTCGGGTATCGGGAGCGGCCGCCGCTCGATCGCCGCGGCCATCACCTCGGGGAACAGGTCCGGGGTGCAGGCGAAGGCGGGGGCACCAAGCGCGGCCAGGGCCGCCGCGTGCTCGCGGTCGTACGCCGGGGCGCCTTCGTCGGAGAGCGCGAGCAGGGCCACGAACTGCACCCCGGACGCCTTCATCGCGGCGACGCGCTTGAGCATCTCGTCCCGTATCCCGCCCTCGTAAAGATCACTGATGAGAACGACCACGGTGTCGGCAGGACGGGTGATCTGCGACTGGCAGTGGGCGAGCGCCCGGTTGATGTCGGTGCCGCCGCCGAGCTGGGTGCCGAACAGGACGTCGACGGGGTCGTCGAGCTGGTCGGTGAGGTCGACGACGGCGGTGTCGAAGACCACCAGGCGGGTCGCGATCGACCGCATCGAGGCGAGCACGGCGCCGAAGACCGACGCGTAGACGACGGACGCCGCCATCGACCCGGACTGGTCGATGCACAGCACGACGTCCTTCTTCACGCCCCGCGCGGCCCGCCCGTACCCGATGAGCCGCTCGGGCACGACGGTGTTGTACTCGGGCAGGTAGTTCTTGAGGTTGGCCCTGATCGTGCGGTCCCAGTCGATGTCGCGGTGGCGGGGCCGGCTGATGCGGGCGCTGCGGTCGAGGGCGCCGGTGAGGGTGGCCCGGGTGCGGGTGGCGAGCCGCTTCTCCAGGTCCTCGACGACCTTGCGCACCACCGCCCGCGCGGTCTCCCTCGTCGTCTCGGGCATCGCCTTGTTGAGCGAGAGCAGGGTGCCGACGAGATGGACGTCGGCCTCGACGGCCTCCAGCATCTCCGGCTCCAGGAGAAGCGTGGCGAGCCCGAGCCGCTCGATGGCGTCGCGCTGCATGACCTGCACCACCGAGCTCGGGAAGTACGTACGGATGTCGCCGAGCCAGCGCGCGACGGACGGCGCGGACGCCCCGAGCCCGGCGCCGCGGTCCTTGCCCCCGCTCCTGCCGCCGCCGTAGAGCGCGGCGAGCGCGCCGTCCATGGCGGCGTCCTGCCCGGCGAGCGTGCAGCCGGTCCCCTCGGCGCCGGGCTCCCCGCCGAGCACGAGCCGCCAGCGCCGCAGCCGCTCGTCAGCGCTTGGTCGCATGCTGGTCGTCAATTCCCCACCCCCACAAAGCAGTTGGAGTCGTCGAGGCCGTCAGGTCTGCCAAGGCTGTCCATTCCATCGGGGTCACTGGATCCGTCCCGTCCCAGCAGGAGCGCTATCAGCGGGAGTACGGCGTCGGCGCGAGCGGCATCGAGCCCGGACCCGAATCCGGGTACGGCGGCGTCATCGGGGCCGGACCGCACGGCCGGACCGCGCCGCACCAGCTCCCCGAGCGTGCGCCGCACCCCCGCCTCGTAGGCGGCGAACGTCCTGCGCAGCAGGGGCAGTACGTCGGTGAACGCGTCCGGCGCCACGCTCGTCAGCCAGCCGTCGACCAGGCCGAGCAGCCGCTCGTCGTGCACCAGGAGCATGCCGCCGCCGGAGGCGCCGCCGACGAACCCCTCGATCCAGGCGGCCGCGTCGGCGGGCGGCGCGCCCGGTGACAGCGCGAGGCCCATGTGGCGGGCCGCGTCCTCGCTCTCGATCCGCCCGTCGTCGAGCAGCAGCCGCACCGCGCGGCCACGGATGATCCCGGGCACGGTGTCGCGCGAGGCGAGCCGGCCGAGCACGGCGGACCAGCGCTCGCGGAGCCCGCCCGCGTCGGCGTCCGCGAGGAGGCCTATGGCGGTGTGGACGCCGTCCAGATGGGTGCGCATCTCGGCGGCGCCGTCCGCGTCCAGGGCGGCGCAGGCGGGGGGCAGTCCCACGCAGATGCGTTCGGCGAGGCCCTCCGCGACCTCGGTGAGCCCCGCGGTCGTGGTGCCGCGCACGTCTCCGTAGCGCAGCGTGCGGGCGAGGGACGGCAGGGCCTGGGCGAGGTGGGCGACGTCCGTGTCGAGCGCGGCCCGGTCGGCGAGCGCGCGCATCACCACCGGCAGCGCGTCCGGCAGTTCGGCGAGGAGGCAGCGCTCGGCGAGCGCGGTGATCTCGCCGAGGGCGGTCGCGGCGGCCGCCTCCGACTCGGCCTTGGCGGTGGCGGCGGCCAGGACGGTGGTGCCCCACACCCCGGCCTCGGCGACCCGCACCGACAGCTCCGGTTCCCAGCGCAGCCGCCAGTTCTCCCGGAAGGTGCCGGTGGAGCGGGCCTGCGTCTGCTCGCCCCAGCCGATGCCGAGCAACCGCAGCCGGTGCAGCAGCCGACTGCGCCCCGCATCGGTGTCCTTGCGCAGGTCGAGCTCCAACTCCCGCTCCAACGCCTCTGGTTTGAGCCGCAGGCTTCGCTGAGCCCTCGCGAGATCGCGCTGGAGCGGGACGGCGGGCGCGGCGTCGGGCACCTCGCCGAGCACTTCCCCCACGATCAGCCGGTCCCGGATCAGGCCGAGCGGCACATCGGAGCCCTCGCACATCACGGCCCGTACGGCGTCGGTGGTCTCGGCGAGGCCGGGCAGCGGGCGGCCGCGCATCGCGGCGAGCGTCCCGGCGAGCCGGACGGCCTCGATGACATGGGCGGACGAGACCTGCCGGTCCTCCGCGCGGAGCAGCCCGGCCACCTTGGTCATCCAGCGCTCGATGGGCCGGTCGGGGGCGCTGAAGAGGTGCCCGTACCAGCCGGGCGAGTCGATCCCCGCCCCGTAGCCGCTGCGCCGGGCGAGCCTGCGGTGCGTCCAAGGGACCCAGGTCAGCTCGGCCTTGACCTTGGGCAGCCCCTTGAGCAGGGCGCGATCGGCGGCCACGGTGAACTTCCCGGCGAGCGCGGGCACGTGCCAGGCCCCGCAGACGACGGCGACCTGATCCCCGAACTCCCTTACTGAAGCCCGCAGTTGCTGCCGCATATAGGCTTCGCGGACCAGATCGATCCCATGACCGCCATCGCCGTAGGTCTCGCGCAATACGGCCATGGCCTCGCCGAGCGCGGCGAACGGCGCCCGGGGGTCCGCCGCGGCGTCGCGGTGCTCGACGACGTCCTCCCACCAGCGCTCCGGATCGTCGTACCCGGCGGCCTCGGCAAGCGTGCCAAGGGGATCGACCCGCGCCCCGCCCTCCTCCGCCTGCCCCTTCTCCACCGCCAGCGAATGAGCGGCGGGCAGATCAACGAAACGCACCTGCGCCCCGTGCTCCAGGCCCCACCGGATCGCCACCCACTCCGGCGAGAACTCGGCCATGGGCCAGAAGGCAGCCCGCGCCGGGTCGTCGACGACAGTGGCGAGCAGCGCGACGGGCGGGCGCATGGCCTCGTCGGCGGCAAGAGCCACCAAGGCATCGCCCTCGGGCGGCCCCTCGATGAGCACGGCCCGCGGCCGGGCGGCCTCCAGCGCGGCCCGCACCGCACGCGCCGAGCCGGGCCCGTGGTGCCGCACCCCGAGCAGCAGAGGCCCTGTCATACGGACACCTCGCGGCAGGCACGGTAGAAGTCCTTCCAGCCGTCCCGCTCGCGGACCACCGTCTCCAGATACTCCTGCCAGATGACGCGGTCCGCCGCCGGGTCGCGCACGACCGCGCCGAGGATGCCGGCAGCAACATCGCCCGCCCTGAGCACGCCGTCCCCGAAGTGGGCGGCGAGCGCGAGGCCGCCGGTCACGACGGAGATCGCCTCGGCCGTGGAGAGCGTCCCGGAAGGGGATTTAAGCTTCGTGCGGCCGTCAACGGTGACCCCGTCACGCAGTTCGCGAAAGACAGTGACAACCCGATGGATCTCCGCGATCCCATCGGGCACAGAGGGCAGGTCGAGCGAGCGGCCGAGCTGGTCGACGCGACGCGAGACGATGTCGACCTCGGCGTCCGCCGTGGCGGGCAACGGGAGCACCACCGTGTTGAAGCGCCGCCGCAGCGCACTGGACAGCTCGTTGACACCACGGTCGCGGTCATTGGCGGTGGCGATCAGATTGAAGCCCCGTACGGCCTGGGTCTCGGCGCCCAACTCCGGGATGGGCAGCGTCTTTTCGGACAGGATCGTGATCAACGTGTCCTGCACGTCGGCGGGGATGCGGGTCAGCTCTTCGACCCGGGCGGTCATGCCCTGCGCCATGGCCCGCATCACCGGACTGGGCACGAGCGCGTCGCGGCTCGGCCCGTGGGCGAGCAGCCGCGCGTAGTTCCACCCGTACCGAACAGCCTCCTCCGGCGTACCCGCAGTGCCCTGCACGAGCAGCGTGGAGTCACCGCTGACGGCGGCCGCGAGGTGCTCGGACACCCAGGTCTTGGCGGTGCCGGGGACGCCGAGCAGGAGCAGCGCGCGGTCGGTGGCGAGGGTGGTGACGGCGACCTCGACGATGCGGCGCGGGCCCACGTACTTCGGCGTGATCACGGTGCCGTCGGGCAGGGTGCCGCCGAGCAGATAGGTGGCGACCGCCCAGGGCGAGAGCCGCCAACGGACGGGCCTCGGCCGGTCATCAGCCGCGGCGAGCGCCGCGAGTTCCCCCGCGAAGGCATGCTCGGCATGCGGCCGCAGAGCCTCTTCCGTAGCGGCTTCCGCGCGGGATCGGGTGTTCGCGGACTCGATTTCGGACACAGCCATGACTCCCCCTCCAGATCGTTCGAGACGTTCGACCGGCTTGTGGTCACAACCGTGCACCACGGCACTGACAATGACCCTTCGTCGCAGGTCAGAGCCGATTGTCAGTGGTCACGCGTACCTTCGGGGACATGACTCAGCAGGGGGTGCGCTGGACGTCGGAGCAGGTGCTCGCACTGGCACCTGACGATGCGTCACGCAAGGCGGGAAGCGGGCTCGGCACGGCCGGTCCGTGGTCGGAGAGCGGGTGCGACGGCGCGGGGGCGGTGTGGGGCCTGTGCAAGGGCAGCGGCAGCAAGCCGTACCAAACAGTGATCGACACAAATAACCAGAAATACAAATGCAGTTGCCCGAGCCGGAAGTTCCCGTGCAAGCACGCGATAGGCCTGCTGCTCCTCTGGTCGGCGGACGAGCAGACGGTGCCGGACGGGTCGGCACCGCACTGGGCGGAGCAGTGGCTGAAGGGAAGGACGGATCAGCCCCCAACCAAACGCGAAAATAATCCAGTTGAGGCGGCCAACCGCAGGGCGGAGAGACGAGCCGACCGGATCACGACGGGCGCCACAGAACTGGAGCAGCGCCTCGCGGACCTGCTGAGCGGCGGGCTTGCGGCGGCGGAGCGTCCCGGGTACGGCCTGTGGGAGGAGACGGCCGCCCGCATGGTCGACGCCCAGGCGCCAGGACTTGCCTCGCGTGTAAGGGAGTTGGGCGCGATACCGGGTTCGGGCCCGGGCTGGCCGATGCGCCTGCTCGAAGAGTGCGCGCTGCTGCACCTCCTGGACCGCGCCTGGCTCGGCCGGGAAGCGCTGCCGGACTCCCTGGCCGCGACGGTGCGCTCGTGCATGGGCGTCCCCACCGCTCCACAAGGCCAGGCGATCCGCGACAGCTGGCAGGTCCTCGCCCAGTACGACACGGCCGACGCGAAGCTCACGACGCGCCGGATCTGGCTGTACGGAGAGAAGTCGGGCCGCTCGGCGCTGATCCTGGACTTCGGTGCGGCGGGCCGAGCTCCGGGGATCGCGCTGCCGGTGGGCCTGGCGCTGGACGCCGACCTGACGCCGTACCCGGGTGCGGGCCAGCTAAGGGCCGCCCTGGGCGAGCGGTACGGCACTCCGACCACCCCCGAGGCCCTGCCCCCGGGCGGCACGGTGACCGAAGCGGTCGAGCGGTACGGCCAAGCCCTCTTGAACGACCCGTGGCTGGAGACGTACCCGATGACGCTGACCGGGGCGATACCGATCCCCCCGAAGGACGGCGCCGACGACTGGCAACTAGCTGATGCCAACAACGAGTTGGCTCTCCCGGTGCCGCCGGGAGCGGCAGCGCGCCCGGCTGTGTGGAAGCTGGTCGCCCTGTCCGGAGGCGCCCCGATCAGGGTCTTCGGCGAATGTGGCCACAGGGGCTTCACCCCGCTGGCGGCGTGGCCGGAGGGAGCAAGGCAGCCAGTAGCGCTGCCATGACGGTCGGGCAGGCACCCAGCCTCCCCGTAAAGAAATGTCTGAACGGTCATCGAGGCATCACGGGCGGGCGTGGGTCCGGCCGGGTGGGGACGTGGTGGGGTGCCCCCGCAAGGAGGAGCGCTGGTGCTGGGGGGATCTTCGGCGGGCGGAACTGCGCGACGTATGAGGAGGTACCCCGCCGCGTTCCCGCCCCCACTCCCCGACGGCGCGCTCCGTACCGGCGATGCCACAGCCCCGCCCCGCGACATCTGCCCGCACAGCCGACCGCAGGGCGGCGCCGCCACCACCGGCCCGCACCCGCACCACAGGGCGCGCCCCGCATACCCGCCCCCACCTGCACCACCGACCGCAGGCCCCCACCGACGAGGCGAAACGAAGCAGAACAAACCGAAGCCATGGGAATGGAAGGGGACTAGATGTCCGGCGCTACCGTCAACGCGGCCGCTGTCTCAACCGGCTCCTGGGAGGAGCTCGTGACCTCGGCGCTGCTGGGCACCGACCGGCGGCCGGCGGCCGGCAGGCCCGAGGAACTTCTCGACGCCGCCGCGACGCAGACCTTGCGACGCAGGGCGGGGCTGGTTCCGGCGACCGCGGGAGTACGTCCGCAGCCCGCACCACCAGACGAGCGGCCCGCGCTGCCGGAGGCGGCGCGGCGGCGGCTCGGGATGCTGCTGGCCGACCGTTCGGCGCCCGCGCATGCCGGGGGCAGGCGTGGGAGCGCGCCGGATCTTGGGGAACTGCTCCCCCAGTGGCTGGCCGTCGCCAACGAGCGGGGTCTGCGTGCCCCGTCGGCGCTCCTGCCCGCGCTCCTCGACGCGGCCCGGGCCCGCACCGATCTGCGCCCGCAGGCCCTGGCCTTCGCGGGCCCGTGCGGGCTGTGGCTGGCCCGGCTCAACCCGGAGTGGCGCTTCGCGCTGCGCGGCGCGTCGGGCAGCGCGGTGCTGCCCGATCCCGGGGACGCCGAATCCGTACAACTCCTTTGGAACGAGGGGCTGTTCGCGGAACGGGTGGCGCTGCTCGGGGCGGTGCGGGCGTACGACCCGGAGGCAGGCAGGGCGCTGCTCGCCGCGACGTGGGCGACGGAGCGGGCCGAGGACCGGCTGATGTTCCTGGACTCGCTGCGCGACGGGCTCTCGGCGGAGGACGAGCCGTTCCTGGAGGGGGCGTTGGCCGACCGGAGCCGCAATGTGCGGGCGACGGCGGCGGAGTTGCTGTCCGCGCTGCCGGGTTCGGCGCTGGCGGGGCGGATGGCGCAGCGGGCGATGACCTGCGTGTCCCTGGACCGGACGGGCGACGGGACGCTGGTCGCGGTGGAGGCGCCGCACGAGTGCGACGCGGCGATGCAGCGGGACGGGGTCGCGCCGAGGCCGCCGGCGGGGCGGGGCGAACGGTCATGGTGGCTGGGCCAGTTGGTGGAGTCGGCCCCGCTGGGCACGTGGCCGGCGAGGCTCGGCGGGCGTACCGCCCGCGACATCGTGGCGCTGCCGGTGGCCGACGGCTGGGGCGAAGAACTGCACGCCGCGTGGTGCCGGGCGGCGGTGCGGCAGCGTGATGCGGAGTGGTCCCGGGCCCTGCTCGGCGCCCCGTCGGCGCCGCCCGGCGAGGGCGTGGGCACGGCGTCGTTGGCCGAGCGGGCCAAGCTCCTGTCGATCCTCGGGGAGGACGAACGGGCGGACTGGGTGGCCCGGTTCATATCCGCGCACGGCCTGTCGGAGGCGTTCCAGCTGCTCGGGGTCTGCGTGGTGCCGTGGGCGGGGGCGCTGGGGCGGGCGGTGGTGGACGCGCTGGAAATCGCGCGGGACGCGGGGAGCTACCCGTGGAGCTTCAGCGGGGTGATGGGCCTGGCCGAGCGCTGCCTCGACCCTTCGGAGTCCCCGCGCCTGGAGGCCCTGACGGCCACGCCGCCGGAGGAGGAAGGGGCGTCGCCGGGGGCCGGGGGGTACTGGGCGGAGGCGTTTCAGCGGCTGGTGGCGACGTTGCGCTTGCGCGCGGCGATGCGGGAGGAACTGTCGAGCTAGCACCCCCGGCGTGCCGCCGAACCTGCGAACCCGGGGGCCCCCGGGCCCCGCTCCCGGCGGGATGTGCCGGTCGACTGCGGGCCGGTGGGGGCTGGTCGCGCAGTTCCCCGCGCCCCTGGCAGGGTCGGTGCTGGCCCGCACCGGGGCATTTCAGCCCGTCCGGCGTTTGAGGACGAGCGCCCTTCAGGCGCGAACGGGGTCTGGGGCGGAGCCCCAGCAGCGACCACCGAGCCGCGCCCGAGTACGCCACCCCCGGAGGGTCTCGGGAAGGGGCGGGTAGGGGAAGGCCCCCAGGGTCAGCCCCTACGCCCCCGCCGGCTGCCGCACATTCGCGTTGACCCACGTGACGATCGACGCCGTAGTGGCCCCCGGCGTGAAGATCTCCGCCACCCCGAGTTCCTTCAGCGGCGGGATGTCCGCCTCGGGGATGATGCCGCCGCCGAAGACCTTGATGTCCTCCGCGTCCCGCTCCTTCAGGAGCTCCAGGACCTTCGCGAACAGCGTGTTGTGCGCACCGGAGAGGATGGAGAGGCCGATGGCGTCGGCGTCCTCCTGGATCGCGGTGTCGACGATCTGCTCGGGCGTCTGGTGCAGCCCGGTGTAGATGACCTCCATGCCGGCGTCACGCAGCGCCCGAGCGATGACCTTGGCCCCGCGATCGTGACCGTCGAGCCCCGGCTTGGCCACCACCACGCGGATCGGACCAGTTACACCCATCACTGCCTCCACATGTCCCACCTGCGCACCCCCGCGCCGAAGGGCCGGGGAAGTGAACGAACGTTATCCACAGCATCCCGCAACCCGCCGTTTCGCGGTGGAGAGGGAGGGGGAAATCACACGTGGGACACGTTCGTTTTGCACCGTACCCGCATCAGTCGGCCCACCGGCACCGCCGGAGGGTGGTCGTGACCGGGCGGGCGCGGTCGCAAGGGGAGCCGCTACGAAGGCGCCGCACCACCGTGCCGTCAGCCGCGCGGCACGGTGGTCCGGCCCCTCGTATGTCGGGGCCGGCTCAGGCGGGGGCCTTCAAAGGCGGAGCCCCATGAGGGCATACGGGGGACGGAGCGGCCTCTCGTGTGCCATTCGGGAGGTCGCCGTCGTGCAGGTCTTTTCGTTACTGCCGCTGTGTGTGCGCCGGGCGTGGCTGTCGGCGGCACTGATCCGGGCCACCGCGCTGGATCTGGCCGTGCTGGCCGGGCACCTGCTGCTGTACCCCTCGGGCCTGACGCCCGAGCGGCATCCCGCGCCCGACCCGGCCGCCGCGCCACAGTTGCCCACCGCCGGCCGCTCGCACCCGCCCGTGGTCCTGCTGCACGGCTTCATCGACAACCGGTCGGTGTTCGTGCTGCTGCGCCGTTCGCTGGCCCGGCACGGCTGGCGGCATCTCGAATCGCTCAACTACTCCCCGCTGACCGGCGACATCAGGGTCGCCGCCGAGTTGCTCGGCCGCCATGTCGAGGAGATCTGCGCCCGCACCGGCCACCGCGAGGTGGACATGGTGGGGCACAGCCTGGGCGGCCTGATAGCCCGCTACTACGTGCAGCGCCTGGGCGGCGACCTCCGGGTCCGTACGCTCGTCACGCTGGGCACCCCGCATTCCGGCACGCGCTCTGCGCAGCTCGCCCACGCTCACCCGATCGTGCGCCAGATGTGCCCCGGCTCGGATCTCATCGAGGAGCTGCGCAGGCCGGCGCCCGGAATCCGTACCCGGTTCGTGAGTTTCTGGAGCGACCTGGACACGCTGATGATTCCGGTCGAGACGGCCCGCATCGAGCACCCGGATCTGCTCGCGCAGAACGTGCGGGTGACGGGGATCGGTCATCTGGCGATGCCGGTCCACCCGGCCGTCGCGGCGGGGGTGCGGCAGGCGCTGGCCGCCGGGGAACCGGAGGCCGCCGACCACGACGCGTTCTCGGTGGCCTGAGCGGAAGGCCCCGGAACCCGAGCGCCACCGCACGACAAGGCCACCGGCCACCGACCGCCCCACCCGGACCCCAGAGCCGAACCAACCAACAAGGCCACTCACCACCGGCCCCCTCACCTCCCCGAGGCCCCTCCCCCATGGCCTGATTCAGGCTCCGCCCACCCCGGCAGCAACGTATCCGCACCCGTCCGCCGTCGAACGAATCCCGAACACACGGCCAAACCTCTGCCCACAGTCCACCGAAAGGCGGCTGATTGCCCGTTTCCCGTAACCAAGAAACCTGCCGAAGATTGTCGGTCTCGCATACCGCCGGGTACAGTCACGCCACTGCTGTCCCCGGGACCCCCGCCCCTTAGGGACCCGGCCGCAGGTTCTGTTGCCGAGGCGAGAGAGAAGTTGGTGACTGACCAGCACGCCCACGCCGGGTACGTCGGACACGACGGTTACCTCAGCGGCAGCAGTGGCCATGACGGCAACAGCGCCCCCTCCCACACCACCGGAGGCTACGACGCCGATCCGCTGTTCGGCGCGATGCAGGGCGGCTACGCCGGCCAGAACGGCTACGCGGCAGGCCGGACAGGCCAGTTCGACACCGGCACCTTCGACACCGGCGCCTTCGCCTCCTCGTACGACACCACCGGCCAGTGGACGGTTCCGCACCAGGCGACGGCGTACGAACCGGACGGCGCGACCGGCACCTTCGACACCGGCTCGTTCGCGACGGGCGCCTTCGACACGACGGGCCAGTGGGACGCCAACGCGTGGCACCAGGCGCAGGGCACCGGCCAGTACGACAACAGCGCGTTCACCTCCGCGTACGACACGACGGGCCAGTGGGCCGTGCCCGGCACGCAGTCCGAGACCGGGACGTACGACGCGACCGCGTGGAACGCGATGGCGACGGCGGCCACGACGACGATGCCCGCCCAGCCCGAGGCCCAACTCCCTTACGAGACAGCCGAGTTCCCCCAGGCAGAGCTCGCGGACGAGTTCGCCGAGGCGTTCACCGACGAGCCCGCCCCCGAGCCGGAGCCCGCCGACCTTCCGGCCGATCTGCCCGGCGCGGCCGTCCCCGGTTCACGCGCCGAGGCCCGGCGCAACGCCGGCCGTCGGCGGCGCAGCCCCGCCAAGCGTTCGGCGCTGCTGACCGTCGCGGTCCCGTCCGTGTGCGTGATGGGGGTCGCGGGTGTCGCGGTCGCCTCCGTCGGCGGGCTCACCGGCGGCAAGGACGACGGCGGCACCGTGACGGCCGCGTCCGACCCCGCGTCGGTCAAGCCGGTCGCCGCCAACACCAAGCTGGACACCCAGCTCGCCAATCTCAGCGCCGACGCGAACGGCTTCGCCGACCGCGCCAGCCGGACGCAGGAACGTATCGACCTCAAGGCCCGCCAGGACGCGGAGAAGAAGAAAAAGGAGGACGCGGCCGCCGCGAAGGAGGCCGCGCGCCCCAAGTTCGTCCTGCCGGTGACGCAGAAGGGTCTCAGCGCCTACTACGGACAGGCCGGCGTCAACTGGATGTCGGTGCACACCGGCATCGACTTCCCGGTCTCGTACGGCACTCCGGTGATGTCGGCGATCGACGGCACGGTCCGCACGCAGTGGAACAGCGCGTACGGAAACATGGCCATAGTGACCGGCGCCGACGGCACCGAGACCTGGTACTGCCACCTGTCCAGCACCAAGATCCGCTCGGGTCCGGTGAAGGCCGGCGACGTCATCGCGTACTCGGGGAACTCCGGCAACTCCACCGGGCCGCACCTCCACTTCGAGGTACGGCCGGGCGGCGGCTCGTCGATCGACCCCCTGCCGTGGCTGCGCAGCCACGACCTGGACCCGACGTAACCAGAAGCTCGGTCAGAGCTTCTCCACCGGCGCGTACCGCAGCAACAGCTTCTTCGGACGTTCGTCGCCGAAGTCGATCGTGGCCTGGGCGTCCGAGCCCGACCCCGTTACCGTCATCACGGTGCCCAGGCCGAACTGGTCGTGCGTGACGCGGTCGCCGACCGACAGGGCGATCACCGGCTTGTCGTTGCCGCGCCGCGTCGCGAAGCCCGAGGGTCCCGCCTTGGAGCGCGACGAGGACAGCGAGTTGCCGATGCCGCCGCCCAGCGACTTGCCCGACACCGGGCCCGCCGGGGCCGCCATCGGACCGGTCCGCTTCCACTCCAGGTGCTGGACCGGGATCTCCTCCAGGAAGCGCGATGCCGGGTTGTACGAGGGCTGGCCCCAGGCGCTGCGCATCGAGGAGCGGGTCAGATACAGCCGCTCGCGGGCCCGCGTGATACCGACGTAGGCGAGGCGGCGCTCCTCCTCCAGCTCCTTGACCTGGCCGAGCGCCCGCATGTGCGGGAAGACGCCGTCCTCCATGCCGGTGAGGAACACGACGGGGAATTCGAGGCCCTTGGCGGTGTGCAGCGTCATCAGCGTGATGACTCCTGAACCGTCCTCGTCCTCGTCGGGGATCTGGTCGGAGTCGGCGACCAGGGCCACCTTCTCCAGGAATTCCGCGAGCGTGCCCGCGCCCTCTTCCTCGCCGCGCTCCTGCTCGAACTCCAGGGCCACGGCGGCGAGTTCCTGGAGGTTCTCGATGCGGGTCTCGTCCTGCGGGTCGGTGGAGGCCTGCAACTCGGCGAGGTAGCCGGTCCGTTCGAGGACCGCTTCGAGGACGACCGCGGGGCCGGCACCGGAGTCCACGATCGTACGGAGCTCCTCCATCAGCGCGTTGAAGCGCTTGACGGCGTTGGCCGAGCGGGCCGCCATGCCGTACGCCTCGTCGACGCGGCGCAGCGCCTGCGGGAAGGTGATCTTCTCGCGCAGCGACAGGGCGTCGATCATCGCTTCGGCGCGCTCGCCGATGCCGCGCTTGGGCACGTTGAGGATGCGCCGCAGCGGGACGGTGTCCTCGGCGTTCGACAGGACGCGCAGATAGGCCAGGACGTCCCTGACCTCCTTGCGCTCGTAGAAGCGGACGCCGCCGACGACCTTGTAGGGCAGGCCGACCCGGATGAAGATCTCTTCGAAGACGCGGGACTGCGCGTTGGTGCGGTAGAAGACGGCGACGTCGCCCGCCTTGGCCTCGCCCTTGTCGGTGAGCCGGTCGATCTCGTCGGCGACGAACTGCGCCTCGTCGTGCTCGGTGTCGGCGACGTAGCCGGTGATCTGCGCGCCCGGTCCCGCGTCCGTCCACAGGTTCTTCGGGCGGCGGCTCTCGTTGCGCTCGATCACCGCGTTGGCGGCGGACAGGATCGTCTGCGTGGAGCGGTAGTTCTGCTCCAGGAGGATCGTCGTCGCGCTCGGGTAGTCCTCCTCGAACTGGAGGATGTTGCGGATCGTCGCGCCGCGGAAGGCGTAGATCGACTGGTCGGCGTCACCCACCACGCACAGCTCGGCGGGGGCCTGCGCCTCGCCGGAGGGGCCCACCAGCTCCCGTACCAGCGTGTACTGGGCGTGGTTGGTGTCCTGGTACTCGTCCACCAGGACGTGCCTGAAGCGCAGCCGGTAGTGCTCGGCCACGTCCGGGAAGGCCTGGAGGAGGTGGACCGTGGTCATGATGATGTCGTCGAAGTCGAGCGCGTTGGCCTCGCGCAGCCTCGCCTGGTACATCGTGTAGGCCTGGGCGAGCGTCTTCTCGAAGCCGTCCGCGGCCTGGCCCGCGAAGGTCTCCTCGTCGATCAGCTCGTTCTTCAGGTTGGACACCTTGGCGCTGAACGACTTCGGCGGGAAGCGCTTGGGGTCCAGGTCGAGGTCGCGGCAGACCAGCGCCATCAGGCGCTTGGAGTCGGCCGCGTCGTAGATCGAGAACGACGAGGTGAAGCCGAGCTTCTTCGACTCGCGGCGCAGGATCCGCACGCAGGCGCTGTGGAACGTCATGACCCACATCGCGTTGGCGCGCGGGCCGACCAGCTGCTCGACGCGCTCCTTCATCTCGCCCGCGGCCTTGTTGGTGAAGGTGATCGCGAGGATCTGGCCGGGGTGCACGCCGCGGGTCGCCAGCAGGTGGGCGATGCGGTGCGTGAGCACCCGGGTCTTGCCGGAGCCGGCGCCGGCCACGATGAGCAGCGGCGAGCCCGCGTGCACCACGGCGGCGCGCTGCTGTTCGTTCAGCCCTTCCAGGAGGGCCGCCGCGTCGATCGCCGGGCGCGGGGCGCCGCCGCGGTAGTACGCGTCACGGTCCGCGGGCGCGTCGAACCGGCCCTCGAACAGGTCGTCCGGCACCGGCTCCGGTGCGTGCTCATCAGGCAGCGCGGCGCCAGCCGCTCCGGTGGAGCCGATGCCTGCATCGGGGGGCGGCGGCGGGTGCTCCTCCTCGGAGGGCTGGAGGTCCGCCAGGAAGCTGTCGTCAAAGAGGCTGCTCATCGTCTCCCGAGTCTAGGCCGCCCCTCTGACACTCCGCCGCCGCCTTCGGAGAGACGGTTCACGACTACGCACCGTAAAGGTCACGGGAATGTATCGGGCCTGTCGGACATCAACCTTCCCAGGAGCCACGGGAGTTGGCTAGCGTGCCGCAGCAAGCCGGGGAACGCCCCCGTCCGGAACGCTCCGGAAGGAGGTGTCGGCCTTGCCCTCACACCGCAAGCCGCGCACTCGAATAGGCACTACCGCGCCCGCCCTGGGCGTGACGACGGCCGCGCTCGCCTCGGTGAGCCTGCTCGCGCAGAGCGCGGACGCCGCGCCCGCCGGGCCGAAGCCGAGCATCGAAGAGGTGCAGAAGAAGGTCGACGACCTCTACCGGCAGGCGGACCTGGCCACCCAGAAGTACGACGCGGCCAAGGAGGCGACGGCCACCCAGCGCGCGAAGGCCGACGCGCTGCTCGACCAGGTGGCGGCCGGCACGGCGAAGCTGAACGACACCCGGCGGGTGATCGGCAGCTATGCCGCGGCGCAGTACCGCGACGGCGGGGTCACCCCCACCATGACGCTGCTGTTCTCGGACGACCCGCAGGCGTTCTTCGACCAGAACCAGTTGATGGGCCGGCTCTCCGACGAGCAGCAGAAGACGCTGAGCAGCTTCGAGACGCAGCGCGCGGAGAACGCGAAGAAGCGGGCCGAGGCGAGCCGGAGCCTGGCCGCGCTGACCACCTCGCAGCAGACGCTGCAAGCGGGCAAGCAGGACGTGCAGACCAAGCTGGCCGCCGCCCGCACGCTGCTGTCGACGCTGACCGCGCAGGAGAAGGCGCGGCTCGCCGCGATCGAGAAGAAGAAGCAGGACGAGGCCAAGCGCAAGGCCGCCGAGCTGGCCGCGCAGCAGGCGGCGGCCGCCGCCAAGAAGAAGGCCCCGCCCGCCGGCCACGCACCTTCATCGCCCTCGTCGCCGTCGGCGCCCGCCACGACCAAGGCGGCCAAGGCCCTCGCCTTCGCCCGCGCCCAGATGGGCAAGCCGTACGTGTGGGGCGCGACCGGCCCGGCCTCGTACGACTGCTCGGGTCTTACGCAGGCCGCGTGGAAGGCGGCCGGGGTGGATCTGCCGCGCACCACCTGGGACCAGGTGAAGGTCGGCACCAGGGTCGCGACGGCCGATCTGCAACCCGGTGACCTGGTCTTCTTCTACGACGACATCAGCCACGTCGGCATGTACATCGGCAACGGCATGATGATCCACGCGCCGCACTCCGGGGCGTACGTACGCGAGGAGTCGATCTACTACATGCCGATCTACGGCAGCGTGCGGCCCGCGTAACCCCGGCGGTCGGGCCTCAGGTCCAGAGCAGCGCGATGAAGATGTTCGCGACGGTGAGGCCGCCGACCACGCCGAACGCGGCCTTCTCGACCTTCTCCTCGTCCCGCTTCACATAGACCAGGCCCAGGATCACGATCAGGAACGCGAGCTTCACGCCGAGCTTGACGGTGTTCAGGGTGTTGTCGTCGGCCTGGTTGAGGCCGACCAGGGCGACGCCGGTGACCAGCATGGTCAGGGCGCCGTGCAGCATCGCCGGGACGAAGCGGGCGGCGCCCGCGCTCATCGCCTTCATCTGCGTCAGGAATCCGCCGAGCAGCGAAGCGATGCCGATGATGTGCAGGCCGACGACGACCTTGATGAGTACGTCCATGGGCCGGAGCCTAATTCCCTCGTAGCAGGCGCCCTGCAGCGGGTGGGGCCCAACCGGCACTTCGGTCACAGCAGGCGCGCACCCTGCGGGCCATCGCCCCGGCTTCGGTCGAAGTCGGTCGCGCGGATGCCGGAAAGGGGCACTTGCCGTCATTACGCCGCTCGACCGTGTCGCCCAGGTTTAGCGTCCTCCACCAGGTGGCCGACTCCCCACCGCCGCCGCTTCCACCGGGCGGCTGTCGGTCACCACCGCCGAAAGATCCGGCGACGGGCCGTCCCCCTGTGCGGTCCGTCGTCGGGACGGCTCCCCTCCCCGGAGCCGCAGCGCGGAAGCACTGCCGTACGGAAGGACGTGAAGGCCCTCGTGGCTGCGCACCGAAAGCCCAAGCAGCATCCGCTCACCGGCCCCGCCGCCCGCACCGCCGCGACGCTCGCCCTGGCGTCGGCGGCCACCGCCACCCTCTTCGAGGGCTCCGGGCACGCCGAGCCGAAGCTCACCCCGGCGCAGGTCAAGGCCAAGGTCGACCAGCTGTACCACGACGCGGAGGTCACGACGGAGGCGTACGACGGCACGAAGGAGAAGGCGGACGCGACCGAGCGTTCGCTGAGCGAGCTGCGCGACGAGGCCGCCCGCAAGACCCAGCAGCTCAACACCGCGCGCAACGCGCTGGGTTCGCTCGCGGCCGCCCAGTACCGCAGCGGTTCGGTCGCCCCCGAGCTCCAGCTGATCCTCTCCTCGGACCCGAAGCAGTACCTGGACGACGCCGCGCTGGCCGAGCGCGCCGGGGACCGGACGGCGACCGCCGTGTCGGGGGTGCGGAAGCAGCTCGCCGAGCTCGACCAGCTGCACACGACCGCCGACGGAAAGCTCGCCGAGCTGCGCGGCCAGCAGTCCACGCTGAGGAAGCAGAAGAGCGACATCCAGTCGAGGATCACCTCGGCCGAGGCGCTGCTCGCCCAGCTCACCGCGCCGGAGCGGGCCGCCTACGAGGAGTCCGACGCAGCCCCCGCCGACACCCGGGCCAGCCGCTCGGCCGACACCCCGCGCGCGCCGATCGCGGCCCCCACCGACCGCGCCGCGGCCGCCGTCTCCTTCGCCTACAGCGCGCTCGGCAAGCCGTACGTGTGGGGCGCGACGGGCCCCTCGTCCTTCGACTGCTCGGGCCTGACCCAGGCCGCCTGGCGCTCGGCCGGGGTGCAGCTGCCGCGCACCACGTACACCCAGATCAACGCGGGCAGCCGGGTGCCGCGTTCCCAACTGGCGCCGGGCGACCTGGTGTTCTTCTACTCCGGGATCAGCCACGTGGGGATCTACGTCGGCGGCGGCCAGATGATCCACGCGCCGCACCCGGGGGCGCCGGTGCGGGTCGCGCCGATCGACCAGATGCCGTTCGCGGGGGCCGTGCGGCCCGCGTGACGCGGCAGTTGACGAACCGTCAGACCCCTTGCTCGGGTTCGACCTTGACGCCCGCGCCCATCTCCTTGGTCAGCCAGCGGAAGACGTCCGGGACCTGGGTCTTCCACACCACGCTCGCGTGGCCGCCGCCGTTGAGCTTGACCACGGTCACCGCGGTGGGCACCTTGGCGGCCTTCTTCAGGGCGAGCCCGTCGTTGTAGCCGTCGGTCTGCTCACCGGAGACGAACAGCGAGATCCGCGGCGGGGTCTTGGCGTGCTTGAGGATCCACAGCGGGTTGGTCTCCTCGCGCAGCTTGGGGTTCTTCGCGGCGATCGAGTCCTTCTCGGCGGCCGGGTCGTTGTAGCCGGACAGGTCGACACCCGCCCGGTAGCGGTCGGGGTGCTCGATGGCGAGCTTGGCGGCGCAGTGGGCGCCCGCCGAGTACCCGGCGACGGCCCAGCCTTCGGCACGGGTGTCGGCCCGGAAGTTGTCGGTGACCATCTTGCGGACGTCCACGCTCAGCCACGTGTCCGCGTTCACGACGCCGGGCACGTTCGCGCAGCCGGTGTCCTTGCCGTCCAGGAGCGTGGTGCGCGGCGAGACCAGGATGAACGGCGCGACCTCGCCCTTCTCCATCATCGGCGTGAGCTGCTCCTGCGTCTTCAGGGTGCCGAACCAGGCGCCTATCGACCCGGGGTAGCCGGGCAGCAGCTCGACGACGGGGAACGTCTTGTCCTTGTACGCCGGGTCGTTGTACTGCGGCGGCAGCCACACCGCCACATCGCCCTCGACCCCGGACACCTGCCCCTTGAGCGTGGTCTTCACGACGCCCTTGCCGACCTTGTTCGTGTACGGCTCGAACTTCTGCTTCACCTTGGGCTCGTTGGCCGCGTTCCTGCCGCCGGTGCCGTCGGGGCCGAGGTCGGGGGCGGCGTTCACGTGATTGCCGCCGCCCAGCAGGTCGTCCCAGGTGTCGTACAGGCCGTTGGCGTTGTTGACGAAGAGGAAGACCACCAGGATCGCGGTGACCTGGGCGAAGCCCAGCATGAGGAGCCGCGAGATCCAGCGCACGAAGGCCGGACCGCCGATTCTGGTCCACAGGACGAGCGGCAGCAGCAGGGCTGCCACCGCCGCGAGGATCGCGATCACGAGGAAGGGGGTTCCGGTCAGGCTCATCACGCACCCCTAGAGGGACGGCCGCGAACACCAGTTGCCCGGTTTACCAGCGTTTTACCAAAGGGTGACGCCCCGTGCCCTTCACTGCTCACCCCGTACGCCACCGGCGCCCGTGGCCTGCACGACCGCCGCGTCGCCACTCCCGCCATTGGGCCGCAGGCCGCCCTTGGCGTCCTTCACGTCCTTCGTGTTCTGTACGCCGCTGACCTGGCCGGACAGCCAGCGGAACACCTCCGGCAGGAGCGGCTTCCACACCACGTTCAGATGGCCGCCGCCGGTCTTCTGCACCCACACCTTGGTGGGATCCTTCGCGGCCTTGCGCAGCGCGAGGCCGTCCTCGTAGCCGTCGCCCGGCTGGCCGGTGAGGAAGAGCGAGGTCTTCGGCGGGTGCTTGGCGTGGGTCAGCATCCACAGCGGGTTGGTCTCGCGGCGCAGCGCCGGGGCGCCCGCCGTGATCGAGTCGGACTCGGCGGCCGGGTCGTTGTAGCCGGACAGCGAGATGCCCGCGCGGTAGCGGTCGGGGTGCTCGATCGCGAGCTTCGCCGAGCAGTGGGCGCCGGCCGATATCCCGGCGACGGCCCAGCCGTCCGCGCCCGTCTCGGCACGGAAGTTGTCGGTGACCATCTTGCGGACGTCCACGCTCAGCCACGTGTCCGCGTTCACGATGCCCGGCACATTGGCGCAGCCCGTGTCCTGCCCGGCGAGCAGCGAGGTGCGCGGCGCGACCAGGATGAACGGCTTGACCTCGCCGCCGGCCATCAGCGGCCGCAGCTGCTGGGTGGCGTCGAGGTTGATGAACCAGTCCCTGGCCGAGCCGGGGTAGCCGGGCAGCAGCTCGACCACGGGAAAGTCCTTGGCCTTGTACGCCGGGTCGTCGTACTGCGGCGGCAGCCACACGTACACCTCGCCGTCCGCCCCCGAGACCCGGCCGGTCAGATGCGTGACCTGGACGCCGGTGCCCATGCTGGAGTCGTCGACCGGGGCGAAGGCTTGCTTGACGCGGGGCTCCTTGGCGATGCTGCGCCCGCCGGTGCCGTCCACGCCGAGGTTGGGAGCCGCGCCGACGTGACTGTCGGTGCCGAGCAGGTCACCCCAATTGTCGTAGAGGCCGTTCGCGTTGTTGACGGCGACGAACACCACGACGACCGCCGAGGCCTGGGCGATGAGCACCATGAACAGCCGCACGGCCCCGCGCACCACGACCGGCCCGCCGACCTTGTGCCAGACAAGCAGCGGCACCAGAACGGCGAGCGCGGCCACCACGATCGCGGTGACGAAGAAGGGAGTTCCGGTCAGGCTCATCACGTCCGGCAAGAGTGACATGAGCGCGTCCGGGTTGCCGGTTTTGCCATGGTTTTACGAAGCCAAAACCGCCGGTCACCCCTGCACGGCGGCTCAGACCAGCCGGCGTGCCGTGGCCCAGCGGGTCAGCTCGTGACGGTTGGACAGCTGGAGCTTGCGCAGCACCGCCGAGACGTGCGACTCGACCGTCTTGACGGAGATGAACAGCTGCTTGGCGATCTCCTTGTACGCGTAGCCCCGGGCGATCAGGCGCAGCACCTCGCGCTCGCGCTGGGTGAGCCGGTCCATGTCCTCGTCGACCGGCGGCGCGTCCGTGGAGGCGAACGCGTCCAGGACGAAGCCCGCCAGGCGTGGCGAGAACACCGCGTCGCCGTCCTGCACCCGGAAGATCGAGTCGACCAGGTCGGTGCCGGTGATGGTCTTGGTGACGTAGCCGCGGGCACCCCCGCGGATCACGCCGATCACGTCCTCCGCCGCATCCGAGACGGACAGCGCGAGGAAGCGGACCGGGTTCTCGGCGGCCGCCATCATGGCCGCCGAGCGGCGCAGCACCTCGACGCCGCCGCCCCCGGGCAGGTGGACGTCGAGCAGCACCACTTCGGGGCGGGTCGCGGTGATCACCGTGATCGCCTGGTCGACGTCGGCGGCCTCGCCGACCACCTCGACGCCCGTGCTCTCGGTCTGGCCGATCTCCGCCTGGACTCCGGTGCGGAACATCCGGTGGTCGTCGACGAGGACCACCCTGACGTGGCGGCCTGTCGTTTCCTCGGTCATCCCTCTGCCCTCTCCATCTCCAGCTCGACCTCCGTGCCCCCGCCGGGCACCGAACGCAGCCTCGCCGTACCGCCGTTGCGCTGCATCCGGCCGATGATTGATTCTCGTACGCCCATCCGGTCGGCGGGCACCGCGTCGGGATCGAATCCGGGGCCCCGGTCCCGCACGGAGACGAAGACCGTGCGGCCCTCCACCTCCGCGTACACCTGGACGGCGCCGCCCTCGCCACCGTACTTGGCCGCGTTCACCATCGCCTCGCGCGCGGCCTGCATCTGCGCGGTCAGGCCGTCGTCCAGCGGGCAGTCGCCCACGACGACCACCTCCAGCGGGACGCCGTGCTTGTCCTCGACCTCGGCCGCCGCCTTCTTGACGGCCTCGGCGAGCGTCTCGGGTTCCTCTTCCTTCTCCTTGCCGGTGCCTTCCGGCTTGTACAGCCAGGCACGCAGCTCGCGCTCCTGCGCCCGGGCCAGGCGCCGCACCTCGCCGACGTTCTCCGCGTTGCGCTGGATCAGGGTCAGGGTGTGCAGCACCGAGTCGTGCACGTGGGCGGCGACCTCGGCGCGCTCCTGGGCCCGGATGCGCATCAGGCGCTCCTCGGACAGGTCCTGCGTCATGCGGACGAGATAGGGCCCGGCGAGCAGGGCGATGCCGGCGAGCACCGCGATCGCCGCCGTCAGTACGTTGCCGAGCTGTGCGGCCGAGCCGTTGACCACGACGAAGCCGGTGAGCCCGGTGCCGACCAGGGCGACCCCGGCGAGCCCCCGGGCCACCGGGAGCCACCGGCTGCGCCGGGCGCCTTCGGTCCAGCGCGCCCGGCGCGTGTTGTCGGCCTGCCGCCACACCAGGATGACGCCGACGCCGATGAGGATGCTGGGGAAGACGTACGGGTTGGCCCAGCCGCCGACGTCCACCTTGGACGCGAAGATCGCGGCGCCGAAGACCAGCGCGATCAGGGCGACGACCTGGCCCTTGTCGGGCTTGCGGAGTCTGCGCCGGCCGTCCGGGCTGACCTCGAACGCGGAGCGCGGCCCGGCCGTCGTACCCCCGAGGCCCAGCGGCACCACGAACCAGAACACCGCGTAAAGGAGCGCGCCCAGGCCGTTGATCGAAAGCAGCCCCAGGAACACCACCCGCACCCACACCACCGGGAGCCCGAGGTGCCCGGCGAGCCCGCGCGCGACGCCGCCGAGCATCCGCCCCTCGGCGGAGCGGTACAGCTTGCGGACCGGCGCTTCGTCGGCCTCGGTCGGCGACAGGCGGGGGGTGGCGACTGGCATGCCCCGATCGTCACACGGCCAGGGGCCCCCGGGCATCAGGGTTGGCCCCCAGGCTTCCCTGAGGACAACCCCCTCGCGTGGGGGAGGCCACCTCCCCCGCAGGGGGTGCTGATCTTGGCCCTTCAGGGATGAAATCAGGGTGAGGCCAGGGTCGGGGCGGGTGCCGTGTGCCGCGCGAGCCCGTCACCATGTACGTATGAGCACGCCGACCGAGACGCCCCAAGCGCCGCCCGATCCGGCCCCCGAGGCCCCGCTGCTGCGCCGCAGCAGCCGCAACAAGGTCATCGGCGGAGTCTGCGGAGGCCTCGGCCGGTACTGCGACCTCGACCCGGTGATCTTCCGGATCGCGCTCGGCGTGCTGTCCGTGACCGGCGGCCTCGGCCTGGTCTTCTACGGGTTCGCCTGGCTGATCGTGCCGTTGGAGGGCGAGGACGAGAACGAGGCCCGCCGGCTGCTCACGGGCCGGGTCGAAGGCGCGGCGCTGGTAGCCGTGCTGATGGCCCTGGCGGGCTGCGGAATCTTCCTCACCATGCTGAGGAACGGCTCGGTGATGACGTTCGCCGTGCTGCTCGCGCTGCTCCTCGCGGGCGCCGCCGTCTGGTCGCAGCGGCGCTCCACCACGCCCGCGGACAGCCCGCTCGACCCGGTGGCGGCCCAGGCCGTCGCGGACGCGCCGCCCGAGACGAAGGCGCCGCCCGCGCCGTCCCCGCCGTCCTGGTGGCGGGACCCGATCGTCAAGGACGGCACCACGGGCCCGGTCCCGGGCGGCTATCTGTGGGGTCCCGCGGACGCGGACGCGCCCCCGGTCTCCAAGGCGACCCGCAAGGCCGCGAACGCCGCGGTACGGGCGAGCCGGGGGCCGCGCCCCATCGGCGGCCTGATCTTCCTCACGGCGCTGCTCGCCTTCGGCGCCGGGCTCGGCGGCTCCTGGGACCACCAGCCGCTCGGCACCGGCCTGCAGATCGGGTTCGCGGCCGCGCTCGGGGTGTTCGCGCTCGGCCTGATGCTGAGCTCGTTCCTGGGCCGTACGGGGTTCGGCACGGTGTTCCTCGCGGTGCTCACGGCGGCCCTGCTCGCCGGGTCCGCGGCGCTGCCCAAGTCGATCGACTCGCACTGGACCCGGACGAACTGGACGCCCGCCGCGATCAGCGACGTACGGCCGGCCTACCACCTCGGCACCGGCGTCGGCACCCTCGACCTGAGCCGGCTCGCCGTGCCGCGGGGACAGACCGTGACGACGAGCGCGGAGGTCGGCGCGGGCAGGGCGAGGGTCGTCGTACCGAAGGACGTGACAGTGAAGGTGACCTTCGACATGGGCCTCGGCGACATCCGGCTGCCCGGCGAGAAACCGGACGACATCCAGGTCACACCGGGCCAGAAGCGGACCGCGACCCTGACTCCGCCCGCCGGTGCCAAGCCGGCCGGGACGCTCGAACTCCATCTCAAGGTCGGCGTCGGCCAGGCGGAGGTGGACCGTGCTGCGTCATGAGTTCCGCCCGGGCCGGCTCATCGCCGGGCTCGCGCTGGCCGCCACGGCCGTCCTGTTCGCGGGGGACGCGGCCGGACAGTGGAACACCCCCTCACCTGTGGCGATCCCGCTGGTCTGCGGCGGCCTCGGAATCGCCTCGCTCGTGAGCTGGATCGACTACGGGGTACGCAAGCGACGCCGGCTGGCGAGGAGCGCGTCGGCGGACAGCAACGGCGTCCCGGCCAGTACGAGCGGCAGCCAGGCCATCAAGTAGGCCAGGTCGTTGCCGTAGTAGTACGGGTTGGTCTGCCAGCTCACCGTGAGCCACAGGGAGAGCGAGATGAGCGCGCCGCCCAGTGCGGCGAGCCGCCCGAACAGGCCGAGCAGCGTGCCGATGCCGACGGCCAGCTCGCCGAACGCGATGGCGTACCCGAACCCCGCGGGGCTCTTCAGGGCGAGGTCCACGAGGGCGGGGACCGCGGAGCTGTCCCGCACGCCGCGCATCAGCTCGCCGATGGACCCGGTGCCGGTCGCGTGGAAGAACGCGCTGTCCGTGAGCTTGTCGAGGCCGGCGTAGATGAAGGTCACGCCGAGGAAGATCCGCAGCGGCAGCAGCGCGTACGTGCGGGCCGTGGCCTGCCAGCCCCGGGCCCGGTCCGCCCCGGTCCCCACCCTGGTCGCATGTCCATGTGCCATGGCTGATCCCGCCTCCATCCAATTCGCCTGTCACCAGACGATACGGACGAGGGGAACGGGTGTCTCATTCCCACCCCGGTGGGAACCGAGCGGCGCTGGCCCACCCACCCGCACGTGCAAGGGGTTGGATGGTTCGGCTCCTGGGGCTGCGCCCCAGCCCCCCTGCAGGGACTCCGTCCCCTGCACCGGCTTCCGGGGGCTCCGCCCCCGGAAGCCCCCGTTCGCGCCTGAACGGCGCTCGTCCTCAATCTCCCCCAAGGCCTTAAGGGCCAGGGGGGACCCCCATGACGGGCTGAAGATACCGGCACGGGCCAGCACAGATCCCGCTAGGGGCGCGGGGAACTGCGCGAGCACCACGTACGGTCCGCGGACGAAAGCGGGTCAGGGGCGCGGGGAACTGCGCGACCAGCCAGGCACAGCCCGCACCCGATCCACCACCAGCCGCAGCCGCTCCCACCCACCCCCGGAGGCCACGCGGCGGAGCCGCAGAGTGTTGCAGCGGGAAGGGGCGGGGAGGGGCCACCGGGGTCTGGGGCGGAACCCCAGGGGCTCCGCGTCTCAACGCGGGGCAACGGGTGGGCGGGTGGGCAGACCCCCCTACTCGGCCACTTCCACGTGCACCCCGTTCGTCTCCACCCCCGCCGCCGTCACCACTCGGACCTCCACCCGCCCGGCCTCCACGTCCACCGGCACCGGCACCGTCAGCACCCCGTCCGTCGGGTTCGCGAAGCCGCCCGGGACGGGGATCAGGGGGACGTGGACGTGGACCGCGCCGATGCGGACCACCATGCGGGCCAGCCGGTCCGGCGTGCCCGCGCCCGGCGGCACGAAGCCCGCCCCGCGGATCTCGATGTCCTCCCCGGTACGGATCGGCGCGTCCAGGTCCCCCGCCTCCCGGGCCCGTACGACGGAGAGCACCACCGGACGGCCCCCCTCCGCGTACTTCCCCGCGAAGTACGTCACCGCGGAGATCAGCACCAGGACCGCAAGACCCCATGGCAGGTCCGGGAGCCGGTCCGGGCGGCGGGCGAGGCGTACCGCCGCGAACAGCACCCCGACCAGCGTCACCACCACGTACTGCGCGTCCGCGAAACTGCCCCGCCCCGCGTCGTCGGCGAGCAGGTCGGCCCCGCGCGGCCGGTCGGCCCGCACCTTCTGCAACCGCTGCCCGTGGATGCGTACCGTCACGACCCGGCGGACCACCACCGCGATCAATGACACACAGAACACGACCGCCAACAGGGCGCCGCAGCGGGCCAGTTCGAGACCGCGTAAGACCGTCTCGCGCTTGGCCGGGTCGGCCGCCGCGGCCAGCCGCAGCGCGAGGAACAGTGCCGCGAAGGCCGCGAACAGGACCCAGGCCGCCGCGACCGCCCGCGAGGTGGAGAGGCGGTTGTCCTCGCCGAGTACGGGCGCCAGGAGGCCGCCGCGCGAGCGGTGGAAGTACGCCGTCGCCGTCAGCAGGGCGGCAGCCGTCAGCGCGGAGAGGAGCCCGGCGGTGCGGGCCGCCGTCCAGCCCGCACCGATGGCGGTGGCCGCCTCGGCGAGGGAGAGGGCGAAGACCCCGCCCCACACCGTCGCCAGCGTGCCGCGCCAGACCCGTTCGGGCCAGGTGCGGCCCGCCTCCCGGCCGCGTTCGGCGACCACCCGCGCGGATTGGGTCAGCTCGTCCGAGACCCACTGGCGGGACGCCACGGCGGAGTGGGCGAGGGCCGCGGGCAGCCCCTCGCCCGCGGCGAGCCCGTCCCGCTTGGCGAGGAACGCCGCCACCGCACGGCGGTGCCCGTCCCGCGCACCGTGCGCGCAGTCACCGCCGCATTGCCGAGCCTCCTGCACTGCCACCGGGAACTCCGTCCGTGCGCCAAACCCCTTGAACCGTCAGGGAATTGTCGCGCACCAAAACCGCCCGGCGGTCGGCGCTGCCTGGCCGGGCGGGTGATTGACGCACCATCAAATTGACGTACTACGACAGGAGTTCGGGCTCCGCGCGGCTGACCTGCCGCCACAGCGGCTGGTAGTTGATCCACGCCACGAGATCACTGCCGAGCTGATCCCGGGTCGCCACCGCGTCCCGCCGGTCGATGAGTACGGGCTTGCCGGCCGCCCGCGCCGCGAGCTGCACCCGCGCGCAGCGCTCCATCGAGATGAACCACCAGGCCGCCGCGTCCACCGAGTCCCCCACGGTGAGCAGCCCGTGGTTGCGCAGGACGACCGCCTTGTACGAGGCGAGCGCCGCCGCGATCCGCCGGCCCTCCTCGGCGTCCACGACCACCCCGGTGTAGGCGTCGTACACGGCGTGATCCTCGAAAAAGGCGCAGGCTTCCTGCGTGTACGGCTCGACGAACTCGCCCAGGGCCGCGAGCGCCCGCCCGTACGTCGAGTGCGTGTGGACGACGGCGACCGCGTCGGGGCGGGCCCGGTGCACCTCGGCGTGCACGGTGAACGCGGCCTGGTTGACGTGGTGGCCGCCCTGGACGACCTGCCCGTCCCCGTTGACCAGGACCAGCTCGCCCGCCGTGACGTGCGCGAACGGCACCCCGAACGGGTTCACCCAGTAGCAGTCCGCCAACTCCGGGTCCCGCGCGGTGACATGGCCCGACACGCCTTCCTCGTACCCGAACCGGGCGAAGAGTCTCAGCGCGCCCGCGAGCCGCTCCTTGCGGTGCTGCCGCTCCTCGGCGGGGCTTTCGTGCACGGGCGGCAGATCGAACCGCAGCTGGTCCACCGGTATCGGCTCGGGCATCTCAGTCATGGCCGGAAGCTACCTCGCGTTACCGCAGGTGAACAGAGTCGTGCGGGAGTCCGCCCACAACGACGACGGCGCCGCCCCCGCGAGGGGCGACGCCGTCCGTACAGCCGTGGGGGCTACTCCCACTCGATGGTGCCCGGGGGCTTGCTCGTCACGTCGAGGACGACGCGGTTGACGTCGGCGACCTCGTTGGTGATGCGGGTGGAGATCTTCGCGAGCACGTCGTACGGCATCCGCGTCCAGTCCGCCGTCATGGCGTCCTCGGAGGAGACCGGGCGCAGCACGATCGGGTGGCCGTAGGTGCGGCCGTCGCCCTGGACGCCGACGCTGCGGACGTCCGCGAGCAGGACCACCGGGCACTGCCAGATCTCGCGGTCGAGGCCCGCCGCGGTCAGCTCCTCGCGGGCGATCGCGTCGGCCTCGCGCAGCAGGTCGAGGCGGTCCTTGGTGACCTCGCCGACGATGCGGATGCCGAGGCCGGGGCCGGGGAACGGCTGGCGCTGGACGATCTCGTCCGGCAGGCCGAGCTCCTGGCCGACCATGCGGACCTCGTCCTTGAACAGCTTGCGCAGCGGCTCGACGAGCTCGAACTCGATGTCGTCGGGCAGGCCGCCCACGTTGTGGTGCGACTTGATGTTCGCGGTGCCGGTGCCGCCGCCGGACTCCACGACGTCCGGGTACAGCGTGCCCTGCACCAGGAAGGCGACCTCGGGGCCGTCCTCCTGGAGGATCTCCAGCTGCGCCTGCTCGAAGACGCGGATGAACTCGCGGCCGATGATCTTCCGCTTGGTCTCCGGGTCGGAGACCCCGGCGAGCGCGGTGAGGAAGCGCTCCTGCGCGTCGACGACCTTCAGCTGGACGCCGGTGGCGGCCACGAAGTCCTTCTCGACCTGCTCGGTCTCGCCCTTGCGCATCAGGCCGTGGTCGACGTACACGCAGGTCAGCTGCGAGCCGATGGCCTTCTGTACGAGGGCCGCGGCGACCGCGGAGTCCACGCCGCCGGACAGGCCGCAGATCGCGCGCTTGGTGCCGACCTGCTCGCGGATGAGGCCGACCTGCTCCTCGACGACGTTGTGCGTCGTCCAGGTCGGCTCGATGCCCGCGCCGCGGTAGAGGAAGTGCTCCAGGATCTGCTGGCCGTGCGTGGAGTGCAGCACCTCGGGGTGGTACTGGACGCCGTACAGCTTCTTCTCGTCGTTCTCGAAGGCGGCGACCGGGACGACGTCGGTGGAGGCCGTCACCGTGAAGCCCTCGGGGGCCGCCGAGCAGGCGTCGCCGTGCGACATCCACACCGACTGCTCGGCCGGGGTGCCCTCGAAGAGGGTGGAGCCGAGCTTGGAGACGGTCAGCGGGGTGCGGCCGTACTCGCGGGCGCCGTTGTCGTCGACCGTGCCGCCCAGCGTCGTCGCCATCAGCTGGAAGCCGTAGCACATGCCGAAGACCGGCACCCCGGCCTCGAAGATCGCGCGGTCCAGGCGCGGGGCCCCCTCGGCGTACACGGAGGACGGGCCGCCGGAGAGGATGATCGCCTTGGGGTTCTTGGCCAGCATCTCGGCCACGGGCATGCTGCTCGGGACGATCTCGCTGTAGACCCGGGCCTCGCGGACGCGGCGGGCGATGAGCTGGGCGTACTGCGCGCCGAAGTCGACAACCAGGACGACGTCCGGGTTGCTGTCGGGCGCGGCTGCGGAGGGTGCTGCTGGCACGGGTGGCGGCCTTCCGGCGGTGGGAGGGGGTCGGTTTTGTCGATTCTACCGGGGCGCACGGGTCCGGGTTCGTCTCACCATCCGAACCCGGATTGGCCCGCCTCCCGGGCGTCGGTCCATACTGGGCCCATGCGCAAGCACCAGACCTTCGTCTTTACCTATGGCACCCGGCCCGCCGGACGCCACAGGTCGTGCTGCTTGAGCAACTGACAAGCGAACTTCCACTGAGCGCCCCGGGCCGACAAGGCCCGGGGCGCTCAGTGGTTTCCGGTCCTTGCCGATCCGGGGCGCCGCACCGAATTCCGAGGAGCCCCCATGAACACGTCCGTCACCGAGAAGACCGGCGCCCGCACCGACGAGGCCGCCGCCGTGATCACCGGCGCGCGCGAGCGCATCGACGCGCTGGACGACCACATCATCGGCCTCGTCCAGGAACGCATGGCCGTCTCGGCCGTCATCCAGGAGTCCCGCATCGCCTCCGGCGGCCGCCGGGTCAACCTGAACCGGGAGATGGAGGTCCTGGCCCGGTTCCGCGACGCCCTGGGCAAGCCCGGTACCGCGCTCGCGATGACGATGCTGGAGCTCTGCCGGGGCCGCATCTGAGTTCGGTCGCTCCTCACCCGTACGGCGCCGTGACCGTCCCCGGCCCGGCTTCGTTGGTGGGGTGTCCGTGCCAGCCAGGGGCGGGCCCGAAAAAACCACGCGTGGCTCCGCTGGGGCGTGTGACGCACCTGCAAGTGCGTCGTGGGACCTCGCTCCAGTGTGCGTGACCGGACGGCAGGGGACAGCGGCCCGGTCACCCCATAGGGGCGGCCGGTTCCGGGGACGCCCGGGGCCGGCCGCATCCCGGGTCGAAACGGTCGCGCCGGGCGCGGCCCGTCCAGTACGGCGCAAAGAGCAAGTCCCTCACCCCGCACCACCGTTGCCACTGGCCCGACACCACGCGCGCCCCGCACGCGCCGGGTCGGCCACCCTGTCGCACCCGGACCAGCGGCGCACCCCCCGGCGCCGCCCTGCGGCACCGACGCTGCCCTGACGTCGGTGCTGACGGCCCAGGGCCCCGCCGGTCATCACGTACGCATCGGCTGTACGTGGCGGCCGGCGGGGCCCTTCGTCCGGTCGGCCTTCGTTCGGTCAGCGGGTGAGGATGTAGCAGGTGCCGATGCGATTCGAGGGCCTGTTCCAGTCCCCCTCCGGCGGCCACTCAAACCAGTACCTGCGCTCCTCGACACCTTCCGAGCGCCATGCGGACCGCATGGCCCGGTACGGGGCCGAGCAGCTGTCGCCCATCTGCGCCTTGAGGTTCTTGTCACCGGGGTACGCGTTACCCGTCAGCTCGGTATGGGCGAAGACGCGCCCGTCGCGAGGGTGCCCGCAGTCCATCTTGACCACATAACCCCAACTGGGCATGCCGGTACCGAAGTCGACACAGTCACCCGTCTTGGTGCCCTTCAGCGGCACGACCGATCCCCCTGCGGGCAGAACCTTGTCGGCGGACGGTACGGCCGACGGCGCCGAGGTGCCGTAGCCGTCGAGCGCGAGCTTCACCTTGAGCCCGCTCACACCGGCGAGCACGCTGTCGGTGTCCTTGCTCAGCAGGGGCGACAGGTCAGTCTCCGCGGCGGCGAGCCGACCGGCGGCGTCCGTGGTCACCGTCATCGGGAGCCGGGTCCTCGGATTGGTTCCGCTGAGCCCGTCCTCGATGACGGTGCTGTGTAGCAGCCCGTACGCCGCTCGCGCTTCGAGGCCGGTGCGGTAGCGGCGACCGCCGTCGGGCAGCACCTCCTCCTTGACCTCCTTCACGTTGGAGACGACTTCGAGCAGCGTGCCGCCGAAGGCCACCTCGCTGCCTCGCCGCGTCTTGATCGTGTTGGCGGTGTTCTCGGTCGGGTCGAGCTCGAAGGTGTCCGCCGCGTCGTACCGCAGCCAGTAATCCGCCGTGGCCGAGTGATAGTTGACGTTCTGAGGGTCGATGACCAGCCGGGCCGCCTGGTCGGTCTTGCGACGGTGGGAGTCGACATTGCCCAGCGCCTTCGCCGCCCCCTCCGGGAACCCCTCCCCCACGCTCCAGCCCAGCGAACCGTCCGCGCGGCCGCCCGCGAAGTCCAGTTTGCCGGTGGTTTTCAGGACCGCGTCCGCGCCCTTCGCCGAGAAGGTGACGGCCTGGGTGAACGTCGCGTTCTTCGCCGCCTTGGTCTGGCCCAGCGCCGCGTACGGGCGGGCGTCCAGGGGCTTGGAGAAGACCGGGTGGGTGGGCGAGACGCTGGGTGCCGCCGGTTTCGCGGCCGGGGCGGACGGGCCGCAGGCGGTCAGGAGCAGCGCTCCTGACGCCGCCGCGACATCGGCCACCACGGTACGGGTTCTCATGTCAACTCTCTATGTCTGCAAGGGAGTTCAGGACCATGAGGTTCAGCGCGAAGGGGCCGGGAGCGAGAGGGTCACGTGCGGCTGACCAGGCCGCAGCCCTCCGGGCGGTCCTGCTTCAGCTCCCTGCTGCGGTCGTACGGGTCGACGGCGGAGCCGCTCGGAGAGGGACCCGAGGGGGTCTCGTCGGCGAACTCGGGGTGCAGATAGCCGTCGTAGAGCGAGCACTGCGAGTTGGCGATGTCGTCGTCGTAGTTGACGATCCAGAGCTTTCCGGCGGTGGACCGCATGACGGACGGGTCGGAGACCTGGACGTCGAGGATCCGCCGCACGATCGTGCGGGCCACCTCGTCCGAGCCCGGCGCCGCCTTCACCAGCGGGTAGACGAACGTGTAGTCGGCGTGCACGACGACCCCGCTCCGGGCGTCCTTGCTGAACGTCATCCGGCCGCGGGTCTTGACCACGTCCCCGACGAGCCTGACCTTCTTGGGGTCGAACCGGCTGAAGAAGTTCAGCGGGTCGTGCTCCTTGTCCGGCTTGGCCAGGGCGGTGGTGAAGCGGCCGAGGACGTCCTTCTGCAGCGGGTCGATGAGCGCGAGGGCTGCCTCGGGGCGGTCGCCGCGCAGGGTCGCCGGGTTCAGGTCGGCGTCGATCAGGAGGTCGCCGGTGCGGGTCAGGGCCACGGCCACCTGCTCCTTGGAGAGCCCGCCCAGAGCGGTGGCCTCGGGCAGCTCGATGCCGGCGGCGCCGTCCGCGTACTGCACGGCGGGCGAGCCGCGGAACGGCTCCTTCAGGGTGGGGTGGTCCGGGTCGGAGAAGGACGGGGCGGCCGTGGGCGCCGCGGTCTCCGGCGGGAGCTGGGCCGTCGCCGTGCTGTCGGAGCTGTCGCCGCCGGTCACCAGGGACAGCGCGCGGGACGGGTTCAGCGCGACGAGGAGGACGCCCGCGGCGGCGAAGACGCCGAGCACGCCCCACATGCGGCGCCTGCGCCCGGCCCGCCCGTTCATCTCCTGCCAGGCGGGCCCGGTGCGCCAGCCCTCCGGTTCGGCGGGGCGCTTCTTGCCCTTGCGTCCGCGGGCCTGGCCCTCGGCGGCCTCCTGCTCCTTGCGCAGCCGCTCGGTCACCATCCGGGCCCGCGCCGAGGGCTCCTTGGGCGCGGACTTCCTGATGTCCCGCTCGGTGTCGCGGACGAACTGCTCCCAGATCTCGTCCGGCAGCGAATCGTCGCCCGACGACCCCTTCGAGACCGGCGGCTTCTCGCTCACTTCTGGTGACCCCTCTTGACATGTCCTGTGCGGCACACGCCGCGGCAGCGGTTCGACATGCGGAGCCGCGCGATGGTTGCCGCCGGGGAGGGGTGGCGTGGATCACATAAGGATTTCGTGAAGGCAGGACAACCATTCACAGGAGTCACAGGTCATGCATGCGGAACCAACAGCCTCGCCCGTGTTCTGTTCACGCCGGCGGGGCTCCACCAGGTCTCCGCATACGCAAGAGGCGCTGCACTCGGAGGGGGGTGCAGCGCCTCTTGGCGTGTGCGGCGCTATCCGTCCGACTTCGGCGGGACCGCCGGCATCCCCAGGAACGGCAGCTTCAGGGCGCCGAACGCCTCCGCCGGGACCGCCGGGGACTTCGGCTCGACGGGGGCGAGCCGGACGTAGGCCGCGCCCTGCGCGGGACGCGGGTCCTCCTCGCCCTTGTTCGGCCAGAGCGACATCGCGCGCTCGGCCTGTGCGGTGATCGTCAGGGACGGGTTCACGCCGAGGTTCGCCGAGACGGCCGCGCCGTCGACGACCGAGATGCCGGGGTGCCCGTACAGCCGGTGGTACGGGTCGATCACGCCGGTCTCGGCCGAGTCGCCGATCGGGCAGCCGCCCAGGAAGTGCGCGGTGAGCGGGGTGCCCATGAGCTCGCCGACGTTCGAGCCCGCGAAGCCGTTGATCTCCGCGGCGATCGCCGTCGCGCCCTCGGTGGCCGCCCGGATCTGCTTGGGGTTGGGCGCGCCGTGGCCCTGCTCCGCGGTCAGCAGACCCTTGCCGACGCCGTCCGGCTTGAGATGGGTGGTGAGCGAATTGTCGAGTGACTGCATGACCAGGCCGATGATCGTTCGCTCGGACCAGCGGTGGTTGCTGATCGAACGTGCGAGGAGCAGCGGGTGCTTCGCCGCGTTGCCGAGCCAGTTGCGCACCCGGTTGACCCCGTACGGCACCTGGAGGATCGACATGCTGCCCATCGCGTTCGAGCCCTTGCCGTAGCGGACGGGCTCGATGTGGGTGTTCTCGTCCGGGTGGATCGAGGAGGTAATCGCGACGCCCCGCGTGAAGTCGACCCTGGGCGCGCCGTGCTGCCTGCGGTAGCGCCGGCTTGTGGTCTGCGCGCCGACGAGCGCCTCGGAGTTGGTCCGGGTCAGTTCGCCCAACTTCTTGGATATGTACGGGAGTTGGCCGCCCGCCTTCATGCGGTGCAGCAGGGTCTGGGTGCCGTAGGTGCCGGCCGCGATGACGACACGGCGGGCGGTGAAGAGCCGGCCCGCGGAGTTCTTGCGGTCGGTCGGCAGGGTGGCGACGGCGTGGCCGCCGCGCGAATCGCCGGTCACCGAGACGACGGTCGTCATGGGGTGGACGACCGCGCCTGCCTTCTCGGCGAGGTAGAGGTAGTTCTCGTTGAGGGTGTTCTTGGCGCCGTGCCGACAGCCCGTCATGCACTCGCCGCACTCGGTGCACGCCTTGCGGGACGGACCGGCCCCGCCGAAGTACGGGTCGTCAACTGCCGTTCCGGGATTGGTCTTTGACATACCGTCGGCGTCCTGGCCGTCGCCGAAGAAGACGCCGACGGGCGCCATGTGGAAGGTGTCGCCGACGCCCATGCGCTGGGCCGCCGCCTTGAGGTGGACGTCGGAGGGCGTCATCGTCGGGTTGAGCCGCACCCCGAGCATGCGCCGCGCCTGGTCGTAGTACGGCGCCAGCTCGTCCCGCCAGTCGGTGATGTCCTTCCACTGCGGGTCGTCGAAGAACTGCTGGGGCGGCACGTAGAGGGTGTTGGCGTAGTTGAGGGAGCCGCCGCCGACCCCGGCGCCGCCGAGCACCATCACGTTGCCGAGCAGGTGGATGCGCTGGATGCCGTACAGGCCGAGCTTCGGCGCCCACAGGTAGTTCTTGATGTCCCAGGAGTTCTTGGGGAGCGTGGCCGGCGTGAAGCGGCGGCCCGCCTCCAGGACGCCGACCCGGTAGCCCTTCTCGGTGAGCCGCAGCGCCGTCACCGAGCCGCCGAAGCCCGAGCCGATCACGACGACGTCGTAGTCGTAGTCGTGGCCGCCCCCGCCGTCCTCGTCCGGTTTCTGGGCTGGGGGTACCTGGGACATGGCTCTCCTCGTGCACAGGGGCGGACTGGTCTCGGTGGGCTAGCGCAGGCGCAGGGCCTTCATCGCCTTCAGGCTGCGGCTCATGAAGGCCGCGTACTTCTCGTCGTCCATGCCGAAGGACGGGGCAAGCGGGAGGATGCGCTGCTGGGCGATGGTCTGGGCCTCGGTGTACTTGAGGATGCCCTCGGAGCCGTGCCGGCGGCCGAGGCCGGAGTCCTTCATGCCGCCCATCGGCGACTGGACGCTGCCGTACGCGGGCGCGTACCCCTCGTTGATGTTGACCGTGCCGGTGCTCAGCTTCGCCGCCACCTCGTGGCCGCGGCGCGAATCCTTCGTCCACACCGAGGAGTTGAGGCCGTACGGCGTGCCGTTGGCCTGCTCGATGACCTCGGCCTCGTCCTTGAAGCGGTAGATCGAGACGACCGGGCCGAAGGTCTCCTCGGTGCACACCGCCATGGGCGCCTCGACGCCGTCCAGGATGGTGGGCTCGTAGAAGAGCGGGCCGATGTCGGGACGGGCGACGCCGCCCGCGACGAGCTTGGCACCCTTGGCGACGGCCTCCTCCACGTGCCGGGTGACGGTCTCCAACTGGCGCTCGCCGACGAGCGAGCCCATGTCCGCTCCGTACGCGAGTGATCGACCGAGCCGCATCGCCTTCGTACGTGCGGCGAATCGATCGACGAAGGCGTCGGCGATCGATTCGTGAACGTACAGTCGCTCGATCGAGATGCAGAGCTGTCCGGCGGAGGAGAAGCAGGCGCGGACGGCGCCTGCGGCGGCCTTCTCCACGTCGGCGTCGTGCAGCACGAGCATGGCGTTCTTGCCGCCCAACTCAAGGGAGACGCCGACCAGTCGGGCCGCGGCGCCCTGGGCGACCTCGCGGCCGGTGCGGGTCGAGCCGGTGAAGGAGACGTAGTCGGCGTGCTTGACGACCTCGGGGCCGACGACCGGCCCGTCCCCCAGGACGACCTGGAAGACCTCGGCCGGAAGGCCCGCCTCGATCAGCAGGTCGCGCGCCCACAGGGCGGTCAGCGCGGTCTCCGTGTCCGGCTTCATCACGACGGCGTTGCCAGCGACGAACGCGGGCAGCGCGTCGCCCACCGACAGTTCGAGGGGGTAGTTCCAGGGCGCGATCTGCCCGACGACCCCGCGCGGCTGGCGCAGCTCGGTGACCTTGGTCAGAGTGGGCACAACTCCCGTGTGCCGCTTGGGCTTCAGATAGGCCGGGGCCTTGCGCCCGTAGTGCCGGGCGGCGACCGCGACGGCCTGCACCTCTTCGTGCGCGTGGAGGCGGGCCTTGCCGGTCTCCAGCTGGATCAGGTCGAGCACCTCGGCCTGGCGGGCGAGCACCAGGTCGTGGAAGCGGAGCAGTACGGCGGCGCGGGCGCGGACCGGCGTCGCGGCCCAGGCGCGCTGCGCCGTGCGGGCGCGCGCGAAGGCCTCGGCGACGTCCTCGGGCGTGGACTCGGGCAGGTCGGCCAGCTTCTCCCCGGTGAACGGGGTGTGGTTGGCGGTCCGTCCGGAGCCGGCCACACCCCGGGTGAGCTGGGCGACCAGCTGGCTCGTGACCACATCGGCGGCGGTGCGCGCGCCTGCTGGGGCCGGGGCGACCGGGTTGGTGCCGGCGGGCTTGAGGGTGGTCGTGGGCGAGGCCTGCGAGTCCGTCATGGGGCGAGCGTATGCCTGGCGGGGCACTTTCGGTACCCGTCGGTAACGGGTTTTCGGACCCCGGGTAACCCCGCCAGCGATCACTGGCCACATAACCGCTGATCAGCGACTTACGGCCGCCGGGGCCCGAATTGCTCTACAGGTCGTGGATCTTCAGCCCGTCCGCGACCTGAGCGAACAGCCGCTCGCCGTCCTGCTCCGCCTTGCCCGCGGCGGGCATCGACACCCGCAGCCGCCAGTAGGCGGAGCCCTCCCCGGGCACGAGCAGCTCGTGGTAGCGGTAGCGGGTCGGGGCGGGGTCGGAGGAGGCCGAGTTCGGGGTGTAATCGGTGACGATGTCGTACGCCTGCTCGCCCTGGTGCTGGACGGTGGTGGTGGTCACCTTGCCGTCGGTGAACTCGGTGCCGTTCTTGCCGCCCTTCTCGTAGTACGTCTTCCACGCCCCGGGGTCGCCGGGCAGCGTGTTGTGGGTCTTGTCGGTGGCCGGGTCGAGCCGGTCGGCGTAGATCTGGAAGACGGCGCTCGGGTCCTTGTAGGTGACGTTGTCGCCGTCGGTGCCCTGGGTGCGCGCGTAGTCGTCGGGGACCGCGACGTCCGCGTGCAGCACCTCGTTCTCGGGCCGCACCTGCCAGCCCGCGGGCAGCCCGCCGCCGCCGAACGGATTCGCCAGAAGCAGCACGAGCGCGCCCGCCGCCACCAACACCCCGCCACCGAGCCCGAGTTGGGCCCCTCGGTTGCCGACGAACACCGGTGGCACCCAGCGGCTACCGCCGGTGGGTGACCCGTCGCCCGCGTACAGCCGGGTCGCCGCGAGCGGGGCCGGGGCCGGGTTCGCGGCCGGTTCCAGCGTCGCGCGTATCTCGGCGGCGCTCGGCCTGGCCGCCGGGTCCTTGCGCAGGAGCTGCATGACGAGGGTGCCGAACGCGCCGGAGCCGCGGGCGGGCACCTGCGGTTCGGCGGAGAGCACCGCCTGGAGGGTGGCCGGGGTGTTGCTGCGGCGGTAGGGGGACACGCCCTCGACGGCCGCGTACAGGACGACGCCGAGCGACCAGAGGTCGGACTCGGGGCCGGGGCGCTGGCCGAGGACCCGTTCCGGGGCGATGAATTCGGGCGAGCCGACGAACGCGCCGGTCTCGGTCAGGCCCTGCTCGCCCTCGACCTGGGCGATGCCGAAGTCGGTGAGCACGACCCGGTCACCGCGCCCGAGCAGCACGTTGTCCGGCTTGACGTCGCGGTGCAGGACGCCCGCCTCGTGCGCCGCCGACAGCGCGCCGAGCACGGCGAGGCCGATCCTGGCGGCCTCACGCACGTCGAGGGTGCCTTCCTGGAGCCGGTCGGCGAGCGACTGGCCGCGCACCAGCTCCATGACGATCCAGGGCTTGCCGTCCTCCATGACGACGTCGTGCACGGTGACCACCGAGGGGTGGTCGATGCGGGCGGCGGCGCGGGCCTCGCGCTGCATGCGCAAGTGGACGTTGGCCCGCTCGCGCTCGCCCACGTGGTCGGGCACCCGGGGTTCCTTGACCGCGACGTCGCGGTCGACGACCTCGTCGCGGGCCCGCCAGACCGTGCCCATGCCGCCGTGCCCGAGCCGTCCCACCAAGCGGTAGCGGCCGCCGAGCAGCCGCCCCGTGCCGTCGCCGACGCCGTCGGCCGGTTGCTGCTGCGTCGGCGCGTACGGCTTCGGCTCGTATGCCGTCTGCTGCGGTACCGGAGCGGGCTCCGGGGGCCGCAGGCCGTAGCTGGTGGGCTCGTTCGCCCGTCCCCCATCGTCTCTCATGTTCACATCCTGACGAACGGCGCCGCATGGTGCTACATCGGGCCATGTGCAGATGCACACCCGTGACAGAAGCAGGCGGGGCCGGGCGGCTCAGGGGCCGGGCGCGAAGGAGTCGAGCGCGGTGTCGAAGGCCCGCTTCGCCTCGTCGAGCCGGGCGACCGGCGCCGACACCCACACGTCGTACATCCGCCCGAAGTCGTCCCAGCACTCGTCGTAGGTGTGCCGGGCGCCCTCGGCCTTGGTGAACCCGTTCCAGGTGAACTCCCACAGCGCCGCGTCGCGTCCGTGGTGGGTGGTCGCGGTGACCTTGCCGTCGCGGTAACCGGGGTTGCTGGCCGGCCCGTTGGCGGCCGCGAGCCTCATGACGCCGAGCGGCCCGCCGGACACCGAGTTCTGCGTGCGGATGCCGATCCTGAGGGCGCCGTCCGGGGAGTTGTAGAACACGCGCTGCTCGTCGGTGGTACGGACGTAACCCTCGGGCAGGACGAGCGCGAAGCCGTCCGGGTCGCGGACGAAGCGGAATCCGTCGGGCACCGGCGGCGGGGCCCGCCGCGGGGGCGGCGGAGGAGGCGGGGGCGGCCGCCAGGAGGCGTCAGGCGGGGCGGCGCCGGTGCTCGGCGCGGACTGCTCGACCGAGGTGCGGCCCCCTCCCACATCGCCGAGCGCGAGGACCGCGACGGCCGCGCCCGCCCCGGCGAGCACGATCACCAGGGCGGCTCCCACCAGCACGCTCCGGGCCTGCCAGGGACGGGCCGCGGGCAAGGGCGACGTCACGGGGGTGGCGGGGAGTTCGGGGGCCGGCGGCACCGGCTGGTCGACGCGCTCGGTCGGCACGTAGCGCGGTCTTGGGGTGCTGCCCGTCGCGGCGAACGTGCGAAGGAGCGACTCCGCCTCCACCGCGCCGAGCCGGTGCGCGGGGTCGCGTTCCAGGAGGCCGTGGACGACGGGGAGCAGCGGGCCCGCGGCCCGGGGCGGCCGGATCTCGTCGAGGACGACGGCGTGCAGGACGCCGCCCAACGAGTCGCGGTGGAAGGGGGATTCGCCGCTCAGGGCCGCGCACAGCAGGGCGCCGAGCGACCACAGGTCCGACTCGGGCCCGGCCCTCGCGCCCTGCATCCGCTCCGGCGCGGTGTATTCGGGCGAGCCGACGAACGCGCCCTCCTCACTGATCGTCGAGGTGCCCGGCACCTGCGCGATGCCGAAGTCGGTGAGCACGACGCGTCCGCTGTCCTCCTCGATGAGGACGTTGGCGGGCTTGAGGTCGCGGTGCAGCACGCCCCGGGCGTGCGCGGTGGCGAGCGCGCCGAGCAGAGCCACCCCGATGCGCGCCGCCTCCTGGACCCCGACGGGCCCGGCGGAGGCGAGCCGGTCGGCGAGCGAACCGCCGTCGACGAGCTCCATCACGATGTACGAACGGCCGCCCGCGCCTTCGGGATCGGCCTCCTCGACGACGTCGTGGACGACGATCACGTGCGGGTGCTTGATCTGGGCGACCGCGCGGGCCTCGCGCAGCGCGGCGGTGGCGGGCGCGCCGCCCTCGGGGTGCAGTTCCTTGACGGCGACCTGGCGGCCGAGCAGTTCGTCCTGCGCGCGCCAGACGGTGCCCATCCCGCCCCGGCCGAGCCGCCCCCCGAGGCGGTAACGCCCCGCCACGAGGCGGGAGTTGGGACGGTCTTGGGGCTCTTTTGGATCCTGCTCTGCTGTGGGCACCGGGTTCCCCCTCGATCTCCCCGCACGCGTGCAGGGCCCATCATGCCGCACCCCGGGCGGGCTCCGACGGCGTTCGCCGCAGGTGGGAAAAGCCCGGTCAGCCGCCGTTGGAGGAGGTGGTCTGCCATCCCTGGAGCACCGTGTCGAACTGCTGGCGGGTGGTCGCCCAGTCCTCGTCGGGGCCCGACATGTAGATGGCGTACTCGGGTTTGCCCCCGTCGCCGTAGTACATCTGGTCGATGGCGTGCCGCTTGCCGGGGAAGTCCTGCTTCTCCACGTAGGTGAACTCCCACAGGGACGACTTCACCTGGTCCCGGTAGGTGTTGCTGTGCAGGGTGACCCGCTTGTACTGGGGCAGCCGGTCCTTGAGCGACTTCTCCATGTTGAGCATGTGCATGTACGGGTTCTCGAAGTCGGGCACCTTGTCGACGCTGATCCGGATGCGGTGCTTGCCGTTGTCCGGGGTGTAGTCGATCTCGGCGCCGTCCATCTGCCGCTTCCAGCCCTTGGGCACGAGCAGGCTGAAGCCGGCCTGGTCCTTGACCCGCTGCCAGCCGGCGGGCACCGACTGGTCGCCGCCGCCCGGCTTGTCGCTGGAGTCGGTGGTGGTGGGCGGGCCGGAGGTCTGCGAGCTGCCGCCGCCCGAACCGTCCCTGCCCTCCTGGTACTTCATGTAGGCGAATGCCGTGCCCACGCCGACGACCGCGGCCAGCACGACGACCAGCGCCGCGGTCCGCCAGCGCCGCCTGCGCGGCGCGGGCCGGGTGGCGGGCTGCGGGGCGGGCCGCGCCGGGGCCGGGCGCGGGGCCGGGTTCGCTTCGGTGGGCCCGGTCCGGGACGTGGTGGCCGAGCGCATTTCCCGCTCGGACAGGTGACGGGTCGGCACATAGGCCTGGGCGGCCTTGGAGGCGCGCCCCTCCATCGCGTCGAGGAACATCCGCTCGGCCTCCTCGACCGAGGGGCGCTCCTCCGGCTGCTTGCGGAGCAGCGCGACAATCACGGGGGCCAGCGCTCCGGCCCGGTCGGGCGCCGGGGGTTCGTCCTCCACCACGGCCTGCATGGTGGAGATCGGCGAGTCCCGGCGGAACGGCGACTCGCCCTGCACGGCGGCGTACAGCGTGGCGCCGAGCGACCACAGGTCGGAGGCGGGGCCCGGGTGCGCGCCCTGGACCCGCTCGGGCGCCAGGTAGTCGATGGAGCCGACGAGTTCGCCGGTCTTGGTAATGGTGACGTCGCCCTCGATGGCGGCGATGCCGAAGTCGGTGAGCAGCACCCGCCCGTCGCTGGCGAGCAGCACATTGCCGGGCTTCACGTCCCGGTGCAGGACGCCGGCCGCGTGGGCCGCGCGGAGAGCGCCGAGGACGTGCAGTCCGATGCGGGCGGCCTCGCGCGCGTCGATGCGGTGGTCGTCGGCGGCCTTGACGGCGTCGGCGAGCGAGGGCCCGTCGACGTACTGCATGACGATCCAGGGCCGGTTGTCGTGGTCGAGGACGTCGTGGACGGTGACCACGCCGGGGTGGGTGATGCGGGCGGCGGCGCGGGCTTCCTTCTGGGTGCGCGCGTGCAGGATCGCCCGGTCGGCCTCGGCCACGTAGAGGGCGGCGGTGAGTTCCTTGACGGCGACGGTGCGGTGCAGGACCTCGTCGTGCGCGCGCCAGACCTTGCCCATGCCGCCGCGGCCTATCGCGTCGCCGAGCCGATAGCGCCCGGCGAGCAGCAGCCCCGCGCCGGAGCCGTTCGTGCTGTGAGTGTTTTCCACGTCCCCCGCCCGCCCAGACCTTTCCTACGAGGTCAGATTACGGAGCGGAATCCGGCCAGGGAACCTCGGGGCACCCAACCGTGACCATACGGACCGTTGGTCCCGAGGTGATCGGGTCTTTCGGCCGTGTTCCGAGCCGAACAAAACCGTCGAATCCCGTGCGGGCGGGGCGATTTCGGGGACTGCGCAGCGTGACCGAATGTCAGCGAGTGGCCTTGTAGGCGCCGGTGGCCTGCCCGAAGATCTCCGTCACTTTGTCACGCTGCGCCTCCGGACCGATGACCTGGACCACGTGATATCGGCCATTGATGATCATGGCGAGATTGCGCACGTAGACCTGGCGGCCGTTGCTGTCGCGCCAGGTGAACTGCCCCTCGGCCATGGACCGCTGCCCCACGTCGATGCGTCGCAGACCGGCGGAGGTGGACCAGCTGGAGTCCCGGAAGGGCTGGAGTTCGCGCTCCTTGTCGGCCTGGTAGGCCAGCGGATCGGAGCCGTTGTCCTTCACGGAGTCCCGCCCAGGGACGACGATCAGCGTGAAATCACCCCCGACATAACGGACTTGCCCGGCATCGTTCATCGGCTGCCGCTGCCAGCTCTTGTCGACGCCGACCTGGAAACCCTCGGCGTCCTCGCGCACGGCGTAACCGGCGGCCGGGGTGGCGCCGGTCCCGCCGGGCCCGGTGGTCTGCGTCTGCTGCGAGGGCGGCGTGCCGCCGGGCGCGGGCACCTGGGAGGCGCCGCCGGACGGCGAACCGGGGCTCTGCTGCCCGCTGGTGCCGGGCGGGGTGGCGCTGCCCGTGTTCCGCGCGGAGCCCGAGCGGGGCATGAAGAGCACGGCGTACGTGATCGCCGCGGCGAGGAGCGCCAGGATGAGCAGGAGCAGCAGCCGGCCGAGCGATCTCGGTCTCCCGCTCCGCGGCGGCGCGGCCTGGCGGTGGCGGCCGTGTTCGGCGGGCGGGGCGACGGGCACGGGGGCGGCGCCGCGCCGTCTGCGCCGTACGAGTTCGCCGCGGCGGCGCAGGATCGGGAGCCGCTTGGCGTCGGGCACGATGAGCGGCGCGATGCGGGCGCCCGCGTCCGGCTCGGGCGCGGACCGCACCAGCGAGCGCAGCCAGCCGCGCAGTTCCTCGAACTCCGGGCGCTCGGTGGGGTCCTGGCGCAGCAGTGATTCGACGACGGGTCGCAGCGGACCGCACTCCTCGGCGAACGCGGGCGGCTCTCCGCACACCATCTGGACGAGCTCGGCCGCGCTCTCTTCGGGGTAGGGGGCGTGGCCCTGCACCGCGCGGAACAGCAGGGCGCCGAGCGCCCAGAGGTCGGTGGCGGGGCCGACCGGCGGGGCGAGCCGCCAGTTCTCGTGCACGGGCCCGGCCTGCTCGGGCGCCCACCGCTCGGTGACCGCCCCCACGACGGCCATCCGGGTGTGCCGGGCCCGCTCGGCGGCGAGCCGGTTGGCGGGGCCGCGATAGGGGGCGTCGGCCGAGGCGGTTCGCCGGCCCGGCGTGGGCGTGCGTTCCTTGACGACGGGGACGGGCAGCGGGGCACTGGGATGCGGCTGACGCTGCGAGTCGGCGCGGAAGGCATCGGCCCGAAAGCCCGGGGGCAGGGCGGGAGTTCTGGGGGCGGGAGCCGGGATGCCCGACGACTGGGCCGGACTGCCTGAACTCCCTTGTGGACGCCGGGAGTTGGGGCTTTGGGCATCGGGCCCCTGTGCCTCGGCCGCCTGGCGCGGGGTGGGGAGCGGCACCCAGCGTCCGGTCACCGGGTCGTACTGGCGGCGGGTGCGGCCGGAGTCGGGGCCCTGGTCCTCGGCGTACGGGCTCGCGGGGGTGCCGCTCGGGACCCGCACGCCGCGTACGGGGTCGTACATGCCCTGGTCGCCGGGGGTGTCCGGGGTGGCCCAGCTGCCTTCGAGCCCGGCCTGGCGGGCCTGTTCGGAGGGGGGCGTGCCTTCCGGGGCGGGGCGCTGCACGGGAAGGTCCGCTCCGGTGCGTGCCGCTGCCGCTGCCCTTGCGCCCGCGCGGTACGCGGCGATCGCCCCGGCCCGCGCGGCGGGACGCGGCTCGGGCCCACCTTGCGACGTGCCGCTCGGCGGGGTCTCGTCGAGCCCGCCCGAAGGCGCGGGTGGCCGTGTCTCGCCGGGGCCGCCCGGAGGCGCGGCAGGAGGACCTCCGCCGGGGCCGAGGGACGTCGTGGCCGGTGGTGCTTCGCCGAACCCGTCGCCGTCGGGCGGCAGCGGCACGGGGGCGTACCCGCACAGCGCCTCCTCGGCGGCGCCCGCCGCGAGGCCGGTCAGCACGACCCGGCCGTCGTCGCATATCAGCACCGTACGGGCGGTGATGTTGCGGTGCGTCCAGCCGTGCGCGTGCAGCACCCGCAGCGCGGTCAGCACGTCGGAGGCGACCTCGGCCGCGCGGAAAGGGTTCAGCGGACGTTCGGCGAGCAGCGCCGACAGCGGGCGCGCGGCGACCAGTTCGCTGACGATCCACAGCGAGCCGTCCTGCGCGAACACGTCGAAGACCTGGTCGAGGCGGGGATGGTCGGGGATCTGCGCGGCCGCCTGGGCCGCCTCGACGGCCCGGCGCACGGCGGGGTCGGCGGGCCGCCGGGTGGTCCGCCCGTACCCGGGTGCGGCGCCGTACCCGCTCTCGCCCCCGCGCATATAGGCGTCGGGCGTCCCGTACGCGTCGTCGCCGTCGAGCACCTCTGCGTCGACGACCTCCGGCAACGGCACCTGCCGGACCAGGACTTCCTGGCCGCTGTACGTGTCGAAGGCGCGTGTCTCGACGAGGTCGTAGGTGTCGTCGGGGGGCAGCGGCAGCCGATAGCGGTCGGCGAGCACCCGACCCGCATAGTCGTCCACGACGCCTCCCCACAGCGCGCTGTTCCCCCGGACCACGGACCTCAGCCCCGCCGCAACCCGTCAATTCCGGTCGTTTACCGGCCCATTGTGGCTGCGTACGGTCCGCGGGCTCTCACGATACGTGGCCCCGCCGCGTCACGTCCGGGGGATAGGCGTTTCCCCGGGCGGGGTCAGGCGGGCTGGAAGGTGGCGAAGAACGCGGCCAGGGTCTGCTGGGTCTCCGGCTTCGACCAGTCCGCGTCCTTGGCCGAGAACATGATTCCGTAGCCCTGGCTGAGGCTGACGACGAAGCCCCGGTCCACCGAGTGGTACTTGGCCCCGCTGTCGTCGTCGTAGGTGAACTCCCAGTCGGCCGCGGGCCAGCCCCGGTAGTTCACCGCGGCTATCTTTACCCGCTTGTAGCCCGGCCTCGTCATGGATGACTCCTGGTCCGTCCAGTCCGCCACCGGGTTCGACTTGGGGCTGTCGGTCCAGCCGATGAGGAGGCGCTGCCCGTTGGGGCCGTTGAATCGGACGCCCGCGTCGTCGGTCTTGCTGTACGACCAACCCGCGGGCAGGCCTATGGAGAAGCCCTGGCTCGACTTGTAGGGAGTGGTGGCGGGAGTGCCCGTGCCACCGCCGCCCTTGTTGTTGTCGCCGGTGCCGGTGCCTGTGCCCGTGCCGGTGTCGTCGCCCTTGCCGTCGCCCTGTCCGGCCGTCGCCGTGGAGCCCTGGCCGGACGGGGTGCCCGCGCCGGACGGGTTCTGGCTGCCGGTGCCCTTCTTGCTGCTCGCCGGGGAACCACCGGCCGCGGGCCCACTGGAAGCGGCCTTGTCGCCCTTGGGCTTGTGCGCGGAATCGTCTCCCGAGCTGAGCGTGATGGCGAGCACCGTGCCGAGTATCGCGAGCGCCGCGACCACCGCGATGATCACCAGGGTGCGGCGCGGCACGACATCGGTGAGCGGCGCGCGCGGCGGCGGCACCGGACCCGACGGCGCCCCGGACTTCGGCCGCGCCGGCACCGCCTTGGACCGGACGTCCCGCGCCTCCCGGGCGACCTGCGCCTTCTCCTTGGCCGACGCCTTGGCTTCGGCGGCCGCGTTCCGTACGGACTTGAGCGCGCCGCGCACCCGCTCGGCGGCCACGTCGGTCTTCGGCTCGCCGGGCAGCGGCGGCAGCGGAACCACCCGGGTCGCCTCGGGCGACACCGGCTCGGGAGCGGGCTCGGGGCGCTCCGGAGCGTTGAGCACCTCGGTGAGCAGCTTGCGCGCGGCAGCGTTGTCGAGCCGCTGCGCCGGGTCCTTGGCGAGCAGCCCGTAGATGACCTGCTCAAGGAGCGGCCCCGCGTTCTTGGGCGGGTCGACCGGCTCGGTCATCACCGCGGTCAGCGTCGCGATCGCCGAACCCTTGTCGTACGGGGGCACGCCTTCCACGCTCGCGTACAGCAGCCCGCCGAGCGACCAGAGGTCGGCGGCCGGACCGGGCTTGTGGCCACGGGCCCGCTCGGGCGAGATGTACGAGGGCGCGCCGACGAGCATGCCGGTGGAGGTGATGGAGGGGTCGCCCTCCACCTGGGCGATGCCGAAGTCGGTCAGCACGACCCGGCCGTCCTCGGCGATCAGCACGTTGGACGGCTTGACGTCGCGGTGCAGGATGCCTTCCCGGTGCGCGGAACGCAGCACGTCGAGGATCGCGAGCCCCACCTCGGCGGCCCGGCGGGGCGTCAGCGTCCCGTCCTCGCGCACCGCTTCGGCGAGCGACTTGCCCTCGACGAGCTCCATCACGATCCAGGGCCGGTCGTCCTCGTCCACGACGTCGTAGACGGTCACGGCAGCAGTGTTGCGGATCCGCGCGATCGCCTTGGCCTCGCGCAGGGTACGCGTGATGAGCCGGCGCTTCTCGTCCTCGTCGATGCTGGAGGGGAAGCGGAGTTCCTTGACGGCGACGGTCCGCCCGAGCGTCTCGTCGACGGCCCGCCAGACGGTCCCCATCCCGCCCCGCCCGAGCACTCCCCCGAGCCGGTACCGGCCCGCGAGCAACCGGCCTTCGCCGCCGCCCTTCTTGGGGTCCTGGGCTGCGGCAGCCGGCTTGGCGTCAGCGGGGCGAGCCGTCGACCTGGCGTCGGCGGAGGGGGTGGTGGGCTTGGCGTCCCCGGGCTTCGCGGCCGACTTGGCGATGGAAACCTCGGGGCTCGACTTGGCCACCGGCTTGGCGTTGGAAACCTCGGGGCTCGACTTGGCCACCGGCTTGGCATCGGCGGGCCGCGAACCCGACTTGGCTTCCGCGTCCTTGATGCCCGGCTCGGCGTCGGAGACTTCGGAGTCCGGCTTCGCATCGGCCGACTCGGAACCCGGCTCGGCATCCCCGGCCTTGGCAACCGGCTTGGCCTCAGCGCCCCCGGAGCCCGGCTCGGCAGCAGACTTGGCGGCGGCGGAGCCACCCCCGGCGCTCGGCTCGGCAGCCGCGGCAAGGGAGCTCGGCTTCGCACCCTCCGCCTTGGTGCCTGCCTTGGCGCCCGACTTCGCACCCGGCTTGGCGACCGACGTCCGGGGGTCCGGCTTGGGCTCCCGGGCGGCGGCATCCCGCTCGGCGCCCGCAGCGCCGGGCTTCGCATCCTGCGCCCGGGAACCCGAGTTGTCCTTCGGGGCAGCCGCGGCCCGCCCGGCGTCCGACGACTCACCCGCACTCGACTTGGCCACCGCGTCACCCGCATCCGCCGGGCGCCGCCCGGACTTCGTGTCCGCCTCGCCCGAGGCGGGCTCTGCGGGCGTCGACGACGCCCCCGGTTCCTGCCGCTCGTCCCGCTGGGGCTCCCGCGACTGCTCCGCCTCCGACATGCGTCCCCTCTGCGATTCCTGATCTTCGCCCGCGCCGGCCTCGGCCCGCGGCCTGCCGCGACCGCCCTCATGGAGCCGGCCCGGCCCACCGCTTCGACCTGCTTGTCCTGCCGGGTGCCCGGCCGCACCGGAGCCGCTCTCGAACTCGGCGTCCGCGCGAGGCCCGTAACCCGCCCTGGCAGAGCCATCATTGTCCCTCACGCCAGGACCGGTGATGGTCCGGGGTCCGACCTCCGCCAAGATGGCTCCCGAGGAAGGGAAGCCCGCCATGCCGACGCTCCGGGCGCTGCTCGTCGCACCGCTGGCCACGACGCTGACCACGGCACTGTGCGTGCTCGGCACGACGCGGCTGCCCGGCGAAGAGGCCCCTTCCGCCGCGCGCACCGCGCTGGCCCGCCTGGTCACCGACGGCGGCGCCCCGGCCGCCGCGCTGCTCGCCGAAGACGCCTCCGGCACCCGGTACCACACCGCGGGCACCACCCTCGGCCGCGCCGACCACTTCCGCGCGGGCAGCATCACCAAGACGTTCGTGGCCACCGTCGTGCTCCAGCTGTCCGCCGAGGGCAGGCTGGGACTCGACGACACCGTGGACCGGTATCTGCCCGGACTTGTGCGCGGGCACGGCAACGACGGCCGCCACCTCACCCTGCGCTCCCTGCTCTCCCACACCAGCGGTCTCTTCAACTACACGGCGGACACCACCGTTCCGGTTCCACTCACCCCCGACGAAGCCGTCCGCACCGCGCTCGCCCACTCCCCCGGGCCCCTCGGCACGTATGCCTACTCGAACACCAACTACGTGCTGCTCGGCCTGATCATCCAGGCCGTCACCGGCCGCACGTATGCCGCCGAAGCCGAACGCCGCATCATCGCCCCCCTCCATCTCACCGGCACCTCCTTCCCGGGCGCCCGCACCACGCTCCCCGAACCACACAGCCGCGTCTACACCTCCAGAGGCCGCGACGTCACCGAACTCGACCCGCGCCAGGCGGGCGCCGCCGGCGAGCTGATTTCGACGCTCGCCGATCTCAGCCATTTCTACGCGGCCCTCCTCGGCGGCACCCTGCTGCCCGCGGCCCAACGGCGCGAACTGCTCAGCACCGACGCCACCCTGGGCGTGTACGCACTCGGCGTCTACCCCCAGCGGCTCTCCTGCGGCCTGACGGTGTGGGGGCACAACGGCCACATATCCGGCAGCTACGTGCGCGCCGCCACCACCCCCGAAGGCCGCCACACCGCTGTCTTCCGCATCAACACCGATGCCCTCACCGACCCCTCCCTCGAACTCGCTCTCCTCGACGCCGAGTTCTGCCCGACGTCGACCCGGCCGCCGCCCCACGCGCCGCCGACACCCCATGCGCCGACGGCGTCCAGCACCCCGGCGCCGCCCCGTACCCCGGTACCGGCCCGCGCGCTGCGGCCGTCCCGTACTCCGGCGGCGCCCTCGGCCTCCGCTCCCGCGTCCTAGACGGGTGCGATGTCCGGCGCGCCGAGCCTGGCCGCGTCCGCCGTCAGGTCGTCCGGCTGGCGCTGCGACTCCCGCTCGGCCTCCACCCGCTTCTCGTAGTGCTCCACCTCCTTCTCGATCTGCTTGTGGTCCCAGCCGAGCACCGGCGCCATCAGCTCCGCGCACTCCCGGGCCGAGCGCGTGCCCCGGTCGAAGGTCTCGATCGAGATCCGGGTCCGCCGGGTCAGGACGTCGTCGAGGTGGCGGGCCCCCTCGTGCGAGGCGGCGTAGACGATCTCGGCGCGGAGATAGTCGTCGGCCGCGGCGAGCGGTTCGCCGAGCGCCGGGTCGGCGGTGATCAGCTCCAGGAGGTCCTCGGCCATCGAGCCGTACCGGTTCAACAGGTGCTCCACGCGCACCACATGGAGTCCGGTCCTCGCCGCGATCCTGGCCCGGGCGTTCCACAGCGCCTTGTACCCTTCGGCGCCGAGCAGCGGGATGTCCTCGGTGACACAGGCCGCCACCCGCTGGTCGAGCGCGTGCACCGCCTCGTCGACGGCGTCCTTCGCCATCACCCGGTACGTCGTGTACTTGCCGCCCGCCACGACCACGAGCCCCGGCACCGGATGCGCGACGGTGTGTTCGCGCGAGAGCTTGCTGGTGGCGTCGGACTCCCCGGCGAGCAGCGGTCGCAGACCGGCGTACACGCCCTGCACGTCGTCCCGGGTCAGGGGCACCGCGAGCACCGAATTGACGTGTTCCAGGAGGTAGTCGATGTCGGCGCTCGATGCCGCGGGGTGCGCCTTGTCGAGGTCCCAGTCGGTGTCGGTGGTGCCGACGATCCAGTGCCGGCCCCAGGGGATGACGAAGAGCACGGACTTCTCGGTCCGCAGGATCAGCCCGGTATTCGAGTGGATCCGGTCCTTGGGCACCACCAAGTGGATGCCCTTCGAGGCCCGTACATGGAACTGCCCCCTCTCCCCGATCAGCGCCTGGGTGTCGTCGGTCCACACCCCCGTCGCGTTCACGACCTGCTTGGCGCGGATCTCGTACTCCCCGCCCGCCTCTCCATCCTGCACCCTGGCACCGACAACGCGTTCGCCCTCGCGCAGGAAGCCCACCACCCGGGCCCGGTTGGCGACCTGTGCCCCGTACGAGGCGGCGGTGCGCACCAAGGTGGTCACATAGCGCGCGTCGTCCATCTGGGCGTCGTAGTACTGCAACGCTCCGACCAGCGCGTCCTTCTTCAAGGCGGGCGCGACGCGCAGCGCGTGGCGGCGGCTCAGGTGACGGTGCGTCGGCAGCCCTCTGCCGTGCCCTGACGACACGGACATCGCGTCGTAGAGGGCGACGCCCGAGCCCGCGTAGAGCCGCTCCCAGCCCTTGTGCTGCAAGGGGTAGAGGAACGGGACCGGTTTCACCAGGTGGGGTGCGAGCCGTTCGAGCAGCAGCCCGCGCTCCTTGAGCGCTTCGCGTACGAGGGCGAAGTCGAGCATCTCCAGATAGCGCAGGCCGCCGTGGATCAGCTTGCTGGAGCGGCTGGAGGTGCCCGATGCCCAGTCCCTCGCCTCGACGAGGCCGGTGGCCAGGCCCCGGGTCGCCGCGTCGAGTGCCGTGCCCGCTCCGACCACCCCCGCGCCCACGACCAGCACGTCCAGCTCGCGTTCTGCCATGGCGGCGAGCGCCTGTGCGCGCTGCTCGGGTCCCAGTGTCGCTGTCCTCACGGCTTGCCTCCCGTGGATCGGGGTGGTCGCGCGGACCGGGTGGTCCGGCTCACATCCTCGATTCTGGACGGGACCACCGACATCGGCCACCGCCTGTGGACAACACTCGGATTGCCGCGCCCTCCCAATGCCGTAAATCGGTCATATTTCCTCTTAGTCTGACATTCAGCACGCCCATTCTGTCCACAGGGCTTGCGCTCCATGTCCCCTCCGGCTAAGGGAAAGGACGGCCACATGCCCGCAGACCTCGCCGTCATCGGACTCGGCCACCTGGGCCTGCCCCTCGCCCAAGCCGCCGTCGCCGCCGGCGTCCAGACCGTCGGCCACGACACGGATCCACGCGCCGTCGCCGAACTCAACGCGGGGCGCACCCCCGCCGACGGCTCGCTCACCCCCGCCGACCTGCGCCGGATGCTCGCGGGCGGCTTCCGCGCCACGACCGACCCCGCCGAACTGGGCCGGGTCCGTACCGCCGTGATCTGCGCGCCCACCGCCCTCGGCACCGACCGCACCCTCGACCTCCGCGCGGTCGCCGCGGCCGCCCGCGCGCTGGCCGGGAGGCTGCGGCCGCACACCACCGTCATCCTGGAGTCGGCCGCACACCCCGGCACCACCGAGGAGTTCCTGCGCCCGCTCCTCGAAGAGGGCTCCGGCCTGCGGGCCGGACGCGACTTCCACCTCGCCTACTCGCCGAGCCGCATCGACCCCGGCAACCGCACCCACAGCTTCGCCGCGACCCCGAAGGTCATCGGCGGGCTCACCCCGGCCTGCACGGAGTCCGCCGCCGCGTTCTACGGCCGCCTCACCGACAAGGTGGTCCGCGCCCGGGGCCTGCGCGAGGCCGAGATGTCCAAGCTCCTCGAAACCAACTTCCGGCACGTCAACATCGCCCTGGTCAACGAGATGGCCGTGCTCTGCCACGACATGGGCGTCGACTTCTGGGACGTCATCCGCTGCTCGGAGACCAAGCCCTTCGGCTTCCAGACCTTCCGGCCGGGGCCGGGCGTCGGCGGCCACGGCATCCCGCTCGACCCGGCCCCGCTGCCGTACGCGGGACTGCGCATGGTCGGCCTCGCCCGCGAGATCAACGCGCACATGCCGGGCTACGTCATCCAGCGCTCCACCACGCTCCTGAACGAGCACGGCAAGTCGGCCCGCGGCGCCCGCGTGCTCCTGCTCGGCATCACCTACAAGCCGGACTCGGCCGACCTGGCGGGCTCCCCCGCCCACGAGATCGCCGGGCGGCTGATGGATCTGGGCGCGCAGATCACGTACCACGATCCCCATGTACCGACCTGGCGCGTCCACGACCAGCCGGTGCCGCGCGCGGACTCGCTCTACGAGGCCGCCGCCCACGCCGATCTGACGGTGCTGCTCCAGCACCACCGCACGTACGACCTCCAGGGCCTGGCGGTCAAGGCGCAGCTGCTTCTGGACACCCGCGGCGCGACCCCGGCGGGAGCCGCTCACCGGCTGTGAAATGCCTGTGAGTCACGGGCCCCGGGGCTGCTAATCTGCGGCGTTCACTTGTCGCACAGCCGTGCGTTTTTGTCCCAGGGGGGACCATCCATGAGTCAGCCTGTCACGCCACCACCCCAGTCGCCCGAGCCGCAGCCCGACTTCGGATACCCGGCGGCTCCCGTGGCTCCGGCGCCGGTGCGGAGGCCCGGCAACCTGGTGGGCGGCGCACTCGCCGGGTTCGCCGCGGCCGTCGTCACCGGCCTGGCCTACGGCCTGATCACCGGCGCCATCGAGCGACAGTTCGGGTACGCGGCTTTCGGCATCGGCTTCGCGGTCGCGCTCGCGGCCTTCAAGGTGGGCGGCCGCAGCTTCTGGCTCTTCGTGATCTCCGCACCCCTGGCGGTGGCCGCCACGTTCTTCGGCCAGCTCCTCGCGGTGGCGATGATCGAGACCAAGGACACCCCCGAATCGGTCACCGACGTGTTCCTCAGCCACTTCGGGTGGCTGACCGACGCCTGGGCCCACGACCAGAGCATCCTGCGGTACGCGTTCCTCGCGCTCGCCGTCGTCGGCGCCTGGGCGGGGGCCAGCCGCGCCACCGAGTGACCCACAACGCCATGCGAGAGGGGCCCGTACCGCTCGTCGCGGTACGGGCCCCTCTTCGTGCGTACGGCACGCCCTTGTGCGGGCGTGACCGCATGTCACCCCTCTGCGGATGACGAGCGGTTCAAACCTCAGCGCTTGTGCTGCGCGTCCGCCACCGTGACCTCGACCCGCTGGAACTCCTTGAGCTCGCTGTAGCCGGTCGTCGCCATCGAGCGGCGCAGGGCGCCGAACAGGTTCATCGAACCGTCCGGGGTGTGCGAGGGACCGGTGAGGATCTCCTCGGTGGTGCCGACGATGCCCAGGTCGACGAGCTTGCCGCGCGGCACGTCCTCGTGGACGGCCTCCATGCCCCAGTGGTGGCCGCGGCCCGGCGCGTCGGTGGCGCGGGCCAGCGGGGAGCCCATCATCACCGAGTCGGCGCCACAGGCGACGGCCTTCGGGATGTCGCCGGACCAGCCCACGCCGCCGTCCGCGATGACGTGGACGTACCGGCCGCCGGACTCGTCCATGTAGTCGCGGCGGGCCGCGGCGACATCGGCGACGGCGGTGGCCATCGGGACCTGGATGCCCAGGACGTTGCGGGTGGTGTGCGCGGCGCCGCCGCCGAAGCCCACCAGGACGCCGGCCGCGCCGGTGCGCATCAGGTGCAGGGCCGCGGTGTACGTGGCGCAGCCGCCGACGATGACCGGGACGTCCAGCTCGTAGATGAACTGCTTCAGGTTGAGCGGCTCGGCGGCGCCCGAGACGTGCTCGGCCGAGACGGTGGTGCCGCGGATGACGAAGATGTCGACACCCGCGTCCACGACGGCCTTGGAGAACTGGGCGGTGCGCTGCGGGGAGAGCGCGGCGGCGGTGACGACACCGGAGTCGCGCACCTCCTTGATGCGCTGCCCGATCAGCTCTTCCTTGATGGGCGCCGCGTAGATCTCCTGGAGGCGGCGGCTCGCGGTCGCCTCGTCCAGCTCGGCGATCTCGTCGAGCAGCGGCTGCGGGTCCTCGTACCGGGTCCACAGACCCTCAAGGTTCAGCACGCCGAGGCCGCCGAGCTCACCGATGCGGATCGCCGTCTGCGGCGAGACCACGGAGTCCATGGGGGCGGCCAGGAAGGGCAGCTCGAAACGGTAGGCGTCGATCTGCCAGGCGATCGAGACCTCCTTCGGGTCCCGGGTACGCCGGCTCGGGACGATGGCGATGTCGTCGAACGCGTACGCCCTGCGGCCGCGCTTGCCGCGCCCGATCTCGATCTCAGTCACGTTGTGTGGGCCTTTCCCTCTACGTCTGCATGCCCCAGTATCCCCGACATACGGGCGAGGGGCGGCCCCGGGAACTCCCGGGCCGCCCCTCGTCGGGTGCTGCGGACTTACTTCCTGCTGTAGTTCGGCGCCTCGACGGTCATCTGGATGTCGTGCGGGTGGCTCTCCTTGAGGCCCGCCGAGGTGATCCGGACGAACTTGCCGTTCTGCTGGAGCTCGGGGACGGTGCGGCCGCCGACGTAGAACATCGACTGGCGCAGACCGCCGACGAGCTGGTGGACGACCGCGGAGAGCGGGCCGCGGTAGGGCACCTGGCCCTCGATGCCCTCGGGGATCAGCTTGTCGTCGGTGGACACGGCCTCCTGGAAGTACCGGTCCTTGGAGAACGAACGCTGGTCGCCGCGGGACTGCATCGCGCCCAGCGAGCCCATGCCGCGGTACGACTTGAACTGCTTGCCGTTGATGAAGAGCAGCTCGCCCGGGGACTCCTCGCAGCCGGCGAGCAGCGAGCCCAGCATCACCGTGTCGGCGCCCGCGACCAGGGCCTTGGCGATGTCGCCCGAGTACTGGAGGCCGCCGTCGCCGATGACGGGGACGCCCGCGGCCTTGGCGGCGAGCGAGGCCTCGTAGATCGCGGTGACCTGCGGGACGCCGATGCCGGCGACGACGCGGGTGGTGCAGATGGAGCCGGGGCCGACGCCGACCTTGATGCCGTCGACGCCCGAGTCGATGAGCGCCTGGGCGCCGTCACGGGTGGCGATGTTGCCGCCGATGAGGTCGACGCCCGAGGAGTTCGACTTGATCTTGGCGACCATGTCGCCGACCAGGCGGGAGTGGCCGTGCGCGGTGTCCACGACGATGAAGTCGACACCGGCGGCGATCAGCGCCTGGGCGCGCTCGTAGGCGTCGCCCGCGACACCGACGGCCGCGCCGACGAGCAGTCGGCCGTCCTTGTCCTTGGCGGCGTTGGGGTACTTCTCGGCCTTGACGAAGTCCTTGACCGTGATGAGGCCCTTGAGGATGCCGGCGTCGTCGACGAGCGGCAGCTTCTCGATCTTGTGGCGGCGCAGCAGCTCCATGGCGTCCACACCGGAGATGCCGACCTTGCCGGTGACCAGCGGCATCGGCGTCATGACCTCGCGCACCTGGCGGCTGCGGTCCGACTCGAAGGCCATGTCGCGGTTGGTGACGATGCCGAGCAGCTTGCCCGCCGAGTCGGTGACCGGGACGCCGCTGATGCGGAACTTGGCGCACAGCTCGTCGGCGTCGCGCAGCGTCGCGTCCGGGTGCACCGTGATCGGGTCGGTGACCATGCCGGACTCGGAGCGCTTCACCAGGTCGACCTGGTTGGCCTGGTCCTCGATGGAGAGGTTGCGGTGCAGCACACCGGCGCCGCCCTGACGGGCCATGGCGATGGCCATGCGCGCCTCGGTGACCTTGTCCATCGCCGCGGAGAGCAGCGGGACGTTCACCTTGACGTTCTTCGAGAGGTACGAGGAGGTGTCGATCTGGTCGGGCGCCATGTCGGACGCGCCCGGCAGCAGCAGCACGTCGTCGTATGTCAGCCCGAGCGTCGCGAACTTCTCGGGCACTCCGTCGACGTTTGCAGTCATGACACCTTCCCCAATGGCCTTGATCGGTGCGGATGTCCATGCTAACGGGCTGTGCGGGTGTCTCATTCCACGAGCAAGATCATCGAGATTCTTTGTACGTTCGCACGTGATGGGCGGAGGGTTGGCGCGCCTGTCACGCGCCTAGGAGCCGCCTACTGCTCGGCGAGGGCTCGCAGCCTGCTCAGCGCGCGGTGCTGGGCGACCCGGACCGCGCCCGGCGACATGCCGAGCATCTGGCCGGTCTCCTCGGCGGTGAGGCCGACGGCGACCCGCAGCACCAGGAGTTCGCGCTGGTTCTCGGGGAGGTTGGCGAGGAGCTTCTTGGCCCATTCCGCGTCGCTGCTGAGCAGCGCGCGCTCCTCCGGGCCGAGCGAGTCGTCGGGCCGCTCCGGCATCTCGTCGGACGGCACGGCCGTCGAACCGGGGTGGCGCATCGCCGCCCGCTGGAGGTCGGCGACCTTGTGCGAGGCGATGGCGAAGACGAAGGCTTCGAAGGGACGCCCGGTGTCGCGGTAGCGCGGCAGCGCCATCAGGACGGCGACGCAGACTTCCTGGGCGAGGTCCTCGACGAAGTGGCGAGCATCACCCGGCAACCGGTTGAGACGGGTGCGGCAGTAGCGCAGCGCGAGCGGGTGGACATGCGCGAGCAGATCGTGCGTCGCCTGCTCGTCGCCGTCGACCGCACGGCGAACGAGTGCACCGATGACCCCTTGGGCCGCAGCCTCGTCGTCGCGCATCGATCCATGGTGCCCCGGCGTCGTCCCCTCCGTGGCACCGCGTCCGTAGTTGTGCACCGAAGCGTTATGAGCGGGTGCGCCGGAACTCATCCCCTGCACCCCCCTCCCGCTCGACCGACCTGTCCCCGAGGAACTCCACACCTACAAGGATGCGGCATCGCGGCGGAAGCATCACCTACTGCTGCCGTTCGCGGGGCGACCGGGCCCGCCCGCCCGACGGCGGACGGGGCTCCGACCGGCTGTTGCACCTGCCGTCAGCGCACCAGGCCCCAGCGGAAACCGAGCGCGACTGCGTGCGCCCGGTCCGAGGCGCCGAGCTTCTTGAACAGCCGTCGGGCATGCGTCTTGACCGTGTCCTCGGAGAGGAACAGCTCGCGGCCGATCTCGGCGTTGGAGCGGCCGTGGCTCATGCCTTCGAGCACCTGGATCTCCCGCGCGGTGAGCGTGGGCGCCGCACCCATTTCGGCCGACCGCAGTCTGCGCGGGGCGAGCCGCCAGGTCGGGTCGGCGAGCGCCTGGGTGACGGTCGCCCGCAGCTCGGCGCGCGAGGCGTCCTTGTGCAGGTAACCGCGGGCCCCGGCGGCGACCGCGAGCGCGACCCCGTCGAGATCCTCGGCGACCGTGAGCATGATGATCCGGGCGCCCGGGTCTGCGGACAGCAGCCGGCGGACGGTCTCCACGCCGCCCAGACCGGGCATGCGTACGTCCATCAGAATCAGGTCCGAGCGGTCGGCACCCCAGCGGCGGAGGACTTCCTCGCCGTTGGCCGCCGTCGTCACACGCTCGACGCCGGGCACGGTCGCAACCGCGCGGCGGAGCGCCTCGCGGGCAAGCGGGGAGTCGTCGCAGACGAGGACTGATGTCATGGCCGCCCTCCGCAGCTGATGCGCGTCACCTTGAGCCTCCAGGCTGGGTACATGTGTCACCTGTGCGATTGACGCCCTCGGACACCTGCCCGAGCGCTTGTTGTTTCAATCGCCTCCGCACTCTCAACGACGGTCACTCGAAAGAGTTACGGGTCGGGCGGGCACGTTCGGCACTCTACGTGAGGAAGCGCACACACAGGAGAGCGTCGCGAGCCGCCCGCCCAACTTTTGTAGCTATGCCCCATTTAGCGGCTTTTCTTCCCTTTTTTCGGTGTCTGCGGCTAGATTCCCAATGAGTCATATTTACATCTACTTACACAGGAGATGTACCTTCGTCGGTACCTACGTTTCGGATGAGCCCCTGTGCGCACCCGTCCCGTACCGGCCCGCCCATCCGCCTCAGCACGGTTTCAAGGGGACAAGAGCAATGGCAGATTTCTCCCGCCTTCCCGGACCGAACGCCGATCTGTGGGACTGGCAGCTCCTCGCGGCCTGCCGTGGGGTCGACAGCTCGCTCTTCTTCCACCCGGAAGGCGAGCGCGGCGCGGCGCGGAGTGCGCGCGAGAGCTCGGCGAAAGAGGTGTGCATGCGCTGCCCGGTGCGTGCACAGTGCGCGGCCCACGCCCTGGCGGTACGAGAGCCCTACGGCGTGTGGGGCGGGCTCACCGAGGACGAGCGCGAAGAGCTCATGGGCAGGGCGCGCAACCGCCTGGTGACGGCCGCCGCCCCGGCCGGGGGCGGCATGGCCCCCTCCTGAGCGACTCCGGATCGGACCGGATCAGAAGAAACGTTCCTGCACAGTTTGGGCCCGCCCCGGCCGCAAAGCGGCGGCTTGTGGCCGCGCCCTCTTGTCGCGCCTAACCCCGCGCGGCGGCGCGGGTCAGCTGGTCGAGGGTGGCCGCGACGGCCGGGACCTGAGCCAGGTCGGGCAGCGTGAGCGCGACGATCTCCCGCTCGACAGCAGGCTCGACGGTGACCGTACGCGCGCCCTTGGGCCGTACGGATTCGATCGCGAGCTCCGGCATCACCGCGACGCCGAGACCCGCGCCCACCAGGCCGATCACCGCCGGGTAGTCGTCGGTCGCGAAGTCGATGCGCGGGGTGAACCCGGACTCCTCGCAGACCTCCACCAGTTGGCGCCGGCAGCGCGGGCAGCCCGCGATCCAGGGCTCGTCCGCCAGGTCCTTGATGGCAACGGTGCCCGTCTCGGCCAGCGCGTGCCCCTCGGGCACCAGGCCGACCAGGCGGTCGACGAGCAGCGGGCGCACCACCAGGTCGTCCCACTCCGTGGCGTTCGAGCCGTACCGGAAGGCGAGCGCGATGTCGCAGTCGCCCTCGCGGAGCATCTCCACCGAGCGCGGCGGCTCGGCCTCGACGAGCGAGACCCGGGTGCCCGGGTGGGCCGCGCGCAGGGCGGCGAGCGCGGTCGGCACCAGCGTGGAGGAGCCGCTCGGGAAGGACACCAGGCGCACCCGGCCGGCCCGCAGCCCGGCGATGGCGGCGACCTCCTCCTCCGCCGCGGTCAGCCCGGCAAGGATGCCGGCGGCGTGCCGGACCAGGACCTCGCCGGCCTGGGTCAGGCGCATCTCGCGGCCGGTGCGGATCAGGAGCGGGGTGCCCGCGGACGATTCGAGGGCCTTCATCTGCTGGCTGACGGCGGGCTGGGTGCAGCCCAGTTCGCGGGCCGCCGCCGAGAAGGAGCCGGTGGCGGCGACGGCGCGCAGGACGCGGAGATGACGGGCCTCGATCATTCTTTGAGCATAAGCGAATCTTGGAGGGCGCGGCGAGAAATCGGTCGCTGCTTTGGGTTTGGCTCGGCTAGCGTTCCCCTATGGAGCTTCTTTCTGTGAACCTGGGCCGCGCCAAGGCCGTCGGCTACACCGACGCCAAGGGTGGCGTCACCGGCATCGACAAGCGGCCGGTGAGCGGTGCGGTCCGCGTCTTCGCTCCGGGCCCCAAGGGCGTGGGCGCCAGCGGCGTGGAGGGCGACACCGTCTGCGACCTGCGCCACCACGGCGGCGACCACCAGGCGGTCTACGCCTACGCCCGCGAGGACCTGGACGCCTGGGCCACGGAGCTCGGCCGCGAGCTGCCGAACGGCTCGTTCGGCGAGAACCTCACGACGTACGGCGTCGACGTGAGCGGTGCCCGGATCGGCGAGCGCTGGCGGATAGGCCGCGACGTGGTCCTCGAAGTCGCCTCCGGACGGATCCCCTGCCGGACGTTCGGGGGCTGGCTCGATCAGAAGGGCTGGGTCCGGCGCTTCACACAGGCGGCGGTTCCGGGGGCGTACTTCAGGGTGATCGCACCGGGCGAGATCCGTGGGGGCGACCCGATCGAGGTGATCGAGCGACCGGATCACGAAGTTTCGGTGGCCTTCTGGTTCCGGGCGTTCACGACCGAGCGGGCGCTGCTGCCGCGCACCCTGGCGGCGGGCGACGCCCTGGAGCCCGAGGCGGTCGAGACCGTACGGAAGTACCTGGCCAAGCACGGCTCATAGGAACGGGGCCCAACCCGCTTCCCTCAAGATCTCCACAAACCCCTCAAAGACTGTCGCCATTGGGACAGTTCATGGGGATCACGACCGGTTGGGCGGCCCGGTGGGGGCGGTCACCGCACGCCCACCGGGGGCATTAACGTGCGCCTATGACGACTGCACTGATTACGGGAGCGACGGCGGGCATCGGCGCCGCGTTCGCGCGGCGCCTCGCGGCCGATGGACACGATCTGGTGCTGGTGGCCCGGGACACCAAGAGGCTGAGCGAGCAGGCCACCGAGCTGCACGACCGGCACGGCATCGAGGCCGAGGTGCTGACCGCCGACCTGTCCACGGAGGACGGGATCGTTGCGGTCGAGGCACGGCTCTCGCAGCCCAGGCAGCCGGTCGATCTCCTGGTCAACAATGCGGGGTTCGGCAACAAGGGCCGCTATCTCGAAGTGTCCATGGCGGACGAACTCACCATGATCAAGGTGCACATCGAGGCGGTTCTCAGGCTGACCTCGGCGGCGACCGCCTCGATGCGCGAGCGCGGGCGCGGCGGGGTCGTGAACGTGGCCTCGGTCGCCGCCTTCGTACCGCGCGGCACCTACGGCGCGTCCAAGGCGTGGGTCGTCCAGTTCACCCAGGGCGCGGCCCGTGACCTCGCCGGGTCCGGGGTGCGGCTGATGGCGCTGTGCCCCGGCTTCGTGCGGACCGAGTTCCACCAGCGGGCCGGCATGGGCACCGACAACATCCCGGGCTGGCTGTGGCTGGACGCCGACAAGCTGGTGGCGGCGGCGCTGACCGACCTCGCGCGCGGCAAGTCGCTCTCGATCCCCGACCCGCGCTACAAGGCGCTGATGGGCGCGGTGAAGCTGGCGCCGCGCGGCCTCCTCGGCGGGATCACCTCCAAGACGGGCCGCAAGTACGGCCCCAAGTGAGCGAGTTGAGCCCGCACCCCGCGTAGGCGCCGATGTTCGGGGCGGCCGTCGTGGAGACCGGGTTGCCGAAGTAGTCCCTGCCTCCGTTGTCGGCGACGACGGCGCCGGAGGCGAGGGCCGGGGAGCCCTGGGCGAGCCGGAAGTCGGCGCGCAGGAGCGGGTCCGCGGTGCTGCCGCCGGGGTTGGGGCGGGCCATGTCGATGCCGTGGAAGACGTTGTGGTCGAGGAGCAGCCCGGCGGTGGGGTTCTTGAACGCGTAGCCGCCGCTGCCTTCGCCCACGAAGAGGTTGTTCCGCACGACGAGTTCGTGCTGGGTGGTGGCGGGGCTGCCCGCGTCGTCCTGCACCAGGTAGCCGGGTGTCGTCGAGGCGTCGTTGCGGAACGTGTTGTTGTAGATCCGCGTGTTGAGGATCGGCCCCCAGCAGTTCTGGACGAGGCGGGCGCCGTCGTTGCTGCTGATGTTGTAGCGGGCCACCGTGTCCAGGGTCTTGGCGCCGCTGTAGGGGCAGATCAGCAGGAAGCCGCCCTTGTTGTCGTGGCTGTGGTTGTACTGGAAGACGGTGCCGCGGGACGCGCCGTCGGCGTCGAAGGACATGCCGTCGTGGGTGTTGCCGCCGCCGGAGACCTCGTTGTACTCGATCGTGGTGGCGTCGGTGTTGAACGTCCACACGCCCGCGTTGGCTGAGGGCGAGCGCAGCTGGAAGCCATCGACCCGGTTGTGGTCGACGCGGGCGCCGCTGGTCGTGTCCAGCTTGATGCCGTCGCCGGCCAGGTCCGTCAGCGTGTTGTGGTGGATGCGGACGTGGGTGGAGGGGGTCCAGGGGCCGGGGAAGGCGTTCGGGTCCTGCTGCTCGCCGACCAGATCCCGCTTGGAGAAGGTCGACTTGAAGTAGATGCCTTCCCGGTCGATGTCCTCGATGCGGTTGTGGTGGATGTCCAGACTGTCGTAACTGCTGGCCTTCGCCGTCCCCTCGACCGTGATCTGGATGGCGCCCGATCCGCCGAGTGCCTTGAAGTCGCCGCCCCGGACGTTGTGGATGTAGAGGTGGTCGAGCTCGAAACCGCGGGCGGTCCCGTAGTCGGTCAGGCGCAGCCGGATGCCGTTGCGGATGCCGCCGGGGCTGGCCGAGTTGGTCAGCTCCAGGCCGCTGACGTGCACGTACTGGGTGTTGGAGAGCAGTACGACGTCCTGGGCGCCGGCGCCGTCGAGGTGGGCGCTGGCCGGGCCGCCGCCGTAGTCGGCGATGGTGAAGAGCGCGGAGGGCGATCCGATTCCCCGCGGGATCAGGGAACCGGCGCACGTCGCCCCTCGTTTGAAAAACAAGTGGTCGCCGGGGCCGTACGTCTGGGAGTTGGCTTCGGTGAGCGTGGTCCAGGGGTGCTGCCCGCTGCCGTCGCCCGGGGCGGTGGCCGAGCAGTCGACGTAGTACGTACGCCCGTGGTGCGGGGCGGCGTTGGCGATGGGGGCGGCGAGCGTGACGGCCGCCGTGGCGGCGAGGGCCGCGGCGGCGTGGCGGGATCTCACATGTCCTCCGTACGGACGGTTGGGGAGGTGGAGTCGAGCACGAGCTGACAGGTGGTTCCGTTCTGCCAGGTCACCCGGACGGTGTGGCCGGTGACCTGGATGTCGGCGAGGGTGTGGACCGGGCTCGGGTCCGGTTCGGCGGTGAGGGAGGCGAGCGCGATGAACAGGGACGGTGCGGGGCCGGTCGCTCCGTGGAGCGCCCGAATATCCGAGTCGGGCCCGAACAGGGTTGATCCGGCGGCCAGTTGGCGCACTTCGGCCGCGTAGCCGTGCACGGGGTGCAGCTGGGCGGTGCGGCCGGGGGTGGTGGCCCAGCCGGTCTGGCGGACGGGGGTGCCCGGTTCGGCCCCGGTGACCAGATGGGCGCGGAGTTCGGCGCGGCCGTGCGCGAGGGTCACCGAGACGATCCGCACACCGGGCGGGCCCGGCCGCGGCTCGGACAGGGATGCCGCCCAGCCGGGACCGCTGCCGAGCGGGACGGCGGGGCCCCGGGTGGTGCACTCCTCCTTCGTCAGCAGCCCGAAGTGGTTGTCGGGCACGCCGTCGGAGGTGGGTCCGGTGCCGGTCGAGTAGGCGAAGCGGGAGTAGCAGGGGTCCTCGTCCGCACCGCCGTCGGCATGGTGGTTGCTGCCGTGGTTGTGGAGGCGGACCAGGCCGTCCCCGGCCGTCGACTGGATCAGCAGGCCCGGTGGGCCGAGGGTCACGGTGGCGTCCTCGGTCTCGGCGGGCAGCGGCTCCTCGACGGCCGTCCATACGGGGTGCTCGGGCGGCAGCAGCAGTCCGAGGTAGCCCTTGGACGCCCAGTACGGGGATGCGGGGCCCGAGTAGTGCTGGATGACCGGCGGGTACGGGCCGTGCCAGCCCAGGGTGAGCAGCCCGGCGGCGTCGGTCGCGCGCCGGCCTTCGGGCCGGTCGAGGAAGTACTTCAGGGTGCCCGAGGCGAGTCGGCGGGTGGCGCCGGGAGTGAGCGGGGTGTGACCGGTGAGCGCGCCGAGCCAGGGTGCGGCCGCGGCGGCGAACCGGTACGTCAGCGAGCGCCCGTACGGCATCGGAGCGCCGTCGGCGCCGAACAGGCGGGTGTGGGCGTCGAGTTGGGCACGGAGACGGGGGCCGTAGCGGTCAAGGAGTTCCTGGTCGTCACTCAGGTGGGCGTGCAGGACGGGATAGAAGTGGAGGGCCCAGGCGTTGTAGTGGTCGAAGGCGCGGTTCGGGCCGTCGCTGTACCAGCCGTCGCCGAGATACCACTGGTCGATGCGTTCCAGGGCGCGCTCGATGGTGGTCTTGGCGCGGTCGGTCTCGATGCCGGCGTCCTGGAGGAATCCGGCGACGGTGAGGCCGAACAGCCACCAGTTGTTGTCGACCGGGGACGGGCCGAGGGCGGGCAGCAGCCAGTCGACGGCGCGCTGACGGGTGCGGTCGTCGAGCCTGCCCCACAGCCAGGGGCGGGTGAGCCGGAGACCGAGGGCGACCGAGGCCGACTCGACGATCGCCTGCCGTACGTGGGTGGTGAGCGGCCAGGCGTCGGGAGACGTCGAGCTCAACTCGCTTGTGGAGACCGGCAGTTGGGTGCCTGAGTTGAGCCCCTCGGCGTAACGGTCCAGATGACCGTGGGGGTCGTCGCCCCGGGCCCCGGCCACGCGTAGGGCCGCGAGCAGCCAGGTGCGGGCATAGCCTTCGAGCCCGTCGGAGCGCGGCCCCGACCAGCTGGGCCGGGCGCCGGGCAGGTTGATCAGCCCGCGCCGCGGCGAGGCGTAGGGCCGCACGGCCAGGAGCAGTTGATCCGCCGACCGCTCCCAGTGCGCACGGGTCCAGGCGGTGTAGGGGCTGAGCTCCCGGTTCTCGGACGGGGTGGGCATGGTGTCCCCCTGGAGACGGTGGTGGACGGCGGGTGGGGATCGGCGGGGGCTGTTGGACCCGGTACGGGGCGGTACGGGGCGACCCACCGGGACCGGCGGGCGGGACCGGGCGGCCTCGTCCGGCCTGGCCCGGCTCGTCGGAACCGCACGGCTTGTCGGGGTCGCGCGGCTCCGACGGATCGGCGGGTCCCCGCAGCCCCGGCTCGGGGTCAGGCTGTGGTCCGGGCCTTGGGGTCTGGCTGCACCCAGCTCACGGCCCGGCCCGCCCGGTTAAGGACCTGCCCCGGCCAGAGCCCCGACCCGTTCGGAACCCCACCCGGCCAGAGCCCATCCGGCCCCGCTAAATCTCTGGGAACTTAGAACTCGGTCTGATCGAACGTCAATGGATCGGACCGAATGATCGAAACTCCCATCGTTCGATCACGTTGCATTAGGGTCATGGCTCACCGGGCCGCCACATCGCGAAGGGGATGCCGCTGTGCGAGAAAGTGCTGCTGAACGTCATGACCGACTCCTTGAGCTGGTGCGCGGGCGCGGCTCGGCGCGGGTGTCCGAGCTCGCCGCGCAGTTGGGGGTCTCCCCGGTGACCGTGCGGCGGGACGTGGAGTTCCTGGCCAACGAAGGACGGCTCGACCGGGTGCACGGGTCGGTGTCCTGGCCGGGCGCCGGGGAGGGCACCCCTCAGGCCACCCACGCCCACGCCTCGGCCCAGGGCCCCGGCTCGCGCGAGCTCGTCATCGGCATGCTGGCGCCCAACGCCACGTACTACTTCGCCGAGGTCATCCGGGGTGCGCACGAGGCGGCCGCCGCAGCGGGAGTCCGGCTGATCCTGCGGATCTCGGACTACCGGCCGCAGGAGGACGCGGGCCGGGCCGCCGGCCTGCTCGCGGCCGGGGCCGAGGGGCTGCTGATCGCGCCGGGCTGGAAGGAGCCGGACGACCCGGTGGAGCACGGCGCCTGGATCGCCGGCCTCCCGGTGCCGACGGTGCTCCTGGAGCGGCGCGGGGTGCCCGGCCGGGAACTGGACGACCTGGACCGGGTCTGCTCGGACCACAGCCACGGCGTGCTCATCGCGGTGCGCCATCTGCTCGGGCTCGGGCACACCACACCCCTGCTCGTGGCCCGGGCGGACAGCCCGACGGCGATCGCGGTGCGCGCCGGTTACCGGTACGCGCTCGACGCGCTCGGCCTCAAGCCGCCGCTCCCGGTGATCGGTTCGGTGTCGGCCGAGGCGGACCCGGCCGGGTTCGAGCGGGCCGTGCAGGCGCTGCGCGCCGCGGTGCTGGCCGGGCAGGCCACGGCGGCGCTCGTGCACAACGACGTGGACGCGATCCGGATCGTGCAGCGCCTGGCCGAACTGGGCGTACGGGTGCCGGAGAACCTGGCGCTCGTGGCGTACGACGACGAGGTGGCCGCCCTCGCCGACATTCCGCTCACCGCGGTCGCTCCACCCAAGCACGAGGTCGGGCGGTACGCCGCCGAGCTGCTGATCGAGCGCCTGCGCGGCGCCCCCGCAGGCGGCTCGGGCGGGACCGAGGAAACCCCGCGGCGCCATGTCGACCTGCTGCCGAGGCTGCGCGTGCGGGCCTCCTGCGGGGCGCCCTCCGACACGCTGCGGAGCCCGGCGAGCGTTCAGTCCTGAGCCGCGACCGTCACCCACGACGTCACCTGAGAGAGCGTTCGAGCCCGTTCAGGACCGTTCAACCTTTCTCTGATCTTTTTTCGATCAATCGAACTTTCGCTCTTGACTTCGGTCAGAACTGGGCCAAGGATCGCGGCCATCGCCTCGTCCCCTCACGTTCAGGAGCCGTTCCGTGAGCCGCAGTTGGACCAGATCGACCTCCGCCCTCGTCGGCACCGCCACCGCTCTCGCCGTGCTCACGGCCTGCGGTGGCGGGGACGGCAAGTCGGGCGACGCGGGCAAGGGCACCGCCGACAAGCCCGTCACCATCACGTTCTGGGCCTGGCAGAAGGGCTCCAAGGACGTGGTGGACGCCTTCAACGCCTCCCACAAGAACATCCAGGTGAAGTTCGAGGAGATCCCCTCCGGCAACGCCGGCGGCTACGCCAAGATCTCCAACGCGGTGAAGGCCGGCAACGCGCCCGACCTCGTCACCGTCGAGTACCCGATGCTCCCGGAGTTCGTCAGCCAGGGCTCGTTCCAGGACATCAGCAAGTACGTGACCGACGACGTGAAGAAGCAGTTCCTGCCGCAGTCGATCCAGCAGACCACGCTCGGCGGCAAGAACTGGGCGATCCCGTTCGACGCGGCGCCGCAGGCGTACTTCTACCGCAAGGACTTCTTCGAGAAGAACAAGATCGAAGTCCCCAAGACCTGGGACGAGTTCAAGTCCGCCGCCCAGAAGGCCAAGGCCGCCGACCCGAAGGCGCGCATCGGCACGTTCTTCCCGGACGACCCGACCACCTTCGAGGCGATGGCCTGGCAGGCCGGCGCCCAGTGGTTCAAGGCCGACGGCGACACCTGGAAGCTCAACACCGCGGACGCCGCCACCAACAAGGTCGCCGACTACTGGCAGGGCCTGATCGACGACAAGCTCGTTCAGAACGCGGTCTCCTTCAGCCCCGAGTGGACGGCCTCGCTCAAGGACGGCTCCACGGTCGGCTACCTGGGCGCCTCGTGGGCCGCGGGCGTCCTCAAGGGCACCGTGCCCGACCAGAGCGGCAAGTGGGCGGTGGCCCCCGTGCCCACCTGGGACGGCAAGCCCGCCAGCGGCATGCTCGGCGGCTCCACCTGGGCGGTGACCAAGGGCAGCACGAAGACCGAGGCGGCGCTCGAATTCGCCAAGTGGATGTCGACCACCCCCGAAGGCATCGACGCCCGCATCAAGTCCGGTACGTCGAGCGCCTTCCCGGCCGACATCGCGCTGCGCCCGACCGCCAAGAAGGCCTTCGACACGAGCTTCTACACCGGCCAGGACATCTACCAGCTCTTCGACGCCGCAGGCAGCTCGATCAACGCCAACTGGGGCTGGGGCCCGAGCATGGGCACCACCAACACCACGCTCAAGGACCAGCTCGGCAAGGTCGCCGGCGGCTCCGTGAAGATCACCGACGCCATCAAGGCCGCCCACGACGCCACCGTCACCGAGCTGAAGAAGCGCGGACTGAAGGTCGAGGGCTGACCCGATGAGGGCGAAGGGGCGTCCCGCGGGACAGGCCGGAGGGGGGCGCGGGACCCCGCGCGAGCGACTGCCGGACGGAGGAGGCGGTCATGGCGCGGCAATGACGGAGGACGAGGGCACGGCAGCCGTAAGCACCGGGGCACCCGAGCCCGGCCCGGTCCGCGGAACGCCCCGCGGGACCCGCAGCCGTACCGGCGCCGCCGCGGGCGTGCTGCTCACCCCCTTCTTCGTCCTGTTCACCGCCGTGACGGTGGTGCCGATCGGGTACGCGGTCTGGCTGAGCCTGTTCACCGAGAAGCAGTCGGGGCTCGGCTTCGGCGGCGCCACCTCCGTGTTCAGCGGGCTCGACAACTACACGGCGGCGCTGGGCGACCGGGCCTTCCGCGAGGGCTTCTGGGTCCTCGCCGGCTACTGCGTCGTCTACATCCCGCTGATGGTCGGCGGCGCCCTCGCGCTCGCGCTGCTGCTCGACTCGACGCTGGCCCGCGCCCGCCGCTTCTTCCAGCTGGCGCTGTTCCTGCCGCACGCCGTGCCCGGCATCATCGCCGCGCTCATCTGGGTGTACCTCTACACCCCCGGCCTCAGCCCGGTCGTGCGGGCCATGGACTCCGGCGGCATCGGCTTCGACTTCTTCTCCTCCAACGGCACGCTCCCCTCCGTCGTCAACATCGCGCTGTGGGAATGGCTCGGCTACAACATGGTGATCTTCTACGCGGCGCTCCAGGCCATCGACCGCTCCGTCCTGGAGGCGGCCACCATGGACGGCGCGGGCGAGTGGCGCACCGCGTTCGGCATCAAACTCCCGCTGATCCGCGCCTCGTTGGCGATGGTGTCGCTCTTCACCGTCATCGGCTCGCTCCAGCTCTTCACCGAGCCGCTGATCCTCAACCAGGGCGGCAGTTCCACGGTCACCTCCACCTGGACGCCCAACATGTACGCCTACACCGCCGCGTTCAGCCGCAACGACTACGGCCTCGCCGCCGCCTCGGCCGTGCTCCTCGCGCTGGCCGCGGCCCTGCTCTCCTTCGTCGTCACCCGCCTCACCAACCGGAAGGGGGCCAAGGCGTGACCTCCCCCACGACAGCCGAAGCGGAGGCCTCCCCGAGAACCGCCGGGCGCACCGGGGCCGCCACCCCGCCACGTACCGCACCGCCGAACCGGTCACCGGGCCGCTGGCTGTCCAGGGCCGCGGTCAACGGCGCGCTGCTGCTCTCCGTGCTCTACACGCTGTTCCCCCTGGTGTGGCTGGTCACGGCCGCCACCAAGGACACCGGCGGCCTGCTGTCCGGCGAGGCCTTCTCCTTCAAGGGCTTCGACCTCGGCCACAACCTGTCGCAGCTCGCCTCGTACAACGACGGTGTGTACTTCCGCTGGTACCTCAACTCCCTTCTGTACGCGGGCGGCGGCGCCGCCGTGTGCGCGCTGGTCAGCGTCGCCGCCGGGTACGCCTTCGACAAGTACGCCTTCCGCGGCAAGGAGAAGCTGTTCGGTGTCGTGCTGCTCGGCGTGCTCGTGCCCACCACGGCGCTCGCCCTTCCCATGTACCTCCTCGCGAGCAAGGTCGGCCTGGTCAACACGTACTGGTCGGTGCTCATCCCCGTTCTGGTCAACCCGTTCGGGGTGTATCTGTCGCGGGTGTTCAGCGCGAGCTACATCCCCGACGAGGCCCTGGAGGCCGCCCGTATCGACGGGGCGGGCGAGCTGCGCACCTTCTGGTCGATCGGTCTGCGCATGGTGATGCCGGGCTTCGTGACCGTGTTCCTCTTCCAGTTCACCGCGATCTGGAACAGCTTCTTCCTCCCCCTGGTCATGCTCAGCGACCAGAAGCTCTTCCCGCTGAGCCTCGGTCTGTACGCCTGGAACAGCAACACCCACGCCGAACCGAGCTACTACCCTCTCGTCGTCACCGGCTCCCTCCTCGCCGTCATCCCCCTGATCGTCGCCTTCGTCTCCCTGCAGCGGCACTGGAAGGCCGGGCTCGCCGCCGGCAGCGTCAAATGACCGGCCCGGACACCCAGTTACCCCTGGCCAGCGCCTCGTGAGGAGCCCGAGTCCCACCATGCACCACACCACTGACAATCGGCCCGCTCTGCTGCTCGCGATGGGGCCCGGCATCGCGGACCGCCTCCTCGCGGAGCGCCACCGCACCCGGCTCGCCGCCCTCGCCCGCACCGACCCGCACCTGGTCGCCCACGACCTCGCGACGCCCACCGGACCGGTCGCCGCCGCCCTCGCCGAGGCCCAGGTCCTGCTCACCTGCTGGGGCGCGCCGCCGCTCACCGCGGACGTCCTGGCCGCGGCACCCAACCTGCGCGCGGTGGTCCACGCGGCGGGCTCCGTCAAGCACCACATCACCGACGCCTGCTGGGAGCGCGGCATCGCGGTGACGTCGGCCGCCGCGGCCAACGCCCTGCCGGTCGCCGAGTACACGCTGGCCGCGATCCTCTTCGCGGGCAAGGAAGTACTGCGCTCGGCCCGGCACTACGCCGAGCTGCGCACCGCCCCCGCGTGGCTGAGCGAGACCGGCCGCACCGGCAACTACCGCCGTACGGTCGGCCTGATCGGCGCCTCCCGGATCGGCCGCCGCGTCATCGGACTGCTCCGCCCCTTCGACTTCGAGGTCCTTCTGTACGACCCGTACGTGAGCGGAACCGAAGCGGCATCGCTGGGCGTTGAACAGGTACCTCTGGACGAGCTGTGCTCCCGCAGCAGCGTCGTCTCCGTCCACGCGCCCCAGCTCCCCGAGACCCACCACATGATCGACGCCCGTCGGCTGGCCCTGATGCCGACGGGTGCCACCCTGGTCAACACCGCGCGCGGCTCCCTGGTCGACGAGCCCGCCCTGCTCGCCGAGCTCCTCTCGGGCCGCCTGCACGCGGTCCTGGACGTGACGGACCCCGAACTCCCGCCCCGCGACTCCCCGTTGTACGACCTCCCCAACGTCCTGCTGACCCCGCACATCGCGGGCTCCCTTGGCAATGAGCTGCACCGCATGGCGGATCGGTCGCTGGACGAGGTGGAGCGGTTCGCGGCCGGGGTGCCGTTCGCGGATCCCGTACTCCCGGCGGCGCTGCACCATTCGGCGTGAGCCACCATCCCTCCGCACAAATGGCTCAAATATCACTAAAATGGACGTATTACGCCCAGAGCCAGCCGGGAGGAACCATGACATTCGCGCAGGTAATCGACTTCAAGACCGGGCGGTACAGCGACCTGGACCAGCTCATGGACCGATGGGTCGAACAGACCAAAGGCAAGCGGACCGCCTCCCACAGCCTCATCGGCAAGGACCGCGCCGACGGCTCCCACTTCGTCGAGATCATCGAATTTCCCTCGTACGAAGAGGCAATGGCGAACTCGAACCTTCCGGAGACCAACCGGATCTTCGAGGAAATGGTCGCGCTCTGCGACGGCATGCCCACCTTCACGGACCTGGATGTGGTGCGCAACGACCAGTTGAACGCGTCAACCGCCCGCCGCTTCTTCCACGAGATCGCCACGGGCGGCAACCTCGACGCGATCGACGAGGTGTTCGCGGCCGACTATGCCGACCACGACATCATGAAGGAGCAGGACACGGTCGTCGGCTCCGACGGGATCCGCAGCGACGTCACCGGCTGGCGGTCGGCCTTCGACTTCGCCTTCGAGCTCGACCGGCAGATCTGCGAGGGCGACGACGTGGTGACGCTGTGGACCTTGAACGGCACCCACACGGGCGACTTCATGGGCATACCGGCCACCGGCAAGCAGGTCGGCATGACCGGCACCACGATCTTCCGGTTCAAGAACGACAAGATCCAGGAAGGCTGGTGGCACTACGACGCCATGAAGCTCATGAAGCAGCTGGGCGCCGCGGGCTGAGCCACGCGACACCGAGGGAGAACGGGGAAGGCCCCCGCCCCGCCGGGAGGGCGGGAGCGGGGGCCTTCGCACGTTCTGCGGCCCGACGTCGTACGACGTCAGTGGGAGTGGCCGTGACCGTGACCGTGACCGGCCTCGGACTCCTCCTCGGCCGGCTTCTCGACGACCAGGGTCTCGGTCGTGAGCAGCAGGGAGGCGATGGAGGCGGCGTTCTCCAGGGCGGAGCGGGTGACCTTGACCGGGTCGATGACGCCGGCCTTGACCAGGTCGCCGTACTCGCCGGTGGCGGCGTTGAAGCCGAAGCCCTTGTCGAGCTCGCTCACCTTGGAGGTGATGACGTAGCCCTCAAGGCCCGCGTTCTCGGCGATCCAGCGCAGCGGCTCGACGACGGCGCGGCGGACGACCGCGACACCGGTGGCCTCGTCGCCGGTCTTGCCGAGGTTGCCCTCAAGGATCTTCGCGGCGTGCACCAGGGCGGAGCCACCACCGGAGACGATGCCCTCCTCGACCGCGGCGCGGGTCGCGGAGATGGCGTCCTCCAGACGGTGCTTGCGCTCCTTGAGCTCCACCTCGGTGGCGGCGCCGACCTTGATCACGCACACGCCGCCGGCCAGCTTCGCGAGGCGCTCCTGGAGCTTCTCGCGGTCCCAGTCGGAGTCCGTGGCCTCGATCTCGGCCTTGATCTGGTTGACGCGGCCCTCGACGTCGGCGCTGTTGCCGCCGCCGTCGACGATCGTGGTGTCGTCCTTGGTGATGGTCACGCGGCGGGCGCTGCCGAGCACCTCAAGGCCGGCCTGGTCGAGCTTGAGGCCGACCTCTTCGGCGATGACGGTCGCACCGGTGAGGGTGGCGATGTCCTGCAGCATGGCCTTGCGGCGGTCGCCGAAGCCCGGGGCCTTGACGGCCACGGCGTTGAACGTGCCGCGGATCTTGTTGACGACCAGGGTGGAGAGCGCCTCGCCCTCGACGTCCTCGGCGATGATCAGGAGCGGCTTGGAGGCGCCGGCCTGGATGACCTTCTCCAGGAGCGGCAGCAGGTCCTGGATCGAGGAGATCTTGCCCTGGTTGATCAGGATGTACGGGTCGTCGAGGACGGCCTCCATACGCTCCTGGTCGGTGACCATGTAGTGCGAGAGGTAGCCCTTGTCGAAGGCCATGCCCTCGGTGAACTCAAGCTCCACACCGAAGGTGTTGGACTCCTCGACGGTGATGACACCGTCCTTGCCGACCTTGTCCATGGCCTCGGCGATGAGCTCGCCGATCTGCTTGTCCTGGGCGGACAGCGCGGCGACGGCGGCGATGTCGGTCTTGTCCTCGATCGGACGGGCGGTCGCGAGGAGCTCGTCGGAGACGGCCTTGACCGCGGCGTCGATGCCCTTCTTCAGGGCGGCCGGGGAGGCGCCGGCGGCGACGTTGCGCAGACCCTCGCGGACCAGCGCCTGGGCCAGCACGGTCGCGGTGGTGGTGCCGTCACCCGCGATGTCGTTGGTCTTGGTCGCCACCTCCTTGACGAGCTGGGCGCCCAGGTTCTCGTACGGGTCGTCGAGCTCGACCTCGCGCGCGATGGTGACACCGTCGTTGGTGATGGTGGGGGCGCCGAACTTCTTGTCGATGACGACGTTGCGGCCCTTGGGGCCGATCGTCACCTTCACGGTGTCGGCAAGCTTGTTGACGCCGCGCTCAAGGGCGCGACGGGCGTCCTCGTCGAACTTCAGGATCTTCGCCATGGGAGCGGTTCAGCCCTCTCGAAAACTCGGGTTAATGACACTGCGCCCCTCGCCGCCCGGCAATCAGCGGGGTGACCAGGGGCGCAGCTCTCAAAGCATTCGCTTCGAACTCGAAGTACTCGCGTACTTCGGTGAATTACTTCTCGATGATCGCGAGCACGTCGCGGGCCGAGAGGACGAGGTACTCCTCGCCGTTGTACTTCACCTCGGTGCCGCCGTACTTGCTGTACAGCACGATGTCGCCGGTGCTGACGTCGAGCGGGAGGCGCTCGCCGTTCTCGAAGCGGCCCGGACCCACGGCCAGGACGACGCCCTCCTGGGGCTTCTCCTTGGCGGTGTCCGGAATGACCAGGCCGGAGGCCGTGGTCTGCTCGGCGTCGAGCGGCTGGACCACAATGCGGTCCTCAAGCGGCTTGATGGCAACCTTGGAGCTGGCGGTCGTCACGATCCGGTCTCCCCCTTCGGAGATCTCACGGGGTTAACTGTCTGGGGTGGCGACCAGGTGGATCCGTCGTCGCGGGTGCCGGACCTGCCCGTCGCTACTTGGCACTCTCCGGTGGGGAGTGCCAGAAGCGAGACTAGGACGGTGATTAGCACTCGGTCAAGCGGAGTGCCAATCTGCCACCGTCGCGGCGGACGCTTCCCGGGCCCCCGGCCACCTGTGTGACCCTGGACGGCATGCGCATTCTGGTCGTCGAGGACGAAACCGGGCTCGCCGACTCGCTGCGTCGGGGCATCTCCGCCGAGGGGCACTGGGTCGACCTCGCGCACGACGGCCACCGCGGGCTCGACCTCGCGCTCACCGGCGGGTACGACGCGGTCGTGCTCGACCTGATGCTGCCCGGGCTCAGCGGCTACGAGATCTGCCGGCGGATGCGGCGGCTCGGCGACCTCACCCCCGTCCTGATGCTGACCGCCAAGGACGGCGAGTACGACGAGGCCGACGGGCTCGACTCGGGGGCCGACGACTATCTGACCAAGCCGTTCTCGTTCGTGGTGCTGCTCGCCCGCCTCCGGGCGCTCGGCCGGCGGGCGGGAGCCGCGCGCCAGGACACCCTCCAGGCCGGCGACCTCACCCTCGACACGGCCGCCCGGCGCTGTCGGCGCGGCGAGCGGGAGATCGAGCTCACCGCCCGCGAGCTGGCGGTCCTCGCCTGCCTGATGGCCGAGCCGGGCCAGGCCGTCGCCAAGCAGCACATCCTCGACGAGGTCTGGGACAGCACCGCGGGACCGGACGGCGGGATCGATCCGAACATCGTCGAGGTCTATGTCTCTTCGCTCAGGAAGAAGATCGATTCTCCGTTCGGCCGTCGATCGATCCTGACCGTGCACGGGGTCGGTTACCGGATGGCGCCCGATGGGGGCTGAGCCGCCGAAGCTCATGAAATTGCTCCTGCCCCGGACCGTGCGCGGGAAGGTCGCCGCGGCCGCCGCCCTCGCGATGGCGCTGCTGCTCGCCGCGGGCGGGATCTGGCTCTACGTCGTGCTGCGCTCCAACCTCCTCGACAACACCACCGGCCGCACCGAGCTGGCCGCCCGCAAGGTCGCCGCCCAGGTCGACACCGGGACCGTACGCGCGCAGCTGCCGCCGCCGGACGACGGCGTCGACCTCGTCCTCGTGCTCGACGAGCGGGGCCGGGTGACCGCCGCGAGCCAGGAGACCGGCGCCGCCGGGGAGTTGGCCGAGCTGCGCCCGCCGGACGGCCAGGACTCGGCCTCGCGGCTCCTGAACGACGCGGGCCGTCACGAGGTCGCCGTCGTCGTACGCGCCCAGATTCCCGGCGGCCCCGCGAGCTATGTGTACGGGATGACCGTGCTCAGCGACGTCGACGACGCGACCGGCGCCATCGGGTGGGCCCTGCTCGCCAGTGCCCCGCCGCTGATCGCGCTCGCCGCCGCCATCGCCTGGGCCGGCACCGGGCTCGCGCTGCGCCCGGTGACCTCGATCCGCACCGAGCTCGCCGAGGTCAGCTCCAGCGAACTGGACCGGCGGGTCCCCGACCCCGGCGGCGCCGACGAGATCGCGCTGCTCGCCCGGACCGTGAACGCCACCCTCGACCGGCTCGAACAGGCCCACGTCCGCCAGCGCGAGTTCGTCGCCGACGCCTCGCACGAGCTGCGCAACCCGATCGCCGCGGTCCGCTCCCGGCTCGAAGTCGCCCTCGCCGCACCGGACTTGGCCTCGGTGCGGGCCGCGCTCGACGACACCGAGCGGCTCCAGCGGATCGCCGCCGACCTGCTGCTCCTGGCCCGTCTCGACGCCCACCCGCAGCCCCTGGCCGAGCCGGTCGACCTGACGCTGCTCGCGGCCGAGGACACCGCGCGCAGGCGGGCCGCCCGGGTCCCGGTCGAGCTGCTCGCGGACGCTCCCGTGCCGGTGCGCGGCGACCCGGCGCAGCTGGAGCGGATGCTGGCCAACCTGGTCGACAACGCGGTGCGGCACGCCCGTACCGAAGTGCGGGTGCGGGCCGCCCGGGAGGGTGCGGACGCGATCCTCGAAGTCGCGGACGACGGGCCCGGCATCCCGGCCGCCGACCGGTCGCGGATCTTCGAGCGCTTCGTACGCCTGGACGCCGCCCGCGCCCGGGAGAGCGGCGGCACCGGGCTCGGGCTCGCGATCGCCCGCGAGATCGCGCGGGCACACGGCGGGGAGCTGTCGGCGGGGGCGGGCCCGGGCGCGACGTTCACGGTGCGGCTGCCGGGGCGCCCCTGAAGCAACGGGTTCCCGACAAGAGCAACGGGTCCCTGAAAGCGACGGGTTCCTGAAGGCGTCTTCAGGACTCTCAGGTTTCCTTCAGCGCCGGCGGCCCAGGATCGGTCGGCGTGAGCCACCGTCGAATGAGCCGCAGCCCGATCAACCGCCGCCGCAGGAAGCGTTCCGGCCCGATGCGCCTGGTGCGCGCGCTCGCCCTTGCCGCCGTCGTCCTGGTGCTGTGCGCGCTGGCCGGCGGCTGGTACCTGTACCGCGATCTGGCCGGGAGCATCGGCACCTCGCACGCGCTCGGCGACAACGCGCCGAAGTCCGTGGGCGGGGACACCAACATCCTGCTGATGGGCCTGGACAGCCGCAAGGACCAGAACGGCGACGACCTGCCGCCCGAGGTCCTCGACAAGCTGCACGCGGGCAGTTCCGACATCGGCGGCTACAACACCAACACCCTGATCCTCCTGCACGTGCCGGCCGACGGCAGCAAGGCGAAGGCGTTCTCGGTGCCCCGCGACGACCTGGTCGACATACCGGGGCACGGCCAGGACAAGATCAAGAAGGCGTACGGCCTGGAGAAGGCCCGCACCGAGGAGAAGCTGGCCGCGCAGGGCGTCACCGACCGGGGCAGGCTGGAGACGGCGGGCCGCGAGGCGGGCCGCCGGGCCGAGATCGAGACCGTGCGCAACTTCCTCGGCGTGCCCATCGACCACTTCGCCGAGGTCAATCTCGCCGGATTCTACCACCTGGCCGACGCCCTGGACGGGGTGACGGTCTGTCTGAAGCATCCCGTGAAGGACAAGTACTCGGGCGCCGACTTCCCGGCCGGGAAGCAGACCCTGAACGGGCAGCAGTCCCTCGCGTTCGTGCGGCAGCGGCACGGGCTCGACGGCGGCGACCTGGACCGTACGCGCCGCCAGCAGGCGTTCCTCGCCTCGGCGACGCAGAAGCTCGCCTCGGCCGGCACCTTCACCGACCCGGTCCGCCTGCTCAACCTGCTGAACGTGGCCAAGCAGGACCTCGTCACCGACAAGGGCTGGGACCTGATGTCGTTCCTCAAGCAGGCCAAGAACGTATCGGGCGGGAATGTGGCATTCACGACACTTCCGATCGAGCGATTCGCCAAACACCGGGGCGAAGACGTCAATATCGTCGATCCGGTGAAGATCCAGCAGATAGTCGCAGAACAGACCAATCCGGTTCATTCGACGCCGCCCACCGCTCCCGAGGGCTCCCCGGCGCCGGCTCCGAGCAAGGCGCCCCCGGCGCCCTCGCCCCCGGTCATCGACGGCGGCGGCATCCCGTGCGTCGACTGATCCGGGCCGGCGGCCCAGGTCCCGTCGCGGCCCGGCGCCGCCGCTCCGAGGCGCTGCTCCTGCTGCTCGTCGTCGCCGTGACCACGTTCGGCCACGCGGCGGCCGCGATGGCCATGACGGGCCAACTCCCGCGCGCCACCTACGAGTTCGCGATCAGCATGGCGCTGATCGCGCTCGCCGGGCATCTCACGGTGCGCCGGTACGCCGCGTACGCCGACCCGTTGATCCTGCCGCTCGCCCTGCTCCTGTCGGGCCTCGGCCTGGTGCTGCTCTACCGGCTCGACCCCACGTACGCGCACAAGTTCAAGGCGGAGGCCACCGCCTCGGGCCAGCTCATCTGGACGGTCATCGGCTTCGCGGTCGCGCTCGCCACCCTGGCCGTGCTGCGCGACCACCGCCGCCTCCAGCGCTACATCTACCTCTGCATGGCCGCGGCGCTCGTGCTGCTCATGGCCCCCGCGTTCTTCCCAGGCGACACCTACGGCGCCAAGCGCTGGATCTTCATCGGTCCGTTCTCGCTGCAGCCCGGCGAATTCGTCAAGATCATGATCGCGGTGTTCTTCGCGGGCTACCTCGTCGTCCACAAGGACTCGCTCGCGCTCACCGGCCGCAAGGTGCTCGGGGTCCGGCTGCCGCCCGGCCGCCAGCTCGCACCCATCCTGACCATCTGGGTGGTGAGCCTGCTCGTCCTGGTCTTCGAGCGCGACCTCGGCACCTCGCTGATCTTCTTCGGCCTGTTCGTGGTGATGCTGTACGTCGCCACCCAGCGCACCAGCTGGATCCTGACCGGCATCGTGATGGCGGCGGTCGGGGCGTTCGTCGTCGGCTCGACCGAGCCGCACGTCAAGGGCCGTATCGTCGCCTGGCTGCACCCCTTCGACATCTATCTGCCGCCCTCCGAACGCCCGCCGGGCCTCATCTCCGACCAGGCGGCCCAGGCCCTGTTCAGCTTCGGCAGCGGCGGCATGACCGGCACCGGCCTCGGCCGCGGCCACCCCGAACTCGTGGGCTTCGCGGGCCGCAGCGACTTCATCCTGACCACAGTCGGCGAGGAGCTCGGCCTGGCCGGGATGATGGCGGTCCTCGCCCTGTACGCGCTCCTCGTGCAGCGGGGCCTGCGCGCCGCGCTCGCCGCGCACGACGGCTTCGGCAAGCTGCTCGCCGCCGGTCTCGCGGCGGCCCTCGCGCTCCAGGTGTTCGTGGTCGCGGGCGGGGTGACCGGCCTGATCCCGCTGACCGGCAAGGCGCTGCCGTTCCTCGCCAAGGGCGGCTCGTCGCTGGTCGCGAACTGGCTGATGATCGCGCTGCTCATCCGGATCAGCGACAGCGGCGAACGCCAGCGGGAGGCCCAACTGGCCGCGCCCGAACGGGAGTTGGAGCTGGAACTGGACCCGTTGAGGGCAGGCGCTCAGAGGTAGTCCTCAAGCCGCCCCACCGCGAATCCCTGCGCCTGGACCTCGTCGAGCAGCCGCGCGGTCAGCCGGGTCGCGCTGACGCCGCTCTCGCCGGGCTCCGGCAGGTGGGCCCGCACGATGTCCCCGGGCAACAGGTGGTGGGCGCCCTCGGCGTACTGCAGGCCGTCGGCCGCCATCGTGGCCCGGGCAAGGACGACCGCGGTGACCCCGCACTCCTTCGCGGCCCGCAGGGTGCTCGCGTCATAGGCGCCGTACGGCGGCCGGAACAGGCGCGGGCGGGCCCCGAACCGGGCGGCGAGCCGGTCCCGCTGGCCGCAGATCTCTGCGCGCTGGGCGGCGTCGTCCAGGGTGCGCAGGTCGGGGTGGTCCAGGGTGTGGTTGTGCACGCCGGCGCCGAGGGCGCGCAGGGTCTCGACGCGGTCGTAGCCGGACGCGGCCACGCTGTCGGTGAGGAACAGGGCGACCGGCAGCTTGAGGTCGCGGACCATGCGGGGGAAGCCGGGGTCGGTGCCGGGCCCGTCGTCGAAGGTCAGGAAGACCACCTTCGCGCCGTGCAGCGGGACCCGGTCGACGACGTAGGGCAGGGCCGGGCGGGCGGCGGGCGGGCGCGGGGCCGGCTCCAGCGGCGCGGCCAGGCCCCAGCGCCGGGCGGCGACCACCCGCGCGTCGGGTCCGGCGCGCGGCACCACCTTCCGCGCGGCCCGGCGCCCGAGCCGCTCGAACGGGGCGGCGGGCGCGGTCGGCTCGGTACATCCGGCCAGTGGGACGAGCAGCGCACCGGCGGCGAGCAGCCCGGCCAGAGCGGCCCGGAGCCGGTGCGCGCGCTTCACCGCGGCTCCCCGGGACCGGTCACACGTAGTCCTCCAGACGGGCCACGGCGTATCCCTTGTCGGTGATCACCTTCATCACCTGCCGGATCATGTCGGGCATGGTGCCGTTCCAGTCCTGGCGGCCGCGGAAGTGGGTCAGGATGATGTCGCCGGAGTGCAGGTCGCGGTCCCACTCGCGCCATTCCATGTGGTCGGTGAAGGCCTCGGCGGCCCACAGCGGCGCGGCCTTGATGCCGCAGGACTGGGCGGCCTTGAGGGTGTCCTCGTTGTAGTTGCCGTACGGCGGCCGGAACAGCCGGGGCCGCACGCCCGCCCACTGGCCGATCTTGTCCTGCTGGTCGCAGATCTCGTGCCGCTGCTCGTCGTAGGAGAGCGCGGGCATGTAGCGGTGGTTGAGGGTGTGGTTGTTGAGGGTGGCCCCGAGGCCCTGCATCTTCTTGAAGTACTCGTGGTCGTCCTTGACCAGGTAGTCGCTGAGGAACGCGCTGTAGGGGATGCGGAGTTCCTGCATCATCTTCAGGAAGGTGGGGTCCTTCTCGGCGCCGTCGTCGATCGTCAGGAAGACGATCCGGTCCTTGGTGGGGACGGTGGTGAAGACCGGCGGCAGCGAGTCGCCGCCGTCCGTCTCGAAGCCGGGGCGGTTGGTGATCCTCGGCTTGACGTTCGGCGGCGGGGGCGCGAGCAGCGGCGGCTTGGCGAGCCCCCACTTCTTGACGGCCGCGAGCCGGGCCGTCTCGGCCTGCTTGAGCTGGTCGGAGTAGCCGGAGAGGGCTTCGGCGGGGCCCTTCTTGGCGGCCTCGGCGCCGGGGCGGCCGGTCCCGCCGTCCTCGGCGGCGCAGCCGGAGGCGAGCAGCGCGGCGCCGAGCCCGAGGACGAGACAGACGATCTTCGTCCGGGATTTTCCCTTTTGTCGTACTAGTTGCATGGCGCCGCATCCTGTCAGGCGAGGGCCCCGCGACCCGTACGACACCGCCGCCGGCGGCCGCACCATCGCCCGCCTGGCCCACAGCGGGGCGGCGGCTGGACGACAATGACGGGGTGAACGACCTCGACACCTTCTCCCTCCTGCTCACCGACGAGGGCCGCGCCCTGCTCGCGTCGCTGCGGGATTACGACCCCTCCCAGGAGCTGGCGGTCGCCACCCGGCTGCGCCGCGAGCACGACGCGGGCCTGGTGTCGGCGGCGCTCGGGCAGGCGCGGCTGCGGCAGCGGGCGGTGGCGAAGTTCGGCGCGGCGGACGCCCACCGGATGTTCTTCACGCCGAACGGCGTCGAGCAGTCGACCCGCACCTCGGTCGCCACCCACCGCGCGGAGGCCTTCGCCGCCCACGGCGTACGCAGCGTGGCGGACCTGTGCTGCGGCATCGGCGGCGACGCGCTGGCCCTCGCGCGGGCCGGGATCTCGGTGCTCGCGGTCGACCGCGACCCCCTGACGGCGGCGGTGGCCCGCGCCAACGCCGAGGCGCTGGGCCTCGCGGACCTGATCGAGGTGCGCTGCGCGGATGTGACGGACATCGACACGACGCCGTACGACGCGGTCTTCGTGGACCCGGCGAGGCGAGGCGGCCGCGGCCGCATCTTCGACCCGGAGGCGTACTCGCCCCCGCTCTCGTGGGCGATTTCGGCGGCCCTCGGGGCCCCCTTCGCCGCGCTGAAGATCGCGCCCGGCATCCCGCACGAGGCGATCCCGCCGCAGGCCGAGGCGGAGTGGATCTCGGACGGGGGCGACGTGAAGGAAGCGGTCCTGTGGTTCGGCACCGGGGTGACCCCGGGCGCCTTCCGCGCCACCGTGCTGCCGGCGGCCGCCGCGCTGTGGACTTCGGCCCCGCTCGCCGCGCCGCCGGTGGGCCCGGTCGGCCGCTACCTGTACGAGCCGGACGGCGCGGTCATCCGTGCGCACCTGGTCGCCGAGATCGTCGAGCGGTGCGGGGGCCGTCTGATCGACGAGACGATCGCGTACGTGACGAGCGACGAGCCGTACGTGTCCCCGTACACCTCGGCGTACGAGATCACCGACCAACTCCCGTTCAACATGAAGAAGTTGAAGGCGTTGTTGCGGGAGCGGGGGGTGGGGGTGCTGACGGTGAAGAAGCGGGGGTCGGCGGTGGAGCCGGAGGAGGTGCGGCGCAAGGTGAAGCCCTCGGGGCCGAATGCGGCGACGGTCTTCCTGACGAGGGTGGCGGGGGCGCCGACGATGCTGATCGGGAGGCCTGTGCCACGCCCCACCCCGCCCCTCCCCTAAACCCTCCGGGGGTTGTCATCCGGCTGCGGCCCGGTGGTCGTCCCTGGGGCTCCGCCCCAGACCCCGTTCGCGCTTAAAAGGCGCTCGTCCTCAAACGCCGGACGGGCTAAAGATGCTCGACCCTGCCAGCATCGACGCTGCTAGGGGCGCGGGGACTGTGACATGTGCGGCTCCGCCGCGTGGGCGCGACCAGCCACGCACGGCCCGAGTCCGAAAGCGGGTTCAGGGGCGCGGGGAACTGCGCAGCACGCCACAGCCCAGCCGCACCGCATCAACCCGCCCCGCCCAACGCCTAGTTGAGGTCGGTCAGTTCGTCCGCATAGACCTGGGACAGGGGCTGGGGCCCCACGTACTGCTGGCAGTTGCACTGGGCCGACTCGAAGCGGAGCGGCTTCTTGTTCTCGTCCCAGGCGACCGGAACCTCAACCCGCTCATGGCACTTGCCCGCCTTGTCGTGCTTGGCCAAGTGGTGCGTGCACCCGCACACCGGTTCCGGCGCCTTGTGCGCGGCCTCCACGGCGAGGCGTTCCTGCTTGGCCGCCTCAAGCCGCTCCATCTTGCGCTCGTGCCGGGTGCGCAGCGCGGTCCGGGCGTTGTCTATCGCCCAGCCGAACCCGCCCATCCAGAAAACGATCAGAATCCACCAGTACCAGGCCATTGCGACCGTCCTTCCCCCGGGATGTGTCACCGCATCGTGCTGCGGCACCCCAAGGATAGGCCCGGGGTCAGCGCGATGCCCCGGGGCCCAGGGAGCGGAGCACCCAGCGCCGGTGCGCGGCCGCCTTCACGACGCCGACCAGGCCGGTCAGCCAGCAGATGAGGCCGAGCCCCATGCCGTAGACGACGAGCGCGTACGTGTCGTGGCCCGGGTCGGCGGTCGCGGGCAGCACCAGGCACACGGCGAGGCCGCCCGCGCACAGCAGCACCGAGGGAACCAGCCAGGCCAGGCTCAGGCCGGGCCTGCGCAGGTTCCGGTCGAGCACGGGATCGCGGTCCAACTCGGCCCACTGGCGCAGGAGTTCACGGATCCGGCGGTCCTTGCGCAGCCCGAACCCGACGGCGAGCCCGGTCGGGATCATCACGCCGAGGCCGAGCAGCAGGAACACCCCGCCGACGATCGCGGTGAGGACGTCGGTGAGCGAGGTGAGCGCGGTGCCGACCAGCGACCAGCCGAGCGCGAAGAGCGCCGCCCACAGCCAGTGCAGCCCGAGCCGCCCCACCCCCAAGTACCCCTTGACCAGCGCCTCCAGGACCCGCGCCCGGTCGGCGAGCAGTGCGTTGCGGTCGGGCCAGGCGCGTATCTCGACCGGGGGCGGCGAGGGCGGAAGCGGCGAACGGGGCGACATGCGCCAGAGATTATCGGGGGCGGCGCCGAGGCCGGACCCCACCCCGCGTCATGTTCACAACAGTTGGCCGGTATGCGGCCCCCTCGGGCTTCAGCCTCGTTCGAGCGGGTTCGCCGCGACGCGGTCCGGCCAGTCGCCCGTCACCAGACCGGCCGCCGCGCAGTCCGGCTTGCGCGCCGCCTGGTCCCGGAACAGCCCGACGAGGGCCGCACCGAACCCCACCCGCGGATACTCCCGCAGCAGCTCGGCCCGGAACTCCGTGCCGAACGCGTCGAGGGTGCCGCCGGACACGTCGGCGGTCGTGCCGATCTGGAGAAGGTGGCTCTCCACGTCCTGCTCCGCGGGGACGTCGTCCCGCATGTGCAGCACGATGATCTCGGCCGCCCGGTCCCGCCGCGCCGCGTCCCAGCCGAGCCCGGCCGTGAACACCCGGGCGAGGTGGCCGCCGGCCTCCTCGAAGGCCAGCCGGTGGCTGTCGAAGGGGTCGGTCAGCGCGAGGTCGTGCAGCAGCGCGGAGACGTACAACAGCTCGGCATCGAAGGCCAGTTGACGCTCCTGCGCGTACGCGGCGCCGAAGACGTAGGCCCGTACGGAGTGGTGGTACAGCGCCTCGTCGGCGTACTCGGCACACACCGTCCGCGCGGCTTCGCAGGCCCGGCCTCCCGGCATGGGCACCCCGGCGATCCGTGTGCTGAACCCGGTCATGATCCCCTCCCCGCACGGGCCCCGCACCCGCGACGCCCTCAGGGTAAGCCGCAGGTGAAGCGGGTGCGGGCGGGGGTCTCAACCGTCGAGACGCTCCTCCAGACGTACGGTCACGGTGTCACCCTCCTGCTTGCCGATCGCCTTGCGCACCTCGGCCTTCACAGGGAGTTTGTGGGTGCCGTCGCCCAGGGCCATGAACGAGCTCCGGAACGGATGGCCGTCGACAGTGCCGCGGACCTTCACCAGGCCCCGGGTGCCGAAGAACTCAGCGGAACCGGGCCAGACGACGTACGTCCAGCCGCCTCGCTCCGGGCTCTTGACCAGCCTGGCGGTGAATTCCCGGTCCAGCCGCGCGGGCATCGCGTCACGCGTCCCGCAGCGCCTGGAGGTCGAGCTTCTTCATGCCCATGACCGCCGCCATGACCCGGTCGGACTTCTCCGCGCCCTGGCCGAGCAGCTCGGGCAGTTCGGCGGGGACGATCTGCCAGGACAGGCCGTACTTGTCCTTCAGCCAGCCGCACGGCCCCTCTTCGCCGCCGTCGGAGAGCTTCGTCCAGAACGTGTCGATCTCCTCCTGGCTTTCGCAGGCCACCGAGAGCGAGATCGCCTCGGTGAAGGAGAACTGCGGGCCGCCGTTGAGCGCGGTGAACCTCTGGCCCGCGAGCTGGAAGTCGACCGTCATGACCGAGCCCGGCTCGCCCGGCGTCGACGCGGAGTAGTGGGTGATCGCCACGATCTTCGAGTCGCCGCCGAAGACGGAGATGTAGTGGTGGGCGGCTTCCTCTGCCTGGCTGTCGAACCAGAGGAAGGTGGTGATCTTCTGAGTGAGCTTCGCGGACATCCTCGGCCTCCTTGGTGTTGCCCGGCCCCTACGGGCGGCATCAACAGGCAGACCGGCCCCGCGCGCGAATCTCATCGCCGTACGGCCCGGAAAATCGCCGCCCCCTCGCGGCCCGGCCGTACCAGCAGAGCACCGCGGCCGCCGGGCGGCAACATTTCCCGAGGGGCCGGGGCCGAGGCCCCGGCCGCGCCGGACAGGACTTGGCCCTAGGTCGTTTCTGATGGCTCTTGCTGGGTTGGGTGGATCAGCTCTGGTGCTGGGCATGCGCGTCGTATGGTGCGACGCCATGAACTGACTCATGCGCAGTGGTCGAAGATCGAGCCGTTGCTGCCGGTGAACGGCGGCCCGGGTGGGCAGTGGGCGGATCACCGAAGGGTGATCAACGGGGTGCTGTTCCGGGCCCGTACGGGGGTGCCGTGGCCGGACTTGCCTGAGCGGTACGGGCCTTGGCAGACCGTGTATGAGCGGCATCGCCGCTGGTCGGCGGACGGTACCTGGCAGCAGGTCCTGGCCGAGCTTCAGATCGAGGCTGATGCGGCCGACCCGGACGGGGTCCTGGCCCGGTCCGCGGGCCGGGAGGCGGAGTGGGCGGTGAACATTGACTCCGCGTCCTGCCGGGCACATCAGCACGCGGCCGGGGCCCGGCACCGGCCCCCGCGCGACTTCCCGCAAAAGGGGGCGGTACGCGTGTGGACACCGATGGGCGTGAGGCGTTGGGGCGCTCACGGGGCGGACTGACCTGCAAGGTCCATCTGCTGGCAGACGACCGTGCCCGACCGCTGGTCTGGCTGACCTCGCCCGGCCAGCGGGGCGACAACCCCATGCTCGTCCCGGTGCTGGAGAAACTACGGATCGGGCGGCGCGGGCCAGGCCGTCCGCGCAGCCGTCCGGACCGATTGCGTGGCGACAAGGCGTACTCCAGCCGCGACACCCGCGCCTACCTGCGGCGGCGGCACATCAAAGCCACCATCGCGCAGCCCGACGACCAGCGTGAACACCGTCGCCGGCGAGGCCGGGCCGGCGGCCGGCCCCCGGCCTTCGACAAGGCCCAGTACCGCCGCCGCAGTGCCGCCGAGCGGTGCGTCAGCAAATGGAAGCAGTTCCGCGCGGTCGCCAGCAGGTACGACAAGCGCGACTACATCTTCAACGGCACCCTGACCGTCACGGCGATCGCCATCTGGCTCCGCGACACCGTTCAAGAGCCGTCAGAAACGCCCTAGCCCTCGGCGATCTCCCGCACCTCCGAGGTGACGTCCCACTCCTTCTCGTGGACCTGGAGGAAGCGCTTGGCCCACTCGATCGCCTCGGCCTTGTCCTTGGCCTGGATGATCGCGTAACCGCCCACGACCTCCTTGGACTCGGTGAACGGGCCGTCGGTGACGGTCAGTTGGCCGCCGTTCCAGCGGACCCGGGTGCCTTCGGCGGTGGGGGTGAGCCCGGCGGTGTCGAGCAGGACCCCGGCCTTGGTCATCTCCTCGATCAGGTTGCCCATCCGCTCCATGAGCTCGGGGCTGGGGCCGCCCGCGGGGGCGTTGTTCTCGTCGATGCGGACCATCGTCAGATAGCGCGGCATGATCGTCTCCGTTGTCCGTGGATCCCGTTTCCGCGGGTTCCGTGCGGGGCGGGGATGGTTTCCCCGCCTCTCACTCATACGTCGAACGGGAGACGGCCCGATCGACACCGTCCCGGAAGTCCGCCGGATTTTTTTCCGGAGCCGGTCGGAAGCCGGTCAGAAGCCAGTCAGGCGCTGGTCAGAATGACGAGCTGCTGGGTCGCCCGGGTCATCGCCACATAGCGGTCGACCGCCCCCTCGATGCCCTCGCCGAACTCCGCCGGGTCGACGAGCACCACCAGGTCGAATTCGAGCCCCTTCGACAGCTCCGGCGTCAGTGACCGGACCCGGGACATGGCCCGGAAGCCGGGCGCCCCGATGACGCAGGCGATCCCGTCGGCATGCTCGGCGAGCCAGTTCTCCAGGACCGGGTCGAGGTCCGCGACGGATCCGTGGACCACCGGGACGCCGCTGCTGCGGATGGACGTCGGCACGTTGGCGTCCGGAAGCGCGGCCCGGATGACCGGCTCGGCCTCGGCCATGACCTCTTCCGGCGTGCGGTAGTTGATGCTGAGCGAGGCCACGTCGTTCCGGTCGAGCCCGATCCGCTCCAGGCGTTCCTGCCACGACTCGGTGAACCCGTGCCGGGCCTGCGCGCGGTCCCCGACGATGGTGAAGCTGCGGGACGGGCAGCGAAGGAGCAGCATCTGCCATTCCGCGTCGGTCAGTTCCTGGGCCTCGTCGACGACGATGTGCGCGAACGGTCCGGCCAGGACGTCCGGTTCGGCGGTGGGCAGGGCGCTCTCGTCGATCAGGGTGTCCTGGAGGTCCTTCCCGCGCAGCATGCGCAGCGCGCCTTCGCTCTCGTCGCCGGCCGAGTTGAAGTTGGAGGCCGAGATGATCTCGTCGATGACGCCGGCCATGCGCTCGCGTTCGGCGGCGACCACGGCGTCGTGCTGCCGCTTGCGCCGTTCCGCCTCCCGGTCGCCGAGCCGCAGCCGCGCCGCGTCCAGGAGCGGCAGGTCGGACACGGTCCAGGCCTTGGCGTCCGCGCGCCGCAGCCTGCGTACGTCGTCGGGGGCGAGCCAGGGCGCGCACATCCGCAGGTAGGCGGGCACCGACCACAGGTCGCCGACGACATCGGCCGCGTCAAGCAGCGGCCACGCGCCGTTGAGGGTCTCGGCCAGCTCCCGGTCCTGGAGCACCGCTTTGCGGAACTCCTCGGGCGTGACGTCGTCGCCGTCGTGCTTGTCGAACAGGATCGAGACCAGCGCCTCCCGGACCAGCTCGCGGCCCTCGTTGTGCGGGGTGCCAGGGCCCGGCGCGTCGAACGCCTCGGCCCAGTCGTCGGCGGTCAGCCGGACGTCGGACCAGGGGGTCGTGACGGTCATGCCCCGGGTGGGCGGGTCCTCGTAGAACCGGACGGCCGTCTCGATCGCCTGCACCATGTCGGCGGACGACTTCAGGCGGGCCACGTCCGGGTCGCTCTCGTCCTTCGCCGCTGCCCCCTCTGCGACGAGGTCCCGCAGGATGCAGGTCTGCACGCCCTCCTCGCCGAGGCTGGGCAGGACGTCGGCGACGTAGTCCAGGTACGGCCGGTGCGGGCCGACGAACAGGACGCCGCCGCGGCGGTGGCCCAGGCGCGGGTCGGAGTACAGCAGGTAGGCGGAGCGGTGCAGGGCGACGACGGTCTTGCCCGTACCGGGGCCGCCGTCGACGACGAGGGCGCCGCGCGAGCCCGCCCGGATGATGGCGTCCTGGTCGGACTGGATGGTGGAGAGCACGTCGCGCATCCGGGCCGAGCGGTTGGTGCCGAGGCTCGCGATGAACGCGGACTGGTCGTCGAGGGCCGCGTGCCCTTCGAGCCCGTCGGCGCTGAACACCTCGTCCCAGTAGTCGCTGATCCGGCCGCGGGTCCAGCGGTAGCGGCGGCGGCTCGCCAGGCCCATCGGCTCGGCGTGGGTGGCCGCGAAGAACGGCTCGGCCGCGGGGGAACGCCAGTCGAGCAGCAGCCGGCGGCCCTCGCTGTCGGTGAGGCCGAGCCGTCCGATGTAGAGGGGTTCGGAGTCGTCCGCGCCGACGATGCGGCCCAGGCACAGGTCGAGGCCGAAGCGGCGCAGCGCGCGAAGGCGGCCGGTCACGTGGTGGACCTCGACGTCCCGGTCCATCACGGCCCGGCCGACGCCGCCGGGCGCCTTGCGCAGGGTGTCGAGGCGGTCGGACAGCTCGGCGATCGTCTGCTCAAGGCTCTCCGCGATGGCGGCGAAGTGCCGCTCGTCGTCGCCGATCAGGGTCGGATCGGCCTTGGCGGCAAGGCGGTCGGGAAGGTCGAAGGCGCTCGTGGTCAGGTTGTCCATGCCATCAGCTCCGCACAGCACACGCACTGAGTGAATCTCCCGTTTCCGCAGGTAGGGGACCTAGGCGAGAGATTGTGCGGCACGATGGGGGCCTTGCCGCAAGCCCCCCGGTGCGCTATATCTTGAGAGTGGCAGGGAGAGTAATTACTCCTTGCCTTCTTCTTTTGTGCTGTTCGCTGATGGACGCGGCGTGCTGTTCGCTGATGGATGGTGTGGCGCGTGCCGATGGACGCGGCGTCGGCCACGAGCCCCGGTGGTCCTAGACGTAGTCCTCCAGGCGGGCCACCGTGAAGCCCTGTTCCTGGATGTGGCGGAGCATGTTCGCGGTCATCTCCGTCATGGACGTGCCCTTGAGCTCCTTGGGGCCGCGGAAGTGCGCCAGGATGATGTCGCCCGGGTGCAGCTTCTTGTCACCGCGCTGGTACTGCATGTTCGTGATCTGCATCGACTCGCGCCACAGCACGATCGCCTGGAGGTCGCAGGACTTGGCGGCGGTCCGGGTGTTCTCGTTCCAGTTGCCGTACGGGGGCCGGAAGAGCCGGGGCGCCTTGCCGTACTCCTTGCCCAGCTTCTTCTCCTGGGTGCATATCTCGTTCTTCTGCGCGGCCTCGCCCAGCGTGCGCAGGTTGGGGTGCGAGAGCGTGTGGTTCTCGATGGAGTTGCCGAGCTCCTGGAGCGGTTTGAAGTACCCGTAGTCGTTGCGGATGATGTCGTCGGTCAGGAACATCGTGAAGGGGACCTTCAGGTCCTTCATCATCTCGACGAACTTGGGGTCCTTCTCGGCCCCGTCGTCGAACGTCACGAAGACGATCTTGTCCTTGGTGGGGATGTCGCTCACCACCGGCACCTCGCCGGGCTTCGCCTTCACCGGCTTCTCGGCCGGGGGCGCGGGCGGCGCCGCGAACGGCTTGAGCCCCCACTTGCGGTACGCGGCCTCGGTTCCGGCCGTGTCCGCACTCGGGGACGCCGTACCGCCGTCCTTCGCGGGCGGCGCGGACGCGGAGGGCGTGCTGCCCGATCCACCGCCCGACGAGCAGCCCGCGACCATCAGAAGTCCGAAGACGGCCGCACCGACCGCCTTCTTGCGCACGAGCCAGCCCATGTTCAATTACCCGTCCGTTTCGGCCATCACCTGCTCATAGATTGATGCCGAAAACGGTTGCGAGGTTGCCTCGAACGATCAGGAAGCGGCACGTGCCGCCCGGGGCGGCCGGCTCAGCCGACCGACTCGAAGCGCCAGCGGTGCACCGGCCTGGCCACCAACTCCCCGTCGGGCTCCGGGAGTTCGGGCAGTTCGGCCTCGTAGGGAGCGTCCCACCAGGTGATCACGAGGACTCGGTCGCCGGGCGCGCGCAGCACCTCGCGGCGCAGCGGCGAACCGGCCACACCCCGCTCCCGCACCCAGGCGAGGAGCTCGGCGCCGCGGCCCTCGGCGGCCCGGGCCTCCCACATCAGCGCGACGGTCATGAGTACAGGTTCTTCTTGCTGACCTCGTGCACGTGGTCGTGGGAGTGCGCGTGCGCCTCGCCCGGTACGTGCGGCTCGGTCACCGGCAGCGAGGAGTCCGCCGAGAGGTCGAGGTCGGAGGCGGGCCGGTTGCGGGCCACCATCTCCGCGCCGAGGGCCGCGACCATCGCGCCGTTGTCCGTGCACAGGCCGGGCCGCGGCACGCGCAGCCGGATCCCGGCCCGCTCGCAGCGCTCCTGGGCGAGCGCGCGGAGCCGGGAGTTGGCGGCGACGCCGCCGCCGATCATCAGGTGGTCGACGCCCTCGTCCTTGCAGGCCCGTACGGCCTTGCGGGTCAGCACGTCCACCACGGCCTCCTGGAAGGACGCGGCGACGTCGCGCACCGGGACCTCCTCGCCGGCGTTGCGCTTGGCCTCGATCCAGCGGGCCACGGCGGTCTTCAGGCCGGAGAAGGAGAAGTCGTACGCCGGGTCGCGCGAGCCGGTCAGGCCGCGCGGGAACGCGATCGCCTTCGGGTCGCCCTCCTTGGCGAGCCGGTCGATGACCGGGCCGCCGGGGAAACCGAGGTCGAGGACCCGGGCGATCTTGTCGAAGGCCTCGCCCGCCGCGTCGTCGATGGTGGCGCCCATGGGGCGGACGTCGGCGGTGATGTCGGGGGCGAGCAACAGCGAGGAGTGGCCGCCGGAGACGAGCAGCGCCATCGTCGGCTCGGGCAGCGGCCCGTGCTCCAGCTGGTCGACGCAGATGTGCGAGGCGAGGTGGTTGACCCCGTACAGCGGCTTGTTCAGAGCGTACGCGTACGCCTTGGCGGCCGAGACGCCGACGAGCAGCGCGCCCGCGAGGCCGGGGCCCGCGGTGACCGCGATGCCGTCGAGGTCCTTCGCGGAGATCCCGGCGGTCTTCAGGGCGCGCTCGATGGTCGGCACCATCGCTTCGAGGTGGGCCCGCGACGCGAACTCGGGGACCACGCCGCCGAACCGGGCGTGCGTGTCCACGCTGGAGGCGATGGCGTCGGCGAGCAGCGTCGTACCGCGCACGATGCCGACGCCGGTCTCGTCGCAGGAGGTCTCGATGCCCAGTACGAGCGGTTCGTCAGCCATCAGTCAGTCTCTTCTGTTCCTTGGACGTGTTCCTGGACGTTCAGCCGCATCACGAGCGCGTCGACGTTGCCCGGCTGGTAGTAGCCGCGTCTGAAGCCGATGGGCTCGAAGCCGAAGCGCTCGTAGAGCTTCTGGGCCCGGGTGTTGTCCACGCGCACTTCGAGCAGGACCTCGTCGCACTCGAAGGCGGTGGCGTGCTTGAGCAGATCGGTCAGGAGGCGGGCGCCGAGCCCGGTGCCCCACTGGTCGCGGGCGGCGGCGATGGTCTGCACGTCGGCGAGGCCGCCGGCCGCGGCGAGCCCGGCGTACCCCACGAGCCGCCCCTGCGGGTCCTCGGCGACCACGTAGTGGCGGGTGGCGCCGGGCCCGCGCGCGTGCGCGAGCTCGGACCAGAACATCCCCGCCGACCAGGCGTCCTCGGGGAACAGTTCGTGTTCGAGGTCGAGTACGGGCGCGATGTCCCACCAGCGCATCTCGCGTAGCACGGCCTGGGTCACTTGGGGGTGACCACCTTGTAGTTCTTGGGCACCTGCGCGTCCGGGCGGCGCAGGTACAGCGGCGTCGGCGGCAGGAAGGCCGAGCCCTCGGCGAGCTTCTCGGCGGCGAGGGCGGCGAGCGCTGCCGCCGACTGGTACTCGGGGCCGCGCGCGTCGGGGAAGGAGTCCGGGTAGAGCAGGGCGCCCGCGCCGACGACGGGCAGGCCGCTCAGCTCGTCCGCGATGTCGGCGGGCCGGTCGACGCCGGGCTCACCCGCGCGCGTACGGAAGTCGTCGTACGTGGCCCAGTAGACCTCCTTGCGGCGGGCGTCCGTCGCCACCGCGAAGGGGCCCTCGATGCCCGAGGCGTAGGCGAGGCCGTCCAGGGTGCACAGGCCGTGGACGGGGACGCCGAGCACCGAGCCGAAGGTCGCGGCGGTGACCAGGCCGACGCGGAGGCCGGTGTAGGGGCCGGGGCCCACGCCGACGACCAGGTCCGTCACGGCGTCGAGTTTCAGGCCGGCCTCGGCGAGCACCCGGTCGACGGCGGGCAGCAGGAGCTCCCCGTGCCTGCGGGCGTCGACCTGACTGGACTCGGCGACGACGGCGGTCCCGTCGTGCAGGGCGACGGTGACGGCGGGGGTGGCGGTATCAACGGCGAGCAAGAGCACGCGAACAGCCTACGACCACGGCGGCGGGGGCACGGCGTCCTGCCCAAGCCGTCACCTACTGCTACCGTCAGCCGCAGGTATGACCGTAGGCATGCACGTACGTACGAAAGGGGAAGCCCAGGTGGCAAGGAGCAGCACGGGGTTCGTGGCCGGGCTGACCGCGGCCGCTCTCGCGGTGGTCGGCTTCCTCGCCTACCAGGCCTCGGCGAGCGCGCCCCCGCGGGCCGCGCTCGCGGCCCCCGGCACCAGCGCGTCCCCGTCCGGCACGCCGTCGAACGCGCCCCCCGCCGGCTCCCCCGCCAACAAGCCCGACCTCACGGTGCCGGCGAACTCCGGTACCGGTGTCCGTGTCGTGTACGCGCTCGGCGCGAAGCGGGTGTGGCTGGTAGGGGTGACGAAGACGCCCAGGACCTTCGCGGTCGTACCGTCCACCATCAACCCGAAGCCCGGCACCTACTCCGTGCTCTCGCGCACCGGCGGCAAGATCACCGGCTCGGACGGGGTGATGGTCGAGCACGTCGTGCGGTTCGCCATCACCGAGAACGTGACGATCGGCTTCAGCTCGGCGGTGGACGGCTCGATGACGAGCCCCAAGACGGACAAGAAGGCCGGCGGGATCCGCATGACGCGGGCGGACGGCAACGCGATGTGGACGTTCGCGACCCGCAACTCGAAGGTCGTCGTCGTCCCGTAAAGAGCCGGTGCCGCACCCGACGAACACCCGATAGGACTAAGCGGCGTCCTTGTGCGCGTCACCCTCGTCGGCCGCCGGGGCGCTCTCGCGCGGCGGGGTCGAGACGGCGGTGGCCGCGGCGCACGAAGCGAGCAGATCGTGTATCGACACCCCGAGCGGCACCGGGACGCCCCGCGGGGCCTGCGGCTTCGCTTCGCGTTCCGGCACGGTCATGGCGGCCTCCTGGGGCTGCGGAAGAAGGCGCGGTTAGGTAGACCTAACCAGGTCTCTGTCTCCATGTGACCATGCCCGGTGCGACCGGCGCAACACTTTGCCGACGTCTTGTCGGAATGTACGGCCCCCTCCAGCCGCACCCGGCCGCGGCCTCAGAGACCCTCCACCCCGGCGCCGGTCCAGCGGGGCCCGATTCCGGTGACCGTGACGATCCTGCGGTCGTCGTCCGTCTCGCCCACGACGCGGTCGATCAGGACCTGGAGCCGGTCGTCGGACAGCTCCTCGACCTTGCCCTCGCCCCACTCGACGACCACCACGGACTCGGGCAGCGACACGTCGAGGTCGAGGTCCTCCATCTCGTCGAGCCCGCCGCCGAGCCGGTACGCGTCCACGTGCACCAGGGCGGGCCCGCCGGTCAGCGACGGGTGGACGCGGGCGATGACGAAGGTGGGGGACGTCACGGCGCCGCGCACGCCGAGGCCCTCGCCGAGGCCGCGGGTGAGGGTCGTCTTGCCGGCGCCGAGCTCCCCGGTGAGCATCACGAGGTCGCCGGGGCGGAGCAGTTTGGCGATGCGGCGGCCCAACTCCTGCATTTCGGAAGGGGAGTTGAGGGTCAGGCGGGTGCCGGCGTCAGCCGCCGGGCTGCTGTGCGGTGCTTCCATACGTCCCAACGTTAGCGGCCTGCGGCACCGCGCCGACCCGGGCCAGGAGGTCCGCGAGGCGGTCGGTGACCGTCTCGGGGTGCTCCAGCATCACCAGGTGCCCGCCGTCCGGCACGATGACCAGCTCCGCGTCGGGCAGCAGATCGGCGATGGCCTCGCTGTGCGAGCTGGGCGTGACCAGGTCGCGGTCGCCGGCCAGGACCAGGACGGGGACCTCCGCGAAGATCGCCAGGGCCACCGTCTTGTCGTGCTCGGAGAAGGCCGGGTAGAACTCCGCGACGACGTCGATGGGGGTGCTCTCGATCATCCGCTCGGCGAACCGGGCCACCGCCGGGTCGACGTCCTTGGAGGAGAACGAGTAGCGCTTGATCATGCCCGCGAACAGGTCGGCCGTCGCCCGCCGCCCCCGCTCCACCAGCTCGGCCTGCGAGCCCAGCGCCTTGAGCACGCCCGGCAGCACCCGGCGCACCGCGTTGACCCCGGCCACCGGAAGGCCGTAGTTGACCTCGCCGAGCTTGCCCGAGGACGTACCGACGAAGCCGACGCCGACCACCCGGTCCCGGATCAGTTCGGGGTACTGGTCGGCCAGGGCCATGATCGTCATGCCGCCCATGGAATGGCCCACCAGGACGAGCGGGCCCTGCGGTGCGGCCGCGTCGATGACGGCCTTCAGGTCGCGGCCGAGCTGGTCGATGTCGACCGGGACGCCGTCGCGCTGGGCCTTGCCGCGGTCCGAGCGGCCGTGGCTGCGCTGGTCCCAGTGCACGGTGCGCAGCACTCCGCGCAGGGCGGCCCGCTGGAAGTGCCAGGAGTCCTGGCTGAGGCAGTAGCCGTGCGAGAACACCACGGTGACCGGGGCCGGCACCTTGCGCCCGAACAGCCGGCGCTTGCGCGAGCCGTTGGCGCCCGCCTCGGGCTCGACCTCGTCGGTCTCGTAGTAGAGGACCGTGCCGTCGTCGGCGACCGCCCTGCCGGGCATGCCCCGCAGCGATCCGTAGGGCCCGGACGCGTCGAGCGCGAGCCGCGCCTTTCTGCGCATGCCGCGGCCGACGGTGAGCCGCTCTATGGCGACCCCTGCCGCGGCGCCCGCCGCGACCACGCCCACCGCTGCGCCCGCGATCCCGGCAAGACGCCAGTTCCCCACCGCGGACTGGGCATCCTGGACCGCGGATACGACGGCGTCCCCCGTGCTGCTCTCGCTCACCGTGCCGCTCCGCTCTTACTCGTCGTCGGAACACTCATTCACGTAGACGCGGGGCACCCGTGAACCGATGCGCGTCACGATCTCGTAGCCGATGGTGTCGGCCGCCCGCGCCCAGTCCTCGGCCGTGGGCTCCCCGTGGTCGCCCGGCCCGAACAGCACGGCCCGGTCGCCCGGCTCGACCTTGTCCCCCTCAAGGTCGACCACGAACTGGTCCATGGCAATGCGGCCCGCCGCGGTACGCACTTTCCCGCCCACCAGAACCGGGCCGCGCCCGGATGCGTGCCGCGGGATGCCGTCGGCGTATCCGAGCGGGACGAGGCCGAGGGTGGTCTCGCTCCTGGTGACGTAGTGATGCCCGTAACTGACGCCGTGACCCGCCGGAACCTGCTTGGCGAGCGCCACCGAGGCCGACAGCGTCATGACCGGCCGCAGGCCGAGCTCGCGCGCGGTGCCGAGCTCCGGCGCGGGCGAGATGCCGTACATGGCGATGCCGGTGCGCACGAGGTCGAAGTGGGATTCGGGGAGGGTGAGCGTGGCCGGGGAGTTGGCGATGTGCCGCACCTCGGGGGTGATGCCCGCCTTCTCCGCGAACGCGGTCATCTCCTGGAACACCGAGAGCTGGGCCGCGATCGAGGGGTGGCCGGGCTCGTCGGCGCAGGCCAGGTGCGACCACAGGCCGGTGACCGTCACCCCGGGCGCGGCGAGCGCCGCGTGGACGAGTTCCGGCCAGTCGGCGGGCTGGCAGCCGTTGCGGCCGAGCCCGGTGTCGGCCTTGAGCTGGATCCTGGCGGTACGCCCGGCGGCGCGGGCCGCGTCGGTGGCCTCCCGCAGCGCCCACATCCCACTCACCGAGACGTCGATGTCCGCCTCGATGGCCTCGCGCCAGGGGCCGCCCGGCGTCCACAGCCAGCACATCATCCGGCCCTCGATGCCGGCCGCGCGCAGGGCGAGCGCCTCGTGCGGCGTCGCGGTGCCGATCCACGCGGCGCCCGCCTGCCGCGCCGCCCTGGCACACGGCACCGCGCCGTGCCCGTACGCGTCCGCCTTCACCACGGCCATGAGCTGCGCGCCCGGCGAACAGGCGCGCAGCGTACGGACGTTGGCGCGCAGCGCGCCGAGGTCGATCTCGGCACGGGCGCGCCCGGCGGGGTACTGAGTCATCGCGGTCATCGCGCCAAGTCTCTCAGAGCGCACGAGGACTCGGATTGTGCCGCAGGACACACCGGCGGGGGCGGTCTCAGGTGCCCTCGCGGTGCCCCCACACGTAGACGCCGTCGCCCTGGCGCAGGGCGTCCCACAGTTTGCGCGCATCATCGACGCTGAGGTTCACACACCCGTGGCTGCCCTCCGAGGTGTACACGCTGTGGTAGACGGCGTGGAAGGCCTGCCCGCCGTCGAAGAACTGGGCGTACGGCATGGACTGGTGGTAGATCGACGACCAGTGGTTCTTGTGCCGCCAGTAGACCTTGTGCCACCCGCCCCGGGTGGGCAGCGAGGCCCGCCCGCTACGGACGGGCACGGGCCCGAAGGTGATTTTCTTCCCCACCTGCACCCACATCAACTGCCGCGTCAGATCCACGCAGGCCACCCGCTGTGCCTTCGCGGGGCAGTTGTGCGCGGCGTTGGGATTCTTGCGCGCTGACAGGAACTGCATCCGGGACCAGGTGACCGGCCCCGCGAACCCGATGGCCGGCGAAATCCCCTGCGCCTGCTGGAACTTGCGGATCGCGTCACAGTCGGCCGAGGACTGCCGCCCGTCCATCTTGAGCCCGAGCCACTGCTCGATCTGCCGCTGATACGGCCCGGCCTTGGCGGTACAACTGCCGGGCTTGGCTGCCACTTCGCTCTGCGGCACGTACTCGACGAGCCGGTACGCCTCCTCGGGCGCGGCAACCGGTTCGAGCCGGTCCTCGGCGGCGCCGGGCTGGTAGACGAGCGGGGGCAGCACCTGGTCGGGGGTGTCGAGGGGGCCGGCCTTCGGGTCGAGCGCCTCACCGGGGACGAGGGCCTCGGCGGTGGTGGTGTTGCCCGGCGCGGGGTCGCCGGCGGCGGGCGGCGCGGGGTTGCCCGAGGCAGGGTTGCCCGAGGCAGGGTTGCCCGGCGCGGGCGGGACGGGGGCCGCGGGTGCCGCGAGATGGCGGGGTGGCGGGGGCAGCGGGACGCCGGTGCCGGGCGCGGCGGCCCCGAGCGTGAGAGCGGCCGCGACCACCAGCCCGCAAGCCCCCCATTTCTGACGCTTATGAGGTTTCTGACGTTTTTGAAGAATTTGCGCTTGTCTCATAAGCCCAGAGAACCCCCGGCACCGGGCGTGTCGCGGAAGCCGCGCGGCGAATGTCACCCGGTGGCGGGGGTTGCCCTGGTGAGACCCGGTGGGGGGGGCGGCGGGCCAGGCCCTCACCCACCTGTGGACGGCCGGGCATCCCGCCAGGCGCAGCACCGGGCCGCGAACTCCTCCACGCTCGCGAAAATCCGGTCCGGGGCGGCGGGCTCCGGACCGCCCGGGGCCACGGCGAACGCCGCCGCGAGGGCCGCCGCCTGCACCCCGCCCCCGCGCCCGCCGACGTACCCGAACTCGGCGAGCGCGCTCCACAGGTCACCCCGGTGCCGCCGGAGGGCCTCGGCGAGGCGCTGCGGGGCGCAGGCCTCGCCCCGCACGGCGTACGAGGACGCCGCGCCAAGGCTCAACAACCCGGCGGAGGAGGCGAGTTGACCATCCTCGACGGCGACGACTTCCCTCTCAACCACCGCGATCCGCTCGACGGGCCCGAGGTCGGCGGGCACGGGCCGGACGACGGCGGTGAGCTCGTCCGCCATGGCCGGGGGCGCGGGGACGAGCACGGCGGCGGGGCCGAGGAGGAGCGCGGCGATGCCGCCGGGTTCCAGGGTGACGTGGGGGTGGTCCATGCGAGCCATGAAACCGCCGGGGGCGGCGGAGGGGGGGGTGCGCACACGCGGGGGCACGTCCGAGCCGCCTCAGCGGGCTGGGGGTCTGGTGCCGTTCGGCCTGCGGGCGGGTGGGTGGCTGGTCGCGCAGTTCCCCGCGCCCCTAGCAGCACTGACCCTGGCAGGGTCGAGCATCTTCAGCCCGTCCGGCGTTTGAGGACGAGCGCCCTTAAGGCGCGAACGGGGTCTGGGGCGGAGCCCCAGGAACGACCACCGGGCCGCACCCGGACATCTCACCCGCCCGAGCCGGCAACACATCCCGCCAAACCCCCGGCACCGCCTCAGCCACCCCGTACGCAGTCGCAGGCGCCCCCTGCGAGGCACGGCGCCCGGCCAGACCATGGAGGTACGCCGCCACCGACCCCGCATCCCGCGCCCGCAGCCCCGCCGCAAGCAGCGAGCCCGCAAGCCCCGACAGCACGTCGCCGCTGCCCGCCGTCGCGAGCCACGGCGTGCCGGTCGGGTTGACCCGTACCGGGCCGGCCGCGTCGGCGACCAGCGTGGTCGAGCCCTTGAGCAGCACCGTCGCCCCGTACCGCGAGGCCAGTTCGCGCACCGAGGCGAGCCGCTCCGCCTCGACCTTCTCGCGCGGCACCCCGAGCAGCGCGGCCGCCTCGCCCGCGTGCGGGGTGAGCAGGGTGGCCGCCGGGCGGGCCCGTACCGCGTCGGGGTCGAGACCGCGCAGCCCGTCCGCGTCCACCAGGACGGGCACGTCCGAGTCGAGGACCTCGGCCACACCCTGCTCGTCGCCCAGCCCCGGCCCCACCACCCACGCCTGCACCCGCCCGGCCTTCGCGGGCGAGTCGTCCGACACCAGGGTTTCGGGGAAGCGCGCGATCACCGCGTCGCCGCCGGGCCCGACGTACCGCACGGCGCCGGCCCCGCCGCGCAGCGCGCCCGCGACCGCGAGGACCGCCGCGCCGGGGTAGCGGGCCGAACCGGCGACGACCCCGACGACACCCCGCCGGTACTTGTCGCTCTCGGCGGCCGGAGTGGGCAAGAGGTCCGCCACGTCGGCGTGCTGGAGCGCCTCGACGCCGGGCACGGAGGGCAGGTCGAGGCCGATGGGGATGAGCCGCACGGCCCCCGCGTACTCGCGCGCCGGGTCGATGAGCAGCCCCGGCTTGTACGTCCCGAACGTGACGGTCGCGTCCGCCCGCAGCGCCTCGCCGGGCACCTCACCCGTGTCCGCGTCCACGCCGCTGGGGAGGTCGACGGCGACGACGACGGCGTTGGACCCGCGGGCCGCCCGGGCCAGGGGGATCGCGTCGGGACGCAGGCCGCCGTGGCCGCCGATGCCCGTGATGCCGTCCAGTACGAGGTCGGCGACGGCAAGCACCTCGAAGGGGTCGTCGGCGACGCGGCCACCGGCCCGGGTGAAGGCGGCGAGGCCCTCGGGGTGGGCGCGGTCCGGGTTGAGCAGCACCGCGCTGACGCCCGCGCCTCGGCGGGCCAGCCGGGCCCCCGCGTACAGGGCGTCGCCGCCGTTGTCCCCGCTGCCGACGAGCAGCACGACCCTGGCGCCGTAGACCCGGCCCAGCATGTCCGCGCAGGCCGCGGCCAGTCCGGCGGCGGCGCGCTGCATGAGCGCGCCGGGCGGGAGGAGGGCCATGAGCTCGCCCTCGGCGGCCCGAACGGTGTCGACGTCGTAGGCAGTTCGCATGCCGCCAACTCTCCCCCACCCCGCCCCTCCCCGCTGTGACATTTGCGGCTCCGCCGCGTGGCCGCCGGGGGTGGGGGTGCCCTGCCCGGCGCCCCCGGCTGCCAACGCCCTGCGGCTCCGCCCCTCGCCCCTAGCGGCACAGGTGCTGGTCAGCACTGGCATCTTCAGCCCGTCCGGCGTTTGAGGACGAGCGCCCTTAAGGCGCGATACGGGGTCTGGGGCGGAGCCCCAGTAGTCCATCCGCAGCCGAACCACACCCCCGGAGGCCACGCGGCGGAGCCGCAGAGTGTCACAGCGGGAAGGGGCGGGGAGGGGAAAACTCACCCCTCCGCGATCACCACCGCGGAAGCGACCCCCGCGTCATGGCTGAGCGAAACGTGCCAGTGCCGAACCCCCAGCTCCGCCGCCCGCGCGGCGACGGACCCGCGCACCCGGAGCCGGGGCTGCCCGCTCCCCTCCACGTACACCTCCGCATCCGTCCACAGCAGCCCGGCCGGCGCCCCCAGAGCCTTCGCGAGGGCTTCCTTCGCCGCGAACCGCACCGCCAGCGAGGCGACCCCTCGCCGCTCACCGCTGGGCAGTATCAACTCGTCCTCCACGAACAGCCGTTGGAGCATGGCGGGGGTCCGCTCGATGGACTCCCCGAACCGCTCGATCTCGGCCACGTCGATCCCGACACCAATGATCACGCGTTCACTCCACCGTCACGGACTTGGCCAGGTTGCGGGGCTGGTCGACCTCGTTGCCCCGGGCCGTGGCCAGCTCGCACGCGAAGACCTGGAGCGGCACGGTCGCCACGAGCGGCTGGAGCAGCGTGGGCGTGACCGGAATCCGGATCAGATGGTCCGCGTACGGCGCCACCGCCTCGTCCCCCTCCTCCGCGATCACGATCGTCCGCGCCCCCCGCGCCCGGATCTCCTGGATGTTCGAAACGATCTTGTCATGGAGCACCGACCGCCCCCGGGGCGAGGGAACGACCACGACCACCGGCAGATCCTGCTCGATCAGCGCGATCGGGCCGTGCTTCAGCTCCCCCGCCGCGAACCCCTCGGCATGCATGTACGCCAGCTCCTTGAGCTTGAGCGCACCTTCGAGGGCGACCGGGTAGCCGACGTGGCGGCCGAGGAAGAGCACCGTGTTCTTGTCGGCGAGCGAGCGCGCCAACTCCCGTACGGGCTCCATGGTTTCGAGGACGCGGTCGACCTCGGTGGCGATCTCGGCGAGGTCGTGCACGACGGCCCGGACCTCGTCGCCCCACTTGGTCCCGCGCACCTGCCCGAGGTACAGCGCGACCAGGTAGCAGGCCACCAGCTGGGTGAGGAAGGCCTTCGTCGAGGCGACGGCGACCTCGGGGCCCGCGTGCGTGTAGAGGACCGCGTCCGACTCGCGCGGGATCGTCGACCCGTTGGTGTTGCAGATCGCGAGGACCTTCGCGCCCTGCTCGCGGGCGTGCCGCAGCGCCATCAGCGTGTCCATGGTCTCGCCGGACTGCGAGATGGCGATGACGAGCGTGCGCTGGTCGAGGATCGGGTCCCGGTAGCGGAACTCGCTGGCCAGCTCCGTCTCGCACGGAATCCGCGTCCAGTGCTCGATCGCCAGCTTCGCGATCATGCCCGCGTGGTAGGCGGTCCCGCACGCCACGATGACGACCTTGTCGACCTCGCGCAGTACGGAGTCGGGGATGCGCAGCTCGTCCAGGGTCAGCGAGCCCGCCGCGTCGATCCGGCCGAGCAGCGTGTCGGCGACGGCCTTGGGCTGCTCGGCGATCTCCTTGAGCATGAAGTAGTCGTAGCCGCCCTTCTCGGCGGCGGAGGCGTCCCAGTCGACGTGGTACGCCCGGGTCTCGGCCGGCGCCCCGGCGAAGTCGGTGACGGTGACGCCGTCCCGGCGCAGCTCGACGACCTGGTCCTGGCCGAGTTCGATCGCGGAGCGGGTGTGCGCGATGAACGCGGCGACGTCCGAGGCGAGGAAGGCCTCCCCCTCGCCGACACCCACCACCAGCGGCGAGTTGCGCCGCGCGCCCACCACCACGTCCGGCTCGTCCGCGTGCACCGCGACCAGCGTGAACGCGCCCTCAAGCCGTCGGCACACCTGCCGCATGGCCTCGGCCAGGTCCTCGGCCGAGGAGTGGCACTCGGCGAGGAGGTGCGCGACGACCTCGGTGTCCGTCTCGGAGTCGAGCTGGTGGCCGCGCTCGGCGAGCTCGGCCCGCAGCGCGGCGAAGTTCTCGATGATCCCGTTGTGTACGACGGCGACCCGCCCGGCGTTGTCCAGGTGCGGGTGCGCGTTCGCGTCGGTCGGCCCGCCGTGCGTGGCCCACCGGGTGTGCCCGATGCCGGTCGACCCGGCGGGCAGCGGCGCCTCCAGGAGCGCCTTCTCCAGATTGACCAGCTTCCCGGCCTTCTTGGCCGCGGCGAGCCCGCCGTCCGCGAGGACCGAGACGCCCGCCGAGTCGTATCCGCGGTACTCAAGCCGCTTGAGCCCCGCCACGACGACGTCCAGCGCCGACTGCCCGCCTACGTAACCCACGATTCCGCACATAGAAACCCCTCCATGGCCGCCCGACCAGCGACTTAAGGTGTCACTTACCGCCCCTGGCACCCTCTGGGGGCCGACGGGGAGCTCCAACTCCCACCGACCCACGCATCGAGCGCTCCGAGGCCACGAGTGCCCGAGTCCGGCATCACGCGCGGGCACGTCCGCGTACGTTCGCGCACGTTTCGCAGCGTGAAGGCCGGGTCCTCATGACCGAGCCACCTTGCCACGAGAACCGGCGACTCCCGCGCTTCGAGCGGTGTCGACGCGTAGGTGTGGCGCAGAACATGCAGCCCGGCGCCTGCCGCCGCCGAGCCCCGATCCTGACGGCCCGTCACCCAGCCCCTCGCGCCCGCCGCCCCGCCCCACCGAGCGCGGCGTTCACGGTCCCCCTAATCGGAGAGTTCGGCTCGCCACGGGCGGGGCCACTCCCCAGAGGGCGGAGGATCTCCAGCGATGCCGAGGTCCCGTCGCGCATGGGCATAGAAGTCGTCCCGCGCCGCACTCGCCACCCGGTGAGCCGTGGACCAGGCCTCGATCTCCGCATGGCCCTCTCGCACCAGCAGTTCGATGGTCCACACCGATTCATGCCATCGCCGAGCCGCTGCGATCGTCGCCGCGTCCCCCACGAGCAGGACCGACTCCCACTCGGCCGCACGACGGGACTCCGCCTCGGCAAGCAGAGGCAAGCCCTCGGCAGGCTCCAGCGGGTCGGCAACGTCCGAGAACCCGTGGGCTGCGCCGATGCGCTGAGCAATGCGAAGTTGCGCCTTCAGGACGTTGCCGTACCGGCCGTATGTCTCGAAGCGCTTCTCGTCCCACCGCTCTTCGCGTTGCCTCCGCCACCTGCGGCTCTCGGTCATGCTCTGGGCCGCGTACGAGGCTGCCGCCCCGACCACGACACCTATCAGCGCGGGTAGTTGATCAACAAGCACCGTTCCCCCCGAGGACCGCTGGATCACGTTCGCCACTTGCTCACAGCCCGGAAACCCATACCCATGAATCTCACTCAGTCCACTCGCCGCACCATCCGCAGCCGCCGAAGACCATCACGAGCACGGAACCGGGCCGCATCACGCCGCGCCCCTCGCGCCGTCGTCGAGGCGGAACCACACGGCCTTGGACTCGGGGAGCAGGCCGCCGTACCGCGTCACGCCCCACCGGTCCGTGAGCTCCTGCAAGATGCACAGCCCATAGCCGCTCACCGGTACGTCGGCGAGCTGCCGCGCATCGACCAACTCCCTTGGCCAAGGCTCCCTTTGGGGCTCATCATCGCGCACGGAGATCACGACGTAGCCCTCGGCGAGCGTCACGACAACCTGCACCAACGGGGAGCGGGTGTGCCTGTGCACGTTGCCCACCACCTCACTCACGCACAGGGCCGCGGACTCCGTGAGCCCCGCATGCCCGGTCGCGCCCAGCAGCGCGCACACCATGGCGCGGACCTCGCGGGCAGCCGTGTCCCGGTTGGCGGTCGACAGGCGGTGTGTTCTGGATGAGGCGGTATCAGGTGGTGCGGGAGGCGTTAAGGCTGCGATCGTCATTTCGTCCCTTCCCAACGCGGTTGTAGCTCGCGCGTTGCCGGTGGACCGTGGCAATGGCCACCTCCAGGAGCGCGCCAACTCGGCGCGCAGCGGCTGCACTTCGGCCGTCCGGCATAGCGAAGCGGTGCTGGAATGAAGGTAGCGTGCCTGTCTCACATGTTGTACCCATTCAGCTCAACTATGGAACGAGTGGACCACCATTGCGGTACGGGGCCACACTGAGGGCCGACAGAAGGGGAACCAGATGCCGCCGAGGAAGGTTCCGACCGCACGGCAACGCAGGTTGGGTGCAGAGCTGCGAAAGATGCGCGAGCACGCCGGCCTGCAGCTCACCGACGCCGCCGGGCTCCTGGGGACGGATCGCACCACGATCAGCAACAGCGAATCGGGACGGTTCGGCTTGAGCGGTGACCGCGTTCGCAGTTGGGCCGCCCTCTACCAGTGCCCCGATCCCAAGTACGTCGAGGCGCTGGTCGCCATGGCGGAGGAACGCATCAAGGGCTGGTGGGACGACTACCGCGGACGACTGTCGAGCGGCGCACTCGATCTGGCCGAACTCGAAGCGAACGCGGCCGGGTTGCGCGGGGTCACGATCATGCACGTACCCGGACAGCTCCAGACCGAGGAGTACGCTCGCGCCGTGTTCGAGGAGGCCGTGCCACCTCTGAGCGCGGTCGACCTGCGCACTCGCCTGTCACACCGCCTCAAGCGTCGCGACGTACTCGATCGCCCCGAGCCCTTGCACTGCACCTTCCTCATCCACGAAGCCGCGCTGCGCATGCAGTACGGCGGCCCAAAGGTCGCCCGCGCACAGCTCGACCACCTCCTCAAGGAGTCCGAGCGCGACAACGTGATCGTGCGCGTGATCCCGTTCGCGGTCGGCGGGTTCCCGAACGCGGGGAGTTCCACCCTCTACGTCTATGGCCTTGTGCCGCAGCTCGATACGGTGCAGATGGACACCCCAACAGGCCCGGCGTTCCTGGACACCGAAACCCTTCTCGCCAACTACCGAGCCGTACTCGACCGCACCGAGGAGCGATCGTTGGCCCCGGCCAAGTCGCGAGACTTCATTCACGGAATCGCACAACAAGCATGAAGGCGTGGAGACAGTGGAAATAACGTGGCAAAAGTCCTCGTTCTCGACGGACTCGGAGGGCAACTGCCTGGAGATCGCAGAAGTCGGCGACGAGATCCTGCTTCGCGAGAGCGACAACGGCAACGTGATCGTGCGCACCAGCCGGGAGAAGCTCCGCGCTTTCCTGCTGGGCGCCCAGGCCAACGAGTTCGACCACTTCGTGAAGTAGCCCCGCTCCCACCGCCCCCCCCCGCCTGATGACGGGGGGGCTTCCGCTTGCCGTACAACGAGTTGACATATGCCGTCTCACTCGTTAGACGTCAAACAGTTGATACACATCTGTAGCCAGCGCTACGGTCGCAGGGCGATACCGCGCCGGGCGCATGTGCGGAACGACAGCCTCGCGCGGCTCAACTCTCCACGCCATCAAGCCTGTTGGGGGAGAGTCGCCAGCGGTCGCCCTCTCCCCCACCTGCCGGTTGGCGGGCAGAGAGGGCGGCCCCGACCTCGCACTGGAGGGCGGCCCATGCATTCACTGCGCGCACCATCAGAGCGAGCCAGCGGGGTGGCTCCACCGGGCCCGGCTCTCGCAGAGGCCCGCATCCAGCACAGGTACCTGTACGAGGTTCTGCTCTACCGGGCCGCCGAGGACAAGACACCCCGCCTGGCCCGAAGCGCCGTACTGGATACGGCGTCCCGGGCTATCCGCGCGCTGCGTCTCGACCTGCGCGCCGGACACGTATTCGCCATGACCCCTCAGGAATCGCGCCGGGCCGTCCAATGGGCCGACGAGGGATTCGTTTCCGCCCGCGCCCTGCTCGGACTCGGCGAACCCGTCGGATTCACCCTCCGCCTCCACACCGGCGAAATCGCCGAATGGACCGTTCGACCGGCTATTTTCCTCTGCCTGACGTCCACCGACTGGTGTGATCCGCAACCCCAACTCCGCGACACAGAACCGGACTTGATGACATTCCCACGAACCCCCTCGCTCGCCCCTGCGTAAGGGGCACGGGTTGCCCATGGGGCAGGGCGAGAAGCCTCGCGGTGTCCGGATCGGTACCGCGGAGCGTCACCTTCCCTCGCGCGGTGGTGACAGGCCGTGGAACGCGGTGCCAGAGTGAGCGCCCACGCAACCCTTGCGGGACTCCGGCCGGACCCCGTCCCTGTTGTTGCCCCCGGTGCCCGCCTTCTGCGGCGCCGGGCTCCTGGAGCACGCCTCAGCATGCCCCGCCGGTGTCACGCCGGGCCGCGGGCCGGAGAGGGAAACTCGATGGGTTCATGGCAGTGGAACGACCAGCAGAGGCCCACCAGCACGGTCGGCGTCCGGGCCACGGCCGGCGCCGTCACCATGAAGGACGATCCGCAGGCACCCCAGCGGCCGTACGTCTTCGTACGCGGCCTGGACTCGAAGCTGCACGTCAACTGGTGGGACGGCAAGGCGTGGCACTGGAGTGCCCAGGGCGCGCCGAGCGGGCGCAGCATCATCGAGAAGGTCGGCGCGGTCACGGTCCAGGACAGCCCGAACGCGGCGCAGCGGCCGTACGCGTTCGTCATCACCGACGACTCGAAGCTGTACGTGAACTGGTGGGACGGCTCCAAATGGAACTGGAGCGACCAGGGCACCCCCAGCGGCCGCCTGGTACGTGAAGGTGCCGGGGTCGTCACGGTTCAGGACAATCCCGGTGCGCCGCAGCGGCCGTACGTCTTCGTCATCACCGACGACTTCCGGCTGTGGGTCAACTGGTGGGACGGCTCGAAGTGGAACTGGAGCGACCAGGGCACGCCGCCCAGCCGCACCATCTCCCGCCCTCTCGGCGTCACGACCATGCGGGACAACCCGAACGCCTTCACCCGCCCGTACGCCTTCGTGATCACCGACGACTCCCGGGTATGGGTCAACTGGTGGGACGGCTCCAAGTGGAACTGGAGCGACCAGGGCGCGCCGTCGGGCCAGCCGGTCAAGAAGGGCGCCGGAGTCATCAGCGTCCAGGACAACCCCACCGCGGTGGAGCGGCCGTACGTCTTCGTCCAGGGCTACGACTCGAAGCTCTACGTGAACTGGTGGGACGGCTCCAAGTGGAACTGGAGCGCCCAGGGCGCCCCCAGCGGTCGGCTCATCCTCGACTCCGTGGGCACCGTCACCATGAAGGACACCCCCAACGCCTTCAGCCGCCCCTACGTCTTCGTCATCGGCGACGACTCCAAGCTGTACGTGAACTGGTGGGACGGCAAGGCGTGGAACTGGGCCGCACAGGGCACCCCGGCGGGCCGCGTCATCGAGCGCCCCGGTGAAGCGATCACGGTCCAGGACAACCCGAACGCGGCGCAACGCCCCTACGCCTTCGTGATCACCGACGACTCCGACCTCCAGGTCAACTGGTGGTCCCTGCCCTAGGGCCTGTCCGCAGCCACCGGCGGGCTCCCCAGAGGGCCCGCCGTCCGGTACGCCTCCCCCTCCGTCCGGATTCAGGACGGAGAGGGAGGCCGAGTGACCCACCCCACCCCCCACGCAGGTCATACAGCCGCAACAATGGACCCGTGATCACTTCGCCGCCACGGAGCGCCCACCGCAAGCCGGAGGCGACTCCCTACGTGGACCTGACGCGCGCAGAGTGGAGCGCCCTGCGCGACAAGACGCCGCTGCCGCTGACCGCCGACGAGGTCGAGCGGCTGCGCGGGCTCGGTGACGTCATCGACCTCGACGAGGTGCGCGACATCTATCTGCCGCTGTCCCGGCTGCTCAACCTGTACGTGGGGGCCACCGCCAATCTGCGCGGCACCCTCAACACGTTCCTGGGCGACGCGGGCAACGGGCACGGCACCCAGCGCGGCACCCCGTTCGTCATAGGGGTCGCCGGTTCCGTGGCGGTCGGCAAGTCGACCGTGGCGCGACTGCTCCAGGCGCTGCTCGCCCGCTGGCCCGAGCACCCCCGGGTCGAGCTGGTCACCACCGACGGCTTCCTGTACCCGATGGCCGAGCTCCAGCGCCGCGGCCTGATGTCCCGCAAGGGCTTCCCCGAGTCGTACGACCGCCGGGCCCTGACCCGGTTCGTCGCCGACATCAAGGCGGGCAAGGACGAGGTCACCGCGCCCGTCTACTCGCACCTGATCTACGACATCGTGCCGGACGAGCGGCTCGTCGTGCGCCGCCCCGACATCCTGATCGTGGAGGGCCTGAACGTCCTGCAGCCCGCCCTGCCCGGCCAGGACGGCCGCACCCGGGTCGGCCTCGCGGACTACTTCGACTTCAGCGTGTACGTGGACGCGCGCACCGAGGACATCGAGACCTGGTACCTCAACCGCTTCCGCAAGCTCCGCGAGACCGCCTTCCAGAACCCGTTCTCGTACTTCCGCAAGTACACCCAGGTCTCCGAGGAGGAGGCCCTCGACTACGCCCGGACGACCTGGCGCACCATCAACCGGCCCAACCTGGTGGAGAACGTGGCGCCCACGCGCGGCCGCGCCACCCTCGTCGTGCGCAAGGGCCCCGACCACAAGATCCAGAAGATCTCGCTCCGTAAGCTCTGAGGCCCTGTACCGGTCGACGGCAGCCCCGGATTCCGGAAACGCGAAAGCGCCGGCCCACCCCTCAAGGGCGGACCGGCGCTCGCGCCAACTCCCTTAACCCAGCGCCGACTTGACGACGTCGGCCAGGCGGCCGGCCACCGAGCGGGCCTGCTCGATGTCCGCGGCCTCGACCATCACGCGGACCAGCGGCTCGGTGCCCGAGGGGCGGAGCAGCACCCGGCCGGTGGCGCCCAGCTCGCGCTCGGCCTCGGCGACGGCCGCGCCGAGGTCGGCGGAGGTGGACACCCGGGACTTGTCGACGTCGGGGACGTTGACCAGGACCTGCGGCAGGCGCTCCATGACCCCGGCGAGGTCGGCCAGCGTGCGGCGGGTGGCCGCGAGGCGGGCGGCCAGCATGAGGCCGGTCAGCGTGCCGTCACCGGTGGTCGCGTGGTCCAGGATGATCACGTGGCCGGACTGCTCGCCGCCGAGCGCGTACCCGTGCTCCTTCATCGACTCCAGGACGTAGCGGTCGCCGACCGCGGTCTGGACGAGCTGGATGCCCTCGCGCTCCATGGCGATCTTGAAGCCCAGGTTGGACATGACGGTGCCGACGACGGTGTTGCCGCGCAGCGTGCCCGCCTCGCGCATGGCGAGGGCGAGGACCGCGAGGATCTGGTCGCCGTCGACCTCGTTGCCCGCGCCGTCCACGGCCAGGCAGCGGTCGGCGTCGCCGTCGTGCGCGATGCCGAGGTCGGCGCCGTGCTCCACGACGGCCGCCTTGAGGAGGTCGAGGTGGGTGGAGCCGCAGCCGTCGTTGATGTTGAGCCCGTCCGGCTCGGCACCGATCGTGACGACCTCGGCGCCGGCCCGCGTGAACGCCTCCGGCGAGACCCGGGCGGCCGCGCCGTGCGCCTCGTCCAGGACGACCTTGAGGCCGTCGAGACGGTTGGGCAGCACGCCGATGAGGTGCGCGACGTAGCGGTCGAAGCCCTCGTCGTACGAGCGGACACGGCCCACACCGGCGCCGGTCGGGCGCTCCCACGGCGCGCCCGTGCGGTGCTGCTCGTAGATCGACTCGATGCGGTCCTCCAGCTCGTCGGCGAGCTTGTGGCCGCCGCGCGCGAAGAACTTGACGCCGTTGTCCGGCATGGCGTTGTGGCTGGCCGAGAGCATCACGCCGAGGTCGGCACCCAGCACGCCGGTGAGGTACGCCACCGCAGGGGTGGGCAGCACACCGACCCGCAGGACGTCCACGCCCGCGCTCGCGAGGCCCGCGACGACCGCGGCCTCCAGGAACTCTCCCGACGCCCGGGGGTCACGACCGACCACGGCGGTCGGCCGATGCCCCTCAAAGGTCCCCGCCTCGGCGAGCACGTGCGCCGCCGCGACCGACAGGCCGAGCGCGAGCTCAGCCGTCAGATCCGAGTTGGCGACACCGCGCACGCCGTCCGTGCCGAAGAGTCGTCCCACGTCTGTCCTCCGAAAACCTCAAAGTGCGGGGTAGATAGACGAACGCCCCGGCAGCACAGAGAAGTGCTGCCGGGGCGAACGAAAGCCGTACAGGCAGGCGCGGATTTAGCGCTTGCTGTACTGCGGAGCCTTGCGGGCCTTCTTGAGACCGGCCTTCTTGCGCTCGACCGCACGGTCGTCGCGGGAGAGGAAGCCGGCCTTCTTGAGGGCGCCGCGGTTGTTGTCCACGTCAGCCTCGTTCAGCGCGCGGGCCACGCCGAGGCGCAGGGCGCCGGCCTGACCGGACACGCCGCCACCCGAGATGCGGGCGATGACGTCGTAGCGGTTGTCGAGTTCGAGCACCTTGAAGGGCTCGTTGACTTCCTGCTGGTGGACCTTGTTCGGGAAGTAGTCCTCGAGCGTACGCCCGTTGATCTTCCACTTGCCGGTGCCCGGAACGATCCGGACGCGGGCGATGGCGTTCTTGCGACGACCCAGGCCGGCGGCCGGCTGCGGGTCACCGAACCGGGAAGCCATCGACTCGGAGGTGTACTCGCCCTCGACGGGCACCTCGGACTCGAAGGTGGTCACTTCGGCGTAGGTCTCGTCGCCCTCAAGCGGGGTCTCGACGGTGGTCTCGGCCACGATTCTCCTCAGATTTCTTTACGTCTTAGGGGGTGGCCGGAACTACTGCGCGACCTGGGTGATCTCGAACGGCACCGGCTGCTGGGCAGCGTGGGGGTGCTGGTCGCCCGAGTAGACCTTCAGCTTCGAGAGCATCTGACGGCCCAGGGTGTTCTTGGGGATCATGCCCTTGATGGCCTTCTCGACGGCCTTCTCCGGGTTGTTCGCCAGGAGGTCGTCGTAGCGCACCGAGCGGAGGCCGCCCGGGTAGCCGGAGTGGCGGTAGGCCATCTTCTGGGTCTTCTTGTTGCCGGACAGGTGAACCTTGTCGGCGTTGATGATGATGACGAAGTCACCCATGTCCATGTGGGGCGCATAGACGGGCTTGTGCTTGCCCCGGAGGAGGTTCGCGGCGGTGGTCGCCAGACGACCCAGGACGACGTCCCGGGCATCAATGACGTGCCACTGGCGAGTGATGTCGCCGGGCTTGGGGCTGTACGTACGCACTTCGTAGCCTTCGCTTCTTAGTGGATGGGGTCCAAACACGCTGCACCCTGAAGCGATCATGCAGCTGGGACTCACAGTGCCGGGGACGCTGCCCGTATGCGAGTCACTGGTAACTGCTCCAGAGAACTTGCGTAAGGGCTCTTCGCGTGAGAACGACAGAGCCAATACGCATAACAAACCTGAACGATACCCGGGCGCCCCCTGGCGGGTCAAAACCGCCCGGGCCCGACCTGGCCGAATTCCGCCACATCGGGCCCTGGCCTGCACAAACGCCCTACCTCGCCCGCTCCACCCGGCGCTCGTCCCACACCGGCTCCGCCGTCTCGCGCACCACGCCGTCCGAGCCGAAGACCAGATAGCGGTCGAACGTCTTCGAGAACCAGCGGTCGTGGGTGACGGCGAGCACCGTGCCGTCGTACGACTCCAGACCGTCCTGGAGGGCCTCCGCCGACTCCAGGTCGAGGTTGTCCGTCGGCTCGTCGAGCAGCAGCGCGGTCGTGCCGGCCAGCTCCAGGAGCAGGATCTGGAAGCGGGCCTGCTGGCCGCCGGACAGCTTGTCGAAGGGCTGGTCCCCCTGCCGCTCCAGCTCGTAGCGGCGAAGGACCGACATCGCGGCCCCGCGGTCCTTGGCGTGCTCGCTCCACAGGATGTCGACGAGCGTGCGCCCGAGCAGCTCGGGGTGGGCGTGGGTCTGCGCGAAGTGCCCGGGCACGACCCGCGCGCCCAGCTTCCAGTTCCCGGTGTGCGCCACCGACTGATCCCCCGCGAGCAGCCGCAGGAAGTGCGACTTCCCGGAGCCGTTGGAGCCGAGGACGGCGACCCGCTCGCCGTAGAAGACTTCGAGCGAGAACGGCTTCATGAGGCCGGTCAGCTCAAGGTTCTCGCAGGTCAGGGCGCGCACACCGGTACGGCCACCGCGCAGCCGCATGGTGATCGCCTGCTCGCGCGGCGGCTCCGGCGGCGGGCCCGCCTCCTCGAACTTCTTGAAGCGGGTCTGCATCGCGTGGTAGCGCGAGGCCATGTCCGGGCTGATCGCCGCCTGGTTGCGCAGCCGAAGGACCAGCGCCTTCAGGCGGGCGTGCTCCTCGTCCCAGCGCCGCTTGAGCTCCTCGAAGCGCGCGAACCGCTCCCGGCGCGCCTCGTGGTACGTGCCGAATCCGGCACCGTGCACCCACACGTCCGTCCCGGCGGGGCTCGGCTCCAGGCTCACGATCCGCTCGGCGGCCCGCGAGAGCAGCTCCCGGTCGTGCGAGACGAACAGCACGGTCTTACGGGTCTCCCGCAGCCGCTCCTCCAGCCAGCGCTTGCCCGGCACGTCCAGATAGTTGTCCGGCTCGTCCAGGAGCAGCACCTCGTCGGGCCCGCGCAGCAGCGCTTCGAGCACCAGCCGCTTCTGCTCACCGCCGCTGAGCGTGCGCACCTCGCGGAACTGCGCCTTGTCGTACGGCATCCCGAGGGCGGCCATGGTGCACATGTCCCAGACCGTCTCGGCCTCGTACCCGTGCGCCTCGGCCCAGTCGCTGAGCGCCTGCGCGTACTTCATCTGCGCGGCCTCGTCGTCGACCGTCATGATCAGGTGCTCGGCCGCGTCGACCTCGGCCGCGGCCTTCCGGATCCGCGGCTGCGCGACGGAAACCAGCAGGTCACGCACCGTACGCTCGTCGCGTACCGAGCCCACGAACTGCGGCATCACGCCGAGCCCGCCGCTCACCGACACCGATCCGCCGTGCGGCTGGAGCTCGCCGGAGATCATGCGGAGCAGCGTCGTCTTGCCGGCCCCGTTGGCGCCGACCAGCGCCACCACGGAGCCCTCCGCCACCCGGAACGAGGCGTCGCCGAGCAGCACCCGCCCGTCCGGCAGGTAGTACTCCAGATGTGCAGCCTCAAGATGTCCCATGGGCGGATTGTCGCGCAGGCCCTGCCCCTCTGGACAATCGAATTAAGAGCCTGTGTCTAAACCCCGTCCGGATCAGGCCGCGGCGTCTGGTGCGTGCGATCGCAAGGCGCCGGAGCGTCCTCGATGGGGGTACCCCCTGGTCTTCAAGACCTTGGGGGAGGAGCTACTAGGGCGTTTCGGCAACGCGGCGAGCGTGCGTGCCAGACGCCGCGGACCCGGGCGGGGTTTAGACACAGGCTCTAAGATGCGCGGCATGAGCTTTGGGCAAGGGGGGCCCGCGTGGGGCCCGGGGGATCAGCAGACACCGGACTGGGCGGCGCTCGCCGATGCGTCGGCCGCGCGCAGCCGGCGAAAGAAGTGGCTGTTCATAGGCGGCGGCGCGGTCGCGACGGCGGCGGTCGTCGCGGTCGTGGCCACCGTGATCGTCAACGCGGGCAACAAGGACGACGGCAAGTCGGCCAGTGAACTGCCCTCTCCCCCGGCGCTGCCCAGCAACAGCGCGCAGCCGGGGCCCTCGTTCTCGCAGGTGGCCCCGCCGCCCCCGCCCAACCCGTACGACTACGTCTCCAACGCGAAGAAGGACACGGCGCCGCTGAGCGCCGACACCCTCTTCCCGGGCAAGAGCCTGACGCTGGGCAGCGGCGTCTACGCCAAGGGCCCGACCGACAAGGTCACCGACTGCGCCTCGGTCACCCAGGGTTCGCTCGGCTCGGCCCTCAACGGCAACGGCTGCCGCCAGGTCATCCGGGCCACGTTCACCAAGGACGGCATCGCGGTCACCGTCGGCGTCGCCGTGTTCGACACGGACACCGCGGCGACGAAGGCCAAGGAGCAGGCGAACGGCGGCATCGCGTCGCTCTCCGGCTCGGGCGTGAACACGTTCTGCCGGGGCGGTTCGGTCTGCCGCAACACCGCCAACTCCTATGGCCGGTACGCCTACTTCACGACCGGCGGCTTCGCCAACGGCAAGAGCGTGACGAAGGCCGACGGGGCCGTGTTCACGGCGGGCGACGAGCTCGCGAAGTTCACCTTCGACCAGATCGTCGCCCGCGGCCGCAACCAGGCCTCAGCAGCAGCCACCCGGCCCGCCGCCTGAACTCCCGGGCAGCGTACGCATGTTGCGCGCCTCCTTGCTGCGCGCGGCGAGCAACTCGTCGGCGGGGTAGCCGACTTCCTCCAGGGTGAGGCCGTGCGGCTTCACCACGTGCACGGAGGAGTCGCGCACCGCCGCCGCGAGGACCTTGCCGGGCCACTCGGGGCCCCGGTGGCCGTCGCCGACGTACAACAGCGCGCCCACGAGCGAGCGCACCATGTTGTGGCAGAAGGCGTCCGCGCGCACGGTCGCGGTGACGATCCCGTCGTCGCCGCGCACCCAGGAAAGCTCCTGGAGCGTGCGGATGGTGGTGGCTCCTTCCCGCTTCTTGCAGTACGCCGCGAAGTCGTGCTCGCCGAGCAGCGCGGCGGAGGCCGCGTTCATGGCGTCGACGTCCAACTCCCAGTCGTGCCACAGGACATGACCGCGCAGCAGCGGGTCGACTCCGCCGACGTTGTCGGTCACCCGGTACGCGTACCGCCGCCAGATCGCCGAGAACCGCGCGTTGAAACCGCTCGGGGCCTCGGCGATGCGCCAGATCCGAACGTCGTGCGGCAGCCGCCCGGCCATGCGCCGCAGCAGCTTCTCGCGGTGCTCGGCCCACACGCCCTCGGGCAGGTCGACGTGCGCGACCTGCCCGCGCGCGTGCACGCCGGCATCGGTGCGCCCGGCGACGGTCAGGTCGTACGTCACGTCGGAGCGCGTCACCGTGCGCAGCGCGTCCTCGATCTCGCCCTGCACGGTCCTGCGCCCCAGCGGCTGCCGGGCCCAGCCGGAGAAGTCCTTGCCGTCGTACGACAGATCGAGCCGCACCCGGACGAGGCCGGGCTCCACCTCATCACTCACGTAACAGATCCTCTCAAAGCATCCACACAGCAGAACGGGCCCGCCCCCCGAAGGGAACGGGCCCGTTCACCAGCCTTCAGAACGCTTACGCGTCCTTCGCCTCGGCGTCCTCGACGACCTCGGCCTCAGCGGCCTTGGCGTCGGACTCCTTGACGGCGCGCACGGTGGCGGCCTCGGCCTCGGCGACGGTCGCCTTCTTGGCGATCTCGCCCTCGACCAGCTCGATCACGGCCATCGGAGCGTTGTCACCACGACGGTTGCCGATCTTGGTGATACGGGTGTAACCACCCGGACGCTCCTCGTAGCGGGGCGCGATCTCGGTGAAGAGGGTGTGGACGATGCCCTTGTCGGTGATCGTCTGCAGCACCAGGCGACGGTTGTGGATGTCGCCCTTCTTCGCCTTGGTGATCAGGCGCTCGGCGACCGGACGCAGGCGGCGGGCCTTGGCCTCGGTCGTCGTGATGCGGCCGTGCTCGAAGAGCGACTTCGCCAGGTTGGCGAGCATCAGACGCTCGTGAGCGGCACCGCCACCGAGGCGGGCACCCTTTGCGGGACGCGGCATGTTGTTTCTCCTAGTGATCTGCACCGGCCGTACGAGGTACCGATGTCAGTGTCCGAGCAGGCGGTTACCTGTCGGAGACCCGCGCCCCCAAAGGGGCGCGGGGAACTGCGCGACCAGCCGAGGCCGGCCCGCAGACGAAGACCGTCAGTACTGCTCGGTCTCCACGAAGCCGGCGTCCGCGTCGTCGTCCGCGCCGAACGCGTCAGCCGCGGCGGTCGGGTCGAAGCCGGGAGGCGAGTCCTTCAGCGCGAGGCCCATACCGGCCAGCTTCGCCTTGACCTCGTCGATCGACTTCGCACCGAAGTTGCGGATGTCGAGCAGGTCCGCCTCGGAGCGCGCCACGAGCTCACCCACGGAGTGGATGCCCTCACGCTTGAGGCAGTTGTACGAACGAACGGTGAGCTCAAGCTCCTCGATCGGCAGCGCCAGGTCGGCGGCGAGGGCGGCGTCCGTGGGGGACGGGCCCATGTCGATGCCTTCGGCGTCGATGTTGAGCTCGCGCGCCAGACCGAACAGCTCGACCAGGGTCTTACCGGCCGACGCCATGGCGTCACGGGGACGCATGGCCTGCTTGGTCTCGACGTCGACGATCAGCTTGTCGAAGTCGGTGCGCTGCTCGACACGGGTCGCCTCGACCTTGTACGTGACCTTGAGCACCGGGGAGTAGATGGAGTCGACCGGGATGCGGCCGATCTCCTGGCCCAGCTGCTTGTTCTGCACGGCGGAGACGTAGCCGCGACCGCGCTCGACGGTCAGCTCCATCTCCAGCTTGCCCTTGCCGTTGAGCGTGGCGAGCACCAGGTCGGGGTTGTGCACCTCGACACCGGCCGGCGGGGCGATGTCAGCAGCGGTGACCAGGCCGGGACCCTGCTTGCGCAGGTACATCACGACCGGCTCGTCGTGCTCCGAGGAGACGACCAGCTGCTTGATGTTCAGGATGAGGTCGGTGACGTCCTCCTTGACGCCCGGCACGGTGGTGAACTCGTGCAGGACACCGTCGATCCGGATGCTGGTGACAGCGGCACCGGGGATCGAGGAGAGGAGCGTACGACGCAGGGAGTTGCCGAGCGTGTAGCCGAAGCCCGGCTCCAGGGGCTCGATGACGAACCGCGAGCGGTACTCGTCAACAACCTCTTCGGTCAGCGAAGGGCGCTGAGCGATAAGCATGTGGAGATCCTTCAGTCATGGGCACCCACTATTTGATGCCCTGCTGGGTTACTGCGTACTGCAAGGGTACGGGCGGCACGCCTCAAAGGAGCCGTACCGCCCGAACCTCAAGGCAATCCTTGAAGCAGCCGTGCGTCAGACGCGGCGGCGCTTCGGGGGACGGCAGCCGTTGTGCGGCGTCGGGGTGACGTCCTGGATCGAGCCGACCTCCAGGCCAGTGGCCTGGAGGGAGCGGATCGCGGTCTCCCGACCGGAGCCCGGGCCCTTGACGAAGACGTCAACCTTGCGCATGCCGTGCTCCTGCGCGCGGCGGGCGGCCGACTCGGCGGCCATCTGCGCGGCGAACGGAGTCGACTTGCGGGAGCCCTTGAAGCCGACGTGGCCGGCGGACGCCCAGGAGATCACGTTGCCCGAGGGGTCCGTGATCGAGACGATGGTGTTGTTGAACGTGCTCTTGATGTGCGCGTGGCCGTGAGCGACGTTCTTCTTTTCCTTGCGGCGCACCTTCTTGGCAGCGCCCTGACGACCCTTGGGGGGCATGTCTTACTCCAGCTGGAGAGGGGAGGTGATCGGTCCTACAGCGAAGACCGCTGAAAAGCGTCCGCTGTGGACTACTTCTTGCCCGGCTTCTTCTTACCGGCGATGGCGCGACGCGGGCCCTTGCGGGTACGAGCGTTCGTGCTGGTGCGCTGACCGTGGACCGGCAGACCACGACGGTGGCGCAGACCCTGGTAGCAGCCGATCTCGACCTTGCGGCGGATGTCGGCGGCAACCTCACGGCGAAGGTCACCCTCGGTGCGGAGGTTGGCGTCCACGTACTCGCGGATCTTGACCAGGTCCTCTTCGGCCAGGTCACGAACGCGGGTGTTCGGGTTCACGCCGGTCGAGGCGAGGATCTCCTTGGACCGGGTACGCCCGATACCGAAGACGTAGGTGAGTGCGATCTCCACACGCTTTTCGCGCGGGATGTCAACACCGGAAACGCGTGCCATTTACTGGCTCCAGTTGTTTTCGGGGGTCTTCCGCAACACCGCTCCCGACCGCCGTACTAGGTACGTTTCGGGTCCCCGGCCCCCGCCGGAGGTGTCACCAGCCGGGGGAACCGGCCAGGTGGATGCTGCGTATGTACGTTTTGCTCGCGTCGCGGGAAGAACTGCGAAATGCAGGTCGGTCGGCGTGCGTCAGCCCTGGCGCTGCTTGTGGCGCAGGTTGTCGCAGATGACCATGACCCGGCCGTGACGGCGGATCACCTTGCACTTGTCGCAGATCTTCTTGACGCTCGGCTTGACCTTCATGGGATGTCAGGTTCTCCGGGTCAGTGCCACCGCCGCTGGAACAGCGACGTGGGCAAGATCTACTTGTACCGGTAGACGATCCGGCCACGCGTCAGGTCGTAGGGAGAAAGCTCCACCACAACCCGGTCATCCGGGAGGATGCGGATGTAGTGCATCCGCATCTTGCCGCTGATGTGCGCGAGGACCTTGTGACCGTTCTGGAGTTCCACCTTGAACATGGCGTTCGGGAGGGACTCGATCACGGTGCCCTCGATTTCGATGGCACCTTGCTTCTTGGCCACGCTTCGCCTTTCGAATCGGCTACCTTGATCGACTCCCGCAGCCGTGTGTGGACACACGGGTACACGAGAGCCGACGCATCAGTCTACGTCAGGGCACTCGAAAAGACGAATCAGATGAGTTTGCCCCGACGTGGAGATCGTTACGCCGCGGGGTCGGGGGCGATGGTGATGCCGTACTCCGCCAGCTTCGCCTTGCCGCCGTCCGGCATCGTCAGGACCAGCGGACCGTTCTCCGTCAGGGCGATGGAGTGCTCCCAGTGCGAGGACCAGGAGCCGTCGGTCGTGACGACCGTCCAGTCGTCCTCCAGGACCTCGGTGCGGGCCGTGCCCAGCGAGACCATCGGCTCGATCGCCAGGCAGAAGCCCGGGACGAGCTTCGGGTTGTGGCGGCCCAGCATGCGGCGCTTGTCGACGTAGTTCAGGAGGTGCGGGTCCATGTGCATCTCGGACCCGATGCCGTGGCCCCCGTAGTCCTCGACGATCCCGTACTTACCGGTCGAGGGGCGCGGCTGGCGGCGGATGTACGACTCGATCGCGCGCGAGACGTCCAGGAGCTTGTTGCCCTTCTTCACCGCGGCGAGGCCGGCCCACATCGACTCCTCGGTGACCCGGGACAGCTCGATCAGCTCGGGCGCGTGCCCGGTGCCGACGAAGGCGGTGTACGCGGCGTCGCCGTGCCAGCCGTCGATGATCGCGCCGGCGTCGATGGAGATGATGTCGCCGTCCTTCAGGACGGTCTTGTCGTCCGGGATCCCGTGCACGACGACCTCGTTGACCGAGGTGCAGATCGTTGCGGGGAAACCGCCGTACCCCAGGAAGTTCGACTTGGCGCCGTGCTCGGCGATCACCTTGCGGGCGACCTCGTCCAGGTCCTTCGTCGTGGACCCGGGCACCGCGGCCTCGCGGGTGGCGGCGTGGATCGCGGCGACGACCAACCCCGCCTCGCGCATCTTCGCGATCTGCTCGGGGGTCTTGATCTCCACCATGTGCGGCTCACGCCTTTCTGGACAGGTACGGGTCACCAACAACGATAAGGCTTCCCTGCCCACCCTTGACCGGGCAACCTCAGCCCGTCCGACCTCTTGCGTGCCGCCCATGCAGGCACACCCAGCCCGTCCGGCGTTTGAGGACGAGCGCCCTCAAGGCGCGAACGGGGTCTGGGGCAGAGCCCCAGGAGGCGACCACCGGCCCGCACGCAGAACGGCCGCGGCACCCCCGGAGGGGCACCGCGGCCGTAGGCAGCGTTGAGTGCGAGGACTACGCCGCTTCGCGGCGCAGCGCGTCCATCGCCTTCGTGGTGACCTCGTCGACCTTGCCGAGTGCGGAGATGGTGATGACCAGCCCCTGCGCGCGGTAGTAGTCGATGATCGGCTCGGTCTCGCTGTGGTAGACCTCAAGCCGCTTGCGCACGGTGTCCTCGGTGTCGTCACCGCGCTGGTACAGCTCGCCGCCGCACTTGTCGCAGACGCCGTCCTGCTTCGGGGCGTTGTACGCCACGTGGAAGACGTGCGCGCTGTCGTTGCGGCAGATGCGCCGGCCGGCGATGCGCTTGACGACCTCGTCCTCGGGGACTTCCAGGTCGAGCACGGCGTCCAGCTTCACGCCGTCCGCCTTCAGCACCTCGTCCAGCGCCTCGGCCTGCACCACGTTGCGCGGGAAGCCGTCGAGCAGGAAGCCGTTCACGGCGTCCGGCGCTTCCATGCGGTCCTTGGCCATCCCGATGGTGACCTCGTCCGGTACCAGGTTGCCGGCGTCCATGTACGCCTTGGCCTGCTTGCCGAGGTCCGTGCCCTGGCTGATGTTGGCACGGAAGAGGTCGCCCGTGGAGATGTGCGGGATCGCCAGGTTCTGGGCAAGGAACGCGGCCTGCGTTCCCTTGCCTGCACCGGGCGGTCCGACGAGGACGATTCGCATCAGCGGAGGAACCCTTCGTAATTGCGCTGCTGAAGCTGGCTCTCGATCTGCTTAACGGTTTCCAGACCCACACCCACGATGATGAGGATGCTCGTCCCGCCGAGCGGGAAGCTCTGGACGCCGCCGAAGATGATCAACGCCATTGTCGGTACGAGCGCGATCAGCCCCAGATACAGCGACCCCGGCCAGGTGATCCGGTTGAGTACGTAGCTCAGGTACTCAGCGGTCGGTCGGCCAGCCCGGATGCCCGGGATGAAGCCACCATACTTCTTCATGTTGTCGGCGACTTCCTCGGGGTTGAACGAGATCGCCACATAGAAGAAGGCGAAGAACACGATCAACAGGAAGTAGCTGACGATGTAGTAAGGATGGTCGCCCTTGGTCAAGTTGTCCTTGATCCAGGTCGCCCAGCCCGCCGTCGAGTTCGAGAACTGGACGATCAGCGCCGGAATGTAGAGCAGCGACGAGGCGAAGATGACGGGGATCACACCCGCCTGATTGACCTTCAGCGGGATGTAGGTCGAGGTTCCGCCGTACGACCGGCGGCCGATCATGCGCTTCGCGTACTGCACCGGGATGCGCCGCTGGGCCTGTTCGACGAAGACCACGAGCCCGACCATGACCAGGCCGACCAGCACCACGGTGCCGAACTCGATCCAGCCACCGGCGAGGTGGCCCTGCTTCTTGATGGCCCACAGGGAGCTCGGGAAGCTGGAGGCGATCGAGATGAACATCAGGATGGACATGCCGTTGCCGATGCCGCGGTCGGTGATGATCTCACCGAGCCACATGACGCAGGCGGTACCGGCGGTCATCGTGATGACCATCGTGATGGTGGTGAAGATCGACCGGTTCGGGATGATCTCCGTGGCGACCTGGCAGCCGTTGAAGAGCGCGCCGTTGCGGGCGGTGGCCACGAGGCCGGTGCCCTGGAGGATCGCCAGCGCGACGGTCAGATAACGCGTGTACTGCGTGATCTTCGCCGTACCCGCCTGACCCTCCTTCTTGAGGGCTTCCAGGCGTGGGATCACCACGGTCAGCAGCTGCAGGATGATGCTCGCCGTGATGTACGGCATGATGCCGAGCGCGAAGATCGTGATCTGCAGCAGCGCACCGCCGCTGAACATGTTGACCAGGCTGAACAGACCGCTGTTCTGCTGGGCCTGGTCCACACAGGTCTGTACGTTCTTGTAGCTCACCCCGGGCATGGGCACATGCGTACCGAGCCGGTAGATCACGATGATGCCGAGTGTGAAGAGCAGCTTCTTGCGCAGGTCAGGCGTCTTGAACGCCTGGGCGAACGCGGTGAGCACGGTGCCTCCTGCGACCCCCGCGCAAGTGCGTCAGGGTGACGGTCTTGAGGATCGACGAATAAGGACTGAAGTCTTGAATCTGCCAAAAATCCGTACTGTAGCCGTCCAGGCACACAGCACGGAACTTAGACAGTGCACGCCACCTTACCGGCGACTATGCCCCCCTAGGAACGACCAACCGGGGATGCCCCATTTGAGAGGCATCCCCGGTCGGATGTTCAAGCCATCAAGCTGTCTCAGACGAGCTCGGTGACGGTGCCGCCGGCAGCGGCAATCTTCTCCTTGGCGGAGCCGGAGACGGCGTCAACCGAAACCTGCAGCGCCACGGAGATCTCGCCCTGGCCCAGGACCTTGACGAGGCTGTTCTTGCGCACCGCGCCCTTGGCGACCAGGTCGGCCACCGTGACCTCTCCACCCTCGGGGTAGAGAGCGCCGAGCTTGTCCAGGTTCACGACCTGGTACTCGGTGCGGAACGGGTTCTTGAAGCCCTTCAGCTTCGGCAGACGCATGTGGAGGGGCATCTGCCCGCCCTCGAAGCGCTGCGGAACCTGGTAGCGGGCCTTCGTACCCTTGGTACCACGACCTGCGGTCTTACCCTTGGACGCCTCACCACGACCCACGCGGGTCTTGGCGGTCTTCGCGCCCGGGGCAGGACGGAGGTTATGGGCCTTCAGCGGGCTGTTCTCACCCATGTCAGTCAACCTCCTCAACCGTCACGAGGTGGCGGACGGTCTGCACCATGCCGCGGAACTCGGGGCGGTCCTCCTTGACAACCACGTCGTTCAGGCGCTTGAGCCCGAGCGAACGCAGGGTGTCGCGGTGGTTCTGCTTGCTGCCGATGTACGACTTCGTCTGCGTGATCTTGAGACGGGCCATTACGCACCCGCTCCCGCACGCGCACGAAGCAGAGCCGCGGGGGCGACGGCCTCGAGGGGCAGACCACGGCGAGCCGCGATCTCCTCGGGACGCTGCAGGCCCTTGAGGGCCGCCACGGTCGCGTGCACGATGTTGATCGCGTTGTCGGAGCCGAGCGACTTCGACAGGATGTCGTGAACGCCGGCGCACTCAAGCACCGCGCGCACCGGGCCACCGGCGATAACACCGGTACCGGGGGAAGCAGGCTTCAGCAGGACAACGCCGGCCGCCTTCTCGCCCTGGATCGGGTGCGGGATGGTGCCCTGGATGCGCGGAACCTTGAAGAAGTTCTTCTTGGCTTCCTCGACACCCTTGGCGATGGCCGCGGGAACTTCCTTGGCCTTGCCGTAACCGACACCTACGGTGCCGTCACCGTCGCCCACCACGACCAGCGCGGTGAAGCTGAAGCGGCGACCACCCTTGACAACCTTGGCAACGCGGTTGATCGCGACAACGCGCTCAACGTAAGCGGTCTTCTCGGCGGCAGCGCCACCGTCGCGACCCTTCCGGTCCCGCCGCTCGCCGCCACCGGCACCGCTTCCGCGGCGCTGGGGTCCAGCCATTGGATTTACCTCTCTCTGTTACGTCCGTTAGTCCCGGAACCGGGGCTTAGAACTTCAGCCCGGCTTCGCGGGCGGCGTCAGCCAGAGCGGCAATGCGCCCGGCGTACCTGTTGCCACCACGGTCGAACACGACGGTCTCGACGCCGGCGGCCTTGGCGCGCTCAGCGACCAGGGCACCGACCTGCTTGGCCTGCGCGGACTTGTCGCCCTCGCCACCGCGGATCGAAGCGTCCAGAGTCGACGCCGACGCCAGGGTGTGACCCTTGAGGTCGTCGATGACCTGAGCGGTGATACCGCGGTTGGAACGCGTCACGACGAGGCGCGGACGCTCCGCCGAACCCGACACGTGCTTGCGGATGCGGACGTGGCGACGTGCCTTCGCGGCACGCTTGTAAGCGTCGCCCTTGGCGATCTTCACACCGTATGCCATGGCTTACTTACCAGCCTTTCCGACCTTGCGGCGGATGACCTCGCCGGCGTACTTGACACCCTTGGCCTTGTACGGGTCGGGCTTCCGCAGCTTGCGGATGTTGGCGGCGACCTCGCCGACCTTCTGCTTGTCGATGCCCTCGACCGAGAACTTCGTGGGCGACTCGACCTTGAAGGTGATGCCTTCGGGGGCCTCGACGGTGATCGAGTGGCTGTATCCCAGCGCGAACTCCAGGTTGGAGCCCTTCGCCTGGACGCGGTAACCGACACCGCTGATCTCGAGCGCCTTGGTGTATCCCTGGGTCACACCGGTGATCATGTTGGCCACCAGCGTGCGGGACAGGCCGTGCAGGGCCTTGTTCTGACGCTCGTCGTTGGGGCGGGTGACGTTCAGAACGCCGTCCTCACCCTTCACGATCTCGATGGGAGCCGCAACAGCGTGCGTGAGGGAGCCCTTGGGGCCCTTCACGTGAACCGTACGGCCATCGATGGTGACGTCCACACCGGCGGGAACCTGGATGGGGAGCTTGCCGATTCGCGACATTAGCTTTTCCTCCGTTCCCTACTACCAGACGTAGGCGAGGACTTCCCCACCTACGCCCTTCTTGCCTGCCTGCTGACCGGTGAGCAGACCGTGCGACGTGGAGATGATCGCCACGCCCAGGCCGCCGAGCACCTTCGGCAGGTTGGTGGACTTCGCGTACACACGCAGACCGGGCTTCGAGATCCGCTTGATGCCCGCGATGGAGCGCTCACGGTTCGGCCCGAACTTCAGCTCGAGGACGAGGTTCTTGCCGACCTCGGCGTCCTCGACCTTCCAGCCGGTGATGAAGCCCTCCTGCTGGAGGATCTCCGCGATGTGCGACTTGATCTTGCTGTGCGGCATCACGACAGAGTCGTGGTACGCCGAGTTTGCGTTACGCAGACGAGTGAGCATGTCTGCGATCGGGTCAGTCATGGTCATGAATCGGCCTTCGGCCTCTCTCGCCGCGGTTTCCTGTATGCGCCATCCCTCTCCCCACTCAGTGGCGGGACGGGTGCGGTGCGGGGACCTACGGCGTAGTAAGTCGTTATGGGCGGCGGACGCCCAACCCCACAAGCCTACGGCATATGGAGGAGGGCATCCGCCGACCAGATACTTACCGAGAGCGTCCGGAAATTCCCAAGTCCCTAAGGACAGAGGGGAATTACCAGGAGCTCTTGGTCACGCCCGGCAGCTCGCCACGGTGAGCCATCTCACGAAGGCACACGCGGCACAGGCCGAACTTGCGGTACACGGAGTGGGGGCGACCGCAGCGCTGGCAGCGGGTGTACGCACGCACACCGAACTTGGGCTTGCGGGCAGCCTTCGCGATGAGAGCCTTCTTCGCCATCTCGCTTACGCCTCCTTGAAGGGGAAGCCGAGGTGACGAAGGAGCGCGCGGCCCTCGTCGTCGTTGGTCGCCGTGGTGACCACGGTGATGTCCATACCCCGGGTACGGTCGATCTTGTCCTGGTCGATCTCGTGGAACATGACCTGCTCGGTGAGACCGAAGGTGTAGTTGCCACGGCCGTCGAACTGCTTCGGCGACAGACCACGGAAGTCACGGATACGCGGCAGCGCGAGCGACAGCGTACGGTCCAGGAACTCCCACATGCGGTCACCACGGAGGGTGACGTGGCAGCCGATCGGCTGACCCTCACGCAGCTTGAACTGCGCGATGGACTTGCGGGCCTTGGTGACGGCCGGCTTCTGGCCGGTGATCGTGGTGAGGTCGCGAACCGCGCCATCCATCAGCTTGGAGTCGCGGGCGGCGTCGCCCACACCCATGTTGACCACGATCTTCACGAGGCCGGGAACCTGCATGACGTTCTCGTACGAGAACTCCTCACGCAGCTTGCCCGCGATCTCCTCGCGGTACTTCGTCTTGAGACGCGGAGTGGTGGTGGTAGCCATCAGATGTCCTCACCCGTCCGCTTGGCAACGCGGATCTTGTTGCCCTCGTCGTCGAAGCGGAAACCGACGCGGGTAACGACCTTGTTGCCGTCCTTCTCCACGACGAGCTGAACGTTGCTCACGTGGATCGGGGCCTCGGTCGTCACAATGCCACCGGTCTGCGAACCGCGAGCGGTCTGGCCGGCCTTGGTGTGCTTCTTGACCCGGTTGACACCCTCGACCAGGACGCGGTCCTCGCGGGGGAAGGCCGCGATGACCTTGCCCTGCTTGCCCTTGTCCTTACCGGTGATGACCTGAACCAGGTCGCCCTTCTTGATCTTCATGCTTACAGCACCTCCGGCGCGAGCGAGATGATCTTCATGAACTTCTTCTCGCGCAGCTCCCGGCCCACCGGGCCGAAGATGCGGGTGCCGCGGGGGTCGCCATCGTTCTTGAGGATGACGGCCGCGTTCTCGTCGAAGCGGATGTACGAGCCGTCCTGACGACGACGCTCCTTGACGGTGCGCACGACGACAGCCTTGACGACGTCGCCCTTCTTCACGTTGCCACCGGGGATCGCGTCCTTGACGGTGGCGACGATGACGTCACCGATACCCGCGTAGCGGCGACCGGAGCCACCGAGCACACGGATGCAAAGGATTTCCTTCGCACCAGTGTTGTCGGCGACGCGCAGTCGCGACTCCTGCTGGATCACGTCTATCTCCTGATCGTCTGCCGGTTCCCGGCGGGGGCCACGGTCCTCTTACGAGGTGCGGCCCCCGCCGAGCCTGGCGGAACCACTCTGAGGGAAACCCCCCCAGAGATTTGCTTACTTGGCCTTCTCGAGGATCTCGACGATGCGCCAGCGCTTGCTCGCCGACAGCGGACGCGTCTCCATGATGAGGACGCGGTCGCCGACACCGGCAGCGTTCTGCTCGTCGTGCGCCTTGAGCTTGTTCGTACGGCGGATGACCTTGCCGTACAGCGCGTGCTTCACACGGTCCTCGACAGCGACGACGACGGTCTTGTCCATCTTGTCGCTGACGACCAGACCCTCACGGGTCTTGCGGAAACCGCGCTGCTCAGTCGTCTCAGTCACATTCTTCTCGCTCATCAGGCGCTCTCCACCGTCTCGATGCCCAGCTCGCGCTCGCGCATCAGGGTGTAGATCCGGGCGATGTCCTTACGGACGGACTTGAGCCGCCCGTGGTTCTCGAGCTGGCCCGTCGCCGCCTGGAAGCGGAGGTTGAACAGCTCTTCCTTGGCTTCGCGGAGCTTGTTGAGAAGCTCCTCGTCGCCCAGCTCGCGCAGTTCGGACGCCTTGGTTCCGGCCGACATCACGCCTCACCTGCCTCGCGCCGGACGATGCGGCACTTCATCGGGAGCTTGTGAGCAGCTCGGGTGAGCGCCTCACGAGCAATCTTCTCGTTCGGGTAGGACAGCTCGAACATCACCCGGCCCGGGTGAACGTTCGCGACCCACCACTCCGGAGAACCCTTACCGGAACCCATGCGGGTCTCGGCAGGCTTCTTCGTCAGCGGGCGGTCCGGGTAGATGTTGATCCAGACCTTGCCGCCACGCTTGATGTGGCGGGTCATCGCGATACGAGCCGCCTCGATCTGGCGGTTGGTCACGTACGCCGGCGTGAGGGCCTGAATGCCGTACTCGCCGAACGCAACCGTCGTACCACCCTTGGCCATACCGCGGCGCTTGGGGTGGTGCTGCTTGCGGTGCTTGACCCTACGGGGGATCAGCATTTCGGTCAGGCCTCCGTTCCGGTGCTCTCAGCCGGAGCGGCGGCGGCGGGAGCCTCGGCCTTGGGGGCCTCGGCAGCCGGCGCAGCCTGCTGCGGCTTGCGGCCGCGACCGCCACGCTCGCCGCCACGGCCGCCGCGGCCACCGGCCGGACGGTCGTTGGCGCCACCACGGGCCGGACGGTTACCCGCACGGGCCGCTGCGTTCTCGGCGCGAACCTCGGCGATGTTCTTGACGTCGCCCTTGTAGATCCAGACCTTCACGCCGATGCGGCCGAAGGTCGTCTTGGCCTCGAAGAAGCCGTAGTCGATGTTCGCGCGCAGGGTGTGCAGCGGCACACGGCCTTCGCGGTAGAACTCCGAGCGGGACATCTCGGCGCCGCCGAGACGGCCACCGCACTGGATCTTGATGCCCTTGGCGCCGGCCTTCATCGTGCCCTGCATGCTCTTGCGCATGGCACGACGGAAGGAGACGCGGGAGGAGAGCTGCTCGGCAACGGCCTGAGCAACCAGCTGAGCGTCCATCTCGGGGTTCTTGACCTCGAGGATGTTCAGCTGGACCTGCTTGCCCGTGAGCTTCTCGAGGTCGCCGCGGATGCGGTCGGCCTCGGCGCCACGGCGGCCGATGACGATGCCGGGACGCGCGGTGTGGATGTCCACCCGCACGCGGTCACGGGTGCGCTCGATCTCAACCTTCGAGATGCCGGCGCGCTCCATGCCGGACGTCATCATCCGACGGATGGCGACGTCTTCCTTGACGTAGTCCTTGTACAGCTTGTCGGCGTACCAGCGGGACTTGAAGTCCGTGGTGATGCCGAGCCGGAACCCGTGCGGGTTTACCTTCTGGCCCATTACCGGGTTCCTTCCTTGCTGCTGACGACCACGGTGATGTGGCTGGTCCGCTTACGGATCCGGTAGGCACGGCCCTGAGCACGCGGACGGAACCGCTTCAGGGTCGGGCCCTCGTCCACGTACGCCTCGCTGATGACCAGCGAAGAGGCGTCGGTGTGGTCGTAGTTGTGCGCGGCGTTGGCAATGGCGCTGTCCAGCACCTTGCCGACCGGCACGCTCGCGGCCTGCGGGGCGAAACGCAGGACCGCCTGAGCCTCCGTGGCATCCATGCCACGGATAAGGTCCACCACGCGGCGGGCCTTCATGGGCGTGACGCGGATGTACCGCGCCTGGGCCCTGGCTTCCATGGTTGTCCCTTCGGTGTAAGTCATAGTCGTTACCCACCCCGCGTTAGCGGCGCTTCGACTTCCGGTCGTCCTTGACGTGGCCGCGGAAGGTGCGAGTCGGCGAGAACTCGCCGAGCTTGTGGCCGACCATCGACTCGGAGACAAACACCGGGACGTGGGTCTTGCCGTTGTGCACCGCGATCGTGTGGCCGAGCATGGCCGGGATGATCATCGAGCGACGGGACCAGGTCTTGATGACGTTCTTGGTACCAGCTTCGTTCTGGGCGTCCACCTTCTTTACGAGGTGTCCGTCGACGAAGGGTCCCTTCTTGAGACTGCGCGGCATCTAAACCCGCTCCTAGCGCTTCTTGTTCGTCTTGCGGCGGCGGACGATGTACTTGCTCGATGCCTTCTTCGGCGAGCGAGTACGACCCTCCTTCTGACCCCACGGGGAGACCGGGTGGCGACCACCACTGGTCTTGCCCTCACCACCACCGTGCGGGTGGTCAACCGGGTTCATCGCGACACCGCGGACGGACGGGCGAACGCCCTTCCAGCGCATGCGGCCGGCCTTGCCCCAGTTGATGTTCGACTGCTCGGCGTTGCCGACCTCGCCGATGGTGGCGCGGCAGCGGGCGTCGACCAGGCGAATTTCGCCGGACGGCATACGAAGGTGGGCCATCGTGCCCTCCTTCGCCAGCAGCTGCACCGAAGCACCCGCGGAGCGGGCGAACTTCGCACCGCCGCCGGGACGCAGCTCGATGGCGTGGATGGTCGTACCGACCGGGATGTTGCGCAGCGCCAGGTTGTTGCCCGGCTTGATGTCGGCCCCGGGGCCGTTCTCAACGCGGTCACCCTGGCTCAGGCCACGGGGCGCGATGATGTAGCGCTTCTCGCCGTCTGCGTAGTGCAGGAGCGCGATGCGCGCGGTGCGGTTCGGGTCGTACTCGATGTGAGCGACCTTCGCCGGCACGCCGTCCTTGTCGTGACGACGGAAGTCGATCACTCGGTAGGCGCGCTTGTGGCCACCGCCCTGGTGGCGCACGGTGATCCGGCCGGTGTTGTTACGGCCGCCCTTGCTGTGCAGAGGGCGAACCAGCGACTTCTCCGGCGTGGACCGCGTGATCTCGACAAAGTCGGCTACGGAGGAGCCACGACGGCCCGGCGTAGTCGGCTTGTACTTGCGGATTCCCATTTCTCAGTCCTCGTCCGATATTCGGACCAGGGCGCTCCGTTAGGAGGCCTGGCCGAAGATGTCGATACGGTCGCCCTCAGCAAGGGTCACGATGGCGCGCTTGGTGTCGGCGCGCTTGCCGAAACCGGTCTTCGTGCGCTTGCGCTTGCCCTGGCGGTTGATCGTGTTGACCCCGGTGACCTTGACCGAGAAGACCGCTTCCACGGCCTGCTTGATCTGGGTCTTGTTGGAGCCCGGCTTGACGACGAACGTGTACTTGTTCTCGTCGAGCAGCGCGTAGCTCTTCTCGGAAACAACCGGCTTGACAAGAATGTCGCGCGGGTCCGTGAAGGTCTTGCTGGTGATCTCGGCCATCAGGCCTCGCTCCCCTCGTTGTCATCGGCCTTGGGGCCAGACACGAAGGACTCGAAAGCGGCCTGGGTGAAGACCACGTCGTCGGAGACGATCACGTCGTACGTGTTCAGCTGGCCCGGCTCCAGGATGTGGACCTGGGGCAGGTTGCGGGCGGACAGCCACGCGGCCTCGTCGGCGCGCTCGACGACCAGGAGCAGGTTGCTGCGCTCCGAGATCTTGCCGAACAGCGTCTTGGCGGCCTTGGTGGAAGCCGTTCCGTCGACCACGCCGGTGACGACGTGGATGCGCGAGTGGCGCGCCCGGTCGGAGAGGGCACCGCGCAGGGCGGCGACCTTCATCTTCTTCGGGGTGCGCTGCGAGTAGTCACGCGGCTGCGGGCCGTGGACGACGCCACCGCCGGCGAACTGCGGCGCACGGGTCGAACCCTGGCGCGCGCGGCCGGTGCCCTTCTGGCGGTAAGGCTTCTTGCCACCACCGCGGACTTCGCCACGGGTCTTGGTCTTGTGCGTGCCCTGGCGGGCAGCTGCCAGCTGAGCGACGACGACCTGGTGGATCAGCGGAACGCTGGTCTTCGCGTCGAAGATCTCCGAGGGGAGCTCGACGGTACCGGCCTTGTCGCCTGCCGGCGAAAGGATGTCAATGGTGCTCATTACCTCAAGCCCCCTTGGCCGCGGTACGGACCAGGACGAGGCCGCCGTTCGGACCGGGGACCGCGCCCTTGATGAGCAGCAGACCCTTCTCCGCGTCAACCGCGTGGATGGTCAGGTTCTGGGTGGTGACACGCTCGTTGCCCATGCGGCCCGCCATGCGGACGCCCTTGAACACACGGCCAGGGGTGGCGCAGCCACCGATGGAACCGGGCGAGCGGTGCTTGCGCTGCACACCGTGACCGGCGCCCAGGCCCTTGAAGTTGTGACGCTTCATGACACCGGCGAAGCCCTTGCCCTTGCTCTTGCCCGTGACGTCAACCTTGACGCCGGACTCGAACACCTCGGCAGTGATCTCCTGGCCCAGCGTGTACTCGCTGGCGTCAGGGGTGCGGAGCTCCACCAGGTGGCGGCGCGGGGTCACGTCGGCCTTGGCGAAGTGGCCCTTGAGGGGCTTGTTCACCTTGCGCGGGTCGATCTCGCCGAAGGCGATCTGTACCGACTCGTAGCCGTCGACGTCGTTGGTGCGAACCTGCGTCACGACACACGGCCCGGCCTTGACGACGGTCACCGGGACGACCCGGTTGTTCTCGTCCCAGACCTGGGTCATGCCGAGCTTCTCGCCCAGGACGCCCTTGATGTTCTTGCTCATCTCGGCCCGTCCCTTCAGAGCTTGATCTCGATGTCGACACCGGCCGGGAGGTCGAGGCGCATCAGCGAGTCAACCGTCTTCGGCGTGGGGTCGAGGATGTCGATGAGGCGCTTGTGCGTGCGCATCTCGAAGTGCTCGCGAGAGTCCTTGTACTTGTGCGGCGACTTGATGACGCAGTACACGTTCTTCTCAGTGGGCAGCGGCACCGGGCCTGCGACCGACGCACCAGTGCGGGTCACCGTCTCGACGATCTTCTTCGCCGAGGAGTCGATGACCTCGTGGTCGTAGGCCTTGAGCCGGATGCGGATCTTCTGTCCCGCCATGGCTACCTAGTAGTCCTTTGTCTCGTAACGCTCTGGAACCCGGGGGTTCTACCAACTCTGTCTCCGACCCACGCGGTCGGGCGTGTCGCACTCCCTCTACGCAGAGATCCCATACGGGATTTCCCAACCAAGGGGATGCGGGCCACAGGACCTCGCAGTCGGGGGCAGAACACCCACCGGACGCCTGGCCGGAGCCCCGCTGACACTTCCCGGAAGATTCCCGTACGTCCGCCCCTGATCAGGGGCGACGAGTACTGTGGGACTCGCTTCCGGTCCTCCCGGCGGGAGGCGCGCAGCATCGGCACTCAACCGAGCAACCCCGACAGTCTGCCATACGGGGCCATGGCCTGGCCAATCGCAGCGGGGAAGCGTACCCCACGTCACAGGGGCTCACGCATTCGGCACGCGGCCGAGCGGCACTCAGCGCCATTGCTGCACGTCGACGAGGGTGCCCTCGACCACATCCGGCCTGCCCCAGAAGTCTCCGACCTGGGTGGATACGACGACGATGGGCTGTCCGTCCGCGTCCGGGTACGCCTGCGTCCAGTGCTTCGACCACCAGGGCCATGCCCCAGACAGTCGCCGACCGAGGCTACTTGTCGTAGCCCCTCTCGACCGATTGCCCATCGTGGGTCCAACGAACGACCAGGCCACGGCCAGGCGAGAGTGATCATTTGAGTATTTCCACGAGTTCATCGATGGGGATCAGCCTGCCGCAATGCGCTGGATTGATGATCCGGAACTCGCCCCCCCGTCTGGCGTGTCCGAGGTCAGGACGTCTGCGGCGCGGCACGCCACCGACGGATCGTCACCGTTCTTCAAGAAGGTCATCTACGTACTCGAGCAAGGATTCAGCCATCTCCCTTCGGTTGATCTCGCGAAGATGCGCAATGCTCTCCAGATCTGTCAATCCTCCGGCGCCCAACTCCAAGAGCGCATGCAGTTGCGATTCAAGCGCAGCAGGATCAGATTCGCATGACGCGCTGGCCGAAAGGACTCCAGCGAGAACTGTTCCATCCGCCCGCGAACAACTACCCACCCAGTCGCAGACGATGTCAGCGACCATTTCACGCTTCCGCGCATCTACGGAGACGAGGCCGCGAACCAATTCGACCAACTGCTCGGAGTTCACTGGATTTAGACCTCTCCGCTTCAATAGGGCAGGGGATGTTCGGCGGGCCATGGAATGTGCGTCCCGTTGGCGGCATCTGGGTTGTAGTGCGGGCTATTAGGGTTATGAACCTGACGATGATAGAGGTTTCCCTCCAAGTCTTGATACTTTCCGCCGATGGAGATCCGGTAGACGTCACCCGTCGCCGCGTGCGACCCTGCTGGGGCCGTGGCGTCGGGTCCGTGTATCCGCATGCGCACGACGTTACCCGTTTGACTGTCTGTCCATTTGTATTCCACTCCCACCTGCGCTCCGCCGTTACTGTCAGGGGTCAGCTTCCTCACTTGGGCATCCGAAGGCACAATATCCAAAGGGTTATGGCCTCGTAGATCCCACCCACCATCAAGGATCCGGGTCGGGCAAGGCGAAAGACCGAGTGGGTCAGTCCAGGTGTGTGGATTTTCCACATACGAGACTGGATTTGGAGCCGGCTCCAGCCCCATGGGGTCGCTTGCGAGATAGCGAGCAGCTTCAGATTCGTAATACCGAAAGCAGTTGTAATGCAGCCCCGTCTCCGGGTCGAAGTACTGGCCCGGGAAGCGGAGCGGGGTGTAGGCGCGGGCGTCTGTGTTCCAGGTGGTGGTGCCCCACAGGGTTGAGCGGGTGCGCCAGGCTATTTCGCCCTGCTCGTCCACCAGCTCGCTCGGGGTGCCGATCAGGTCGGTGACTATCGCGAAGAAGCGTTCGTCGATCGAGCCGGCGGGCAGGTCTGGGGACGATATTCGTTCGGTCTGGGCTATCGGGCGCAGGCCCGCGTGGTCCCAGGTGAGGGAGACCGCCGCCGGGGACGCCGATGAAGTGGTCGTCTGTTCGCACAGCGTCGTGCCGTCCCACGTGAACGACACCCGCTCCGCCACCGCCTCGCCCGCCATCCGCTCCTTCGCGATGCGGCGGCCCAGCGGGTCGTAGCGGTAGCGCCACACCGTGCCGTCGGGGGTGACGACCGAGGTCAGGCGGTCTTCCGGGTCCCACGTGTACCGCCAGGTGTCCGGCTTGCGAGAGAGGCGCTGCTTCTGGCGCAGGGTGACGCGGCCCTGGGCGTCGTGTTCGTAGCGGACCGAGCCCGCCCGGGTTATTCGGGTGCCCGTGTACGCGCGGGCGCCCAGGGCGTCCTGGCCCGGGTGGGCCGCGGGCCAGGACGCCTCCGTCTGGTTGCCCGCCGCGTCGTAGGCGTACCGCTCCGACCAGTCCCCCGCCCGGACCGCCGTCACCCGGCCCGCCGCGTCCAGGTCGAAGCGGCGCGAGCCGGAGAGCTGGTCGTCCACGCCGGTCAGGTTGCCGTCGGCGCGGTAGTGGTAGGCGCGGCGCTGGATGGATTCGCCCTGCGCTCCGGTCACCGCCAGGTCCGTGAGGCGGCCCAGCGGGTCGAACGCGTGGGCCAGGGTGATCGTTTCCCCGAAGCGGCGCATCAGCTCCCGCCCGGCCGCGTCGTGCGCGAACGACACCGTCCGGCCGGAAGTGGTCAGCTCGGTGCGGTTGCCCGCCGCGTCGTACGTCCAGGAACTGGCCGACCCGCCCGGCGTCTTCCGCCCATTGCGGCGCCCCAACTCATCGTAGGAATAAGACAGTTCACGGCCGTTGACCGTCTCCGACCTCACCCGCCCGTGCCGGTCGCGCAGCAGCACCACCGTCGCGTCGGGACTACTCGCCTGGGCGAGCTGGTCGAAGATGTCGTACGCGAAGGTGGTGACCGCGCCCTCGACGTCCTTGCGGACCGTCTGGCCGAGCTCGTTGCGCTCGTACCGGATCGTTTCGCCGAGCCCGTTGGTGCGCGCGGCCAGGCGGCCCGCCGCGTCGTAGGCGTACCCGAGTGTGCGGCCGTCGAAGTCGGTCTCCGCGATGAGCCGCCCGGCTGGGTCGTAGGCGTAACTCCATTCCAGGCCCTGCGGGTTGACGACTTTGGTCAGGCGCAAGTGGGCGTCATGCTCGAACGCGTAGCGCACGCCGTCCGGGCCGGTGCGGGCCGTCAGGAGGTCGAAGTCCGTGTACTCGAAGCGGGAGACGGCGCCCAGCGGGTCGGTGTGGCTGGTGCAGTTGCCCTCGCCGTCGTACGTCCAGGACTCCTCGCTGCCATCGGGGGCGGTGCGGCGCGCGAGCCTGCCTTCCACCGTCCAGGTCAGGCGCGTGGTCGAGCCCAGCGGGTCGGTGATCGCGATCGGCCGGCCGAAGGCGTCCCGCTCGTAGCGGGTGACCGCGCCCAGCGGGTCGGTGATGTCCAGCGGCAGCCCGGCACGGTCGCACCGGATGCGGGTGATGTGTCCGAGGCCGTCCGCCACCGTGGCGAGGTGGCCCGCCTCGTCGTACGTGAACTCGGTGCGCACCCCGGCCGCGTCGGTGACCGAGGTGCGGTTGCCGCGCTCGTCGAAGGTCTGACGCACGGTCCGGCCGTCGGCGCCGGTCACCCGGACCGGCAGCCCCGCCTCGTCGTAGGCGATCGTCGTCCGGCGTCCGTCGGGTCGTACGACCTCCGTGGGACGGCCCGCCTCGTCGTACGGACCGGGTCGTGTGCCCCAGCGGGTCGGTGCGGGACAGCGGGCGGTTGTAGCGGTCCAGCTCGAAGCGGGTCGTCCCGCCGGTCGCGTCGATGTGGCCGACGACCTGCTCGCGGTCGTTGATCAGATAGCGCTCGTCGTGGCCGGCCGCGTTCGTGACGGTCGTCGTCCGCAGTCCGTCGGCCGGGTCCGGCTCGCTGTAGGCGAACCGCGAACTCATGTGCCCGTTGGTCCCGGACTGGGCCACGCAGCGGTGGCGGTCGTCGTAGACGTAGTCGAAGTGGCTGTCGTTGGTGCCCGTCCACGAGGTGATGCGGGCGTGCTCGTCGTAGCCGAAGCGCAGCGGGCGGCCACAGGAGTTGAGGACCTCGGTGAGGTGGCCGCCGGTGTAGCCGTAGCGCAGGATCTGCTGGTCGCTGCCGTCCGGCGCCGCGCCCGCCAGGTGCAGGGCGGTGATCCGGCCCTCGGTCGTGGTGAGCTTCAGGCGGTAGCCGCCGTGGTGGGCGATCTCGGTGGGGGTGCCTTCGGCGTCGTACTCGAAGGTGATCCAGTTGCCGTTGCGGTCGTCGAGCTGGTCCAGCAGGGCGAGCTCGTCGTTGTGGAGCACGAAGTGCCGCGTCAGGCCGGTGCCCGGGTCCGTGACGGTGTACGTGTCGCCGTCGCGGTCCAGCGGCCAGCGGGAGCCACCGTGCGCGGGCAGCGTGGGCACGCCGGGCGCGGGGTGCGGATAGGACAGCAGGCTGCCGTCCTCGCGGACGAAGATCACGCCTGCCGCGTCGATCTCCAGGCGCTGGTCGATCAAGCTCGCCCAGCTCGGCCCGAACCAGCGGCCCAGGCGGTACGCCGACCCGAAGGCGCGCCGGAAGACGAACGGCAGGGCACCGGGCAGCGCGAGGTCCGTCTGCGGCAGCACCATCCGGCCGGTGGCCACGTCGACCGGGTCCTCCACGCACTCCATCTCATTCTCGGTACGGCTGGAACCGTGCGGTTCGTGCTCATAGGCTCCGCGGGCCGTGTCGTCGACCGCGCCCTCGAAGCCCTCCCTGATCCCCGCTCCTGCACCTTCCTTCGCGGCCTCCTTGACCCCGAGCTCGGCCGCGGCCCTCACTCCGGACGCCGCGAAGGCCTCGGGATCGGCAAGGTTGTCCAGCAGACGGCCGCCGAACTCGGCCGGGTCGTGCTTGGCGTCGTTCCACGCGCTCTTGATCGCCCGCTCCGGGTGGGCGTCCATGGAGACGAGGCCGGTGAGCGTGGTGGCGACGCCCTTCTCGTACTCGGCCGGGTGCAGGAGGTTGTAGGGGTCCTGGGGGTTGAGGCTGCGGGCGAAGTTCAGGATGTCGGCGCCGCCCTTGATGACGCCCGTGAAGACATGGTCGAGCTCGATCGATCCGCCTGCCATGAGGTCCTTGTAATCGCCGCCCAGGCGGGACAGCGGCGGCGGTTCTGCCGGAGCGGCGGCCAGGGCTCCCTGCACCATGCCGCGCGCCGTGACCGCGGCGCCGTTGCGCTGGCGGCGGGCCTCGGCGAGGACCTCCTGGGCGCGCTGGCGTTTGGCGAGGCCCGGGTCGGCGAACGGGCCCGGCCGCGGCCCGGGATCCTGATGGCTGCCTACCTTGTCGTTGTAGGCGTCGACCTGCTTGTTGTACGCCTCGACCGCCTTCTGGGAGTCCTGCTCGCCCTCCCGGTACAGCTCGATGGCCTCCTGCGCCTTGCTCTGCGCCCACTCGACGGTCCCGGCGTAGTGGCCGAGGGCGCCGGACGCGTCGTGGCAGGCGAAGGACGCCTCGTCCCACTTGGCGGGGTGCATCGCGAACTGGGCGCGGAAGGCGTCGGCGGCCTGCCCCTTCCAGCTCCCGGAGTCCAGCCGGCGCATGCCCTGGCCGACCTTGCCGAACGCGGTCGCGAAGTCGGCGAGGTGCTTGGCGTTGGCCCGGATCGTCTTCGGGTTGCCGTGGACGAGGTCGTTGAACAGGTCGGTCTGCCCGAGCTGCTTCTCATCGACGTGGGCGCCGAGCTCGGCCGCGACGGCGTCACCGAAGTCGTCCACCTGGTCGGCCAGATGGTGCGCGCCGACCCGGTCCAGGAGACCGCTCGTGACGTGCGCGCCTTCATCGACGGCGCTGCCGACCGCCTTCTTGCCGGCGTCGATCCCCTCCTCGACCTTGCCCAGGCCCTTGTTCAGCAGGTTCTTCCCGCCGTCGACCAAGCCCCCGAAATCCACCATCAGCCCTGGCCCCCGCCGTTCGTGCCCTGCTGTTTCGCCCGCTCCTCGGGCGACGGGCCGAACTCGTCGTCCCGCCACTGGGCCAGTGCGTCCCCCTGCCCGGAGGCCTCCACGCCCAGCACGAGCGGATTCAGCTTGCTGTCGGTGACGTCCCGGCCGGCGTCCTTCATGCTCTGCCAGATGTCCGCGTCGGCCTTCTGGAAGGACTCGGGGCTGAAATCGGCGTGCGCGTACATGTTGTTGTCGACCAGGTCACCCCAGGACATGCCGGTGACCTGGTCCTCGGTCGCATGGGGGTTGCCCATCGCCGAGTTCGCGAGGACCTTGAACCCGCCCTGGATGTACTGGTCCTCCTCGTACATGATCCCGGCCGACAGCCCCGCCTTCAGGGCGAAGCCGTTGCCCTCCTGCACGAGCGCCCGCACGCCCCACTCCCAGCGCTCGCAGAACGACTTGAACGTCTCCGTCAGCCCGTCGTCACCCAGCTCAAGCCCGCTCATCGCCATCGAGTCGAACCCGCGGCCCATCCCGGCCTCCCCGATGAGCCCGAGTTCCTTCAGCTCGCTCAGCGCCCCGTTGATGCCCTGCGTGATCAGCGCCATGGCCTCCGGCGGAACCCGCAGATCCCCATCGCCCCCGCCGCTCATGCCCCGCCCGTCCCTTCAATTGCATACGCTCCGGCGTCGACCGCCACGGCCTCCGGCACGATCCCGGCGACCGGCGGGAACACCACGCCGTCCGCGCTCCCCGCATCGAGCGCGACCCCGGCCGGCACCCCGAGCGCGAGCACCGCGACGTCCAACAGCCGTGCACCGAGCACCCGTTGGTACGCCCACCCCTCGGCGCTTTCACTGCGTGCGATCGCGAACCGGGCCAGCGCCGCCTCGTCGGAGAACGCGCAGATCCACCGGATCCCACCCCACTCGGCGGTCCACCACCCACCCTCGACCGCGGGCACCAACACTGCCGTACGACGGAACTCACCCAGCAACGCCGCGAATTCACGCCGCCTCTGCCGCCCCGCAGGCCCCCCGGATATCTCCACGCCCCGCAGAATCACATAGCCCCGTTTCGCATTGCAACGTGAATCGGGCCGGATTCAGGGCGTGTTGGTCAGCCCAGCGCCCCCCGTACATCAGCCGAAGGGACCCGTACGGACACCCGGCTGCCCGGGTTCAGCTTGAGCGCGACATCGGCCGGGAGGAACGCGAGGAGTTGGGCACAGGGGATCGCCTGTAGCTGGGGTGCCGCGCTCGGGGCGTGTTTCGGGTCGGTCAGTACCGGAACGAAGCGGCCTTCGGCATCGGAGTGGAGGGCCGGCCCCGCTTCGGCCGTGGGCACCAGGTAGACCGTGGCTCCGGCCAAGCGCCGCACCAGGTCCGCCTCGGACCCGTGTCCGGTCCCTGCGAGCTGCATCGCAGCGTCGACCGCGTCCGTGGGGACGGGAAGCCCGAGCGCCATCGGCGACGGCCGGTAGTTGGGATTGCGGCTGAACGGCCCGGGCTCGCCTCGCTGGTCGACCGGCCAGGCCCCGATGACCGCGTACGGCGGCACCGTCCCCCTCGGGTCGTACGCCGGGTCGATCGAATAGCGCCGGCTGCCGGGTGCCCGCTTCGCCTGGGCCCTCAGCGCCCCGGTGAGGGCGGGCCCCGGAGCCGTCAGCCTGTTCTTGGCAGCCGTCACGGAGTCCTCCCACGCCGCGTAAGCGGCACGGTGCTCGGCCACCGAGACCACGTTCGCCGCGTCGGCCCCGTCGAAAAGCTCGACCATGTCATCGGGTGACGTCCCCGCTCCCGGGTGCAGTCTGTAGGCACGGGTACTGCCACTGGAGCGGAGCATGCCGCTCTGCCAGACGTCGGGCCGCGCCCCGTTGATCAGGAGCCGCCAGCCGAGTGCCTCAAGCTGGAGACGTACGTCCATCAAGGAGCCGAAGAGGTCCTCGGTCGCCGCCGACGCACTCCCCATGGACCGTCGGCCTGCACTCGGTACGGGGTCCGGCTGCGCTCGGCGAGCCACCAGGACACGCTGCACCAGACCCGCTCGTCACCACGCCCGGCAAGGGCGTCGTCCCGCCGGCCCATCATCGTCGCGGTCACGGCACCCATCCTGCCGACCGGCACCCCACACACCCCCGGCCGCCCCCTCGGCCCCCACCTCGCTGCCGCCGGCCCCGCCCGCCCGGACCCGCTCCAGACCTGCGAAACCTGCGACCGGGCCTTCCGCTCCCCCGAACCGGGCCACTGCCGCGGCTGCCGCCCCGGCCTCCAGGAGGACCCCCTTCCCGGCATCGAGATCACCAAGCAAGGCGAGGACGTCACCATCGGCGAGTGGACCATCTCCACGGCGGACCTGCCGCGCTACGCGTAGCGATACCGCGTAGCCCACCTCCAGCCGCCCTCCGCCCACCTCCACCCCCGCTACGCCCACCTCCAGGCCGCCCGCCCACCCCCGCTGGATAGCATCGCCGGTATCCCCCTCGGCACCCAGCGGACGGAACGTACGTGTACGACGTAAGCGGTCGCGCGCAGCGCAGCGGCACCGGCGGGCCCACCCGTCGCGCACTTCTCGGAACCGCGGCCGCCGTCGGCCTCACCGCCGCCGTCGCGGGATGTTCCGTACCGACGACCGGGCACACGGCGGCCCGCGCCGCCAAGGACGCCCCCCTCGCCTCACCCCGCACCCCCCTCCTCCTCCAGATCCTCGCCCACCCCGACGACGACCTGTACTTCATGAACCCCGACACCCAGCACACCCTCGACTCCGGAGTTCCGCTGGTCAGCGTGTACGTCACCGGCGGGGAGGCCAACGGGGACAACCGGGTGGTGAGTGACACCAGCCCGCCCGTGTACGACAAGGCCGCCTACTCCTCCGCACGGCACCAGGGGCTCCGGCAGGCCTACGCCGCCATCCTCGGGCTCGACAAGTACACGCCCTGGGAGAAGTCCGTCGCCGAGCTGCGCGGCGGGCACCGCGCCGAGGTCAACCGGCTCCAACACCGGGGCCGCAGGGTGGAGTTGGTGTTCCTCAACACCGCCATGCACACCCCGCTCGGGGGGCGGATGGGGCTGCCGAGCCTCTGGGAGGACCACCACCTCCAGCTGCCCGTCGTCATCGCCGAAGGGTCGCCGCTCACCCGGGCCAAGTCCTACACGTACGACGACATGGTCGACGTGCTCGCCGGCCTTCTCGACGACCACTCGCCCACCCTCGTCCAGACCCTCGACCCCGACCCGGACATCCAGCACAGCTCCCCCGCCGTCCGCTCGCACGACTCCGAGCAGCCGGGGTACGCCGATCACGCCGACCACACCGCCGCCGCCTCCTTCGCCTGGGCCGCGATGATCCGGCACGCCGAGCAGGGCAACGCCTTCCTCGCCACCGCCTACCGCGCCTACTACAACCGGCACTGGCCCAAGAACCTCCCCCCGAAGGTGCTCGCCGAGAAGGCCGCCCATCTCGTTCCGTACGGGGGAGACAAGGGGTGGCAGTGCGGGAATCCGGGAGGGTGCGGGGACTACAACGTCGGGGGGAACCGGCCGCTCACCAACTGGAAGGGCTGGGTGCGCTCCACCCACTACCGCCATCCCGGCACCCGGCTAACCGTGTCCGGCGACGGCATGCACGCCTACGGGGTGCTCGGGCTGCGCGCCGTGAGATGGACCCGCGGCTCCGATGACAGTTGGGGCGACCCCGAGGACCTCGGCGGATCGCCTCTCGCTCCCGTCCTCGGCGGCGCCACCCTCCCCGACGGGCGCCAGCTGCTGTTCGGGTTGCGGTTCTCCTCCCTCCAGGGGCGCGCCGGCGCCAACACCCGAGAGATCGTCACGCTCGAACAGGCCGTCCCCCACGGCAAGTTCGGGGTGTGGAAGGGGCTCGGCAATCCCGAGCGCGGGGACGATCGCGGGCGGCGGATCGGGCCTCCGCTCGCGCTCGCCGCGCCGGACGGCCGCGTCCACCTCTTCGTGCGCAACGCCGACCGCGGCATCAGCTCACGCATCCGGGCGGCGGACGGCACCTGGTCGCCGTGGCGCGATCTCGGCGGGGAGTCCGTACAGGAAGGCCTGAGCGGCGTCGTCGACGGGCGTGGGCGCGTGCACGTCTTCGCGGCCGGCGCCGACACCGTGCACCACTGGACCCAGCCCGCTCCGGGCAAGCCGCTCGCCCCCGCCCCCGCGCGGCTGCCGCTCGCCGTCGACGCGGTGGCCCCGGTCCCGCTCGGCGACGGCGTACAGCTCCTGTACCGCACGTCCACCGACCCCAAGAAGGCCCGCCAGGACCCCGGCTCCCCCGCCTCCCCGCACCTCACCTCCGTACGCCTCGATGGCAGCCCCGCGACCCCGGTCGCGCTCGACGGGTACGGGCCGGTCGGCGCCGAAGACGGATTCGTGCTGGGTACGGACGAGAAGGGGATCCTTCAACTGGCCGACAGACAAAGGGTGTTGAAGCGCACCCGGGGCGTGGTGCCCGTCGGGCTTCCCACCCTGTACGTCCGTGACGGGCGGGCTCTCGCCGTCGGGCTCGGAGTCGACGCCCGGCCCTGGTCCTGGCGCCCGTAAGGCCTCCGGACAACGCGAAGAGCCCCGCACCTCGAAAGGTGCGGGGCTCTTCTGACAGCTCAGCGAGCTACCAGGTCAGACGGTCAAGTAATTACTTGACGATCTTGACGACCTGGCCGGCGCCCACGGTCCGGCCACCCTCACGGATGGCGAACTTCAGGCCCTCCTCCATGGCGACGGGCTGGATGAGCGAAACGGTCATCTGGGTGTTGTCACCCGGCATGACCATCTCGGTGCCCTCGGGGAGGGTCACAACACCGGTCACGTCAGTCGTACGGAAGTAGAACTGCGGACGGTAGTTGTTGAAGAACGGCGTGTGACGGCCACCCTCGTCCTTGGACAGGATGTACGACTGGGCCTCGAACTCGGTGTGCGGCGTGACCGAACCGGGCTTGATGATGACCTGGCCGCGCTCGACGTCCTCGCGCTTGATGCCACGGAGGAGCAGACCGACGTTCTCACCGGCCTGGCCCTCGTCGAGCAGCTTGCGGAACATCTCGATGCCGGTGACCGTGGTGGTGGTCTTCTCGGTCTTGATACCGACGATGTCGACGGTCTCGTTGACCTTCAGGACACCACGCTCGATACGACCGGTGACGACGGTGCCACGGCCGGTGATCGTGAAGACGTCCTCGATCGGCATCAGGAACGGCTTGTCGACGTCACGCTCGGGCTGCGGGATGGACTCGTCGACGGCCTTCATCAGGTCGAGGACGGTCTGGCCCCACTTGGCGTCGCCCTCAAGGGCCTTGAGCGCCGAGACCTGGACGACCGGCAGGTCGTCGCCCGGGAACTCGTACTCGGAGAGGAGCTCACGGACCTCAAGCTCGACGAGCTCCAGGATCTCCTCGTCGTCCACCATGTCGGCCTTGTTCAGGGCGACGACGATGTACGGAACGCCGACCTGGCGGGCCAGGAGCACGTGCTCCTTGGTCTGCGGCATCGGGCCGTCGGTGGCGGCAACCACGAGGATCGCGCCGTCCATCTGCGCGGCACCCGTGATCATGTTCTTGATGTAGTCCGCGTGACCGGGGCAGTCGACGTGGGCGTAGTGACGCGACTCGGTCTGGTACTCGACGTGCGCGATCGAGATCGTGATACCGCGCTGGCGCTCCTCAGGAGCCTTGTCGATCTGGTCGAAGGCCGAGGCCTCGTTCAGGTCCGGGTACGCGTCGTGCAGCACCTTGGTAATGGCGGCCGTGAGGGTCGTCTTACCGTGGTCAATGTGACCGATGGTGCCGATGTTGACGTGCGGCTTAGTCCGCTCGAACTTCGCCTTCGCCACTGGGTCCTCCTGTGGAGTGGTTCTGTACGCCTTGCTTCATCGGCGCCAGGTGATCTTTGCTGGGATGCCGGGGCCCGGGGCATTCACCGCAAACCTGATGGTTTACGCCGAATGCCCCAGTGGCTCCGGTGACAAGCCTAAAGCGTGAACTCGGGAGAGTTACTCGCCCTTGGCCTTCGCGATGATCTCCTCGGCGACGTTCCGCGGAACCTCGGCGTAGGAGTCGAACTGCATCGAGTAGCTTGCGCGACCCGAGGTCTTGCTGCGGAGGTCGCCGACGTAGCCGAACATCTCCGAGAGGGGCACGAGGCCCTTCACGACACGGGCGCCGCTGCGCTCCTCCATGGCCTGGATCTGGCCACGGCGGGAGTTGATGTCACCGATGACTTCACCCATGTAGTCCTCGGGCGTGGTGACCTCGACGGACATCATCGGCTCAAGGAGCACGGGAGAAGCCTTGCGCGCGGCCTCCTTGAAGGCCTGCGAACCGGCGATCTTGAACGCGAGCTCGGAGGAGTCGACCTCGTGGTAGCCACCGTCGAGAAGGATGACGCGGACGCCAGTCATCTCGTAGCCGGCCAGGATGCCGAACTGCATGGCCTCCTGCGCACCCGCGTCCACCGACGGGATGTACTCCCGGGGGATGCGGCCACCGGTGACCTTGTTCACGAACTCGTACGACGCCTCGCCGCCCTCGATGGGCTCGATCGCGATCTGCACCTTGGCGAACTGACCGGTACCACCGGTCTGCTTCTTGTGGGTGTAGTCCACGCGCTCGACGACCTTGCGGATCGTCTCGCGGTACGCGACCTGCGGCTTGCCGACGTTCGCCTCGACCTTGAACTCGCGACGCATACGGTCGACGAGGACGTCGAGGTGAAGCTCGCCCATACCACCGATGATGGTCTGGCCGGTCTCCTCGTCCGAGTGCACCTGGAAGGAGGGGTCCTCCTCCGCGAGACGCTGGATGGCGACACCCAGCTTCTCCTGGTCACCCTTGGACTTGGGCTCGATGGCGACCTGGATCACCGGCGCCGGGAAGTCCATGGACTCCAGGATCACCGGGGCCTTGTCGTCACACAGCGTCTCACCGGTGGTGGTCTGCTTCAGGCCCATGACGGCGACGATGTCACCGGCGCCCACCGACTCGATCTCCTCACGCTTGTTCGCGTGCATGCGGTAGATCTTGCCGATGCGCTCCTTCTTGCCCTTGATGGGGTTCAGCACCGCGGTGCCGGCCTCCAGGCGTCCGGAGTAGATCCGGATGAAGGTGAGCTTGCCCAGGTGGGGGTCGCTCGCGATCTTGAACGCCAGCGCCGAGAGGGGCTCCTCGTCGGACGGCTTGCGCTTGACCACGACCTCCGGGTCCTTGACGTCGTGGCCCTCGATGGCCTCGACGTCCAGGGGGGAAGGCAGGTAACGGACCACGGCGTCGAGCAGGGGCTGGACGCCCTTGTTCTTGAACGCGGTGCCACAGAACACGGGGGTGACGGTGGTGTCGCCGCCCTTGCCGGACGCGATGGTGATACGACGCACCGCGGCGTACAGCTGCTCCTCGGTGGGCTCGACGCCCTCCAGGAACAGCTCCATGATCTGGTCGTCGTTCTCCGCGACGGTCTCGACCAGCTTGCCGCGCCACTCTTCAGCGGCCTCGACGTGCGTGGCCGGGATGTCGACGACGTCGTACATCTCGCCCTTGGTCGCTTCCGCGGACCACACGAGGGCCTTCATGCGGACCAGGTCCACAACGCCCTCGAAGTTGGCCTCGGCACCGATCGGCAGCTGCATCACGATCGGGGTCGCGCCGAGGCGGTCCACGATCATGTCCACGCAGCGGTGGAACTCGGCGCCGGTGCGGTCGAGCTTGTTGACGAAGCAGATACGCGGAACGCCGTAACGGTCGGCCTGACGCCAGACCGTCTCGGACTGCGGCTCCACACCGGCGACACCGTCGAACACGGTGACCGCACCGTCGAGGACGCGGAGCGAACGCTCCACCTCGACCGTGAAGTCCACGTGGCCCGGGGTGTCGATGATGTTGATGGTGTGGTCGACGTCCTCGAGCGGCCAGTGGCAGGTCGTCGCGGCGGACGTAATCGTGATGCCGCGCTCCTGCTCCTGCTCCATCCAGTCCATCGTGGCAGCGCCGTCGTGGACCTCACCGATCTTGTACGAGACACCGGTGTAGAACAGGATCCGCTCGGTGGTGGTCGTCTTGCCCGCGTCGATGTGAGCCATGATCCCGATGTTGCGGACCTTGGCCAGGTCAAGTGAAGTGGTAGCCATATCGGCTCAGTCTTCTCTCGGTCTCGATGTGGGTTCGGACTACCAGCGGTAGTGCGCGAAGGCCTTGTTGGACTCGGCCATCTTGTGGGTGTCCTCACGCTTCTTGACCGCAGCGCCGAGGCCGTTGGAGGCGTCGAGCAGCTCGTTCATGAGGCGTTCGGTCATGGTCTTCTCGCGGCGGGCGCGGGAGTAACCCACGACCCAGCGCAGCGCGAGGGTGGAGGCGCGACCAGGCTTGACCTCGATCGGCACCTGGTAGGTGGCGCCACCGACACGGCGGGACTTGACCTCGAGGGACGGCTTGACGTTCTCAAGGGCGCGCTTCAGCGTGATGACCGGGTCAGCGCCGGTCTTCTCGCGGAGGCCTTCCATGGCGCCGTAGACGATCCGCTCGGCGGTGGAGCGCTTGCCGTCCAGCAGGATCTTGTTGATCAGCGAGGTGACAAGAGGAGAGCTGTAGACCGGGTCGATGATGACCGGGCGCTTCGGGGCGGGGCCCTTACGAGGCATTCTTACTTCTCCTTCTTGGCGCCGTAGCGGCTGCGGGCCTGCTTGCGGTTCTTGACACCCTGGGTGTCGAGCGAACCGCGGATGATCTTGTAACGAACACCCGGCAGGTCCTTCACACGGCCACCACGCACGAGCACGATCGAGTGCTCCTGCAGGTTGTGTCCCTCACCCGGGATGTAGGCCGTGACCTCGATGCCGGAGGTCAGACGCACACGCGCGACCTTACGGAGGGCCGAGTTCGGCTTCTTCGGGGTGGTCGTGAACACACGCGTGCAGACGCCACGACGCTGGGGCGAACCCTCGAGCGCGGGCGTCTTGTTCTTCTCGACCTTGTCCTGCCGGCCCTTCCGGACCAGCTGCTGGATCGTAGGCACTACTTCTCCGGTTTCTGTGTGCCGTAGTAAAACTAACCTGGAACACGTCTCCGACCCACGCGGTCGGGTGTGTCGAATACTGCGGACTTCCGCCCGAGAGCGGAGAAGCGCAGATTGCGGTGGCCGGTCTGGGAGCTCACCCTGCGGACGTAGGCACGCAGCGGAGCCCAGGCACACCCCAGGCACAAGGTCTGAGCGTACCTACCTCATCGACTTGGGTCAAAACAAATGGCCACGCACGGGGCTCAGCACCCCGTGGGACATGTCACCCCATACCCGCCCTGTCCCCTTCGTGAGACAAACCGTCTCAGCAGGTGACTGTTTCAGGGGTTTGTCCCCGGCCGAATCACGACCTGAGGGGAAACCCCGAAGGGCGCCCACCCCGCGCGAAGCGGAGTGGGCGCCCTTCAGCAGACGTACGCCTTACTGGTTGTACGGACCGTAGTCGTAGTCCTCCAGCGGAACGGCCTGGCCGGAGCCCGTGCCGAACGGCGAGTAGTCGATGTCGTCGTAGCCGACGGCCGAGTACATCGCGGCCTTGGCCTCTTCGGTGGGCTCGACCCGGATGTTGCGGTAGCGGGACAGACCCGTACCGGCCGGGATGAGCTTACCGATGATGACGTTCTCCTTGAGGCCGATGAGGCTGTCGGACTTGGCGTTGATCGCCGCATCCGTCAGGACTCGGGTCGTCTCCTGGAAGGAGGCGGCCGACAGCCAGGATTCCGTCGCCAGCGAGGCCTTGGTGATACCCATCAGCTGCGGACGGCCGGAGGCCGGGTGGCCGCCTTCCGTGACCACACGACGGTTCTCGGTCTCGAACTTCGAGCGCTCGACGAGCTCGCCCGGCAGCAGCTCCGCGTCGCCGGACTCGATGATCGTCACGCGGCGCAGCATCTGCCGGATGATGATCTCGATGTGCTTGTCGTGGATCGACACGCCCTGCGAGTTGTAGACCTTCTGGACTTCGCCGACCAGGTGGACCTGGACCGCACGCTGACCGAGGATCCGCAGCACGTCGTGCGGGTTGGTGGCACCGACGGTGAGCTTCTGGCCCACCTCGACCGCGTCGCCCTCGCCGACCAGCAGACGGGCACGCTTGGAGATCGGGAACGCCGTCTCCTCGCTGCCGTCGTCCGGGGTGACGACGAGCTTCTTGGTCTTCTCGGTCTCCTCGATGCGGACGCGGCCCTTGGCCTCCGAGATCGGCGCGACACCCTTGGGGGTACGGGCCTCGAAGAGCTCGACGACACGCGGCAGACCCTGTGTGATGTCGTCACCGGCCACACCACCGGTGTGGAAGGTACGCATCGTCAGCTGGGTACCGGGCTCACCGATGGACTGGGCGGCGATGATGCCGACCGCCTCACCGATGTCGACCAGCTTGCCGGTGGCGAGCGAGCGTCCGTAGCAGAAGGCACAGGTGCCGACCGCGGACTCACAGGTCAGGACCGAGCGGGTCTTGACCTCCTCGACACCCGCACCCACGAGGGCGTCGATGAGCACGTCACCGAGGTCCACGTTGGCCGGCGCGATGACCTTGCCGTCGATGACGACGTCCTCGGCGAGCATGCGGGCGTAGACGGAGGTCTCGACGTCCTCGGTCTTGCGCAGCACGCCGTCGGCGCCCCGCTCCGCGATCTTGAGCTTGAGGCCGCGGTCGGTGCCGCAGTCCTCCTCGCGGATGATGACGTCCTGCGAGACGTCCACCAGACGACGGGTCAGGTAACCCGAGTCGGCGGTACGCAGGGCGGTGTCCGCCAGACCCTTACGGGCACCGTGCGTGGAGATGAAGTACTCCAGAACGGTGAGGCCCTCGCGGAAGGACGCCTTGATCGGACGCGGGATGGTCTCGTTCTTCGCGTTCGACACCAGACCACGCATACCGGCGATCTGACGCATCTGCATCATGTTTCCTCGGGCACCCGAGTCAACCATCATGAAGATGGGGTTCGTCTTGGGGAAGTTCGCGTTCATCGCCTCGGCAACCTCGTTGGTCGCCTTGGTCCAGATCGCGATGAGCTCCTGCGTGCGCTCGTCCTTGGTGATCAGACCGCGCTCGTACTGCTTCTGGACCTTCTCGTCCTGGGCCTCGTAGCCCTGGACGATGGCCTTCTTGGCCTCCGGGACGACGATGTCCGAAACGGCGACGGTGACGCCGGAACGGGTCGCCCAGAAGAAGCCGGCCGCCTTCAGGTTGTCGAGCGTCGCCGCCACGATGACCTTGGGGTAGCGCTCGGCGAGGTCGTTGACGATCTCGGAGAGCTGCTTCTTGCCCACCGAGTAGTCGACGAACGGGTAGTCCTCGGGCAGCAGCTCGTTGAAGAGCGCGCGGCCCAGGGACGTACGCAGCCGGAACGAGTCGCCCTGCTGCCAGGTCGTCTCGCCCTCCTCGTCGAGCGGCGGGGTCCAGCCGCGCGGCGGGACGGTGCCGATCGGGAAGCGGATGTCGACCTTCGCCTGGAGCGAGAGCTCCCGGGCGTCGAACGCCATGATCGCTTCGGCGGTCGAGTTGAACGCCCGGCCGGCGCCCTTGACCTCGCGCTCCTCTTCGTCCGTGGTGAGGAAGAAGAGGCCGAGCACCATGTCCTGGGTCGGCATGGTGACGGGACGACCGTCGGCCGGCTTCAGGATGTTGTTCGAGGACAGCATCAGGATGCGGGCCTCGGCCTGCGCCTCCGCGGAGAGCGGCAGGTGGACGGCCATCTGGTCACCGTCGAAGTCCGCGTTGAACGCGGTGCAGACGAGCGGGTGGATCTGGATGGCCTTGCCCTCGACCAGCTGGGGCTCGAAGGCCTGGATGCCGAGGCGGTGCAGCGTGGGCGCACGGTTCAGCAGAACCGGGTGCTCGGCGATGACCTCTTCGAGGACGTCGTAGACGACCGTGCGGCCGCGCTCGACCATCCGCTTGGCGCTCTTGATGTTCTGCGCGTGGTTCAGGTCGACCAGGCGCTTCATCACGAACGGCTTGAAGAGCTCCAGCGCCATGGCCTTCGGCAGACCACACTGGTGCAGCTTCAGCTGCGGACCGACGACGATCACGGAACGCGCGGAGTAGTCCACACGCTTGCCGAGCAGGTTCTGACGGAATCGACCCTGCTTGCCCTTGAGCATGTCGGACAGCGACTTCAGCGGACGGTTGCCGGGGCCCGTGACCGGGCGACCACGACGGCCGTTGTCGAAGAGCGCGTCGACGGCCTCCTGAAGCATGCGCTTCTCGTTGTTCACGATGATCTCGGGGGCGCCGAGGTCAAGGAGTCGCTTCAGGCGGTTGTTGCGGTTGATCACACGGCGGTACAGGTCGTTCAGGTCGGAGGTCGCGAAGCGGCCACCGTCCAGCTGCACCATCGGACGCAGGTCCGGCGGGATGACCGGGACGCAGTCGAGGACCATGCCCTTGGGGCTGTTGGAGGTCTGCAGGAACGCGGACACCACCTTCAGCCGCTTCAGCGCACGGGTCTTCTTCTGGCCCTTGCCGGTGCGGATGATCTCGCGGAGGCGCTCGGCCTCCTCGTCGAGGTCGAAGGTCTCCAGGCGCTTCTGCAGAGCAGCGGCACCCATCGAGCCGTCGAAGTACGTGCCGAAACGGTCACGCAGCTCGCGGTAGAGCAGCTCGTCGCCCTCAAGGTCCTGGACCTTGAGGTTCTTGAAGCGGCTCCACACCTCGTCGAGACGGTCGATCTCGCGCTGCGAACGGTCGCGCAGCTGCTTCATCTCGCGCTCGGCACCCTCGCGCACCTTGCGGCGCACGTCGGCCTTGGCACCCTCGGCCTCAAGCTCGGCGAGGTCCGTCTCAAGCTTCTTGGCGCGGGCTTCGAGGTCCGAGTCGCGGCGGTTCTCGATCTGCTGACGCTCGACGGAGACGTGCGCCTCCAGCGACGGCAGGTCGCGCGTACGGCGCTCCTCGTCCACGAACGTGATCATGTACGCGGCGAAGTAGATGACCTTTTCGAGGTCCTTCGGCGCGAGGTCGAGCAGGTAGCCAAGACGCGACGGAACGCCCTTGAAGTACCAGATGTGGGTCACGGGAGCGGCAAGCTCGATGTGGCCCATCCGCTCGCGGCGCACCTTGGCACGCGTGACCTCTACGCCACAGCGCTCACAGATGATGCCCTTGAAGCGGACGCGCTTGTACTTGCCGCAGTAGCACTCCCAGTCCCGGGTCGGACCGAAGATCTTCTCGCAGAAGAGTCCGTCCTTTTCGGGCTTGAGGGTGCGGTAGTTGATGGTCTCCGGCTTCTTGACCTCACCGTGGGACCACTGACGAATGTCGTCAGCAGTGGCGAGGCCGATCCGCAGCTCGTCGAAGAAGTTGACGTCGAGCACTTGTCGTCAATCCCTCTTTCGGGGTCGATTCTTCAAGATGGTCTGAGGGGGGTCCGGGGACGACGGGGGCTCTTAGCGAGCCCCCGTCAGACCCGTCAGACCTCTTCGACGCTGCTCGGCTCGCGCCGGGACAGGTCGATACCGAGCTCCTCCGCAGCGCGGAAGACGTCCTCGTCCGTGTCGCGCATCTCGATGGACATGCCGTCCGAGGACAGCACCTCCACGTTGAGGCAGAGCGACTGCATTTCCTTGATGAGCACCTTGAAGGACTCGGGAATGCCGGGCTCGGGAATGTTCTCGCCCTTGACGATGGCCTCGTAGACCTTCACACGGCCGGTCACGTCGTCGGACTTGATGGTCAGCAGCTCCTGGAGGGCGTACGCGGCGCCATAAGCCTCAAGCGCCCACACCTCCATCTCACCGAAGCGCTGGCCACCGAACTGGGCCTTACCACCCAGCGGCTGCTGGGTGATCATCGAGTACGGACCGGTCGAACGGGCGTGGAGCTTGTCGTCGACCAGGTGGTGCAGCTTCAGGATGTACATGTACCCGACCGAGATCGGGTCCGGGAACGGCTCGCCGGAGCGGCCGTCGAACAGGTTGGCCTTGCCCGAGGGCTGGACCAGCCGGTCGCCGTCGCGGTTCGGGATCGTGGCCTCGAAGAGGCCGGTGATCTCGTCCTCGCGGGCGCCGTCGAAGACCGGGGTCGCGACGTTGGTACCGGCGGCGACCTGGTCGGCGCCGATGGCCTGCAGACGCTGGGCCCAGTCGTCGGCCAGACCGGAGACGTCCCAGCCGCGGCTGGCGAGCCAGCCGAGGTGGATCTCCAGGACCTGTCCCGGGTTCATACGGGACGGGACACCGAGCGGGTTGAGGATGATGTCGACCGGAGTTCCGTCCTCGAGGAACGGCATGTCCTCGATCGGAAGGATCTTCGAGATGACGCCCTTGTTGCCGTGTCGGCCGGCGAGCTTGTCACCGTCCGTGATCTTGCGCTTCTGCGCCACGTAGACGCGAACCAGCTGGTTCACGCCCGGCGGCAGCTCGTCGCCCTCTTCACGGTCGAAGACGCGGACGCCGATGACCTTGCCGATCTCGCCGTGCGGCACCTTCAGCGAGGTGTCGCGCACCTCGCGGGCCTTCTCACCGAAGATCGCGCGCAGCAGGCGCTCTTCCGGCGTCAGCTCGGTCTCGCCCTTGGGCGTGACCTTGCCGACGAGGATGTCGCCGGCGACGACCTCGGCACCGATACGGATGATGCCGCGCTCGTCGAGGTCGGCGAGGACCTCCTCGGAGACGTTCGGGATGTCCCGGGTGATCTCCTCCGGGCCGAGCTTGGTGTCACGGGCGTCGACCTCGTGCTCCTCGATGTGGATCGAGGAGAGGACGTCGTCCTGCACGAGGCGCTGCGACAGGATGATCGCGTCCTCGTAGTTGTGACCCTCCCACGGCATGAACGCCACGAGCAGGTTCTTGCCCAGCGCCATCTCACCCTGCTGGGTGGCGGGACCGTCGGCCAGGACCTGGCCCTCGATCACGCGGGCGCCCTCGTCCACGACAACCTTCTGGTTGACCGAGGTGCCCTGGTTGGAGCGGGCGAACTTGGCGATCCGGTACGTGGTGTACGTGCCGTCGTCGTTGGCGACGGTGATGTAGTCCGCGGAGACCTCCTGGACGACACCCGCCTTCTCCGCCTTGATGACGTCACCGGCGTCGACCGCGCAGCGGTACTCCATGCCGGTGCCGACGAGCGGCGCCTCGGACGTGATCAGCGGCACGGCCTGACGCATCATGTTCGCGCCCATGAGGGCACGGTTGGCGTCGTCGTGCTCAAGGAACGGGATCATGGCGGTCGCGACCGACACCATCTGGCGCGGCGAGACGTCCATGTAGTCGACCTCGGTGCCGGGCACGTAGTCGACCTCGCCACCACGGCGGCGGACCAGCACGCGCGGCTCGGTGAACCGCATCTCGTCGTTGAGCGCGGCGTTGGCCTGCGCGATGACGAAGCGGTCCTCCTCGTCGGCGGTGACGTAGTCGACCTCGTCGGTGACCTGGCCGTCGACGACCTTGCGGTACGGCGTCTCGATGAAGCCGAACGCGTTGACGCGGCCGTACGAGGCGAGCGAACCGATCAGACCGATGTTCGGGCCTTCCGGGGTCTCAATCGGGCACATGCGGCCGTAGTGAGACGGGTGCACGTCACGGACCTCGAAGCCGGCCCGCTCGCGGGAGAGACCACCCGGGCCAAGCGCCGACAGACGGCGCTTGTGGGTGAGACCCGACAGCGGGTTGTTCTGGTCCATGAACTGCGACAGCTGGCTGGTGCCGAAGAACTCCTTGATGGAGGCGACGACCGGCCGGATGTTGATCAGGGTCTGCGGCGTGATCGCCTCGACGTCCTGGGTCGTCATGCGCTCACGCACGACGCGCTCCATACGAGCCAGACCCGTACGGACCTGGTTCTGGATGAGCTCGCCGACGTTGCGCAGACGACGGTTGCCGAAGTGGTCGATGTCGTCGGTCTCGACGACGATGTTCCGACCCGACTCGCCGACCGTCTCGGTCTCACCGGCGTGCAGCTTGACCAGGTACTTGATGGTCGCGATGACGTCGTCGGTGGTGAGCACGCCCGCGTCGAGGGGCTCGTCCGCGCCGAGCTTCTTGTTCACCTTGTAGCGGCCGACCTTGGCGAGGTCGTAGCGCTTCGGGTTGAAGTAGAGATTCTCGAGCAGCGTCTGAGCGGCCTCGCGCGTCGGCGGCTCGCCCGGGCGCAGCTTGCGGTAGATGTCGAGCAGCGCGTCGTCCTGGCCCTGGGTGTGGTCCTTCTCCAGGGTGGCGCGCATGGACTCGTACTCGCCGAACTCTTCAAGGATCTGCTCGGTGGTCCAACCGAGAGCCTTCAGGAGAACGGTGACGGACTGCTTGCGCTTGCGGTCGATGCGGACACCGACCATGTCGCGCTTGTCGATCTCCATTTCGAGCCAGGCACCCCGGGACGGGATGATCTTGGCCGTGAAGATGTCCTTGTCGGACGTCTTGTCGATGTTGGAGTCGAAGTAGACACCCGGCGAGCGGACCAGCTGCGACACGACGACACGCTCGGTGCCGTTGATGACGAAGGTGCCCTTGTTGGTCATGAGCGGGAAGTCGCCCATGAAGACCGTCTGGGACTTGATCTCGCCGGTCTCGTTGTTGGTGAACTCGGCGGTGACGAAGAGCGGGGCCGCGAACGTGAAGTCGCGCTCCTTGCACTCGTCGATCGAGTTCTTCGGCGGCTCGAAGCGGTGGTCGCGGAAGGTCAGCGACATCGACCCGGAGAAGTCCTCGATCGGAGAGATCTCTTCGAAGATCTCCTCCAGACCGGACTTGGTGGGGACGTCCTGTCCACTCTCGAGAGCGGCCTCGACCCGAGACTTCCAAGCGGCATTGCCGAGCAGCCAGTCAAAGCTCTCGGTCTGCAGCGCAAGAAGGTTCGGAACCTCGAGGGGCTCCTTGATCTTTGCAAAGGAGATGCGCAGCGGGGCGGTGCTGGCGCCGTTGTTCGTATTGGCGGTCGAGGCGTTGCGCGAGGCGGCCAAGAGGGGGTCCTTCCGAGGGCTCGGACTCACTACGCGCGTACCGGTCCCACGTGGGCACAGAGAGAGACGTTTCCCGACAGGGCCTAAGACGGCCAGGTCAGGGCGGTTCAATCAAAGATGCTCAAGCGAGGGCATGCCCCTGGTGACGGGCAGGGGACAGCTAACAGGCAGCGCAAAGGGACAGTGTAGCCACTCGGCACACTGATGTCCAGGGCGGATTTTTTGACACCCGCATTGCTCTTCTCAAGTACCTCGGTACCTCGGTCAGCCGTGCGCCGCGCAGACGCAGATTAGTACTGCCCTCTTCGCCGTCGATCCATGCCTCGGATGCGGATCGTTGTGACGACGCGTCCTGAGAATTGCGCGCTGCGTGCGGTTCGTCAAGACCCCTCCGCTCCCCGGAGATCGCCGCGGGAGTTGTGCGGGGCGTACGCCTGCGTCCTTGCCGAGCGGACGGCGAAGATCACCATACTCCCAGACAGGCCCCGCGCAAGGCCGACGTCACGGGTACGCCGAAGGGCGACCACCCGGATGGGTGATCGCCCTTGGCGGTGTCCAGCGGCGCGCTGACGCGCCTGCGAGACGAGTGCGGGTCCAAGCGGACCCGCGAGGTGTTACTTGACCTCGACGGAGGCGCCAGCAGCCTTGAGGGACTCGGCAGCCTTCTCCGCGGCCTCCTTGGCGACCTTCTCGAGGACCGGCTTCGGGGTGCCGTCGACGAGGTCCTTGGCCTCCTTCAGACCCAGGGAGGTCAGCTCGCGCACGACCTTGATGACCTGGATCTTCTTCTCGCCGGCGCCGGTGAGGATGACGTCGAACTCGTCCTGCTCCTCGACGGCCTCGGCGGCGGGGCCACCGGCGGCGGGACCGGCAACGGCGACGGCCGCGGCGGCGGTGACGTCGAACTTGTCCTCGAAGGCCTTCACGAACTCGGAGAGCTCGATGAGGGTCATCTCCTCGAACTGAGCGAGCAGGTCTTCCTGGCTGAGCTTCGCCATGATGGGCGATCCTTCCACTAATTCGGCAGGTGCCGGATGTACATGTAGGCGGGCGTACGTTCGGCCCGCTGCGACCGTCGCCCTAGCGGGCGGCGATCAATGCGCGAGCCGAATTACTCGGCACCGCCCTGCTCGGCGAGCTTGACGCGAAGCGCTTCCGCGGTGCGGACGAACTTCGACGGCAGCGCCTGGAGGAGCGAGGCAGTCTGCGACTGCTTGCCCTTGAACGCGCCGGCCAGCTTGCTGAGCAGAACCTCGCGGGACTCGAGGTCCGCAAGCTTCTTGATCTCATCGGCGGACAGCGCCTTGCCATCAAGGACACCGCCCTTGATGATCAGGTTCGGGTTCTCCTTGGCGAAGTCACGAAGACCCTTCGCCGACTCCACCGGGTCACCGGTGATGAAGGCAACCGCCGTCGGACCGTTGAACTGGTCGTCGAGCGAAGTGATCCCGGCCTCGTTGGCCGCAATCTTGGTCAGCGTGTTCTTCACCACGGCGTACTGGGCGTTCTCACCGAGCGAACGACGCAGCGTCTTGAGCTGCGCCACGGTGAGACCCCGGTACTCGGTCAGCACGGCGGCGTTCGAGCTGCGGAACTGGTCCGCGAGCTCGGCTACCGCGGCAGCCTTGTCGGGCCTTGCCATAGAGCGTCGGCCTCCTTCCGGGTGATGAGGACCGCTCAGAAGGGGCTGAACAATACGAAACGCCCCGGCGCAGGCGCACGGGGCGTAGCTCAACCAGCTGCACTCAGAAGAGGAACATCCGGGAACTTTCCACGGTCACCTGCGCGGGTCGTCCGCATCCAGCGGATCCTTCGGCCACCGCCCCTTCGAATGAAGGCACGGCAACGACCAGCGGTCTTTGGCTTCTGGGGAAGCTTACGTTACGGCGTCCGTGTCAAGCAAATCCGCTCGTACGGGGTGCGGATGCGGGGGCCGGCACGGACGCCGCCGGGGCGGGCGGCCCCCCGCGCCGGACGGCCCGTCAGGCGTCCCCGCCGGTGCCGGCACCCGCGCCGGCGCTCTTCATCATCTCGGCCATGTCGAACGTCTCGGCCGCCGGCGGGGCCTTGACCGCGACCTTGGCGCCGTAGTCCGAGTAGTGGGCGTTCATGGTGATCTTGCCCTGTGGCGTGGCGATGCCGAGGTTCATCTGCACCGGGTAGCCGTCCTTGTTGATCCAGAGCTCGGTGTCGTAGCCCTTGATGCCGGACTGCTTCGCGGTGTCGAGGAGCTTCTGACGGTCCTGGGCGGACATGCCGTCCAGCGCCTGGTTGCTCGCGGCCATCTCGTCCAGCGTCAGGGTGCCCTTGTAGTGCTCCGCCGGGGCTCCGTCGATCTGCTCGCTGCCGAGGTGCTTCAGGCTCGGCGAGTCCGTCAGGACGGCGAGCTGCTGGGCCGGGTCCTGCTTCTCGGCACCGCCGGTCAGCGACTGGGAGGAAGCCGCGCTCCCGCCGCCCGCCTGGGCCAGTGCGCCGAGGTCCATCTTCATCCAGTGCTTGCCGTCCATGTGCTGGGACAGCGCGGTTCCCATGTCCATGTACATGACGTTGTCCAGCTGGACCATCCGGATCTTGTCCGGTGCGTCCTTGCCCGCCTGGGCGAAGGCGGACCCGCTCATGGTCATGTCCATCGCCGCCGGGTCCCACGACTGGACCCCGGACATCACCATGTCGCCCGCGCCCGCGCCGGCGGCGCCCGCGGCCCCGGCCGGCATCGACATCTTCAGGGTGACCTTCGCCGACTTGGCCGCCGACGTCTTCTTGTAGGCCGCCTGGAGCGCCGTGCGGGCATCCTTCGCGCTCGACTGCGGAGCGGCCTTCTTCGGCACCTCAGCGGCCTTCTTGGAGTCGCCGCCGCTCTGGCATCCGGCGGCCGCCGCCACCAGGATTCCAACCGCCGCGAGGGATATCCCGGCGCGCTTGACGGACTTGCTCATTACGTCCCCACCCCATAGATCAAAAAGACGACAAACCTTCACAACCGTAACTCAGCGCACTGACAGCGGGCACATGAAAAAACCGGCCCCCGCCCCTCCGAAGAGGTGCGGGGGCCGGTCTCAGTACACGAAGTACGTCTCAGTACGCGAACCCGCGACTGCCGGTGATCCGAGGGATCAGACGGCGGCCGGGTCCTCCTCGACGAGGAGGTTGCGGGTGCGGTTCGAGTCGAGGGAGATACCGGGGCCCATCGTGGTGGTGATGGTCGCCTTCTTGATGTACCGGCCCTTGGCGGCGGACGGCTTCAGACGGAGGATCTCCTCCAGAGCCGCACCGTAGTTCTCCACCAGCTTGGCGTCGTCGAAGGACACCTTGCCGATGATGAAGTGCAGGTTCGAGTGCTTGTCGACGCGGAACTCGATCTTGCCGCCCTTGATCTCCTCGACCGCCTTGGCGACGTCGGGGGTGACCGTGCCGGTCTTCGGGTTCGGCATCAGACCACGGGGACCGAGCACGCGGCCGAGGCGGCCGACCTTGCCCATGAGGTCCGGGGTGGCGACGACGGCGTCGAAGTCCAGACGGCCCTTCGAAACCTCGTCGATGAGCTCGTCGGAGCCGACGATGTCGGCGCCCGCGGCAAGCGCGGCCTCGGCACGGTCGCCGGTCGCGAAGACCAGGACCCGGGCGGTCTTACCGGTGCCGTGCGGGAGGTTCACGGTGCCACGGACCATCTGGTCGGCCTTGCGCGGGTCGACACCCAGGCGGAAGGCGACCTCGACGGTGCCGTCGAACTTGGTCGTGGAGGTCTCCTTGGCGAGACGGACCGCCTCGAGCGGCGCGTACAGCTTGTCCGCGTCGATCTTGGCGTCCGCAGCGCGGAGAGTCTTGCTGCGCTTCACTTCAGCTCCTGTGTTGGTTCAGGCATGGAGTCGTGGTGCGGGCCAGCGCTTGGCCCTACCACTGGAGGTCAAACGGGGGTGAGCTGAGATCAGCCCTCGACCGTGATGCCCATGGAACGGGCGGTGCCGGCGATGATCTTCGACGCGGCGTCCAGGTCGTTGGCGTTCAGGTCGGCGAGCTTCGTCGTGGCGATCTCGCGGACCTGGGCCTCGGTGATCTTGGCGACCTTGGTCTTGTGCGGCTCGCCGGAGCCCTTCTCGACACCAGCGGCCTTGAGGATCATCTTCGCGGCCGGCGGAGTCTTGGTGATGAAGGTGAAGGAGCGGTCTTCGTAGACCGTGATCTCCACCGGGATCACCCAGCCACGCTGCGACTCGGTCGCGGCGTTGTAGGCCTTGCAGAACTCCATGATGTTGACGCCGTGCTGGCCGAGCGCGGGGCCGACCGGCGGGGCCGGGTTCGCCGCACCGGCGTTGATCTGGAGCTTGATAAGCCCCGTGACCTTCTTCTTCTTGGGAGGCATTGCTCTCTCCGGGTCCTAGTGAGAGTGAACCGCCTGCATCCGATCAACCGGATGGAGGCATACCGCACAACGATAACGGGTATAGCTGCGCGGCTAAAAACCGAGCAGGTCAGAGGGGCTGCGAGAGCCTCTCTGACCTGCTCGGAAGTGCTGGTTCCAGAAAGCGCCGGCTGGCTGCGGCTGCTAGTTCTTCTGGATCTGGTCGAAGCTGAGCTCGACCGGGGTCTCGCGGCCGAAGATCTCGACGAGGCCCTTGACCTTCTTCGAGTCGGCGTTGATTTCGTTGATGGTCGCCTGCAGCGTCGCGAACGGGCCGTCGGTGACGGTGACCGAGTCGCCCACCTCGAAGTCCAGGACCTGGACCTCGACCTTGCGCTGCGGAGCAGGCTTGCCCTCGGCCTCGGCGGCCTCACGGGCGGCCTTCTCCTCGGCCTCCGGGGCGAGCATCTTCACGATCTCGTCGAGCGTCAGCGGGTACGGGTCGTAGGCGTTGCCCACGAAGCCGGTGACACCGGGGGTGTTGCGGACGACGCCCCAGGACTCGTTCGTCAGATCCATGCGGACGAGAACGTAACCGGGCAGCTTGTTCTGCCGGACGTTCTTGCGCTCGCCGTTCTTGATCTGGACGATCTCCTCTTCGGGGACCTCGGCCTGGTAGATGAACTCCTCGACGTTCAGCGAGACGGCACGCTGTTCGAGGTTGGCCTTCACACGCTTCTCGTAACCGGCGTACGTGTGGATGACGTACCACTCGCCGGGCAGGAAGCGGAGCTCCTGGCGCAGGGCCTCGACCGGGTCGACGGGGGCGGCGGGCTCCGCCGGCTCCTCGTCCTCGCCGGATTCGGCGGAGACCTCGGCGGGCTCCTCGGACTCGTCGTCCGATTCGGCGTCCTCGTCCTCGACGGATTCGGCGGAGGCCTCGGCCTCGTCGGCAACGTCCTCGTCGGTCACGTCGGAAGCCTCGGCGGCTTCGGCCTCGGGCTCGGCGTCGTCGGACTCGACGTGCAGGGCAGCCTCTTCGGCCGCTTCGCCCGCAGCGGCGTCGGCAGCCTCGGCCTCGTCCTCGTCGGCCGCCTCGATGATCTCGAGCTCGTCCTCGACGGACTCGACCGACTCGATGGCGTCGTTCAGGTTCGGGTCAGACACGGTGGCTGCTTCTTCCTGGCTACAGATGGGGTGGAACATGCGAAAGGGGCGCCGATTGAGGGGCGCCCTTCGCTGATCAGCCGAAGACGTACTTGACTACCTGCGAGAAGCCGGAGTCAATCAACGTCACGATGCCAATCATGATGACAACGAACACGATCACCACGGAGGTGTACGTCGTCAGCTGGCTGCGTGTCGGCCAGACAACTTTACGGAGTTCGGCGACGACCTGCCGGTAGAAGAGCGCGAGACGGCCCAGAGGGCCCTTCTTGCCGCGCTTACCGCCCTTGCGGGCCTTCTTCTTCGAATCCTTGGACTCCGCTGCCTCGTCCTGGGCATCAGGCATGTCGATGGAGCCCACGGCGTCCGTCACGCTTCTCACCTGATTCCGGGTCATGGCCGTGCCGCGCCCGGTGGAGCCGCACGGCGGTGCATTGAAGTACGTACATGCGCACACATCCTGGCGAAGGTGTGTGTAGCAGGGCCGGAGGGACTTGAACCCCCAACCGCTGGTTTTGGAGACCAGTGCTCTACCAATTGAGCTACGACCCTTTGTGGTTCCCCCAACCTACCGCATGTGGTGGTGTGGTCGGTGAGGGCCAACAGGCAGTGAGTGTACGTGGTCAGGGGCCCGGCGTCGAACAGCTTGCTCCCGAACACCTTCCGAATCGCTTCCGGATCACTTCCGGATCGGTTTCCGCATCCTTTCCGACCGCCTCCTCATCACCTCCGCCTCCCCTTCGCACGGCTTCCTTAAGGACGCCGCCCGGACGCCTGTCCACATGCTGACCGGTCCGTGAAACGCGGGTGCTCCCTTCCTGGGAGGTCTGGGACCATGGCCCGCATGAGCGCTGCAACTCCCCCGCCTTCCTCCCCCACCGAGCGCCGGGTATCCGCGCGCATCGGCGCCATCTCCGAGTCCGCGACCCTCGCCGTCGACGCCAAGGCCAAGGCCCTCAAGGCCGCCGGGCGTCCGGTCATCGGCTTCGGCGCGGGCGAGCCCGACTTCCCGACGCCCGACTACATCGTCGAGGCCGCCGTCGAGGCCTGCCGCAACCCGAAGTACCACCGCTACACGCCGGCGGGGGGCCTGCCCGAGCTCAAGGCCGCGATCGCCGCGAAGACGCTGCGCGACTCCGGCTACGAGGTCGACGCCTCGCAGGTCCTGGTGACCAACGGCGGCAAGCAGGCGATCTATGAGGCCTTCGCGGCGATCCTCGACCCGGGCGACGAGGTCATCGTCCCGGCGCCGTACTGGACCACCTACCCCGAGTCGATCCGGCTCGCGGGCGGTGTCCCGGTGGACGTCGTGGCCGACGAGACCACCGGATACCGCGTGTCGGTGGAGCAGTTGGAGGCGGCCCGTACGGAGCGTACGAAGGTCGTTCTGTTCGTCTCTCCGTCCAACCCCACCGGCGCCGTCTACAGCGAGGCCGACGCCGAGGCGATCGGGCGCTGGGCCGTCGAGCACGGCCTGTGGGTCATGACCGACGAGATCTACGAGCACCTGGTGTACGGCAGCGCCGCGTTCACCTCGCTGCCCGCGATCGTGCCCGAGCTGCGCGACAAGTGCATCGTCGTCAACGGCGTCGCCAAGACCTTCGCGATGACCGGCTGGCGGGTCGGGTGGATCATCGGCCCGAAGGACGTCGTGAAGGCCGCGACCAACCTCCAGTCGCACGCGACGTCGAACGTCAGCAATGTGGCCCAGGTGGCCGCCCTGGCCGCCGTCTCCGGGAACCTCGACGCGGTCGCCGAGATGCGCGAGTCCTTCGACCGGCGCCGCCGGACCATGGTGCGGATGCTGAGCGAGATCGACGGCGTGGTCTGCCCCACCCCCGAGGGCGCGTTCTACGCCTACCCCTCGGTGAAGGCCCTGCTCGGCAAGGAGATCCGGGGCAAGCGCCCGCAGACCTCGACCGAGCTCGCCGCGCTGATCCTGGACGAGACCGAGGTCGCGGTCGTCCCCGGCGAGGCCTTCGGCACGCCGGGCTATCTGCGGCTCTCCTACGCCCTGGGCGACGAGGACCTCGTCGAGGGCGTCTCCCGGATCCAGAAGCTGCTGGCCGAGGCCAAGGACTGACGTCCGCTCCGCTCACGGGGGCCGGGTACCGGTTTGGGTACCCGGCCCCCGTTGCTGTGTGCGAGCAAGACCACGTTCGGGGAAAGCCCTACCGGTGTGGCGGGGGCGTGCGGCAGGATCCTGGGATGGAGCACGTACGTGATGTCTCTGAGCTGCCGAAGGCCCATCTGCACCTGCACTTCACCGGGTCCATGCGGCCCTCCACCCTGCTCGAACTCGCCGACAAGTACGGCGTGCGGCTGCCCGAGGCGCTGACCGGCGCCGAGCCGCCGAAGCTGCGGGCCACCGACGAACGCGGCTGGTTCCGCTTCCAGCGCCTCTACGACGCGGCGCGGTCCTGCCTGCGCGCCCCCGAGGACATCCAGCGCCTGGTGCGCGAGGCCGCCGAGGAGGACGTCCGGGACGGTTCCGGGTGGCTGGAGATCCAGGTCGACCCGACCTCGTACGCGCCGCTGCTCGGCGGTCTCATCCCGGCTCTGGAGATCATCCTGGACGCGGTCGACTCCGCGTCGCGCGAGACCGGGCTCGGCATGCGCGTCGTGGTCGCGGCGAACCGGATGAAGCACCCGCTCGACGCGCGCACCCTGGCCCGGCTCGCGGTCCGCTACGCCGATCGCGGCGTGGTCGGATTCGGCCTCTCCAACGACGAACGCCGGGGCATGGCAAGGGACTTCGACCGCGCCTTCGCGATCGCCCGCGAGGGCGGCCTGCTCGCGGCCCCGCACGGCGGCGAGCTCTCGGGCCCGGCCTCCGTACGCGACTGCCTCGACGATCTGCACGCACGGCGGGTCGGCCACGGGGTGCGGGCGGCCGAGGACCCCCGGCTCCTGCGCCGCCTGGCCGACAAGGGCATCACCTGCGAGGTCTGCCCCGCCTCCAACGTCGCCCTCGGCGTCTACGAGAAGCCCGAGGACGTGCCGCTGCGGGCCCTGTACGACGCGGGCGTCCCGATGGCCCTGGGCGCGGACGACCCCCTCCTCTTCGGCTCCCGCCTGGCCGCCCAGTACGAGATCGCCCGCCACCACCACGCGTTCAGCGACGCGGAACTGGCCGAGCTGGCCCGCCAGTCGATCCGGGGCTCGGCCGCACCGCCGGAGGTCCAGGGGAAGCTGCTCGCGGGGGTGGAGGGGTGGCTGGCGGGGTGATGCGGGTGAGCCCGGTTGCGGGTTCCTGCTGGCGCGGCCCAGCGCGCCTTAGGGGCGCGGGGAACTGCGCGGCCGGCCACGCACGGCCCGCGGCCGGACGGACGGCACGCGGGAGCATCACAAGGCGCCGGTCCACGGACGATCCGGTGTGGGCACCACCCTGCCAAGGGGGCGCCGGGAACTACCCGATACCCCGCAGCAGCGTGCGCGCCACCCCCCGCGCAAACTCCTCCAGCGTCTGAGGCGGCTCCCCCGACCTCGTCATGTCGTACGCGAACGCCCGCTGCGCACACGCCCCCAGCAGCAGCGACGCGGCCGCGTAGGTGTCGGCGTCCTGGCCGATCCGGCCGGCCTCCCGCTCCGCCCGGAGATACCCGTCGACCCACTCGATCGGCATGTGGGGCCCGGAGCCGAGCTCGCGCAGCGCCTCGTCGTGGCGCCGCTTCAGCTGCGGATCCGCGTACAGCGACGCCGCGATCGGAAAGCTCTCCGCGTAGAACAGCGCGGCCTGGCGGGCGATCTCCGTCAGGTTCGACTCCACCGACCGCTCCCCCGGCTCCGCCGCGAGCCCCTCCACCAGCGGGCCGAGCTTCGGCAGCCGCTCCTTGAGGACCGTCACGAACAGGTCCTCCTTGCTCGCGAAGTGCTTGTAGAGCGCCGCCTCCGAGCACCCCGCCGCCTTCGCGATCTCCTTCGTCGTGGCGCGGGCGAGGCCGATGGTGAGCATGAGCTCGTGCGCGGCGTCGACGATGCGGACGCGGGCCGGCGGCGACTGCATGTGTGCTCCAACGGGGCTTGACTAGTGGGTGAGTACTTACTCACTCTAGTGGTGAACGAAGTGAGTGAATACTTACCCACCCTAGGAGGGTGACGCGATGAGGCTCACGGTTTTCGGTGCCACAGGGGGCATCGGCCAGGAAATCGTCAAGCAGGCGCTGACTTCGGGGCACGAGGTCACGGCGGTGGTGCGCGATCCGGGCAGGTTCGCCGTGACCGGGGCGGGCCTTGAGGTCGTCAAGGCCGATCTGACCGACCCCGAGTCGCTGCGCGGCGCGGTGGCCGGGCGGGACACGGTCCTGTCCGGGCTCGGCGCCCGCAAACGCTCCGACGCCGGGATCACGGCCCGGCTCACCCGGTCGGTGCTGGCCGCGATGGAGGCCGAGGGGACGCGGCGGCTGGTCGTCGTGAGCGCGGCGCCGGTCGGGCCTCAGGCCCCCAGCGACGGGCTCCTCGACCGCGGCATGCGGTCCATGATCAGCGCGATCCTCAAGGAGGTGTACGCCGACCTCCGCGCCATGGAGGCCGAGTTGGCGGCCAGCGCCACCGACTGGACGTCCGTACGCCCGCCCAAACTCACCGACAAGCCGCTCACCGGGGCCTACCGCCGGGTCGTCGGCGGCAACCCCAAGGCGGGCCGCACCATCGCCCGCGCCGATGTGGCGCACGCGATGCTGGCCTGCTTGGACGACCCGGCGACGGTGAAGCAGGGGGTGGGGGTCGCGTACTGAGCGGGCTTCAGAAACGAGGGTCAGGCGGGCTGAGGTCTAGACCTCTACGCCGACCGCCACCGGCTCGTTCACCAGGGTCACGCCGAAAGCCAGCTCCACCCCTGCGACCACCTCGCGGGCCAGCGCCAGCAGGTCCTCGGTCGTGGCGCCGCCACGGTTCGTCAGCGCCAGGGTGTGCTTCGTGGAAATGCGGGCGGGGCCCGTCCCGTAGCCCTTGGTGAAGCCGGCCTTGTCGATCAGCCAGGCGGCGGAGGTCTTGGTGCGATCGGCGCCCACGGGCCAGGCGGGGGGCGTCACGTCCGCGCCAAGGCGCTCCTGGGCGCGGGCGACGAAGGCCTCGTACGCCTCGTTGGGCAGGATCGGGTTGGTGAAGAACGAGCCCGCCGACCACGTGTCGTGGTCCTCCGGGTCGAGCACCATGCCCTTGCCGGCGCGCAGCTTCAGCACGGTCTCGCGGACGGTGGCGGCGGGGACGCGATCGCCCGGTTCCACGCCGAGCGTTCGGGCGGTCTCCGCGTACTTGACCGGCGCGGAGAGCCCCCCCGCATCCTCCAGCTCGAAGACGACGCGGAGCACCACGTAGCGGTCGGGGTGCTGCTTGAAGCGGCTGTTGCGGTACGAGAAGTCGCACTCGGCGTTGGGGATGGTGACGGTCGTGCGGTCGAGGCGGTTGTAGGCGACGACGTGGGTGATGGTGCTGGACACTTCCTGGCCGTACGCCCCGACGTTCTGGATCGGGGTCGCGCCGGCCGAGCCCGGGATGCCGGCGAGGCACTCGATGCCGGCGAGCCCGGCCTCGACGCTCCTGGCGACGGCGTCGGTCCACACCTCACCGGCGGCGAGTTCGAGGCGGGTGCCGTCGAGCTCGAAGCCGCGGGTGGCGATGCGCAGGGCGGTCCCTGCGAAGCCCTTGTCTCCGATGAGCAGGTTGCTGCCGCCGCCGATGACGAGCAGGGGGGTGCCGCTGTCGTCGGCCTCGCGTACGGCGTCGATGACCTCGGCGTCGGTGGCGGCGGTCACCAGCCGATCCGCCGGGCCGCCGAGGCGGAGGGTGGTCAGGGGGGCGAGAGGGGCGTCGTGAAGTTCCTGCACGGGGTCCAGCGTACGGGGGCGGCCGGGTGGGGGTGCGGCGCCCTGCGGTCGGTGGGGGCCTGCGGTCGGTGGTGCAGGTGGGGGCGGGTATGCGGGGCGCGCCCTGTGGTGCGGGTGCGGGCCGGTGGTGGTGGCGCCGCCCTGCGGTCGGCTGTGCGGGCAGATGTCGCGGGGCGGGGCTGCGGCATCGCCGGTACGGAGCGCGCCGTCGGGGAGTGGGGGCGGGAACGCGGCGGGGTACCTCCTCATACGTCGCGCAGTTCCGCCCGCCGAAAATTCCCCCAGCACCAGCGCTCCTCCTTGCGGGGGCACCCCACCACGTCCCCACCCGGCCGGACCCACGCCCGCCCGTGATGCCTCGATCACGTTCAGACAACGCCCCAGGAAAGAGCGAGCGCCAACGAGCCCCTCCCCACCCGAACCCCCGGCCCGCCGCAAGCGAGCACACCGCCGTCGGCGGGCATACCACCCACCAACGGCCAGCCGCCAACGGCGCACCACCACCCACAGGTCCCCCACCTTCTGCAGCGCGCAGAACGGGTGGAGCGGGTGGGAAAACCCCGCCCGCCGCAGGCGGGTGCACCCACCACCCACCGGCGGGCGCCGAACAACCCCAGCCACCCCCCGGTGCCGCACCTCCCAGGAGTGCGCAAACGGGCGGGCGGGTGGGAAAACACCCCCACCCGCCCAGCACCGCACGGCGCAACCCTCAGCCCACCAGCTCCCGCACCCCCTCCGGGGCATCCCGCGCCACCTCGACGCCGCCCAGAGCCGCACGGCCAGGGAGCAGCAGGGCCGATGCCGCCGCCACCGCGACCACCCCCGCTCCCACCCAGAGCGCCGGGCCAAGGCCGTCGACGAAGGCCCGCGCCGACCCGTACCCGCCCTGCGCGGAGAACACCGAGGCAAGCACCGCGATGCCGAGCGCACCGCCCACCTCCCGCAGCGCGTTGTTCGCGCCGGAGGCGATGCCCTGCTCAGAGGGCCGCACGCTGGACATCACCAGATTCGCGGCCGGCGCGAAGTACAGCCCCATCCCGATGCCGCTGATGATCAGCGCCGGCAGCTGCGCCCCGTACGACACGTCCGGCGAGATGATCACGGCGAACCAGCCGAGCCCGATGGCCTGGAGCGCGAGGCCGGTGGCCACGACCGGCCGCCCCCCGATCCGGTCGGAGAGGAAACCGGCTATTGGCGCGGCGATCATCGGCATGCCGGTCCAGGGCAGCATCCGAAGCCCCGCCTCGGTCGGCGAGTAGCCGATGACGTTCTGCAGGAACTGGCTGAGCAGGAAGATCGAGCCGAACATCCCGACGAACATCAGCAGGCTCGCCGCGTTGATCGCGGAGAACGCCCGGCTGCGGAACAGCCGCATCGGAAGCATCGGGTTCGCGCTGCGCATGCCGTGGACCACGAAGCCCGCGAGCAGCGCCGTGCCCGCGATCAGCCCGGTGAGTACGGTCGTGCTGGTCCAGCCGTCCGGGTTGCCGCGGATCAGCGCGTACACGATCCCGAAGAGCCCGCCGCTGGCAAGCAGCGTGCCCACGATGTCGAGCCGGGCACCCGTGCCGTACGACTCGTTCAGGCGCAGCCGTGCCAGGGGAAGCGTGAGCAGGCCGAGCGGAACGTTCAGCCAGAAGATCCACTGCCAGGACACGTGCTCGGTCAGGCTGCCGCCAATCAGCGGCCCCGAGGCCACCGCGAGGCCGTTCACCGCGCCCCAAATCCCGTACATCATCCCGCGCTTGGCGGCCGGCACGGCAGCGGTCAGCAGCGTGAGGGTCAGCGGCATCATGACCGCGGCGCCGACCCCCTGAATCGCGCGGGCCGCGATCAGCCCGTTGATCCCCGGCGCCAGCGCCGCCCCCGCCGAGGCGCCGGTGAAGATCGTCAGCCCGGTGATGAAAAGCTTGCGGCGGCCGAACCGGTCACCCAGCGCCGCCCCGAACATCAGCAGCACCGCGAAGGTGAGGGTGTACGCGCTCACCGTCCATTCGAGGTCGTCCAGCGCTCCCCCGAGGTCCTCGCGGATCGACGGGAGCGCGGTGGTGACGACGAGGTTGTCCAGCGCCGCCATGAACCCGGCAACACTGGTGATCACCAGCGCCCACCCCGCACCCCCGCGCCGACTCGTTCCGTTCTGTGGCCTTTCCGGCTTCTTCTCCGACATCGCTCCCCCTTGGTGGGTTAGTTATCAATGACTAACTTTGCTGGCCATGAAAGAGGGTGGGCTCAGGGAGAACCCCGCCCTGATGATTCAGTTCGGTGATCGGTTCGGATTCGGTTCGGCGATTCAGTTCGGGTTCGGTTCGATGAATCGGTTCGGACCCGGTTCGGTGATTCGGTTCGGGTTCGGTTCAGTGATTCGGTTCGGTTCGGTCACTCCGCCGCAGCGGCCCCGCCGCCGGCCCGCTTCGGCTGGGCTGATTCGTAGAAGCCCTTCCAGACCCGGTCCTCGGGCGGAAACCCCAGCGCCACAAGGGTGTTGATGAGCATCCCGTACGCCAGGAACGTCGTCGTCTCGCCCACGTCCGCGCCCAGCGCCAGGTGGACCGTGTCGTACAGCTCCACCCACCCGGCCCGTACCGCCTTGCCGAACTCGTGGTCGCCGGCCGCCTCCGCGGCGGCCGCGGCCACATACGTCTGCATCTGCAGGAGCAGCTTGTCCCGGTCCTCGGCGATGAGCGCCTGGTACGCCCCGCTCATGGCGTGCAGCGCCGCCTCGCCTTCGAGCCCCTCGGCCGCGTCGCGGAAGGCCGCGACGGTCTCCTTGATGCACCGGTCGGACGCCGCCAGGAAGATGGCCTGCTTGTTCGGGAACAGGCGGAAGAGATACGGCTGCGAGACGCCCACCCGCTTGGCGATCGTCTCGGTGGACGTGCCGTGGTAGCCGCCTCGGGCGAACTCCACCATCGCCGCACGGACGACGCTCTCACGCCTCTCTTCTGCACTCATCCTGACCATGGAATTAAGTTAGTGGTCGATTACTAACAAAGTCAAGGGGTCGGCCGTGCGGGGGACTCCGAGGGAGCCCCCCGGAGTCCCGCCGGCCGCCTCACGCCAGGCGCACGACCGCCCGGGACATCCCGAGCACCTTCTGGCCCGCGCTCATCGCGGTGAGGTCGACACGAACCGTGCGCGCCTCGTCGTCCAGCTTCGCCGCCACCTTGGCGCTGACCTCGATCAGCGCGCCGGTCTCGTCGTTCGGCACGACGACCGGCTTGGTGAAGCGGACGCCGTACTCGGCCACCGCGCCCGGGTCGCCGACCCAGTCCGTGACCACGCGCACCGCCTCCGCCATCGTGAACATGCCGTGCGCGATGACGTCGGGCAGCCCGACCTCCTTCGCGAACTTCTCGTTCCAGTGGATCGGGTTGAAGTCCCCGGAGGCGCCCGCGTACTGCACGAGCGTGGCGCGACTCACAGGGAAGGACGCGGACGGCAGCTCGGTGCCGGGCTCCACGTCCTCGTAACGGATCTTCGCGGTCATGTCAGGCCCCCTCGGCCGCTCGGGACACCAGCTTGGTCCACGCGGTCACGACATGTTCGCCGCCCTCGTCGTGAACCTCGCCCCGAATGTCCAGGATGTCGTTGCCCGCGAGGGACTTGATCGCCTCGATGGTGGACGTGACGGTCAGCCGGTCGCCCGCGCGGACCGGGCGGGTGTAGGCGAACTTCTGGTCGCCGTGCACCACGCGGCTGTAGTCCAGGCCCAGCTGCGGGTCCTGGATGACCTCGCCCGCCGCCTTGAACGTGATGGCGAACACAAAGGTCGGCGGCGCGATCACATCGGTGTGGCCAAGCGACTTGGCCGCCTCCGGGTCGGTGTAGGCGGGGTTCTCGTCCCCGACCGCCACAGCGAACTCGCGGATCTTCTCGCGGCCGACCTCGTACGGGGCGGTGGGCGGATAGGTCCGCCCCACGAAAGACTGGTCGAGCGCCATCTGCTGGCTACCTCCTGCGAATGAGGGTTCGGATCCGGTGGGTACGGAGAATCTAGTCGCACGCCGGGTACGGGCGGGGAACGCCGAGAGGCCGCTCCCCGGTGTGGGGAACGGCCTCTCGAACGAGCCTGAATGCCAGACGCCGTGATTAACGGGTCTCGCGGTGCGCAGTGTGCGAGTTGCAGCGCGGGCAGTGCTTCTTCATCTCAAGACGGTCCGGGTTGTTACGCCGGTTCTTCTTGGTGATGTAGTTCCGCTCCTTGCACTCCACGCAGGCCAGCGTGATCTTCGGGCGGACGTCGGTGGCAGCCACGTGAGTGCTCCTTGACGGACGGATTGACGGATGAACGCATAAAAGAGTAGCCGATCGAAGGACCGACCCCACAATCGGCTACTGTGTGTAGCGGTGACCGGACTTGAACCGGTGACACAGCGATTATGAGCCGCTTGCTCTACCGACTGAGCTACACCGCTTTGACACGGAGTCCCTCACCCGAAGGTGAGGGCTTCCGCACCAGAGCCCCAATACGGAATCGAACCGTAGACCTTCTCCTTACCATGGAGACGCTCTACCGACTGAGCTATTGGGGCGAGCGATGAAGACATTACACGCTCCCTCGCCGATCGCCCAAATCCGTTTCGCGCCGCCCAGCGAGGGGCCTCCCGGGGCCCCGCCCCACCGGTCTCGTAGGCCACTCAGGGCCACACCGGTACGACTATTTCGCTCCTCCTCGATGCGCGGGTTGGGCGCCCCTAGGCTCTCCTCACGCTGCGTGATCCTGCCCGCCCCAGCCCGATCACCCGAGCCCGATCAGGAGCGCGATGTCCGACAGCCACCAGCAGCCGGCCCACTCCCCCGGCACCGGCGAAGGCCCCGACCCCGCCTCCGCCGCCTCCCTGCTGCTGTGCGGCGCCCGGCTCGCCGACGGGCGCACCGTGGACGTGCGGCTCGGCGGCGGCCGCATCGAGGCGGTGGGCACCGCGGGCAGCCTCACCGCACACGGCTCCCGCGTCGACCTGAACGGCTTCCTGCTGCTGCCCGCCCCCGCCGAGCCGCACGCCCACAGCGACACCGCGCTGACCGCCTTCAGCGCCGAGGGGCCGGTCTCGTACGCCGTCGAGGAGGTCCAGCGCCGGGCCACCGAGGCCGCCCTGCTCCAGCTCGGGCACGGCGCCACGGCGCTGCGTTCGCACGTACGCATCGACGAGGTCAGCGGGCTCGACCCGCTGGAGGCGGTGCTCCAGACCCGCCGCTCCCTGCGCGGCCTCACCGAGCTCGCGGTGGTCGCCGTGCCGCGGCTGCTCACCGGCGTGGCCGGCGCGGACGGGCTCGCCATGCTGCGCGACGCGGTCAAGATGGGCGCCTCGGTGGTGGGCGGCTGCCCCGATCTGGACGCCGACCCGGCCGGCTACGCGGAGGCCGTACTGGAGCTCGCCGCCGAGCACGGCTGCGCCGTCGACCTGCACACCGACGGCACCGACCCGGCCCGCCTGGCCCGGCTCGCGGCCATGTCCGGCGGCCTGCGCCCCGGCGTCGCGATCGGCCCGTGCGGCGGCCTGTCCCGCCTCCCCCGCGACACCGCGGCCCGCGCCGCCGACCAACTCGCTTCCGCCGGAGTCGCGGTGACCTGCCTCCCACAAGGCGGCTGCGGCATGACGGACCGTCAAGGAGCAGCACCCGTACGCCTGTTGAGGGCCGCCGGGGTCCGACTTGCGGCCGGCAGCGGCGCGTTGCGCGACGTCTCCAACCCGGTCGGCCGCGGCGACCCCCTGGAAGCCGCCTACCTCCTCGCCTCCCAGGCCGGCATGCGCCCCGAGGACGCCTACGCGGCGGTCAGCACGGTGGCCCGCGAGACGATGGGCCTTGCGGAGGTACGCGTCGAGGCGGGCTTCCCGGCCGAACTCCTTGCCGTACGCGGCGAACGCATCGCGGGCGTCCTCTCGCTCGCCTACAGCCGCATCGTCATCCACCGGGGCCGTGTGGTGGCCCGCACGAGCGCGGTGCGCGAGTACTGCGACTCGGCCGCGGCCGTCGCCCTCGGCCTCCCCCGGCAGGGCCGCCCGGACCCCGGACGTGGCGAGTCCGGGTGACTAGGTCGCCGCTCCACCGGCGGGCCGCCGCATCTGCGGCTACCGTCGTCAGCATGCGCATTGTCATTGCTGGAGGTCATGGTCAGATCGCGCTGCGGCTCGAACGCCTGCTGGCGGCGCGCGGCGACGAGGTCGCGGGAATCATCCGCAAGCCGGAACAGGCGGACGACCTGCGCCAAGCCGGCGCGGAGCCGGTTGTCCTGGACCTGGAGTCGGCGTCGGTGGACGCCGTCGCCGAGGTGCTCCGGGGTGCGGACGCGGTGGTGTTCGCGGCGGGCGCGGGCCCGGGCAGTGACGCCGCCCGCAAGGAGACGGTGGACCGGGCGGCGGCCGTCCTGTTCGCCGACGCGGCCGAACGCGCGGGCGTACGCCGCTACGTCATCGTGTCGTCGATGGGCGCGGACGCGACCCACCAGGGCGACGACGTCTTCGACGCCTACCTGCGCGCGAAGGGCGCCGCAGACGAGGCCGTTCGCTCCCGCCCGACCCTGGACTGGACGGTCCTGCGCCCCGGCGGCCTGACGAACGACGCGGGCAAGGGCCTGGTCTCTCTGGCCGCCTCGACGGGCCGCGGCGCGATCCCCCGGGACGACGTGGCCGCGGTCCTGGCCGAACTCCTGGACACCCCGGCAACGGCAGGCCTGACCCTGGAACTGATCTCGGGCTCGGCGCCGGTGACGGTGGCGGTGAAGGGCGTGGCGGGGAACTGACGCCGCCCTTCAGACTCAGCGGACACGTGGCCGGGGGCGGTGACCTCCGTCGGCGCCCCGAAGTCACGCAGGGTGAGGGTGTTTTTGACCGTCGAGCCGTCAGGCGCGAAGAACTCCTGCTCCACGCGGACGACGCGCCCCTGGCCGTCGAGCCATACGTCGCTCGCGAGGGACCCGACGCCGCCGAGGTTCCCCGCAGCAACCGGATCGATCGCTTTCATGTCGGCGGGCGTGACCCGGGCGGACAGGTGCCGCGTGGGGCCGGTCCCCTCGTCGTCACCGGCGACGGCCCGGGCTCCATGGTCGATGAGTAGGCGCGCGTAGCCGGGCAGGTTCTTGGTGGGGATGCCGCCCTCGGCCGTGGAGGCGTCGAATGATTCCCAGGAGCCGCCTCCCGTCGCAGGGCGGCGGTAGACGCGGGTGGCCGTCAAGACCACGTCCTGTCCCGGATGCCCCTTGACCTCCTCGTCGAGCCGGCCCGTAAGCGGGCCGCTGAGGTTCACCCGGCCCTGCGCCAGGTAGACCTGCGCGCCGTTCTGGAGCGAAGTCGCCCGCAACTGCGCCGAACAGGGCCGCGTACTCGCGCCGTCCAGCAGCTTCACGACATCCCCGGACGCGGCCGCGCCGGAGCCCCCGCACCCGGACACCAGAAGGCCGGCCATCGCCGTCACACAGCCGACGGCCAGTCGATTACGCATACCGGAGTCCCCCACCTGCCCCTGGTCCCCCTCGGCCCAGCCCCCGCGACCTTAAACAGCCACCCCAGGCACCCCCCGCACCAGGCCATCCCACATGCCGCTCCCACACGGAAGGAGCGGCACAACGAAAAGACCCCCAGCAACCCGCATTCCTGCAGGTCACCAGGGGTCTCACCCAGTGTGGCGGCGCCAGGATTCGAACCTGGGTAGGCAGAGCCGACGGATTTACAGTCCGTTCCCATTGGCCACTCGGGCACACCGCCATGGGATGTCGCCGCCGGTTTCCCGCTCTCGCGGTGCTCCGTGGCAACGACGTAAACGATACCCGATGCCCAGGGGTGCTTCGCCACCCCATTGATCAGCGGTCTGCCGGGCATGGGGTGACTAGGCTTTGGGGCGGTGGTTCGGCAGTGGGGCCGGGTCGCCGCGCGCTCGGCCGCAGGGGTCGTGCGCACAGACACGCACCCGATCCAAGGAGCCACAGGACATGGCCGACTCCAGTTTCGACATCGTCTCGAAGGTCGAGCGGCAGGAGGTCGACAACGCCCTCAACCAGGCCGCGAAGGAGATCTCGCAGCGCTACGACTTCAAGGGCACCGACGCCTCGATCGCGTGGTCCGGCGAGAAGATCCTGATGCAGGCGAACGGCGAGGAGCGGGTCAAGGCGATCCTCGACATCTTCGAGACCAAGCTGATCAAGCGCGGCATCTCCCTGAAGTCGCTGGACGCGGGCGAGCCGCAGCTGTCCGGCAAGGAGTACAAGATCTCCGCCTCCATCGAGGAGGGCATCTCCCAGGACAACGCCAAGAAGGTCGCCAAGGTCATCCGCGACGAGGGCCCCAAGGGCGTCAAGGCGCAGGTGCAGGGCGACGAGCTGCGCGTCTCCTCGAAGAGCCGCGACGACCTCCAGGCCGTCCAGGCCCTGCTCAAGGGCAAGGACTTCGACTTCGCCATCCAGTTCGTGAACTACCGCTGAACCGGCTCACGCCGTTCGCCGGGCGGCCGGGCACGCTGTCCGATTTCCGCCAGCATTCGGTGGGCGGGGGTCGCAGACTCGGTGTCGTACGCAAGGGAAGGAAAGTGCGATGACTGTCTATGCGACCCTCGACAGCCCCCTGGGCGAGCTGTTGCTCGTGGGGGTGGAGTCGGCCACCGCGCCGGGCGGGACCGCGCTGGTTTCGCTTTCCGTGCCGGGGCAGAAGGGCGGCGCCGTCGTCCAGGACGGGTGGCGGCTCGCGCCCGAGGCCTTCGCCGGCATCGCGGCGCAGCTGCGGGCGTACTTCGCCGGTGAGCTGACCCGTTTCGACATCGAGTACGCGGCCGACGCGCCCGGCACCGACTTCCAGCGCCGGGTCTGGGCCCAGCTGGACGCCATCGAGTACGGGACGACCGCCTCGTACGGGGAGATCGCCCGGCGCATCGGCGCCTCCTCCGTGCAGGTGCGGGCGGTCGGCACCGCCATCGGGCGGAACCCGCTGCTCGTGGTGCGGCCCTGCCATCGCGTGATCGGCTCCGACGGCTCCCTCAAGGGGTACGCCGGCGGGCTTGAGCGCAAGCAGGCGCTGCTCGGGCTCGAAGGCGCCCTCAGCCCGACCCTGACGCCGTGAGTGAGGGGCTGTTCTCGCTGCCCCGGCCCGCGCGGGTCGAGATCGCGCCCGGGGCCGTTCACGTGCCGGGCTGGCTCTCGGCCGGCCAGCAGCAAGAGCTCGTCGCCGCCTGCCGGGCCTGGGCGCGCGGGCCCGTGCCGAGCCGCCACACCGTGCTGCCCGGCGGCGGTGTCATGTCCGTGCGGACGGTGTGCGTCGGGTGGCACTGGCAGCCCTACCGGTACACCCGTACCGCGACGGATGTGAACGGGCTTCCCGTGGCCCAATTCCCCGACTGGCTCGGCGCGTTGGGGCGCTCCGCGATCGCGGCGGCGTACGACGATCCGGGCGCGGCCGAGCGCTACTCCCCCGACACCGCGCTCATCAACTTCTACGACGGCGCCGCGAAGATGGGGCTCCACCAGGACAAGGACGAGAAGTCCGGGGCGCCTGTGGTCTCACTCAGCATTGGGGACAGCTGCGTCTTCCGGTTCGGCAACACCGAGAACCGCGGGCGTCCTTATACGGATGTGGAGTTGAGCTCCGGCGACCTGTTCGTCTTCGGCGGGCCGTCCCGGTTCGCGTACCACGGTGTGCCCAAGGTAATGGCGGGGACGGGTGATCCGGCGACCGGCCTGACCGGCGGCCGGCTCAACATCACCCTGCGCGAGACCGGGCTCGCCTAGTCCGCCTCGCCCATGGGTCAGCGGCTGCGCGAGTTGCCGAACAGGATGCGGTAGATGATCAGCAGGACGAGCGAGCCGCCGATCGCCGCCGCCCAAGTGGCTCCGTCGTAGAAGTGGTTGGCGATCGGACGGTCCAGCCAGCGGGCCGATATCCAGCCACCGACGAACGCTCCCGCGATGCCTATGAGGGTCGTGCCGATCGGGCCGCCCGGGTCGCGGCCGGGGAGCAGGATCTTGGCGATCGCCCCGGCGAGCAGGCCGAGAATGATCCAGCTGACGATGCCCATGCCGGGAACCTGCCTTTCGTACGTACGCGCTGCGCGGGGCATCTGCCGTATTGCGTAACCCCGCAACCATTCGGTTCGCCGGGGAAGACGCCTCAAGGGCGCGCACGGTTGCACCCCGTCTGCCGGGTGCGGCGCAGGCCACAGGACCGGCCGCGCCGCTCAGCCCGGGGCCGGGCCCGGGCCCGGGCCCGGCTCAGCGTGTGGCGAACGGCTGGTCCGTGGGGACGATTTCCTTGCCCAGGGGCAGCAACGACACGGGGATCAGCTTGAAGTTGGCGATGCCCAGCGGGATGCCGATGATCGTGATGCACAGCGCTATGCCGGTGAAGATGTGGCCGAGCGCCAGCCACCAGCCGGCCAGAATCAGCCACAGGACGTTGCCGACACAGGACGGCGCGCCCGCGCCCGCCCGGTCGACGACCGTGTAGCCGAACGGCCAGAGGGCGTACAGGCCGATACGGAATGCCGCTATGCCGAACGGGATCCCGATGATCGTGATGCAGAGCAGCAGGCCCGCGAACATGTAGCCGAGGAACATCCAGAAGCCGCACAGGATCAGCCAGATGACGTTCAGGACTGTCTTCATGAGCGGCGACCTGCCATCTGTTCGAGTCGGGCGATGCGTTCCGCCATCGGCGGGTGGGTCGAGAACAGTTTGGACACTCCCTGACCGGGGCGGAAGGGGTTCGCGATCATCATGTGGCTCGCCGTCTCGATGCGGGGCTCGGGCGGCAGCGGGAGCTGCTTGGTGCCCGCGTCCAGCTTGCGCAGGGCGCTGGCCAGGGCCAGTGGGTCGCCGGTGAGCTGGGCTCCGGACGCGTCCGCCTCGTACTCCCGGGAGCGGCTGATCGCGAGCTGGATCACCGAGGCGGCGAGCGGGCCCAGGATCATGATCAGCAGCATGCCCACGATGCCGGGGCCCTCGTCGTCGTTGGAGCGGCCGACCGGGATCAGCCACGCGAAGTTGACCAGGAACATGATCACCGAGGCGAGGGCGCCGGCGACCGACGAGATCAGGATGTCGCGGTTGTAGACGTGGCTCAGCTCGTGGCCGATCACGCCCCGCAGCTCCCGCTCGTCCAGGATCTGCAGGATCCCCTCCGTGCAGCACACGGCCGCGTTGCGGGGATTGCGGCCCGTCGCGAAGGCGTTGGGCGCCTGCGTCGGCGAGATGTACAGCCGGGGCATCGGCTGGCGCGCCTGCGTCGAGAGGTCACGGACCATCCGGTAGAGCGCGGGGGCCTCGAACTCGCTGACCGGGCGCGCCCGCATGGCCCGCAGCGCCAGCTTGTCGCTGTTCCAGTACGCGTAGGCGTTGGTGCCGAGCGCCACCAGAAGCGCGATGATCAGCCCTCCGCGGCCGAAGAAGCTGCCGATGACGATGATGAGCGCGGACAGTCCTCCGAGGAGGACAGCTGTCCTCAGCCCGTTGTGCCGGCGGTGCACGGTACGCCCTCCAAGTGGTGCGGCGGGGAGCCTTCGCTGGTCGTCCTTCCACGTTCCAGTGGACTCTCCCGTACTGGTCAACGCCAGGCGGGGGACGCTAGTTCCCTTGTGCGCGCTGGAGGGCGCGTTACGCCGTACGGGTCGGATCAGCGCGGGGCGGGCAGCCCGGCCATCTCCAGGGCCTTCGCGTCGGGCTCGATTTCGCTGGTGCAGTGCGAGCAGCGGGTCGCGATGCCGGGGATCTGCGCGTAGCAGCGGGGGCAGTCGCGCAGGGCGGCCTTGATGTCCACCGGCTTGTCCCGGTCGAGGCGGGCCTGGACCTTCATCATGGGCACGACGACGAGGAAGTAGAGCACCGCGGCAGTGATCACGAAGGCGATGGCCGCGCCGATGAACTTCCCGTAGGGGAAGGTCACGCCCTCCGCGGTGAAGGTCGCCGTGCTGAAGTCGCCGGTCGAGCTGGTGGCCAGGCCGATCAGCGGGGTGATGAACGCGGTGCTGAAGCCCGTGACCACCGCCGTGAAGGCGGATCCGACGGCCAGACCAACGGCCATCGTCACTATGTTCCCGCGCAGGATGAAGTCCTTGAACCCGCTCAGCACCGCTCTGCTCCCTGTTGTGTGTCGTCTTGGTTCTGCGTCGTCGTACGTACGTCCGCACTGGGGTGTGCGCGTACGACAGTGCCTTCTCAGGGGCTTCCGGACCAAACCGTGCCCTGGCAGGGGGCTTGCCAAAACGGAATCGCGGCCGCAATAGGGGCACGTCGAGGGCAGATCCGTTTCCATCGCCTACCACGCGCCTATGGAAGAGCCGCGCCCCTCTAAAGAGGGCGCGGCTCCATCAGGCTTTCCTTTGACGCGGGCGTGTCCTTGGCGCGTCCTTAAAAGAGGGTGACCGAAGCGAAGTGCAGGGCAAGTTGGGGGACGCCGGACAGGACGACGCCTACGAACGCGGTCAGCGCGATGGCGACCGTGAGCGTGGCCGGGACACGAGGACGTGCGGCCTCAGCGGGCTGCTCGGCGGCCTCGGGCGACCGGAACAGGATCGCGGTCCAGCGCAGGTAGTAGTAGAGGGCGACGACCACGTTGATCGCCATGACGACCGCGAGCCAGCCGAGCCCCGCGTCGACGGCCGCCGAGAAGACGGTGACCTTGGCGAACAGGCCGATGATGCCCGGCGGAAGACCGGCCAGGCACAGCAGGAAGAAGGCCAGCGCCAGCGCGGCCAGGGGGCGCTCGGCGTACAGGCCCCGGTAGTCGGTGAGGCGGTTCAGCGGCTTGCCGCGGGCCACCAGGGCGGCGACCGCGAACGCGCCCAGGTTCACGACGGCGTACATCAGGGCGTACGCCACGGTGGCGCCGACCTGGTCGCCGCTGGAGTACGCGGCGGCCGCGATCGGCACCAGGAGGTAGCCGGCCTGTCCGACCGAGGACCAGGCGAGGAGGCGGACCGCGCTGTAGGCACGCGTGGCGGACTGGCGCAGGGCGGCCGCGTTACCGATCGTCATGGTCAGCGCGGCGAGGACGGCGAGCGCCGGGCCCCACACGTCGGCGTACGAGGGGAAGGCGACGACGGTCACCAGGATGAGCCCGGAGAAGCCGACCGCCTTGCCGACGACGGAGAGGTAGGCGGCGACGGGCAGCGGCGCGCCCACATAGGTGTCGGGCACCCAGAAGTGGAAGGGTGCCGCGGCCGTCTTGAAGGCGAAGCCCACCAGCGTCAGGACGACGCCCGTCTTGGCGACGGTGTCCAACTGGCCGGGAACGGTGGCCAGTTTGGTGGCGATCTCCGTGAGGTGCAGGGTGCCGGTCGCCGCGTACACGAAGCTCACGCCGAGCAGCATCACGGCCGTCGCGGTGACCGAGGACAGGAAGAACTTCAGGGCCGCCTCGGAGGACAGCCGGTCGCCGCGCTTGAGGCCGACGAGGGCGAAGGCGGGCAGCGAGGCGACTTCCAGGGCGACGACGAGGGTGGCCAGGTCGCGGGCGGCGGGCAGCAGGGCCGCGCCGGCCGCCGAGGAAAGGAGCAGGAACCAGAACTCGCCCGCGGGCAGCCTCTCCTTGGTGTCGCGCACCGAGAGCAGCGCGGTCAGCAGGGCGCCGCCGAGGACCAGGGCCTGGATGACGAAGGCGAACTGGTCGACGGTGTAGCTGCACGCGTCCGGGTTCGCGGTCAGGCAGAACGTCGAGCGGCTGCCGGTGCGCAGCGGGGCGAGCGAGGCGAGGGCCGCGACCAGGCCCGCGATGGTGATCCAGCTAAGCAGCGGCTTGCGCGACGGCGGCAGGAGCAGGTCGGCGAGCAGCACGACCAGGGCGACGGCCGCGGCGATCAGGGGCGGCGCGATCGCGACCCAGTCGACGGACTGGACCAGGCTTGCGGTGCCGGCCGCCGCGGTGGTGACGTCGGGGGTCACGACTTGCCTCCTGCGAGGAGCTTCTGGACGGCCGGGTCGGTGAGGCCGAGGAGGACCGCGGGCCAGAGCCCGGCGAGGACGGTGAGCGCGACGAGCGGGCTCCAGGCGGCGAACTCGTAGCCCTGGATGTCGGCGAGCCGCGGGCCCTCGGCCGGCTTGCCGCCCATGCAGACCCGGCGCACGACGACCAGCAGGTACGCGGCGGTGAGCAGGGTGCCGAAGGCGGCGATCGCCACGAAGGTGAGGTAGGCGGGGCGGCTGAGGCCCGCGGCCGGGTCGAAGGCGCCGAACATGGCGAGCATCTCGCCCCAGAATCCGGCGAGTCCGGGCAGTCCGAGCGAGGCGACGGCGGCGAAGGCGAGCAGTCCGCCCAGGCGCGGGGCCCGGCCGTAGAGGGCGGCTCCGGTGGCGCCGGCCAGGGTGTCGAGGTCGGCGGTCCCGTAGCGGTCCTTGAGGGCGCCGACCAGGAAGAACAGCAGGCCGGTGATGAGGCCGTGGGCGATGTTGGCGAAGAGCGCGCCGTTCACGCCGGTGGGGGTCATCGAGGAGATGCCGAGCAGCACGAAGCCCATGTGGCCGACGGAGGAGTACGCGATGAGCCGCTTCAGGTCGCCCCTGTTGCCCTGCTTGGCGAGCGCGAGGCAGGCCAGCGATCCGTAGATGATCCCGGCGACGGCGAAGGCGGCCAGGTAGGGCGCGAAGGTGTGCATGCCCTGCGGCGCGATCGGCAGCACGATGCGGACGAACCCGTACGTGCCCATCTTCAGGAGCACGCCGGCCAACAGCACCGAGCCGACGGTCGGGGCGGCGGTGTGGGCGTCCGGGAGCCAGCTGTGCAGCGGGAACATCGGGGTCTTGACCGCGAGCCCGATCCCGATCGCCAGAACGGCGATGACCTGCACGGATGTGGTCAGCCCACGGCCGTTGTCAGTGGCCAGTGCCACCATGTCGAATGTGCCCGACTTGAGCCCGATCAGGAGCAGGCCGAGCAGCATGACGACCGAGCCGAGCAGTGTGTAGAGGATGAACTTCCAGGCGGCAGCTTGCCGTTGGTCCCCGCCCCAGCGGGCGATCAGGAAGTACATCGGGATGAGGACCATCTCGAACGCGAGGAAGAACAGCACGAGGTCAAGGACGGCGAACGTGGCGAGGGTGCCGGATTCCAGGACGAGGAGGAGCGCGACGAACGCCTTCGGGGACGGGCCCCCGGCCCGTGGCGTCAGCCACTCATGTTGCTGCTTGAAGTAGCTGTACAGCGCGCAGAGGAAGGTCAGCAGCGCGGTCAGGACGAGGAGGGGGAGTGAGATGCCGTCAATGCCCAGGTGGATGTGGACGTTCAGGGCCGGGATCCACTGGATGTCCGTCGTGGCCTGCATCTTCGACGGGTGGCCGCGGTCGAAGCCGAGCGCGAGGACGATCGCGGCGATGAGGATCACGCCGGTCACGGTCACGCCGTGGCGCAGCACGGCCTGGTCGGGGCTCTTGCCCTTCAGCCCGGGCGGGGCGGGGAGCAGGGCGGCGACGGCGCCGATGAGCGGGACGACGACGATGAACGCCAGAAGGAACTGCATCACGGACTCGCTGATATCGATCACGGCTCAGGACCCCGCGGTGACGTTGGCAAGGACGACCACGGCGGCCGCCAGGACGAGTGAGCCGGCGAGCAGTGCGCTGAGGTAGCTCTGCACATTGCCGTTCTGCGCACGGCGGACGGCCCAGCCGAGCCAGCGCGGCGCGGCGCTCGCACCGCGTACGTACGTCTCGACGACCTCCCGGTCCAGGAAGCGGACCAGGGCGGCCGCGGCCAGGACGGGGCGGACGAACAGGGCGGAGTAGACGGCGTCCAGGTGGAACCCGGTGGCCGCGTGGCGGTGCAGCGGGCCGAGCAACAGGCGGCCCGGGTCGGCGGGATCCGGGGCGGACGCGATGCTGCCGTAGACCTCGGTGTGGCTCGCGATGGCTTCCTCCTCGACCAGGCCGCCGTCGCCCTCGGGGTGGGCGGCGACGGCGCCCATCGGGGTGCGGGCGGCCAGTGCCGAGGTGTGGCGCCAGGCGGCGTAGGTGACCAGACCGCCTACCAGGGCAAGGCCCGTGGACAGGACGGAGGTGGTGACGGCCGGGGTGAGGGCGTGCCCGTCGAACCAGTCGCCGAGGTAGCCGGTGGTGAGTCCGAAGCCGATGGAGGGGATGGCGAGCACCCAGAGCACGGCGTTCATGACGACCGGCTGGCGACCGTGGTCGGCGGCCTCCGCTCCCCTGCCGCGGAAAGCGAGCAGCCACAGGCGGGTGGCGTACGCGGCGGTGAGGAGGGCGGTGAGCAGCCCGGCGATCAGGACGGTCCAGCCGGCGCCGGACGGGGCGACCTGGCTCTCGCCGAGCGCGGTGTGCTCGGCAGCGGACAGGACGGCCTCCTTGGAGAAGAAGCCGGCGAAGGGAGGGATCGCGGCGAGCGCGAGCAGGGCGACGGTCATCGTCCAGTACGCGTCGGGGATGCTTCCCCCAGCTCTCGACTTCGCTCGAGCAGGGGAGGCCCCACCGGCCAGGCCGCCCATGCGGGACATGGCGGTCAGGGAGTTGGTGCCGGCGGCGTGGATGATCACGCCGGCGGCGAGGAAGAGGAGCGCCTTGAAGGCGCCGTGCGACAGGAGATGGAAGACGGCGGCCCCGCGGTCGCCGACGGCCAGGGCGCCCGACATGTAGCCCAGCTGTCCGATGGTCGAGTAGGCGAGGACGCGCTTGATGTCGTCCTGGGCCAGCGCGGCCAGCGCCGAGCCGACCATGGTGACCGCGGCCATCACGGCGAGCACAGTCATCGCGGCCGCCGACGCGGCGAAGACGGGGAGCAGCCGGGCCACGAAGTAGATACCGGCGGCGACCATCGTCGCGGCGTGGATCAGCGCGGAGACCGGGGTGGGGCCGGCCATCGCGTCGGGCAGCCAGGTGTGCAGCGGGAACTGGGCGGACTTGCCGGCCACACCCGCGAGCAGCAGCAGGGCGATGAGGGTGGGGTGGTCGATGCCGCCGGTCAGGGCGGCCTGGACGACGCCGGTGATCCGGAACGTACCGGCGTCGGTGGCGAGCGCGAACAGACCGATCAGGAAGGGGACGTCGCCGAGCTTGGTGACCAGGAAGGCCTTCAGCGAGGCGGCGCGGGCCTCGGGGGTCTCCCAGTAGTGGCCGACCAGGAAGTACGAGCAGATGCCCATGATCTCCCAGCCGACCAGGAGCACCATCAGGTCGCCGGAGTAGACGACGAGCAGCATCGCGGAGGTGAAGAGGGAGACGAGCGCGGCGTACGAGGTGTAGCGCGGGTCGTCGCGCAGATAGCCCGTCGAGTAGAGCTGTACGCAGGTGGCGACCAGGCCGACCAGGACGGCGACGAGGACCGCGAACCCGTCCAGGTGGAGGGCGAGTTCGATCGGTACGGAGCCGGTCGGGGTGAGCCGGGTGGCCGCGTCGATCGCCTTGCCACCGCCCTGGTCGACGGCGACGACCACGGCGAGGACGAACGCGGCGAACGTCGGGAGCACCGCGAGCGGGCGGACGAAGCCGGGGGCGCGGCGGCCGAGCAGCAGGCCGGCCGCGGCGCCCAGGAAGGGAAGGAGGGGGACGAGGACGGCGAGGGTCGTGGTGGTCACGCGGCGGCCTCAGCCTTCTGTGCCGGGGCGGCGGGGTCTTCGGGGTCCGCCGGGTCGGGCCCGATGCCCTCGGCGGTGTCGCGGAGCTTGTCGATGTCGGCGGTGCCGCGGTTGCGGTACACGGCGAGCACGATGGCCAGGCCGATGCCGATCTCGGCGGCGGCGATGGCGATCGTGAACAGGGTGAGCGCCTGGCCCGCGTGGAGGGTGTCGCGCAGCCACACGTCGAAGGCGACGAGGTTGAGGTTGACGGCGTTGAGCATCAGCTCGACGGACATCAGGACCAGGATCGCGTTGCGCCGCGCGAGCACACCGTAGAGACCGGTGCAGAACAGGAGGACGGCGAGCACGGCGGGATAGGCGAGGTGCATCAGCGCGACTCCGTCTCGCGGGGGGCGGCAGCGGCGCCGGCGCCGGGGGCGTCACCGGGGGCGCTCTTGCGGGACAGCACGATCGCGCCGACCAGCGCGGCCAGGAGCAGTACGGACAGCGCCTCGAAGGGCAGCACCCAGTGCCGGAAGAGGATCTCCCCGGACACCTTGGTGGAGCCCTGGGCCGGGCCGTCCAGGTCGATCCAGCTCGTGCGGAAGGCGTCCACGACGACCCAGACGAGGGTCCCGGCCGAGGCGACGGCCACCGTGAGGGCCGCCCAGCGGTTGCCCGAATCGGCGTCCGGGGAGCGGCCGATGGGGGCCTTGGTGAGCATCAGGCCGAACAGGAGGAGCACCACGATCGAACCGACGTAGATGAGCACCTGCACCCAGGCGATGAACTCGGCGGTGAGCAGGAGGTATTCGACGGCCAGGCCGCCGAGCGCCACGACCAGCCACAGGGCGGCGTGCACCAGCTGCTGGGTGGTGACGGTCATGACGGCCGCGGCGAGGGTGGCGATGCCGACGAGGAGGAACGCGATCTCCACGCCGGTCGGCGACAGGAAGCCGTGCGGCGAGGTGAGGGCCGCCTGGGCGAGGATCCCGCTCATGCCTGCCCTCCCTCGGGGCCGGTCTGCCCGGGCTGCCCCGTCTGCTCTGCCTCGGCGGCCTGCGCGGCGGCCAGCTTGTCGGCGGCCTTGCGGGCGGCGGCGAGTTCCTTCGGCTCCTCGGCGCCGGGGTCGAGCGCGGGCGGGGCCGGGACCGTCCACATCCAGTCGCGCAGCTTGTCGCGCTCGTGGGTGAGTTCGTGGATGTCCGTCTCCGCGTACTCGAATTCGGGGGACCAGAACAGCGCGTCGAAAGGACACACCTCGATGCAGATACCGCAGTACATGCAGAGCGAGAAGTCGATGGCGAAGCGGTCGAGGACGTTGCGGCTGCGTTCGCGGCCGCCCTCGACCGCGGCCGGGACCGTCTCCTTGTGGGAGTCGATGTAGATGCACCAGTCGGGGCACTCGCGGGCGCACAGCATGCACACCGTGCAGTTCTCCTCGAACAGGCCGATCACGCCCCGGCTGCGGGGCGGGAGTTCGGGCTGGACGTCGGGGTACTGCGCCGTGACGGTCTTCTTCGTCATCGTGCGGAGTGTGACGGCGAGGCCCTTGGCGAGGCCGGAACCGGGGATCGGAGACATCAGCTGATCGCCACCTTCACGATGCCGGTGAGCGCGATCTGCGCGAGGGCGAGCGGAATGAGCGTGGTCCAGGCGAGCTTCTGCAGCTGGTCCTCGCGGAGCCGGGGGTAGCTGACCCGGAGCCAGATCACGACGAAGGCCAGGACGGCCGTCTTGAGCAGGGTCCAGACCCAGCCGAGCCCGTCGGCGCCGAACGGGCCGTGCCAGCCGCCCAGGAACAGGACGGTGGTGAGGCCGCACAGGACGACGATGCCGGCGTACTCGGCGAGCAGGAACAGCGCGAAGCGCAGCCCCGTGTACTCGGTGTACGCGCCGAAGATGATCTCGGAGTCGGCGACGGGCATGTCGAAGGGAGGGCGCTGGAGTTCGGCGAGGCCGGCGGTGAAGAAGACCAGGGCGCCGACGATCTGCCAGGGCAGCCACCACCAGTGGAAGGCGTTGAGGATGCCGGGCAGCGAGACCGTGCCGGCCGCCATCGCCACCGAGGCGGCGGCGAGCAGCATCGGCAGCTCGTACGCGAGGAGCTGGGCTGCGGTGCGCAATCCGCCGAGGAGGGAGAACTTGTTGGCCGAGGCCCAGCCCGCCATCAGCGAGCCGAGCACGCCCACGCCCATCACGGCGAGCACGAAGAAGATGCCCGCGTCGACGACCTGGCCGACCGCACCCTCGCTCGGGCCGATCGGGACCGCCACGAGGACGAGGAGGTAGGGCAGCAGGGCGACGGCGGGGGCCAGCTGGAAGATGCGCCGGTCGGCCGCGGCCGGTACGACGTCCTCCTTCTGCGCGAACTTCACGCCGTCCGCGACGAGTTGGGCCCAGCCGTGGAAGCCGCCCGCGTACATCGGGCCGAGCCGGCCCTGCATGTGCGCCATCACCTTGTGCTCGGTCTGCCCGATGACAAGCGGGAGGACCAGGAACACGACGAAGACGACGGCCAGCCGGATGGCGACGTCGAGTGCGTCATTCACGCGGGTCGCCTCCGGCGGGGTCGGTGGTGTCGGCGGGGTCGGATTCTTCGGGGGCCTCGGTTCCGGGGGCCGGGGCGGGCCGCGGCTCCTGCTCCCCCTTGTCGAAGGCCGGTTTGGGGTTGTGCCAGGGCGCGTCCGAACCGCGCGTCCGGGGCGGCGCGGGGGCGTCGGGGCCAGCCGGGGTCTCCGTGGGCGCAGCCGCGTCCGGGGTCGCCTGCGATGCGGAGCCCTCGCTCGCGCTGCGGGTGCGTCGCGGACGTACGGCCGGAGCCTGCGGAGCGGCAGTGGCCTCGGGAGCCTCAGGAGTCGCGGCTGTCTCAGCCACGTCCGAGGTCTTGGCCGCCTCAGCCGTGTCCGGGGACTTGGCTGCCTCGGCCGCACCCGGGGTCGCCTGCGAGGCCGAGCCCTCCGACACGCTTCGGGCGCGCCGGACCGGGCGGTCGCCCGCGGCACGCGCCGGGCGGTCGGCCGCACCGGCCGCCGCGCGCGGTGTCCTGGCCGGGCGGGCCGGGGCGGGCGGGAGTTGACCCTTCAGCGGACCCCATTCGTTCGGGTCGGGGACGCCGGGCGGGAGCATCTGGCGGCGCTTGGGGCCGCCGTGTTCCGATTCGCCCGGCTCCTTCGCGCCCGGCCACGCCTTCGCGACGCGGGCGGCAAGCACGAAGTCCTTGCGCAGGGGGTGGCCCTCGAAGTTCTCCGGCAGGAGCAGCGGGACCAGGTGCGGATGGTTCGAGAAGTCCACGCCGAACATCTCGTGGGTCTCGCGCTCGTGCCAGGCCGCGCCCGCGTAGATGTCGATGGCGGAGGGCAGCACCGGCGCCGAGTGCGGCACGGTCGTGCGCAGCAGCAGGCGGCGGACCTTGCCGTCCGCCAGGGCGACGACATGGGCGCAGACCCGGAAGCCCGTGCCGGGTTCGTCGACGGCGCTCAGCCAGTCGAAGTAGGTGCAGCCCAGCTTGTCGCGGGCGATTTCGAGGGCGGCGATCCAGGAGCCGACGGGCACGTCCACGGTGAGCAGGCCGTACGCCTCCTCCGCCGTGGCCTCCGCGCCGAAGATCTCGGTGACGCCGTCGGGCAGGCTGTCGTACGCACTCACGCCTGGCCCTCCCCGGGGGTCGGCGGGGCGGCGACGAGCCCGCTGGTCAGCTGGGCCGGGGTGGCCGCGTTCGCGTACCGCTCGCCGAGCGACTCGCGGGCGATCTTCTCCTGGAGCTTGAGGATGCCCTGGAGCAGCGCCTCGGGCCGGGGCGGGCAGCCGGGTACGTACACGTCGACCGGGATGATCTGGTCGACGCCCTTGGTCACCGAGTACGAGTCCCAGTACGGGCCGCCGCAGTTGGAGCAGGCGCCGAAGGAGATGACGTACTTGGGCTCGGGCATCTGCTCGTAGAGCCGCTTGACCGCGGGCGCCATCTTGTCCGTCACCGTGCCGGAGACGATCATGAGGTCGGCCTGGCGCGGGCCCGGCGCGAAGGGGATCACGCCGAGCCGGATGAAGTCGTGGCGGGCCATGGAGGCCGCGATGAACTCGATGGCGCAGCAGGCGAGGCCGAAGTTGAAGACCCACAGGCTGTAGCGGCGGCCCCAGTTGAGTACCACCTTCATCGGCTCGGGGGCCAGGCGCGAGAGCACGCCCAGCTTCTTCGGCTCGGGCAGCAGCACGGGCTGCGACTCGGGTCCGGGAGTCGTCACGTCCATTCCAGGACGCCCTTCTTCCATGCGTAGAGCAGTCCCACGGCCAGGAAGCCGAGGAAGATGAACATCTCGACGAGGGTGGTCGCGCCGTAGCCCGGGGCCGCGAAGACGGTCGCCCAGGGGAAGAGGAAGATCGAGTCGACGGCGAAGATCACGTACAGGAAGGCGTAGACGTAGTAGCGGACCTGGGTGTGCGCCCAGCCCTCGCCCACCGGGTCCACTCCGCATTCGTACGTGAGGAGTTTCTCCGGCGTCGGCACGACCGGCCGCAGCAGCCGCCCGGCCCCGAAGGCCATGGCGACGAACAGCACGCCGATCACGGCGAGCAGGCCGACGACCGAATAGCTGTGGAAGTAGTCGGCAGCCAACACCGGCATCTGGCGCACGGTCGGTTCCGGCACGTCGCGCCCCTCGCTCCCTGGCCTCGATGATCTCGTCGCGCCCTGTTCGACGCTGTGTACGGACGGGAGTCTAGGCCCTGCTAAGGGGGCCCTTGGCAGGCGCGTCTCACGGGGTGGGCCGCCGGGGTGGGGTTTTCCCCCGTACAAGACGGTGCGGCACCCCATGGCGCCGCCGATCGCGGCCCGGCAGTCTTGGCAGCATGACCAGGACCCTCCGCGACCAGCAGCGGTACCCAGCACAGCAAGCCGGCCGCGATGAGAGCGCCGCCCCGCCCGCGGTGCGGTTCGCCTACGACCGGCACACCTGGAAGGAGATCGTCCATCTCCTCGCCAACCTGCCGATGGCGTTGATCGGCTGGATCTACGTCGTCGTGATGGTCGTGCTCGGCCTCGGTCTCTCCATCACCGTGATCGGTCTTCCGCTGCTCGCGGCGGGTCTGCTCGGCACGCGCCAGCTGGGCAAGCTGGAGCGGGCCCGGGCGCGGGCGCTGCTCGGGGTGCGGATCGAGGAGCCGACGCCGATCCCGGCGAGCCCGAGCAGGCACGGCGGCTTCTTCTCCTGGCTGTGGACGAGCCTGAAGGACCCGGTGGCCTGGCGCAACGTGCTGTACGAATTCGTGCGGCTGCCCTGGGGGATCCTGACCTTCACGGTCACACTGGTCTCCCTGTTCGTGGCGTGGCCGGTGCTCGGGTTCATCGCGCGGGGGCTCGGCAACGCGGACCGGATGATGGTGCGCGCGCTGCTCTCGCCCTCGGACGAGCTGGAGCGGCGGATCGCCGAGCTGGAGTCCGACCGGGGCGTGGTCGTCGACACGGCCGCAGCGGACCTGCGCCGGATCGAGCGCGATCTGCACGACGGCGCGCAGGCCCGTCTCGTGGCCCTCGCCATGGGCCTCGGCCTCGCCAAGGAGAAGGTGCTCGAAGACCCGGAGGCGGCCGCCGCGATGGTCGACGAGGCGCACGGCGAGGTGAAGCTGGCCCTCCAGGAGCTGCGCGACCTGGCCCGCGGCATCCACCCGGCCGTCCTCACCGACCGCGGCCTCGACGCGGCCCTCTCCTCCGTCGCCTCCCGCTGCACGGTCCCGGTCAAGGTCGCCGTCGACCTGCCCGCGCGGCCCGCCCCCGCCATCGAGGGCATCGCGTACTTCACCGTCTCCGAGCTGCTCCAGAACGTCAGCAAGCACAGCCGGGCGCGGGGCGCCTCGGTCGAGGTGTGGCGCACCGCGGACCGGCTGCTCATCCAGGTCGAGGACGACGGGGTGGGCGGCGCGCGCCTCGACGGCGGCAGCGGCATGGCGGGGCTCGCCGAGCGGCTCGGCGCGGTGGACGGGCTGCTCGTCCTCGAATCGCCCGTCGGCGGCCCGACCGTCGTCACGGCCGAACTGCCGTGGCGCGACCGGGGTCCCCGGGACTGACCGGCGGGCCGGGGGTAGGGAAAACCCCCGGTCGAAGAGGGTGACCGGCTGCATGGTCCGGGCCGGCCCGACCGGCCAAGCTGGTGGGTAAGAGGGGCGGCGCGCGGCCGCGCATCACGAGGAATGGACGGACGGGGACCGATGACCATGGACACGGAGTACGGGTACGGCGTGGCGCGGTCCCCCGAGCCGCGGCGGCACCTCCTTCCGCCGGTGCTGCGCGCGCCGTTCGAGGCGCGGACCTTCCGCGAGTTCGGCTACCTGCTGCTCAGCCTGCCGATCAGCATCGTGCTGTTCGTCTGGGCCGTCACCACGGTGTCGCTCAGCGCCGGACTCCTGGTCACCTTCATCGGCATCCCCCTCATGGCGGTGGCCCTGCTGGGCTGCCGCGCGTTCGGCGTGGTGGAGCGGGCCCGGGCGCGGGTGCTGCTCGGGGTCGAGATCGCCGAGCCGCAGCCGGTCCGCTCGCGCGGCGGCCTCATGTCGTGGATCGGCGGGGTGCTCAAGAGCGGCGTCTCCTGGCGCCACCTGCTGTACTCGGTCCTCCACTTCCCCTGGGCGCTCTTCGCCTTCTGCACGACGCTGCCGATCTGGCTGACCGGCTGGGCGCTCTTCACGTACCCGGTGTGGCAGTGGGTGTTCCCGATGTACGCGGGCCAGGCCGGCCTTCAGCTCTACGGGGACGACCACCACAACGTCTACCTGGACTCGCCGGGCAGGATCGCCCTGACCTCGCTGGTCGGGCTGCTCATCACGCTGGCCGTGCCGTGGCTGATCCGCGGGTTCGCCGTGATGGACCGGGTGATGGTCATCGGTCTGCTCGGCCCCTCGCACCTTGAGGAGCGGGTCACCGAGCTGGAGTCGGACCGCGGGGTCGTCGTCGACACCTCGGCCGCCGACCTGCGGCGCATCGAGCGGGATCTGCACGACGGCGCGCAGGCCCGCCTCGTGGCCCTCGCCATGGACCTGGGCCTCGCCAAGGAGAAGCTGACCGAGGACCCGAAGGCGGCCGCGAAGATGGTCGACGAGGCGCACGGCGAGGTGAAGGTCGCCCTCCAGGAGCTGCGCGACCTGGCCCGCGGCATCCACCCGGCCGTCCTCACCGACCGCGGCCTCGACGCGGCCCTCTCCTCCGTCGCCTCCCGCTGCACGGTCCCGGTGCAGGTCGAGGTGGACCTGCCGGCCCGGCCGGTCCCGGCGATCGAGGGCATCGCGTACTTCACCGTCTCCGAGCTGCTCCAGAACGTCAGCAAGCACAGCGGCGCGAGCCGGGCCTCCATCGACGTGTGGCGGGCCGGCGACCGCCTGATGCTCCAGGTCGGCGACAACGGGCGCGGCGGTGCGGACGCCACCGCCGGCTCCGGCCTCGCGGGCCTCGCCGAGCGGCTAGACGCGGTGGACGGCATCCTGGTCGTCGACTCCCCGCGCGGCGGCCCGACGACGATCACGGCGGAACTCCCGTGGCGCGCGTAGCCGCCTAGGCGCCCCAGCCCGCACCACCTCCCGGCCCGCAAACACGGGGTCGGGGGGTTTTTGCCTGGCGGGGGCCGATTCTTGCCCGGATGCTGGGATGCTGGATGGGCACAACGCCATGGCTTGCACAGAGCTGTGGGGCGCGCGCCCCGGCGGCACGCGCCTGGGGAGCCAACAGAGCCCGGGGGGCTGCAGAGTCGTGGAGGACAGGGTGCGGGTGGTCATCGCCGAGGATTCGGTACTGCTTCGAGAGGGCCTGACCCGCCTGCTGACCGACCGGGGGCATGACGTCGTCGCGGGAGTGGGCGACGGGGATGCGCTGGTCAAGACCGTGGGAGAGTTCGCCGACCAGGGCGCGCTGCCCGATGTCGTCGTCGCGGATGTGCGGATGCCGCCCACCCACACCGACGAGGGCGTGCGCGCGGCGGTGCTGCTGCGCAAGCTGTACCCGGGGATCGGGGTGCTCGTGCTCAGCCAGTACGTCGAGGAGCAGTACGCGACCGAGCTGCTCGCCGGGTCGAGCCGGGGCGTCGGCTACCTGCTGAAGGACCGGGTCGCCGAGGTCAGGGAGTTCGTCGAGGCCGTCGTACGGGTCGCCCAGGGCGGCACCGCGCTCGACCCGGAAGTCGTGGCGCAGCTGCTCGGCCGCAGCCGCAAGCAGGACGTGCTCGCGGGCCTCACCCCGCGCGAGCGGGAAGTCCTAGGACTAATGGCTGAGGGACGCACGAATTCCGCTATCGCCAAGCAGCTCGTCGTCAGCGACGGCGCCGTCGAGAAGCACGTCAGCAATATCTTTCTGAAGCTGGGGCTCTCACCGAGTGACGGGGACCACCGGCGCGTGCTCGCGGTATTGACCTACATCAATTCATGATCGGCTGCCACCCTGTCGAGGATCGAGCGGGACCCAGCCGACATGGTCGAAACTCGGTCACCGGGCCGGATTGAGTCACCGCTCGCGGGGCTCCCGACACGGCGAGACCTAGAACCGAAGAAGGATTGCTGGGCGTCTTAGCAGAAGGGCCGGGGGGCGAGTAAATCGTGGCAATTCAGGGCATTAGGGCGTCTCAAAAGAGCGTCCACCATATGAGCGGTCCAGGGAAGGCGACCCTTACCGACGTAGGGTGGGCCTTGGCGCTACCGGTCGGCCGGATGCGCCCGAGCAGCCCGCCCGAGGGAGGTCCAGTTCAGTGACCAGCCAGGTCAGTAGCCCAGCCGAGCAGGCCGACGGAGCCGATGAGGCCCTCGTCGGGGAGCAGCGCAGGCCCACCGGGGAGAAAGAAATCCGGCGTCTCGACCGCGTGATCATTCGTTTCGCGGGTGACTCGGGTGATGGCATGCAGCTCACCGGGGATCGGTTTACGTCGGAGACGGCTTCGTTCGGCAACGACTTGTCGACACTGCCGAACTTCCCCGCCGAGATCCGGGCGCCTGCCGGAACGCTGCCGGGTGTGTCGAGCTTCCAGCTGCACTTCGCGGATCACGACATCCTGACGCCGGGCGACGCGCCGAACGTGCTGGTGGCGATGAATCCGGCGGCGTTGAAGGCGAACCTGGCGGATGTGCCGCGGGGTGCGGAGATCATCGTGAACACGGACGAGTTCGCGAAGCGTGCGATGGCGAAGGTCGGCTACGACACCTCCCCTCTTGAGGATGGGTCGCTGTCGGGTTACAGCGTGCATCCGGTGCCGTTGACGACGTTGACGGTGGAGGCGTTGAAGGAGTTCGGGCTGTCCCGCAAGGAGGCCGAGCGCAGCAAGAACATGTTCGCCCTTGGCCTGCTGTCGTGGATGTACCACCGGCCCACCGAGGGCACGGAGAAGTTCCTGCGGGCGAAGTTCGCGAAGAAGCCGGCCATCGCCGAGGCGAACGTCGCCGCGTTCCGGGCAGGCTGGAACTTTGGTGAGACGACGGAGGATTTCGCGGTCTCCTACGAGGTCGCCCCGGCCACGAAGGCGTTCCCGGCGGGGACGTACCGCAACATCTCCGGGAACCTGGCCCTGTCCTACGGGCTGATCGCGGCGGCGAAGCAGGCGGACCTGCCGCTCTACCTCGGCTCGTACCCGATCACGCCGGCCTCCGACATCCTGCATGAGCTGTCGCGGCACAAGAATTTCGGGGTGCGCACCTTCCAGGCGGAGGACGAGATCGCCGGGATCGGCGCGGCCCTGGGTGCGGCGTTCGGCGGCTCGCTCGCGGTGACGACGACCTCGGGCCCGGGGGTGGCGCTGAAGTCGGAGGCGATCGGTCTGGCGGTCTCCCTGGAGCTGCCGCTGTTGATCGTGGACATCCAGCGCGGCGGCCCCTCCACGGGCCTGCCGACCAAGACCGAGCAGGCCGACCTGTTGCAGGCGATGTATGGCCGCAACGGTGAGGCGCCCGTGCCGGTGGTCGCGCCGAAGACCCCGGCGGACTGTTTCGACGCGGCCATCGACGCCGCACGCATCGCACTGGCCTACCGCACCCCGGTGTTCCTGCTCTCGGACGGCTATCTGGCCAACGGCTCCGAGCCCTGGCGGGTGCCCGAGGTCGACGAACTCCCCGACCTGCGGGTGCAGTTCGCGACGGGGCCGAACCACACGCTGGCCGACGGCACCGAGGTGTTCTGGCCGTACAAGCGGGATCCGCGGACGTTGGCGCGGCCGTGGGCGGTGCCGGGGACGCCGGGTCTGGAGCACCGGATCGGCGGGATCGAGAAGCAGGACGGCACGGGCAACATCTCCTACGATCCGGCCAACCACGACTTCATGGTCCGCACCCGCCAGGCCAAGATCGACAACATCAGCGTGCCTGATCTGGAGGTGGATGACCCGGACGGTGCGCGCACGCTGGTGCTGGGCTGGGGCTCCACCTACGGCCCGATCACGGCGGCGGTGCGCCGGCTGCGGGCGGTGGGCGAGCCGATCGCGCAGGCGCATCTGCGGCACATCAACCCGTTCCCGAGCAATCTCGGCGAGGTCCTAAAGGGCTTCGACAAGGTGGTGGTGCCGGAGATGAACCTGGGCCAGCTCGCCACCCTGATCCGCGCCAAATATCTGGTCGACGCCCACTCCTACAACCAGGTCAACGGCATGCCGTTCAAGGCCGAACAGCTCGCCACCGCCCTCAAGGAGGCCATCCATGCCTGACGCTCACCCCAACGAGCTCCTGCAACTGGTCCCCAAGGCAGAGGCCAAGCAGTCCATGAAGGACTTCAAGTCCGACCAGGAAGTCCGCTGGTGCCCCGGCTGCGGCGACTACGCCGTCCTGGCCGCCGTCCAGGGCTTCATGCCCGAACTCGGCCTCGCCAGGGAAAACATTGTTTTCGTCTCCGGCATCGGCTGCTCCTCCCGCTTCCCGTACTACATGAACACCTACGGGATGCACTCCATCCACGGCCGTGCCCCCGCCATCGCCACCGGCCTCGCCACCTCCCGCCGCGACCTGTCCGTGTGGGTCGTCACCGGCGACGGCGACGCCCTCTCGATCGGCGGCAACCACCTCATCCACGCACTGCGCCGCAACGTCAACCTGAAGATCCTGCTGTTCAACAACCGGATCTACGGTCTGACCAAGGGCCAGTACTCGCCGACCAGCGAACTCGGCAAGATCACCAAGTCGACGCCGATGGGCTCCCTGGACGCCCCCTTCAACCCGGTCTCCCTCGCCATCGGCGCCGAAGCCTCCTTCGTCGCCCGCACCGTCGACTCCGACCGCAAACACCTCACCGAGGTCCTGCGCCAGGCCGCCGAACACCCGGGCACCGCGCTGGTGGAGATCTACCAGAACTGCAACATCTTCAACGACGGCGCCTTCGAAGTCCTCAAGGACAAGGACCAGGCCGAGGAAGCCGTCATCCGACTCGAACACGGCGCCCCGATCCGCTTCGGCGCCGGCCAGTCCAAGGGCGTGGTGCGGGATGCGGCGACCGGTGACCTGAAGGTCGTCCCGGTCACTCCGGACAACGAGGCCGACATCCTCGTCCACGACGCCCACAGCACGTCGCCGACCACCGCGTTCGCGCTGTCACGCCTCGCCGATCCGGACACCCTGCACCACACCCCGATCGGGGTGTTCCGCTCGGTGGACCGGCCGGTCTACGACACGTTGATGGCCGACCAGCTCGACACCGCCATCGAACAGAACGGCAAGGGCGACCTCGCCACCCTCCTGTCCGGCAAGGACACCTGGACCGTCATCGGCTGACCCCACCGCATAAGAGCCGGGTGCCCGGTCGGGGAGTCTGCATGGACCCCGGGCCGGGCACCCGTTCTCATAGGGGGATGGACCGTCTCGCGTACCGCGTCAAGCGACGCCTGCTCGGCAAGCCCCTCACGACCGAGCGCGTCGGCGAGGAGAAGCTGAACAACCGCACGGCGCTCGGGGTGCTTGCCTCGGACTGCATCAGTTCATCCGCGTACGGCTCCGAGGAGATGCTCCGGGTCCTGGTCCCGGTGGCGGGGGCGGCCGCGTTCTCCCTGCTCATGCCGGTGACCGGCGCGATCCTGCTGGTTCTGCTCCTGCTGACGCTCTGCTACAGCGACGTCGTCATGATCTACACCCGGGCCGGCGGCTCCTACGTCGTGGCCCGCGAGAACTTCGGCCCGACCGTCGCGCAGATCGCCGCGGTCGCACTGCTCGTCGACTACATCGTCACCGTCGCCGTCCAGGTCTCGGCCGGCACCAACGCGATCGTCTCCCTCGCGCACCTCGTCGGCGGCGGCCAGACCGCCATGGACCACCTCCAACTCCCCATCTCCGCCGGGGTGATCCTCTTCCTCGCGTACGGAAATCTGCGCGGGGTGCGCGAGGCGGGGCGGCTCTTCGCGTTGCCCGCGTATCTGTTCATGGCGGCCGTCGGGCTCGTGCTCGCGGTCTCCGCCGTGCGCGGCCTGACCGGTGGGCTGCCCCGGGCCGATCTGCACGCGGCGGGCGTGATTCCCGTCGGCGCCCCGGGGAACGGCTGGCTGTACGGGGCCTCGCTGTTCATCGTGCTGCGCGCGTTCGCCAACGGCGGCTCCTCGCTGACCGGCCTTGAGGCGATCTCCAACGGCATCTCGGCGTTCCGCGAACCGCAGGGCCGCAACGCCCGGCGCACCCTCATCACGATGAGCTGCGTCCTGGGCATCCTGGTCCTCGGCGTCTCGACGCTCGCCCACTTCACGCACGCGGTTCCGTACCGGGACGGCACCCCGACCGTGATCGCGCAGGAGGCCCACTTCGCCTTCGGCGGCGGGGTGTTGGGGACGGCGGGCCTGGTGTTCGTCCAGCTGGCGACGGCGCTGGTCCTCTACACGGGCGCCAACACCCCCTTCACCGGCTTCCCCTACCTGGCCAGCTTCGTGGCCGAAGACCGTTTCCTGCCACGGCAGTTGACCCGCCGGGGCCATCGCCTGGCCTTCTCCAACGGGATCATCGCGCTCACCGTCGTCGCGATGGCCCTGCTCCTTGTGACCCGCGCGAGCGTGGACAAGCTGGTGGCGCTGTACGCGATCGGGGTGTTCACGGCGTTCACGATGGCCGGGGCGGGACTCACCGCGTACCACTGGCGGCGCCGCGAGCGGCACCGCCGACTGAAGATCGGCGTCAACGCACTGGCGGCCGTGGTCTCCGCGACCGTCGTCCTGATCTTCGCCGTCACCAAGTTCACCGAGGGCGCCTGGCTGGTGGTCGTGGTGTTCCCGCTCGGGGTGTGGGCGCTGACCCGGATCAACCGCGAGTACCGGAGCGAGGCCGCGGCGCTCGGCACGATCCAGCTGTCCGGCGCCGACCGGCCCCGCAACCGGCGCCACCTGGTGTTCGTCCTCGTCGAAACCCTCGACCTCGCGACCGTCAAGGCCCTGCGGTACGCGCACGAGGTGCGGCCCGACGAGATCAGGGCCGTCCACTTCGCGATCGACGAGGCGCACGCGCGCAGGCTCTCGGCGTCCTGGGAGGCGACGGCCGCGACCTCGGTGCCGCTGGAGGTGGTGGAGTGCCCCGACCGACGGCTGCGGCACGCCATGGCGGAACTGGCCGGCCGCACCACCGAGGACGGCGCGACCTCGCTGACCGTCCTGGTCCCCCGGCGCCTGTACTCCAACGCGCTGGGCAAGCTGCTGCACCGGGGCACCGCCGAGGAGATGGCGAAGGCCCTGGAGCACCTTCCCTCGGTGGCGGTGACGATCCTGCCCTTCGACGTGTCCCGCGCCCTGCGCTCCCTGGAGGCGGGCCGCACCCCCCAACCGGACTGATCTACAAGGCAGTTGACTCCCGCGCCGCGTCATAGGCGGCCCGCGCCCGCCGCACGTCGTCCATCCGTGCGTCCGTCCAGCGGGCCAGCGCCCGGACCTGCTCGGCGGCCTCGCGGCCGAGCGGGGTGATCGAGTAGTCGACGCGGGGCGGGATCACGGGCTTGGCGTCGCGGTGCACGAAGCCGTCGCGCTCCAGGGTCTGGAGCGTCTGGGCGAGCATCTTCTCGCTGACCTTGTTCACCCTGCCGATCTCGCGCCGCAGCTCGCTGAACCGGTACGAGCGGTCGAGCAGCGCGTCCAGGACGAGCACGCCCCATCGGCTGGTGACGTGCTCCAGAACGAGCCGGTGCGGACACATGGCCTCGCGCTCGGCCCAGGCTTCACGCTCACTTACTCCCATACCAGTACCTTACTTCAAAGTGGGTACTTACGAAAGGTTAGCGCTCTCCGTAGGGTGGAGATCGAAACGAAGGAACCACGAGGAACCACCCCGAATCGCTCCACCAAGCGCTACACCAAGCGCTACACCGAGCGCTACAAAATCGCCGCAGAAGGAGTCATCCCATGAGCATCGTCGTCACTGGAGCCACCGGAGCGCTGGGCCGTCTCGTCGTCGACGAGCTGCTCGCGCGGGTCCCGGCGAGCGAGATCGCCGCCGTCGTACGCAACAAGGAGAAGGCCGCCGACCTCGCCGCGCGGGGCGTGGAGCTGCGCATCGCCGACTACAGCGAGCCCGCCACCCTGGCCGGGGCCTTCCGGGCCGGCGACCGGGTACTGCTGATCTCCGGCAGCGAGGTCGGCCGACGGGTGCCGCAGCACACCGCCGTGATCGAGGCCGCGAAGGCCGCGGGCGTGGCTCAGCTCGCCTACACCGGCATCCTCGGCGGCCCCGACGCCGACTTCGCGCTCGCCGACGAGCACAAGATCACCGAGCAGCTGATCCTCGACTCGCGGCTGCCGTACACGTTCCTGCGCAACGGCTGGTACACCGAGAACTACACGGCCAACCTCGCCCCGGTCCTGGAGCACGGCGCGGTCGTCTCCAACGCGGGCGAGGGCCGCGTCGCCTCGGCATCCCGCGCGGACTACGCGGCGGCCGCGGCCGCGGTGCTGACCGGCGACGGCCACCTGGGCAGGGCGTACGAGCTGAGCGGCGACGTGGCCTGGTCGCTGGCCGAGTACGCGGCCGAGGTCGCGGCCGCCGCCGGCAAGCCGATCGCCTACACCTCCGTCACCCCCGAGGCCCACCTCGCCATCCTGACCGGCGCGGGCCTCCCGGCCGCCTTCGCGGAGATCCTGGTCGACGTGGACCACGCCATCGAGCGGGGCCGCCTGGCCGACACCTCGGGCGACCTGACCCGCCTGATCGGCCGCCCGACGACGCCGCTGGCGGTGACGGTCCGGGAAGCCGTGAGCGCGTAACAAGCAACGTCAGGACCGTATCGCGGGACGGACATGACACCGCGGCCGTTCGGCGCTACCTTCTGCCTTCTGTGGGATCGAGCGCGTGCAGGGAGGGCCAGTGGCCAAGGAGTCGGCGGGACAACAGCGGACCGGACTGCTGTACGGGATCGGCGCGTACGGGATGTGGGGCCTCGTCCCGTTGTTCTGGCCGCTCCTCAAGCCCGCCGACGCCATCGAGATCCTGGCCCACCGCATGGTGTGGTCCCTGGCGCTCGTCATCGTCGTGCTGCTCGTGATGCGGCGCTGGGCCTGGATCGGCGAGCTGGTGCGCCAGCCGCGCAGGCTCGGCCTGATAGCCGTGGCCGCCGCCGTGATCACGGTCAATTGGGGCGTCTACATCTGGTCGGTCAACTCCGGCCACGTGGTGGAGGCGTCGCTCGGCTACTTCATCAACCCGCTCGTCACCATCGCGATGGGCGTGCTGATCCTGAAGGAGCGGCTGCGGCGGGCCCAGTGGATCGCGGTCGGGATCGGGGCCGCGGCCGTGGTCGTCCTGACGGTGGGCTACGGGCAGCCGCCGTGGATCTCGCTGACGCTGGCGTTCTCGTTCGCGACGTACGGGCTGGTCAAGAAGAAGGTGAACCTCGGCGGCCTGGAATCCCTGGCCGCCGAGACCGCCGTGCAGTTCCTGCCCGCGCTCGCCTACCTGCTGTGGCTGAGCGGCCAGGGCCGGGCCACGTTCGGGTCCGAGGGCCCGGGCCATGCGGCCCTCCTCGCCGCGACCGGAGTGGTGACCGCCATCCCGCTGATCTGCTTCGGCGGGGCGGCGATCCGGGTGCCGCTCTCGACCCTCGGCCTGCTCCAGTACCTGGCCCCGGTCTTCCAGTTCCTGCTCGGCATCGTGTACTTCCACGAGGAGATGCCGCCGGAGCGCTGGGCGGGCTTCGCGCTGGTGTGGCTGGCCCTGACGACCCTGACGTGGGACGCCCTGCGCACGGCCCGCCTGTCCCGCAAGGCCCTGGCGTCGGCGATGACGAACGCGCCGGTCACGCCGAGGCCGCCCGGCCTGACCCCGCCGGCCCAGCGGGAGCCCAGGACGCCGGAGGCGCAGGGGTCCTAGGGTGCGGTCCCCTGGGTTGCGAATCTGCGGCGGTACGCGGACGGGCTGAGCCCCGTCTCGCGGCGCATCCGGACGCGGAGGTTGGCCGTGGTGCCGAGGCCGCTGAGCCGGGCCACCCGGTCGAGGCCGGGCTCGCCGCGTTCGATGAGGCGGCAGGCGAGGGCGACCCGTTCCGAGGTGAGCCAGGCCAGCGGGGTCGTGCCGAGCTGCTCCTGGAACCTGCGGTGCAGGGTGGCCGGGCTGACCGAGGCGCGGTGCGCGAGGTCGGCGACGCCGAGTGGCTGATCGAGGCGTTCCTGCGCCCAGGCGAGCACGCCGCCCAGCGAGGTGTCGGGCACGGCGGGGACGGGCCGCTCCACGAACTGCCGCTGCCCGCCGTCCCGGTGGGCCGCGAAGACGAGCCGTCGGCTCACCGCGTTGGCGATCTCGGCGCCGTGATCGACCCGGATGAGCTGGAGCCCGAGGTCGAGCGCCGCCGCGCTGCCGGCGGCGGTGTGGATGTCCCCATCGGTCACGAACAGCACATCGGGCTGGAGCAGCACGTCGGGGTAGCGCTCGGCGAAGGTTCCCGCCCAGCGCCAGTGAGTGGTGGCCCGGCGCCCGTCGAGCACCCCGGCGGCGGCCAGGGTGAAGGCACCCGTACAGAAACTGACCAGCCGCGCACCCCGGTCGGCGGCACCCCGCACGGCGTCGAGGACGGCCGGGGTGGGGGTGCTGAGCGGGTCGGGCCGGTTGGGCGCGATGAGAGTGTCCGCGGAGTCGACCGCGCCGAGGTCGGCGACCCCGGACAGCGTGAACATGCCGTTGTGCATCCGTACGGTGGGCGCGGCCGCGGCGAGCGTGAAGTCGTACCACCCGTGCGCGGGGAGGCCGAGCTCGGGCCGCCGCAGCCCGAACAGCTCGGTGGCGACGCCGAGTTCGAAGGGGTTGGATCCTTCGTCGACGATCACGACGACGCGGTGGGGAGTGGCGGGTGCGGCAGGCTGCCGGGCGGGTGCGGCAGGCCGTCGGTCGCCCGCGTCGGGCCATCGGGCGCCCGTGTCGGGCTGCGAGGATCGTTGCGACATGTGCGATTCGTAGCACTCGCGGGGCTAAGGCGCCACGACGACGATGAGGGCATGACTGATGAGCGCATGACCAACGAGCCCGTTGTTCTTTCGACCGCGTTCGCGAGGTTCGAGGCCCTGTGGAGCCCTCGGATCGTCGCCCGGGTGAACGATTACGACGTACGGATCGCGAAGGTGGCGGGCGAGCATGTGTGGCATGCGCACGACGACACGGACGAGTTCTTCCTGGTGCTGGAGGGCGAGCTGAGGATCGCGCTGCGGGAGGCGGATGGGGAGCGGGAGGTGGTGCTGCCGCAGGGGGCGGTGTTCGTGGTGCCGCGCGGGACAGAACACAAGCCGTCGTCGGAGGCGGGGGCGTCGATCCTGCTCTTCGAGCCGACGGGGACGCTGACGGTGGGCGACCGGCATGAAGCCGTCCCGGCCCACGTGGAAGCGACGGTGGGCCACGCCCTCCGGTAACCCCTTGCCCCCTCGGGGGCTCCACCCCTCGCACCCCGCTCCTCAGACGCCGGAGGGGCTGGACCAGGCCGACCGGGGTGGGCCATTTCGCGGATGCGAGGCGGGTGAACTGCAGGCTGAGAGCGACCGGTCGCGCGGTTCCCCGCGCCCCGGGCCCGCATTCGACCGCGGACCGTGCGTGGCTGGTCGCGCAGTTCCCCGCGCCCCTGACAACACCCAGTGCGGGCATACCCGCCCGGCGGGAGGCCCGCCGCGGCCATCGACTGCGGACCGTGCGTGGTTGCTCGCGCCCACGCGGCAGAGCCGCACAATGTCACAGCCCCGCGCCCCTAGCAGGATTGATCCTGGCGGGGTCGGTATCTTCAGCCTGTCCGGTGCTTGAGGACGAGCGCCGTTCAGGCGCGAACGGGGGTCCGGGGGCGGAGCCCCCGGACCAGGGGTGCAGGGGACGAGGTCCCCGCAGGGGTCTGGGGCGCAGCCCCAGGGCTCAGCTCTCCCCACCCTCGTCACGGGCGGGAGGGTGGGCGAACTCCCCGGGGGTGCAGGGGGCAGAGCCCCCGCAAGGGGGCTGGGGGCGCAGCCCCCGGAAGCCGAGCCGTCCAACCCCCTGCACGGGGGGGGGGTGGGCAAGCCCCCCCGCCCCCCCAGAAAATCAGGGGACCCAACCCCCCACCCCCGGCTACCGTGACCCCCATGTACTCGTACTACTTCTTCCGCTGACCCGCACCGCGCCCAAGCGGCCCGCAGGGCAGAGCCACCCCATCCGCACCGCGCCGAGCGGCCCGCAGGGGGTGCAAAGACCCCGCCGCGCCGCGACACCGCGCTGCCCTCTGCCAGGAAGAAGCCCCGAGTACCCCCAAGGGACACCCATGCGCGCCCGACACCCCTCCCAGCTCGCCCTCACCGCCGTCTCCAAGGCGTACGGAGACCGCCCCGTGCTGGAAGACGTATCCCTCACCGTCCGCCCCGGCGAGAAAGCCGCCGTCATCGGCGAGAACGGCTCCGGCAAGTCGACCCTGCTCCGGCTGCTCGCCGGAGCCGAGCGGCCGGACTCCGGCGAGGTCACCGCCGTCTTCCCCGGCGGCACGGCCCACCTCGCTCAGACCCTGGACCTCGCCCCCGACCGCACCGTCCAGGACGCGGTCGACCTCGCGCTGGCAGAACTGCGTACCCTCGAAGCGGCCATCAGAGCTGGCGAGACGCGCCTCGCGGACGCGGACGAGGCCGAACTCAGCGCCTACGGCGACCTGTTGACGGCGTACGAAGAACGCGACGGCTACCGCGCGGACGCCCGCACCGACGCCGCCCTGCACGCCCTCGGCCTCGCCCACGTGACCCGGGAGCGCGCGCTCGGCTCGCTCTCCGGCGGCGAGCAGTCCCGCCTGGCGCTGGCCTGCGTCCTGGCCGCCGCCCCCGAGCTGCTGCTGCTCGACGAGCCGACGAACCACCTGGACCGCCAGGCCACCGACTGGCTCGCAGAGCAACTCCGCGCCCACCGGGGCACCTTGGTGGTCGTCACCCACGACCGCGCGTTCCTCGAACGCGTCTCGACGACGATCCTGGAGGTGGACCGGGACCTGCGCACGGTCGTCCGGTACGGCGACGGCTGGGCCGGATACCGTACGGCCCGGGCCGCCGCGCGGCGCCGCCGGGAGCTCGCGCACCAGGAGTGGTGCGAGGAGCTGACCCGTACCCGGGACCTGGTCGAGGCCGCCGGGCAGCGGCTCGCCGCCAGCGGAAAGGACCCCGGCCAGGGCTTCGGCAAGCATCGCCGTTCCTCGGAGGCCAAGCTGTCCGGGCAGGTCAGGGCGGCCAGAACGCGCCTGGACCAGCTGGAGCGCGAGCCGGTCGCGGCCCCGCCGCCGCCCCTGCGCTTCACCGCCCGCCTCACCACGGCGGCGGCCGCCCCCGAAGGCCCGCTCGTCGAGCTGACCGGGGTGAAGGTCGGCCACCGCCTCGACGTACCCGCCCTGACCGTCAAAGCCGGCCGCCGCCTCCTCGTCTCCGGCCCCAACGGCGCGGGCAAGACCACCCTGCTCCGCATCCTCGCCGGCGACCTCACCCCGGAGGAGGGGAAGGTGGATCGGACGAGCCGTCATATCGGGTATTTGGCACAGGAGTTGAGCCACAACCCGAGCCGCCTGCCTCTCCTCGGCGCGTACGCCGCAGGGCGGTCCGGCCTCCCCGAGGAGTACGCCGACGAGCTGCTCGCGCTCGGCCTGTTCCGGGAGGAGGACTTGGCCGTGCCGGTCGCCGCGCTCTCTGTCGGGCAGCGGCGGCGGCTCGAACTGGCCCGCCTGGTGACCCGCCCCGCCGACCTCCTCGTGCTGGACGAGCCGACGAACCACGTGTCTCTCGCGCTGGTCGAGGAGGTGGAACAGGCCCTCGCCGCCTACTCGGGCGCGGTCGTCGTGGTCTCGCACGACCGCCGTTTCCGGTCCTCCTTCACGGGCGACGAGTTGGAGCTCCGCGCCGGAGCGGCGGTGAGCTGACCCGGTCCCCGCCCGGCCACGGCGCTCCGCAATTCGGGACGGGACGCCGTGGCCCGGCTATAAACGAACACATGACCCTGCACTGGAAACTCGTCGTCGACGCCGCCGACCCGCACACCCAGGCCGACTTCTGGGCCGCCGCCCTCGGTTACGTGGTCGAGGACAACAGCGTGCTGATCAACCGGCTGCGTTCGGCCGGCGCGATCGGCCCCGAGATCACCCTGGAACACGGCGGCCGGATCGCCTTTCGAGATCTGGTCGCCGTCCGGCATCCGGACGATTCCTACGACCCCGAGAGCGGCACGGGGCTCGGCCGGCGCATCCTGTTCCAGCGGGTTCCGGAGCGGAAGACGGCGAAGAACCGGCTGCACATCGACGTCCACTCGGCACCCGGAACCCGGGAGGCCCAGGTCGGCCGTCTTGTCGGGCTCGGGTCGAGCGTGCTGCGCCAAGTGCAAGAAGCAGGAGGCGAGTTCACGGTGATGACCGACCCCGAGGGAAACGAGTTCTGCGTCCACTAGGGCCGGAGCCACCGACCGTCGCGGGCCGCGAGCCGACCGAAGCCCCGAAAAGCCCGCCCCCGATCGACATCTCCCAATTTCTTTTCATTTGGCGCCAGTTGATGCCTTCCTTGAGCTCCCCTTCACCCGCCCCGCGTCCGGAATCCGAACTCCCTTGGCCTGTTTACGTTCTTGACGCCTCCTGTACCTCTCCTTGACCATCGGGCTCACGTTTCCGTCCCCCATCCCCCACACGGAACACGGAGCCCCCCATGCACAGCTCCCACTCCCGGCGCACCCCGGCTGCGGGCGCGGCGCTCGCTGCCGCCGCCCTCGCCGTCGGTCTGCTCGCGCCGACCGTCCACGCGGCCCCGGCCCCGCCGGCAGCCTCCATACCCGCAGCCGTCTCGGCGCCCGACATACCCGTCGCCAACGTCAAGGCGCACCTCGCCCAGCTCCAGCAGATAGCCAACGCCAACGGCGGCAACCGCGCCCACGGCCGCTCCGGCTACAAGGCCTCGCTCGACTACGTGAAGGGCAAGCTGGACGCGGCCGGGTTCACCACCTCCGTCCAGCAGTTCAGTTCGTCCGGCGCCACTGGCTACAACCTGATCGCCGACTGGCCGGGCGGCGACACCTCCCGGACCGTCATGGCGGGCGCGCACCTCGACTCGGTGACCGCGGGCCCTGGCATCAACGACAACGGTTCCGGTTCGGCCGGCATCCTGGAGACCGCGCTCGCCGTCTCAAGGGACCGGCTCAAGCCCGACAAGCACCTGCGGTTCGCCTGGTGGGGCGCCGAGGAGCTGGGCATGGTCGGATCCCGGTACTACGTCAACTCACTTGGTACCAGCGACCGTTCGAAGATCTCGGGGTATCTGAACTTCGACATGATCGGCTCGCCGAACCCGGGCTACTTCGTCTACGACGACGACCCCGCCCTGGAGAAGGTCTTCAAGGACTACTTCGCCACCCTCTCCCTCCCGACCGAGATCGAGACGGAGGGCGACGGCCGCTCCGACCACGCCCCGTTCAAGAACGCGGGCATCCCCGTGGGCGGCCTTTTCTCGGGCGCCGACTACACCAAGACGGCAGCCCAGGCGCAGAAGTGGGGCGGCTCGGCGGGCAAGGAGTTCGACGCCTGCTACCACGCCTCCTGCGACACGAGCGGCAACATCGACGACACGGCGCTGGACCACAACAGCGACGCGATCGCGTACGCGCTGTGGCAGCTGGCCGGCGGCACCTCGGCGCGATGAAGCACACCGTGAACGCCTGCGCCGAGGCAGGGAACGGCGGTTGGAAGCTCATGTCCTGAGTCCCCCCAACTCGGCCCGTGCCGGACCCCCACGAGATGCATGCGTGTGCATAGAATGCACACGCATGCATTCTTGGGCTACGTACGGAGGGGACCATGGCCCGCGACTTCCTTTTCCTGCTCGGCAGCACCCGCAGCGGCGGCAACACCGAGGCGCTCGCCCGGCAGGCCGCCGCACAGCTCCCGGCGGGCGACACCGCCCGCTGGCTGAGCCTCGCCGAGCTCGAACTCCCCGGGTTCCGCGACCTGCGCCACACCGAGCAGCGCGTCCAGGCCGCCCCCACCGGGGACGCGGCGACGCTCCTGGAGGCGACGCTGGCCGCCACCGATCTGGTGATCGCCTCGCCGCTGTACTGGTACAGCGTCTCCACCCCGGTCAAGCACTACCTCGATCACTGGGTGAACTGGCTCTACAACCCCGACCTCGACTTCAAGCGGCGCATGGCGGGCCGCACCCTGTGGGGCGTGACCGCACTCGCCGGCAGCGACCACTCGATGGCGGACCCGCTGGTGGGGACCCTGCGGAACTCGGCCGCGTACATGGGGATGAACTGGGGCGGCGTGCTGCTCGGCTCCGGCACGCGGCCCGGCGAGATCGAGGGCGACACGGTAGCGGCAGCCCGCGCCAAGACCTTCTTCAGCTCGACCCCGGAGCCCGCATCGCGCGCATGACATGGGCAACCAGCGTCTCGATCCGCTGCTCGTCGGGGAACGCCCGGCCCAGCGAGTGGCGGTAGTAGAGCGGGCCGTACATCATCTCCACGGCCAGCGGAAGATCGGCGTCCGGGGGCAGTTGGCCCTGCTCCTGGGCGCCCCGCATGCGCTCGTAGACCAGCGCGACGCGCGGGATGACGAGCTCGTCGTTGACCGCCCTCGCGAGCCGCTCGTCGTGCAGCAGCTCGGCGAGGATCCCGGTGTACGCGGGCCCCACCACCGGCGAGGTGAACAGCCGCACCAGGCTCCCGATGTGGGTCCGCAGATCGGCTTCGATGTCACCGGTGTCGGGCAGCGGCGAAGCGCTGGCCACCAGCCCGGTCACCGCGTCGAGCAGGATCGCGCCCTTCGTCGACCACCAGCGGTAGATCGTCTTCTTGCTCACCCCCGCACGGGCCGCGATGGCCTCGATGGTGACCTTGCCGTATCCGCTCTCCGCGCACAGTTCGAGCGCGGCCGTGAGCGTCGCGCTGCGTGATTTCTCGCTGCGGCGCCTGGGGCTCGGGGCGGACGCGGACGGGGTGATCATGCCCTCACTCTACGAGCACGCCCCGAACCGGATTGACAGTCGGGCGTACGACTCCAACAATGACGCAGGAAACGGAACGTGTCGTGTCGAGCCGTCACGGGGGTCGGCTCGCACGACCGGTCCGTTCCGGACACTTCACATCCTGATTCGGGCACTTCACATGTCGTTCCTGACATGTTGGGCGCCGTTCCGGGGTGTCACGCCGTGATGTCCTTCGTCGTGAAGCGGGCCCAGGCCGCCGAGCCGAAGACCGCGACGTACAGGGCCTGGAGTTCGAAGTTCTTCACCAGCTGGTCCCAGTAGACGGGCTCGCGCAGGACGTCCGCGAAGGACAGCCAGTAGTGCGGGAAGAGGTACGGCGCGATCGCGGACAGCTGCGGTATCTGGCCCAGGATCTGGACCGTGATCAGCAGCCCGACGGTCGAGGCCATCGCGGCGATCCCGCTGTTGGTCAGCGTCGAGATGAACAGGCCGAGTGCCGCCATCCCGGACAGCGAGACCGCCACCACCCCGGCGACCGCCACGGCCCGCAGCAGCCCGTCCGCGAAGGAGATCTGCGTACCGGAGATCGTCGTGACGTCGCCGAGCGGGAAGAGCAGCGCCCCGACCGCGAGGGCGGATGCCGCCACCGCCAGCGTGGCGATCAGGCAGAACGCGAGCACCGAGGCGTACTTGGCCAACAGCAGCCGCGTGCGGCCCGCCGGGGCGACGAGCAGATAGCGCAGGGTGCCGGAGTTGGCCTCGCCCGCGACCGCGTCGCCCGCCACCACCCCGACCGCCATCGGCAGGAACACCGGCAGGGTGGCCGCGAGGGCCGCGAAGACGAGGAAGAGACCGTTGTTCGTGATCTGCGCGATGAAGGCGGGGCCGTCTCCCCCACCGCCGCCCCGGCCTCCCCCGCCGTCGCCCGTCTGGATCTTCACCGCGATGCCGATCAGGACCGGCACGGCGGCCAGCACCCCGAGCAGGGCGAGCGTGCGCCAGCGGCGCACCACCGTGACCAGCTCGGAGCGGAAAAGACCGAGCGACCACAGGGCGCTCGGCTTCCGCGCGGGACCGGGCACCGGGTCCCGATCCGCCACGTCCACGACCTCAGCCCGCGACATCGAAGCCCTCCCCGGTCAGCGCGACGAAGGCGTCCTCAAGGGAGGCCCGCTCGGCGGCGAAGCCGCGCACCCGCACCCCGGCCCGCACCAGCTCGGCGTTGAGGTCCGCCAACTCGACGTCGGCGGACGGCAGTTCAGCCGTCACCCGGTCCTCGCCGGTCACCGTCACGTCGGCGATGCCGCACTCCTTGAGGAGGCGGGCCGCCGCCGCGGTGTCCGGGGTGGTCACCGCGAGCCGGCCCCGCGCGTTCGCGGCGAGCTCGGCCACCTCGCCCTGGACGACGAGCCGCCCCTGGTTCATCACGGCGGCGTGCGAGCAGACCTGCTCGATCTCGTCGAGGAGGTGCGAGGAGAGGAAGACGGTCGTCCCGTCCTCGGCCAACTCCCTTATCAGCGCCCGGATTTCCCGCATGCCCTGCGGGTCGAGGCCGTTGGTCGGCTCGTCCAGGACGAGCAGCTCCCGGCGCTGGAGCAGCGCCGCCGCGAGGCCCAGGCGCTGCTTCATGCCCAGCGAGTACGCCCGCGCCTTCTTGCCCGCCGCCGCCGTGAGGCCCACCCGGTCCAGGGCGGCCGTCACCCGGGCGGTGCGGGTGCGCGGATCGGCGGTGGGGTCGGCGGCGTCGTACCGCAGCAGGTTGTCGCGGCCGGACAGGAAGCCGTACAGGGCGGGGCCCTCGATCAGGGCGCCCACCCTGGGCAGCACGGCGCGGGCGGCTCTCGGCATGAGGCTGCCGAGGACGCTCGCGGTGCCGTTGGTCGGCTCTATGAGGCCCATCAGCATGCGGATGGTGGTGGTCTTGCCGGAGCCGTTGGGGCCCAGGAAGCCGAAGACACTGCCGCGGGGGACGGTCAGGTCCAGCCCGTTCACGGCCAGCTGGCCGCCGCGGTAGCGCTTGCTGAGGCCGTGCGTCTCGATGGCCGCTGAAACCTTCCCCACCCCCTCCGACGGTTGAGGAAGGAGCGGTTCACCCCTTCCTCAACCCCCTGGAAAATCCGGCGTATTGGCGCTACTTGGCCGAGTTGGCCGCGTCGACCAGCGCGTCCTTCGTCACCGCGCCCACGTACACCTTGCCGTTGTCCGTGATCAGGGCGTTCACCAGGCGGGTCTTGAAGACCGTGCCCGTGCCGAACTTGCCGGAGACCTTGTCGCCGAGGGAGTCCAGGAACTTCTGGGCGTCGCCGCCGCCCTTGCCGTTGTCCGCCTTCGGCATGCCCTTGCCGCCGGTGTCGAGCTCGGCGATGGCCGTCCAGCCCTTGCCGATGACCTTGGTGTTCTTGGCGTCGCCCAGGTTGCCGAGGCCGCCCGGCAGGCCCTGCTCGGGCTTGTACGTCTGCTTCTGCTTGCCGTCGTCCTCGGTGACCTTCGCACCCTTGGGCGGGCTGAACTTGAACGTGTCCGCCGACGGCTTCGAGAAGTCGACCTTGGTGAAGCCCGCGTCGACCACGGCCTTGCCGCCCGCGCTCGGCGAGAGCGTGAACTTCAGCGGCACCCCGGTCTTGGCGTCCACCGCTATGCGGACCGAGCCGATGGTCGAGCCGGACTGCTTCGGCTTGATCAGGAGCTGGTACGCGTCGCGCCCGGCCACCTGGGCCGTGCCGTCGACCGATACCGCGGTGGTGGGGTCGACGTTCTTCAGGAACTGGTCGGCCAGCGCCTTCGGCGTGGTCGGAACGCCCGCGTCCGGAGCCTTCTTGCCGTGCTTCTCGGCCGCGTCCGCCGCGGACTTCTGTGAGTGGAAGACCTGGTTGGAGCCGCTGTCGTACGCCCAGACGTCGTTGCCGTCGTGGATCAGGCTGTACTCGGCCGCGTCCTCCAGGATCGACACCTTCTGGCGGTCCGGGCCGTCGGCCGCGATCCGCAGGGTGTGCGTGCCCGAGGCGAGCTCGGTCAGCTTCGCGTCCGGGGAGGCGGACTTGCCCGAGCCGCCGCCCTTGGGGGCGAACGAGCCGAGGCTGCCGAGCCCGGGCAGGCCCAGGTCGGTCGTGATCTTCATCGTGCCGGAGAGCTGCTGCGTGTCCGAGGCGGCCATCTTCTCGATGAGCTGCTGCGCGCTGATCTTCGGCAGACTGGGGTCACCGGCCGCGGCGAGCGCCGGGACCAGTCCGATGGTCGCCGCCGCGACCCCCGCCACCCCGACCGGGACGAGGTAGCGCGCCGCCTTCCGGCGGCCCGCGCCGGGGTCCCTGGCCTCGTCGGTGGCCTGTGCGCTGTCGTTCGGTGCCATGTGTGCCCTACCTCCGTGGTCGGCGGCGTCCGTCCGTCGTGCTCAGTTCCACCCCGCGCCGCCATTCTCACCCGAATTGGTCAGGAGTGGTGCTTCCAATCTGACCAAAACGACCGCCCCGGCGCGTCAGCCCCCGGGAGCAACCTCACGTACCTCTCTGGGATGACAGAACCCCGAGTCGGGTACCCCGTCCAGTAGGGGTCGGCGGCGCGCCCCTCATCCCGGCCGAGTGGCCCAGGTCACAAATCTGTGGCTCGAAGTGAGTGCAGGGCGGGCCGGATCCGTACCTCTGGGTGAGAGCAAGCGGCACCCACCAAGCCGTACCGAAGCCCTACTAAGGGGGTACGCCATGCTCAGGACTCAGCGCATCGCGGTCGGCGCGACCGCCGGGGCCTTCGCCCTGGCGCTCGCCGTCAGCGGATGCGGCAGCGGAAGCAGCAACTCCGGATCCGGTGGATCCACTTCTGCCAGCAGCCCCTCCACCAGCAGCAGCTCAGGCAGCAGCGCGGCCCGGCCCGCCACCGACACCCTCTCCACCGCCAAGGTCGACAAGGTGGGCACGGTGGTCGTGGACGGCAAGGGGTTCGTGCTCTACCGCTTCGACAAGGACACCGCGAAGCCGACGCCCAAGTCGAACTGCTACGGCACCTGCGCCGCCCAGTGGCCGCCCGCCCCCGCGACCGGCAACGTCACGGTGAAGGGCATCGACAAGTCCCTGGTCGGCACGGTCACCCGCAACGACGGCACCAAGCAGCTCACCCTCGCGGGCCGGCCGCTCTACCGGTACGCCAAGGACGACGAGCCGCACGAGGCGTACGGCCAGGGCGTCGGCGGCATCTGGTTCGCGGCGACGCCGACCGGCGCCAAGGCCATGACGAGCGACACCGGCAGCAGCTCAGGAGGCGGCTCCGGCTACTGACCGGCGGCTACCGGGCGCCGACCGCTCCTGGGTGACCGGCCCGGTCAGCCCGCGCGGTGCACGACCGCGTCGCAGAGCTCTTCGAGCGCGGACTTCGCGTACCCGGAGGGCAGCGGCGCGAGCGTGGCCCGCGCCTCCTCGGCGTACCGGACGGTGTCCCTGCGCGCCTGCTCAAGGGCCGGGTGCACGCGCAGCCGGCGCAGCGCCTCCGCGTGCCGGGCGTCGTCGCTGAGGTCGCCGTCGAGCAGCGCCACGAGCTCCAGGTCGTCCGGGCGGCCGTGCTGCGCGGCCTGTGCCCGCAGGTGCAGGACGGGGAGCGTGGGGATGCCCTCGCGCAGGTCGGTGCCCGGGGTCTTGCCGGACTCGTGCGAGTCGCTGGCGATGTCCAGGACGTCGTCGGCGAGCTGGAAGGCGGTGCCCAGGCGCTCGCCGTACTGCGTGAGGATGTCGACGACCGACTCGTCGGCGCCGGACATCATCGCGCCGAACCGGCCGGAGACCGCGACGAGGGAGCCCGTCTTGCCGGACAGCACGTCGAGGTAGTGGTCGACCGGGTCGCGCCCGTCGCGGGGGCCCGCGGTCTCCAGGATCTGGCCGGTGACGAGCCGTTCGAACGCCTCGGCCTGAATACGTACGGCCTCGGGCCCGAGATCCGCCAGTATGTGCGAGGCGCGCGCGAAGAGAAAATCACCCGTGAGGACCGCGACGGAGTTGCCCCAGCGGGCGTTGGCGCTGTCCACGCCGCGCCGCACATCGGCCTCGTCCATCACGTCGTCGTGGTACAGCGTCGCGAGGTGCGTGAGCTCGACGACCACGGCGGAGGGCACGACGCCCGGCGCGTACGGATCACCGAACTGGGCGGCCAGCATCACGATCAGCGGGCGGAATCGCTTGCCACCTGCACGGATGAGGTGCTGCGCGGCCTCCGTGATGAACGGAACCTCGCTCTTGGTGGCATCGAGCAGTCCCGCCTCGACAGCCGCCAATCCGGTCTGGACATCGGCTTCAAGTGCCTGGTCCCGCACGCTCAGCCCGAACGGCCCGACGACGGTCACGAGGGGTACTCCTGTCTGCTGACGATCACACGGATTGTCGATGTGTCGCTGCCTTCACTCAAGTCAGCGTATCGGGTCGCTGTTCGATCACCATGGGCGCCTTCCCGTCACCCCTCGCGCACAGTCCCTTGAGCACCGGTATGTTCTTGATCAGTTCATACGATCAGGAGTGGACCTTTTGTCCGGAACGATGACCGACACCCCCGATGATCCGGCCGCGGAGCAGCCGCCCCCGCAGGACGATCATGCCTTCTTCGGTCAGCCCCGGGGCCTGCTCACCCTCTCCGGCCTGGAGGTCTGGGAGCGGTTCTCGTTCCTCGGGATGCAGGCGATCCTGGTCCTGTACTTCGCCGACTCCGTCGCGAACGACGGCATGGGCATGGACGCCGGCACCGCCGCCTCCGTCTCGGCCGCCTACGGCACCCTCGTCTATCTGGTCTCGGTGGCCGGCGGCTGGCTCGCCGACCGCATCCTCGGCTCGTACCGCGCGGTCCTGTACGGCGGCATCCTGATCGCCTGCGGCCACTACGCGATGGCCGTGCCCACCCCGGCGATGACCTGGGTCGGACTCGGTCTGATCAGCGCGGGCACCGGCCTGCTCAAGCCCAATGTCGCCTCCATGGTCGGCAAGCTCTACCGCACCGACGACGAGCGCCGCGACGCCGGATTCGCGCTCTACTACATGGGCATCAACGTCGGCGCCTTCGCGGGCCCGCTGATCACCGGCTGGCTCGGCGACCACAAGGGCTGGCACTGGGGCTTCTCGGCGGCCGCGGTCGGCATGACGTTCGGCCTGATCCAGTACGTCCTCGGCCGACGGCACCTCGCCGGACGCAAGCACGCGGCCGAATTCGCCCTGCCGCGCGAGGGCATGCTCCGCGCGGTCCGCCTCATGGTGCTCGGCGCCCTGCTGGTCGCGGCCCTCGCCGTCCTGCTCGCCCTGGGCGGCTGGCTGACGATCGGCCGCTTCGTCGACCTGCTGACGCTGATCTCGGTGATCGCGCCGGTCGTGTACTTCGCGGTGATGTTCGCCAGCCCGCGCGTGACCGCCGAGGAACGCGGTCGCCTGAGGCCGTACGTGGTCCTGTTCCTGGCCTCGGTGGCGTTCAACTTCATCCTGTTCCAGGCGTACTCGACGATGATGCTGCTCGCCTCCACCAACGCCGAGACGACCATCCTCGGCTTCCACTTCCCGGCCAGCTGGTACGCCTCCGCGCTGGGCGCGTTCGAGGTGGCGCTCGCGCCGGTGGTGGCCGCCGTGTGGGCCCGCATGGGCCGGCGCCAGCCGCACGCCTCCAACAAGATCGCCTTCGGTGTGATCCTGGGCGGCCTGTCCTTCCTGCTGATGGTCCTGCCGACCTCGGGCCACTCCACCGACACGTACAGGATGGCGGCCTGGTGGATCGTCGGCTCGTACCTGCTGCTCGGACTCGGCGACATCCTGCTGGAGACCTCCGGCATGTCGGCCACCACCAAGCTCGCCCCGAAGGCCTTCGCCAGCCAGACGATGTCGCTCTGGTTCCTCTCCCTCGCGCTCGCCAACGGCATCCAGGCGCAGACCGTGAAGGTGTACGGAAAGGTCTCCAACCCCGCCTACTTCAGCCTGAACGGCGCCATCGCCGTGGCCGTCGGCATCGCCGTGATCCTCGCCGCCCCCTGGCTCAAGCGCACCATGCACCCCGTCCACTGAGGTTGCCGCCATGCACATCCGCACCGAATTCCCGTACGAGACGCAGCGCGAGGATGTCCGGATCCCGCTGCCCGACGGCACGTTGCTGTACGCGCGCGTCTGGCGCCCGGTCACCGAGGAGCCCGTCCCGGCGCTGCTCGAATACCTCCCGTACCGGCTCACCGACTGGACGGCGCCGCGCGACTGGCAGCGCCATCCCTGGTACGCGGGGCACGGCTACGCCTCGGTGCGCGTCGACGTGCGCGGGCACGGCTGCTCTCAGGGCATGCCGGGCGACGAGTACGACGCGACGGAGCTGGCCGACGGTGTCGCGGTCGTCAACTGGCTCGCCCAGCAGCCCTGGTGCACCGGCAAGGTCGGCATGTTCGGCATCTCGTGGGGCGGCTTCAACAGCCTCCAGATCGCGGCCCTGGCACCCGAACCGCTGAAGGCGATCGTCACGGTCTGCTCGACCGACGACCGCTACGACAACGACGTGCACTACATGGGCGGCTCGGTGCTCGCCGTCGACATGCACGCCTGGGCGGCGACGATGCTGGCCTTCGTCTCGCGCCCGCCGGACCCCGCGTTCGTCGGGGAAAAATGGCGAGAAATGTGGCTTGAACGCCTCGAAGCGGTAAAGCCGTTCATTCACACCTGGCTCGCCCACCAGACCCGGGACGACTACTGGAAGCACGGCAGCGTCTGCGAGGACTACCCGGCGATCGACGCGGCCGTCCTCGCGGTGGGCGGCTGGCACGACCCGTACCGGGACACCGTGCTGAGGCTGGTGGAACATCTCCCGCCCGACCGGGTACGCGGCCTGATCGGCCCCTGGTCGCACCAGTACCCGGACCGGGGGCTCCCCCCTGGCCCGGCGATCGGCTTCCTCCAGGAGACCCTGCGCTGGTGGGACCACCATCTGAAGGGCGAGGAGACGGGCGTGATGAAGGAGCCGCTCCTGCGCTCCTGGATCAGCGAGTCGCACCCGCCGGCCACGGTCTACGCGGAGCTCCCGGGCCGCTGGGTGGGCGATCCGACCTGGCCGTCACCCCACATCACACCCGTCTCGTACGCACTCCGGGGCGCGCCCGTGCAGGTGCGCTCGCCGCAGCACACGGGCCTGGACGCGGGCCGCTTCTTCCCCTTCGGCAACGACGCCGACCTGCCCCCGGACCAGCGCGCCGAGGACGCCCACTCGGCGGCCTTCGACTTCCCGGTACCGGCGGACTCCGGCCCGCTGGAAATCCTGGGCCGCCCACAGGTGACCCTCCGCCTGCGCATGGACGTCCCGTTCGGCCAGGCGATCGCCCGCCTCTGCGACGTGGCGCCGGACGGCTCGTCGACGCTGGTGACGCGGGGCGTCCTGAACCTGTCCGCGCGGCACGGCAGGGACAGGGCGGACGCATGGCCGCTGGGCGCGACGGAGGAGGTGACCTTCGCCCTGAACGGCATCGGGCACGCCTTCCCCCCGGGGCATCGCATCCGTCTGGCGGTGTCCTCCGCGTACTGGCCATGGATCTGGCCGCAGGCCGACTCGGTGGGCTTCACCCTCGACCCGGCGGGCTCGTCCCTCCAACTCCCGCTCAGAGAGCGCACGCTGGACGACACGATCGCCTTCGCGGACCCCGAGCAGTCGGAGCCCCTGGGCGTCTCGTACCCGGCCCCGCTGGACGAGCCGCGCCCCGAGCGCCTCGTCGTACGCGACGTGGCGAAGGGCGAGTGGCGCCTGGAGGTGGACCCGCGTTACGGGGGCACGCGGGTGTACCCGGACGGCCTCGAATTCACGGAGGACGCGAAGGAGACGTACACGATCGACGAGTCCGACCCACTGTCGGCCCGGACCCGCTCGGACTGGCATCTGCGTTTGCACCGGCCGGAGTTGGCGTGGGACGTGACGATCGATACGCGGTCGGAGATCACGTGCGATGCGGCGGATTTCGTGACCTCCGACGAGGTGGTGTGCCGGGAGGGGGGCGAGGTGGTGTTCCACCGAACGTGGGAGCGCCGCATCCGCCGAGACGCGGGGTGGGGCCTCCCGGGGTTCAGCTCGCTGCCACCGACGCCGCCAGACGCGGCGACGCGTACTCCGTGCCGCACACGAACCGCATCACCGGCCCGAACGACGACGCGGCAGGAAGGCCCGTGAAGTACAGCCCCGGCACCGTCGACTGGTACCCCGCATCCAGCACCGGCGCCCCACGCGAAGTGGAGAGCTGGGTGCGCAACCCGTGCCCCAGGAAGTCGAGCGCGGCCACGTCCATGCGGTAGCCCGTCGCCGCCATCACATGGTCCGCCGACAGCTCCCGCCCCGCCCCACCGCTCAGGGTGAGCACGGGCCGGCCCCCCTCGACCCGCGCGCGTACGATCCGCCGCCCGTCCGTCACCGCGACCCGCCCGGTGAAGCGGTCCCGCAGCCACCACGCCCCCAGTGGGCCCAGCACGTTGCGGACCAGATAGTGGCGGGCCGCCGGGGGCAGGTGGCGGAAGTGGGTCGCGTGGTACGAGAAGGCGTACAGCGACCACGCCTTGCCGAACGGCGAGTTGGGGGTGAAGCGGGGCTGCTGGTCGGGGGCCGCCCCGAACCGCACGGCCCCCGCCCCGCGTGCGACGACCCGTACGCGAGCCCCCGCCTCGGCCATCAACACCGCGTTCTCCAGGGCGGATTGACCGGCCCCGATCACCAGCACCTCACGCCCCGCGAACCCGGACAGGTCGTGGTGCTGGGCGGCGTGCGAGACGGGGCCGGTCGCCGAGGGGCCGTCCGGAACCGCCGCGGCGAGTTCGCGCGGCAGCCGAGCCAGGCCCGAGAGGCCGGTCGCCACCACGACGGCCCGCGCCTCGAAGCTCTCGCCGGAGTCCAGCTTCAGCGCGAAGTGCCCGCCGGGCACCCGGTCCGCCGAGACCACCCTGACCTGCTCCAGATCGGGGAAGAGCTTCTGGGCGAACCACTGCCCGTAGGCCGCGAAGGACTCCACCGGGATCAGGTCCCAGTCCGATTCGAGCCGCCGCGTCCCGGTGTCGGCGCAGAAGTCGAGCAGTCCGTGCCCCGGCTGCGGCGCGTCGATGTTGGAGGCGACCGGCGTCGACTTGAGGACCATGCCCGCCGGCATGTGCTCGCGCCAGCTCACCATCGGCGAGCCGAAGACGCGGACAGGTATGCCCCGGGCGCGCAGATGGGCGGCGGCGGACAGGCCGAACGGCCCCGCCCCGATGACCGCCACCGGACGTGTCGCAGTGCTCACTCGCAGTCCCTTCTCAGGAAATGGCTCACCCCGCACCCAGCGTCAACAGCCGCACTGGACAACGGAGTTGAGCGCTGGTCTTATTTCGTCACCGCGCGGCGGGAACTCCGCCAGAGCCGGTACAGATGCTGTGCACCGGGGCGTACAAAGCGGGCCATCATCGTGAAGAAGGGCCGGAGATCGTCCCCGGCGACCCACGCGTACTCGGTGCCGGTCGGGCGCTCGGGCGCGTGCGGGGTGGTGTAGCCGCTGCGCCGGTAGGCGAGCAGCGCGGGCAGGTCGATGTTCTCGACGACGTAGCGGCGGCCGGCCCGCTGTTCGCCCTCCGGGACCCGGCGGCCGGTGAGGTGGAGGTGCTGGGCGCGGATGACGTCGACGCCGGCCTCGTTCTCGAAGAGCCGGAACTGGGCGCCCATGCGCGGGTTGAAGTCCAGGAGCTTGTAGCGGCCGTCGCGGCGGTCGAAGCGCAGATCGAGGTCGACGATGCCGGTGAAGCCGATCCGCTTGACGAACTGCTCGGCCAGCGCGGCCAGTTCGGGGTTGTCGACGACGTACGCGTTCGCCGTCATCCCCGCGTGCGGCGGCCAGGACCGGACCTTCACGCCGGTGAACAGCGCGAGCGGGGTGGAGTTCTCGTCGAAGTACGCGTGCACGATCCAGTCCTCGGCCTGCTCGCGCGGCAGGTACTCCTGGAGGATCACGCCGGGCCGCTCACCCCAGCCGCGGGCCAGCGCGAGCAGGTGCGCGCGGTCCTCGATCCGGGTGGTGCCGGGCACGGCCGGGCTGCGCCGCCGCACGAAGGCCTCCCGGTTCTTGGCCACCACCGGGAAGCGCGCGTGCCGTGCGAAGTCCTCGACATCGGCGTACGTGTCGGGGAAGGCGGCCGCCGGGGACGGCACCCCGTGCTCCACGCACAGTTCGTGGAGCCCCTGTTTGCTGGCGAGGCGCCTGGGCAAATCCGGCGCCACGGACGGGAACAGGAAGAGCTCGGCGAGCTCCTTCTGGTGCTCGGCGATCAGCACCGCGGCCTCTTCGTCGGTGGGGATCAGCACGGCCGGCCGCCCGATCCGCCGGCCGATCCTCAGCAGCCCGTCCACCAGCGCGGCCGGCTCCTCGGCGCCGGTCGTCGGCCAGGCGAACGCGCGCTTGAGGTAACGGGATTGGGCCGCGGGAGTCCAGCGGTCCTCGGTGATCGCGTACATCGGCACCCCGAGTCTGCCCAGGCTGCGAATGGCGCCGACCCCTCCGTGGTGCAACGGATAGTTCCCGAACTTCACGAGCAGTCCCGGTACGTCCCGGTCCGCCCTGAACAGCACGCTACTGCCCGCCACCAGTCCCCCCTCGGGACAGAGAGCCCCCACAGCCCCGCGAGGCGCGCGGCCCCCTCGCCTGACGTGCCCCGGACAGAGACGCTAAGGGGGAATGACCGCTTCCGGAGGCGGAATTTCCGGACATTACGAACTCTTTAGGCACTGCCGCCCCGCGCACCGCCGACGTAACGTGTGACCCACAAACCGTGGAAAGCGAGGCAGGCACCGATGTCCGAGCAGAGCCCGCTCGAACTGGCCGAGGGCGACCCCTTCGGCCCGCACAATCTCCCGTACGGCGTCTTCTCCACGCCGGACCGCCCAACCGACCGGAGGGTCGGCGTCCGCATCGGCGACCACGTCCTGGACGCGGGGGCGGCGGCGCACGCGCTGGGCTCCCCGTACGCGGCGCTCCTCGCCAAGCCGAGCCTGAACCCGCTGCTCGCCGCGGGGCGCACGGCCTGGCGCGATGTGCGCCGGGCGCTCACCGCCTGGGTGACCGTGCCCGCCCACCGCCCGGTCATAGAGCCGCTGCTGCACCCGCTCTCCGGCGTCGAGCTGCACCTTCCGTACGAGGTCGCCGACTACGTCGACTTCTACGCGAGCGAGCACCACGCGACGAACGTGGGCCAGATCTTCCGCCCCGACGGCGCGGCCCTGACCCCCAACTGGAAGCACCTGCCGATCGGTTACCACGGCCGCTCCGGCACGATCGTCGTCTCCGGCACGGAGGTGGCCCGCCCCCAGGGCCAGCGCAAGGCCCCGTCGGACGCTGCTCCCGTCTTCGGCCCTTCCGTGAAGCTGGACATCGAGGCGGAGGTCGGCTTCGTGGTCGGCACCCCGTCGCACCTGGGCGAGCGGGTGGAACTGGCCGCGTTCGACGACCACGTCTTCGGCCTGTTCCTCCTGAACGACTGGTCGGCGCGGGACATCCAGGCCTGGGAGTACGTGCCGCTCGGCCCGTTCCTCGGCAAGTCCTTCGCGACGTCGGTGTCGGCGTGGGTGACCCCGCTGGAGGCCCTGACGGCGGCCAGGGTCTCTCCCCCGGCCCGCGACTTCCCCCTCCTGCCCTACCTGGACGACTCCGCCGACGAGGTGCCCGGCGGGTTCGACCTCCGGATCACGGTGGCGATCAACGGCACGGTCGTGGCCGAGCCGCCGTTCGCCTCGATGTACTGGACTGCGGCGCAGCAGCTGGCCCACATGACGGTGAACGGGGCGTCGCTGCGCACCGGGGACGTGTACGGCTCGGGCACGGTCAGCGGCCCCGAGCGCGACCAGCGAGGCTCGCTCCTCGAACTCACCTGGAACGGTACGGAGCCCCTGGAACTGCCCTCCGGCAAGCGGGCGTTCCTGGAGGACGGCGACGAGGTAACCCTGACGGCGTGGGCACCGGGGCCGCACGGGGTGCGGGTGGGCCTGGGCGAGGTGAGGGGCCGAATCACTCCGGCCCGCTGAGCGGCGGCCCGGGGGCCGTCACCTGGGGCTCCGCCCCAGCCCCCGCTCGCGCCTGAAGGGCGCTCGTCCTCAATCGCCGGACGGGCTGAAGATGCCAGTGCTGGTCGGCACCAGTCCTGTCAGGGGCGCGGGGAACTGCGCGACCAGCCCCCACCGGTCCGCAGCCGAAAGTCCGACCACAGGGGGTCCGGGGGCAGCGCCCCCGGTAACCAGACCTCAGCCCTTCCCCCACCCCCGGAGGGTTTCGGGAAGGGGCGGGGAGGGGCGTCCGGGGTCTGGGGCGGAGCCCCAGCGCACCCCGCCGAGCCCGCACCCCCGCCCCCGGAGGTCCCCCGCCCGGCAGGAATCCGGCCAGGGCTGTGGATAACTCTCGGGGTGTCGGCGGGGACGCCTATCGTTGCGAGGGTGAACGGTGAGGCAGTCGACGGACCAGCGCGGGGGACAGAGCGATGAACGGGACGGGCGGGACGCAGATGATGGACGCGGAGACCGAGGCCCTGCAGACACTGCACCGCGTCTTCGGATACGAGGCCTTCCGCGGAGCACAGGGCGAGGTCATCGAGCACGTCGTGGCGGGCGGAGACGCCGTCGTCCTCATGCCCACCGGCGGCGGAAAATCGCTCTGCTACCAGATCCCCGCCCTGGTCAGGCCCGGCACGGGCGTCGTGGTCTCCCCCCTCATCGCGCTCATGCAGGACCAGGTGGACGCGCTGCGCGCGCTCGGCGTGCGCGCCGGGTTCATCAACTCCACGCAGGACTTCGACGAGCGCCGCACCGTCGAGGCCGAGCTGCTGGCCGGCGAGCTCGACCTGCTGTATCTGGCACCCGAGCGGCTCCGCGTGGAGGCCACCCTCGACCTCCTCTCCCGCGCCAAGATCTCCGTATTCGCGATCGACGAGGCGCACTGCGTCGCCCAGTGGGGCCACGACTTCCGCCCGGACTACCTCGCCCTGTCCCTGCTCGGCGAGCGCTGGCCGGACGTGCCGCGCATCGCACTGACCGCGACCGCCACGGACGCCACCCACCGCGAGATCACCCAGCGCCTCGGCATGCCGCAGGCCCGGCACTTCGTGGCGAGCTTCGACCGGCCGAACATCCAGTACCGGATCGTGCCGAAGAGCGACCCGAAGAAGCAGCTCCTCACCTTCCTCAAGGAGGAGCACGAGGGGGACGCGGGCATCGTCTACTGCCTCTCGCGGGCCTCCGTGGAGAAGACCGCGCAGTACCTGAGCGACAACGGGGTGCAGGCCGTCCCGTACCACGCGGGCCTCGACTCCGGGACGCGCGCCGTCAACCAGTCCCGCTTCCTGCGGGAGGACGGCCTGGTCGTGGTGGCGACCATCGCCTTCGGCATGGGCATCGACAAGCCGGACGTACGCTTCGTCGCCCACCTCGACCTGCCCAAGTCGGTCGAGGGCTACTACCAGGAGACGGGTCGCGCCGGGCGTGACGGTCTCGCGTCGACGGCCTGGATGGCGTACGGGCTCCAAGACGTCGTCCAGCAGCGGAAGTTGATCCAGGGCGGCGAGGGCGACGAGGCGTTCCGGCGCCGGGCGGCCGCCCACCTGGACGCGATGCTGGCGCTGTGCGAGACCGCCTCGTGCCGCCGGGCCCAGCTCCTCGGCTACTTCGGCCAGGAGGCCACGGCCGAGAACTGCGGCAACTGCGACACCTGCCTGACCCCGCCGAAGACGTGGGACGGCACGGTGGCGGCGCAGAAGGTGCTCTCCACCGTCGTACGCCTCCAGCGCGAGCGGGGCCAGAAGTTCGGCGCGGGCCAGATCATCGACATCCTGCTCGGCCGCAGGACCGCGAAGATCATCCAGTTCGACCATGACGCACTGTCCGTCTTCGGCATCGGGGAAGACTTGTCCGAGCCCCAATGGCGGGGCGTGGTGCGGCAGTTGCTCGCGCAGGGGCTGCTCGCGGTGGAGGGGGAGTACGGGACGCTGGTCCTGACCGAGCCGAGCGGGGAGGTCCTTGGCGGCCGGCGCGAGGTCCGGATGCGGACAGAGCCGGAGAAGCCGGCGCGGGCGCCGCGGAGCTCTTCGAAGAAGCCGGCGGCGGCCGTCGATCTGCCGCCCGAGGCGGTTCCGGTCTTCGAGGCGTTGCGGGCCTGGCGCGGGGCCCAGGCGAAGGAGGCCGGGGTCCCGGCATACGTGATCTTCCACGATGCGACGTTGCGGGAGATCGCGACGGCTCGGCCCGGGTCGATGGATGAGCTGGGCACGATTGGCGGGGTGGGCGAGAAGAAACTGGCAACGTGGGGCGAGGGAGTCCTGTCCGTCCTGACAACCCTGGACTAGCCCCTTCCCGGCTGCGCCACGCGGCACCGGACGACTGCGAGCCACCGCCGCCGGGGCTCCGCCCCAGACCCCTGGAGCCCCCACCCCACCCCTTCCCGCTGTAACACTCTGCGGCTCCGCCGCGTGGCCTCCGGGAGTGGGTGGGCTCCGCTGCGGCCGGTGATGGATGGCGACTTGGCTGCGGACCGTGCGTGGCTGGTCGCGCAGTTCCCCGCGCCCCTAGCGGGATCTGTGCTGGCCCGTGCCGGTATCTTCAGCCCGTCATGGGGGTCCCCCCTGGCCCTTAAGGCCTTGGGGGAGATTGAGGACGAGCGCCCTTAAGGCGCGAACGGGGTCTGGGGCAGAGCCCCAGGGTCCCTCGCCCCCGGAGGGTCTCGGGAAGGGGCGGGGTGGGGAAAAAGAAAGGTCCCGGCGCCACCCACCCGCGCCGGGACCCCCACCACCCCCGAAAACACCTACCGCACAAACACCCCCGCACTATGCGCAAGGTCAAGGAAGTACTGCGGCGCCACACCCAGCACCAGCGTCACAGCCACCCCCACCCCGATCGCCGTCATCGTCAGCGGCGACGGCACCGCCACCGTCGGCCCGTCCGCCTTCGGCTCGCTGAAGAACATCAGCACGATCACCCGGATGTAGAAGAACGCGGCGACCGCCGAGGAGATCACACCGACCACGACCAGCGCCCCGGCACCCCCCTCCGCCGCCGCCTTGAACACGGCGAACTTTCCAGAGAATCCGGACGTCAGCGGGATGCCCGCGAAGGCGAGCAGGAAGACCGCGAACACCGCCGCCACCAGTGGTGAACGGCGGCCCAGGCCCGCCCACTTGGACAGGTGCGTCGCCTCGCCGCCCGCGTCCCGCACAAGGGTGACCACCGCGAACGCGCCGATCGTCACGAACGAGTACGCCCCGAGGTAGAAGAGGACCGACGAGATGCCGTCCGCGTTGGTCGCGATGACACCGGCCAGGATGAACCCGGCGTGCGCGATCGAGGAGTACGCGAGCAGCCGCTTGATGTCGGTCTGGGTGATCGCGACGACCGCGCCGCCCAGCATCGTGATGATCGCGACGCCCCACATCACCGGCCGCCAGTCCCAGCTCATGCCGGGCAGGACCACGTACAGGAGGCGGAGCAGGGCGCCGAAGGCCGCTACCTTCGTGGCCGCCGCCATGAAGCCGGTGACCGGGGTCGGCGCGCCCTGGTAGACGTCCGGCGTCCACATGTGGAACGGCACCGCGCCGACCTTGAACAGCAGGCCCATCAGGATCATCGCGCCGCCGATGAGCAGCAGCGCGTCGTTGCCCATGGTGCCGGCAAGGGCCGGGTCCACGTTCTGCACCGAGCCGCTGACGACGTCGGCGATCGTGGCGTACGAGACGGAGCCCGCGTAGCCGTACAGGAGCGCGATGCCGAAGAGCAGGAAGGCCGAGGAGAACGCGCCGAGCAGGAAGTACTTGACCGCCGCTTCCTGCGACATGAGCCGCTTGCGGCGGGCGAGGGCGCACAGCAGGTAGAGCGGGAGGGAGAAGACTTCAAGGGCCACGAAGAGGGTCAGCAGGTCGTTCGCCGCGGGGAAGACCAGCATGCCGGAGACCGCGAACAGGGCCAGCGGGAAGACCTCGGTCGTGGTGAACCCGGCCTTGACCGCGGCCTTTTCGCTGTCGCTGCCCGGCACCGAGGCCGCCTGCGCGGCGAAGGAGTCCACCTTGTTGCCGTGCGCCACCGGGTCGAGGCGCCGCTCGGCGAAGGTGAAGACAGCGACGATGGACGCCAGCAGGATCGTGCCCTGGAGGAAGAGCGCCGGGCCGTCGACCGCGATCGCACCCATGGCCGCGATGTGCGCCTTGGTCGTGCCGTAGCCGCCGGCCGCGAGGCCGACCACCGCGGCGAAGGCGGCGGCGAGCGCGACCACCGACAGGAACACCTGCACGTAGTAGCGGCTGCGGCGCGGGACGAAGGCCTCCACGAGGACGCCGATGATCGCCGCGCCCACCACGATCAGCGTGGGGGCGAGCTGGGCGTACTCGATGTGCGGCGCGGGGATCTTGTCCAGCTTGCCTTCGGCCGCCGTGGTCCACAGGCTGTGGACAGCTGATGAGCTCACTTGGCCGCCTCCACCACCGGGTTGGGGTCCTTCTTCTGTACGTCCGACATGGTCTGCCGCACCGCCGGGTTGACGATGTCCGTCAGCGGCTTCGGGTAGACCCCGAGGAAGATCAGCAGCGCGATCAACGGGGCCACCACGAGCAGTTCGCGGACCTTGAGGTCCGGCATGCCCTGGACCTCGGCCTTGACCGGGCCGGTCATCGTCCGCTGATAGAGCACGAGGACGTAGAGCGCGGCCAGGACGATGCCGAGGGTGGCGACCACTCCGGCCACCGGGTAGCGGCTGAACGTGCCCACCAGGACCAGGAATTCACTGATGAAGGGGGCCAGCCCCGGCAGGGACAGGGTGGCCAGGCCGCCGATCAGGAACGTACCGGCGAGCACCGGGGCGACCTTCTGCACGCCGCCGTAGTCCGAGATGAGCCGCGAGCCGCGCCGCGAGATCAGGAAGCCGGCCACCAGCATCAGCGCGGCCGTCGAGATCCCGTGGTTGATCATGTAGAGCGTGGCGCCGGACTGGCCCTGGCTGGTCATGGCGAAGATGCCCATGATGATGAAGCCGAAGTGCGAGATCGACGCGTACGCCACCAGGCGCTTGATGTCGCGCTGGCCGACCGCGAGCAGCGCCCCGTAGATGATGCTGATCACGGCGAGCACCACGATCACGGGCGTCGCCCACTTGCTGGCCTCCGGGAAGAGCTGGAGGCAGAAGCGCAGCATCGCGAACGTGCCGACCTTGTCGACGACCGCGGTGATCAGCACGGCGACCGGCGCGGTCGCCTCGCCCATCGCGTTCGGCAGCCAGGTGTGCAGCGGCCACAGCGGGGCCTTCACCGCGAAGGCGAAGAAGAAGCCGAGGAACAGCAGCCGTTCGGTGTTGGTCGCCATGTGGAGCGAGCCGCCGGCGCGGGCCGCGGCGATCTCGTTCAGCGAGAACGAGCCCGCCACCACGTACAGGCCGATGACGGCGGCCAGCATGATGAGCCCGCCGACCAGGTTGTAGAGCAGGAACTTGACGGCCGCGTACGAGCGTTGGGTCGCCGCCGCCTCGTCGCCCTGTGCGTGGGCCCGGTCGCCGAAGCCGCCGATGAGGAAGTACATCGGGATGAGCATGGCTTCGAACAGGATGTAGAAGAGGAAGACGTCGGTGGCCTCGAAGGAGAGCACCACCATCGCCTCGACGGCGAGGATCAGGGCGAAGAAGCCCTGGGTCGGCCGCCAGCGGCTGCTGTTGGTCTCCAGGGGGTCGGCGTCGTGCCAGCCGGCCGCGATGATGAACGGGATGAGCAGCGCGGTGAGCCCGATGAGGGCGACCCCGATGCCGTCCACTCCCAATTCGTAGCGGACTCCGAAGTCCTTGATCCAGGCGTGCGACTCGGTCAACTGGTAGCGGGCGCCGCCCGGTTCGAACCGCACGAGCTGGATCGCGGAGAGCGCCAGGGTGCCGACCGAGACCAGCAGGGCCAGCCACTTGGCGGCGGTCCGCCTGGCCGCGGGGACGGCCGCGGTGGCGATCGCGCCGAGCGCCGGGAGGGCTGCCGTCGCGGTGAGGAGAGGGAAGGACATTGCGTTACACCGCCCTCATCAGCAGAGTCGCGGCGATGATCACCACAGCACCTCCGAACATCGAGACCGCGTAGCTGCGGGCGAAGCCGTTCTGCAGCTTGCGCAGCCGGCCGGAGAGCCCGCCGACCGAGGCGGCGGTTCCATTGACGACTCCGTCGACCAGGCTGTGGTCGAGGTAGACGAGCGAGCGGGTGAGGTGTTCGCCGCCGCGGACCAGGACGACATGGTTGAAGTCGTCCTGGAGCAGGTCGCGGCGGGCGGCCCGGGTGAGCAGCGAGCCGCGCGGGGCGACGGCCGGGACGGTCCCCCGGCCGTACTGGACGACCGCGAGGCCCACGCCGATCAGCAGGCAGACGATGGTGGCGCCGGTGACGGTCCACTCCCCCACCGGTGAGTCGCCGTGGTCGAAGGACGTGATCGGCTCCAGCCACTTCACGAACCGGTCGCCGATGCCGAAGATGCCGCCCGCGAAGACCGAGCCGAAGGCGAGCACGACCATGGGGATCGTCATGGACTTCGGGGACTCGTGCGGGTGCACCTCCTCGGGGTTCCATCGCTTCTCGCCGAAGAAGGTCATGATCATCACGCGCGTCATGTAGTACGCGGTGATGGCCGCGCCGAGCAGGGTGACCGCGCCGAGGATCCAGCCCTCGGTGCCGCCCTTGGCGAACGCCGCCTCGATGATCTTGTCCTTGGAGAAGAAGCCGGACAGGCCGGGGAAGCCGATGATGGCGAGGTAGCCGAGGCCGAAGGTGGCGAAGGTGACCGGCATGTACCGGCGCAGACCGCCGTACTTCCGCATGTCGACCTCGTCGTTCATGCCGTGCATGACCGAGCCCGCACCGAGGAAGAGCCCGGCCTTGAAGAAGCCGTGCGTCACCAGGTGCATGATCGCGAAGGCATAGCCGATCGGGCCGAGGCCGGTGGCCAGGATCATGTAGCCGATCTGCGACATCGTCGAGCCGGCCAGCGCCTTCTTGATGTCGTCCTTCGCGCAACCGACGATCGCACCGAACAGGAGCGTGACCCCGCCGACGACCACGACGACCGTCTGGACGTCGGGCACCGCGTTGAAGACCGCGCCGGAGCGGGTGATCAGGTAGACGCCCGCGGTCACCATGGTCGCCGCGTGGATCAGGGCCGAGACCGGGGTCGGGCCCTCCATCGCGTCGCCGAGCCAGGACTGCAGCGGCACCTGCGCCGACTTGCCGCAGGCGGCGAGCAGCAGCATCAGGCCGATGGCGGTGTCGCGGCCCGAGCTCGCGCTGTCCGCCCCGTTCAGGACGGTGGAGAACGCGAACGAGCCGAACGTCGTGAACATCACCATGATGGCGATGGACAGGCCCATGTCGCCGACCCGGTTGACCAGGAAGGCCTTCTTGGCTGCGGTCGCCGCGCTGGGCTTGTGCTGCCAGAAGCCGATGAGCAGGTAGGACGCGAGGCCCACGCCCTCCCAACCGACGTACAGGAGCAGGTAGTTGTCGGCGAGCACCAGGAGCAGCATCGCCGCGAGGAACAGGTTGAGGTAGCCGAAGAAGCGGCGGCGGTTCTCGTCGTGCTCCATGTAGCCGATCGAGTAGATGTGGATCAGCGTGCCCACACCGGTGATCAGCAGGACGAAGGTCATCGACAGCTGGTCGAGCTGGAAGCCGACGTTGGCCTGGAAGCCCTCGACCGGAACCCAGCTGAACAGGTGCTTGGTCACCGTCCGGCTGTCGGCCGAGCGGCCCAGCATGTCGACGAAGAGGACCGCGCCGAGGGCGAAGGACGCGCCCGCGAGCAGCGTGCCCAGCCAGTGGCCGATCCCGTCCAGTCTCCGTCCGCCGCACAGCAGTACGGCCGCTCCGAGCAGAGGCGCCGCGATGAGCAGCGCAATGAGGTTGTCCACGATTCAGCGACCCCTTACAGCTTCATCAGGCTGGCGTCGTCGACCGAGGCCGAGTGGCGGGAACGGAAGAGCGACACGATGATCGCGAGCCCGACGACGACCTCCGCGGCGGCGACGACCATCGTGAAGAACGCGATGACCTGGCCGTCGAGGTTGCCGTGCAGCCGGGAGAAGCAGACGAACGCGAGGTTGCAGGCGTTGAGCATCAGCTCGACGCACATGAAGACCACGATCGCGTTCCGCCTGATGAGCACTCCGGCGGCGCCGATGGTGAACAACAGGGCTGCCAGATAGAGGTAGTTGACCGGATTCACTTGACCGCCTCCTCGTCCCGGCCGAGCCGCTCCTCGGAGCGCTGCTCCAGGGCCTTGAGGTCGGCGAGCGCCTCGCTGGACACGTCACGGATCTGGCCGCGGCCGCGCAGCGTCTGGTTGACGGTGAGCTCCGAGGGCGTGCCGTCGGGGAGCAGGCCCGCGATGTCCACCGCGTTGTGCCGGGCGTAGACGCCGGGGGCGGGCAGCGGGGGCAGGTGCTTGCCGCGTACGCGCTCTTCGGACATCTCCCGCTGGGTCTTGGCGCGCTCGGTGCGCTCCCGGTGGGTGAGCACCATCGCGCCGACCGCCGAGGTGATCAGCAGGGCGCCGGTGATTTCGAAGGCGAAGACGTACTTGGTGAAGATGAGGGTGGCCAGCCCCTCCACGTTTCCGTTGGCGTTGGCCTGGCCGAGCCCGGTGAAGGTCTTCAGGGAGGCGTTGCCGATGCCCGCGATGAGGAGCACCCCGAAGCCGAGCCCGCAGGCCGCGGCCCACCAGCGCTGGCCCTTGATGGTCTCCTTCAGCGAGTCGGCTGCGGTGACGCCGACCAGCATGACGACGAAGAGGAACAGCATCATGATCGCGCCGGTGTAGACGACGATCTGGACGACGCCCAGGAAGTACGCCCCGTTGGCGAGGTAGAAGACCGCGAGGATGATCATGGTTCCGGCCAGGCAGAGCGCGCTGTGCACGGACTTCTTCATGAGGATGGTGCACAGGGCGCCGATCACGGCGACCGTGCCGAGCACCCAGAACTGGAAGGCCTCACCGGTCGAGGTGTGCGACGCGGCCGCGGCGAGCAGCTCGGTGGGCGCGCTCATGCCCCCACCGCCTTGCTGGACGCGGGCTCGTCCTCACCGAAGGTGGAGGCGCCCTCCTGGGGCCGCTCCCCCTTGCTGAGCGCCACTTGCCGGACGGTGCCGGGCGCGGCCTCGGTGACCAGGCCCCGGTAGTAGTCCTGCTCGTCCATGCCCGGGTAGATCGCGTGCGGGCTGTCGACCATGGTGTCGTCGAGCCCGGCGAGCAGCTGCTCCTTGGTGTAGATCAGGTTCTCGCGGGAGGAGTCGGCCAGCTCGAACTCGTTGGTCATCGTCAGCGCCCTGGTCGGGCAGGCCTCGATGCACAGGCCGCACAGGATGCAGCGGGCGTAGTTGATCTGGTAGACGCGGCCGTAGCGCTCGCCCGGCGAGTAGCGCTCCTCGTCCGTGTTGTCCGCGCCCTCCACATAGATGGCGTCGGCGGGACAGGCCCAGGCGCACAGCTCGCAGCCGACGCACTTCTCCAGGCCGTCCGGATGCCGGTTGAGCTGGTGGCGGCCGTGGAAGCGCGGCGCGGTGGTCTTGTGCTGTTCCGGATACTGCTCGGTCAGCCGCTTCTTGAACATGGCCTTGAAGGTCACGCCGAAGCCGGCCACGGGATTGAGGAACTTCTCCCCCGACTCCCCGGGCTTCCCCGACTCTCCAGGCTTCCCCGACTTACCGGTCGATGACTCAGGCACCGTCGTCCTCCCTTCCTTCTCGGTCACTCTCAGTATCGGCCCCGCCACTGACAATCAACTCGCGCTCCTGACGCGGCCGTCGGCGAGGTACGGGCGGAAGGGTCTGGCCGGGCAGCGGGGGCACCGGGAATCCGCCGGCCATCGGGTCGAAGGCCGCGGGCGGCGCCTTCGCCTCCTCGGCTTCCTTCTTGCCGCGGAAGACGTCCGCGACGAAGGAGATCAGCAGCACCGCGATGACCGCGCCGCCGACGTACAGCACGATCTTCGAGAAGTCGTAGCCGTCGTTGCGCAGCGCCCGTACGGTCGCGACCAGCATCAGCCAGACCACGGAGACCGGGATGAGGACCTTCCACCCGAGCTTCATCAGCTGGTCGTAGCGGACCCGGGGCAGGGTGCCGCGCAGCCAGATGAAGAAGAAGAGCAGCAGCTGGACCTTGATGACGAACCAGAGCATCGGCCACCAGCCGTGGTTCGCGCCCGCCCAGAAGGTGCTGATGGGCCAGGGCGCGCGCCAGCCGCCGAGGAAGAGGGTGACCGAGACGGCCGAGACGGTGACCATGTTGACGTACTCGGCGAGCATGAACATCGCGAACTTGATGGACGAGTACTCGGTGTTGAAGCCGCCGACCAGGTCGCCCTCGGACTCCGGCATGTCGAACGGGGCCCGGTTGGTCTCGCCGACCATCGTGATGATGTAGATGATGAAGGAGACCGGCAGCAGCACGATGTACCAGCGGTCGCCCTGCGCCTCGACGATCTTCGAGGTCGACATCGAGCCGGAGTAGAGGAAGACCGAGGCGAACGCCGCGCCCATGGCGATCTCGTACGAGATCATCTGCGCGCAGGAGCGCAGGCCACCGAGCAGGGGGTACGTCGAGCCGGACGACCAGCCCGCGAGCACGATTCCGTAGATGCCGACCGAGGCGACGGCCAGCACGTACAGCATGGCGATCGGCAGGTCGGTGAGCTGCATCGTGGTGCGCTGGCCGAAGATCGACACCTCGTTGCCCGAGGGCCCGAACGGGATCACGGCGATCGCCATGAACGCCGGGATCGCGGCGATGATCGGGGCGAGGACGTAGACGACCTTGTCGGCCCGCTTGACGATGACGTCTTCCTTCAGCATCAGCTTGATGCCGTCGGCGAGCGACTGGAGCATGCCCCAGGGGCCGTGCCGGTTGGGGCCGATGCGCAGCTGCATCCAGGCGACGACCTTGCGCTCCCACACGATGGAGAACAGCACGGTCACCATCAGGAACGCGAAGCAGAAGACGGCCTTGACGACGACGAGCCACCAGGGGTCGCGGCCGAACAGGGAGAGGTCCTCCGCAGCGAGCGTGATCACGCCTCCACCACCTCCGAGGGGGCTTCCGTAACGGCCGGGCCGACGCGGACGACCTGGCCGGGGACCGCGCCGGTGTCGGCGGTGACGCCGCCGCCGACGGAGTTCAGCGGCAGCCACACCACCCGGTCGGCCATCTCGCTGACCCGGAGCGGGAGTTGGACGCTTCCGGACGGTCCGGTGACCTCCAGGAGGTCGCCGTCCTTGACGCCGGACTCGGCCGCGGTGGTCGCCGAAAGCCGGGCCACGGCCGCGTGCCGCGTGCCCGCCAGCGCCTCGTCGCCCTCCTGGAGCGAGCCCTGGTCGAGCAGCATCCGGTGTCCTGCCAGGACCGCCTCGCCCTCGCCGGGCCTCGGCAGCGGCTGCGCCGACTCCAGGGGCTCGCTCGCGCGCGGCCCGTCCCAGGTGCCGAGCCGCGTCATCTCGCCGCGTACGGAACGGAGATCGGGCAGCCCGAAATGGACGTCGAGTGCGTCGGCCAGCATGTGCAGCACGCGGGCGTCCGTGGGCGCCGGGGTGCGGGTCAGCTGCTCCGGCTTGAGCGCGGACTCGAACAGGCGGGCCCTGCCTTCCCAGTTGAGGAAGGTACCGGGCTTCTCGGCGACGGCCGCGACCGGGAAGACCACGTCCGCGTGGGCGGTGACCTCGGTGGGCCGCAGCTCCAGGCTGACCACGAAGGCCTCTTCGAGGGCCTCGCGGGCGCGCGCCGGGTCCGGCAGGTCCGCCGGGTCGACGCCCGCGACGAGCAGCGCGCCCAGCTCGCCGGTGGCCGCGGCCTCGACGATCTGGCCGGTGTCGCGCCCGTAGCGGTGCGGGAGTTCGCGTACGCCCCAGGCCGAGGCGACCTGTTCGCGGGCGCGCGGGTCGGTGGCCGGACGGCCGCCGGGCAGCAGCGACGGGATCGCGCCCGCCTCCACCGCGCCGCGCTCGCCGGCCCGGCGCGGGATCCACACCAGGTCGGCGCCGGTCGCCGAGGCCGCGCGCACGGCGGCGGTCAGCGCGCCGGGCACGGCCGCGAGCCGTTCGCCGACGACGAGGACGGCGCCCGGGGAGCGCAGTGCCTCGGCCGCCTTCGTGCCGTCCGCGTCCAGGCCGACGCCGCCCGCGAGCGCGTCCAGCCACTCAGTCTCGGTGCCGGGCGCGGCGGGCAGCAGCGTGCCGCCCGCCTTGTGCAGGCCGCGGGTCATGTGGGTGGCGAGCGAGAAGGTGCGCTGGCCGTGCTTGCGCCAGGCCTTGCGCAGCCGCAGGAAGACGCCGGGCGCCTCCTCCTCGGACTCGAACCCGGCGAGCAGAACCGCCGGTGCCTTCTCCAGGGAGGTGTAGGTGGCGCCCCGCCCGTCGAGGTCCCGGCCGTGTCCGGCGACCCGGGCCGCCAGGAAGTCGGCCTCCTCGGCGGAGTGCACGCGGGCCCGGAAGTCGACGTCGTTGGTGTCGAGGGCGATCCGGGCGAACTTGGCGTAGGCGTACGCGTCCTCGACGGTCAGCCGGCCGCCGGCGAGCACCCCGGCCCGGCCGCGCGTGGCGGCGAGTCCGGCGGCGGCCGCCTCAAGTGCCTCGGGCCAGCTGGCCGGCTGGAGCTCACCTGTCTCCGAGTCGCGCACCATGGGCGTGGTCAGACGGTCCGCCTTCTGCGCGTACCGGAATCCAAACCTGCCCTTGTCGCAGATCCACTCCTCGTTGACCTCGGGGTCGTCGGCCGCCAGGCGCCGCATGACCTTGCCGCGCCGGTGGTCGGTGCGGGTCGCGCAGCCGCCCGCGCAGTGCTCGCACACCGACGGCGACGACACGAGGTCGAAGGGCCGGGAGCGGAATCGGTACGCCGCCGAGGTCAGCGCGCCGACCGGGCAGATCTGGATGGTGTTTCCGGAGAAGTACGACTCGAACGGGTCGCCCTGCCCCGTCCCGACCTGCTGGAGCGCGCCCCGCTCGATCAGCTCGATCATCGGGTCGCCGGCGATCTGGTTGGAGAACCGGGTGCAGCGGGCGCACAGGACGCAGCGCTCGCGGTCCAGGAGCACCTGGGTGGAGATCGGGACCGGCTTCTCATAGGTGCGCTTCTTGCCTTCGAAACGCGAATCCGTGTCACCGACCTGCATCGCCTGGTTCTGCAGCGGGCACTCGCCGCCCTTGTCGCAGACCGGGCAGTCCAACGGGTGGTTGATCAGGAGGAGTTCCATCACTCCGCGCTGGGCCTTCTCGGCGACCGGCGAGGAGAGCTGGGACTTGACCACCATGCCGTCGGTGCAGGTGATGGTGCAGGACGCCATCGGCTTGCGCTGGCCCTCGACCTCGACGATGCACTGGCGGCAGGCGCCGGCCGGGTCGAGCAGCGGGTGGTCGCAGAACCGCGGGATCTCGATGCCGAGCTGTTCGGCGGCGCGGATCACCAGGGTGCCCTTGGGGACGCTGATGTCGATGCCGTCGATGGTCAGCGAGACGAGGTCCTCCGGCGGCACGGCCGCCTCGCCGCCCCCGGAGGAAGCGCTACTCGTCGTCACAGTCATGCGTTCACCTCCGTGCTGTCGTCCGCCCAGACCGTGGACCTGGCGGGGTCGAAGGGGCAGCCCTTGCCCGTGATGTGCTGCTCGTACTCGTCGCGGAAGTACTTGAGCGAGGAGAAGATCGGCGAGGCGGCGCCGTCGCCGAGCGCGCAGAACGACTTGCCGTTGATGTTGTCGGCGATGTCGTTCAGCTTGTCGAGGTCGTCCATCGAGCCCTGGCCGGCCTCGATGTCGCGGAGCAACTGGACCAGCCAGTACGTCCCTTCACGGCACGGTGTGCACTTGCCGCAGGACTCGTGGGCGTAGAACTCGGTCCAGCGGGTCACCGCCCGCACCACGCAGGTGGTCTCGTCGAAGCACTGGAGCGCCTTGGTGCCGAGCATCGATCCGGCCGCGCCCACGCCCTCGTAGTCCAGCGGCACGTCGAGGTGCTCGTCGGTGAACATCGGGGTCGAAGAGCCGCCCGGCGTCCAGAACTTGAGCCGGTGGCCCTTGCGCATCCCGCCGCTCATGTCGAGCAGCTGGCGCAGCGTGATGCCGAGCGGCGCCTCGTACTGGCCGGGACTGGTGACGTGCCCGCTCAGCGAATACAGCGTGAAGCCGGGCGACTTCTCGCTGCCCATCGATTTGAACCACTCTTTTCCGCGGTGCAGGATCGCGGGAACCGACGCGATGGATTCCACGTTATTGACGACAGTGGGGCACGCGTACAGACCGGCTACCGCGGGGAAGGGGGGTCGCAGCCGGGGCTGGCCGCGACGGCCTTCGAGGGAGTCCAGGAGTGCGGTCTCCTCGCCACAGATGTACGCGCCCGCGCCCGCGTGCACGGTGAGTTCGAGGTCCAGACCGCTGCCGAGGACGTTCTTGCCGAGGTAGCCCGCCGCGTAGGCCTCCTTGACGGCCTCGTGCAGCCGCCGCAGTACGGGGACGACTTCGCCCCGCAGATAGATGAAGGCATGCGACGACCGGATCGCGTAACAGGCGATCACGATCCCCTCGATGAGGGAATGCGGGTTGGCGAACAGGAGCGGGATGTCCTTGCAGGTCCCGGGCTCCGACTCGTCGGCGTTGACAACTAGATAATGCGGCTTGCCGTCTCCTTGGGGAATGAACTGCCACTTCATCCCGGTGGGGAAGCCGGCGCCGCCACGGCCGCGCAGACCGGAGTCCTTGACGTACGCGATGAGGTCGTCCGGCGTCATGGCGAGCGCCTTGCGCAGACCCTCGTAGCCGTCGTGGCGCCGATAGGTCTCCAGGGTCCAGGATTCGGGCTGGTCCCAGAAGGCGGAGAGGACCGGTGACAGGAGCTTCTCGGGGCTGCTCCCGTTCCCGTTTCCTTCGATCTCGGTTGCCAAGGTCATCACTCCCCCTCCTCGTTGGCCGGGCGCTCGTCGTGCGGTTCCTCGCCGCGGGGGTGCACCACGCGGGCTCCCGGCGTCTCGCCCCGGGCGAGCCTGAGGCCGGCCAGCGAGGCGGGTCCCGCGCCGCCGGTCGCGGCCACCGCGCCGGGCCGCTCGTCGGGGAAGCCGGCGAGGATGCGCGCGGTCTCCTTGTACGTGCACAGGGGCGCGCCCCGGGTGGGTTCGACCTGGCGGCCCGCGCGCAGGTCGTCGACGAGGCGCTTGGCGGACTCGGGGGTCTGGTTGTCGAAGAACTCCCAGTTGACCATCACGACGGGCGCGAAGTCGCAGGCGGCGTTGCACTCGATGTGTTCGAGGGTGACCTTGCCGTCGTCGGTGGTCTCGTTGTTGCCGACGCCCAGGTGCCGCTTCAGCTCGTCGAAGATGGCGTCGCCGCCCATCACCGCGCACAGCGTGTTGGTGCAGACGCCGACCTGGTAGTCGCCGGAGGGCCCCCGCCGGTACATGGAGTAGAACGTGGCGACGGCCGTCACCTCGGCCGTCGTCAGCTCCAGGAGGTCCGCGCAGAAGGCCATGCCGGTGCGCGAGACGTACCCCTCCTCCGCCTGTACGAGGTGGAGCAGCGGCAGCAGCGCGGAGCGGCTGTCCGGGTAGCGGGCGACGATCTCCTTGCCGTCCGCCTCCAGCCGGGCGCGTACATCGGCCGGGTAGTCGGGCGCGGGCAGTTGAGGCATGCCCAATTGGATGTCTGTCACCGGTCGACGCCTCCCATCACGGGGTCGATGGACGCGACGGCGACGATGACGTCGGCGACTTGGCCGCCCTCGCACATGGCCGCCATGGCCTGCAGGTTGGTGAAGGACGGGTCGCGGAAGTGGACCCGGTAGGGGCGGGTGCCGCCGTCGGAGACGACGTGCACGCCGAGTTCACCCTTGGGCGACTCCACGGCCACGTAGGTCTGTCCGGCGGGGACCCGGAAGCCCTCGGTCACCAGCTTGAAGTGGTGGATCAGGGACTCCATCGAGGTGCCCATGATCTTCTTGATGTGGTCGAGGGAGTTGCCGAGCCCGTCCGGGCCGAGCGCGAGCTGCGCGGGCCAGGCGATCTTCTTGTCCTCGACCATGACCGGCCCCGGCTCAAGCCGGTCCAGGCACTGCTCGACGATCCTGAGCGACTGGCGCATCTCCTCCAGGCGGACCAGGAAGCGGCCGTAGGAGTCGCAGGTGTCGGCGGTCGGGATGTCGAACTCGTAGTCCTCGTAGCCGCAGTACGGGTCGGTCTTGCGCAGGTCGTGCGGCAGGCCGGCCGAGCGCAGGATCGGGCCGGTGGCGCCGAGCGCCATGCAGCCGGTCAGGTCCAGGTATCCGACGTCCTGCATGCGGGCCTTGAAGATGGGGTTGCCGGTGGCGAGCTTGTCGTACTCCGGCAGGTTCTTCCGCATGGTCTTCACGAACTCGCGGAGCTGGTCCACCGCGCCCGCGGGCAGGTCCTGGGCGAGTCCGCCGGGGCGGATGAACGCGTGGTTCATGCGCAGGCCGGTGATCAACTCGTAGAGGTCGAGAATGAGTTCACGATCGCGGAAGCCGTAGATCATGATCGTGGTCGCGCCGAGCTCCATGCCGCCGGTGGCGATGCAGACCAGGTGCGAGGAGAGCCGGTTGAGCTCCATGAGCAGGACCCGGATGACCGAGGCCCGGTCGGGGATCTGGTCGGTGATGCCGAGGAGCTTCTCGACGCCGAGGCAGTACGCCGTCTCGTTGAAGAACGGCGTCAGGTAGTCCATGCGCGTGACGAAGGTGGTGCCCTGCGTCCAGGTGCGGTATTCGAGGTTCTTCTCGATGCCGGTGTGAAGATAACCGATTCCGCAACGGGCCTCGGTGACGGTCTCGCCCTCGATCTCCAGGATCAGCCGGAGCACCCCGTGTGTGGAGGGGTGCTGGGGGCCCATGTTGACGACGATGCGCTCGTCGTCGGCCTTGGCCGCGGACTGGACGACCTCGTCCCAGTCGCCTCCGGTGACCGTATATACGGGTCCCTCGGTGGTCTCCCGGGCGGAAGCGTGTGAAGTGCTCATCAGCTGTACGACCTCCGCTGGTCCGGAGCCGGGATCTGGGCGCCCTTGTACTCGACCGCGATGCCGCCGAGGGGGTAGTCCTTGCGCTGCGGGAAGCCCTGCCAGTCGTCCGGCATCATGATCCGGGTGAGGGCGGGGTGGCCGTCGAAGACGATGCCGAAGAAGTCGTACGTCTCGCGCTCGTGCCAGTCGTTGGTCGGATAGACCTCGACGAGCGAGGGGATGTGCGGGTCGCTGTCGGGGGCGCTCACTTCGAGCCGGATCAGCCGGCCGTGGGTCAGGGAGCGCAGGTGGTAGACGGCGTGCAGTTCACGCCCCTTGTCCCCGAGGAAGTGGACGCCGCTCACGCCCGTACAGAGCTCGAAGCGCAGGGCGGGATCGTCGCGCAGGGTGCGGGCGACGCGCTGGAGGTGTTCGCGCGCGATGTGGAAGGTGAGCTCGCCGCGGTCGACGACCGTCTTCTCGATCGCGTTCTCGGGGAGCAGGTCCTGCTCCTCCAGGGCGCCTTCGAGTTCGTCGGCCACCTCGTCGAAGTAGCCGCCGTAGGGCCGCGAGGAGGCGCCGGGCAGCGTGACGGTGCGTACGAGGCCGCCGTAGCCGCTCGTGTCGCCGCTGTTCGCGGCGCCGAACATGCCCTTGCGTACGCCGATGACCTCGCCGGTGTCGTCGCGCTGGGCGGGCACGCCGTTCTGTTCGGGGGTGTCCGGAGTGTCGGGAGAGCTCACCGCAGCAGCCCCTTCATCTCAATGGTGGGGAGCGCCTTGAGGGCCGCCTCCTCCGCCTCGCGGGCCGCTTCCTCCTGGTTGACCCCGAGCTTGGAGCTCTGGATCTTCTGGTGGAGCTTGAGGATGGCGTCGAGCAGCATCTCGGGCCGGGGTGGGCAACCGGGCAGGTAGATATCTACCGGGACAATGTGGTCAACACCCTGAACAATTGCGTAATTGTTAAACATTCCGCCCGACGAGGCGCAAACCCCCATGGAGATGACCCACTTGGGGTTGGGCATCTGGTCGTAGACCTGCCGCAGGACCGGCGCCATCTTCTGGCTGACCCGGCCGGCCACGATCATCAGGTCGGCCTGGCGCGGGGAGCCGCGGAAGACCTCCATGCCGAAGCGGGCCAGGTCGTAGCGGCCCGCGCCGGTCGTCATCATCTCGATGGCGCAGCAGGCCAGGCCGAAGGTGGCGGGGAAGACGGACGCCTTGCGCACCCAGCCCGCGGCCTGCTCAACAGTGGTCAGTACGAAGCCGCTAGGCAGTTTCTCTTCGAGTCCCATAGGTGCCCCTCAGCCCCTCAGTCCCATTCCAGGCCGCCGCGCCGCCACACATACGCGTAGGCGACGAAGACGGTGAGCACGAAGAGCAGCATCTCCACGAGCCCGAAAAGCCCCAGGGCGTCGAAGGTGACCGCCCAGGGGTAGAGGAAGACGATCTCGATGTCGAAGACGATGAAGAGCATCGCCGTCAGGTAGTACTTGATGGGGAAGCGGCCGCCGCCGGCCGGCGTGGGAGTGGGTTCGATGCCGCACTCGTACGCCTCAAGTTTCGCCCGGTTGTACCTTTTTGGGCCGATTAGCGTGGCCATGATCACGGAAAAGATCGCAAACCCTGCCCCGAGGGCGCCGAGCACGAGGATGGGCGCGTAGGCATTCACGCTCCTCGCTCCTTCCAGTCGTCCTTGACCGTTGGACCGCACAGCGGGTCTCGTGAACGCCTCGCCGCCTCCCATTGAGCGCGAAGATCGCGTACATGTGAGGCAGTTCACAAGCCCGACTGCCCCGCATCCTATGCCCGGCGGTCTGTGATCTGCGACACGGGGTGCGCCAACGTCTTTGTGATCTCCACCACCTGACGAAGGATCATGAAGTCGGATGAGCGGTGATCTTCATACGTGAAGCGCCCGAGTGATCACGAGACGTGACATCTATAGGTGTTACCGCTGGTCGTCGGCCGTCTGGCGTTATCAAGGGATGTGCGCTACAGGCAAATTGGCAATGGATAGCCGTCCAGTGATAAGCGGGCGCCCGTCACCCGGGGGAGGGACTTCGACGCCCAAAGGTGGACGCGTGCACCCCTTCACGAGAGCCGCCTTCACCCCCCGAGAGGCCCACCCCCACCCCTCGGCCGACTGGATCAACCCGCAATGTGACCTGCGTCACTCGTCAACGGTCGTCGAATCAACGGGGCTTGGCCATCGACGTGAGGGGATGGTAGGCGTCGGGCAATTCGGGCGTTTCATGGAAAACACATGATCACAGCCCTGATCGCGCATGCCAGCTTTGTCCGTTACGGCGTCAATAAGTGCTGGCAAGAAGCGGATTCACCTCTTCCGACATCAACTGTGGCGCAGCACACGTTTCTTGAAGGGAACCCTGAACCCCTGATAGCGGTTGTACCCATGTCCCACACCGCTCACATACCCAGCCACCGGAAGCCCCGCCGCAGCGCCTCGAAGGTCTCGCTTCGGGCCGGAGTTGCCGGTGGCGTCCTCAGCACCATCGCGCTGGCAGGCGCGGCCGCCCCGGCCATCGCCGCCCAGCCGGTGAACGAGACCATCGAGATGCCGACCCTGACGGGCGACCTCGCGACCACCGCGGCCGCCACGGCGCAGGCCACCAAGACGGTCGCCGCCGACCTCCAGCTCCAGGCCGTCCAGGACGCCGCCGCGTCCAACGCCGCCAAGGACGCCAAGAAGGCCAAGGACGACGCCGAGCAGAAGGCAGCCGAGGCCAAGGCGAAGGCCGAAGCGGAGGCGAAGGCCAAGGCCGACGCCGCCGAGCGCGCCTCCCGCTCCGCCGAGCGCACCACGCTCAAGTCCTCGTCGGACGGCGGCTCCACCTCCACCGGCACGTCGTTCAAGGCGTCCAACGCCACCGGTTCCGCCGCCGCCATCGTGAACTTCGCGCTGGCCCAGGTCGGCAAGGCGTACGTCTCGGGTGCCACCGGCTCCAGCGCGTACGACTGCTCCGGTCTCGTGCAGGCCGCCTACCGCCAGATCGGCGTCGACCTGCCGCGCGTCTCGCAGGACCAGTCGGCCACCGGCACCCAGGTCTCGCTGTCCAACCTGCAGCCGGGCGACATCCTGTACTGGGGCGGCTCCGGCTCCGCGTACCACGTGGCGATCTACGTGGGCGGCGGCAAGTTCGTCGGCGCGCAGAACCCCTCCACGGGTGTCGTCGAGCGCAGCCTGGACTGGGACCAGCCCACCGGCGCCGTCCGCGTTCTCTGAGGCGTACAGCGGCCTTCTGAGCCGCATCCGCACCGCCTGCAAGGGCCGTTGCTCCCCCGCTCGGGAGCGACGGCCCTTCGGCATGCCCGGAATGTGTTGAACTCTGCCCGTTCCGGGGCAACATGCACGTATCAGGGGGTGTGCGCATGGACGAGCAGGTGCGGGACTCGGATCCGCAGTCGTACGAGGTCTACGCCGACGGGCTCGGCATGTTCGCCGCGATCGGGATCGTGTTCATGGTGCTCGGCCTGTGGATGCTGACCGGCATCCGGCCCTGGCACGGGCCCGTCGACTGGGCCAAACTCGCCTTTGGTTGGGGTTTCGCCCTGTTCGTCCTGGGGGCCGGCGCGTTCCTGGTCCTGGCGTGCGTGTACGGGGCGGTGCGCCCGGTCATCCGCGCGGACGCGGCGGGGATACACCTCGCCACGCGCTTCGACGCGCCCTGGGCGGAGGTCCGGGAGATCGAGGTCGGCACCGTGGCGATCTGGGAGCACGGCGACGAGAGCCACGCGGGCGGCTACGAGCACCATCGCGCGGTGTGGGTGACGCTGCACAGCGGCAAGCGGCACGAATACGTGGCCCGCCGCCAGGGCGGGGACCTCTCCGCGGACGAACTGCGCACCGGTCTGTCCCGGTTCGCCGGAGAAGTCCCCGTCCGCTGGACGGACGAGGTGGAGCGGCGCTTCTAGAGGGGAGCGGCGCTTATGGAGACCGCGCCCGGCTCAGGCCTTGGGGGCCACCTTCGAGAGGCCGTTGATGATGCGGTCCATCGCGTCGCCGCCCGTCGGGTCGGTCAGGTTGGCCAGCATCTTCAGGGTGAACTTCATCAGCATCGGGTGGGTGAGCCCGCGCTGGGTCGCGATCTTCATGACCTTCGGGTTGCCGATGAGCTTCACGAAGGCGCGGCCCAGCGTGTAGTAGCCGCCGTAGGTGTCCTTGAGGATCTTCGGGTAGGCGTGCAGGGCCAGTTCGCGCTGGGACGGCGTCGCGCGGGCGTGCGCCTGGACGATGACGTCCGCGGCGATCTGCCCCGATTCCATGGCGTACGCGATGCCTTCGCCGTTGAACGGGTTCACCAGGCCGCCCGCGTCACCGACGAGCAGCAGGCCCTTGGTGTAGTGCGGCTGGCGGTTGAAGGCCATCGGCAGAGCGGCGCCGCGGATCGGGCCCGTCATGTTCTCGGGGGTGTAGCCCCAGTCCTCGGGCATGGACGCGCACCACGCCTTGAGGATCTCGCGCCAGTCCAGCTCGCGGAACGCGGAGGACGAATTCAGGATGCCGAGGCCGACGTTGGACGTGCCGTCGCCCATGCCGAAGATCCAGCCGTAGCCGGGAAGGAGGCGCTCCTGCGGGCCGCGCCGGTCCCAGAGTTCGAGCCAGGACTCCAGGTAGTCGTCGTCGTGCCGCGGCGAGGTGAAGTACGTGCGCACCGCCACGCCCATCGGGCGGTCCTCGCGCCGGTGCAGGCCCATGGCGAGCGAGAGCCGCGTCGAGTTGCCGTCGGCGGCGACCACGAGCGGGGCGTGGAAGGTGACCGGGGTCTTCTCCTCGCCGAGCTTGGCGTTGACGCCGGTGATGCGGCCGGTGCGCTCGTCGACGATCGGGGCGCCGACGTTGCAGCGCTCGTACAGCCGCGCGCCGGCCTTCTGCGCCTGCCGGGCGAGCTGCTCGTCGAAGTCGTCGCGCTTGCGCACGAGTCCGTAGTCCGGGTACGAGGCGAGGTCCGGCCAGTCGAGCTGGAGGCGGACGCCGCCGCCGATGATCCGAAGGCCCTTGTTCCGCAGCCAGCCGGCCTCTTCGGAGATGTCGATCCCCATCGAGACGAGCTGCTTGGTGGCGCGCGGGGTCAGTCCGTCGCCGCACACCTTCTCGCGCGGGAACGCGGTCTTCTCCAGGAGCAGCACATCGAGTCCGGCCTTGGCCAGGTAGTACGCGGTCGTCGAACCGGCCGGACCGGCCCCGACGACGATCACGTCCGCGGTGTGTTCGGAGAGCGGCTCGGTCACAGCGGGATCTCCCGAAGACTCGAATTTGCGTGCCGAGAAGCACAGGACATGTGCAGTCTATGGGTGGCTGTTGATCGACATCGCGAAGGGTTGCCACGCCATGACCTCCGACTCCCCCGAGTCCGCCATACCGTCCGCCGCACCGGACGAGCCGCTGCCCGTAGTACGGCTGCGGGTGCCCACCGAGGAGGACGCGTACGCCTGGCACCGGGTGTTCGACGACCCGGAGGTGATGGAGTTCCACGGCGGCCGGTCCGCGGAGGTCTCCGTCTACGAGGAGTTGACCGCCCGCCAGCGCAGGCACGACGCCGAGCACGGCTTCTGCTTCTGGACGATGCTGGACGAGAACGACGAGGTCATCGGCTTCACCGGCGCCCAGCCCTGGCCCCTGGACGACTGGGGCCCGGCGGGCGAAGTGGAGATCGGCTGGCGCCTGGGCCGCGCGCATTGGGGCCGCGGCTACGCGACGGCGGCGGCCCGCGCCACGCTCGACCGCGTCCGCGCGAAGGGCCTGGACCACGTGGTGGCGATGGTCCACCCGGACAACACCCGCTCGCTGGCGGTGACGGAACGGCTGGGCATGACCCTGTCGAGAACGTACGAGTCGAAGGTGTCGGGCCTGGAGATCCCGTGCTTCCGGCTGGAGCTTGGTGAGGACTGATCAGCCCTTGAAACCCCGGTGCAGCGCCACGACCCCGCCCGTCAGGTTCCGCCACGCCACCTTGGACCAGCCCGCCTGCTGAAGCCGCGCGGCCAGCGCGCCCTGGGCGGGCCAGGCCCGGATCGACTCCGCGAGGTAGACGTACGCGTCTGGGTTGGAGGACACCGCCGTGGCCACCGGGGGCAGCGCCCGCATCAAGTATTCGGTGTACACCGTCCGGAACGGCTTCCACGTCGGCTGCGAGAACTCGCAGATCACGACCCGGCCGCCCGGCTTGGTCACCCGGTACATCTCGCGCAGCGCGGCGTCCGTGTCCTGGACGTTGCGCAGCCCGAAGGAGATGGTCACCGCGTCGAACGTGTCGTCGCGGAAGGGCAGCTTCGTCGCGTCGCCCGCCGTGAACGGCATATGGGGCTGGCGCTCCTTGCCGACCTTGAGCATCCCGAGCGAGAAGTCGCAGGGCACGGTGTACGCGCCCGCCGCGGCGAAGGGCTGCGAGGAGGTGGCCGTGCCGGCCGCGAGGTCGAGCACCTTCTGCGCGGGCCGCGCGTCGACCGCCTTCGCGACCTCCTTGCGCCACAGCCGGGTCTGGCCGAGGGAGAGCACGTCGTTGGTGAGGTCGTAGTGCGCCGCGACGTCGTCGAACATCGAGGCGACTTCGTGCGGCTGCTTGTCCAGGGATGCGCGGGTCACGCTTCCCATTCAAGCAGTAGGCCGCACAGCCGGGTGCCCGGCCCTCACCGGCACAGCCGGGCCACGTACATTCTCCTTTCCGTGCCACGGGGGCGCGGAACCACGAGAGCGGGTGCACACGACATGCGGAGTTTCCTGAGGGTGCCGGTCGCGGGGCTCGGCGCCTTGGCCGCGCTGGTGTGCGCGGGGTGCTCCTCGACCCCGGACGCGGCGCCCGAGGCCCCGGCCAAGCCTGCCGCGAACGGCCCGTTGAACAGCGGGTACTCCCCCTACGTCAGCGCCACGACGGCCTCGCCGACCGACGCGGTGGGCTCCCCGGCCGTCTACAACCTGGCGTTCGCCGTCGCCCACGGCAGCACCTGCCGGGCGGTCTGGGACGACGACACGGCCATCGTGGACCAGGACGTCAAGGACCGGGCGGCCGAGCTGAAGAAGTCGGGCGCCGCGGTGCGGGTGTCCTTCGGCGGGCAGGCCGGCAAGGAGCTCGCGCTGACCTGCAAGACCCCGGCCCAGCTGGCCGCCGCCTACGGCTCGGCGCTGGACGCGGCCGGGGCCGGCGAGGCCGACTTCGACATCGAGGGGGCCGCCCTCGCCGACTCCGCCGCGCTCACCCGGCGCGCGGAGGCGATAGCCCTGCTCCAGAAGGAGCGCAGCCTCAAGGTGACGTTCACGCTCGCGGTGATGCCGACGGGGCTCACGCCCGAGGGCACGGCGCTGCTCAAGTCGGCCAAGGACCACGGCGTGCAGGTCTCTGCCGTCAACGTGATGACGATGAACTACGGCACCTCCTTCGGAGGCGACATGGGCGACTACGCGGTGCGGGCCGCGACCGCCGCGCACGGCCAGCTCCAGCAGGTCCTGGGCCTCTCGGACGCGGCGGCCTGGCAGGAGCTCGGGGTCACGTCGATGATCGGCGTCAACGATGTGAAGGGCGAGACGTTCACCCTGGACGACGCCGCGAAGGTACGGAAGTTCGCCCAGGACAAGGGCATCGGACGGCTCTCCCTGTGGGTGACGTACCGCGACCAGAAGTGCGGTGGCGGCGTCAACCCGGCCGTGGCGCAAGCGAGTTGCAGCGGCGTGGACCAGGAGCCGGGCGCCTTCGCGAAGGCCCTGTCGGGAAGCTGAGCGGGACGACCGGGCTCACCGGCGCCGGTGCACCAGCCGTCCGCCGATGACGGTGGCGATGCAGGTCCCGGCGCCCCGCGCGGCCAGCGCGCCCTCGTCCGGCACGGCGAAGACGGCGAACCGGGCCGGGCCGCCCACGGCGAGCGGAGCCCGGAAGGCCTCGCCCGGCTCGGCGTCGGCGAACGGATCGAGGGCCGCCGGACCCTTGGCGCCACCGCCCGGCAGCACCTCAAGTCCCGCCCGCTGTACGGCAGTTCGCACCGCCGGGGTGACGAGCGGCCCGGTCACCGCCACCACGCCGTGCGCGAGCAGCTTCTGGGTGCAGCGGCGGGCGCTGTTGCCCCGGCGGGACTCGCTCGGGTCGAGGGCGGCGAGCGCGGCGCCGGTCAGCGGTTCGGTGCCGAGCTCGTCGACCTCGAAGGGGTCGTCCGGGAAATAGGTGAGCTCAAGCAGGGCCGCGCCGTGCCGGTTGACCAGGCCGGGCGTGAGCACGCCGGGCCAGCGGCGGACGCGGGCGGCGGGGTGCTCGGCCGCGACGTCCTCGTACGGGGCGATCATCGCGATCCGGTCACCGTCGATGAGCACCGCACCGCCCGGGACCGGCTCGCGGTCCCCGGGCAGCAGAAGGTCGGCGGCGTGAAGCGTCAGCACGTCGGGAACGCGGCCTCAGTTGGAGGCGAGGAGCTTCAGCTCCGGGTGGGCGGTGCCGCCCTCGATCGCGGTCGAGGAGATGTGCGACTGGACGCGGGTGTCGACCGGGTCGTTCGCCGGGTCCTCGTGCACGACGAGGTGCTCGTAGGTGGTGGCGCGCTGGGCGGGCACCCGGTCCGCCTTGCGGATCATGTCGATCATCTCGATGAGGTTGGAGCGGTGCTTGGCCCCGGCCGACGAGACGACGTTCTCCTCCAGCATGACCGAGCCGAGGTCGTCGGCGCCGTAGTGCAGGGTGAGCTGCCCGGCCTCCTTGCCCGTGGTCAGCCAGGAGCCCTGGATGTGCGCGACGTTGTCGAGGAAGATCCGGGCGATCGCGATCATGCGGATGTACTCGAAGATCGTCGCCTGGGTGCGGCCCTTGAGGTGGTTGTTCTCCGGCTGGTACGTGTACGGGATGAAGGCGCGGAAGCCGCCCGTGCGGTCCTGCACGTCGCGGATCATGCGCAGGTGCTCGATGCGCTCGGCGTTGGTCTCGCCCGTGCCCATGAGCATGGTGGAGGTGGACTCGACGCCCAGGCCGTGGGCGGTCTCCATGATCTCCAGCCAGCGCTCGCCGGACTCCTTCAGCGGCGCGATCGCCTTGCGCGGCCGCTCGGGCAGCAGCTCGGCGCCGGCCCCGGCGAAGGAGTCGAGCCCGGCGGCGTGGATGCGCGAGATGGCCTCCTCCACCGACACCTTGGAGATCCGGGCCATGTGCTCGACCTCGGAGGCACCCAGGGAGTGGATGACCAGCTGCGGGTACGCCTTCTTGATCGCGGAGAAGTGCTCTTCGTAGTACTCGACGCCGAAGTCGGGGTGGTGGCCGCCCTGGAACATGATCTGGGTGCCGCCGAGCTCGATGGTCTCCGCGCACCGGCGCAGGATGTCGTCGAGGTCGCGGGTCCAGCCCTTGGCGGTGTCCTTGGGCGCGGCGTAGAAGGCGCAGAACTTGCACGCCGTCACGCAGACGTTCGTGTAGTTGATGTTCCGCTCGATGATGTACGTCGCGATGTGCTCGGTACCGGCGTACCGGCGGCGGCGCACCGCGTCGGCGGCGGCGCCGAGCGCGTGCAGCGGCGCGGACCGGTACAGGTCGAGCGCTTCCTCCGGGGTGATCCGCCCACCCTCGGCGGCACGGTCGAGAACGGACTGAAGATCGGCCTTCTCAGTCACCGGAGGTGTCCCTTTCTAGGGGGTTACGGGCGGGCGGATCCAGCGTACGCCAGCGGCTCTGCCCCACTGAGCGGGGGCCGCAGGCCCTCAGGCGGCGAGCCCGCCGAGGAGCAGGCCGCCGAAGGCTCCGGCGATCATGAAGGGCCCGAGGGGGAACGCGGCCGTTCGGTTCGCCCTTCGCAGCACCAGCAGCCCGCCCCCGTAGACCGCGCCGAGCACGAGCCCGAGCAGGGCTCCCGCGAAGAGCACCGGCCAGCCGTACCACCCGAGAGCGGCCCCGAGCCCGAGCGCGAGCTTGGCGTCGCCGAGGCCCATGCCCGCCGGGTTGATGAGCACAAGCACCAAGTACCCACCGCACAGGGCGAGTTCACCGAGCAGAGCCGTGGTCCAGGCCCCCGCATGCCCGGGCAGCAGCGCGGCCAGGCCGAGCAGCAGGGTCGCCGCGAGGGCGAGCGGCAGGGTCAGCACATCGGGCAGCCGGTGCACGCCCCGGTCGACGACCCCGAGCAGCACGGCCACCGGCGCGAGCAGCAGCCAGACCCCCAGCTCCGGGCGGGCTCCGGTGGTGGCGGCGAGCCCCGCGCAGACCAGCGCGGTCAGCGCCGCGACGACCGGAGTCGAGGGTCCGTATCCGCGAGCGGCCCCGAGCCAGCCCCGGGCGGGCCCGGCGAACGGCCGCCCGTCGGGGTCGGCGGGCCGCCACGGCTCGTCGGGTTCGACGGAGAGCCGGTGGGCCGGGCGGGGCAGCAGCACCCCGGCGCCCGCGCCCCACAGCGCGGCCCCGGCGACGAGAAGCCCGTTCACCGCTTCCAGCCCGTTCACTGCTTCGTCAGGATGCCGGAGGGCCTTCCGGCGGCCGCCTCCTCGGACTGGTACGTGAGCTTGCCGTCGCTGCCGAGGGTGAAGACGAGTTCGGCGGTGCCGGTGGTGCACAGGCCCGCGGTGCCGGGCTTGCGCGGGTCGGTGCGCTCCTCGATGCGCACCTCGCCCGCCGTGCCGGAGAGCAGCTTGCCCACGCCGTGGCACTCCACCTTCGTACCCAGCACATCGATCGTCGACGTCGTCAGGACGACGTCGCTGCCCGTACTGCCCGCCGTGAAGGCGGCGGTGACCGTGCCGTGCGGCTGGCCGGTGCTCTGCTCCGTGGTCGGGCCCTGCCAGGTGCCGATGAACTGGCTTGGCAGATTTGCCAGTTGGGTTCCGGACGGCGAACCCGAGGGCGAACCCGACGGGGTCGCGGCGTCGGTCGGGGCCCGCGTCCCGGGCTCGGGCGCACCCGTCACCGGGGTCGAAGCGGGCGGCTTCGCACCCGTGTTGCTCTCCTTGCCGCCTCCGCCCGGAAGCATGTCGAACAGGAAGGCCGCGCCGACCGTCACGGCGGCCAGCGCGCCCGCGACCGCGAGGGCCACCGTGCAGCTGACCTTGCGGCCCTGGCCGCGTTCGCCCGGCTCGGCGGCCGTCGCGACGGACAGGGCGACGCGCGGGCCCCGGTCGGCCGGGCCGGGCGGGGCGGTGGGCGGCGGGGGTGTGCGCGGGCCCGGGAAGGGGGCCGCGTCCCGGCCGTACGAGGCGTCCGGCGGGCCGAAGGCGCCGGCGGCCCCGGACCCGGGACCCGTACCGCTGCCCGCCCCGCCCCCGACCGCCGGGCTGCTGAACGGGATCGGGCCCGAGCCGCTCACCGGCTCGCCGGGCTCCAGGTCGAGCAGCCGCACCGCGGACCGGCTGACCTCCTCCACCAGTGGGCCCGGCAGCCAGCCGTCCCGGACCAGCGCGGCCGCTCCGGCCGGGGCGAGGCGGGCCGCGAGGGCGGCGGGGGCCGGGCGGTCGGCCGGGTCCTTGGCGAGGCAGGCTCCGACCGCGTCGCGCAGCTCGCCGGTGAGGCCGGCGCCCAGTTCGGGCGACTCGTGCACCACCTTGTAGAGGAGGGCCGCCGAGGAGTCGCCGGGGAAGGGCGGCTCGCCGGTCGCCGCGTACGCGAGGACCGCGCCCAGCGAGAACATGTCGGCGGCGCCGGTCACGCCCCGGCCCAGAATCTGCTCGGGCGACATGTAGCCGGGCGAGCCGATGGAGACGCCGGTCGCGGTGAGCGAGGCGGTGCCGTCGGTGGCGCGGGCGATGCCGAAGTCGATGAGGCGGGGGCCGTCGAGGGTGAGCAGCACGTTCGAGGGCTTCACGTCCCGGTGGACGAGGCCGAGCGCGTGCACCGCGGCAAGCGCCTCGGCGAGGCCGGCGCCCAGGACCCGTACCAAGTGATCGGGAAGCGGGCCGCGGTCCATGACGGCCTGGGTCAGCGAGGGGCCGGCCACATAACCCGTCGCCACCCACGGAACCGGCGCCTCCGGGTCCGCGTCGAGGACCGGCGCGGTCCAGTCGCCGCCGACCCGCCGGGCCGCCTCGACCTCGTGCCGGAAGCGTGCCCGGAACTGTTCGTCGAGGGCGAAGTGCGGGTGCACCACCTTGACCGCGACCGTGCGGCCGCCCGCGCTGCGGCCCAGGTACACCCGGCCCATACCGCCCGCCCCGAGCCGGCCGAGCAGCCGGTAGGCGCCGATCGTCCGCGGTTCGCCCGCTTCCAGCGGCTGCAAAGACTGCATCGCGGTGCTCCCCCAACGCCCACCCTGGTCAAGCCGGTCGCACAGCAGCGTAGAGCCGTACGTGCGCGGGATCACCCTCAACCGAGACTGATCCCATGCTTACGTGAGCGAACCGAATAGCGGGTTCCGCCCTCTTGACTGGCGTAGTTCATGCTTAATCGCCCAAAATGCCACCGCCCTCAGCCAGATTCACGGAGCCCCGAATGAAGCGTCGCCGCCCTGCCGCTCTGATAGCAGCCGCCGTCATCGGCTCGGTCGTGCTGGTCTCCGGCTGCTCCGACGAGGGCAAGCCGGTCAGCTTCGACTCGGGGCCGAGCAGTCCGTCGCCGGAGGCCTCGGCGCAGGGCGGGCAGAAGAAGAACGACGACGCCTCCGCGAAGAACGGCGCGGCAGCCCAGACGCTCCTACCGACCGGCCCGAAGGCCGAGTTCACCACGCAGAGCAGCCTCAGCGACGGCACCAAGATCGGCGTGACCACGCTCAAGGGCGCCAAGTCCGGGTTCACCGGCAAGGTGTGGGTGTGGGCGCCGAAGCAGTACTTCGACGAGAAGTACAAGAACAGCGGCTTCCCGGTGCTCATCGCGCTGCCCGGCGGAAACGGCTACCCCAAGAACTACTGGATGGGCACCGACCTCAAGCTGCAGAGCAGCATCAGCGAGTGGTCCAAGACCGGCAAGAGCCTGCCGTTCATCGTGGTCATGCCGGTCCTCAACCCGGACGCCAAGCACTACTACGACGGCAGTGACATCCCGGGCCAGCCGAAGATGGGCACCTGGATGACCGAGGACGTGCCGGACCTGGTGCGGGCCAACTTCCGCACCTTCAAGTCCCGTGACGGCTGGGCCTTCATGGGCTCCTCGTCGGGCGGCTTCGTCGGCCTGAAGTCGGTGCTCAAGCGGCCCGACCTGTTCAAGGCCGCGATCGCCTCGGGCCCGGACACCGTGCCGGACTCCCCGCTGTGGGCCGGCCACGAGGCCGAGAAGCAGGCGAACAACCCGGAGAAGCTGGCCCAGGACCTGATCGACAAGAAGGGTCCCGAGGTCGCGCTCGCCTTCCAGGTGGGCACCAAGGAAGGCACCGTCGTGCCGAACGTGAAGAAATTCATCGACACGTACGGCAAGGGCCCGGTGAAGACCCGCCTCCAGCTGATCCAGGGCGGCACCCACAACGCCCACACCTACGTGACGGGCATGGGCGAGGGGACCATGGAGTGGATCAGCAAGCAGATGCTCGCCCCCATCCCCTCCTCCTGAACGGTCCGAGGTTCCTCGCGGGAAGCCCTTACGGAGCGAGCAGCTCCACGTTCACATCCGCGGCGAACCCGGTGGTGGGACCCGTCCGCCGGGCGAACTCCCTTACGCCTTCGAGCTGTTGGGGCCCGAAGCGGAAGTCGAGCGTCGTGAAGTAGCGCTCCAGGAGCTCGGCGTCGAACACCTCCCAGCGCGCGGCCTGCTCGGCCACCTTGGTGACCTCCTCCAGGGAGAGGTCCCGGGACGCGAGGAACGCCTCGTGCACCTGCTGTACGACGTGGGGCTCGCGGGCCAGGTAGTCCTTGCGGGCCGCCCACACGGCGAAGACGAACGGCAGCCCCGTCCACTCCTTCCACATCGTGCCCAGGTCGTGGACCTGGAGCCCGAGCCGCGGGGCGTCGTGCAGCGAGGCCCGCAGCGCGGCGTCCCCGATCAGCACGGCGGCGTCCGCCTCGCGCATCATCAGGCCGAGGTCGGGCGGGCACGTGTAGTAGTCGGGGGCCACCTGGTACCGCTCGGCGAGCAGCAGCTGCGCCAGGCGTACGGAGGTTCGCGAGGTGGACCCGAGGGCGACCCGGGCCCGGTCCAGGTCCTCAAGAGGACGCTGCGAGACGATCACGCAGGACATCACCGGCCCGTCGCAGCCGACCGCGATGTCGGGGAAGGCGACCAGGTCGTCCGCGTTGCGCAGGAACTCCACGAGGGTGATCGGCGCGATGTCCAGGTCACCGTTCACCAACTGCTCGCTGAGCTTCTCCGGGCTGTCCTTGGTCAGCTCCAGGTCGAGCAGCGTCCCCGTCCGTGCCAGGCCCCAGTACAGGGGCAGGCAGTTCAGGAACTGGATGTGACCGACGCGCGGCCGGCCGCCGTGGTGCTGGGGGCTGGTTGAATTGTCCACGTGCCGAGGCTAGACCCGTCCCACTGGGTGGACCGCGCCGGGCCCTGCCGGGGGTGCCGCGGGAGCGTCCCCGCTGGGCCGTACGGGGTGCCTCGCGAGGGAGCCTGATCGCCTGCTCCGCCCCCGGTCAAACGTCCGGACGGAGTGATCTTTCCCTCTACCGCGGCACCTGAGCTGCGTGCTACGCTCAGCGCAAGTTGCAGTTTGGTTTCCCTTGCAGTACAGAGCCTGCGGAGCATGTAACCCGCAGGCTTTTGTAGTTTTCAGACTTGTTTGCAGGTTCTGGAGCAGGGCAACCCTTTGGCCCAAGGAGGGCTTATGGCTACCGGAACCGTGAAGTGGTTCAACGCTGAAAAGGGCTTCGGCTTCATCGCCCAGGACGGCGGCGGCCCGGATGTCTTCGTCCACTACTCCGCGATCAACGCGTCTGGTTTCCGCTCCCTGGAGGAGAACCAGGTCGTGAACTTCGACGTCACCCAGGGCCCGAAGGGCCCGCAGGCGGAGAACGTCACCCCGGCCTAACTTGCCCGGGTTGGCGATCGCTGACTTAGCAGTACCCAAGGAGCCCCGTCCATCCGGACCGGGGCTCCTGCCTTTTGCGGTGCTGGGCGCCCTACAGGGGCGCGGGGCAGCCGTAAAGCCCCTCGATCTCAGTCGCGTACCGCTCAAGGATCGCCTTCCTCCGCACCTTCAAGGTGGGGGTCAGCTCACCCCGCTCCACCGTGAAGTCCTGCGGCAGCACCGCGAACCCCCGGATCCGCGCGGGCCGGGACACCTGCGCATTGGCCGCCTCGACCGCAGCCCGCACGAGCTCCCGCACCTCGTCCGGACCCCGCCCCGCCGTCTCCTGCGCATCCACCGTGATCAGCGCGACGGGATACGGCCGCCGGTCCCCCACCATCACCGCGTGCGAGACGATCCGGGCCCGCTCGATGGCCAGCTCCACGTGCGAGGGCGTCAGGTTCTTGCCGGCGGACGTGATGATCAGGTCCTTCTTGCGGCCGGTGATCGTCAGGTAACCGTCCGCGTCCACCGCCCCCAAGTCGCCCGTGTGCAGCCACCCCTCCGCGTCCAGCGCCTCCGCCGTGCCCAGGGCGTTCGCGTGGTACCCGGGGAAGATCATCGGCCCGCGCGCAAGGACCTCCTCGTCGGGCGCGATCTTCACCTCGCACCCCGCGACCGGCCGCCCCACCGTGCCGTACCGCACCGCCCCCGGGTGGTTGAGCGAGATCACGCCCGCGGACTCGGTCATCCCGTACCCCTCGAAGACCTGGATCCCGCAGGCCCGCAGGAAGTCGAGGATCGCCGGGTCGATGGGGGCGCCGCCGGTGAGCGCCCAGCGCAGGCGCCCGCCGAAGGCCGCTCTGACCAGGCTGAACAGCGAGGCGTCGGCGGCCTCGTACGCGCCCTGACGCTCGGGCGGAAGCTGCCCGTCCGCCGCGAGGACGCCGATCGCGACCGCCGCGTCGAACCGCTCGCCGCCGCCCTCCGTCGCCTCAGCGAACGAGCGCACGACCGAGTAGACCTTCTCGAAAAGCCGCGGTACGGACGGCAGATGGGTCGGCTGCGCCTCGGCGAGCTCGCCGACCACGTCCTCGATCCGGCCGCCGAAGTAGCACAGCTCGCCGCCGTAGAGCAGCGTCGAGAACTGGATCAGCTGGGCGAGCAGGTGCGCGAGGGGCAGGTAGAGGTACGTGCGGTCGCCGGGGCCGCCCTCGATGAGGTGCAGGGTCGCGTCCTGGACCGCGCCCATGTTGCCGTGCGTGAGCCGGCAGCCCTTGGGAAGGCCGGTGGTCCCGGAGGTGTAGACGAGCTCGGCGTCGTCGTCGGGCCGGACGGCCACGGACCGGGCCCGCAGGTCGTCGAGCGGCACGGACTCGGCGCGGGCCCCCAGATACGCCAGCGGCACCGCCCTCCCCTCACAGGGCCCGGTCATCAGCAGTACGTGAGCGAGCGCGGGCACCTTCCCGCGCAGCCCCTCCACCCGGGCCGCCTCCGCGGGCCCCTCGCAGATGACCGCCTTCGCGGCGGAATCCGCGAGGACCCAGGTGGTCTCCTCATCGCCCGCCGTCGGATACACCGGCACCACCACCGCGCCCGCCGCCAGGCAGGCGAAGTGCGCGTACGTCCACTCCGGGCGGGTCTCGGCGAGGATCGCGACCCGGTCGCCGGCCTCGATGCCGAGCGCGAGCAGGCCGCGCGCGGTGCGGCGTACGGTGTCGCGCAGCTCGGCGTACGTGACCGTCGTCCAGCCCCCGCCCGCCTCGCGGAACCTGAGGGCCGGCCGGTCCGGGTGGCGCCCGGCCGCCCACTCGGTGAACACGGCGAGCGTCTCGGGGCGCGGGCGCTGGTGCGGGCTCTGGGGGTTCATGACCCGACGGTAAGTACGGTCCCGGGCCGCGCGGGATGACGGGAAACGTCACCCCGGCTGACCTCAACGCTCAACCCGGCTAACGTCGTTGACCATGGCGAAGCCGACGATCACCGTGCACCACGTGCGGGCCGTGCTGCGCGGCGCCGAGCGGCACGGCATCGACACCGTGCCGTTGCTCCAGGCGTCCGGCATCCCCCCGCTGCTGCTCGGGGACGACCGAGCGCGGGTCACCCCGGCCCAGTTCGCGCAGCTCTTCCGGGCCCTGTACCGGGTGACCGGGGACGAGTTCCTCGGGCTCGGCGGCGCCCCCAGCCGCCCCGGCACCTTCGCGATGATGTGTTACGCGGTGCTCGGCTGCCGCGACCTCGGCGGGGCGATGCGACGCGGCACCACGTTCTACGGCCTGTTCGCGCACGGCCCCGACCTAACCCTCGACATCACCGGCCCCGAGGCGGTGTTCGCGGTACGGGGCGACCTGATGGGCCGGGACGAGGACCGGTTCCTGACCGAGTGCCTGGTGATCATCTGGCACCGGCTGTGCAGTTGGCTGGTGGGCCGCCGCATCCCGCTGACCCGCGCCGCCTTCGGCTATCCGCCGCCCCCGCACAAGGACGAGTACGAGTCGCTGTTCGGCTGCCCGGTCCGGTTCGGGGACGCCCGCACGGAGGCGGTGTTCGACGCGCACTGGCTGACCGCCCCGCTCGTACGCGACGAAGCGGCGCTGGCCCAGATGCTGCGCCGCTCCCCCTTCGAACTCCTCAGCCGCCACGCCTACGGGACGACGGTCGGCGAGCAGGTGGGCCGGGCCCTCTCCGGCGCCCTGCGCGCCTCTCCCCGGCTGCCCACCCTGGAGGAGACGGCTGCCCGCCTCGCCATGTCCCCGGCGACTTTGCGCCGCCGCCTGGCACGGGAGGGCACCTCGTTCCAGCAGCTCAAGGACGCGGTGCGGCGCGATGCCGCGATCGCGGGCCTGGCGGAGGGCCGCGAGCCGATCGCGGAGATCGCGGCCCGCCTCGGCTTCTCGGAGGACACGAGCTTCCACCGCGCGTTCCGCCGCTGGACGGGCACGACACCGGGGTCGTACCGACTGGGCCGCTGAGCCCGGTCCCGGAGCCTTCCGCCGTCTCCGGGGTCAGTGAAGGTGAGCGGTACGGTCAGCTCCGTACCTACCGGTCAGTCACTACCTTCTCCTCAACTGCCCGCGCCCCATAGGACCGTTGGGAGAGCCGCATGCACGTCCGTACCAGAGTGGCCGGTGCCATCACCGCCGCACTCCTCCTGTCGGCAGCCACCCCCACCGCGTTCGCCGACGACACGGCGACCGCTTCACCCGGGGACATCGTCACCCAGTCCCCCACCGAGTTCCATCCGCTGCCCGGCCAGTGGACCAACACCAAGGCCTGGCACGTCACGTACCGCTCCACCACCGCCAAGGGCGGCCCGAACGTCGTGTCCGGCACGGTCATCGTGCCCAACGACGGCCGCACGGGGCCGCGCCCGGTCGTGACGTACGCCGTCGGCACGGTCGGGCTCGGCGACTCGTGTGCGCCGAGCGCCAACTTCCCGTACGGGACGGCCGTCGAGGCCACCCTGATCAACCAGGTCGTGCAGAAGGGCTGGGCCGTCGCGGTCACCGACTACGAGGGCCTGGGCACCCCCGGCGACCACACGTACACGGTCGGCCGGGCCGAGGGCACCGCCATGCTGGACGCGGCCCGCGCCGCCGAGCGCCTCGGCATCCCCGGCGTCGACGCCAACTCGCCCGTGGGGATCATGGGTTACTCGCAGGGCGGCCAGGCCAGCAGCTGGGCGGCCGAGCTGCACGACTCGTACGCCCCCGAGCTGAAGGTGAAGGGCACCGCGACCGGCGGCGCCCCGGCCGACCTCATGAAGGTGGCCGCGTCCAACGACGGCGGCCTCGGCTCCGGCCTCATCTTCATGGCGGCGGCCGGCCAGGACGCGGCCTTCCCCGAGCTGAAGCTGGACTCGTACCTGAACCCGGCGGGCAAGGCGCTGGTCGACTACTTCAAGAACAACTGCGTGGCGATCGACACGACGGTGGGCTCGTTCAAGCACGTCACCGACCTGACCGTGAAGAACCCGCTCCAACAGCCGGACTGGCAGGCCAGGCTGGCCGAGTCGAAACTCGGCACGCACCGCCCGGACGCGCCGGTGTACCTCTACCACGGCACGGTCGACGAGCTGATCCCGTACGCGGTGGGCCGGCAGCTGCGCTCCGACTGGTGCGCCAAGGGCGCGAACGTGGAGTGGCACGCGCTGCCGCTGCTCGGCCACATCGGCGGGGTGACGGTGGGCGGAGTCCCGGCGGCGAACTGGCTGGCGGACAGGTTCGCGGGCAAGCCGGCGAGCTCCAACTGCTAGCGGATTGAGGCGAGTTGAGCCCGCCTTCGGGATCCCCGGGGGCGGGCTCGGCGCATGCGAGCGCGCTACAGCCCGTAGCGCCGTGCCGATTCTTCCTGCTGGGCGAGGCGGTGCAGGGCTCGCAGGATCGGGTCGAAGAGGACGGTGGCGGCGACGGCGACCTCGACCTTCTCGGCCTCGGAGGGGTGGGTCTCGACGAAGTCGAGATCGCGGACGGCCGCCTGGTGCATGAGCTGGGCGTACGGGGCCATGAGCTCGGCGTCCCAGGGATAACCGAGCCGGTTGAGCGTGGCGACGGCGACGATCAGAGCCCGGTGATCGGGCGAGAGTTCACCGAGTTCGCGAGCGGTGGACCACCCCAGCATGCCGAGCAGCCGGTCCACCTCGCTCCGGGCGGCGACCACGGACTCGTCACCGTCGTCCGGGTCGGGCCCGTGGGGCAGGGCCCAGAGGGCGGCGCCGAGCCGGATGGTGCGGTCGAGGGAGTCGTCGTCGACGTACCCGATGACCTCCTTGGCCGTGGCCACCGGGAGCCGCCCGACCTCGATCAGGGCACGGACGAGGCGGAGCCGACGCAGATGGCTCTCGTCGTAGTCGGCCGTGGTGGCACCCACTTTGCGCCCCGGCGCGAGCATGCCCTGCCGCAGGTAGTACTTGATCATCGCGGCGGAGACCCCGCTCCGCTCGCTCAACTCGGCCAGCCGCATCTCTTGCGCCCCTCCTCGGATAACGCCATTATCCAAGATATCTACCCTGGGTAACTCCGTTATCCAACACGGGAGTTGGCAGCCGGGGAAGCCGTCCGTCGAGGAGCTGGAGGCACCATGTTCGCCAAGCCGAGCCCGAATCGCACGACCGCCGCCGCCGAGGGCGACGTGGTGGTGCTCCTGATCGGGATGCGCGTCAACCACTTCTGGGCAGTGCACCAGTGGGTGCCGGTGGGCGCAGCCATGTTCCGCATGCTCGGCGAACTCAAGAAGGACAAGAGCCGCGGCCTCCTCGGCCACGTCCTGCTGACCGCGTCACCGCGCACGTACTACGTGGTCCAGTACTGGGAGTCCAAGGAGAAGCTGTACGCCTACGCGCACTCGCCGGAGATGTTCCACCACCGGGCGTGGGCGATCCTCAACCGCAAGGAGCGCAAGGGCAAGTTGCGCGGGCACGTGGGCCTGTGGCACGAGACGTACATCGTGCCCGAGGGTTCGTACGAGTCGATCTACGCGGACATGCCACCGTTCGGCCTGGCAGCGGCGACGGGGGTGCTGCCACTGGAGGCGAGGGGGCGGAGCGCGACGGAACGGCTTGGGCGCCGGGCAAAGGGGGGATCCGCCCACCCGCCCGCCCGTGCAGGGGGCGGAGAGGGCTGAGCTCTGGGCTCCAGACCCCCAGAGGAGCTCTACGGTCAACTCGCTTACGAGATAGGTGGGTTGATGACAGGGACGAAGCGAGCAACACCCCGATCGCCGATGGACTTCCCCCCGCGCCCGGGGTGCTCCGACACTTCGCGGCCCCCCGCACAGGCACGACCAACCGTGCCGGGTCCCCTACAAGGGCGCGGACGCTGACACTTCACGCCTGCACCGGGCGAGCGCGAGCACAACCGTGCCGGGCCACCTCCAGGGGCGCGGGGAACTGCGCGACCAGCCACACACAACCCGCAGCCGACATCCGACCCCTCAAGGGGCGCGGGGAACTGCGCAATCCCCCGACGACCCGCAGCCGGCACCTACTCCGCAGCGCGGCGGCGACGCGTGGCCACCAAGATCCCCGCACCGCCCGCAAGAGCAACGGCGGTACCCCCGGCGGCCCAAGGCAGCGCCGAACCCGCTCCGGTGGAGGCGAGAGAGGTGCCCCCGGCAGGGGTGTTCTGAGAGGCGGCGGTCACAGCCTTACCCCCCTTGTCGCCGATGCCGGTGTCGGTGTCGGTGGCAGCACCGGCGCCCTTGCCGGCCTCCTTGGAGGCGTCGGGCTTGGGCTCGCCCTCGCCCTTCTTCCCGTCGTCCTTCTTGCCCTTGTCCTTGTCCTTCGCGGCCACGGCGTCGGCCTCGTCCTTCTTGCGGGCCTCGTACTGGCCCTTGTCGAGGAAGGCCTGGACGTCTTCGGGGGTGCCGAGGAGTGCCTTCTTGGCGGCCGCCTTCACGGCGGGGCCGCCCGTGCTGGAGATCTGCATGGCCAGGACCCGGTTGTCGATGATGCGGGCCTCGAACTGGCCGACTTCGAGGAACTCCGTGAGGGCCTCAAGGGTGTTCGCGTCCAGCGCCTTGCCTCCGGCCTCCTTCACCGAGACTCCACCGGCATTCATGATCCGGAGAACACTCACCCGGCCATCGTCCAGGCGGGCCTTGAACTGGCCCACCTCAAGGAACTTCACACGATCCTGCGGAGTGCCGTTGAGCGCCTTCATGCCCGCCTCGCGGACACCCCGGCCGACCTTGTCTGACGTGCCGATGATCCGGGCGATCGCGACCCGGTTGTCGTCGTCGCGCGCGATGAACTGGCCCACCTCAAGGAACTTCCGCATGGCGGCCGGGCCGCCGTCGATGGCCTTGGCCCCCTCTTCCTTGATCCCCGTCCCTGCACCCTTGGCCGCCATCAGCCGCAGGATCTCCGCCTTGTCCGCGACCGCCTGCTCGTCGGGAGTCTTCGCCCCCGCGTCCGGCGCCGAGACGGCAGGCGCCTTGGCGTCGGCGGCGTACGCCGGAGAGGCGAGCAGAACGGCCGGCGCGATGGCCGCGGACGCGACGAGCACCGATATGCGCGTGAACTTCATGTGATTCCCCGAGTTACCCAAGAAAGTCAGTATTGGTCCCCCGCATGCTACGTCGGCCTTGACTCTCCCTTTACACAGCCCCCTCCTCCTGGTCCCACGCGTGGAGTTCCGCCCAGACGACTTTTCCGACGCCCGGCCGCGCCTTCACACCCCACGCCACGGCGACGGCCGCCACGAGCAGCAGCCCGCGCCCGCATTCGGCGTCCTCCGCGAGCGGCCCCGAGCCGACGGGCTCCTTCTCTCCTCGCGCATCACTCACCTCGATCCGCAACAGCTCCCCCAGCGTGAGCCGCAGCTCGAAGTCCCGCCCGGGCACGTGACCGTGGGTCACGGCATTGGCGGCGAACTCGGCGACGACGAGCGCGGCGGCGTCGGAACGCGGGCTCCCGTACGGGATGCCCCACGCGTCCAACTGCTGCACCGCCAGCCACCGAGCGAGCCGCGCACCGCGCCGCGTACTGCTGAACCTCTGGACGAACTCGGTTGCCGTGACGGCGGATTGGGGATTCATGTGACCGAGCGTGACGAGGTGTGCGTAACCTGAACAGGGGCAGCGGCGCAACACCGGGTACCTGTACGGGTACGGGGTGCGCGCTGTACGGCTTGTCGACCGTAACCGCATGCGCGGAGGCATAGGTGGATCAGGAACGCCGCCCGGAATCACCGGGCGAGGCGGAGGGCACGTCCGAACTCTTCAGCGCCCTGGGCAAGCAGATCAAGCTGCTCCGCGAACGGGCAGGCCTTACCCAGCGCGAATTCGGAATGCTGGTCGGGTACGGGGAAGCACAGATCTCCGCGATTGAGCGCGGGGTGCGCATTCCTCAGCCGGAATTCCTCGACGCAGCGGATGAAGTCCTCAACGCGGGTGGGCTGTTGAAGGCAGCGAAGGAAGACGTACGCAAGGCCCAGTCGAAGGCACGGACCCGGCATCCGGAGTGGTACCGGGACTACGCCCGGCTCGAAGCGGAGGCGATCGAGCTGCACCACTACGGTTGCCAGGCCGTACACGGGCTGCTCCAGACAGAGGCGTACGCACGCGCGCTGTTCACTCAGCGGCGCCCGCTACTGGACGAGGCGACTGTCGACAAGCGGGTCGCGGACCGGCTCGCTCGCCAGCAGGTACTTCAGTGCTGGCCCGCCGCCACGTTCAGCTTCGTCTTCGAGGAGGTTGTTCTGCAACGCCCCATCGGGGGCAGAGCAGTCCATGAAGAGCAGCTCAGGCAGTTGCTGCATATGGGGCGACTGCGAACCGTGGAGCTCCAGGTCATGCCGACGGACCGCGAAGACTGCCCTGGGGTCGACGGCCCATTCAACCTGCTGACCACGAGGGCGAACCGGCAGGTTGCGTACACGGAAATCCAGGGCCACCCTCGATTGATCACGGATCCAAATGAGGTCCGTCTCATTACCACCCGCTACGGGATCATCCGGGCTCAGGCTCTCACCCCACGGGAGTCGCTGTCCCTGATCGAGAAGATGCTGGGAGAACGATGAACACCGAGCAGCTCCACTGGTACAAGAGCAGCTACAGCGGCGCGGAGGGCGGCGACTGCGTCGAACTCGCCTGTGCCTGGCGGAAGTCCAGCCACAGCAGCGGAGGTGGCGGCGAATGCGTCGAAATAGCCTCCCACCCCACCACAATCCACATCCGGGACTCAAAGAACCCCCAGGGTCCCCAACTGGCGGTGGCCCCAGCCACATGGGCGGCGTTCACCGCGTACGCCAAGCAGTAAAGACGCTCAGCCCTTCGAAAGGGCGGGGCCGACGTACGCGCCGTTGCCGGGCCCGCCCAGAACGGCCCCCGTCACGATCAGCGAGCCTGCGGTTCAGCACTTCCCATGAGGAGCGCTGCGTCCCTCTCGGATTCCGCTGGCGCAGCGGAAACGGCGGAGGACTCGATGACGACACGGGTCCGGCCGTGTCGGCGGGCGGGTGTGTGGAGGCGTACGTCTTCGATGCCGCGCTTCATGGAGTTGCGTATCCACTTGCCGACGGGGCGTTCCACGAAGCGGTGGATGAGCCATGCGGTGGCCATCATCAGCGCGATGACCGAGACCACGAGGACCGGGGCGGGGAGCCGGTTGCGGAAGTGGTGGATGAGGGTCATGCCGATGAACATGTGGATCAGGTACAGCGGATAAGTGATCGCTCCGGCGGTGGAGAGCCACTTCCACTGGATCTTGTCGAAGACGCCGAGGGCGATCGCGCCGACCACGGCGAACCCGGCGATGATGATCAGCCGGACCGGCCAGGTCGGCAGGTGCTCGGCGGCGACGTGCCCGAGGTTGCTGGCCAGGCGGTAGTGGATGTACCGCTGTGCGAGCAGCAGTTGGAACAGGACGATGCCCCAGAGCAGGGCGTTCTGTCCGAAACGGCGCATCAGGTAGAAGGCGATGCCCGCGATGAAGAACGGCGCGTACTGCGGCATCGCGAACGCCGCGAGCGCCGGGAAACCGAGGCTGGGCGCGAGGGCCGCCGCGACGGTCCACACCCCGATGAAGATGAGCAGGTTGCGGTAGGTCACCCCGCAGAGGACGACGATCGCCATCAGGACGTAGAACTTGAGCTCCACGAAGAGCGTCCAGTACACGTCGTCGACGTTCCTGGTGTTGTTGCCGGCCTGCACCATGGTCAGGTTGACGATCACGTCGTCCCAGCCACGTATCGACGTGATCTCAGGCCACTTCTTCACGACCAGCGCGGTCAGCGGCACGGCGACCCAGTAGGCGGGGAAGAGCCGGGAGACGCGGGAGACGGCGAAGTCGCCGAGGCTGCGACCCCACACGCTCATACAGATGACGAACCCGCTGACCAGGAAGAACACCTCGACGCCCAGCCAGCCGAACTCGGCGAACCTGTGCAGCGTCGGGAAGATCGTGGCCGGGTTGTGGCCCCAGGGCCGGCTCAGGGCGAGGTAGTGGTAGCAGACCACCATCAGAGCGGCGACGAGCCGGAGCCCGTCCAACGCCGCGAGCCTGGTCGCCGGACGACGCTGGGACATGGGGAACCTCCACAGCGTCCTGTTCAGGGACGCGACGGGTCGGGCGGTTCCCGACGAACTACCTGTGGGTAAATTATGTGCGGGCCATGTTCTCACGAACCCGACGGCGGCAGCCTCTGGGGTGCCGGACCCGGCAACCTCAACCGGGATGACACGACAACGCGGCCGCACCCCCTTCGGGAAGAGGTGCGACCGCGCTGTCGACCCGGCTCAGGCCTGTTCGAAGGTCCACTTCTGGAAGCGGAGGCCCTCGAAGGGCTGGACGGTGAGCTGCGTGCCCTTCTGGCCGTCGGGGAGCGTCACGACGCCGTCCATGTACGGGAAGGCGATGCGGTACAGGTGCTCGCCGACGGGCTCGATCGACCAGCGCTCCGGGAACGGCTGCACCGCGATGCGCGGCGGGAAGATGCGCAGGGCGCTCAGCGCGAAGAACGGCTCACCGGTGCTGAGCGAGCTCTTGATGTGGAACTCGTTGATGCCGTTGATGCAGGTCAGACGCCACTTCTGGTTGGGCTCCTTGCTGAGCGGCCAGCCGATGATGGGCGTGTTGGGGTGCGGGCTCCCGCCGGAGACGTCCACGTACAGGTCTTCGGCCGCGTTCTTGATCAGGTACTCGCCATCGGGCAGGATCGGCATGAAAGCCTCCAGGTCAGGACGGTGTACGGGTCTGATCGAGCTCCCTCACCCTAGGCGTGGAGTGGTCGGAGCGTAACGGATGCGTCCGGTCGATCCGGCACAATTCAACTTGGCCTGGTTATAAGGGACTTGAGCGTGTATATGCGCCCGGCGGGTGCATCGGTACGGCGGGAATCCGGCCCGTCCGCGCTTCCGGATACGGGTTCGCGCGCGGCCTGAGCGGCGGGCTCGTCTCCGTCAAGTGGGCTCCGCGCCAAGGCGCGAGAGTGCGGTCGGGACCGGCCACCGCGGCGCTCCACCATCCGCCCGGAAAGGGTCTCGGGGCCTCACGCCAGACGCCCGCACCCCCCACACGGGCGGGCACGGGCGTCTCAGGAGTGGAGTGGTCAGGCAGCCGCCGAAACCGTCACCTTCTGCTCTGCCTCACGGACGTCGTAGTCGTCGCCGACCGGCGAAAGGTGCACCGAGTCGAACGCCTTCCGGTCCAGGATGTTCTCCCGCGCCGACACGATGACCGGCACCAGCGCCTGGCCCGCCACGTTCGTAGCCGTACGCATCATGTCCAGGACCGGGTCGATGGCCATGAGCAGGCCGACGCCCTCCAGGGGGAGGCCCAGCGTGGAGAGGGTCAGGGTCAGCATGACCGTGGCGCCCGTCAGGCCCGCCGTCGCCGCCGAGCCGATGACCGACACGAAGGCGATCAGGACGTAGTCGCCGACACCCAGGTGCACGTCGAAGATCTGGGCTATGAAGATCGCCGCCAGCGCCGGGTAGATCGCGGCGCAGCCGTCCATCTTGGTGGTCGAGCCGAACGGCACCGCGAAGGACGCGTACTCCTTGGGCACGCCGAGCCGCTCGGTGACCTTCTGCGTCAGCGGCATCGTGCCGACCGAGGAGCGGGAGACGAAGGCCAGCTGGATCGCGGGCCAGGCACCCTTGAAGAACTGGAGCGGGTTGACCTTGGCGACGGTGGCGAGCAGCAGCGGGTACACCCCGAACATCACCAGGGCGCAGCCGATGTAGACGTCGGCGGTGAAGGTGGCGTACTTGCCGATGAGGTCCCAGCCGTAGTCGGCGATGGCGAAGCCGATGAGGCCGAGCGTGCCGAGCGGGGCGAGCCGGATGACCCACCACAGGGCCTTCTGGAGGAGTTCGAGGACGGCCTCGCTGAGCGTCAGGATCGGCTTGGCCTTCTCGCCGAGCTGGAGCAGCGCGATGCCGGCGACGGCGGCCATGAACACGATCTGCAGGACGTTCAGTTCGGTGAACGGCGTCACCACGTCCGTCGGGATGATGCCCGTCAGGAAGTCCAGCCAGGAGCCCGTGTGCTTGGGCAGCTTGCCGTCCTTCGGGGTCAGGCCCGTGCCCGAACCCGGGTTGGTCAGCAGGCCTATGACCAGGCCTATCGCCACCGCGATCAGTGACGTGATCATGAACCAGAGCAGCGTGCGCGTGGCGAGCCGGGCGGCGTTGTTGACCTTGCGCAGGTTGGTGATCGACACCAGGATCGCGAAGAAGACGAGCGGCGCGACGGCCAGCTTCAGGAGCTGGACGAAGATGCTGCCTATTTGCTCAAGCGTGTCCTTGAGCCAGCCGACGTCCTGGCTGCGGGCGAGCCAGCCGAGCAGGCCGCCGAGGACCAGACCCGCGATGATCTGGGCCCAGAAGGGGAACTTGGACGATATGGAGAAGCCTCGCTTGGGCTTCTCCTCGGTGGTCGCGGAGGACACGGAAACACTCCCTGGTGAGCGGAGACGGGGACGTTCAGACGTTCAGGAGACCTTCAGAGGTGCTGACGTTCTGGCGTTCTGGCGTTCTGACGGATGAGCGCGGCGCCCGTTCACAAGGGACTGGTCGGCGTGGACCGGTCACGTAACGCTGGGGACACCGCCGCATGATGCCGGGGTCAGACGTCGCGGCAACAGACCGCGGACATGCAGCGGCAGAGGTCGACATGCAGACGCGCCACGAGCGGAACGGCGCCGCCGGTGGGGTGCTGGTGCACAGCTGCTGTCGTCATGTCGAACACGTTAACACTTGAACTTTGAGAACCTCAAAGCAGTTCTTTTACCCCGGGATGACCCCCGAGTACTCCCGGGTCGGCCGGAAGCCACTCCAACTGGGCTGGAAACAGCGGCGGCCCGGTCCCGAAGCCGTGAGCTTCGGGACCGGGCCGTCCAAGCGTGTGAACTACCTAACGCGGGTCGCCTACTGGACGAGACCGTCCTCTTGCGACCGGTTCGCCTCCAGCTTCGCCTTGGCGTTCTCCACCTTGTTGACGAGCTGGACGGACATCGCGTCGCGCTGCTTGCGCAGGAGTACGAAGCTCAGCGGCGCGGAGATCACGAGGGCGAGCAGGATCACCCAGATGAAGTTGGAGTGGCCGAGCCCCTTCGGCAGCACGCCGAACTGGACCAGCAGGCCGACGAAGACCAGGCTGCCGATGAAGATCCCCACGCGCAGCATGGTGTACCAGATGGTGGCGCTCGGCTTTGCGGCGTTCACTACTGACCTTCTCTCTACGGTGGCCCCTGCCCGACTAGTGAAGCACGCCCGCAAATGGATCAGTTCAGCGGGCGCGGCTCCCCGGGTGCGGGCAGCCCGCCCCAGGGCCTGCTCAGGTCAGCGGCAGCAGCATGATGATGTCGTCCCGGTCGTCGCCGTCCGCGACGCGGATCGCGCCGGGCACCCGCCCGACCTCCTTGTAACCGCACGAGCCGTAGAACCGGTCGACGCCGGTGCCGCCCCGGCAGGTGAGCCGGATCGCCTCGATGCCGTCGAGGCCCCGCACCGCGTCCGCGGTCGCCGTCATCAGGTCGCGGCCGTACCCCTTGCCCTGGTGCGCGGGGTGCACCATGACCGTGTACAGCCACACCCAGTGCGCCATGAGGCGGTGCGTGTTGTAGGCGATGAACGCGGTGGCGGCGACCCGCCCCTCCTCGTCGAACCCGACGAGCAGCCGCATCCGTCCCTCGGCCATCGCCACGAAGTGCTTGACCAGTTCGGGCCGAACGTCCTCGGCGGAGACCGGCGGGACGAACCCGACGGCCCCGTCCGCGTTGGACACCTCGGTCCACAGGTCGAGCAGCCCGTCGCGCAGGGCGGGCGTGACCGGCGGGTCGAGTTCGAAGGTGAGCGCCATACCGGAAGACCGTCTCAGAAGCGCATGGCCTGCGGTGTTTCGCGCAGCTCCGCGTCCGGGCCCGGGTACTCACGGATGATCTCGTACCGCGTGTTCCGCTCGACGGGGCGGAAGCCGGCCTCGCGGATGAGGTCGAGCAGGTCGTCCCGGGTCAGCTTGTTCGGCGTGCCGTAGTTGTCGGCGTCGTGCGTGATCTTGTACTCGACGACCGAGCCGTCCATGTCGTCCGCGCCGTGCTGGAGGGCGAGCTGAGTGGTCTGCAGGCCGTGCATGACCCAGAAGCACTTCACGTGCGGCACGTTGTCGAACAGCAGGCGGGAGACCGCGAACGTCTTGAGCGACTCGGCGCCCGTCGCCATCGTGGTGCGCGCCTGGAGCTTGTTGCGGACCTTGCCGTCCTGCATGTCCACGAAGTCGTGCTGGTAGCGCAGCGGGATGAAGACCTGGAAACCGCCGGTCTCGTCCTGGAGCTCGCGCAGGCGCAGCACGTGGTCGACGCGGTGACGCGGCTCCTCGATGTGCCCGTACAGCATGGTCGAGGGGGTCTTGAGGCCCTTCTCGTGGGCCAGGCGGTGGATGCGCGACCAGTCTTCCCAGTGCGTGCGGTGGTCCACGATGTGCTGGCGGACCTCCCAGTCGAAGATCTCGGCGCCGCCGCCCGTCAGCGATTCGAGGCCGGCGTCGATGAGCTCGTCGAGGATCTCGCTCGCGGTCAGCCCGGAGATCGTCTCGAAGTGGTGGATCTCCGTCGCCGTGAACGCCTTCAGGCCGACGTTCGGCAGCGCCTCCTTGAGGGCCTTGAGCGAGCGCGGGTAGTAGCGCCAAGGGAGCGTCGGGTGGAGCCCGTTGACGATGTGCAGCTCGGTGAGGTTGTCGTTCTCCATCGCCTTGGCGAGGCGGACGGCCTCCTCGATGCGCATCGTGTACGCGTCCTTCTCGCCCGGCTTGCGCTGGAACGAGCAGTACGCGCACGACGCCGTGCACACGTTGGTCATGTTGAGGTGACGGTTCACGTTGAAGTGGACGACGTCGCCGTTCTTGCGCGTGCGCACCTCGTGGGCGAGCCCGCCGAGCCAGGCCAGATCGTCCGACGCGTAGAGCGCGATGCCGTCCTCGCGGCTGAGCCGCTCACCGGCCCGGACCTTCTGCTCCAGCTCGCGCTTGAGTCCCGCGTCCATCAAGGCCGCCTCCCATACGTGTGTCTTTCAGGCTCCACCAAAGGTACGCCCCGCCCTACTCGGGAAGTTCCCCGACCCGGTTCTCCCACTTGGTGGAGAGCACGATCGTGGTGCGGGTGCGCGAGACGCCCTTGGTCGAGCCGAGGCGGCGGATCGTCTTCTCCAGGCCGTCCACGTCACCGGCCCGGATCTTGAGCATGTACGAGTCGTCGCCCGCGATGAACCAGCAGTCCTCGATCTCGGCGAGGTCGCGCAGGCGCCGGGCCACGTCCTCGTGGTCGGCGGCGTCCGAGAGGGAGATGCCGATCAGCGCGGTGACACCGAGGCCGAGCGAGGCCGCGTCGACCGTGGCGCGGTATCCGGTGATGACACCGGCGGCCTCCAGCCGGTTGATGCGGTCGGTGACGCTGGGGCCGGAGAGCCCGACGAGCCGGCCCAGCTCCGCGTACGAGGCCCTGCCGTTCTCGCGCAGTGCCTGGATGAGCTGCCTATCGACGGCGTCCATATGCCTGAAGCCTTCCATTGTTCAGCGATACCGCGAGTTTACGTGTAGAATCTAAGGCATGCAGGGACGACACCCTGCGAATCATTCAGCTGCTTGCATGAATTTCCAGCAGATCAAAGACGATCTTTCAGGAGTTGTCACCGTGTACACGATCGAGATGGCCTACGCCCGGATGCGCGAGCTTCAGGACCTGGCCAACCGGTCCCGTGCCCACCAGCCGTCCGCGACGAAGCTCCGCGCCCCCAAGCGCGCCGCCAAGAAGCGCTAGTTCCCGCGAGAGCCTCCCCCAAGGTCTCGACCCCGGTCGACCAGGGGGGATCCCGATCCGAGCTCTCCCTCCCAACGGCGGTACAGGCCGTGCGGCACCCCTGCCGCATCCAGTACGCGCCCCGCGACGAACTCCACCAGATCCTGGATGTGCGTCGCCCCCGCGTAGAACGCCGGAGAGGCGGGCAGCACCACTGCGCCCGCCTCGTCCAGCGTCACCAGGTGCTTGAGCGTCTGTCCGTTCAGCGGCGTCTCGCGCACCGCGACCACCAGCTTCCGCCGCTCCTTGAGCGTCACGCTCGCGGCCCGCTGCAACAGGTCCTTCGAAAGCCCCAGCGCGACCCCGGCCACACAGGCCGTCGACGCCGGCACGATCAGCATCCCCTTCACGGAGTACGAGCCCGACGAGGGCCCGGCCGCCAGATCCCCGGCCGCCCAGTGCCGTACGTCCGACACGTCGGGCGCCCCGAAGGCGTCCGGCTTGCCGTCCGCACCCCGCGCCAGCCACGTACGCAGGTCGTCCTGCCAGTGCGCGTCGCGGAACGCGATGCCGGTCTCGTCGAGCAGCGTCAGGCGCGAGGCCCGCGACACCACCAGGTCCACGCTCTCCCCGGCCGCGAGCAGCGCGCGCAGCACCGCCGCCGCGTACGGCGTCCCCGAGGCACCCGACACGCCGACGACCCACGGCGTGCGCTGCTGACTGTGTACGTTCACGTGCTCCACGTGTCCGAGCCTATCCGGCGGCCCGCGGGCAGGGCCCGGCCAGGTGTCAGACCGTCAGGCCCCGCACCAGCAGATCGATCAGCGCGCAGAGGAACAGGGCGATCCCGATGAAGCCGTTGACCTGGAAGAACGCCCGGTTGAGGCGGGACAGGTCGTGCGGCTTGACCAGGGTGTGCTCGTAGAGGAACGCCGCGAGCACGATGAACAGGCCCAGCCAGAAGAAGAACCCGGCGCCGGTCGCGAGGGCGTACCAGACGAGCAGGGCCATCGTCACGGAGTGGCAGCCGCGCGCGCCGTAGATCGCGGCCGGGATGCCGAAGCGGGCCGGCACCGACTTCACGCCGTGGCCGCGGTCGGCCTCGACGTCCTGGCAGGCATAGATCAGGTCGAAGCCGCCGATCCAGATGCCGATGGCGAGACCCAGGATCACCGCGTCCCACGACCACGAGCCCGTGATCGCGATCCAGGCGCCGACCGGGCCCATCGCCTGCGCGATGCCGAGGATGGCCTGCGGGAAGTTGGTGAACCGCTTCCCGTACGGATAGACCACCATCGGGATCACCGCGACCGGCGCGAGCGCCAGGCACAGCGGATTGAGGGCGGCGGCCGCGCCGAGGAAGACGACGAGGGCGATGAGCGCGCCCGTCCAGGCGGAGCGCACCGAGACCGCACCGGTGACCAGCTCGCGGCCCGCGGTGCGCGGGTTACGGGCGTCGATCTCGCGGTCGATGATCCGGTTGCAGGCCATCGCGAACGTACGCAGACCCACCATGGCGACGGTGACCAGGAGCAGCCGTCCCCAGTGGATGTTGCCGTCGAGCTGGAACATCGCGGTCAGCGCGGCGGTGTAGGCGAAGGGCAGCGCGAAGACCGAGTGCTCGATCATGACCAGGCGCAGGAACGCCTTGGTCCGCCCCGGCTGGGGGACTGCTGCGGCAGAGGCACTCACTAGAGCCCGTACTCCTTCCAGCGGCGGTCGACCTTCGACGCCGTCTGCGGATCCGACTCGACCATGGCGGGCCAGCCGCCGTCGCGCGTGTAGCCCTCCTCGGGCCACTTCGCGGTCGCGTCGATGCCCGCCTTGCCGCCCCAGAACTGCTGGTAGGAGGCGTGGTCGAGGTGGTCGACCGGGCCTTCGACGACGGTCAGGTCGCGGGCGTAGTCGGTGTTCCCGAAGGCCCGCCAGGACACTTCGTGCAGGTTGTGGACGTCGCAGTCGGCGTCCACGATCACGATCAGTTTGGTGAGCGACATCATGTGCGCGCCCCAGATCGCGTGCATGACCTTCTGCGCGTGCTTGGGGTACTTCTTGTCGATCGAGACGATCGCACAGTTGTGGAAGCCGCCCGACTCCGGCAGGTGGTAGTCCACGATGTCCGGCACGATGATCTTGAGGAGCGGCAGGAAGAACCGCTCGGTGGCGCGGCCGAGGGGGCCGTCCTCGGTCGGCGGCCGGCCGACCACGATGGACTGGAGCAGCGGACGCCTGCGCATCGTCACGCAGTCGATCGTCAGCGCGGGGAACGGTTCCTGCGGGGTGTAGAACCCGGTGTGGTCGCCGAACGGGCCCTCCGGCAGCATCTCGCCCGGTTCCAGCCAGCCCTCGATGACGACCTCGGCGTTGGCCGGGACCTGCAGCGGCACCGTCTTGCAGTCGACCATCTCGATCCGCTTGCCCTGGATGAACCCGGCGAAGAGGTACTCGTCGATGTCACCCGGCAGCGGCGCGGTCGAGGCGTACGTGACGGCCGGCGGGCAGCCGAACGCGATCGCGACCGGCAGCCGCTCACCCTTCTTGGCGGCGACGGCGTAGTGGTTGCGGCTGTCCTTGTGGATCTGCCAGTGCATGCCGATGGTGCGCTTGTCGTGGCGCTGGAGGCGGTAGAGGCCGAGGTTGCGCACGCCCGTCTCGGGGTGCTTGGTGTGGGTGAGGCCCAGGTTGAAGAATGAGCCGCCGTCCTCGGGCCAGGTGAAGAGCGCGGGCAGCTGGTCAAGGTCGACGTCGTCGCCGGTCAGGACGACTTCCTGGACGGGCGCGGCCTCCTGCTTCACCTTCTTCGGCGGCACGTGCACCATCGAGCCGAGCTTGCCGAAGGCCTCGCGGATGCCGACGAAGCCCTGCGGCAGCTCCGGCTTGAGCAGCCCGCCGATCTTGTCGCTGATCTCCTCGTACGACTTGAGGCCGAGCGCCTTGAGCAGGCGGCGGTCGGTGCCGTACACGTTCATGGCCAGGGGCATGGACGCGCCCTTGACGTTCTCGAAGAGGAGGGCGGGGCCGCCGGCCTTGTTGACCCGGTCGACGATCTCGCCGACTTCGAGATACGGGTCGACCTCGGCCTTGATGCGCTTGAGGTCGCCCTCGCGCTCCAGCGCCCTGAGCAGCGATCGGAGATCGTCATAAGCCATGGGGTCAAGTATCGGGCACCCGATACCCTGGCCGGGTCACCGGGGCCTAGGCACGGCCCGCAACCGTTCCCGGGGGGACCCTCCAACCATGCTCAGGTATCTGCCGTTCCTGCTGGTCCTGGCGCTGTGGATCTACGCGTTCATCGACTGCCTCAACACCCCCGAGGCGGAGGTCAAGGGCCTCCCCAAGGTGGTGTGGATCATCATCGTGCTGCTGTTCGGGGAGGTCTTGGTCGGCCCGGTCGCCTGGCTCGTCGCCGGCAAGGTCCGCCGCGGGCCGGCCCGCTGGACGGCGCCGGATGACAACCCGGCGTTCTTGGCAACCCTGGAGGACCGGAAGCGGCGCGAACGCGGCGAAGAGGCCTAGCCCGGGGTGCTCCCTGGGGCTCCGCCCCAGACCCCGGTTCCGGCCCCTCCCCGCCCCTTCCCTAAACCCGCCGGGGGTGGAGTGCTATCGGCCGCGGACCGTGCGTGGCTGGTCGCGCAGTTCCCCGCGCCCCTGGCAGGGTTGACCTTCGCAGGGTGCCCATGCAGGCATTCCCAGCCCGTCATGGGGGTCCCCCCTGGCCCTTAAGGCCTTGGGGGAGTTTGAGGACGAGCGGCCTTCAGGCGCGAACGGGGTCTGGGGCGGAGCCCCAGGAGGCCCGCCCCAGTGCTGGGTGATCCCGTACCGGTCAGACGCCCGCGTAAGAGTGCTTGCCGTTCACGAAGATGTTCACGCCGTAGTAGTTGAACAGCCAGCACCCGAACGCGATCAGCGCCAGCGTCGCCGCCTTGCGGCCCTTCCAGCCGGCCGTGGCGCGGGCGTGCAGGTAGCAGGCGTACGCGACCCAGGTGATGAAGGACCAGGTCTCCTTCGGGTCCCAGCCCCAGTAGCGGCCCCAGGCGTCGCCCGCCCAGATCGCGCCCGCGATGATCGTGAACGTCCACAGCGGGAAGACCGCCGCGTTCACGCGGTAGGCGAACTTGTCCAGGGTGGACGCGGCCGGCAGCCGCTCCAGGACGGACGTCGCGAAGGCACCCGGCTTGCCGCCCTCGGCGAGCTTCGCCTCGTACCGGTCGCGGAAGAGGTACAGGATCGTGGCGACCGCGCCGACGTAGAAGACCGCGCCGCAGAAGATCGCGGTGGAGACGTGGATCCACAGCCAGTACGAGTGCAGCGCCGGGACCAGCTGGTCGCTGGCGGTGTAGAGCACCGTGACCGCGAGGCCCAGGTCGAGCAGGACCGTGGTGACCAGCGGGAGGCCGAGCCAGCCGACGTTCTTCTTCAGGGCAAGCAGCGTCAGGTACACGCCGACCGCGACCGTGGAGAAGGTCAGGTTGAACTCGTACATGTTGCCCCACGGCGCCCGCTGCACGGACAGCGCGCGGGTCAGCACACCGGAGAACTCGATGAGGAAGGCGAGCACCGTCAGGGAGACGGCGATGCGCCCGTAGAGGTCGCCCTTCTCGTCGCCGCCGGAGGCACCGGGGCCGTCCGGCACGTCGCGGGTTCCGGCGGCCGACCGGGTCACGACCTTGGGCCGCTCCAGGACGGCGGTGCCGCCGTTCTTGGTGGCGACCTCGACCTTGACGGTGCCCGCGTCCTTGGCCTGCTGACCGGCGCCGGTCAGCGCGGCCGCCGTGCGGGCGACCTTGCTGCGGCTGCCGAAGAGCCACTCGGCCATGTTGGCGAAGAAGGCCAGCAGGTACACGGCCATCGACGAGTAGATGAGGTAGTTGCTGGTGTGCGCCAGGCTCTCATTGGTGGTGGCGGCGAGATTCACTTCTCAGCCCCTTCGGCAGGAACAACTGAGGGTTCGGGTTCGGGATCCGGCGCGGTCGGCGCCTGTGGGATGAGCGTGACCGCGAGATCGGCCAGCTCCTCGGGAAGCTTCGCGGACTCGCTGCGGCCGAGCCCGGCCATCTCGACGACGGTCACTCCGTCATCGCCTCGGACGGCCCGGACCCAGACCCGGCGCCGCTGGATGAACAGCGAGCCGGCGAGGCCGGCGATGGCCCCGATCGCGCCGGTGAGGGCGAGACCGTTGGCCGGCTGGTGGGAGATCTGAAAGCTCGCCCACTGCTTGATGGGGCCCTTGTCGAAGGTGATCGACCCGGCGCCGTCGGGCAGTTGAAGGGTCTCGCCCGGCAGCAGCAGCTTCTTCAGGATGTTGCCCTGGGCGTCCTTGAAGGGCTTGATGGAACGGCTGCTGGTGTCCAGCTGGTACACGTTCTTCGGCAGGCCCGAGTTGAGGCCGAGGTCGCCGTGGTAGGCGCCGATGTTGAGCACCGGGAAGTCGGGCGCGGGGAACTTCGAGAACATCTGGGTCGCGCCGGTGCCCTTGCCGCCGAAGGTCGGCACGAAGAACGCGGCGAAACCGAGCTGGTCCTTGTTCCCCTTGGCGTCGCGGTAGCCGTCGAGCACCTTGATGGCGCCGCTGGACGTGAGGTTGTTGTCCATCGGCAGCAGCGGGACCGAGCCCTGGAAGACGACCTTGCCCTGGCCGTCCTTGACGGTGACCGTCGGCGCGTAGCCGTGCGAGAGCAGGTAGACCTTGGAACCGTCGACGACGAGCGGCTTGTTGACCTCGACGACCTTTTGCTGCGGCTTGCCGTCGGCGCCCTCGGAGTAGGTGAGGTGCGCCTTGAACTCGCGGGCCGTGCCCAGCTCGGGCCCGCTGCGCTCGTACGACGCGTCGAACCGGTCAAGGGTGAAGCTGAACGGCGCCAGGTCCTCGGTGTCGAAGAGCGAGCCCGACCTGAAGTCGTCGTACTGGGTGAGCGTGTTGGAGAACCCGTCGCCCTGGACGATCAGCTTGCCGCCCTCGGACTTGAAGAGCTGGCCGGTGGCGAACGCCACCAGGATCACGATCAGCGAGACGTGGAAGATCAGGTTGCCGGCCTCGCGCAGATAGCCCTTCTCGGCGGCGACGGCGTCCGAGCTGATCCGGGCGCGGAAGCGGCGCTTCTTGAGCATGGCGAGCGCGGCCTCGCGGACCTGCTCGGGCTCGGCGTCGGTGCGCCAGGTCGTGTACGCGGGCAGCCGGGTCAGGCGGCCGGGCGCGGCCGGCGGCTGTCCGCGCAGTTGGCCGACGAACTGCCAGGTGCGCGGCACGATGCAGCCGATGAGCGAGACGAACAGCAGGATGTAGATCGCGGAGAACCACACGGAGCTGTAGACGTGGAAGAGGCCGAGCTTCTCGTAGATCGGCGTGAGGGTGTCGTGCCGCTTCTGGAAGTCGGCGACCTTCATCTCGTCGACGCTGGTCTGCGGGATCAGCGAGCCGGGGATGGCGCCGAGCGACAGCAGGAAGAGCAGGATCAGCGCGACCCGCATCGAGGTCAGCTGCCGCCAGAACCAGCGGATCCAGCCGAGGACGCCGATGCCGACGGGGCCGTTGGAGCGTTCCTCGGTGGGGGCGGTGGAGAGCTGTGCCCCGGCCTCGCCGAGGTCGGGCTCCGGAGTCGATTCGGTCTTGCTCATGCGTCAGACACCCACCTGAAAGCCTTGGGACCAGCCCTGTACCTGCTGGACGAGCTCCGCCCAAGCCCCGGTCAGCAGCAGCACACCGGTCACGATCATCATGCCGCCGCCGATCCGCATCACCCATACGTAGTGCTTCTTGACCCAGCCGAAGGCGCCGAGCGCCTTGCGGAAGGCGACCGCCGCGAGCACGAACGGCAGCCCGAGGCCGAGACAGTACGCGACCGTCAGTATCGCCCCGCGGCCGGCGCTCGCCTGGTCCATCGCCAGCGCGTTCACGGAGGTGAGCGTCGGGCCCAGGCACGGCGTCCAGCCGATGCCGAACAGCGCGCCGAGCAGCGGCGCTCCCGCCAGACCCGTCACCGGCCGCTTGTGGACGCGGAATTCGCGCTGCGTCATCCACGGCATCAGGCCCATGAAGAAGACGCCCATCAGGATCATCAGGACGCCGAGGACCTTGGAGAGCGTGTCGCCGTACTCCTGGAGGTTCCTGCCGAAGTAGCCGAACAGCGCGCCGCCGGAGACGAAGACCGCGGTGAAGCCGAGCACGAACAGGCTCGCGCCCGCCACCATGCGGCCGCGCCGCGCCTCGGCCAGATCGGTGCCGGTGACTCCGGTGACGTACGAGAGGTAGCCGGGGACCAGCGGCAGTACGCAGGGCGAGAAGAACGAGACGAGGCCGCCGAGTACGGCGACCGGCAGGGCCACCAGAAGGGCCCCGCTGAAGACCGTCTCATTCATTCCGCCGACGGCGGCCAGTGCCATCACGCGATCACTTCTCCGCGATCAGCGGGTCGATCATCTGGTGCAGCTTTGTGTCGTCGAGTGCCATCAGAGCGCGTGCGGCGATCTTTCCGTTCCGGTCGAGAACGATCGTCGACGGAATGGCCTGCGGATTCAGGCTGCCCTTCGGGAAACGCAGAATGAGCTTGCCGATCGGGTCGTACAGGCTCGAATAGTCGACCCCGAATTCCTTCTCGAACTGCTGGGCCGGGCCCTTGTCGGTGTCGCGGGTATTGATCCCGACGAACTCGACGCCCTTGGCCTTCGTCTCCTTGGAGACCTTGGCCAGATACGGCGCCTCGGCGCGGCAGGGCGCACACCACGAGCCCCACACGTTCAGCACGACGATCTTGCCCTTGAGGGAGGCGACGTCGAGCTGTTTGCCGTCGACGGTCTCACCGGAGAGCTCCGGGGCGTTCTGGCGGTCGCCCTTGGCGACGGTGGCGATGCCGCCGGTACCGGTGACGAACTTGGTGTCACCGGAACCACCGGACGTACCACCGGAACCGCAGGCCGTCAGGGTCAGCGCACCGGCGGCCGCGGCAGCCGCGGCCAGCGTCAAGGTGCGACGGCGTCGGAAGGCAGGACTCACGGACATGTGAAAAGTTTCGCATGGCGGTTCCGGGGATCTTCCGCGCCCCCCTGAGTGCCCGTAAAGCCCCTTGTCGGGAAGGCCTAAACGGTCTTCATGAACGCGTTCCAGCCACCGGCGGGGGCCTCTCCCACGTTGAGCGTACGCAGCTTGGCGAGCACCTTCGGGTCCTGCACGTCGAGCCAGTCGACGTACTGCTTGAAGGAGACGAGCCTCACATCCTTCTTCTCGTCCCGCTTCGCCACGATGCCCTTGAAGGCCTCTTCGACGGCGTCCATGTAGATGCCGCCGTTCCACTGCTCGAAGTGGTTTCCGATGTAGAACGGCGCGCGATTGGTTTCATAGGCGCGCTTGAATCCGGCGAGATACGCCTCGGTGGCCTGCTTGCGCCAGCCGGGATAGTTGGCCGGCGGCGCCTTGGTCGAATTCTGCGACTGGTTGGCGAGGATGTTGTAGTCCATCGACAGGACCTGGAACGAATGCCCGGGGAAAGGTATTTGCTGGAGCGGCAGGTCCCACAGGCCGTGCCGCTTGACCGGCCACACCTGGGTGCCGCCGGGCGAGGAGGCGTCGTAGCGCCAGCCCAGCTTCTGTGCGGTGGGCAGCAGGTTGTCCTGGCCGAGCAGGCAGGGCGTGCGGCCGCCGGCGAGCTCGCGCTTGTAGTCGAACGGCAGCGGGTCCTCGTCCGTCCAGCCGGTGTTGGTCTTCCACTTGGTGACGAAGTCGATCGCCTGGTCTATCTCGCTCTGCCACTGGGCCGCGGTCCAGTGCTCCACGGTGCCGCGTCCGGTGCAGAAGTGGCCGTTGAAGTGGGTGCCTATCTCATGGCCGTCGGTCCACGCCTGGCGGACGTACTTCAGCGTCTCCTTGATGTGCGGGTCGGAGAGGTAGCCGATGTCGGAGGCGCCGACGGGGTTGTTCGGCGGCTGGTAGAGCCGCTTCTTGGCCTCGGGCAGCAGGTAGAGGCCGGAGAGGAAGAACGTCATGCCCGCGCCGTGGTCCTTGGCGAGCTGGAGGAAGCGCGGGAAGAGGCCGTTGCCGACCTCGCCGGCGCCGTCCCACGAGAAGATGACGAACTGGGGCGGGGTCTGGCCGGGTTCGAGCGGGACGGGCTTGTCGGGCTGGTGCGGCTGCTTGCCGGTGTCCGAAGTGGAACCGTCACCTATCAGTTTCGCGTCGGCCTTCTTGGCGGCCGCGTCGTCGCCGCCCTTGCCGCTCGATCCGCTACCGCCCGAAGTGCCGCAGCCGGTGAGCCCGGCCGCCGCCGCGGCCCCCAGACCCAGTCCCAGCATGCCCCTTCGGCTGAAGTTCCGGCCGATCTCCCGCATAAGCCCGTCCGTTCCCATCGCGTGCACCGTCGTCTCGTCGTCCTCGAAGCCCAAGTACGTCACCGCAGTTGGGCAATCTGTGAGATGCCGGGTGAAACAGGGATGGTTCCCCACAGCTCGCACAAATCTTCGTAAACCGTACGAGGTGAGGGGTGCGGGGTGGAAAGGCGGGGGGGCGGACTGGCCAGCCGGGGTCCGGGTTGCCGGCGCGGGCCGGCCGGCCGAGGGATCCGGCCGGCCGGACGCGTCAGGCGCCGAAGGCCTTCGACTTGCCCTTGACCGGCTTGGCACCGGCCAGCAGATGCGCCGGTACGAGATCGCGGGCGGGCTCGCTGTAGCCCACGGACACGATCCGATCGCCCTGATAGGTGAAGCTGGTCAGCGAGGCCAGCGTGCACTGCCGCTTGCGCGGGTCGTGCCAGAGCCGCCGCTTCTCGACGAAGCTGCGCACGATCCAGATCGGCAGCTGGTGGCTGACGCACACCGCCTCGTGCCCCCGAGCCGCATCGCGCGCCGCTTCGAGCGCGCCCATCATCCGCACGACCTGCTCGACGTACGGCTCGCCCCAGGACGGGCGGAACGGGTTCGTCAGGTGCTTCCAGTTGGCGGGCTTGCGCAGCGCGCCGTCGCCGACCCCGAAGGTCTTGCCCTCGAAGACGTTGCCCGCCTCGATGAGCCGCGGGTCGGTGGCGAGGTCCAGGCCGTGCGTCTTGGCGATCGGGCTCGCCGTCTCCTGGGCGCGCTCCAGGGGGGAGGCGACGACATGGGTGATGTCGCGGCCCGCGAGGTGCTCGGCGACCCGGTCGGCCATCTGCCGGCCGAGCTCGGAGAGGTGGTAGCCGGAACGGCGCCCGTAGAGCACGCCGTCCGGGTTGTGCACCTCACCGTGGCGCATCAGGTGCACGACGGTGAGGTCGCTCCCGCCGTTGCTGTTCTCACTCATGCGGTGGCCTCCGCTGCGGCACGGGCGGCGGCGGGCAGCGCGGCCGCGATGCGCTCGATCGCGCGCTCGTCGTGGGCGGTCGACACGAACCAGGACTCGAACGCCGACGGCGGCAGGTAGACGCCCTGCGACAGCATCGAGTGGAAGAACCCGTTGAAGCGGAACGCTTCCTGCTTCTTCGCGTCGTCGTAGTCGCGGACCTCGTCGGCCGTGAAGAAGACCGAGAACATGTTGCTCGCGGTCTGCAGCCGGTGGGCCACGCCCTCCTTGCTGAGCGCGCCGGTCACCAGCGCCTGGATCTCGCGGGAGACGGCGTCGACCTTGGCGTACGCGGCGTCGTCGAGCAGCCGCAGCTGGGCCAGGCCGGCGGCGGTCGCGATCGGGTTCCCGGAGAGCGTGCCCGCCTGGTAGACGGGGCCGGCCGGGGCGAGGTGGCCCATGACGTCGGCGCGGCCGCCGAACGCCGCGGCCGGGAAGCCGCCGCCCATGACCTTGCCGAACGTCATGAGGTCCGGCACTACGCCGTCGACGCCGAACCAGCCCGCCTTGGACGTACGGAACCCGGTCATCACCTCGTCGGAGATGTACAGCGCGCCGTTCTTGGCGCAGGCCGCCTTCAGGCCCGCGTTGAAGCCGTCCGCCGGCGGGACGACACCCATGTTGCCGGGCGAGGCCTCGGTGATCACACAGGCGATCTCGCCCGGGTTGGCGTGGAACGCCGCGTGCACCGCATCAAGATCGTTGTACGGCAGCACGATCGTGTCACCGGCCTGCGCGCCGGTCACCCCGGGAGTGTCGGGGAGGCCGAACGTGGCGACCCCGGAACCGGCGGCGGCCAGCAGCGCGTCCACATGGCCGTGGTAGCAGCCGGCGAACTTGATGACCTTGGCACGGCCGGTGAAGCCGCGCGCCAGGCGGATCGCGGACATGGTCGCCTCGGTGCCGGAGGACACCAGGCGGACCTGCTCGACCGGCTCGATCCGGGCCACGATCTCCTCGGCGAGCGCGACCTCGCCCTCGCCGGGCGTACCGAAGGAGGTGCCACGGGCGACGGCCTCCTGCACGGCGGCGATGACCTCGGGGTGCGCGTGCCCGAGGATCATCGGGCCCCACGAGCACACCAGGTCGACGTACTCGCGGCCGTCGGCGTCGGTCAGGTACGGACCCGTACCGGACACCATGAACCGGGGCGTTCCGCCCACGGCCCGGAAGGCACGGACGGGGGAGTTCACGCCGCCGGGCGTCACGGCGGACGCGCGGTCGAAGAGGTTCTGCGAAACTGGGGCGTCGTATTCGTACGGATAGCTCACACACGCCATGGTGGCAGAGGGCCGGGCGATCTTGCGGACTGGTGTTTCACCGCACCCGCGCGGGGGAGGTCAATGACACGATGATCCGCAGATGATCGAGTTGCATCGGCGGATGATCGGGTTGCGCGGTGGGGGCCGTGCCATCTACAAAGCAGTCGGGCTACAAGCAGTCGGGTGAAGGATATGCATCGCGGTGGCGGACTGGGCGAAGGGACCGATGACCGGGGTCCCGAGCGCGCCCACCGTCGGGGACGGCACCGGCGACGCGACGCCCAGGACCGGATCGACCGGGTCGGGGACGGCGCAGGGGCGGGGAACGGAAGTGGCCGTGTGGGGGTGACCTACAAGTACTTCGGTGCCCCGGACGGCGCGACCGCTGCCCGGGTGCCCGTGACCATGCGCCCCGAGGAACTCGGCGGTGACGAGCTGGGCATGGGCGGCATGTTCACCAAGATCAAGCCGGAGACGATGGCCGCGATGGTCCTCACCGGCATCCAGGGCATACCGCTGCACAAGGTCCCGCCCCTGGAACTCGTCGTCCTCCACCCCGACTACGCGGTGGTGAAGCTCCCCATGACGGTCGTCGACCCGCTGCGGGGCGTCGGCGAGGAGTCGGTCGGCGCTGCCGCCTTCATCTGGTCCACCGTCCCGGACCGCGGCGGCCCCCGAGACGCCTTCAACGTCTACCAACTCCTGCACGAATGGCAGGACTTCTCGCATCGGTTGCATGAGGCGGGGCATCAGCCCTACTGCCTGGTCTGGCCCTAAGCCCCTGACCGCCCGGCCGGGGGCGCCCGCCGCGCGGGCGGGGAACCGCGGCGGGCAGGAAACCGCGACAGGCGGGGAACCGCGGGTGGGGAACAAGGCCCTGCGGGTCGCGGACTGGTGACCGGGGGCGGCGGGGCGTAGGGCCCGGCCGGGTGCGGCGATCAGCTTGGACCTTCATCCATTTGGCTCTGCAGCTGCGGCGTATGTTCCGCCGGACCCTTTGTATATGCGGCGTGAAGCCGCCTATCTTGTCGCACATGCAGTCCTACACCATCGGCCAGGCAGCGCGTCTGCTCGGCGTCAGCCCCGACACCGTGCGCCGCTGGGCCGACGGCGGCCGCGTCACGACCCATCGCGACGAAGGCGGCCGCCGACTCATCGACGGGCGGGATCTGGCCGCCTTCTCCATCGAAGTCGGCCAGTCCTCCAACGGCGAGGAAGAGGTGCCCTACACCTCTGTCCGCAACGCCTTCCCCGGCATCGTCACCGCCGTCAAGATCGGTGATGTCGCCGCCCAGGTCGAGATCCAGGCCGGTCCGCACCGGCTGGTCTCCCTCCTGACCCGGGAGGCCGTCGAAGAGCTGGGCCTTGAGGTGGGCATGCAGGCCACCGCGCGGGTGAAGTCCACCAGCGTGCACATCGACCGCACCTAGGTCGAAAACCGGCCACTCACGAACGTCCCCCGCGGCGTCGCCCTTCCTCACTCCTCGTTCCTCGCAGGGACGTCCGGCAAAAGGACCTCCACCAAGGACAGCAAGCAGGGGAAGCCCTCACCTCCCGGCGCGGCTCGACAAGCATCCGAAGGAGCACCACCCCATGTCTGTCACGGCTCTCAGCACCAAGCGCCGCCGCGCCGCCGCGGCCGTCGTCTCGGCCGCCCTGCTCATCCCGCTGGCCGCCGCGTGCAGCAGTAGCAGCAAGGACAGCGGAAGCGACAAGTCCGCCTCCCCGTCCGGGAGTTCCAGCTCCGAGCCGAAGGCGGCGCAGCTGACCGTCCTCGCGGCGTCCTCGCTCACCGACGTCTTCAAGGCGGCGGGCGCGGCCTACGAGAAGGAGCACCCGGGCACCCACGTGAAGTTCTCCTTCGCCGGTTCACAGGAGCTCGCCGCCCAGGTGAAGCAGGGCGCCCCCGCCGACGCCCTGGTGACCGCCGACACCAAGACCATGGACGGCCTGAAGGCCGACGTGAACGACTCGTCGATCATCGCCAAGAACCGCCTGGTCATCGCGACCGGCAAGGGCAACCCGAAGAAGGTCGAAGGCCTCAAGAACCTGTCCGAACCCAACCTGAAGGTCGTCCTCGCGGCTCCCGAGGTGCCGGTCGGCCGCTACAGCAAGCAGGTCCTCGACGCCCAGAAGATCACGGTCAAGCCGGTCTCCCAGGAGCCGAACGTCCGCGCCGTGCTCAGCAAGGTCGAGCTGGGCGAGGCCGACGCGGGCATCGTCTACAAGACCGACGCCGCCTCCGCGAAGGGCAAGGTCGACACGGTCGACATCCCGGACGCGCAGAACGCCGTCGCGCAGTACCCGGCCGCCACTCTCAAGACCTCGAAGAACGCCGACGCCGCCGCGGCGTTCGTGAAGTGGCTGTCCACCCCCGAGGCTCAGAAGATCCTCCAGGACGCCGGCTTCCAGCAGCCGTAACCCCTGCGCCTGGCCTGTCCTTAACCGCTCCAACTCCCTTACGGAGTCTGCCCGTTCACACCGGGCGGGCAGACTCCGTGCCATCAGGACACCGGGGACCCTCCCATGACTCGCAGCCGCTCCCGCACCCGCCGGCGCCCGCCCGCCGCGCTGGCCCTGCCCGCGCTGCTCGCCATCGCGTTCCTGCTGATGCCGCTGCTCGGCATCCTGGCCCGCACCTCGTGGGGCGAACTGGGCACGCACCTGACCGGCCCCGATGTCACCGAAGCCCTGCGGCTCTCGCTGGTCGTCTCCTTCTGGGCGCTCGGCCTCTCCCTCCTTCTCGGTGTGCCCCTGGCCTGGCTGCTCGCCCGCGTCGACTTCCCCGGCAAGACCCTGGTGCGCTCGCTCGTACTGCTGCCCATGGTGCTGCCGCCCACGGTCGGCGGCGTCGCCCTGCTGCTCGGCTTCGGGCGACGCGGCCTGCTCGGCCCCTGGCTGGAGGGCACCTTCGGGATCACCCTCCCCTTCCACACCTCCGGCGCCGTCGTCGCCGCCACCTTCGTCGCGATGCCGTTCCTGGTCATCAGCCTGGAGGGCGCGCTCGGCGGACTGCGACCCCGCTACGAGGAGACCGCCGCCTCGCTCGGCGCCTCCCCGTTCCGCGTCTTCCTCACCGTGACCCTGCCCATGGTCGCGCCGGGTCTCGCGGCGGGCGCGGCACTCACCTGGGCCCGCGCGCTCGGCGAGTTCGGCGCCACCATCACCTTCGCCGGCAACCTCCCCGGCACCACGCAGACCCTGCCCCTCCAGGTCTACCTCCTCCTCCAGGACTCCCCCGAGGCCGCGACCTCGGTCTCCCTGCTCCTGCTCGCCATCGCCATGGCAGTGCTCATCGCCCTGCGCGGCCGCTGGACCGGATCCGCCTCGGTACGGGGCGGCTCGCCGGCCAGCGCCGCACTTGCGGACCCCTCCGCGCTGGACTCCGGCCCGGCGCTGACCAACCCGGCCGATTCCGACTCCGCACCCTGGGGCGCGGCCGGCTTCCCCGAGGGCGAGCCGGAAGGCGCCGGACACACCCCGCAGCCCATCGAGGATCTCAACTCCCTTGAATCGGCGCAGAGTTGGTCGCTGCACGCCGAGGTGACCGGCTTCAACGAGCTGACACTGAAAGCGGACCCCGGCATCACCATCGCCGTCGTCGGCGAGAACGGCGCCGGCAAGACCACCCTGCTGCGGGCCCTGCTCGGCCTCACCCCCCGCGCCCACGCCGAACTGCGCCTCGGTGACCTCGACGTCACGACCCTGCCGCCCCACAAGCGCGGGGTCGCCTGGGTGCCCCAGGACGGCGCGCTGTTCCCGCATCTGACCGCGCTCGCCAACACGGCGTACGGGCTGCGCGCCCAGGGTGTGGCCCGCGGCGAGGCCCGCGCCGCCGCCCAGCGCTGGCTCGACCGGCTCGGCGTCGGCCACCTCGCCCACCGCAAGCCCGCCCAGCTCTCGGGTGGACAGGCCCAGCGCGTCGCCCTCGCGCGGGCGCTGGCCGCCCGCCCCCGGCTGCTGCTCCTGGACGAGCCGCTCGCGGCCCTCGACCAGACCACCCGGGCCCACGTCCGCCACACCTTGCGCACCCACCTGGCCGGGTTCGCCGGGGTCTGCCTGATCGTCACCCACGACCCGGTCGAGGCGGTCTCCCTGGCGGACCGCGTCCTCGTCCTGGATGCCGGACGCACCCTCCAGGACGCGCCGCCCACCGAGGTCACCCGGAATCCCCGCTCCCCCTGGGTGGCCCGGATGCTGGGCCGCAACGCCTGGGCCGGGGAAGCGAACGGCGACGGTCTCGTACTGACCGGCGGCGGGCGGATCGTCGCGGCCGAGCAACTGCACGAGGGCAGCAGGGCGTTGGCGATCATCGCGCCGGAGGCGGTGTCCGTGCACCGCAAGCGTCCCGACGGCAGCCCCCGCAATGTCTGGCCGGGCACCGTGCGGGAGATCACGGCGAGCGGGAGCAGGCTGCGGGTGCTCATCGGGTCCGCCGAATCGCCCGACCTGATCGCGGAGGTCACCCCGCAGGCGGCCGCCGAGCTGGGCCTGGTGGAGGGCGCGGCCGTGTGGTCGAGCGTGAAGGCAACCGAGGTGACCCTCGTATCCCTGTGAGCCGGCGCCCCTAGACTGGCTGCCCGGGGGCGACAGGAACGGCCACCACACCTAGGCGACGGGAGACGACGGTGACGACCACGAGCAGCACCGACCCGTCGGCCGAGGTGCTCGGCGAGGCAGCGGGCGTCTTCGGACTCCTTGCCTCGCCCGCGCGGCTGCACATCATGTGGACGCTGAGCCACGGCGAGTCCGATGTGTCGGGGCTGGCCGAGAGGGTCGGCGGTGCGCTGCCGGCCGTCAGTCAGCATCTGGCGAAGCTGAAACTCGCGGGGCTCGTCCGGTCCCGGCGGGAGGGGCGCCGGGTCGTCTATCTCGTCGACGACCCCGATGTGGCCCAGATGGTGCGCTGGCTGGTGGCCCGGCTTGGCGGGGGCGTAAAGCTGCCGGGACCGTCGGGACTCGTCCGTGACCTGGGCGCCTGAGCGGATCTCTTCTCTGCAGTTGTCAAAGAGCACTCCTCTGCAGCTGCTGCGTTCGCTCGGCTCCGGCCCCCGGGGGCTGGTGGAGTCGGAGGCCGAGAAACGACTCACGCGGTATGGGGAAAACGTCCTTCCCGCGCGCCGAGTTCCCTCCCTCCCGGTCATTTTCTTCCGCAGTCTGCGCGACCCCTTCACGGCTGTCCTCGCCTGCCTCGCGCTGGTCTCCGCGGCGGTCGCCGCCTGGGCCACGGCCGCGGTCATCGCGGTGCTCGTGGTGGTGAGCTGTGCGCTGCGGGCGGCCGGCGAGCACCGCGCCGACCGGTCGGCGGCCGGGCTGCGGGAGCTGGTGGCGAGCACCGCGACCGTGCTGCGCAGGACGGCCGACGACGCGGCGCCGGTGTCGCGCGAGGTACCCGTGGATCAGGTCGTGCCGGGCGATGTGGTGCGCCTGGCGCCCGGCGATCTCGTACCGGCGGATCTGCGGCTGCTGCGGGCCACCGGCCTGACGATGCATCAGGCCGCGCTGACCGGGGAGTCCGCGCCGGTCCCCAAGTACCCCGTGGACGAGCCCTTCGCGCAGACACGGGCGCGCGCCGTCGAGGCCCAGGACTTCGACCGGCCCGAAGTCTGCTTCCAGGGCAGCAGCGTCGCCTCCGGCAGCGGCACCGGCGTGGTGGTCGCGACCGGTGCGGACACCCGGTTCGCGAAGGCCGACAGGCTGCCCGGCAACGACCGGCGCACGACCGCCTTCGACCGGTCGGTGTACGGCGTCTCCTGGATCCTGATCCGTTTCATGCTGCTCACCCCGCCGCTGGTCCTGATGGCCAACGCCGCGCTCCGCGGCCGGGGTCTGGAGACGCTGCCGTTCGCGGTGGCGGTCGCGGTCGGGCTCACGCCCGAGATGCTGCCGGTCATCGTGACGACCACCCTCGCGCGGGGCGCCTCCGCGCTGGCCCGCACCCACCAGGTGATCGTCAAGCGGCTGCCCGCGCTGCACGACCTGGGCGCCGTCGACGTCGTCTGCCTCGACAAGACCGGCACCCTGACCCAGGACCGGCCCGTTCTGGACTGCGCGCTGGACGCGGCCGGCGCCCCCGACGACTCGGTGCTGCACTGGGCCGCCGTCAACAGCCTGTGGACGTTGCAGCTCGCCGAACTGCCCAGCGCCGACGCCCTCGACGAGGCCCTCCTGGATGCCGCCGAGGACCGTTTCCCCGGAGGCCTGGACGCCCTGGAGTACGACGCCGTCACCGCCCTCCCCTTCGACCCGATACGCCGCCTGTCCACCGCCGTGGTCAACACACCGCACCGGCTCGGCCACCACACCCTGGTGGTCAAGGGCGCGGTCGAGGACGTCCTGGAACGGTGCGCGCTCACCGGCGACGAACGGGACCGGGCGCTGGCGCTCACCGAACGCCTCGCCTCCGACGGACTGCGCGTCCTCGCGGTGGCGCTCGCCGAACGGCCCGCCGCCAGGCGCCCGTACACCACCGGGGACGAGCGCGGGCTGAGCCTCCAGGGCCTGGTCGGGCTGCGCGACGCGACGGCGGAGACCGCGGCCGACGCGCTCAGCGCCCTCCGCCACAGAGGCGTCGCCGTGAAGGTGCTGACCGGCGACCACCCCGGCACCGCCGCCCGCGCCTGCCGCGAGCTCGGCCTGGAGCCCGGCGAGGTCGTCACCGCCGCCTCCTTCGACGCCCTCAGCGACGCCGAACTGGGCGAACTCGCCGACAGTAGTACTGTCTTCGCCCGCTGCTCCCCCGAACAGAAGGCCCGGATCGTACGGGTCCTGCGCGAACGTGGACACGTCACCGGATTCCTCGGCGACGGCGTCAACGACCTGCCCGCCCTGCGCGCCTGTGACGTCGGCATCTGCCCACCCGAGGCCGTGGACGTGGCCCGCGAGACGGCGGACGTCGTGCTCGCGGCGAAGGATCTGACCTCGCTCGACCACGCCGTCGTGGCGGGGCGCAGCAGCGGCGCCACCATCGCGGGCTATCTGCGGATCACACTCTCCTCAAACCTCGGCAACGTCATCGCGATGCTGACCGCCGGTCTGCTGCTGCCGTTCCTGCCCATGCTGCCGGCCCAGGTCCTGGTCCAGAACCTGTGCTTCGACGCCGCCCAGCTGGCCTTCGCGTACGACCGGCCGCAGGACGGGGCGCTGCGCCGCCCGCTGAAGCTGCGGCCCCGCGAAGTCCTCGCCTCCGTCACCGGGTTCGGCGTGCTCAACGCCGTCGCCGACCTCGCGACCTTCGCGGTACTCGTCTGGGCGGTGAGCGACACCCGAGCCGAGACGGCCTTCCACGCGGGCTGGTTCACGGAGAACCTGCTGACCCAGGCCCTGGTCATGGTCCTGCTGCGCACGGGCCGCGGCGGCGGGATCCCCATCACCGCCGGCGTCCTCGCGCTGACCGGTCTGCTGCTTCCGCTCTCACCCCTGGGCCCGCTCATCGGCATGGCCGCGCTGCCCCTGGCCTACTACCCGCTGCTCGCCCTGGTGCTCGCCCTGTACGCGGGCGCGCTGTACTGGTTCGCCCGACGGGCCCGGCGCACAGCCACTCCGTAGGAGGCAGCCGGTTCGGAGCCGCCGCTCCCCTTGGGGGATGCCGACTCGGATGTGACTCCGCGCAAAGCACGCCCTCCCAAGGAGGCGGCCGCTTCATAGGATCGGCCCATGCCAGCGCAGAACTCCGGCCCGCGGCGCGACACCCGGGGCATCGTCGACGCCGCCGATCTCTTCGCGCACGTACGGTTCCGCCGCCATGAACCGGCGCCCGAGTTGCGCCCCTACTTGGAGCACTACTGGCTGATCGACTGGGACCTGCCCCAGCCGTATGCCTCGCACGTGGTGCCGCACCCCTCCATCAACCTGGTCTTCCAGCGGTACGACGAGAGCCGGCCCGACTTCCTGGAGCTCTCGGGGGTCGGACTCGCCCTGGACACGCGGAAGTTGGCGGGCCGAGGACGGGTGTGCGGAATCCAGTTCCGGCCGGGCGGCTTCCGGCCCTTCGCGCCGGGGTTCTTGGTGTCGGAGTGGACGGACCGGGTGATCCCGGCCGACCCGGTGTTCCCCACCGCCGACCCCACGGCGGTGCTCTCGCCCGACCGGGACGAGGACCGGGTCGCCGCCCTCGACGCCTTCCTGCTCGGCCTCGATTCGCGGCCCGACCTGCAGGCGGAGCTCGCGATGGAACTGGTCGACCGCATCCGCCACGACCGCACGGTCCGCCGGGTCGGCGCACTCGCCCGCGAGGCCGGGCTGTCCGCGCGTTCCCTGCAACGGCTCTTCGCGGCCTACGTGGGCGTCGGCCCGAAGTGGGTCGTGCTGCGCTACCGCATCCACGAGGCCCTCGAACACGCCGAATCCGACGACGCCGTCGACTGGGCCCGGCTGGCCGCCGAGCTGGGCTACGCCGACCAGGCCCATCTCGTACGGGACTTCACCGCCACCCTCGGCGTGCCGCCCTCGGCCCTGCGCCCCGGGGCCTCCCGCGCCTGATCAACGGCCGTTGTCAGACCCGGCGTTTACTGTTTTCGACATGAGCGACACGACCCGTGAAGTTCCCCCGCACATCCGTCTCGAAGCCTGGTCGGACGGCGACCTCGGCCTGCTCCGGAGGAAGAACGCACCGGAGATGACCGACCACCTCGGCGGCCCGGAGTCCGAGGAGAAGGTGCTGTCCCGGCACGACAAGTACAAGGCGATGAGCGCCCGCCCGGCCACCGAGGGCCGGATATTCAAGGTCGTCCTCGACGGAACGGGCGAGACCGTCGGATCGGTCGGGTACTGGCCGCGCATATGGCAGGGCGAGGCGGTGTACGAGACGGGGTACGGCATCCTCCCCGAGTTCCAGGGCCGCGGCCTGGCCGTCGCGGCGCTCCTGGCGGTCGTGGCGGAGGCCCGTGCCGCGGGCGGCCGGCTCCGACTGCACGCCTACCCGTCCGTGGACCACACCGCGTCCAACAGCACGTGCCGCAAGGCCGGGTTCGAGTGGGCGGGAGAGGTCGAGTTCGAGTACCCGCCGGGCACCTGGCTCCGCTCCAACGACTGGCGGATGGATCTGGGGGCCGGGGGCTGACCCCGTCCGGGCCGCCTCCCTCGCCCGCCGGGATCAGTCCAGCCGCTTGTCGAAGTTGAAGGCCGTCACCGCCATGCGCTCGCGGAAGTAGAAGCGGTGAGCGTCGGTGCGGTGGGTGCCGGAGTCGAGGTTGAGGGAGGTGCAGCCGGCCGCCCTCGCGTGGCCCTCCAGGTGCGCGAGGAGGGCGTGCCCCACGCCGGTGGAGCGGGCGCTCGCGGCGGTGACCAGGTCGTCGACGTACAGCTTGCGGACCGCGCTGGTGTTGACGATGATCCGCCACCCGGCGGCGCCGACGCAGGCCCCGTCGTCGCCGTAGGCGGCGGTGAAGCGCAGCCCCTGGGCGTGCCCCTCCCCGTAGATCTCGGCGAAGAGTTCATCGGTGAGGTGCGGGCGGAGCTCGCTGAGTACCGGCAGCAGGTCGTCCGTCAGCCGCGGGTCGCCCGGCTCAAGGTCAATGATCTTCATGCGGGAAGGGTAAGGCCCCGCCCTGCCCGGCACCGCTTGACGCTGCTCTGACCGGCCAGCCCCGGCCGGCCCCGGCCCCGCCGTCGGAACGCGCTTGACGAGTGCGGCCTCGTCGAGGATATTTATCTGCGTAACGCAGATTCTGCACAATGCAACCTAATGGCGAAGCCCCAGCCCGCCGGAGGGCCACCGACACCCCCGTCGACGCCCGGGCGGCACCCGCCGAGGCCTCGCATCACGCGCCCACCACGTCGGCGCCCGCCCCGACCAGGCGGCTGCGACGTAGGCTCGTTCCTTGCGTGTCAGTACTGCCGTAGTCCCTCAACTTCCTTTGCCCGAAGGGTATTTCCACCATGACGGTCCTGATCACCGGCAGCCGCGGCAAGGTCGCCGCCACCCTCATCCCGCTGCTTCGGGAGCGCGGTATCGCCGTTCGCGCGGCCTCCGCCAGCCCCGACAAGCTGACCCTTCCGGACGGCGTGGAGCGCGTCGTCCTCGACCTCGACGACCCTGCGACGTTCCCGGCCGCGCTGGCCGGGGTCGAGTCGGTCTTCCTGTACGCCAACCCGAAGCACATCGAGGCGTTCCTCGCCGAGGCGAAGGCCGCCGGGGTCCAGCACATCGCGCTGCTGTCCTCCAGCTCCGTGCTCGACACCGACGCCGACACGAACGCCATCGCGGCCATGCACCTCGCCGTCGAGCGCGGCCTCGAACGTTCCGGCATCCAGTCGACCTTCCTGCAGCCCGGCGCCTTCGCGGGCAACGCGCTCGGCTGGGCCTGGGCGGCCAAGTCGTCCGGCACCGTGGACCTCCCCTACCCCGAGGCGCAGACCAGCCCCATCCACGAGGCCGACATCGCGGAGGCCGCGCTCGCCGTCCTCACCAGGCCCGAGCTGCGCGGCCGCGCCTACCACCTCACCGGGCCCGCCTCCCTCAGCGCCGCCGAGCAGGTCGCGGTGGTCGCCGAGGCCACCGGCCGGCCGATCGGCGTCAACGCCGTGAGCGGCGCGGCCTGGAAGGAGTCGATGGCCGACTTCATCCCCCCGACCGTCGCGGACGCGCTGCTCGGCTACTTCGCCGCGCACGAGGGCCGGCCCGACTCCGTCACCACCACGGTCGAGGAGCTGACCGGTCACCCGGCCCGCACCTTCGCCGCCTGGGCCGGCGAAAACGCGGACGCCTTCCGCCCGTAGGGGACGGTCGGCGGGGCAGGGCCGGGGCCGCGCCCGCCGGACACCCCCTGGCGAACACCCGCACCACGAGCGAGCCCCCGGTGCTCCGGCGTGAGCACCGGGGCGCGCCCCGAAATCCCTGGCCCCCGCCCCCGCGGCAATGCGATCCTGACCGCGTGAACGGACCGGAGATCCATATCGACTTCGCCCCTGAGCTGCGGCTCTTCGTTCCGACGAAGCGCCGCGAGGGGCGCAGCGCCGTCGTGACCGACGGCGTGTCCACCCTCGGCCACGTCGTCGAATCGCTGGGCGTTCCGCTCACCGAGGCCGGCCGGCTGCTCGCCGACGGCCGCGAGGTCCCGGTCTCGCACATCCCGGCGGCGGGCGAGTTCATCGAGGTGCGCGCCGTCGAACGCCCGCAGAAGGTGCCGGGCGCCCCGCTCCGCTTCCTCCTCGACGTCCATCTCGGCACGCTGGCACGCCGGTTGAGGCTGCTCGGCGTCGACGCGGCTTACGAGAGCGAGGACATCGGGGACCCGGCGCTCGCCGCGCTCTCCGCGCGGGAGCAGCGCGTCCTGCTCTCCCGGGACCGCGGGCTGCTTCACCGCAGGGAGCTGTGGGCCGGGGCGTACGTCTACAGCCACCGCACCGACGAGCAACTCCGGGACGTGCTGGGCCGGTTCGCCCCGGCCCTCGCGCCCTGGACCCGCTGCACCGCCTGCAACGCACCGCTGCGGGAGGCCGACAAGGACACGGTGGGCGAGCGCCTGGAACACGGCACCCGCACCACGTACGACGTCTTCGCGGAGTGCGGCTCCTGCGAGCGCGTCTACTGGCGAGGGGCTCACCACGCCGGCCTTGAGGCGATCGTCGACGAGGCCGTCCGCGAGTTCGGCACAGCCGGGACCTGCCCGGCGGACCGGGCCGGATAGCGACGGCCCGGGCCTGTCGGCCGGGAATTGTTGCCTTCAACTTCCAACGGCAGACGGCCCATTGGGGCCATCACCCATTAACGACTTCAGAGCTGCCCGCTCCTGAGGCGTTCGACCTGGGCCGCGCTGAGGTCGACGGTCCGGCGCATATGGGTGGCGATGAGCGCGATCTCATCGTCCTCGTACGCGTCGAACATCTCCCACCAGGCGCCGTTGAGCCGGCCCCAGACCTTGCCGAGCTCCGCCATCCGCTCGGGCACCACCTCGACGAGCACTTTCCTGCGATCCTCGGTGTCCCGGCGCCGCGTCACGTACCCGGCCTTCTCCAGGCGGTCGACGAGCCGGGTCGCGGAACCGGTGGTGAGCCCGGTCAGTCCGGCGATCCGCCCCGTGGTGACGGGCCCGGGTTCGAGCCCCAGCAGGTTGAGGCACTGGAGATCCGTCGGGTGCAGCCCCAGATGGTCGGCGAGCGCCTGGTTGAAGAGCGCGTACGAGGCCATGTAGCGGCGCGAGACGGCGCCCAGGTCGCGCATCAGATCGGCCCGCTCGGCGCGGTCCCGGCCCCCGGGGCTCTTCTTCTGTGCCATGCAGAAAGTGTACGGCGCAGAGGACTCGCGGGCGCAGGGCACGGCAGAGCCTCTGCACGGCGGAGGCCTACGGCTGCTCGGTCGTGAGGTAGCGCTGCACCGTGGGGGCCAGCCAGGCGATCACTTCTTCGCGGGACATCGCGACCGCGGGCGGGAAGCGCAGTACATAGCGGGCCATCGCCATGCCCAGGATCTGCGAGGAGACCAGCGCGGCGCGGCGCGGGGCGTCGGCGGGGTCGGGGCAGACACCGGCGGCGACCGGGATCATCTGCTCGGCGAATATCGTCCGCATCCGCTCGGCGCCGGCCGCGTTGGTGACGCCGACCCGCAGCAGGGCGGTGAGTACGTCGTCGGCCTCCCAGCGGTCGAGGAAGTGCGTGACGAGCACGGCTCCGATGTGCTTGCCGGGCAGTCCCCCCAGGTCGGACAGGCCCAGGTCCATCTCGGAGGCGGCGGCGAACAGTCCCTCCTTGTTCCCGTAGTAACGCATCACCATCGACGGGTCGATCCCCGCGTCCCGGGCGATGGCCCGGATGGTCGCGCGCTCGTAGCCGTCGGACGCGAAGCGCTCGCGGGCGGCTTCGAGGATCGCGGCCTTGGTGGCTTCGGAGGTGCGGCGAGGGCCTCCGGCGGAGGCTTCGGTCATCATGCCAACGACTGTAGGCCAACGGGTGTTGACATGCCAGTCGGGATGGTTCTACATTTGCCAACAAGTGTTGACCAACAACCGTTGGCACCCGAGGAGGCAGCCATGAACGACACCACCAACTCGTCCGGCTCCACCGGCTCGACGAACTCATCCGACTCGCCCGATACCGCAAGTTCCCCGCGCGCGACTCGACCCGAAGGCCCCTTAATCAGCGACGTCCTCGTGGTCGGCGCGGGGCCGACCGGGCTGTTGCTCGCGGGTGACCTGGCCGCCGCGGGCCTGAGCGTCACCGTCGCGGAGCGCCGGCCGCACGGGATCAGCAACATGACGCGCGCCTTCGGCGTCCACGCGCGCACGCTGGAAATGCTCGACGCCCGCGGCCTGGCCGACGAGTTGGTCAAGCGGGGCAGGGTCATGGGACAGATGAACATGTTCGGCCGCCTCACCCTCGACCTGAACAGGCTGCGCACGCGCTTCCCGTACGTGTTGATCGCTCCGCAGTACGAGGTGGAGCAGCTCCTTGAGCGGCGCGCCTTGTCCGAAGGAGTCCAATTCCGTTACGGCACCGAGCTGTTGAGCCTCCGCCAGGACGGCGAGGGGGTGACCGCCGAGCTGCGCGGCGCAGACACCGGGGAGCCCGTATCGGTCCGGGCCCGCTATCTCGTCGGCACCGACGGCGTGCGCAGCGGTGTCCGCGAGGCGCTCGGCCTGCCGTTCCCCGGCGTGGCCGTGATCCGCTCGATCGTCCTTGCGGACGTGCGGCTCACCGAGGAGCCGGAGGACATGCTCACCGTCAACGGCTCGGGCGACTCCTTCGCCCTCGTCGCCCCCTTCGGCGACGGCTACTACCGGGTCATGGGGTGGAGCCGGAACCGCCAGGTCCCCGACACCGCCCCCGTAGACCTCGACGAGCTCCGCACGATCGCCCGCGAGGCCTTCGGCACCGACTACGGGATGCACGACGCCCGCTGGATCTCCCGCTTCCACAGCGACGAGCGGCAGGCTCCGGCCTACCGGGTCGGCCGGGTCTTCCTCGCCGGGGACGCCGCGCACGTCCACTCCCCCGCCGGCGGCCAGGGCATGAACACCGGCCTCCAGGACGCCGCGAACCTCTCCTGGAAACTCGCCGCCGTACTGCGGGGCCGCACCGCCGACGCCGAGGCCCTGCTCGACAGCTATCAGGCCGAGCGCCACCCGGTCGGCGCGATGGTGCTGCGCACCAGCGGCGCGCTCGTACGGCTCGCCATGGCCCACAACCCCCTTCAGCGGGCGGGCCGTTCAGCGATCACCCGATTCCTCAAAGTCGTACGTCCTGTCGCCGACAAGGCGATCGGGATGATCAGCGGCCTCGGCATCTCCTACGCGGCAGAGCGCGGATCGCACCCGCTCGCCGGAAAGCGCGCCCCCGACCTGGAGCTCGCGGAAGGCCGCCTCTACGAGGTGCTGCGGCGGGGCGAGTTCGTGTTGGTGACACCGCGGGACGGCCGGGTGGCGGCGCCGGAAGGGGCGATATGCGCCCACTGGAAGAGCGGGCGCGGCAGCACGCTGCTCGTCCGCCCCGACGGATACGTGGCCTGGGCGAGCGACCGCCCGGACGCGCCCGGCCTGCACGCGGCCCTCACTCGCTGGACGGGGCGCGCGTAACGACAGGCCGCCTCAGGAGGCCCAACCCGCCCCGTGCGCCCCGTTGTTCAGAAGGTGTACGGGTCGCCCGTGGCCAGGGCCAGCACGCGGTGGGTGTTGTTCGCCAGGTTGCGGTCGCTCGTACCGCCGCTCCAGACGGTGTCGATGGCGAGGCCCACCTCGGCCGGGATGCCGACGGTGGCCACGTCCAGGGCGAGCTGCACGCCGGTTCCCGCCGCCCGCATCGCGCCCGTCCCGCACTCCACCATCGACGGGCCGGTACGCAGACAGCTCGGCGGCAGGGTGGCGCCGGGGGCGAGAGCCACCGAGAACCGGAGCCGCACGGTGGCCCCCGAGACCGGCGCAGGACCGTGGTTGGCCGTCGCGAGCCAGACGCCGACCCGGCCGTTCCAGAGGGAGACATGCCCGTGATACGACACATCCGCCTCGGCCACGGCGCCGCCGGCCACGGCTGGGGCGGGCGCTGCTGGGGCGGGGACGACACCACCTTCAGGCCCAGCACCACCGACGGTCCCGGTCGCGCCGCTCGGCGTGCCCGTCACGATCAGCGTCGCCGCCACGAGCACGGCGACGGAGACCGTTGCCAGAGTTCCGCGGGCCCGGGCAGGACGGGCGCCGGCCGGGCGGGCGCCGGCCCGGTGGGGCGCTCCGGCTCCGCCCACCCTGCTCGATCTGTTCATCACACGAACCACCATGAGCGAAAGGTACCTTTCACCCGAAATTTTCCAGGAACGCCACCCCGAACGCGGTCCCGAACAACGCCGTCCCGAACGCCGTCCCGAACGAGGTCCCGCGCCATGCCACCCTGAGTCCATGCTCGTCGCACGCTCAGCTCTTCTGTTCGTCCTGGCCGCCCTCTTCGAGATCGGCGGGGCCTGGCTCGTCTGGCAGGGCGTCAGGGAGCACAGGGGCTGGGTCTGGATCGGCGCCGGAGTCGTCGCGCTCGGCATCTACGGCTTCGTGGCGACGCTCCAGCCGGACGCCGAGTTCGGCCGGATCCTCGCCGCGTACGGCGGTGTCTTCGTCGCGGGCTCGATCGCCTGGGGCATGGTCGCGGACGGCTACCGGCCCGACCGCTGGGACATCACCGGCGCCCTGATCTGCCTCGCCGGGATGGCCGTGATCATGTACGCCCCGCGCGGCCGTTGAACATCGCCCCGCCCTGACGCGCCCCGCCCACCCCTGACACCGCCCGGCCCGGCCCGAACGCACCCGCCCACCCCGGCACCGCCCGCCCTCGACCGCACCCGTCCCGGCTCAGCCCTGCCCGTCCCGGTCGGCCGTGCCGCGCTCGCGTCACCCCGCCTATCCTGGCCGCGTATCGGTTTCGATCACCTCTTCGACCGCCGCCCTTCGACCGCCACCCCGTCGACCGCCACCCGTCGATCGACAACCCATCGACCACCGCCACACCCTCGACCGCAGCGCCGGTCGCCACACGCGCGAGGAGCACGACATGACTGCCGCCGGGACCCCGATCGCCGTCGTCACCGGAGCGAGCAGCGGGATCGGTGCCGCCACCGCCCGCCAACTGGCCGCCGCCGGGTACCGCGTGGTGGTCACCGCCCGCCGCAAGGACCGCATCGAGGCGCTGGCCGCCGAGATCAACGAGGCGGGCCACCAGGCGACGGCGTACGCGCTGGACGTGACGGACCGGGCCGCCGTGGACGAGTTCGCCACCGCCTTCCGCACCATCGGGGTGCTCGTCAACAACGCGGGCGGCGCACTCGGCGCGGACCCGGTCGCCACCGGCAGCCCGGACGACTGGCGGCAGATGTACGAGACGAACGTCATCGGCTCGCTCAATGTCACCCAGGCCCTGCTGCCCGCGCTCGAAGCCTCGGGCGACGGCACGGTCGTCATCCTCTCCTCCACGGCGGGCCACGCCACCTATGAGGGAGGCGGCGGCTACGTGGCCGCGAAGAACGGCGCCCGCGTGCTCGCCGAGACGCTCCGTCTGGAGATCGTCGGCCGCCCGGTGCGGGTCATCGAGATCGCGCCCGGCATGGTGAAGACGGAGGAGTTCGCGACGACGCGCTTCCGCGGCGACGCCGAGAAGGCCGCCAAGGTGTACGCGGGCGTGGCCGAGCCGCTCACCGCCGACGATGTCGCCGAGACCATCACGTGGGCGGTCACCCGGCCCAGCCACGTCAACATCGACCTGCTCGTGGTCCGACCCCGCGCCCAGGCCTCCAACACCAAGGTCCACCGCGAGCTGTAGCCGGGTCCGGGCCGGCCGCCCCACGCCGGCCCACCACAGCCCGGCCGCCCAAAAGCCGCACCCCGGCCCACCCCACCGGTGCCGGCCGGGGGCCAAGCCCGGCGCCACCCCCGCCAGACCTACTGCACCCTCGCCCGAAGCATCGGCGCCCGGGTGTGCCGCCGCTTCTCGCCCGCGTGGAACACCAGGATGATCATGCGGGCGCCCGGGGCCGCCATCGGCTGGGCGGCGCACATCGTCACCCAGCCCGGCCCCTGGGCCGCGTGGTTGAGAGGGCGTTCGTCGCCGTCAAGGTGGAGGTAGGAGCTGGCCCTGTTGTAGATCCCGGCGGCGAGCGGGTCCTCCAGGACCTCCTTCTCGATCTGCGCCAGCGTCTCGTCGGTGGGGTCGGCCGCCAGCGCGGCCCGCAGCTGGGGCAGCACCAGCGGCGCCCAGGAGTGCTCCCAGTCGGTCAGGGTCTCGCGGGCGGCGGGGTCGAGCGCCATCCACCGCATGGTGTTCTGCGGCACCCTTCGGCCGGGGAACATCTCGGTCCAGCGCTCGTTGTGGGCGAGCAGGTTCCACGACCGGTCATTGACGTACGCCATGTGTCCGATGCCGTCGACGGCCTCTTGCCACACGCCGGGGATCTCCTCTCCGGACTGCGAATGCAGCGGGAACGGCGGGTCCTGACCCAGGCAGTACCGCCACAGGGCTATCCACTCCTGCTCGTTCATGCCGAGCAGGCGAGCCACGTCCTGCAGCAGGTCCGCGGGCGGGTTGGGGTAGCGGCCGGATTCGAGGCGGCCGTAGGTGTCGGGGGCGCGGTGCAGGATCTGGTCGATCTGGGCCTGTGACAGGCCGGGCGCCCGCCGCCCCTGCCGGGTGGGTCTGCTCAGCCCGTGGCTCTCGGGCGTGATCAGCGCGCGGCGCTCGCGCAGCAGAGAGCGCAGAGCGGGCTTGTCCATCTGTGGTTCTCCCCCGGTAACGGGCGGCCGGCGACTTCGCCATTGGCCGCGCGGTTGGAACAGCCGCTCCCGACTCTCGGTCCCGACTCTGCCATCGGCTCCGGGCCGGGTGATCGGCGTGCACCGGCTTCCCGGCGCGCGTCCCCTGGTCGGCGTACGTTCCATTGTCGGAGCGGATCGATTCCTCGGAGCGCACGGGGTGGCCGCGGGGCGCCGGGCGGCCGGCGCGGCCCGGCGGGGGCGCGGCCCGCCGACAGCCGGGCGGCCCCGGACGGGCCCGAAGGCGTCAGGGGCTGGGAGCACAGCGGTCACCGCGGTCTGGGCGAGGACGGCGTCGGCCATCACGGCCGGAACGCGGGCCGGGAGGTGATTGGCGAGGTGTGCCCTTTCATGGACGGGTCGGGTACGGTCGGCCCCTCCGGGCACAGCTTTGGCGCCCGCCCCTTCGGGTGGCCACCGAGGCACCCGCCAGGAGAGACCCCACAGGTACGCTGACTCATGGGCTGTGCATGGATCAAGCGGTAGCGGGGTGCGCGCGTACGCAGGGCGCACACACGCAACGTCGCAACGGGGGCAGACATGGGCGAACCGGACAGCCGGGCGGCCAACGCCGGAGCGTTGTCGCCCGAGGCCGTCGACGTCTACGGCCGGGTCACCCGCCATGAGCACATCGACCCGGAGCGGGACGCCCGGGCGCTCGCGGAGCTCGCCGAGTGGGGCCTGGTCACCACCGATCCGCGGCTGCCGTACCTGCCCATCGCGCTCGACCCCCAGGAGGCCGGCCGGCGCCGCCTGGACGACGAGCTGCGGCGGATGGCGGCCAAGGCCGCGCTCGCGGCCCGTATCCCCCAGGTCACCGACGAGCTGAGCCTGCACTTCGAACGCGCCAAGTGGCGCTCGGGCCGCGGCTCGGAGTTCCTGGGCGAGCCCGAGCTCGTCGACGCCCGCATCGAGCAGGCCGTCGGCCAGGCCCGCGCCGAGCTGCTCACCGCACAGCCCTGCGGCCCGCGCACCCAGGCCCAGCGGGAGGCCGTCGAGGAGCGGGACTGCGCCGCGCTCGCCCGCGGGGTCCACATTCGCAGCCTGTATCTCGACACCGGCCGCGACGACGCGGTGACCCGTGCCTACGTGAGCGCGATGACGGGCCGCGGCGCCCAGTTCCGTACCCAGGTCACCCAGTTCCAGCGCTGTGTGGTCATCGACCGGCGCCAGGCGTTCATCTCCGACCACATCGTCAACTCCGCGCCCGGCCATGCCTCCTGGCACGTGCGGGACCGGGCCGTGGCGGCGTTCATCGCCGAGGTCTTCGAGGAGTGCTGGCGGCGCGCCGACCCCTGGAACGGCGACCCGCACAGCGGCGCGCCCCGCTCGGCCGGCCGCAGCGGGACGCGCACCACGCTGCTCCAGCGCGAGATCCTGCGCGACATGGCCCGCGGCATCGAGCAGCGGCTCACCGCGCAGCGCCTGGGGATCGGCCTGCGCAGCCTGTCCAAGGAGGTGCACACCTTGCGGCAATTGTTCGGAGCGTCCACGCTTCAGGAACTCACCTACCAGTGGGCCCTGTCGGACGAGCGCCTCATCGACGACCGCCCGCCGCACCACGGCCAGGCCACTGCCTGACGCACCGCCAGTTCAGCGGCGCCCCGCCACCGCCCGACGCGAGCAGTTCCTGCCCGGCGACCCGGCGCATCCGGCCACCTGGTCACCCGTATCCCGCCCACCGGGCCGGATCTTTTCCCACCCCGCTTTTCAGCGGATAAATCTTCAGCGGAAAACTATCGCCGCTTCCTGCATGCTGGTTGAGGACGATCAATGGAACGCCCCGTAACGGGGCGGCACCGGATCGCCCAGACGTCCGCTGTCACGAGGACGTTGTCCGCGTACGCCAGAACCGGCAGTGCAGGGCATGGGCAGACGATGCCCTGCCGGGCGTCCCGCGGACACCGGGCGGCTTCTGCCACCGCCACCCGGACAAAACCGGACCCCTCCCCGGTACGTCCTCGTGATACGGGCAGTGCCCGGCAAGCCTTCGGCTCGCCGAAGGCACAGCCGCGCGCCCCTTCCGGCGCTTTCCCGGCATGCGGGCCGGGAAGAGGCGGCGGCCGGGGGCGAAAGCCCCCGGCCCGGCCGCGCTCCCCCGGTGCGAACCGGCCGGCCGCAGGACCGGCGACAGCCTCGGCCCCTGGCCTCTCCGCCAGCCAGAGCCTCAGCCGTTGACGCATCGGCAGGGTCGGCGCCTCAGCCCTTGACGCACACCACCTGCTTCAGCTTCGCCACGATCTCCACCAGGTCGCGCTGCTGGTCCATGACCTTCTCGATCGGCTTGTAGGCGCCCGGGGCCTCGTCCACCACACCCGAGTCCTTGCGGCACTCCACGCCCCGCGTCTGCTCGGCCAGGTCCCGCGTCGAGAACGTCCGCTTCGCCGCGCTGCGGCTCATCCTGCGGCCCGCGCCGTGCGAGGCCGAGTTGAAGGACGCCGCGTTGCCGAGGCCCTTCACGATGTACGAACCCGTGCCCATCGAGCCCGGGATGATCCCGAAGTCGCCGGAGCCCGCCCGGATCGCGCCCTTACGGGTGACGAGCAGGTCCATGCCGTCGTACCGCTCCTCCGCCACATAGTTGTGGTGACAGGAAATGACCGGTTCGAAGGTCACCTTGGCCTTCTTGAACTCCTTGCGGACCACGTCCTGGAAGAGCGCCATCATGATCGCCCGGTTGTACTTGGCGTACTCCTGCGCCCAGAACAGGTCGTTGCGGTAGGCCGCCATCTGCGGGGTGTCCGCCACGAAGACGGCCAGGTCGCGGTCCACCAGGCCCTGGTTGTGCGGCAGCTTCTGCGCCTCGCCGATATGGAAGTCGGCGAGCTCCTTGCCGATGTTCCGGGACCCCGAGTGCAGCATCAGCCAGACCGAACCCGACTCGTCCAGACAGAACTCGACGAAGTGGTTTCCGGATCCGAGCGTTCCCATCTGCTTCACGGCTCGCTCCTCGCGGAACTTGACCGACTCGGCGATCCCCCCGAACCGCTCCCAGAACCCGTCCCACCCCGACGCCGAGAAGCCGTGCAGCCGCCCCGGGTCCACCGGGTCGCGGTGCATGCCCCGGCCCACCGGGACGGCCTGCTCGATCTTCGAGCGGAGCCGGGAGAGGTCGCCCGGGAGATCGTTGGCGGTCAGCGAGGTCTTGACCGCGGACATGCCGCAGCCGATGTCGACGCCCACCGCGGCCGGGCACACCGCGCCCCGCATGGCGATGACCGAGCCCACCGTGGCGCCCTTGCCGTAGTGGACGTCCGGCATCACGGCGAGGCCCTTGATCCACGGCAGGGTGGCCACATTGCGCAGCTGCTGCAGCGCCCCCGAGTCCACCGACGCCGGGTCGGTCCACATCCTGATGGGCACCCGTGCGCCGGGCATCTCCACGTACGACATAATTCTTCGATCCCCCGAGAGCAGAAAACGGCATCAAAGCGCCTGAAAGTGCACATACAGCAAATCTGGCGCCAAGGTCCACATCCAGGACAGTGGACCGGCGTTCACAGGTGCGCGTGCGATACACATTGTGTCCGGCCACCGCCCTCGGGCAGCAACCGCTTTTTCCTACGTCGTCCTGCTGAAAGGAGCCTGGAACCCGTGCAGCGAAAGGCGTACGTGCCCGGTCTCGCGCTCCTGGTGGCGCTCGCGTCCGGCTGCTCGGCGGCCTCGGGCGGCGACAGCTCCACCGACGATTCCAAGGCGGGCGTGCCCAAGTCGGCCGCCGCGCAGCCCGGCAAGTACCGCACCCTTCCCGAGCCCTGCCGGGCCGTGAGCAAGAGTGCGCTCAAGGACATGCTGCCGGGCGCGGCCGCCCTCGCGGAGGCCGACGCCGCCAAGGAGTACGCGGGCACCGCCGACCTGACCTACGACACCGACCGACGGGTCGGCTGTCGCTGGAAGGACGAGACGGCCGACGGTGTGCGAAGGCTCACGGTCGACTTCGAGCGGGTCGTCTCCTACGACCCCGCGGTGAGCGACGACGACCAGACCAAGGAGCTGTACGGGAAGAAGGAGACGGCGGCGAACCTGCCCGCCCCCAAGAGCTCCGCACCCGCTCCGACCTCGTCCGCTGCCCCGACCCCGTCCGGCCCGCCCGTCTCCGGCGCACCCGGCACCCCGTCCGCCTCGGTGGCCCCGCCGAGCGGTTCCCCGGCCTCCCCGAGCCCCTCGGAGAGCAGCGACGGGGACAGCCTCCAGCCGCGCCGGCTGAGCGGGCTCGGTGACGCGGCGTTCCTGAACGACGTATTGTCCCCGTCCGGCTCCGACGGCGGTTCGGGGGCCGGCCAACGTACCGTCACTGTGGTCTTCCGTACGTCCAACGTGATCGTGACCATCGAGTACACCGCCCAGGCCGCGGCATCCGCCGTGGTCCCCGACAGCAAGGAGCTGCAGGAGCAGGCCCAGGCCATGGCCGGCAAGCTCGTCGAGCAGTTCAGCGAATAGCGCGCCCGCGCGAAGAACGAAGAGCGAAGGAATCATGCACCGATCAGCCCCGGCCACCCCCGAAAAGGCCCACGCCCCGGCCCCGCGCATCCGGCTCGCCCGTGTCCTCGCCTGTGCCGCCGTCCCTGTGATGCTCGTCGCAGTGGGCTGCTCCTCCGACTCGGGCGGCGACAAGAAGACGGACTCGTCGTCCTCGTCCTCGTCCTCGTCGGCGTCCGGCGGCGCGCAGGCCTCCTCGTCGCCCTCGCTCGCCCCGGCGAAGTTCAAGAAGCTCCCCGAGGCGTGCCAGACGATCGGCGCGGGGTCGATCGACAAGTACGTCCCGAAGGCGAAGACGAAGGCGGGCGAGGTCGGCAAGACCACGGACCCGCAGGCCCAGGCGAGCTGCACCTGGAACGGCCTCGACGACAAGGGCGTCCAGGGCTCGCTCTACCGCTGGCTCGACATCGACCTCAAGCGCTACGACTCCACGCAGGGCCTCGGCACCGGCGACTCGCTGGCCCAGAAGCAGTTCGACCGGGCCGTCTCGGCCGCTCAGTCGACGGCCGACGCGAAGAACGTGAAGACCTCGCCGGTCCCCGGCCTCGGCGACCAGGCGACCGCGATCACCTTCGACCTGAAGAAGACCGACGCGGACTTCAAGTACGGCGTCGTGGTGGTCCGCACCGCCAACGTCGTGCTCGCCGTCGACTACAACGGCACCGGCTACCAGGGCGCGGACGCCCCCCAGACCAACGAGGTCCAGGAGGGCGCCACCGTCACCGCCAAGGAGGCGGTCACCGCGGTGGCCACCGCGAACAACAAGTAGCGCTCGCGCAACGATACGGAGTCCGGCCCTCCCCTGTGGGCCGGACTCCGTACGCATGTGCCAGGCTGTGCCCGCCAGTTGCTTGACAAGGGGAGGGGGCGCGGGTGGCCGCGACTCAGCTGACACGCACGCACCGCATTCTGATCGGGGTGGTGGTCGCGGGTGCCGTGGTGATCGCCGGGATCGGTTTCGCGGGTTCGTACGCGGCGGTCCGCGAGCTCGCGCTCAAGAAGGGCTTCGGGAACTTCTCCTACGTCTTCCCGATCGGGGTCGACGCGGGCATCTGTGTGCTGCTCGCCCTCGACCTGCTCCTGACCTGGATGCGCATCCCGTTCCCGCTCCTGCGCCAGACCGCCTGGCTGCTCACGGCCGCCACGATCGCCTTCAACGGCGCCGCCGCCTGGCCGGACCCGCTGGGCGTGGGCATGCACGCGGTCATCCCGGTGCTGTTCGTGGTCTCCGTCGAGGCGGCCCGGCACGCGGTCGGCCGGATCGCCGACATCACCGCCGACAAGCACATGGAAGGCGTCCGCCTCACCCGCTGGCTGCTCTCCCCCGTCCCCACCTTCCTGCTGTGGCGCCGCATGAAACTGTGGGAGCTGCGCTCCTACGAGCAGGTCATCAAGCTCGAACAGGACCGCCTCGTCTACCGCGCCCGCCTCCAGTCCGTCTACGGCCGCGCCTGGCGCCGCAAGGCCCCCGTCGAATCCCTCATGCCGCTGCGCCTCGCGAAGTTCGGCGTGCCGCTCGCCGAGACCGCCCCGGCCGGGCTCGCCGCCGCCGGCATGGAGCCGGTGCTGCTTCCGCCCGCGCCGGTGATCGTGCAGCACGAGGCGCAGCCCGAACTGCCCCCGGCCCACAACCGCTCCGCTCCCGAGGAGCCCCCGCGCCAGGCCCAGGACCAGGCCAAGACCCAGGCCCCGCAGCTCGAGGCGGAGCAGCCCACCACGCACGAGAGCCCCTGGTTCGCCGCCCAGCACGTCTCGCCCGAGGTGTACGAGGGCACGTACGACCCGGCCTTCGCGGAGGCGGAAGCAGAAGCGGATGCGGAAGCCGAGCTCCAGCCGGGCCAGGACCCGGGCCAGGAGCAGGAGCAGGAGCAGGAGCCCGTGATGGTCCCGGCGGGCCCCGGCCGCGAACGCCGCCTCGGTGTCCCCGGCCCCCGCGCGGCCGGCCCGCAGCCCGTGCCGGAGCAGCCGGCCCAGCAGCAGGCCCCCGCCGCACCCGCCCCCACGGACGCCGAGTTCAACGAGTTCGCGGAGACGGCCTACGAGGTCTTCCGCCAGTACTCGAACCAGTACAGCAACTACCCCACCGTCGAGGTGCTCGACATACACCTCACCGACAGCCACGGGGTCAGCTACCCCGACAGCGCGGCCCTGCTGCGCAAGCTGCACCCCCAGTTCAAGCAGCGCTTCCAGGCGGAGCTCACCGAGGACCACATCGCCTGACGGTACGTCAACACGCATACAGCCAGGTCCACTTGGGGCAAACACCGAGGGCCGCCACCCGGAATCGGGTGGCGGCCCTCGGCCATGCCGTACGTCAGGCGGCGAGCAGCTTGCGCACCCGGTCCGCGCCGACGGCGAGCAGCAGGGTGGGCAGGCGCGGCCCCGTCTCACGGCTCACCAGGAGCTTGTAGAGCAGCGCGAAGAACGAGCGCTGGGCCACCTTCAGCTCGGGCGTCGGCTTGGCGTCGGGGGCCAGGCCCGCCATCACCTTCGGCACGCCGTAGACGAGCGTGGTGAGCCCGTCGAGCGACCAGTGCGAGTCCAGGCCCTCGACCAGCAGCCGCAGCGATTCGCGGCCCTCGTCGTCGAGCGAGCCGAGCAGCTCAGTGTCCGGCTCCTCGCGGACCAGGGTGCGCTGGTCGGCCGGGACCTGGGTGGTGATCCAGTTCTCGGCGCGGTCCAGGCGCGGGCGCACCTGGTCGAGCGAGGTGACCGGGTTCGCCGGGTCCAGCTCGGTGAGGATGCGCAGGGTCTGGTCCTCGTGGCCCGCGGTGATGTCCACCACCGAGGCCAGCGTGCGGTACGGCAGCGGGCGCGGGGTCCGCGGCAGCTCACCGGCGGCCGTGCGGGCGGCCCGGGCGTACGCGGCGGCGTCGGCGGGCAGCACCGAGCCGTCGGCGACCTTCGCCTCCAGCTTGTCCCACTCGTCGTACAGCCGCTGGATCTCCTGGTCGAAGGCGATCTTGAACGACTGGTTCGGGCGACGGCGCGCGTACAGCCAGCGGAGCAGCTGCGGCTCCATGATCTGCAACGCGTCGGCCGGGGTCGGCACGCCGCCCTTGGACGACGACATCTTGGCCATGCCGCTGATGCCGACGAACGCGTACATCGGGCCGATCGGCTGGACACCGTCGAAGATCGACACGATCTGGCCGCCGACCTGGAACGACGAGCCGGGCGAGGAATGGTCCACACCGGACGGCTCGAAGATCACGCCCTCGTACGCCCAGCGCATCGGCCAGTCGACCTTCCAGACCAGCTTGCCGCGGTTGAACTCGCTGAGCCGGACGGTCTCCGAGAACGCGCACGCGGAGCAGGAGTAGGTCAGCTCCGTGGTGTCGTCGTCGTAGGCCGAGACGACCGTGAGGTCCTTGCCGCAGCCGCCGCAGTACGGCTTGTACGGGAAGTAGCCCGTCGAGCCGGTGCCGTCGTCCTCGGCCGCCGCGCCGGAGCCCTCGGCGGCCTCCAGCTCGGCCTCGTCGACCGGCTTCTGCGACTTCTTGCCGGGGGCCTTCTTGGTCCGGTACTGCTCCAGGATCGCGTCGATGTCGCCGCGGTGCTTCATCGCGTGCAGCACCTGGTCGCGGTAGACGCCGGTCGTGTACTGCTCGGTCTGGCTGATGCCGTCGTACTCGACGCCCAGCTCCGCCAGGGCCTCGATCATCGCGGCCTTGAAGTGCTCGGCCCAGCTCGGGTGCGCCGAACCCACCGGCGCCGGGACCGAGGTCAGCGGCCGGCCGATGTGCTCGTTCCACGACTCGTCGACACCCGCGACGCCCGCCGGCACCTTGCGGTAGCGGTCGTAGTCGTCCCACGAGATCAGGTGGCGGACCTCGTAGCCACGGCGGCGGATCTCGTCCGCGACCAGGTGCGGGGTCATGACCTCGCGCAGGTTGCCCAGGTGAATGGGGCCGGAGGGGGAGAGTCCGGACGCGACGACGACCGGTTTGCCAGGCGCACGTCGCTCCGACTCGGCGATGACATCGTCCGCGAAACGGGAGACCCAGTCGGTCTCTGTGCTGCTCTGAGCCACGGTCGGCACGTCCTTCTTTCTCGTAATGCCTTCGTCTGCCTCGGAGAGGCTGGCACGCCCATTCTCCCAGACGGAACGAGCTCCTCCGGGGTTGCCCGTATCTCAGGAGAAAGAGGAGGGGCCCGCGTGGGAGAATCGGGGGGCAATCGTCCTCACTTCCGACAGGAACGGCACCTCATGGCCTCGGTCCATTCCCTCGCTTCCACTGTCCAGCAGCGCCTGGCGGACGCCCTCTCGGCTGCCCTGCCGGAGGCCGGCTCCACCGACCCGCTGCTGCGCCGAAGCGACCGGGCCGACTTCCAGGCCAACGGCATCCTGGCGCTCGCCAAGAAACTCAAGGGCAACCCGCGCGAGCTCGCGACCAAGGTCGTCGACCAGGTCCAGGGCGACGCGATCAAGGAGATCGAGGTCTCGGGACCCGGCTTCCTCAACATCACGCTCGCCGACCGGGCGATCATCGAGACGCTCGCGGCCCGGGCGGCCGACGACCGGCTCGGCGTGCCGCTGAAGGAGCACCCGGGCGTCACGGTCATCGACTACGCGCAGCCCAACGTGGCCAAGGAGATGCACGTCGGCCACCTGCGCTCGGCGGTCATCGGCGACGCGCTGCGCGGCATGCTCGACTTCACCGGCGAGAAGACGATCGGCCGGCACCACATCGGCGACTGGGGCACCCAGTTCGGCATGCTCATCCAGTACCTGATCGAGAACCCCGGCGAGCTGGCCCCGCCGCAGGACGTCGACGGCGAGCAGGCCATGTCGAACCTGAACCGGGTGTACAAGGCCTCGCGCGCGGTCTTCGACTCCGACGAGGAGTTCAAGGAGCGGGCCCGCAAGCGGGTCGTCGCCCTGCAGTCCGGCGACAAGGAGACCCTGGAGCTGTGGCAGCAGTTCGTGGACGAGTCGAAGGTCTACTTCTACTCGGTCTTCGAGAAGCTGGACATGGAGATCCGGGACGACGAGATCGTCGGCGAGTCGGCGTACAACGACCTGATGCCGGAGACGGCCCGGCTCCTTGAGGAGTCCGGTGTCGCGGTGCGCTCCGAGGGCGCGCTCGTGGTCTTCTTCGACGAGATCCGGGGCAAGGACGACCAGCCGGTCCCGCTGATCGTGCAGAAGGCGGACGGCGGCTTCGGCTACGCGGCGTCCGACCTCTCGGCGATCCGGAACCGGGTCACCGACCTGAACGCGACCTCGCTGATCTACGTCGTGGACGTGCGCCAGTCGCTGCACTTCAAGATGGTCTTCGAGGCGGCCCGCCGGGCGGGCTGGCTCGGCGACGAGGTCACCGCGCACAACATGGGCTACGGCACGGTGCTCGGCGCGGACGGCAAGCCGTTCAAGACCCGTGAGGGCGAGACGGTCAAGCTGGAGGACCTCCTGGACGAGGCCGCCGAGCGGGCCACCGCGGTCGTCCGCGAGAAGGCCGAGAAGGTGGGCCTGACCGAGGAGGAGATCGTCGAGAACGGGCGGTACGTCGGCATCGGCGCGGTCAAGTACGCGGACCTCTCCACCTCGGCGAACCGGGACTACAAGTTCGACCTGGACCAGATGGTGTCCCTGAACGGCGACACGTCCGTGTACCTCCAGTACGCGTACGCCCGGATCAAGTCGATCCTGCGCAAGTCCGAGGGCGACACCGCCGCCGCGCACCCGGAGCTCGAACTCGCCCCGGCCGAGCGGGCGTTGGGCCTGCACCTGGACGCGTTCGGTGATCTGGTCTACGAGGCGTCGGCCGAGTACGCGCCGCACAAGCTGGCGGCGTACCTGTACCAGCTGGCGTCGCTGTTCACGACGTTCTACGACCAGTGCCCGGTGATCAAGCCGCGCCCGGCGCAGGACGTGGTCGAGAACCGGCTGCTCCTCTGCGACTTGACGGCCCGGACGCTGCACCAGGGCATGGCCCTGCTCGGCATCCGGACGCCCGAGCGCCTCTAGGGTCCGCCCGGCATCAACTCCCGTGTGGGGCCGCCCGGTTCACCCGGCCTCCAGGTGGTCCCACACGTTGGTGTCCAGGCGGTACTCGTACGCCGGGCGGCCCTTGACCGCGCTGGTGCGGAACGGCTTCCCGTTGTCGTAGACCGGGATCTTGCCCGAGCGGTCACCGCTGCTCCAGGTGACCTCCAGGTACCAGCTGACGTCGTGCGCCTCGGTGTGCACCTCCAGGTCGAAGACCTCGGGGTCGGTCGTGGACACCTTGAAGGGGAAGTCCTTGGCCGGCACGACCGTGTCGGCCTGCTTGCCGGCGACCGGCTTGCCGACCGGCTGGGCCGCGTCCAGATTGATGTCGAAGCTCTGCGGGACGATGCCGCCGCCGCAGCCCGAACCCATCGAGTACGCCGTCCAGTTGAGCGGTGCCTGGCGTTCCACCACCCGCACGTTGATGCCGGTGATCACCACCGAGTCCTGGCTCTTGCCGGTCGCGGTCAGCTCCAGCTTCAGGTCACCGCCGTCGACCGCGCCAAGCGCCCGCGCCCAGGAGCGCCGGTCCTGCTCGTTCGTCGGGGGCGGCGGCACCGAACCGGGCTTCTGGTCGAGCAGGTAGAACTTGCCGCACGGCGCGTCCCAGTCGTACGAGCTGATGCCGACGCTCAGCGGAACGCCTGCCTCCGGAGTGTGCTTCTGCTGACCCTTCGGGGCCGGGCTGCCCGATGAGGGGGACGGGGAGGGTGAGCCGGACGGGCTCGGGCGCGCGCTGGGCGAACCGCTCGGCGGGCGGGCCGACGGGCTCTTGAGCAGGGGCCCGCTCTGCTTGGCGTCGGCGACCGTGGAGCTCTTGTCGTCGTCCCGCCCGGACAGGCTCGCGACGGCGACGGCGGGCACGGCGAGCGCCACGACGGCCGCCCCGATGAGCACGAGCCGCACCTTCTTGCCGCTCAGTTTCCCGCTGCTGAATCGGCCCGTACGTTTCGGGGTGGTGGGCACGACGTCGGGGAGCTCGATGGAGGAGTCCGGCGCGGTCTCCTGCTCCGCGGGCTCGGGCCGGCTTTCCTGGACCGGCTCGGGCTGGGGCTCGGGCTCCTGAACCGGCGCGGGTATGGCGGCTTCCGGCCGGGTCGTCCGGTCCGGCGCCGGCTCGGCCGCGACCGGCCCCGTGTTCGCCCCCCGCGCGCGGCGTCGCGCCTCGTCGGCCAGGATCCAGCGCCGGTGCAGTTCGACGGACTCCTCGGAGGTCGCCCCGCACAGCCGGGCGAGCCGCTCGACGGGCGCGTATTCGTTCGGGACCGCGTCGCCGTTGCAGTACCGGTGGAGCGTGGACGTACTCATGTGGAGCCTGCCCGCGAGCACTCCGTAACTGCGCCCCGAGCGGTCCTTCAACTCCCTCAGCAGCGCCGCGAACTGCTCGGACTCCGTTGTCGCCATGCCCCGGTTCCCTCCCCATCCATCCCAGGAACGCATTCCAGGGACAGGTCATTCCCCCAGGTCACAGCCGTTCCAGCGTTCCAGCTTCCCCCATTGTCCCCCGTTGATTGCGGCCCGCTCCGACCGGCCCGCAAGGTAGGTGCAGCAACCAGCCGAACAGCTCGTTCCGGGAGCAGTCCATGCGATTCCGCATCCGGTTCAACGTCGCGGATTCGATGGCCGCGGTCGTCCTGGCCGCGTCCATCGCGACCCTCATCACGCTGATCCACCACTACCGCGCCTGACGCCGACACGGCGTCCAGGACACGCACTTCACGCACTTCACGTACTACCGACACACGGGGAGCTCCACCATCATGCGTACCAACTTCCGCATCGCCGCCGCCGCGACCACCACGCTCGTCGCCGCCCTCGCCCTGACCGCCTGTGGCGGCGGTTCCGACGACGCGAAGGCGGACGGCCGGCCGGACGCCTCGTCCTCGGCCGCCGCCCCGGCGACCGGCGGCCCCGCTCCGGCGGCGGGTGACGCGGCGGGCAGCAAGGGTTCGGACGCCGACAAGGGAACGGGTACGGGCTCCGGCAAGCACACCGGCACCCCCGCCAAGTCGACCGGAAAGTCGACGAAGAAGCCCTCCGGGGGCGGCGGCACCGACGCGCCCTGCACCGGCGCCAACGTGAAGCTGACCGCGACCGCGGTGAACCGCCCGATCAACCACATCCTCCTGACCGTCACCAACACCGGCAAGACGATGTGCAACGCCTACGACGCCCCCGCCGTCTCCTTCTCCAACGCCCAGCAGTCCCCGATCGCGGTCGACAAGGACACCATCCCGCAGGCGGTGGTGTCGCTGGCTCCGGGCGCCTCCGCGTACGCGATGGTCCGCACCCTGGGCGAGGACGACGGCAGCAAGTCGTACAACACGGGCCAGGTCGTCGTGTACTTCCAGGGCAAGGTCGGCATGGAGTCCACGGGCCCCTCCGCGTACGCCGCGCTCTCCAAGAGCGTCGCGGTCGTGGACAGCCAGGCCATGGCCACCTACTGGCAGTCGGACCTGTCGTCGATCGAGGCGTGGTAGCGGGTCGGCGGGCCGGGGTTCCCCCGTGGCACAGCCGCCCGGTGGAGGTGCGCCTCAACGCAAGTTCAACCCTTGAGGGCACGCCCGAGCCGCCCGAGCCCTTCCCGGATCTCGTCCGGGGCGGAGGTCACGAAGCACAGCCGCAGCGCGGCGGCGTCCGGCACGCCCGCGAAGAAGGGCGCGCCGGGAACGTAAGCGACGTCATGCTCAACCACCGTACGCAGCAAGGCAGTTGCGTCGCTCCCCTCCGGGAGGCGGGCCCACAGGAACATGCCGCCCTCGGGCCGGTTCCAGGTGGAGCCCTCGGGCAGCGCGTCGGGGAGGCCCGCGAGCATGGCGTCGCGGCGCTCGCCGTAGGCGGCGCGGACCTTGGCGACGTGGGCGTCCAGGTCGCGGTCGGCGAGGTAGCGGGCGGCGGCGAGCTGGTTGACGGTCGGGGTGTGCAGGTCCGAGGCCTGCTTGGCGATCACACAGGCCCGCAGCAGCGCGCGGGGCGCCCGCACCCAGCCGAGGCGAAGCCCCGGCGCCATGATCTTCGAGTAGCTGCTGAGCAGCACGGTCCGGTCGGCGGCGTCCTCGTACGACGAGATCCACGGCACGTGCTCGCCCTCGTAGCGCAGCTCGCCGTACGGGTCGTCCTCGACGATCCACAGCCCGCGCCGCACGGCCACGTCGGCGACCGCGCGACGCCGCTCGGCGGTCATGGTGCGGCCGGTGGGGTTCTGGAAGGTGGGCACGCAGTAGAAGAGCTTGGGCCGCTCGCGCGCGACGAGTTCATCGAGGGCGGCGGGGTCGGGCCCGTCGCCGTCGCAGGGCACGGCGATGACGCGGGCACCCGCGAAGCCGAACACCTGCAACGCGGCGAGGTAGCAAGGATCTTCCACGAGCACCACATCGCCGGGTTCGATCAGAGCGGCGGCGAGGAGGGTGAGGCCCTGCTGCGAGCCTGTGGTTATCAGCAGGTCGTCGGCGCCGGTGGCGAGCCCGCGCGCGCTGAGCCGGGCGGCCGTCGCGGCCCGCAGCGCCGGGCTGCCCTCGGTGGTCGAGTACTGCAGAGCGGTCGCCGCCTCCCCCTCCATCACGGCACGGAAGGCGGCGGCCATGCCCTCGCGGTCGAACAGCTCGGGCGCGGGGAGCCCGCCCGCGAACGAGATCACCTCGGGCCGGGCGGTCAGCGCGAGGATCTCCCGCACGGGCGAGGACCCGACGGACGCGGCCCGCGCGGCGAGCACGGGCACGGCGGCGGCCTCTGCGGCTCCGTTCGGCTTTGCGGCTCCGGCCGGTTCGGCGGCTCCGGCCAGCTCTGCGGCTGCCGATGAGGAGGCGGGCATGGGGCGACTCCTGTCAGTTGCTCGGACGTCCAAGTACCCGCACCCTATGCAGCGCCCGGCCACCGCGATCAGGCCATTCCACGATCCGGGCGGGCGCGGGAGGGGCGGGGTGGGGGGTGGCGGTCTGGGAGGTCGTACGGGGCGTACGGGCCGCGGCGTGCTCCGCCGACCGGGCCACCGGCTGGACCGCTGTGCGGGAGGGCTCACGGGCGGGCGTAAGGACCGCGACCTGCTGCGATGTTCGGGCCACAGGCGGCGGCGCTGTCCGCGCCACCGCAATGGCCGCTCTCCGAGCCACGTCCCGAGGCACCACCCGACCCACTGCCACAGCCCCCGCCCTCCCCGCCGTCCGGGCAGACGAACTCGCACCAGACCACCTTCCCCTGGTCCCGCTCCCCCACGCCCCACTTGTCGGCCATCGCATCCACGAGCAGAAGCCCCCGCCCGCCCTCGTCGGCCACGTCCGCAACCTGGGGCACCCCGCCCCCACTGTCGTGCACCTCGACCCGCAGTACGGCCCCTTCACGAAGTCTCAGCCGCAGCAGCAGCCCCCGCCCCGCAGGCACCCCGTGCAGCAACGCGTTGGTGGCGAGCTCGCTGACGCAGAGCAGCACGTCGTCGATGCGGTGAAAGAACCCCCAGTCGGCGACGGCCGCCGAGGCGAAGTTCCTTGCGGCGGGGACGGATTGGCGGCAGCGGGGGTAGAAACGCTGCCGCATTTCGTTGTCGGTCATGGGGGGAGCGTTTCGGAGCGGAGGCCTCCGGCTGGAGGGCTGGGACCCGTACAAGAATTTTGTACGGGTCCGATACGCATGACACGCCTTTGCTGATGGGGAGTTGGGGGTTATGCACCCCAGGAAGAACACATCGGCGATGCGCATGGTGGGCGCCCAGCTCGCCTGCTTCAGGCGAGCCGCGGGCTACACCCAGCGAGCGCTCGCCGAGCTGGTGTGCGCAGACGCGGAAACGATCGCCTCGATCGAGCAGGGGCGGCGGGTCCTGAAGCCCGAACTCGCCCGCGAATTGGATGCGTTGCTGGACACCAAGGGCGCGCTGATGGCGGCGGTCGAGAACATGCCGGAGGTGGACCGGTATCCGCTGTGGGCGGAGCAGTACATGGACGAGGAGCAGCGGGCCATCGCGCTCAGCTTCTACGCGAACCAGGTGCTTCCGGGCCTGCTCCAGAACGAGGAGTATGCCCGGGCGGTGTTCCGCTGCCGCGTCCCGTCCTTCAGCGAGGACGAGATCACCTTCCAGGTCGGCGCCCGCCTCGACCGCCAAGACATACTGCACCGCAAGGTGCCGCCGTCGCTGAGCTTCGTCCTCTCGGAGGCGATCATTCGCGACCGGCTGGGCGGGCACGCCGTGTACAAGGGGATGCTCCGCCATCTCCTTGAGTGCGCCCGCCTCCCCGGCCTAGCCCTCCAGATCATGCCGCTCGGACGCGAAACTCATGCGGCATTGGCGGGGCCCTTCATCCTGCTGGAAACCCCTGAACTCCAGCACCTCGCGTACACCGAGACTCAGCGGGGCAGCCAGTTCGTGGCCGACCCTGACGAGGTAAGCATCCTGGCGCGCAAGTATGCGATGCTGCGAACACAGGCCCTCAACACCGAAGAGTCGATGGGCCTGTTGGACCGGCTGCTAGGAGAGCTATGAGCGACGCACTGGAGTGGTTCAAGTCCAGCTACAGCAGCGACGAGGGCGGCGAGTGTCTCGAAGTCGCGTGCGTCTGGCGCAAGTCGAGCTACAGCGGAAGCGAAGGCAGCGAATGCGTGGAGGTGGCAACCCATGCGTCCGCCGTCCACGTCCGCGACTCCAAGAACCCGGAGGGACCCAGCTTCACCGTGAGCCCCACCACATGGCAGGGCTTTGTAGCACAGCTCTGAACTCCGGGCTGGCAAGGCCCCGTTGGGCAAACCGCTAAGCGGGCTTGCGAAGCCCGGTGCGGCACAGCGCCCTTAAGTGGCGCGGGGAACTGCGCGACCAGCCACAGACGGCCCGGAGTCGAATGCCATCACGTCCCGCGGAACTCTTGGGAGAGCAATGAGCATCGCGCCTACGTGGTTCAAGTCGAGCTACAGCACCGAACAGGGCGGCAACTGCCTTGAGGCCGCCTGCGTCTGGCAGAAATCGAGCTACAGCGGAAGCGACGGCGGCGAATGCGTCGAGGTGGCGACCCACCCCTCCGCCATCCACATCCACGTCCGTGACTCGAAGGCCCCCGAGGGCCCCACCCTCACCCTGAACCCCACCACCTGGCAGGACTTCGTAGCGGAACTCTGAGCTCCGAGCCCGGAACTCAGAACCCCGAATCCTGGGCCAGGGCCGTTGTCAGTGGCGGGATCTACATTCGGGGCATGGCGATGCTTGCGAATCCGCTCCCGCAGTTGACGGACGACCCGACCGGTACGGCGCTGGGCCTAGCCCTGCCTCCGGGCAGGCTGATCGGCCCGGCGGCCGAGCCGCTGCTCTGGTACGCGGATGAACCGGCCGGCCCGGAGGACTGGGCACGCCTGGCGCCGGCCCGCAGGGCAAGTGGCCTCCACCCCGTACTGCTGGGCGGAATACAGGAGTTGGCGGACTGGGAGCTGGCCCCGGGCGAGGCCTCGTACCCGGGCGACCACGACGCCGAGGACGTGCTGGCCGAGTACTGGGAGACGTACGCCGAGGAGGAGCTGGGCTACGACGCCGAGGAGTGGCCCGGCCTGGCGGAGGCCTCCGCGCTCAAGGAGGACCCGGACCGCAGGGCCGCCGAAATCGCCGGGGCGGCGATAGGCGAGGGCCATCTGAAGGGGGCCCGGATCGCCCTGGTCCCGGCCCGCCGCAGCGCCGACATCCCGGCGGCCATCGGGTGGCGCGGCGCACTGAGCCACGAGCTCGATGTGGCACGCCTGTGCGCGGTGCTGCGCTCGTGGGAGGACAGGTTCGGGGCAAGGGTGGTGGGCCTGATGCCCGACCGCCTCACGGTCTCGGTCGCGGCCCCGCCCGCCACCGAGGACGAGGCCCTGGTGCTGGCGGCAGAGCACTTCGCGTTCTGCCCGGACACGATAGAGACGGACCTGCACGAGTACGCCAACTCCCTTCCGGACAAGCGGAGTTGGACCTTCCTGTGGGACTGACTCGGGACAGCATCCGAGGCAGCACCCAGAGCAGGCCCCCGGCCGGCGCTTTAACACACCCTTAGCACAATGATCGATCATCCGAGGAGCATCATGAGCGCATGAACGAAAGACGGGCGAAGGCCGCCCCGACCGCGCCTTCGCTGCCCAAGAACCGCGCGGTGGTCATCAGCACGACGGCCATCGGTACGGCCCTGATCCTGGTCATGATCTGGCTGCTGCTCGTACCGATGCCGGAACGGCTGGACACGGAGCGGGCGTTCCGGGCGGCCAAGGACTGCGCGCCCGGGGCTGTCGCCACCGACTGCCTGCACTCCGTACCGGCGGTGATCGAGCGCACCAGGGAGAAGAACGGCAAGGCGCACGCTCACTGGATGTACGTGAAGACGGCCGAGGGCAACACGCCCACGCTCTACTTCAAGGGGGGCGAGCGGTACACGTTCGACGGGCTGGCCGGGAAGCGGATCGGCGTCACGTACTGGGAGGGCTCGGTCCGGTACATCGACTGGGCGAACGCCCGCTGGTACACGGCCGCAGACCCGCGCGGCGCCTACCGGCTCTTCCTGGCCTGGGGCCTGGCCCTGGGGACGGCAGGCCTGGGCCTGATCCTGATCGGCCTCTGGTGGGCCCGGGGCTACGCCACGACCCGGCTGCGGTACCCGTGGCAGCCGGGGGTCCTGATCATGGGCACGACCGTCCTCGGCCTGGCGGGCGGTCTGCTCCCGTGGTTCACCCACGGCTGGCGGGTGGCGCTGCTGGCGTACGGGGTGGTGGGGGCGGTCGCCGTGACAGCCTGCGCGCTCACTGCCGTAGGGCTCCACCGCGCGAACGCACGCAAGACCACGGACACGATCACGATCGCGTCGGTCGTCCCCGACGAGGAGGCCGTCTTCCCCGGGATCGTGCGCGGCGACGTCCCGTACGGAGGCGCTCTGGGCGGCGGCTACCTGATAGCCGCCGCCGACGGCCTGTCGATCATTCCCGACCCGAACTACCGGATCCACCCCAAGGTCGTACCCGCCACGCTGGAGCCGCTGAGGGTCCGCCCGCCGTACCGGACGGACCCCAAGGGCCTCGACGTGGACAACACATGCCTGGTCCTTGAATGCCAGGACGGCGACACACCGGTGTACGTGGCCGCCGCCAGGGAGTCCATGCCGCTGGTGCTGGGCGCGCTGACTGCGGCCCGTCAACTGCCGCAGCCGTAAAGGGAGTTGAAACCAAGGAACTTGGAACCCTCGCGGGTTACAGACCCTTGGCCACCTCGGTCGCCCAGTACGTGAGGATCATGTGGGCGCCGGCGCGCTTGATGCCGGTGAGGGTCTCCAGGATCGCCCGGTCGCGCTCGATCCAGCCCTTCTCGGCAGCGGCCTCGATCATCGCGTACTCGCCGCTGATCTGGTACGCCGCGACCGGCACGTCCACCGACTCGGCGACCTTGGCGAGGATGTCGAGGTAGGGCCCGGCGGGCTTGACCATGACCATGTCGGCACCCTCGTCGAGGTCCAGCGCCAACTCCCGCATGGATTCACGGGTGTTGGCGGGGTCCTGCTGGTAGGTCTTGCGGTCCCCGCGCAGGGAGGACCCGACGGCCTCACGGAAGGGCCCGTAGAAGGCGGAGGAGTACTTGGCCGTGTAGGCCAGGATGGACACGTCTTCGTGCCCGGTCTGGTCCAACGCGTCCCGGATGACGCCGACTTGGCCGTCCATCATCCCGGAAGGCCCGACGACGTGGACCCCGGCGTCGGCCTGGACCTGGGCCATCTCGGCGTAGCGCTCAAGGGTGGCGTCGTTGTCGACGCGCCCGTCCTCGTCGAGGACGCCGCAGTGGCCGTGGTCCGTGTACTCGTCGAGGCAGAGGTCGGACATGATGACGAGCTCGTCGCCGACCTCTTCCTTCACGGCGCGGATGGCGACCTGGAGGATCCCGTCGGGGTCGGTCCCGGCGGTCCCAGCGGCGTCCTTCTTCTCGTCCTCCGGCACCCCGAAGAGCATGATCCCGGCGACCCCGGCGGACACGGCCTCGACGGCGGCCTTGCGCAGGGTGTCGAGCGAGTGCTGCACGACGCCCGGCATGGCCTGGATCGGAACGGGCTCGGCGATGCCCTCCCGCACGAACGCGGGGAGGATGAGGTCGGCGGGGTGCAGCCGGGTCTCGGCGACCATGCGGCGCATGGCGGGGGTGGTGCGCAGCCGACGGGGCCGGGCCCCGGGGAAGGATCCGTACACAGTCATGCGGTACACGCTACGCCGCCGGGGAGGGGGGTCTTCCCCGCCCCGCCCCTTCCCGAGACCCTCCGGGGGTGAAGGACTCCTGGGGCTCCGCCCCAGACCCCGTTCGCGCCTTAAGGGCGCTCGTCCTCAAACGCCGGACAGGCTGAAGATGCCAGTACTGGCCAGCACCAACCCTGCTAGGGGCGCGGGGAACTGCGCGACCAGCCACCCACGGCCCGCAGCCGATCGACTACACAACCAGTCCCCACCCCCGGCGGGTTTCGGGAAGGGGCGGGGTGGGGCCAAAGGGGTCTGGGGCGGAGCCCCAGGAGCCGGGCTCCAACCCTGCGCAACGGGTGGGCGGGTGGGCGAACCCCCGGGGTCTTGGGCGGAGCCCCAGGGAGGCCCGCCCCACCCCGGGTTACGTCGTGCGGCGGCGGCGCGCGCCGGGTCGGCGCTCGCTCGGCCGGGTCACGTGCTCGCCCGCGGACACCGCCGCATCGCGCCGCGCCGCCCCGAAGTCCGCCAGGGCCTGGGCCAGCTTGTGGACCGACGGCTCCGGAGCCATCACGTCCACCCGCAGCCCGTGCTCCTCCGCCGTCTTGGCAGTGGCGGGGCCGATACACGCGATCACGGTCACGTTGTGCGGCTTGCCCGCGATGCCGACGAGGTTCCGCACCGTAGAAGAGGACGTGAAGAGAACGGCGTCGAAGCCGCCGCCCTTGATCGCCTCGCGGGTGTCCGCCGGGGGCGGCGAGGCGCGCACGGTCCGGTAGGCCGTGACGTCGTCGACCTCCCAGCCGAGCTCGATCAGGCCCGCCACCAGCGTCTCGGTGGCGATGTCGGCGCGCGGCAGGAAGACGCGGTCGATCGGGTCGAAGACCGGGTCGTAGGGCGGCCAGTCCTCAAGAAGGCCGGCCGCGGACTGCTCGCCGCTCGGTACCAGGTCCGGCTTCACGCCGAACTCCACGAGCGAGGCGGCGGTCTGCTCGCCGACCGCGGCGACCTTGATCCCCGCGAACGCGCGCGCGTCGAGACCGTACTCCTCGAACTTTTCGCGAACGGCCTTGACCGCGTTGACCGAGGTGAACGCGATCCACTCGTAGCGGCCCGTCACCAGGCCCTTGACCGCGCGCTCCATCTGCTGGGGCGTGCGCGGCGGTTCGACGGCGATCGTCGGCACCTCGTGCGGCACGGCTCCGTACGACCTGAGCTGGTCGGAGAGCGAGGCGGCCTGCTCCTTCGTACGCGGTACGAGTACGCGCCAGCCGAACAGCGGCTTGGACTCGAACCACGACAGCTGGTCGCGCTGAGCAGGGGCACTGCGCTCGCCGACCACGGCTATGACGGCCTGGTGCCCGTCCGGCGAGGGCAGCACCTTCGCCTGCTTGAGCACCTGGGCGACCGAGCCGAGCGTCGCGGACCAGGTCCGCTGGCGCGTGGTGGTGCCCGCGATCGTCACGGTCATCGGGGTGTCGGGCTTGCGGCCCGCGGAGACCAGCTCGCCGGCCGCGGCCGCGACGGTCTCAAGCGTCGTCGACACCACCACCGTGCCGTCGCTCGCGCCGACCTCGGTCCAGCACCGCTCGGAGGCGGTACGGGCGTCGACGAAGCGGACGTCGGCGCCGCCGGCCCCGCTCAGCGGAACACCGGCGTACGCGGGCACGCCGACCGCGGCGGCCACGCCCGGCACCACCTCGAAGGGGATGCCCTCGGTGGCGCAGGCCAGCATCTCGCCGGCCGCGTCGCCGTCGAGGCCCGGGTCGCCGGAGACCGCACGGACGACCCGCCTGCCGGAGCGCGCGGCCTCCATGACAAGATTGGCGGCGTCCCTCAACACCGGGATCCCGGCGGTTGTTGACGCCTCGTCCACTACCGTCAGCTGAGGTGTGTCCACACCTGCCCGCGCATGCGCGCGAACAACGTCGAGCACAGCGGGCTCGGCGATCAGGACGTCGGCCGAAGCCAGCGCCTCCACGGCGCGCAGCGTCAGAAGTCCGGGGTCTCCGGGACCGGCACCGAGGAAGGTGACGTTTCCGGCGGCGGTGGGGTTGGTGGTGGGGCTCAAAGTGCTCGCTCCCCCATAAGACCGGCCGCACCCTTGGCGAGCATCTCGTCCGCGAGTTCGCGTCCGAGGGCCATCGCTTCGTCGTGCGACGTGGGTACGGGACCGGTGGTGGACAGCTGCACCAGCGAAGAACCGTCGGTGGTACCGACGACTCCGCGCAGGCGCATCTCATGAACAATCTGCCCGTCGGCCAGAAGGTCGGCCAACGCACCCACAGGTGCGCTGCAGCCGGCCTCCAGGGCGGCGAGCAGGGACCGCTCGGCGGTCACGGCGGCCCGCGTGAACGGGTCGTCGAGCTCGGCGAGCGCGGCGGCGAGGTCGGCGTTGGCCGCCGTGCACTCGATCGCCAGGGCCCCCTGGCCGGGGGCGGGCAAAACAGTGTCGACCGACAGGAACTCGGTCACCACGTCGGAGCGTCCGATGCGGTTGAGTCCGGCGGCGGCCAGGACCACCGCGTCGAGCTCGCCCTTGGTGACGTAACCGACGCGGGTGTCGATGTTGCCGCGGATCGGCACGCACTCGATGGTGCGGCCGTGGCTGCGGGCGTACGCGTTGAGCTGCGCCATCCGCCGCGGCGAACCGGTGCCGATGCGGGCAGCCCCCTTCGGGGACGGCGCGGTCAGCTGGTCGAAGGTCAGGCCGTCGCGGGCGACCAGCACGTCGCGCGGGTCCTCGCGGACCGGGATCGCCGCGAGCACCAGGTCGGGGTGCTCGGCGGTGGGCAGGTCCTTCAGGGAGTGCACCGCGAAGTCGACCTCGCCGCGCAGCAGCGCATCGCGCAGCGCCACGACGAACACACCGGTGCCGCCGATCTGCGCGAGGTGCTCACGCGAGGTGTCGCCGTACGTGGTGATCTCCACCAGCTCGACGGGGCGCCCGGTCAACTGCCGTACGGCGTCGGCCACATGGCCGGACTGGGCCATGGCGAGCTTGCTGCGCCTGGTCCCGAGTCTCAGTGCTTTCTCGGTCATGACCGCCCTCGGTTCTTGACATCGGCGTCGTTCAGATCGGCCCTGGAGACGGCGGCCACCGTCTCCGGGTCGAGGTCGAAGAGAGTCCGCAGCGCGTCCGCGTACCCAGCGCCACCGGGTTCGGCGGCGAGCTGCTTGATCCGCACGGTCGGCGCGTGCAGAAGCTTGTCGACGACGCGGCGCACGGTCTGGGTGACCTCGGAGCGCTGCTTGTCGTCGAGGTCGGGGAGCCGGCCCTCCAGGCGCGCGACCTCGCCGGCCACGACCTCGGCGGCCATGGCGCGCAGCGCGACGACGGTCGGCGTGATGTGCGCGGCCCGCTGGGCGGCGCCGAACGCGGCCACCTCGTCGGAGACGATCGAGCGGACCTGGTCCACATCGGCGGCCATGGGCGCGTCGGCGGAGGCCTCGGCGAGCGACTCGATGTCGACGAGCCGCACCCCGGGGATGCGGTGCACGGCGGCGTCGATGTCGCGCGGCATGGCGAGGTCGAGCAGCGCCAGCTTCACGGGCCCGGCCGGTACAGGGACGCCGCGCCCGGCGCCGGCCTGCGGCCGCTCCGCCCGCTCGGCCCAACTGCCGTGCAGTTCAAGGGAGTTGACGTCGACGGCCGGGTTCGCGTTCAGGGCGTCCACGCCGGGCCCGGCGAAGGTGATGCCCGCGTCGGCAAGCGCGGCCAGGTCCACCGGGCAGCCCGCGGCGTCGGGCGCGGGGGCTTCGGAACGTACGGCTTCGGCCTGATCCGTAGCGTCGTCCGGCTTCGTACCGTCCGCGAGCAGGCCGGCGCGCTCGGCGGCGGCGACCTCGGCGAGAGCGGCGCGGTCGGTGCCCGAGAGGCGGGCGACCGTCGCGGGGTCGGCGGCCGGGGCCAGCGGCGGCAGGCCGAGCGCGTCGGCCACGGCCTCGCCGGTCAGCACCAGGCCCGTGGCACCCGTGCAGGACACGGCCACGTCGACTCGTGTCAGTTCCCGTGCGACATCGGCCATCGCGACGGCGCGCGCGGCCGTGCCCGCCTCGCCGAGGATCTCGACGAGCCGCTCGGCGCGGGCGTGCGTCCGGTTGGCGACCACGATCTCGTCGACGCCGGTGCGGGCCAGGGTCGCGGCGGCGAGGGAGGACATGGAACCGGCGCCGATGACCAGCGCGCGCTTGCCCTTGGCCCAGTCCTCGACGGGCGCCCCGGCGGCGAGCTGCTCAAGGCCGAAGGTGACGAGCGACTGCCCGGCCCGGTCGATGCCGGTCTCGCTGTGGGCGCGCTTGCCGACCCGCAGCGCCTGCTGGAACAGGTCGTTCAACAGCCGCCCGGCGGTGTGCAGTTCCTGCCCGAGCGCGAGGGTGTCCTTGATCTGGCCGAGGATCTGGCCCTCGCCGACGACCATCGAGTCGAGCCCGCAGGCCACCGAGAAGAGGTGGTGGACGGCCCGGTCCTCGTAGTGCACGTACAGATAAGGGGTGAGCTCTTCGAGGCCGACGCCGCTGTGCTGGGCGAGCAGCGTGGAGAGCTCGGCGACGCCGGCGTGGAACTTGTCCACGTCCGCGTACAGCTCGATGCGGTTGCAGGTGGCGAGCACCGCGGCCTCGGCGGCGGGCTCGGCCGCGAGGGTGTCGTGGAGCAGCTTGACCTGCGCGTCCGCGGAGAGGGAGGCCCGCTCCAGGACGCTGACGGGGGCGCTGCGGTGGCTGAGGCCGACGACCAGGAGGCTCATGCCGGCATCACGGCGGGCATGTCCCCGTCCGGTCCCTTCCGGCCATTGCCCGCGGCGCGCACCGGCGGCACCACGGCGGCTGCGGCCTCGGCGACGGCGGCTTCCTCGCCGGCCTTGCGCTGCTCGTGGAAGGCGAGGATCTGGAGCTCGATGGAGAGGTCGACCTTGCGCACGTCGACGCCCTCGGGCACCGACAGGACGGTCGGCGCGAAGTTGAGGATGGAGGTCACTCCGGCGGCGACGAGGCGGTCGCAGACCTGCTGAGCGGCGCCCGCCGGGGTCGCGATGACCCCGATCGAAACACCGTTCTCGCTGATGATCTTCTCCAGGTCGTCGGTGTGCTGCACCGGCATCCCGGCCACCGGCTTCCCGGCCATCGCGGGGTCGGCGTCTATCAGGGCCGCGACCCGGAAACCGCGCGAGGCGAAGCCGCCGTAGTTGGCGAGGGCGGCGCCGAGGTTACCGATACCGACGATGACAACCGGCCAGTCCTGGGTCAGGCCCAGTTCCCGGGAGATCTGGTAGACGAGATACTCGACGTCGTACCCGACACCCCGGGTGCCGTACGAGCCGAGGTACGAGAAGTCCTTGCGCAGCTTGGCGGAGTTGACCCCCGCGGCGGCCGCGAGCTCCTCCGAGGAGACCGTCGGCACGGAGCGCTCCGAGAGTCCGGTGAGCGCACGCAGATACAGCGGAAGCCTGGCGACGGTGGCCTCGGGGATTCCTCGGCTTCGGGTCGCCGGTCGGTGAGTTCGGCCAGTTGCCACGGTGCTCCTGCGGGATGAGCGGGGCTGCAGGCGGCCACATGTCCCAGGGCCGCCCCGTCGGATGCAGGCTATGTCTTTGTGAACGCGTGCACAAAGATGGTGTCCGCTTTGTCCGAGCAAAGTGACCGGGCTCACGCGACCCGAGGAGGGAATCGCGGAACCACAGACGGGTTCAGTCCGTTCAGGACCCGAAGGGGGCAAAGCCGCACACACTCCTCACAGCGATACCCCCGAACCACAGCAAAACGACCATGATGGTAACCGCAACTATCGCGAACCCCATCATTTGGCTGTTCAACCGCCCACGGCCCGGAGCGCGCCAGCGTTCAACCGGTCAGTGCGCCTCTGAGGCGTACGGGATCCACGCGCCAGAAGGTGTGCTGCTCGCCATCGACGAGCACGACCGGAATCTGCTCCCAGTACTCCTTGTACAGCGCCTCGTCCTGGGTGATGTCCTTCTTCTCCCAGGACGCACCCGTCTCGGCACACACGGCCTCGATCACCTCCTGGGCGTCGTCACAGAGATGGCAACCGGGCTTCCCGATCAGCGTGACCACCCGGCCGGCAGGGTTCCCGCCCGGCTTCTTCGTACGTCGCAGCAAGGGACTCATGCCTCCCATTCTCCAACCCCTGACCCGCCCCGGGGACCCATAAGCCCGGATCGTCCGTTTAACACGACGGCCTCGGAGAGTTCACGCCATCGCTCCCTGGCGAGTCGGGAACTTCCGAACAAACTGGCTATGCTCACGGCATGGCCGCACTGGGATGGCTCACCCCTCGTAGGCGCTCGGCGACAGCACGCAGCGTGCTGGCCGGCGAGGCCGCAGCCGAGGCAGCCCGCAAGTCCTCGCAGGAACTGGCAGAGCTGGCGGAACTGGCACAGGCCACAGCCGACGAGACTCCGTCGGAGCCCGAGTTCCCCGTCGTCGGGGACGACCTCGCCGCCGCCTTCTTCGACCTCGACAACACCGTGATGCAGGGCGCCGCCCTCTTCCACTTCGGCCGGGGCCTGTACAAGAGGAAGTTCTTCCAGCGCCGCGAGCTCGCGCGGTTCGCCTGGCAGCAGGCCTGGTTCCGGCTCGCCGGCGTCGAGGACCCCGAGCACATGCAGGACGCCCGCGACAGCGCGCTGTCCATCGTCAAGGGCCACCGCGTCTCCGAGCTGATGTCCATCGGCGAGGAGATCTACGACGAGTACATGGCCGACCGCATCTGGCCCGGCACCCGCGCGCTCGCCCAGGCCCACCTGGACGCGGGCCAGAAGGTCTGGCTGGTGACGGCCGCCCCGGTCGAGACCGCCACGATCATCGCCCGCCGCCTCGGCCTGACCGGCGCGCTGGGCACGGTCGCCGAGTCCGTGGACGGCGTTTATACGGGCCGCCTGGTGGGCGAGCCCCTGCACGGGCCCGCCAAGGCCGAGGCCGTCCGGGCGCTCGCCGCCGCCGAGGGGCTCGACCTGACCCGCTGCGCCGCGTACAGCGATTCGCACAACGACATCCCGATGCTCTCGCTCGTCGGCCACCCCTACGCCATCAACCCGGACGCCAAGCTCCGCAAGCACGCCCGCGAGCGCGAGTGGCGGCTGCGCGACTACCGCACCGGGCGCAAGGCCGCGAAGGTCGGCATCCCGGCCGCGGCCGGCGTCGGCGCGCTCGCGGGCGGCACGGCCGCCGCCGTCGCCCTGCACCGCCGCCGCCGCTAGTCGGCGACTGTCCGCAGTCAACGGGCTGCCCCCGGCGGCCGCCCACAGCGTCAGCCGCCGGAATATTCGATTGTGGGGGTTTCGCCCCCATTCCCCTTGGCCCGCCAGCCCCGTTGCCCACACCCGGGCACAACAGATCCCCAGCGCGGACAGATCCGAAAGCATTCCGATCAACTTCCGCTCACTATGTGCGACTTGAACCGACGCATAGACGTAACAGAAGCGACGGAATCGACGATTTTAGCAACTGGGTGTAGCGCTCCCTGTACGAAGCGTTATTCTCCTCAGACGCAATCCGGAACCCGCACATCGCCACGATGGGTGAACAGTTCCGCACTGCACGTGATGGAAGCTCTGCCTCTGGGAGTCCCGTGTACCCACACGTCGGGGTTGACGCCTCGGGCCTGGCTACGCTGCGCGGGGCGGTCGTCGACCGCCTGCGCGTATTCGTCCCCACCGCGTACGCCGGCGCCCCTGCCTTCGCCACCGCAACACCCGTCGGGCCCTGCTATGCCCTGGCCGACGGTGGTGCCGCAGTCGGTAGACGGAGCGGCGGCCGCAGCACGGGCACGTCCGCGACGCCCACCGCCCGCCGGCCCACCGCCGACAGCGACAGCGCCCGCATGATGGATCTCGTCGAGCGCGCCCAAGCGGGCGAGGCCGACGCCTTCGGACGGCTCTACGACCAGTACAGCGACACCGTCTACCGCTACATCTACTACCGCGTCGGCGGCAAGGCGACGGCCGAGGACCTCACCAGCGAGACGTTCCTGCGCGCCCTGCGCCGGATCTCCACCTTCACCTGGCAGGGCCGCGACTTCGGCGCCTGGCTGGTCACGATCGCGCGCAACCTGGTCGCCGACCACTTCAAGTCGAGCCGTTTCCGGCTCGAAGTGACCACCGGCGAAATGCTCGACGCCAACGAGGTCGAGCGCTCCCCCGAGGACTCCGTCCTGGAGTCGCTCTCCAACGCCGCCCTGCTCGAAGCCGTACGCAAGCTCAATCCGCAACAGCAGGAGTGCGTCACCCTGCGCTTCCTCCAGGGCCTCTCGGTCGCCGAGACCGCCCGCGTCATGGGCAAGAACGAGGGCGCGATCAAGACCCTCCAGTACCGGGCCGTGCGCACCCTCGCCCGGCTCCTCCCGGACGACGCCCGCTGACCGCCCGGCCCGCCCGGACGCCACCCACCGACCCGCCGCAGGCGGGTCCGACTCACCATCCGTGAGCTACCGATGCCGCTGTGGTCCGATCATCCTTCGTCCGTAACCCAAGTGCCGCGTCCGTCGTTGTGCGGGATGAAGGCTCCCTGTGGTCACGCCATGTCCACAGCCGCTCACTCGATCGTGTGGATGTGGTCAAGGCGTGCAACCTTCCAGGCCCCTTGGGGAGTCGACCGTGATGACGAGAGGAGGTGCCGCCAGTGATCGCGAACGTATCGGCGCACCGGCGGGCGAACGCCTTCGCCCAGGCCCTGGAAGAAGCCTCGGCGGCCGACCAGGAGACACCCGAGACCGGGCCGGCCGAACAGGCCGACACCGGCAGGCTGTTGACCCTGGCGGGTGGGCTCGGCGAACTGCCGAAACCGGAGATGGACCCGCAGGTCAAGGTCGAGCAGCGGGCGCTGCTCATGGCCGAGATGGAGCGGATGTTCGCCGGCGGCGGTGCCGTCGACCCTCAGGTGCCCGAGCAGCGGACCGGCCGCGGCGCCCACCGGGCGACGTCGCTCCGGAAATTGCGACCCCGCTCCCGCTGGTCCAAGGGCATTGCGGCGGGCGGACTCAGCATCGGTGTGGCCGCGGGAGCGTTCAGCGGCGTGGCCGCTGCCAGTTCCGACGCCCTTCCCGGTGATTCCCTGTACGGGCTGAAACGCGGCATGGAGGACCTCAAGCTCAACCTGGCCGACGACGACGCCAGCCGGGGCGAGCTCTACCTCGACCAGGCCTCGACCCGGCTCTCCGAGGCGAGACGCCTGATGGAGCGGGGCCGCGCGGGCGACCTCGACCACGAACAGCTCGGTGAGGTCCGGCGCGCCCTCAGCGGCATGGAGCACGACGCCTCCGAGGGCCACCGCCTGCTGCACCAGGCCTATGCGAAGGACGGTTCCATCGGCCCCATCGCCGCCCTCAACTCCTTCGCCCAGGCCCACCGCGAGAGCTGGAGCAAGCTGCGCGGCAAGCTGCCCGCCCAGCTGACCGACGTCGGCAACAAGGTGAGCTCGGTCTTCGCCGCCATAGACCAGGAGGTCGGGCCGCTGCAGTCGCTGCTGCCCAAGACGTCGTCCACCACCCACGGCCGCCAGGGCTCCTCACACTCGGGCAGCACCTCGGCCACCGCCCGCCCGTCCACGCCCTCCTCGGCCCCCGGATCCGGTCACAGCGCCCCCGCCACCGGCGGAAAGCCACAGCCCTCCGGTTCGCCGTCCAACGAGGGCCTGCTCGGCGGCAACACCGGCGGCCTGTTCGAGCCGGGCACGGGCGGCGGCATCGTCCCCGCCCCGTCCGGCAAGTCCTCCAACAAGCCCCCGGTCCCGGACGTCACCCTGCCCCCGCTCCTGCCGGGCCTGCTGCCGGGCCTGGGCATCGACACGGACAAGGCGGAATAGAAGTCCACGTACGTACGCGTGGGAGGGGCTGGGTATTCCCAGCCCCTCCCACGCGTACGACTCCGGGCGGGCTCTGAAGAACGCGTACTCAGAAGATCACGCGAACTCAGAAGAACACGGACCGCCGCTGCACGAGCAGCTTGTACAGCGTGTGCTGGATCTGCTCCCGCACCTGGTCGGTGAGGTTGAACATCAGCATCGGATCCTCCGCGGCCTCCGGCGGATACCCGTCGGTCGGGATCGGCTCGCCGAACTGGATCGTCCACTTCGTCGGCAGCGGCACCAGACCCGCAGGCCCCAGCCACGGGAACGTCGGCGTGATCGGGAAGTACGGGAAACCGAGCAGGCGGGCCAGCGTCTTGGAGTTCCCGATCATCGGGTAGATCTCCTCGGCCCCCACGATCGAGCACGGCACGATGGGCGTGCCCGCCTTCAGCGCGGTCGACACGAAGCCGCCCCGCCCGAAGCGCTGCAGCTTGTACCTCTCGCCGAACGGCTTGCCGATGCCCTTGAACCCCTCCGGCATCACCCCGACGACCTCGCCCCGCTCAAGCAGCGCCTGGGCATCCTCCGAACAGGCCAGGGTGTGCCCGGCCTTGCGGGCCAGCTCGTTGACGACCGGCAGCATGAACACCAGGTCGGCCGCGAGCAGCCGCAGATGGCGCCCCGCCGGGTGGTGGTCGTGGACGGCCACCTGCATCATCAGCCCGTCCAGCGGCAGCGTCCCGGAGTGGTTGGCGACGACCAGCGCCCCGCCCTCGGCCGGGATGTTCTCGACGCCCTTCACCTCCACCCGGAAGTACTTGTCGTAGAACGGCCGCAGGATCGACATCAGGACCTGGTCGGTGAGCTCCTTGTCGTAGCCGAACTCGTCGACGTCGTATTCGCCGGTGATCCGCCGCCGCAGGAACGACAGGCCGCCCGCGATGCGCCGGTCCCAGCCGCCGCGCCGCTCCTGCCCGTCCGCCGGGCGGTCCCCGGAGGGCCGCTCCACGGCCTCCTGTGCCCCGGGCAGGGCACTGACCGGGGCGGCGGCTCCCGCGAGCGGCTGCGGCCCGGGCTCGGCCTTGCGGCGGCCCGGGACCGGGCGCCTGCGGCCGGTGCGCTGCGCGCTCTGGCGCGAGCGGTCGTCGTCGAACGGGATGACCTTGGCGTCCGCCATCGTTGGTGCGCTCCTCATTCCGCGTTCGAAGGGGTGGTGGCCCCGGCGAGGGCCCCGCCGGGGAAGGGCGCGAACGGCAGCCCCGCCACCCGGTCCACGGCCCTGGCCAGCGACTCCGGGGGCAGCAGCCCCGGCCCCCGGCTGCGGGCGAAGTCGGCGAACGTCTCGGCGGTCGTGTACTTGGGTTCGTAGCCCAGTGTCTCGCGCATCTGGGCCGTGCTGACCACCCGGCCGTGCGTGAGCAAACGAATCTGCTCCGGCGAGAAGTCGGTCACCCCGACCGTCCTGAGCGCGGTGCCGACCCAGCGGACCGCCGGCAGGAGCACCGGCACCGTGGGCCGCCCGAGCCGGCGCGAACACTGCGAGAGCAGCAGCACGCCCTCCCCCGCCACGTTGAAGGTCCCGCTGTTGAGCGTCCCGCGGCGCGGCTCGCCGGCCGCGATCCGCAGCACGTCGATCACATCGTCCTCGTGGACGAACTGGAGCCGCGGGTCATAGCCGAGCACCGTCGGAAGGACCGGCAGCGAGAAGTACTCGGCGAGCGGCGAGTCGGCGCTCGGCCCCAGGATGTTCGCGAAGCGGAGCACGCAGACCGCCACATCGGGCCGGCGCCGGGCGAAGCCGCGCACATACCCCTCGACCTCGACGGCGTCCTTCGCGAAGCCCCCGCTGGGCAGCGACTTCGGCGGCGTCGTCTCGGTGAACACCGCGGGATCGCGCGGCGCGGACCCGTACACGCTCGTACTCGACTTCACGACGAGCCGCTTGACCGTCGGCGACTTCTGGCAGGCGCCGAGCAGCTGCATCGTCCCGATGACGTTGGTTTCCTTGACCGTGGTCCGCCCGCCGCCCGAGCTCAGGGGCGTCCCGGTCACATCCATGTGCACGACGGTGTCCACCTCGTGCTCGGCGAGCACCTTCGCTATCGCCGGCTGGCGGATGTCCGCCTGTACGAATTCGGCACCACCCAGACGGTGCCCCGGCCGGACCACATCGACCCCGATCACCCGGTCGACCTCGGGATCCCGCTGGATCCGCCGCACAAGACGGCCGCCCAGCTGCCGGGCCACTCCGGTGACGAGCACGACCTTCCCCAAGATCAGCGCCTTCCTTCGGCCTTCGGTACGTCCCTAACGCCCTGAGCGCCACCGTAGCGGCTGGATGTTGCGCGGCGATGACCCCGTGCGCCCGCATGGCCGAGAAACTGCGCCCGGATACGCCGCAGCCCTCCCACCGACGATGCGGCGGGAGGGCTGCCATCTCACGAACAGCGCTCGCTTACTTCTTGTTGCGACGCTGAACGCGCGTGCGCTTGAGCAGCTTGCGGTGCTTCTTCTTGGCCATCCGCTTGCGCCGCTTCTTGATAACAGAGCCCACGACTACCCTCGCTCACTTCTTCTCACTCGGTGCGGGGCGTCTGGGCCCACACGACCTACGTCGGCCTAGCCTACCTGCCGCCGAGTGAGGGACGTAATCCGAGGGGAGCGGGGAGCCCTCCTCAGGCCGTCTCCACCCCCACAAAGGACTCGCGGAGGTACTCCTGAACTGCCTGTTCCGGAACCCGGAAGGACCTGCCCACCCGGATCGCGGGCAGATGACCGCTGTGCACCAAGCGGTACACGGTCATCTTTGACACTCGCATCACCGAGGCGACCTCCGCCACGGTAAGGAACACGACCTCGTTGAGAGGCCTCTGGTCTGCAGCCATGACCCACCTGTACCTTCCGCACCCAACGCGCACCGGCTTCCCCTCCGGTGACTCAACGTCGCTGTGCGCTCACTCCCCAGACTAGGGGCGGGTGGTGCGAGTGGGGAAGAGGAGCTGCCATCGGCCGCCTACTGTGACAGACACGCTCGATTGAGTACATAGCGAGTAAGCGGCCGGTAGTAATCAGACCGCACAGCGTCATCAAGCGGAACGGCCACGGCCACCCGCCCCTCGGCCTCGCCGACGAACAGCGCGGGGTCGTCCGTATCGGCGAGCCCGACGGCCTCAATGCCCAGCTGACCTGCCCCGCAGACCCATCCGTGATCTCCGATCACCAGCTCGGGAACCTGTCCGGAACCCCCCGCCGAGGCTCCCAAAGCGACCCGAACCGGGAGCGGCGAATGGGTGTGCGCGCCGGGCTCGCTCCCGGCTCCCCGCGCGCCGGGTTCCCGCACCAACGCGACTCCCCGTACGTAGTCAAGGTTGTACGTACGTACCCCGAACCGGGTCGTTATGTCGACAGAGCTACCCTGCGCAGGGGTGAGAACAGGGCATCCCGCCGCCGACAAAGCGTCCGCCAGGGCGGCGTAGAACCCGAGCAGACGGTGCGGATGCCCGGTCCCGAGCAGCACCGCGCCGCGCCGCGAAGCCACCTCCCCGAGCCGCACCGCGAAGGCGTCGAGCCCCGCCAGCGTCCGCTCCGGATCGATGACATCGGGCCCGCTGACGTGCCGCGGATCATCGCTCACCCCGCACTTGTCCGCCATCAGCCGCAACAAGTCCCGCTCGCCCCACCCCCATTCGGGGTCGAGCCCGAGCGTGACCCGGGGATCCCGCGCCGCGAACAGCCGATAGCTCCGCAGGCTCTCCTCCCGCGAGGTGGCCACAGGCCCGGCCAGCCTGGCCGCCAGAAGATGCGCCCGCAGCGCGCCGATGCTCAACACCCGACGATGCTCCCGCAGGGGGGTGGGGCGCGGGCCAAATTCGGCGCAGAGCCCCACAGTTGGCGTAACGCCACCTGGCCGCGAAGGGGCCTCTCGCCCCCCCCTCCCGAGACCCGCCCGGGGTGAGTTGGTTCGGCTGCGGACCGTGCGTGGCGGGTCGCGCAGTTCCCCGCGCCCCTAACAGGGTTGACGCTGGTCGGCACCGGCATCCTTAGCCCGTCCGGCGTTTGAGGACGAGCGCCATTAAGGCGCGAACGGGGTCTGGGGCGGAGCCCCAGGGACGACCGCGGGGCCGCAGCTGAACGACATCCCCCGGAGGGTCTCGGGAAGGGGCGGGGTGGGGAACTCCCCCTACGCCAACAACCCCCGCAACGGAAACACCGCCCGCCGAGTGGCCAGCACCGCCTGGTCCAGCCGATCCGCAGGGTCGTACCCCGCATCCCAGGACCGCCACGACACGGTCCGCCCGTCCGTCATCCGCGCCGGCCCCAACTGCCGCGTACGCGCGAACACTTCATCCCGCCAGGACGCGGGAATCACCGACTCGGGATCGAGCGGCGCATGCCCCGCGATCCCCACCAGATGCGTCCAGGACCGCGGCACCACATCCACCACCGCATACCCCCCACCCCCGAGCGCGACCCACTTCGCCCCCTCGACGTACTCATGGGCCAGCGAGTGGCACGCGGCCTGCACCGCCCGCTGCGCATCGAGCGAAACGGCCAGGTGAGCCAGCGGATCCTCGAAATGCGTATCGGCCCCGTGCTGAGTGACCAGCACCTGTGGCCGGAAATCGGCGATCAGCTCGGGCACCACCGAGTGGAACGCCCGCAGCCACCCCTCGTCCCCCGTCCCCGCCGGCAGCGCGACATTCACCGCGGAACCCTCACCGGCCCCGTCCGCCCCGGTCTCCTCCGGCCACCCGGTCCCGGGAAACAGGAGCCGGGGATGCTCGTGCAGCGAGATCGTCAGGACCCGCGGATCCTCCCAGAACGCCGCCTGAACCCCGTCCCCGTGGTGTACGTCCACATCCACGTACGCGACCCGCTCGGCCCCCAGCTCCAACAGCCGCGCGATGGCCAGCGCGGCGTCGTTGTAGATGCAGAACCCGGCCGCCCCGCCCGGCATGGCGTGGTGCAGCCCGCCCGCGAAGTTGACCGCGTGCGCGGCCTCCCCCGCCCACACCGCCTCGGCCGCGGCGACCGACTGCCCGGCGATCAGCGCGGAGGCCTCGTGCATCCCGGCGAAGGCGGGATCGTCCATCGTGCCGAGCCCGTACGACGCGTCGGCGGAACCCGGATCCGCCGACGCCGCCCGCACCGCGTCGACGTAGTCCTGCCGGTGCACGAGCCGCAGCGTGGAGTCCCCGGCGGGCGGCGCGGCAACCACGTCCACCTGCTTGTCGAGCCCGTACGCCCGCACCAGACCCATGGTCAGCGCGAGCCGTACCGGGTCCATCGGGTGGCTCGACCCGAAGTCGTAGCGCGTGACAGCTTCATCCCACATCAACAGTGCGCGGCCGCTCATGCCCGCCACCGTATCGGGCGGCCTCGGAGCCGAACGAGCGGGCGTACACCAGCGTCAGCAATACCAGGACCATCGGCACGAGCATCGCCCCGCGATAACTCCAGGCGTCCCCCAGCGCCCCCACGAGCGGCGAGCCGACAAGAAAACCCACGTAGTTGAAGATGTTGAGCCGGGCGACCGCCGCGTCGCTGGCGTCCGGAAACAGCCGCCCGGCCGCGGCGAACGTCTGCGGCACGATCACGCACAGCCCGAACCCGAGCAGCGTGAACCCGGCCATCCCCGCCCAGGCCCCGGGCGCGGCCGCCACCACGCCGAACCCGGCCGCGGCCAGCACCGTCCCGAACCGCACCACGGCCACCGCCCCGAACCGCCGCACCCCGAAGTCCCCGGCAGCCCGCCCGAGCAGCGTGGTGACCATGTAGACGTTGTACGGAACGGTCGACAGCTGCTCGGAACTGCCCAGCGTGTCCTGGAGGTACTTGGCACTCCAGTTGGAGACGGTCGAGTCCCCGATGTACGCGAAGCTCATCACCAGGCAGAGCGGCAGCAGCAGCCGGAAGACGACGGGCTTGGCCCCCTCGGCCCGCTCCACCGCGGCGCCGACCGGCTCACCGTCCACGTACCACCGGCTCGCGACCAGACACACCGGCAGCAGCACGGCCACGACCGGCAGATACGACACGAGCAGCGACAGGTGCCAGTGCGCCCCCACCCAGGCGAGCGAGGCGCCCCCGATCCCCCCGAGGCTGTACGAGGCGTGGAACCCGAGCATGATGCTGCGCCCGTACGTCCGCTGGAGGCTGACCCCCAGCATGTTCATGGACGCGTCGAGCGCCCCCACCGACAGCCCGAACGCGCCGAGCGACAGCGCGGCCTGCCACATCCGGTCGCCCGCGCCGGCCCCGAGCAGCGCCAGGAGCACGGCGGGCTGGGCGAACCGCAGCACCACGCTGGGCCGGACCCGCTTGATCAGCTGCTCGGTGCAGACGCTGCCGACCCCCGCGAGGATCGGCACGGCCGCGAGGAAGACGGGCAGCAGCCCATCCGATATCCCGTACCGGTCCTGGATCGCGGGTATGCGGGTCACCAGGAGGGCAAAGGCCATGCCCTGCGCGAAGAAACTCACCGCCAGGGACGCCCTGCCGTGCCGCAGGCGTGCGTCTGTCATGGCGGCACAGCCTAGGGCCGTTACTTACTCCTGGGTAGAGAGATCACCCGAGCAATCCGAGCAGCTGCCCCATGTTGTCGAAGTACCCGTTGGCCCCGTCGAGCCGCTCGGCGGGCGTCATCGCCGTGAACCCGTACACGTCCATCCCCGCAGCCCGCGCGGCCTGGACCCCGAGCCGGCTGTCCTCGATGACGACGCACCGCTCGGGTGCCACCCCCATCCGCTCGGCCGCGTGCAGGAACAGGTCCGGCGCCGGCTTCCCCCGCCCGACGTCCTCCGAGGAGAACACCCACTCCTCCTCGAACCACTCGTCGAGCCCGGTCCTGCGGTGCCCGACCCGGATCCGCTCGTGCGTCCCGGACGACGCCACGCAGTACGGCACCCCGTCCGCCACGAGCTTCCCGAGTACGTCCGTGACCCCCGCGACGGGCTGCAATTCCCGCTCGAACGCGGCGAAAATCCGAGCGTGCAGCGTCTCGTCGAAGTCGACCGGCAGCGCTTGCCCGGTCCTCTCCTGGATCACGTCGTGCACGCGATGGACTGCGGCCCCCATGTAGTCACGGAGGGATTCCTCGTACGAGGTGGGATGGCCGAGCTCGGTGAGATACCCGGACAGGATGGTGTTCGAGATCGGCTCACTGTCGACGAGCACGCCGTCGTTGTCGAAGATGATGAGGTCGTAGCGCATGACTCGACCTTAAACGCAGAAAGGCCCCGCACCGTAGTCCCGAAGGACCAAGTGCGGGGCTTTCCCCAAAATTTGTTCGGCGGCGTCCTACTCTCCCACAGGGTCCCCCCTGCAGTACCATCGGCGCTGAAAGGCTTAGCTTCCGGGTTCGGAATGTAACCGGGCGTTTCCCTAACGCTATGACCACCGAAACACTATGAAGTTGAACACCGGAACCGGAAACGGTTCTGACGGCTGTTCATTGCTTCAGAACAAACACAGTGGACGCGAGCAACTGAGGACAAGCCCTCGGCCTATTAGTACCAGTCAGCTCCACCCGTTACCGGGCTTCCACATCTGGCCTATCAACCCAGTCGTCTACTGGGAGCCTTACCCTCTCAAGGAGGTGGGAACACTCATCTCGAAGCAGGCTTCCCGCTTAGATGCTTTCAGCGGTTATCCTTTCCGAACGTAGCCAACCAGCCATGCCCTTGGCAGGACAACTGGCACACCAGAGGTTCGTCCGTCCCGGTCCTCTCGTACTAGGGACAGCCCTTCTCAATGTTCCTGCGCGCGCAGCGGATAGGGACCGAACTGTCTCACGACGTTCTAAACCCAGCTCGCGTACCGCTTTAATGGGCGAACAGCCCAACCCTTGGGACCGACTCCAGCCCCAGGATGCGACGAGCCGACATCGAGGTGCCAAACCATCCCGTCGATATGGACTCTTGGGGAAGATCAGCCTGTTATCCCCGGGGTACCTTTTATCCGTTGAGCGACGGCGCTTCCACAAGCCACCGCCGGATCACTAGTCCCGACTTTCGTCCCTGCTCGACCCGTCGGTCTCACAGTCAAGCTCCCTTGTGCACTTACACTCAACACCTGATTGCCAACCAGGCTGAGGGAACCTTTGGGCGCCTCCGTTACTCTTTAGGAGGCAACCGCCCCAGTTAAACTACCCATCAGACACTGTCCCTGATCCGGATCACGGACCGAGGTTAGACATCCAGCACGACCAGAGTGGTATTTCAACGACGACTCCACAACCACTGGCGTGGCCGCTTCAAAGTCTCCCACCTATCCTACACAAGCCGAACCGAACACCAATATCAAACTGTAGTAAAGGTCCCGGGGTCTTTCCGTCCTGCTGCGCGAAACGAGCATCTTTACTCGTAGTGCAATTTCACCGGGCCTATGGTTGAGACAGTCGAGAAGTCGTTACGCCATTCGTGCAGGTCGGAACTTACCCGACAAGGAATTTCGCTACCTTAGGATGGTTATAGTTACCACCGCCGTTTACTGGCGCTTAAGTTCTCAGCTTCGCCACACCGAAATGTGACTAACCGGTCCCCTTAACGTTCCAGCACCGGGCAGGCGTCAGTCCGTATACATCGCCTTACGGCTTCGCACGGACCTGTGTTTTTAGTAAACAGTCGCTTCTCGCTGGTCTCTGCGGCCACCCCCAGCTCAGAGTGCAAGACTCATCACCGGACGTGGCCCCCCTTCTCCCGAAGTTACGGGGGCATTTTGCCGAGTTCCTTAACCATAGTTCACCCGAACGCCTCGGTATTCTCTACCTGACCACCTGAGTCGGTTTAGGGTACGGGCCGCCATGAAACTCGCTAGAGGCTTTTCTCGACAGCATAGGATCATCCACTTCACCACAATCGGCTCGGCATCAGGTCTCACCCTTATATGTCATCCGGATTTGCCTAGATGACGGGCTACACCCTTACCCCGGGACAACCACCGCCCGGGCTGGACTACCTTCCTGCGTCACCCCATCGCTTACCTACTACCACCTTGGGCCGGCGGCTCCACCACTTTCCATTCCCCGAAGGGTCCGGAACGGCTTCACGGCCTTAGCATTAATGGGCTCGATACTGGGCGTTTCAAAGCGGGTACCGGAATATCAACCGGTTGTCCATCGACTACGCCTGTCGGCCTCGCCTTAGGTCCCGACTTACCCTGGGCAGATCAGCTTGACCCAGGAACCCTTAGTCAATCGGCGCACACGTTTCTCACGTGTGTATCGCTACTCATGCCTGCATTCTCACTCGTGAACCGTCCACCACTAGCTTCCGCTGCAGCTTCACCCGGCACACGACGCTCCCCTACCCATCCCAGCAGGCGTTGGCCCTATATGCTGGAATGACACGACTTCGGCGGTACGCTTGAGCCCCGCTACATTGTCGGCGCGGAATCACTTGACCAGTGAGCTATTACGCACTCTTTCAAGGGTGGCTGCTTCTAAGCCAACCTCCTGGTTGTCTCTGCGACTCCACATCCTTTCCCACTTAGCGTACGCTTAGGGGCCTTAGTCGATGCTCTGGGCTGTTTCCCTCTCGACCATGGAGCTTATCCCCCACAGTCTCACTGCCGCGCTCTCACTTACCGGCATTCGGAGTTTGGCTAAGGTCAGTAACCCGGTAGGGCCCATCGCCTATCCAGTGCTCTACCTCCGGCAAGAAACACACGACGCTGCACCTAAATGCATTTCGGGGAGAACCAGCTATCACGGAGTTTGATTGGCCTTTCACCCCTAACCACAGGTCATCCCCCAGGTTTTCAACCCTGGTGGGTTCGGTCCTCCACGACCTCTTACAGCCGCTTCAACCTGCCCATGGCTAGATCACTCCGCTTCGGGTCTAGAGCGTGCAACTCAATCGCCCTGTTCGGACTCGCTTTCGCTACGGCTTCCCCACACGGGTTAACCTCGCTACACACCGCTAACTCGCAGGCTCATTCTTCAAAAGGCACGCAGTCACGACTGACAGCACAAGTGCTGCCAGCGACGCTCCCACGGCTTGTAGGCACACGGTTTCAGGTACTATTTCACTCCGCTCCCGCGGTACTTTTCACCATTCCCTCACGGTACTATCCGCTATCGGTCACCAGGGAATATTTAGGCTTAGCGGGTGGTCCCGCCAGATTCACACGGGATTTCTCGGGCCCCGTGCTACTTGGGTGTCTCTCAAACGAGCCGTTGATGTTTCAGCTACGGGGGTCTTACCCTCTACGCCGGACCTTTCGCATGTCCTTCGCCTACACCAACGGTTTCTGACTCGTCCTGTCGCCGGCAGACGACAGAAGAGAGATCCCACAACCCCGCATGCGCAACCCCTGCCGGGTATCACACGCATACGGTTTGGCCTCATCCGGTTTCGCTCGCCACTACTCCCGGAATCACGGTTGTTTTCTCTTCCTGAGGGTACTGAGATGTTTCACTTCCCCTCGTTCCCTCCACATACCCTATGTGTTCAGGTATGGGTGACAGCCCATGACGACTGCCGGGTTTCCCCATTCGGAAACCCCCGGATCAAAGCCTGGTTGACGGCTCCCCGGGGACTATCGTGGCCTCCCACGTCCTTCATCGGTTCCTGGTGCCAAGGCATCCACCGTGCGCCCTTAAAAACTTGGCCACAGATGCTCGCGTCCACTGTGCAGTTCTCAAACAACGACCAGCC